>NZ_JAGSYE010000001.1 GCF_025685565.1 Granulicella aggregans
AATTCCTCCAAGGCCTGTTACCGAGGTGGAAGGGAAACATCGCTTTATCGGGAAAAGAAATCAGTGGAAAAGTGTCACAAGAAGTGTCACAAACTGATTTCGTGCTCATTCTAAAGGGGCTTAGAAGTTATGGCGGAGAGTGGGGGATTCGAACCCCCGATAGAACTTTTGATCCTATAACGGTTTAGCAAACCGCCGCCTTCAGCCACTCGGCCAACTCTCCGACTTTGATACCAGCGCTGCGGGCGCAACGCTGTGCTGTCGTGATTATAGCGTGGCGGTGTCCACTTCGCGTTGCCTTTTTCTACGGGGCAACCGGGCCTTGGACACAGATGTGGAAAGCAGAAACGAAGGACCGGCGGAGACAGTACAGACGCGTATGTCCCAGGCAACCTCTTTATCGCCACCTGAAAGGGTGTTGTAAGGGCTGGGGAGTTGATCGATCCCGTGAACTGAAGGCAGGCTCTTTGCTCGTCGGTCGCTACGGTGAAATTTGTCTTGCAACTCGTCCCTGACGTAATAAATTTGGGGGGCACGCAGATACACTCGGAGCTATAGTCGGCAGGTGAAGAGTGCTGCGAATTCAACTTCGATTGGGGTATGACCTGGCTCGTAAGGTTAAGAACAGACGCGGCTTAAGCCATCCGTGGCCGATCTTCGAGCTGCGGAGAGGTAGTTCTCGATGTGCTGCAATTCCACGCGTTGCGGTGAGGTTCTGTCTCGTTCTTGGCGGGCTCGCCAGTCTCCTGTCTACAAGGCTACCGGGACAGACCGGTTGCGCGGGGACCGCTCTATCTCCTGCCGCATCCGCCGACTGTGCCGCGAGAAATGTGCCCGTGGCAACGGTCGCGCAGCTCGACGCCTCGCACACCTACACCTTGACTGAACTGATCGATCTCGCGGAACAGAACAACCCGCGCACACGCATCGCGTGGGAGCGCGCAAGGCAGCGGGCCAATGAGCTTGGAATCGCGAAGAGCGCGTATCTGCCGGTCATCGTCTTCCAGGCGATCGGAGGCGATCAGCGTACTATCAGCCCCTTCCCGAAAGCGCTGGAGCCGCGCGGGTACAACATGGTCGAGATCCCGATCGTGCAACCCGAGCTGGAATTGCAATACCTGCTCTACGACTTCGGAACGAGGGAGGCCCGCGTCGACGGCGCACTGGCGGAGAAGATCGCTTCGGGTGCCAACTTTGTGCAGGCCAACCAGGAGGTCGCCTTTCGCGTCGCGACGGCCTACTACCGGCTGCTGACCGCCCAGGAGCGCCTGCAGGCCACGCGAGAGACGCTGAAGACGGGTCAGACGACGCAGGACGCTGCCGAGGCGCAGCTCGCAAACGGCCGTTCTACGGTGCCCGATGTTTTGAATGCGAAGGCGGAGACCTCGCAGGATGTCTTCGACATGGAGTCGGCGGATGGCGACGAGAAGATCGCCCGGGTGCAGCTTGCAGAGGCGGTGGGCGCGGAGCCTTCTCCAAACGTAAACATCGACGCCATGACCAACGCGCCGTTACCGGAGCAACTGACCGTGTCGATTGAAGAGCTGATCGATCGCGCCATTAAGGACAGGCCAGACCTCGCGGCACAGGCTGCTGAGATCCGCGCCGCCGATGACCGCATCCGCGTAGCCAAGGGAGAGTACCGGCCCCGCATCACGCTCTCGGGCAGCGGAGCCCAGACGTCCATCTGGCCCTCGCCGGATATCGGGTCGCTAGGCCAAGCCAGCCAGCCTACATGGGCAGCCATACTGGGAGTCGAATGGCGAGTCTTCGACGGCGGAGCCAGGCGCAACGAGCTCGCGGCGGCGCAGTCGAAGAAGCGCGAGGCCCAGGATGAGCTGACGGAGAAGCGCGACCAGGCGACGCGGGAGGTCTGGACGGCGTACATCGCGTTCCGCACGGCGTTGCGGAAGCAGCAGGCAGCCGTGGCGTTGCTTGAGGCTGCAAATGAGTCGTACGATGCCTCGCTTGAAGCCTACAAATACGGAGTGAAGAATCTGATCGACGTTGTCACGGCCGAACGTCAGCTCGCGCAGGCTCGCCTCTCGGGAGTATCGGCTCGGTCGCAGTTGTTCCTCGAAGCCGTCGACCTTGAATTCGTCACCGGCAATCTATTACGGAGTCTGCCTCCGGCAACCAAACTTCACGCACAGGAAGGACCAGCGAAATGACCCGCTTCTCCTTGAGATCGATTGCAAGACCGATCGCGGCCTCCGCGGCTTGCCTGGTTCTTGCCGGCTGCAATCATGCCCCCAGCATCGACGTGATTGGGTCATTCTTTCCCGTCTGGATGCTTTGTATCTTGATTGCGATTCCGCTGACCTTCGCCGCGCGGGTCGCGCTGGTTCGCTTCCACCTGGAGAATGAAGTGGGCCCTCTGGTCCTCTTTTATCCCTGCCTCGTCATTCTGCTTACCAGCCTTTTGTGGCTGATCTTCTTCCGCTAGGAGCCACGATGGACACGATCGATCAGACCTCAGGTTCGCCCGCAGCGGTTAAGCCCAACTCCGCCACAGGCCGCATCATCGGTATTGCCGTGGTTGCATCCGCGCTTCTGCTCCTCATTGTCGCGATGCTGCAAGTCGACCTTCATCCCCGAACCGACGACGCCAGCGTGAGGGCAAACTTCATCGAAATCGCCCCTGAAGTAAGCGGACGGCTCGTCGATCTCCCAGTAAAGGACAATGCCTTCGTCAAACAGGGCGAGACGCTCTTCGTCATCGATCCTCGCCCCTATGAGTATGCCCTTCAGCAGGCCCTCTCCGACCAGGATGCGCTGGAGCAGCAGATCATCGACGCGAAGCGTCACATCGCCGCGCAGGCCAGCGCCGCCGAGGCTGCTCGAGCCGGTGTCTACAACTCTCGCACCGGGATACAGACCGCCGGCAGCAGCATCGATGTCGCTGCCGCGGCCGTGACAAGAGCGAGAGCAGCGGTTGAGGCAGCAGGGGCGCAATTAAAGCTGGTCACCAACAACCTGCACCGTATAGAGCCGCTGCTCGAAAAGAAGTACGTGACGGTCGAACAGATCGACCAGGCGAACACCGCCGTCCGCGTCGCCCAAGGCAACTACGACGAGGCCCAGGCCGCACTGCTGCAGGCTCAGGCATCGCAGCAACAGGCAAGCCTCAAGAAGATCGAAGCGTCTTCCCTCTCCATCGAGCAGGAGGCAAAGCTGGGCCAGGCTCTGCACACAATCGATACCGTTGACACGCTGGTATCTCAGCGGCCCGCAAAAGCTGCAAAGGTCGATAGCGCGCGCCTTGATCTCGAACGAACGCGCGTCGTGGCGCCGTTCAATGCCTACGTCACGAACATGAACATCTCGGTCGGTGCCTACGCCCGGCCGGGAGCCCCGTTGTTTACGCTGATCGATACGCGCACCTGGTACGTGATCGCGAACTATCGAGAGTCGAAGCTGAAGAACATCCATATCGGCCAGCATGCGGACCTTTACCTGATGGGGCACCCCGACCGCCGCTTCAATGGCACGGTTGAAAGTGTCGGCTATGGGGTCTTCCCGGAAGATGGCGGGGTGGCGCAAGGCCTGCCGAACATCGAGCGCACACTGAACTGGGTGCATCTCTCTTCGCGCTTCCCAGTACGTATCCGGGTGAACGATCCTGATCCCGAACTCTTCCGCATCGGAGCGACCGCTGTGACGGTCGTGCGCTAGCCATGGGGACCGCTGTTGCGGACGTGGTTCCGCTGGCCAACAAGCTTACTTCCCTTCCACGGGCTTGGGTTCACGCTCTGCTGCAGGACCTTGAGCCCGTGCCCGGAAGACTTGGCAGCACCATGCGCGTCGTCCTTGCCTCAATCATTGCGCTGCTCTTGCTGGAGGCGCTGCAGATGCCGTTCCTCGCGATCGGCATGTACTTTATTTTCTTGATTGGCAGGGATAGTCCTGCAGTCTCGCTTCGCAGCGGTATGTTCTCCTTTGCGATCGTGCTCTTCGCTATTGCGACTGAGCTTGGCGTGGTGGTCCTAACGGACAACGATCCTGTGGCCAGGCTGCTGAGCGTAGCCGTGGTGACGTTCGTATCGGGACTGCTCGTCGTCACGACCAACACACCACCGTTGGGCTCGACCTTCGGGCTTATCTATTGCACGGTGATCAGTCTGTGGGAGCTGCATGCTCCTGCGGACCACCTGGTGAAGAGTTCACTTTATCTCCTGGGCACGTTTTGCATCTCGCTGGGAAGCGCGATTTTCGTCGAGTACATCTTCGGGGTTAAGGACCCCGCAGCAGCGTTGCAGGAGCAGCGCCGTATCCGCTACGTCGCGCTGGAAGCGCTCTTCCGGCTTTACGCAGAAGATGCGCCGCCCGCACAGCGCTTCGAAGCCGCGACCAAGGTCTCGCGAATAGCAATTGCTGGCCAGGCGGGAATGATCTCGCTCTACAACACAATTGTCGAGCGCGATCTTGACACAGGCACTCTACCGATCGCCATACGTCCGCGGATTACGATGCTGGCGCAGCTCATGGACAATGCAGCAGCCTTCGGCCTGCAGAATCCCGCCACAATCGATCCAGAGGTTCAACTGCGCTGCAAACTGATCGCGGATGAGTGCAAACGTCTGTTGCCCGGAGTTCCGACTACGCCCAGCAGCGCGTTGAGACCGGGGCCGGAGGGAAGCTATTCCCTGCTCGATCGCGTGGAAGGTTCGCTGCACGCCATCCTGACCATGCCGCTCGACATCAACCCGACCAAGAACCGGGAGCTCGTCACCCTGCCTAGCCGCAAGGTCCCCTTCTTCATCCCCGGTGCCCTCAGCCAGGTGGAGAACATCGCCTTCGGCCTTAAGATCAGTCTCTGTGCCACGTTTTGCTACATCTTCTACCACGCTGTTGCCTGGCCGGGCATCGCAACTTCGGTGACCACGGTGCTGGTGACGGGACTCAGCAGCACCGGTGCCATCAAGCAGAAGCTGGTCTTCCGTCTGCTGGGCGCCATCATCGGCGGCTTCTTTCTCGGAATCGGAGCAACGGTCTTCCTCTTCCCGCATATGGATTCGATTACCTCCCTCGTCGTGTTGGAGGCAGTCGTCGCGTTCCTCTCAGCGTGGGTTGCCGCTGGCCCGAAGTTCAACTATATCGGCCTTCAGATTGCCTTCTCTTTTTACGTTGTGGCCTATGAAGGACTAAGCGCGCCAACCGAGCTTGCTCCTGCGCGCGACCGCCTCGCGGGCATCCTGATCGCTCTCGCGGCGATGTGGCTGGTCTTCGACCAGCTTTGGCCGGTACGTACGATCACGGTGATGCGCCGCGGCTTCGCCTCTGTGCTTCGGCTTGGATCGGAGATCCTGACCCTGCTCGACTCAGGGAAAAACAAGGAAGAGATTCTTCGCGGTGCGGACATCCTTCGAGACAGGCTCGGCAAGACCGTGGCTGGACTGCGAAGCAGCAACACAGCGGTGCCTTACGACTTCAGCCCGGACCGTGAACGCCACATCCAGGAGGGCGACGCCATCCTTCGCGCCACCCTTACCGCAGCGGCTCTTTTCTGGAACGAGATCGCCATGCTTCACAGCCTCGAAGAGGAAGAGGTGCCCGTCGAACCGGGTCGCCGAGAGTTGCGGGACCATCTTGCCGCACGCATGATCGTCATGGCGGATCTGGTCGCGCAGCATTGTCCGGTCGCCCCGGAGACTTCGCCCCTGACTACGGATCCCATACTCCTGACGGACCCGGATCTCGGCGAATATACGCAACACCTGGTCGCGCGCCACGCGGAGTTGGAGAAGTTCGTGGCCGCACTGAATTAGCCGGCGATCAGCTATCCTGCGTGGACGGGGATGACCGAGGTGGCAAAGTTGCGTTGGCAGAATGATGTGAACAGCCGGAAGACGACCGAAGCAGGACTCGTATCGGGCCGAGCCTTCCTTTGCCTGTTGCTGGCCATGCTGGCCAACATCATCATTGCAAGAGGACAGCAAGGATCGACCGCGTTATTAACGCTGCCCAACATGCCTTTGCACGATCCGTGGATGCTCGCAAACGAAGCGGACAAGACCTACTACCTCTACACCTCCAATGTCCCTAAGCTCTCCGGCGTGAGCGTAGCTGGAACCATGGTGTACCGGAGCGTCGACCTCAAGCACTGGGAGCCTCCCGTCTTGGTCTTTCGCACCTCCGAGATGAGGTGGGCGCAGAGCGGAGCATGGGCTCCAGAAGTGCATCGCTGGAAGGGTAAGTACTATCTCTTCACGACGGTCTTCGATGACTCCAAACCTCTGCCGCCCGGTCGCAACGCCGTGCGCCCAGCCTACCGTCGCGGGACGATCAGCGCAGTGAGCGACAGCCCGCTCGGACCTTTCCATCCTGTGAACCCGGACGCGCCCCTGCCACCCTCGGACTTCATGACGCTGGACGGAACCCTCTATGTCGATCCCGTTGGAAAGCCGTGGCTCGTGTACGCCCATGAATGGCTGCAAAAGACGGATGGCACCATCGAAGCCGTACAGCTAACGGACGACCTTGCGAAGAGCGCAGCACCGCCCATCTTTCTCTTCAAGGCGTCTGACGCACCGTGGCTGGACAAGGACGTTGTCCCATCAACAGAGTCCAGCCAGTACGTCACGGATGGCCCTGAACTCTTCCGCACGCATGACGGCCACCTACTGATGTTGTGGTCAAGCTATTCGAACGATAGCAAGTACATTCAGACGATCGCGCGATCGAAGACGGGAGCGATCAACGGGCCGTGGGAGCAACTGGCCCCATTAGTCTACGAGGACAGCGGACACGGGATGCTCTTCCACGCCTTCGATGGGCAGCTGATGATGATCCTGCATCGGCCCTTCAAGAACGCGAGAGGAAAAGTCTACGACATGCAGGATGCCGGAGATCATCTGGAGATCGTGCGAGAGCGAACAGATCTAGATGCTCCATAACGACTCAAGGTACCGGAAAGATGCCGTACTTCGCGGCTAGAAACTCTCGCAGGTCTTGTGGGAGATAGAACGCGAGTTCCTGCCAGGTGAGTAGTTTGAGCCGGCACCGAAGTTCCGTGTAGATCACTGCCCGCATCACCTTAAACCACGTCTCTATCAGGTCAGGTCGTCGAGCATCGCAGAGTACACAGAATGAGCAGCCGAGAGCGTAGGCGGCAAGCGTACCCCGGATCAGCTGATAGCCGGCGTGTCTGCCGTCTCGCATGGGAAGCTCCGACACGTCGAAGACCGTCTCAAGGTCGCGATAGCGAGAGACAAGCTTAGGCGCTGCCCATTGAAAGTCCGACTCCGTTAGCTTGGCCTCGATCAGAAGGTCGCCAAGGCTCAGGTCCACCTCTGTCGCATCGCTCTTTGCTCGCTGCAAAGGAACTCGAGGCTTGAACCCAAACTCTGGCTCATCACTACCCTCCACATTCAATAAAGTTCGCAAACTTCTGCTCGCCATGGTTCCCGGATGGCAAAAGATGTTCATCAAGAGCGCATCGGAGCTGTTCGAACAATCCAGCTCCTTCCATTGCCAGTTGGAACGCGGCTTCATTCGTTTCGAAGCGGTATGGACCTTCTCCAGGCGCTTCGCCCAATCCGCGCGCTGAAGGATTGCGGCGTAAGCATCCGGGTGAAAGTTTCCATGCCGTCCGTGCTCATCCTGCCCGAAGAGGATGCTGGGAACCTGCCCATCCGTCCGCTCGTGCAGATGGCCGCTCAGGACGGCAAGCCGCAGGCTGCGAAGGCTCAGTTCACTCCGCAGACTTAGCCCGGCGGGAATCACGATTTCAGTTTGATCGGCGCACAACATAGCTCCTATAATAGGCGAAGATTTGGCGAATTCGATTTGGGTTGATCAAGAGTCAGATCGAGAGTCTATGATCGAGCCGCCGCCACCTCGCAAGATCGTTCACGTCGATATGGACGCCTTCTACGCGTCGGTCGAACAACGCGACAATCCCGAGCTTCGAGGTCGTCCGGTCGTGGTCGCATGGCGTGGTTCTCGGTCAGTGGTGTGCGCGGCTTCGTATGAAGCGCGTAAGTTCGGCGTGCGGTCCGCGATGCCGGCAGTGCGGGCCGAGAGGCTCTGTCCAGAAGCCGTCTTCATCCCGCCTGACTTCGTCCGCTACAAGGCGGTATCAAAGGCGGTGCGGCAGATCTTCGAGCGCCACACCGATCTGATTGAGCCTTTGTCGCTCGACGAAGCTTACCTCGATGTGACGGAGAACAAGCTTGGGCTTGCAACCGCAACCCGGGTTGCTAAAAGGATCCGGCAGGAGATTCGCGAGGAGCTGAACCTGACTGCCTCTGCCGGGGTCGCGCCCAACAAGTTTCTTGCCAAGATTGCCTCCGACTGGAGGAAGCCGGATGGCCTCTTCGTGATTCAGCCCCATGAGGTCGAGAGCTTCCTTGTTCCGCTTCCCGTGGGCCGAATTCCTGGAGTTGGGCAGGTCACGGAAGCCCGCATGAAGGCCGTTGGCATCGCAACCGTTGGCGACCTTTGCGCGATGGAGATGGTCATGCTGGAAGGCTACTTTGGCCGCTATGGCCGGCGGCTGTATGAGCTCGCGCGCGGCATCGATCACAACCCCGTCATCGCGAACCGCGCGAGCAAATCGATCTCCGCGGAAGACACGTTTCCGGTAGACATCCCGCTCCCGGAGACCGAGCCGCTCCTGCGTAAGCTGGCGGAGAAGGTATGGGTGGCTTCGCGTCAGAACGCACGGATGGCGAGGACAGTTGTCTTGAAGCTGAAGACGAAGGAGTTCAACACCCTGACGCGCAGCCTGACTCCACCCACCATGCCAGCGTCGCTCGAGGAGTTCGCCAATGTGGCCGTCTCGCTTGCCGAACGCGTCGACCTTGGCCCCAATCAGCTCTTCCGCCTCGTGGGCGTGGGGTTGAGCAACTTCCAGGTTGAACAGGTCATCGAAACGCCGCTCTTCAGTAATGACGAAGGCGATCAGGCTTTGATTGCCTCCTCTTCTGAAGATCAATCTGCACTGCCATCAGACATCCTCGATAGCCTTCAATCTGCTAGAAAGTAAGAGGAGATACGGATGAAGCTACTGAGGTACGGGAACAAAGGATTCGAACGACCGGGGATGCTGGATGAAGCGGGCAAGCTGCGCGACCTCTCCGGAGTGGTGCCGGACATCGCGGGAGCGGTGCTTTCGCCGGACTCGCTGAAGAAGCTGCTGGAACTGGATGCGTCGACACTGCCGGTGGTCGATGGCCCTTATCGCGTAGGCCCATGCGTGGGTGCGGTGGGCAAGTTCATCTGCATCGGCCTTAACTACTCCGATCATGCAGCGGAATCGGGAATGGCGGTACCCAAGGAGCCGGTGGTCTTCATGAAAGCGACCTCGTCGATCATTGGCCCCGATGACGATGTGATGATCCCGAGGGACTCTCTGAAGACCGACTGGGAGGTTGAGCTTGGAGTGGTGATTGGCAAAGAGGCAAAGTATGTCGATGAGGCCGAGGCACTCTCATATGTCGCGGGATATTGCGTTGTGAACGACCTCTCGGAGCGTGCTTTTCAGCTTGAGGGTACCGGCCAATGGGTAAAGGGCAAGAGCGCCGACACCTTCGGCCCGATCGGCCCGTGGCTGGTGACCACGGATGAAGTCCCCGATCCGGGGAGTCTGCACCTTTGGCTCGAGGTCGACGGGCACAGATTCCAGGATGGCACGACGGCGACAATGGTCTTCGGGGTCGCCCATCTGGTGAGCTACCTGAGCCGGTTCATGAGCTTGCAGCCGGGCGACATCATCTCGACGGGCACGCCTCCAGGAGTCGGGCTTGGCCAGAAGCCTCCCATCTATCTGAAGGCAGGCAACAAGATGAGGCTCGGCATCGATGGTCTGGGCAAGCAGACGCAGAATGTCGTCGCCTACTCGCCGAACCTCTGACGACCTGCATCACCGAATGTGGATAACGACGCCGGCCCCAAGCTGGATATTGTTTTGCACGTCCGACGTTCCATTCGGAAACTGAGTGCGAACCCAGTCGGCTTGAATGACGCGAAGAGAGATGCGTGGCGTGAGATCGAGGTCCACGCCACCGCCAACCTTGACGCAAAGTGAACTCGCTGAGGATGAAGGTCCAGTAGCTCCAGCGAAGACGCTGTTTGAGGCATGGGCTTCGCCAAAGAGCACATGCCCGAAGAGTGAGGAGTTGTAGTAGTCCGCACGCGACGGCGCGATCCACTTGTATTGTGGTCCGGCGGTGAAAGTCAATAGTTCAAGGCTGACGCCGGTGGAGCTGATCTTCGCACTCTGTGAACCAGCAAAGTCTCCGGCAACTCCGAATCCCTTCCACAACGAGACGCCAACCATCGCGCTTCCTCCCTGCAGCCAGAAGGTGTGGCCCGGCAGCGTATTCGAGCGGTTGGCATCGTAGAGCACCGCAGCATCGAGGCCCATCGTCGCCTTCGCAGTCGCTTGAGCCCGCGCCGAGGCAACTGGAATGAGAAGGATTAGAAGACTGATGGCGAGCTGGCGCATCGTTTGCCGTTACCCTTTCTTCATTGAACGTTCAACTGCAGCGACGTTGTATGCGTCAGCGTTCCACTGGCGGCAGTGACAGTGAGCGTGTAGTTGCGCGAGGCCTGGCCTAGATACCCAGTGCTGCCGCAGCCTGTAAGGACGATGAGAGCGCCAGTGCCGGCAAGCACGATCACCGTCATGTAAAGAGCGCGCGAAAGTGAGCTGGCGGCTCTTCTGAAGCGGCGCAGCGTTGCAAAGGGCAGGAGAAACAGAGTAAGGGCCATGGCGAGGGTGGAAGGCAACCGGTGAAGACCCGCCACTTCCTTAGCCACGGTCACGGTCATCGTTGTTGAAGTGGCTGCATCTCCGGGAGTCAGCGTAGCTGGCGAGAACGTCGCTGTTGCTCCGGCCGGGAGTCCGGTGACGGAGAACGTGATGGGGTTTGGGAAGCTGGTGTTCGGCGTGGCAGTCAACTGGTAGGCAACGCTCTTGCCAGGGAGCACAGTCATTGCCGGCTGGACTGCCGCAAACGTGAAGTCACCCGTGGAGGCAGCAAGCGCGGCCGATGTGCCTCCAACATAATCACTGTCACCGCTGTAGGTCGCGGTGACAGAGTGAACACCGGCTGCGAGCGAGGTAACCGTATAGGTCGCCACTCCGGCGACGAGCGGGGATGAGCCGATGAGAGTATTGCCATCGTAAAAGCCAACGGTTCCGGTCGGAACTCCACTCGTGAACGACGTCACGTTCGCGGTGAAGGTAAAGGCGGCACCAGACCCAGGCGTACCTGTCAGTGTGATCTTGATGATCGCCTTGTTCACCGTAAGCACAGAGGATGAGCTGTTGCTGGCGACAAAGTTTGCATCACCGGCATAGGCCGCCGAGAGACTGTGCTGAGCTACCGAGAACGAGTTCACGCTGAGAAGCGCCTGTCCGTTCGACAGATTCGACTGACCGAGGACCGTGCTGCCATCGAAGAACTTCACCGTGCCGGTCGCCGTGTAGTTCGAGGCCGAGGGAGGTGCAATCGCCGTCGTCAACTGCACCACCTGTCCGTACTCGACCGATGAAGTCGGAGAGATCGTGAGTGTGTCGGTTGTCGCAATGGGCGTTCCGGTAAGGGAGATGGGGGAGGAGGTGCTCGCCGCATAGAGAGTATCGCCAGCGTAGGTCGCGGAGATCGCATGGGCTATCGCCGCACCCGGAACCACAACCGATGCCAGGGTCGCAGTGGCCGACCGCGTGATCTGGAGCGGACGGATGCTGGTCGAACCGCCGCCCACGTTCGTGATTGCAAGATCCTGGGTCCCGTCGCCGTCGAAGTCCGCCGTAGTTACTGACGCCGGGGAGTCGAGGTTTGCGACGACGGAGTTCGTGCCATTTGAAAATGCGCCGGTGCCGTCACCGAACAAGACCGTCGCCGTATTCGCGTTGCCGTTCGTGACGATGAGGTCCTGTTTACCGTCGCCGTTGAAGTCGCTTACGGCGATGGCGCTGGGACTATCGCCCGTGCTGTAAGGCGAGCCGGACGCGGCCAGACGTGTGCCTGTGTTCAGCAGGATCGAGAGCGTGTTGCCGGTCGCGCTGACTACGGCTAGGTCTGCCTTGCCGTCCGCGTTGAAGTCGCCCACAGTCGCCGACACCGGGTAGGACAGGGTTGCGAAGGGCGAGCCCGGCAGGGGCGTGAATCCTCCAACGCCATCTCCCTTAAGGATGGTGACGTTGTTCGAGGTCGTATTGACTACGGCAAGATCGAGGAAGCCATCGCTGTTGAAGTCAGCTGCCCCGATCCACGATGGATTTTGTCCCACGGCGTAGGTTGTGGACGGGTTGGAGGCAAAACCGCCGCTGCCATCGTTGATCAGAACCGTGATCGTGGAGTCGTACACGTTTGCAACTGCGATATCGGGCAGACCGTCGCCGTTGAAGTCGCCTGCGACGATCGACTGCGGGCCGCTGCCAACGGTCACGTTCGGGCCGGCGCTGAATCCGCCACTGGCGTTTCCGAAGAGGATGGAGATGCTACCGGCCACCGCATTCGCCGAGAGGATGTCGAGGTGGCCATCGGCATTGAGATCGGCAACCGCGAGCGCTGTCGGTCCAGCCCCAACCGCAAAGGGCGATCCTGCTGCCTGGGTAAAAGCTCCCGTTCCGTCGCCAAAAAAGACGCTTATCGTGTTGTCCTGAAGATTCGCAGTGGCGAAGTCAGGGATGCCGTCGTTGTTGAAGTCTCCCGAGATCACAGCGGCAGGGATCGCGCCAACCGTGACCGGCGAGGTAGGGATGGTTATGAAGTCGTACAGGGGCGCAGCAGCTATCGATATATCTGCCGAGCCCAGCAGAAGATTTTTGTTGCTGGTGTCGATGAAGCTCACCATCTCGCTGCCGGCCGGAGTGGCGAGCCCGTGATAACCAACCGTGGCGGTCAGAGAGTAGTTGGCGGCACTTCCGCTGCTGGCGGCAACCGTGTTCGAAGCTGCCGTGCCGCTGACGCTGATAGAAGCGGTTGAGGACGCGCTTGCAAATGCCGCGTGCGTGCCGGCGAAGATGGCATTCACCGAGTGATCGCCAGGGCCAAAGATGTGTTTGAGCACAGCCGCGCCGCCAGTCGAGATCTGCGCAGAGCCAAGCACCGCCGGGCCCTCGCAGTAGATGGCGGTGGCGTCACAGAAGGTCACGAGCCCAGCAGCGACCGGGGCTCCCGAAGCAGTCACGGTAGCGGTCAGAACCACCGCCGTTCCCGTCGTCACAGAGTTGCTGGAGATCGTCAAGGTAGTGCTGGTGGTGAGAGGCGAAGTCGCCCAAAGGCTGGCCGCATCTCCACCAACGGCAAGAACAAGTGCGGCGACAAGAAGCTTTCTGCGAGTGAAGGACATCATTCCGCACCTCCTGCCCAGGTCTTGGCCCCGTCGAATAGAAGGGCCTCAATATCCGGGTTCGGATCGGGTTCCCAATCTCGATTCCAGAGCGGCGGACGTTCAAGTTCCGACACCTTTTGCGTCGATGGCGTAACCGTGACCTGGACTGTGATCGGAGCCGAGGTGCCGGAGGCGTTGGTGATGGTGTAGGTAAAGGTGACGATCTGGGTCGACGTAATGTTCGGATCGGGGATGTAGAGGATGTCCAGCCCCTTGACCACCGCGCGGCCACTAGGAGGCGGAGTGACGATGGTAATCCCGGTAAAGGGCCCGCTGGTCGCATTGGCGGTGACGTGCATGGAGGATGGAAGGGAAGCAGAGGCGGTCGCGGTGGTGTTCTGTCCAGTGGGAGGGGGCTCCGCAGTCACCGAGTTAGAAGGCACCGAAGCCGGGCCGGTTCCGGCACTGTTGGTGGCTGTAACCGTGAAGCTGTACGAGGTGCCATTGGTCAAACCTGTGACCGTGATCGGAGGTGCGGTTCCGGTCGCGGTGAAGCCACCAGGTGACGAGGTCACCGTATATCCGGTGATGGATGCGCCGCCGGTGAAGGAAGGGGCGGTGAAACTGACGGTGGCCTGGGTGTCTCCGGGTGTCGCTTTGATGGCTGTCGCAGGGCCGGGGACGGCAGCGACGATTGAGAAAGACCGCGAGACCGTCGGGGCAGGCGCAAAGGTAGCGTTGCCCGCTTGGTCGGCGTGAATGGTGCAGGTGCCGACGGTGACGGAGGTCAGCGATCCCGAAGAGGTGATCGTGCAAACCGCTGGCGTGGTCGAGGTAAAGGTGACGGCAAGACCTGAGGTCGAAGTTGCGCTGAGAGTGCTTTGTCCGCCAAAGCTCTGTGGGCCGGGGTTGGCAAAGGTGATGGTCTGGGCGCTCACGGGCGTGATCGCATTCGACGGAGCCGAAGCCGAGCCTGTACCCGCGCTATTGGTTGCCTTGACGGAGAAGGTGTAGGAGGTGCCATTGGTCAGCCCCGTCACCGTGATCGGAGAGGCACTGCCCGTTCCCGCAAGCCCACCGGGCGACGAGATCACCGTATAGCTCGTAATCGGAGATCCGCCGTCCGACGCTGGCGGGGTGAACGCGACCGAGGCCTGTCCGTCACCGGCGACTGCCTGGCCTACCGTGGGGGTACCGGGAACGGTTGCGGGAGTGACGGCGTTCGACGCCGCCGAGGGCAGGCTGGTTCCTGCGCTGTTGGTCGCGGTGACGGTGAAGGTGTACGCAGTCCCGTTGCTAAGTCCCGTCACCGTGATTGGAGACGCCGGGCCAGTCGCTGTGATGCCGCCCGGTGACGAGGTCACGGTATAGCTCGTAATCGGCGAGCCTCCCGTCGATGCGGGAGCGGTGAAGGTCACGGTCGCCTGCGCGTTGCCGCCCGTGGCTGTGCCAATCACCGGCGGGCCTGCGGTTGCAGCCGCGGTCACTGAGTTCGAAGGTGCGGAAGCCGCACCGGTACCGGCGGCATTGGTGGCAGTCACGGTAAAGGTGTAGGCTGTCCCGTTCGTAAGGCCAGATACGACGATGGGAGAGGAGCTTCCTGTCCCGGTCAGGCCGCCGGGTGACGAGGTCACCGTGTAGCTGGTGATCGGCGATCCGCCATTCGACGCAGGCGGCGTAAAGCTGACCGAGGCCTGCCCGTTACCCGCGGTTGCTGTGCCCACCGTCGGTGTGCCGGGAACCGTCGCAGCGGTCACCGAGTTCGAAGCAGCAGAAGCTGGGCTGGTGCCAGCGGCGTTGGTCGCCGTCACGGTGAAGGTATAGGCCGTCCCGTTGGTGAGACCTGCAACAACGATGGGCGACGAAGTCCCAGTGCCGGTGAAGCCACCCGGAGATGAGGTGACCGTGTAGCTGGTGATCGGCGACCCACCGTTCGACGCCGGAGGTGTGAAGGTGACCGAGGCCTGCCCGTTGCCTCCGGTTGCCATCCCGACTGTGGGCGTGCCGGGGACGGTTGCGGCTGTGACCGAGTTCGACGGTGACGAAGCCGCGCCGGTGCCGACAGCGTTGGTCGCCGTAACGGTAAACGTGTAGGCGGTTCCATTCGTGAGACCCATCACAACGATTGGAGACGACGTGCCAGTACCAGTAAGCCCGCCCGGAGACGACGTCACGGTGTAGCCGGTGATCGCCGACCCGCCGTTCGATGCTGGGGGAGTGAACGCTACCGACGCCTGTCCGTTGCCTCCAGTAGCCGTGCCAACCGTTGGCGCGCCCGGAACCGTCGCTGCGGTGACGGAGTTCGAAGCAGCCGACGCCGCGCTCGTTCCAGCAGCGTTGGATGCGGTGACCGTGAAGGTATAGGCAGTTCCGTTGGTGAGACCCATCACCGTTATCGGCGAGGAGGTTCCTGTACCAGTCAGCCCTCCCGGAGACGAGGTCACAGTGTAGCCAGTGATCGCAGAGCCGCCGTTTGATGCTGGCGGAGTGAAGGTGACCGATGCTTGCCCGTTGCCTCCAGTGGCCGTCCCCACTGTGGGCGCACCCGGAACCGTGGCCACGGTCACTGAGTTCGACGCGGCGGATGCCGGTCCCGTTCCGACTGCATTGGACGCTGTCACCGTGAAGGTGTACGCCGTGCCATTGGTAAGACCCATCACGACGATAGGGGACGATGCGCCCGTTCCTGTGAATCCTCCGGGGGATGAGGTGACAGTGTAGTTGGTGATCGCTGAACCGCCATTCGACGCAGGAGGGGTGAACGCCACCGAAGCCTGTCCGTTGCCCGGAGTGGCCGTCCCCACCGTCGGCGTGCCGGGAACCGTAGCAGCGGTCACCGAGTTCGAAGCGGCAGAAGCCGCACTGGTGCCAACCGCGTTGGTCGCGGTGACGGAGAAGGTGTACATCGTGCCGCTGGTCAGACCGGTCACCACGATCGGGGAAGAGGTGCCCGTCGCGGTAATGCCGCCGGGCGAAGAAGTCACGGTATAGCTGGTAATCGCCGACCCGCCATTTGACGCTGGCGGAGTGAAGGCGACCGAGACCTGACCGTTGCCGACCGTGGCTGCACCGATGGTGGGCGTGCCGGGAGCGCTCGCCGCGGTCACAGAGTTCGACGGAGCAGACCCAGGCCCCGTGCCCGCGGCATTTGTCGCAGTGGCCGAGAAGGTATAGGCCGTCCCATTCGTAAGCCCCGTGACGATGATCGGAGACGACGTGCCCGTCGCGGTGATGCCACCCGGAGAGGAGGTCACCGTGTAGCTGGTGATCGCGGAGCCACCGTTCGACGCTGGTGGAGTGAAGGCAACGGAGACCTGTCCGTTGCCGACCGTGGCTGTCCCGATGGTGGGCGCGCCCGGAACCGTAGCGGCGGTGACCGAGTTCGATGGAGCGGACGCCGCGCCCGTGCCGACCGCATTGGTTGCGGTGACGGTAAAGGTATAGGCAGTTCCGTTCGTAAGTCCCGAGACAACGATGGGAGAGGACGCTCCGGTCCCAGTAAACCCGCCAGGAGATGAAGTCACGGTGTAGCTGGTAATCGCCGACCCGCCATTCGACGCTGGAGCGGTGAAGGCGACCGAGGCCTGCCCGTTGCCTCCAGTCGCTGCCCCAACCGTGGGTGTGCCCGGAACCGTGGCCGGAGTGACGGAGTTCGACGCCGCCGACGCGGTTCCTGTTCCAACAGCATTGGTAGCCGTCACCTTGAAGGTGTACGCCGTCCCGTTGGTCAACCCGGTAACGACAATGGGGGATGAAGCCCCGGTCCCGGTAAGACCGCCGGGAGTGGAGGTGACGGTGTAGCTCGTGATCGCCGAGCCGCCATTCGACGCGGGAGCCGTAAAGGTGACACTCGCCTGCGCGTTGCCCGCAGTGGCAGTTCCGATGGTGGCCGCTCCGGGAACCGTAGCTGGGGTGACGGAGTTCGAGGCGGCGGAAGCTGCGCCGGTGCCCGTAGTATTCGTTGCCGTCACCGTGAAGGTGTAAGCCGTGCCGTTGGTGAGTCCGGTGACAACGATCGGAGACGAAGCTCCTGTCCCGGTCAGTCCACCGGGCGAGGAGGTCGCCGTGTAGCTGGTGATCGCCGATCCGCCGTTCGATGCCGGAGCGGTGAAGGCGACCGAAGCCTGCCCGTTGCCCCGCGTGGCCGTACCAATCGTCGGCGCTCCCGGAACCGAGGCCGCGGTCACCGAGTTGGAAGCGGACGAAGACGCACTGGTGCCAAGCGCATTCGTGGCCGTTACGGTGAAGGTATAAGCTGTCCCGTTCGTAAGTCCGGTAACGACGATCGGCGAGCTAACGCCCGTTCCCGTGAATCCACCCGGAGACGAGATGACCGTATAGCTGGTAATCGCCGAGCCGCCGTTCGACGCCGGTGCAGTAAACGCAACCGATGCCTGAGCGTTGCCCGGAGTTGCCGTGCCAATCGTCGGCGCTCCGGGAACCGTGGCCGGAGTGACCGAGTTCGATGCAGCGGAGGCTGTGCTTGTGCCCGCCGAATTGGTCGCGGTGACGGTGAAGGTGTACGCCGTCCCGTTTGCAAGTCCGGAGACAGTGATCGGAGAGGCAGTTCCGGTCCCGGTCAGACCCCCTGGGGAAGAAGTGACGGTGTAGCCCGTGATCGCCGAGCCACCGTTTGAAGCTGGCGCAGTAAACGTGACCGAGGCCTGGGCATTGCCGCGCGTCGCGGTCCCGATCGTCGGCGCGCCCGGAACTGTCGCTGGCGTGACCGAGTTCGACGCTGCCGAGGCCGTGCTGGTGCCGATCGCATTGGTCGCGGTAACCGTGAAGGTGTAGGCCGTGCCGTTAGTCAACCCGGTGACGGTAATGGGAGATGCCGTGCCCGTGCCAGTGAAGCCGCCCGGAGAGGAGGTGACGGTGTACCCCGTGATCGCCGAGCCGCCGTTCGACGCCGGAGCGGTAAACGCGACCGAGGCCTGAGCATTGCCGGCGGTGGCGGTTCCAATCGTCGGTGCGCCCGGTGCCTGATGCGGCGGAATGCTGAGGATGACGGTGAAGATGCCATTGGTCGTGGAGCCAGGGGGAGCGCCGCTGCCGTTATCGAAGTAGTAGCTGAAGGTCAGCACCTCCGGGCCGGAGGCGACTTGATTCATCAGATAGATCCCGTAAGTGCCGAAGGCGGAGTTCCACTGCAGCGTGTACGTATTGCCAGCAGAGCCGATGGCCGTCGCCGGGGTAGAGGCGAAGGCAGGAGTCGAGTAGATCGGCACATTGGTTCCCTGAAACAAGCCGAAGTCATCGTTGTCGCAATTGCCGCTTTGGAACACGTCGAAGATCTGGGCATATCCGGTGCCGATGCCGCCAATCGTCACGTTTGCCGAACAGGTCGTCGATGCGAATGCCGCCGGAGCAAGCGTGAGGATTGCGAGAAGAACCAGAAACGCGCTCAGCGCCCAATTCAAACCACTGCGCCTTTCCTCACGATGAAAGATCAAGCTCATTGGCATTCCAATCTTCAAAGCTCCGAAACTCAGCGAAACCGCAGCGTACAAAAGAGCGCAGACCGGACGCGGATAGCGGAGTCCGGCTTTCGATGGCCCAGTGCGTCGTGCAAGGGAGCAAGGATGTAGCCAAAGATTGGGCGGGAAGGATTAGTAATTGCCAATTCGGGAGATTGCGGCCGGACGTTCTCTCATCTCAGGCCCAAAAACAACAATGCCCGATCTGTCGTAGACAGATCGGGCACCAGGATGGGAAACGCCGGAAGGGCTCGCTCGTGAGCTACCAGGCCAGAGTCGGAGGAAGGAACTCGGCGAAGAGATCGTCGTAGTAAGGCTTCAACTCGGCGAGATTGGGCTTGGTGTGTCCTTTGGAGTAGAGGTCGTACTGGTTGAACTTCAGCACCCACTCCAGCATCGAGCGGTCTTTCTCCGTGCAGAGATGGTCGTATGCGCCGTGCTTGTGCCACGGATAAAACGAGTGGAAGCGAAGCATGTAAAGCGACTCGTCGCGCAGGTAGGGCTTCATCACCTCGGCGATATAACCATCGTGGCCGAAGGACATATGAACATTTTCTAGACCGCAGTTCGGCTCATAGATACCGTACTTGGTCTGGTACTCGGCGATATGGCGGTCTGGGTTCTTGGCGAAGTATTCGTGGAAGACAATGTCCTTCGACCAGGCGCAGCCTACGGGGAAGGTGTCGCCAACAACGCCCCACTGTGGCTCGCCGTAGAGGCAGAGACACTTGCCGAGGTCGTGGATGAAGCCGGTGAGGATCATCCAGCGCGGGCACTCATCGCGGCGCATGGCTTCGGAGGTCTGGAGCAGGTGCTCGATCTGGGTCAGGTCGGTGTCCGGGTCGCTGTCATCTACGAGCGTATTGAGAAAATCGGCCGCCTCCCAGATGGTCTTCTGGCCCTTCGAGAGCGAAAAGTACTCCGCCTCTTTGCCCAGAACATATTCGACTGTCATGTTCTCGTGGTTCTGGCGATAGAACTCGGCCACGCCAGGAGTAGCCGTCGCGTCGTAGACACGGAACTCCTCTTCGCTCTTGCCCTCTTTGTAACGGCCTTCAAGAAAGTCGTCCCACTCGTCAAGGTCCTGCAACGGCTGATTGGGAAGAACGGTGGCTACGCTCATAAGGGGATCTCCTTGAAAAGGTTCAAATCGTGGACTCGACTGAAACGAGTCAATAAAGTTACCGCTAACTTATATCAAAACCGATTGAGCCTTGTATACATTACCGCCGTTGAATATGACTTTAAATGAACTTGGACCTTTCTCTTGACAGTTCCGAGAGCTCCAATCTACCGTGATTTGCGTAATCGGTAACGCAAAGCGAAGATACATACAGTGTTCAGCGGCAGGGTAAGATTTTTCCTATGAGTGGATTGCAGACGATCAAAGCCATCCTGACGGATGTGCAGTTCTGGGTTCCGGCACTGGCGCTGGCCTTCGGCATCGCGCTGCTCGTATGGCTACGATAGAGACTTCCCTGCTTCGCAGAGAGACAGCGCCGTGCGGAAGGACTGGGAGAGTAGATGGCTGCAAGCGGTACAGCGGTGACGGGTCGTGCAGTAGCTTCAGTCAGGTCGCTGCACGTAATGGGCGTAATCTGCGGGCTTGCGGCGGGAGTCTGGCTGGGTGCGGCTGAGGCACCGACAAAGCTGGTGAACGCAGGGTTCTCGCCGTTTGCGATCTCGCTCTGCATGGTGGCCGGAGTGTTTACGGCACGTTGGACTTTTCCCACATTGCTGAAGGGAACGAGCTACGTCTTCGCGGATCTGACGGCAAAGAAGCACCTGATCGTCTGGGCGATTCTTGCCGGAGCCTTGTGGGCAGTCGCGAACACGTTGACCGTCTTCGCCATCCGCGATGTGGGCCTGGCAACGGCATTCCCCTTATGGAATACAAACTCGCTGATCGGCCTGCTGTGGGGGCGGCTCTTGTTTGGCGAGTTGAAGGGCGCGGGCACGAAGAACAGCCTCAAGGTTCTCGCTGGGACTACCTGCATCGTCATCGCCGCGATCATGCTCGGCTTCAGCACTATCCAGGGCGGAGCCTCCAATGCTCCTCACGCAGCGCGAGGTCTGATGGCCGCCGCTGGCGCCAGCCTGCTCTGGGGGACGATGTATGTGCCTTATCGCAAGGCCTACCTAAGCGGGATGAATCCCCTCTCCTTCGTGACGGCGTTCACCGTGGGGGAGTTGGGAACGATGTTCGCTCTCACCTGGGCGCTGGACGGAGGAGCTCACTCCTCGGCGTTCCAGTTGATTCACAGCAAACAACTGCTGTTCTGGCTGTTCCTTGGCGGATTCGTTTGGGTTGTCGGCGACCTCTTTCAACAGTTCGCGACGAAGTATCTGGGGATCGGGCGCGGAATTCCACTCTCGAACACGAACCAGCTATGGGGACTCGCATGGGGAGCGCTGGTATTCGGCGAACTCGCGTCTGCCAACTGGGCACACAGGATGCTGGTGCTGGGCGGCTCCTTCCTGATGATCGTGGGCGCGTTGGCGATCAGCACAGCGGTGGCGTCGGCGCGGGAGCATACGTCACGCAACGAGGTGCTTGAACGAGAGTGCGACCGCTATGGATTGATCTATCGCGAGGTGCTGCAGGCGCAGAGCGGCGATGAGTTCGGCAGCCGCAGCGAACGCCGCCGCTGGTGGGACTATGCGATCGTATTGGCAGCTACTGGGTTATTCGTATGGCTGGGCATCAACGCGGTCGTACCCCCACTGGCCATGAATCTGCACTGGGCAGCGGCGTTGACGGGCCTGCTGGCCATCGCGCTGGCGGGTGGTGGATGGTCACTTTGGCGGCAGACGCGCTTCAGCTAGAGGAGAGTGAATGGCAGTACGGCTGAAGGACATTGCCAAAGACCTTGGGGTCTCGACCGTAACCGTATCGAAGGTCCTGCGGGGCAACCCGGAGATCAGCGAACGAACCAGAGCACGCGTGCTGAAGCGCGTGCGCGAGCTGAACTACCAGCCCAACATGCAGGCGCGTGGGCTGGCGGGTGGCCGGTCGTTCACCGCCGGGCTGGTCGTGCCGGACCTGGTGCATCCCTTCTTCGGCGAGTTCGCTAAGTCGCTCGGTGGAGCGCTGAGGGCCAGCGGGCTTGGGCTGATGCTGGCCTCATCCGAGGAAGACCCTGAGATCGAAGTACAGGAGATCCGAACCCTGCTCAACCGCGGCGTGGATGTGCTGTTGGTGGCATCCTGCCAGACGCTTGAGAGCGAGTCGCTCTTCTTCGGAGATGGCGCACGGCCTCTGCTGCTGATTGACCGGAACTTCACCAAGATCGGGGCAAGCTTTGTGGGATCGGACGATGTGCAGGTAGGCGAGATGGGGACGCGTCACCTTATCTCTCTGGGCCGCAAGAACGTGGCCCACATCGGCGGCCAGGGGATGAGTCCGGCAGTGGACAGGCAGGCGGGTTATCGCAAGGCCATGGCGGCCGCAAAGATCAAGGTGCCGGCAAACTTCGTCGTAACGCGCGACCGGATTGAGGAGAGCGGCGACTCCGCCGGCTACTACGCCATGCAGGAGCTGCTGTCGCAGGGAGCGCGGCCCGACGCTGTCTTTTGCTACAACGATCTCTCTGCGCTGGGAGCGATGAAGGCTGCCATGCAGGCCGGCCTTCGAATTCCCGAAGACATTGCCTTTGTGGGCTGTGGCAACCTGCGCTATGCGGAGTATCTGAAGGTTCCGTTGACGTCAATCGACCATTCCACCGAACGCTTGGGAGTCGCGGCCGCAAATCTGGCTTCGCAACTCGCGGAGTCGCCCTTGACTCTTCCTCAGACGGTGCTGCTGGAGCCGAAGCTGATGGTGCGCCGGTCAAGCGTGGCGGAATAGACAGGCGAATCGGCACGCCGTTCGCTAGAATCAAAGACCAATCATGAATGTGCAGACACTGCAGAAGCCTATGAACACCCCGCGGCAGGTGCTCTTCGCCAGCCTGGTTGGAACAACGGTCGAGTTCTTCGACTTCTACATCTACGCGACGGCCGCCGTGCTTGTTTTCCCGAAGCTCTTCTTCCCCAAGTCCGACCCCGCGTCCTCGACGCTGGCTTCGCTGGCGACCTTCGGCATTGCGTTCATCGCGCGGCCTATCGGCTCGGCCCTCTTCGGCCACTTCGGCGATCGCATCGGACGCAAGAAGACCCTGGTGCTGGCCCTTTCGACCATGGGGCTTTCGACCTTCGCCATTGGCGTCCTGCCTTCGTATGCGGCGATCGGCATCATCGCTCCCTTGCTGCTGGCGCTCTGCCGGTTCGGGCAAGGCATCGGACTTGGCGGTGAATGGGGAGGAGCCGTGCTGCTGGCGGTCGAGAACGCTCCGCCGAACAAGCGCGCTCTCTATGGAATGTTTCCCCAGCTTGGCGCTCCGATCGGATTTCTGCTCTCGGGAGGAACATTCCTGCTGCTCTCACGATGGCTCACGGACGCCCAGTTCTTCAGCTTTGGCTGGCGGCTTCCCTTCCTAGCAAGCGCGGTGCTGGTACTACTCGGCCTCTATGTCCGGCTGACCATCACTGAGACGCCCGTCTTCGAGGCCTCTCAAAAGCGCGGCGAGAAGACCAGCGTACCCATGTTCTCCGTCTTCCGGCAGCATCTGCGCGAGCTCTGCGCTGGAGTCCTGGTCTGCCTAGCAACATTTGTACTTTTCTACCTGATGACCGTCTTCGCCCTCTCATGGGGAACGACGGCGCTGCACTACCCTCGCGGAACCTTCTTGCTGATCCAGTTGTTCGGAATTCTCTTCTTCGCGGCAACCATACCCGTTTCAGCTCTGCTCGCCGAGCGGGGACGCAAGCCGCTGATGATAGGCGTGACGGTGGGCATCGCACTCTTTGGCTTCGCGTTCGCGCCTATGTTCTCGGCGGGCATCGCTGGCGCAACCGCGATGATGGCGCTCGGCCTCGCACTGATGGGCATGACCTACGGCCCTCTCGGAACAATCGTCTCCGAGTTGTTCCCCACTCCGGTACGCTACACGGGAAGTTCACTGGCGTTCAGCCTTGCGGGCATCCTCGGAGCCTCGCTCGCTCCCTACGCAGCCACCTGGCTGGCGAAGACCTACGGTCTGCCTTACGTCGGGTACTACCTCACAACGTCCGCGCTCCTGACGCTTGTGGGGCTGCTGCTGATCCGCGAGACGAAGAACAGCGATCTCACGCTCTAGCCGAACACTTCGCCTCAACGCGCGGCAAGAGCATTCGATGTAGTTGGAATCACCATAAGGTCATGTGGGGAGAGTTCGCGCTCGTCGATGCGGTGCCGATAGATCGATTAGAGGTCACTAATCATGAGCGTATCGGTCGTCTCAAGAGTCTCCACACCGCACCCCTTGCCTGATCCACCCCCAGCCGTAAAGCCGGTCGTGGTGCGTGCCGCGCCTCCAGCGCCCGTCCCCGCGGACACGGTCACCATTAACTCGGCCGGCGAAGCGCAATCCCCGGTAAGCGCGGACACCGCCGGCGACGGCCGCTAGTCGCAGGATCCCACTCCCAGTCTCCCACTAAAGTCCGATGGTTTGAGGGCCCCGCGGCTCTTAGGCTTGGAGCAAAGGACTGTCATGCCGCCACCCCACGAAGACGAGGCCTTCCCTGCCATTGCGGAGAAGACGCGCCTGAAGATGGGTCCGACTTTGACCATCCTTGGACTGGCCCTCGCGATGCGAGTCCTGGTCATCTGGACTGTCGTCACCCGCTATCCTCCGCAGTGGCTCTTTACCCGCGGCATGGAGATGGGCCTGCTGGCGAAGTCGCTGCTTGCGGGCAAAGGCCTCAGTTCTCCCTTCGGCGGCGATACCGGCCCCACAGCAATCGTAGCGCCGGTCTATCCCTTACTGATAGCAGCCGTCTTCCGCGTCTTCGGCGCGTACTCGATGGCCTCGGCCATCGCGATCCTCATAGCCCAGACGATCGTGAACCTCATCACCATCTGGATGATCATGCATGTGTCGCGCCGACTCTTCAACCAGGCCACAGCGACAGTGGCCGGACTTGCGTGGGCCTGCTCTCTCCCGCTGGTCTGGATGCCGACGATTCTCTGGGAGACTTCACTCTCCTGCTGCCTTTTGGCTGGACTCTTCGCGATCGTGCTGAAGTATCGCGTTATGGCCGACATGGGTCCAGTGCAGTGGATCGCGATAGGTGGCTACTGTGGCCTCTGCGCGCTGGTGAATCCTGCCCTATTGCTTTCGCTTGCCGGCGCTGCCTTGTGGCTGGCATACGTCGCGCGAGGAAGACAGTCTTACTGGCCGCTGCTCTCACTGCTAACGTTCGTGCTGGTCTTCGCTCCCTGGCCGATCAGAAACGCTCGGGCCTTTCACGCGTTCGTTCCGCTTCGCACCACGGTGGGGCTTGAGCTGTGGATAGGCAACCGGGACGGAGCGACCGGCTTTCTTGATGAGTCCGTCTTCCCCATGTTCAACCGGACGGAGCTTGCAGATTATGTGACGCGCGGCGAAGTTGGATACTCCGCCCACAAGTCCGAGCTGGCGAAGCAATACATCGCCACGCATCCCTTGGAGTTCCTCGAACTTACGGCTCGCCGTTTCGTGCGCTTCTGGACCGGCACTGGCACGCAGAACGGATCCGCGCTCTTCGCGCTGCACGCAACGTCGACGACGCTCCTCGGTGTGATCGCTCTTGCGCTCCTCCTGCGACGCCGCCGCTACGATCTTGTCGCGTTGTTTGCGATCCCGATGCTGCTCTTTCCAATTCCTTACCTCATCACGCATGCCGAGTTTCGC
This sequence comes from Granulicella aggregans, assembly GCF_025685565.1. Taxonomy (NCBI): domain Bacteria; kingdom Pseudomonadati; phylum Acidobacteriota; class Terriglobia; order Terriglobales; family Acidobacteriaceae; genus Granulicella; species Granulicella aggregans. The sequence goes on from NZ_JAGSYE010000001.1 coordinate 25,520, forward strand.
TATCGCCTCGTAATCGATCCGATCATGACGGTTCTAGGCGCTTACGCGGTGGTAGAACTTGCCAAACTTACCGTTAGCGCGAGTAAGGCAACTTCCTCCGAACCTCGATTGGCACCCGCCAAGACGCCAATCCTGAGGTCGATCTAGTGAAGTTCGAGGCACCCGCTCCAAACGTGGTGCCGCTCGGGCACAGAGAAAACGAGGGGCGCGTCCACTATCTACCAATCCTCGGCTCGGCGCTCGTTCTGCGTAGCCTCTTCGCGTTATCGGTGGCCAGGGGAGATCCGCGAGTGTGGTTCTTCAACCAGGCCTCCGAGTACGGTTGCCTCGCGCAGTCCCTGCTGAGCGGGCACGGATATGCATCGCCATTCTGCGGGTCCACAGGGCCAAGCGCCTTCCTGGCACCGGGATATCCCCTGCTGGTGGCGGCGGCCTTCCGTTTGTTCGGAGCCTACAGCATGCAGGCTGCTGCCGCATTGATCAGCTTGCAAGTGCTCGTCGGCATTTTGATCGTGCTGACAGTGATGTTGCTGGCGAAGCGTCTGCTGGGCACCACCGCCGCCAACCTCGCCGGAGTGCTGTGCGCGATCAGCCCGCCCGCGGTATGCCTGCCGATACTCTTCTGGGAGACATCACTCTCCATGCTGCTACTGACAGGAATCATCCTGTTGGCGCTGCGGTGCGCGAATAGGCCGAGCAACTGGCGCTGGCTCGGCTTCGGTGCGTACTGCGCCGTGGCAATGTTCGTGAATCCGTCGCTCCTGCTGACCTTCGCAGCCGTATTCATATGGATGATCTGGCAGACCGGAATCTCACGGCTTCGAGGTCCAGCACTGGCGTTACTGACCTGGTGCATGATCTTCTCCATCTGGCCCATTCGAAACGCATATCGTCTCCATGCGTTCGTCCCGCTGCGCACGAACCTGGGCTACGAGCTTTGGCAAGGGAACCGGCCGGGATCTGATGGCACGTTTACGGTCGCGCTCCATCCCAACAAGAACAACAACGAGTTTGTGCATTACGCACATCTAGGCGAAGCAGCCTACATGCAAGAGAAGTCCGAGCTTGCGATTGAGGCGATCAAGGCCGACAAATCACGCTTCGTTCGACTGTCCTTGGAGCGCTTCAGAAAGTTCTGGATCAACAGCGCAGATTCGAAATCGTCCTCGCTGCTGGCGATGAACATCCTGTTCACCTCGCTGATGAGCGCCGTCGGGTTGGGGCTGCTCTTCCTGCGCAGGAACCCAGTTGCGTGGCTACTTGCTATCCCCTTCGCGATCCTGCCGGCACCGTACTATCTCACCCACGCCGACTTCCGCTTCAGGCTGTTGCTTGACCCACTGGCGATCCTGCTGACGGCCTATGTCTTCAAGGAGCTCAGCGGTCGTGTCCGATCGCACCTGAGAGCAAAAGCCCGCGGCAGCGTGGTAGCGACACAGCTTCCCGCAAGGACTTAACAGCGATCCTGAGGGGATCAAGGGATATTCAATAAATAGGTTGGAATGCAGCTATCGCAAGGGCGCGGATCAGTTCGGCGCGTCGGAGACAGCAAGCTCATCTCCAAGCTCGATGCCAGCGCGAAGAATCTCACCCGAAGCCAGTTCGAGGACGCTGCTAATTTTTATGCTGACGGATGTGACGCGATAGGGCACGAGAGAGTGCCATAGCTTGACGACGCGCTTGTTGCGGTCGAGGCCGACGACATCAATGGGAAACTTCATCCCCATCGTGTGAACACCGGAGGAAGGCGCGATCCACAACCCTCCCCCGGCACCCAGACCACTTCGGCCAAGAAGGCCCCACATCCTGGTTAGCGAGGTATCGGCAAGCTCTATGTTTTCACCCACTGTCGTATTGCGGGTCCGGTTCACCACACGTATCGATCGCATGAATCGGAGCTCCTCAACAAAACACTAGACGGCCTTCTGCTTTCTGCGGAAAACGATGACTGCCAGAACAACTGCAGCGAAAACACTGGCAACAACGCGAATGAGTGTAGGTGTATCCATGGTTAGGGCCTCCTTTCCATAATCTGGTACGAAAACTGTGCGGGACGACTCACCGCGAACTAGTGTCCCATCGCTTTGAACCCGGACATGATGCTCAGAATTGCGGGTGCGAGAAGGACGATGAAGACGCACGGGAAGATGCAAAGTACAAGTGGGAAGATGATTTTGATCTTCGTCTTTGCGGCTGCCTCTTCTGCGTGCTGCCTCCTTTTCATGCGAATCTCTTCGGAAAACTGTGACAGCGCTTTTAAAATCGGCGTTCCAAACTTGTCGGTCTGGACGAGCATGCTGACGAAAGCCTTGAACTCCTCGATCTGCGTGCGTTCTGCGACTCCCTGCCATGCCTCAAGCCTGGGCTTGCCGGCCCGTTGCTCGAGGTTCACCTGGTTCAGCTCTTCGTTGATCTCCGGATGACTTACCGAAAGCTCCGAGCTTACCCGGATCAGCGCCTGGTCGAGCCCAAGTCCAGCGTCCACGCAGATCACGAGAAGATCGAGGCAGTCCGGAATACTGCGCCGGATAACATGCCTCCGCTTCGCCGTCTTCTTTGTAAGCCAAAAGTCCGGTGCCATGTATCCCACGACTGCCAGAGCGAATACCCAGAAAGCGGTATTGTCGGAGATAAAACTTCCTGCGAAGCATCCGAGCAGCGGGCACGCGAGCTGAACAGCGAAGAAGATGTCCAGCGTGCTCTTATCGCGCAGGCCGGCCTCGAGCAGGCGCTTCTTCAGCTTTACGTTCTCTGCCAGTCCAAGCCTTGCACGAAGATCTCGACCCGCCTTGAGGATGCCGTCGGTGATGACCTCTTTGCCGCGGATGGTGCGACGGTCCGCGCGATTGCTGGTGACGACTTCGAGAATGCGTTGCGCCTCCGGAGACGGACGCAGCACCACCGGTGCCGACAGCAGAGCGATCGCGAGGAAGATCGTAAATGTGATCGCGAGATATAAGACAACTTCCATCTAGAGACTTCCTCCTTTACGATCTCTTTCTGCCAGGCACCTGAACCTCACGCTAGACCTCGATCCCGTTGACGATGGCGCGAATGAGCAGCCCGCCAATAATTAGCAACACAATGCCGACATATAGCAGATCGCGGCCGAAAGGATCGTGAAAGAGAACGTCCGAGTAGCCGGGATTGACCATATTGATCAGGACGAGCATCACGACCGGGAGCGCGCAGAGGATCCATCCCGTCATGCGGCCCTGCGCTGTGTGGGTACGTATCTCTCCCTGGATGCGGAGACGTTCGCGGATCACCTTGACCGTGCGATCGAGGATCTCGGCGAGGTTTCCGCCTGTGTCCTTCTGCACCAGGATGGCGGTGGCCAGCACGCGCATGTCCTGCGAAGGAATGCGTTCGAGCAGCTCCATCAGCGCGTCGCGAATCGGAAGCCCGAAATTCTGCTTGCGGAACACTTCTGCGAACTCCGGCCCGACGGGAGCGACGGCGTGTTCCGCGACGATGCTGATCGCGGCGATCATGGAGTGACCCGCACGAAGAGAGCGGGCGATCATATCGATGGCGTCGGGAAGATGTTGATTGAACGCGGCGATCTTCCGCTTCCGCTTGAACTCCAGAACCAGGAACGGAGAGTACGCTGCCACTCCGGCGGCAAGCAGAGCGACGACCAGCATGGGGATGAAGAGGTAAGTGAAGAAGCATGCAGCCACGGCGAGGCCAAAGCTGGTGACGACCAGGGTTCCGAAGTTGCTCTTGCTGTCCGATTGCAGGATGAGAAGCCGGAGACGCTCCGTGAAGGAAAAGTTCTCAAACATGTCCTCCAGCCAGCCGAAGCTGCCCTCGGCAAGCGGCTTGAGGAGGCCCTCGCCGCCGGACGAGACCGAGCCGTCATAAGAGGTACGCCGAATCGAGGCGAGCCGGTTGGTGAATGCCTTCTGTTCCGCTGTTGGAGCAGCGAAGACCGCCATGATCACGAAGATCATGATGAGCATGAACAGAAAGGCTGAGAGAAGAAGCATAGGACGATTCGCTTTCAGATATCGACAGAGTGGTCAAGAAGCCCGGCGGGCAGCGGCATACCGGCGGCGATCAGCTTTTCCGCAAACTTTGGAACAACTCCGGTGGCGAAGAACCTTCCTTTCACCTTGTTCTCTTTCGTCAGACCCTTCTTCTCGAAGAGGAAGATGTCCTGCATGCTGACAACATCGCTGAAGGCACCCGTCAGTTCGGTGATGTGCGTGATGCGGCGGCTGCCGTCGCTCTGACGGGCGACCTGGACGATGACGTGTACGGCGGCGGCGATCTGCGCACGCACAGCCTTCTCCGCGAGGCGAACCTCGCTCATCATGGCCATAGTCTCGAGACGGGCCAGGGCATCGCGCGGCGTGTTGGAGTGGATGGTCGTGATCGAGCCATCGTGGCCGGTGTTCATGGCCTGCAGCATATCGAGCGTCTCTTCGCCGCGGACTTCGCCGAGGACGATGCGGTCGGGACGCATACGGAGCGCGTTGATGACCAGCTCACGCTGACGAATCGCGCCCTTGCCTTCGACGTTCGGCGGCCGCGTCTCGAGCCGGACGACGTGCTCCTGCTTCATCTGCAGTTCGGCCGAGTCTTCGATGGTGACGATGCGCTCGTGCGGGGAGATGAACCCGGAGAGAACGTTGAGCAGCGTCGTCTTACCGGAGCCCGTACCTCCGGAGATGATGATGTTCAGCCTTGCTTTGACCGCTCCCTTAAGCGTCTCGAGCATCTGTGGCGTGAGCATCTGGTTGCGGACAAGATCTTCCGCCTGCAGTGGCGTGCTTCCGAAGCGGCGGATAGAGAGGATCGGTCCATCGACAGCCAGTGGCGGAATGATGACGTTGACGCGGGAGCCATCCTTGAGACGGGCGTCGCACATCGGCGAAGACTCATCCACGCGGCGGCCGACAGCGGATACGACCTTGTCGATAATGTGAAGGAGATGACGGTTGTCTTTGAAAGTGACGTTTGTCTTTTCCAGAACGCCGCGCCGTTCAATGTAGACACTGTTATACGTGTTGACGAGAATATCGCTGATGGTCGGATCGTTGAGCAAAGGCTCAAGCGGTCCCAGGCCAAAGACCTCATCCAGAACTTCCTGCGCGAGCCGGTCACGTTCGACCGCGCTCAGCGGAACTCCCTGCTCTCCAAGGATCTGCTGAATCAGGACAAAGATCTGCTGCTGGCCGGCGCGTGTCTGCTGGATCTCATCGAGACGCTCCAGGTCGAGCCGTTGGATGAGAACGGTATGAACAGCCGACTTCAATTGCTGCTGAACGTTCTCAGGAACGCCGCGCGAGCCGCGCATGGGGCCGGCTTGAGCGCGCTGTCCTTGTCCGGGAAGTACTGCCAGATCTGCCATTTGTTAGAGTCCTTAGCCTTATGAGCTGGGTTGCTTGGTGAGAAAGCCGAAGAAGGACTTGCTCTTTTGCTCGGCGGGAGCGGCAGCAACTGTCGACCCGGTCAACGAGGCGACCCAGTTGATAAGCTGAAGCGAGAATTCAGACTTCCGGTTCGGTGCGATCGGTTCCCCAAGGTTCACCGAGCGGACGAGTTCGGTATAGCTGTTGGGAAGCTTGATGGCAATCGGAAGCCGGATCGCCTTTTCAATCTGTTCGACCCGAACGGCGTAACGCGAGGAGAAGCGGTTGATCACGACATGCATCTTCTCGGTCGTGCTGTCCATGCGGCCGAGATTATCCACGTAGCGCGAGAGATCGCGGATCGCTCCAATCTCCGGCGTCGCCACGAGGTAGATCTCATCGGACGACTCGAGCACCGCGAGGTCGGCCTCCTGCAACGTGTTGGAGCAGTCCACCACGATGTACTCGTACTCCGTGCGGAGGAACTCAATGAGCCGCGTAACCGACTCCGAGTCCAGCATGCGGCTGCCACCGCAGACATCGGGAGAAGACAAGACTTCCAGTCCGCTCGGATGGCGAGCCGTGAATCCATGCAGCAACTCGCTATCGAGACGGGTGACGTTTCGGACGAGCTCGTGGAAGTTGTACTGCGTACCGTCGACGCCCAGGTAGACGCAGATGTGACCGAGCTCGGGACGGTTGTCGATCAGCAGCGTCTTCTTCTGATGGCACTGGACCAGATAGAGCGCCAGGTGGACCGCAAGGGTAGTCGTTCCTACACCGCCTTTGGCGCCAAAGAACGAGAGCACCTTTCCAGACGTAAGCGGACGGAGCGGCGTCGACTTGCGCTGGTGGGTAAGCCGCTCGAAGAGGTCGATCGCATCGTCTTCAGAGAAGGACCTGGCAAGGAATTCGGTGCATCCGTTGCGCATGGCAAGGAGCATCGTCTCCGTGTCCTGGTCTTTGGAGAGGGCGACAACCGTGATCTTGCCACCGAAGACCTGCTGTAGGTAGAGGGTCGATTCGATCGCGCGCTCGGCGTCCTGGTCGTAGTCGACGATGGCGATGCAGATCTCGGACAGCTTCAGCTGCTGGCTGATGTTCGGCCGGCGCTCGTCAGAGACATAGGACTCGAAGTCAGCGGTGGTCAACGACCAGGAGATCTTGTCCGCTGCGTCGAGGAGCGTCTGGATGACCTGTTCGCCCGCACCGACGGTCACGATCGTTGCGGTGAGTATACCGGTGCTGAGCCTGTTACTGGTCACGTTGCGAATCCCCTGTTGAAGTACGTTCTTCTTGCGATTTGAATCTGTTACCTGTTCCCCGCCGGCGCGTCCGCGCTCTTCGGCAGCGTGTGATCAAACTTGTCGGGAGCCAGGAATGGAATGACTGGCTTGGGCTCCGGCGGAAGAGGATCGGCGCCCTTGAGCGGGTTGACGACCTCCGGTGTAACGATCACGATCAGCTCCCCGACCGAGTGGGTGACACTCTTTGACCGGAAGAGCTGGCCCAGCACGGGCACGTTCCCGATGCCTGGCGTAAGGCTGTACAGGTCGGTCGTACGCCGATCGAGCAGGCCTGAGATGGCGAAGCTTTGCCCGCTGTTCAGCGTGACCTGGGTGTCGGCCCTCCGCGTGGAGATGGCCGGGATGGTATAGCCGCTGATAGTGACCGCGTTGGTGTAGTCGAGCGCGCTCACTTCAGGAGCGACCTTAAGTTCGATCGTGCCGTCGGCGTTCACAACGGGCGTGAACTCCAGCTTGACTCCGTAGGAACGAAACTGGATGGTGATGGTTGTCGCTCCAGTGGAGCTTCCCTGGACGACCGGAAAGGGAAACTCGCCGCCCGCGAGGAAGTTGGCCTTCTCTCCGCTAAGGGTCGTGATGCTTGGCTCCGCGAGGATCTGGAGCACCTGCTTGCTCTCAAGATCCTGCAGGGTCGCACCGACGTTCAGTTTGGTGCTGAAGAGCAGAAAGTTAAGTGCATTGGCAACAGTGAGCGTCGTAACGTTGGTCGTTCCGCTTGGCGGTGTGACGGTCGGATTCGACTGAAACTGTTGTGTCGTGGTGTTCGAGATCAGGCTTCCGCCCTGGCTGAAGAAGTTGAAGGCGAACTGGTTTGCCTTGGAACGATCTACTTCAACGACGCGGACCTTCAACGTGACCTGCTTGACCAGAGCGCGATTGACGACGATCCCGTTCGACACGTCCTTGGAGTACATGCTTGCGAGCTTGACGGCGGCCTCGGCCTTGGCGTCTGTGCTCACCGTCCCGGTGAGGACGACATGCGATTCACGGCTGTGCACATGAACATCTTCGAGCGGAAGCGCGCGATTGAGCGATGTGGCAAGGTCCTCCACGTCGACGTCGGAGGAGAAGAGATAGGCACGTGAGTTTCCCATCTCATCCCAGAGGACGACGGAGCCAATACCAGGAGCCTTGGCCGTCACGACAATCTGGTGAGGGCTGGCGGTATACGAATCGACCACTGCGGGGTTCGCGACATAGACGCGCTTTACCCGTTCCGCGGTGTCGAGAAACATGGTGTGACCGACGATGACGTGAAGGGCGTCGCCGGAGGTGGACCGTTCCGAGAAGGCGGCGATCGAAGACGGAGTTGTCGCGGAGGCAAGTTCGGTGGGCTTGGCGGGAGCCTGGGCGCGAGACTGTCCGGCCGCAGAACAGAACGCGACAACCATCGCGAGGAGAATCGCCAGCGACTTCAGAATCTGTTGACATGAGCGGGATGAGAGCAGGGTGAGGTTCATTTGAACGTCTCCGTGCTTTGCTTACCATTCGAGACCGTTTCGACGACGTATGCCGAGTTCGCCGGAGCGCTCGAGCGAGCTGAAACTCGCGGAGCCGAGCTCACAGGAGCGACCGGACGCGGCGCGGCGCTTCCATCCAGCTCGGAGAGTTGCATCGAAGACCCTTTGATCTGTTCGCGATCAAGGCCATTGCGAAGAACGAAGTGGACGATACCCTGCGAGCTGGCCAGGACGACCCGCTCGGCGTCAGTCGGCTTGACGAGAAGAGTCACAACATTAACCGAGTTCGCCTTGCCTTCCGGGTCTGGCTGGAACTTCTGTCCTGCCGCGAGGATCTCTACATCCTGCAATATGGTTGTCGTGACTGGATCACTGCTGGCGGCGGTGTGATACGTAACGAGAACGTCGACGTGGGTTCCGGGCAGCAAGAAGCCGGCGACTCCGACGACATCATCCGATCGGAGCGAGATGGCACGCATTCCGTCGGGAATCTTGACCGTGAGTCCGAGACCGGTGCCCGGAGCAGACAACTGGCGCTCCAGGATAGGCTGACCCGCAGAGAGCGGATAGAGAACGACGCGACCTTCAACTTCTTCAGGCTTGGCGAAGGCTCCTGTGAGCGGCGTGGCCTCGGGCCAGTCGATGAGGTTGAGGCTGCCCGGCTTGAGCATCTCGCCCGCCTCAAGGTTGAGCGCGGCGGCGACATACTGGTGCCGGAGAGCGGCATTTCCGCGAGGCTTGGAGAACTTCTGACTTAGCCAGTAGGTGAAGATGCCGGAGATCGCGAGGGCGATCGCAAGCGCGGTAATGAGGCGTTTGGTGTTCATGGTTTAGCGCTGCACTCCCTGCAGATAGAGCGTCAAGGCACAGCCTGCCGTGATGGCCAATGCATAAGGAAGGCGCAACGTAGATGCATTGAGAACGTTGATCTCGGGATGCGGCGTGAGACCCGCGCTACGGTGATGGGTTACCAGCTCGGCCACGTTGAGAATGGTCTGTTTGACCCTTCCGCAGGCGAGTGCCAGCGCGGCTGCCATGACTCCACCCGCGATCGCGGTGAAGGCGAGCAGGCCGACGATGTAATGGAGACCACAGATACACCCGACCGCCGTGATCAGCTTGACGTCCCCCGCGCCCATTCCCCCGGCCAGGTAAAAGACCAGGAAGACCAGGCCGCAGATCAGACCTGCTGCGGCGGAGATGGCCATCTGACGCCAGCCGCCCAGCGAGAGATGGAGCAGCAGCCCAAACAGAATCGAAGGTCCCGTCAGCAGGTTGGGTACCCGGCGGCTCTTCACATCGAAGAATGAGCCGACGATGGCGCAGACCGAAGCCGCCGCCGGGTACACGAGTTCGCTGTCGATCCGAATCATTGGAGTTGTCTTCCCGTCAGAGAGGTGGCTGTAACCGTTGAGGTATGCCAGGATGTTTTCCCCGGCAGCCGAGTTCGCTCCCACGGGTTGGGTGGGAGCACATCGCGAAGGGGAGGCACCCGAGAGCTTCGGGCACGCCTCCCTCAACACGCCAGATTTCTAGACATTGCTGGTGAGGGTGGTGCCGATGGTGCCGAACGCGGTGCCGATGGCGGTTGAGAGGGTCTTCATGGAAGCAACGGCGCCGAGACCAACCAGGGCCGCAACGAGAGCATATTCGATCAGGTCCTGGCCGGACTCGTCGTTGACCAGGTTCTTGAGCAGGTTCTTGAGGTTCTTCATGTTTGTATCTCCTGTTTTTCCAGTCGTCGTTAAGCGGCTTCTGGCTTGGATTGAGGATAGGAACGTTCCGTTGGGCCTACAATCACGCGAATGTGTTACCTAAGAAACCGTCCGTCCGCAATCCAATTCAAAAGAGACCCAGAGACATATATCTCCAGGCTCTACTGCTCTATCGGCAAGATTTATAAGGAATTGAATAGCAAAATAAAATCTTCTCGCCCCGTCGAAAGTCGAGCCGCACGATGCCTTTTTGCTTCGATTACTCGAGCGTTTTCAACGAGAAAAGCATTCCTTTGAGTCGCTTTACGGACCGTTGAAGTCTAGACATTTCACTTACAGCCGGCTCTGAACTTGTCATGCGATCAAAGCATCCTTGCCAGGAGGGCTGGTCAGCCGGTTCTCGCATCTGACTTTGCCTGTTGCCCCGTACCAGCGCTGGAAGTAACGTTACGAGCCTATTCTTGTCGCCAATCCTAGGCGGCAGCCAACCGGAGTGGACGGAAGTTGTAGAGATTCTGAATGCGGACCTTGGGCGCGTTGCATCGGACCTCACCGGCTTCGGAGCGGCTTCAAACGCGTTTCGAGGACGCGGTTACGACTTTGCTCACCGTGTAGCCGGGACGCGCTCCACCCGCGCGTATCGGTCGCAATGACCTTCCAACTCCGCGAGAGTTTGCAGAAGAGGATAAGATAGCGAAAGATTCATTTGACCTCTGCGTCGTCATGATCGATCTGTAGTCGGCCATGCTAGATCCGAGCGATCGCAGCGGTACACAGTAGCGAGGAAACTTGTCCGAGACCGTTCAACCAGTGTCGTCAGCTCCGCAGGAGAGCGTCGAGCAGCGCGTGCTCCGGGTCATTGCCGTCACCCGTAGAGTTCCCGTGGAGACGATCCACGCCACCAGCACCTTCGAAGAACTGGGAATCGACTCCCTCGACCGAATCAACATCCTCTTCGAACTTGAAGGCGAGTTCGAGATCGAGATCGATGACGAGCAGGCGAAGCAGGTGACGACCCTCCAGCAGATGATTGACGGCATCACGCTGCTGCTGGCGGCGAAAGCAGCGAAGGTAGCGAACGCCTGATCCGAGGCGACACCAACAAAGGTGCCAAGCCACGAGCGAGCGGATGCTACTCCTGTTTGACGCTAAACTGTTGGAGCTATGAAGCTCCCTTCCAGGCTCGCCTTCGCAAAGCGAAGATCGCACAATCTGCTGCCATGCCTCCTGCTCCTGCTGGCTTTGGCAGGATGCGGGAGCGGAGTGAACATGGCTGACGAGTTCCCGGCATCCATCAACGACGAGACCGTGTTCCTTGGGGACTCCATTACCTACTTCTGGAGCTTGCCGAAGCATAACGCAGGTATTCCTGGACAGAACACCGCTCAAATCGAGGCAAGATTCCAGACAGCCGTCGTCCAAAGTGGTCTGCCCCAGGTCATCCTCCTCACAGGCGCCAATGACGTCCGAGTGGCGAGCCCCGATTACTCAGGAATCATGGCGAACATTCAAAAGATGGTCGCGCAAGGAAGGTCTGCAGGCATCAGGGTCATTCTTTGCGAACTCACTCCCATCACATGCTGCGACACGCAGGTCCAGACACTGAATGCCATGATCAAGGATTACGCCGCAACTCAAAACCTCATTCTGGTCGACTATTACACTCCAATGGCGGGAAAAGACTCCCTTTACCTGAAAGACGGTCTCCACCCAAATGACCTGGGGTACGCGATCATGGAAGACACCCTTACAAAGTCCCTTCAGCCGGCCAGCTAGGGATCACGGGACACAATCTGATTGCATTCCTGAACTTACCGCTTGCCGCTTCCGTATTTGAACTCTGGAAGCCTCAAGGAGAAGACTCCGATGGTCACGCTGACCGTACTGACACTCATCTATTTTCTACCAACACTCGTCGCCACACATCGCGGCCACACCGCCGGAGGAATTCTGATCTTGAATCTCTTCTTCGGGTGGACTGGAATCGGCTGGCTTGCCATGATGCTGTGGGCGCTGCTTTCACCCCCGCCGTACTACGTCCTGATGCCGCCGGTGTATCTGCCATATGGAGGTTGGAGAAGGTACTAACAGCTAATCGCTGGTGTGCTTGATCCAGGCGACCGAGCGCGCAATTCCCTCTTCAAGCGAGATGGCGGGCGAGAAATCGAAGTCCCGCCGCGCCTTATCGATTGGGAACTCCTGGTCGACGCCGAGCAGCTTGATAGCATGCCGGGTGAGCAGGGGTCTGCCGGGCAGCTTCAGGGCCCGATGGAGGCCTTCGAAGAACTTTGCCAGCGAGACGGCGTTATCTTCGCTGAGATCGATCCACGGCTCGGGATAGCCGAGACCAGCCGCGAAGAGCCTCAGATAGTCCGTCCAGGTCGCGTTCGTGGCATCGGCAATGTTGTAGGCCTGGCCGACAGTTGCCGGCAGAAGGGACGCGGCTATCATGGCGCTGGCAACATTCTGGACGTAGGTGAATCCGCCACGCGCCTGGCCGCCGCCAATGGTCGCCATGATGCGATAACGCAGAAGACTCGCGATCTCGCGTGTGAAGTCGGCTCCCCTGGGACCGTAGATCGTCGCTGGCCTCAGGATCGTAATCGGAAGCCCGTGGATCGCCTGGGCGTTTCTCACCGCCATCTCGCCGAGGCGCTTGGTCTGGTTGTACGGCAGCCCAGCGTCCGAGGTCGGGCTCGTCTCATCGCACGGAATCGCGGGATACCCATAGACATCCGTGGTGCTGACGTGGACGAAGCGCTGCAGGCTGGGAGCGTCGAGAGCCGCGGTCAGGAGGTTCTCCGTCCCAGTCACATTGGCGCCGTAAAACCTCTCCCATGTCGCCCAGTCCGTGGAGCAGGCAGCGCAATGAAAGATTCGGGTAACCGGCTCGACGGCGCGGCGAAGGCTCGCGAGATCGGCCAGATCGCCAATAATGGGACGCACTGGAAGATGCGAGAGGTGCGTCGTGCTGGAGGAGGAACGCACCAGGACGAAGACCTCTTCGCCCTGGTCGATCAGCATCTCCGCAAGATGCCCGCCAAGGAATCCGCTTGCGCCTGTCACAAGAGCGGGCATGGGATCTAGTTGTTGGGTGAGAGCTTTTGAAACACGTCGAGCACATGCCCGAGCTGGTCCTGCGTGTGTGCGGCCGTGACGCAGAGGCGCAGCCGTGCCGCGCCCTGGGCCACCGCCGGAAACATCACCGGAGCGGCGATGATCCCGTGATCACGAAGTTTGCGCGCAAAAAGCCCGGTGGTGATCTCGTCTTTGAGGATGACAGGAATGACCGCCGTCTCGGACAGGCCCGTATCGTATCCGAGAGCATTCAGGCCATCGCGAAGGTAGTCAGCGTTGTGCTTAATGCGGGCCACACGCTGTGGCTCTTCCTTGAGGACAGCGAGGCCTTCGATGATCGCGGCGACCGCCGAAGCAGCCATGGCTGCCGAGAAGATATAAGGCGACGAAGCGTGCTGGAGAAAGATCGCTAGTTCGCGGGAAACGGCGATGAATCCACCGACCGAAGGGATGGACTTGGCCAGCGAGCCGGTCCACATGTCGACTTCATCGGTATTGATGCCGAAGTGCTCGTCGGTGCCGCGGCCGGTAGCTCCAAGAACGCCGGAGGAGTGGGCCTCATCGATCAGCAGGTAGCAGCCGTACTCCTTCTTGATGGCGATCAGGTCGGCCAGGCAGCAGATATCGCCATCCATGGAGAAGACACCATCGGAGACGATGACGGTGCGGTTTGCCGGGGGGCCATTCTTGATCTCGTGAATCAAGCTCTCACCGTCGTTATGACGGAAGCGCTGAACATGCACGCCGGCCATCCGGCAGGCATCGAGCAGGCTGCGATGGCACAGGGCATCGATAATAATGCGGTCAGAGGGTCCAAAAAGGCCGGTAATCAGGCCGAGATTCGCCATGTAGCCGGAGCTGAAGGTAAGAGCAGCCTCAGTGCCCTTGAAGTCCGCAAGGGCCTGCTCCATCTCTACATGAATATCCAGGGTTCCGGTGAGCAGGCGGGCACCGCTGGTGCTGGTGCCGTAGTTCTTGATCGCGTCCATGGCGGCGCGGTCGATGCGCGGGTGGCCGATGAGTCCCAGGTAGTCGTAGGACGACATCATGAGCATCTCGTGGCCGTCAGCCTGCACGCAGGGGCCAGCTTTAGCCTCGAGTGGCATGTGGTACGGGTAGGCGTCGGCGTTGCATGCCATGGCCGTCGTCTCGAAGATCCGGCGCGCACGGGTGTCGAGAAGATCGCTCTTCTTGAAGTTCCACTGTTTCCCCGGCGAAAAGTAGCCGCCAAACATCTGGCCAGAGGAAGACGGAAAAGCCTTCGAAGCGGTCTCAGCTTCGACGATAGTTTCGTATGAATTTGGCATGAACTTCTTTACATGGTAGACGAAAGCGGGCGGCATTGGAAGGAAAAGGGGCTGAATTCACTTCGGATGTGGCGAACTCAAAAGCGCATATGCCACAAAGCAAGAACGGCTCCGGAGTTCCGGAACCGTTCTTGGTACAACGATCTGAGTTGTTTAGAAGAAGAGTTTGGCCGTCAACTGAACTTGACGGGGGCCAAACAGAAGGCTGCTGGTGCTGGTTGTCGCCGCAAAAGGTGTAGCACTCGCCGCGAGCGGAACGATGCATCCGTTGTTGCCGGTTGCCGGACAAACCCCGCCGTTGTACGCAGTACCGGGGGTGACAAAGGTGAAGAGGCTGGTTGAAACGCCCAGGATGTTTTTGTGGTTCGCGACGTTGAAGGCCTCCGCGAAGAGCTGCAGCTTGATACCTTCGTGGATGGTGAAGTCGCGGGAGATCCGGGCGTCCACGTTATGGATGCCAGGGCCGGTGAAGTGATTACGGCCCGCCACCTGGTCAGGCACGCGACCTGGAGTACCGGAGTTGAAGAGCGAAAGCTCTGCCCCGGTAATTCCGCCGTCCCCGATCTTCGAAACGGGTGCGCTGGCCAGCACGCCGGTAAGCGGTTGGCCGGTCTGCGCCGTGACGCTACCCGAAACCGTGAATCCATTGAGCGCATAACGAACGCCCTTGTTTTCAACGAAGCGATTGACGGTGGGCGCAGCGACGACCGAAGCTACAAATCGTCCGCGCTCGTCGAGATCGGAACGTGCATACTCCGCGCTGCGACCGGAACGCTTGCCACGAGCAAAAGGATCAATCGGGGTATCGGTGCCGTTGAAGGTACCGTTCACTCCAGAGACCTGACCGCCATCCATAGCGCGAGCCCAGGTGTAGTTAGCCAGAACTTCGACACCGTTGCTGAAGGGCTTGCGAACGGTCGAAACGAAGGAGTGATAGTTGCTGTTCACGTCCGAGAAGCCAGTCAGAATCGAACCCGTATTGTTTGAAAGACGGGCCGTATAGAAAGGCAGAGAGATCAACTGGGGAGTGCCGCCTTTAGGCAGAAACTGGTACTGGTTGGTCACTGCGGAAGCCGGATCGACGTTGGTGTCAACGAAGACCGGAAGGCGCAGCCCACGGTTGCCTACATAAGAGACGGTGAATGAGGTGTGGAAGGGAAGTTCCTGCTCGACGGCGATATCGAACGACATCGACTCGGGGTTCTTGAAGTTCGGATCGAGACCGCGAGCGGAGATGGTGCCGAGCGCGAGACCGGTGTTCACAGCCGGATTCGCCGCTCCAGTTACCTGATTGACCGGAGCCGGTCCCGGAGGCGTGAACTCAGGTACTCCACCCTGCGGAGCGTTAGCCGCATAAGCGCCAGATTGCTGAAAGCTCTGGTTGGGCTGTCCCGTCGGAGCGCTCGTCGCTGCGACGTATGGCTTGTTGGGATTGGTCAGCGCGTTCACGTTGAACTGCTGCTGATAGACGCCATTCTCGCGGCGCTGCGTGTAGTAGGCCGAGTTCGAGTTGAGGCCGTAGAAGATGCCGTATCCGCCACGGACGACGGTCTTGTCATACGGCGACCAGGAGAAGCCGACACGCGGCTGGATCATGCCTTTGTAGTTGTTGATTGTGCTCGTGTACAGAGTCGCCACGGCCGACGAGGTGTTGGGCTTATCAGGCTGAGGCACGATCTGCACGTCGTAACGAATTCCGGCGCTCAGAAGCAGATTCGGACGGATCTTGTAGCTGTCTTCCACGAAGCCGTCGATGTCCGGGTTCCAGAAGTCATCGGCACCCACCTTCGTAATCGGGTCGTTGACCTGCGTGAACGAGTTGTAGTGACGGCCTCCATTGACCTGGTAGACGTCCTGGATCCAGTTTGCGAAGTTGAACTCAGAGGTGCCGGTCGCGTAAGTGAAGCTACCGTCGCCCTGGAAGAGGTTCTGAATTTGTTCGTGAATGAAGTTGAGATCACCGCCGGCCTTGATGGCATGGCGACCCAGAGCGATCGAGTAGATATCGGTGAACTGGATGCGATGTTCATCGGGGAAAGCTCCACGGGGAAGAGCGCTGGTCTCGCCGTAAGCCGCAATGCCGGTGAGGCTGATGGCTGGACCTCCGGAGTTGGTGCTGTCCGTCTCAAGATCGCGCGCCCACTGGAAGTGGACTACGTTAGCCGACCGCGCCGTGAGCACGGTCTCCGCGTTCGCGACGAAGAATCGCGAATGGAAGTCTGCGGTACCGTTCTGGGTGATGCCACCGTTCGATACATTGGTCGCGGTGTTGTAGCCGTTCGGCTGGTGGAAGTTCTCCCAAAGGAAGCTGGTCGAAAGATGGGTCTTTTCGTTCAACTGGTAGTCGATGCGAGGAAAGAAGACATCCTGCTTAACGTTGCGGCCGTAGGTGCCGAGCTGCTTGGTCTGTAGGAATGTGACTGCAGCGGAACACTGCTCGGCTGAGATATTCGGAATGGTCGAGGGATAGATGGACGTTCCGCGAGTGATGTATCCCGACGCACGCTGATCGCAGAGACCCGCGAGATCGTTGATGCTCTGCCCTGCCGCCGTGTTGTAGGTGCTGGTATAGGTGATCGGCGTGACCTTGCGGTAGCCATCGTACGTGAAATGGTAGAAGAGCTTGTCCTGGATGATAGGACCGCCGATGGAGCCGCCGAACTGATGCTGCACCTTGACCGGCTTGGTCTTGGTGTAGGGATCGATGGCGTTGTAGCCGGGCGTACGGTAGTACTCATAGGCATCGCCGTGCATCTTGTTGCCACCGGACTTCGTGATGGCGTTGATGACACCGCCAGCCGCCTGTCCAAACTCAGCCGAATAGCCTGCATTCTCCGACGAAAACTCCTTGATGGAGTCGATCGGATAGACATACGGTGCGCCGATGGAGCGACCGCGAGCCTCCGAGAAGAAGGCCTGGTTGTTATTCGCACCGTCGACGATGTTCGAGTTGTAGATGCCCGAGATGCCCCGGAAGCTGATCAATCCAGTATTACCGTCCGGAACGACGTTGGGGCTGCCGAGGACGAAGTTATCAAAGCGGCGACCGTTCACGGGCAGGTTCGATACGAGTGTCTCCGAGATCACCTGGGCAGCGGCTACCTTGTCGGTATCGAGCAGCGGGGCTTCCGTCGACACGGTCACATCGGTAGAGACGCTTGCATTGGGCAATGTCGCATCGACGGTGGCGTTCGTACCCACGATGACGCTGACGTTCTTCTGATCCACCTTGCCGAAGCTACCGCCGCCGAGGATGACCTCATACACTCCAGGCTGAAGGAAGGTGGCGCTGTAGTAGCCCTCTCCGTTGGTGGTGACAGTGCGGGACGCTCCCGTCGCAGTGTTGGTCACGACAACGGTCGCGTTAGGAATTACCGCTCCCGCCGAGTCGCGAACGACTCCGGAGATGTTGCCGAGGGCGGCGTTCTGAGCAGTTCCAGGCATAACCAGCGCACAGAGGAGCAGCGCGGTTGAAGCGAGGGCGAGAAGCCGTTTCGATTCGATGATGAATTTCATAGGTATTGAGGCGCTCCTGAAGCAGGCCACCGATAACAGATGGGCGGTGGGTGAAGGGAGTGAGACTTCCGCAAAAAAGTGCGAGTATCGATGCCGTGGCCCTTTCTTATCCGGAGCACGGTTCGATACTGTAAGCGGCTGAAAGTAGTTTGTAGCTTTAAGCGTCTAGCAGGATCATGGGCAAGTCAAGCCAATATTCATTGACGTCTTGCCTATTCAAATGTGATAAGCGCAAAAAAACCTCGCTTCTTTCTGCAGTCTGCTTGAAGTTCTCGACAGAGGAAGAGTCAATCCACCGGTGTATAAACAGGGAAACGAGGAGCTTGTTGACTTGAGTCATGCATCCCCTTTTCCGGACAATGCCGGTGCGAACTCCGTACTGCAAGACGATGTGCTGCGGGGCCAGTGGTTCGTGGTCGCGCAAAGCGGCGACGTGCCTCTTGGACAAGCGGTCGCACGAAGGCTGCTCGGCGGAGACGTCGTCTTATGGCGCGATGGCGGCAGGATCCATGCCTGGCAGGACCTCTGCATTCATCGAGGAGCCAAGCTCTCCCTTGGGAAAGTGCGCGATGGCTGCATGGTCTGCCCTTACCATGCCTGGGTCTACGACGGCGACGGCAAGTGTATTCATATTCCCGCGCAGCCTGACCGAACTCCTCCGCTGCGCGCGCGAGCCAATGTCTTTCATGTGCGCGAGCGTTACGGCCTGATCTGGGTCTGCATTGCCCAGCCCTCTGGCGACGTACCCGCGTTCCCGCTCGCCGAAGATACGAGCTGCAGAATGTTTCTCTGTGGCCCATACAGCTTCGAAGCGAAGGGACCAAGACTGATCGAGAACTTCCTCGACGTAGGGCATCTGGCCATCGTTCATGCCGGATTGCTCGGCGACGCCGAGCACGAAGCGATCCCGGAGTATGAAGTGGAGGAAGGCTTGGCCCACGGCGTTGGCCCGGTGGCGAGGAACATCCGCATCCATCAGCCAGACCCCGATGGCACCGGGCGGGCAGCCGAGGTGACCTATGACTACCAGGTGCACGCTCCGCTCGTCGCAAGCTTCATCAAGTCCCAAGGTGATAACAAGCTCTTCATGGGCTACACCATCACCCCGACCGAAGAAGGCTTCAGCGAAGCCTGGGCCGTCTTCGCCATGAACTACGGATTCGAGATTCCCGAACAGGATCTGCGGGCGTTTCAGCAAACCGTCGTCATGCAGGATAAAGCTGTGGTGGAGTCGCAACGCCCTGAACTGCTGCCGCTTGATCTGCAGGAAGAGCTTCATCTGCGTTCGGATCGCATGGCGATCGCCTATCGCAAGTGGCTTAGGGCGACAGGCCTGAAGTATGGAGTGGCGTAGCTTTCTCGCGATCAGAGCATAAGGAGAAGCATGGCAACGACGGCTCCGGCAATCCGCTTCTCCCCGCAATGGTTCACCAGCGGCGACGTGGACGGATTTCTCGGGCTATTTTTCAGCGGTCTGCCGGATCTTCTCTTGATAGCTGGGTTAGGAGCGGTCTGCGGCCTGTCGCAAAGCCTGATGGTGGGACGAGTGCTGCCCGGCATCGCGATCTCGATCCTTTTGGGAAATCTCTTTTATTCTTGGCAGGCTTATCAGCTCGCGAAGCGAACGGGCAGGAGCGATGTCACCGCGATCCCCTTTGGCGTGAATGCCCCAACCATCTTCGCCTACATCTTCCTCATTATGGAGCCTGTTTATGTCCGGACGCACGATCCAAATCTTGCCTGGCAGGTAGGAGTCTTCGCGTGCCTGCTGAGTGGAGTGGTCCAAACGGCGGGAGCGTTCTGCACCGACTGGCTGCGGCGTTCGACACCACGCGCTGCCATGTTATGCCCGCTGGCCGGAATCGCGCTTGGCTTTCTCTGCCTTGGCTTCATCTTCGGAGTCTTCCAGACGCCGGCCATAGGCATCCTTCCGATGGTGATTCTCTTCGCGCTGTACGCTTCGCACTTGAAGCTGCCATTTAGCATTCCCGCACCCGCCCTGGCAATGGCCGTCGGAGCTGTGATCGTGCTGGCGTTACGATATTTTCATCTCTACGCTCCGCCAGCCGCGCCAGCGGCGGCACCGGGGCTCTACCTCCCACATCCAATGAACGTCTTCGCCTTCATCCGGCACAGCGAAGGCTGGCGATACCTCGCGATCATTCTTCCAATGAGCGCGCTCGACACCATCGTCTCCTTGCAGATTCTAGAGAGCGTGAAGATCGCCGGAGACGACTACCCAACTCTGCCATCTCTCCTCGTAAATGGATTGGCGACGCTAGTGGCGGCACTCTTCGGCAGCCCGTTCCCGACCACGCTCTACTTCGGGCACATGGCGCATAAGGCGAATGGGGCGCGGGTGGGATACTCGGCTCTTAGCGGAGTAACCACCTTTACGCTATGTGTGACCGGCATCCTACCGCTGGTACTGCGAGTCATTCCCATTGAGGTCGCGGCGGCGGTCATCATCTGGTTCGGGCTGGTGATGATGGGGCAGGCGTTCAGCGAGGTCTCAGCGAACCACGCGATCGCCGTCGCGTTGGGTTTGATTCCGCTGATTGCTCAATGGACACTGCAGGTGGTGGAGCTGGCGGTGCGGGTGGCCGGGTCGACCATGCTGGCGGTCGCGCCGAAGTTCGGCAGCGACCTTGCAATCTATGGATTGATCTCGCTGGCGCAGGGGTCCCTGCTGATCTCGATGGTATGGGCGGCGGCGCTCTCTTTCATGTTTGACCGGAGATTTCTCGCCGCTGCGGGATGGATGGCCGCAGGCGCGATCCTCTCGCTTTTCGGTCTGATTCACTCGTTCACCATCGCCTTGGACGGGGTAAAAAGTGCTATCGCTTTCGGAAAAGTGCCAGCAGTCAGCGCAAGCTATGCCGCGGGAGCAGGCTTCCTCTTGCTGTGCCACTGGTATGCAAAACGAACCGAGTTGTCGCAATAGCGGGTGGCGCGATGGGCGGCACTGGTGCATGGAATATCGATTGGGATACAGTGTGAGACCGGGGAGTGCAACCGTTTACCCATAAGGGCGGAGCGGCCTCTCGCACGCGAGGTAAGAGATGTCGGAGTACATAGGAGCCCTCGACCAGGGCACGACGAGCACGCGGTTCATGGTCTTCGATCGGACGGGACGAATCGTCTCGGTAGCGCAGAAGGAACACGAACAGATCTATCCCCAGCCAGGCTGGGTCGAACACGATCCCCTCGAAATATGGCGGCGCACGCTTGAGGTGATCGACGAGGCGGTCGAAGCGCGCGGCCTGCGCGCCAAAGATCTTGCGTGCATCGGCATCACCAACCAGCGCGAGACCACGGTCGTCTGGAACCGGCTGACCGGCGCTCCGGTCTATAACGCCCTGGTCTGGCAGGACACCCGGGTCGCAGACTACGTTGCGAAGCTGACCCAGGAAGGCGGCCAGAATCGCTTCCAGGCGAAGACAGGCCTGCCGCTCACGACCTACTTCAGCGGCTTGAAGATCTGCTGGGTGCTGGACAACGTCAAGGGTGCCCGCGAACTGGCAGAAAAGGGCGATCTGCTCTTCGGCAATATTGACGCCTATCTTCTCTGGAACCTGACCGGAGGCATCAACGGTGGCGTCCACGTAACCGACGTGACCAACGCCAGCCGGACGCAGTTGATGAACCTAGAGACCCTGGACTGGGACGAGGAGATCCTCGGCATCTTCAACATTCCGCGCTCGATGCTCCCGGCGATCCGTTCGAGCAGCGAGCACTATGGCGACATGAAACGGACAAGCCTCGCGGGAGTTCCCATCGCCGGCATCCTGGGCGATCAGCACGCCGCTCTGGTCGGACAGACATGCTTCAAGCCCGGCGAGGCCAAGAACACCTACGGCACTGGTTGTTTCATGTTGCTCAATACGGGCGAGAAGCGAGTGATCTCGAAGAACGGCCTGCTCACGACCCTGGCTTACAAATTCGGCAACCAGCCGGCGGTGTATGCGCTCGAAGGCAGCATCGCGATCACCGGAGCGCTGGTGCAATGGGTTCGCGATAACCTTCGCATGATCGACAAGAGCGAGGAGATCGAGACGCTCGCGCAGACGGTGAAGGACAATGGCGGCGTCTACTTTGTCCCCGCATTCTCCGGTCTTTACGCTCCGTACTGGAAGGACACCGCGCGCGGCGTGATTACAGGCCTGACACGCTTTGCCAACCGAGGCCACATCGCACGGGCAGTCATCGAGGCCACAGCCTTCCAGACGCGTGAGGTGCTAGAGGCGATGGAAGCAGACTCCGGCATCTCGCTCGAACAGCTTCGCACCGACGGAGGCATGGTGCAGAACGAGATGCTGATGCAGTTCCAGGCAGACATTCTGAATCGCACCGTCGTCCGTCCCCAGATGCGGGAGACGACGGCGCTGGGCGCGGCCTATGCGGCGGGCCTCGCCTGCGGCTACTACAAAGACACGGAAGACCTGATCTCAAACTGGGCGGTTGACCGCGTCTGGAAGCCTCAGATCGAGGACGCCGCCCGAGACCGCCAGTACAAGCAATGGAAGAAGGCCGTCACCCGGTCCTTCGATTGGATTGATGAGTAGCCGTACGAATCGCTATATAACCTGCACTTCGAGCCACTGAGGGAACTGCCTTGTTATCACCGGTCTTTGGGGAGTTCATGGGAACTCTCGTCGTGATTCTGATGGGCGAAGGCGTCAACGCCGCCGTCACGCTGAAGCAGTCCAAAGCCGAGGCCGCTGGCTGGATGGTCATCGCCACCGGCTGGGGCTTCGCCGTCTTCTGCGGAGTGGTCACAGCCATCGCCTGCGGCAGTCCGGGAGCGCACCTGAATCCCGCTGTGACCGTAGCCATCGCCGTAAAGACAGGCGACTTCACCCAGCTCGTGCCCTTCATCCTGGCGCAGTTTCTGGGAGCCATGGTCGGAGCGACGCTGGTATGGCTCTTCTACTTTCCGCATTGGAAGCTCACCGAAGATCCCGCAGCAAAGCTTGGGGTATTCTGCACCGCTCCAGCTATACGCAGTCCCTTCTGGAATCTGTTGAGCGAGATCATCGCAACTGCGGTTCTGATCATCGTGATCGGAGCGCTGGGCGCGAAGTCATTCGCTGCTGCCGGTCCTGCTCCGGGTCTCGCACCCTATCTGGTCGCGATCCTGGTCTGGGGGATCGGTCTCTCGCTAGGCGGAACCACAGGATATGCGATCAATCCCGCACGCGATCTGGGGCCACGGATCGCTCACGCTATTCTGCCCATAGCCGGTAAGGGCGGCTCGGACTGGGGCTATGCTCCGATTCCGGTGCTTGGCCCGGTGATCGGAGCGGCTTTGGCCGGATTGTTTTTGCGGGTAACGGGGATATAGTGCAAAGAAGTTGAGTCTGGCATCGAATAAGAGGAAGGCATACCCCAGGGGCTAAAGCCCCGCGTCCGTGACCGGTTTTATCGCCAAGGCTGAAGCCCTGGCCTAGCTGGAAGCGAGCGCAACCTGGGGCCAGCAGAAAGAAAACTATGCGAAGCAAGGCCTTTGAAGCACTGGCGGGGGAGTTCGACGTTCTGATCATTGGCGGCGGGGCCACCGGACTCGGCATCGCTGTCGACGCCGCGACGCGTGGCTATCGGACAGCTTTGGTCGAGGCTGGCGACTTTGCCCAGGCTACCTCCAGCCGCGCGACGAAGCTGGTTCACGGCGGCGTTCGCTACCTTGCGAGCGGACAGATTCACCTCGTCTACGAGGCCCTCCACGAGCGCGCCGTCATGCTGCGGAACGCTCCGCACCTGGTGCAGGCGCTGCCCTTTCTTCTTCCCGCCTATAAGTGGATTGACCTGCCGTTCTACGGAATCGGCCTTAAGATCTACGACCTGCTCTCGGGCAAGTCGACCATGGGGCCAACGCACATTCTGGGCGCAAAGAGTACCCAGCAACGGCTACCCAACATCGCCACCAAAGGCCTGCGCGGCAGCATTCTCTACCACGATGGCCAGTTCGATGACGCGCGCCTCGCTCTCGCGCTGGCACGAACCGCCGAAGACCACGGGGCGACCGTGCTCAACTACGCCCGCGTGACCTCGCTGTTAAAGACCCGCGGAAAGCTTAGCGGAGCCGTCGTGGACGACGAAGAAACAGGCGCTGAATACACCGTCACCTCGAAGGTCGTCATCAATGCAACCGGCATCTTCACCGACGACATCCGCGAAAAGGATGACCCGGCGATCCCGAAGCTGCTCTCCGTAAGCCGAGGGACGCACATCGTCGTCGAACCGTCGTTCCTCGGCAGTGACAACGCCATCATGATCCCGAAGACGGAGGATGGCCGCGTCATCTTCGCCATCCCGTGGGGTGGGAAGGTCGTCATCGGGACAACAGACCTCGCCGCAACCGCCGTCGAGATGGAGCCGGGGCACGAGGCATCGGAGATCGACTACCTGATCGCCCATATCAATCCTTACCTCGCGAAGCCAATGGCGCGGAAAGACATTCTGTCCGTCTTCTCCGGACTCCGCCCGCTCGTCACCGGCAAGAGCGCAACCACCTCAAAGCTCTCCCGCGAACATCACATCGACGTCTCGCCCACGGGCCTGATTACCGTCGCCGGCGGAAAATGGACGACGTATCGCCGGATGGCGCAGGACACCCTCGACTTCGCGATTCGGCACTCGATGCTGGCGAACAAGCCCTGCCGGACGCGCGAGATCAAGATCCACGGAGCTCCGGCCAATCCTGAGACCGGCCCGCTCCATCGCTATGGCACAGACGCAGACGCAATTCGCGCGCTGATCGCCGAGCGCCCCGAACTAGCCGCGAAGGTCGACGAAGCTCTTCCCTTCTGCCTCGCCGAGGTCGTCTTTTCTGTGCGGCAGGAGATGGCACGAACAGTCGAAGACGTCCTTTCACGCCGCATGCGAGCTTTGATGACCGATGCCAAAGCCGCGGAGCGCGCCGCTCCCGTAGTCGCCGCAACGATGGCGGCAGAGCTTGGCCTCGGACAGGATTGGGTGAACGCGCAGGTCGACGCATTCCGCAAGCTGGCAGCGACGTTCTACCTGCCCTAGTAAGATCGTCTCGGAGGCTGACTCGAACGATGACACTGTCGAATGGCGCGGGAAGAAGTGGATCGTGGCTGTCACTGGGCCGGAACCCCGACGCGAGAGTTCGCCTCTTCTGCCTCCCGCACGCCGGTGCAGGGACGGCGAGCTACCACGGCTGGAAGCGCCAGCTACCGGCAGAGATCGAGATCTGCCCGGTGCAGATTCCCGGCCGGGAGAGCAGGCTCGCCGAGCCATCGTATACAAGCTCCGAGGCCTTGATCGAAGAGATCGCGCTGGCTATCGCCGACCGCACGGACAAACCCTACGCCATCTTCGGCCACAGCATGGGCGCACTGCTGGCGCTCGATCTCGCGCTGCGCCTCCGCGAGCACGGCCAGCCGGAGCCAGCCCATCTCTTCGTCTCCGGCCGAAACGCGACCCACGTTCCCATGAAGCACGGGTCGATCCACCAGCTCACGGACGAGGAGTTTCTGGATGCTCTGGCGATCCGGTACGGTGGCCTACCGCAAGAGATCCTCGAAACCCCAGAGCTACTGGAGGTCTACCTTCCGATCTTGCGTGCAGACCTGACCCTCCTCGAGACCCATACTTACATAGCGCGCTCTCCGCTCGCCTGCCCGGTTTCGGCATTCGCCGGAAAAGAGGACAAGAACGTATCGCAAACAGGCCTCACAGCCTGGGGAGAGCACACAACAGGCCGCTTCGAGAGCCTCTGGTTCGAGGGCGACCACTTTTATCTGAACGGCGCAAGCAGGCCCGCGCTTCTGGAAGCGATTGCAAACCGGCTCCAGAATGCCTTGGCGGGTCTCCCATCTCACAATCAGCTCTCAGGTTCCGATGGCCGGTGACCGGGGGCTCCCCACCGGAATACCGAAACTTGCGCTAGGTGAAGTGCAGGTGTGGCGGATCGAACTCTCCGACGCAGCTTTGGACGAGACGGCCTATCTCCGCATTCTGAACTCCGAAGAGACAGAACGCGCTGCTAGACTGCGAGCCGGACAAGTAAGGATGCAGTTTCTCGCAGGCAGGAGTTCGGTAAGGACGCTGCTCGGAGCCCACCTGGGTATTGCTCCTGAAGAAGTTCCCATCGTCGCAGCCGAATATGGCAAACCCGAACTCTCCACTCCATATAGCGGGAGGATTCACTTCAACCTTGCGCACTCGCGATCGACGGTTCTAATCGCTCTGAGCCTGACCGGCCCCATCGGGATCGACATCGAATATCTCGACCGAAAGACGGAGGTGGAGGAGGTCGCGCGGCATTCGCTCACTCAACACGAGACGTCGCTCATGCTGTCTATTGACGATATTCCCGCCCGCTCAAGGTTCTTCTTCGAGCGTTGGACGAGAAAAGAGGCGGTAGTAAAGGCTGATGGCCGAGGGCTATCCCTTCCGCTCACCTCGTTTGAGATCCCGGTTGATGACGCCTCCTGCCCGACGCCGGTGACGATCCTCAGCCCAGATGGACTCTCTCAGCGCACTTTTTTTGTCAGAGATATAGCGGTCGTTGAAGGCGCGACATGCGCCGTGGCGACAGCCGGTCACACAGCCGGCCTCCGGCTCCTCAGCTTCCCGTTCCCTAATTTCGCCTCCGAAACCTGATCCCCGATCACCCGTTTCGCTCCCACCTTGGAGGGATTATGCCTGATTACGAGCATGTTACTGTAGGTTTGTGGCGGGCCTGAAGTACTCACATATCCAGAGTTAACGCAGGATGCCTCGCGCGGCGATCGAACCGCAGGGTTTCTGCCCCAGAAGACGTTCAGCCCTTTGAGATCCTGCTATCAGAGCCTGACAACGCAAGATTGAATGGGACATGTCAAGGCTGTGACACATCGGTACGGTGTGCCGGTGCTCTCAAGTGTCGTAAACTACGGTCAAAGTTTCTGGCCGAGCCTGCGGATAAATTCCACTTGAGATTGGAAGGAACTCGATGAACGGTAGCTGGGCCAAGCCGGTAGACGATGTCTCTTTTTCAGCAACCCAGGAAAAGGAAGGGACTCCTCGTGCTGCCTCAGAGAGTTCGCTCAGTGATTGTTTCGAGCGGATATGCCAAAGATTCCCAGGCCGGACAGCCATTACCTGTGGACGGGAGATAATCTCCTACGGCGATCTGAATCAAAGAGCGAATCGCATCGCCCAGGGTCTTCTGGCGGCGCACGGCCAGGTTGGAGTAAACAATTCCCCACGGATCGTAGCGATCTACCTCGACCGCTCCATTGCACAGATCAGCGCCATGCTGGGGGTCGTCAAGGCAGGCTTCGCGTACCTCCCGATTGACTCTACCTATCCCTCGGCGCGAGTGGCGCAGACGCTTGAAGATGCAGCGCCTTTGGCCGTAATCACCGACAGCCGGCTAGCCGCTGGACTGGCTGCGATCTCAGGCGCTGTCCTGATGCACGACCAACTCGAAGCTTCAGAGCCAGCTCTCGATCCGGAGCAAAAATCTACGGCCGATTCGCTCGCGTATGTCATGTACACCTCCGGCTCCACGGGTAAGCCCAAGGGAGTCCTGGTGACGCACGGCAACGTCATGCGGCTCTTCACCCAGACAGATCATTGGTTCCACTTCAACGAAAACGACGTTTGGACGATGTTTCACTCCTTCGCGTTCGATTTCTCGGTTTGGGAGATCTGGGGACCGCTACTCACCGGAGGCCGGCTGGTGATCGTTCCATTTGAGGTAAGCCGTTCCACCGAGGAGTTTTACGCGTTGCTGTCCGAAGAGCGAGTGACCGTGCTGAACCAGACGCCCTCGGCCTTTTCCCTGATCGACCAGGTCGAAGAAGCCGGCCCCACGCTCCCGCTGGCGCTCCGCTACGTGATCTTCGGCGGCGAGGCGCTGCAGTATCGGGCTCTGCGGAACTGGTTCAAGCGCCACGGCGACAGCAATCCGCAGCTCATCAATATGTACGGCATCACCGAAACAACGGTCCACGTGACCTACCGCGTCGTCTCCGAGTCCGATGCCCACACGGAAATCGACAGCCCGATCGGCGAACCGATCCCCGATCTGCAACTCTATGTGCTCGATCCCGATCTAAAGCCCGTGACGGATGGCGAAGAGGGTGAACTCTGCATCGGCGGTGCTGGGGTGGCGCGGGGATATCTAAACCGCCCGGAACTGACCTCTCAGCGCTTCATCGCTGATCCCTTTGGCAAGTCCGGATCGCTGCTCTACCGTTCCGGCGACCTGGCGCGACGTCGAGCTGACGGGCAGCTGGTCTACCTCGGACGGAACGACAATCAGGTAAAGATCAACGGCTTCCGCATCGAACTCGGCGAAGTCGAGGCAGCAATCGCCGAGTACCCGGGCGTCCGGCAGGTCTTCGTGACCGCGCATGCCGATCACAGCGGCCGGCAGCGCCTGGCAGCGTACTTCGTCACCGAAAGCGGGATCAAGCTCGAAGCCCATACGCTGCGGGAATTTTTGACTCCGCGAAGTCCGGCCCAGATGATTCCCGCCTTCTATATACAGATGGAGTCGTTTCCGCTGACGAACAACGGTAAAGTCGATCGCAAGGCTCTGCCTGTCCCAGTGACCGGCTCCTCGGCTCCCGCACCCGGAGCCGGAACGCCAATGCAGGAACGTGTAGCGGCCATCTGGCGCGAAGTTCTCGAAACGCCGAACGTCGGACTGGATGACAACTTCTTCGATATTGGCGGGAGTTCGATTCTGCTCATCCGCATCCGTGCCGAGCTTCAGAAGCAGCTTGACCGGCAGATCCCCATCACCTGGATGTTCGAATTTACATCGATACGCACACTTGCCGATAAGTTACGCGAGGAATCCGAGTCGGCCCCGCCCAGCTCGTCAGGTGGCAGCGTCCTCTCGGCAGCACAGGAACAGGCGCGTAAACAGAGAGAGACGTTCGCCCGGATGCGTGCGGCCCAAACAACGCGGCCAAGGGGCGTAAAGGCATGATTCCAGAAGATCTAACCGGCATTGCGATCGTTGGTATGTCCGGCAGGTTTCCGGGCGCGAGCAGCGTCGCGGAGTTTTGGGCAAACCAGCTCGCCGGCATCGAGGGCATCTCGCAGTTCTCCGCCGAGGAGTTGGAGATCGTCAACGCGCGCCAGGCCGCGAGCGATCCGAACTACATCAAAGCCCGCTCCATCCTTAAAGATATCGACCTCTTCGACGCGGAGTTCTTCAGCATTCTCCCGAAAGAAGCGTCGTTGATGGATCCCCAGCACCGGATCTTTCTGGAGTGCTGCTGGGAAGCGTTCGAAGATGCCGGCTACGACCCTGGCACCTATCCGGGATCTGTCGGCGTGATGGCCGGAACGGCCTTCAACAGCTACTTCCATGCCGAGGTCTGCGCCCAGCCCGGATTCACCGAAGACTTTCTGAAGAACTACCAGATCGGCAACTACCAGGCGATGATGGGCAACCATCCCGACTACCTAGCGACGCGGGTCTCCTATAAGTTCAACCTGAAAGGCCCCAGCTTCTCGGTGCAATCTGCGTGTTCGACCTCTCTTGTCGCCGTATGCCAGGCATGCCAGAGCCTGATGACCTACCAGGCCGACATGATGCTGGCTGGCGGCGTCTCCATCACGCTGCCGCAGAAGCGCGGCTATGTGTACCAAGAAGGTGGAATGGGATCGGCCGACGGCCACTGCCGCCCGTTCGACAACGACGCTCAGGGAACGGTCTTCGGCTCGGGCGTCGGCGTCGTACTGCTCAAGCGGCTTGAAGATGCGATCGCCGACGGCGACCACATCTATTCCGTCATCCGGGGCTTCGCGACGAATAACGACGGCGGCAACAAGGTTGGTTACACCGCCCCCAGCATTGAAGGCCAGGCGAATGTCGTCGCCATGGCGCAGCAGGCTGCAGGAGTTGAGCCTGAGTCAATCGGCTATATCGAAGCACATGGAACAGCAACGCCGCTAGGCGACCCCATTGAACTCGCCGCACTCGAGAAGGCATTCCGTACAGGGACGCAAGCTAAGAACTTCTGCACCATCGGAACGGCGAAGGCCAACGTTGGCCATCTCGACATCGCAGCCGGCGTGACCGGCCTGATCCACGCGGCTCACGTCGTGAAGCACGGACAGTTTCCCGGAACCTTGAACTTCAAGAAGCCGACCGAGCGCTTCGACATGGCGAACAGCCCATTCAAGGTGACTGCGACGCCTGCCGCCTGGGAGCGGAACGGAAGTCCGCGCCGCGCGGGCGTTAGCGCCTTCGGTGTCGGCGGAACGAACGCCCACCTGATTCTAGAAGAGGTCGAACCTGATCCTTCCGATCCCCCAACGCGAGCAGCCCAGTTGCTGGTCGTCTCGGCAAGGTCGCAGGCGGCGCTCGATGCGGCGACGGCAAATTTAGCCGCCGATATCGAGGCCCATCCAGACCGTGCGCTGGCAGATGTGGCTTACACGCTTCAGACCGGACGCAGACCGTTCGACTTCCGCCGCGCCGTTGTAGCCGAGACGAGCGCAGAAGCAGTCGCCGGGCTACACAAGACACTTGGCAAGGTCGCACCGGGGAAGAAACGGAACGCTCCCGATCCGTCTGTCGCCTTCATGTTCCCCGGCCAGGGTTCTCAGCGCGTCAACATGGGGCGCGGTCTCTACGAGACGGAGCCAGTCTTCCACGACGCCGTCGATGCCTGCGCAAGGATCCTTCTGCAGGATGCGAATCTTGATCTTCTGACCGTACTCTACCCGGAGCCCAGCAAAGAAGATGCCGCCACCGAGTTGCTTACGCAGACCATGCTGGCGCAGCCCGCGATCTTCGTCGTCGAGTACGCCTTGGCGAAGCTGTGGATCTCCTGGGGCATCCAACCCTCGGCGATGATCGGCCACAGCATCGGGGAGTTTGCCGCCGCCTGTCTCGCCGGTGTCTTCTCGCTCGCAGACGCATTGCACCTGGTGGCGACGCGAGGAAGACTGATGCAGGGACTTCCGTCCGGCACCATGCTCAGCGTCCGCGCCAGTGCAGAGCAGATATCACCCCTGCTGAGCGAAGGCGTCAGCATCGCGGCGAACAACGCGCCCACTCTCTGCGTCATCTCCGGAGCGACACCCCCCATCGAAGAGTTCGAAGCGAAGCTGACGAAGCTTGAGATCGTCAGCCGCAGACTCGTCACCTCGCACGCGTTCCACTCCCCGATGATGGACCCGATTACGGCGGAGTTTCGCGAGGCGGCGGCGAAGGTGAAGATGTCCCCGCCGCAGATTCCCTACGTTTCGACTCTTACCGGAGACTGGATCCGGCCCGACGATGCCACCTCCGCTGACTACTGGGCCCGGCATCTCCGTGAGCCGGTACAGTTTGCGCCTGCGATAGCCCGGTTACTGCAATCCGGAGATCGAATGTTACTAGAGGTCGGGCCGAGCGGAGTTTTGGTAATGCTTGCCCGTCAAAATCTGGCACTGGGCGCAAAGATTGCCATGCTATCCTCACTCTCCAATAGCGACAGTGGGCAGGATGATACGCACTCCATGCTGCATGCCTTGGGGGAAGCCTGGACCAGGGGTGCGAAGCCCGATTGGCAGGAGATTCAAACGCAGGCCAGACGCCAGCGTGTTTCGTTGCCAACCTATCCTTTTGAACGCAAGCGTTTCTGGCTTAGCGACGCCCATAAGAGCGTTGACTCCGGTGAGATCGAGCTGCCGGAGATCATTCAGAGGCCTGTTTCTTCCGACCCGGCGGCAATCCTGCCGGTTGCGACACTGAAGGAGATCTCGCCCATGTCTCAGAGCCTTTCGCAATCTGTAGCGAGTCCAGCAGCAGCCACGCAAGCAAAGCCACGCAAAGAAACCATCCGCGTCATGCTGATCGAGATCTTCGAGGAGCTTTCGGGCCTCGATATCAGCGGCGAAGACACCTCCGCGTCCTTCCTCGAGATCGGCTTCGACTCCCTCTTCCTGACCCAGGTCACGCAGTCGCTGCAGCAGAAGTTCGGCATCAAGATCACCTTCCGTCAGTTGATGGACGACCTCGCGACGCTCGACGCGCTCTCGGGCTACATCGACGGCCACGTCGCTCCAGGCCTCTACGAAGAGGCCGCCCCTGCTGCTGTGGTCGCCGCGCCGTCGGCTCAAGTTGCCCCTGTTCCCACGATGAGCGTCGCCCCAGCTGCAGGCGGCGGAACCGCCATGGAAGAGCTGATGAAGAGTCAGCTCGCTGCGCTAAACCAGCTCTTCGCTCAGCAGATCGCAGCTCTCAATGGCGGTGCCGCACCCGCACCCGCCCCACCACCGGTAGCACCCGTGCCAGTGGCTCAGGTTCCCGCCACGATTGCCGCGGCAGACCACCCGAAGGACGCTACCGTCGAGTTGAAGGGTTATGTTCCTTTCCGCGCGGCTGCGAAGAAGGTCCACGGCGAACTGACGCCCAAGCAGGAAGAGCACATCCGCAAGCTGGTCGCGCTCTACACCAGCCGCACCGCGAAGTCGAAGGCCAAGACGCAAGAGTACCGGCCTTATCTCGCTGACCCGCGTGTCGTCGCTGGCTTCAAAGTCCAGTGGAAGGAGATGGTCTACCCCATCATCACCGACCGCTCCAAGGGCTCGCGGATCTGGGACATCGACGGCAACGAGTATCTCGACTGCCTGAACGGCTTTGGCCCGATCATGCTCGGGCACCGTCCCGACTTCGTCGAAGACGCAATCGAAAAGCAGCTCCACCTCGGCTTCGAGATCGGCCCGCAGACACTGCTCGCTGGCGAAGTGGCCAAGGCACTTTGCGAGATGACCGGCAATGAGCGTGCGACCTTCTGCAACACCGGCTCCGAAGCCGTCATGGCCGCGATGCGCGTAGCTCGCACAGTCAGCGGAAAGAACCGCATCGTCTACTTCTCTGGCGACTATCACGGCATGTTCGACGAGGTCCTCGTCAAGGGCTTCAGGCGTGGCGGACAGCCGCAGTCTTCGCCTTTGGCACCTGGAATCCCGCGCGACTCTGTCGCGAATATGACGGTGCTCGAATACGGCGCACAGGAGTCACTCGACTGGATCAAGGCGCACACGAATGAGATCGCCGCCGTGCTGGTCGAACCAGTCCAGAGCCGCCATCCGGCCTTCCAGCCGATCGAGTTCCTGAAAGAACTCCGCAAGATCACCGAAGAGGCCGACGTCTGCATGGTCTTCGACGAGGTGGTCACCGGCTTCCGCGTCCATCCCGGCGGCTGCCAGGCGCTCTTCGGCATTCGCGCCGACCTCGCCACCTACGGCAAGGTCATCGCCGGTGGCATGCCCATGGGCATCCTCGCCGGTAAGGCCAAGTACATGGACGCCCTCGACGGCGGCATGTGGCAGTACGGCGACGAGTCCATCCCGGAGGTCGGCGTCACCTTCTTCGCCGGAACCTTCGTCCGCCACCCGCTGGCGATGGCCGCGTGCAAGGCAGTCCTCACGCACCTGAAGAAGGAAGGCCCCGCGCTGCAGGAGCGGCTGACGGCGCGCACGACAGACCTGATCGCACGCCTGAACGCTCTGCTCAAGAAAAACGAAGTCCCTACGCACATCGAGAGCTTCTCCAGCTTCTTCTACTTCAGCTTCCCCTCGGACTTCCGCTTCGGCAGCCTCTTCTACTACCACCTGCGTTCGAAGGGAATTCACCTGCTCGAGAACTTCCCGTGCTTCATCACGACCGAGCACACCGCCGAAGACATCGACCACATCGTGCGCGCGTTCGAAGAGACAATCGCGGAGATGCAGGCCGGCGAAGTACTCGACATGCCGACTGGCGGCAAGACGATCGAGGCTGCCGCAATCGAGACTCCGGCCTACGCCAGCAGCGCTCCGATCACCGAATCACAGATGGAGATTTTGCTCTCCGCCGCGCTCTCGTCCGAGGCGAACTGCAGCTACAACGAATCCCTCTCGCTTCACCTAAAGGGTACGCTCAACGTCCCCGTTCTTACGGAGTCATTTTCGAGCCTGGTCGCCCGCTACGACGCCCTCCGCGCAACCTTCGACATGGACGCTCGGACGCAGCACTTCTCCGCTCCGAAGCCAGTTGAGCTGCCCCTGATCGACCTCTCCGGCCTGGCCGAGACCGAGCAGAAGACGAAGTTTGCGAGCTTCATCAAGGAAGACGCACATAAGCCGTTCGATCTCGTCGCAGGCCCCATGTTCCGTGTGGCGCTCGTTCGTTTCGCAGCGGACAAACACGCGTTCGTCTTCACCGCCCACCACGTGGTCTGCGACGGCTGGAGCATCAACGTGATGCTCGATGAGCTGTCGAAGACGTACAGCGCCAAGTTCGAAGGCAAGTCTCCTCATCTCGATCCGCTGATGCCGTTCAGCAGCTACGCGGTCGCGCAGGACGCGCACTTCATCGGCGACGAAGGAGCCAAGAACGAAGCGTTCTGGCTGAAGAACTTCGAGGTTCTCCCTCCGCTTTTAGACCTGCCGCTGGATCATCCTCGTCCGGCGATGAAGAGCTTTGCCGGAGCGACCTACAGCCGCAAGATTGGCGCAGCAGCCCTCAAGGACATCAAACGCGCAGGCGCACAGCAGAAGTGCACGCTCTTCGCAACAATGCTTGCCGGTTTCGCCGCAACCCTGACCCGCCTCACGGGCCAGGAAGACATTGTCGTCGGCGTCCCCGCTGCCGGTCAGTCTCTGGTCGAAGACAAGGTCCTCGTCGGCCACGCGGTGAACTTCGTTCCCATCCGCGGCATCACTCACGAGGGCATCACGACCGCGCAGTTTCTGCAGCAGATGCGCTCGAACATCTTCGACGCCTACGACCATCAGAACTACACCTTTGGCCGCCTGGTGCGGAAGCTGCCAATCGCTCGCGATGCCAGCCGCCTGCCGCTGATCGAAGTCCAGTTCAACCTGGAAAAAGTAGGATCGGGCCTAGCCTTCGCCGGCCTGCAAGCCGAGGTCGACCCGAACCCGAAGAGCTTTGTGAACTTCGATGTCTTCATCAACGCCGTCGAAGGCACAGACGGCGTCACGCTTCACGTCGACTACAACACCGACCTGATCGACGAGTTGACTATCGCGCGCTGGATGGACTGCTACGAGACCCTCCTGGGCGGTCTCAGCAGCGACGCCACACAGCCTCTCGCCTCGCTTCCGGTTCTCACTGCCAAGGAGCGCGAGCGCGTCTCCATCACGCCGAACCAGACCGCTGTTCCCTACTCGTCGGATCTCTGCGTCCATCAGCTCTTCGAGCGTCAGGCGGCAGCCACTCCCAATGCAATTGCGCTCGAGTGCGAGGGTGAGTCGCTCACTTACGCCGAACTCGACGCACGCGTGAATAAGCTCGCCCGCTATCTGGTCTCCTCCGGCGTTCTGCGGGGCGAAGTGCTAGGCATCTACATGGAGCGGTCGATCGAGCTGGTCGTCTCTCTGCTCGCGACCTGGAAGGCAGGAGCGACCTACATTCCGCTCGACCCCACCTTCCCCATGGAACGGCTCAAGATGGTCTTCGAGGACCTGCATCAGCCGACCATCCTCACGCAGTCGCGCCTCGCGGCGGATCTGCCCTCGGCTGGAACGCGTCTCATCTGCGTCGACGAACGCTGGGCAGCCATCGACGTCGAGGACGCCGGTCCGCTCGATCTCAAGTACGATCCGTCGGCGGTTGCGTATGTCATCTATACCTCCGGATCGACCGGCAGGCCCAAGGGCGTCGAGGTGACCCAGACCAACGTCGTGAACCTGCTGCAATCGATGGCGAAGAAACCGGGCATGACCTCCAAGGATATACTCGTAGCCGTCACGACGATCTCCTTCGACATCGCCGCGCTCGAGGTCTATCTGCCGCTCATCACCGGCGCCAAGCTCGTGCTGGCAACACGCGCCGTGGCATCCGACGGCACCGAGCTGCTCAAGCTGCTCCACTCCTCCAACGCGACGATCATGCAGGCGACGCCGGTCACCTTCCGCTTGCTGATGGCCGCCGGATGGAAGGGCGATCCGAAGTTTACGGCATGGTGCGGAGGCGAAGCGCTTCCTCGCGACCTTGCGAACCAGATCCTCGCACTGAAGATCGATCTCTGGAACATGTACGGCCCAACCGAGACAACGATCTGGTCGGCGACCAGCATGGTCGAAGAGAAGGCTGGCCCCGTCTACGTCGGACCTCCCATTGACAACACGGAGTTCTACGTTCTCGACGCGCACAAGCAGTTGGTTCCAACCGGCGTCGCGGGAGAGCTTTATATCGGCGGCGTGGGCGTTGCCAAAGGCTACTTCCAGCGCCCCGACCTCACCGCCGATCGCTTTCTCAGCGACCCCTTCTCGCCCCGCGCAGGAGCGCGCTTCTACCGCACCGGCGACTTGGTTCGCCGTATGCCCAGCGGCGAGTTCGACTTCCTTGGCCGTGCGGACGGGCAGATCAAACTCCGCGGCTTCCGCATCGAACTCGGTGAAATTGAAACCGCGCTGAGCAAGTTCCCCGGGGTCCAACAGGCTGTCGTGCTGCTGCGTGAAGACATTCCAGGAGACAAGCGGCTCGTCGGGTACATCGTGGCGAGTGGAAAGAGTGCC
This sequence comes from Granulicella aggregans, assembly GCF_025685565.1. Classification (NCBI taxonomy): domain Bacteria; kingdom Pseudomonadati; phylum Acidobacteriota; class Terriglobia; order Terriglobales; family Acidobacteriaceae; genus Granulicella; species Granulicella aggregans. The sequence continues at coordinate 61,755 of NZ_JAGSYE010000001.1, forward strand.
CCGGTGCCAGCCGAGATTCGCTCCTTCCTGCTCTCGAAGCTGCCCGACTATATGGTCCCCACTGCCTTCGTCGACCTGCCCACATTCCCCTTGACGGCGAATGGGAAGATCGACCGGCGAGCGCTTCCTGCTCCGGACCGCTCACTCCAGGTGCAGGACGGAAACTACGTAGCTCCGCAGACGCCGCAGGAAGAGCAGATGGCGGCGATCTGGGCGGAGGTGCTGCATGTCGAACGGGTAGGCGTCCAGGACAATATCTTCGAACTCGGAGCGGACTCGCTCCATGTCTTCCAGATCGCTGCCCGAGCAAATCAGGCCGGCATCGAAGTCAAACCGCGCCAGATTCTGCAATATCGACAGATCCGCGCCGTACTGGCTGAGCTCTCCTCGGTCGCGCCCGCAGCAAAAACCGCTCCCTTGATGGCTGTTTCCCGCGCCAAATACCGCATCTCACCTTCTACGCTGACGACGCAACCGGAACCGGTCGACGCCAGTACTGGAGATTGATGGGCGCAAAATCAATTACCCTTGGAAACATGGCGGATTCGGCCACAGACACACCTCCGGGCGGTGAGGGGTTTTATGCGTTTCCGCTGACTCCGGGGCAGAGGGGCATGTGGCCGCAGGGGCTCACTACCCTTGGCGACCGCCGCTGCAACGGGGCCTTCCGGATGCAGATCGCCGGCGAGGTCGATGCCGCCGTCCTTGAGGCATCTTTGCGAGCTGTCGCGATGCGCCAGGAGATGCTGCGAACTTCTTTCAAGCTGTCCAACGGAGAGCCAATCCAGGTCGTCTCGCCCTCCTTCGATCTCTCGATTGAAGTGGTGGACCTGACCTCAGTTGCCGAGTCTGCACGAAGCCTTCTGGTCGACGAGATCTCAACGCAGGAGGCCCAGCAGACCTTCGACCTCACGCTGGGCGTGCCACTGCGGGTCAAGCTACTCCGGCTCGAAGAGAAGCAGTCGCTCCTCACGATCACCGCACACCAGATTATCTGCGATGGATGGTCGGTCGGCATCCTGATGCAGGAGCTATCCGAAGCCTATAACGCTCTTTCAGCGGGCGACCCATCTCCGCTGCACGATCTCGACTTCCAGTATGGCGATTATGTGGCCTGGCAAGGGGAGAACCAGTCGGCACCTGCCACCCGAAGCCAGTTGGACTATTGGAAGAAACAATTGGCCCGGGCACCCCAGCTTTCTGTGTCGTTCGATAAGAACGTATCCGCCGACATGATGGAGGCGGGGATCGTATCGGCGCTCCTCCCGCGCGAGCTGACCGATGACCTTCTTGATCTCGCGAAGTCCGAAAACGCGACTTTCTACGTAGTGACGATGGCCGCCTGCATGCTGCTGCTTTCGCGCTACACCGGGCTGAGCGACATTGCCCTGCGCACCCCGCTGGCTGGGCGAAACCGGGTTGAGTTTGAGCCGATCATCGGGCAGTTCGTCAATCAGGTAATCATTCGCAATGATCTGCGCGGAGCGAGCACGGTCTCTGATCTTCTGGCCCAGGTCCGCGACAACGTCTGGGACGCGTTAGCGAATCAGGAAATCGCCTTTGAAGAGGTGATGGAGGCAATTCCGGTTCCCCACAAAAGCGCACTTGACCTCTTCCGGATCAACTTCGTCTGCCAGAAGGAGTACGGACGAAACGGGCCGTCCGAGTTCAAGCTGGGCGAAGCAGCGATGATCACGATGCCATCAAAGTCTCAGGGTGCGCTTTATGACCTGAACTTTTTCCTGGTGCAGCGTGAGATCGGCTGGCGTTTATCGCTTGAATATAAGGCAGGGTTGTACACTCAAGAGACGGCGGAGAGCCTTCTCCTGCATTTTCAGGAGGTTCTCCGGTTTCTCGCGAAGCGCGGGAATCAGAAGCTGGCGGAGTTGGTGTTGTCTCCCACGGAGTCACTCACAAAGCGGACGATTGAAGATGCGGGCCATGGAGTTGGCAACAACGCCGGGGATGCCTTCTCTGCGCTTGAGGACGAGCCTTCGTCGCAGGTGATCGCCATGCCCGGCAGCCTGGCGCAGGAGCGATTCTGGACGCTCTCCCAGCTCGATCCGACAAACCCCTCCTTTCATGTACCCGTAGTCATGCAGATCGCAGGACAGCTCTCGTCGGAGGTGCTGGCAAAATCGTTCCAACTGTTGATCGACCGGCATGAGTCGCTGAGGACCACCTTCAACGAACGCGACGGAGAGTTTCTCCAGGTCATTCATCCGAGCTATAGGGTTTCACTTCCGAGCACAACGGTCTCTGGACGCAGCGAGGCCGAGCGGGCAACCAACCTCGCCAGCACGATCCAGCAGGAGATTCTGAAGCCGTTCGATCTGAATGCGCTGCCGCTCTTCCGCACGATGCTGTGCAAGGTAGGCGACGAAGAACACGTCCTGATCGTCACGCTGCACCACATTCTTGCGGATGCGGCCTCTGCACAGGTGATCCAGCGCGAACTTTGGACAACGTACGAAAGCCTGAATCGCGGAGAAGAGCCGTCTCTTCCTCAGCTTGCCATTCAGTATGCGGACTTCTCGGTGTGGCAGCGCGACAACCTCGACTCAGATGCGATGAAGGAGCACCTCCGCTACTGGCTCGACCGGCTGAGCGGCGACCTGCAGGTGCTCGACTTCCCGACCGACCATCCGCCGGCCTATCGCCCCACCGCCAAGGGAGCAGTTGAGACGCTGCTGTTGCCGGAAGAGCTGACGCGGTCGGTCAAGCAACTGGGCCAGGCAAACGACGCGACACTTTACGTCGTCACCCTGGCATGTTTTGCCGCCATGCTGTCACGTGCCTCCGTGGCCGATGATCTGACGATCGGATCTCCGGTGCTGAACCGCCGTGCCGAGACCGAAGCCCTGATCGGACCGTTTGCCGGACCGATGGCGATTCGACTCAACTTGGCCGGAAATCCGACGATGGCGGAGTTGATTCAGGCCACACGCGACCGCACGCTTGAGGCTCTCGACCATACCGACCTGCCGTTCGAACTGCTTCTTCGGAACCTCACGCTGCGGACCCAGAACGATCGGCGTCCTCTATTTCAGTTCTATTTCATGTGTCAGACGGCGTTCGTTCAGACGCGGCAGATCGAGGGCTTGACGGTCACTCCGCTGCCTAGCATGAGCGTGGGAACTCCGTTCGAGATGCAGCTTGCCATGATCGAAAGGTCTGAAGGCCTGCGCGCCGAACTGGAGTACAACGCCGATCTCTTCGACAAGACAACGGTCAAGAAGTGGCTCGCCTACTACCAGACGCTTCTGAAGGCCGTTGTAGAGAGTCCCGATCGCAGGGTCAACGATCTTCCGGCACCTCCCTTTGTTGGCGGCCACTCCGTCGCCCATGCGAGCCACGCTCGCGAGACTCGCGGAGCAGGCGGCCATGCGGCACTGGATCGGCCCTATGTGGCTCCCCGCGACCTGGTCGAGGAGATGGTGGCACAGGTCTGGGAGGGTGTGCTCGGCGTTCCCTCCATCAGCGTTCACGCCAACTTCTTCGACATCGGTGGCACCTCGCTGCTGATCCTGAAACTCATTCCCCGCATCAACGCAGCGTTCGACCTGGTGCTGCCCGTGCCCACGATCTTCAAGGCACCGACGATCGAGCTGATGGCCAACGTCCTGAGGCAGCGGAACATCATTGAGAAGCAGGTCGTTCTGCCCCTGCATCCTTCAGGCAACCGGCCTCCGCTCTTCATGATCCACTCCTACCATCTTTATCGCGCTCTCCCCGCGGCGCTGGGCTCGGACCAGCCCTTCTACGGAGTGATGGAGCTGGAGCTCTCAGACCGGCACCTTCCTTACACGCTAAAGGACCAGGTCCAGAACTACGTCAACCACATTCGCGAGGTTCAGCCGAAGGGACCGTACTACATCGCGGGCTTCTGCTTCTTCGGGCTCGTGGCCTTTGAAGTCGGAGCACAGTTGGAAGCGCTTGGCGAGAAAGTTGCGTTCATCGGGCTGATCGATACCTACTGTCCGGACTATTGGTGCGTCCAGCAATCTGTCGCACAGGTAGCCCCGACGACAAGCCGGCTCATGCCGCGCGTCGCAGCGCTCGGGCACCATATGCGCAAGACGCGCGGTCTCAAGCTCCAGGACAAGCTGAAGCTGCATGGCGAGTTCGTCATGGAGAAGCTGCGGAACCAGTGGCTAAGCCTGCTGCTGGAGACACGGGTCGCCGTCTATACGCATTTCGTAAAAAAGGGGACGAAGCTTCCCTCCTGGCTGAAGGACCCCGCTCTGGTGACCAGGGTTGGCGTGCGGCGGCACCGTCCGGCGAAGATCGCATCGGATGTCTATCTTTTCCCTGCAGAAGACGTTCCGTTGGACGCGGAGTTCGACCCCACCCTCGGTTGGGGCGTGATGACGACGGGCAAGGTCCATACCATGTGGATCCCAGGCGACCATGACGACATGTTCAAGGAAAAACACATCGGTGCCCTGGCGCAGACGATCCGGGAGACGATGGATAAGGCAAGGTCATAGAGACTTGGCCCTTCAAGGCGTTTGAGCGAAATGGAACATGAGCCTATTTTGCGTCTAGTGGCTTGCGCGCGAAGTAGTAAAGGCTGAATGCCAGCAGGCCAAACATGAGGACGCTGAACCAGTCGTGATAGATGGGGTTCTGGCTGCTGAAGCGCCAGAACTGCCAGTTGCCTCCGCGCTGCTCGGAGATTCCTTCGCCGGCGCGGATGGCGACACCAAGCAGGCCGACGATGCCGCCTGCGGCGATCAATCCAGACGCGTAGAGGCTGCCGGGGCTGATCTCGGATTCGGTGTCGAGGGCTGGGGTGACGCTGGTGGGAACTGGAAGGCCCGTGGCAGGATCGATCGCATCGGGATTCGCGGCAGCGAGCTTCGCAGCATGGTGGAGCATGGCGCGGTCGACCATCCAGCGCATGAGGCCGCCGGTGAAGATGGCAAGGGTGGTGGCGATCGACAGGTACGCGCCGACGGCGAAGGTGAGGGAGCGGATGCCGAGGAGTTCGACGACGAGGACCAGAGCGACGCCGAGCAGGACCAGGGCCCAGGGGAGCTTCTGGGTGAGGATGCCGTTGATGACGGTCGCCATCAGGCGGCCCTGCGGGGCGGCGGCCTTTTCGGAGCCGATGCCTTGGATCCATTGGATCTCGATCTGCTTCGTGTCCGGGTTGTAGAGGTACTTGCCGTCTTCCAAGGTAGTTGAGCCGATGGCGTTCAGCAGGATGAGGCGGTTGGCGTTACCGAGCTCTTCCTTGGTGCCGGAGTGGTCGTGCGGCGTTAGCTGGATGTGGTCGAGGGAGAAGTTGCCCTTTGTCTGGACGCCGTTGACAACACCTTCATTCGTGTTGGCGATGGTGAAGGGGATGGGCTTCGGCAGACGCTGAAACACCTGCAAGCCGGTGTTCATCAGGTTCAGCGTGAAGCCGATGGAGAAGACGCAGATGACGACTCCGAACATCAGGGCGAGTTGCTGCTTCCAGGGCGTCGCGCCGATGAGATAGCCGGTCTTGAGGTCCTGCGCGGTGTCTCCGGCGTTGGAGGCGGCGATGCAGACGATGCCGCCGATGGTGATGGCGAGCGCGCCGAATGCGGGGGCGGTCCAGCCCTTGACGAGAAAGATAGCGGAGGTGGCCATCAGGGTCGCGATGGTCATGCCGCTGACGGGCGAGGCGGAGCTGCCGACGATGCCGACGATGCGGGCAGAGACGGTAACAAAGAGGAAGCCGAAGACTACGACGAGGAGAGCGGCGGCGATGTTGGCGAGCGCTCCGACCTGCGCTCCGGGGACGGGGTGGAATTCGAGGAAGAGGAACATCAGGACGATCAGGATGACGGAGCCGCCGAGGACGACGGTTGGCGGAAGGTCGTGCGTCGTGCGGGTGGGAGTGGCGGCGGTGCCGTTGTTCTTGCCGATGTTCTTGAGGCCTTCGGTGAGGGCCGCGAGGATGGTCGGCGCGGTGCGGGCGAGGGTGATGACTCCGGCGGCGGCGACGGCTCCGGCACCCATGGGCCGGACGTAGGTCTTCCAGAGGTCGGAGGGGCTCATGTCGTGGATAAGCGTGGTGCCGGGGTAGAGCGGCGAGGTCATGTGCGACCCGAAGAAGTAGATGGCGGGAAGAAGCAGGAGCCAGGAGAAGACTCCGCCGGCGAGCATGACGGCCGAGACGCGGAGGCCGATGATGTAGCCGACGCCGAGGTATTCGGGTGTGACGTCGGCGCGGATGCTGGAGCCCTTGAGCAGGTGCTGCGGGCCGATGTCGAAGTCGCGCGTCGGCGTGGAGGGCCAGAGAGCGAAGATGTTCTCGTTCTGAAAGAGGGTATAGAGAGCGCCGAGGCCGAGGCCGAAGAAGACACGGGATGCGAAAGACCCGCCGCGCTCGCCGGCCATGAGGACGTCGGCGCAGGCTGTGCCTTCAGGGTAGATGAGAGTCTCGTGCTCTTCGACGATGAGTTGCCGCCGAAGCGGAATCATGAAGAGGACGCCAAGCCAACCGCCGAAGAGCGCCAAGGCGAAGATTCTCGTCGACTCCAGATCGAAACCTAAAAAGATCAGCGCAGGCAGGGTGAAGATGACGCCGGAAGCAATCGACTGGCCGGCGTTGCCGGTCGTCTGGACGATATTGTTCTCAAGGATGCTGGCCTTGCCGAAGGCGCGCAGGATGGAGATGGAGAGCACCGAGATCGGAATGCTGGCAGCGACCGTAAGCCCGGCGCGCAGGCCGACATAGACCGTAACGGCCCCAAAAAGAACGCCAAAGAAGGCTCCAAGGATGAGAGCGCGGGCGGTGAGTTCTGGGCGGTTCTCGGCGGCGGCGACGAAGGGCTTGAACGTGGTCTTTGCGTTGGACGATGGCGGCATGGAGCGAAGTGTATCAGGATGAACAAGCTTCGCACCCTATCGGGTGTATCGTGCCTACCGAATGACGACTTCGAGGAACCTGGCGAGGTCCATGGCCTGGGCGGGACTGACGATCGCGCCCCGGAGGTCGGTCACGCGAAGCGAGATCTCCTCAATGTTGCAGTTAGTCAGATCGAGCCCAGAGAGGTTCGCCTCCGCCAGATCAGCTTTACGAAGCACTACGTCTTTCATCCGGGTGCCTTCGAAGCTAATCCCGTTGAGTGCAGCTTCGCGGAACTCACTGCTGATGATCTCGCAATGGTGAAACCTTCCCTCGCTGAGATGGCTGAAACTGGCGTCGCAGCGCTCCATCAGAACGTCTTCAAAGCGGCAGCCAAAGGCGTTCAGCCCCGTGAGCTTGCAGTCGACAAACTCGACGCGCGTGGCCTCGCAGGCTCGGAGCATCGCGTTCGACAGATCGCAGCCGACAAAGCGCGCGTCGAAGAGGCGCAGCGAAGCTATCTCAGAGTTGGCGAACGAGACGCGGTCGAAGACCAGGTTGCCGCCCCGCAACGCTGGTATACGGCGGCTGGAGAGATCCAGATTCGTAAAGCAGAGGTCTTCAAGCGGCGAACCGGCAAGGAGATGGTCTTCAGTTCCCTCGGTAAATTCATCGCAGGCCGGGATTCGCCGCGGACGATTGCGGCTGCGTTCGCTCTTTTTTTTCTCTGCCATCGGATCAAGAATACAGTTCCGCGCCGGGTACCGGCATCACGGCGAACCTAGCATATTCATTGGCGCAGCGCCCGGGTTACGCTATACTTCAGCCATGACGCGGTCTGATCGACCTGGAGCGTCAGCGAGTGAGGTGCGTCTTCAGCGAAAGCATGAAGGACAATGCGCTCGATGTGTCCGCGGGGGCTCCACCCGGCGGCCCGCCAGGCAATCTGCTGGGCGGAACGATGGAATGGCGCGCAGTGGCACGCGTACTTCGAAGTCCAGCGCGAGCCGCTTGTTCCGTATTCGATGACCTCGTAACGACATTCTTTCCGGCTGACTGCCGTGCGTGCGGCGCTTCCCTGCTGCGCGCTGAGTTCTCCCCCCACGACATTCCCATCTGCGACCTTTGCCTGTCGCAGCTTCGTGCGCAATCGCAGTCGATTGCGTCTGCGCTGTGCCGAATCTGCGGTGAAGCGCTGGGCATGGAGAGCGACCGGTTTCTCGGCAACTCTCCCACGGAGGGACTGCTCTGCACGCCATGCCGGATGGCGCCTCCTGCTTTTGACCGCGCCGTTGCCTATGGCGTCTACAAAAACGAGCTGCGCGAGATGCTCCATCTGCTGAAGTACGACGGCGTGCGATCTCTCGCGAAGCCGCTGGCAGCCAAGCTGGCGCAGGCCATCCTGATGCTTGAGCGGGAAGAAGGATGGACCGGTCGTGCGAACGTAATCTCCGTTCCTCTGTTCGCCGCTAGCCGCAGCCAGCGCGGCTTCAATCAGGCGGAGACGCTTGCGGATGAGGCGATGTCCCTCCTGCGTAAGCATCGCCCGAGCTGGAACCTGAAGACGAGGCACAGCCTGCTGAGGCGCGTGAAGGCGACAGAGAGCCAGTTCAACCTGAGCGACAAGGGCCGCCGCAGAAATCTCGTAGGAGCGTTCAAGGTCTTCGACGAGACCAACGCTCTCGCTGGCGCGGACGTGCTCCTGATCGACGATATCTACATCTACACAACAGGAGCGACCTCCCGGGCCTGCTCGCAGGTGCTGCGCAGAGCGGGCGCACGACACGTCTGGGTCGCTACTTTGGCTCGCGCTCAAAAGGAGCAAGTGGCGTTGTGGGATTCCGGCGCGCGCGACTTTGGATAGCAAGAAAAAAACGATAGCCAGCAGATCGAGCCGATTTCACGATATTCGAGTTTCTGAAGATTTCAGCCTTGAAACGAAGCGGAGGATTTGAATGCAAGCATCGAAGACACGCAAGCAACGAGTGGGCGGCAAGTGCCACGCCATGCTCCACGGCCGCACCCCAACGACCGAGATTGAGGTCCGCGCGGGCGTCTTTCGACAGCCACCCATGCAGACGCCGGTGCTGGTGCTGAACGCGTCCTACGAGCCGATCAACATCTGCGGCGCAAGGCGGGCCTTGGTGCTTGTCCTGAAGGGCGTGGCCAAGACCGAGGAGGAACAGGGCTCCATGCTGCATGCGGCACGCATGCGTGTGGCTATGCCCAGCGTGATCCGTCTGCTGGAGTACCGCCGCATCCCCCACCAGACGCGGGCGCTCTCACGCAAGAATATACTGCTGCGCGATCGCAACTGCTGCCAGTACTGCAGCGTGGTTCTGACCGCGAGCGAACTGACGCTGGACCACGTCATTCCACGCTCGCGCGGAGGCCTGTCGACATGGGAGAACCTGGTCGCCTGCTGCCACGACTGCAACCGCCGCAAGGGCAACCAGATGCTGCACGAACTGACCGAGATGAAGCTGCAGCGCGAGCCGCGACCTTTCAGCCTGCACACCTCGCGCCATATCATGCGCATGATCGGCAGCGCCGATCCCAGCTGGCGCCGCTACCTGTACTTTGAGTCGGGCAACGCAGCCTGATCCGCGGCTGACGTTGCCTTACTTCCCGAGGTCTGCCGGACAGGACTTCGGAGCATTCACGGGATCGCACTGCGCGACCTTGCCGCCGGGCAGCGACACGGAATAGCCGCCAGCCCAACGCGCTGGTTCAGCCGCAGGGTAGTCGGTGCTCAGCAACTGGGCACCGCTGGCGATCATGGCATCGCGACGAGACGTTTCGTTGGTACGAGCTTCCTTGGTATCCGCGTCCGTCCGAGCACGAATGAGATAGCCCTTGCGGACCAGCGCTCTAATCTCTTCCGCAGGTCCGTCGTTCCGCTCGATAAAAGCTGCGTCCGGCTCGCCGGGTGCCGCGTTGGTGAAGAGAACACGGCCCTTCAACGAAGGATGCCCCTCAAGATAAACCGGCCCAACCGGGCGTTGATCCATCAGGAAGACAACCTTGCCCCGCGATGCCTCAAGAGTTGGCCAATTGCCCGCAAGCACGGCCTTCTCAAGCGTGGGGTAGCTGCCCCGAACGTCATCGGGAGTAATCAGCTCATCCGTCGGAAAGACCGAACGGATCTCGGCATCGAGAGCGTCGAAGGTGGCCGAGGTGAACTTCTCAGGCTCGGTGACCTTGATTCCCTTGGGCGAATCCTGTTTGATCTCGACGAGGATGAACACCGGGATGTGTCCCGGATGCGCGTGCGACCAGCTACGCACCTCGTTCAGGCAAGCGATGAACGGCTGGCAGTTGCTGCGGTAGTCGACGTCCTGGACGTGCATCACCTTGAAGCCGGGCTTGTCCATCAGGTGGTTCGGGTCGAAGTCGGGGTCGGCAGGAAGACCCGCAGCAGCTGCCATCGACGGCCCTGAAGGATGGGAGTAAAGGCCGCCCTTTGTGTCGGCATAGACGTCGAGTTCAATCTGCCGCACGCCGCTATCGAACTGCGCTGTCAACGCGGGGTGGCTGTAGTCCAGTCCCGCAAAGGCCTTCGCATACTTCGCCTGCCAGACCTTCGCCTCGTTCGGCGCGATGCCCGCGTGGTAGCTGTTGTGCGTCCCGATCACCTGGATCTGGTTGAGCTTCACATCCGATGATTGCGCAAGCGAAAGAACGCACGACAACGACAATACCGGCAGTGCGGCAGACGACCAAAACAGTTTCACGATGGAACTCCGATGCATCAGGCGTTGCGGTAGGGCTTGCTGTAGTGAGTCTCCCATTCCACGAGATCGGCGTTCATGAACTTCCATGTGCCGTGCTTCGTGTCGACCTCCATCAGCATATAGGCGTTGGGGTCGTAGCGGGTGGCCGCCATCACATAGTGCTGCGGGCCATAGGTGTGTTGATAGTCGATCCACTTGTGCTTGTGCCCGGAGACGACGAGCTGAATCGTGTCCTTATACTTGCGCAGCAGCGGGTGAAGACCGTAGTCGGCGAACTCGGTCGGCACATTCTGAATCAGCGGGTAGTGAATGAACACGAACGTCGGCTTCTGCTGTTGCATCTGCGCCTCGAACCAGTGCAACTGCTCTTCGCCGAGTGATCCGATACCGGGATTGAAGTCTTTAGCCTTTTTGTCCTGCGTGCTGCCAAGGAAGTTGTTCAGGTGGATAAACTTGTAGCCCTTGTAGTCCAGCGCCGAGTACGGCTTGGCGTTGAACTTGGCCTCAAAGAGGCGATGGCTCATCTCACGTGGAACACGATGAACGTCGTAGTCGTGGTTGCCGAAGCCAAGGTGCACCGGCATCTTGAAGCCATCCGTGATGGCCTTCGCGTTGTCGAGCCGCGTCGTGTTCTTGAAGTAAAACTCGTAGTCCGTCGACGGATAGTTATGAAAGTAGTCGCCGATCAGGAAGACCTGCTCGATGGCGGGATTTAGCGAGTTGATGAGGTCTCGCGCGGAGGTGAGCCGCGGCGTGGTAACAAGAATGCTCTCGTTATCTTCGACGCTGTTCTCGCTGCCTTTGACGTAGAAGTCGTCGATGATGTGGGTGTCCGCGACGAGCGCGAAGTAGAACTTGTCAGGAGAAGCGTTCGCCCGGACCTGCTCAGCCCAGAGTTTCTGGGTGAGCAGGGTTCCGAGCGACCCGCCGGCTAGAGTAGCGAACTGCCTGCGATTGATCATGATGCTCTCTTGACGTTGGACGCGGGCTAAAAGATGATCTTGCCGGCAAACTGCAGAATACGCGCCGGGAAGACGGAAGCAGAGGTGGCCAGACCGAAGGCGCTGTTGCCGAAGGTCTCATTGGCCGGACCTTCGTAGTTCACCTTGTTGAGGATGTTGAAGGCCTCCGCGCGGAAGTCGAACTTGACTCCCTCACGGTAGATCGGGAACTGCTTGTGCAGGCCCATATCAAGCTGATAGAAGGGGTCCAGACGAGCACTGTTACGGCCCGCGTTGCCATACGGCTGATCGAACGCCGGGAGGCTGAAGGAAGCAGGGTTCAACATGCTGTAAGAGGTCTTCGTCTTGACCCGCTGGCTCTTGGGAAGCACAGCCGGACCATTCTGATTGGGGCGCTGGTTGAGGATGGTGCTGACCGTCTGGACGCCGGTCGGCGAGTAGATGATGTTGAACGGCTGACCGCTGTTCATATCGTTGATGGCGGTAACCTGCCATCCGCCGAGCACCGCCTGGAGAGCTCCGGAAGCATCGCTCCCGAAGGCGCGTCCCTTGCCGTAGGGCAGGTCGTAGACGATGGAGAGCGTGTCGTTGAGCGGCTGGTTATAGCCGGAGGGCCCAATCTCACCACGCGGGTTGGCAAGGTTGATGCGCGAGTTATCGCCGTTGTTCGTGTCGAGGTGACCACCGGCGTTGTCGATGGCACGCGACCAGGTGAACGAGTTCAACAGGTAGAGACCGTGGCCGCCGCGATGTTCGAGCTTCGTCTGCAGACCGCTGTATTCGAGGAAGCCCTCGGGCAGCGTCTCTTCGATGGTGTAGAAGGTCGGGATGGGCCGGCGAGCAGCGAGCGTGCCGCAGCCCGAGGTGCTCGCCGCACTGCAGGTAGCCGACGGAGTCGCTGCGTTCGCTTGGTTGAGGTCGCCGAGAGTCTCGAGCTTGACGCCATGCTCACCAACGTAAGCAACTTCGAAGGTGGTCGACGGTCCAAGCTCACGCTGCACGGTCAAGTGGTAGCTCTGCACGTAACCGGTGGGCAGGTTCTTGGGAATGTAGCGGGCCTCGGTGTTGACGTTGCTGGCCGCGGTGACATTCGCAGGGCTGGCCATGCCGGTGGGGTACCCCTGCTGGCTGGTGCGGAAGCAGGGAGTTGGGTTGGTCGAGCTGTAGGCCACACTAGCGCCAGCGGATGTGCAGGTAGCCAGGAGGGTAGAAGCGCCCTTGGTTGCATTGTTGCCAAACTGCGGGGCCTGGGTGAGGTTGGTGTTGACGATGTAAGGCAGGTTGTAGACGAGGAGGTTCTCGCCGCCTTCACGATTGAACTGCGTGAAGCCTAGGCCATAGCCGGCGCGGATGACGGTCTTCGGATCGATCGAATAGGCCAGACCAAAACGCGGAGCGAAGTCGAGCTTCGGCATGTTGACCAGGGCGCGATCATAGATCGAACCGGGCTTGGCAGTGATCAGCGACTGGGTGTCCGGATCGTAGTTCGCAAGCAGGTTATTTGACTCCCACTGGGGCGTGGCGAGTTCATAACGCAGACCGGCATTGACGGTCAGCTTCGAGGAGACACGGATGTCGTCCTGGAAGTAGAAGAAGTGCATCCGCTGGTTGATATGAGCCTGAGTCTGATTGTTGAGCTGATAGGTATCGCGCGCGCCGAAGATAAAGTCGGAAAGAGCAACGCCTTCCTTGGTCCCCGTGTCTTGCGAGCTTGGGGACTTGCCCGCAACTCCGTAGCTGAAGTATCCGTTGTAGGTATCTTCACCGTAGGCCGGGTTGAAGTCGTCATCCGTGGTGAAGATCGCAACATACTCGTAGCCAACCTTATAGGTGCTGCGGCCCTTGATGTAGGTGTAGTTGATCTTCGGATTGAAGATGTAGGGATTCTGGAACTGCGGGTTGCTGGTCAGGTTGCCGAACTGCGAGAAGTTGGCGACCGACTGCGCATTCAGACTGGTGACCGCGGGACCCGAGGTGGGCAGGCCGGTGATACCTGTCTCGAGACTCGGAAGTCCAGCACCGTAGGGGCTCTTACCGGCATCGGTGCGAGTGAAGCCGAAGCGTGCGTCGAGAATAGAGTTCTGGGTAAAGGTGTGGGTCACGCCGCCGACGATCTGCTGGTTGAAGATATGGACGAAGCCGTTGGCGTTTCCACCGGCTGAACCCTGGATGGCGGGCGGCGACAGAATGTGGCCCTGGTTCTCGCTGTAGCGGGAGAAGAGGGTGGTCTTGGGGCTGACAATGTAGTCGACGCGGATATCACCCTTGTCATTCTGGATGGTGTCAGCAGGGAGCGAAATATAGTTGTTTGCTACGATCCCTGGCAGATTCGCCGCCGGAAGCGCACCGAGAACCCCCTTGGCGAAGCTGGAAACACTCGGGTCATTGAAGGGGATTACGCCGTTGTAGGTCTGGCCAGTAAGCGGATTGAGGATCGGCACAGCCGCGCCCGAGGAGGTAAGGAAGGTGTATCCGCCATTGGCAACCGCCAGTGCGCTGGTGCCGTTCTGGTCAGAGTCAGGAACGGTTGCGGTAAGGATGGCATGGACGACTTGGCGGGTGCCTTCGTAGTCGGCGAAAAAGAAGAGCTTGTCCTTGAAGATGGGTCCGCCGAAGGTTCCACCGAATTGGTTGCGCTGCAGGGTCGGCTTCTGTGACTTACCGGTGAGCGGGTTGGTGGGTGCGGCGAACGGCCCAATGGCGTTCAGATCGGTGTTGCGGATGTAGTCATAAGCAGCGCCATGGAAGCGATTGGTACCGCTCTTGATCGAGACGTTGATCACGGCGCCCGGTGCGCGGCCGTATTCGGCCGAGTAGTTATCCGTCTGCACCTTGAACTCGTCGATAGCGTCTGGCGAGGGAGGGATGGCCTGGTTCGAGAAACCCTGGTTTGAGGTTCCGTAAGCGTTGTTGTCGAGACCGTCAAGCAGGAAGTTGTTCTGTTCGCTGCGCATGCCGTTCACGTTGAAGCTGGCATCGCGGCTGGAGTCGGAGCTGTTCTCGAGGACGTCGCGGCGGACGCCAGGGACTAGAGCGGCGAGGTCGGCGTAAGCGCGGCCGTTAAGCGGGAGATTCTGGACCTCGCGGCTTCCGATAACCTGGCCGCGTTCGCTGTTGTCGGTCTCAAGGATCGAGGCGGCGGAGGCGTCGACTGTGACAGTCTCTGTGTTCGATCCCGTCTTCATGGTGAGATCAACGCGCTGGCGGGCGTTGACCACGACGGTGAAATTTTCGGTCTTGGCGTTGTCGAAGCCGGGGGCCTCGGAAGAGATCTGGTATTGGCCGATCTTCACGTCGGTGAACTGAAAGGCACCCTGCGCGTCGGTCTTGGAGGCAACTTGCGCCTTGGTCTCTTGGTTGGTCAATGTAACGGTCGCGTTCGGGATAACCGCGCCTGAGGAATCGCGGATGTATCCGAGGACCGAAGCAGTCTCGAACTGGGCGAGAGCTGAAATGGGGGCGCAGGCAAGGAGGATCAAAAACATTGCCAATGTGAAGATACGTCTCATCTAGGTCTCCAGAAATGGGTGAATAAAGTTGTGCCGTGTCGTGTGCTCTTGCGCGGGGGTGCCTCGCGACGACGTGTGTCAATGGCCTGTTGTGTCTATTCAGGATGGGCGATTCTCATGAATATTCGGTTGCTCGTTTGTTAACGCACGAAGAATAAGCGGTAACGTAGCTGGGTTCGGGGCAAGTTTTCATCGGACGCAAACGTGGCTCAGCTCAGGGTGCCGTGTGCGACAAAACATCGCCCCCGATCCTGACAGGGATCGGGGGCACATTCTGTTCGGGCGTCGATTTGAGAGGCAGATGAACCGCAACTGGAGCTAGAAGTTGATCCGTCCAGCTAGTTCGAGGCTGCGCGGGCCGGCGCCCTCGGCGGTCTGCAGAGCGCTGATGGAGCCGAACTGCGCGACGTCGACCTGCATGTTCGGCGGCTCATAGTTGCGATGATTGAAGACATTCGCGGCTTCGACCGAGAGCTGCAGCTTCATACGCTCGTAGACCGGGATGTCCTTGCGCAGCGACATGGAGAAGACCGCCGTGCCCGGACCAACCACGCTGCCTACGGCTGCGGTGCCGAAGTAGCCACGCCCTGCCTGCGGGATGGCGAAGGCGCTAGGGTTGAGCCACTGGTTCACGTTGCGGTTGGTTGCGTAGAGCGCCTGGCCCGGGACGATGTCGGCGCGGGTCTGGCCGACCGTGCTCAGGATGTTGGTGTTGGCGGGATCGGAGGTGGCCTGGAAGGGCGTAAGAAACGGGCCGCTCTGCAAGACGGTGACGCCGCCAAGATGCCAGTCGCCGATAATCGCGTTGACCGCCCCCCCGGTGGCCACGAAGCGTTGTCCGCGGCCGAAGGGAAGGTCATAGAGGTAGGTGACGAGAAAGCGGTTCTTGCGGTCGTAGCTCACGTTGCCGTAGTCCAGCCCTGGGTGAAAGCGGTCGGTGACGTAGTTGCCGCCGGCTCCGGCGAAGCCGCTGGGTGTCGCCCCGGCGGCGTTCGAGATGTCCCGGGTGAAGGTGTAGCTGGCGTCGAAGGTGAGGCCCTTGCCGCTGTGACGGGTCACCTCCACGGTGCCGCTGTTGTAGTTGCTCTCGGCAAGGTTCTCGACGCTCTGGATGATGCTCCAGTTAGGGTAGGAAAGCGACTGGTCGGCATAAGGGGTGGTGCTGGCCGGAACCTGATTCAGATCGACGAAGGTCTCAAGGTTGGTCCCGTGACTTCCAACATACGAGAACCGTGCGCCGATTCCCTTGCCGAGGTCCTGTTCGACAGTGAGGTTCCACTGCTGCACGGAGGGATCTTTGTAGTGGATGGGGAAGGCGTACTGGAAGGATGCGGTGCCGGCGAGACTTCCGCCCTGAACGAATGCGTTACTCAGCGACAGCAGCGGAGTGACGCCGTCGGCCTGATACTGCTGTCCGTAGTAGCCTACGTAGCTTGCGTCGACCGCCCATCCGGAGACCAGCGAGAAGCCCAGCGGGCTCTCGATAAAGCGGCCCCAGCCTCCACGGATGACGGTCTTTTCATCGCCGTAGGGACGCCAGGCAAAGCCGATGCGCGGGCCGTAGTCGTTCTTGTCGGTGTAGCGCAGACCTTCGGGCAAGCCCGCCTGCTTAGCGGTAAGCGTCGGTGTGGGCGAAATGGCGTTAATGAAATCCTGCGACTCGAAAGAAAGCGCCTGCGTGTTCGGGACAACAACCGCGCCGTGCACCTGCGTCATGCCATCTGTCCCAACGCCGTTGTAGTCGGGAAGAAAGAATGCGGTGTTGTAGTGGATCTCTTTGAGCGGCGGATGCAGCTCGTAGCGCAGCCCCAGGTTCAGTGTGAGCCTCGGCGTGATCTTCCAGTCGTCCTGCGCGTAAAAGGCGTAGGAGTAGCCGAGTCCATCCATGGTCTCTTTGTTGATGGTCGCGTCATAGGTGTAGTCCGGGAAACCCTGAAGGAACGCGGTGTAGGGATCGCCGATGGCCGCGCCGACTGCCGAGGAACTGTCGAAGGCATACTCGCCGCTTGAGTAGTTGCCGAAGACGTTGTCGTCGTGGTCGGTCAGGCGCTTGAAGTCCGCGCCGAACTTGAAGTTATGGTGCCCCTTATTCCAGGTTACGTTGTCCAGCAGCTCGATGGTCTCGCTGCGCTGCCGCGTAGGATTGCCACCGCCGGTGGCCATAAATCCATTGATGTAGAGGTTCGGAGCCTCGGACCACTCGGTGTTCACCTGCGGCACAGTCAGGCCGGTTTGCTGCAGCAACTGGCTTGTGCTGTAGCTCTGCGTTGTGGAGGTGTGCTGCGCGTTGTATCCGCCGCGAAACTCGTTCAGCAGCTTCGGGCTGAAGATGTAGTTGTAGGCAAAGGTCAGGCCCTCATCAATCTCCGGGATGCTGTAGGCACCCTGCAACGGGCTTCCCGCTGACTGGCAAAAGGTGAGGCCGCAAGTGGTGTTGGGGGCCGCGATGACCTGGCGATTCTTGTAGGAAAACCGGGCGAAGATGTTCTGCTTGCTGCTGAGCGTCTGGTCGAGACGGATGTCGCCCTGGTTGGCCGAGATCGGCGCAGGAAAGTTGACGCGATAGTTGTTCGAGTAAGAGTCCGGCGAGCCGTAGTTCGGCAGCGGCATCAGGTACTTCAGCATGTTGGCCGCAATCGGCGTGATCGGGACGTTCGTCGGGTCGACCGGCGTTACCCCGTCCGGCTGATAGATGTTCGTAACGCCTTGGCCTGCCAGGTACGAGGTGAGGTCCGCGTTGCCTGTCGTCGTACCGATTCCGCGCATGGCGAGCGTTGGAACGCTGGCAACAATGGGCGTCTCGCGCGGCAGGCGCAGGGCCTCGAAGCTGGCGAAGAAGAAGCTCCGTTCGCGGCCGTTGTACAGATGAGGAATGCTGAGCGGACCACCGAGCGTGCCGCCGAAGTCGTTCATGATGATCTTCGTCTTGCTCGTCTGGAAGGGATTACCGGCGTTCATGGCGGTGTTCTGAAGGTTCTCGAAGACGCCACCGTGGTAGGTACCGCTGCCCGCCTTGGAGACAGTGGTAATGTCGGCCACACCGGAAAACTCCGCATTGTTGTTGGACTCGCTGACGCGGATCTCCTCAATGGAGTTGAAAGACGGGAACATCTCGTTGATCGGGCCGGAGTATTCCACGCCAACGCTGCTGATGCCGTCGATGGTGACGCTAAGCAGCGCGGGCGTCGCACCCATGATGTCGAGGTTGCCGCTGTCGTCGGTCTGGACGCCGGCCTCTGTAGTGAGAGTGTCGATGGGGCTGGTCGACCCAGTGGAACGCGAATAGATCGCAACCGGAAGACTCACGAGCTCCGTACCAAGCTTGGTCTCCGCGAGGTTCGAGACCTCCGTTGTAATCACGTTCTGCGCGGTCTCTTCGACCGTCACCGTCTGGGTCTCCGATCCCAGCTTCAAAGCGGCTTCAATTCGGCGGGACTCGCGCGCATTGATGGCTATCTCCGGCAGACTGTACTTCTCGAAGCCCGGCGCGGAGATCGAAAGACTGTAGGAGCCAATTTCGATGTTGCTCAGCGTAAACTCGCCCCCCGAGTCGCTGGTCGCTGTACGCGTCGAAGTGGTTCCCTGGTTCGTGAGCAGGATCATCGCACCAGGGACGACAGCACCGGTTGAGTCTTTTACGGTGCCAAGGATCGTACCGAAGGTCGATTGTGACTGAGACGCGGTGACGGCCGATGCAAACAAAACTGCGAAGAGCAATGCGCGCAGCTTAGGAGAAGAGAAAAGCGACAGAAGGACCGACCGGAAGAGATGCATAAGCGTTGACCTCATCGAATGGGGATAAATGCACGCAGATCAGGATTTCTTACCGTGTCTTGTTCATCGCCAGACGGGTCGAGGCTTCGCGGGCTCGACGGAGGCGGAATCTTTGCTGCGATGGGAGAGAAGATGAAGTGATGGGGTCCCGCAATCAATGCAGGACCCCGGCTGTTGAACTTGAACGAACTTGGTACGCGCAGATCGTTATGGAACCATAGGCAAGTCCATGGTCGGGTTCTTGTTGAGAAAGTCGAACGGCCGCAGCGAGAATGTGTGCCACATGATCGGCATCTGCGGCCAGTCTTCCGCACGAGGAACATGATGGAAGCCGACCGTGTACCACGCGACGATGTCCGTGTTCATAATGCTTCGGTTCTGCTTCACCCATTCGGGAAGGCTGTCTTCGCCCTTGCTCCCCATGACGTAGACGCCCGAGACGTAGCGTTCATTCGGATCGTAAGGAGTAACCCAAAGGCTATGCTCCGAGAAGCCCGCACGCTTCTGCGGCCATTCCGAGGAAGGCAGCAGGCTGATGCCTGTCTCGCCCGGCATGATCTCAAAACTGGTGTTCTGGCCCAGGGAGTTCTTCACGCCTTCATTCGCGAACCGCCACATGGCAGGATGGTCGAGCGAGACGTTCAGCTTCGCGTCGCCCTCGGTCGCAATCATCTCAGGCTTCATCGCCCAGATCCACTTGCGGCCCAGCGATGTCTCGGGCAGCTTGAAGGGAACGAGCTTGTCCACCATCAGGCTGTTCTTCGTCCCGTCCACATCGAGATCGAGGCGATAGCTGAAGAAGTGGTCGTGGTCGACCGCGCTGGTACCCGGGGCAACCAGCTGCCCAAACTGCACGGACTTGCCATCGGTATCTGTGCCTTCCATATTGGCGGAGAGCTTGCCGTCCGCCCGCTGGTCCTTCACCGCCTTCACTTCAAGGATGCCCGTCGCACCGACGCCCACAGTAATGGACGCGTCTTGCTCGAACCGCCAGTCGAAGAGATAGTCATAGTTGCCAACCGTCGCGACGGTACGGAAGACAAGCTCGCGGGTAGGACGCCCGGAGATCGCGTAGGTGTCCTCATCCCAGTGGCGCCACGCCGGGTCGCCACTGACGCGCTCGAACATGCACGCAAGCTGCGGGCGAATATACGGAGTTCCGTTATCGTGCACGAAGGTGCCGCTGAAGAAGGTGGCATAGGCCGGGCAATCGACCCCAGCCTGCAGCGGCTTGATGATGCCGCCCGACCCCGTGTTGACGAAGTACTCCCCGGCATCGAGGAACACATGGGAGTTCCAGGTCTCTTCGGGGTCCTGGTAAGGGACATACATCTCGGAGAGAGCGCCCTCATACAGAACCGACCGCGGCTTGCCTTCGTCCATGTACGTCACAAGGTTCACCACCGGCCCGACACGAGGGTCGAGGCGGAAACGGAACTTCCAGTTCTGCCAGCTGACCTCGCCATCCTTGATGGTGAAGCTGGGTCCACTCGGCTGCGAGGTGAGAATCGGCTGCGTTCCCGGCAGTGCGGTGCCACCATCCGCGTCATAGAGGCTGGTCGTCGGCGGAATGGGGACGGCACCATAGTCCGAGAAGCGAACAATCTTCCTTCCCGCAATATCGACGACGAAGAATATTCCCGGAATCTCGCGGTCCCAGCCATACTTGGCGTTCGCGGAGTACGTGCATCCACCCCATCCGATGCGCTTCCCCTCTTCCTGCTCTGGCAGTCCAACATAGCCAGCCGGCGTGACATAGCAGGTCACAAGCCGTGTGTCCGTGATGCCGCGTTTCGTCAGCGCTTCCATCACCCGGGGGTCTTTCTTCAGGACATCATCGAAGCTGTGCATCTCGGTCTCGGTCATCGGTGCCTGGAAGTTCTTCAACTCGGTGTAGGAGTCGATCTTTCCAGCGGTAACGTCAATCACCGCCTCATAGCTCTTGCCCTCCGTCAGCAGGACCGCGTCGACCTTGCGCGGCATCGGCTTTCCCATCTTCCAGCCGAGCACCTGCGCCTTAGGCGGCTCGCGCAGAAGCACGCTTGCGAAGATGGTCTTCTCGGCAAGCTTTCCCGCGGACTGCAGAAGGTTATAGGTCTTCCAGTATTCATCGACACTCAGCGCATCCAGGGGATGGTTGACCTTGGGGGGAAGCGCAAACACCTTTGTTACAAAGATGAAGCCGAGCAGGAATGCGATGGAACGTGAACGCAATGCCAAGAGAAGCCTCCATTGGTGGAATTCCAGAGGAAAACAAGATATCGGGGGACACACCCGTCAACTTCGAAGGGGGAAGGTCTGCGAATCCAAATCGAGCTTCAGGTTGATGCTGTGCGAAAGTTACGAGCGGCGTACTTCGAGAGTCGAACGTTCCTTGGAGAAAGCCAGACGGCCGATTCCGGATACAACTCGTCCGCGGAAGCGCGTGTCGAGTGAGTGTAATTGAGTGGTAACACTCTCGTTATCCGATATCTGCGCCTGCAAGTCAAGTATCTTGAGGTATTTGCTCCAAACCGATGGCCCAGCAGGCAGATGCGTGCCTTCCTGCCTGTAGAGGCTGGATGGCACGCATCGCTGGGACAGACTCGAGAGAAGTTCGGCAGGTCGACAAAGGAAGTCCGTGGCTGCTTGTCACTGCAAATACAGAACTACGCCGCAGCCTGGAGCGGAACCTCAGGCAGCGTGCAGCCTCGGAATTTGCCCGATAGCCGCGACCGCAAGAACGATCAGCGGTGGGCAATCGCTTCGCGATGCGTAGCCAGTGCACGAACCATTGCAGCTGCACGGTCGCTTCGGCGTCTGGGCTGTGTTTGCAGTCTTTGAATCGGCCATCGTGATTCTCCCCTGGAAGCAGCGTATTGGAGAAAACTACAGAGCGATGTGACCGAGATCACATCGCCCTCGGTTCCATTGAAAACGGCTGACGAGAGCTAGCAGATCGTCAGGATGGGGCAGCCTGCCTGGGCAAGCAGGGAGGCGGTGAGACCGCCTTCCACGCGTGTGAGCCAGAAAGACGACCGGCGGGCACCGAGAACGATCAGGTCGGCTTCCATCCTCTCGGCAAGCCTCAGAATCTGGTCGGCAGCGTCTCCGTACTCGACGACACACTCCGGGCTACACCAGTCATAAGACGACTCGGGAATCAGCTCGCTCAGCCGCCTTCCAAAGCCCTCTTTGAGTTGATCGCGCGTCTTAAGGCCCTCATCGTCAAGAGCCAGAACGCAGCAGCAATAAAGATGGGCGGCGCTGTCTTGTGCGAAGGACAGAGCGATAGGCGCCGCTTTAGCTGCCTCCGGGGAGAAATCCGTCGCATACACGATCTTCTTGAAGACAAGCGGCCCAGGCTTCGGCATCTTCGCCATAGGCCCGACGGTAAGAACTGGGCAAACCGCCCCGCGCAGGATCTTCTCCGCCGTAGAACCGAGGATGAGGCGGGCAAGGCCAGACTTCGCCTCGGTTCCGGCCACAATCAGATCAGCTTGATGCTCCCCTGCAATCTCCAGCAGAGCATCGGCTGGCCGGTGACCTTCGGTTGAGACGAGGCTCGTTGGAATCCCGTCCAACTTCAGTTGCGAGACGAAGCTCTGGAGATTGTCGGTACTGATGCTCTTCCTCTCCGCCAGCATGCTGTGGACGATCGCCTCTTCATACGAGACCACGACCGACGGATCGAAGACATTGGCGATCTCCAGCTTCGAGTTGAAGCGACGGGCGATTCCTACGGCATAGGCCGCCGCTTTTTCAGAAGCATAGGAGAAGTCCGTAGCGACCAGGATTCTCTCTAAGGACACGGCGACTGGTTCTTGAAGGAGTGACATCGGCGACCTCAGCAGTTGCGTCTTGGCACCGTCTTCTGTGCCTGCAACCACGCTAGGCGTACTTCTCGCCGAATTCAGTGACGCCGCTCACGAGTCAGCGTGACGCAGATCACGCGGGCCGCTAATTTATTCAGAAGCGAGCGCGGTCAACTCTTCGGGCATCAGGATATGCACGGTCGCGCCGTTGATTCGAATGAAGTTGTCTTTCTGCAGCCGAGTCAACGTGCGCGAAACGGTCTCGCGCGACGTGCCGGTGAAATTCGCGAGATCGTCATGGGTAAGGACCATGTTGAAGCGCATGCCAGCGTCTCCACAGGATGCCGACCTCCCCCAGTCCAGCAGCAATCCCGCGATGCGGCCCGGAACCGAGCCTGAAAGCGCAAGTCGGCGAGCGTCCGAATAGGCGGCTTTGTATTCGTCGGAGAGTGCTTTCGCGGCGTGCATGCTGGCCTCACCATGGCGATTCAGGAAGGGTAGAAACTCCTTCTTTCCGATCGCCTTTAGAGAAACAGGCTCCAGACACTCTGCTGTGACCTCGAAAGCAGAGCCCGAGATGACCGCACTCAGCCCAAGCACGTCTCCGGCGAGCGCAATCCGGAGGTTGAGCGTCTTGCCGTCGCGCGACGAACAGGACAGCTTCACCTTGCCCTCGCACAGGATGTACACCCTGTCGCCTGGATCGCCTTCCCTGAAGAGAATCGCTCCTTTAGGAAGAGATGCCGGGCTGCCGATCGCGTCAAAGTCAGCGAGCGCTTCAGGCGCGAGATTGCAGAACATGTGCTGGGGTCGCCAGCCACAGTGCTGGCAATCGGCGGGAACACGAAGATTGAGGCGGTGAGGCATCAGGCTGGCCTTTCCGGACCTTTGCGCAATCCCGAAGGAAGGGGTTGCGCCTTGAGTCTAGCAGAGCGGCTCCGGGCAACATTACCTACCAAGAGCGACCATCTTTGCGTGGAATGGCTGGCGGCGTAGTCTGTAAGGACGCGTCTTGCGCCCCTTTTGCGGGCAGCATCTGCGAAAAGATCACCAGCGCCCATTGGCCACGGAACGCGGAGGAAAAGATGGTAACGCATACGGAAAAGCAGGCAGTCTCAGTCCCAACCAGCAACAAGCACCTGATCCGCTGGGTGGAGAAGATGGCAGACCTCTGCCAGCCCGCCCGCATCCACTGGATCGACGGCTCGGAGGCCGAGAACAAGTGGCTCTGCGACGGTCTTGTAGAAGCCGGAACTTTCACCCGTCTGCCGGAGGAGAACTGGCCGGGATGCTTCTACGCCCGCTCCAGCCCGAACGACGTCGCCCGCGTCGAAGACCGCACCTTCATCTGCTCCCTGTCGAAGGATGCCGCTGGCCCGACGAACAACTGGGAAGATCCCTTCGTCATGCGCAAGAAGCTGAAGCAGCTCTTTCGCGGATCGATGCGCGGCCGCACGATGTACGTCATGCCGTTCTCCATGGGTCCAATCGGCTCCCCAATGTCGCAGATCGGCGTTCAGTTGACGGACTCCGCCTACGCCGTCGTGAACATGCGCATCATGGCGCGGATCGGAACTCCCGTATACACCGAGATCGATCGCGACGAAAAACGCGTCGTCCCGTGCCTGCACTCCATTGGCGCACCACTCGCGCCGGGCCAGCAAGACGTCCCTTGGCCGCAGAACGACACCAAGTACATCGTCCACTTCCCGGAGACGCGCGAGATCTGGTCCTACGGGTCTGGATATGGCGGAAACGCCTTGCTTGGGAAGAAGTGCTTCGCCTTGCGCATCGCTTCGAACATCGCTCGCGATGAAGGATGGATGGCCGAGCACATGCTCATCGTCGGCGTCGAAAGCCCCGCCGATGCCGAAGGCCGCACCGAAAAGACTTACGTGGCTGCAGCCTTCCCCTCCGCCTGCGGCAAGACGAACTTTGCCATGCTGATTCCGCCAGCGGGCTTCGAGGGCTGGAAGGTCTGGACGGTGGGCGACGATATCGCATGGATCAAACCAGACGCAACCGGCCAGCTACGCGCGATCAACCCCGAGAGCGGCTTCTTCGGCGTCGCCCCCGGCACCAGCGAGAAGACGAACCCCAATGCGATGGCAACGCTCCGCGCCAACACCATCTTCACCAACGTCGCGCTCGTCCTGCGCGATGGCAAGCCCGATGGCGTCTGGTGGGAGGGCATGAGCGACATTCCTCCGGCAGGCCAAGGTGTTTCGATAGAAGACTGGCGCGGCAATGCATGGCAGGCAGGCAGCGCGACACCAGCAGCGCATCCAAACGGTCGCTTCACCGCTCCAGCATCACAATGCCCAACCATCGATCCCTCATGGGAAGATCCGAACGGCGTGCTCATCTCCGCATTCATCTTCGGAGGTCGCCGCCCCAGCACCATGCCGCTCGTCTTCCAGGCATTCAACTGGAGCTCGGGCGTCTACATCGGCGCGACCATGGGCTCAGAGACGACAGCCGCTGCAGGAGGCAAGATCGGCACAGTGCGCCGCGATCCCATGGCGATGCTTCCCTTCTGCGGCTACCACATGGGCGACTACTTCCGTCACTGGCTGCGCATGCAGCGCAACCTGACCAGCACACCGCGAGTCTTTCACGTCAACTGGTTCCGCAAGGATGAACACGGCAAGTTCCTCTGGCCCGGCTACAGCGAGAACATGCGCGTGCTGAAGTGGGTCGTTGACCGCGTCCGCGGCCGAGTGCGTGGCAAAGAAACGCCCATCGGCTGGACGCCGAAGTACAACGACATCAACTGGTCCGGACTCGACTTCAGCTACGAGCAGTTCCAGGAGCTCCAGACCGTGGATCGCGAAGCATGGAAGCGCGAAGTAATGGGCCACGAGGAACTCTTCCTCATGCTCCACGACCATCTGCCCGCCGAGATGATCTACGAACGTGAACTGCTAATCTGCCGCCTCTAGCTCCGCGCGTTCTTGTCTGCGCTCGCCACGCAAGGTGATCTGGTAGTAGAGTGCAGGCGTAACGATCAAGCTCAGCACCACCGAGAGCACCAGCCCTCCAATCACCGCAATCGCCAGCGGTTGCAGCATCTGCGAGCCCGCACCGAGCGCAAACGCCAGCGGCAACATCCCGCACATGGCAGCCGTCGCTGTCATCACGATGGGCCGCAGACGCCGCTGCGCTGCCTGCATCATGGCGTCGAGCGCATTGGCTCCCTCGACGCGCGCACGCTCATCGGCGTCGAGCAGAAGAATGCCGTTCTTCGCCACAATGCCGATCACCATGATGAGTCCAATGAAGCTGGCGACGTTGAAGCCTGTCCCCGTGATGAGTAATGCAAACAGCACTCCAGCGATCGAGAGAACGGAGCTTGTAAGAATGGCGATCGGCGCGGCAAAGTTGCGGAACTCTACCAGCAGCACACCGAAGACAAGAGCCAGCGCCAGCACGAGCACCTTCGCCAGATCGGCGAATGACTTCTGCTGCTCCTGGTACGTTCCTCCGTACTCCACATGCACGTTCGAGGGAAGATGAAGCCCTGCGACCGCTGCCTTCACCTTCACCATCGCCCCTCCAAGGTCTGATCCTTCGAGTCGTCCGCTGACGAGAACAACCTGCTGCAGGTTCTCGCGGCTGATCTCGTTCTGCGGCGGTAGTTCGACAACCTTCGCCATCGATCCCAAGGTCGCCGTGTGGCCGCTGGCGGAGTTGAAGACCGTGTTCTGAATCGCATCGAGCGAACTGCGATGGGTATCGTCCATGCGCACACGGATGGTGTACGGCCGGCCATCGACGATCATCGGCTCGCTCGCCGGAAGTCCATCGAGCAGGGTCGTCGCATCCTCGGCGATCTCCCGCGGTGTAAAGCCGAGCCGCGCGGCGATAGCGGGGTCAATCTGGAAAGTAGTCGCGGGGCCGCTGAGAGTATTGTCGACGCCGTTCTGGGTGTCGACGATGCCGGGGATCTTCGCAATCGCCCCCTGAACCTTTGGTCCAAGTTCGTGAAGCAGTGCGCCATCGCTGGAGAAGAGCTTGATCTGCACCGGCTCCGGCGAATTCGACAGATCGCCGATCATGTCCTCGAGTACTTGCGGAAACTCCATATCGAGCTGCGGATACTTCTCGGCGATGCGCCCTCGAACATCCGCGATGATCTCCTCAATGTTCCGCTTGCGATTGGGCTTGAGCCGAACGGTCATGTCGCCGCGATTGGCCTCGGTGACGGCTGCCAGGCCGAGTTGAAGTCCCGTGCGACGGGTGGTGAAGAGCACCTCCGGCGTATCGCGGAGAATCTGTTCTACATCATCGATGATATGTGTAGTCGTCGCGATCGAGCTGCCAGCCTGGGTGATGTAGTCGAAGATGAACGCTCCTTCGTCCATCTTCGGCAACAGGTCAGTGCTTAGCTGGCTATAGGTGAGATAGCCTCCAGCGATCAACAAAGCCGCCACAACCAGGATGGCCCACGGCCGTGTGATCGCCCAGTTGAGAGCGCTGCTATGCAGAGCCAGAACCCTCTGCATCACGGTGCCGTGCTCGTCATGGCTACGCTCCACGCCTTGCTTCCGCTCACGCAGTAGCGAAAGCGAGAGTGCCGGAGTGAAACTGAGAGCGAGCAGCAGCGAGGTGAGTAGCGAGGCGGTCATCGTGACCGCAAGCGCACGGAAGAAGCTGCCGGTCACACCCGTCACACCGATCAGCGGAAGGAAGACGACAACCGGCGTAATCGTCGAGCCGATCAGCGGCACGGTGATCTCCCGCAACGCAAGGCGCACCGCATCGGCGCGGCCCTGTCCTGAGTCGCGATGCACAACGATGTTCTCGACCACCACGATGGCGTCATCGATCACCAGGCCAATCGCGGCGGCGAGGCCGCCGAGGGTCATCAGGTTAAAGCTCTGTCCAATGATCCAGAGAAAAAGGATGGTGATGGCAACGGTGACTGGGATGACCAGCCCAGCGACCAGTGAGGAACTCCAGTCGCCAAGGAAGAGAAAGAGCACAACGCAGGCGAGCACAAGGCCGATGAGGATCGCATCGCGTACGCTGGCGATGCTCTCATGCACAAGCTCCGATTGGTCGTAGAACGCCGTGATATGAACGCCATCGGGAAGGCTCGCACTCAGTGTCTTGATCTCGTCAGCCACAGCATTGGCAACAGCGACCGTATTGCTCGTCGGCTGGCGCGTGATGTTCAGCAGCACCGCGGGCTGACCCTGCGCCGCGACGCGTGTGTACACCGGAAGCGTCGCCGGCACGATCTTCGCAACATCGGCGATATGGATCGGAACATTGTTCGCCGTCGTCTTGACGACAAGATTGCCAAGGCTCTCCACGTCGTGCGCC
Source organism: Granulicella aggregans (assembly GCF_025685565.1). Taxonomy (NCBI): domain Bacteria; kingdom Pseudomonadati; phylum Acidobacteriota; class Terriglobia; order Terriglobales; family Acidobacteriaceae; genus Granulicella; species Granulicella aggregans. The sequence continues at coordinate 89,682 of NZ_JAGSYE010000001.1, forward strand.
TGCGACCCAACCAGCCCGAGGATAAGTTGGTGGTCGGCCTCATAAAGACCAGGCGAATCGATGATGTTCGAGTTCTGCACCCCGTTCACCAGGTCGGCCATGGTGACGCCGGTGGTCTGCAGCCTTGCCTCATCCGGAACGATGTGAAACTCCGGCACCTGCCCGCCCTGCACAGTGACAGTGCTGACCCCGAGCACACGGTTCAACGGCGGCTTCAACTCATACGTGGCGATCTGCCACAACGCCGTCTGCGAGATGGTGTCCTTGCCGCGATCGTCCGCCGTCAGCGCATATCCGAGGATCGGAAACGTCGCGAACGTGAGCCGGTTGGTCGTGATCTTCACCGTAGGGGGCAGCTCCGACTGGATCCTCGAGAGTGCCGCATCCGTCAACTGGAGCGTGCGGAACATATCCACGTTCCAGTCGAAGAAGAGGCTCACTTCGGCTGAGCCACGGCTGGTAGTACTCCGCACCGTCACCAGGCCCGGCACGCTATTCACCGCGTCTTCGATGGGCTTGGTGATCGTCACCTGCATCTGCTCGACCGGCATCACGCCGTTATCGACGCCGATAACAACACGCGGAAAATTGGTATCCGGAAAGACCGAGATCGGCACCTGGAACGCAGCGTAGATCCCCGCGACCGTGAGCGCAGCCAGAAGGAAGAAGATCGGCTTGGCCGCGCGTGTCAGCCAGAAGCTGCTCTCGCTCTTCGTCTCTGCGATCACTGTTTGTCTCCGTCTTCAAGCCCGGCAGCGGGCTTCGCTCCAGCCGCCTCGACCTTTACCTTGGTCCCTTCATCCAGCCCATAGCCTCCGCTCAGGATGACCGTATCGGCAACCGTAAGGCCACTGGTGATCTGGACGGTCTCCGCCGTCTGCACCCCAACGGTGATGTTCTTCTTATGCAGCGTGCCGTCCGCGTTCACGACGAGGACCGCATTACCGCCCGTCTCGCTGGAGCGCTGAACCGCATCAACCGGCAGCGTAATGGCATCGGGAATGGACTTGCCTTCAATCGCCACATGTACGGCGGTCCCAGCCCTCAGAGCACCGGTTGCGTTCTCCACTTTCACCCACACTTCGACGGTGGTGCTGCCCGTATCCAGCGCCGGACTGATCAACGAGACCTTGCCCTCCACCGGCTTATCCAGTCCCGGCACCGTGACCTCCGCCGCCGCGCCCACAGCAAGCTGCTGCGCCTGTCTCTGCGCAATGTGCAGCTTCGCAAGCAGCACGGATGTATCCATCACCGTCACCACGGGGATACCAGCAGCAGCCGTCTCTCCAACAAACAGAGGCCGATCGGTGACGACACCGGATATCGGTGTCCGAATGCTGGTATAGCTTAGCTGCGCCTCGGCCCCAAGGTACTTGCCCTTCGCGGAGGTCAACTGCCCCTCAGCGGACTTGAGCGATGCCGTCGTCCCTACGTTCTTGGTCGTCTCGTACTTTTGCTTGGCAATCTCGTAGTTGGCCTGGGCCTGAATCACCGAAGCCTTGGCAGTGTCCACGTCCCTACCGGGAATCGCGCCCTCCTTGAAGAGTTGAGTGCGCGATGCCAGAACACTCTGGGCCAGATCGAACGCTGACTTCGCCTGCTCCAGATCGAGCCGGGCCTGCGTCTCCTGCTGCGGCACCTGCTGCGCCGTGGCGATCGTATAAGCGCCTTCAGCACTCTTCAGCGCGCCCTTGTTGTCTAGCGCAGCCGCGGACAGGTCACCATTCTCGAGCGTCGCCAGCAGTTGCCCAGCCTTCACACGGCTTCCCCGCTGTACGTAAAACTGCTTGACTGGAGCGGTGATCTTCGCCTGGATCGCGGCCTGAGCAACCGGGGCAAGGATTGCGTCAGCCTCGATCTCTTCCGTGATCGTGCCAACCACAGGATGAACCACCTGGACCGGGACAACCTGTTTCTCCGCATCATCCGCGGCAGACTTCTTGCAGCCTTCGAAGGCTGACACGCAGAGCACGCACGTCAAAAGCGCGACAGCCGCAAGAGGTTTCCGAAGCCGAAGATACTGTGGAAGAGTCATCAGTTTATTAGATCGTTCCCGTAAGGAGTTGCAGGTTGGCAAGAGCCAGCCTGTAGCGGACGTTGCCATCCACCAGCCCAAGCTCCGCCGTGGTCAAAGAGTTCTGCGCGTCGACGACCTCGAAGACCGTCGCCTCGCTCGAGTTGTACCGCAGCCGCGTCAGGCGCAGGCTCTCGCGTGCCGTGTCGACGCTCAATTTCAGCGAGGCCAGTTGGCGCTCGGCAAGCGCGGCTTCGTTGTAGAACTCTTCAAGCTGCGCGATGAGATTGCGCTGGGTCGCGGTAAGGGCAATCTTTACAGAATCGCGTTGGATCTGTGCCTGACGAACCTTGTGCTGGGTCGAGAACCAGTCCCATACAGGGATGTCGACGGTGACCGAGGCGGAGTAGCCAAGGTTGCGCACGCCAGTCGGGCCGTTCACAGCAGCCTCTTCCGCATCGATGCCGTAGGTGTAGTTCAGCGCCACGTCCGGCAGATAAGCAGCACGCGCGGCACGGACATCGAGGTTAGCTGCCTTGAGCGATGCAAAGGCGCTTCGCAGCTCCGGATTCCCTGCCTGCGCCGCAACCTCAATCTCCGCCTGTAGAGGCAGCGGCTTCTCTACTGGGAGGCTCACCGTGTAGGGAGAGCGCGGATCTTCGAAGAGCAATACACCGAGGTCGAGCTTGCTCTTCTCCATCGCAAGCTGAGCGTCGGCGAGGTCACGCTGGCGTTGCTGCACGGTGAGCTCAGCCTTCAGCACGTCGGCGTGCGCAGCCTCGCGCTCCGCTTCGCGCTCACTGGTCAGTGTCACGAAGCTAACCGCCTCGTCCGCGGCGCGCCGCTCTACTTCTACCCTCTCCTCCGCCGTGGCCGTGCCGTAGAAGAGTGTGGCGACGGCAGCGGTAAGGCCACGGCGCGCAATCTCCAGCTCTGCGTTGGCGACTGCCGCCGCTGCCGAAGCACGGGAGAGGTTTGCCGCCTGCGCCAGCCCCAGCGTCTCATTGACGACAGCCTGGCTCGCATACTCCCGCACCGCGTTGTTCGCGATGAACTTCGGCGCTGCCTGTGATCCAGTCGACCCCGCCTGGTTCTTCCCTCCATTGGGCTGGGTATAGAGATAGGCGTTGTGATACGTCACGGTAGGAAGCAGGGCAGCGCGAGCGATCGAACGGTCGAGCGAGGCCGACTCGCTCGCCGCGCGCGCTGCCGCGAAGGCCGGCTGGTTGGCGCGGGCGCGAGAGAGAGCGTCATCAAGCGTCACCGCAGCCGCAGGTTGCGGCACTGCCTGCTGTCCAAGGACCGAGGCCGCGAACACAAAGCAGCCGCATATCGTCAGCCAGCGAAGACCCGTTTCATCATTTCTGCTCTTGGTCATCGTCTCGTTAGCGCCCCAGAACAAGCACGGTGAAGGTCCCCGGAATCTGCGCCGGACGCGCCTTCGGATTCGCCGGATCGGGCGCGGCAAACTTCGATGTCACCAGGTAGATCTTATCGGCGGCCGCATCATAAGACATGGTGCGAGCGCCCTTCTCCGTCTTCACGACCTGCGCCACCGGATAGCCCGGCTTGCCTGCATCGACTACGGTCAAAGTGCCCTCTCCATTCGAGGAGAATGCAAGCTTCCGCTTCGCGTCATATCCCGCAGCATCCGGTCCATCGCCAACCGCCGGCGTAGCAAGCGACTTCCCAGTCTTCGCATCAGTGACGGCCATCTTGTTGCCATCGCAGACCGAGAATAGCCGCTCGCCTTCAGCATCGAACGCGAGTCCAGACGGTGACTCGCACTTAGTCAATGGCCAGGTCGCGGTAGCCTTCAGACTCTTCGCATCCAGCCGGACAATCTCGTTCTTGTCTTCAATGTTCACGAAGACGGTGCCTCTGCCATCCGCCTGGGGAAACTCCGGCTTCCCAGGCAGCGCGATCGTAGCCTTGGGGGCCATCGTCGCGAGGTCGATGACTGTGGCGTTCTTGCTGCCGCCGTTGAAGGCCCAAAGCGTCTTCGTCGTGGGCTCATACGTGGCACCGTCCGGGTTGGTGCCCGCCGGGATCGTCGCGACCGAAGCAAAGGTCGAAAGGTCGAAGGCCACAACGTGATTTGCTCCTCCATCGGTTACATATCCGACCTTGCTTCCCGGAGGTATGACAACGCCATGGCAACGAGTCAGCCCGGTGACTGCGCCGATCACCTTACCCGTTTCGGTATCAACCACATCGACCTTGGTGCTATGCGTGATGTACAGACGATGCGAGTCAGAGTCAGCAAGAATATAGTCCCACCCGCCCTCGCCGCCAATGACCCAACGTTGCTCTATGTGAAAGGGTGCCTGCGCGAAGGCGGCACCGGCAAGGAACGCCGAGAGGGCAATTTGAGCGAACAGACGAATCGACATGCAGATATCTCCAGGCGGGACCGAATCCCAACGCTCTCAATATCGCAAGCCGAGCTTAAAGCAAACTGAAGATCTTCAATTGAGCGGTCGCGTTCCGCTCTCAATCAGCACGGGAAGCGAGAACGTGACGCAGGTCCCCTCGTCAACCCGGCTTTCGATGGTGATCTCGCCATGGCTGCTCTCCACAATCGCCTTAGCGATTGCGAGTCCCAGGCCCGTGCCACCTGTGCGCCGGCTGCGGGACCGGTCGGCGCGGTAGAAACGCTCAAAGACATGGGGCAGCGACTCCGGCGCAATCCCCTCGCCCTGGTCTTCAATCCGCACCAACGCACGCCCATCGCTGACGCTCAGCGAAACATCGATCTCTTCGCCAGGGGCGCTGTGCTGGATCGCATTCTGTAGCAGGTTGGAGCAAAGAATCCGCAGTTGCTCTCTCTCCCCGGCGACCCAGGCAGTTGAATCCGCCGACACCATGACGCTGACTTCGCAGAGCTCCGCAGCCGTCCTCAGAAGCTCGACGACCTCAAGGAGCACATCCCTCAAGTCAACCTCCATCGTCGAAACTTCGCGTTCCGTATTCGCCTCAAGCCCCGCAAGAAAGAGCATGCTCGCAACCAGCTGTTCCATCCGTTCGCAGTCGACCTCGGCGCGTTCGATCCCCGCGAGATACTCCGAAGCGCTGCGTTCGCGCAGAGTCATCACCTGTAGCGACGACTTGATCACCGCGACAGACGTCTTCAATTCATGGGCAGCATCGCCAACGAATTGGCGTTGCTGTTCGAAGGAACGCTCAAGGCCGCTAAGCGCCGTGCGCAGGGCCATCACCAGCGGGTTCAGCTCTTCTACCTCGAGCACATGCTCCGGCGGCTCGAACTGCCACGCGTCCACGGAGACCTTGCTGGCCTGCGCGGCAAGCTCCCGGAGCGGCCGAAGGCCGCGACGCATGAGGCGCAGCATAAGATATCCATTGATCGCCAGAAGAGCGACTCCGAGCGCGGAATAAAACAGGATGGCATTCTCAATCCGCTCCCAGACCGGATTCGTCCTGATCCCATAAAGGATCACGACATGGCGTGGAATGCCCCCGCCCTTGTCACCAGGATCGACCATGCGCAGCCCGGAGACGCGGATCAGACGATAGCTCTTCCTTCCTATCGAGACGGTACGAAACTCGCGGGGATCGGAGAATGCCGCTTCAGAATCCGTCCAGTTCTCGGAGTGGCCAAGGATCTTCCCGAACTCATCACGCACCGAATAGATATCTCGCCCCGGAACCATGGTCTGCGTTCCATCGAGCATCACATTGTCCTGCGCATCTTCCGCGTCCTGCACCGCGCCCAGCATGGAGTCCGCCCGCCCCCGCAACATCACATCAAACGCGCGAAACTGCGAGATCGTGTCGTAGACACCTGCACCAGCAATCAGCACAACCGTCGTAGCGAACTGGACCAGCAGCACCACCGCGATCAATCGTCGGGTAAGCGAGAACGTCTTCACCCAGCTACCTCGCGCTCCATCTGAAGCCGGTATCCTCGTCCGCGGAGCGTCTCAATGCTCGACGTCTCAGCGCCCTGATCGAGCTTGCGTCGCAGGTTGGAGACATGCGCTTCAATGACGTTCGAATGATGCTCCCAGTTGTAGTCGTAGATATGTTCGAGGAGCTCGCGCTTCGAGACAACGACACGCGGCCGGTGCATCAGATACTCCAGGATCTTGTACTCAATGGGCGAGAGCGTAATGAATATTCCGGCGCGTGCAATGGTCTGCTCGCTGGTGTTCAGTTCGATGTCCCCCAACCGAAGTGTTGTGGCGGCGACTCCCTTCCCTCGACGGATGAGGGCCTTGGCCCGTGCGATCAGCTCTCCCAGATCGAATGGCTTGGTCAGGTAGTCGTCAGCGCCCGCATTCAGGAGATCCACGATCGACTCGCGCTCGGAGCGCGCGGTGAGCACCAGCACGGCCGTCGTATCTCCGCTGGCCCGCAACCGGCGCAGAACCGAAGGCCCGTCTACCAACGGGAGGTTGAGATCAAGAACTACCAGGTCGTAACAGCGATTGCCAGCAAGATCGATGGCGGTTGCACCGTCCTCAGCATGGTCCACGGCGAATCCGGGGCCATCGCGCAGGGCTGCAGCGACATTCTCCGCCAAACGAACTTCATCTTCGACCAGCAGCACCCGCATCGTGACAGTTCACCACAATCAGCTTAATCCAAGCTGAAGTCGCTTCAGTGACAATCGGCCAGCGGTGAGAGTGCCGCTCCCCAGCGAGCGAGAGCTGGGGCCAACTCCGACACCGTAGCGGACCATGTCGCAGCCGAGGCGAACCCGATGCCCTTCGGCTCTCCGCAGACCATCGCCATGGATGTGGCGGCACCACGTGCCTGTTGCATCAGCTTCGCGTCTCCGTAAACGGCAACGCCGTCGACGACCACCATCTCCACGTCGGCTGGAGAGGAATGCACCAACTGCGAGTACGCATCGCCACCGCTAGCCTTGAGTACAAGAAGGTCAGCCCGCATGCCGACGGCAAGCGTGCCCGTCTGATCAGAAATCCCGCCAAGCTCCGCAGCATTCTGCGTCGCCATCTCAAAGAGGTCGCGATCTGTAAACGGCGCAGGCGATTGCGTCGCATTCCAGATGGCGGCATACTTCAGCTCCTGCAACATGCCGTCCGAACCAGTCGGGCTCCAGTCAGGCGCGATCGCCATCTTTACTCCAGCCTCCTTCGCGCCGGCGACATCCGCAGTGCTGCCGTAGAGCTCGAAGTTGCTGTGCGGCGACCAGACGAGGCCGACACCCATCTTCGCCATCACCGCGAAGTTTTCTTTCGACAAGGCGACACCGTGGATGATGCTCACACCCGGAAGCAGAAGTCCCCGAGCCTGCAGCATCGCGAACTCACGCCTGGCGCTGGCATTGTCGGAAGCACCTTCGGCGATGTGAAACATGGCAGCGTTGATCGTATGATCGCGAAGCCCATCCATCAGCGCCGCAGTGTGGGCTGTATCCAGCGCCAGCGGGAACACCTCATAGCGCAGCTTCTCAGCAGCTTCGTCGGGGTAAAGACGCGACGCCACGCCCAGTTCTCGCACAAGACCACCAAGGCAGTCAGGCTGCATCGTCGCCGGAGCGGTCGACCGACCGGGCGATGTCAAATCGTTGGGATAGAGGCCGGCCTGTGAGGTCGCTCCCCCTGCAATCGCCTTGACCTCCGCATAGCGCTCCGCAGCGCATCCGTGCCCCTCCGCGACGAATTTTTCGTGGGGGACATTCAGCGCCATCCGGTACTCCGGCAACTGCTGCCAGTCGTACCGCGCGCCCGACTTTACTCCTGAACTCCATCGCGACAGTACGTTCCAGGTCACATGGTTATGCAGATCAATGAGTCCAGGGTAGATAGTACCGTCGGTCTCGATCACCTTTGAGCCCGGAGGCAGAACAAGATCCGCGCCGATGGCCGTGATCTTCCCAGCTTCGATCAGCACGGTTGCATGGTCGACCGGGCCGGAAGGCGTAACCACCGTTCCGCGAAGCGCAAGATGCTGCGCCTGCGCGTGGCAAGCCCATACACAGAATGAGAGCACGGCAGCGGCAACGCTCAAATTTGGACGCAAAGGGAAGCTCCTCTTATCAATCACCTGCTCACGTAACTTCCCTTTGTCATTCCCTAGGGAATCTGCGTCTCCAGCCTCTCTACCCGTCACATCAAAATCAGCGAACCTGGGGAAAACCAAGGTCAACCTTGCTCGTCCCAGGGTCAGGCCAACGGCTCGTGACCACCTTGCCGCGCGTGTAGAACTGAATACCCTCCGGGCCATACATATGCAGGTCGCCGAAGAGCGAAGACTTCCATCCACCAAAGCTATACGAGGAAACCGGGACAGGAATCGGCACGTTGATGCCGACCATGCCCACCTCGACATCGAACTGAAACTGCCGCGCCGCGCCCCCGTTCTGCGTGAAGATCGCCGTGCCGTTACCGAACTCGTTTTCGTTGATGATCTTCAACCCCTCGGCATAGGTCTCGACGCGAACGACGCTCAACACAGGCCCAAAGATCTCTTCGTTATAGCAGCGCGTTCCCGGCGCAACGTTGTCGATCAGCGAAGCTCCAAGAAAGAACCCGTCACCCTTCGACGCAGACTCTTCCCGTCCATCGACGGTAACCGTAGCACCATCGGCAATCGCCGAGTCAAGAAATCCCGCCACGCGATCCCTTTGCTCACGAGTCACCAGCGGCCCCATCTCGCTCCCCTGTTCGAGCCCCGGCCCGACCTTGATCTTCGGAATGCGCTTGCGAATCGCAGCAACTAGTGGATCAGCGACGCTACCGACAGCAACGATCACCGAAATAGCCATGCAACGCTGCCCTGCTGCACCATACGCGGCAGATACGGCAGCATCGGCCGCAGCTTCGACATCAGCATCAGGCAGAACCAGCATGTGGTTCTTCGCCCCGCCCAAAGCCTGCACTCGCTTACCGTTGCGCGTGCCTGTCTCGTAGATATAACGCGCAATCGGAGTCGAGCCGACAAAGCTGATCGCCCGGACATCAGGATGCGCGAGCAACCGGTCAACAGCAACACGGTCGCCCATCAGCACATTCAGCACGCCATCGGGAACTCCCGCCTGCTGCGCCAGCTCCGCAAGGAACAGGCTCGCCGAAGGCACCTTCTCGGATGGCTTCAGGATAAAGGCATTCCCGCAGGCGATTGCGTTTGCGAGCATCCACAACGGCACCATCACCGGGAAGTTGAAAGGAGTGATTCCCGCCACAACTCCGAGCGGCTGGCGAAGCTGGTAGACATCGACCCCCGTGCTTGCCTGCTCCGAGTAACTTCCCTTCAACAGATTCGAGATGCCACATGCGAACTCTACATTTTCAAGTCCCCGAGCAACTTCACCCCGAGCATCGGCCAGGGTCTTGCCATTCTCCGTTGCGACAATCTCTGCAAGCCGCTCGCGGTTCGCGTCGATCAGCCCGCGCAGCTTGAACATAATCTCTGCCCGCCGGGAGAGCGGTGTCGCGCGCCATGCTGGAAACACCGACTTGGCAACTGCAACCGCATGATCAACGTCCTCAACCGAGGCGAAGTTGACCTCGGCGATCTGCTGTCCGGTTGCCGGGTTCCACACCGGACCCGTGCGGCCCGACACGCTTTCGCTGGAGACGCCGCCGATGCGGTGATTAATGAGAAGCGCTTGTGAGACGGACTGGGGCATGGACTTCCTCCGGATTGTTGCGGCTGTGCTGGAGCGCTTCGTCGACGAGGGCAAGTCCCCGTTCAATGATGTCGAGTCCCTCAGCGAGTTGCTGCTGCGTGATGACCAGTGGCGGGCACACCCACAGCATGTTGAATCGGGTGAATGCGTAAAGATGCTGCGACTTCAGATAGGTGGCCAGCTTTGCCATCTCGGCGCTCGTGCCGTTGAAGGGAGCAAGCGGCTCCTTGGTAGCCTTATCCTTCACAAGTTCAATGACACTGAAGAGGCCGATGGAACGGACATCCCCAACACAGTCGAACCTGTTCCTGATCGCAGTCAGGCGATCAGAGAGGTAAACGCCTTGCGTATCGACATTCTCGAAGATCGCCTCTTCTTCATAGACAGCAAGATTCGCGTTGGCCGCAGCACAAGAAACAGGATGACCGCTATAGGTAAGGCCGCCATAAAGCATATGCGTCTCGAAGTATTGCGCAATCGCATCGGAGACGATGACCGTGCCCAGCGGCATGTATCCGCTGGTTAGCCCCTTCGCTGCTGTGACAATGTCCGGCTTGATGCCGTAGTGCTGCGTGGCCAGATACTTGCCCGTGCGACCGAAGCCGCTCATCACTTCGTCATCAATCAACAGGATGCCGTACTTATCGCAGAGAGAACGCAACTTCGGATAGTAGTCATCCGGCGGGACAAGAATGCCGTTCGACCCGGTGATGCCTTCAACCATGATGGCAGCGATCTCGTTCGGCCCTTCCATCTGGATGATCTCTTCGATGTGCGAGACGCACTCGCGATGGCAGGTCTCGACCTTCTGACCAAACGGACAGCGATAGCAGTAAGGATCGAAGGCCCGCACTACGCCTGGAATGCCGGGCTCTACCGGCCAGCGGCGCGGATCGCCAGAGGCCGTCATCGATCCCATCGTCGCGCCGTGATAGGAACGATAGCGCGTGATGATCTTGTTGCGGCCCGTGAAGAGTCGAGCGATCTTCATCGCGTTCTCGTTAGCTTCAGAGCCACCGAGTGTGAAGAACGCCTTCGCAAGTCCCGTCACTTCCGCGAGCTTCTTACCCAGAACCCCACGCGGCTCCGTCGCAAATCCAGGCCCGGCAAAGCAAAGCTGATCCACCTGCTTCTTAATCGCGTCAAGCACCTTGGGATGCTGGTGGCCAACATTCATGTTGATGAGCTGCGCGCTGAAGTCCAGCCAGCGATTGTCATCGCCATCCCAGAAGTAAACACCCTCAGCGCGCTTCATCAGCATCGGGTTTGCCGCGCCCTGTACCGACCACGAAAATAACGTGTAGTCGCGATTCTCCTGAACGATCTCCTGCGATGTGCGTTCAGCCTGTTGGATTACTTCAATCTCTATCATCTGCGTGCTCATACGCGACGCTCCTTCTCGATGCGGGATGTTGGTCTTTCAGAGGCCGTCAACTGTGGATGACTCGAACGCAGCAGAGCGAACGCGACCAGGAAACCGAGCTTGCGCGAGGGGTCGTCAAGCGAGCCGAGCAGGCCCGTAAGCTGATCGAGTCGGTAATAGACGCTCTGGCGGCGGACGCCCAGGTTGCGCGCTGCTGCAGCTATATTGAACTGCGCGTCAAGAAGCGCTTCAAGCGTGACGAGCAGAGTCGTGCGCGGACGCGGCGGTAGCGACAGCAAAGGCCCAAGCTCGCGCTGCAAAAACTGCCGGTCGCGGCCCGTCTCGATCAATGAATTGAGGATCGTGTCAAGCGTCGTTTCAAGTCCGTGGCTTGGCGTGGGCCGAAGAATCTCCTGGTGCGCCGCCCGCGTCAGCTCACGGAAACTAACCTCAGTCCTGAAGACAACGATGGGAAAGTTGAGTTCCCGAGCGGTCTCAAGAAGCTCCGAGGGAACCTCCGTAATCCACTGCACGAGTTCGAGGCCCAAGGCACGGATTCCAGCCTTCGACAGGCCCCGAATGTAGGCTCTTCTCGTTGCTGAACTCACCCGCATCAACTCGAGGCCAGTGCTCAGCAGAAGTTCGCCACCCGAAAGAAATCGCCAGATGTCCATGATCTCCGAGACGTGGACCCATGTCACCGGCTGGTCGATCTGCGCGCCTCCGCAGATCAACTCCGCGCTGCGAAACGCGGGGAGGTTCAGTACCGTCTCAAGCGACGGCAGCGCCGTTCCCTGGCGGAACGCCCCGCGCGTGCTTGAGTCGATCGCTACAGGCTGCCGCTCTAAAGCAGCGCGATTCACATTCATTGGCCCTCCATCCATGCAAGCGTCTTCGTTGCAAGTCGATCGAATGCTTCAACAGCCAAGACGAGATCTTCCTTGCGTGTGTCCTCAATCTTGTTGTGGCTGATGCCGCGCAACGATTGCACGAACATCATCACGGTCGGAATTCCCACTCGCGCGACCTCGGCCGCGTCATGCAGCGGCCCCGACGGAAGCCGATACGAAGTCGCGGTCGTCTCGCGAATGGCCCTATCGCAAAGCTCGATCAAGTCAGGATGAAACGGTACCGGCTCAATGCTCCAGATGCGCGACCACTTCACCGAACAACGCTCTTCTCCGGCGAATCGCTCGCTTGCCTCCTGCGCCTCGCGCAGCATCGTGGCCAAGAAATCTGCATCGAGATCGCGCTGGTCCAGCGTCACCTCGCATCGCCCCACAACAGCGGTCACGATTCCAGGAAAGGTCTTGACGCTGCCCATCGTGCAGACGGCATCGGCATGCTTGCCCGCGATCGCGCGCAGTTCCAGCGCAAGCTTTGCTGCGGGTGCTAGCGCATCGCGACGATCCCCCATGGGCGTCGAACCCGAGTGTGCCTCCTGTCCTTCGAAGTTGATCGCATACCGCTCCACGCCCTTGGTCCCGAGAACGACTCCAAGCGGAAGCCCGAGTCGCTCCAGCACTGGCCCCTGCTCAATATGAAGCTCAAGATATGCGGCGATGTCGTCCCGTTCACTCGTAGCATCGCCAATGCGTTCGATGTCAATGCCGCTGGCCCGAAGCGCCTCTTCAAGCGTGACCCCATCGCGATCTGTGCGCACTCGATCAGCAGCGATACTGTGCGTCCCTGCGAACGCCGAAGACCCAAACAAGCTGCGGCCAAACCGTGCGCCTTCTTCATCGGCCCAATCCACAAGCTTCACGGTGAACGGCGGCTTGCCGTCGTAGGTTTCCGCAAGTCCACGCAGCACCCCAAGCCCAGCTATCACGCCGAGGCATCCATCAAGCCATCCGCCGTTCGGCACCGAATCGAGATGACTGCCGATGACCAGCGACCGCTTCGAAGCGCCCTGGATTGTGACCCAGACATTCCCTGCCGCGTCTATATGCCTTTGCACAGGAAGACCGTCGAGCTTCGCCCCGAACCAATCCCGTGCCTTCTGCCACGTCGGAGTGAACGCAACGCGCTGCGCGCCGTTCTCATCGGCGGTGAGCGCGCGGAGCTCTTCGAGGTCGGCAATCACTTGCATCGGGTCTGCGGGCACGGAACTCCTCGTTAGCGGATCAGTCTAGTGGATATGTATACCGTGCGTCTCGCGATACTTCGCCATCGCATCCCAGTCTTCGGTCACGGCGGGCTCGTTGCGCGAGATCTCGTCCCATGTGGTCGACGCGCGCTCCGGCGCCACTTCAACCATCTCGATGCAGTTGTCGACCGGGCACACGTTATAGCAGAGCCTGCATCCAACGCAATCCGCCTCACGCACGACGGGATGCGCACGCGTCCCCACGGCCTCATGCTTGCCATTCGAACGAACGTCGTAGGAGTAAGGCTGCACAATCTCACCCACAGGCGAGACCAGGTCGATGCACTGGTGAGTCGTGTCGTTGCAGGCAACGTAGCAGAGGTTGCACTTGATGCACGCCTCCTGATCAATCCGCGCCACGGCCTTGAAGGCAAGGTCGAAGTGCTTGAACTCCGAGACCCGGTTCAGGCTCTTACCAACCACATCATCGATCGTCGCGTAGCCCTTCTCATCCATCCAGTTCGAAAGCCCATTGCAAAGATCTTCGATGATTCGAAAGCCGTAGTGCATCACGGCCGTGCACACCTGCAAACTCGTCGCGCCCAGCAGCAGGAACTCCGCAGCATCCTGCCACGTCGAGATACCGCCCATGCCTGAGATAGGCAAACCGGAGTTCATCACCTTCTCATCCGCGCCGAGCGAAGCAAGCATGTTCAACGCGATCGGCTTCACCGCCGGCCCCGCGTAGCCGCCATGGCCTCCCTTGCCGCCAATGCTAGGCGTGATCGCAAGCGTATCCAGATCGACGCCCACAATGGAGTTGATCGTATTGATCAGCGAGAGAGCATTGGCCCCGGCATTGATCGCGGAGTGCGCGGGAACGACGACGTTCGTAATGTTCGGTGTCAGCTTCACGATGACCGGGATGGTGGCTGCACTCATCGCCCATCCCGTGATCTGTTCGCAATACTCCGGCACCTGCCCGACAGCGGAGCCCATGCCCCGTTCGCTCATGCCGTGCGGGCATCCAAAGTTCAGCTCGATCCCATCCGCGCCTGTGTCCTGGATCTGCATTACGATCTTCTTCCACGCCTCGGCCTTCGGCTCGACCATCGCCGAGACGACGACAGCGCGATCAGGCCAAGCCCGCTTTACCTCGGCGATCTCACGCAGGTTTACATCGAGCGGCCGGTCGGAGATAAGCTCAATATTGTTGATCGCCAGCATCCGCTGTCCGCCATAGTGCCACGCACCGTAGCGGTTCGAGATATTCAGCACCGGCGCGCCAATCGTCTTCCACACCGCGCCGCCCCAGCCCGCCTCGAAGGCGCGATGGACCTGCATGCCGGAGTTCGAAGGCGGCGCGGAGGCCAGCCAGAAAGGGTTCGGCGACTTGATGCCTGCAAAGTTGATGCTCAGATCGGCCATGATTCGTTATGCTCCTGCCACTGCGGTTTCGATCTGTGCCAGTCGCGCGTGCAACGCCTGCGCGGCCATCTTGCCATCCTGCACGGCCATCACCGTCGAAGCCTCACCTCGATGACGAATGCAGTCGCCGATCGCAAAGACCCCCGCGATGCTCGTCTCAAAGCCCTCATCGACGGCAATGTACCCATTCGCCGTCTTCAATCCCAGCGCCGTTGCGATAGAAGGCTTCTGCTGGCCAATAGCCTTCACAATCTGGTCCGCCTCAATCACAAACTCGCTGCCTGGGACCGGCGTCGATGTGGCCCGTCCTGACGCGTCCGGCGCTCCAAGCCGCATCTGCACACAACGAAGACCCGTAACTGCGCCAGCCTCAAGGATCGTCTCCACAGGCTGCGCGAGGAAGCGGAACTCGATGCCCTCCTTCATAGCGAACTCCACCTCATGCGGATAGGCCGTCATCTCCCTCTCGCTGCGCCGGTAGACGATGGTGACTCGTTCCGCGCCCAAACGCTTCGCAATCGTCGCGCAGTCGATCGCCGTGTTGCCCGCGCCCACGACCACGACCTGCTTACCGATCACAAGCGGCACCTCAGCGACCTTGCTTCCCTCAACATAGACAAGCCCGTCAAGCACGTGCTCTTCACCTGGTATGCCAAGTTGCGGCGAGCGGCCAAGTCCAACGCTCAGCACAACGATATCGAAGTCCTTTTGTAGCTCGGCCAGTGACAAATCGCCACCAAGCTCCCGCCCAGTAACCACCGTGACCCCAAGCTGCTCGATCATCGCCACCTCTGCCAGCGCGATTTCTACCGGCTCACGCAGCGAAATAATTCCGTAAGTCGAAAGTCCGCCCGCAAGATCGCGCTTCTCGAAGACGGTTACGTTATGTCCCCTTCGGGCTAGTTCGCCCGCGCACGAAAGCCCCGCCGGGCCAGAGCCGATCACCGCAACCTTGCGCCCCGTCGGCGGCCCCGCGGTCACCACCTGCACGCCCCGGTCATACACGTAGTCCATTGCGTACCGCTGGAGGCGACCGATCGCTATCGGGCTGCTCGAAGGTCCAAGCACGCACGAGCCTTCGCAGAGCTCCTGCACCGGGCAGACCCTCGCACACGTAGCGCCCAGCAGATTTGACTCAAGAATGGTCTGCGCCGAACCCAGCAGATTCGCGGAAGCAATCTTCTTGATAAAGCCTGGAATGTCGATGTGAGTCGGACACGCGTGCGTGCACGGAGCGTCGTAGCAATAGAGACAGCGATGGGACTCGCGAACCGCCGCCGCGCTCGTCAGCGGCGCGTAGGTCTCTTCGAGACCTGGGGTCGAACCGGAACAGCGTACATCCACTGGATCCACAGCTTCCTCCGAAGTGACTTTGTCGCAAGGGTGAAGTCTGCATATTACGGAAAGAGAGCGCCGCGAACAACAGTCACTCTGTAAAGAGTAGAGGATTTTTCGGCAGCGAGATCAACTCCCCACTAAGCGATAATCTCGTTCACCACTCGCCCCGATACATCAGTCAGCCGGTAGTCTCGGCCTGCGTAACGATACGTAAGCTTCTTGTGGTCGATGCCAAGCTGGTGCAGCATCGTCGCATGCAGGTCGTGGACATGCACCTGGTCCTTGACGATCTGGTAGCCATACTCGTCCGACTCGCCATAGGTGATACCGCCCTTGATCCCGCCGCCGGCCATCCACGAGGTGTAGCAATCGGAGTGATGCGTGCGCCCCTTCGCCTTGGGGTTGGTATCTCCTGGCCTGCGTCCAAACTCCGTGCTCCACACCACCAACGTCTCATCGAACATCCCCCGCGACTTCAGGTCCTTCAGCAAAGCCGCAATAGGCTGGTCGACGTTCTTCGCCAGCGGCACGTGCGTCTGCATATCGGCGTGCGCGTCCCAGTTGATGAGTTGGTTCGATCCGATATCAATCAACTCGATAAACCGGACGCCGCGTTCAGCAAGCCGACGCGCCATCAGGCACTGCCACGCGAATCCCTTGGTGCTGCCACGCTCAAGCCCATAGAGCGCAAGCGTAGCGTCGGTCTCCTTCGTAAGATCAAAAGCCTCTGGTGCCTGCGTCTGCATTCCGTGCGCGGTCTCAAAGCTCTTGATGCGAGCCGCAAGCGTGGAGTCACCGCCCCGCGCTGCCTCATGCTTCTGGTTGAAGAAGCTGATCAGGCCAAGCTCCTTGTCCTGCACGTCGGCAAGATCCGTCCGCAGCATGTTCGGAATCGGCTCTCCATCCGAGCCGACGTGTACGCCTTGATGGCACGCGGGAAGGAAGTTCGCGTCCCACGGCATCGTGCCGCCATAGGGCATCTCCGGAGCCAGCACCATGAACGAAGGCAGGTTCTGGTTCACCGTTCCAAGCCCGTAGCTCACCCACGACCCCATACTCGGCCGCGCCTGCACCACGGAGCCGCCATGCAGCCCCATGTTCGCCTGCACGTGGTTCGGGAAGTCGTTCTTCATCGACCGGATCACGCAGATGTCGTCCATCATCGCGCCCACGTGTGGGAAGAGCGAACTCGCCTGCGTATCGCACTTCGCATAGCGCTTGAACTCCCAGCGTGGCGCCGACAGAAAATCTCCCTTGTACGGCTTGCCGCTGTCGGCAATCAGCTTCGGCTTGGGGTCAAACGTATCGACGTGCGAAGCTCCACCGCTCATGCAAAGAAAGATGACGCGCTTCGCCTTCGCCGGAAACATAGGTTCCTTCGCGGCCAGCGGATTCGCAGGTTCGGACGAAGACGACTGCGCCAGTAGCTCATGCAGTACGCCCGGAAGAAACAGCGAGGCACTCGCAAGTGAATTGATGAAGTGGCGGCGGTTCATGGGATTGCGTGTCGTCATCGTGGACCTTCTTTCAGTCGATAAACATGAACTCGTTGCTCGCATAGAGTGCCTGGATCAGATTGCCCAGCGCCTGCGTATGCATCTTCTTCTCATCCTGCTCACCCGAGCTGTGCGCCACGTAGATCGCACTCGTCTGCTGAACGAACTTCGTTGCCGCATCACTCTCCTGGGGATCAGGAGGCCGTCCATAGATCTTCAAAAACGCTGCCCGGACTTCGTCCTTGTCCGACTTGCCGGGTTGATCCAGTTGTTTCGCCAACGCCGTCGCACACTCCTTCGGGAACGACGCGTTCATGAAGTAAAGCGCCTGTAGCGGAGTGACACTGGTCTCTCTTGTAGCCACGCTTGCGGAAGGATTCGCTCCATCGAACAGCCCAAGGTAAGGATGCCGTCGGCTACGCTGCGCCATCACATACAGCGTGCGATGGTTCGTCTCATACACAGCATGGAACGGCGCATGGCCGGAGTAGTTCCACTCCGCCTCGGGCGGAAACGGCTGTGGCCCGGCAGGTGACGTGTCGAGCTTGCCCGAGGTCGCCAGCATCGCATCGCGAATCTCCTCCGCGTCCATGCGCGTGCGCGAGTGCCGCCAGAGCATCGCGTTCTCCGCATCCACTTTCTCCGCTTCCGGCGAGTCGTCACTCGACAACTGGTACGTATGCGAGAGCAGGATCATGCGGTGCATCGCCTTGATCGACCAGCCCTTCTCGACGAACTCCGTAGCCATGTAGTCGAGCAGCTTCTGATTGCTTGGAGCCGCTCCCCTGCTGCCAAAGTCGTTTGGTGTCGCAACAATGCCGCACCCGAAGTGGCCCTGCCAGATGCGGTTCACCATCACGCGGGCCGTCACAGGATTCTGCGGCGAGGCGATCCAGTTCGCCATCTCCAGCCTTCCGCTGCCCTTCGTATCCGCTGGTAGTTCAGACCCCCCGAGCGCCTGCAAAAAGTGCCGAGGCACCTCATCGCCAAGGTCCTTCTTGCTGCCGTAGTGCTGTATCCGCTCGTCGTGCGGTGTGCCTTCAGAGACCGCATAGGCCGTCTCAAAGTGCGGCGCGTTCTGAAACAGCGCCATCCGCCGCGCCTGCAGCAAGGGCAGAATATCGTCGAAGTAAGGAAGCTGAATCACGGCGTGAATCGAGTCCGCAATCGGCTTCAACTGCTCTTCGAAGTCCTTGTACTCCTGACTATCGACCGCCTTCGGGTCACGATAGATGAGACCACGCTGGTACCGTACTTCCTCCGTACCAGTAGTTGCAAAGTGAGTGCTCGCAAGCACGCCATAGATGCCGTAGTAGTCCGCCGTAGGAATCGGATCGAACTTGTGGTCATGGCAACGGGCACAGGCTACCGTCGTCGCAAGGAACGCATGTCCAATGTTGTCGACCGCATCGCTGATCGGATCTTCGGTGATGTTCGTGTTCGCGAGATATCCCGTGGCGATGACGTTCTGCCAGTGCTCAGCCTCCGTCGCCGCGGGCAGCAGGTCACCCGCGATCTGCTCCTTGATGAAGCGGTCATACGGCTTGTCCTGCTGGAACGCCTGCACCACGTAGTCCCGATATTTGTAGATGTCCGGCACGGGATAGTCAGCCGTATTACTGGAAGTATCGGAGTAGCGCACGACATCGAGCCAGATGCGCCCCCAGCGCTCGCCATAGGCCTTCGATGCCAGCAGCCGCTCAACCAGCTTCGGATAAGCATCGCGCGACTTGTCGGCGAGAAACGCATCAACTTCTTGCGGAGTCGGAGGCAGACCAGTCAGATCAAAGGTCACGCGCCGCAGCAGAGTACGCTTGTCCGCGTCACGCACCGGCTTGAGCTGATTCGCCTCAAGGTTCGCGAGTACGAAGCGATCGACATCGTTATAGGCCCACTTGCCCGATACAGCAGGCACGGCCGGCTTCACCGGGACCTTGTACGACCAGAACTCGCGGTCCTTCGCGGTGACCTGCATCCCGACAGGCTTTGAGGCTCCAGCAGGCCAGAACGCCCCGCCTTTGATCCACTCCTCAAGCACGGCGATCTCTGCCGGCTCCATCTGTTTGCGCGGAGGCATCTGCAACGATGCGTCCTGATAGTGAATCGCCTTCACCAGCAGGCTCGCGTCCGGATGGCTCAGGTCGAGCACCGCGCCGTCCTTGCCGCCCTTCATCATCGCATCGCGAGAGTCCAGCCGCAATCCGCCCGACTGCGACTGCGTATGGCAGCTATAGCACTTGCTCGCCAGCAGCGGACGCACCTTGGTCTCAAAGAACTCTGCCTCCGCGGAAGCCACCTCAGGCGAGGCCTTAGGCGCGCCCTCCGCAATCGGCATCAGCGCGTCTGCCTTGATCCACTTCGCAATGGTCGCGACATCGTCGCTCGAAAGCGGCCCTTTGGGCGGCATCTTCAGGTCTTCGTTCTTGTACGAGATCGCCTTGTAGAGCAGGCTCTTCTCAGGATTCCCCGGAACGAGTGCAGGTCCCGATCCACCGCCCTTCAACATCGCATCGCGAGAGTCCAGCCTCAGGCCGCCGCGCATCTTGTCGGTATGGCAGCTATAGCAATTCTTTTCGAGGATTGGCTGGACATCCTTACGAAACACATCTGTCTGCGCGACAGCGCGTGGACTGCCTCCCGTGAAAGCCACAACAGCCCAAGCAATCAAGACGCAAGCGGCCCGAGGCGATACGCGATCGCGAAGAGTCATCGGGCAGAAGAAGCGGCAACCCTGCATCCGTGGATACACCTCGTGAGAAAGATGGATGCTTCGTTCTGAAGACGGAAACGCAAGACATCCGGCTACAGGAGCGATCGGTACAGACACGCAGATGTGATTTGGAGAAGAGACTCGGCACAAGCGGGGGGCCAGCCTCTCAACGGCTCGCGGGGAACACGGAAACGAGCGGCCATCGGCGGTGATGGATCAACCCGATCACGTGAACTTGAAGGCCCCATGACTTCAGTTGATTTTGCTCGCGACGATACCGTAACGATAACTCTCGCGTGGCCTGCGAAACAAGAGACATCGTGTCAAAAACATCGAGCCCGGAAAATACGCATCAACCACCTTAAAGTGAGCGTTCGATGCGAGCGTATAAACCACAGTATCGATTGATATCTATTGGACTCCGAGCCACTTAGCGTCGACACCCCGCCGATCCGTTTACCACATGGCGACGACAGCGGTGGTTGCAGTCGCGTAAAATCTTGACACAGACCACGATCATCGCTACGCTCCAGACTTCAACAGGCACAAATCAGAATCCTGAACGAAGACTCCGCACCATGCGGGAGGAGATGGCTCATCATCCCCCGCCCGTCGCGGGCGGGCTTCACCCTTTCAGCAAAGGTCGCCGCTACTCCACGCGGCGATGGGTAGTTCTTTATCTTTCCGTATCGTGCTACGTTCCACGCCGAACGCAGTAACGTACGTTCCCGACTCGGCCGCACAGAAAATACAACGCACAAATCACGAGGGAATCTCTATGCCTTTCTCCGTCCGTTCTTCCTGGAAGCTGTGTCTGGCGCTCGCGCTCTCGAGCACCCTCTCACTCGCGCAAAACGCCGTCTCCACCGGCGCGATGACCGGTACCGTCCACGATCCGGGCGGCCAGGTGGTCGCACATGCGGCCGTGACAGCGGTCAATGAAGCGACGGGCGAACGCTCGACCTCGACCTCGAACGATGTCGGCATCTTCAGCTTCCCCGCCCTAAAGATCGGCGTCTACGACGTCTCCGTCGTCTCCACCGGCTTCAAGACGGTAAAGATTGCGGGCCTCGTCGTGGCCGTCGGCCACACCACCGACGCAGAAGCGACGCTGGCGATCGGCGAAGCCAGCGACACGGTCAACGTCATCAGCGACGCAGGCTCCGCGCTCAACCCCTCCGACACCACCGTCGGAACTCTCGTCCAGCGCGACACCATCGAAGGTCTTCCCTTGAGCGGCCGCCGCTACACCGACCTCGTCCTGCTCACCCCCAACGTCGTTGCCGACGGTCAGTTTGGCCACATCAGCTTTGCCGGCCAATCGGGCGGCGACCTCTCCGGCTACAACAACACCGCCGGCGGCGCCTCGAACGCCAACGGTTCCACCTCGTTCACCGTTGACGGCGTCGACTCCACCAGCTACTACTACGGCGATAACCGCGGCTTCACCCGCATTCCCTACGTCTTCGGCCTCCAGTCCATCCAGGAGTTCCAGGTCCAGGCCAACGTCTATGACTCCAGCTACGGCGGCGCGGGCGCAGGCTTCATCAATACCGTGACCAAGTCCGGCACCAACAAGTTCCACGGCGACGCCTTCTACTACAACCGCAACTCGGGAACCGGCGCGAACGATGCCATCGACAAGGCCAATGGCAATCCTCGTCCACTGAACGTCCTGCAGCAGTTTGGCGCGGACATCGGTGGCCCCATCATCCGCGACAAGATGTTCTTCTACTTCGACTACGAACAGCAGCGTCACAAGGATCCCCTGTACGCCGTGAATCAGGGCGAAGCCGCTACGACTGAGGCCAGCTTTGGCGTACCTGCGGGCACCGCGCTGCCCACCCCAAACAGTCACTATCCCGTCGCCGCGAACATCGCGGAGAACGATGTTACTGCGAACCCACAGAACCCCATCTATCTCCAAGGCGTGGCGAACGCTCTGAACGTCATTCACTCCAACCTCGGCCCCAGAGCTCGCCGTCGTGACGACTGGGAACTCTTCCCTAAGCTGGACTGGGCGATCAGCGACAAGACCCACCTGACCGCGCTCTACAACTACAACCACTTCCAGTCCGCAGGCGGCATCATCACCTTCAGCCCGGAGTCATTCGGTGGCGATGAACTACTCGGCGACAACGGCGTTCGCGACCACGTCGCAACGATCCACATGACGCACACCTACACCTCGGCGCTGGTCGAAGATCGCTACATCAGCTACGTTCGCGACGAGCAGCTCTATCACCCCTCAGGTCTCGCCCAGACCCCAACGACGCCCGAGATGATCATCACCGGTTCCGCACCGGGAACGCTTCTGCTCGGCAACCCCACGTTCACCTACAACAATCTGCGCGAGTATCAATCGCAGATCGCGGACCACTTCACCTACCTCGTCGGCAAGCACCAGATCGACGCCGGCGCGAGCGTCAACTACGACTCCATCTCGAACAACAATCCGGGCAGTTTCTACGGCCAGTACATCTTCCTCAGCCTGGAAGACTTCGCTCTGGGCAAGTGGAACATCTTCGAACAGACAGCCGGCAACTCGAAGTACAACTTCAGCGATCCCTTTGTCGGATTCTTTGTAAACGACACCTGGAAGGCGTCCCGCAATCTCACCCTCACGGGCGGCATTCGCGAAGACTTCCAGAAGTATCCGAGCCCAGCAGGCAATCCGCTGGTTCCCTCGACCCAGACGTTTCACAACCAATATCAGCGCGTCTCTCCTCGCCTAGGCTTCTCCTATAATCCGTTTGAGAAGACGGTGGTTCGCGGCGGTGCGGGTCTCTACTACGAGATCTTCGTCGGCGGCAACTACCAGAACTCGACGCAGCAGAACGGCGTCTCCCAGACCCAGGCTGAGTTGTTCGACTTCAGCCCCGCTACCGTTGCTTCAACCCAAAGCCCATCATTCCCCGCAGCTCTACCGTCTTCAAACTCGAACTTCGCCAGCGGCGGAAACATCGTCGCCGTCGCCAGCAACTACAAGACGCCCTCAGTCGTGAACGCAAGCCTGCAGGTGGACCAGGAGATTGCCAAGGGAACGATCCTCACCGTCGGCAGCCTTTGGTCGCACGGCATGCACCTGACCAGCTCGACAGCCTACGACCAGAACCTGACGCCGCCGACGGGAACCACCACCTACATCCTCCCGAGCGGACAGACCGTGGTGAAGCCAAACCTCGACAGCAATCTATTGAAGGAAGGCTACCTCACCTCGGCTCTCGGTCAGATCAACACGCTCATCAGCCCCGGCATCGACAACTACAACTCGCTCTTCGTGCAGTTGAACCGGCAGGCGACGAAGGGTCTCAACTTCATCGTCTCCTACACGCTGGCAAAGAGCACGCAGAGCGGCGTGGACTTCGACAACCAGTTCGACTTCAGCGACACGCACGGTCTCTCGCTGCTGGACCAGCGCCAGCGGCTCTCGCTCGCCGCAGTCTATGCGCCGACGATCGAGACAGAGAACGCCATGGCACGGTCTGCGCTGAACGGCTGGAGAGTCAGCATGATCACGCAGATCAACGCTGGCCGTCCGTACACCGGCGTGGTGACAACGTCTGCCCTTGGTGCAACGCTCAACGACTCAGCAGCCAACCAGGCGACCGCGAACACTGCGGCAGGCCTAGTGGGCGGCGGCAATCAGGGCGGCCTCTCCCCGGGTGAAGGCATCAACTCCTTCACCGGTCCCGGGACCACCCAGGTTGACCTCGGCATCGAGCGCTCCATCAAGATCAAGGAGAACCAGACCATCAACTTGAAGGTGCAGGCCTTCAACCTGTTGAACTCCGCCAACTACTTCGTCTACGCCGGCAGCGGCATCAACCAGGTGCAGTACCATGCCACCGGCGAAAACTGCGGTGACGGCAAGACGATCAACCAGACCTGCACGCTGGTTCCCAACGGCGGTGTCGGTGGCTTCCAGACCCTCACCGCGGTCGACCAGTCACACCCGCCGCGCATCTTCCAGTTCTCCTTCGCCTACAAGTTCTAAGCCCAGCGAAGACGCACCCATAACCGGAACAGGAGTCCAGCACGCGAACCTGACATCGTCAGGGGGTGCCGGGCTCCTGTTCCGCTTAAGAATCTGCCCCAACACTCGTCATCTCGACCGGAGCCGTGCGGCTCTATCGCACGGCGTAGTGGAGAGACCCCCGCATTCGTCTTTGCTTTAGCTCTCAAACCGAAGAGATGCAAATTTCGAGGCGATGAGACAGGCCCCTAAGCCATAATCACTTCAAGATCCACTCCGACCTGCAGGAGCACGCATGATCCAAGCGACGAGTCTTACCAACGAAGACCTTGCCCCCACAACGCCCGAGCAGCGCACTTGGGGGACCTACAACTACATCGCCCTCTGGTTCTCCATGTCGATGGAGATCACCACCTACATGCTCGCCTCGTCGTTGATCGCGGGCGGCATGAACTGGAAGCAGGCGCTGTTCACCATCCTGCTGGGCAACCTGATCGTGCTCATCCCGATGCTCCTCAACGCCCATGCGGGCGCCAAGTACGGCATCCCCTTCCCCGTCTTCGTGCGTGCCTCCTTTGGATTGCGCGGCGCCAACATCCCTGCCATCCTGCGGGCGATCGTCGCCTGCGGATGGTTTGGTGTTCAGTCCTGGCTCGGCGGACAGGCGATCGCCGCCATGGTCAACGTACTCTGGCCCGCGTCGGCCCATATGCCATGGGTTCTCTGGGCCTGCTTCCTCGGCTTCTGGTGCTTGAATATGGTCATCGTGTGGCGCGGCGTCGAATCGATCCGTTTCCTGCAAAGCTTCTCCGCACCCTTCATGCTCGTCATGTCGCTCACGCTCCTGGTGTGGATGGTTCACAAGGCGGGCGGCTTCGGGCCCATGCTCTCCGCGCCCAGCCAGTTCAAGACCACCGGCAGCTTCCTCCACTTCTTCTTCCCCATGCTCACGGCCATGGTCGGCTACTGGGCGACGTTGTCCTTGAACATCCCCGACTTCACCCGCTACGCCAAATCGCAGGAATCGCAGATCTTCGGCCAGGCCTTCGGCCTCCCCGTTGCGATGACCTTCTACTCCTTCATCGGCATCGCCGTCACCTCAGCCTCGACGGTCGTCTTCGGCGAGCCCATCTGGAGCCCGATCACGCTCATCGGCCGCTTCCATCAACCGTACATCGCCTTCCTCGCCCTGATCGCCCTACTCGTCGCCACGCTCAACGTGAACATCGGCGCAAACGTGGTCTCTCCCTCGAACGACTTCTCGAACCTGGCACCAAGACTCATCAGCTTCCGCACCGGCGGCATGATCACCGGCCTCCTCGGCCTCGCCATGATGCCCTGGAAGCTGATGAGCAGCTTCGGCAACTACATCTTCGGATGGCTCGTCGGCTACTCCGCTCTGCTCGGCCCCGTCGCTGGAATCATGGTCGCCGACTACTTCCTCATCCGCGGCACACGCCTCGACGTCAGCTCTCTCTATCATCGAGGCGGCCCCTACGAGTACAGCAAGGGCTTCAACCCCAGGGCGATTGCAGCCCTCGTGATCGGGGTCATCGTCGCCCTCTGCGGCCTGGTCATCCCGTCGCTGCGCTTCCTCTACGACTATGCCTGGTTTGTCGGCTTCTTCCTCTCAAGCGCTATCTACGTCGTCCTGATGCGAGCCTTCACCCCTGAAGAAGTGCGTTCACTGGATCAACCGCTCGTGGTCGAGGAAGCCCTCTAAGACCTGTCTAAAACACGTCATCTCGACCGGAGCCACGCGGCGTCATCGCGTGGCGTAGTGGAGCGACCCCCGCATTCCGCTTTGTCCGGCCTCTTCCCGGCTTCGAAAGCTGGAACGAAGCAAATCTCCGCGCTCGAAGAACAGCTCCAAGCCTGCGGCGTCATGCGCCGCTTGACGAATCCCATGCATCGCCGTAGCCTCAGGTTTAGGCGAACATATGGCGAAAAAAATCGGCTCGTACCTCTTCCCCATCCTCGACTCCGATCCCCCTCCCCGAGTCGGAATCGCCCGTCTAGCCGCCAGCGCGCGACACGCCGATGACGGCCACCTTATCCAGTTCAAGTCCCTAGAAGTCCGGAGCATCCTCAACAAATCGGTATCGAAGCGCCAACTCTCCCTCGCTTACTCCATCAACCCATACCGCGGATGCGAGTTCGCCTGCCGCTACTGTTACGCCCGCTACACCCATGAGTTCCTCGCTCCCGGACGATCGAGTGTTGAGGCCGGAACCACCATGACAAGCCACGACGCCTTCGAGCACGAGATCTATCTCAAACGAAACGCCGCATGGCTGCTCGAACAGGAGCTTCGCCACATCGACCCCACTCAGGAGATCGCCCTCGGCACCGCAACCGATCCCTACCAGCCAATCGAACGCCGAGTGCGGATCACGCGCAGCCTGCTTGAAGTCTTCTCGAGAAAGTCCGGCTACCGCCTCGGCATCGTCACGAAGTCGCGTCTCATCACCCGCGACATCGACCTCCTTCAGCAGATCGCCGCCCGCAATACCCTCGTCCTGCACGTCACCATCACCACGCCCGACGCCGCACTCGCACGCCTTCTGGAACCACGCGCCCCACGACCAGACCTGCGCTTCGAAGCGGTCCGCAAGCTCCGGCAGGCAGGACTCACGGCCGGAATACTTTGCTGCCCACTTCTCCCCGGAATCACCGACTCAGAAGCTGCACTGAATGCCATGGCCTCCCGCGCGTCCGCAGTAGATGCGAGCTTCTTTGCCGCCAACCCCTTGTTCCTGAAGTCCTGCTCGCGGCCAACGTTCTTCAAGTTCGTTCAAGAACACTTCCCGAATCTTGAAGCGGACTACGCAGCTCGATTCGCTACGGCCGACTTTGCAGCCACACCCTATCGGAAGTTACTAAGCCAGAGAGTGGACAAAGTCTGCCGAAAGCATGGGCTCGCACCGCGCTCTTCCGACGCTCTTCTCACCCGCGACATCGGCGCAGCGAAAAGGCCAGCCGTCAACGTCGGCGCGCCCCGCCAGCAGATGCTCTTCGGATGAATATAGGGATAGGAAAAGAGCGAGGATCTCCCAGCCCCGCCACCACAAAAATCTGGAGACGGTTCGGAAGATCCTCAAGCTCTTACTGCTGAAAGGAAATGACTAGGCTACAACTTCGATGCCCATCGAGCGAGCAGTACCGCGGATGCTCTTCGCGGCAGCCTCGACCGTGGTCGAGTTCAGGTCCGGCATCTTCTGCGTCGCGATCGCGATAATCTGCTTCTCGGTGACCTTGCCCAGCTTGGTCTTGTTCGGGGTGCCGGATCCCTTGGGGATGCCAGCAGCCTTCAACAGCAAAACAGCCGCAGGCGGCGTCTTCGTGATGAAGCTGAAGCTGCGGTCCGCGTACACGGTGATGACGACGGGGATGGTCATGCCGGTCATCTCAGGAGTCGAGGTGCGAGCGTTGAACTGCTTGCAGAACTCCATGATGTTGACCTGAGCCTGTCCGAGAGCGGGGCCGACCGGGGGTGCCGGGGTAGCCTTTCCGCCAGTGATCTGAAGCTTTACGTATCCGGTGATCTTCTTCGGTGCCATTGCGGTACTTCCTTCTTATGCGTCCAGCACCTGGCTCAAAGCCGGCTGCTGAATAGTATTGAAATCCAAAATCTTTACTGACGACGGCGACGAGAACTACTCGTCGATCATCTTGTCGACCTTCGAGAACTCGATCTCGACCGGCGTAGAGCGCCCGAAGATGCTGACCATCACCTTGAGGGTCTGCTTGTCTTCGTTCACGTCGTCGACTGCGCCGTTGAAGTTGGCGAATGGGCCCTCGTTGATGCGGACCTGCTCGCCCTTCTCGAACTTGATCTTCGTCGTCGGCTTGTCCTTCGACACATCCGAGCGGAAGAGGATGGAGCTGACTTCCTGCTCCGAGAGTGCTACCGGACTGTCACCGGTTCCAAGAAATCCCGTAACCCGAGGCGTGTTCTTGATGACGTGCCAAAGGTCGTTGTCCAGCTCCATCTCAACCAGAACGTAGCCGGGAAGAAACACGCGCTCGATCGTGTACTTCTTGCCGTTGCGCAGCTCGGTCACGGGCTCGGTCGGAATCATGATCCGGCCGATGCGGTTCTGCAGGCCGAACGCGGTGATGCGGCTCTCAAGCGACTCGCGCACCTTGCGCTCAAAGCCAGAGTAAGCGTGGATGATGTACCACTTGAAATTCTCATTGACCGGTGGCTCAAGGTGTTCTTCGGGCTGTGCTGCTTCCGGGATTATCTCTTCTGCCGCCATCGTTGTGCCTTCTTCATGCATCATCGTCGTGCCATCTACCGGTTGGTGCTGAACTCTTAGGAGTGCGTCGAGAGCTTGTGCAGCAGAGCTTCAATAGCGCGGCCAATGATGTTGTCCACCAGCCAGAAGTACGCCGCGAAGATGAAGACCGTGACCAGAACTACGGTCGTCGTCGTCTGCACATCGGTTCGCGATGGCCAGATGACCTTGCGCATCTCACTGCGAACGTCCTTGAGAAACTCCACGAGACGCGCAGGTGTCGCCTTCAGATTATCGATCCCGGTATTTGTGCGGCTCTCGTCCGTCACTGTTATCGCCTTCGCCATGACTTCTCTGCTTTCGTGATGCTGAAACTCAATGCCTGGGAGTATTCCCGCCCATATGCCAGTCGATCGGATAGAGGCGAATGGCGGGGGAGCTCGGATTCGAACCGAGAAGTTCGGTTTTGGAGACCGACAGTTTAACCGTTGAGCTTACTCCCCCGTATCGCGAAAACCCCTTTCTGAGAGGGCCTTCGCGGCGGTGGTGCTTACTTCGTCTCTTTGTGGTCCGTGTGCTTGCGGCAGGTATTGCAGAACTTCGAGAACTCCAGGCGGCCGGTGGTCGTCTTCTTGTTCTTCGTCGTAGAGTAGTTCCGGTTCTTGCAAGTCGGACATTGCAGGGTAATGATCTCGCGCATTGGGTGAATCCTCTCTTGTATGGCCAACCACTTCGGTTGGCAAGCAGCCGTCAATCGACCAAAATGCAGATCGCTCGACACGCCGCGACGCAGGCTTGGGGTGCCTGCAACCCGTATTCCTGATTGTAGCGGAGGAGGAGCGGTCAGGCCACGCTCGACCTTTCTATTATCCACGAAAGCAGGCCTGAGCGCCAGTTCAGCGGCGCTTATTTCGACCAGAGCCGCGCCATCTCCAGCCGAAATCCTGGAACCACCGCCTCCGCTTCAACCCACTCCGGCCGCGCCAACCGCTCGACAGACTGTCCGGGCCGATAGACAAGAACTTCTCCGGCAAACGGATCGATCATCCAGGCCAACTGGGCGCCGTTCGCAATCCACATCTCCATCTTTTCTTCGAGCTTCACACGGGAGTCAGATTCGGAAAGAATCTCCACCAGAAACTCCGGACACGCTGGTGCAAAACTCCGTTGCTCAGCGTCGGTCAGAGCATTCCATTGAGCGCCAGACAGCCACGACGCATCTGGACTTCTCACAGAGTTGTCGATCAGCGTGAATCCCGCGCTCGAACTAAACACCATGCCGCCGTGCGTTTCCGCCCAGTCAAATAACCTCGCACCGACGAAGATCTCACGATACCCACCCTTGGTATTCAGTGGCGTCATAATCTCCAGCTCTCCCTCTGCGTTTTGCTCTATGCGATAGGGGCGGTTGCGGCGCGAGAAAGCCATCAACTCTATGTCACCAAGCTTCCTTGCAGGCCGCAACGTGACCGGCATAGTCAGCCCAGTCAGCGACAGAATTTCGAGCTCCAAGGATTCGGCGAGCGCAGCCATGCGCTCATTCTATTCCTTGACAGGACTCTCGACACAAAAGAAAACGGCGAGCCGAAGCTCGCCGTTTTCGTTATAACTGGTTCAGTCTTTACTAAACCCTATCCCCTACACCCTGCTCTTACTTGATGATCTCGGAGATCGTACCCGCGCCAACCGTGCGTCCGCCCTCACGAATCGCGAAGCGGAGACCCTTCTCCATCGCGACCGGCGTGTGCAGCGTGATCTCGAGCTGGATGTTATCGCCCGGCATCACCATCTCGGTGCCTTCCGGCAGCTTCGCGGAACCAGTAACGTCGGTGGTGCGGAAGTAGAACTGGGGACGGTAGCCGTTGAAGAACGGAGTGTGGCGTCCGCCTTCTTCCTTGCTCAGAACGTAGATCTCGCCCTTGAACTCGGTGTGCGGCGTGATCGATCCCGGCTTCGCCAGAACCATGCCGCGCTCCACATCTTCCTTCGCGATACCGCGGAGCAAGAGGCCAGCGTTGTCGCCCGCAAGACCTTCATCGAGCTGCTTCTTGAACATCTCGACGCCGGTGCAGACCGTCTGCTGGGTGTCGCGGAAGCCAACGATCGAGCAGGCCTCGCCCACCTTGATCTTGCCGCGCTCAATACGGCCCGTGACCACCGTTCCACGGCCAGAGATCGAGAAGATGTCTTCGATCGGCATCAGGAACGGAAGATCCACAGCGCGCTCGGGCTGAGGAATGTACTTGTCGACAGCCTCCATCAGCTCGTCGATCTTCGCTTCCCACTGCGCTTCGCCGTTCAGAGCTCCAAGAGCCGAACCACGGATGATCGGGGTGTCGTCGCCGGGGTACTCATACTTCGAAAGAAGCTCACGAACCTCCATCTCGACCAGTTCGATCAGCTCTTCATCCTCAACCGCATCGCACTTGTTCAGGAACACAACGATGTACGGTACGCCAACCTGGCGAGCAAGGAGAACGTGCTCCTTGGTCTGGGGCATCGGGCCGTCGGTCGCTGCAACCACGAGGATCGCGCCGTCCATCTGCGCCGCGCCGGTGATCATGTTCTTGATGTAGTCGGCGTGGCCTGGGCAGTCAACGTGCGCGTAGTGGCGGTTCGGGGTCTCGTACTCGACGTGCGAGGTCGAGATCGTGATACCGCGCTCGCGCTCTTCCGGAGCGTTGTCGATCGTGTCGAACGAACGGAAGATGTTGTGCGGGTTGTGCTTGGACAACACCTTCGTGATCGCCGCCGTCAGCGTCGTCTTGCCGTGGTCGATGTGACCCACCGTTCCAATGTTTACGTGAGGCTTTGACCGGTCAAACTTTTCCTTACCCATGACAACTATTCTCCTAGTAGTTTGCCGGCTGACCGGCAGTTCCGTTCACGAACGATCGAGCACGTTGAACTCCGGCGTGCTCACTCAAAATCAAACTCGGGATCAATAATATGCGTAGAGCTTGAAATACTTGTCCCGAACCTCGGGAGCGACCTTCTCAAGACTTGCGAGATAGAACTCGCGAATCTGGCCCTGGTCGCCATTGCCCAGCTTGGCATACTCTGCGGCAATCGAAGCTCCGAGCCGCCCAGCCTTCAGCACGGCCTCGAACGATCGAACACGAAGCCCGACTCGCTCGATCGACTTCAGGAAATCCGCGACGCGCGCAGCAGAGAAGGCGTTCTCGATCGCTCCACGAACCGTGCCAAAAGTCTGCGGGTCGGCTACTTCAAGGACAGCCTGCTGATACACAGCGCTCAACGTAAATCTCCTGCAACGAACTCTTGCTTGGGCTTCAAATCTTTGGAGCGGGAGACGGGAATCGGACCCGCGACCAACAGCTTGGAAGGCTGTGACTCTACCACTGAGTTACTCCCGCCCTACGTGACAACGGCCTTAAGAAACTTATGGAGCTGACGGAGAGGCTTGAACTCTCGACCTCTCCCTTACCAAGGGAGTGCTCTACCACTGAGCTACGCCAGCCTGTGAAACTCAACCATACAATCCTATCGCGAACGCAGCCTGCCGAGCACGACACGGAACGCAAAAAACGCAAGCAGGATAAAACACAGATTACGAAACTTGCCCGGCTCCATCGTCCAGAACGCACTCGCAGCGATCAAACCGATCAGCAGCAGTGCAATTACCATCCGGCCGCTGCCCGCAGGGCTTAGATCCACAACTCACCAGCCACGTTCAAAACTACAGATTCGACCGCATCTTCCGATCAAAATTTCACAAAATTTATGGTGCACAGGGGAGGGTTCGAACCTCCGTAGGGCATAACCCGGCAGATTTACAGTCTGCTGCCATTAACCACTCGGCCACCTGTGCAC
This sequence comes from Granulicella aggregans, assembly GCF_025685565.1. Classification (NCBI taxonomy): domain Bacteria; kingdom Pseudomonadati; phylum Acidobacteriota; class Terriglobia; order Terriglobales; family Acidobacteriaceae; genus Granulicella; species Granulicella aggregans. Next base: position 121,789 of record NZ_JAGSYE010000001.1, read on the forward strand.
TAGCCTGAAAACCGTTGAGAAAACGCAGCACTCTCACGCCTTTCAACTCCCAATCTCGCGCCTGCGGACAAACCGCATTCACGGCGGGACCAACTACGTTGAAGGAGTGGTGGAGTTCTACGCGCCAGAACGACTCGCAGGTACAACCAATACCGTCAAAACTTTTCATTCCAACTGGCTGTAGTGAAACTGGAGCTGACGAAGGGATTTGAACCCCCGACCCTCTGATTACAAATCAGATGCTCTACCAGCTGAGCTACGCCAGCCCATTTACAAGCCCTGCTTTGCTCCCTGTGCAACCCGGTATAGAACGTGCCACCGTGTCAACGCAGAGTGCGCCGCAAGTCTCAACTTTAGCATAGCCGGGGTTTGCGGGCAACGTGAACTGCGACGATCAGTACCTCACTTCAAGCCCTCCTTTCGCCGTTTTCGTGATTGGAGATACATCCTCGTCCTCAGTGATGGTCGATGGATGAGGTATTGAAAAAGTGTTCTCCTGAGATGCGTCACCCCAATGGCTGCCGATGTGATGACGAACAGAGCAATTCCATCTGTAGCACTCATGCTTAGGACCTCCCCGCCCGGTCCCCGTACTCCCAGTCATAGGGCAAGCCCGTATCCCCAAGAATGAGATTCACTATCTCCGCGAAGCCCGCCTCCGACCGAACATCATTCGAAAGGATCAGCACGCACCGCTGTTTCGCTTCAAGACAAACCATCGTATTCGCCGTTTGCCCATCGTGTCCGCCCTTGAAGAACCCACGCCCCTGCGACCCATCGAACACGATCACTCCAAGCCCTGCATAAAGATCCTTCCGCTGCTTCGCTACCGGCAGCTCCGCGCCAAACAAAGGAAACTGATTCGCCGTCGTGATGTGCAGGCTCGGCTTCGTGATCTCGGCGCGAGATGCTGGGCTAAGACCATCGCCCCGCACCAGAGCAGCCGTAAACTTCGCCATGTCCGAGATCGTCGTGTTCATCGATCCCGCCACGCGAGGCTTGCTGCGCTTACTATGCGGCTGCGGTTCACCCTGATCGTTCCAGCCGTTCGCGACGTTCGGGTCCTCCCCCTCGCGCCACGTCAGGCTCGTCCTTGTCATTCCCAGGCGATCGAAGTTCGCCTTCGTCAGATCGCCAAGATCAAGTCCCAATCCCTGAGCCTTGCGACCGTGCTCCACCGCAAACTGCAGCAGGATCATCCCCTCCCCTGAGTAGCTGAAGCGCGTTCCGGGATCGAAGTGAATATGCAGCTTCCCGTCCGGCTCGATGAACCAGAAGTTGCTGAAGCCGGTCGAGTGCGTCAGGCACATCCGCGGCGTTATCTTCTCCCATCGCGGATCGCTGGCGAGGTCTTTATACGGCCCATATTTGTCCGGAAAGACCGGATCAGGGCCATAGCTCGGCAAGGGGTTGTCGAGGTCATCCTTGATCGGGGTATCGAGGCTGATCTTTCCCTGATCCACCAACTGCATCACCGTGTAGGCGAAGACCGTCTTGGTCAACGACGCGCCATACATCACGGTGTCAGTCGCGAGCGGATCACCCTTCGCGTTACGCACTCCATACGACTGCACGTAACCGACCGTGCCATGATCGATCACGGCAACAGCGATCCCCTTCGCCTCGGTGCGCTTCATGATCCTGCCCACCTCGGCGTCAATCGCCGCATTGCCGGGTATAGTCTGCGCGGAGAGTGTAGGTGCAACCCAGAACAGAAAAGATGCGCAGAGTAGCGCGAATGTACCTCGAAGCACGTCGTCTCCTAATCGCCACGCTCGATTGACTTCTGATCGGCGACCACCAGCATACCTCCGCAAACCGAGAGCCCGCCCAGCCATCGCCTGCAAGAGCACGATTCTCGTCGTCCTCTTCTCCCAGATTGCCGCAAGAGCGCTATCCTGACAGGCAGATGATTCGTCCTGCCCATGCATAAGCGCACCCGCTACTCTTTACTGCTCATCTTTGTCCTGATCGCGGCGCTGGCCATCGCCCTCTTCCTGAAGAAGGAGGCACCGCCAGAGGTAGCGCGCCTGCTCCCCGAGTCCGACGCGATCGTCTATGTGAACCTGAAGCCGGTTCGATCGGCGACCCACTTCGACCGCGAGTGGAGCAAGCGCCCAGTCCAAATGAGTGCCGAATATCAGCACTTCATCGACGCGACCGGCATCGTCTTCGAGCGCGATCTCGACGCTGCCGCCTTCGCCCTGCACCGCATGGACGACCCCAACGGCCCCAACGGCCCAGTCGCCTACTCCGAGGTCTTCGAAGGCCGCTTCGATGGCACAAGACTCGCCGCGTACCTCGCCTCCATAGCCATAGCGAAAGAGAACTACGCAGGACACGACATCTACACCGTTCCCGTAGCGCTGGTCGAAGTCCCATCAAATGATGGGAAGCCGGCACAAGCCGTCCGCCTGCTCCGTGTAACGCAGTTGGGATATGACACCCTCGCCGCCTCGAACATGCCGACGGCCGAGCAGATTCACTCCATCCTCGACCGCTACCGCGCCTCGGCTTCGCCGTTCTCCGGCTCATCCCTGCTCAGCGCCCGCTATCACGATGTCCCGTTGCTTTCGACCGTATGGGCCATCGGACACATCGGTCTTCCCTTCTCCGAGAACGGCAAGGTAACCGCCTTCGGCATGCAGCTTCCACTTCCTGAAGACACCACCTTCGTAGCGAGCCTGCGTTTTACTACCGCCCTGCGCCTCCGAATCGACGAACTCTTGCCAACTCCAGCCGAAGCGGAGCAATCTGCCAGTGCACTCTCTGCCCTGCTCCAGCTATTCCGTTCAATCCAGAACGTCCAGTCCCAACTGGATCCCGGCCAGCAGCAGTCGTCGCCAGAGAACGCTGCCGTCAAGCAGTTCCTCGAATCCGTCAAGATTGTCTCTCAGAAGGACCGCGCTACCCTGACGGCGACGGTCCCTATCGATATCCTGAAACAGTTGACTGCGGCTACTGCGGACGCAACACCCGATTCACACTAAACCGCATCCCATAGCTGAATACTGAATCCCAGCTTCTGGGATTTCTGAATCTCAGCCCGATCCCCAAGCGTCACTGCACTACCGAATCCTCTTTGAGGTCTCAGACATGTCCCTCCGCTCCAAGTGCTTCGCTCTCGCTGCCGCCGCTGTCCTTATCTCACCGTTCGCGACCGCCCAATCCGGCACCGTGCTTACCGGGCAGGACGCCTTCACCGACTACTCGAAGGAACACCCCGGCGTCCGCCGTCATCTCACCGTCGCTGACCTTCCCGAGCCGAAGCCAGACGAGTCCGTCGATAACGGCCCTCCGGTGATCGCGCGGCCCGAGGGTGCGTGGCCCGTCGCGCCCGCAGGCTTCAAGGTGGAGATGTACGCCCAGGGCTTCACCGAGCCTCGCCTCATCCGCACCGCGCCCAATGGCGATCTCTTCCTCGCCGACAGCAAAGCCGGTCAGGTCAAGGTCCTTCGCGGAGTCGGAGCTGACGGCAAGGTTGTCACTTCGGAGACCTTCGCCACCGGCCTCGATCATCCCTTCGGCATCGCCTTCTATCCCTCCGGCCCGAACCCCAAGTGGGTCTACATCGCCAACACCACCTCCGTCGTCCGCTTCGCGTACAAAGTCGGCGACCTGAAGGCCACCGGCGCACCAGAGACCATCGTTCCCACCCTTCCCGGCTACGCCCAGCTTCGCGGCGGCGGCCACTGGACCCGCGATGTCGTGTTCACCAAGGACGGCAGCAAGATGCTTATCTCCGTTGGCTCCGCCTCAAACGTCGACGACCCCGACACCCACCCCGGCGAGTTCCATCGCGCCGACGTCCTCGAGTTCACCCCGGCAGGCAAGTTCGTCAAGGTCTACGCCTACGGCCTCCGCAACTGCGTCGGTGAGGCCATCAACCCCATCACCGGCCAGCTCTGGTGCTCCACCAACGAACGCGACCGCCTCGGCAACAACCTCGTCCCCGACTACATCACCTCGGTCAAGGAAGACGGATTCTACGGCTGGCCCTGGTACTACATGGGCGGCCACCAGGATCCACGCCTTATCGGCACCCACCCCGAACTGAAGTCAAAGGTCCTCACCCCGGACGTCCTGGTCAACCCTCACTTCGCCTCTTTGGAACTCACCTTCTACGCTCCCCCCGTCCGCTCCGACTCCTTCCCCGCCGAGTACAACGGCGATGGATTCGCCGCCGAGCACGGATCGTGGAACAGGGCGAAGCGTTCCGGCTATGAGGTCATCCGTATCCCGATGAAAGACGGCCATGCCACCGGCGAATACGAAGACTTCCTAACCGGCTTCGTCACCGACGACGGCAAGGTCTGGGGACGCCCTGTAGGCGTCACCGTGGGACACGACGGCTCGCTCTTCGTCACCGACGATGGCAGCCGCACCGTATGGCACGTCACCTACACCGGCAACAAGGCAAACGCCTCGGTTCCGGCAGCAGACCAAGGCACCCAGTCTCGATAATTCATGCTCGCGCTTTAGACTGGATAGGAGGAAGCGCGAAGGTATGAGATTCATGTTGAACGGGCACCGCAGGTCTTTTCTAACTACCGCTGTTGCTGTGCTCATGACGGCCTCAATAGGCCACTCATGGGCACAGCAGACGGCCAAGGTCGATCAAAAAGCTCTTCTGACCCAGGTTCGTCACGCTTATTACCTGCCTTCAGACCGCGGCGTACAGGGTTTCTCCTGCAACGTGTCCTTCGACTGGGCGGCGGTGCTCGAACGCGCCTCGGGCCGTAAGATTCCCGCAAAAGAACCTACCCTCGTATCACTCAAGAGCGCCACGACCAACGTCGTGAACGACTACGCCAAAGGCGCTGTCGTGAAGGGCACCTATCCCGGTGCCCAGCCGCTGGCCGGATCGCCCGTAGCCAGCCGCCAGAAGATCCTGAACAACCTCGTCAAAGCCAGCCTCGATGGCTGGGACCCCTTCCTCAGCAACCGCATCTTTCCCCTCGAAGCCACCTCCTACCGCTTCGAGTCCGTACCCACCGGCTACCGGCTCACGCTCGATGGCGGAACCTTCTTCTCCATCCTCGACCTCGACCCGAAGCTGAAGATCACCCACGGCGAAAGCCACCTCAACGGCACTACCACCGAGTTCACTCCCGAGTTCGACACCAGCACCCACGGCTGGCTGCTCACCTCGCTCAAGACCGTCACCACCCATGCAGCAACCGGACTGGCAGCCGAGACCAAGGCAGCAAGCTCCTCTTCTCCGTCCGAGGATGAGGACAAAGCAAGCTTCATCTACTCCTACCAGTTCGTCGACGATCTTCTGGTCCCAAAGCGCGTCATCGTGCAGTACGGTGACGGCCAGGAAACCCCCTACGAACTGACCGACTGCACCCTGATCAAAACCTCACCCGTAAAGCCTTAATCGCCTAAACCTGATCCGTCCGTCATCCTGAGCGAAGCCACGCGCGGTCTCATCGCGCGTGGCGAAGTCGAAGGACCCCGAGCGATTCCATCTCGCCGCTGCATTCGGTCGCTTCACGCTTTCTTGTTAAACCGCTTCAAAACTTCTCCCCTTGGCGCGTTCTGCGTAAACTTTGGCGCATTTTGCATCTCGCTCAAGTCCAGTACGATCTACTCTTTGACACATGTACAACGCAAAAGCCTACTCCGCTGCCAGTGCGTCATCGCCGCTTGCATCCACCACGATCGCGCGGCGCGATCCAACCCCGACCGATGTGCAGATTGAGATTCTCTTCTGCGGCATCTGTCACTCTGACCTTCACCAGGCCCGCAACGAGTGGAGCGGCTTCATGCCCACCGTCTACCCCTGCGTTCCCGGCCACGAGATCGTCGGCCGCGTCACCAGCGTCGGCTCCGCTGTCACAAAGTTCAAGGCGGGCGACCTCGCCGCCGTCGGCTGCTTGGTCGACTCCGACGGAACCTGCCCGGAGTGCCTCGCTGGCTTCGAGCAGTTCTGCCCCAACGCCACCCTCACCTATAACTTCCCCGACAAGCATACCGGCGGCGTCACCTACGGCGGCTACTCTGACAGCGTCGTCGTCGACGAGCGCTTCGTCCTCAAAGTCCCCTCGAACCTCGACCTCGCAGGCGCGGCACCGCTGCTCTGCGCCGGAATCACCACCTACTCCCCCATGCACCACTGGGGAGTGACCAAGGGCAAGAAGGTCGGCGTCGTCGGCCTCGGCGGCCTCGGCCACATGGGCGTGAAGTTCGCCCACCACCTCGGCGCGGAGGTCGTTCTCTTCACCACCTCGCCCAACAAGAAGGACGACGCCATCCGCCTCGGCGCGAACGAAGTCGTCGTCTCGAAGAACGCCGATGAGATGGCAAAACATACAGGCAGCTTCGACTTCATCCTCGACTGCGTCTCCGCCGACCACGACATCAACGCCTACCTCAACCTCCTTCGCCGCGACGGCAACATCTGCCTCGTCGGCGCTCCCGAAAAGCCCCTCGCCGTCTCTGCCTTCAACCTGCTCTTTGGCCGTAAGAGCCTCTCCGGCTCGCCTATCGGCGGCCTCGCCGAGACCCAGGAGATGCTCGACTTCTGCGGCCAGCACAACATCACCTCAGACGTCGAGATCATCCCCATCCAGAAGGTGAACGACGCCTACGACCGCCTGCTGAAGCAGGACGTAAAGTATCGCTTCGTCATCGACATGGCATCGCTCAAGACCGAGGCATAACCCCATGGGCAGACACTTCCGGATTCCCGGCCGACTGCACGCAAGACTGCAGGAAGCGGGAATCCGTGTGCCTGCTCTGCTTCAAAGCGCGGGCCTGCCGCCAGGCCTCTTCGACCAGCCCCGCATCCTCGTCACGACCGAGGAGCTCTTCGCTCTCTGGTGTGAAATAGGCCGCGCCGGCCGCGCCTCCATCGGCCTCGCTTTGGGTACAGAAGCAAAGGCCGAGAACTTCGACCCCATCACCCTTGCCGCTCTCGCTGCCCCGTCTTTTGGCGAGGCCATGCGCCAGGTAGCCCGCTACAAGACGCTCTCCTGCCCCGAGGAGATCCATCACGAGACCCACGCCGGAGAGTGGAGCATCCACTTCCGCTGGCTCCTGGCTGAGAGCCCCGAACCCAAGGTCCTCACCGACCTCTGCTTCGCCTGGATACTGTCGATCGCCCGCCACGGCACCGGCCAATCCATCTCCCCGCTACGCATCGTGTTGAAGCGACCGGCCCCTAAACACAGAGTGTTCGAGCGCCACTTCGACTGCCCCGTCACCTACAGCGGCTCAAAAAATTCCATCATCTTCCGCGAGTCCGACACCGCGCTACCCTTCATCACGCGTAACGCCGAACTCCTCGGCATGCTCGCACCGCAGTTCGACCAGGAGCTGAAGCAGACAGGCGCGCAGCACACCTTCGCCGAAGGCGTCCGCGCAGCTATTCAACGAAAGCTCATCGGTGGCCGCCCAAAGATGCGGGAGATCGCCCGTGAGCTGCACCTCAGCTCACGCACGCTGCAGCGACGCCTGCAGGACGACGGCTTCACCTTCCAGCAAGTCATGGAGCAGTCGCGCCACCAGCTGGCCCGCCACTATCTGAAGAACTCCATGCTCGGCCTCAACGAGGCTGCCTACATGCTCGGCTACGTCGACTCAAACTCCTTCGTCCGCGCCTTCCGTACCTGGGAAGGTCTCCCGCCAGCACACTGGCGCGAACTGGAACGATCGAAAACCCAGCCCGAGACGACAGAAGAACTCGAAGCCTGCCTGACATAGCGGGGGATCAGCTTCCGGACCGAACGCTGATCCCCCGCAACTCCGTCGCAACCCTCGCCTTATCCATCCCGTGTCTGCGCGATGTCCTCTTCGAAGCGGGATGAACTCTGCTCGTTCAGAGACAGAAATGAGCCTCCCCGGATGGCGTTTCATTCGCTTCCTCAGCGACGCTGTTTTCCGACATACGTTTTATAAACTTCACTCCACTGAGGAAAGATGTCGCTAAAAATAAAGGTATTTAGCGTCTTTTCGAAATTCATTGACAATCGTATATCTATAAATTTATAGTGATGAAGGTTACTTCTAATCAAATTCGAGGTTCTTATGCGCCAAGCTCTTACGATTGCAGCCGCCCTCTTGCTCCCGACCATGCTTCACGCCCAGGCAATGGTGCCTGCAACCACTCAGGCGTCGCCCGTGATTGAAGCTCGCCTGACCCTGCCGGCAGAGCCCGGTCAGCCCTCGGCTGTCGCCTACGGCTTCGACGGTGTCCCAGTAGCCTCTCCGCTCCGCGTCACAACCGGCATCACCCCGCCCGAGCTGATTTCGCAGGCCGATATCCACGCGGACAACGACGTCCGCTGGCACGCGTCGGGTGAAGACAAGGTCGTCGTCGTCTCGATGATCGTCAACAAGGCCGGCAAGCCCACCAATCTGAAGATCACCAAGTCCGCCGGCCCGGAGCTCGACAACAACGTCCTCGCTTCGGTAGCCAAGTACCGCTACAAGCCCGGCCAGTTGAACCACCAGCCCACCGAGGTGGAAGTGAACCTCGAGGTCATCATCCACGCCCCCAGCTTCTAAAGATTCGAAGGCGAAGCTTGATCCGGCTCGCCCTGCTGCAAACCTTTTGCCTCTACCCCGCTGGGCAGACTCGATGAGTCCGCCCAGTTTTGTTTGTGTAGAAGGTTTTGTATCTACCGCCAATAGGAACATTGCCCGCTTACCGTGTGGCGACCTTGCGAGGACGCCCACCAAGAGCTCCGTTAGCGCGGGCGGCGGCGACTTTGCCGGTGCTGCGAGACTTGCCACCCTGCGCACCAAGGCGGGAGGCCATCCACTTGCGCGAGCCGAGGAAGCCTTCAAGCAGCGCGGGGACGTAGAGATCGGCATCAAGCTTGGGGAAGTGAATGCCGAAGCCCGAGGGTGTGATTTCGATAGTAGAGAGCTGAATGGGAGTGGCATCTTCCAGGCCTTGCGCGTCTTTCGGCGAGAACATGAGCTCTACCTTGGAACTCAGGGTCAGCACGACACGGTCAGCTTTGCGATCGTAACGGGCAGCGACGGCGTGTGGCGTATTGCTGCGGAGTTCGCCCATTTGAGCCGTGGCGGCGGCGTATTCGTCAGTAGAGATCATGCATCTCCCTCCATGCTGCGAATAGCACTATTGCCAGATTCCCTGAATGTCGTACTTATAGAACTCATCGTCACGTGTCAGAACAGGAATATTGTTCGCAATTGCTTGAGCAATGACCATTCGGTCGAAGGGATCGCTGTGATGGTGTGGGAGCGACGCGGCAGAGAGAATCAGAGAGCGGTCGATTGGAAGAAAGGTCACGCCGAGCTCGTCAATACGCTGCATCGTTCCCGCAACGGATGTACCAGCCAAGAGTAGCTTGCCTCGACCAACCTTATTGAGGATTTCCCAGAGCACGGCATGGCTGATGACGAGTTCATTGTCCTTATCAGCGAGCAGTTCTCTCACCCGATCTGTCAGCATGGGCGGAGCGTAGATCGCCCAGAGCAGCGTGTGCGAGTCGAGAAGGAGCTTCAAGTCTCGCCCGACGACATAAGAGGGCGGTCGCCGAGGTCAGCATCCATCGCCTGCCACTCTTCAAAGGTGGGCACGCGAAGTTCGCCGACTCCAGCGCCGAGGATGCGCTTGCCCGTTGCAGGCTGCTCCTTTGCGGAAGCAGATTCCACGAGGACGAGGCGCACCGAAGGTTGGCCGGGGCGCGTGAGCTCCACCTCTTCGCCGGTGTCGATGGCGGTGAGGATGTCGGCGAAGTGCTCTTGCGCGTATTGGGCGCTGACCTTCATGGGTTTAGGGTAGTGGAGCGGGGTTGTGGGGTCAATCCAGTATTGCGCTGGACATGGACGTTTACCAGATCGTCGGCACGGCATACTCCCGAATCTCTGGATCGAGCGTCATCAGCGGAATGCTTTCAGCCAAAGCCTGGGCCACAAGCAGGCGGTCGCCTGGATCGTGATGAATCTGCGGTAGACTCGCTGCGGCAAGAATGTGATCGAGCGTCACAGGCAGGAAGCTGTCGGAAAGTCTCTGGATGCGGGCGAAGACACCGGTCAAGGATGTCCCGGCGATAGGCAGCTTGCCACGCCCGACCTTGTTAAGAAGCTCCTGAAGCGTAACGTGGCTGACGACAAACTCATTGGATAGGTCGGACAGAAGCGTCGTTGCGAGCGGGGAGAGCCTATCCGGCGAATAGATCGCCCAAACGACAGCGTGCGAGTCAAGCAGGTATCTCAGAACTCACCCTGAATCAGCGGATGATCGTTCAGTTCGCGCTCTAGCTCCCGGTCGATGGCCTTCCACTCATCCCATTCGGGCACGACCATCTCTCCGATGCCTTCACCCAGGATGCGCGGTGCTGTGCGCTTGAAGGGAATGGAAGTGCGCCGCTGATGGAGGACAAGCATCGGCTGGCCATACACCTCGATCTCAACCTCCTCACCGTTTGAGGCGGCGAGAGCGAGATCGGCGAAGTGCTCCTGCGCGTACTGGGCGCTGACCTTCATGGGTTTAGGGTAGTAGAGCGGGGTTGTGGGGTCAATCCGGAAAAGACCAGTGAACCTTCACACTATGTTCAGCTGACGCTAGTGACGATCTGTCGGAAGATAAGCAACGGAGTCATGCCATACGCTGCAGCGGGTCTTCCAAGCCTTCGAGCCAAATCCTTTAATTTAGCCATCAGATCTATGAGGTTGTTTGCTTCTGGATCGTCTTCCGATCCGCTTGCTGTATCTTGCGAATCTGGAAAAGCATCCAGAACACCAAGCATATTCCATTCTCCCTCGACGTGTGTTCCGTATTTCAGGAATATGCTCGCAGCGGATGTCTCAAGGCTTGAATCGTTCAGGACAGCCCAAATCTTATGATCGCCAGTGTTCAGGACAGCCTGAACTGGGTGTGGCATGATGCTCAACAGCTTCAATATCCCTGTCTTCTTTTGAATCTGCTGTCTGCTTGCACTATCCTTTTCGCCGATCTGAGCTAAGACTTCTTGAAGTATCTTCGGCTCCGACCAGAGCCTCTGAAGCGTCGCCATGTCAAAAACCTGCAGCCCACCCGAAGCGAGAACGATCTGTCCAAGTCTGGCAGCATTCAAATTCCTCTTCAATAAATCTGCATTTTGTAAATAGGTAAGGAGAGAGATTGCATTTACCCAGAGCGGGTCGTAGGCGCGTTCGGCGCTATGTGTATTGCTGTCTGAAAACTTATCATCTGCAGACCCTTCAATCTTTAGTGCGGCAAGATTGAGGGTTGGCTTTAGAGTCTTGTTGGATTCGGCAGTTTCGGAATAGCCATCCATGTGCTTGATCGACTGAAGATGGCCGGACGGTTCAAACTGAGCAAGCAGGGAACCAACACGACGCACATCTTGGTACAAGAAGTCATAGACTGAAGGGCCTACCTGAAGCCCTTGCTCCACGTTCGATATCGCTTCTTGTTTTTTTGACATTTACTCTGATCTCCTCTTGACGGTTTCTGATAGTAGCAAATGACCGCAGAAGATCCTCACTAACAGAGTCCATAAGGCCGTCAATCGCGACGTGGAGGTCATTGGATTTTTGCACGGCTTTAGTGTTAGCAGAAGTTTTGTCTTTCGCCATAGCGTCCTCCCGTGAGGGCTTTCAGTGTACATCGACCGCTGAAAACGAAGAGTGAATTCTGAGGTTACGGGCTGACTCTTTCGAGTCAGCCCGTTGGTGTTTGTTCTTGCGCGAAGCGCGTCTGCTGCATGCGACGCCTACTCGGCGGCGAGTTCTTCCTGTTCGCCTTCCATGCGCATCTGCTCGAGCTCGCGCTCTTCTGCTTCGATCGCTGCCGTAACTTCCTGCTGGACCTGAGCTGCCGCTTCTTCGAGCTCCGGTGAGAGCTGAACGTTGCGGTAGTACTCCATGCCCGTACCGGCCGGGATGAGACGGCCGACGATGACGTTTTCCTTGAGGCCGCGGAGCGTGTCGACAGATCCATTGATGGATGCCTCTGTGAGAACGCGCGTGGTCTCCTGGAAGCTGGCGGCCGAGATGAAGCTGTCGGTCGAGAGCGACGCCTTGGTGATGCCGAGCAGCAACGAACGTCCGATTGCAGGACGGCCACCGGTCATCAGGACGCGCTGGTTCTCCGCATTGAAGCGGAAGCGGTCCGTCTGCTGATCGACGAGGAAGCTGGTATCGCCAACCTCTTCGATCTTCACCCAGCGAAGCATCTGGCGAACGATGGTCTCGATGTGCTTGTCCGAGATGGTTACACCCTGGAGGCGGTAGACCTCCTGGATCTCGTTGACAAGGTACATCTGAACAGCGCGCTCGCCGAGCACTTCAAGCACGTCGTGCGGGCTGCGCGGGCCGTCGATCAGAGGATCACCGGCACGAAGGCGCTCGCCTTCCTGCACGTTGACGTAAGTACCGCGGGGAACGCTGTACTCCTCTTCCTGACCGTTGTCGGCAGTGACATAGACCTTACGCTGTCCCTTCGAGACCTCGCCGAACCGGACGACGCCATCGATCTTCGAGATGATCGCTGGGTCGCGCGGCTTGCGGGCCTCGAACAGTTCGACGACGCGCGGCAGACCTCCGGTGATGTCCTTGGTACGCGTCGTTTCGCGCGGGATCTTGGCAAGGATATCGCCGGGGAACAGCTCGTCGCCATCGGCCACCATAAGGTGAGCGCGGCTTGGCATGAGGTAACGCTTGTTGCCGGCTGCGGACTTGATGATGATCGCGGGCTGACGCTTTTCGTCGGTGGAATCGTTGACGACGAGACGGGAGAGCCCGGTGACTTCATCGACTTCCTCGTTCAGCGTGACGCCTTCCTGCAGGTCCTTGAACTGGACGGTGCCGGAGATCTCGGTGAGCAGCGAGAAGGTGTAAGGATCCCACTCGCCGAGGCGTGAACCCTGCTCGACCTTGGTACCCTCTTCGATCTTGATCTTGGCACCGTAGACGACAGCGTAGCGTTCCTTCTCGCGGCCCTTGTCATCGATGATGGCAATGGATCCGTTGCGGTTCATCGCGACCAGGCCGCCATCCTTCGAACGGACGGTGACGAGGTTGATGAAGCGGACCGTACCCGCGTTCTTGGCTTCGATGTGCGAAGCGTCCGAGACGCGCGATGCCGTTCCTCCGATGTGGAAGGTACGCATGGTGAGCTGGGTTCCGGGCTCGCCGATGGACTGCGCCGCGATGACGCCGACGGCTTCGCCCATCTCCACCATCTTGCCCGAGCCGAGGTTACGGCCATAGCAGAGGATGCAGACGCCGCGCTTGCTTTCGCAAGTGAGAACAGACCGGATCTTCACCTTCTCGATACCAGCAGCCTGGATCGCGGAGGCGAGATCTTCGTCGATCTCCTGGTTCACTTCCACGATGGTCTTGCCCTCGAAGTCCTTGAGCTTCTCGAGCGAAACGCGGCCAATGATGCGGTCGCGCAGCGGCTCGATCGTCTCACCGGCTTCGATGATCGGGGTGACGTAGATGCCTTCGACGGTGCCGCAATCGTTGTGCGAGATGATGACATCCTGCGCAACGTCGACCAGACGGCGGGTGAGGTAACCCGAGTCAGCGGTCTTGAGAGCGGTATCGGCGAGACCCTTACGAGCGCCGTGCGTCGAGATGAAGTACTGGAGAACGGTAAGACCTTCGCGGAAGTTCGCCGTGATGGGGGTCTCGATGATCTCGCCCGAGGGCTTGGCCATCAGACCACGCATACCGGACAGCTGACGAATCTGCTGCTTCGAACCACGAGCACCGGAGTCGGCCATGATGTAGATCGGGTTCATGGCGCCTTCCTTGTCGGCGCGCTTCATGTTGTTGAACATCTCATCGGCGACGCGCTCGGTGACTCCCGACCACATCTGGATGACCTTGTTCGAACGCTCGCCGTTGGTGATCGCGCCGTCGAGGTACTGCTGCTGCATGGTGAGGACGGTCTTTTCGGCGTCGCCAACCAGGGTGTACTTCGAGTCCGGAATGACCATGTCGTCGAGACCGACCGAGAGACCGGACTTGGTGGCATAGGTGAAGCCGAGGTCCTTGATCTTGTCCAGCGTCTTGACCGTCACTTCGAGGCCGAGGTTCAGATAGCAGTAGTTGACCAGCTGGCCAATGCCCTTCTTCTTGAGCAGGCCGTTGACGTAGGGCATGCCTTCGGGGAGCGCATCGTTGAGGATGGCGCGGCCGACAGTGGTCGAGATGAACTGCTTGTTGAACTCGACCGCCTCGGTGTGTGTCAGGTCCTGGTCGTCGTAGGCCGTGGTCATGTCGAGCACCATGCCGGTGTAACGCAGACGGATAGGCGTCAGCGTCTCGACCTGCTTGGCTTCGAGCGCCATGAACACTTCTTCGATGTTCGCGAAGACGCGGCCTTCACCCTTTGCATTCACCTTGGCCTTGGTCAGGTAGTAGAGACCAAGAACGAGGTCCTGCGTCGGGACGGTGATGGGCTGTCCGCTCGCGGGCGAGAGGATGTTGTGCGAAGCCAGCATCAGCACCGAAGCTTCAATCTGCGCTTCAGGCGAGAGCGGAATGTGGACGGCCATCTGGTCGCCGTCGAAGTCCGCGTTGAAGGCGGTGCAGACGAGGGGATGGATCTTGATCGCCTTACCTTCTACTAGCACGGGCTCGAAGGCCTGGATGCCAAGACGGTGCAGGGTTGGGGCGCGGTTCAGCAAGACCGGGTGGTCCTTGATGACCTCTTCGAGGATGTCCCAGACGATGGGGTCCTGCATCTCCACCATCTCTTTGGCCTGCTTGATGGTGGTGCAGTGGCCGGTCTGTTCCAGGCGATGGTAGATGAAGGGCTTGAAGAGTTCGAGCGCCATCTTCTTGGGAAGACCGCACTGGTTCAGCTTCAGCTCCGGACCGACGACGATGACCGAACGGCCCGAGTAGTCGACGCGCTTGCCAAGCAGGTTCTGGCGGAAGCGGCCCTGCTTGCCCTTGAGGGTGTCGGAGAGCGACTTCAGCGGACGGTTGTTCGCACCACGCAGCACGCGGCCACGGCGGCCGTTGTCGAACAGAGCGTCGACGGCCTCCTGCAACATGCGCTTTTCGTTGCGGACGATGACCTCAGGAGCGTGCAGGTCCATCAGCTTCTTCAAGCGGTTGTTGCGGTTGATGACGCGGCGATAGAGGTCGTTGAGGTCCGACGTGGCGAAGCGGCCGCCGTCGAGCGGAACCAGCGGGCGAAGCTCTGGCGGGATCACGGGGATCACGTCGAGAATCATCCACTGCGGCAGGTTGTCGGACTTCTTGAAGGCCTCGACGATTTTCAGGCGCTTGGAGTACTTGAGCTTCTTCTGGAGCGAGGTCTCGGTCTTCATGCGCTCGCGCAGTTCGATCGAGAGCTCGGTGATCTCAACGCGCTTCAGGAGTTCCTTGATCGCTTCCGCGCCCATCATGGCCTTGAAGCCGGAAGGGCGGTACTGGGTGTCGAGTTCGCGGAACTTGGTCTCATCCTTGATGACCTCGCGCTCCTTGACGGGCGCGTCGCCTGGATCGACGACTACATACGATTCGAAGTAGAGAACAGCTTCGAGCTCACGCAGGCTGATGTCGAGCAGGTGGCCGATACGGCTGGGCAGGCCCTTGAAGAACCAGACGTGCGAGCAGGGGCTGGCGAGCTCGATGTGGCCGAGGCGTTCGCGGCGGACCTTCGAGAGGGTGACTTCGACGCCGCACTTGTCGCAGATAACGCCGCGGTGCTTCATGCGCTTGTACTTGCCGCAGAGGCACTCCCAGTCGGTGATCGGTCCGAAGATGCGGGCGCAGAACAGGCCATCGCGCTCGGGCTTGAAGGTACGGTAGTTGATGGTCTCAGGCTTGGTGACTTCGCCATGCGACCAGCTGCGGATCTTTTCGGGGCTGGCGAGCTGGATCTTGATGGCGTCGAAGTCGGTGATCGGACCGGTTAGTTCGAAAGGGCTGGAGCGGAACATAGTTTACGTCTCCGTTGTTGCAGCGGGCGGCTGCGGTTAGATCAATCTGTTCCGCGATGACTCCAGGCGCATCGCGATGCCTTTGGTTCTGGTGCCAGGTGCTTGTTTTCAGTTGTGGGTGTTACTCGTAATTCCAATTACTAGACCAAAGGTGGTGCCAATGCATTCCTGCGTAAGTCATGCTTAAGAATCCAAGAGCTATTAGTGGAACTCCCCGTATCAACGTAGCTTTAGTTATTGGTGCGTCCAAGTAGGGACGAATGATCTGAGAACCAGAGAAGACTAACAAGCCCCCAACTATAAAGATCAACCTACCTAAGACGACGGAGTGCATTTAGCTCCCGAAACTTACTGGATGGCAGCCTTGCGGCTGCCATCCACATTTGTTAGTCAGCCGCGGCGATGCTCGGCAGGGCGACCTTCTTCTGGTCGGCCTGCTTGATGAGCTCTACGTCGAGGCAGAGCGACTGCAGCTCGCGGATGAGAACATTGAACGACTCCGGCACACCCGGCTCGATCGCCGCCTCGCCCTTGACGATGGCCTCGTAGATCTTCGTGCGGCCAAAGACGTCGTCGGACTTCGCGGTGAGCAGCTCCTGCAGGATGTAGGCTGCGCCGTATGCTTCGAGCGCCCAGACCTCCATCTCTCCGAAGCGCTGTCCGCCGAACTGTGCCTTACCGCCCAGCGGCTGCTGGGTGATGAGCGAGTACGGTCCGATCGAGCGAGCGTGGATCTTGTCGTCGACCAGGTGCGACAGCTTGAGCATGTAGATGTAGCCAACGGTGGCGGGCTGTTCGAACGGATCGCCCAACATGCCATCGAAGAGCTGCGTCTTGCCCGAGCTCGGCAGGCCAGCGGACTTGAGCAGCGCCTTGATCTCGGTCTCGCGCGCGCCGTCGAAGACTGCCGTGCCGAACCAGATACCGCGCTTCATGCCGGCGGCCACGCGCATCGTCTGCTCGTCGTCGAGGTCAAGAAGCTGGTTGAGAGCGGCGGTCCCAGCAAAGCGCGCCTTGAACAGCTCGCGGACTTCGTTGGCCGACTCCATCTTTTCGGCGAGCTCGGCGACCTGCTTGCCGAGTTCATGTGCGGCCCAGCCAAGATGCGTCTCGAGGATCTGTCCGACGTTCATACGCGAAGGCACACCAAGCGGATTAAGGACGATCTCCACGGGCGTTCCATCGGGGAGGTATGGCATGTCCTCTTCCGGCAGAATACGGGCGATAACACCCTTGTTACCGTGTCGGCCGGCCATCTTGTCACCGACAGAGAGCTTGCGCTTCATGGCGATGTAGACCTTGACCATCTTGATGACGCCAGGCGAGAGTTCGTCGCCCTTCTGCATCTTGCCGATCTTCTCGTTGGTGATCTTGCGGAGAACGTCGATCTGACGCGAGGTCATCTCTTCGATCTCATCGATCTGCTCGTTGACGCGCGGGTCCTTGTCGGCGTAGCGAATACGCTTGAGGTTACGCGTCGAGATCAGCTCGATCGTGTCGCGATCGAGGATGTCGCCCTTGTTGAGCAGGCGCTTGTTGGTGCGCTCGTCGTGAAGGTCCGCCAGAACTTCCTTGGCACCAAGAATCGCTTCAAGGCGCTTCAGACGCTCGTCGGTGAGAATGCGGATCTCGTCAGCGAGATTGCGCTCGAGCTTCTCGATCATCTCCTGCTCGATCTGCTTGGCGCGCTCGTCCTTCTCCTGTCCCTTGCGGGAGAAGATGCGGACGTCGACGACGGTGCCTTCGATGCCTGGAGGGCACGTCAGCGAGGCGTCGCGAACATCGCCAGCCTTCTCGCCGAAGATGGCGCGAAGCAGCTTCTCTTCAGGGGTGAGCTGGGTCTCGCCCTTCGGCGTGACCTTGCCGACGAGGATGTCGTTATGGCCAATCTTCGCGCCAATGCGGATGATTCCCGACTCGTCCAGGTCGCGCAGAGCGTGCTCCGAGACGTTGGGGATATCGCGCGTGATCTCTTCCGGTCCAAGCTTCGTGTCGCGCGCTTCGATCTCGAACTCCTCGATATGGATCGAGGTGTAGTAGTCCTCGCGGACCAGCTTCTCCGAGATGAGGATCGCGTCCTCGAAGTTGTAACCGCGCCATGGCATGAACGCTACCAGGACGTTACGGCCGAGGCCGAGTTCGCCCTGCTCCGTGCAAGGCCCGTCCGCGATCACCTGACCCTTGATCACACGGTCGCCCTTGCGGACGATCGGCTTCTGGTTGATGCAGGTGTTCTGGTTGGAGCGCTTGAACTTCGTGAGCTGGTAGATGTCCGAACCAACCTCACGCGAAAGCTGCGTCGGGTGGTGCTCGCCTTCGACGCGCACGATGATGCGCTCGGAGTCGACCGAGTCGATGATGCCGTTACGCTTGGCCAGGATGACGGCGCCGGAGTCGCGGGCGGTGACGCCCTCCATTCCGGTTCCGACAAACGGAGCTTCAGCGACGAGCAGAGGCACCGACTGGCGCTGCATGTTCGCACCCATCAGAGCGCGGTTCGCGTCGTCGTGCTCAAGGAACGGCACGAGCGATGCGGCGACCGAGACAAGCTGCTTCGGCGAAACGTCGACGTAGTCCACGTCGGACTTCGAGACGAGGACGAAGTTGCCCTGGCGACGAGCATCGACGATGTCCTGCACGATGCTCAGGTCCGGATTCAGCTCGATGTTCGCCTGCGCGATGGTGTGACGGTCCTCTTCCCATGCAGAGAGATAGAAGCTGAAGGGCTCGAGATCCATGGTGCGCTTGCCTGCGGCCTTGAGCTCAGCGTTCTTTGCCTTCGCTTCGTTCACTTCAAGGTAGTCACCCTGGCGCAGACCGCTCTCACCAGCATTCGACACAGCAACGTAGTCGAGCACGATGCCGTCCTTCACGCGACGGTAAGGCGACTCGATGAAGCCGTACTCGTTGATGCGGGCAAAGCACGAAAGCGACGAGATAAGACCGATGTTCGGCCCTTCAGGCGTCTCGATCGGGCAGATACGTCCGTAGTGGGTCGGGTGTACGTCGCGGACTTCGAAGCCAGCGCGCTCACGCGACAGACCACCAGGCCCAAGCGCGGAGAGGCGACGCTTGTGCGTGATCTCCGAGAGCGGGTTAGTCTGGTCCATGAACTGCGAGAGCTGCGACGATCCGAAGAACTCGCGGATCGCGGCCATTACAGGCTTCGCATTGATGAGGTCGTGCGGCATCGCCGTCGACATCTCCTGGTAGACCGACATCTTTTCCTTGATGGCGCGTTCCATACGGACGAGGCCGATGCGGAACTGGTTCTCCATCAGCTCGCCGACAGCGCGAACGCGACGGTTGCCAAGGTGGTCGATATCGTCGACGTTGCCGATGTTCTTGCGCAGCTTGAGCAGGTAACGGATCGTCCCGTAGAAGTCCTCAGGCGTCAGCGTGCGGTGGTCGAGCCCGCTTGGGTCCTGGTTCTCATACAGCTTGATGTTGAACTTCAGACGGCCAACGCGCGAGAAGTCGTACTTGCGCGGATCGAAGAACATGCCTTCGAAGAGCGCCGTCGCGGTGTCGAGTGTCGGTGGGTCGCCTGGACGCAGCTTGCGGTAGATCTCGATCAACGCCTCTTCCGGCTTACGCACGGAGTCACGGCGAAGCGTGTTCGAGATGATGTTGCCCACGTCGTCGCGCTCCGGGAAGAAGACCTCGAAGCTGGTGACGCCCGACTGGATGATCTTGTGCAGCTTGTCGGCGGTCAGCTCCTGGTTGGCTTCGTACAGCAGCTCGCCCGTGGTGAGATCGACGACGTCCGAAGCGGTCATCGCGCCATCGAACTCGCTGGTCTCCACTTCGACCGACTCGATCGCGTGAGCACGCAGATTCTTCAGCGAACTGGGGCCGATCTTGCGCGTCGCAACAGCGATCTCTTCGCCCTTCGAAGTAACAGCAGCCGCAGGACGAGTTCCGAGCAGGTTGGTCGCCTTGTCGGTGCCAGCAACGACCCAGCCCAGCTTGCCTTCCTTCACGTTGATGGTATCGACCGTGTAGAAGGTCTTGAGGATCTCTTCATCCGTGCGCAGGCCAAGAGCGCGCAGGAAGATCGTTCCCAGGAACTTGCGCTTGCGGTCGATACGGACATAGAGCGTGTTCTTTTGGTCGTACTCGAACTCCACCCAGCTGCCGCGGTACGGAATGATCTTGCCGAGGAAGTAGGTGCGGTTGTTCGCCGTCTCAAAGAAGACGCCAGGCGAACGATGCAGTTGCGAGACGATGACGCGCTCGGTGCCGTTCACGATGAACGTGCCGTTCTGGCTCATCAGCGGGATGTCGCCGAAGAAGACTTCCTGCTCCTTCATGTCGCGCAGGCTCTTGACGCCCGTCTCGGGGTCTTTGTCGTAGATCTTCAGGCGAATCGTGACCTTCAGCGGGGCTGAGTAGGTCATGCCGCGCTCTTCGCACTCGGCCTGGTCGTACTTCAACTGCAGACCCACCGGATCTCCGCACTTGGTGCAGAAGTCAGGCGTGTTCTTGTTGTACGTTCCGCAGAAGTTGCAGAGCACATCGCCAGGGTGGAATGGATCGGTGATGACCATGTGTCCACACTGGGTGCAGGCAGTACGAAGGTGGTTCAGCCCCTTCAGGTAGCCGCACTTGCACTCCCAGTTGCCGATGGAGTAGTCAACGAACTCCAACTCCGAGACGTTGCGGAAGTCGGTGATCGGGAAGACCGAGGTGAAGACGGACTGCAGACCGTTGTCGTCGCGCTCCTGGGGCAGCTTGTCCATGAGCAGGAAACGCTCGTAGCTGCGCCGCTGAACTTCGATGAGGTTTGGAATCTGGATGGATGTTGGGATCTTTGAAAAATCGAGACGGCTGCGGATCGCGCGCATTTCAGACATGCTCTCTCCTGAGACTTGACTTCGAGGCCTCCCGAAAGCCGCGATAAGCATCCATCTGCCTGTCGCATTCGAGAGGTGAAGAGCAGCGGCTGCTGCCCTTCGGGTTCACTTCTGGTGTGCTTCAAAACTGGGTCTGACTGCCCTCGCTGCAGCCTCGCCCGCGCACAAAAATTTTTTCCGGCTAAACGTAGCCCGGGACTCTCTACTTTCTCGTACCGCAGCCCGATGCACCCTGGGCCTGAACTTTTTACTTCCGATTCACTGCTCCGGCTGCTATAAATCCGTAAGAAACGGTCGCCGCAGCCGATAAAGCTCCAGAGAAGCGGTTGAGACGGCAAAAGCGCCCACACGGACACGAACGTCCACGGAGCGCATAGACCGACTTTTGCACTTACTCTTGATTGCTGATAATTCGTTTCACCCTTGCTCGTTCACCGAGCTAGAGGCTTGCCTGTATCACAGTGTGCGTCCGCCGCAGAGGCATACCGTGGCCGGCCTCATAACCTGGCATTCCAGGATAGACCGGGATGAATCAGAGCTGACTTCGAGGATTGAATCAAAGATCAAGCAGAAACAGTGTTGAATCGAGCTATCCAATTGGGGAAGACTCTACCCGGCACATAAAACAGGTGCGCCCGGACAGAGGCGATATCTCCATTGGAGATAATAGCGCCTTCTGGCCGGGACTGCAAGCTGAGGAAATCTGTTACTTGGTTTCGACAGTCGCGATGCCTTCGAACTTCTTCACGATGGCGGCCGCATCTTCCTTCGAGACGTTCTCCTTCAACGGCTTGGGAGCCCCGTCGACGAGGTCCTTGGCTTCCTTCAAGCCGAGACCCGTAACTTCACGGACGGTCTTGATGGTGCTGATCTTGTTCGCGCCGGCATCCTTCAGGATGACGGTGAACTCGGTCTTCTCTTCCACCGGAGCTGCCGCTGCCGCGCCGCCGCCTGCTGCCGGGGCTGCAACCGCTGCCGCTGCCGATACGCCAAGACGCTCTTCGAGCTTCTTCACAAGTGCCGAAGCCTCGAGCAGGCTAAGGCTAACGATCTGATCTTCCAACTGCTGAATGTCCGCCATTTTCTTTCTCCAATTCAATCTGAACTTGTCTTGCTAACTACGTTCCGGGGCGAATCTTCTACCTCGGCTGCCCACATCCTTCCGGGTTTCCGCTGCGCCCAGACAAGCGCACCCGGCAGGATGAGGCAAAACTTGTTTATCCCTCTGCGGACTCGGTCGTCGCGGCCTCACCAGCCTGCGATGCCGTTCCGTTTTCAGGCTGCTCAGCTGCTGCCGACTCAACTACGTGCGCCTCAGCGACGAGAGCCGCATCTTCGGGAGGCGCTTCGGCTGCTGGAGCAGCTTCTGCAACCGGAGCAGCAGTCTCAACAGCAGGAGCAGCCGAACCAGCAAACTTGCCCTTCTCGACGCCCTGGTTGATGACCACCGCGAGATCGCGGCCAGTGGCGTTGATGACGGTAGCAAGACGCTGCGCGGGCGACTGGATCAGGAAGAGGAGCTTCGAGAAGAGCTCTTCCTTGCCCGGCATGTTCGCGAGTTCCTTTACCTCCTCGACCGTGATCACCTTGCCATCGACGATGCCGAGCTTGAAGGTGAACTCCGAGTTGTCCTTGACCCAGGTCGAAAGCGCCTTCGCCAGGGCGACAGGATCGCCCGACGTGTAAGCCACAGACGAGACGCCCTTGAGGCCCTGCAGAGCGGCTTCGATCTTGGTTCCAGCGCTGGCGCGTGCGGCCAGCTTGTTCTTCACGACGTGGTACGAACCGCCCGCAGCACGAACCGTCTTACGGAGGTCGAAGTCCTTATCGGCGGTCAACGCCTTGAAGGTGCCAATGATTGCGGATGTCGACCCGGCGAGTTCTTCCGCCAGCTTGCCGACCTTCTCCGTCTTCTGTGTCCTGGACAATGCCATAAAAATTTCCTAGCCTTAGCTGCCAGCGTCTCGTTCCTGCTGGCTGAAGTTTTGCGCCACTCTCGCGGCTGAAGTCATGAAATGCGTGAGTTAGGCGCGAGCGGCTGCGTCGGCAACGCCGTTGTCAAGCGCAATTCCGGGGCCCATCGTCGAGCTGAGCGTGATGCCCTTGATGTACTTGCCCTTGGCCGCCGAAGGCTTCGCCTTCAGAACGCTGGAGATAATGGTGGTCGCGTTATCGACCAGCTTCTGCGCGTCGAACGAGAGCTTGCCCACCGGAACGTGAACCAGAGCCGTCTTGTCCGTGCGGAACTCGACCTTACCAGCCTTGATCTCCTTGATCGCCGAAGCGACGTCGGTGGTCACGGTGCCGGTCTTCGGGTTCGGCATCAAGCCGCGCGGTCCGAGAACCTTTCCGAGACGTCCAACCGAACGCATCATGTCGGGGGTCGCGATGAGGGCGTCGAATGCGGTCCAACCCTCTTTCTGGATCTTCTCGACCATCTCTTCGCCGCCGACAAAGTCAGCGCCGGCCGCTTCCGCGTCCTTAATCTTGTCGCCCGAGGCGATTACAGCAACAATCTTGGTCTTTCCCAATCCGTGGGGCAGAACGACCGTGCCGCGAACCATCTGGTCTGCGTGGCGCGGATCGACGCCAAGTCGCAGCGTGATGTCGACGGTCTCGTCGAACTTCGCGTACTTGGCCTTTTGGAGGAGGGGGACTGCGTCTGCTAGGGTGTAGGGGCGGGGCTCAACGAGCGCGCGCGCCTTGGCCAAATTCTTGGAGATCTTCTGTGGCATCTTTATCCTTGTCTCCCACCCCTCGGACCTGTTGCCACCGGGCGTGGTGAATGACTGTCTTCCGCGTGGAGCGGAGGCACTCTTATGAGTATGCCTTATTATCCAAATTCGTGCAACCCGGCTTCAGGCCGCGATTTGTAGAACCTCCACGCTCGATTTCGCGCGACTATGAGCTGCGAGCGCGACAGCGATGGCGCTGGGCAGGAGGAAGTTCGCGTAGGGAAGATAGTCCCAGGCCCGAGAGGGTCCGGCGAGCACTTCTCCCAGCACCGACACAGGCACGAGCGCGAACGAAACTCCCAGGCACCACAGAGCAAAGGTTCTTGTCGCCCGAGCGGCAGAGGTCTGCGCCGGCATCGCGAAGAGCATCACGCATCCAGGCAGAAGAAGCGCCTGGTTGTATACCCACGCGAGTCCCGTGGGCAGAAGCGCAACCGTGATGGCAAGCAGAAGCGACAAGACGATACCCAGGTCGGGCGAGTCTGCGTGGACGCGCGTCGTCTGCCAGAGCGTCCGCAGACTCAGGAGAACGACGGCTGCCAGCATCGCTCCGCCTACCCAGCTACCGAAGAGGAGGCAGAGCGAAGGACGACCTCCCGTGTAGTGCCTGTAGTCGGCCGCGGCCACCATCCACTCGGTGAACCATCCGCGATGAAGCAGTTCACCGGCGACGATCTCGCCCACGAGCGTGACGACAAAGGACACCTGAAATCGCCAGTCGCGAAGCCTCAGACTGCGAATGAAGAGCCACGCCAGGAGCAGGATTGCAACCTGCGGCTTGATGGTCGTACACGCGAAACAGGCGCCGCTGAGGGTGGACTGGCCTCGCGCAAGGGCCACGGAGCCGAGTGAGATCAGAACCAGCGCGAGGAGCGTGAGCTGCTGATGCCGCAACGCCACCAGCATCGGCCAACTGGCAAAGGCAAAGACAAGGTAGAGAACGCGCCGGTCCCACGCACCTTCAACGCGCGTAGAGCGCACCCAGAACAAGGTAGCTGCCGTAACGCCCGGCAACGCGCCAAGCACGTAGGCGACGCGCGCAATTTGCCACGAGAGCCATGTCAGAGGAACCACGAAGAAGATGGTGAAGAGCGGGTAGGCGAAGACCTGCTTGTCCCTTTCACTTCCCCCAGGTAGAAGTGGAGCGCCATAAAACAGACGCTGTATCTCAGCGGTCGTGGAAGGTGCATAAGCGTCGCCTCCCGAGAGAGCGGCGCGAGCGGCAACCCAAGGCGCGCACAGGTCCGACCGGCCAGACATCCAACGGCTCATGACGTGCAGATGATACAGCCCGCAGACAAGAAGAAATACGCCCAGCAGAAAGGCCGCGACTGTCCTCGCGGAAAGAGGAAGGCCAGAGGCTTCTATCGCAACACCAGTCTGGGGATTCATCATGCTCACCCTAACTGAAGAGCGCACAGCGGCCAAGTAACAACCCGGGAGCGTGCTGGAACACGGAAGAGACGCAGCAACCATCGGATACTCGCGAGGTCCGTGAAGGCGGTGGACCACCCCTGCTTAGCCGCTCACGGTAAACGGACGAACAATCCCCATTACCCGCACTTCCTTCCCGCACTTCCTTCCAAACTGGGCATCGCAGTGTCAGAATGAACGCTGAGGAAGCAATCCCATGCCGACGTATCCACCATCCACCGCACCCGTCCGTCTTCCGGATGAGAGCCCACAGGGCGCGCGGATCAAGGTGGTCGGTGTCGGCGGCGGCGGAAGCAACGCCATCGACCGCATGATCGACTTCGGCGTGGAAGGCGTCGAGTTCATCGCCCTCAACACCGATGTCCAGGCGCTCGAGGTCTCGAAGGCCCCGGTCCGCGGGCAGCTTGGCTCGCTCCTCACCAACGGCCTGAGCGCTGGCTCCGATCCGAATGTAGGCCGCCGCGCCGCTATCCAGGACGTCAACGAGATCGCCGAGGTGCTCGAAGGCGCGGACATGGTCTTCATCACCGCAGGACTTGGCGGAGGCACCGGCACCGGCGCCGCTCCCGTGATCGCCGCCATCGCCGCCGAAATGGGAGCCCTGACCGTCGCCATCGTCACGCGCCCCTTTAACTTCGAAGGCAAGCGCCGCATGGCCATCGCGGACTGGGGCATCGATCACCTACTCCGCTACGTCGACACCCTGATCGTCATTCCCAATGAGAAGCTGCTCGACATCGCGAAGGACGCTCCCTTCTTCGAGTCCTTCAAGATCGCCGACGACTTCCTCCGCCAGGCAGTGCAGGGTATCTCCGACATCATCACTACCGAAGGCGTCATCAACCGAGACTTCGCCGACGTGAAGACCACCATGGCCGGCATGGGCTATGCCGTCATGGGAACCGCCTCGCGCTCCGGGCCGAACCGTGCAGTAGACGCAGTCATGGACGCAATGGCCTCGCCACTGCTGGAAGAAGGCGCGATCGACGGCGCGCGCGGAATCCTCATCAACATTACCGGCTCAAGCTCGCTGCGCCTCAGCGAAGTGAACGCTGCGTCCAGGGTTATCCAAAGTGTCGCCCATGAGGACGCGAACATCATCTTCGGCGCGGTCCTCGACGAGCGGCTTGGCGATGAGGTGAAGGCCACCGTCATCGCAACCGGCTTCCGCAACGACGGCAGAGATCGCTCCGAACGCCGCGCAAGACTCCTCCGCGCTGCGGGTCCCGAACCCGCCAGACCAACGCCTGCGACCCCGGTACTTATGGAACCGGAAGCTACGGAACCCGAAGCCGAACCCGAGACGTCACCACTGTTGGCCTCGGTCGACGAAGCTCCCTTAGCCGAGAGCCTTCTGCCCCATAAGCCCGAAACGGTCGATGTCACATTCGCCGAGATAGAAGCGCTCGAAGAAGTAAAGCCCGAAGAGATCGAGCCCGAAGAAGAACCGATCGAAACTATCGTCCTGGAAGCGGGACCTGCCGAGGTCGCAGAGACCGCTTTCGAAGAGCCTTCCGTCGAGGTGCTTGAAGTTGAGCAGGCTCTAGCCATACAAGACCAAATGGAGGAAGCGGCCCCGCACCTCGATCTCGCGATGGACGTAGATGAGGAACAGGAAACGCAGGTTGAAGATCCTCCGCAACATGCTCCCGTAGAAGTAGAGGTCGCGCAAGAGACAGAGAATGCCCAGCCCGCCGAATTCGAACCCGGTGAAGAGCTTGCAGCGGAGGAAGAGGCTCGCCCCGGGCTCCACGACGAAGAGCAAGACTGGAGAGAAGCAATTCGCGAGATCGCTCGGCTCGCTGAGCCCGTCTTCGCGGTTGACGAAGAGGACAGTGCTAAGGCTTCGGAGCCCGGGCCTTGGAATCGCCCCGCGCGTTCACCCGCAGGCCCTGCAGCAAGCGGAATCGAGCGATCTCCGAATACGATCTTTCACGACGACAGCGAGCAGGATGCCCTCACCCCGAAGGCGACCAATCGCTCTGCACCCCCTAAAGACCGCGCCCCTTCCGCGCCCGCTCCTGCCGCGGCATCGCCGCTCCTGTCAAACACAAGACGGGCGGCGCTCGCAGCGTATGCCGCTATCTCGCTTCCGGAAGTCGAGATAGAGCCAGCAGAGCCCGAGACCAAGCCGGTCAACGCATTCGCCCAGGTCCTCGAGGCGCGTCGCCGCTTTGTCGAAAATCTGGGCACGAAACTCCCGTCACAGGAGTCCAGCACATCACCAATCGCCATTCCGCCCGAAGCTCCTGAGCTGACTCCGCCCTCTCAGCCTCTAAGTCAGGAGCTGAGCCGCCGCTATCAACCGGAAGAAGCGTGGCCCGAATCTGAACCTTTACGCCAGCGTCAGGCTCGTCCTGTCCGTCCGCTTACGATCGACGCTCAGCCAACACAATCCGCGACGTGGGAACGAGAAGCCGGCTCCCGCGACGAGCTTCTTCGTCGCTCCAATATGCAGTTGTTCCGCGACACGGTAGCCGGCGAACCATCGGAGACCGGCCACCCAGACGCGGAAGATCCGCCGAAGCCACATCAGGATCTCAACCGGAGGCTACAGCGCGAAAGCGCCGAACCGCGCAACGGAGAATTGTTTGAGAGCCGATGGAACTCGAAGATCCCCGTTCCGTCCTTTGGGTCGATTCTTGATCGAAAGAGCTATACCGAAGAGCTCGATGATCTGGACACTCCCTAGTTCTTACGTCCCAGCAAAGGATCGACTCTATGGGTGAGGAGCGACCTTCACCTTGGGCTCGACGATCACCAGATCGACCCGCCGGTTCTGCCCTCGGCCCTCGGGCGTAGCGTTATCGGCCACTGGCCGGTAAGGCCCGTAGCCCGCAACCGAGATCTTATCCGGCGGAAATCCAGCATCATCCACCAGCAACGTAAGTACGCTGGTCGCGCGCGCCGAAGAGAGCTGCCAGTTCGACTGGAAGAGTGGCGTGTGAATCGGCTGATTGTCGGAGTGTCCTTCGACGCGCAGCTCGAGATGATGGTCCATCAACACATGGGCCGTCTTGCGTAGCTGTTCAGCCGCTCCCGGAAGCAGCGTCGCATCGCCCGACTTGAAGAAGCCAAAGTCGCGCAGGCTGATGATCAACCCTTCCGTCGTTTGCTGCACCACGATCTCATGCTTGTCGATCGCATCGCCCAGCACTCCTTCAAGCTGCGTCTTCAACTGCGTCGTATCGACGGGCAAAGGAGCGGGCATCACAGGTGCCGGCGGAAGGGGGTTGTTCTCATCAGTTGGCCCCGTATCCGGCTTGGGATCATCGTGAGCGCTCAGCTTCTCGAAGCCAGAATGGATCCCGGCGGACACGGTTTGTACGCTCTTACTGCGGCCACGGGAGAAGGCAAACAGCACGATGAAGACGGCAAGCAGCAGCGTGACAAAGTCCGCGTAAGAGAGCAGCCAGCGATCATGTGACGGGGCCGCCTCTTCTTCACGCCTCGACGATCGTCTCAATCTGGCTGCTCGCCTCATTTACGCAGCCAGCTCCGGCCTGGTGATCACCTCGACCTTGACCGCCTCTTCAGCGAGATAGCATTCAAGGCGCTCTCGCAATGCGCGCGGGCCCATGCCATCCATAATTGCGAGCACTGCTTCAAGGACCATCTCGCGTGCAATCTGCCGCTCGCGAATGCGAATCCGGAGCTTGCCCGCCAAAGGCAGAAGCAGAATGTTGGCCAGACCGAGCCCATAGAGCGTCGAGACGAAGGCTACTGCGATGCCTCTACCAATCTCCGTCACATTGTCCATGCGCTGCATCACCTGAATCAGGCCCAGCACGGCACCCATGATCCCAAGTGTCGGTGCAAACCCGCCGGAGGCCTCAAGCAACTTCACCGCGCCAAGTTCGCGCTCGTCCAGAAGGTCGAGTTCAAGCTCCATATTCTCCCGCATCGTCTGCGGATGGGCACCATCGACGGCAAAGGTAAGCGCCTTCCGCAAAAACTTATCTTCGATGTCCGCCAGCTGTGAGTCCAGGCGCAGAATCCCATGCCTGCGGGCCTGGGTGCAGTAAGACACCATCTCCTCCAGCGTGTCGGTCGCCTTGGTCGATCGCTCATAGAAGATAGTTGGCAACACCTTAAATGTGTCGATCACTGTCTTCATCGGAAACTGAATGAGGATGACACCCAGCGTACCCGCTAAAACAATTAGCGCCGCGGAGGGCTGAAGGATCTGCCGAACGCTTCCCCCATCAAGAACAAGCCCGCCAACAATTCCCGCGACTGCAAGAAATGTGCCAAGCAGAGTGCTCTTGTCAACGCGACGCTTATTCATAGCTATGTATCTATCAGAAATAGATAGGCGCACGTATCGTGCCAAAGATGTAGATGAAGCTATGAACAAACGGCAGAGTAAATGCTATGCACAGTGCAGGTGATCCTATTGTTTTACAGCTCTTGGAATATCGGGCCAAGATGAGAGGTTTATGAGAGAAATACGCTCTGACATCTTCATCTCTATCTCAGCGACGCTAACCTAGGTCGCTCGAAAGAATTCTTGCGATCTGCCCTGAACGGCTTCCATGGGGCGGTCGATAGAAGTCCTGCACCGAGATGGGCAGCCTGAAAGAGCAAAGCTCAAGAGGCGCAACAATTTCAGAAGCAAAACTATTACACCGCTAACTAAAAAAAGGAGCAACACAATGTCACTCAGCATCTTGAACAACATCCCCGCTCTTCAGGCTGAAAACCAACTCACGATCACGACGACAGCTGCTAACAAGAGCCTGCAGGAACTGTCCTCGGGATCACGCATCAACTCCGGTTCCGACGACGCCGCCGGTCTCGCCATCTCCGATGGTTTGAACGCCAACGTCGCCGCCCTCAACCAGTCTTCTCTCAACGCGACCAACGCAGTTGGCTCCCTGCAGACCGCAGACGGCGCTCTCTCGCAGGTCACCGCTCTCCTCAACCGCTCCGTTACGCTCGCCACCGAGGCTTCCAGCAGCGGTCTCAGCACCTCACAGTCCGCCGCGATCAACACCGAGTTCCAGGCTCTGCTCACGCAGATCGGCAACATCGGCACCACGACCAACTTCAACGGCACGGCTGTCTTCGGCTCGACCGTTTCGGCCTTCACCTCCGACGGCACCACCGGCGGCACGGTCAGCATCGGCGCAAACGTTGCCGCTCTGACCACCACCTCGCTCGGCCTCAGCACCTCCACCCTCACCTCGGCCAGCTCCGCTCAGACCGCTCTGACCGCTCTGACCGCTGCGATCTCCACCATCTCGGCACAGCGCGGCACGCTCGGCGCCACCGTTGAGCAGCTCCAGGCTGCTTCCACCGTCGACACCAACGAGTCGCAGAACCTCGTCACCGCTTCCAGCAACATCACCTCTGCCGACATCAGCAGCGTGGTCGCGGATGACACCAAGTACAGCATCCTCGAGCAGACCGGCATCTCGGCGCTGCAGCAGGCTAACCAGCAAGCGCAGACCGTCCTCAAGCTCCTCCAGTAAAACGAAGTGGCTGCGGTCGCTGAGCTTGTCTCAGCGACCGCGGCCATCGTTGTTTTGACATAACTGGGTCACCCAAGGAGTCTGCATCGCATGAGTACAACATCTTCCACGCTCACATCGGTCCTCTCCGCCCTTGGCGGTACCACTGGTATCGATGTCACCGCCGCCGTAGACGCGATCCTCTATGCCGACCGGGCCCCGGAACGCGGCTGGCAGGCTCAACAGGCGACTCTCGCGAGTCAAACCTCCGCCATCAATCAGCTCAGCAGTGAGGCCTCCTCACTGAGCGACGCCTTGGCCGCGTTGCAAAGCACCACCGGCGCACTCAGCACCGTCAGCGCGAGCAGCTCCGACACCAGCTTGCTCACCGCGACTGCGAGCGATGGCACAACTGCGGGCAGCCATAGTGTCACCATCAATAAGCTAGCCTCGGCCGGATCCTGGTACTCGACGACCACCGAGTCGAGCAGTTCGGCAACGCTGCCTTCGGGCAGCTTCAGCATCACGGTCGGTTCGACCACCACATCTATTCCAACTGACACCGGAGACGGTACCGCCGACACTCTCGATGAACTCGCCGCCACCATCAACGGCAAGGCGCTGGGTGTCACCGCAACCGTCGTCACGGACAGCACCGGAGCCAGGCTTGCATTGACTTCCACGACCACCGGAAGCGCCGGCGACTTTTCCGTCGCAACAGGCGGCAGCCTCGCATTTCAACGTTCCGCCACCGGTACGGACGCTTCCTTGACTGTCGATGGAGTTCCGATCACCAGCGCTAGCAACACCGTCACCGGTGCCATCAACGGCGTTACGCTGAACCTGCTTGGAGCCGCGACCGGAACCCCGGTGACCGTGAGCGTGGCCCCCGATACGACCTCCATCACGTCGGCGATAACAACCTTCGTCAACGCCTACAACACGCTCATCACCGACACGAATACGTCGATCAGCTACGACGCGAGCACACAGACGGCCGGTGTATTGCAAAGCGACAGCGCCGCACAGGGCCTGCAGTCCGCGCTCCTGGCTTCGACAAACTACTCTGCCTCCAGCGGCACCTACAAGTCGCTTTCCTCGCTCGGCATCGAGACAAACTCCGATGGCACGTTGACGCTCAACAGCACCACGCTCGCGAGCGCTCTTCAATCCAATAGCGGAGCGGTAGCGACGTTCTTCCAGGGAAGCGCCTTCAACGGTTTTGCCGCTTCGCTCACCTCGTCGCTGAATACTTACACCGATCCCACACAGGGAGCCTTCACGGTCGACCTTCAAAGCATCAGTGCCGAAAATCAGGACCTGACAAACGAGACCAACACGCTTGAGGTTTACCTCTCCTCACAGCAAACGATTCTCACCGCGCAATATAACGCCGCAGACA
Organism: Granulicella aggregans; assembly: GCF_025685565.1. NCBI lineage: Bacteria > Pseudomonadati > Acidobacteriota > Terriglobia > Terriglobales > Acidobacteriaceae > Granulicella > Granulicella aggregans. Next base: position 153,559 of record NZ_JAGSYE010000001.1, read on the forward strand.
TCGCCATTCAGCAACTGCCAGAGAAGCTCAAACAGATCAATGCGCTCCTCAACCCGAACTCCAGCAGTTCCTAGAGATCGACATGACAAACAATACTGCTTCACTTGAATACCGCCGTGCCGCGACCCAACAGGCTTCTGTAGTAGGCCTCGTCATCGCGTTGCACGACACGCTAATGGGAGACATCCGGCGGGCAGCGGATGCAATTGACAGGGGCGACATCCAGGGCCGGTGTGACCAACTGGTCCACGCCTTCAAAGTCCTTCAACAGTTGGAAGCGATGCTGGACATGGACAAGGGTGGAAACACAGCCATCCAGGTGAAGCGCTTCTACGGCCACATTCGTGGGCAGCTCCTGCTCGCCCAGTTCAAGTTATCCTCCGCCATCCTTCACAAACAGATTCAGATCGTCCTAGAGGTCCGCGAAGCGTGGCAACAGCTTGACAGCTCGGCGATGGAAAGCCGTAACCCGGCAGCTCCATCGTCGACGGTGGATCAAGCGGCGACAGAGCGCGCCGAACCGGCAGAGGCTCGGCTCTCGTTCTCGTGTTCCTTCTAGATCGACGATCACTTCCCTAACCAAGGGCTCCAAGGCGACCTGAACATTTCAGGTCGCCACTTTTTTGCCCAACACGTCGAAGTTCGAAGAGGCCGGTCCGATCGGATGACACGTAACGATGCGAAGCCCATCGTCCCAGGCGAAGCTCGAGCCACACAATGCGCAGAATCCAGGGTGCCCATGAATGCGGCTGCCGCCGTCCCCTGCGAATGTTCTTTGTTGGCTGGGTAGCAAAGCGCAAGCGCAGTCGAAGGCCCCCGAGTAAGTCGACATCCCCTCAACACCCTGGACCGCGCCAAATCTCCATGAGGCGCAGCATCTCCTATTGCCATATCCCTGTGCGGATATTCTGAGGCGCAGCCGAAGAAGGACGGCATTTGCTCATGCTACGGATAGACCTGCGTGCGACGTACGGGAAGGCAGGCCCCTTCCTGCGCTAGGCGCGACGACCAGCATGACGGCCTGGAGATGATTCGCCGGTACGCCTTGTAGATCATCGATTCATGTACGGCTTCGATCGCGAACGGGAGATCAGCTCCCAGAAGGTTCCCCTTCAGCAACCCACACAGGCAAACGGCAACGGCGTCAATCGTGGTTGCGATGGACGCCGTTGCCGTTACTGCCCCGAGATAAATTTACGACTGTAGATAGTTGAGCAGGCTGTTCTGGATGACCTTCGCAGCTGCTGCGAGGACCGCCGAGTTGCTCGTCTCCGCGTTGGTCAGATTCTCCGCAGCCGTCGCGGCATCGATCCCTACAAGCGAGTTCTCACGCGAGGTGAGAGTGACCGTCTCCTGCGAAAGATACGTCTCCTGCGCCGTGAGCTGGTTGATCGTATTGCCATACACCGCATGCTGCGCGGTCACATACTGTAGCGCCGAAGTGACATCGGTCGTAGCGATGGCAATGGTGCTGGTGTTACCCGCCTGCAGCGCCGATGCAAGATTGCTGAGCGCACCCAGAACACTTCCGCTCGAATTGGTGAACAAGGTCGATCCCGGGATGTTGGCCTGCACCGAGAGCGAGCTGCCCACGGAGATGCTGTTCACGCCCGTGTTTCCGTTGTAGGTGTATCCCGTCGGAGAGGTCGAATCGGCGGTAAACGCCGCTTTGCCGCTTACCGTACCGCCAAACAACGAGATCCCCTGGAAGGTCGTATTGGCAAGACCCACGACGTTGCTCAGAATGCCTTGAATGTTCGTGGCGATCGACTGCCGGTCCGAGTCCGAGGTCGTGCTGTTCGCGCCTTCCGTGCCCAACGTGATGGCCTGGTTCAGCAGCGACACCACCGAAGTCAGCACGCCGTCCGCAGTCTGAGCCTGCGAAAGGACTGAGCTCGCATTGGAGGAATACTGATCGACGTTGGCGGCCTGCGCCTGTAGCTGAACGTAAGCCGCCGAAGCCGCAGGATCGTCCGACGGAAGGTTGACGCGCTGCCCCGTCGAGACCTGCTGGAAAGCGGTCTGCACGGCTTGCTCGCTGTTCTGGATATCGATAAGGACGCTTGCGTTTAAGTTTGGGTTGAACCGCATCTCTATGGCCTCACTGAATCATGTTAATCGTGGTATCGAACAGGCTCTGAATGGTGCTGACCACCTTGGCCGCCGCCGCGTAAGCCTGCTGATACTGGATAAGGTTTGCCGACTCCTGATCGATCGACACACCGGAGATCGAGCCCTGCTGGTTATTCAGCGCCGTCAGGCTCTGCTGAATCGAGGTCGAGTCCGAGGTCGCGGTCGCGGTATAGCTGCCAATCTCGTACACCAGGTTCGCAGATTGCGCCGTCGCGCTCTGGCCATTGGACAGCGCAGTGTTCTGTAGCGCGGTGAGATTGGCAACATTACCGTTGCTTCCCGAAGAGCCATCCGAACTCGCGGCAAGGGCCGAGGGGTCGGTCGTCGTCAGCGCGATCGAAGCCGCTGATCCCGCGACCGTGTTCGATACGGTGAACAGGGCCGCGCCGGCGTTCCCGTTCTCGTCGTAGCCCTGTGCCTGCGCCGCATTGAAGGCCGTCGCAAACTGGTTCGCAAGCGTGTCGAGAGAGTTGAGCAGCGTAGGAATCTGGGTATCGCGGACCTGGATCGATCCGCCGAGATCTCCACCGGAGATCTGCGATGTGATGTTCGTTCCGTTTTGATCGAGCACCTGCGCATTGCCGGCTGAATCGTTCGCCGTCGAAAGAGCGTAACTTGCGTTGCCCTGCACCAGGGGCGTACCGTTGCCGGTCGTAATCGTATCGCCCTGGGTGGAGTGCGTCACCGTGATGTTCGTCAACTGGGCAAGCTGCAGTTCGACCTGGTTCAACTGGTCGCCGATAGGCCCTAGGTTCTGGCCCTCCGCGTTCTGCTGTTGAAGCTCCACGTTCAGCTGCGCAACTTGCGACGCGAGCGCGTTGATCTGAGACACATCGCTCGTCACGGTGGTGTTCAAGCTGCTCGCCGGGCCAGATAGTCCGGCCGAAATGGAGTTGAACTGGCTTACCAGCGCCTGCGCGCCCTGAATCGCCGTCTGGCGGGTTGCCGAGTCGCTCGGATCCGACGACAGCGCCGAGAGATTGTTGAAGAACGTAGAAAGTGTGCTCGACAGGCTGGTCCCGCTGCTGGGAAACAGCGTCTGGATCTGGTCCAGCGCATTCACCTGCGCATCGGCGCTCGACTGCTGGCTGGTCTGCTGCTGAATCCGCAGTGTCAGCAGATCATTGCGCACCGAGGTGACACTCGTCACGTTCACGCCGCCGCCGACCTGCACCGTGCCGTCGGTCAAAGGTGACGCCTCGCTCAGGCTTACCGTCTCGCGGGCGTAACCGGTCGTGCTGGCGTTAGCGATGTTGTTGTTCGTGACCTGCAGCTCAAGCTCCTGGGCTTGGAGCGACTGGGAGGCGATCGAAAGTGCCGAATTAAGAGTTGCCATATCGTTATCTCCTCAGACTTCGCAGGACCAGGTTTGAAGATTCGCCTGGACGCCAGAGGTCGAGTGGGTTGAACCTTGATAGCTGCGGAAAAGACCGGCGAACAGCCGCAATGTCTCGCCCGAGTGGCGTAGCAATGCGGCGTATCTCTTGTTGAGTACAAGGACCGACGCGACGGCCTCTTCGATCTGGAAGGAAAGATCAGAGTCTTCACAGTTCGGGCTGAGCGCCCGGTCGGCGGAAAGCTTCGCACTTCTTCCGCGCTGGATATGAGCGAGGCGCGAGCAGGCTGCCTGCTGCACCCGAATGCTCTCTTGCAACGGGGAAAGCTCTTGCCGGGCGATGCAGTTCATCGCCGTTTCGAGCTCCCCCGCAAGACACTGCAGATTTGCGAGGTATTCTTTACCTTCATCCGGCGACAGCTGCTGCTTCCAAAGATGCATCGTTTCCCTCTGCAGAAATTCCGTGGCCTGCCGGATAGGTTGTCTCTTCGCGATACCTGACTACCAGGCCTCTAAATATCGGAGCTCGCGATCGACTGAGAAATCTTGTCACTATCAAGCTGGTACTGGGCAGATTTCACCGCCTGTCTCAACGATTCCACCTTTGCCTGCCGTGAGGGCGAGGTCTGCAGGGCGGTCTTGCTGAGGGCCTGGACGGTGTTGGTTGCGGCGGTGAAGCTGGTCGTATCTTCCGCCGTTTGTTTATGTTGGGCGCTGGCTGCGGACTTTGCAGAAGCGGCGTCGGCGAGAGTCTTGCCCTGCACTGACTTGGAAAAATCGGTTGTTGCTGCGCCAAAACGATCGACGACCATGACAACACCTCCTTTGAACGACTCCACTATCGGCATTTCCCGAAGTGCTGTTCAATAAGAGGGGGGTTTTTCACACTTTTCCACCGTCGGCCGTTTTTGGTGCCTCGGCGGAGTTCCCAACTTTAGTTGCAGCTATGGACGCATCTTTATGGTCAGAAGCTTTGTGCAGATTGGCCGTAATCATCTTCGCGATCCCGATCCCGCCCGACGCCGTCAGCGAGCCGGCCAGCGCCTGCATGGCGATGCCCTGGAACTGGTCCTTGCCGGAGTCGTCATCCTCATCCTGGCCGTCGCCGCCCGGGACCTTCGCGAAGCTCTGTTCAGCTTGCGAAAGCCAGCTCCCAAGCAGGATCGACTCGAAGTCATGGCCCGCCTTGTCGATCTTCGCGTCCTCCGTCCCCGAGGCCGAGGTCGAACTCGCTGTGGCTGAGGTCGAAGCCGCCGCTGTCTTGGCGCCGCTCAACAGCCGGGCTGCCTGCGCGTCCTGCAGCCCCGATTGCGAGACCAGCAAACTCGTCGATGCGTCAAACATTTAGATCACCTCCAGATCGGCCTGCAGGCCGCCTGATGCTTTGATTGCCTGCAGAATGGCCACGATGTCGCGTGAAGTCGCACCGATCGCGTGAAGCCCGCGGATCAAGTCGTCCACATTGGCCCCGTTGTCCAACCGAATCGATTGCGCGGGAAGGTCTTTCACAGCCACTGTAGAGTTCGCCAACGGCGTCGTCGTTCCCGTCCTGCTGCCCGGCAGGGGCTGCGAGACCTCAAAGGTCGTCTCGACCTGGATACTCAGGCTGCCATGAAGCACCGAGACCGGCGACAGCGTCACGTTGCCGCCCATTACGATCGTTCCGGTTCTCTCGTTGATGACCACCTTCGCCGGCGAATGGAAGTTGATCGAAAGCGCCTGTACCTGCGCGATCAGCAGTGGAACAGAACTCGTCCCGCTTCCCTTCACATCGATCTGGACCGCTCGGTCGTCCAGTTGGGTTGCAATCGGATTGTGAAACTCTTTATTGATCACGTCGGCCATATCTTTTGTCGCCGTGAAGTCGGGATTCCGAAGAACGAACGAGACGGTATGGAACTGGCTCAGGTCCACCTGCGCCTCGCGCTCCACAATGGCCCCGCCGGGAATTCTGCCTGTAGTGGGATGATTCACTGTCTTGACATTGCCCAATGAGCCCTCCGTGTAACCACCGAGCGTCAGCGGTCCCTGCGCCTCCGCATAGACCTGGCCATCGGGGCCCCGCAAGGATGTCATCAATAGGACGCCACCTTCGAGGCTCTTCGCGTCTCCCGCAGAGGAGACGGTGATATCGAGCTTCATGCCGTTTCGCGCGAACGCCGGCAAGGACGCCGTGATGAAGACCGCCGCCACATTCTTGACCACCACCTGCGCCGGAGAGATCTGCACCCCCATGCGCTTCATCGCATTGGCCAGTGTCTGCACCGTGAAGAATGTCTGCTGCGTGTCGCCCGTCAAATGCAGTCCGACAACCAGGCCGTAACCCACCAGCTGGTTGTCGCGAACACCCTCGACATCCGCGATGTCGCGCAGCAGCACCTTGTGGTCCGTGGCGCTCGCTGCGGCCGGGAGGCAAGCCACCTGGGCCAACAAACAGAGACAAACGAAGTAGGATAAAAGCCGTCGCATCAAGTGTTGCCCCACAAACGAGGTTGAAAGAGTTGAGTTCACAGGAATCAAAAGCCGAAGAGCCAAAGAACGGTGCGGGTAAGGATGTTCGGCGGACGAACGCTGTCCGAGATAATCCCCTTACCCTTCATCTCGATCTCGAGGTTGCCAAGGGCAGCCGACGGGATGGTATTCGCGGAGCTGATATCGCCCGGTCTTACAATCCCACGAATAATCAGGTCCTCGTGCTGGTTGTTCATCGCGATCTTGCGCTCTGCCTCGATCACCATGTTTCCGTTCGCCAGCACAGCGATGATCTGACCCGTTAGGTTCGTCGAGAACGTCGTATTAGAAGAGGTCGCGCCCGAGCCCTTCAAGGTAGTGGCGGAGTTAGCGGTCAGCAATGGATTGAGACCCTTGGTGGCGATGTCGCCAACAAGTCCTGAGATTCCGGATGTCGTGTTGAAAGCCCGCGAGCTGTTCACATCGCCGCTCTGTGCGGCAGTCGTCTGCACCGAGACCTGGACGATGATGGTGTCGTTCACGTTGCGCGCCCGATAGTCCGACGAAAGATCCCCGAGCGCATTCGCGGCCGACCATATACTGCCGACGGTCTTCGGATTCGGCGGAGGCATGTACTGCTCATTCAGGTGAGTGAGATAGTCTGCGCGCAGCTCCTGAGAGTTCTTCTTGACCGGCTTGATCCCGGCGTTCGCAGAGAGTGCACTCATCGCGAAGACCTGCATCACAACGAGGCTGCGAATAGGTAAGGAAAATCTGGTCATTGCGATAGCTCTCCTTTCAAGAGAGTCGGTGTCACCACCTCAGCGACATAGGTCTGTTTATGATCGGGCGAAGAGACCCGGACGCGGCTACCCGGCCTGCCTGCCTGCAGGGATACCACCTCGATCCGTATATGAATTCGATCTGCATCGAATACCAACGTGGCAGGCGCTCCGGCACGCAGGATCGCAACATCTTTCACGGGAGCAGGCTTCGGCGAACTGTCGGGTACGCCCGTCTGGCTCGCAGTCTCTGAGCTCTGCCCCGCCACGACCCGCGCCGACTTCACGTCACGCAACTGGGTCACATCGACCGCATCAGGAAACTTCACTTCTGCAAAAAACGGAATGCACTCGCTATGGTCTTTGCACACGAGACGCAGCCGAGCTGCATGATGCCCGATCGAAGTGAGAGACTCCACCTCCAGAACCGCATTCGACGTCGATGACGTAAACGACGCAGGGAGCTTGACCTCAACCCCTTCGACCGGCAGCGAAGCCGAGACCATCGCCCGCGTCACCTGCGAGGCAGCGATCGCGAAGCGTGTGGACGGCGCCTGCGCCGAAGACGAGATGGCGAGACCAAGTGGACCGAGGCCGATTGCGGCATAGATGAAGATCTCGGACCACCTGAATCCTGTTCGATGGATGACCTGTTGCGTCATGGCTGCTTCCTATTGCGAGAGTTGGTTCAACTGTTGAAGCATCTCGTCGGCTGCTTTCACAACCCGCGAGTTGGACTCATAAGACCGCTGCGCAACGATCATCTGCACAAACTGATCGACCACGCTGACGTTGGACTCTTCAAGCACGCCCTGCTGAATGGTGCCGAGACCCTCCGAACCGCCCGGTGTCCCAATCGTCGGATCACCAGACGCGGTCGTCGCCAGATACATGTTGTTGCCAACGCTGTTCAGGCCGCCCGGATTGACAAACGTCGCAAGCTGAATCTGCCCTACGTTCGTCGCCTGCGTCGTTCCCGGTTGCGTCACACTGACCGTGCCATCACTGCCAATCGTCACGTTCGTCGCATTCGGGGGAATCGTGATCGAAGGCTGAAGCGGATTCCCGTCGCTGGTAGAGATCACTCCCTGCGAGCTCAACTGAAATGAACCGGATCTCTGATAGCCCGTCTGCCCGTTCGGCAGAAGAACCTGGAAGAACCCGTTGCCGGAGATCGCCATGTCGAGCGGATTGCCCGTCGTATTGAAGTCTCCCTGCGTCTGGATCGTCTCCGTCGAGGTCGGCCGAACACCAAGTCCAACCTGCAATCCGGAGGCATTCGTCGTCTGCGACGTCGCTGCCGATCCCGGAGCGGTCGTGCTCTGGTAAAGCATGTCGGAGAAGGCAACCCGCCGCTGCTGGAAGCCGGTGGTGCTGGAGTTGGCGAGGTTGTTCGCGATGTTGTCCAGGTTCATCTGCTGAGCCGTCATGCCGCTGGCAGCTGTATAAAGCGCACGAATCATCGGTGTTTCCTTTCAGGTAGAAACTATCGGTTAGCTAACGCGAGGAATGTCCTGCGCTGCGGTCTTATCGATCTCTGAGTCAATCATGGTCAGGGCATGGCGCATGCCTTCCATCGCACGCTGCGCATTGATCAGCTCCACCACGCTCGAGACCGGGTTCACGTTCGAGCCCTCCAGAGAGCCCTGCCGCACCTGCGAAAGCGGCGAATCCACCACATCCTTCTGCGGCACGGTGTAGTAAGTCGCGCCCAGGCTCTGCGGATCTGCCGTCGGCGTAAACTCCACGACCTTCAGCTTGCCGGCAATCGCTCCGTCTGTGGAGACGGTCCCGTCTGCACTCACGGTAACGACTGCTCCCTTGGGAATGTTTATAGGTCCGCTTGCACCCACGACGGGATCCCCTGTAGATGTAACCAGCTGTCCGGCGGTCGATACCTGGAAGCTGCCGTTACGGGTATAGGCCGTGGCACCCGTCGTCGTCTGTACTTGAAAGAAGCCCGGTCCATCGATACCAAGATCAAGCTCATTGCCGGTGTGCTGAAGAGATCCTGCCTGCAGGTCGAGCTTGGAGTTACCCAGCAGGCCATAGCTGTTCGTCACCACATTGAGTTGCGAATTCAATTGCTGCCCCGCACCCGCGAGCACCGAACTAAAGGTCGTATGCCTTTGGCGAAATCCGCTGGTGCTGCTGTTCGCCATGTTGTTGGCGATCGTGTCCAGGGCGTCCGTGCGTGCCATCAGGGCCGTGCATGCTGCGTAAAGTCCGCTATCCATGAAGAATCCTCGCTTGACTCTGTTGCAACGAAGATGCCAAATCGAACGGCACATTTTGCCTAGTTTTGTGGATGAATTTTGCCTTGAATCTTGGCAACTAAGGGGAAGATGAGAAGCCCCGGACCGGGGCGTAACCCGAAGGTGTAACAAGCGCTCTCATGCGATTCAAAGAAGAATTACCCGCGTAACTCCAGGCCCAATGCTTCCCGGCCGCTTCCGAACTTGTTGCAACACCCGGCTCTGCTTAAGGGTACGGCTTCAGCCGCGCCGCAAATGCTCTATTCTGCAATTCGGCTTTAGTCTCTGGGGTACGGTTTGTCGTTCTATCTCGGCCTTGTTCAACAAGCTCTCAGCCAACCTCTGCTCAAGTCCAACTGCGGAGGCAAGGCACCCTCTCTACTCATCGAGACCCTGGCTTCCGGGTGAGCCAAGGCCTAAGGAGTCGGCCGCTGAGTAAGCTGGTCGGCGCGATCCAGGATCTCTCGCCACTTGGTTGTCTCCGCATCTTCATGGCGCTCCTTGGAAGCAGAGAGCACGCAATCGGGGAGGTTCCAGTGGAACGCCAGCATGACCCCGAGCGCATCATCCTCATCGCTGGTGGAGGTATTGATGTTCCATCCCAGAATCTGAGGAATCGTTCCAAGCCGATGGAGCAGCCCGACGAGGTACGCTTCTTCCGGAGAGAATCCTTCGCTCTGTCTCGCCAGCTCACGCGCATGCTCAGCACGCATCCGCCGGAACTGCCACTCCTCGGCATAGGTCTCAGACTCGGAATCAGAATCGTTGGGAGCGCAGACTACCTGGTGGCAACGGGCCGCGCTAAGACTCACGATGCAGTCTTCGATCCTGTCCGGCCGGCCATCCGTGGCACTAAACTCGCGCCCAACTGTTCTTAGAATCTGTAGTGTCGCGCCCACGTCGGCGAGGATCACTTCGGTGACTGCCTTCAGATCAACGACCGGGTCGTTGAGCAGAAGCTCAAGCTGCAACCTTGTCGTCGTCAGTATCGGCAGACCAGGAAGGATGTCTGCAACGGACTGCGCATAGGCATCGACAGAGTATCTTGGCGGGGCTGTCACACCACGGTCTCTGCTCTTCGGCTCGTGATGCATAGTGGAGTCTGTCCCTCTTACTGGTCACTTGCATATCGGCAAAAAACAGTCGACATTTCAGCGCCCCAGCAAGCGCTCTTTTGTGCGCTAAGTCGAGTCCTAAGCCATGAAGGGTTGAAGGACTTGCGTGACCCGCATCCCATAGTTGCCGTCGATGATGACAGCCTCTCCACGAGCTACGACTCTGCCGTCGAGGATCAACTCGATGGGCTCATCCACTTGGCGATCAAGCTCAACCACTGACCCGCTGGTCAACTCCAGCACCTCGCGAAGAGCGAGCTGTCGCTGTCCAAAGCGCAGCGTCACATTGAGCTCGACATCCATTACGAGATCGAGATTGGCCGCCTCTGCTTCGGCAACCTGGGGAAACACGAAGGGCGATGCCGCAGCAGCCTTGAGATCGGCGATGAGCTTCGCGCTCATGCAAAGATGGACCGCGACGCCGGACTCTTCGCCCTCGCCCTCGGGGCGGCAGTTCAGATGCAGCACTTGATGATCGCCGAGAACAGGGTTGTCCACCAACTCCAACTTGATGGAAACAGCCCCTGCCTTAGACAACGATTCTTCAAGCAGAGACACGCGGCCCTCAAGAGCGGACAATAGCCGGTTCTTCTGTGCCGTCGTATCGTCACTCACATCCCGGAACCTGAACCGCCCCAACATCGAGTAATAAACCCCGACGATCACATCCCCGGAACTCGCTCCACTGAAGCTGAAACGATATCCCACGGTCGCGGACGAGTCAGGCTTCTCGGACGACATCTCGTCGGCGGCCTTCACCTGCCACTGCGACGTAGAGCTATCGGATAGCGCTGTATTCAGTGCGCTGCGGAACGCCTCAGCAATCAATCTTGTAGACTCCGGCATCTCAGTGACCTGCATGGTTTAGCTCCTCAGTCTTCTCTGTTTCCTGCAGGCCTGTTTGGATACGCCGGCCCAACTGCATGGCTTTGTTGTTGCCCTGGCGGACGGGCAACGCTTCGTAGTAACTCTTTCCTTCGAGCATCACCTTTGCCGGATCGGATACAGCCGCCGACAACAGCAGCACGCTGCCCACTTCAATCGCTGCCACGTTACGCACCGGAACCCGCAGCCCGGTCAGTTCGCCGGCAAGTGAGAATTTGCAGTTGAGGATGCGCTTCCTGAGATCGGGCAACGGCTCAAAGCTCGAGCCCTTGCCGTTTGCGTAGTCTGCGCGCGTGCTGCGCACCAGGCTGCCGCCGAGCGGAGCAGGGAAAGCCATCGCAAGGGTACCCGTCATATTCGCCACATGAACGTCAAACTTGATATGCAGCACCTTCTCTGTCTGGGGAAAGATCCGGTGCGCGTAGTTCGGCTTAATGCACTTGCCGGGAGTAAGGGTGTACCCGGCAGCCTGCCAGACCCGCTCAATCTCAGCGGCAATTAACGTGCCGACGCCTTCCATGATGTCTTCGTCGATCTCGGTGACTTCGCGCACAACCTCAACCATCTCTCCTGTTCCGCCAAGCAGCAGATCGGTCATGGTAAACATCAGGGGATTGTCGATCTCAAGCAGCACCGTGTTGGAGCTCGATTTCGTTGCACACGGCAGCATGTAACCGCCAGAGACGCAGGCCAGCTTGAACTCGTCCATCGTCAACTGCTCCACCGAGGCAAACCGCACCTCGAGGCCAGTGCCCAGATAAACGTCCAGCGAGTTGGTAAGATAGCGCGCGACCAGCTCGTGCAGCGATGTGAGCGTGCGTGCGCTCTCATTCGAGAGCCGGCCCGCCGAACGAAAGTTGCACGGATGCACGGTCGGTCCGCTCGACATCGTGCTTGCCGGAGTTTCTTGCTTCGTCGCGTTCAACGTATGCTCCTGGCGCTCATCTCGACCAGATCATCGTGCGTCTTGGCCTCAAGCGAAGTTCTCAGCTTCAGCAGGGCTGCGGCGTGGATCTGCGAAACCCGCGAGATGGCGAGATCAACCACCTCGGCGACCTCGCGCATCGTCAACTCCTCTACGTAATAGAGAGACAGAATCAACTGTTCGCGCTCAGAGAGCTCGCTCACAGCCTTGACCAGCCGCGCCTTCTCTTCCGTCTTGCGATAGGCCTCGAACGGGTTGTCCCACAGGCTGGCTGCGGATTCAATAAGGTCGACCGTGGCCCCGCCTTCGACGGAAGAAGCGACCTCCTGCCCCACGATGTAAAGAGAGCTCAGCTCCTTCTGAACGTCGTTCAACGCGGCCAGCGTGATGCCAAGCTCTGCCGCAACCTCTTCGTTGCGCGGGGAACGTCCCAGCGAAGACTCTAATTTTGTCGTCGCCTCGCTAATCTCGCGGCCCTTCCTTCTAATTCCGCGAGAACCCCAATCCAGTGCGCGAAGACTGTCGAGGATTGCGCCTTTGATGCGGAACTTGGCGAACGTACTGAACTGGGCATTCTTGGTCGGATCGAAGCAGCGATACGCATCGAGCAGACCAAGCACCCCGGCGCTCACGAGGTCATCGAGCTCAACTTGCTGCGGCAGACGGTCCAAAATGCGCGATGCGATGTAGTGCACCTGCGGCAGCTCCTGCAGGATCATCTCGTTGCGAAGACTTATTTCGCCTGTCTCATCGGACAGATTCTTGTACACCGTGTGAGCTAACGCCATATGCCTCCCTCAAGTCCAAACGCCAATCCTGCGGCGCAAAAAACAACTTCCAGCTTCACAAACAAAGTCATCGAACAACTCCTACCGACTGCACCATCGTCATCGCCGGAATCTCGCTGGGTGAGATGACGGTGATCTTAGGCAGGAAGGGCTCCAGGAGACGCCGCAGATAGAACCTGCCCGGTGAAGAGCACAGCAGCACCGGTGGAGCCTCATTAATCTGATCGCCAAAGGACGCACGCAAACTATCTAGCACGCGGCGTGCCACAGATATCTGCAGGCCTGTGGAAGAAAGCTGCCCGGTCTGCCCATTCGCCGCTCGCATGCACTCTTCTTCAATCGACGCGTCGAGCGTCACCACTCTCAGCTCTCCCTTGGTATCAAGCAAAGGCCGTATCAGCCCCCGGCCAAGGGCCTGCCGCGCAGCCTCGACCAGCGCCACGCCATTCTTGTTGATCGCCGCAGTATCCACCAGCGCTTCAAGGATGGTCCCCAGGTCCCTGATCGAAACCTGCTCCCTCAGCAACTGCTGCAGCACCTTCTGCACTTCGCCCAGGCTCAGCAACTTCGGAATCAGCTCTTCAACCAGCTTGGGATGCGACTCATTCAGGCGATCGATAAGACGCTTCGTCTCGTGACGCGAGAGCAACTCATAAGCATTGCGCTTGATGAGCTCCGCAAGATGCGCAGCTAACACAGAAGTAGAATCCGCGACGGCATATCCGGCAGCGATCGCCTGTGCCTGCAGCTCCTTGCTGATCCACTTCGCCGGCACATCGAAGGCTGGCTCACGCGTCTCTTCGCCAGGTAGATTCGGCACGCCCGCCTCAGAGCTGATCGCCAACGCAAGTCCGCGGCGAAGCTCCCATCGAGCGATCTCTACGCCACGGATATAGACGACGTACTCGCCCTCACGTAGCGCGAGGTTGTCCGTAATGTGAATCGAAGGAACAAGGAACCCCAGTTGTTGTGCGAGATTCTTGCGCAGCGCCTTCACACGAGCAAGCAGTTGGCCGCCCTGCTTCGCATCGACCAGCGGCACCAGTCCAACGCCCACCTCGAGCATCAGCTCGTCGAGCTTCATCACGGAGTCCATCGACTCAGCCGCAAGCGCCGGAGCTCCACCAGGCTTGCCTGCCGTCAGAAGCGCCGGCTCAACCGCATCCGGATCTTCCGCAACCTTCTCGTCCTTGATCTTGTACGCGGCATACATCAGCCCAGCAGCTACGCTAAAGAAGGCGACCTTGGGCAGCCCTGGAATGAACCCGAGTGCCGCAAGCACGCCTCCACCGATCCAAAGCAGTCGAGGGCTGCTCAGCAGTTGCTTCTGCACGTTGACGCCGAGCGACTCCTTCGAAGCCGCGCGCGTAACCACGATACCGCCCGCTACCGACACAAGCAGCGAAGGCAAAATCGACACCAGGCCATCGCCAACTGTCAGGATCGTGTAGGTCTTCAGCGCCTCCTGAAAAGGAATGCCCTGCTGAAACACTCCGATCAAGAAACCGGCGATGATGTTGATCGCCATGATCAGAATCGTGGCCAGCGAGTCGCGTTGCGAGAACCTCGCGGCGCCGTCCATCGCGCCGCAAAACTCCGCCTCTCGCGATACATTTTCGCGGCGCTTGCGGGCCTGCTGCTCGTTGATGAGACCGGCGTTAAGATCGGCGTCGATCGCCATCTGCTTACCCGGCATCGCGTCCAAAGTGAAGCGAGCCGTAACTTCCGCAGTACGCACCGCACCATGACTGATGACGAGATACTGAATCGCGATCAACGCCAGGAAGATCACGAAGCCGACAACATAGTTGCCGCCAACGACGAACTGCCCGAACGCTTCGATGACCTTGCCAGCCGCCGAGGAACCTTCGTTCCCGTGCAGCAGAATGCGTCGCGTGCTCGCAAGATCGAGCGAGAGACGAAGCATCGTCAGCAGTAGAAGAAGGCTCGGAAACACCGAGAACTCAACCGGCCGCAGGATCTGCACAGCAGTCAGCAGCACCAGCACCGAAGCCGTGATGCTGACCGTCAGCATCAGGTCCAGCAGGATGCTGGGCAACGGCACCAGCATCACGAAGACCATCGACACCGCCGCCATCGGCACAACCCATTCACCCGAGGAAGCAAGCGTCTTCAACAAACCCTTTTTTTCACTCATCCGCGCACCAGCTCTCCGGACGCGTTACGGCTACGTCGCCGCTGCTCCTGCATTCTTACCTCTGCCTGTGCTCTGAAGACGATGACGAGAATATCCGCGACCGCCTGATAAAGTGCAGATGGAATCGAGTCGCCTATCTCAACCGTCTTATACAACGCTTGCGCGAGCGGCTTGTTCTCCAGAAGAAGAACGCCATTCTCCGCCCCGATAGCCTTGATCTCCTGCGCCAGAAGATTCATTCCCTTTGTGACGACGATGGGCGCGGGCATATCCGGCGTGTACCGCAGCGCCACCGCATAGTGGGTCGGATTGGTCACAATCACGGTCGCCGTAGCTGCCGCAGCAAGTGCCTGCTTCTTTCTCATGCGGCGCTGCATCCGGCGAATTCTACCCTTGCTTACAGGGTTTCCCTCGCTCGACTTGTGCTCTTCCTTAATCTCTTCGCGACTCATCTTCAGGTCGCCTTCCATCTTTTGCCAGGTCAACAGATAGTCGACACCGGACCACGCAATCAGGACCAGGCACGCCTTCCAGCCCACCTCGTACATCATGCCGCCGACAGTGGACATCAGCATCTTCAGTCCAAACGACGAAGCGTGAATCATCAGTCCCCAGTGCGAGCTCATGCAGTTCTCCGCGATCCATGCGATCGCTCCAAACGGCAGCAGAGACTTCAAAAGATTATTCAGACCTGTAACCGAAAAAATCTGGCCCAGCTTCGATGCAGGGTTGAATCGCTCGAATTTAAGCTGCAGCGCCTCGGGCGCGATACTGATCCCGCCCTGCGCCACACCGGCCGCGACCGATAGCAGCATCGCTGTCAGCAGTACAGGCACAATCCAGCGAAACACCTCGACCGCGCTCCAGAAGAAGATGGGACCGCCGCTCTGAAAGTCTCCGGTCGCGGCAGAGTCCAGAACGTTCCTATAGAAAGTCGTCCAGTGCGTCACCGCTCCACGGCACATCATCGCCAGCGCAGCTACGGCCCCAATGAGAGCAAGCACGCTTGGCAGCTCCTTCGAACGGGCGACCTGGCCCTGTTCGCGGGCCTTTTCCCGGCGTTTGGGTGTAGCTTGCTCTGTTTTATTCGACTCGGGCATAGGTCAGTGATTGTCCTGTGTCTGCGGCTGCGTTCGTTACTTTGCGAGGTGCAAGACCCGGTCGGCATAGCCGAGCGAGTTGAGAAAAAGGTTGCGAAACATATCCGGCCAATACTTCAGCGAGATGAAAAGTATGGACAGCCCCAGAAGACTCTTTACCGCTGGGCCAAGCAGCATCAACGGCAACTGCGGCGATGCCTTGCCCAGCAGCCCAAGCACGATGTCCGTCAGAAGCGTGGCCGATAAAACAGGCGCGGCGATCTGCACACCCGTCGAAAGAATCGCGGTTCCCGCACCCACCAGAGCCATCACCAGCGGCTCATTCAGCTTCGCTCCGCCCGGCGGAAGATAGGTGAAGCTGTTCCCGATCGCCCGCAGCAGCCACAGGTGTACATCCAGCCGCAGGAAGATCAGCATCGCGATCGAGTTGTGGAACATTGCTACGACCGTCGTATCTACCTGTGTGTTGGGGTCGAGAATATTGATCAGCGAGTACCCCATCTGGATGCTCAGAACCTGTCCGGCCATCTGCACCGCTTCGAAGACAACCTGCGTCGCAATTCCCAACGCGACTCCTACCAGCAGTTCGCGAAAAACCAGCATTGGCCACTCGGTCATGGGCAGCGCGGGCCAGCTGTGCGAGACCATCGGATACATCAGCAGCGTGAGTCCAAGAACCAGCGCCGCCTTGATCCGCGCTGGGATCACCGAGCTTCCCAGGAAAGGCGCGAAGAGGAAGAGCCCCGAGAGCCTCACGCTGATCGCCAACATCGCCTGCATCACGTCCAGGAACGGGATCTGGATCACTGGAGCACCTTCGAGAAGTCCGAGAACAGGCTGAAGGTGTAGGTGCTGAGATGACGCCACATCCACGGCATCAGGATGAACAGTGCAGAGCCTGTCGCCAATAGCCGAGGCACGCTCGAAAGGGTCTGGTCCTGAAGCGACGTGAGCACCTGCACGATGTTGACGAGGAGGCTGACCGCAATCGCGACCAAAAGAATCGGTGCGGTCAGAAGCATGACCTCCTCCAACATCAACCGCCCTAAAGTGACCACCGCATCTGCGCCCATTACTGAAAGCTCCTCATCAATGACCCAATCAACAGGTGCCATCCGTCAACCATCAGGAACAGGAGCAGCTTCAGCGGCGTCGAAATAACGACCGGCGGCAACTGCATCATGCCGACCGAGGTCGTAATCGAAGCCACCACCATGTCCACTACAAGGAATGGCAGAAAGAGCACGGTGCCGATCTGAAAGCCGGACTTCAGCTCCGAAAGAATGTACGAGGGCAGGATCACCCGAAAGGAAAGGTCTTCAACCTTGTGCGGTCGCGGCTCCTTCGCCAGCTCGAGAAACAGGTTCACGTCCTTCTCGCGCACATAGTGGGACATGAACATCCGTAACGGCGTTCCCGCCCGCTGCACCGCATCGAGAGGTGTGATCTTTCCATCCTGCAGAGGGACAACCGCCGTGTCGTAGATCGTCTGTCCGACCGGCTGCATCAGGAAGAAGGTCATAATCATTGAAAGCCCGATCAGGGTCTGGTTCGAAGGAGTCGTCTGCAGTCCCAGCGCCTGGCGCAGGAAGTGAAAGACGATCAGCAGACGGGCAAACGGAGTCACGCACAACAGCAGCGAAGGAATGAGCGTGAGGAACGTCATCAGGACGACGATCGTCCAGGGTGCAGACGTTCCGCCCAGCCCGTTGATCTGAAGTCCTCCGGGCCCGGCCGCGACGCCAGCCCCAGCGCCGGCCCCGTGCGCGACAAACATTCCAAGGCTCATCAAAGCGCTGTTCACTGCGACCTCTCATCTCTGTTGTTGTCATCAAGCTTTGTAAGCAGTTGAACGCCGCCCGCCGAACTGCCGATAAGGTACTGCGAGCCATCGACCATCACAATGGATAGAGTCCGCTTCTCGCCCAGCGATATCGTTTCGGCAACACGAAGCCTTTTTGCTGAAATCTGTTGGCTGCGTTTGCGCTCAACCCAGCGCCAACCAGCCTGCAGCTTTTCCAATACCATCTGCAGCGTGATCGCCCCCGAAGTTGCCGGGCGGTGCGATTCGCTCGCTGGTAAACCCGCCGCCACCTCTGTGATTCGAAGAACACTTGCCCAGCTCTGCTGGGTCTCCGCCGTTGCGGCGGAATTCGAACGCGTCATACCAGGTCCGTAATGCGTGCGGCAAGACGTTCGCCCACGACTTCGAATTCGGTCCATGCCATCAGGACTCCGTTAACATTGAGTGGAAGGTCCGTGCTCTGGTGGCAAGCCGTATGCACGAGAGATCCTGGCCGAAGCTTCAGCAGGAAGCCCACGGTGAAGTTGACAACCGGAACCTCCAGCCCAAGCGTGCAGGGTAGCCAGGGCAAAAGGTCCTCGGCGCTGCCGGGACGAACTGGCGTTGCCGTCTGAGCGGGGCTCGTTGTCTCGTGTTGGATCGGCGGTATAGATGCCACAGTGGCCACGAAGTTCCCTTCTTGTCATCGCCCCAACTACAGGAGCGACGACCGATTTCCTCTGCCTTCAACGAATCTTTCAGCGCTGGCGGATCGCGCGTTCCAATCGTCGAAGGACAAGAAGTTATCCGGGTTATTGCAACTCCGGTGCCAAAAGGAAACCAGCTCACCCACAAGTGTTATGTAGAGTGCGGGATGTTGGCCGACGCGGTGAATTTGGGCGGGAATCGTGATTTGGATCGACACTTCAAGTGCCCACTGAACTCAGGCGGCACGAGCGTCTCGCTCCGGATGATGCCGGCAGCGGCTCCCTGTGGAAGAACAGGGACCCGCTGCCTCTCATCAATTGCTCATAAAGCGCCAGACAGCCTCAATTAGCCGCTGATCATCGCGATCGTGGCCTCAGATACCTGCTGGAAGGTGGTGATGGTCTTGGCATTGGCCGAATACGCCTGCTGTGCCTCGATCATCTTGGAGAATTCAGCGGCGACATCCACGTTCGAGGCCTCGACCGAGCCACCCGTTATCGTGCCGCGGCCGCCGGTTCCAGCGACGCCGATCGAAGCAGCTCCCGAGCCCGGAGTTGCCTGGTAATCGTTGCCGCCAACCCGCGCCAGACCTTGGTTATTGGCGAAGGTCGCCAGCGCAATCTGACCGAGCGCGTTGGTTTGGCCATTCGAGTAAGTACCCTCAATGGTGCCATCGGACTGGATCGCGTAGCTCGTCAGGGTTCCGCTGCCCTGTCCATTCTGGGTCGCGGCGGTCGTGTTGGCAAGGTCGGTCTGCGTGATGGTCCCATTGCCATTCTTGTCCGTCAGATCCCAGGTCAAAGTGCTCCCGGCTCCACCGTCAGCGAACTGAGGGACATTGATGGAGATGCTCTGCACGTAGGTTGCTGGCGTCGTTGCAGGAGTGACGGGCTGAAGCTCGAGGTTACCGGAAGAGTCGAAGTTGAAAGTGCCCTGGGCGACAGTCCCATCGGCCACGGCCTCCGCTGCGGTTGTGGGTGTGGAGGGAGTGATGGTGGCCGAAGTGGTTGTATCGGTGACCGTACCGCCCAGCGCGAGAGTTCCACCCGCTCCGCTCGCAGGCCCTGACAGGGTGATCACGCCCCCACTCAAACTGGCTGTGACGCCCTCAGACTGCAACGTCGAGTTTGCATTGATAGCGGCGGCGAACTGCGTGACCGTAAGGCCGGCCGCGGAGACGGTGACGGGCGAACCGGACCCGAGCGCGATCGTCGCACTGCCACCGAGCGTATCCGTAGCAGCGCCGAAGGTATAAGTGGAAGTGGATTGGCTTGCCGGGGTCGCATTATTGGAGGATAGGTCTGCTCCAGGCAATGCTGCGCTGTAGCTCCAGGAGTTCGAAGCCGTCTTGGTATAGGTGACAGTAAGGACATGCTGAGCACCCAAAGAGTCATAAACGGGTGTTGTGCTGGAGAACGTTGATCCAACAGCGGCAGCGGAGTTCAGATTTGCCGTGATCTGAAACTGTGATGTGGCCGTGGCCGGGATGACGGAGCCAAGAGCGACCTTCAGCGGCTGAAGCGCACCCGTTGTCGAAACCACACCATTCGTCGCTCCATACCCAAGCACCTGCTCTCCGGAGGGCGAGGTCAGGAAGCCATCAGCATTCGCGGTGAAGTCTCCAGCCCGCGTGTAGGTCGGAGCTCCATTGGTTCCCTGGACCACGAAGAATCCATTGCCCGAGAGCGCCGCGTTCGACGCGATGCCCGTCGATGAGATCCCGCCGTCGGTAAAGTCCGAGTTGGTCTGCGAGGCGGTCACGCCCAGCCCGGTGCTGATCGGGTCGTTGCTTTGATTCACGAGGCTGCTCTGCGCGAACAGGTCACTGAAGGAGACGGTCTGGTCCTTGAAGCCGACCGTATCCAGGTTGGCGAGGTTGTTTGAGACCGACGTAAGCTGGTCCTGGCTGGCGATAAGACCTGAGAGAGGAACACCGAAGAATGCCATTGTTATTTCGCTCCATTTGCAAAGTTGAGGGTTGAGAGATCTAAAGCCTTGGTGGGATCAAGCGAGTTCTGCGTCGCGTTCTGGATAGCGTTCGTGCTCTGCGTGGAGTTCAACAACTGGTTCCGAGCCTCCACTTGAGCGGCGGAGCCGCTCGCCGTGCTTCCGGTCGCGCTGGTGCTGTCCCCAGTCGCTGCTACGCTCTTTCCTGTGGCCGTGCTCGAAGAGCTGGTCGCGGTCGAAAGCGTCTGGTTGATGCTGATGAGCTGGTCAAGCGAGTTCAGAGAGATCATCTGTCCCACCATCGCCGTCGAATCCACCGGCGCGGTCGGGTCCTGGTTCTGCAACTCCTTGACCAGCAAGTTGAGGAACGTTGAGCTTGTGCTCGAGCCGCCAAGAGCCGAGCTTGAACTGGTCGAAGAGGTTGTGGAACTGGTGGCCTTCGCCGTTGCCTTGTTCGTGGTGGACTGGGCGGTATTGACGATCGACGCCAGACTGATTGGAGATGTAGACATGTTGCCTCCGTAAGAACTGCGTTAGATTCGAATGTCCAGCCGCGACGTGCCTGCGGCCATGGATGTGGATGAAGACGTGAAATTTGAACTTGTCAGGGCGCTGATCGAACCCTGGATGGCGGCCGGCGATGTCCCCGTGCTCCCGCCCTGCGAGCGGCGATCTCCGCTCGACTGGTTGCCGCTAGAATCGCTCGTCGTAGAGTTAGCCCCGGTATCCCGAAGCTCGACCTTGGCCTGCAACCCGTACGCGCTGCCAAGCTTCTCTTCAATCGCAGGCAGATGCATCGCCAGCGCACTTCCGAGCGCAGAGTGCTCCATCGAAATCTGCGCCGAGAGGGTCTGATGGCTGATCGACGTATTGATCGAGATGTTCCCGAACTCAGCCGACTGCATACCAAGCCGCATCTCCGAGCCATGCACCGACTGGATAAGCTGCGCGCTGTTCAAAGCATGGGCCGCCTGCGCGGTCTCGACAGAGGTCGCCGGAGCAGGCAGAGCGGAACCGGCGGTAACGCTGGAATCCTGAGCCGCCGGGAGAGGAGTGCTGGGAGTCGCGGCTGGAGTCGCCTGTCCTGAACTCTGGGCACTTTGTGCGTTCTGTGTCAGCACCGCAGTCTCCAGCGCTCCCTTGACGTTGCCTACAACCTCTTTGGAGACAACCTCGGTTCCAGCAACTCGCGTCGCGATCGTTCCGTTGGTCTCGACCGCCGAGGAGGAGCTATCGTCACTCGTCACGCCGCTACGATTGATCCGCCAGTCAGAGGCTGTGCCCTTACCCTTGGAAGTGCCTGCGATCTGATTCGACGCACCCACCATCCCGCTCTTCCCTGCTGTCGCATTGAACGCCGCGGCGCTGGACGGTACGGTCGCTGCATCAGCGCTCTGTAAAACAACCTGCTGCGGAACCGCCATCGCGATCGTCTCCGCCCGCTGTGTCGCAGCCGTAACGGACGCCTCAGCTGGCTGAGGCGTGCTTACCGAGCTCGAATCGCTCGGAGTCGAAGTTTGAGGCTGGGCACTGGCAGCCCGTGACGCCGCGTTGACCGTATCGCCGCTCTGAATCGGGGCAGCACTCGCCGGCTCTGAGTTAGGCTTCGGAGCTGGCGTGGCAACCGCTGCGTTCACAGGAAGGGCTGAACTCACGTTCGCGCTCGTCTGCTTCACACTGGCGCTGTCATTGGAACCGCTCTTGGGTGTGATCGTGACACTGTTCGTGCTCTGCCTGACAGGGGCGTTGGCTGTCACCGAAGGAGCCACCATCGCTTGAACCGGAATCGATGAAGCCGTCTGTACCTGTGCCGGGATCGAAGAAGTTGCCTGCGCCGATGCCGGGATCGAAGAAGTTGTCTGAACCGGTGCTGGGGTCGAAGAAGTTGTCTGAACCGGTGCCGGGGTCGAAGAAGTTGTCTGCGTTTGCACAGGAGTTGCGACGGTCGCATCGGCCGGCGCAGGAGTCGCAACGGCCGCTTTTTCCTGAAGAGGCGCCACAGAGACTGGCTGCGCATGAGCAGGAATCGCCTGCGGCAACGTCACCATATCCCTCACAGCCGCCACATCGGAGCTGACCGGAACACCAGTCTTCTCGTTGTTAGCCACCGGTGTAACCGTGCTTGCCGGGGTCGCATCGACAAGGTTGTTCTTCGTCGCGCTGGAAACGCTAACCCTTCCGGCGACGGCGTCATCAAAACTTGCGGTGCTGATAGCCGGAGCGGCGGCCTTCGATTCACCGGTAACGACTGCCTTTGCTGGGACGCTCTCAACAGACGCGGTGTGGATCACGGGCGTCGCTGCAGTGGTTATGGGTGTTCCTGTGATTACGGATGTGGGCGTGGCTACGGATGCGGGTGTGGCTACGGGTGTAGGTGTCGTTACGGATGCGGGTGTGGGTATGGATGCGGAGTTGCTCTGCGCTGCGCGGTTGCTCACCGCGCTGCTGGCAGAGTCTGCTACGTTGCTTGATCCCGCGATCTTCGGCAGTGTGACCGGAGCTGCTGGCTTCGTCACGACCACCGAACCCGCTGCGCCGAACAAGGACACTGCCTTGGCGACAGACGACTTCAGGTCGGAGGCTGTAGTCGAGGGATCCACGCTGTCCTTCGCCGAAGAACCACTCTCCTGCGGAACTACAACCTGCGGAATTATCGGGACGACCTGTACTGCTGCACTCACCGGAACACTCTCGCGTACCGAGGGCGTTGCTACAGAAGGATCAACGCTGTTCGATGAAGCATTCTTCTTTTCGCTCTCCGGGCTCGATGTCTTCTTTGTCTCGACATTCTGTGCCTTTACGAGTCTTGCATCCCCATTGCCTGCTGCAGCGGCTACCGTGGCTCCAATTACGGCAGAGAAGCTGCTCTGGAGACTGCCCTCGCTGACGTCGGCCGCACTCTGCTTGCCGGTCGCTTCGGGCACTGCGCTCATCAATTGGCTTAGTATCTTCACGTTTATTGTTATTGCAACGCTATGGCCAAACTAAAAAATCTTGTACCACTTATCTAAGTGCTTGATTTTTTGATGACTTACTATCTATGTCACTTCTATCACTTCATTTATTTCCAGAATATCTAGGCAACGTTGCCTACTTTGCCGGGTAACACTAGGCAAACCTTGCCTACTTGAAAGCCCGGCGCGAAGAAAAGTTATCGTCCATCACGCCTTGTTCCTTCTTCGCCAGCTCTTTGTAGAACAATTCCTTCTGATCGCCGCGCATCTCCGTAAGCACCTCGGCTTTACGGTGCGCGTCCTGGTAGATCTTCATCTGTTGATCGCGCAGCGTCTCCAGCTTCGCAAGCTGTGCGCGGCCGCTCTCTTCGAGACGCTCCACCACACGCACCTGCTCATAGGAATTGAGCAAGTCAACGGCTGAAGTGGATTGTTGAAGTGCTTCTTCGCGCATGCGAAAGAGCCCCTCACGCCGCGCCGCCAGATCAGCGAGCGACTGGCGCGACTGGACAATCTGTCCCTGGATCTGGCCCAGCAAACGCTCTTCACGCTGCTCGGCGATCTCTCTCAGCTTCAGCAAAGTCGCGAGTGAGAATCGAAAGGCCATGTCAGTTCGGGACGCTCATCAGTTGCTGCAGCATCTCCGCAAATCCCGGAGTTTCAGTCGAACTCTGGTTGAGGAAGCGGTTCACCTGCGGCAGCACCTCGACCGCGCGATCAAGCACCGCATCAAACCCCTTCTGGTAGGCACCGATGCGAATAAGATCTTCCGACTTCGCATACGAAGCTAGCAGAACACGCAGAGCGCGGCTCTTCGTCATATGCTCGGGCGATGTAATCGACGGCTGCAGACGGCTCAAACTATCAAGCACCGATATCGGCGGATAGTGGTTCTGCAACGCCAGGTTACGGTCGAGAATGATATGACCATCGAGCAGCGACCGCACCGTATCCACCACCGGGTCCTGTTGATCGTCACCTTCCATCAACACTGTGTAGAAGGCCGTTATGCTTCCCTTGTTGAAGTTTCCCGCCCGCTCTACAAGACGTGCCAGCACATTGATCACCGAGGGCGTATATCCCTTGCTCGTCGGCGGCTCCCCCGCCGCCAGGCCAACCTCGCGTTGCGCCATGGCAAATCGCGTCAACGAATCGACCACCAGCAGCACGTTCTTTCCCTCCGCCGCAAAGTGCTCCGCAATCGCAGTAGCAGCGAGCGCCGCGCGCATCTTCAATAGCGGCGACTGGTCCGATGTCGATACAACCAGAATGGCGCGGCTGCGTCCTTCTTCGCCAATCACTTCGAGAAACTCCTGAACTTCGCGGCCACGTTCGCCGATCAGCGCCATCACCGTCATGTCCGCCTCGGTCCCGCGAGCCATCATCCCCAGTAGAGTGCTCTTACCCACGCCGCTGCCGCCGAAGATGCCCAGCCGTTGACCTCTGCCGCAAGTGATGAAAGCATCGATGGCTCGAACACCGCAACCGAGGGGGCTGCGAATCGGCGTGCGGTCCAACGGCAACGGAGCGCTTCCATCCACCGGCATCGATCGCCGTGCCGTGTAGTTCCCAAGCGAGTCGAGAGGCTCGCCTGTGCCATCAATCACGCGGCCAAGGAGCTCTGGTCCCACCCGGATCGATGGCCGCCCGCCGGTCGCAACAATCTTGTCTCCATAGCGAATCCCTCGCGGCAACTGGAGCGTCATCGTCAACATCACCGGCCCGCGAAAGCCAACGACTTCGCCCGTATAAACACGGCCGTCTAGCGTTGTGATCTCGCACTCGTCGCCGACCGAGCAGAAGGGTCCTTCGGACTCGACAAGATTCCCAACCACCTGCAGCACGCGACCGCTCCAGCGCAGGCTGCCTGTCTGCTCCAGTTGATTGAAGTAGGGCGAAAGGGGTGTCGGCATAGGGTCTAGGGCTTCTGCGCAAGGACGTCGAAGAACCCGCGCTCGACTTCCTTTAGCTGCGCATCAAGGCTGAAGTTCACCGTGCCAAGCTCAGTCTCAAGCACACAGTCCCCGCGCTCTAGGTCGGCATCCTCAACCACTCGTGTCTCGAGGTTGATCGCGAGCGACGCAACATGGGAGCGCCACTGGTTCGCCTGCTCTGGCCGTACACGGATCGTCGCGGTCGAACCTTCCTTAAGCTGACCCAGAGCAAGATGAACGATAGCCGAAAGAAGCATCGGATCGACCTGTGCCTCGCGATGAAGGATCTTCCCCGCGATGGCCAGCGCCAGTTGCACGACCTCGGCTTCAACCCGGGAGAAATAGACCTTTTGAGACTTCTCAAAGTCGGCAATCGCTTTCATCACGCGCTGATGTTCGGCGTCTAACCTCTGGTCGAAATCAAGCTGCATCGCAGCCTGGGCCGCGGCATATCCTGCTGCTCTCTCAGAGGCCAGCCGATCGTTCAGACTCCGCTCAGTGAGACGGACCTCGGGCTCGGTAGATGCTTCCTGTCCTTCAAACTCAGCTGCCTCGGGACTCGGGTCATCCGTCGAACGATAGAGGAAGCTGGACACATTGACCGCAGAGGCTGCCGGAATTACCGGGACCTTAGAGAACATATTCATCTGCTCCCTCGCTCTTCAAAATCATCTTGCCTTCAGCCTCAAGCCTGCGGGCGACAGCGACCACTTCCATCTGCGCCTTAGCTACGTCCTTGCTGCGAACGGGGCCCATCTGGTCGGCCTCTTCCTTCAACATCTCGATCGCGCGAGAGGACATCGTGGAGAAGAAGTGTTCCTTCAGAGTCTCCGAAGCGCTCTTCAATGCCAGGGTCAAGGTCTTCTTATCGACGGCGCCAGTGAGTGACCGCAGTTGAACCTCTGAGACCTCGAGGAAGTCCTCGAAGGTAAACATGAGATCGCGGATGCTCGACGCGAGAGTCGCCTCTTCGCGCTCGATCGCCTCTAGGATCTCTCCGGAGGTCGTCGCATCGATGTTGTTCATCAAGTCCGCGACGCTCTGGAAGCCCGAGTACGTCTTCTTCTTCTGGTCGCCGACGGAACGCAACCGGCGGTTCAATACGATGGCAACCTTCTCCGCCATTGCCGGAGAGAACTGCCGCAGATTCGCCAGACGCCGCACCGACTCCGCGCGTACCGGATGTGGAAGGCACATCAGAAGCGCCGACGCCTGCTTCGTCTCAAGATGGCCGAGGATCAGCGCAATAGTCTGCGGATGCTCGCCTTCAAGGAACCGCGCCAACTGCTTGGGATCGACCCGCTGAAGTGACTCAACGCGTGAAGAACTTGTCTCCTGCGCCCGCACCAGCCGCTGCACCATCGTCTGCGCGCCGTTCTCGCCGAATGCCTTGACCAGCATGCGCGTCGCCACTTCACGGCCACCAGACGAGATATGTTCGGACGCGATGGCCATCTGCTGAAACTCCTGCAGAATTTGCAACGATACCTCTTTCGGTATCGAGCCCAGCCGTGCGATCTCGTGCGTCAGTCCCTGCAGATCCTCCTCAGTGAGGTGGTGGAAGATCGACGCCGCAGCTTCTTCGCTCAACATGGTCATCAGGATGGCCGCCTTACGCGTTCCTGACAGGTTGTGAATGTTGACGTCTGGGCTCACTTGATCTCCTCCCTGAGCCACGCTTGCAGCAGGCGCGCGCTCTTGGCCGGCTCTGCTTCTACCTGCGCCCCAAGCTGTTCACGCAGTTGTCGCGCAGCGCTCACGCTGGTTGGTAGAGCTGGAACGGGTGACTCGGCTGCAGCCAACACAGGCTGCGTTGGCATCTGGACGACTTGTTCAAGAACCTTCTTCTGCATAGGTCGGATCATCAGGACATAGGCCATCAGGAAGAGGATCGCCAGCATCGCGTAGCGGACGATCGAGGAGTAATCCGATAGCCCCTTGCGCGCCTGCTCGAAGACGGTGGCCGGCGTGCGCTCGTCGGGAGCGGCAGAGGCGAAGGAAAGATTCTGTACCGTGATCGCGTCGCCGCGAGCCGTGTCGAGCCCGATCGCATTCGTGGCCAGCGTCTGAATCTGTTCCAGCTCCTGCGGCGTGCGCTTCGTGCGCACTTCAGTCCACTTGCCGTTCTTCTCCAGCTTGCGCGTTACCGCGTCATCCACCAGCAGCGCCGCGGTGATGCGCTTGATTCTGCCCGCCGGCTGCATTGAGTGCCGGCTGATCTTGTTCACGCCGTACGTCGCGCTTTCGGTCTTCGATACCTGGGCGTTGCTGTCGTCTCCGTTCGTCACGGGAACATTGGGCAGCTTCTGCGGAACATTGCTGGTCGTTCCCGGAACGCCACCCACGGCGACCTTACCTCCGCCTGAAGACTCATCCGAGCGCTGAATCTGCAGCGTCGCACTGACACTGGGATCGTACTTCTCCAGGTTCTCTTCCATCGTGCTCGGGTCGTACTCCACATTCACACTTGCGCGAATGTGGTCCGCACCCACAACCGGGCCCAGCGTTGCGATCAGGCGCTGCGACAACTGCCGCTCTGCTCCATCGTCGCCACCCGCGTCTCCGCCAGTATTCAAAGCCAGGTTGGAGTCGGCATCGATGATCGAGACATCGCTCGGCTTCAGACCCTCCACAGCGCCTGAAACCATGCGTTGAATCGACGCGGTCTCGTCATGCGTCAGACCGCCTCTCGCCAGCTTCAGCGTGACCGAGGCCTTGGCTCCGCGCTCCCGGTCCACGAATACCGAATCAGTAGCCATCACCAGGTGGACTCGCGCGCTCTTCACGTTCGCAAGCGTCGTAATGGTGCGTTCCAGTTCGCCTTCGAGCGCCCGCTGATAGTTCACCTTCTCATCAAACTCGGTCTGTCCCCAAGAGACCTTGTCGAAGATCTCAAAGCCCATGCGGCCAGAGTGGGTGGGGCTGCTTGAAGAAATATCCAAACGCGCCGCGTCGAGCTGATCAGAAGGTACACTGATGCTCTTCCCATCCGCGCTCAGTTGATAGGGAATGTTCTTCGACTTCAGCTCGGCTGAAATCGTCTGCGCGTCAGCCGTCTCTAGTCCGCTCATTAGCGGCTTGTAGTCCGGGGTGGACATCAGATTTGCGAACAGCCCCACAAGGCCCACCGTGGCAACGGCCCCCGCGCCCAGCATCAGCCGCTGCTTCGGGGTCCGTGTCATCCAGAACTGCTTAAGCTGGGCGAAAATTTGACTCGTCTCTGCCATATGTTTTCTTAGGTGTCCCGGTTGCTAAAGGCGATCAGCTAAAACTGCATCTTCTCGATGTCCTGGTAGGCGGTCACGATCTTGTTCCGCACCTGCATCATCAGTTGGAAGGCGACATCAGCCTTCTCGACCGACACCATCACCTTGCTCATGTCGGCGTTGCCGCCCTGCAGCAGCGTACCCACTTGGTTGTCTGCAGTGCTTTGAAGATTGCTCACCTGGTTGATCGCGCCCTTCAGCACATCGCCAAAGCTGCCGCTGTCGCTGCTGGAATCGAGGCCACCGGCCAGAGAGTTGAGACTTGAGGGCAACGAGGTCAAAGGACCCACACCCATTGGCATTCCGATGCTCATCTTGATAGCTCCTGAAAATTCAAAACTGCTTCTTCAAACTGGGTTGATTGAAACTAACTCTTGAGAATGTCGATAGACTGTTGGATCATTTGCTTCGCCGCAGCAACCGCGGAAGCGTTCAGTTGGTAAGCACGCGTAGAACCCATGAGGTCCACCATCTCCTGCACCGGGTTGATGGCCGGATAAGCGACGAAGCCGTCCTTATCAGCATCCGGATGACCAGGCTCATAGCGCATGACCGGAGGCGTCGGGTCATCAATTACTTGCGAGACGCGCACCGTTCCACCCGTCTTGGTCAAGCCGCCGGCGCTGGCAAAGGCGGTCTGAAACGAGCTGTTGCCCTGCGAAGCGAAGACAACTTCCTTGCGGCGGAAAGGTCCTCCGTCATCGGTGTGTGTCGTCTCGGCGTTCGCCATGTTCGTGGCGATCACTTCAGAACGCTGGCGCTCCGCCGAAAGCGCGGACGCACTGATCTTCAGCATGTCAAAAGGACCCATCGCTAGTTACCTCCGTTGATGGCTTGCAGGATCTGGTGAAACTGTGACTTCACCATCTGTGTGCCCATCTGAAACTGCAGCTGTGTCTGAGCGAGCAGCGTGCTCTCGCGGTCCAGGTTGACGTTGTTCCCGTCAGGACGCTCGAGCAGGCCACTGACCTCGTTGACTACCGGCGAAAGCTGAAGCCCACTACCATCGCTCGCCTGCGCCAGCGCCTGCTTGAAGTTGATGTCCTTGGTCTTGTAACCAGGGGTATCGACGTTCGCCATGTTCGCTGCGATCGTCTGCTCGCGGTCTGTCGTTACCTCCAGAAACCGTTCGAGCGAAGTGGGAAGAAAACCGGTGTCTGCCATTACGCATATCTCCTTGGGGGAAGTCCATACTCACGAATTCGGTTGCGCATCGTGCGGATGCTGATGCCCAGCATCTCCGCGGCCTGCGTGCGATTACCGCGTGTCATCTCAAGCGTGCTCTCCAGGTGCGCCCGCTCCAGCTCGCGGATCGGAACACCGGGTGTTGCGACAGCCACAGGAGCCGCTGGCGCGATGGCCGAAACCGCCGGCTTCGCGCGCATCTGGAACTCCTGGTCAAACCTCGTCGCATCAAGCACCACGCCGGGATGCAGCGAACACATCCGCCGCATGAAGTTCCCCAGTTCACGAACGTTGCCCGGCCAGTTGTGCGCCTTCAACCGCTCGATGAAATCGGGGCTCAACACCTGAGCCTGGCCACGCATCCGCGCCGCGAACTTCTCCGCGAAGTAGCGGGCGAGCAACTCGATGTCCTCAGGCCGGTCGCGCAGCGGAGGAAGATCCAGCGGGATCACATTCAGGCGATAGTAGAGATCGCTGCGGAACTTGCCTTCATCCACCATCGACGCCAGGTCGACATTCGTCGTCGCAATTACGCGGATATCGACCTTCGTCGACCGCGTCTCGCCCAGCCGCTCGAACTCGCGCTCCTGCAGGGCGCGCAGCAGTTTTGGCTGCAAATTCAGCGGCATCTCGCCAATCTCATCCAGCAGCAGCGTCCCGCCATGCGCCATC
This sequence comes from Granulicella aggregans, assembly GCF_025685565.1. Taxonomy (NCBI): domain Bacteria; kingdom Pseudomonadati; phylum Acidobacteriota; class Terriglobia; order Terriglobales; family Acidobacteriaceae; genus Granulicella; species Granulicella aggregans. The sequence continues at coordinate 183,936 of NZ_JAGSYE010000001.1, forward strand.
TCAAACTTGCCCGCCTTCGCTGTCGTCGCTCCTGTAAACGCGCCGCGAGCGTGACCGAACAACTCGCTCTCCAGCAGATGTTCCGGGACCGCCGCGCAATTCACGGCGACGAACGGCTTCTTACTCCGCGGGCTCGCATCGTGGATGAACCGCGCTAGCAGCTCCTTGCCGGTGCCACTCTCAGCTTCCACAAGCACATCGGTGTCCGTATTCGCCGCCGCCCGCGCTCTCTGCAAAGACCGCAGCAAACGAGGCGAACGTCCTACCATCGCGCAAGCGTCCATCACTTCGCCTTGCACCACCGGGGAACTCTGCTGCATCACGCGTGCGGCTGCCTCTTCAATCTGGTCGAAGGCGATCGGCTTGGTCAGGTAATCAAACGCTCCGTTGCGCATCGCTTCAACCGCATCGGGAACGTTGCCAAACGCTGTCAGCAGGATCACCGCCGTAGATGAGGAAGCAGCACGCGCAGCTCGCATCACCTCAAGCCCGTCGCCATCCGGCATCCGCATGTCGCTCACGACAAGCTGGAACTCTCTGTTCTCCAGCAGCCGCGAAGCCTCGCGCACGCCGCTAGCGGTCTCCACGTCCCAGCCGTTGCGAGAGAAGTTCACCCGCAGCGCGGTACGAATGCCCGCTTCGTCATCCACAATCAGCACCGACGAGGAGTTGTTGATCATAGCGCTGGGATCTCCACAAAAAAGGTCGTTCCAATTCCACGAAGGCTGGTGACCCGGATCGTGCCGCCATGCTGCTTCACGATCTGGCTGCACACCGCAAGTCCAAGCCCCGAAGAGCTCCCGCCGATGCTGAAGCCGGCCGTGAAGATCTCCTGCAGATGTTCAGCAGCGATGCCACATCCGGTGTCGGAGAACTCAATGATGGCGATGTCGCCACTGCCCTTCGCCGGATCGCGATGCCGGCGGACCGTGACCCACACGCTGCCGCCCATCTGCGTATGCCGCAGCGAGTTGCACACCATGTTCAGCACCACCTGCTGCAGCGCGCTCGAGTTGCCGTGTATCCAAAGCCCCGCATCCTCCGCGTCAAACGCCAGCGAGATACCCACCTGCTGCGCAATCGGTCGCGCGAACTCCACGCTGCTGCGGATCGAAGCATTCAAATCCAGCGGCGAAAGTGAAGGGACCTCGCGGCCATGAAAGCTCAACACATTACTTACAGTCGCAGCCAGCGAGCGAATGCCCGCATGCAGGTGCGAGATCCACTCCGAAGCATCTTCCCCGCCCGCCTCAATCAAACCGGTAAACAGTTCAAGGCTCGCCAGCGGATTTCTAATTTCATGAGCGAGCGTCGTCGCTACCTCAGCAAGGGCCGTCGCCTTGCGTGAGCGCTCGCGCTCTTCTTCAGCCTGCTTCTGCAGCGTGACATCGCGAAGAATAAGGATCGCCTGCCGCTGGGCGCGATAGCTTCCTTCGCTGCCGTGAAGCAGATGACGCTCACGAACTGCCAGCCATCTCCTCGAGTTCAACGTCGTCTTGCAGAACTCGCGTTCCTCATCCACGCTCACCTGTTCACTGAGAAATCCGGATAGATCAATCCCTGAGGCGGTCGAGATGGCGTCGAGATGCTTCGGGGTCGTCTGCGGAAGATCGAGCAGTCTCCGGCCTTCAGGATTGATCATCGAGACCGAGCCATCCTCTTCGACCACCAGCACGCCGCACGGCATCGAATCCACGATCTGTTGCAGAGCGCCATGGACGCGTTCATTCTCCGCCAGGCTCGCCTTCAACGCCGAGTTGCGATCGGCCAGCTCGCGGCTCAGGAAGGTCACCTCAAGCTGCAACTGGCCGTAGGAGCTCTCGAGCCGCGCCGACGCCGCGATGAACTTCGTAAATGCCTCTGCCAGCAGACCCGCGTCAGGGTGCGTCGCGAGAGTCGAACTATTTATTGGCAGTAAATGAGAGAGGGTTTCCATCTACAACTATGAAATGCAACCCAAGGGCCAAACCGGGAAACTAGAGAAAAATATCCTTGGCCTTGATCTCATGCGAAGAGCCAGCCATGATACTGGCGCGCTCAATCACGTTCCGAAGCTCACGAACATTGCCCGGCCACTTATGCCGGCACAGCGCATCGATCGCCTCATCGGTCAGCGTGATACCAGGGCAGAACTTCTCCACGAAAAACTGCGCCAGCTTGGGCACGTCGTTGTCGCGATCACGCAGTGGCGCAAGCTTGATCGGAAAGATCGCAAGCCGGTAATAAAGGTCTTCGCGAAATAGCTTCTGCTTCACGAGACCCTGCAAGTCCGCATTGGTCGCCGCAACCACACGCACATCTACGCGCATGTTGTCGTTGCTTCCCAGCCGCTGCACTTCTCCCTGCTCGACAAATCTCAGGATCTTGCTCTGCAGCGTCAGCGGCATGTCGCCAATCTCGTCGAGGAAAAGCGTTCCACCCTGCGCTGCATGAATACGCCCAATCCGCGACTGCATTGCTCCTGTAAATGCGCCCTTGGCATACCCAAAGAGCTCCGACTCAAGCAGCGCTTCAGGAATCGCCGCGCAGTTGACCACAATGAAAGGAGCCTGCCTGCGCGGGCTGATCTGATGGATCGCCTGCGCGATAAGGTCCTTACCGGTCCCGCTCTCGCCTGTGATCAACACCGTCGTCTCACGCGCAGCGACCATATGCGTCATCGCGTAAACCTGCATCATCGCGGGCGACTCGCCCACAACTCCACGCAGCCGCGGCGAATCCTTCGCGTACCGCAGATACTCCACCGGCTTAGCGGCGGCTTCGACATCCGGCGTCTTAGCCTCCGGATTTAGCGCCGCAGCCAGCCGGCTCGCAAACGGGGAACCTGCGCTGTTCGGGAGCACGTGGCACGTCGCCGTGTCCATCATCAGGATCTTGAGTTGGGGAAAGCTCTGCTCGACGATCCCGCAAAACTCTGTAGGTAGCAGGTCCGGAAGCGCCGGATCAAGCAGCAGGACTTCAGACCCTGGCTGCGTGTGCAGAGACTCCAGAGCTTCAGCGCCACTGGTCGCTTCGTGCAGACTCCAGCGCATGGGCGCGAGTCGACCGCGAAGCCGGTCTCGAAAATTTGGGTCGCCGCTAACTAGCAGGACCTGCACGGCGCGGCTATCTGGTTGCCACGTGGGAGTCGAGAGATTGATACGGTTGCTCTCTTCCAGGGTATAGGGCGCGCGTAGGTCTATTTCGCGAGTGCTTACTTCGGCGCCATGCTCTTCTTTGACGGATAGTAAAACCAGTCTATCGAGCGATCGGTATCAATTCCGAATTAAAAATAATGGCTCTAAGTGAGAAAAAATAATCTGGTCGAGAGATAGATCGACAATACAAATCAGGCGTGGGTCTGGTACACGTAGCCCAGACCACGGATGGTGCGTATCATTTTTATATCATAATCGCCGTCCAGCTTATCCCGCAGATACTTCACGTAGACATCGACGATATTGGTGTTTCCCTCCGCGGACATGTTCCACACTTCCTGCGTCAGGCAAGCTCGTGAGAGCGTCTTGCCCTCATGCTGCATCATGTACTCCAGCAGCGTAAACTCGCGCGGCGTCAGGCCGATGACCCGCCCATCGCGCTCGACGGAGCACTGGTCATGGTGCAGCACAATCTGGCTCTTCTTCGGCTCAACCGCCACGGGAGCTGCCTGTGACCGCCGGCGCAAAGCGCGAACGCGGGCCATCATCTCGAGCAACGAAAACGGCTTGGGCAGATAATCATCCGCACCGTGATCGAAGGCATTGACCAGATCCACAGCCCCGGCCTTGCCGCCCAACGCGAGGATGCCGATGTTCGGCCTCTTCGCCCGCAGCTCGCGGAGCATCGCGAAGGCATCCACATCGGTCAGGTCGAGATCGAGGATCACCAGATCGCAGGGCCCCTTTTCCAACTGTTGGAGAGCCGACATACGCTCGTGCGTAACGCCAACCGAGATCGCATCCTCGGAAAGTCCCGTTGCCAGCAACCGCGCCAGCGGCAGGCTGCTCTCGACGATCAGTACGCGATACTTCGCAGCACATGCGCCTTCGGTTTGCTCCTCCGCAAGGCTCGACGTTCTGCTGAATGTCGGCAGAAAACGTGCCAACATCCCGTACTGTTCTGCGATTGCTGCGTGCATGGGGTGCGTCTCCTGGGTGGTCAAAAGCGCCTCCTGTCGGTGGCCTGAACTTCTTATAGCAGTCGCTCGAACCAAACGGAAGAGAACAACATGACACTTTGGTGTCACTACCCATGCTACGAAACTGTGTCACGATAATGAGGCAGCAATTGGCCAGCAGTACCCGCCCTGCATCCAAGCCTTTAGGATTACGTCTTGACTATCAATCGGATTCGAAGCTTCCTCTATCGCTATCCCCGCTTCAACGTCGACTGCCGCATGGACTTCATCCGTGAGGACTCGATCGTTCTCGGCACCTGCTTTGATCTCAGCCAGTCCGGTCTCCGCGGCACCTTCGTCCAGACGGTCGCGCCAGGGGCAAAAGGAATCGTCACTCTCTACCTCGGAGAACGCCGCCTCGAAGTCCAGGCGACGGTCTCTTCAATTCGCGACGATGAGACGCGCATGCGCTTTCAGTTTGACTCCGAAAAGGAACGCGTCGCCCTGCGCGACATCCTGAACGATCTGGCCCCCCCTGTTCGCAAGTAGCTCTTCGTTACTTGTGCGAGAACAACCCCTTCGCCTTAGCCAGCAATCCTCCATCGGTCTTCTGCGGCGCGGCGGGCTCCGCCGCACTCGGCTTGGCCGCTGCAGCCGGAGCGGCAGTTGCCGCAGCAGATTTCGGATCTGCAACTTTCTCCTTATCGGCGGCCTTATCCCCAGCCTTCGGCAAGTTCTGCACCAGCAAAGAGACCCTGCGATTCGCCGCATCGAACGGCTTGTCCGGAACATGCAGCTTCTGATCGGCGAACCCACGTACCTGTGAAACCTGGTCGTCGCGAATTCCATTCTCCTGCATCACACGGCGAGCAGTATTGGCACGGTCCGCTGAAAGCTCCCAGTTCCCGTAAGACTTCCCATTCGCATACGGCTGAGCATCGGTGTAGCCCTCAATGGAGAGCTTATTCGGCAGAACGCTCAACTGGCTCGCAAGCACCTTCAGGATGTCCGCCAGCATCGGCGTCGCCACGGCGCTTCCCGATTCAAAGAACGTCCCCTTCTCATCTTCCACTAACTCAATCCGTAACCCTTCTTCCGTTACCGTCATCTCGATCTGCTTCTTGACCTTGTTCAGGATGGTCATCTGGTCGATCGCCTTGGTCAGATCGGACTTCAGCGCCTTCATGTCATCTTTCTTCTCTTGGCTCTCCGGCTTCGGCTCAGGCTTGCCCTCCGACCCCTTCTTGCTCGCCGTGCCCTTCGGATCTCGGAAGTAGCCCGCGATCTCTTCCTGCGTCTTCTTGGGAGTGGAGTTCATCAGCCACAGCACGATGAACAGCGACATCATGGCGGTCACAAAGTCGGCATAGGCCACCTTCCAGGCGCCGCCGTGGTGTCCGCCATGGCCACCCTTCTTCTTAATGATGATTATCGGCTGCTCGTCAGTCATCGTCGTCTCCCAGTTAGCGTCAGGTCAGTGTCAGGCTTAGGCGGCTATCGCGGTCGGCGCGGCGGTCTTCGCACGGCACGCCTTCTCGACTTCCTGGAAGCTCGGGCGTATATGGGCAGGAATGGCGCGGCGTGCAAGCTCCACCGCAAGGATCGGGCTTGTTCCCTTGATGAAGGCAAGCATGACGACGCGGAGGATGCTGTAGTAGGCGTGCTCTTCATCGTTGATCTTCGTCATCGCCGAGGCCAGCGGGCCAAACACGCCGTAGCACAACAGGATTCCCAGGAACGTCCCTACAAGGGCCGCGGCAACCTTATGTCCAATCTCTTCCGGCGGCCCGCCAAGCGCTCCCATGGTGATCACAATACCCAGAACGGCCGCAACGATGCCGAGTCCCGGCAGCGCATCAGCTACCGTATTCAAAGCGTTCGTCGGCATGCCACTGGTCTGGTGATGCACCTCCATGTCCAGCTCCATCATCTGGTCGACATCAAAAGGCAGTACACCGCCCGTGATCGCCATACGCATCGTGTCGCAGACGAAGTCCTTTACATGGTGGTCCTTCAGAAACTTGGGGTGCGCCTTGAAGATCGGGCTCTTGTCCGCGCCTTCGATGTCGCCCTCGATCGCAACCAGGCCCTCTTTCCGCGCCTTGGTAAAAAGGTCGAACATCATCTTCAGCGTCTCAAGATAACGCTGCTTGTTGTAGGGCGATCCCTTAAGTATCCCGGTCAGCCCTCCAATCAATCCCTTGATGACATGCATGGGATTCGCGGCGAGCAACGTTCCGAGCGCCGCGCCGACAATGGTCACAACCTCCGCAGGCTGGATCAGAACGGCGAGCTGTCCCTTCTCCATCAGGAACCCGCCAATGACGGCACCGAAAACTATAACTATTCCAACAATCGATATCATGCTGATACGTCTCCCATCGTGCGCATTGGCATATGCCTGATGAAGTGCATCCGCTCTATCGACACATGATTGGAATGCTTTCAATTCTCTTCGCGGCTTATAAGCCTGCTGAAAGACTCAGTTTTGCTTAAGGGCGCGGCTTTAGCCGAGCCCTTAAGCGAGTGATTTGCGATGCGGCTTTAGCCGCGGAGGTACGGCTTGCGTTCTGGCTCTTCGATGAGCCTCCAACCGGCTCCCACGAAAGCCGCTCAGGCTATGTGTGGTTCACCACATATCAAGGCCAATCTTTCGATAGGAGAGCCGGACTCCCATGGAAGCTAACGGCCGCTGCGACTAAAGTGCCATAACGCAGCCTATCGCCGACTACGTCCCTGTATTACTCTCGAAATGTCGGCGAAGGAAACCTCCCCGCGTAAGCCCCCTATGCCCATGACACCGCTTTCACCTTCGCCCGCTTCCGTTTCTGGTCCTCCCATGCACTTTCTGGGCAGGCAGCCGATCCTCGACGCGGAATTGAACCTCTACGGGCACGAGTTGCTGTATCGCTCCGGTCTCGCAAATCAATTCAGCGGCGAGCCTGAACACGCAACGCGCAGTGTCATTGACGACTCGCTGCTGCTGGCGACTCCGGCCAACGGCGAAAAGCTCTTCTTCAACTGCACCCGTCACGCACTCGTCTCCGGTATTGTGACGCTCTTGCCCCCCGCCGACACGGTCCTTGAGATTCTTGAGAATATAGAGCCCGACGAGGAGCTGATGGCATCCTGCCGTACCCTCAGGGAAGCGGGCTACTCCTTTGCTCTGGACGACTTCGTTCCGGATGGATCAAAGACGCCATTTCTAGAAATAGCCGACTTTATAAAAATTGACTTCCTGGCGTCCGATAAGGCAGAAAGATATGCCATACGTTCCCTGGCTGCCGACAGGCCAATTAAATTTATTGCCGAAAAGATAGAGACGGAGCCTGATGTCGAAGAAGCCTGGAAGGAAGGTTGCACCTTCTTCCAGGGGTACTTTTTCTGCAAACCGGTCATGATCGCTCCGCGGGTTATTCCGCAAAATCAGATGGTCTACATGAGGCTCCTCGCCGAACTTAGTCGCGAGCCCGCAAACATCATGGAGATCGAGCAACTGACGAAATCGGAACCCTCCATCTGCTATCGCCTGCTCCGGCTTGTCAACTCGGCGCTGTACGCTCTGCCCAGCCCCATCTCGTCGATTCGCAGCGCGGTCATGATGATCGGTGACGACGAGTTTCGTAAGCTTGTCTCCGTGGCGCTCGCCAACATCGCCGGCTCCTCACGCTCGAAGTCTGTGACCCGCGTGGCGCTTGCGCGCGCCAAGTTCTGCGAGCTTCTCGCCCCGGTACTCAATGAATCCGCCTCAACCCTCTACCTGCTCGGCATGCTCTCTCTCATGGATGTCATCCTCACCATGCCCATGCATCAGGTCGTCGAGATGCTCCCGCTTCACCACAAGATGAAGGCAGCCCTGCTCGGCAAGAAGTCTTCGCTCACCGTCGCTCTCGATCTGGTTCGCGCGCGCGAGTCCGGCGGATGGCTGGAGACAACAAGCATTCAAGAGAGTCTCAATCTGCGTGGAGACATCGCCTCGCGGCTCTACTCCGATGCGATCAAATGGGCCGATACGGTCAACCAGATCGCATAATCCTTTGCTTCCCATCATGAGATCGGACTAGATTCCATATACTAGACAACCTCTAACTACAGCACAGCATCCCACGAAACTTCGCTTCAAATAATCAAGCCCTGTCAAGTAGTGCGGAGCTAATTCCGCTGCTTGACATGCTTATTTATGGGGAGCATATTGCCCAAAGTGAAACGAAGAGTTGCATCAGCATAGATTCGCGTAAAGCGGCTTGATGCGCATCACATCGTTTACGGAGGCAATATGCAAAGTCCTACTCCCCAGGATCAGCGTAGCCATTCGAGCTACGCATTTCTGGAATCCTCAAAAAGCAAAATCTTACTTCGTTACGCCGTCATCGTGATGGCCCTCGCATGTGCAGCTACGTCACCACTGCGAGCGCAGTTCCGCACCTCCGTGCAGGGCACCGTCACGGATCCTCAGGGCGCGGTCATACCCGGCGCCACAGTAACGCTAAGAGACGTCGCGAACAACGCCCAGACCGTTCGCACCAGCGACGGTGCTGGCCTCTTCAACTTCGGCGCGCTCCCACCTGACAACTTCACGCTAACCGTCGAAGCCACCGGCTTTCAGAAGAAGGTGCTCACCAACATCAAGTTCATCCCCGAGCAACCCAACTCCCTGAACGTCGCGCTTACCCTGGGTGCCAGCGATCTCACCATTGAGGTCAACGCCTCCAGCACGCCCACCCTCGACACTGAGACCGCAAACACGGGCGGTACCATCTCTGCCAACGACATCCAGCACATCCCCTCCTTCAACCGCGACGTCTTCACCCTAAGCCAACTCGCGCCCGGCGCCATCTCGACGGGCGCGCAATCATCTGGCGGTGGCGTCGCCACCAACCCAGGAAACCAGGGCCCTGGCGGCTCGGGCAACGGCGGCTCCGCTCCCACCGAAAACGGTCCGCAGGTCAACTCCAACGGCCAACAGTACGGCAACAACGGCATCTCGCTTGACGGCATCAGCACCGTCTCCGCTGTATGGGGAGGCACCAGCATCATCACGCCCAGCCCGGAGGCCGTCGACAACGTCCGCATCGTCACCAACGGCTACGACGCAGAGAACGGCCGCTTCTCCGGTGCCGAGACCATGGTCACCACCAAGAGCGGCACCAACCAGATCCACGGCAGCCTCTTCCTCGACGCCCATCGGCCCGGCCTCAACGCCGCCAACCGGCCAGTTCGCGACTCCAGCGGCAACATCATCGGCGCTTCAGTCAAGGATACGGACCGCTACAACCAGTACGGCGGCAGCGTCGGCGGGCCCTATGGAAGGACAAGCTCTTCGCCTTCTTCGCCTATGAAACTTCACCAGACGATACGCTGGCAACGTCGACCGGCTGGTTCGAGACTCCTTCGCTCCGCGGCTCTGCCCCGGCCTCAAGCATCGCCTCGCAGTTCGTGAACTTCAAGGGCAACGCTCCCACCGGCACCATCGTCACCTCGGGTGAGACCTGCGCCGTCGTCGGTCTGAAAGAAGGCGTCAACTGTGCCACCATCGCCGGGCAAGGTCTGGACGTCGGCTCTCCGCTCACCAACGGGCTGGGCAAGCAGGACCCCACCGCCAGTGGAACAACCTCTAACCCCGGTGTTGGAAATGGCCTTGATGGCACAGCCGATGTGGCCTTCTACTCCATCGCTTCTCCAGTCTCCACCACCTATACGCAGTATGCCGGCCGCGTCGATGCGCAGGTATCGAAGAACGACCACGTCAGCTTCACCATGTTCTGGGTGCCTCAGACCAAGACCAGCTACAACGGCAGTCCACGCGCTTATAACCTCTTCCACCACGATCAGATCAACCAGGCTACAGCGGTCATCTGGAACCACACCTTCTCCCCGACCTTCTTGAACGAGGCCCGAGCCAACGCCGCCGCATTCCGCTGGAATGAGCTCGCCACCAATCCGCAGCAGCCCCTCGGCCTGCCTCAGGACACCGTCAACTTCGCCCCCGCCGTCTCCAATGGCGACCTTGGCACCTTCGGCAGCCCCGCAGGCAGCGACCTGAATCAGTGGACCTTCAGCTACAAGGACGTCGCCACCAAGATTCTCGGCAGCCACACCGTCAAGTTCGGCGGCGAGTACACCGCCTTACACTATTTGCAGAACCCCTCCGGCCAACCAAACTTCCAGTTCTATAACATCTGGACCTTCCTGAACGACGCGCCTTACTACGAGCAAGGCAGCTTCAATGCAGCCACCGGCATTCCCGGCAGCGTTCGCTCCGACCAGCGCCAAAATCTCTTCGGCGGCTTCGTGCAGGATGACTGGAAGGCAAAGCCGAATCTTACCCTTCATGCAGGCATTCGCTACAACTACTTCGGGGCCCTCTACTCGAATCAGAACAACATCCCAAATGTGACCTTGGGTCAGGGAACGGCTGCCTATACAGGCTTGACGGTCGGCGCGACCAAGGGCGGCATCTGGAATCCCCAAAAGCTCAACTTCGGCCCCCAGTTCAGCTTCAACTGGAGTCCGCAGTATTTAGGCGGCCACACCGTCATCCGTGGCGGCTACGGCATGGCCTTCAACCAGAACGAGATCGCCATCACCGCGAACGCCAGCTACAACCCGCCTATCTCGAACTCTTACACCTTCCAATTCAATAGCCCCACCAATCCCGGCACCAATGGCGGAAAGATCCTCTACGGTATTTCGAGCGACATCACCTCGCTCAACGGTTATCCCAGCAACCCCAACACCATCACCACCTATAACGCGGCAGGTCTTCCCGTCGCCGGCAGCGCCAGTGTCATCATTGCTGGCGATGGCCACGGCAACGTGCCCACCACGTACTTCCATCACTTCTCGCTCGATATTCAGCAGGAGCTCAGCAAGTGGGCCGTCTTCACCCTCGGCTACCAGGGCAGCCTTGGCCGTCACATCATCAACCACCAGACTCCTAACGCTCCCGCCGTCGTCGAAGGCGCAGCCCTCAACCAGTTGGTCACAGGCGGCGACTTCTGGATCAACGCAGGCAGCAGCAGGAACCACGCATTGCTGGCCAGCGTAAGCCATCCGATGTCCCACGGCTTCTCTGCCCAGGCACAGTTCATGTGGGCAAAGTCGCAGGACACTGACGGCTCCGGCCCCTACTCCGAAGACCCCTACTACCCACTCAGCCACAAACTCACGTACGGACTCTCCGACTACAACGTCGGCAAGAGCCTGAAGATCTTCGGCACCTGGCAGCCAGTCCTCTTCCACGGCAACAACTTCGCAGAGAAGATCGCCGGCGGCTGGAACCTCTCCGGCATCTTCAGCGTTCACACCGGCTTCCCCTACTCCGCTCTGTATAACCTGCCGAGCTCCCTGTACTGCAACAACTGCGGTTACACCCAGCTTCGCGCAAGCTATTTAGGCGGCGCGAAGGGCGAACACAGCAACTCCGCCTTCATCAACAACACCAACTTCGCGGGCCAGTCCAACGGAGAAGTGAAGACACCCGGCACCGTCAACGGCAACGCAAACACCACGGTCGCATACAGCAACCGCTACTTCGCAGTAGCCAACTACCAGAACTCCATCCAGCTGCAGAGCACGGCCAACGTCAACAATCCCACCGTCACGCTGCCGAATCTTCCCGGCTCCCAGCGCAACATCTTCGATGGCCCCAACTATCACAATGTCGACGCCTCGCTTTCGAAGGCCTTCGGTCTTCCCAAAATGCCTGTGCTCGGCGAAAGCGCTCACTTTGAGTTCCGCGCCAGCGCGCTGAATCTCTTCAACATCCTCAACCTCGATCCCAGCAAAGTAAGCAACATTGTTGACAGCGGAAACTTTGGTCAGGACGTCATTCCATTAGGAGGACGCATCGTGACGCTCTCGGCGCGCTTCGAGTTCTAGATTATTTCCTCGTTGGTCTAGGAGACTGCTGAGAACCAACGACTCGTAGTCGCGGAGCGCGATTCGTTGGGCAACACGTGTTAGCGGTACAACAGCATTGAATAAGTTGTCGAATATTACAAGTGATTAGAAATGCTTTCTGCCTTTTGTAAACTTACTCTTTTATTTCTCAAAGCTGAGACTCTGGTCGACCTTAGACGTCTCTCTTGAAGGGGATTTCCCTCTCACCAATGCAAGACTAATTGATCACAAGGAGCACCTATGAGACTAAGATTTCACATTTCGATCGCTGCGCTTATACACTAGCTATCTTTTTAGTACCCCCACCAGCTCACGCTCAACTCGCAACAAGCAACGTGATAGGTTTTAAAGAGGGTTCTTTTGGCCCAGTGGTTTCGATGACCATGTATGGTTTTAACCCTTCGATCCCGTATACCAACAGCCACTTTACGATTTTTTACATGAATACCGCAAACGGCTATAACTCCCCCTTCTATGTGGCCTGCCAAGGCAGCATACCGAATGGCGGCACCGGATCGTGTTCTTGGAATATTGATCCTCCTGGCCAATATTTAGTCTACGGGGTTCTGTCGCCGTCCTTTAACAGTAGCGGTCAAGAAGTCTATGCAGGGTCACAATCGTCCACTTGTCGAATCGTTGGCGGATACGACTACGTTTCAGTAGCTAACTGCTAAATAACAATTCTCCAGCGGTTCCTGCTGAGGTATACGCTGTTGTCAAACTCGGAAATCCCCTAATCACTCATCTGAGATAATTGCTACTTCTTGGAATATGAGGTTGTTCGAATCTTGGCACAAGCCTGAGGTGCTCATCGGGCGCGGTGGGCACTTCTACTACTGTTTATCCTCCATATTCAGGAAAATAAAGCATGTCACGACGCGCACTGCGGCAACTTCTAGTCTCCACTCTCGCCTCAGCGCTATGCTATCCGATCACAACTGAAGCTCAGCAGCACATCCGCATCGATCCCACCGCCCCCACCACTCCCTTCCCGCACTTCTGGGAAGAGATGTTCGGCTCCGGCCGCGCCATCCTCTCCCTGCGTGAAAACTATCGCGAAGACCTCCGCGCCGTAAAACAAGCCACCGACTTCCACTACATCCGCTTCCACGCCATCCTTCACGACGAGGTCGGTGTTTACAACGAAGACGAGCACGGCAACCCCGTCTACAACTTCACCTACGTCGACGAGATCTACGATGGCCTGCTCAAGAACGGCGTCAAGCCCGTCGTCGAGATCAGCTTCATGCCCAAGAAGCTGGCCTTCAACCCCGACGCGCTCCATCCCTTCTGGTACAAGCAGAACGTCTCCCCACCCAAGAGCATGGAACGCTGGGACGACCTCATCTCGCACTTCGCCCAGCACCTAGTCGAACGTTACGGCATCGACGAAGTCGCCTCCTGGTACTTCGAAGTCTGGAACGAACCCAACATCGACTTCTGGGGCGGCATCCCGCGCATGGAGTCCTACTTCGACCTTTACGCCCACACCGCCAACGACCTGAAGCACGTCAGCTCGCGCCTCCGCGTCGGTGGCCCCGCAACCGCCGCAGCCGCATGGATACCGGAGTTCCTCAAGTTCACCTCCGCCAACCACGTCCCCGTAGACTTCGTCTCCACCCACGGCTACGACGATGAACCCGTCGAGCGTCTCTTAGGCTCCGACCAGCCTCTCCGCGACAAAGACATGCCCGAAGAAGACCGTATCTGCGCCGCCGCCAACCACGTCCGCAAGCAGATCGACGCCTCCGCCTATCCGCATCTCCCCCTGCTCTGGACCGAATGGAACGTCCCCGGCCGCGACCGCCTCCGCGACACCCCCTACGTAGGGCCCGCGCTCGCTGAAGCCGTCCGCACCTGCCACGACGTCCAGGCGCTCTCCTTCTGGACCTTCTCCGATGTCTTCGAAGAGGGAGGCCCCGCCCAGCACGCCTTCGACGGCCAGTTCGGCCTCCGCGCCACTGGCGGGATCAACAAGCCCAGCTACTACGACTTCGCTCTCCTCCACAAACTCGGCACCCAGCGCATCGCCAGCGACGCCGACGACATCATCGTCACCAAACTAGCCGACGGCTCACTCGCCATCGCCCTCTGGAACCTCGCACCCCCCGGCCAATCGCCAGCCCCGAAATCCGTCACCCTCGACCTCACCGGCATAGCGAAGGACGCGAAGATCAGCATGCAACGCGTAGATGACAACCACAGCAACGTGATGAAACCCTACGCTGCCATGGGCAGCCCCTCGTATCCGAAACCCGCACAGGTCGAACAACTCAATCGCGAGACGGCCCTGCCCACCCCGGAGACCCTTTCGCTAAACCACGGAAGCCTTACGCTTACGCTCGACACCAACGCTCTCGTGCTGCTCCACATCTCACATTGACGTGAACGTAGCCACCCACCAAACCCGTCATCTCGACCGGAGCATCGCAGCTCTATCGCGATGCGGAGTGGAGAGACCCCCGCATTTTTTCTTTGGCTCCTAACCGCTACCCCGCAGCCGATACATCGTCTGACTCAACGGCTCCAGCCTGTCGTGCATCCACGGAATCTGCTCCGAATTCCCAATAAACAGATATCCCCCGGGCCGCAGCATCCCTGTCATCCTGCGCAAGAACCTCTCCTGCACGTCCTGTTGGAAGTAGATCAGAGCGTTACGAAAGAAGATGACATCGAACGGCCCGTCAGCAGCCCAGCGCTCATCCATCAGGTTAACGCGGCGCAGCTCGACCATGCGCGTGACCTCGGCCTTCAGCTTCACCTGGCCGGCCCTGCTGTCCTTGCCTTGCAGGAAGTACCGCTGACGCTGCAACTCGTCGATGCTCTCCAGGCACTCCGCCGGATAAATTGCGCGCTGAGCCGTCTCCAGCACCCCCGTATCGATGTCCGACCCTACTACCTCCAGCCACCAGCCCGGCTCGGCCACGGCATCAAGCAGCGTCAGCGCAATCGAGTACACCTCCTCGCCCGTCGAGCACGCAGCACTCCACACCCTGATCTGCTTCCTTCCCCCGCGCATCGAAGCAGCCTTGATCTCCGGCACGATCTTCTGCGCGAGATAGTCGAAGTGATGCCTCTCCCGAAAGAAGGACGTCTTGTTTGTGGTAATCGCATTCACAAACTCGACAAACTCCGGGCTGTCCTCCGCGCTTTCACGAAGCAAGGCATAGTAGCTCTGGAAGCCCGGCAGCCCGAGCCGCCTCACTGGCTTGGCCAGCCGCGCGGCAAGCATCGTGCGCTTCCCGTCCTGCAGCCAGATGCCCGTATGCTCTTGCACCAGCTCGCGAAGAAGCCTGAACTCGCGCTCCTTCATCGGCGTCAGCGAATCGTGCTCTGCAATTCCACGTTCACTGAGTGGCATGGACTCTCCAAATCAGCATCTCGTACACGACCTCTCGAAAGCCGCACTTTCGTCGTTCATCGGCGGCGGAGTAAGGGCCTTTACCGGCAAATCCTTTCAGTGATTGAAATTTTCTTCCCGCCCTACCGATAGAGAGGCCTGCACGCCCGGCCAACCATCAGTACGGCGCGCAGCGTGCAGGGAGCTTGAATGATCAGTCCGAACGCTCAGGCACTCTCTAAGACCCTCACGACGCTCACCGGACTTCCCGTGACCTGCGCCCGCAAGCCGCGCTTTACGCCTTCGCGGTCGCGCCGCGTCTACGGCATCTACAACGAGCTGCCGGCGCACGACACCATCCTGCTTCGCGCGGATCTCTCCTTGCTTGCCTCCCTGGGAGGCTGCGTCGCTGGCCTGACAGACTCGCTCGCCGCCGATCGCGCGAAGATTTCTCCACTCGACGAGGCCCTCCGCAGCGGAATCCACGACGTCCTGAACGTCCTCTCGACGCTGCTTAGCGGCCCGGAACGCGTCGTCTTCAGATCCCTGTGTCTGGATGTCGCCTACCTCACTGGCCCAGCCCGCTCCGTCCTCAACTCCCAGGCCCCCGCCCAGACCTTCGAGGTCACCATCAAGGGCTACACCGGCGGAGAGCTCACCATCTTCTCCGAAGAGTCGTAGTCCACCCGACCACAGCAAACCCACGCAGACTCGTCATCTCGACCGAAGCATTGCAGCTTCATCGCAACGCGCAGTGGAGAGACCCCCGCATTTCGCCTTGGCTCTTGCCTTTGCTGGCCTCTTCAGCATGAAACAAGCAAACCTCGCGGTGATGCAACAGGTTCTCAGAACCTGCGAACCCATCCCTCTCTCGCCCGGCGCCGTCCAGGACGAGCCGCGTCTCACTCTACCGCACTCAGGTAAAGACAAGGAGAATCGAGCCTCCAGCCGGATAAATATATTGACAATAGAACAGGAATGCGTGAACATTCACAACAATACGTAAACAAATGAAAATCCATGGAAGCTGAAGGGAAGCCCGTATGCACATGCGAAGGAATCTGAAGCTGCATCTCTTTCTTGCACTTGCTCTCTTTTCGGTCATCGCGCCTACCCGCAGCCTGCATGCGCAGATCGACACCGCAACCGTCGCTGGCCGCGTCACCGATAAGTCCGGCGCAACCGTCGCCAACGCCGACATCACCGTCACCAGCACCGAGACCAACTTCGCCTATCACGCCAAAAGCGCCTCCAACGGCGAGTGGACCATCAGCCCCGTCCACATCGGCACCTATAAGCTCATCGTCAAAGCAGACGGCTTCAACGAGTCCGTCGTCGGTCCCTTCACTCTCAGCGTCCAGCAGCGCCCGCAGTTCGATACCGCCCTCCAGCCCGGCGCGACCACCGTCGTCGAAGTCACCGACTCTGCTCCCGTCCTCGAAACCGCCACCTCCGAGCGCAGCCAGCTCATCGACAGCCGCACCATGCAGACCCTCCCGCTCAACGGTCGCAACCCCGTCCAGCTCGCCCAGCTCTCAGCCGGCGTCACTGTGAGTGAACCCGGTGCCCGCGACGAGCAAGGCTACGGCTTCAGCGCCAACGGCGCTCGCTCCCTCCAGAACAACTTCCTCCTCGACGGCGTAGACAACAACTCCAACCTCCCCGACGACCTCAACGAGGCCAACTACGTCGTCATGCCCTCCGTCGACGCCCTCCAGGAGTTCCGCTTCGAGACCGACTCCTACTCCGCCGAGTTCGGCCGCGCCACCGGTGCCGTCGTCAACGCCACCACCAAGAGCGGCACCAATCACTATCACGGCGTCATCTACGAGTTCCTCCGCAACCAGGCCTTCGACGCCCGCAACTACTTCGACCAGATCCAGCCCGCCTACCACCAGAACCAGTTCGGCGCGACCCTCGGCATGCCCATCCTGCGCGACAAGCTCTTCCTCTTCATGGACTACGAAGGCCTTCGCCTCTCGCAGGGCCAGACCAACACCGCCATCGTTCCTACCGCCGCCCAGGCCAGCGGCGACTTCACCAGCCAGCTCGACCTCACCACCTCCACCGGGGTCTTAGACTGCAACGGCAACGCCACCTACGCCGGAGAGCTCTTCAACACCAAGCTCACCCAGGCCTCCGCCGCAAGCCCAACGGGCTACTGCGGCGTCCCCTTCGGCTACAACGCCGACGGCACCCCATCGAACATCATCCCCGCCGGCAGCATCGACCCCCTCGGTGCCAAGCTGGCTGCCCTCTATCCCGCGCCCAACGCCAGCGGCAACGGCTACAACTACGTCTCCAACCCCAAGCTGACCCGCAACAATAACCAGGGCGACGTCCGCGTCGACCAGGTCCTCACCCACAGCGACAACATCTTCTACCGCTTCTCCATCGCCCGCCAGCCCTCCATCATCCCGGCCGTCTTCCCTGGCCTAGCAGACGGCGGCGGCTTCTTCTCGGGCGTCGGCGACAACCGCGCCTACTCCATCGCCATCAGCGAAACCCACGTCTTCACCCCCACCAAGGTCAACGAGATCCGCCTAGGCTACAACCGCCTCCACACCAACCGCTTCCAGTTCAACTCCAACACCGACGTCTCCGGCCAGATCGGCTTCCCCGGCGTCCCTTACCAGGCTGGCACCGACAACGGCGGCCTTCCCCAGATGTTCTTCAACGACGTCGCCACCCTCGGCAGCCCCACCTATCTCCCATCAAACGAGATCCAGAACACCTACTCCATCTCCGACACCTTCACCCTCATCCATAACAACCACAGCATCAAGTTCGGGGGCGAGTACCGCCCCGAAGAGTTCACCATCTTCCAGCCCGCCGCTCCGCGCGGAACCCTCAACTTCGGCCCCCAGTTCACCGACAACCCAGCCGCGCAAGGCAGCGGCGGCAGCGGCCTAGCCACACTCCTTACCGGCCAACCCGACGGCGGCGGCATCAACAACATCAACAACGTCGACTACAACCGTAAGGTCTACGGCGTCTTCCTCCAGGATGACTGGCGCGCCACCCCCACCCTCACCATCAACGCCGGCATCCGTTACGACTTCTTCTCCGCCATCCTCGAGCGCCACAACGCCCAGGCAAACTTCAACCCCGTCACCGGCGCCCTGGACATCCCCGCCAGCAGCAACGTCACCCTCACCCCGACCTTCGCCTCCGAGATCACCGCCAACCACACCGCGACCAACGGCCTCATCCCGCCCATCTACACCGACTTCTCCCCACGCCTCGGCCTCGCCTGGCAGTTCCACAAGGGCTGGGTCGCCCGCGCCGCCAGCGGCCTCTTCTTCAACGGCGAAGAGTCCGGCCCCTACTCGAACCCCAGCCCCGGCTTCAACCCGCCCTACTTCGCCTCGCAGAACTTCGTCGCCCCTTGCAGTCTTCCCTCCTACGCCGCAGGCTCAAGCTGCGCCGTCCCTGGCCTTAGCGTCCTCGCCGACGGCTTCCCCAGCAACGCCCTGGTCGATCCCAACACCCCCAACCTCTTCGGCGAAGACAAGCTGAAAACCCCATACGTAGCGCAATGGCACGTGACCGTGCAGCATGAACTCACACCGCACACCACCGTCGAAGCCGCCTTCGTCGGCTCCAAGGGAACGCACCTCTACACCTTCGGCAATCTGAACCAGGCCGCACCCACCGCCGACTCCTCCGCCCCATCCGCGCCCCGCCGCCCCTTCCCATCCCTCGACACCTCCATCGGCTGGCTCCGCTCCAACGGCTTCTCCAACTACAACTCGGCCCAGTTCAAGCTGGAGCAGCACCTCAGCCACGGCGTCGCCGCTATCGTGAACTACACCTACAGCCACGCTCTCGGAAACTCCTCGAACGCCAACCTCGGTGCCCAGAACAACGACGGCTTCCGTGACGAGCGCCTCCTAGGCGAGTACGGCAACCTCGACTTCGACAACCGCCATCGCTTCACCACCGGCTACTCCTGGGATCTCCCCATCGGCAAAGGCCAGTGGCTCGCCGGAGCCGTCAGCACCCCGGTCAACTACCTCATCGGCGACTGGCAGCTCTCCGGCATCGCAACGCTCTCCTCGGGCACCTGGTTCACCGTCACCGACGCCAACGCCAACTTCGCCAACTCCGACGGCCAGCAGCGTCCCGACGCCGTCGCCGGACAGAAGCCCAACGGCAAGCCCTGCGTCGCCGGAACCTCCTTCAACACCTGCGCCTTCCAGGACCCTGCCGCCGGCTCCTTCGGCGATGTGCCTCTCAACACCGTCAACGGCCCCGGCGACAAGAACTGGGACATCTCCATCCTGAAGACCATCGCCCTCTCCGAAGCCCGCCGCTTCGAACTTCGCGGCGAGTTCTACAACGCCCTCAACCACCCCAACTTCCTCTTCGCCGCCCCCGGCCCACAGAACTCCAACAACGCCACCACCTTCGGTTCCACCAACTTCGGCATCGTCACCGCCGCCCGCGACCCACGCCTCATCCAGATCGGCCTCAAGTTCTACTACTGATCCACTCTCCCAATCTGCAAAGAGAGGAAGGCCGCAGCGGCATACCGCTGCGGCCTTTTTCTTATTTTGTCTCTTTCCTATTTTCCTTGTTTGTCATTCCCGAAGGGAATCTGCTTCTCGTCCACCATAAGACCCGTCATGTCGACCGAAGCATTGCAGCTTCATCGCAATGCGCAGTGGAGAGCCCCCCGCATTTCGCCTTTGCCGTGCTTGGTTCATTTTGCTTGTCATTCCCGAAGGGAATCTGCCTTTGGACTGTCAGCACTTCTTCGGAATTACCTAGGACCAGCCTATTATTGGCAGGAGCTGGTGCGATCACTTCCGCAACGCCGACTTATCAGGGCCAATCCAGCGAAGTACCGAGGGAACTAATGTCCGTCAGTGAAGAGAGACAGATAGCTAAGCAAGACTAGCGCCGTGCTGCTGAGAATGAGACGCCCGCGCCACCGATAGGCAAAGGTAGAAAACAGAAGTGCTAATACCGAGGCGCATAGCGCAGCACTGACCGCGGAGAAATTCCACGAGTTTGAATATCCTCCGTTACCGTCTGAGATGAGCGGAAACGGGTTTACCAAAGCCAACATGGCTGCCGGTAAGGCAAGGGCCATTGTCGCGAGGGAGAGCCAAAAACACCAAACTCTAAATCTTGAGAGCAGCACCTGATCCTCCACAACTGCCAGGTTATTGATTTCGGCGTTCTTGTTTATATCCGTCCCAACGAACGCGCTTATCCGAGTTGCGCCGTTGAATACGGGAGGGAAGCCGACTTATCGGGAGTACTTCTCCTCTTGAAGTGAAGACACCTACGGAGGCCAGCGGGGTTAGGTGGCCCTGTTTTCTTGCTTCTCAGATGATGGCAATCACGCCATCGTGGTCTGGCGAGATTGCAGACTGGAAGGTATACTGCAAGGCGTCACGCAGGGCAAATGAAGTTTTTTCATCAGGAATGCTGCCGATCTTCTTTCCCATCCCGTCATACACTTCCACCAGAACGTGGCCGTCCGTCACTTTCATCAGCAGCGAAGTAGCCCCAATCGGCAATTCCGCGCGATGAAGCATTCCGATCGCTTGAAGCAGAGCAGACAACCGGGTATATTCCGTTTGTTGCTCTGGCGACGGAACGATCTTTATGCCAGCCTTTACGAACTCAGCTTGCCATGCCGCCACCGCCCTGAGACATATAGATTCAAGGTCTCCAAGCGTGTTGTCGTCTTTATCAACCACGGTGGCTGCGATTCGCACATTGGCATCACCGTGAGCTGTGACAGGTCCGCCGAAGACTGGAATCGTGATTAGCGGTGTTTCAGCCGACGTGCTTATCTTGAACTCCAAAGTGGTATGCGCCGCCTGTATCCTAGGCGAGAGTCCCGATCTAGAGGGACGGCTTAGCTCCGCGTGCTTGTCCAAGTTCCAAAGATCATGAACGATCGCAACGTCACGATTACTATTGATCAACAGGTCGCCGGTCTCAGGCTTTCCGTTCCTTCTGCACCAGGCGTGTAGGTGATCCTTTAGAGAAGCAATGTTGTTGACGAGCGTCGAAAGTCTGTTCGCTACCGTAGCAGGCTTCTCGATTTTAGTGAAATCAAACGTAACTGCGAATGGCCCGCCAGAATCTCGTCTTGCAGGCTTCATCGATGCCAGTTTCTCAGTGATTCGCATTTCAGCAAGAGATGCGTACAGTTGTTCTAATTTCTGCTCGATAGTGGGACCAGACAACTGTGTTTTACCTCCGGCTCCGCTGGCTGTCCGTGCCTAGCCAGATGATGTTACTCCTGATAAACGCTCTTCGCGGAATCTGATGAGTTGATTTCAGACATTCAGCGAACATCCCAGGGATTCAATACCGGCACACCCGTAACTTCAAAGTCCGCAACGTTCCGCGTCACGACGGTCATGCTGTGCACCAGAGCCGTCGCCGCAATCAGAGCGTCACGCTCAGCTCGTGGATCCGGCACATGCAGCGACGCACAGCGAAGCGCAACCGCAGCATCGACGGGCAGCACCCGGTCCAGAAACTCAGGCAAGACGTGATGCGTCATCCACGCCCTCAGCCGAGTGCCTTGGGCGGCATCGCGCCGCTCGATCTGGAGGATGCCAAGCTCGATTTCCATCAAGGTCATCGCGGAGAGATAGAGCGTTGCAGCATCCACGCTCTCTACCCAGGCAATGACGTTCGCATCGGCCTTGCCATCGCCAACCTTACGCAGTTCGGAGAGGACATTGGTGTAGAGAAGGAACATCAGGAAAGATCCGCTGGACGCACGGAGATTTGCAGCTTAGGTGGGTCAAATTCAATGCCAGCAAGGCCCGGCATGGACAGAACGTCGACAATACTCCGTCTCTGGCCGGAGAGCCGCTGATAGTCCTCGATGCTAAGCAGCACATGGGCAGGCTTGCCCCGGTCGGTGATAAACACCGGCCCTTTGTTAGCCGCCTTCTTCGCCCGGCCTGTGTCCTGATTGAACTCTCGGCTGGAAAGAGTTGTGATCGCCATCGGTCACCTCCAAAGCCAATTGTAGAAAAGTTACTACATTACATCGCAGTGATCCTATCCGCCGTCATTCTGAGCCGAAGGCGAAGAATCCCCGCATTTCGCTCGGAGCGGCTTAGCTTATTCCAAGCGGCAAAGTGATCCGGCAATCGCTGCAGGCAAGCCGATAGCCAAACTATGTGGAAATGTTCCACGTGGAACATTTTAGGTAAATATCCAGTAAGCCGTTTAGAATCAGAAAATACTCGCGGAAACCCGCCAATGTTCCACGTGGAACATTGTTGAAAACCCGCTCACACCAGAATCAACTTGCACCCAAACGACTTGATCCGTTCCTGTAACTCCGGCAACAAACTCTCATCGCTGATCACAATATCCACCTCGGAGAACGAAGCAATCAGCGACATGCTCCGCTTGCTGAACTTGCTCGCATCCGCCACAACGATAATCTCGCGCGCCGCCCGCAGCATGGCCCGGTTCGCCATCGTCTCTTCAAGGTTCGTCCCGCTCACCCCAAAATCAGGATCGCATCCGGCTCCGCAAAGAAACAGCTTGTCGGCCGAGAACTGTTCCAGCATGTCCTCTGTCTGCCGGCCCACGATCGAAGCCGAATCGTTCCGAACCGTCCCGCCCATCATGATGATCTGCGTGTTGCGCGAATTCAGCAGCTCCGCCGCGATATTCACGCCATTCGTGATGACCTGCACATTCTGGATATTCTTCAGGTTGCGCGCGACTTCGAGCGCCGTCGTACCCGAGTCGAGAATGATCGTCTCGCCCTCGCGCACCAGCGTCGCCGCCATCGCTCCAATGCGCTGCTTCTCCTTCGACTGACTCTTGATGCGCTCATGGACCGGCGACTCGCGGAAGACGGTATCGTGAATTACCGCTCCTCCATGCGACCGCTGCACCAGGCCGCGCTGGTCTAACTCATTCAAATCGCTGCGGATCGTCACAGCGGAGGTATTGAACCTCCGGACCAGCTCGTTGACCTTGGCCCGGCCCTCTGCTCGCAGAATCTGCAGGATCTGCATGCGGCGTTCTTCCGCCATCATGCCTTCCTGCAAGGGCTCTTCAAGTCGTATGCCGTTTGTAGAGTGCTCGACGGCTTCTTTTTTCATCTCTCCCAATCAGTGCTCCTCAAATGCGAAGGAAGATCTTGTTGCGGAACATCCAATGCAGTATAAGCCAGTACACCGCAAGCGTTAGCGCACCGATGAAGACCGGCTCCAGCGCCGTGCCGAAGACGTTCAGTACCCGCATACCGAGATGGATGCGGAAGCTGCTTAAGATGAAGTCCTCGAAGAGATGGGCCATCAGATAGGCGGCGATCGAGTTCATTCCGACGACCACCAGCGGAAACGCCAGCTTCGTGTTCTTCTTCACGTCCACAATCCACGAGAAGGCCGCGAGAAACAGGAAGCAACAGCCGCCACTCCACAGCGTCCACGCAGGCGTCCAGATGCGCTTCACAATCGGGTTGATTCCAGTGAAGTGCAGCAGCAGGCCGCTCGCCATCAGGATGCCCGCAGCGATCAGGAACTTGCGGATAGGAATGACCAGCGGGCTCTCAATGAACCAGCGCCCTGCTGCAAGCCCAAGCAGCATCGTGCCGAGGGTCGGAATAAAGCTCAGGGTCAGATAGCCGCCATCGTTGAACAGGAACCGGCTGGGCCTCGGAAAGAGGTTGAGGAACCAAACATCGAACGCCTGCCCGAGATTGCTGTTCTTGTTCCAGTGCGCCGCAAACCCATGCAGCAGGTGCGAGTGCCAGTCATCCGGGACGCCCACGGCGTTCCAATCAAAGTTCGGTCCCGGAGCGGGATAGAGCGCCCACGCGAGCCAATATCCGAAGAGAATGACGCCGAAGGCCGTCCACTGCCAGCGCGGCTTCAGGAACGTCAGCAGCACCGCAAACGTGTATCCCATGCCGATCTGCGTCAGCGTGTCCTCGAACGTAAAGTTCGTCATCGGGCTATGAATCGACCGCAGAAAAAATCCCAGGCACATCAACAAGACGCTGCGCCAGATGGTGTGTCCGAGAATCTGCGGGAAGGTCTGCCCCTTCTTCTGGCGGCTGCGCAAGGAGTACGGCAGCGCCACGCCCACAAGAAACGTGAACGACGGCTGGATCATGTCGTGCAGCCCCATCCCCGTCCACTCCACGTGCGTCTGGTTGTAGCCGAGGATGTGCCAAAGCGTACTATTTGGGAAGGATTTTGCGACCTCGCCAAACTGCATGACTTCGGCCATCATCAGCAGCATGACCAGGCCGCGATAGGCATCGACAGCAACGTTGCGTTGCGGTGCATTGGCAACAGACGGAAAGGGGGGTGCAGCCTCAGAAGAGAGAACGGATACGGATGCGGCCATCGAGACCTCCACGGGAAGTTCAGGTGCGCGAATCGTGCTGGGACAAGTGGAGCGATTCTAGCACGATGCGACCTTCGGTCGCTTTCATTTTCCTTCGATCAGCTTAGATATTTGCTTTGACAGTCGATGACCAATGAAATACCCTCATCCGAAAGATAGATAGGTTGCGATTGCTTGCGATTCTCAGCCTCTAGCCGTTCCAAGGAGATTTCATTGAATCTGAGCCCCGAAGATGTCAGCGCAACGGTACGTGGATTCTGGAGCCGGAGACGATTTGTGCAGATGAGCGCAGCCACCGCAGTCGCAACAAACCTCGCCGGCCTCGCCCAGTCCGAGACCTCGACCGGCACGACCATGATCGATGTTCCCTTTGCCAAGCGGAACCCGAAGATAGCCATGATCGGCACCGGCGGACGCGGTACGAATCTGCTTGAGAACCTGATCGCCGCCGACGCGCAGATCATCGCGCTCTGCGACGTCGTCAAAGAGAAGGCCGAACATGCGGCGTCGCTCGTCACTGCAGCTGGCGCAAAGAAGCCCGACCTCTACACCGATGGCCCGCATGACTTCGAAAAGATGCTCGCTCGCTCCGACATTGACTTCGTCATCATCGCGACGCCGTGGCTGTGGCACGCACCGATGGCGATCTATGGCATGGAGCATGGCAAGGATGTCGCTGTGGAAGTGCCTGCCGTCACAACGCTCGATGACTGCTGGAAGATCGTCAACACCTCCGAGAAGACGCGCAAGCATTGCATGATGCTGGAGAACTGCTGCTACGGCTATAACGAGACGCTGATCCTGCGCATGATTCTTGCCGGCAAGTTCGGCGAGCTGCTCTATGGTGAAGGCGCCTACCTGCATGACCTGCGCGAAGAGCTGTTCTCCGATAAGGGTGAAGGCCTGTGGCGGCGCGATGAGCATACCAAGCGCAACGGCAATCCTTATCCCACACACGGCCTTGGGCCTGTCGCGAACTACATGGGCATCCAGCGCGGCGACCGGTTCGCGCATCTGGTCAGCATGAGCACGCCGCAGCGCGGCCTCGATGCGTATCGGAAAGAGCATTTGAAGGCCGACGATCCGCGTATGAAGGAAAAGTACGTGGAGGGCGACATGAACACGTCGCTGATCAAGACCGCGAACGGCCTGACGATCTGCGTGAAGCACACGACATCGACGCCGCATCCGTATGACCGCGTCAACCAGATTGCGGGCACCAAGGGCGTGTTTTACGACTATCCGCCGCGCATCTATCTGGATGGCCAGAACGCCGATGAGGAGTTCGAATCGATCGACAAGTGGAAGGAGTTCCAGCACCCGCTGTGGAAGTCCGAGGGCGAGATCGCGAAGAAGCTTGGCGGACACGGCGGCATGGACTACATCATGCTCTATCGCCTGCTGCAGTGTGTGCGCGAGGGCATCGCGCCGGACATGGATGTCTACGACGCGGCGGCATGGTCTTCAGTGACGCCGTTGAGCGAGGCCTCGGTGGCGCATGGGTCCGCGCCGCAGGAGTTCCCGGACTTTACGCGTGGCAAGTGGATGGTAAGGAAGGCTTCAGCGATTGGAACGCAGAGCTAGGATTAGTGCCGACAAGCCGACTTATGAGGAGCAAACGAAGTTGCGGAGGAGAGCCGTGGGAATCGCTGCTGATCGATACGCGTCTATGGGGCGACCACTCGAAACCAGTCTCGCATCACCTGCTTGACGCGTTCATGCTCTTCCGGGGTAACCGTGCTCATGTGGCAGATGGTGTTCCGGGTGTGGACAATAAGTCGCGTCTGCTGTAACAAACCTTTGTCACCGACGAGTGCTTCAAAATGCTTTTTCCAATTGCTTGGATCATCCACGATGCTGATGAGTTGGCCGAGGGTGGTCATCGCAAGCTTGCCTCGCGAATCAAGGTTCATCCATTTCTTCTTGTCTTCGGTCTCTTCAAGTTTTGAGACGTCGTCCCGGACGTTTTGCGGAACTGAGTTCCACCAGTTTTCATTGTCGGCCTCCGAAAGAACTGTCAGAACGAAATCCCTTAGATAACTTTCTAAAACGAAGAACAATTTGAATGTATTCGCTGCACCATCGGCCTCGCGACATTCGTCCGGCAACACTTCTGCAACGTTGAAGGTATCTGAGATCATTAGGGCTGAACGGGGCACAGTGCCAGGCAAAGTGAGTACATGCCGCTGTGCTGATCGGCCAATCATTAAAAAATTTGCGAGTTTGGCGGAGTTCATCCCAAAGACTTCCTCAATGCGTTGAAGATCGCCAAGTATGTTTCCTCGGTGCCGTTAGATGGGAGGTGAATCTCAATGTTGAATCTGAAATCCGGGTTGAATCCCGACTGCCGAACATCAAGTTCCCGCCGGGCCGTTACAGTGAAATCTTCCCTTTGCTTTTCGTCTTTTGGGGCGCTTTCCTCGGACGATTCATCAGCAGCTTGGACCTGGCTGAAATCGGCAGCTTTGACAAGTGCATTGAAAGTGTAAGTGATGAGCTTAGTCATCGCTTCATCGGCACCACTAACCTGCGCAACGAGGCCCTTAAGCTGCTCATTTTGCAAAGAATACGCAGCCTCGTTTGCCTCAAAAAGCGGGGCGTAAGCTTTGCGAATACCTTCTGCGATAGCCGACCTTGCGGTTGCAGTGTTTTTTAAGCGGCCATACTCCACCGACGGCTTTCCCGCGTTATCGAGAAACCCAAGCTTCTTCAGAAGCGATATAAGCTGGCGGTCATTTGATCCCTTTAGGCCAATAGTATCGGCCAAGAACTTCATTGTGAATGCGTCGGGAATCTTCGCCTTCGCGATCTTCTCGAATAGCGTAGGAACATTCTTATTGGTAGCAAGATAGGGAAGGTCTTTCGCCACTCGGTTGCTCCGTTCAGGATCGGTCAAATTGAGTCATTTAAGCGTTCCAATTCTATATTCAGTTAAGGTATCGATAAACGCTCTTATCGGAATCTTCGATAACGCCAGAGGCGCGAGTGCACTGATGGCATGTTGATGGGCCTTCGGCGCGCAAACTTCATTCCCGTGCTGAGACATCCCCGTACTGCCGCCAGACATCGCACCGAGGAGGAGATAAGAATAATGTCTGATCCGACTCGCGAGATGGGAATTGAACCAACTGACTTTGACGCACTGCAGACGCTGGATGAAGAGATTCCGAAGGCACCGCACGATCCGGAACATATTAACCCGAAGCTGGCTTCGGACGTGCGTTACTGGTCCGCGCAGTTGGGCGTGACTGGCCAGGTATTGCATGAGGCGGTGCGGGTGCATGGTACTTCCGTTGCCAAGGTACGAGCGGCCGTTGAGAAGCACCGCGTGAATATGAACGACCCCAGCATCCACATTCCGGCGTAGCAGGCGGGATTCGTGGCAGTCCCACTCATCGCGTAAGACAAAGGCGCGATGAATGGGGCACAAATCAGTGGTGTTCGTGGTGAGGATCGCGGCATGCGGCGTATCTCCGCTTCGGTCGAGATTGACGAGTTCAGGTGGACCTATGAGTTGGAGCCAGCAGCGTAGATGCGCAGAACATCTTTCACCTTGTCCACGATGAGCGAAGCTGGATCTTCTGCGATCTTCCCAGCTCGCGCACGCTCGTACTGCGTGGGAAGATAGAGGCTCAGGACGCTCTCGGGAATCTTTACAGCATCGAGGTTCGCTACGAGCTGCTTTACCGCGTTCGCGATCTCTGGGTAGTGCCAGTAGTACCGGACGCGATCGCTGTAGCTGAAGCGGCGCAGCAACGCCTGCTGCGCCGCGTCACCCGCGTAGTAGGGCCGCCAGGAGTCAGGATGCGCGAGCATCGTCTCGTCGATCACCGCGAGAAGATTTGATTGCTTGGTGGCCGTGACCAAAAGCGTCTCGATGGAAGCCAACGCATCGAACGCTTCGCGAAGCGCGAACGTCAGCGCGGGGCCGACCTTCAGAATCGCAAAGCCGTCTTGAACCAGTTCTCCATAGGCGCTCGCAAACTGGTAGTCAGTCGAGTGCGCTTCGAAGACGATCGATGGAGCCTGGTCGCGACGCCATGCGATCAGGGCTTCGGCCTTCGAGTGCTTGTAGTGAACGACGCTATCGTGATCGAACTCCACTCCCGGCTGCACCACCATCGCGATCACGCGGTGCCATGCGGCATTGAGGCCTTTTTCAGCGAAGGCCGCGCGATGCACCTCAAGCGTATGTGCCGCAGCTTCGGGCGGCGTGATCTGTAGACCATCAAGCGAGCGCGTCGCTCCCCCTGGTGTTGGCACTTCGGTGCCGATCACGTAGACGGGCTTGTCTTGGCCAGCGGGAGCAGAGGCCTCCGCAGCGGCGCATAGCTTGACGCTACGGCTTGCGACCTCTTCGTCGCTGAGCGGCACGGGATCGCTCGCGCACGACATGCTCGCGTCGAGATGGATCTTGGTGAAGCCTGCGGCGGCGTATGCGGAGACCATGGCGACGGCGTGCCCCATCGCTTCGACTACGGGCAGGCTTTTCCATGGATTGGGGCCGAGGTGATCGCCGCCAAGAATGAGCTTGCTGAGATTAAGCCCGGCCTTGGTCACGATCTCTTCCGCGAAGATGCGGAAGTCCGCGGGCTTCATCCCCGTGTATCCGCCAAACTGGTTGACCTGGTTGCTGGTCGCTTCAATCAGCAGCAGAGTTCCCTGCTCTGCGGCAAGCTCAGCGGCAGCTCGCAGGACCAGCGGGTGTGCTGAGCAGACCGACGTGATGCCTGCCTGCTTGCCATCGGTTCCCTGCTTCAGGTGCTCCTGCAGTAGCGTCGACATACTCTCAACGATAGATCGTGAAGTCGCTCACGACGCGGTTGATCACTCCTGCTGGACTTGGTGCGTCCGGACGAAGGCCGAAGGAGATGGACGAGTAAAGCCCGAGCAACTGGCCGAAGATCACATCGACGGGAGGACGGTAGGCATCGGGGAACGAGCCATCGATGCCGTTATAAATGTCGCAGAACGGCAACGCTTCAGCCTCGTTCGCATGGAGGCCAACGACCAAGCAAGTCGCAGTGATCTTCTTCTCGCGGATCTCACGGAGCAGGTCGATCTCATAGCGAAGTCGCGTGCGTTCGGACGAGAGAAAACAGATGAAGTCGGTGTCGGGATCAAGGGCTGCCATGGGGCCGTGGCGCAGGCCGAGTGAGGTCTGCCACATGGTCTTGATCTTGCCACCCGACATCTCGAGGACCTTGAGCGATGCCTCCTGCGCTACAGCGGCGAGCGAGCCTGAGCCGATCATGCAGATGCGACGGCTCCCGCCGTTTGCGAGCTTCTTTGCGAGTTCGGCGGAATCCGCGAGGAATTTGTTCGCAGCCGCGATCATTCCTGCGAGGATGGGCTTGTACTCGGCGAAGGTCCACGCATGGGCGAGGCACTGGCCGAAGAGCACCATGTTGGTGAAGGAGCTGGTCATGGCGAGGCTGCGGTCGTTCACGGCGTCGTCGAGCACAGCGGTGAAGGCGTTGACGCGGTTCGCCGCAAGACCCGCCATGCGCGAGTTTGCGTTGCACGTGACGACGAGGTGCGAGATCTCCGGGTAGACCTCGAGCGCCTGTTCGAGCACATTGACGCCTTCGGGCGAATCGCCAGAGCGAGAGAACGAGATCCAGAGATAGCGCCGACCGGGGATGACATACTCAGACATGGTCGGCAGCAGGCTGGTGCTGGCGACGGCGGAGGTCTCACAGCCCCAGCGCTGACGCAGGAGCAGAGCGAGCGATTCGCCGATGTAGTCCGACGTTCCGGCGCCGATGAGCATCACGACCGGGCGAGCTTCGAGCGGACTGTTTACCCCGGCGTGCTCGAGAAATGCGATGATCTCACTGTGCCGAGACTCGAAGAGGGCTGCAGTTTTGGCCCAGGTCGCGGGCTGCTGGGCAATCTCTCGCGGCGTAAAAGCTAGTCCCCGTGACTCCTGCTCGGCAATCGGCAGTTCCAGCAAACTGGTCAGGGCACTGGTTTGGGCACTCACGCGATGCAACCTCCAAAACACTCAAATAGAAAAGTAAATGAAACAAAACACAAAAAATAGTAACATGAAATCCGATTATGAAAGCACAAACAACGCCTGAAGTTTCTCAGTCCGGTCGCCGGTTCGATGTCACCATTGCGGGCGAGATCAACCTCGACCTGATCCTCTACGGCCTGCCGCAGGAGATGCCGGTGGAGCGCGAACTGCTTGCGTCGAAGTTCCAGGTGACACTGGGAAGCTCCTCGGCGATTGTCGCGCACAATCTCGCGGCGCTCGGCATGAAGGTGGGCTTCGTGACACGCATTGGCCCGGATGATTTCGGCAAGCTCGCGCTGGAGCGGCTGGCGGAGAGCGGCGTCGACCTCTCGCATGTGCAATCCGGAGTCGGAACTTCAGGGACTGGCGTGACGATTCTGCTGCCGCATGAACGCGAGCGGCATATGTTCACGTATCTGGGTACGATTGCGGAGCTGACGACGGAGTCGCTGCCGCTCGAATATCTGGAAGACTCGCGGCACTTCCATCTCTCGTCGCTGTATCTGCAGCGTGGCTTGCAGCCGGGGCTGGTGGCGCTGCTGCGGCATTTGAAGGCTGCGGGAATGACGATCTCGCTGGATACGAACGACGATCCGGATGGGACTTGGGGCGGCATCCTCAACGATATTCTGGAGTTGGTCGACGTGCTTCTGCCCAGTGAAGGCGAGCTGATGCGGATGACGGAGACTTCGAGCCTCGATGAGGCTCTCGATGTGATGGGCAAGCGGGTTCCGCTGATCGTGGTGAAGTGCGGGGCACGTGGGGCGCTTGTCTACCAGAACGGCGAGAGCCATGTGGTGCCGGGGCTTTCGGTCGTTCCGGTCGATACTATCGGCGCGGGGGACAGCTTCAACGCGGGCTTCCTCAGCGCGTATCTTCGCGGCGCAACGCCGGTGGAGGCTGCGCGGATGGGGAATGTGACCGGCGCGCTTTCGACGCAGGGTGCGGGTGGGACCGAGGCGTTTCGAAATGCCGGGTTGCGGGAGGGGTTTCTGAGGAAGTATCGAGGGTAAGGGGCCAGCTCGAGGATGTTAGAGAATTCGCTGGATCGTTGTTTAGCGGGCGGATTGATGAAGAGAGGGCGACTTCCCGGCGTAATGAGCGGGCTATAAGCGCCCACATAACTTCGGACTTTCAGTCATGGAATCAGGAGTCTCTGGTATGGGCTGATTTTTTCCTGGGGCCTACCTTTGAGTTTGAAGGACATCGCGAAGATGCCTACAAACAAAGGGGTTCCAAGAAAGATGAAACTGTTTATCGCTGCTCTCGCCTCATCTATGCTCGCTTGTGGCCCAAATGCCAGGGCTGCACAAAAGCCGACCATAGTGCTCGTCCACGGTGCTTTCGAAGATTCGCAGATTTGGGGTCACGTGTCGGCGAAGCTGGAATCGGACGGCTACAAGGTCGTGGCTGTCAATCTGCCGGGACGTCCGGGCAACCCGATGGCTCCTGACAAGGTCAGTCTCGATCTGTATCGGGACACCGTCGTTAAGGCGCTTGGGACCACAAAAGGCCCTGCGGTGGTTGTAGGCCATAGCTTCGGCGGCATTGTTATCTCAGCTGTTGCTGAACAAGCGCCGAAGAAGGTCAAGACGCTGGTCTACCTGGCCGCTTACCTGCCGCAAGATGGGGATTCGTTGGTTTCGATGGCACAGAAAGATGCCGATGCCAAGATCGGTCCGCATCTGCAGATTCAGAAGGAAAAAGGAATCGCCTCCATTGAGTATTCTGCACGCGCTGACCTTTTTGCGAACGGCGGTCCCGAGGAGCTGCGCAAGGCAATTCCCGACCTGATTCTGGATGAGCCCCTGGCACCGCTGGCTACGCCTGTGAAGGTCACGGCCGCGAGGTTTGGCAAAGTGGACAAGGTCTATATCCACACAGCTCTCGATCAGGTGATCAGCCCCGCGTTTCAGGCGCAGATGGTGACCGCCACTCCGGTACGGGCGGAGTACACCCTCCAGACGGGGCACACCCCCTTCCTCACCGATCCTGATGGCCTGGCTGAAGATATCGAGAAGGCCGCCCAGTAACAAGGCCTGTCGATCAAACGCGGACTAGGAGAATCACGGCAGGTGGCGTTTTCATAGCGCTGCCTGCCGTTTTTTTGCTTCGCTTGGGGCATACCCGAAGTTCGCTTTAAATGCCCGGCTGAATGCCGCGTCCGAAGCATACCCGCATCTGTATGCGACTTCCGTCACCTTCAAGTTGCTGCTGCGGAGCAGGTCGACTGCCAGAGTGAGACGCCATTGAGCCAGATATCGGAGTGGCGATTTTCCGACGGCCTTTGTGAAACGTTCCGCAAAGATAGAGCGTGACATGCCTGCGATTTTGGCGAAGGCTCCAACGGTCCAGCGGCGGAAGGGATCGGCGTGCATGGCGTTCAGGACGCGCCCGATGCTCTCTTCCCCCAAGCCTCCGAGCCATCCCATACGATTTACTTCGGTAGCTGCCCAGCTGCGTAGAGTGCGAATCACCAACAGGTCAATCAGGCGGGAGATCATCAGGGACGAGCCCGGGTCCGGTTGTTGTGCCTCTGAAACAAGGAAATTCGAGATTGCTTCGAGCCAGCGGGGAGAGCCGGCGTCCCCACACGGGATATGGATGATGGGCGGCAGAGCCGACATGACTGCGGGCAGAGGGCTGCCTTCAAAAGTAAAAAAGCCACTGATTGTTTGGGTAACGTTGCTATCTCCGCCGTGGCTTAAGACAAGCTTCTCGCGATCGAAGTACTTCGCGGCGACGACTTCGATCTTTTCAGCAGGTGAGCCCAGGACGTCAGTAAGGACATGGCCTCTTCCTAGAGGTAATAGGACTAAATCCCCTTCAGAGACTCGTGTCGGCTTTCCATCGGTCGGAACCACCCACGCACTCCCTTTCCTGACGAAGTGAAAGTGGGCCGCTCCGGGCTGGAATTCGAGACCCCATGGCTCGCCGAGGAATGCGGTATACACCAACTCCCCGCGTAGACGAATCAGGGTTAGCACCTCTGAGAGCACGTCAATGCGTGCTGCCGACATGCCGAAATCCTGCGCCTTTCCGGAGGAGACAGTCATAGTCTGTAATCCAGATTTTATCCTTGGGTGGCGTGTCCCTATCGGGCGGTAAGGCCACCTGATACGGGCACCCGGTTTGGGCTGATAGTCCTGTCCTTACCGCAGTCTGGGCAGGAGCTTTAGGGCGTTGTCGCGATAGACCTTCTTCAGGACGTCGTCTGGCAGGAAGAGGCCGTAGATGTTCCAGCGGCCCTGGCGAGAGGCGTGGGAAGGGTATTCGAAGTACTCGTCGTCGGTTTCGAGGAAGCGGTAGTAGAGGCGGTACATTTCCACATCAGGCAGCAGATCGGTTCCGAAGAGGATGCGGTCGGCGTACTTCAGGAAGAGCTTGCGTGCGGTATAGGGCTGGCGACCGAGTTCGGGTGTGCGGGCGCTGAAGTCGATGAGCAGGTTCGGCATCGCGTCAAGTTGCTCTTCTAAATAGCCAAGATCTTCACCGGATTCCGCGCAGTGCGCGCCGACGAAGGTTGTGGAGGGATGCCGCGCGATGACGCGGTTCCGCTGTTCAAGGAGCTCGCGCTTGGTGACAGGGACATCGCTGAAGCCCCAGTCGGGGTGCGCGGCCAGTTCTTCGTAGCGCTCGTTGAACTGGTCGATCGGCGAGAAGAAGGCAGTTGGGTCGGAGGTGTGGAACATCACGGGCAAGTTCCATTTACCGCAGGCCTCGAAGATGGGGGCGAAGCGTTCGTCGTCGATGCGCAGCAGGGCTCCGTCGGTGCCGCGCAGGGTGAGACCGAGGTCTTTCCAGAACTTGATGCCGACGATGCCGTGGTCGATCTGGCGCTGCAAGCGGTCGAGTGTGACCTGGACGAAGTCCGGGCGATCCACGCCGCTCCAGTCCATCCAGCCGATGGTCGAAAATCGCTCCGGCGAGGCGCTATGATACTTGTCGATCATCGCCAGCGCTTTTTCTCCAACCTGCATGGTTATGTTCACCAGATGCTCAATTCCGCACGCATCCATGATCGCGAGGACGTCCTTGGGCTCCATGGAATCGAGGTGATTGTGATAGTCGATTACCGGGAACTTTGGCCGTTCCACGATCTGCGGCTTGCGCTGTAGAGTGGAACGAGGGTGGAAGTCGCTGAGGCGCAGGTCGACCTCGGCGGTGGCGCTCACCATGTCTACAAACTTGTCAGATTTAGCCGGTGAAGCGTCCTGTAAAGCCATGCAGCCACCTCGAATCGATTGATATCTTTTGGTTACGTTTACTTTCGCTTTACACTACAGCCGCTCGGCGGTTCGCGTCAAAGCAGTAGCATCCCACTTCAGCTTCTCAAGGATTCCATGACCGAAGGCAAGTCCGCTCTCTCCACTCCCGCTTTCTACAGCAAGTTTCTGCTCTGTATCGCCGGATTGGGCGGTCTGCTCTATGGCATCGACGTGGGCATCAGCTCTGCGGCGCTGCTCTACCTGAGCAAGACGGTGGATCTTACCGTCAGCCAGACTTCGATCATCGTTGCGGCCGTATTTGGCGGCAGCACCATCTCTTCGCTCATCGCGGGCTTCTTCGCGGACTGGGTAGGCCGTAAGAAGATGGTCATCATCAGCGGTCTGCTCTTTGTACTCAGTGTCGCGATCATCGTCTCTTCGCATGGCTTTGCCACATTGCTGATTGGCCGCTTGCTGCAAGGGCTTAGTGGCGGCGTGATCGCGGTTGTGGTGCCTCTGTACCTTGCCGAGTGCCTTAGCGCGGGATCGCGTGGCAAGGGCTCAGGCATCTTCCAGTTCATGCTGACGTTCGGAATCGTAGCTGCGTCGTTGACTGGCTTGTACTACATTCACCAGGCGGAGGCAGCGATTGCGTTGGCGGGTGGAAACGCCGCATTGATTCGTGCGGCCCAAGACCACGCCTGGCGGAGTATGTTCCTTGCCGTCGTCTATCCTGGCGCAGCGTTTTTCCTTGGCGCATTCTTCCTGAGCGAGACGCCGCGCTGGCTGTTCCGTAAAGGACGCTTGGACGAGGCGAGTGCTGCGCTGCGGCGTGCCGTCTCCGCCGACGAGGCCGACCGTGAGATGCGCGAGATGCAGGAGCTCGCCCTCGAGGACAAGCAGCATGCCGTGGCGACATCGGGTTCAGGCTCGCTGCTGCAACGCAAGTATGTCTATCCGTTTCTGCTGGCGTGCGTCATCCTTACGCTGAACCAGACTACGGGCATCAACTCCGTCCTTGGCTACCTGCTGGTCATCCTGAAACAGGCGGGCATGACAGCGACCCACGCGGCGCAGGGCGATCTCACCGTGAAGGTGCTGAACTGCCTCATGACGATCGTTGGCGTCGCGCTGGTCGACCGCAAGGGCCGCAAGTTTCTGCTCAGTCTGGGCACAGGCGGCATCGTGGTGGCGGTGCTTGGCGCGGCGTTCTTCTTCTATGCATTTGAGTCCCATCGCGTCGATATCAGCCAGCAGTTAAACACACGCATCCAGGGCAACACGTTGAACCTGAGCGCGAGCGATGTCAAAGCCTGGTCACCACAGGGTTCTGGCGCTATGGGCTTGAGCATCCTCTACTCCTACGGCAGCGGCGACAAGCTCGCGACGCTGGTCAGCACCGACCTGGCACCGCTCGCCGTAGCGCCCGAGGCCGAGGCCGCAACCAAGCCGCTCATCATCCGTCACGCCTTTCTCAGCCGCATCCCCCCCGAGCGCACCGGATGGTTCGTCACCGCCTTCCTCGCGCTGTTTATTGCGAGCTACGCGGCTGGCCCCGGCGTTGTGGTGTGGCTTGCGCTCTCGGAGCTGATGCCTACTCGCATACGCTCCGCTGGCATGGGAATCGCGTTGCTGCTGAATCAGGGCGCATCCACGTTGATCGCGGGCGTCTTCCTGCCTGCGGTCGCAAACTTTGGCTACTTCTCCATGTTCCTGTTCTGGGGTGGCTGCACGATGCTCTACTTCTGCACTGCCGTCTTCTTCCTGCCGGAGACCAAGGGCAAGACGCTTGAAGAGATTGAACGGACCTTTGACCCGGCGCGTGCTTGATTGGGGCGTGATTTCGAATTTTGAACTGACGTGACAGGAAAAATTCTCGAACGTATGGCACGCTGATCTGTACGCGGCGAATCGACCATGTTGCGCCAACAGATGCGGAGGCCAGAGATGGATAGCGGCAGGCATGCCATGCGAGTGATCGGCATCTCGCTGATGCTCTTTTTGCAGCGTCAGGCGGTCGCGCAGGTGGGCTCGGGATCGCCGGATGCGTCGGCGCATGTCCAGGTAAGGACCAAAGCTGGAGACTTCACTGAGTCGCCCAAAGAGTCCTTCCCCGGTCAGGCGCTGGATCAGGATGCGGCGGTGTTATCGCGAGTTCCATCTGACCCGCTGCTGCATGACGATCCCTTCCGCACTCTCCTGGTGCCGTTTGACCGGAGCATGAACGAGCTTCGCAAGGAGCGGAGACTCAGCCTCGCCGCAACGTACACCGTCGTCGATCAATATGCCACGGAGACGCCTGCCGGAGTGCGCCACAACTGGGCGACGGGACGGTACGATCTTGTGGGCGGATGGAAGGCCTATGACCACGGAGGCAATGCGGGTTCGTTCAGCCTGCTGGTGCGCTCGGGGACGAACATCGGTGTGAGCGAACAGTTCAATCTAAGCGACCAGCTTGGATCGGGGCTGGTGTTGAACTGCCTTCCTGGCGGTGGGCCGCAACGTCCCATCACGCTAAATGTTTTGTACTACCGGCAGGATTTCTACAAGAAGAAGCTGGCCTTCTACATCGGCAAGATCCATCCCAACGAGTTCATCAGCCTTAGCCTCTACAACAATGATGAACGCAGCCAGTTCCTCAACGCCGAGAACGATGGCAACCTGACCATTCCTTCGGATGGCATCTACGCCGGCGGAGCCGCGCTGGAGTACCAGGCTACCGAGCACATCTACGTCCATGCCGTTACCGTCGACACAGAAGGCGGCCAGGAGAGGAATCTTAAGACCCTGGCTGAAAAGAAGTACCTGAATGCAATCGAGTTCGGCTGGAAGAAAGGAAGCCCGACCCAGCAACAGCATATCTTTCGTTTTGGTCTGTGGAGAGACGACACCGCGGACCAGGGCAGCGGCGCCGGCGTTGGGTTCGGTTCGGATTACGAGCTCAAGAGCGGCTGGGTCCCGTTTGGGAGACTTGGCATCGGTACCGACCGGGGCACTTCTATCAAGCGGGTCTTCGATGCGGGGCTCGCGAACATACGGCCGTTTGGACGGCGCGGCGATATGTTCGGAGCGTCGTTCACCATCAACGATCCCAGCCATGGTGCTCTGCATCATGAGAGCCTCTTCGAGACGTTCTACCGGCTGAGGCTGACGCAGAGCCTCGATCTCGGCCCGGACCTAGAGGTATCGATCCATCCGACCAATAGCAAACCGGCCTATACGACCGCGTTGCTTGGATTCAGGTTGCGGCTGATCCTTTGATGTAGAACTGAGACTTACCCGATCTTGCAAGCAAGGAGACTTAGCACCCTATGAGCTACATCCTGGCCGATGGCTGGCTGATTACGATGAACGCGAAGCGCGAGGTGCTGGAGAGCGCGAGCGTGTGCGTGGCTGGGGACCGCGTCGCGGCGATTGGTACGCGGACGCAGATGGTCGAGCGCTATCCCGAGGCGGAGGTGATCGACTGCGCGGGCAAGATCGTGATGCCGGGGATGGTGAACACACATACGCATCTCTTCCAGACGCTGCTGAAGGGCCTGGGCGACGACATGGTGCTGAAGAGGTGGTTCACCTGCATGACCGGGCCGAGCGCGATTCATTTGACCGCCGACGATGCGCGCGCCGCGGCGATGCATGGCTGCGTGGAGTCGATACGCGGCGGCGTGACGACCGTGCTGGACTTCATGTACGCGCATCCGAAGCCGGGGATGATCGCCGCCGTTGTAGGTGCGTTTGAGGAGACCGGCGTTCGAGGATTTGTATGCCGTGGCTTTGCTTCGATGGGCGAAGAGTACGGCACGCCGCCGGAGTTGATCGAGACTCCTGAGAAGGCGATGGGCGATGCGCGAGAACAGATTCGGCGATTCAACAAGCCGGGTGGGCGCGTGCAAGTGGGCGTCGCTTGCAACATGATCTGGACGGTCGACGAAGAGGGCTATCGGCAGACGCGCAAGCTGGCGGATGAAGAGAAGGTGCTGGTCACGACGCATATTGGCGAGACCGTCTTCGAGCTTGAGACCTCTGCTGCGAAGTATGGGAAGACCGACACGGAGTTTCTGTCGGACATCGGATTTCTTGGGCCGGATGTGGTGGCCGCACATTGTGTCCATTGCACGACGGACGACATCCGGCTGCTGCTGAAGCACGATGTGAAGGTGTCGAACAACCCTTGCAGCAACCAGTACCTTGCATCGGGATGCGCGCCGATTCCCGAGATGCTTAAGGCCGGATTGACGGTGGGACTGGCCAGCGATGGGCCAGCAAGCAGCAACAACCACAGCATGATCCAGGCGATGAAGTTCGCCGCGTTGCAGCAGAAGGGCGTGCATCAGGATGCGGAGATCATCACGGCGGAGACGGTGCTGGAGATGGCGACGATTGGTGGGGCACGAGCAGTTGGGCTTGAGGGCGAGATCGGGTCGATCGAGGTGGGAAAGAAGGCGGACATCGCGGTCGTCGACTACGACAACGCTTGGATGACGCCGATCCATCATCCGGTATCGGCTCTCGTCTATTCTGCGCTGGGGCATGAGGTGGTGACTGTCTTGATCGATGGCGAGATAGTGATGCGTGACGGAGTGGTGAGGAGCGTCGAGGAACGTGCGGTGCGGCGGAGCGCGCAGCTTCATGCGGACGCGTTGACGGCTCGCGCAGGAACAGATGCGTTCAAGCGCAGAGCGTGGCGGTCGGCGACGGTTTAGCTTGCGCTACGCGTCCTTCAGGTAAGGCACAGTAAGCGCGGCGGGCCGTGCGTCGCGGCCTCCGAAGATGCCCGAGATGGCTAGGATCGTGACGACGTAGGGAATGGAGAGCAGTAGATCTTCGGGGAGGTGCGTGCCCAGCAGTTGCAGCGAGAGTTGGAGGGCGTCGCAGGTGCCGAAGACCATCGCGGCGAGCGCGGCCTTCCATGGACTCCAACGGCCGAAGATGACGATGCCGAGCGCGATGAATCCCTGGCCCGCGACGATGGAGTCGCGGAAGAGGCCGATCTGCGCGAGCACCAGATAGCCTCCTGCAAGCCCGGCGGCGGCACCGGAGAGGAGCGTGCCAAAGTATCGCATTCGCGGTACGGAGACGCCTGCGGCATCGGCTGCGCGAGGGTTCTCGCCTGCAGCCCGGAGGCCCACGCCAAAGCGGGTGTGGAAGAGTGCGAAGTGAGCGACGGCAACGAGGACGAGAGTGAGGTAGAGTGGAAGCGTCTGGCTGAAGATCGTTGGGCCGAGGATCGGCAGGTCGCTGAGCCATGGGATATGAACTGCCTGAAACATCGCGATGGGGCCGGCCGATGCGTGAGCAAGCGTGCGCCGATACACCGTCGCGGCGATGCCGAGCGCGAGCACGTTGAAGACGAGGCCGACGACCACCTGCGACGCCCGAACGGTGACATACATCCACGCGAGAAAGAGGCTGGCCGCAAGGCCGCTCGCCATGGCCGCGAGCAGAGGCAGCCACAAGCTGCCGGTGTGGATCGACGTCAGGTAGCTGGCTAGCGCGCCGAGCAGAAGGATGCCTTCGATGCCAAGGTTCAGAATGCCGGAGCGTTCGGCGAAGGTCTCACCCAGAGCGGCGAGAAGTACTGGGCCGCCGAGGCGGATGCCTGCGGTAAGCCAGGTAACGAGGAAGGCCTGACTGAAGGCGCTCATGCCTGCGTTGCCTCCTTCTTCGAGCGCAGGGCCCCGAGATTGAGGCGATAGGAACGAAGCATCGAGCTTGCGAGCACGAGAAGGACGATCAGCGATTGCAGGATAAAGGTGATGGAGCTGGGGATGCCTGCGCGGCGCTGCATCGCGTCTGCTCCGACGGTCATTCCGCCGTAGAGCAGCGCCGTGGGTATAACGGCGATCGGGTTTAGCTCCGCAAGTAGCGCGACGATGACGCCGGTAAAGCCGACGCCTCCGCTGATGCCATCCATGAGGCGGTGCTGCACGCCAAGGATCTCCGTGAGGCCGGCCAGCGCACCAAGGCCGCCGGAGATGGCCGCGGCGAACAAGGTGCGGCGTGGCACGTCGATGCCCGCGTAGCGCCCGGCGGCAGGATTCATGCCGCTCACCACAAGCTCGAAGCCAAGAGGAAGTTTGCGAAGCAGCATCCACACGAGCAACGCGGCGGCGATCGCGAGCAGGATGCCCGCATGCGCACGCGTGCCGGGGAGGATGAAGGCCAGCCAAGTCGCGTGGGGGAGTTGATCGGTCTCCGGCAGCGAGCCTGGGGCGCGCATCGGCCCGGCGACGAGGTACTTCACGATGAGGATCGCGACATAGTTCGACATCAGTGAGATGAGGACTTCGTTGCCGCCGAAGCGCGCTCGAAGGACGCCGGTAAGGCCCGACCAGAAAGCTCCCACGAAGAAGCTGAGGAGGATCGCGGCGGGAAAGAAGACGAAGGGCGACAGCGATGCGGCCCACTGTCCCGGCGCCGTTGCCAGAGCCAGCCATGCGGAGGCCGCTGCTCCGAGGGTGAAGCAGCCTTCAAAGCCAAGGTAGGTGAATCCGGAGCGCCACGCAACGATGGTGCCGAGAGCGATGAGTATGAGCGGCGTTGCTTTGACGATTGCGTAGCCGAAGCCACGCAGTGTAGCGAACGGCTCGTGGAAGAGCGCGTAGTATGCGGCGAAGGGATTCGCGCCGAAGTCGAGGAATAGAAACGATGCGATGAGCATTGCCGCTAGGACTGCAGCGAGCATGGTTGCCGCGATCGCAGTGGGCGAGTTGTTTGGAGTGAGACGGCGCTCGATGAGCTTCACGCGGACGCTCCCGCAAGTTCGAGCGGAGTGCCTGCCATCATCATGCCGAGCTGTTCGGCGGTCGCGCCTGCAGGATCGACGATGCCGACAATGCGGCCTTCGTACATCACCGCGATTCGGTCGGCGAGATTCAGCAGCTCTTCAAGCTCGGCTGAAATCAGCAGGATGGCCGTGCCTTTGGCGCGCTCGCGCAGAAGCTCTGCCCAGACCGATTCGATGGCTCCGACATCGAGTCCGCGCGTAGGCTGTTCGACGATGAGGACCTTTGGAGCGGCCATGATCTCGCGACCTAGTATGACCTTCTGCAGATTGCCTCCAGACAACTTGGAAGCGTGAGTTTCAGTGCTCGCACCGCGAACGCCGAAGCGGGTGATGATGCTTTGGGCCTTCGCGCGGATCGCGGCCTTGGCCAAGAATCCATAGCGGGTGTTGGCGCGTGGATGCGTCAGCATCGCGTTGTCCGCAATGGACAGATCAGCCACCGATCCAACGCCGCGGCGGTCCGCCGGTACATACGCAAGTCCGAGGGCGCGACGCTTTGCAACAGAGGATCTTGTGATGTCTTCGCCGTTGAGGGTGATGCTGCCGCTCTCAATGGGCCGGAGATTTAGCAGCGCCTGTGCAAGCTCGGACTGGCCGTTACCATCCACGCCGGCGATGCCAAGGATCTCGTGGGGATGCAGCTCCAGCGAGACGCTGTTGACCTTCTGCTGGCCTGCCTGGTCACGGACTGACAGGCCGTTGACGCTGAGCACGTATGGTCCCGGGGTGAGCCTCTGCTTACTCGCAGTGAGGTTGA
Source organism: Granulicella aggregans (assembly GCF_025685565.1). NCBI lineage: Bacteria > Pseudomonadati > Acidobacteriota > Terriglobia > Terriglobales > Acidobacteriaceae > Granulicella > Granulicella aggregans. Next base: position 226,405 of record NZ_JAGSYE010000001.1, read on the forward strand.
CGTCGCGGCCCACCATCAGTCGCGCAAGCTCCGGCCCGGTGGTGTCTTCGATCGCGACGCTGGCGACGTTGCGCCCATCGCGCATCACGGTCACGTGGTCGGCAAGCTCCATGATCTCGTGAAGCTTGTGCGTGACGATGAGGATGGATCGGCCCTCGGCGCGCAGTCCGCGGAGAACGGTGAAGAGGCGGTCCTTCTCGGGTGCAGTGAGTACGGCAGTCGGTTCGTCGAGGATAAGCACGCGGGCATCGCGATAGAGGAGCTTTAGTATCTCGACACGCTGCTGTACCCCGACAGGAAGAGTGCCAGTGACGGCGTCGGGATCGACCGCGAGATGGTGCTTCGCGCTGAGATCGCGAATTCGTGCGGCTGCTCGCTTGAGGTTGAGCATGGGGCCGCGGCCTTCGGTCAGGCCGAGGATGGTGTTCTCGGTGACGGTGAAGGTCGGCACAAGCATGAAGTCCTGATGCACCATGCCGATGCCAAGCGCGATGGCGTCCGCAGGCGAGGTGATCGAAACACGCTGGCCATCGAGCTTGATCTCGCCCGAATCCATGGAGTGGAAGCCGTAGAGGATCTGCATCAGCGTGCTCTTGCCTGCACCGTTTTCGCCGAGCAGAGCGTGTATCTCGCCTGACCGCACGGTGAGGTCGACAGCATCATTCGCGACGATGCCGGGGAATCGCTTCGTGATTTGGCTGAGCTGAATCATGGTTAAAGCGTTGCGACTGCTGCTGAGACGTCGATCCTACCCTGGGCAAGCCCCGACCATATCTGTTGAAACGTGGACCACGCCTGCGCGGAGACGAGAGATGGGTTGTATTCGCCGTGGGTGCCGGCGCGAAGGAGCCACATCCTGTCGACGCTCGGACGCCACTCTGTGCCGCCCGTGAAGGTGTGGCTCGCCACTGCGTTGGCGGTGGTGGTGACCATGCCGGCGAGGTTCATCTCGAAGCTGGTGGCGATGTGGTTGGGGGCAAGCGAGGTCTGGTCGGAGTAGCAACCCATGACCTTCACATGCGCCGACGGGGCGGACTGCGCGACGCCTTGAAGGACGCCGAGGCCGGTGACATCGGCGGCGTGCCAGATGACGTCGCAGCCACTGCCGATCAATGTGCTTGCGGCTTCGCGGCCTTTCGCTGCGTTGTCGTAATCGCCGGTGATGATGCCCAGGCCGCGGATTCCGGGCACGGTACGTTGCGCGCCCGCGATGAACGCAAGCTTCATGCGTTGCTGGTTGGGGTCGTCGGCACCGCCGACAAAGCCGACGGCCTGCCGCTTGTTGGAGATGAGCGCGGCCAACGCTCCCGCGCCATAGGCCGCATCGAAGTAGCCCATGTTGACGAACATCACATTGCGTGGAACCGGATGGTTGGGGATGAAGCTCGTAACAAAGTAATCGAGGTGAGGATAGTCGGGCGCGACATCGAGCAGGGCGCTGGAGAACTCAAAGCCATGGCCCAGAATGAGGTCGAAGCCATCGTCGGAGTAGCCGCGCGCCACCTGCTGGACCTGCGCGAGTGTAATGTCTTCAGCGTAAGTGGCATAAAAACGCGGGTCGGCGCGCAGCCGCTCGATGCCTTCATAGGCCAACTGTCCCCAGCCGCCATCGTTGATCACACCAGTGAGCAGGAGGACGACCTTTGTGGGGCGAGCCAGTGCCAGAGCGCGAGGCATGATGCCGCCGAGTGCAAGTGTGCTCGTCGAGTTAAGAAAGCTGCGCCGCGAGATTCGCAACGTCGGAGGCCTCTTATAGGATGGGGTGCGTTGCAGTGATTGTAGCGGCTGCGGAGTGCCGGCCCGAGCCAACTCCTCTAAATCGCTCTCGGGCGGGTAATCCGAGCGGTACCTTGTCACGATCGGTCATCCTCTCGCGACACGAATGTGAGAGCCTGTTGCAGGGCCGCAAGGGAGGTTAATTTATGCCAGCTTTGGAATGGAATCACTCGTACTGGGGTAAAGACTACGGTTGGAGCGAGGGTGGCGACGAGTGGAGCGTCACCTGGGGCGGCAGCGAAGCCCAGTGGTTTGGTTCGCTCTATCCACGTCTCCATCGAATGCTTCCGGCACGCCGCATCCTTGAGATCGCGCCGGGTCGGGGAAGATGGACGCAGTACCTCATCCCCATGTCTTCAGCCTTCATCGGCGTGGACCTCGCGGAATCCTGCGTGGTCGAGTGCAGCAAGCGATTCGCAAACGTCCCTCATGCGGGCTTCATTCAGAATGACGGCGTATCCCTCGCGGCAGTCCCCGATGGAAGCTTCGAGTTCATCTTTTCCTTCGACAGCCTGGTCCACGCTGAGTTGGATGTCATGCAGCGTTACATCCCGCAGATCGTCGCAAAGCTTGCGCCCGGCGGAAAGGCATTCCTGCATCACTCAAACTTCGCAGTATGCGACGATGGCGGAGAGCAGCCACCACACGGACGCGCCGCCTCGGTCTCAGGCGAGATCGTCGCGGACCTGGTCAAGCAGAGTGGCGGAAGGATGCTGGTAAGCGAGCTGATCAACTGGGGATCGATCGACACCATAGACTGCCTGAGCACGTTTGCGCGAGGCGACGAGCCGGGGCCGGAACATGTGCGCCTGACGAATCCGCGGTACATGGAAGAGGCTACGCTCATCCATGACTTTCAGAGTCCCTACTCCAGGCTCACTTAGTTTCCAAGCCTCAAATTAGTTAGCAGATTCAACCTGCGCGTTGACTTGCTCACTGTTGTCCATAAGAGCGCGCAAGCTCGATGCGACGCGGGCGAAGACCGGTGTCCAGCCTTCCTGGTTGAACTGGCGGAATAGCCTGGCGGTTGGGTACCATGGCGACTCTTCCCCTTCGAGTCCCCAGCGCCAATCGACCGGATCGTAGAGCAGAATCCAGACGGGCTTACCCATTGTGCCGGCAAGGTGAGCGACTGCTGTATCGACCGTAATGACGAGGTCGAGACCTGCGATGATCGCTGCTGTGTCGGCGAAGTCCTTGACGCTGTCGCAGTCTGCGATGAAGGTGAAGCCGCTGCTTTCCTCGTTCGCCTGTTGGGACGGCTCGCCGGTCTGAAGCGAGGTAAACTCGATTCCTTCTATCGCCTCAAGCTCGGCCCACTGCAACAGAGATGTGGAACGAAGGCGATCGCGCTTGTCCTTCTTGTTGCCTGCCCACACGATACCGACTTGCAACGTTGGCCTCGATTCAGACGGCAGCGAAAAGCGTTCTGCAAGAACGCTCGAAGGCGGCGGAATGGTGCCGGCGTTCGTGTCGAAGATGTACGGGAGGCTCATCAGCGGAGCGTACGTAGCGAACTCCGGCAACGCGTCCCCCTGTGCGATGCACTCCGCGACCCCAGGCAGACCTTGCAGCAGAGTTTGCAGCGAACGCTGCACTTCCAACACAACGCGGCCTCCCCGCTCGGCGACTAACTCCGCATAGCGAGCGAATTGCAGCGTGTCTCCCTGGCCCTGCTCTGCGTAAAGGAGGATTGTCTTACCATCGAGAGGCGAACCATCCCACTGCGGCTGATCGAAGGCGCGGTGCTGGTCGACAAACTTGTCCACCTGCTTGCGCCACTCGTACTCCTTCCAGCCTTCGTGGAACCGTCGATGCAACAGCAGCTTCTCGCCGAAGTTCCAGTGGTACTCCGCCGAATCCGGCTGTTCGCGCACTGTCGCTTCCAGCAGATCGAGACCTTCGGGATCGCCCAGCGATGACTGCACCAATCCCAGGTTGTGGCTTGCGATCGACGAGTCGCGGGAGATCGTCAAGGACTGGCGATAGAAGTCCGCGGCTTCCCTCAACTGGCCGCGATTCTGCGCAATGAAACCAAGCTGCGTGTACGAAGCGGCATTCCGCGGATTGAGCGAAAGTGCGTGCTGCAAGAGCTCAACGGCGGCCGATTCATCGCCAAAGAGGCTGAGGTGCTTTCCGAGATTGAAGAAGGCTTCATCAGACTTCGGATCGAGAGAGGTCGCTTTGCGGAACGCTGCCTCAGCATCGTCAAGCAACTTAAGATCGGCGAGCGTGGCACCAAGGTTGTTCCAGCCTGCTGCATCGGTCGGCGATAGCTCTGTCACCTTGCGATGCATCGCAGCAGCCTCTTCAAGCCTGCCATCGGCTCGCATCAGGTTGCCAAGTTCGAGATGGGCGCCGACATGGCGTGGATCGAGCGAAATCGCCTTCATCAAGTGACCTTCGCCCGCAGCCAGATCACCAAGCAGCACAGCCTGTTTCGCCAGATTGAACCATCCATCGCTGGAGCTGGCGGAGATCTCGATCGACTTCGTAAGCGCGGTCTTGGCCGCCTGATGCTGACCAAGCTCACTCAACGCCAGACCGAGATTGTTCTGAATATCTGACGCGCCCTTCGGCGATAGATCCAGCGCGATCCGGTACAACTCGATGGCTTCAAGAACGCGGCCATCCGCGCGCAGGACGTTGGCGAGATTGAAGTGAGCGTCAGGGCTCTCCGGATCGAGCCGGATCGCTGTGCGATAGCTCTCTTCGGCCTCCTGCGTCTTGTCGAGCAGCAGTTGCGCGTTTCCGGTCGCGATGAACGCAGGAGCGAATGAAGGATTCAGCTTAGAGGCCGTGAGGTAGCAGTTCAGGGCAAGCTGCGCATTGCCTTCGCGCTCTTCAAGACGGCCCACGGACATCTGCGCTTCAACAGAGCGGGCAGACAATCGCTGAGCGGTCTTCAAGGAGCGCCGCGCCTCCCTGTCCCCGCGTTGGAACTGCAGCTTGCCAAGATTCAAATGAGCATCGCCGTTCTGCGGATCGACACGCAGCGCGCGCCTGTAGCTCTTCTCAGCTCCAGCTGTGTCCCCACTCTTTGCAAGAAGATTGCCAAGGTTGTTGTGATAAGCCGACATGCGCGGCTTCAGCGAGATCGCTTCATCGATCAATCGCGCGCCGTTGGAGTAGTCCCCTTGTTGGCCTTTCAGCACTCCCAGCAGATGGAGCGCATCGGAGTTCCGAGGCTCGCGTGCCATAATCTGCAGATAGCACTGCTCCGCGCTTCCGAGATCTCCGCGCTGGTGCAATGCAATGCCTTTGGCCACCAGGTCCGTGACGGGCTGATTCAGAGATGCGATCAATGCTAAATCCTCTTCTAAACACCACGCTGTGAGATCGGCTGTGAAGGTGTCCCCCGAAGTATAGCTAGGCTGTTTCGAAACGCTGTACAACTTTACTGTCATCAAGAACGATGCCTGTCTTCGCTATCATCTTGAGTGTTAGCGTGCCCATCGAAGTAGCACGGTGCCCTGGCCTATGCCGGGATGAGATCGACCGTTATTGATTGTTGTGCTGCACTACCTGGCGTTCCTTCCCCTTTTACGAAAATACCTCGAACTCCTAACGGTCCAACGTCTCGCACTCACTTCATGGATGCTGCTTGAGACGAGAGGACAAGCTTCAGGATGAACAACACAGGTCATGAAAACCTTCCCAGGGTTCTCGGCATCACGATGGTCAAGAACGAGCGGAGCATCATCGAAGCGTTCGTTCGGCACAATATCCGCTTTCTCGAAAAACTGGTGGTGCTCGACAACGGCTCGATCGATGGAACGGGCGAGATTCTGGCTGAGCTGGCGGTGGAGTTCCCTGCCCTGATGGTCGTTCAGGATGAGCGCTTCGGGTACACCCAGTCCGACATCATGACCGCGATGTTGCATCAGTACCAGGCCGCGGTTCGCGCGGACTTCGTGATTGCAATCGATGCAGATGAGTTTCTGGATGTTGCGGATGACGCCTCCTTCTCTGCAGCGTTGAGTCAGATTCCCGCCAGCGGCTTCGGCCTCGTGCCCTGGTGTACGTATGTGGTCACGCCGGACTTCGACCCGGCATCCGAGCCTGACCCGTTGAAGGCCATGCACTGGCGGAGAAGGCAGGAGGCTCCGCAGTATTTCAAGGTAGTGATCCGGCTTGATGGTGCCTCTGCGACTGATCTCTCGCTGGTCCAAGGCAACCACATGATCCAGTCGCGGACTGCCAGGGAGATTCCCGGCGTCGTGATTCGGGGCTTGCGGATGCTTCACTATCCCGTGCGATCGAGAGAGCAGATCGTCGCCAAGACGGTCGTTGGCTGGATGGCGTACCTCGCCGTGAACCCGCAGGCGGGAGAGAGCAAGTTGGGCGATCAGTGGCGGACGAACTTCCGCCGCATCGTCTCCGGAGATCGCCTGGATCACCAGGCGCTGTGCGAGATGTCGCTGCTGTACTCGCAGACTCCACGAAAGATCGACTGGACCAGCGACGTCATTTACGAGCCATCGCGGCTTGTCTACGAGCGGCGATACTCTACGGGCCTCATGCTCGATACGGTTGAGCTACTTGCGCTCTCCTGGGAGCAATCGATCACCAACTCGCGACGCCTCGCGCCCACTGCAAAGATCGCCGCGCTGATCGGCGAAGAGAAGCCATTGGCCGAATCGGCCGAAGCCGTTGCTTCCGTCCTTCCTGCGGCTGAAGTTGTCCCTTCGCCCATTGCCGCGGTCGAGGAGTTGCTCGCCGAAGGCAAGATTGACGAAGCGCTGGAGCTGCTGAGCCAGTCCCTTGCGAAGCAGGAGACTGCGGAGCTATGGAACGACTGGGCGACCATTCAATGCGCTCGGGGACAGCATGATCTGGCTGAGCAAGGCTATCGCCGAGCGCTCTACCTCGAAGCGTCTCACCGGTCGTCCGCTGTGAATCTGGGCATCTTCCTCATGAGTCGCGGCAGGGTGCAGGAAGGAAGCAGCTTCATTCAGCAGTTTGCTTCAACGCTGACGAAAGATGAGCAGGATACAGTTGCAGCGCTCTCGGCATCGTTCGCAGGGACAGAGCAGGCACAGCAAGTGGCTGCGCCGCAGATTGCCTTTGCCCCGCAGAAGAAGCGTTTCCTTGTGGTGGTTCGCGCAGGAGATAATTCGCTTCATCCGCAGTGGCTGCAAGGTTCGGAGGCGAGGAACTGGGACATGATCGTCCACTCCTTCGGCAACGAGTGCCCGTGGCAGAACGAGGAGGGCGTCGAGATCATTCGCGCGTCCGGCGCGGAGATCCAGGGGCCCAAACTGCGCGCGATCCACGCTCTCTACGAACGAAAGAAAGATCACTTTCTCTCCTACGAGTATGTCTTCTTTCCGGATGACGATCTTGCCGCGGATATAGAGACCTTCAACCGCATCTTTCTTCTTGCCGATCACTTTGGGCTTCACTACGCTCAGCCCGCGCTTACGCACGACAGCTTCATGGGCGCGTGGGGAATCACGATGGAGAACCGGTCGTTCCTGTTGCGGTATACCAACTTTGTCGAGGTGATGGCTCCGGTCTTCAGTCGCGCCTATCTCCAACTCTGCGCTCCAAGCTTCATTGAAAATATTAGTGGCTATGGTCTCGACCTTCTATGGTCGAGCTGGGTTCCGTCGCCCTGGAAGATCGGGATCCTCGATGCTTGCCCGGTGAAACATACAAGGCCCTTCCGCGTTGGGAAGTTATACGAGACTTTGAAGGAATTGGGTTCGAATCCGGATCAAGAGCTGGTTGACTTGATCCGCAAGTGGAAGCTGGTCAAAGAAGAAGAGCAGATCGCGGGGAGAGTGGTGATTCCGACGGCCAAGATTACGGGCGGCATCCTGCGAAACCAGACGAAGGTAACAGTTCAGGATGGGCAGGGCATGCTCTTGCTGCAATCGCTCCTCAACGGTTTTCCAGAAGAGATCACGCGAGATCACGAACAAGCGATCGGCCTTCTGCTACCCGTAATCCAAGGCACGATGGATTGCTGGAGCAACTACCGTCTGGTGCAACCCACAAGCTAACTACCGGGCGCTAGGATCTCGGAGAGAATAGATTCTCCGCCAGCAGCAAGCGGCGCATGCCTTCACGCAGGCTGATCTTTGCGTGCCATCCCGGGAGTCGAGTTCCCTGCCACGGCTCCATCACTTCTCGGTCCCGATACGGTCGCGCGCCGAATGTGATCTGAAGCCTTTTCCCGGCAATCTCTTCGAAGATCGCGACAAGTTCACGCAAAGTGTGTCGCTCTTCGCTGCTGACTGCGTAGACCTCATGCCGTGGTTCCTCATGGTTCAGCAAGAGATTGGCAGCGCTGAGAAATGCAGTGCAGACATCGTCCACATGCGTCAGGTCTAGGACCTGATCTCCGAGGGACATGCCCATCGGCTCGCCGCTCTTCAGGGAATCGATGAGGAGAGCCAGGAGCTTGCGGCGGGTGTCGGCTGGGCCATAGGTATCGAAGAGCCGAAGCGTGATCGCCTTGATGCCTGCGGTCTGCACGTAGTAGATCAGGATGTCTTCGAAGGCCTGCTTGGTCGCGGCGTAGAGGTTGACTGGGTTATAAACTGCGCCACTAAAGTTCTGCCATGCGGTCCCGGTATTGACAAGCGCAGTTGCCTTTGCGAGGCGCATCGCCTCAAGCAGCTGTGTGCCGAAGAGGATATTCGAAGAGATCAGCGGCGCGATCTGAGCGGCGTCATGTTGAGCAAGAAAGAGTGACCCAAGGTGAAAGACGACCTGTGGCCGAAACTCAGCAACAGCTTCAACCACTTCAGAGGTCTGTCCGGTATAGGTGTAGACCTTTGGCCCCGCCGGATTCGAGGCTAGGTCCGAGGCAGATGCAGTGCGCGCGATGACCGCGATTTGCCATCCTTCGCGGCTAAGGCGGCCAAGCAGATGTGACCCGATAAAACCGGACGCTCCGGTGACGATCGCGCGTGGAGACTCTACCAGCGGGTTCATAGTTTGAACGGGCTTTCGAAGAAGGAAAGCGGCTGAAGCAGCCTATCTCGCTGGGAGAGTATGGGATCGCTTATTGGCCAGGGGATGTTAGCGGAGTCCCAGCGTATGCCCGCATCGTGCGTGGGCGAATAGACGCTTGACTGCTTGTAGTAGAGAAGAGCTTCGTCGGAGGTCACGCAGAAACCATGTGCGAAGCCTGGCGCAAGATAGACTGCGTTCGACGCCGCGCCGCTCAGGTGGATCACGGCGTGTTCACCATAGGTGGGGGATCCTTTGCGAAGATCGACCGCTACATCGAATACCTCGCCCTTCGCGCAGAACACTACCTTGGCATGCTGCATAGGAGGGAGCTGAAAATGCAGCCCACGAATCGTTCGACGCACCGAATATGTCAGGTACTCCTCTTGGAATTCCGTACAGAGGCCATGCTCTTCCCATAAAGGCTTATGGAATATCTTGGCGAAGAATCCACGCTCGTCCTCAATGACGGTAGGCCGTATCTCAAAGCAGCCTTCGAGCGACGTAGCTACGAATTCGAGCTTTGGGCGCGGCAATTCGATCGGCGGCTGCATCAGCTGCGCCTCAACAGGTGTTCATAAGCAGCGATCTGCCGTAGAGTGAAGTCCTGCATGTTTGAAACGGATTGTTCGTGCGGCTGCCAGGCGCGGTACCAATCCACCAGCCACTCAAGCGCAGTATCGAGCCGCAACTGAGGAACCCAGCGCAGGTGATGCGTTGCGCGACTGATATCAAGCTTGAGGTAGTGGGCTTCATGCGGGCCGCTGTACTCTTCGAAGCTATAGCTCGCACCACTACCCCAGAGGGATGCCATGCGATCGGCGATCCAGGATACGGTCCGGGCATCATCCTGCATCGGGCCGAAGTTGTATGCCGTGGCAAACTCGCTCCGCGCCTCTGGGGAACCCGTTAGCAGTTTCTCCGCCAGGCGAATGTATCCATGCAGAGGCTCAAGCACGTGCTGCCATGGACGAATGGAGTGGGGATTGCGTATAGCAACTGGCTTCCCGGAGAGAAAGCCGCGAACGAGATCCGGGATGAGGCGGTCGCTTGACCAATCGCCGCCACCAATCACATTGCCAGCTCGCGCGGTGGCAATGGCTACGCCATGCTCCGAGAGCTTTTGAGGATGAAAGTACGACTGGCGAAACGATGCGGCCACAAGTTCCGCACACGCCTTCGAACTGGAGTAAGGGTCATAGCCTCCAAGTGGATCCGTCTCACGGTAGGGCCAGAGCCACTCTCTATTTTCGTAGCACTTATCCGTCGTGATGCAGACCACTGCCCGAACGGAAGGCGCGCGTCGCATCGCGTCGAAGAGATGGGCCGTCCCCATGACATTGGTGCTGTAGGTTTCGATGGGCGACTCGTACGAAGTGCGCACCAGAGCCTGCGCGGCGAGGTGAAAGATGACCTCAGGCGCGAACTCGCACATAGAGTGCTCGAGCGCACTAGCATCGCGAATATCTCCGCGGATGTCCTCAACCATGGAGGCGACGCGCGCTGTGTCAAAGAAGCTTGGTTGAGTCGCAGGATCGAGCGAGTAGCCCCGCACCTCCGCGCCGAGCCGCGTAAGCCAAAGCGCCAGCCATCCGCCCTTGAAGCCGGTGTGCCCAGTGAGGAAGACTCGTCTGCCCTTCCAGAAGGACGCGTCTGTTACCAACTCTTCCATGGCGCCGATCCTTTGCTCCACAGCTCTTCAAGTTGCATCTTGTCTCTTAGCGTGTCCATTGCCTGCCAGAAGCCGCGATGATGGAAGGTACACACCTCACCTTGCGAGACAAGCGTCTCCAGGGGTTCGCGTTCAAACATCTGGCTGTCGTCGGTGACGGCTTCAATCGCCTCTGGCGACAGGACAAAAAAGCCGCCGTTGATCCATCCGGCTTCGTCGGGCGGTTTCTCCTGGAACGATGTGACAGTCGTTCCATCGAGACCAAGAACGCCGTAGCGCGACGAAGGCTGAACGCTCGTGATCGTGACGAGCTTTGAATGCTCTTTGTGGAAGGCGATCGAGGCCCCTATGTTGACGTCGGAGACGCCATCGCCATAGGTCATGCAGAAGCTCTCTTCGCCCTCGAGGTATTGAGCCACGCGGCGCAATCTTCCTCCTGTTCCGCTGGTGTCCCCGGTATCAACGAGCGTCACGCGCCAGGGTTCCGCGGCCGAGCCATGGACTGTCATCTTGTTGTTCGTCATATCGAAGGTAACGTCGGAGGTATGAAGGAAGTAGTTTGCGAAGTACTCCTTGATGACGTAGCCCTTGAAGCCGCAGCAAATAATGAAGTCGTTGATGCCGTAGTGCGAGTAGAGTTTCAAGATGTGCCACAGGATGGGACGGCCGCCGACTTCGACCATCGGCTTGGGGCGAACGCTGGTCTCCTCGGCGATGCGAGTTCCCATGCCTCCCGCAAGGATTACTGCCTTCATGCGCGACTTCCTCCGTCAAGCCCATCATAGTCGTGGAAGCCTTGCTTTCATGTTGCTTGCGAAGGTGCGGGCATGACCCAAACGGGGGATGACCTTGTGTGAACTCATCGCTGTGAGCGGCGATTGAAGATGTATTCTGAAGGCACCCATGACGGAAAAAGCCAGCGAACTCCGCAAGCAGATCCTCGAGCTGACGGCTCTGTACCATGCGGAGGCGTTCCCTGAGACCGCCTTCGAGCCGGGCCGGTCCGCAGTGCCAGTATCGGGCAAGGTCATCGACGCGGAAGACATCGCCTCGGTGGTCGACTCCGCGCTGGACGGATGGTTTACTACAGGCCGATTCGCGAAGGAGTTCGAGCGCAAGCTGGCGAAGTTTGTGGGAGTACGCTCCGCGAGCCTGGTCAACTCCGGCTCGAGCGCCAATCTTGTAGCTCTTAGCGCGTTGACGTCTCCGAAGCTCGGCGACCGCGCGTTGAAGCGAGGGGACGAAGTCATCACCGTGGCCGCGGGATTCCCGACCACCGTAAATCCCATCTTTCAGAACGGCCTGGTTCCGGTGTTTCTCGATGTCAACTTGCAGACCTACGACATCGATTGCAGCAAGCTGGAAGAGGCGTACAGCCCCAAAGTAAAAGCCGTCATGATCGCTCATACTCTGGGCAACGTTTTTGATCTGGATGCAATTACCGCTTTTTGCAAGAAACACAATCTATGGCTTGTCGAAGACTGCTGCGACGCTCTGGGGTCGGCTTATAAGGGGCAGCATGTAGGCACCTTCGGAGATATCGCCACGGTAAGTTTTTATCCCGCACACCACATCACCATGGGTGAAGGCGGCGCGGTGCTTACAAACAAGCCCGCGCTTCAGGTATTGATTGAGAGCTTCCGCGACTGGGGCCGCGACTGCTGGTGCGAGCCCGGCAAGGATAATACCTGCGGCAAGCGGTTTGACTGGCAACTCGGCACGCTGCCTTGTGGCTACGACCACAAGTACACGTATAGCCACGTGGGCTATAACCTGAAGGCGACTGATATGCAGGCCGCACTTGGAGTCTCTCAGATTGACAAACTTCCGCATTTTATTGAACGGCGCAAAGAAAACTTCAAATATTTGGCGGAAAAGCTGACTCCTTTAGAGGAATATCTTCTGCTGCCAGTAGCTGCTGAACACTCGGACCCTAGCTGGTTCGGATTTCCCATCGCGGTCAAGCCCGATGCCCCTTTTACTCGCGACCAACTGACTCGGGCACTTACAGCGAAGGGCATCGGAACGCGTCTGCTCTTTGCGGGGAACCTGCTGCGACAGCCGGCCTATGAAGGCTATAAGCACCGAGTAGTTGGAGACTTGAAGAACACAGACTTTGTGATGAACCAGGTCTTCTGGATCGGCGTCTATCCTGGGCTGAGTAAGCCTATGCTGGATTTCATGGTCAGCGTGATCGCGGAGTTTATTCAATCGGCTAAAGATGGCTTGCTGACGATCTGACGACCATGCGCATATCGCTTATCAATCTGGAAAGAAGCACAGAGCGCCTCGCTTCGTTCCTTGAGATCAACAAGCATCTCTCCGATGTCTACCGCGTCCCTGCTGTGGATGGCAGCACTCTCGACCGCGGAAAGCTGCGCGAAGGGGGTATTCTGGCCGACGAGATGCCTCTCTACACGAACGGCGCCCTTGGCTGCGCGCTGTCACATCTCGCCCAATGGAATCTCGCCGCGAACAACGATCGCTTCGTTACGATCGCGGAAGATGATGCGATCTTTCATCTTCAGTTTGAGCCGCTGGCCGAGAAGGTCATCGCATCGCTGCCGCCTGATTGGGACATCATTCAGTGGGGATGGAACTTCGACTCGATCCTAGCGTTTGACCTGATGCCAGGGATCTCTAACTCGGTCGCGGTCTTCGACCAGGTGAAGCTAAGAGAGAACGTCGCTGCCTACATGCAGCTTCCCGTGACGCCGGTTGCGTATCGGCTGCAGCGTTCGCTGGGGACCGTCTGCCAATCGATCTCCCCTACTGGAGCGGCGAAGCTGCTCCGGCACTGCCTGCCGATCCGGCCCATGGAAGCCTTCTACCCCATATTGAACCGAAGCCTTCCGAACACGGGAATCGACAATATGATGAACGACCTTTACCCGCAGATGAATGCTTACGTCTCCTTGCCGCCTTTGGTCATCACGAAGAATGAGATCGGCGCGTCGACGGTACAAGGGAATCGCTAGCGGCTAAGTGCCCAGCGGCACCATATCCACTTCGACCTTCAGGGTGTTGTCGCCTCCACCGAGGATGAGCCCTCGCAAAGGACTGACGTCGCCATAGTCTCGCCCCCACGCAAGCGTCACATGGCCATCCGTGGGCGCGACATTGTTGGTCGGGTCCATGTCGAGCCAGCCCTGGCCTCGGCTGTATGCGGAGATCCACGCATGCGAGGCGTCCGCGCCTACCAGCCGGGGTTTACCGGGAGGCGGGTAGGTACGCAGATAGCCGCTCACATAGCGGGCCGCCACGTTAATCGAACGCAGGCAGGCGATCTCCACATGGGCGAAGTCCTGACAGACGCCGTGGCGCTTTTCGAAGACCTCTTCTGTCGAAGTGCGGACGTTCGTCGCCTTCGAATCGAAGCGGAAGTCTTTGTGGATGCGTGAGGTGAGCTCCATGAGCGCTTCGGCCATCGGTCTTCCTGGCGTGAAGGACTCAAGCGCATATCGCCTGAAGTGTTGATTCAGCCTTATCCGTGGCGAAGCGAATTGAAACTGATGAGCGGCCAGACCTTCCACGGTGTGGTCTTCTGCCAGGGGCGTCGCGGAGTCTTCCCATGCAAGCGAGGGTCCGCTCGACAGCCTTGTCTCGCGATCGACTTGGACCTGGCTCGTCGCCTCTACGATGAGTTCCTTATGCGGCTCTTCAACGGTAAAGAACGAAAGCACGTTGCCAAAGTAATCGGTGCGTTCTGTATAGGCCGTGGGCGCAGGGTGAATGCGCAGCGTGTTCTGCAACACCACATTTTGCGAGAAAGACCGAGGCTTGAGGCACGCCACATGCTCGCCGACAGAGACAGGATACGAGTAGCGATAGGTCGTCCGGTGGCTGACGTTGTAGAGCATCTCAGTCGTTTCCAATCGTGATGGGCAACGTGCGCGCATGGCTGAAGTAGTGGCTGGAAAGATTGTTCGACCACGAGGGCAGCAGGTTTTCGAGCCGCTCCAGAAGATGGTCGATCTCTTCATAAGCATTCGAAGGAGAAGAGCCGGGCTGGCTCGTCGTGTTCGATAAGGCACGCAGGTCAATGCGCTTCAGGGAGTCCACCGCATCGCGGATGGCCTGCAACTCTTCCGGTAGATGGCGAGGCAGCTTCGCGTAGAGATCGGCCAGATGATCGAGCTGGAAGTAGAGGGATCGCGGGTTTGTATCGTCCGCCATGAGGACATCGAGCACAGCGAGCGGCTGTAGGACTGCGTAGTAGCGATTGCGATAGGTCACCGTGCTGTCGGCGACCTCGAGCAGGCGGTCGAGATAGCCCCAGTCTTCCGCGGCGAGGGGTTTGGTGATCTGTCGCAGCTCGCGGGTCTGGTAGATCGCACGCTCCAGCCTGCGACCGATGCTCAGGAAGAGCCATCCCGAGCCTCGAATGACGTTCTCGCGCTCCATCCCAGAGAATGCCGAGAGCAACTCAAGGCACTTGGTCAGCATGGCCGCGTAGCTGGTGAGGAACGTACCTTTCTGCGGTCGAATGGAGCCACGCATCTGTCCCAGCAACAGCGTCATGTCTGCGGAGAGGCGCTCACGCACGCTTTCGCCAATCCGCGACACCTCGTCCAGTGTCGCAGGCAGGCCGTCGGTGCGCTTGCGGTCGGTCAACAGCGCAAGCACCTCTTTCCGCAGCGTTTGAAAGCTGGGATGACCACGCCGCCCCTTCGATCGCTTCGCGGAACGAGAACCCAGGCAACTGACGAGGCATATCAAGCCGCCGAGTTCTGCGTCCTCCGCGAGAGGGAGACGCGGAATGATAGAGCGAAGAATTCGCGCCTGGTTCTCCGCTCGTTCGACATAACGTCCGAGCCAGAAGGTGTTGTCAGCAACGCTGCTGGGAACGACCAGCGGCGCACGTCGTAACTCGACAGGCTCGTTGCGCGGACGCAGCAGGCTGAAGGTGTCCACGGGCCCGTCGGAGAGTACCCATGCGTCCTTGCTGTGGCCTCCCCTTTGCATGGAGACGACGGAGCCCTGGGCTTCAGCGACCCGCACCAGGCCGCCCGGGAAGGCAACCCAGCCGTTGCTGGTGTTGATGACGTACGTGCGCAGCACGACGGCGCGGGAGTGCAGGGACTGATCCTCCCATACCGGCGCGGTCGAGAGCTGCACCTGCTCCTGGGCGACGTACTCGTTGGGCCGGCTGCGCAGCGTGCGCAGGAACTCTTCCCGTTCCGCGCCTTCGAGAGTGGAGCCGAAGACCGGTTCCATGGTGCTCGATGAGAACGCTGCCTTCACCACGACGGATTGCAGATTGTCACAGACCCAGTTCAGGGCGCTCTCCTGCCCGCACCACCAGGTTGCGACGGAGGGAAGCTTCAGCTTCTCTCCCAGCAGATGCCTTGCGAGTCCGGGCAGAAACGGCATGATCGCGGGGGATTCGATCACCCCGCTGCCGAGGGCGTTGGCCACTTTTACATTGCCCGCGACCACCGCTTCCACCAGGCCCGCGACTCCCAGCAACGAATCGCCACGCAGCTCCAGCGGATCACAGAAGTCATCATCCACGCGGCGCAGGATCACGTCGACCGGCTCCAGGCCGCCCACGGTCTTGATGAAGACACAGCGGTCGCGAACGGTCAGGTCCGCGCCTTCGACCAGCGTGAACCCGAGATACTTCGCGAGATACGAGTGCTCGAAGTAGGTCTCGTTATGAGGACCCGGCGTAAGCAGAACGATCCGTGGATTCGTTTTGTCCGAGAGCTGAACCAGCGCCTCGCGCTGTGCCCGGAAGAAAGGCGCGAGCCTTTGTACGTTCGAGGTGCGGAAGAGCTCTGGAAGAAGCTCGGAGACGATGAGACGGTTTTCCAACGCGTATCCGCTGCCGGACGGTGCCTGGGTGCGGTTTGCCAGCACCCACCACTTGCCGTCGGGCGATCGAGCGAGATCGACCGCCAGCATATGCAGGCGGCTCTGACTCGGGACCTCAACGCCAACCAGGGGTCGGAGAAATGCAGGATTGGCGTAGAGCAGCGCCGCCGGAAGCAAGCCTTGCTTCAACAGGCTCTGCGAGCCATAGACGTCATCGAGCAGGAGGTTGAGAAGCTCCGCGCGCTGGATGATTCCGGCCTCGATGTAGCTCCACTCCTCGTGTGGGATCAGGAGCGGAACGAGGTCGATCTTCCATGGCCGATGCGCTCCGAGCGGATCACCGTACATGTTGTAGGTGATCCCGTTCTCGCGGATGCGCTGCTCGGCCTGGGCCCAGCGATAGGTCAGTTCCGCGGGGCCGATCGACTGCAAAGACTCCATCAGTCTTGCCCAGTGCGGGCGCGGCGTAATGCCGTCCGCAGAGGACTCCTCGTAGGCCTCTGCGTAGCGCAGGGGAGACTGATAGAGATCTCCGATCATGCCTTGTCCTTCTTGCCGCCGTCGTCAGCGGGGAATGGCTGCCAGCGCAGGTCAAGCGTCATGGGGAAGACCTGATTGTTCTCCTGCGGAGGAGCTGCCATGTGTCCCTCAGGCGGTGTGGCGACCACGAAACGCCGCAGACGGCGCTCCTTGGCCTCGGATGCGTTCGCGGGACGGTTGAAGTAGAGCGTGCCGTCGGGCTGGTTCGCGTAGTAGATGCAGCGACCGACGGAACGATCCTTCCAGGTGTCGATCAGGTCGAAGGTCAACGGCGTGTGCACCGGGATGGTGGGGTGGAGCGTGGCGGACAACATGCGCGCACGATACCGGATGCCGGCGAGCAACTCGTCGGGCTGGCCTGAGGGGTGCAGCGGCACTCTTCGGCCATTGCACGAGACCGCGTAACGCGAAGACGCGCCGAAGCCGTTCACTTTGACCTGTAAGCGTTCGAGCGACGAATCGACGCTGCGGCCGGTGCCGCCGGAGGTGGTCTCTTCGGCGAGAACGTTCCAGGGTTCAAGCGCCTGCCGCAGTTCGAGGCGAACTCCGTCGGCTTCGATCATTCCGATCTTGGGGAAGCGGAACTCGAGCTGCGCGGCAAACCATCTCTCCGGGAAGAGATATCCAGCGTCGCGAAGGCTGGCGAGAACATCGAGGATGTCGCGCTCGACAAAGTGAGGCAGCATGAAGCGGTCATGCAGAGCGGTCCCCCAGCGCAGCAGGCTGCCGGTGAACGGCTGCTTCCAAAAGACGGCGAAGAGAGCGCGGACGAGCAGGGTCTGAAGCAGCCCCATGCGATAGTGCGGAGGCATCTCGAAGGCGCGAAGCTCCAGCAAGCCAACTCGGAGGCCCTGGCCGACGGGCGGAAAGAGCTTGTCGATGCAGAACTCTGCTCGATGGGCGTTGCCGGTGACATCGACCAGCAGATTGCGGAAGAGGCCGTCGACGATCTCCGGCGGGCAGCCGTCGGGCGGGAGATGGCTGAATGCCAGCTCCAGCTCGTAGAGCGCGTCGGTGCGGGCTTCATCGACGCGGGGGTACTGGCTGGTCGGCCCTACGTACATGCCGGCGAAGAGATAGGAGAGCGACGGATGGTTCTGCCAGAAGGAGACCATGCTGCGCAGAACGTCCGGACGCCGCAGGATCGGGCTGTCGGCAAGCGTTGGTCCGCCCAGAGTGATGTGGCTGCCGCCGCCTGTTGCCAGATGCGTTCCGTCGTAGCCGAACTTGCCTGCGATGAGGCGATGTTCGTGGGCCTCATCGGCGAGCACCTTGTTGAGCATCTCCAACTCATCCCATTCGGAGGTCGCGGGTAGATTGACTTCGAGCACTCCGGGGTCCGGAGTCAGGCTGAAGACGCGCGTTCGCAAGTCGAACGGGGCCGAGTAGCCTTCCACCCATACCGGCTTGTTTAGATAGGCGCTCGTCTCTTCGATGGCTGCGATCAGGTCGAGATAGTCCCCCAGAATCGCGACGTAGGGCACGAAGACATGCAGCCTACCCTCGCGCGCCTGAACACAGAGGGATGGTCGAATGAGTTCCGGCGCGGAGGCTGCGTCGGCTGCGATCGCTGGCAGAGGATCGGGTGCGGGGTTCAGGCCGAACATCTCCGGCCGACGGGTCACCGTCTTCGGCAGAGCTACCTGGCCGTCCGCATCCAGCTCATAGGTCACGGAGTCCGGCGCTACCCAGGGCATGCTCTCAACCGGAATTCGATACCCAATCGGCGAGTCGCCCGGCGACAAGGTAAACCTCTCGGGCCGGTCGAACCATAGCTGGCTGGACCAGCTCAATCGTCCCTCTGGCTGACGCCGTCGCAGCGGCAGGATGTATCCGGCGGGAACTTCATCCTCGCTGAACGGTTCCATGGCAGGCAGGATGTTCTCCGGCTGCGCTCCGAGGCGGCGGCTGAGAGCTTCCAGGAACGCGAGCGCGTCGGCGTTGCTATAGCCATCGTTCTTGCTCTCGAGAGCGAAGAGATCGGCGTTCTCCCAGACAGGAACGCCGTCCTTGCGCGAGATGCAGTGAAACGCCCATCGTGGCAGCGGCTCGCCGGGATACCATTTGCCCTGGCCAAGATGAAGCAGGCCTCCGGTGGCGGTGCGCTGGCGCAGCGAACGGATCAGTCCCAGTCCCGCGCGGCGCTTGTTGGGGCCAAGCGCGGCTACGTTCCACTCGGCGTTCTCCGGCTCGTCGACGCCGACGAAGGTGGGCTCGCCGCCCATCGTCAGGCGCACATCGTGCGCTTTGAGATCGCGATCGACCTGGTAGGCGAGCTCACGTACCTGCTGCCAGTCCTCTTCGCTGAAGGGCGCAGCGAGGCTTGGCACGGCGTCCAGTCTGCGTATCGTCAACACGTGAGTGAACTCGACTCCTGCCGGCTCCACGGTGCCCATGATCGGAGCAACGTCGCTTGGCGTCGTTCCGCAGGCAAGCGGGATGTGGCCTTCGGCCGCCAAGAGGCCAGAGGTTGGGTCCATGCCAATCCAGCCCGCGCCGGGAAGATAGACCTCTACCCAGGCGTGGAGATCGACCGAGTCGGTCTTGCGGGCATCCTCTCCGGCGGTGTCGTTCGCGAGTTGAATGAGATATCCCGAGACAAAGCGAGCTGCGATTCCCATCTGACGGCATAGCTGCACCAGCAGCCAGCTTGAATCGCGACAGGAGCCTGTGCCCAACTGCAGGGTCTCCTCGCAGCTTTGCACGCCATGCTCCAGCCGCGTCGTGTAAGAGACGGTGTCGCGCACTTTGGCATTCAGATTGAGCAGGAACGTGACGGTCGACCCGCTCTTGTTCAATTCTCGAAGAAACCGGCTGACCAGAGGCCCTGCAAGCTCCGGGGCCAGAAATGATTTGAGGTCGCGCTCGACCTCAGCTTTGTACTTGAACGGGACGTTCTCTGCTCCGGGTTCGAGGAGGAAGTCGAACGGATTGACCGGTGCCATATCCGTGACCAGATCCACGTTCGCCGAAAACTCCGCTGTCTTGCTGGGGAAGATGGCCCTGGCGATGTGGTTTGCCAGCGGATCGAACTGCCACGACACGAGGGCGTCGGATGGGGTGATCTCCAGCGAGTAATTCAAAATGGGTGTGCGGCAGTGCGGCGCAGGCCGCAGGAGAATCGTCTGCGGCCCCAGCGAGACTGGCCGTTCGTAGCGGTATCGCGATTCGTGGTGCACTGCGATCTTTGTTCCCATTAAGCCTCGTGTTTTCCAGGGTGTCTTCTTCAGATTCACGTCTGCAGCTTCGTACTTTGGCCTAGGTCGTCGCAGCCTGCGTCTGCGTCGGACTGGCCTGGCTCGCATTGGTCTGCGTCGGCAGGCTGAGTTCCGAAGGATTCATCGGAGCTGCAACAGCCATTCCCGATCCTGGCTGTGGGACTCTGTTCCCCTCCGCATCCAGTTCATAGGAGTCGACGAAGAAGTAAGTTAGATGCGCCGCGCCAAAACTGGTCGTCAGGGCCACATCTGCGGCGTCCCTTCCGGTCGCCATCAGGATTCGCCCGAGCCTGGGGTAGTTGTGGCGGGCGTCCAGGTCGATCCATTGGCCGTCGAGAAAGACCTGGTACCAGGCGCTGAAGTCGCCCGGGCCGCTGGGAGTGCGTCGAATGTCCCCAATATAGCCGGTCACATAGCGGGCCGGGATGTTTTGGCATCGGGTCAGCGCGATCGCGAGATGCTGAAAGTCGCGGCAGACACCGATGCGCTCCGTATAGACGTCCATCGCCGTCTTCGTTGGCCGAGCGGCGTTGTAGTTGAACGTAACTTTTTCGTGGACCCAGTCGCGGATCGCGGTCGCGCGCGCCCACCCTGGCGGAAGAGTGCCAAAGAGATCATTCGCGATGCCGCCAAACCGGTCGACCTCACAGTACCGGCTGGGAAGCAGAAACTGGAGCACCTCGGTCGGCAGGTCCTCGATAGCGGCCTGTTGCGCGTCGGGATAGAGCGTATCTGGTTGCCCATCTGCTTCGATCACGTTTGTTCCGGAGAGGCGCAGGTGTCCGGCGGGAGCGACGAAACGGGAGCAGATATTGCCGAATGAGTCCGTATAGTCGGTCGCTGGGATGGGGACGATCGGGTCAACCCCTGCAAACTGGCTCGTCCCCAGATGCTCGATGAGCAGCTCCTCGTCGGCTTGCAGCCGCCCGTGGACAGACGGGTGCAGGCGCAGGAGAGCAACCATTACAGCCGGGTTCGGCAAATGAAACTGGATGTCGAACGTGGACCGGATTAACATGGAAACGTCACGGAGTCTCTCAAATGAAATGGGTGCGAATCTCAAGTCTAGCGCACACGCAGAAAATGCCTTCTGAGAGGCTTTGACTCATCTGATCGGGCCCATAACACTTACGAGGGAATCGGCTATTTTTGCTTTGTCTTCCTGGGTTGGGGCTGACTCGCACGATCGCAGCAAACGGCGACGATTGCCCCAAACACCTCGTCGACGATCTCAGCGATGGGCCGGGGCTGTTGAAGGACCCAATATTCAGCGCAGATGCCCGTCGCTGAAAGAGCGAGGCTGGCGAGCACATGGTGCTCGATGCCTGCATGACCCTCGTCGCCCTCTCTGCGGGCAAAGGCCGTGGCAATCTCCCGTTCAAGGATTGGCACTTCGAGAAACTGGGCCATTCGCGCGGCCCGGCTGCGCTCAGCGATTTGCAACACGCGTTCGGTGCCACGCAGGTCCGGGAGGAGGACCTTCTTGATGGCGGCCCTGGCTGCGTCGAGCTGGCTGATCTCGCGGCCCTCCGCGGCAATCGCTTTGATCAGGGCTTCTCCGTAGCTCTTCGTCGTCGATGCCATGACATCGTCTTTGGAAGAGAAGTAGCGGAAGAACGTGCGATAAGAGACGCCTGCCCGGCTCGCAATCTGTTCGACAGTGACTTCGTCGAAGCCTTGCTCATGGAAGAGATCGATGGCCGCGTTCCAGATCTCCCGGCGCACCACATCGTGCTTCTTTGCCTGCAGACTCTCCCGGCGTTCCTGTTCGCTGGCATCCATGATCTTCAGTTTAGCGCAAACAGCACTTCATGGCACATTACATCATTTGGGGCATTTTGCGTTGACAATGGCACATTGTGCCGTTAGTCTTCAGGAGCGACCTAACTTGCCGAGCAGAAACGAGAAGCCGGATTCATGCGAACCAGTCGTTCCAGCATTTCAGCAAAATCTACATATTTCCCTCGTCTGCGAGGGCTCGCTTTAACGGGGTCACTTGCGGTCCTGGTAGTTGGCTGTTCCCGTAAACCTTCCGCAAACGAAGCGCCGAAGGCAGCCACGGTTCAGGTGCTCGTGGCAAACGCGCAAAGCCGGTCCGTGCCGGTGTCCCTTGTGGAGACGGGCAGCTTCGTCGCGGATGAGTTATCGCAGGTCGCTCCGGCCCAGGCGGGACGCGTGATCAAGACGCCCGTTTCCGTCGGAGCTTACGTGAAGACCGGAGACGTAATCTGCGAGCTGGACCATCGGGATGCCGCGCTGAAGGTGGCTCAGAGTAAGGCACAGCTTGACCAGGCGATGGCTGCCGTCCGTCAGGCGCAGTCGCGAATCGGTCTGGAAAAAGGCAACTTCGACCCGATGGTCGTGCCTGAAGTATCGGCGGCGCGGGCGAACTATGAGTCGTCTGAGGCGCAGGCGAGATTGGCCACTGCCGATGCCAATCGGTATGCGAACCTCGTGGCCACAGGCGATGTCTCGCAGAGTATCTACGAGAAGCAACGCACCCAGGCGGAGACGGCCGTAGCCCAGGCCAAGGCCTCGAAGCAACAGTACGAAGCGGCAATCAACACCGCGAGGCAGAGCTACCAGGCTGTGGGTTCTTCGCAGGCCTCACTCGAAGCGATGCGGGCCGAGCTGGGACAGGCCGAGAAGGCGCTTGAAGACACGACGATTCGCGCTCCCTTCGATGGCTACGTGAGTGCGCGGCCGGTCTCCGTCGGCGAGTACGTGGCGACCTCAAGCTCAGTCGCCACGGTGGTACGAATCGGCACGCTCAAGCTGCAACTTCAGACGCCGGAGAAGAGCGCTGCCGGGCTGAAGGTGGGCATGCCTGTCACGGCAAGGGTCGCCGCCTACGGAGGGAGAGACTTCCAGGGCGTCACCTCCGCGATCAACCCGGTGGTCAGTTCAGACTCGCGCGCGTTCGTCGTCGAGGCTCGGTTCAACAACTCTGAGAACACGCTGCGGCCGGGAATGTTCGCAAGCGCGCGGGTGCTTCTGCCTGGCACGGAGCTCGCCGTCTTTGTTCCCAAGTCCGCGATCGTCCGCGACCGGACGACCGACTCCAACCAGGTCTTTATCGTCGAGGGCGGCAAGGCGCGCCTGCGAGTCGTCACCCTTGGAGACACCGACAAAGACCAGATTCGAGTGATCTCTGGAGTTACGGATCGAGAGATGGTGGCGCTCAACCACCAGAACGATCTCTACGACGGCGCGCCTGTAAACCCGCAGCCCGTTAAGTAACGGAGTGATGCAATGCATGGTTTAGCAAGTTTGTGTGTCCGTCGCCCGGTCTTTGCGACGATGTTGATTCTTTCGCTCGTCGTGGTCGGCGCGTTCTCTTACTTCACGCTTGGCGTCGACCTGCTGCCCAAGGTGGACGTCCCTACGGTGGCCGTGACTGTCTCCGATCCCGGAGCGTCGCCGGAGGAGATCGAGACCGAGATCAGCAAGAAGATCGAAGACGCTGTGAACACGATCAGCGGTATCGACGAACTTCGCTCGAACTCCTCCGAGGGGCAGGCCCAGGTCATCATCCAGTTCGATCTGGATAAGAACGGCGACGTGGCTGCCGAAGAAGTACAGAACAAGATCAATCTCATCAAGAACGATCTGCCGGCAAACGCCAAGGCACCGGTAGTGCAGAAGTTCGACCCCGATGCAGCCCCGGTGATCCAGATCGCCGTCTCCGCGCCGCGCGCTCTTCGTGATCTCACCCTGATTGCGGACAAGCTCATCCGGCAGAAGCTGGAAAACAGTCGAGGCGTCGGCCAGGTTCAATTGGTGGGCGGAGCGAGGCGCGAGATCCATGTGAATGTAGACCCGGAGAGACTCCGGGCCTACGGACTCACGATCACGGACGTGGTCAATGCGGTACGGCAGCAGAATCTCGAGTTGCCGGGCGGCTCTCTCAACGAAGGCACGCGCGAGTTTACGATCCGGACAATGGGCCGCATCACAAGCCCGGAGCAGTTCAACGACATCGCGATCGCCACAAGGCAGGGCTATGTCGTGAAGGTCAGCGACATTGGCTCCGCCGAGGATAGCTACGTGGAGCCGCGGACCTCGGGGAGACTGGATGGAACTCCCGCCGTGACGCTGGTGGTGTCGAAGCAGTCAGGCGCCAACTCGGTTGAAGTAGCTGACGAGGTCAAGGAGCGGCTGGCAGAGATCTCAGCGACACTGCCGAAAGACGTAAAAACCCAGATCGTGCAGGACCAGTCCGTGTTCATCATCGCGGCGATCGATGCGATCAAGCATCACCTGATCGAAGGCAGCTTTCTCGCTTGCGCGATCATCTTCCTGTTCCTGGCCAACTGGCGAACGACCTTGATTGCGGCGATCGCTATTCCTACCTCCATCATCTCGACATTTGCCTTGATGAAGGCCCTTGGGTTCACGCTCAACCAGATCACGATGCTGGCTCTGACGCTGATGGTCGGCATCGTCATCGACGACGCGATCATCGTGCTCGAAAACATCTATCGCTTCATCGAAGAGAAGGGTATGTCTCCGGTCCAGGCGGCCATCGAGGGAACCCGCGAGATCGGACTGGCAGTGATGGCGACCACGCTGTCGCTGCTTGCGGTCTTTCTTCCTGTGGGCTTCATGGGCGGGATCGTTGGACGGTTCATGAGCTCCTTCGGCTTTACGGCCGCCTTCGCCATCGCTGTCTCGCTGCTGGTGTCCTTCACGCTGACTCCGATGCTCTGCTCGCGCTTTCTCAAGCCGCCCGCGCAGGGAGATACGGAATCTCATGGCTCGAAGGAGTCGAAGTTCTTTCAGTACATCAGCAGCCGCCACCTGCGCTTGCTGACGTGGTCGATGGCGCACCGGAGGATCGTGCTCGCGATCTGTGGATGCACCATCCTGAGCATGGTGCCGTTGTTCATGCTGGTAGGCAAGGACTTCACGCCTGCCGATGACCAGTCGCAGTTCAACATCAATCTGCGTACCCCCGAAGGCACGTCACTGGCATCGACCACGCAGGAAGCGGAGGCCATCGCTCAGCAGATCCGAAACTTCCATGAGGTGAAGACCACGCTGATGACGGCAGGTGGTGGCACGGATGGAGCGGTCAACAGCGCGCAGATCTTCGTGAAGCTTGTCGACGTCAACGAACGGCACACCACCCAGACCGACATCATGCAGAAAGCCCGTGCGTTGCTTGCCAATTACCCCAACCTCCATAGCAGCGTAGAGCTTATCGCTACCGTGAGTAACGGAGGCACCAACGCGCAGGTGCAGTACTACATCCAGGGTCCGGACCTCGACAAGCTGACGCAATATTCCGATGAGCTGCTGAAGCGGATGAAGACGATTCCCGGAGTTACCGACTCCGACTCTTCGCTCAGGGGTGGGAAGCCGGAGATTCGGCTCGATATCGATCGTGCCCGGGCAGCAGACCTCGGCGTCTCCGTAAACAACATCGAAGAGGCGCTGAATACGCTGGTAGCTGGTCAGACAGTTTCGACCTTCAATGCGGGCGACGATCAGTACGACGTCAGGGTCCGCGCGGGCGAACAGTTCCGCAGCAGAGTGGAAGAGCTCAACAAGATCACCGTGCCTTCCTCAAGACAGCTCGGCCCGATCGGGCTCGACGAGGTGGTCTCCTCGCATCCATCGCTCAGCCCTTCAGCGGTGAACCGTATCGCTCGGCAGCGGCAGGCCACGCTGAGCTGCAACATCCTTCCCGGCTACTCGCAGTCGGCCATCATTGCCTCTCTCCAGAAGGCCGCGGCAGAGATGCACATGGATCAGGAGTATAAGACTGGTCTCGCCGGAGCGTCCAAGGAACTCGGGCGCGCGGCGTACTACTTCATCCTTGCCATCGTGCTGACCTTTATCTTCATGTACATCGTGCTGGCTGCGCAGTTCGAATCTTTCCTGCACCCGATTACGATCCTGCTCACGCTGCCTCTGGCAGTGCCCTTCGGAATCCTGTCGCTGCTGCTCACCGGGCAGACGGTCAACATCTTTTCAGGACTTGGGCTCCTTCTCTTGTTCGGCATCGTGAAGAAGAACGCGATCCTGCAGATCGACCATACGAACGGTCTGCGAGCGGGGGGCATGCCGCGATATGAAGCGATCCTTCGAGCAAATCAAGACAGGCTGCGGCCGATCCTTATGACCACTTTGGCGCTGGTGGCTGGCATGCTTCCCCTGGTCATCTCAAGAGGAACAGGGGCCGCGACCAATCGATCCATCGGAGTGCTGGTGGTTGGGGGCCAGTCGCTTTGCCTGCTGCTGACGCTCGTCGCGGTGCCCGTCTTCTACTCCCTCTTCGAAGATCTCTCGGAGCATCCCTTCCTCAAGAGAGCATCCCATCGCGGTCGCATGCTGATCTCGCAAATCCCGAAGAGATCGCGTCGCGTTCCCCCGGTCGTAACCACCTTGAATGGAGGGCTCTAGCGTGAAGAAGACTTTGCTTGCTGCTCTCCTCGCTTCAGTCAGCGCTACCGCTCAACTGCCAACGGTGAATCTGAAAGATCCCGCGTCACCCGCTCTGCCTCCCGCAACTACGCTTGAGATCGCGCCGAGAATCGGGATCACCAGCGAAGTGCAGCTTACTCTGCCGGAAGTGATCCGGGCTGTGCTCTCCAACAATCGTGACGTTGAAGTGTCTCGTCTCTCGCGAGAGAAAGCGGTGTTCACGCTGCGTGCGGCGAAGGGCTACTTCGATCCCGTCTTCGGCGGAAACGGATACGCAAACCGGCAGGTCACTCCCGCGGCGTCTTCTCTGGGCGGCGCAACCAACGGTGCGGTCATTCAGAAGGAGATCTACGCTGACCCGCAGATCACCGGCAGCTCCCCGTGGCTTGGAACGACCTACAAGCTGGACTTTGCCTCTGCGCGGATCGACAGCAACAACACCTTCAATAGCCTCAACCCTACTTATCCCACCTCCACGACCTTGCAACTGACGCAACCGCTCTGGGGAGGACTTTTCTTTGATCAGAACCGTGAGCGCCTGTCGGTTGCGCGGCGAGGCGTCGCGCAGACGCAGGAACAGTTTCGTCAACGAGTGATCGAGACAACGACGCAGGCAATCCACGCCTACTGGGAGCTGGACTACGCTCTCAACAACCTGAACGTTCAGATCGAGGCGGTCCGTCTCGCAGAGCAACAGGACGCCAGCAATCGGCGACAGGTGGAGCAAGGGATTCAAGCACCCGTCGATGTCATCCAGACCCAGACGCAGGTGTCGACCTATCAGCAGAACGTCTTCAACGCGCAGCTGCAACTTACCCAGGCGGAGAACACGCTGAAGGCGCTGATGCTGCCCAATCGCTCCGATCCGCTCTGGGATGCGGCGCTCAAGACCGCGACGAGTCTGGACGAATCGTCCGCCATTCCCACGTTTGAAGAAGCGATCCAGCAGGCTCTCGCGGAGCGTCCAGATCTGAAGGCGGGACAGATTGGCGTAAAGATCAGCGAGATCGATGCGCGC
Organism: Granulicella aggregans; assembly: GCF_025685565.1. Taxonomy (NCBI): domain Bacteria; kingdom Pseudomonadati; phylum Acidobacteriota; class Terriglobia; order Terriglobales; family Acidobacteriaceae; genus Granulicella; species Granulicella aggregans. Next base: position 253,838 of record NZ_JAGSYE010000001.1, read on the forward strand.
CTGGCGAGAGAGCAGGTGCGGCCTCAGATCAATCTCACCGCACAGGCTGGAGTACAGGGACTTGCTGGACGCACGGTCACACAAGCTGCCAATCCGTTCGGGGCGATCTTTGGCCCGCTCTTCACGCGGGTAGACGAGCTATCGGCACTCGCTGGCTTGCCCCCTGTCGATACATCCGGGCTTAGTGGAGGCAGCTCGGTACCAGGCTTCTTCGTCGGCGGCTACGGCGAGTCCCTGCAGACACTGCGGGACGGCAGGTTTCCAACGGTGCAGGTAGGTCTGCAGATATCGCTGCCAATCGGCAATCGCACCGCTCGCGCCGAGGCCCATATTGCGGAGACCAATACCAGGCAGTCCGTGGCGCAGCAGCAGCAGCTTGAGATGACCGTCGTCAGCGACGTACGGAACAGCCTACAGCAGTTGGTCAACGCCGATCTCGTGTTGACCGCTTCCCATCGTGCGGCCCAGCTTTCTGAGCAGCAGTATGAAAGCGAGCAGCGCCAGCTGAAAGCAGGCACGTCCTCGGTCTATCTCGTGCTTCAACGACAGAATGAGCTCATCAGTGCGAAGCTCCGGGAGATTCGTGCGACCGCGAACCGAGGCGAGGCCGAAGCTGAGTTCGACCGATCGACCGCCAATACGCTCCGCCGTCACAACATCGAGATAGCCGATAAAAAATAGAAGACGGGATATCGGCAGATCTTATTGGGATCGACCGATGACCTCTTCCCTGCCACTAGGGGATCACCCCGCGCCTTTTGACGGAGCCAAAGTTAGGAGCTGTACCAGAATCGCGGGTGCAAATCGCGCGTCCGACACGCCACCGTGGCCGGCAACAGCCCGGAACGATCTGAGGTGTCGCAGTTCGATCCTGCAAGCGGGGTGACGATATTCCTGCCATCGGTTCTCCTGATAGCGGTCATCACAACAAACGGCGTTACTTCTGACCAGTGCCGGGTTTAGATCACTTGAGTATCAAGACCATCGGCGACGAAGAGTTTCAGCGCCCCACGTAGTTGGTCGGCTGTAAATCAGCCCAAACCCAGGGTGGGGCGGTGTCTCGAAAAGTGTTTGGAAATTTGACAACAAGTGACACCAAACGCTCCCAGCAGGAGGCCGCTCGCTATCGCTAAACTATTGATTCGTAGAGGATTGTTTGGTGGACCTGATCGGGATCGAACCGATGACCTCTTCCATGCCATGGAAGCGCGCTCCCAGCTGCGCCACAGGCCCACTCTTGCAGAAGGACTTCTTTCATTCTCAGCTACGCCGCCCGTTTCGTCAATCCGCCTACCTCTGTCACTTTCGAGGCACGCTCAGACTGCCCGGGAACATTTCCCGCCCCCACCGGTGTCTAAGTAAACAGAGTGGTGCGAGACACTCGGTCGCCGGCGGCGCAGTTCAATCGCAAGTTTTATTCCATTTCAGCCACCTCCGGCAACCGTCTCTCGCTCGACTCGACAGACGTACCCCGGAAGCCGTACTTTAGAGGACACCCGACATGCAGGCGGGCACCAGAGTGGCAGATCTAGCGAGCGCAATCGGAATTCGTACCGAGGAAGCATCCCTCGTCGCCGACCTCAAGGCCGGCTCCGAAGAGGCCTTTGCGCAGCTCATCGCCCAGTATCACCAGCCCATCTACTCCCTCGTCGTCCGCTCCCTCAACGATCCCAGCGACGCCCCTGACATCACCCAGGAAGTCTTCATCAAGGTCTTTCGCAGCGTTCGCAGCTTCAACGGCGATGCCAGCCTGCGCACCTGGCTCTATCGCATCGCCCTGCATGAGGCCTCCAACCAGCGCCGCTGGTGGTCGCGCCACAAGCGTCAGGAAGTGACCATCGACGTTCCGGCAGAGACGGAAGAGTCTGGCGAGACCTTCTCTTTAGCTTCTACCCTCGCGGATCAAGGCGATTCGCCCTTCGACCACGCCTCCCAGAACGAGACTCGCATCAAGGTGGAAGCCGCGCTCCGCCAGCTTCCCGAGGTCTTCCGCACCGTCGTCGTCCTTCGCGAGATCGAAGGCTTCTCCTACGAAGAGATCGCCGAGATCCTGGACACGAATCTTGGCACCATCAAATCCCGTCTCACCCGCGGTCGTTCCGCCCTCCGCACCCTGCTCGTTGCCCAGGAATCCACAGCCGGATCTTCGCAGATAACGAGTCTGGGCCTGCTGCCGATGAATCAAAGAAACATGGAGTCGGCGCAATGAACCTGAACCCTTCGCTGGAGATCCTGAATCCGGAGTCCGCACAGGTCTGCGAGACGATGCGTGCTTCCTTCTCGGAGTACCTCGACGGCGCAGTCAACGGCCACGAGATGCACGCCATCGCGACCCATCTCCGCGCCTGCCCGTCGTGCGACGAAGAGTTCTCGAAGCTCCGTGAGATGCAGGCATCGCTCGCTAGTCTCCGGGCACTCAAGGCACCTGCGGACCTCGGCCTCAAGCTTCGCGTCGCCATCTCCCAGCAGAAGGCCAAGCAAAGCCGCACCTGGGCCGACCGGTTCTCTATCCAGTGGGAGAACGCCATCCGCCCGCTTGTGATCCAGGTCTCCGCCGGATTCGCCGGAACCATCGCACTCGTCGGCACCATCGCGATGGTACTCGGCATGGTCGCCGCGCCCGAGGCGGTGATGGCCCACGACGTCCCCCTAAGCGCCATCACGGCTCCGCACTTCCTCTACTCTGCCGCAGCCGAGCGCCCCATCGTCGCGGATCACGACACCACCATCGTCGTCGACGCATCGATCAACGCTCGAGGCCAGGTCTACGACTACAAGTACCTTTCCGGTCCCGAAAACCCGGAGGTCCAGAAGCAGGTCGCCGAGCAGCTCATGCTGAGTGTCTTCACCCCAGCCAGTGTCTTCGGATCGCCCGTCCGCGGCCACATCATTCTGACCTTCGATGGGATCTCCGTCCGCGCCTAGCCGTCCGGACCGCAATAGGTCATCGCAGACCTAAATTCACTTGATTTGTTCCATAACTCAGATCAAACTGCTCTGGGCAGCGACTGTCTGAGGTAGAAGTATGCGCAAACGCATCTCCGGAATCTTCCTGTGTGTCACGGCAGCGGCTTTGGCCTTCCCCACTTTGGGCCAGTTGGCGCGAACCCGGCCCACCATCCCCCGTTCTCCCTACACAGCGCACTACAAGATCACGCGGACCCAGAAGTTGTCGGACGGCAACGTCATCCGCAATGAGTCGACTGAAATCAGCGCCGTAGACTCGCAGGGCCGCCAAATGACTGCCACCACCGGGGCTTTGCCCTTCGGAGGCGACTCACTCCGAACGACGATCTTTGTCTTTGACCCGATCGCCCGAACCCACACCGTCTGGTCTTCTCCCGGCCACCAGGTGACGGTGGGATCGATGCCCGAGCCCGGAGCATCACGCATCTGCACTGCAAGCTCCACCGATGCCGATCCGAACACCAAGGGCGTACGCTCAGAGCGTCCGAAGCCGGTATTCGAGGCTCTTGGGACGGACACGATCCAGGGAATCGAGGCCCGCGGCCGGCGCATCACCACCACCTATCCCGCCGGCGAGATCGGCAATCAATATCCGCTGGTGACTACGTCCGAGGTGTGGACAGCAACCGCCCCGGCCCTTTCGGGCATGATCGTCCGCGAGACGTCGGACGACCCACGAACCGGCACAAGAAGCAAAGAACTTGTCAGCTACGAACAGGGAGACCCAGACGCGGCTATCTTCCAGCCACCCGCCAGCTACGAGATCGTCAAGAACACGACTGAAACCTCCTGTACGACCCAGACAATTTCAGCTCCACAGCAGTAACCGCTGCGGCCCGTGTTTGCATCGCTTCGATGGCTGCCATAAGCTAGCTGAGAACGTCGAATCTATCGTGCCCTCTACTGCTCCACACCCGCGTCAAATGCATCTCTCCAGGCCCCTGACCATGGCGCGACTCTCCAGACCTGCACTTGGTATCGCCGTCGCTGCGCTTCTGCTTCCGTCCTTCAGGCTGACGGCCCAATCCTCTTCGTCTTCCTCGCAGTCGTCCGGCACCGCGCCGCAGGAAGAGAGCCGCTCGACTGCAAAGCGTCCCACCGTCGAAGCCGGAGGCTCCGCCGTCACACTAGAGACCAGCGAACCTCTCTTCTACCTCGCTTCCGCACTCAACCTCTGCGGCTACGACGATGGCCTCGATCAATCCGACCCCGTCCGCGCCAAGGTACGCGCGGACATCGAATCTGCCGCCATCGCCACACCCGAGGCCGCCGACAGCCGCCGCGCGCTGTGCGAATACGTCCACACCCACCAGCTCTCCGACGGCGGCCTCAACCTCGCCCAGTACGTGTCGCTCGCGCTCTACCTTACCCCGCCGCCGGAACTCGCGCCGACCGCCGACGAGACCGATCTGCCCCCCGACTCCACCCAGGTCGTCAACATCCTGCCACTCCTCCGGACCTTCGCCGAGCAGGTCCACCTCCACGCCATCTGGATCAAGTACCGCCCTAACTACGAAGCGCTCGTCGACCTCGTCCACGACCCGCTGACCCGCACCATCCTCAACACAAACATCTACCTCAAGCTCCCCGCCAGCAGCTACGATGGCCGCCGGTTCCTCGTTCTGATCGAGCCTATGCTCGCCCCGGCGGCAAGCAACGCCCGCATCTACGGCAACGACTACACCGTCGTCGTCTCTCCATCTGCCACGCCACCCGGCAACGTCAAGATGGAGCAGGTCCGGCACACCTACCTCCACTACGAGGTCGAGCCGCTCGTCTACTCCCGCGCCACCGCGATGAACCGCCTGCAGCCCCTGCTCCGCACTGTGCAGGACGCTCCGATTGAATTCAGCTACAAATCCGACATCGTCTCGCTCATCGCCGAGTGCATGATCAAGGCTATCGAAGCCCACACCATGGACGCCGGCATTCCGAAGCCCGAAAAGACCACCAGCCACGAGCGCATCGATCAGGAGCGCTATACCGCGGAGATGACGGTATACGACCGCCAGACCGAGGCCGCCCGCCGCAACGCTGCCGAACTCTCTATGCGCCAGGGCTGGGTGCTGACCGGGTACTTCTACGACAGGCTCAGCGAGATGCAGCACGACGGCTCCAGCCTGAAGGACTCCATTGGCCAGATGGTCTACGGCATGGACATCGGACGCGAAGCCCACCACGACCAGCAGATCGTCTTCCTTCCTGAAGCCAGCCACGACGTTGTGCGCCGGACGCCCCGCCAGCCCACGGGCCTCGATCTCGCCGAGATGAAGCTCTTCAAGGGCGACAAAGACGGTGCCAGCGAGATCGCTGAGAAGGTCCTCGCCAGCCCGACCGGGGACCATGCCCGCGCCAACTACTTGATCGCCCGCGTCAACCTGCTCGACCAGCAGCCTGACGACGCCGTGACCCACTTCCACGCCGCGCTCGAGACCTCTCGCGACCCCCGCACCCTGGCCTGGTGCCACATCTATCTCGGACGTCTCTACGACATGCAGCAGACTCCCGACCGCAAGAAAGCCGTCGCCGAGTACAAGCTGGCCCTCAACCTCCGCGACGACCGCCCCGACACCAAGGCCGCCGCCGAAGCCGGCATCCGCGCTCCGTTCGCTCCACCCAAACGCGAAGCCATGCCCGATCCCGACGACAACGACAACACGCCCATCGACCCCACCGGCAAAGCCGAGAAAGACGCCTACAAGCCACCGCCTCCGCAATAACGCCCGAATCCCGAATCCTTGTCGTTTATCCACCTCACCTTGTCATTCTTCGACGAAGTCGGAGGATCTGCTTTCGCACTTGCCGTTGCCTAAACCCTCCCAAAGAAACGTCATCTCGACCGAAGCCGCGCAGCATCCCGCGCGGCGTAGTGGAGAGCCCCGCATCGGCACTGCACTTACCGCCGCCTACACCCTATTCGCTACCCCCTATACCCTGCTTTTCGGTCTAAAGTTAACAACTGGGGAGAGCTATCGACATGCCGCCAAGAAAATCCACACGCTCCCCCTTCGGCCACACCTTCAAGGACCCCTCCCTGCTCGAGCGCGCCCTGACCCACCGCTCGCTCGCCTACGAGACCTCCCCGCACCTGCTCTCCGACACCTCCGCCGACAACGAGCAGCTTGAGTTCCTCGGCGACGCCGTCCTCGGCCTGATCGTCGCCGAAGCCCTCTACCGCCGCTTCCCGCAGTCGCGCGAGGGCGAACTCACACGGCTCCGGGCCTCCATCGTCAGCCGCAAGCACCTTGGCGCGATGGCCGCGCGCATCGATCTTGGCAGCCATCTCCGCCTCGGCAAGGGAGAAGAACGCACCGGCGGCCGCGCCAAGTCCGCCCTGCTCTCGAACGCGCTTGAAGCCGTCATCGCCGCCATCTACCTTGACGGCGGCCTTAAGCCCACCGCCGCATTCATCGAGAAGAACATCCTCGAACCCGCTCTGCCCGAGATCACCCTCGCGCTCTCCACGCCCAACGGAGCAGGCTCCTCCACATTTTCGGGAGCCGTCGGCGACCACAAATCCGCCCTCCAGGAGCATCTGCAGGCCTCCGGTCTCGGCCAGCCCGAGTACCTACTCGTCTCCGAGTCAGGCCCCGACCACCAGAAGCGCTTCCACGTCCAGGTCGTGGTGCACGACCGTACCTCCGCCGCGGATGGTGTCCCAACCATCCTCGCTGAATCTGACGGCCCCACAAAAAAGGCCGCTCAGCAGGAGGCCGCACGCCTAGCCTTCCTGCGCATCGTGGCAGACGGCAACGCAGCCCACGCATCTCAAAAGTCTGTGGCAACCGAATGAGCGATCCCACCGAACTCCAGTCCGCCACCGTCGTGACACAGCCCGTAATCGTCGCGGAGACACTGGTTGTTGAGGATTTCGTCGTCACAACCCTCCCGCCCGGCCATCCCCGCTCACCCGAGTCTCACGGCATGATCCACGCCGTCCAGTCGCTGCTCTACATCATCATCGTCGCCATCTTCATCATCACCTTCGCGGTCCAGCCCTTCCGCATCCCGTCAGAGTCCATGGATCCGACGCTGATGGTCGGCGACTTCCTCCTCGTCGCCAAGCAGAACTTCCCCGCCTCCGCCGGCAATATTCCCCAGCCCTCTACCGCCATCCACCGCGGCGACGTCATCGTCTTCCACTACCCCGTCGATCCCTCCATCCACCTGGTTAAGCGCGTGATCGGCCTCCCCGGCGACCATCTCCGTCTCCGCGAGAACCATGTCTATATCGACGGCCGACCGCTCGACGAACCCTACGCCGTCTACCGCTCCGGCCCCGCAGACAACTTCCGCGATAACTTCCCGCGCCTTGCTAATCCCGATCCCGATGTCTCCTCAGCCTGGTGGATCCAGATGCGTTCGCTGGTCAACCACGGCGAACTCACCGTTCCGCCACACAGCTTCTTCGTCCTTGGCGACAACCGTAACAACAGCGAGGACAGCCGTTACTGGGGCTTCGTTCCCGCCTCCGCCATCGTCGGCAAGCCCCTGCTGATCTACTTCTCCGTCAACTCTTCGCCCAAGCCCGACGATGACGACGATAGCCGAGACCCCGATCCTACCCCCCGAGCATCCGCCCAGCCCATCGTCAAGCCCGCGAAGACTTCCACCTTCGGCGAGATTGCCAACTTCGCCCGCTGGAACCGGATACTCCGCGTGGTCCGCTAAACACCTCACTCCGGACCGAGCCGCCTCACCTCATTCAGCGATACACTGACAGAGCACCAGTGGAGAACGCGTTGACTAACGCCACCGAACCGATCGTGAACGAAACCGCCGAGTCCCAGCCCGTCGAGCAGCAGGAGACCGAGACTCCCCTCGAATCCCTCTCCTCCATCTGCACCGTGCTGGCAGTCGGCCTCTTCGTCATGACCTTCATCTTCCAGAACTTTGAGATCCCTTCGGCCTCGATGGAGAAGACGCTGCTCATCGGCGATCACGTCGTGGTCGACCGCGTCACGCTTGCGCCGCGGAGCCTCTGGGCACCGTTCCTCGACTACCGCCCCGTCCACCGCGGCGACGTCATCGTCTTCCTCAAGCCCAACCCCGAGACCCCCGACCTCTTTCTGGTCAAGCGCGCGATCGGCATCCCCGGAGATCGCATCCACCTTCGCAACGGCATCGTCTATCTCAACGGAGTCGCCCAGGACGAGCCCCAGGCCGGCAAGCCAGCCTACGATGGCAATCCCTATCATGCGTATAACCCCTACCGCGACGACTTCCCCAGCATCCCCGCCTCGGTCGATCAGGGAGCCACCGCGAGCTGGTCGCTGGAGATGCCCAGCCACGTCGAGGGCGACGACCTCGTCGTCCCTCCCGGCAAGATCTTCGCCATGGGAGACAATCGCACCGAGAGTCTCGACGGCCGCTTCTGGGGCTTCGTTCCGCAGGAGAACATCGTCGGCCGCCCCATGTTCGTGTACTGGTCGTTCAAGACCCCAGCCGATCAGATCGACAAGACCAGCATGGGCGATCGCCTGAGCTTCATCGTGCACATCGTTACGCACATCTTCACCGAGACTCGCTGGAGCCGCACCTTCCACGTCGTCCGCTAGATCCCCAAATATCGGGCAAGAATCGGGTGCCCCATCCATCGCGCCTTTGTCTCTCGCGATGGGTGGGATATTGGTGCGAAACACGAACCCCTTCTATTCCCTGAATCACCCCTCCCTGAGAATAGACGTGAGAATAGAATTGCCTCTTGAGTACCTTCATGCCCGAGACCTCCACCCCCGCCGAAGCCCCAGCACGCCCCCGCCGCAATTACTTCTCCTTCGGCTTCGCTCTGCTCTACCTCTTCATCGCCTGCATCATCGCTCTCGCCGTGCTCCCACCGCTGCTGAACGTCAACCGCTTCAAGCGGCGCATCGTGACCAGCATCAGCACCAGCCTCGGCCGCCCCGTCCATCTGGACAGCGTCACCCTCGTCCTGCTTCCGCTCCCCGGCTTCAAGCTTGAAAACTTCGTCGTCGCTGAAGACCCCGCCTTTGGATCCGAGCCCGTCATCCATGCCAATGAGGTCGAGGCCACCCTCCGCATCGCCTCCCTCTACCGCAAGAAGGTCGAATTCTCGAAGATCAGCCTGAAGGAACCCAGCATCAACCTCGTCCATGCCGAGAGCGGCCAGTGGAACATTGAAGGCATCCTCCTCAAGGCCGCGCAGATCTCCGCCGCGCCGACCGCCCAGGCCACCGCCGGCCCCGATCCGCGCTTCCCGTATATCGAAGCCACGGACGCCCGCGTCAACATCAAGTCCGGCCTCGAAAAACTCCCCTTTTCGCTTACTGAAACTGACTTTGCCCTGTGGCTTCCCCAACCCGGCCAGTGGCGCGTGCGCGTCGCGGGTAAACCCACCCGCACCGACACCAGCGCCTCCGACACCGGCATTGTCTCCCTTGAAGGCACACTTGGCCGCGCCGAACGCTTCGACCTCATCCCCATCGACCTCGCCGCCGAGTGGAAAAACGTCCCCCTCGGCGAGGCAAGCCGCGTCCTCACCGGCGACGACGCCGGAGTCCGTGGCGAACTCCGTCTCAGCGCCACGCTTCGCGGCACCGTCGGCACCAGCACCCTCAAGACCTCGATCGACCTCCGCGGTCTACGCCGCGCCGACTTCGTTCCCGACCAGCCAATCCATCTCCGTGCCGACTGCCAGGCCACCACCGCCGAGACCTTCCATGCCCTCCAGCAGATCCGCTGCAGTTGGCCTCCTCCGGGTGAGCCCACTCTCCTCGCCCTGACCGGCGATCTACCCAGCATCCACAATCCCGCCTCCGCCAGCTTCCAGCTCGGCACACCCGGCCTGCCCGCCGCCACACTCCTGCAGTGGCTCCGCGCCGCCAGCCCTCGCGTCTCGCCCGACATCATCGCAACCGGCACCCTGACGGGAAGCGTCTCCCGGACAGCGAATGGCGAACCGCCCACCACACCGTCCGGTCGGCTCGTCCTCACCGGAGTCGAACTCTCCAAAGGCCCGCTCGGCAACACCCCCATGGCCATCGGCGACACCACCATCACCTCAGCGGACTCTGCAGCGGGCTTCGTGCTTGCCCCGACCACTCTCGCTTTAGGAGGCAGGGAGCCAGCAACCCTCGAAGGCCACTTCGACAGCTTCGGCTACAGCCTCCACCTCACCGGCAACGTCCTCCCTTCGCGTCTTCTCGCACTCGGCACTGCGATCCCCCAGTTTGGCGACGGCCTCCCGGCACTCTTTCTCCCGCCGTCGGCCCCCCAGCCCCCGCCGTCGAAGGAACTCCCCATCCATATCGACCTGACCTCGATTCGTACCTGGGGCGGCGGCCAATCCTGGTCCCGTACCATCCCCACAAAGCCGACGGGCTCCACCGTACACGGCAGGCGCTCGCGTAACTAGCGCCCCGTCAGAAGCTCCCCGTTTTGTGTTGTCAAGCCCTGCCGTCTTGGGAAATGGCGGTAAACGAAACATTACAAAAGGCTTAAAGCCTGCAAAAAACTTGCCCATTTACCCCGTGCAAGCTGCTACGATTTAAACAGGAATTAGGAAAGCGCCGGTCTTTCGCCCGAGGCTTCTGAATGATTCGCCGGATGGAGCCTAAAACCTTTGTTTTGACGACTTTGGCTTCTAAGCCTTCTGTTATGAAGACTTTAGCCAGTCGAAACGAACGCACTCCGCTGATTCAAAGGACTTTAGGCAGAATCCGCCCTCTTTTTTTTTGGGGGGGAATGCTCCGTTCACTCAGGAACGATCTTCCGCGTGTGGATATTCTCGCGCAGCTCCGGCACCGTCCCGTCGCCGACGACAACCTCTTCCGGAGTGTCCTGGAAGACAATGCGGATCGCCGCGTTTGACCGCCCCGGAACCCGCAACCGCTCGGTCGCTGTCAGCTTCGCGGACTTCACCGTCACCGGCACCTCCGCCGCAGCGTCCCCGTCATTGCGAACGCTCACTGCCACCAGCCAGCCGTCCGTCTTGCCCGACGCAGCCGATGCCGGACGCGGAGCGACGTTCGCAATGCTCAGCTCCGGCAGACCCTTGTCGTGATACACCCAGTCGTCGAAGAACCACCGCAAATCTTCTTTTGAAGTCTTCTCGAGCACCTGCTCAAACCCTTCATCCGAGGCGTCCGCCGTCTTGTCCTTTCGGTAGAGCTGCAACGCCTGCTTCAGCGCATCGTCGCTCGTAATCGAGCGCAGCATCCAAAGCACCGCCGCCGCCTTCGTCCGGTAATAGATCTCGTTGCTGGCCCCAACCAGGCTCTGCCCCGATCCAGCCTTTTCTCCTTGCGAAAAGTCCGGCTCAGCCAGCGCCAGCGCCGAGGTCGTCTGATGCAGCCGGTCGAGCCCCGCCTGCCGCCCGTCATTCGTCTCCACCCACAGCAGCGACATCAACTGCGCAACTCCCTCGTCCAGCCACGCATGGCTTGAGCCAAACCAGGCATGGGAAAGCGTATGCACCATCACCGGCGTAAGCGCGAAAGGCTCCGCATCCTGCAACGGCGTTACCAGCAGAGCGTCATCCTCAAACGGCTGCCCCTCATGGTCCAGAATATCGAGCGGCTGCAGCGGACTCGTCCCCAGCCAGTCCATCAGCAGCGGCTGCACCTTCGCCGCCGCCTCCGCATACCGCTGCAGAACTCCATCCTGGTCCGTCACCGCGCGAAGCAGAGCGCCGTCGGTGGTCGTCGATACCTTCTCTGTGAGGAATAGGCTCAGCCCACGGAAGCCCATCGGCCTCGCATGGAACTCCGCCGTCGCCACACCGCGGCCTTGTGCTACGGGCAGATCGTCGTTATCGCTGACTGCGGCGAACAGCTCGCGACGCCCGCAAAAATAGACCGCATCGGGAGCGTCGCCGGTGTACTCGACTGTCAGACGCAGCTTCACCGTCGCCGCCTGCTGCCGCAGCTTCGCCCGGCCGACTGAATCGAAGAGCTTCGCTCCATCACCCAGAAAGACTGGCGCTCCAGCGACGGGATACCACATCACATTCCCGTACCCGCGCAGCGCCGTCCCGCTGGCAGAGACCTGGTCCCAGTCAGCCTTCGCCGCCTCGTCATCAGGCGCGCCAATCCGCTCCAGCCGTTCGCCAGACTGCGGAATGCTGCCCGAGTAGATCGCCGTCAGATCGATCGAAGCCCCCGGCGCAAGCGGCTCCGCTAGCGTCAGCAACGCCTCGCGCGCCACTCCGGTATGGTCAGCGTCGGTATTGATCCGGTGCTGAACGAACGTTCCCGCCGCACCCGAACGCACCTTCAGCGTCTCCCACGCCAGCGAAGACGAGACCTGTAGCGGAATCTGCTTCAGCGCCACCTTGCCATCGTTCCGCACTGTCAGATTCGCATGCGCCTCAACCGCCGACTTCGCCGTGACCAGGTGCAGGTCGAGGTCGTAAGTAGTAAACGTGACTGCCTCGCGCTCGTCATCCGATACGCTGACCTCCACATCGGGAGGCCCGGTCCTTCCATCGGGCATCGGTTGGCTCGAAGACTCACCTGTAGCCACGGGCGTAGTTTGATCGGGCATCGCAGTGGGATCAGCGTCAGTCGGCGTCTCCTTGCGCTCGAAGATCACCTTGCCTTTCGGCGGAAGCACCTCATTCGACGCCGGCTCAACCGGCCTGTCCTGGACAACAGGTGAGGCAGGCTTCTCCTGGGCCGGTGGAGCTGGCTCACTCTGCGTCGGCAACTTCTCCGGCGGCGTATAAGGAGCCGGCTCCTGCCCATGCAAACTTCCCGCCACTCCTAACAAAACCGCCGCTGCAAAACCCTTCAAATCAACCTCATCACTTCGTAACCTAGAATCACCGCAGTAAAGAACCGTCATCTCGACCGGAGCGCAGCGTAGTGGAGAGACCCTCGCATTTTTTCGAGGTGCCCCATTCATCGCGATGGGTCCGATCGAACGACCAACCCTCAGGGAAGCCTTTCACGACCCCAGCCCCTTCTGAACCTTCACCTTCTTCGGCGCAACCGGCACTTCGGTTAGACTCCGTCGCTGCCGCATGGCCTCGTACATCACAATCGCTCCCGCTACGGACACGTTCAGCGACGACACCGCTCCCGCCATCGGAATCCGCAGCAGGTGGTCGCAGGTCTTCTTGACCAGATCATGCAGCCCCGCGCCCTCGCGTCCCAGCACTAGCACGCAGTCCGTGCGGAAGTCGAAGTCCATGTAGTCGGGCGACCCGCGCTCATCAAGCCCCAGCACCCACACGTTCTCCTTCTTCAACTGCTCGAGCGACCGGACGAGGTTGGTCACCTTAGCGATCTTCACGTGCTCCGACGCGCCCGCTGAGGTCTTCGCCACCGTCGCGTTGATCGGCGCCGACCTGCGCTCCGGGATCAGCACTCCATCCACTCCGACTGCATCCGCCGTCCGCAGCAGGGCCCCAAGATTGTGCGGATCTTCCACTCCATCCAGAGCTAGGAAGAACTTGTGCCTGCCTTCCTCTGCAACCGGAGCGACCTTCGCCTTGCCGCCCTTCTTGCCCGAGGGGATCAGGTCTTCGATCGCGAGATACTGCCGCTCGCGCACCATCGCCAGGACTCCCTGGTGCTGGTCCGTCTTGGCCAGCCGCGTCATCTCGTCGCGCGACTGCGAAGCTACCCGCACTCCCGCCACCCGGGCCAGAGCGATGACCCGTTCCAGCCGTTCGTCCTTGCGGTCGCGCGCCACAATCACATGGTCCAGACCGCGCTGACCGGACTTCAGCGCCTCCTCCACCGGGTGCAACCCGTACAAAACTTCCATCCCTCAAGTCTACCGCTCCGCTAAGTCTGTGCCCCATTCATCGCGCTCTTGTCTTTCGCGATGAGTGGGTCCGCCACAAACCTTCCACGTTTCCCATCTGAAACATTGCGAACGACTGCCGCGTCTTCTGCTACGGATGATCTGTTGAAGCAGTTGAATTATCTGAGGGTTGCAACCATGCAGCGTCTCCCGGCAGTCCTTCTCGCGTTCTCCGCCATCGCCACGCAACCGGCAGTTGCCCAATCCAGAAACCAGACCACGCAGCTCCCCGCCGGAGTCCGAATCCCCCTCGCTGTCACGCGGCCCGTCTGGTCAGCGGCCGTCAGACCCGGCGACCCCATCTACACCCAGACTACCTTCCCCGCAACCGTCGATGACCACGTCGCTATCCCCTCCGGCACCTACGTCGAAGGCCAGATCGACTCCCTTACCAAGCCCACCCGCAAGCTGAACCACGCCACCTTAGCGATCCACTTCACCAAGATCATCTTCGCCAACGGCTACACCGTCCTTCTGCCCTCACCGGATGCCAATGCCGATTCGGCCGACCGCGCGACTCTGGACATCCAGGCCAGCACCGCCAACGATCTCCTGCTCGACAACGGAGCGAAGATCGAGATGACGCTCGGCTCGCCCCTCACGCTCGACGCCGCACAGGTCTCCGCGGCAATCCCGGCCTCGAAGCCTCTTGACCCCGGAGCCTTCAAGTCCGCCACTCTTTGCCGACCAACATCTGGATTTCCGGGCTCTCCAGGAAGCCCGGACACGGTCATCCCCGGCAGCCCAGGCACGCCATCGATCACCATCCCTGGCGCCGGGGGCTCGCCGGACATCACCATTCCTGGCACCCCGGCGACACCCGCGACCGTCATCCCAGGCTCACCGGGGACGCCCGATACCCCCGGAACCTTCTGCCCTGCGCCGCCTCTCGTCCTCTCAAGCAGCGCAGCCTTTTCCCCCCAAGCCAAGCACAACTAGGAGCTTGCTGAAGAAGGCCGAAATAGAACGAGAACCGTAGCCCAGCAAATACAGCACTTACGGCACGGTTGAAGCCGTGCCCTTAAGCAAAACGGAGTATTTCAACAAGTTCCTAGAAAGCGAACCGTCATGCGCTCCAGCGTCACTGCCGCACTTCTGATCGTCTGCCTCGTGTTCTCTCAACTGCCTGGCTCCGCGTCGGCCCAGGCGGCCCAACCTGCAACCGTCACCGTAGCTGCGGGAACCGTCGTCCCTCTCACCCTCGTCAGCCAGATCAAGAGCAAGTCTTCCAAACCTGGCGACTCGATCCGGGCCGTCGTCGCGTTCCCGGTCACCGTCGGCACCCAGAGCGCCATTCCTGCCGGAACCTACGTCGAAGGCACCCTGCTCACGCCCGCGCCGAAGGTGAAAC
This sequence comes from Granulicella aggregans, assembly GCF_025685565.1. Taxonomy (NCBI): domain Bacteria; kingdom Pseudomonadati; phylum Acidobacteriota; class Terriglobia; order Terriglobales; family Acidobacteriaceae; genus Granulicella; species Granulicella aggregans. Next base: position 268,926 of record NZ_JAGSYE010000001.1, read on the forward strand.
ATCAACCAGACCCCGGGGTAAGGATCCACTTCACCCGGCTCGTCTTCGCAAACGGATACAGCGCTCTGCTCGACGCCACCCAGACCTCTGCGCTGGCAATCCCACCCGTTCCGTCATCTCCCGGCGCACCACCGCAATGGGGTGCCATGGCACTCTCCGCGTCTTTCGGCAGCTTCGACCCTGCCAGCTTTTTGAGCGCAATGGGCTTCCGCATGCCTTCGCTTGCGAGCGGTTGGCGAAGCTGGCTCATGTCTCCGCAGACGACCACGCCTACGGCCCCGCCATCCCTTCCACATGTCGGTCCAAGCACGGGAGCCATCGTCGGTATCGCGCTGGCCAGCGTCGTCCCTCTCGTGCTCGTCGTTCTCTTTCACCACCGGACCGGAAACTCCGACTTCATCGTCCACGACGCCGGATGGCAGTTCCAGATGAAGCTGGACGCCCCACTCACGCTGAATACCGCTCAGATAGTTCCTTAAACTTCAAAGAAATCCCCTAAAATTAAGAGAAACCGCGACTTTTATTCCGAAACCGCCGTCTGATCTCTATATGAAAGCCATGGCCCTACCCCTATCCGCCGCGATGGTCGAGCAGAACGAGCGCGAGAACCTCGCCATTGCCCACGGATTGAAGCGGCAGGACCCTGAGCTCTTAGACAAATTGATCGAGCAGTACCAGCACCGCCTTCTCCGTTATCTTCTCTTTCTCACCGGCAAGCGCGAGGTCGCCGAAGACCTCTTCCAAGAGACCTGGATGCGCGTCCTTCTGCGTGGTGCGCAATACAACGGCAAGGCCCGCTTCGACACCTGGCTGTTCACCATCGCCCGTAACCTCGTCATCGACCTCTCCCGCAAGCGCACCATGGCCAGCCTGGACGAGATGAGCGAGGGCGGCGAGGACGAACGCCCCTTCGAGATCGCCATCGACGGCCCTTCGCCGCTCGACCAGTTCCGCACCCGCGAGGACTCAGCCGAGGTCGCGGAAGTCCTGCTCAAGCTCGAACCGAACTATCGCGAGGTCCTCGTCCTTCGCTTCCATGAGGAGATGTCGCTCGACGAGATCGCTAAGATGACCTCCGCACCGCTTTCGACCGTGAAGTCCCGGCTCTATCGCGGCCTCGCCGCCCTGAAGCCGGAGATGGAACGCATCCGCCGGACGCCTACCGCGATGGGGGTAACCCGCTGATGCAGGATGGAGCTGGACGCGAGACCATACCGAGCAGACTGGACGACGCGATCTCTCAGGCTCCAACTGCGCGAACGGTGCTGCGCGAGATGAACGCGACCGCAAACTCCGCCATGGTCAACCGCACCCACCGGGTCATCCGGGAGCGCGCCCGCACCGTCAAGGAACGCCGCTCGAAGATTCGCAGCCTCTGGATTCCCTTCATCATCTTTTCGTCGCTGCTTCTCGGAGTCTGTTTCGCGGTCTGGACCGTCCTTGAAGAGTACGAGTTGTATGCCGCTGGCTCGCAGGTTGCCGGCTACCAGGTAGTTGTACCTCTACTCTGGTCGATTCCTGTTTCAGCCGCAGTGCTCGCCGTGGTATGGTTCCGTCAATCGCGGTCGGATACAGCCCGCTAGTCCACGCAGGCGAGAGTCATTCCAAGAAGCAGCCAAGGAAATCTGATGAGAGCATTCTGGCATCACGACAACAAAGAGAACGATCGTCAGGAACCCTCGCACAGCGAACTCAGCCTGATTCCTGGCTGGTCGATCGCGCTTGCGGCCATCGCTTTTCTGGCAGCCCAGTATCTCTTCCACTTCGTCCTGCCGCACCACAAGCCTGACATGCTTCCGATGCGGCTGATGATGAGCTACTCCTGCGGAACCCTGCTCGCCAGCTACGTCCTGATGATCGGCTACGTCAGCCGCGACGTTCGCAGGCGCGGCATGTCGGCCCCTCTGTGGATGCTGATCGTCATCATCATGCCCGGCGGCGTTGGAGCGGTGGTCTACTTCCTGCTGCGCCAGCCGATGCTAACGCGCTGCCCGCACTGCTCCACCGAGATCGCTTCCACCTTCCACTTCTGCCCGCAGTGCCAGTTCCAGATGGCCCCCGTGTGCGGCCAGTGCTTCCGCGGCGTGCAGATCACGGACGTCTACTGCACCCAATGCGGACATGACCTGGCTGAGGACCATTCGCCCGCGCGGCTTCGGGTCTTCCGCGACTAGCCGCTTCAAGGACTAAACTGGAAGTCTGATGGCCCCTTATTCCACTCCGGCCGGCAATCCGGGCTTCCCCAGCCCCATACCCTCGACCACTCCGCTCACTGCCATCGTCGTCGACGACGAACCGCTCGCTCGCCAGGAACTTGTCTACCTCCTCGAGCAGTCCGATGGAGTTGAGGTTCTGGCGCAGGGTACGAACGGCATCGAGGCAGTCGATCTTGTCCGCTCCTTTCAGCCAGATCTTGTCTTCCTCGACGTACAGATGCCTGGCCTCGATGGCTTCGCGGTGCTCAAGAAACTCCTCGACAAGAAGATCAGGCTGCCCCAGGTTGTCTTCGCCACGGCGTTCGATCAGTACGCCGTCCGCGCCTTCGAGGTCAATGCCGTTGACTACCTGCTGAAGCCGTTCGATCGCAGCCGTGTGCTCAAGACCATCGAGAAGGCAAGGACGCGCATTGCGGCACCGCTTGAGACGCCGATCGAATCGAACAGCGACAGCCGGATCGACGCACTGTTGAAGTTGATGGAGGAGCAAGTCCAGGCTCCGAAAGCCTCGTCCCTGCGACCGCAGATCGGCAAGGTCGTCGTGCGCGCTCAGAACCGGCTGCTTCTGGTCGACCAGCGAGAGATCTGCTACGCCTCCATCGAAGACGGTGAGATTAATGTCTTCGCTCAGGCGATCGAAGGTCAATCGAACTGTCGAACGCTGGAAGAGTTGATGGACCTGCTTGATCCGGAGATGTTCTGGCGAGCCCACCGGTCCTTCGTCGTGAATATCCAGCACATTCGCGAGGTTGTGCCGTGGTTCAAGTCCAGCTACCAACTGCGCATGGATGACGCGAAGAAGACCGAGATCCCGGTAAGCCGCGCCCAGACCAAGCGTCTGCGTGAGCTTTTCAATCTCTAGGGCTTCGTCGCATCGGGTGCGACCGAGAGCAGCTCCGCATGCACCACGAAGCGCTTCGGAGCTTTGCCGATATAGCTGAACGGATAACAGGTGATGAGCACCAGCCCCGGCGTGGATTGAATATCCAGAACGCTCACCTTGTCCGGCGTCACGATCTCGGTCGAACTCACCCGGTAGTGATAGGTTCCCGTTCGGTCAATCAGCCGGACATCCATTCCCTTCGCCGCTTTGCGAAGCTGTCGGAAGTGCGTATCGCGATGTCCTGCGATCCCCACAGTCCCTAAGCCACCCGGATACGCCGTTCCGGGGATGTGGCCCGCACCCTCACTCAGACTGGTTGAGTCGTCGCCTGCGAGCAGCGGAGTTACAAGACCAATCTCCGGGATCTCAACCCTTCCGACAACCTGAGGCGCCCCCCCTGCTGTGACGTCCCAGGCTTCTCCCGGTTCGGCGGCGCTGCTCGAAGCAGACACCTTCACCGGAACAATTTTTGACCCTGCCGCGCGCGCGGACGACATTCGAACTCCAGCCGCTATGCAGACTGCGAATAGGCCAAGTCCGGCGAGCCATAACGAACTCTCAAGCCTTCGTGAGAAGCTCTTCGGGTCTTCGGCCGGTGATCCGGTCATTGGTGTCTTAGGCATGATGAGGGACTACGCTCTGCCGCGGGCCAGACGCAGCGAACCAGCCGCCATCAACATACCGAGAGACGACAGAGCCAGCAGGGGCAGATCACTGCCCGTCTGCGGAAGGCTGCTGGCTACCGGCTTTGTCTTCACCTTCGAGACACGCGCTGGACCCGAAGCATCAGAGACCGGAGGAGCCGGTCGCGGACTGGCAGCGCGAACTGGCGAAAGCTCTTCTGGCGGTTCGTTCCGCGCAATCTGCGTCGTCGCTGATTCGACCGGAGCGACAAAGCGCTTCGCCTCGATCGCCGGGGTCTCGTTCTTCGGCCCGACGCGCGTTGCTTCCAACATCCAGAGCGTGACCACCTCACGATCCTCCGGCGTGAGCTTCGGATCGGGCTTCCGGCCCTCCGACTCAGGATCAATCGCCGGAACGCTGTAGGTGTTCAGCTTTGCGATGGCGACAGCCTCGTCCTTGGGGTAGACGAACTCAAGAGTGTTCCCGCCGGGAAAAGAGAATCCGCGAATCGCCGCCGAACCCTTCGGGGCGGAGGTCCACAGGATCGGCCCTTGATGATGGAGAGCCACAAAGGGATCGAACTCGGGATTGTGGAGGCCGATGAAGGTTGCCAATGCCCGGCCTGAACTATCATCGACACGCAGGATGTAACGGTCCTTCAAGTGGTCGAGGATTCTGATCGAATAGTTTCCCGGATCGAGGACGTGACCTGGAACCGTCGTCTTGGCGTCCAGATAGAGAGGCGCCGAAACCAGGACGTAGCTGGGCTTCTGCGCTGCAGCGGAGGGGATGGAACAGAGTACCGGGGCTAACGTAAGTGACGTTGCCAGTACGGAACGATAGAGAATTTTCATGGGCGACTCCTGGCACAAGCGGACAAGGTCTCCTTGGAAGCTTGCTCCGGATACCCACATGCCTTGGAGGATCGGATGCCGATTCGGCAACAGGAGTTAGCGCTGTTGCCTAAGACCGACAGCTGCGGAGTAGCGTACGACGCTTTAAGCAGCAGGCGTTCAAGCTCTTATCGGGATGACTCGTTGCTCGGAGTCCGCCCCATGCACCCGGTTGCGACCCGCTGACTTCGCCTGGTAGAGAGCGGCATCGGCGATCTCCAGCAGCCGGGACTCGTCCTCGCCATGGGCCGGGGTCAATGCGGCACAACCGAGCGAGACCGTCACCTGCTCCCCTTCGGCGGCGCGATGCGGAATCGCCAGGTCGAGTACCGCAAGCCGCATCTGCTCCGCGATGTGCATCGCTCCTTCGAGGTCGGTATGCGGCAGCAGAAGCGCAAACTCCTCACCCCCAAAGCGGGCGAGATGGTCCTGACCCCGCTGGACCTTTGCCTGTAGCGCAGCAGCGACAGCCTGCAGACAGCGATCGCCGGCGTGGTGGCCATAGATATCGTTAAATTGCTTGAAGTGGTCGATGTCGATCATCACCAGCGCAAGCGGCGTCTGCACGCGAATCGCGCGGCCCCACTCCTGCGAGAATCGCTCGTCGAGCGAACGGCGGTTCGCAATTCCGGTCAGGCCATCGAGCGAAGCCAGCAGCAGGAGTTGCGCGTTGCGATCGACGAGCTCCGCGGCCATGCGCCGCCGCTCCAGGGTCATGATGGAGGCGGGAAAGAGCGCCACCAGATGGAAGCCCAGGAATAACTGGAAGGCGACATCGCGGGTCACGGGAAGGCCAGCCGGCCATCTGCCGAACGGCCCCATCGCATTCGTCGTCAGATAGACAGAGAGGAACGCGATCGCGGCGACGGCCAGCGCTGACCCGGAGAAGCCGAGGAGGGAGTCGACCAGCAGCAGCGTCGGATACAAGAGAAACAGCAGCGGATACTGGCTGACCGAGAAGACGACTCCGGCAGTGGCAAAGGCCATGCCGAGGACAACCAGCGTACGCCACACCGTCCTGACGCGGAAGAGCGCCAACATCTCCTGCGAACGGATAGAGAGCGCCAGCGGCATGATGGCCGCGATGCCGATGGCATCGGCGGTGGCCCAATCATCGAGCGCGGAGAAGAAGGCCTGGCCCTTCGTGATCTTGAAGTAGACAGCGGCCATGACGCCCGAGAACAGCGGTCCCACCACCAGCGCGCAGACGAAACGGATGAAGATTCGCGGCTTCCGCAACCACTCTTCGAGGGTGGTGAAGCGGGGCAGGAACCATGCGCTGACGACAACCTCGATGAGCGAGAACACCCGCTGCCAGATCGTGGAACCGAGGGTATTGTCGTCGAGAAACTCCCCCAGACCAATCCCCAACTCGATGCCAATCAGCATCGGCAGCCACTCCGACTTCGGACGGCAGATCAGCAGCGCGATGGTGATGCCGTTGAGCGGCCAGAGGATCGTCCACCCGGCGCTGAAGGCGAAGAGATTCAGCGACGTGTCGGCGATGAAGTAGATGAGGAAGAATGCGAACGCGAGTATCGCCGCCGTGCGAAAGGAGACGCGAGTTGGAGCGGCAACGGACAATGGCCCTCTGTCTCCTAACGCACACAGCTGCGCTGAGTATCGCTCACGCGCCGCAGAATGGCTATGGCACCTTTGGGGAGAGCTGGATTTCAGTGATGCGCCATTCTACCGTAGACTGACGGGCGCTAACTCCGGCAAGCGAGAGACTTAAGCGACGCTTACAGACTCGCTTAGCTCTGACGAGCTCTCACGGAGGTGAGGCGCGACGCCAAAGATGCCGATGGTTACGAGGATTACGATCACCGGCTCAATCGGCTGGCGGTAGTCCATCGAGGCGTGGGTGAGGTAGTAGGTCACCGGGAAGCACGCGATGAGAGCAAGAAGCGGAAGTGCCGCTTCCCTGCGTTGTGTCCAAAGACGGCGTGCACCGCGCAGCATCATCACCGTAACCCCCGTGCAGAAGAAGAAGTTGGGAAGGTCCAGCGGTTCCAGCCGCAGATAGGACGGGCTGAAGCTCCAGAATCCCGTCCAGTAGCGAACAAAGCGGCGGACCGTCGCCACGGCAAACCATAGCGGGTGATGGCTGACGAACTCCGCCGCAAGCCAGTGCTTCTTCTCAAGGTACTGGATCTCACCCAGCCGCTGGTATTCGCTCATCTCCACAGGATTGCTGGCGGGGTGCGCCCAGCGGACGTTGGACTCGAAGCTGTCGCCCGAGTTTCCCGCGTAGAACTCCAGCCAGAAGTTGTCGCGGATCGGAACCACGGTGCCCATCGTTCGCGAGACATGGACCGCCCAGGGAGCGAGGACGGCGAAGAGCGCCGCCAATGCAAGCAGGGTCTTCGCGCGCCAGGGCAGAGCCGCTTTGTGACGTTTCCAGATGGCGAGAAGCAGCAGAACGGGCAGCACCGAGAGAATGGCCGGGTTTACCAGCGCGGTAAGGCCATAGACCGCTCCGAAGGCGAGCCAGATCGACGTCCGATGGATCGCGTGGAGGCGGAGCAGGATCGCCAGACAGGAGGTAAAGAGCAGCGCCGTCAGCGACCACTCCCACACTACCGTCGAGTAATAGATGGAGAACGGATAGACGACCCACGCCCAGGCAGCATAGCCAGCGACTCGGCTGGAAGCTGCGGACTTCGCAATGAAGTAGATGGGGATGCAGGTGAGCGCGGAGAAGAGGCTGTCGAGCGAGAGGATGACCACGCCCGCATGCAGCGAGTAGATACCGAAGATCCGGAAGATGCCTGCAAGGAGATAAGGAAAGACGGGCGGAACAAGCGCTGTCGGTCCGGTAGCCGGCCAGAAAGGTGAGCTGAAGCCATGGCCATTTGCGATCGAGCCGGCGACCCAGCCAAGCTCCCAGCCGAAGCTACCGAAGTGCGGGCAGGAGGTGGGAAGGCTGCGGTAGACCAGCAGCACCACAATCATGCGGATAAAGAACGCAGCCGACACGGCGCGAAGCAGCAGAGCGGTGGAAGACCCGGGATCAAGTTGGCGAGCGAGAAGGCGAACGAAGGGAGATTTCGGACGGGGTCTGATGCTCTGAAGTTCTAATACCGGCAAACGGAGTCCTTGGATGGATTCGGGTGGAAAGCCCGTGTCAGCGGCCCGGTAAAAGGCATTCTCTGTGCTGATGTTACTGAAGTGTAAGACGTTCCACCAGAGCAATAGGGATGCACGCCAGTCTCACTTTGCCGGGTTTGCGCTTCACTAAAAAGTCACGGGATGATTGTAGGTGTAGACCCAGCAGGCGATCTCCGTGCCCGCGTCCGGACCGCTTTGAAGAGTTGCGAGGACTCGCTGACGGAGGAAGAGGCTGTTCGCGGGGTCGGAGCGGCGGAAGTCTTCGTAGTCGTCGAGGCGGGCCAGGATGGAGGGGTCGTCGGGCAGGATGAAGAGCTCTCCGGCGACAATGTCGGCGGGATCATCGCTGAGGACGACACCGGGGTAGGGGCCGAGGTCGTAGAGCCGGGCATGAATGGTGGCTCTGCCTCGAGGCTTCAGCAGGCGCGCGGTCGAGGAGATGGCGGCCGGAGCGCGGTCGGGGTGGAGGGTGCCGTAGATGAAGAGGAGGTCGGGCATGGGGCCAGACCTCTATCTTGCACCCTTCGGTCCTCTTGATCTAGGCGACGGTGATGCCGTGCTCTTCCGCAGAAGCCAGGGTCGCGAGCAGGTTGGTGAGCGTCAGCAGGTTCTTCACCTGTTTGCCGAGATGCAGCAGCTTCAACTCGCAGCCTGCGCCCCTGGCGTGGACGTAGAGGCGGACGAGGGTGCCAAGGCCCATGCTGTCGACGTAGGTGAGGTCTTTGAGGTCGAGGGTGAGTAGCTGGCAGGAGGAGGCGACCTCTTTCAGGTCGGCGTAAAACTCGTCGGTGAGGCCGGCTGTGAGGCGGCCGTGGCACTTGACGAAGGCGACTCCAGGCTCACGAACGATCTCGTAGGTGAGCGGCTTGGTGGGTACTTCTTCGGGCATCGATGGCTCCGTGAGGAAGAATGCGTTCGTAGAGACGATACTTGAAAGCGCCTGATCGCGCGAATACATTCATGATGTGGGTTCGAAGACGTTTGCCGGGGTTTGGTTCGCCGCGTACTCGCATGACCACCGCCTCCGCATGTGCATGGACAATATGCGGGTGTTCGCGTGGTGGTCGATCTGCTGACGAATGGGGACGTGCGGCAATCTTCGCGATGGAATGCGGTGACACCGCCCAACGCGAAACGGAGCGACGTGCGGCATATCCTGGCTGTAGCGGCTGGGCATTACGATGATCTGATGGCACTGTGGAGGACGACGCATGGCTGATTTAACAACCGACGAAGAGATCGACGCGGCGCTGGAGCGGGCGAAGGCGTTTGAGAGCTTTCCGCGCATCGTCGAGGCGGTGTATCGGCCTGAGCCGGGGCTTGAGTTCCTGATGCTGCGGCTAAGCGATGGGCGTCGGCTGCTGATTCCGCGCGAGGAGCTTGGGGAGTTGAAGGATGCCACGCCGGAACAGGCTGTCGATCTGACGATTGGGCTGCACGGGGTAGATATCTGGTGGCCGCAGCTGGATGACGGGCTTTATCTGCGGGATTTTCTGGAGTATCGGTGGGGTAAGGGGCAGCGTGGGGTCGCTGCGTAGGCCGAAGATTTCGGCTTTGAAGCACTACAAGCTGGAAGGGTTTTCGGTGGAGCGGTGGAAGGAAGATTTGAGACTGCGGCGGAGGTGGATTGATCAGAGAAGATGCCCCGGCGAGTAGACTATCTGTCGCGAATTAGCTACCACGAGGGCCTTTCCATGTGTATCCGTCGGGATAGGAGCCTGGGCAAAATGGAGTCTCAAGAGGAACAAGAGGGCGCTTATGCTTCTCTGGCTTTTCGAAGTAGCCTTTGTCGAAGAGCAAGGTGGGGTCAAGCTCTAAGGCGGGATCAAAGAAGTTATTCGGAATATTGTGAACAAGCCTAAATCGTTCAATCAGATTCAGGTTCCACCAAGGAGATCCCATCGGGGTTAGACTGTTCAACAAGAGCAGAGCCTGCTCATGGGTGGAAAGCTGTGCTCGTATAGTACTCATGTGTTGTTGAGCGGCGAAGTCAGAAGGTGCATTAGCCTCCACAAAACGAACCATTTGAAAGAGGTGGCGGTAATAGTGCCCTAGCCTTGATTGATGACCCTCAAATGGGAGGTAGGAAAGTTTTTTCTCTTCCCTCACTTCTTCTTTCAGCCCTTGGGAGTTGAGCGCCTTCTCAAGGATATCCACGAATGTGCCCCTGAACCCATCGAGCGACCTGCGGAGCATTCGGGAAGAGTTTGGACCGACACCATAGAACATGCATAAGAAAGAAATTTCTATAAGTTGGCGTTGGGTTAGCTCCTCAGCATTCACCTGTGCTTCATATCTAATGATATTCAGTATCCATCGCCATTCCCGGATCATTAGAACGAAAACCTTTCGTCCCTTCACTTCTTTAACTTCGGTCTCATCTACATTGTCTCTGTGAAGTTGTAAAAGTTGGAAGAAACGATTTTCGAACCGCTCCCTTTTAGCACGTGCATATTCAGTCCGAAATGTTGCGATCAAGAAACAGATGCCAATCAAAGAGATGAGCTGGCCGATATAACCGCCGATGAAATCCCCGAAAACTCCCATCGTTGCAGCGTCTAAGCTGCCGCTTCTGTATGGCGGCAATAGCATCGCGCAATGGATAAGGAGAAAACCTACTATGCCTCCGATTATTTCCCACCTATAGCTCAAGCGTGGCTCGAGGCTTGGCTTAGCTTCTGCTACGAAACCGTCTTTGCTATAGGTTTGAGGCACTCTATCCTTCAATGGGCTCACTTGAGAAGTGGATTTGCTCGCCACTACACACTCTTTGCCATCTTGCCATCCAACATTAACAGAGCGAAGGCTAGATCTTCAATAAGTCACGGACCTGCAAATTATTTATAGTCGCTAGCCTAGCCAAAACTCGCAAATCTTATTCCACCGTCACGCTTTTCGCCAAATTCCTTGGCTGGTCCACGTCACATCCGCGCCTTACGGCGATGTGGTAGGCGAGGAGTTGGAGGGGGACGACTTCGAGGACCGGAAGCAATAGCTCCGGGGCCTGGGGGATGTAGATAACGTGTTCGACCAGTTGGGCGATGTGCTCGTCGCCCTCGATGGCGATGGCGATCACGCGGCCGGAGCGGGCGGTGACCTCCTGGATGTTCGAGAGGGTCTTTTCGTACTTCAGGACGGACGAGGCGTCGTTGGGGTCTTGCGTGGCTATACAAACGCACGGTAAGGTCTCGTCGATGAGGGCGTTGGGGCCGTGCTTCATCTCGCCCGCCGGGTAGCCTTCGGCGTGGATGTAGGAGATCTCCTTGAGCTTGAGGGCGCCTTCGAGGGCGATGGGGTAGTGGATGCCGCGGCCGAGGAAGAGGAAGTCGCGGGCGGTGCTGAAGGACTTCGCTAATTGGCAGCATTGGTCGTCGACAGAGCGCAGGATCTCTTCGATCTTGCCGGGGACTTTCGAGAGCTCGGTGACGAGGTGGATGGACTCTTCCTGGGTGATGGTGCCGCGAAGCTGGGCCAAGTAGAGGGCGAAGACGAAGAGGGCGGTGAGCTGGGCGGTGAAGGCCTTGGTGGAGGCGACGCCGATCTCCGGGCCGGCGTTGGTGGTGATGGTGCCCTGAGCTTCGCGAGTGACGGCGGCGCCGACGACGTTGCAGATGGCGAGGGTCTTCGAACCTTTGGCGATGAGTTCGCGCTGGGCGGCGATGGTGTCGGCGGTCTCGCCGGACTGGGTGATGAGGAGGCCGATGGCGCGGGGGTCGGCGATGGGGTCGCGGTAGCGGTACTCGCTGGCGTAGTCGACCTCGACGGGGAGGCGGGCGAGGCGCTCGATCATGAATTTGCCGGCGAGCCCCGCATGCCATGAAGTCCCGCAGGCGGCGATGGTGATCTGGCTGGCGGTGCGGAAGTCTTCGGGGGTGATCTGCATTTCCTGGAGGAAGACCTGGCCGGTGTCGAGCGAGACGCGGCCCAGGGTGGTGTCGCGGATGGCGCGGGGCTGCTCGTTGATCTCCTTGAGCATGAAGTGCTTGTAGCCGGCCTTCTCGGCCTGGATGGGGTCCCACAGGATGCGCTGCGGTTTCAGGGGGAGCGGGTCGCCGTCGAAATTGGTGAGTTCGACTCCGTTGGTGGTGAGGATGGCGACCTCGTTGTCGGCAAGGAAGTGGATGTTGCGGGTGTGGTGGAGGATGCCGGGGACGTCGGAGGCGAGGAAGAACTCGCCGTCTCCGAGGCCGATGACGGCGGGCGGGCCCATGCGGGCGGCGACGAGCTTGTTGGGCTCGTTGGCGGAGAGGACGCCGATGGCGAAGGCCCCGGTGATGCGCTTGACGGCGCGGCGGACGGCCTCTTCGAGCGGGATGGCGCTGGGGTTGGGGGCGTGGACGACGGCTTCGGCGATGTCGGCGCGGTGGGTGCGTTCGCCGGGCTTGAGGCTGATGCCGCTGGCGAGCTCGATCTCGTCTTCGATGAGGTGGGCGATGATCTCGGTATCGGTCTCGGAGAAGAACTTGTGGCCCTTGGCGATGAGGGCCTGCTTCAGCGTCAGGTAGTTTTCTACGATGCCGTTGTGGACCACCACAAGCGTTCCGGAGCCGTCGCGGTGGGGGTGGGCATTTTCTTCCGTAGGACGACCGTGGGTGGCCCAGCGAGTGTGGCCGATGCCGAAGGTGCCGTCCACCGGCGATTGCGCGATGACGGCTTCCAGGTTGCGAAGCTTGCCGGGGGCGCGGCGGAGTTCGAGGCCGTTGGGGCCTCCAGCGACGGCGATGCCGGCGGAGTCGTAGCCGCGGTATTCTAGCCGGCGAAGGCCTTCAATGATGGTGGGGACGACTGACTTGGGGCCGATGTAACCTACGATTCCGCACATAGAGACAGGGTATAGGGAATAGGGAGAAGGGAGAAGGGGTGGTCCGTCGCCGCATCTAACGGGGGGTGAGGGTCGAATGAACATCGGTTATCTGGGAATGAAGAACTCGTTTTCGATGGAGATGGTGACGCGGCTGCAAGCGGAGTGCCCCGGCGATCGTTTCATCGAGTGGCCGCCTGTGGGGGCGGAGAGTGATCTGGATGTCCTGATCGCGGTGGGGCCGGTGAAGCCGGAGGTGTTCAAGGCGCAGGCGAAGCTGGGGCTTTTCCAGATGGCGTCTGCGGGCTACGACGGGGTGGATGTGGAGGCGGCGACCGAGGCGGGGGTGTGGGTCGCATCGGCGCCGACGGGCAAGACGGGCAATGGCGAATCGGTGGCTGAGCATGCCGTGCTGCTGATGCTGGCTGCGGCGCGGCGACTGAATGAGGAGCTGGCGTTTTCGCGGGCCGGGGCGGAGAACAGGCCGGAGAAACCGCAGGGGAACAAGGCGCTCTTCGGAAAAACGGTCTGCATCGTTGGGCTCGGGGGCATTGGGGAGTTGCTGGTCGAGAGACTGCGCGGCTTTGGGATGGTCTTGACTGGAGTCGATCGGCACCCGGAGCATGCGTCGGCGGGCGTGAAGGCTTATGGCGAGCACGAGCTGCGGACGGCCCTTGCGGATGCGGACTTCGTCGTGCTGGCGCTGCCTGCGACGAAGGAGAACGAGAACATGTTCGATGCGGGCGTGCTGGCGTCGATGAAGGAACACGCCATTCTGGTGAATGTGGCACGGGGTACGCTGGTCGACGAAGCGGCCCTGCTGGCGGCGGTGAGGAGCGGACATCTTTATGGCGCGGGTCTGGATGTGACGAAGGATGAGCCGGTGAGCGCGGGGAATGCGCTGCTCGGTGAGCCAAGGATTGTGGTGACGCCGCATATCGCGGGGTCTACGGACTTGATGCTCGATGGAAGCGTGAAGTTTCTGGTTGAGGTGCTGGAGAACTATCGAAAGGGTTTGAAGTCGGCTGGGATTTTGAATGAGCCGAAGAAGCCAAGGGTTGAGTTGCGGTAGGTGGGTGACGTGGCGGAATGATCTGAGTGCCACGGCCGGTGATTGCTTAGACACTACGCCCGAAGAAGTGGCTTTGCGGGAGTTCCGTTCAAGGTCTCTGACTCTCTAGATAAGTGAGTCGGCGATTTTGCGTAGAGCCAAAAGCCCCATTCTGGGGAAACCCGTCGCCGGACGGGTGCAAGACGAGGGCACTCCTCTAACAGTCGTGGCACTTTCAAAACTTGTTCTGCTTCAACTTGGGAAAGTGAAGAGCTCGACGAACATTTTCACGCGCTCCTTCTGACGGCTGGGTGGAAATCGCTTGGTTCTTGTGAGGTCGGCGATTCCGTGGAGGCCTGCCCAGAAGAGTTCCGTCAGGACAGCCGGCTTCGAGCCCTGTCCCTGAAATAGCTCCATGAGTTGTGCGAACGCGAACCGGAGCTCCGGAGGTGTTTGCGCGTCAGCGAAGGGAATGCTGAGACTGAGCGAAAACATCGCCTCGTAGAGTGCCGGTGAGGACGTGGCGAACTCCAGATAGGCGGTTGCGACTGCTTCGACGATCTTCCCTGGCTTGGCCCGTTTGCGTGCCTTCTCCAAGGCCAGGCCGATCTCCTGGAACCCTTCGATAGCCACCGCAGCGAGGATGCCTTCGCGACTTTCAAAGTGACCGTACAGGACGGGCTGGCTGTAAGAGATTTCGTCGGACAGCCGCCGAACGGTGACGTTGGGCCAGCCCTCCAGCTCCGCGATTCGCCTTGCGGCACTGATAATCTGTGCCCTTCGGGCTTCTCTGTCGCGTTGTTTTCGTTCTGCAATGCGGTTCGGCACGGTAATCTCCATTCGCAAATTATAGCACCGCTAGAACTTATAATTTTGTTAAAAATAATTACGAATGCTCTTGCATCGCGGGGCATCGCCGTGCATCATAAATAGCGTTGCTAGATTTTCTAACAAGGAGATGTTTATGCTCAGCCCAATTTTGCTTTCCCTAGCTGTTCTTATGGCCGTGGCGATCCTCATCATCGGAGGCTTCTACCTCTTTTCCCCGGAGCGAATGACGGGATCGTTCGGTCTCAAGCTGCCCGCAGCGGATGCAGACACTCGTGCATGGCTGCGCTTGAAGGGGGTCAGGGACATCGGATCCGGGCTGGTTGTGATGGCCCTGATGCTGACCACGGGTCCTCGCTCGGTAGGGATCGCGTTGCTGGCGCTGGCGGTCACACCTTTTGGCGACATGTCGGTCGTCCTCAAATCGGGCGGGTCGAAATCGGCGGCGTTCTCGATTCATGGCATAACCTGTGTGGCAATGCTTGTCGTCGGCCTGTTGTTGATCCATGCGCTTTGAGAGACGTGCGCCAACCAGTAGATTGCAAGACAAATTGTTTCTGGAGGAATCACATGGAAGTTCTGAATGTTGTGGTAATCGTCGTCGCTGGGTTGATGGTTGGATGTGAGTTGTCCATCGCCGCGTTTATCCACCCAACTCTGGATAAGCTTCCAGAGGAAGTTCACCTGCCAGCGGCAAGCGCTATCGCCCGGGTGATGGGAGCAGCCATGCCGTTCTGGTATGCGCTTACGCTCCTGCTGACCGTGGTCAAGGGTGCGATCCAATGGCATACCACTGGCCGCTTACCCATCTGGATCGTTGCATCCGCCGTTTTGTGGATGCTGGTGATTGTATTTACGGTGACGACCCTGGTGCCGATCAATAACCGAATTGCATCGTGGGAGACGTCCACTCCGCCTGCGGATTGGAAGCATTACCGGAGCAGATGGGATCTGCTTCACCGCTGGCGCGTTGTCGTGCTCGCGACAGCCTTCGTGTTGCTCATCGTGGGCATTCTGTAACCAACGCTCTTGCGGGCACGATGCGTTCGCAGGACCAACTGAACCACAGAGAGGATAATCCCATGTCTGAGATTGCAGCCACCTACGCTCAACTGCCTGCCGATGATCTTAGCCGCGCGCTGGCGTTTGCCCAGCTAGATAGTCCAACTGCCCAGCATATTGGCCTGGTTGGAAACACGTACACGATCACCGTCGCCGGTAAAGATACCAATGGGCGCTTCTGCGTGATCGACATGCATGTGCCACCTGGTGGCGGGCCGGGGCCGCATCGTCATGACTTTGAAGAGACATTCATCCTGCTGGAAGGCGAGGTGGAGATGACCTTTCGTGGGGAGAAGTCCATCGTTCGGGCGGGTGACACGGTCAACGTTCCGTCCAATGCTCCTCACCAGTTTCACAACTCATCGACGAGCCCAGCCCGGATGATCTGTATCTGCGCTCCAGCGGGCAACGAAAGGTTCTTCGTCGAGCTCGGGGTGCCCGTAGCGACACGTACTACCGCGCCACCCAAGCTCGACAAGATACAGATGTCCGAGTTTGCGAAGAAGGCGAAGGCTGTGGCAGCGAAGTATGGCACGGAACTTCTGGATCAAGCTTAGACAGACCACTTGCTTTGGAACAGATGCCAAGTGGCTTCAACACGCCAACTTGGGTTTAGCTAACGCGAGCGCCTTGAAATCTGGAAGAGCGAGAACAGGCCGATGCATTCATCGAGAATCTCAGATCGCGCGTGGGGCGGGCAGCTACCGCGTCAGACGAGGAGCCGATGCTCGCCTATTCATTTGGCTTGAAGTCCTTGAAGGGTTGGGTGAAGAACTCGTCGACCTTCTTGTTGACTTCGTCGGCGTGCTCGATGACGGTGGGGTGGCCGGAGTTGGGGACGATCCAGAGGTTCGCGTGGGGGAGGTTCTGGTAGATGACCAGGGTGTGCGGGAGCGAGATCACGTCGTGATCGCCGGCCATGATGAGCGATGGTGCCTGGATGGTGCGGAGTTGAGGGAGGGTGATGTGGGGTTCCCACCAGTCGAGGAGGAAGAGCTTGCGGTCGTTCTTCTCTTTGGGCGTGGTGTAGGTCTTGGTGAGGCCGGTGGTGTATGCATGCTCCATCTGGTCCCATAGGCCGGGGGCGAATGGGTCAGGGCCGACCCAGAGGTTGGCGCCGGTGGCGACCAGCTTCTTCACCTTTTCGGGGTGGCGGATGGCCATCAGAAGGGCGTTGATGCCGCCATCGCTCCAGCCGAGGACGTAGGCGGAGTCGATGTGCATGGCGTCAAGCAGGGCGGCGTAGTCGTCAGCCATCATCTCGAAGGTGAGCGGATGGTCGGGATCCAGCGAACGGCCTTGTGACCGGCTGTCGGCGAGGATGACCTTGTAGTGCTGGGCGAAGTACGGGACGTTCTTGCTGAAGGCGGACATGTCGCCGTTGTTGCCGTGGATCATCAGGACGGGCGGGCCTTCGCCGTAGACCTCGGTGTACATCTTGAAGCCGTTGATGTCGTAGAACCTTCCGGCGGCGGGATTGTGGTCGTAAGGAATGGGCTTGGCCTTTTGCGCAACGGTGAACACGACGAAGAAAAGGCTGAAAGCAACGAGGCCAGCGACCGATTTCAGACGAGACACGCGCATGGCCTTCAGGATAGAGGAAGTGAAAGTGCTGAGGCGCAAAAAAGCAGATCCTTCGAGGCCGCGGATCACGATGAGACTGTGATCCGCGGCCTCGAAGGATGACAAGGGTGGGGTTGGTGATACGGGTAGGGTTGGTGATGACGCAAGTTGGATTCGAGCGCGTCTACTCCGGGACGATGACGACTTCCTTCTTGTTGATCTTCGCAAGGAAGTCTTCGCCCGTTGCGATGTGTTGATTGACCAGGCGGGATGGCGTGTGTGCGAGCCATTCGGCGAGCGAGATGTCCTCGTAGTAGGGCGTGGGAAAGACCTCGATGAAGACGAGGTCGGTGTCGCCGGTGTTCTCGACGTAGTGCGGCGCGGACTTGTCGACGTAGCCTACGTCGCCTTCCTGGAAGTCCATGGTGCGGGCGTGGCCACCGGCGGCGAAGACGGTCATACGTCCCTTGCCCGAGACGTAGTACTGCCACTCGTCCTCGTTCGGGTGCCAGTGGAGCTCGCGCAGACCGCCGGGCTTGAGGGTGACGATGGCTGCGGCAATGTTGGTCGCGGGCCAGATCTTGCGGTCGACGATCTTGACCTCTCCACCCTTGCTGACCTTGGTGGGCTTCATCTCGCTGGGGCGGAAGTCGAAGCTGTGTGGCACGCGGCCGGTGCCGGCTTCGGCCTGTTTTTGCTCCTCGGCCAGGGGACGCGGAAGAGGACGCTCGAAGATGAAGAGCTCCTTGGGCGGGACTTTGGCGAAGGTCTCTGCGGGAACGTTGAAGTTCTTTGCCAGCACGTCGGGAGGTGTATGGGTCAGCCAGTCGGTGAGCAGGAAGGTGGCGAACTCGTTGAAGTTGCCGTCGTCGAAGACGAGAAGGAACTGGCAACCATCGTCGCCGAGGCCCTGGATGGAGTGCGGGATACCGCCGGGAAAGATCCAGAGGTCGCCCTTGTTGACGTCACTGACGTGGGAGCGGCCTTCCTGATCGACAGCGGTAATGCGCGCGCTACCGTAGAGCATCAGCGCCCACTCCGCGCCGACGTGCCAGTGGAGCTCCCGGACGCCGCCTTTGATGAGACGCATCTGCACGCCGGCCATCTTCTTGGAGATAGCGAGGTCGCGAACGGTGACCTGACGGGTCCAGCCGCCGCCTTCCATGCGCTTGTGAGAGAGTGAAAAGGAGTACTTGAAAGGGGGCTGACCACCCGCATCGGTCGCCGGAGACCAGACGGAGTTCGGATTCTGTTCGTCGAGCGCGGTGTTCTTCGCTGCCGGTTCGCTCTCGCTGGGGAGATGATGGTCTGGCGTGCGGATGATGGGCTCGTCCTTCGACGAGGTCTCCTGCGCCTGGGCCGAGCCCAGCCCTGCTGCTGCGGCGACGATCGCCGATCCGGCACCAAGAAACTTGCGCCGGCTTACCGTTGCTTCATCCTGCCCTTCAGACATTCGTATCTCCTTAAGGTTGAGTGAGTACATGGGCAGAGTTCTGCCCGAAAAGAGGGGATCACGCTATAAGAATGACACTGAATGAATGGGCCGTCATCAAGGGGCATCTACATCTATAGGGTTAGTGAGCAGGCAGGAGCGGACCGATGCATGTACTGGTGATTAATAGCGGGTCGTCGTCCATCAAGTTCTCGATGTTCGAGGTGGGAGGGCGGGCGAGTTCGCCGATCGCAATTTACGACGGCGAACTAGGCGGGGTCGGGACGCCGAAGCCTGGTTTCAAGTTTGCTGACGCTTCAGGGAACGACCTGTCTGGCGGGGTGGCCGTCCATGCGGGAACGATCGAGGAGGCGATCCAGACGGTCGAGCAGGCTGTTGGCGCTGGCGGGCTCCCGAAGGTGGATGCGGTCGGATACCGTGTGGTGCATCCAGGGGCGAGGCTCAAAGGGCATCAGCGGATCACGAGTGAGGTGCTACAGGCGCTGCGCGATGCGGAGGCGTTCGCTCCGCTGCATGATCCGGTTGCGGTCGAGATCATCGAAGAGATGATGAAGCGGCTGCCGGATGTGCCGCACTTCGCGTGCTTCGATACCGTGTTTCACGAGACCATGCCGGAGGCGGCCAAGACTTATGCCATTCCGTTGGAGTATCGCGAGCAGGGCGTGCGGCGGTATGGATTTCATGGGTTGAGTTGTGAGTCGATCATCGCGCAGTTTCGTGAAGCGGGAATTCCGATGCCCAGGCGGATGGTGATCGCGCACCTTGGCAGTGGATGCAGCGTGACCGCTTTGCTTGATGGCAAGTCGGTGGACACGACGATGGGGCTGACCCCAACCGGAGGCGTGGTGATGGGGACGCGGCCAGGGGATCTTGATCCGGGACTGATGGTTTATCTGCTGCGGCAGCAGAAGAGCGATCAGGCGAAGGAGGTTGAGGCGATGGTCAATCACAAGGCGGGGATGGTGGCGCTTTCGGGCATGGCGAACGATATGAGAGCCGTGCGTGCGGCGGCTGCGAGCGGAGATGCAAAGGCGGTGTTGGCGGTGGAGGTGTTTGTGCGCAGCGTGCGCAAGGCGATTGGTGGGTTCGCGTTTTTGATGGGCGGCCTGGATGCGGTGGTCTTTGCGGGTGGGATTGGAGAGCATGATACCTCGACGCGGCTCGAGGTGATGTCGGGATTGGATGGGGTGGGAATTTTGTTGGACGCGGCGGCGAATACGGCGAAGGGTGATGGGCTGCGGATGGTGAGCAGCGACAATTCAAAGACTGCGGTCTTCGTCATTCCAGCGGCGGAAGACCGGATGATCGCGTGGCACGTGAGAGAGATGACCGGGGCACCGGCGAAATGCGGGGATTCTTCGCTGCGCTCAGAATGACGATCGGGACGGTGGTGGCACTCATCGCCAGCGAGTCGTTGTAACAGGGCGTTGATGTTCGGGCAATCATTTGGGGCTAATTTGATCTTCTGTGACGCTCGTCACGGCTGCGAGCGTCCGGATTGCGTCTTATGTATGTAGAAGCACAGAACTCTGAGTTCTCCGCAAGCGCCAGGCTCACTCAATCGCCTGCCTACCCAACAAGCTAAGCAAGAAGCTCACACAAGGAGCTCCAAATGCCCGCAACGATCACTCAAGACGAACTGGAAATCGAAGTCCCGGCTCTTTCCGGCGAAGAGCTTCGCAAGATGGATGCGTACTGGCGGGCCTGTAACTATCTTTGCGCGGGAATGCTCTATCTGAAGGAGAACCCGTTGCTGCGCGAGCTGCTGAAGCCGGAGCAGATCAAGAACCGCCTGCTGGGACATTGGGGATCGGACCCAGGCCAGACGTTTACGTGGGTTCATCTGAATCGGCTGATCAAGAAGTACGACCTGAACATGATCTACATCTCCGGGCCGGGACATGGAGCGCCGGCGACACTTTCAAACTGCTATCTGGAAGGCGTGTACTCCGAGGTGTATCCGGACAAGAGCCAGGACGAGGCGGGGATGCTGAAGTTCTTCAAGCAGTTCTCCTTTCCGGGCGGCATTGGCAGCCATTGCACGCCGGAGACACCGGGGTCGATCCACGAGGGCGGCGAGCTTGGATACAGCCTCGTGCATGGATTCGGAGCGGCGTTCGACAATCCTGATTTGATTGTGAATGTCGTTGTGGGCGATGGCGAGGCCGAGACTGGCCCGCTGGCTACTAGCTGGCACTCGAACAAGTTTCTGAATCCGATTCGCGATGGCGCAGTGCTGCCAATTCTTCACCTGAACGGCTACAAGATCGCCAATCCTACAATTCTTGCGAGGATTCCCGCAGACGAACTGGAGATGCTCTTCAAGGGCCTGGGATGGAAGCCTTATGTGGTGGAGGGCGACGATCCGGCAGTGATGCACCAGCAGATGGCGGCGACGATGGAGAAGTGCGTACTGGAGATCCGCGCGATCCAGGAACACGCGCGTACGACCGGAGATGTGACGCGGCCCTACTGGCCGATGATTATTCTGCGGACGCCGAAGGGATGGACCGGGCCCAAGGAGGTCGACGGGCACAAGATCGAAGGCTCGTGGAGAGCGCACCAGATTCCGATTCTCGATCCGAAGACGAACCCGGAGAACCTGGCGAAGCTTGAAGCTTGGATGCGGAGCTATAAGCCGGAGGAGCTCTTCGACGAGAAGGGCGCGCTGATCGAAGAGTTGCGCGAGATGGCCCCGAAGGGGCAGCGGAGATTGACCGGCAATCCGCATGCGAACGGCGGGTTGCTAAGGAAGCCGCTGGTTCTGCCGGACTTCCGTGACTATGCGGTGAAGGTGGAGAAACCGGGGCAGGTTGAGGTGTCGCCGACGGCCACGCTGGCTAAGTTTCTGGCCGATGTGATGCGGAACAACATGACGAACTTCCGCGTCTTCGGGCCGGATGAGACGGCTTCGAACAAGCTGGACGGGATCTATGCGGCGAGCCCGAAGACCTGGATGGAGGAGCTGATCGCTCAGGACGCCGACGGCGGCTTCCTGGCCAGAGACGGCCGAGTGATGGAGATGCTGAGTGAGACGACGCTTGAGGGCTGGTTCGAGGGCTATGTGCTGACGGGCCGGCACGGGCTCTTCTCGACGTATGAGGCCTTCGTGCATATCATCGACTCGATGTTCAACCAGCATGCTAAGTGGCTGGAGAAGAGCAAGTCGGAGCTGCGCTGGCGCGCGCCGATCTCTTCGATCAACATCCTCATCAGCTCTGTGGTGTGGCGGCAAGACCACAATGGCTTCACGCATGAAGATCCGGGCTTTCTCGACGTGGTGACGAACAAGAGCCCGGAGGTGACGCGGATCTATCTTCCGCCGGATGCAAACTGCGGATTGAGCGTCGGGGCGCACTGCCTGGCGAGCACGGACTACATCAACGTGATCGTGTCGGACAAGCAGCCGCATCTCTCCTACCTGACGATGGACGAGGCGGTGGCGCACTGCACCAAGGGCATCGGCATCTGGGACTGGGCAAGCAACGATGACGGTTTTGAGCCGGATGTAGTCATCGCATGCGCTGGCGACGTAGCGACGGCTGAGGCTCTAGCCGCGACGGCGATCCTGCGCGAGCACTGTCCGGAGCTGAAGATCCGGTTCGTCAATGTCGTCGACCTGTTCAAGCTGATGCCCAGCACCAAGCATCCGCATGGCCTGTCGGACGCCGACTTCGATTCCCTGTTTACCTGCGACAAGCCGGTGATCTTCAACTTCCATGCCTATCCCTGGCTGATCCATAAGCTGACCTATCGCAGGACGAACCATGCGAACCTGCATGTTCATGGCTATAAGGAGCGGGGCAATATCAATACTCCGCTTGAGCTGGCGATCGTGAACAGCGTGGACCGTTTTCATCTGGCGATCGATGTGATCGACCGGGTGAAGAAGCTGCAGGGTTCGGCGGCGCATACGAAGGAGTGGCTGAAGGGCGAGATCATTGAAGCCGTGAACTACGCGCATGAGAATGGGATCGACAAGAAAGAGTTTCGTGAGTGGAAGTGGCCGGCTTAGGCGAGTTGTACCGGGCGAAGAGAAAGACAAATTCGGGGATTCTTCCCCTTCACTTCGTTTAGGGACAGAATGACGCCCCCATAGATCAGAATGGTGGTCTAAAAGAGAAAAGCCCCACTCCTGTGCAGGAGTGGGGCTTTTGAATTGGCGCAGGTTTGGAGTTCAGCTAGAAGATGATCTTTCCACCGAACTGGGTATTGAAGGGTTCACCCGAACCGATGCCGGGGGCTCCGTTGTAGTCGCCGATGGTGTCGGTGAGCTGTCCACTTCCGCTAGGCGGGGCAAAGTTGTTGCGGTTGAAGAGATTGAACATCTCAGCACGGAGCTGAATGGTCAGGCGTTCGTAGATCTTGAAGTTCTTGAACGCAGAGGCATCAACGTCTGAGAATCCAGGGCCATAGTACTGGTTGCGCCGAAGCGTGCCAAATGTTCCAGGCGTCGCATCTGGGAATAGAGATGTATCGATCCAGACGGCTTGTGGCTTCTGTCCCTGACCTCCGACCTTGACACCCGGTACATAGTCCACCCGGTCAAGCCCCTCGTTGGTTCCACTGATGTCGGATCCGGCGAAGATCTGGAACGGCTGACCGCCATGGAAGTTCATCAGCGCGTTGAACTGCCATCCCTGGGTGAGAAGCCTCATCCTCGAGGAGCCAGGAAGCTCGTAGCTCAAGAAGGTTGTTAGGTTGTGGCGAGTGTCGTAGTCCGAGTTGCCGTAGTCTCCCTTGAAGTTGGTGCTGTCCTGCGGGAGCGTACCACGATACTGCGAGACCTCGTCGAGGTTATGTGCCCAGGTGTAGACGGCCTGCGCGGTGAGGTGGTGCCAGTTGCTCATGCGAAGCTGGGCCTGGAGCGAGTTGTAGTTCGCGGTGCCGATGCTGGAGATCTGGTTGATGTTGCCGTAGTAGTTGTACTGGCTGTAGTACGGACGGGTCTGCTGACGTTTGAAGTCGGCACCGACCAGAACGGCTCCTGTTACGGGGTCAACGGTGTCAGTGTAAACGCCAGGGGCGGCCTGGTTAATGTCCAGTAGGCTGAGCAGATGACGTGCAGATGATCCGACGTAGCCAAGCTGCGCGATGACATTCTTCGACAACGTGCGCTCGATATTCAGGCTGTAGTTCTCGTTGTAGGAGGGACGGAAGTTTGGAGCAACCGTGAAGACACCGCAGGTTGAAGTTGCCTGGCAAGGAAATCCGGCAGAGGACGGAAAGATGGGAACGCCCGCAGTAATCGTGGTGTTATTACCACCGTTAGCCGCAGCGACGGAGAAGACAGGGCTGCCGCCGCCTGGGTTTCCTTCTACTCCGTTCGGGGCCTGGTTGCCGGGACGGTTGTCAAGGAAGGGGTTCAGGTTTGGGGTATCGGCGTACCAGCCGTATCCAGCGCGGAGCACGGTGTTTTCGTCCAGCGAATAGCTGAAGCCGACGCGGGGGCTGATGTTCTTGTAGTACTGCGGATAGAGCGAGCTGATCTGGTTGCCCTGGAAGGCAAGGCCATTGGTGGCGGTAAGCGCTGGACGGAAGACCGAGAGGTTCTGGTACTGGTTGTGAAGCGGGCCTTCGTAGTCGTAACGGATGCCGTAGTTTACGTTCAGCTTCTGCGTGACCTGCCAGTTGTCGCCGGCGTTGAGGAACCAGGTGTTGACGAAGACCTGACGGTCGGGATCGCCAATGGTTATGCTTGCAGCAGAGGTCTTGCCTGCGAGGAAGTCAGCGAGGGACGAAACGAGTATGCCGTCCGCAGTGTCGTAGCTGCTTACGTCAACCTTCGTCTGGCTGCCATCAAACGTGAAAGAGCCGGTGGCGTGGCGGTGATAGAACTCGTCGAGCTGGGCCTGACGATACTCGCCGCCGAAGCGGAACTGGTGCTTGCCCTTGACCCAGGAGACCTGGTCGGTAAGGTGGCCGGTGATGTCGTTACGACCCTCCGGAGGAGTTTGTCCGACCGGGTCGAAGTTCTTGATGGTGATGTTTGGTGCGTTCGGGAAGGTTGCGCCGGTGATAAAGCCGAGGCTCTGCACATTCTGGTTAGTCTTGTAGTCGTCAAATACTTGGTTGAAGTAGTTGACGCCGGCGAGCATTTCGTTCGAGATCGTGGGAGAAATCTGACGGCTATACACGATAGCGAGGTTCTGAACGTGGATGGGAGCTACTTCATAGTAGGCAAGAAGCTGCGAGCCGGCGGGTGCGACCTGGTTGCCTTGACCTACGAACCAGTGAGCGCTGAGTTGATCCTTGTCGCTTAGCTTGTAGTCGACCTTGCCCAGGCCGTTGTAACTGTAGCCGAACTCTGGATCGTTCGAGTGGAAGTTGCTCTGGGTACCGGTGGTGTCTACGGCGAGAACGCTCGTTCCCCATAGGTCATTGAGCACGTTCTGCATGAGGGGATTGACAGCTATTCCTTTAGCGGTCAAAGCAGCGATTGCCTTGCTCTGCCAGCCGACTGAAGGTTCCGTCGCGGTTCCGGACTGGCCAATGACGAAGCGCTGCTGCTCATAAGTGACGAAGCCGAAGAGTTTGTCCTTGAGGAAAGGGCCACCGAGCGAGAATCCAGTATTGTAGTTGCGGACTTTCTGCTTGGTATCTACGAAGGGACTCTTTGCGCCGAAGAGTTCGTTGCGGTTGAAGTAGTAGGCGGTTCCGTGGAGGGTGTTGGTGCCGGACTTGAGGGTCAGGTTTACGGTTCCGCCGGGGTTACGTCCGCCTTCGGGGCCAGCCTGGGTCTGCGCGGAGAACTGATCGACCGCGTCGATGGGAAGAATGATTCCGGCGATGCCGGAGACGCCGCCCTGGTTGACGGCGGGAACGTTATGCCAGAGGTCGTTGTTGTCGACGCCGTCGATCTGCCAGTTGACCTGGTTGGCGCGGGTACCGTTGAGCGATCCGAAGCCGCCGCCGGAGTAGCCGCCGAAGCCGGGCGTGAGGGCGATCATCTGCGTGAAGTCGCGGCCATTGAGCGGGATGTCCTCCACGGTCTTTGAATCGATGACGGTGTTCTGCACAGTGGAAGTAGTGTCGAGCGCGATGGCGCTGGCCTCAACCTCAATGGTCTGCGCCGAGGAGGAGACCGAGAGCTTAACCGGAAGGGTGAAGATGACACCGGCCGAGACCATGATCTTGTCCGTCTTCACCGTGCTGAAACCGGGAGACGAGACGACGACCGAGTAGGTGCCGAGGGGCAGGTCCTGAAACAAAAACTCGCCCGCAGAGGAGCTGGGCGCGGTCTTTACGGCTCCGGTATCCACGTTGGTGATGGTGACGGTCGCGTTCGGAATGACGGCGCCGGAGTTATCGGTGACGGTACCGTTGACACCGCCGCGATACGTCTGCGCGGTCGCCGTGACCGTCCATGCGAATAGCGCGAGCAAGAGACCTAAAGCTGCGGTCTGGAACTTTCTATACATCGTGGGCTTCACGAGTACCTCCTGAAAAATGAATGCAGTTTTCCCCGCCGTATATAACGGGTTTTTTGAAATGGAATGGAAAAAATCCCAGCGTTCGTGGCTGGATCAAGACACAGTTTTCACCGCCGTGCATCACGGGTAATTTTTTGAGAATGGAATGTAGGGATGCACCAGCTTCATGGCTGGGTGCTACATGAAACGGAACGAAATCAGAACCCGGTGCTTACTCGAAAGTTGGGGTACTTGAAAGTTACGTTATGTGAATGAGAGATGAAGCTAAGGTAATTCGGTTGGGCCGGAATTGCAAGCTAGATTTGGAAGTCTTGCCACAAACATCACGCTTCGAGATTGCCACGCAGGCTTTGGCCTCAGGTGCCAGCCACGCTACTTCGAAGGCGTTCCGGAGCGGCGAAGCTCATCCGTCTTGAGGACGATGAGGTACTCGTAGATGGACTGAAGCGCAGCGTAGGTGAGACCGGCGCGGCCATCGAGGATGGCCCGGCGGACCAGTGTCATATAAAGAAACTTGAGGACTGGGCGGAAAGGCAGCCGATAGAAGATGGCCTTCTGGTGCATCCGCCGCTGGTGGAAGTTCCTATCGAAGAGGGCCTTCCTGAGCGACGGATTGCGCAGACCCTGCTGGCGATAGATGAGCTGGGCTTCCATCGTGGAGTAGGTGTTGTGCTTGTCCATCCACTGGGCAATTCCCTTCGAGAAGGGGAAGTGATCGAGCGGAGAAGAGAGATCGCCGATCTCGCCTTTGACCTCAAGAACTTCGTTGATCGCGCGGGTGTAGTGGGCGCACTCGTGGCGGACGAGGCGAATATAGAAGGGCGAGATCTGCGCGTGTTTGAGCCAGGTGCCGAAGAGGAAGTCGCGACGGCGGAGGCGAAAGCCGGCTACTCCTGCAGAGGCGGATGCGACGGCCTTCAACATCTCCGCAGCCAACGGCGGCGCGGCGCGCTCATCGGCGTCGAGCAGGAAGAGCCAGGGATGTTTGAAGGGCACCTCGCGCAGAGCAGCGGTGCGATGCTGGGCGTAGTCGTCGAAGATTCGTTGATGCACGTGGGCACCGGCGGCGCGGGCGATCTCGACGGTCGCATCGACGCTGAAGGAGTCGAAGACGTGCACGTCATCGGACCAGGCAACGGAGGCGAGGCAGGCAGGAAGGTCCTGCTGTTCGTTGCGGGTAAGAATAAGTACGGAGATCATGACGGCCTATCGTACTGCTCGGAACATAAAGAAGCCGCGTTTCATGCAGAGCGGGCGGGAGCATCGTAGCGTTTGAGGGCGACGACGCCGTTGAGGCCGCCGAAGGCGAGCGAGTTCGACAGGGCGATACTGCGGTCGGGATCGGCGGGGCGGGGTTGGTTGAGAATCACATCGAGATGGATCGCGGGATCGATCGTCGTGACGCCAGCGTTGAAGGGTAACTGGCCGGTGTGAAGCGCAAGGATGGTGGCGATGGCTTCAAGAGCGCCAGTCGCGCCGATCGAGTGGCCGTGGAGGCTCTTGGTGGAACTGATGGGAATCTGCGCGGCGCGGTCGCCGAAGACCTTGTGGATGGCGGCGGCCTCGACGGTGTCGTTGGCCTGGGTGCCGGTGCCGTGGGCGTTGATGTAGCCGACGTCATCCGGTGAAGCCCCGGCATCTTTGAGGGCTTTCCGCATCGCCAAGGCTGCGCCGTCGGACTGCGGCTGGGTGATGTGGTGGGCGTCGGCGGACATGCCGAAGCCGACGATCTCGGCGAAGATCGTCGCTTTACGCGCAAGCGCTGAATCCAGGCTCTCGAGGACGAGCATGGCTGCGCCTTCGCCCAGGGTCATGCCGTCGCGGTCGGCTGAGAATGGCCGGCATGCGGTGGGGGAGACGACGCGCATGCTGTCCCAGGCGCGGAGGAATCCGAAGGTGAGCGGGGCCTCGTGGCCGCCGGCGATTGCGGCTTCGGACATGCCCGAGCGGACCATGTGGAAGGCCTGTCCGAGCGCGTGAGTCGAAGAAGCACAAGCGGTAGAGATGTTGAGCACAGGGCCGGTGATGCCGAGGTCGATGGAGATGTGGCTGCCGCCGGCGGAGGCCATGGTTCGGGTGACGGTAAGCGGGTGCACGCGGGCGTTGCGGTAGTAGAGCTTGGCGGTCTCGATCTCTTCCGACGAGCGGCCACCGCACGAGCAGCCGAGGATCACGGCGATGTCTTCCGGAGCGTAGTGCTTCATTAACTCGCTCTGCGCGGCGGCCTGACGAGCGGCGACGATGGCGAACTGAGCTGTGAGATTGGTCGCGGTGATGACGCCGGAGGTGAGGTGCTGATCGGGATCGAAGCCGATGACCGAGGCCATGCGATTGAAGCGGATGCCGTTCTGGCCTTCCACTGCCTCGGGCAGCAGGCCGAACTCGGCGATACCGGTGCGACCGGCGAAGAGAGAGGATTCGAACTCGGGGATTGTGTTGCCGATTGGCGTTACGCAACCCATACCGGTGATGACGACACGCTTCAAGTGGTGGTGCTCCTGCGAAGGTTTAGATGGCCGTGGCTGCCGGCTGGTCGGCAGCTTCGTGCTGCAGACGGATGACGCCGTCGATAACGTCTCCGACCGTTTTCAGGCTGGATATGGATTCGTCGGGGATCTGGATGTTGAAGGCGTCTTCGATCTCGAAAGAGATGTTGATCTTATCGAGGGAGTCGATGGCAAGCTCGTCGAAGGTCTTGTCCCGGGTGACGGTGTCTTCGGGGATGAGCTTGGACTTCGCAATGATGGCGATGCAGCGCTGCTCTACCGACCCTTCATCCATACGCCCTGATACCCTTCCCGGTTTGCGTCTGTCAGGATTGCGACGTTCGCGCGCCAGACAGACGTTCTTTAGGGTACAGCATTCCGCGGAACCGGGGTGGAAACGGAGCTGGGGTGGGCTGGTTTCAGGACGGGTCGCCGGTCGCGCGGCGAAAACCCGGCGTTACCGATATGGATCTCCAGCAGTTTGGCGAAGAGCCAGGGAATGCGGGCCAGAAGATCGATGGAGCAAGTGCGAAGGAGCGGAGAGCTGTCGAGCAGGAGCATGGTGCTGGCCATGAGATGGGGCCTCCGACGCATATGCAGGTGCGAACGCTGGTACGCGGCCAGATCGCCGGCTTGGATGGCGTCAGCGAGCGAAAGCGCCTGGCGAAATGCGAGCGAGAGACCTTCGCCGGTGACGGCGTCGACCGAGCCAGAGGCGTCGCCGAGCAGAGCGACATTGCCTTTGGTGACGCGATGCAGCTTGCGGCTGTAGGTAATAGCTCCGCGTGGGGCATCGCTGGGCTGGGCTCCTTCTAGGCGGGCCGCTAGCTGCGGGAAGTGGGCGAGGGCTTCGGGCACTCCGGCGGCAAACTTGGTGTGGGCTACGAAGGCGACGCAGATCTCGGTTGCGGAGACGGGCGTGACGTATGCCTGACCTCGGTCGCTCCAGTAGACCTCGACGAACTCTGTCCAGGGGGCAATGGCGAAGTGCTGGCGGAGACCGACTCTTTGCGCGGTGATTCTGGCGCGATCGAGGCCGGCGGCGGAGCGGATGCGGGACTGGTGGCCGTCCGCGCCGACGACGTAGCTTGCGTGGAAGCTGCCGCGGTTGGTCTCGACGGTAGTGTGATCGCTTCCTTGCCCTGTGAGGCCACGAACGACCGTCTCCCAGGAGAAGACGACGCCGAGTTCGATGGCGCGGTCGAGCAGAAGCTGATGCAGCGTCTTGCGCTTGACGCCGCGACCTTCTCCAGCGTGGCCCGGGAAACGTGCCTGGACGGTGGTGCCGTCCGCGGTATCGATGAAGCGGATGCCAAGGATACGAGCGGACTCTGCCTCAACCAACGCGGGGAGGTCGATGCCCAGGTTGCGGAGTGCGGCGAGGGTGTCGGGCATAAGTCCCTCGCCACAGGCCTTGTCGATGGGCGGCTTCATGCCGTCGGCCACAAGGACTCTGTGCCCTTTGCGGGCGAGAGCGATGGCACAGGCCAGACCTGCCGGACCGCCGCCCGCGATGAAGACGTCTGCTTCAGGGGCGATGGCAATTGGATGGGCGTAGGGCACTGTTGCTTGAGACTCCCGCTGCTTCAAAACGTATCACGCGGAGTTTGGGGCTTTGGTGCGTCAGACCGTCGATTTGTAGGGGTAAAGAGCGCGGTTCACACAAATGTCCCACCCATCGCCAAAGACAGCAGCACGATGGATGGGGCAGCCTGCGTGGAGTGGTTGCCGAGCGTAAGAGCCAATGCGGGGGGCTCTCCACTGCGCTTCGCTCCGGTCAAGATGACGGGTGTAAGGGGATAGAGTGGCTACCACTGGAGAAGAACGAGTTCCGAACAGAAACCGGGACCCATGGCGGCGAGAATGCTGTAGGTTCCGGGAGCGCCGCGGTGCTTCGCGAGATTTTCTTCGAGCACGCAGAGGACGGAAGCTGCGGAAAGATTGCCGACCTCACGAAGGCTCTTCCAGGAGAGTGCCAGAGCGTCCTCGGGGAGATTGAGCGTGGACTGCATCGCTTCGAGGACCTTGGGACCGCCGCTGTGGAAGATCCAGCTTCCGATGCCGTCGATGGTGACGTTGTTGGCTTCGAGGAAACGGGTGGCGTCGTCGAGGAGGTTCTTCTCGACGACCTTGGGGACTTCGGGCGAGAGGACGATGCGGAAGCCCATGTCGCCGATGTCCCAGCCCATGACGGTCTCGGTGTCGCGGTAGAAAGTGCTCTGCGTGGCGATGACGCGGGGTCCGGGCTGCGGCAGGTTAGGGATAACGGCGTTATCGCCGGCGATGACGACTGCGGCGGCTCCGTCGCCGAAGAGGCCGCAGGAGATTAGGTTCGCGATGGACTGGTCGTCATCCTGCCAGGTGAGGGAGCAGAGTTCGACGGAAAGGAGGAGTGCGATCTGGTCGGGGAAGGCTTTCACGTAGTCGGATGCCCGGGCAATTCCCGCTGCTCCGGCGACGCAGCCGAGGCCGAAGATGGGGGTGCGCTTCACGTGCGTCGGGAAAGGCAGCAGGTTGATCAGGCGGGCGTCGATGGTGGGACTGGCGATGCCGGTGACCGAAGCAAAGAAGATCGCCGAGATGTCCGCGGCGGTGAGGCCGAGGGGATCGAGCGCGTTGGCGATCGCGGCCTGGGCGAGGGTGACGGCGGCGTCGATCCACGCGGTGTTGGTCTGGCCGAAGCCCTTGAGAGTCGGGTAGACGTCGAGCGGATAGACGAGGTAACGGGTATCGACGCCGCAGTTGGCGAAGAAGCGCTTGATGAGGCGCGGCTCTTCCATCTTGCCTTCCCAACGGACGGTGAGAGCTTCAGCGATCTCGGACTGGGAGTACTTGTGCGGCGGGAAGGCTGTTCCTACGGAAGCGATCTGCATTCAGGTCCTTTGAACTGTTAATTTAGACGGAAGAGGTTACAGGCGTGGCAATTAGTGGATGCGGGCGAGTTGGCGTTCGTAGAGAGTGTTGCCGGGGTATTGCTTCATGAGCGCTATAAGGATAGAACGTGCCTGCTGGGGATTACCGTCACGGATCGCGGCTACGGCGAGCATCATGCGGGCGAAGGGTGCGAGATAGTGGCCCTGGTTCGCTGTCAGGGTGAGGAGCTTAATTCCCTGCTCCTTGTCGGTTGAGGCACCAGTGATGCCGAGAATCCAGCGCACGGCAGCGGGTTTCAGGCTGAGCATGTAATTCTCTACTCCACTGGCAAGATAGGCGTCGTACATGTGGGGATCGATGGCGAGGGCCTGCTTTGAATAGGCGCTGGCCTGCTTGGTGAGTGAAAGCGCGGCGAGATCTTTCTTGTCGATCATCAGGGCGTAGTCCGAACGCATGCCGTAGACGAGGGTCTTGGCGTAGAAGGCGCGGGCATCTTTCGGGTTGCGCTGGAGCGCGGCGTCGGCGAGCTTCTCGGCTTGATTGGTGCGGTCGTCGAAGGCCTTGCGGACGGCGGGGTCCGGGGTGAGGCGGCTGCGGTTGTCGAAGCGGCTTTGATCGGCAAAGAGCTGAACGTCGATGATGTGCAAGCGGTCGAACTCGCCGAAGAGGTAGGCGGCGGCGTCGGATGCAGCGGCGAGACCGTCCTCGGGATGCTGGGCAAGCCAATGCTGGAAGACCTTGTGGGCTGCGGGGAAGTTAACGTTGTACATGTCAAAGTAGCCCTGATCGAGGCCGGCAGAATGGTCTTGGATCGGCGTGGTGGCGATGAGAGGGGTCGATTGCGCGTGAAGCTGGCCGACTGGAGCGGCGGCCAGCACGGCGAGGAGGGTGAAAGAGATTGTGCTGGAGACGCGGCCCATCTTCTGGTGCAACTTCATGCGGACTTGCCTCAATTCCATGATGACGGGTCAAGGTTATTACTGCGTGACCAAGCAGTTAGATGCAGATTTTGGCCCTCCATCCCGGAGCGGGAGCTCTGAAGCAGTCGATCGGCGATGGAAGGCGACCTGCTAGCCTTAAGACGTCTGGAAGAAGGCTGGGTTACGAATGAAGTGGTGGCTGAAAGATGGGCAGCGGATGCTGCTGGCACTGCCCGCAGTGGCGCTGGTGCTGTGCCTGGTGGGGCTGTATCTGACGCGGGGAGCGATGGCGAACCTGTCCTTCCTCGGAGATAAAAGCACCGGACTTGTCGACCAGCGGCCCTGGCAGACGATACAGGCGCTTGCCCCGCTAGCGGTCTCGGCGGAGGAGCAGAGCTTCGCGCAGGAGGCGGAGCGACTGGCAGACCACGAGGTCGACCAGGCGTTTGCGCAGGCGCTTCGCGAGGCCAGCACGCAGTCGAAGACGATGACGCCGGAGGCACAGGCGCTCTCCGTGAAGGTCAGCCAGCTTGAAGATGAGGTAAAGGCGGACAAGGCGCGGGTGGTGGCGCTGGGCGGCGATCCGAAGGCAAAGACTGATACCGCAACCGCCGCGGCCTCCGACAGCGGCAATGATGACCTGGATGCAGCTCAGACGCAGCTTCAGCTCGACAGCGATGAGCTGGACGATGCGAATGAGAACCTTGCCAAGGCAACCGGCGACAAGCGCGGAACGATCCAGCAGGAGCTTTTGGCGCGCGAGAATGCGATGAAGAAGAGCGCCGTGGATGGCGGAGGGAAGACGGCGATCGTCTCGGCGAAGAGCAGAGGCACGTTGGCCGCGCGGATTGGAGCGTGGTTCGATCAGCGCAGCAGGCGTGCGCTCATCCTTGAGGCACAGCAGGAGGCAGACAAGGATGCCGAGGCGCTACGGGGGCAGCATGCAAAGATCGAGGCGCAGTCTAGCGCCGCAGCATCGGCGGCGAGCGCGGGTTTGATGGCGGCTGGAACTCAGACGGCGACGGAGCCGGACGCAAAGTCGTCGACACGAGTTGGAAGACTGCAGCGGCTGAGGACGCTCTCCGAGGAGCACTCGATTCTTGAAGACCGACTGGCGACGCAGCAGCAGCTTTCGAAGGTCTACGGCCAATGGGCGGCCCAGGTGGACCAGCAGCACAAGATCGTCTTTCACCTGATGCTGCGGTCGTTCGCGTTGATCGCATTCATCGTCCTGTGCGCGGTGCTGGCGGTATTTGGAATCGATATTCTGGTCGATCGCTCCACGATGGAGCCGCGCCGGATGCACACGATGAAGACGATCGCCCTGCTTGCGGTGCAGGTCGTCTCGCTGGGGCTGGTGCTGCTGGTGATCTTTGGAACTCCAAGCCAGATGCCGACGATTCTTGGCCTCGCGACTGCCGGGGTTACAGTGGTCTTTCAGGACTTCATCCTCGCCTTCTTCGGCTGGTTCGTCCTGATGGGCAAGAACGGCATCCGTGTGGGCGATTGGGTGGAGATCAACTCGGTTGGCGGCGAGGTGGTGGAGATCACACTCTTCCGCACCATGCTGATGGAGACCGGCAACTGGACCGACAAGGGCCATCCGACTGGGCGGCGGGTCACCTTCATCAACAACTTTGCGATTACCGGGCAGTACTTCAACTTCTCGACCGTGGGGCAATGGATGTGGGACGAGATCTCGGTCACCATTGCTTCCGGCGAGGCGGCCTACAAGACGATCGAGGCGATTCGAGACCGCGTCATCGCAGATACGCGCAAGGATGCGGAGCTAGCCGAGCAGGAGTGGAAGCTGGCGACGCGGCAGCAGGGGTTGAGCCAGTTTTCAGCGACGCCCTCAGTGGACCTGCGGCCCGGAGCGGCGGGCATCGACATTATCGTGCGCTACGTGACGCGCGCGGCGAACCGGTTTGAGATGCGGAACAAGCTTTATCAGGCGCTGATGGATATTCTGCAGTTGCAGCCGGAGAAGATGGCGTAGAGCTGATCGCTGCGTTGGTGGAAGAGCGAAATGCGGGGTTCTCTCTCCACTTCGCCAAGCAATGAGACCGCTTGGCTCCGGTCCAGATGACGTTTCTTTTGACGGTCAGTCGAGAGTTAGTTCGGCACCCTGAGGCAGAGTCGACTGGAAGACGACGAGCTCCTGGTGGACGCGCGCGGCGGTGCCGGAGTCGGTCGCGTAGAACTGGACTTCGGTCTCTCCGGCCGAGACCAAGGGCCCGGTGAACGCTAACGTGGCGACGTGGGTCCAGCCCTCAGGAATCTGATCCGGGAACCACTCCTGATAGATGATCGCCAGATGGACTCCATTTGCCGCGACGAAGGCCTGATATTCAGCCGGAGAAGCATGATGTGCGATCATAAGCCGCGCCTGCTCCGAGCCGAGGCCGCCCAGATCGAGCACAGGATACGGGTTGTGATACGAGGCCAATCCGAGGTCGTTCACCGCGACAGGCGCGCGATAGTAGCCATCGATGAAGCGGTGCATCTGCAGCTGCTGTTCATAAACGTTATTCGCTGCCCTGGGAACCTGAGCGGTACTGTTGACATAGCGCGCGCCGACCAGCAGAAGAGCGGCGAAGGCTCCGATGACGAGAACGACGCGGCTGCGGTGGACGACGTCGTAGCGCCTTTCCGGGGACATGGCGAAGCGGACGAGACCTCGCGCGAGGAAGAGGCTCATCAGGCATACGCCGAGCAAAAGGTAGTCCTCGTAGCGCTCGAGCCAGCCGAATCGGCCGGCCACTGCCTGGCCTCCGATCAGACACAATAGAGGAAGCGAGATCAGGCCGTTTGGAGTCCAGGGGCGGCCACGGTGGAAGAGGTCCTGAGAGAATCGGGCCGCCGCGAAGAGGCCAATGAGCAGTAACGGAAGTCCGATGGGGTGTCCAATCATGGTGTCGATAGTCATGATGAGACCGTGCAGGAACTGCTTCGGACCACCTCCCATGCCGCCTGCGACGACGGACTTGACCAGGATGGAGCTGGGAAGCGCGGAGAGGCCCAGATGCTTGAGGAAGAGGCTGAAGCCCGCGACCAGAGCGGTCATGGCGACGAAGGTGGCCAAGGCCGTCCGTAGACGACCGCGCAGTGCAAGCAAGACGATCGTCCCAAAGCTGAGGGCCAATCCCTCGTAGCGGACTAGAGGGGAGAGAACCAGGACAAGTGGCAGCCAGCGCGGCATCTGGTTGCGATCGATGAGAAGGACGGCACCGTAGACTGTCGCAGCCACCAGAGCGATGTGGAGACTGTGCTCGAGGCCGGTGAAGACGACTCCTACAAGATTGAACGAGATCGCGATGAGCGCGAGAGCTGCCGCCTGCGCGAAGCTCGCCAGATTATCGTTGCCCAGGCGAAGGTGGAGAAGGAAGCGGCGAACGATCTCAACGGTTGCGAAGAGACAGACAATGTTGATGATCAGCGGGAAGTATGGGTGCAGCGGAGTTCCCGACGCGATGGCGAGCAGAAACGGGAACAGGATCGAAGAAGAGGGAGCGGCGTGGGTGCCGGGGTAGAGTCCATAGTTGCCATGCCGAATCTGGTCGCTTAGGGCGAGATGGATGTAGGGATCGTCCAGCGTGTAGGTGAAGGTCCCGTGATTGAGCTTGAGGATTCCCGCAAAGAGGACGGCAACCAGCGCGGCGATGGCCGCGTAAGCGAGGGGTGAGGCGAGGCCACGCAGTATCCGCTGCCGATGGGTCGATAGCGCTTGATGCGGATCGACAACGGCAGACGCGGCGGTCGTTCTTGAATCGGTCATCAACACTTATAGCCCAGGGAAGATGCTACCTCGCCTAAGCATATCCGGAACTTCCCCAGAACTGTCCCGAAGACGCTTGAGGCCGCGCAAACCATAGAGGGATTGACCTGGCATCTGCGCGTGAGCTTCGAGACGCCGCGATCGGCGCCCGGCGGCGGGGGAAAGTTGAATTACAGGTTCCTGAGCAGTTCGGAGAGGGAGATCTTCATCCCCAACGCGATGACTTCAAGCATGGGCAGCGAGATGGACTTGCGACCGCGCTCGACGTCCGAGATAAAGCTGCGGTCGATGCCGAAGTCGCGGGCCATGCGGAGCTGCGTGAGATTGCGCTCGCGGCGCAGCTCGCGAAGACGAACGCCGAATCGGCTGCTGACATCGAGAGAAGGCGAGCTTTGCGGGGAGCTCGGGGCAGCGTCCGGCGAGGACATCTCGGCGGCGGCATCGGTCGGCGAATCTGCTGGGTGCCGCGGCGTCGCGGGGCGAATCGAGTCGCTCCATGTGAAGCTGGAAGAGGATGGCCGTGCGGTTGATGTCTTTGAGGGCTCCGCTACGAAGGTCTGAGTCGTTGTAGTTAGCATTGGCCCATTCTTGGTCGAATTTGATTGATGCCTTAGAGGCTGAAGTACACAAGACCCCACTTATCCGCCAGCTGCCAACCAGCTGGAAAAGCCCGGGCGACGATGTGACCTCGAGCCCATTTCAGACAAATTGAGAACTGTTGTTACGGAAGCTTCTATCAATTTGGGAACGATTTCCAAGGGAAATCACGCGAAGTGACTTTTTTGCTTTTCGGCGCGT
Organism: Granulicella aggregans; assembly: GCF_025685565.1. Classification (NCBI taxonomy): domain Bacteria; kingdom Pseudomonadati; phylum Acidobacteriota; class Terriglobia; order Terriglobales; family Acidobacteriaceae; genus Granulicella; species Granulicella aggregans. The sequence goes on from NZ_JAGSYE010000001.1 coordinate 305,700, forward strand.
TACCAGCAGAAATGGCGGCAGAGGCTGTCGTCTGGCTGCGCGAATCCGCCAGTTGACGACAAAGTCGGGGAAATTTGGAGTAAAAGGGGGCACTTGCGTGCCAGCACTAGCCAGGAAGGCATGCGCAACGAGTAACACGGGAAATTATTACTTCTGAAAGTTACCCGGCAGTTCGCCGGATATTGGCCGCTTTTTCACTCGCCGGAGTCGTCCACTGATGGCTTGGCAGGGACAGCCGGTTTGGAAGGATCCGGGGTCTTTGATCCAGGGACAGTGCCCTTACGCGCAGGCTTACGCTTCGAGCTGAGATAGTCCACCAGCGACTTGATCTCGTCGGGCTGGAGGACGTCGGCAAAGGCCGGCATGCCGTTGCCACCCTCGCGGATCTGCTTCTCAATGCGGTCCTTGTGCCACTTCTTACCGATGGTCGAGAGATCGGGGCCACGGTCGGTTCCGGTGGCGTCAGTGCCGTGGCAATGCTGGCAGCCCTTGTCGCTGAAGACTGCCGCACCCGCGGCCCGGGCCTGCTTGGAGGAGGCATGAACAGGGTGAGGAACAGTGGCGAGTAGAAGGCCGAAGACGATCGCTCCAACCGCGACGAAGGACGGAGCGGAGTATCGGTAAATAGTTTTCTGCAGTTGCGGTCGGTCGCTCTTCATAGGGCCCAGGAGGATGGTCTCTTCCCTATTGTGTACCACCACCGGCCATGTCCGCCGAAGTTGGGGCGACGGCGTCAACCTTCTTTGTCGGTGCGTCGAGTTCGTGAACATGCCAGACGACGCTCTCATTCGCGATCTCATTATGACCGCGCAGATATTCGAGCGCGTAGGTGCTGGCGGTGGGGTCGTCCTTCTGATCGGCGAAGATGGCCGCCTGTTCGGCTGCCTTGTCCTTCAGCTTGAGGCGGCGGTAGAGGATGGCGAGGTTGTAGTGCGCGGCGAGGTCGTCGGGGTCGATGCTCTGGACATACTCGTACTCGGAGCGGGCAAGCTCGTACTTGTGCTGCTGGTAGTAGGAGAAGCCAAGCTCGCGATGAGCGTCGCGGGACTGCGGGAAGAGCTTGATGACGGCCTGCAGGTCGAGGATTGCGGCGTCGAGGTCACCCTCGTTGCGTTCGACGAGAGCGCGATAGTAAAGAGCGCGGGCGTTGCCCGGGGAGAGCGACAAAGCCTTAGCGAGGCTGGGGCGGGCGTCGTCGTACTTCTCCCAGAGAATGTCGACGATGGCCTGGTTGGTGAAGGAGTCGGCGTAGTCGGGGCGGAGCTTCTGGACATGCTGAAAGGCGGCGACCGAGGCGGCATACTGCTGCGCGTCGAGCAGAGCGATGCCGTAGTTGTTCCAGCGCATCCACTCCTTGTTTTCGACCTTGGCCTCAGCAGCGGAAAGTGGCGCGGGAGCATTGTCGCCGATGTGAATCGTCCGCGTCTGCGAGACCATGTCGACGACTGGCTGAACGTAGTGCTGCTTGTTCATGCCGAAGTCGATGAAGTGCTGGTTGAAGCGACGGTACTTCACGGTGGCGGTCACGGTGACGTCGCCCGAGGCGGGCATGTGGAAGGAGTAGCGGATCAGCTGCGAACGGCCGGACTGGATGGTGTTGTTGTAGGCGACGACGCGGTTGTTCCAGACCTGGTGCAGGTTGTTGAGGCCGCCTTTGACGTTGATGAGGCGGTTGGTGAAGCTGTGGGCGCGCTCGTCGAGTTCGCCGTTGGTCTTGAGGAAGCCGCTGTCGTCGATGATCTTGCCGGTGGAGTCCTTGACGGTGAAGGCGACCCAGGACTCGTACATATCGCGCTGCTCGGGAACGTGGCTGTGAGCGATGCCCTTGTTCTGGATGATGACGTTTGCGGTGACGAGTTCTTTGGGGGCGATCTTGAAGCTGGTGAGGCCAAGCGGAGCGATGAGCGACTGCGGCTCGCCGGAGCCGGTCTGGGCAGCGACGCCATCAGGCTGCTCGCCGTGTTCGAGGGCGAAGATGTCGACGTTGAAGACGTTGTTTTGCAGGAACTGCACGATGCGTGTGGCCTGCTCGTCGAAGCCGTATATCTTGGGGATCAGGGTGTTTGCGCCGAGCCAGCGGTGCGAGGCAAGTTGGCCGTTCTTCGCGCCGTAGTCGGTCAGCTTCAGGACTTCGCGCTGCATGTGGCAGGTCTGACAGGTGGAGACGGAATCTTTCACATAAAAGGGTAGCGGCGATTGCTTGGCGAAGGAGGAGTTCTGCCACTCGTCATAAAGAGAGATGGCGCGCTGCCATTTGTAGTCATTGAGAGCCCGGGGCAGCGCCGCCTTGTGGCAGGCGGAGCAGTACTCGGAGGTCTTGTAGAACGGCTTCATCACAGCTTTACTGTGGCGGTCGAGATGGGTGAGAATCTCGGCGTCGGTGACTGGGCGGGTGATGGGATTGCCGTCTTCATCGACGAGCACGGCGGGGACGCCCATGACGTAGCTGCCGGTGCCGCGGGTGTCGACGCTCTTGATGGAGTGGCAGACGGTGCAGGTGACGCCGTCCTGATCGTAGGGGCGCTTTTTGGGAGCACCTTCGGTGAGCGCGCCGGCGACGAGAGCGATGGGGTCGTGACAGCCCTCGCAGTGGCGGGAGAACTCAATTCCCTTCTCCGTGTTCAGCAGGCCGACGTTGCGAAGGTAGTAGGGGACGCGGTTGGCGTTTGAGTGCGCGGATTCACGCCACTGCTGATGCGCTTCCTGGTGGCAGTGGCCGCAGTAATCGGCAGTGTAGAAGCTCTTCGGGCTGATGAACTCGCCAGTGTCGGTGGTAGCGTTCGAAGGCAGGAAGGGCTTGTCTTTGCCGTAGCGGAAGTTATAGCTGGTGGCGATCTTTTCGCTGTAAGCGTGGCGAGCAGCGGCGGCTTCATCAGCCTCCGTGCCCGCTTTAACGGTGCGATGTGCCCCTGTTCCCCAGACAGCGAGCAGCGTCGCTCCGAGCAGCGCGGCGGACGCATAGACGATGAAGCTTGAACGGAGTATCGAAGACGATTTGCGGCTGCTGATCAAAACTAAACCCACCCGGCTGCACCTCGAAGAGCCTTCCGCAAGTTTCGTGCTCTGCTGTTGCTGGAAGGCTGCTTCTACGCGTGCATGAGAATGCTATTCCCTGGGCAAAGGACTGACTAGGTGGAAACTGTTCTCCACCTTTCGGTTGATGACCAAGGTGTCATAGAGATGGCCAAAGCCATGCAGCGCCGCGGACTCCGCTGGAATCGCCGAACTTCGCGGGAACGAGGATGGTGTCGGTCTCGCGGCCGAAGACGTACTTCGGCAGAAGCGCGGGAAGATTGATATAGATGCGCCGAAGTAGCGAGAGACCACCGCCGAAGACGAGGATGTCGGGATCGAGAACGTTGATGACGGTCGCGAGGCCTCGGGCAAGGCGGTCTTCGAAACGGTCGAGTGCTTCAAGCGCCTGGGCGTCGCCGGTCTCAGACAGACCGACGATCTGACGGGTGGTAAGCGACTTGCCGGTGACGTCAAGAAAGTCGCGGGCGACGCCGGTACCGGAGATCCACATCTCCATGCAGCCGAGCTTGCCACAGTAGCAGGCGGGGCCGGGGGACTCGTCTGGTGTGGGCCAGGGTAGCGGGTTGTGGCCCCATTCGCCACCTACGCCGTTGGGGCCGGCGTGGACGGAGCCGTCGATGGCTACGCCGCCTCCGCAGCCGGTGCCGAGGATGACGCCGAAGACGACGTGGTGGCCAGCGGCGGCGCCGTCCGTCGCCTCGGAGACTGCGAGGCAGTTGGCGTCGTTGGCGACGCGGACCTCGCGTGCGAGTTCCGCGGAGAGATCTTCTGCGAGCGGCATACCATTGAGCCAGGTGGAGTTGGCGTTCTTGACCAGGCCGGTGCGGCGGGAGACGCTGCCGGGGATGCCCGCGCCGACGGTGCCGGTCGATCCGGTTTCGGACTCCAGGCGGCGGACGAGGCCGGCGATGGCGGTGATGGTGCCGGGGTAGTCGTTGCGCGGCGTGTCGACGCGATAGCGCAGAAGCTCTTTGCCCTCGCGGTCAAGTGCGAGAGCTTCAATCTTGGTTCCTCCAAGATCGATACCGATTCTCATCTCCGGGCAGGTCATAGCTCTCCTGGACACTCGTTTGCGGTGCCCGAGTCCATGATATCGTTCTCAGCGACGAGAACAGCTTTCAGAATCGCATATCCACCCTCTGCTCCGCGAGGACTTAATTGAAGGAATGAGAGTGCGTGTGCTTTGATAGACAGCGGGCGGCGGAGGAGACGGAAGAAGATGATGCGATGGATTCGGTCGGCGGCGCTGGTTTTGGTCCTCGTATTGCTCGCGGGATATCTTGGCGACGCCGCTGTGCTCCAGATACGCCTGAGGCATGGGACGGCCTACCGGGTGATTCAGGTGGATCAATTTCTTAATACTCCGCTGAAGGGGCAGAAGCAGGAGTACGACCTGGCCGGACAGGTCCAGGTCACGTGTGCGCGGTCACTGTTTCCGCAGTTGGGATATCAGCCGTGTTGGTGGGTGGAGCGGCATCGCGAGCAGTGGAATTAGGGCCCTCTTGTGCGGCCGGCCCAACTACAAGAACAAATGCGGGGGTCTCTCCACTACGCTTCGCTCCGGTCGAGATGACGTCTTTCTAGATGTCCTAGACAAATTCAGATGAGGCGGTCGACGGTGAGGACGGTTTGGTCGTCCTGGGCGTGTGCCCCTTTGCAAAAGCCCTTGATGGCATGGAAGAGAGATGGGACAGGATCGGGGCTGGAGAGATAGTGTTTCATCTCTTCGGCGCCAAACTGGGTGCCGTTCGGGTCTTCGGCCTCGCTGATGCCGTCGCTGAGAAGGACGATGCGGTCGCCAGGATCAAGAGTGATCAGGATGGCGTGGAACCTGGCGATCTCCAACAGGCCGACGGGCATGTCTCCATCGTGGATCGTCTCCACGGTGCCGTTCGACCGGACGATTACGGGAGAGACATGGCCGCCGTTGATGAGTTCGATCTGCGCGGGATCGCCAGGAAGCAGGGGGAAGGTGTAGCGCAGGATGGCAAGGGTCACGTACTTTTCGACCGGAGCGCGCAGGCAGACGAAGTTGTTGACCGCCTGTACGGTCTGGGCGAGCGACGTGACGTGGGTGGCCTGGGCCGAGATCTGGGCGTGCAGCATTCCCTGCACCATCGAGGCGAGCAAGGCCGCGGGAACGCCCTTGCCGCAGACATCGCCGACGAGGGCGACGAAGCCGTCTTCGACGGGGATGACATCGTAGAAGTCACCGCCGACGCCGGTGCAGGGGACGCTGCGGGCGGCGAGGCGGACACCGGGAAATTCGGGAAGCGTCTGCGGGATGATCTGCTGCTGGATGGCGGCGGCGATCTCGAGTTCCTTGCGCAGCAGGGCGGACTCGCGTTCGGCCTCGATCATCCGCAGGTTTTCGAGCAGCGTCGCCGCCTGGTGAGCAAGCGCCTGAAGGATCTGCTTGCCGGTGCGGGTGAAGTCGTGGGTGATGGACCGGCTGTCAAGATAGAGCACGCCCAGGAGCCGGTCGGAGTTCTGGCCACGCAGGGGGATAGCGACTACGGAGCGAATGGCGTTGAGGATCAGACTCTCGTGGCCGCGGGCTGCATCGGCGCTGATGTTCGAGAGGATGAAGTCCAGGTGGGAGTCCGCAGCCTCGCGGACAATGGAGTAGGAGATCGCGGGCCGGTCTGCCTGTTCGCCATGGATTGGGGCGAGCGGCACAGAGGCTGTCGTCGCGTTCCCATCCTTGTCCTGCCAGCATTCGAGCCGCAACGTATCGGCAGTGTCGCCGAGGAAGACGAAGCCACGCTCGGCGCCGGTGAGCCGCAGGGTGTATTCCAGCATGGTGCGGAGGACGTCGTTGACCGCGCCGTAGCTGTTGAGGCTCTGCGCGGCCTTGAGGAAGAGCGCCAAGGTCTCGAGCTCTGATTGGCCACCCATAGCCAGAGCGACCTGAGTCTTATCGATTCCCAGACCTGACCCAGGGCCAGAGGTCTTGGTGATCTGGGCGAGCAGGGTGCGGGTACTACTCTCTTCCTCGGCCTGCTCGAAGAGAAGCATGTCGCGCTCACCGGCGTCGGGAAAGAGGGTGATGCGATCACCGGCGCGAAGGCGCGTGGTCGAGACTCGGACACCGTTGACGAAGGTGCCGTGGCGGCTGGCGGTGTCGCGAAGGAAGTAGCCGTCGGAGTCGCGGTCGATGGCGGCGTGCTCGCGCGATACGTGGGGGTGGCCGATGGTGAGATGGCAGTCGTGTCCGCGGCCCAGCGTGAACGGCACATGATCCACGGGAACGGTGCGCCGGGTGCCCTCGGTGTGCAGGACGATCTGAGGCGACGATCTGGATGCGGGGGTCATGACGTGGAATTGCCGCCTGGAGTTACCCGACTGTCGGCTTGAGGCTGTGGGCGGGTTTAAATCGGATGGTATCACTGCGCAAGGGTTACGCGGGGTCAGACGGCGAACGACCGGCTGCCAGGCGAGGCATGCATGGGGTCATATAATCCGATTGAATCGTATGGATGAAGACCTCACGCTCGACATGAACACGCGGCCTTCCACACCGGGTGACGTTCCAGCGGTGCGCGATGCATGGGGAAGGTTCAAGCTGCTGGCGCGGGTGGGCCAGGGAGGGTTTGGCGAGGTCTACCGGGCGTGGGACCCGGACCTGGAGCGCGAGGTCGCTCTGAAGCTGCTTCTGCCTTCGCCGACGGGCTCGGGCCAAAGCGATGAAGAGTACAAGGCGATGCTGCGGGAGGCGCGGGCGCTGGCGTCGGTCCGGCATCCGAACATCGTCCCGGTGTATGGGATCGATCGCCATGATGGGCGGGTGGGGTTCTGGACAGACTTCGTCAAGGGCAAGACGCTCTCCGCACTGCTGGTGTCACAGGGACCGTTCGGATATCGCGAGGCGGTGCTGATTGGGCTCGACGTGACGCGGGCGTTGAGCACGGTACATCGCTCGGGGCTGCTGCACCGCGACATCAAGGCCGAGAACGTGATGCGCGAGGAGGGTGGCCACATCCTGCTGATGGACTTTGGCCTGAGCGCGCTGCCGCACCTGCAGGAGGACATCGCGGGGACGCCGAACTACATGGCGCCGGAGTTGTGGCAGGGCAAGACCGCGACGGTTGCCAGCGACATCTACTCCATGGGCGTGTTGCTGTTTTATCTGGTGACGGGCGAGTATCCAGCGAGGCTCGGCCGTCTGTCGCGGGCAGAGGCAATGGCTGCGCTGGCGCAGAAGCGGACGTTGATGGACCTTCGCAGCGACCTGCCGGACCAGTTTCTGCGAGCGGTGAGCCGGGCGATCGAGACCGATCCGGCGAAGCGGTTCAGCAGCGCAGGGCAGTTGTCCGAGGCTCTGGCGGAGTGCATCGGGACGGCGGTGCCGGTGGAGGCGGAGGTGCAGCGGGCCGCCGAAGTCACGACGGGTTCGCGGCGGTGGATGACCATAGCGGCGGCGATTCTGGCGACCACATTCGTGCTGGCCGCGGCGGACTATATAAGCCTGCACCGGCAGAAGGACGGCGCTGGGGCGAAGACGGCGCTGGCCGTGGCTGGCCCCGGAATTAACGACGAGTACACGCATGCCAGCGAGTTGTTGAAGAAGTCGTATAAGGACTCAAACATCGCAGAGTCCGTGACGATCTTCCAGCACATACTGAAGGAAGACAATACCTTCGCGCTCGCGCAGGCCGGTCTGGGGACAGCGTACTTCAAGCAATACAAGAACGACCCGAGCAAAGGCGATCTGCTGGATGCAGCAAAGGCCGCAACCGAGAAGGCGCTTGGGATGGACAAGGCCTGCGTTCCAGCGCTCGTGACGCGTGCACAGATCGAGGCGATCACAGGCCATAGCGATCTGGCGATCAACGACGCGAATGCGGCGCTTGAGCACGACCCCCATAGCGCTGAGGCCCATGCCGCGCTTGGTGAGGTCTACCAGTCGCTGGGCAAGGGCAAGGAGGCCATCGAGGAGATATCGCAGTCTGTGGCGCTCGATCCGGACAATTCAATGTGGCCGCTGAGGCTGGGCCATTACTACATGGGGGCTGGAAATCTGGCGACCGCGGCGGAGCAGTGGCAGAGTTCTGTACAACTTGATCCGCAGAATACACTCGCGCTGTATGATCTGGGCCTCGTGGATATCCAATTGGACAAACTCGAAGACGCGCGGAAGAACTTTCAAACGGTATTGAGCCTGCAGCCGGACGCATATAGCTACCGGGCCCTGGGCAGCGTCTTCCAGTTGCAAGGCAACTACGCGGACGCAGCAGAGATGGACAAGAAGGCGATTGAACTAAACCCTTCGGACTATCAAGCATGGGGAAGCCTTGGTAGCGTGTATCGCTGGAGCGGCGACAAACGCGAAGAATCGATGGAGACCTATCGGAAGGCGATTGAACTTGCAGAAGTTCAGCGACGAAAGTCACCTGACGATTCGGACCTATTGGCAGACTTGGCAGATTACTATGCTTCTGTCGGAAATACCGGGATGAGTCTTCCGCTGGCTCGGAAAGCGTTGATCCTGGCACCTGATGACCCGGACATCAGCTACATTGCTGGTTACAGTTACGAAATGGCCGGAGAAAGGGGCAAGGCCGTGCAGCTCATCTCTAAGGCGGTGGCACGAGGAATCCATAAAAACGAATTTCTACGAAGTCCGGAATTCGCTAAGCTCCGCAGCGACCCATCCTTTCTTACCGAACTCAACAAAGCGAGATCGATGCTGGCTGTGGACAGCAAGACTAAATTGAACTAATGTGAGGCACACTATGGCACATACCGAAGTCTTTATCTCCAACGATGCAGGAACGCTGGTGCCGAGTCAACCGTCGGTTGCAATAAGCAACGGCGACACGCTGGCGTTCTCTTTGTCCAACGCTGGACCAGTGTTTGCGTTCTTCTCGCCGGATGCCACTGCAGCATTATCGCCGGCCCCAAACGGCCCCGTCTCACTTGGTTCGAAAGGACCGACGGTGTTCACCTTCACAACCTCCGATCCGGGCGCCTACAGCGTCTATTTCGAAGCCACCGCGAGTGCCGCGATACCGGACTTTCCCGGTGGCACTTCGAATCTGCTTCACTTGGAGATCGACACCGACGGGGCCGGTGAAAGCGAAGGACCCGGTTTTGGTGGGATTACAAATCACTCGAGAGGTGGCTAGCGCCAGGCGGCTATGCCAGGGCAGTCGTGTACCGGCGGGTGGCCTCAGTCCGCCGGGGCTACCCGCAGCCTAACTGCCGGGTCGCCGAGCACGGTGTAGTTGCGGGCGTCGTCGCTGGCGATGTGCATCCGGAGGGCAGCGTTCGCGACTGGCGCGGGGTTGGCGTTGTGCAGCAAGCCTTCGATCGCGCCCCAGGTGGTGCTGAAGGCGTCGGCTGCGAGGCCGGCGCGGTTGCCCTGCATCAGGAGTTCCAGCGGCGTGCGGAGCATCTGCACCTGCGAGGTTCCGCTGGTATCGACGAAGCCGTATTTGAAGGCGCGGTCCACGTGGCCGATGACAGCGAGGGCCCCGTTGGCAAGAAGCGCCTGCGCCAGCTTCGAGATGAGCGGAGCTTTGGCGATCATGATGGGCGACCCGTCCGGGTTGGTGGAGTAGCTATCGGTGGCCGGGCAGCCCACGCTGAAGCAGGCGAAGAGGAAGACCATCATTCCCGGCAAGATGCTCTGGGCAGGAATGTCCGTGGCCTCGAAGAGATCGGCTGCGGCGGCGGGCTGGTTGGGAATCCATGACTGAGTGATAAGCGCGCCCTGGGTGCCGCGCTGGTAGGCGATGTCCGCGTCGGTGACGGGTGGGGATGTTTCGGCTCCGTGGGAGCCGGTGAAGAGGATCGATGCTGCGCCTCGAGTGCCGGTGAGGATGTCTAAGAGGCGGGCCTTGGTGGCGTCGGCGCGCAAGGAGAAGTCGGCGGCGAAGCCCCAGTCCTGTCCGAGCGGCGCCTGGGCGATGCCGTCGGTGGCCTGGAAGTCGCCGGAGACGGCGTTGGCGAGCATCGTGGTAGCGACGTCGCCCTGGTTGCTGGTGATCCAGACGGCGGTCTGCGCGGGTTGCACAGGCAGCGGCGGAGCGGTGGTGTTAGCGGGGTCGATCTCCTGAGCGATGACGTGGGCGGCGTAGCGTCCGTAGTCGGCGATGTCGTCGAAGTAGAGACGGCCTACAAGCCACTGGGCTCTAAGGTCGAACTGGAAGCTGAAGGGGATGCGCTCCGGCGAGCCGACGATGAGAACGTAATAAGGGACGATGCTGGGGACCACGGCAGCCGTGAGCGATGCGCCGTGCTGCTGGGTCCACTGCTGGGCGGTCTGCGGGGTGCCGTCGGGGTTGAGGAGGACGCCGCCGGTTGCGGGGTCTGTGCCTTCGAAGATGCGGAAGAGCGGCTTGCGTCCGGGGATGGCGCGCTTCGCGACCTGGCGCTGGCGGAGGTCGAGCAGAGGCTGGAGCTGGGCCTTGATCGCGGGGTCTGCGTCGGACGCGAAGAGGACGGACCATCCGGTCTGGCAGAGGTTGTTGCGGTCGGCCACGCTGCCGTCGGGGCCCAGCGCGGTGACGGATTGGACGCGAGCAAGGGCGGCGGTAGCTGGGGGTACCGTCGCTCTCCCAGCGAGAATGCGGTCTACGTCGGCTTGCGTCAGCGGCGGGTGGGGAGCGCCGGTGTCGATGCGGACGCCTAGCGGGATCGGGAGGGCGTTGGGGTCGTTTTGCGGATCGGACATTTCTGCTCCTCAGATAGCAACGATTGTGGCAGGGGAAGAACGGCTTACATATGCAACAACCAATGCGGGGGTCTCTCCACTACGCTTCGCTCCGGTCGAGATGACGGTTCTATGTAGGGTGGCGGGTTCATCCCCTTGATGAGTGACCCGGTCAAGCGCTAGAGGTCGAGCAGGCAGCTTTCGGGGCCGGTCTCGAAGACGACGGGGCCGGTTGATTCAGCAGCGGCAGCCGATGACCTGCCAAGAACAGGTGCGGCGAAGGTGATGTCGTCGGCGTCGGCGAAGGCCCAGGTTCCTGTGCCGGATCCGAGGGCCCCGCCGGGTGTGGGCTGCCATGTGAGGAGCATCGCCTTGAAGCCGAAGTTGGCGGCGGTGGGCGGCGTGGTCGCACTCTCAAAGGTGATGGCGGAGTTGGTGGCGGAGGATGGCTTGACGCTGACGTTGCCGCCGACGATGCCGTTGATCTCCGGAGCGCTGAGGGAGACGCCGTTGCCTTGGTCGTCGGTCGCCGTGACGGTGATGGAGGTGGAACGGATGACCTCGGTGATGATGTAGACCTGCGAGCCTTCGTCGAGGAAGCGGTGCTTCGTCTCGGGGTTGCCCACGTTGAGGGTGCCCTCGGTGAGATAGTCGCCGATGAGGCCGGTGTCGATCGAGACGGTGGTGACACCGGTGTAGTTAAACTGCAGCGACCTGGCGCTGGTGTGGCTGAGATCGAGCGATGGCGCGCTCGCACCGAAGACGGCGAGTGCTCCCTTGAGCAGGTCGAGGCCGAAGCCCAGCTCGAGCTTGTTGCTATGCGTGTTATTCAGGCTGGAGGCCGCGCTGGGTGGGCCGGGCACCGGGATGGGAGCGGCGGTCTTCCAGAAGGTCGAGATGGTTCCGATCTTGCGCAACTGCGGACTCGACGCATCGTGAGCGAGGAGATCGAGTGGGGCGATGTCCGTGCGCGGCACCTTGATGACGTTGTAGCCGAGGTCGTTCAACTTCGAGATGCTGGGGTCCTTCTGCTTCGGGCTCATTTCGCTCGCTCTGATTGGATTGAATTTCGACTCTCGAAGAGTAAATGAAAATGGACAGGTTCCGGGCTGCGCGGTTCAAGCGGATGAGGTCGAACGGTATGGTAGCGTGTCTGCATGTCGCATTACCGCAAGACCGCAATTGTCCGGCTGGTGTTGCCCAGCGGAGATTCGGGGCAGAGCCTGCCGCTGACCACTGACCGGGCGTATGGCGTGTTCGTGACGATCGAGGGCAAGGACTCACCGGCAGGCTACTTCCGTTCGCCGATCAACGACGACCAGTGGCGGGAGTTCCGCAACAAGCTGAGCAGCTGCAACACGGTGCGGCCCAGCGTGAACGATCCGGCAGCGGATGACCTTGCGTTTCGCAATGCGATGTTCATCCAGGACCTGGGGACAGCGCTGTTCACGGCGCTCTCCGGGCTGAACAAAGAGATGGCCGCGTTTCTTGCCGCGGGCTCCGAGAGCGGCGCGGTGGCGCGGCGGCTGGTGATTCAAACCCAACGGACGGAACTTCACCTGCTGCCCTGGGGCGCGATTTGCGATGGTGATGGCAAGCTGCTGGCGTCGCACGACCTGTCGATCGTGCAGTCATGGGACGACTTCTCCGACTCGCAGACGATGACGAAGTCGCGGCTTACGCTGACCCGGGTCGAGGGGATCGGCACGTCGGGCGCGACCGCCAACGCCTTGACGCAGCTTCTGACGCAATCGGGTGTCGTCGATATTTTGAACACGAAGTCAGGCGGGAGCGATACAGGCGATGGAGTTTCCACGACCGCGGGCCCGGATATTCTGCACGTCGAGGCCCACGGCGATGATGTGACCCACCAGGTAGGCGGAGTGAGCTCGACGCGCTTTGCGCAGCTGTATGGGCAGCCCCGGATGGCGATGCTGTGGAGCTGTTTTTCCGGAGCAGCGAACTCCTGGGGCGACTCTCCCGCGCTCTGGCTGCACCGCGACGGAGCGGCGATGGTGCTCTCGTTTCAAGCGGAGCTGCATGTGCTCGATGCGGCGAGCCTTACCCAGAGCTTCTACAGCGAGGTATTCGGCCCGGCGGCGAGCCGCGACCCCGAGACGGCACTGGTCCATGCGCGCTGCGCCAAGTTCAATGAGGGGTTTCAGAACGCCTGCTGGGCGTCCATGACGGTGTATCTGCGCAGCCCGCTCGACCTGAGCGCGCTGCCGTTGAATGGGCCACGGGTGCCGCAGTCGCAGTGGAGCTCTGCCCCGGCCCCGAGTTCGGAGGTAGGTCCTGCGCAGCCGGCAGCCGGCTCCATCTCCTATGGGCCACCACCTCCCATGACGGGCGGATACGGCGATTCGGCACCGCAGGCAGCAAGCTCGTACGGCTCGGCGCTGAACGCGGTCGCCTCCGCAAGCTCCGCTGCCGATGTTTCAGGAGACGATTCCGAGGAGACCAGCGATGACGCTGGTTCGCCGGACAGTGCAAGCTCTTCCAGCGATGACTCCCCTCCCACGGATGGAGACGTCGCTTCTGCCTCAACACCGACAACGGGCGACGCGGACGCGGAGATTGACGAGTGGGCAGCCGTGGAGCACGAGGTCTGCAAGATGCAGCCGGGTTCCTGGAAGCTGACGGACGCGCCGGTGGCGCTGGCTGAGCCTAACGCAAAGCTCCCTATCGATGTCTTCGGAGGATGGCGCGGCAACGTGATCCGCCTGGATGGCGGAGAGAATCCCGTCACCCGCGATATTCTCTCCGAACTCGATCTGTTGAGGGCCGCTCCGCTGAACGCCAACGCGGCGGAGAAGCTGGTGTGGTTCTTCAAACGGATAAGCAACTTCGGTTCTCCGCTGATCGTCTGGACGAACTGCCAGCGACGGCACATGGAGTTCCTGAAGGTCGTGGTGCCAAGCCCTTCGCTGACCTTTTTGTTACTTCTGGGGCCGGCCCCGGAAGAGACGATTCCCGGACTGGTCGATGAAAACCGGCTGGACGAAGCGCGTGAACTGAGCGCGAAACTGCCTGCCGATACGCCGGGCGCGAAGGTCTCCGACGAGACTCTTTCCGCCGCCTACTATGCCGGGGTGCGCGGTGCCCAGCCTGGGATTGCGAAGGAGTACCTGCAGCGGATCGACAGCTTCCAGGAGTGGCTGCTGTTGATGGGAAACCTTTACAGTCGCGACGATTCCAACACTCTCAGCATCCCCGACCTGCTGGCAACCGGCAGCCGGTTTCTGACCGGCGACTGCGCGGAGACGCGGCGGGAGGAGTTCGAGCTGCTTCGCAAACCGGAGGACTTTTATCGACTGGCGATGAACCAGCCGGTGGCAGCCAGCTCGCCCAGAGAGGAAGCGCGGGCGAAGCATGAGCTTGGCTATCTTCTGCAGGAGCAGGGCCAGCCGAGCACGGCCGAGGCGTTTTACCGGCTGGCTCTTGCCAATCTGGAGTCCTGCGACGACTCGAGCGACGGCACCCGGCATGACTCGCGCTGGTACTTTGCGCTTTCGGCAGTGCTGCGCGACCTGGCCGATCTGCTCTCCGAGAGGAAGAGCCGGGTGAGGGATGCGACAGAGTTGATGAAGCGCGCGATGGCCATCCAGGCATTCCGCGGGATGCGGCTTCAGCTTGCGTACTCCGAGACGACCGCGGCGCGGATCTCGTTGACGGAGGGCGAACATACCAAGGCGATCGACCACGCGCTGCGGGCCGCGAACCGGATGGAAGAGTGTGTCAACTGGACCGGCTGGGGGAAGGCGCTGGGCATCCTCTTCGACTCGCTGGCTGAGACACGCGAGACGGCGCGGATGATCAGCCTGGCAAACATCGCAAACGAGAAGATCCGGGCGTCGAACCTGAGTACGGAGAACATCGCGAGGCTGGAGAGGACGTTCAAGTTCGCCAAGGCGAAGGCTCACTGGATCGCCGGTGAACTGACGGAGGCGCGCGACGAACTTGAGGACATTCATAGAGAGTCTGACCAGGACGAGAAAGGTGCGATGGACCGCGAGATCGACCGCCTGCTGACCTTCTTACGCGTAACCCGGAAGACATCTGAACCACCGCCGGACCCGCAGCGTCCAGCGCATACGAGGAAGTCGCATTGAGTTCGCCGCTGGAGTACGGGATCTTCGAGCATGCTGTGCTGTTTACCGGGCATATGATCGACGCGCCGGTGCGGGAGACGGAGAGGTTTCCGGCACGCGCCGAGGCGGCGGCGAGAGCTGCCCTTGAAGAATCGGTGGCTGCGCTGCTCACGAGGCAGGAAAAGGTAGTGGGGATTGCCGGAGGTGCGAGCGGCGGCGATATCCTCTTTCACGAGGTCTGCGGTGCCTTCGGATTCCCTACGCTGCTCCGGCTGGCGCTTCCGGTAGAAGAGTACATCGCGGCTTCGGTGGCTCCGGCGGGTAACGAATGGGTGAGGCGATTCCGCGCGTTGCTCACAAGGCTGGAGCCGGGGGCGATTGCGGTTCTCGACGACTCAGTCAAGCTGCCCGAGTCTCTGACCGGAGGGGCGAAGTTGAACATCTGGCAGAGGACAAACCTCTGGATGGTCGATGAAACGCTGCGGCTGGCTCCGCGACGGACGCTGCTTGCGCTCTGGGACGGCAAGGTGGGCGATGGGCCGGGAGGGACGGAGCACCTGGTGGAACTGGCACCGGGCTTTGGAATCGAGGTCGCGCCGATCATCTGGACGCGAACCTTCGTTCCGCCGATCGCTTGAACCGTCCCGCGGATGCCAAGTTTCACGCGAGATAGAACCGGGTTCTCTACAATGGGACGGCCAGCAACCACCACTTAGATAGATGAGGTCACGCAAATGCCCTGCCTTCCGCAAGAATTGAAAGATATTCCGCTCTTTTCCCTGCTCGATGAAGACGAACTTGCCATCCTTGCGGCGCAGGTCGAGGTGAAGAAGTTTGCGGCCCGGCAGCGCATCTACAAGATCGGCGATATCGGCAAGAACGCTTTTGTGGTGATGTCAGGGAACGTCCACGTGAGTACGGTCGACAGCGACCACCAGGAAGTTCTACTGCACCAGGTTGGACATGGTGAGTTCTTCGGGTTTGCGTCGATGCTTGAGGAGACGCCGCACCAAACGAATGCCATGGCGATGACCGAAGTCGAGTGCGTCGAGATCGATCGCAACGACATCTCAGTGCTGCTGCAGAAGAAGCCGATGGCGGGGATGGACCTGCTTACCGTGATCGGACGGCAGTTCCACGCGACCCAGGAGCTGGTGCGACTGCGCGCGAGCCGGAATGCGAACGAGTTGATCGACGAGGAGGAGACCTTCGGCGAGCGGATCGCGGACAAGGTGGCGCAGTTCGGCGGATCGTGGACCTTCATCATCACCTTCGGCGTCGTCCTGAGCGCCTACACAGCGATCAATGTGTACCTCAGGGGCAAGGCGTGGGACCCGTATCCGTTCATCCTGCTGAACCTCTTCCTGTCGATGCTCGCCGCGATCCAGGCTCCAGTGATCATGATGAGCCAAAACCGGCAGGACTCTAAGGACCGTGTTCGCAGCGAGCTGGATTACGAGGTGAACCTGCGGGCGGAGACGGAGATCCAGGCGGTGTCGAGCCGGCTGCACCTGCTGACGGATAAGATCGGCGACCTCGATGATCTTATCCGCTCCGTCAAGAAGGAAGGCGAGCAGAAGTAGCGCTACTGCTGAATCGTCGTGTCGGGCTTGGTGAGTTTCTGGCTTACCTGCGCGGGGGTTGGGAGCTGAGTGCGGTCCCACCCTCCGCCAAGGGCCTGGATGAGGTTGACCGAGTAAGTCATCTGCTGGATCTGCAACTGGGTCACGGTCTGCTGATCGGTGAGCAGGGTGGTCTGTGCGATGACCACGTTCGAGTAGGGATCGAGGCCGAGTTTGTAGCGGTCAAGCGCGAGCTGGACGTACTGCTCGGCCGTGACCTGCGCCTGCATCTGCTGGGCGATCTGGTTCGAGCCGATGCGCAGGTTCGAGAGCGCATCTTCGACCTGCTGGAAGGCTGTGAGCACGGTCTGGCGATAGGTCGCGACGTTCGCGTTATAGGTGCCGATGTACTGGTTGACCGTGGCGCGGCGGAGGCCGCCGTCGTAGATCGTCTCGGAGACGCTAGGCCCGATGGACCAGAAGCGGCTGGAGATGTCGAAGAGATGCTTGAAGCTGGAGCTCTCAAAGCCGCCGGTCGCGCTGAGAGTGAGCGAGGGATAGTAGGCCGCGGTGGCGACGCCGATCTGCGCGTTCGACGAGGCCATGGTGCGCTCGGCGGCGGCGATGTCCGGGCGGCGTTCCAGCAACTGCGACGGCACGCCGACGGGGACGGCTGGCGGGGGCACGATGGAGGGCTTGACTGGGATGGTGAAGCTCGACGGATTCGCGCCGATCAGGACTGCGATGGCGTGTTCGTACTGGGCTCGGGCTGTGCCGATGCCGATGGCCGTGGCTTGCGCGTTCTGGAGCGTGTTCTGTGCTTCGACGACGGAGATCTGGTTGTCGACTCCGGTCTCGGCGCGGCTTTGCGCGATGTCAAGCGCGTTCTGGTCGGCGGCGACGGTGTCGGCATAGAGCTTCGCCAGGGCGTCCTGCCCGCGTAGTTCGAAGAAATATTGGGCAAGCGATGCCTGCTCAGTGAGACGTTCGTTTTCGAGGTCAGCGGCGGAGACCTGGGCGCTGTACTGGTCGCTGCGGATCTGGTTACGGATCTTGCCCCAGAGATCAGGCTCCCAGGTGAGAGAGAGAGGCAGACTGCCGAGAGAACTCTCGCGTCCGGTCGTGGTGGTGACGGTTGAGCCGGTGGTTCCTGTTCCCGTGCCAGTGCTTGTCCCGGTGCCCGCTCCTGTTCCGGTTGTAGTGGAGGAGTTCGTCAAGTTCGAGGATGACCGGGTGCGGGTATAGGCGGGCGCGGTGCCCAGTGTGGGGTAGAGTTGCGAACGCGCCTCCGCGATGAGGGCGCGGGCGACCATGAAGTTTTCGAAGTACTGCTTGATGTTCTGGTTGTCGATGTTAAGGCGGTCTTCGAGCGCGTTCAACTCGGGATCGTTGTAGATCTCCCACCACTTGCCGCGAAGCATCGCGTCCTGCGGTTCAGCGACCTTCCAAGTATCGTAGGCGGGCGCGGGAACGACCTGCGGGTTGGTGGAGTTGATGTCGGCCTTGATGACGGCAGGAGCGGGATTGGTTGCGCCCGGAAGCTCGCGATAAGCGGGTGGTGCGGTCTGCGCAGCGGTGGGCGGAACGTTGTACTTAGGCCCGACACGGCAGCCGGAGATCAAACAAAGCAGAGCGACGGAGAATACGGTTGCGGCGGGACGAAGAGAGAGGGTCATATTTGCATTCGATTCGTGGAAGTTATTCTGCATGGTTCGCAAGCTGACCTCCTGCGAGGGATGTGTCCTTGCGGTGGAAGCGCTTTCCTACCCAGAGGCGAAGGCGATCGAGTTCCAGATAGATAACAGGCGTGGTGTAGAGCGTGAGCAACTGGCTGACGATCAATCCTCCGACGATGGTGATGCCGAGCGGGCGGCGCAGCTCCGAGCCGGTGCCGGTGCCGAAGGCCAATGGAAGAGCGCCGAAGAGCGCGGCCATCGTGGTCATCAGAATGGGGCGGAAGCGCAGCATGCAGGCCTGGAAGATCGAGTCTTCCGTGCTAAGACCGTCGCGTTCGGCCTGCAGCGCGAAGTCGATCATCATGATGGCGTTCTTCTTCACGATGCCGATGAGGAGAACGATGCCGATGATGGAGATGACGTTGAGGTCGATCTTAAAGATCAGAAGTGCCAGCATCGCGCCGACGCTGGCCGAGGGGATCGTCGAGATGATGGTGATGGGATGCACGAGGCTCTCGTAGAGAATGCCAAGCACGATAAAAACCGCCAGCAGAGCGGTGACGATCAGAATTCCTTCGGTACTGAGGGACTGCTGGTAGGCGAGGGCCGTACCCGCGAAGACGCCATGGACGCTGGTCGGTGTACCAATCTTTATCTTCATCTCGGCGATCTCTTCGGTGGCCTGCGACAGGGAGACGCCTGGATTGAGGTTAAACGACACCGTCACTGAGGGGAAGAGGCCGGTGTGGTTGATACTGAGCGGCGTGGTGCCAGACTTCGACTTTGCTAGAGAGTAGAGCGGCGTGTTTCCTGTCGCAGTCTTGCTGGAGCTGGTACCACCATGAAAGTAAATGTTCTTGAGACCCTCGGGGCTCTCCAGGTACTCAGGCGCGACTTCCATGACGACGTAATACTGATTGAGCTGAGTGTAGATGAGCGAGACCTCAGACTGGCCGAAGGCAGAGTAGAGGCCGGAGTCGAGCGACTGCGCGGTCAGGCCGAGACGGGCCGCTGTGGAGCGGTCATAGGTGACGAGCTCCTGCAGACCGCCATTCTGCTGGTCGGAGTTGATGTCCGCGAAGCCGGGGAGCTTCTTCATCTCGGCCTGGATCTTCGGGGCCCAGACATTAAGATCGGAGACGTTCTCCGCCTGAATGGTGTACTGGTACTGGGCGTTTCCGCTACGACCACCGATGCGGATATCCTGGCCAGCCTGCATGAACGAAGACGCGACGGGGAGTCGATTGAGGTTAGGACGGATCCGGCCAATGACCTCGGAGGACGTGATCTGACGCGTGCCCGGGCCCTTTCCGATGGGCTTGAGCGACGCGAAGATAAAGCCGGTATTGGTAGGGCCGCCACCACCCGTGAAGCCGATGGCGTGTTTCACAGCGGGATCTTTGCGAATCGTATCGATGATTTGAAGAAGGGAGTCGCGCGTGGCGGGAAATGAGGAGTCCTGCGGGCCCTGGATACCGCCGAAGATGAGGCCGTTATCCTGCTGCGGAAAGAAGCCGGTTGGCGACTTCTTTACGAGGACGACGTTGAATGCGACCGTGAGCATCCACACCGTGAGAATGAGGATTGGGTTCTCAAGGACCCAATGCAGGCTGCGGCGATAGATGGAGAGTATCCAGTCGAAGAACCCCTCGCTGAGCCTGTAGAGGCGGCCGTGCGAGACGTGCTTCTCGTCTTTGAGCAGGTACGCGCACATCATCGGTGTAGTGGTGAGCGAGATGACCATCGAGACGAGGATGGCGGTCGATAGCGTGACTGCGAACTCGCGGAAGAGGCGTCCGACGATGCCGCCCATCAGCAGCAGAGGGATGAAGACAGCGATGAGCGAGATGCTGATGGAGAGGACGGTGAAGCCGATCTCCTGCGCGCCCTTCAAGGTGGCCTGCATGGGCGACATGCCGTCTTCGAGGTGTCGGGTGATGTTCTCCATGACGACAATGGCGTCATCGACCACAAAGCCGGTGGAGATGGTGAGGGCCATCAGCGAGAGATTGTCGAGCGAGAAGCCGAGCAGGTACATCACCGCGAAGGTGCCGATGAGCGAGACCGGGACGGCTACAGCGGGAATCAATGTAGCGCGACCGTTGCGAAGGAACAGGAACACCACGAGGATGACCAGCAGGATCGAGATGACGAGGGTCTTTTCAACGTCGAAGACCGACGCCCTGATGGTGGTGGTGCGGTCCATCATGACATCCATCTCAATGCCATTGGGGATGGAGGCCTTGAGCGCGGGAAGAGCGGCGTAGATGCGCTCAACGGTGTCGATGATGTTTGCGCCGGGCTGGCGCAGGATGGGCATCACCACAGCGCGCTTGCCATCGAAGTATCCGGCGGTGCGGGTGTTCTGGACAGAGTCGATGACGTCGGCGACATCTTCAAGACGGATGGCAGCGCCGTTGCTATAGCCGACGACGATCGGCTTATATTCTTCAGCATGCGAGATCTGGTCGTTGGCGAGGATGTCCATCGTCGTCTGGCCATCGGTGATCTGGCCCTTGGCGAGGTTGGAGTTTTGGAGACTGAGGACGGACTGGATGTTCGACAGTGCCAGACCATAGCTCGCGAGCTTGTTGGGATTGACCTCGACGCGGACGGAGGGCAGCGTTCCGCCGCCGGCGCTGACCTGGCCCACACCCTGGATCTGCGAGAGCTTCTGCACGATGACCGTCGACGCTTCGTCGTAGACCTTGTCCGGACCGTACTTGTCGGAGGTCAACGCGAGGATCATGATGGGCGAATCGGCGGGATTGACCTTGCGATAGGTGGGGTTGCCGGGAAGGTTAGCCGGCAGATAGGCGCGCGCCGCGCTGATGGCAGCTTCAACGTCACGGGCTGCGCCGTCGATGTCGCGCGAGAGGTCGAACTGGATGGTGATGTTTGTAGATCCGAGACCGCTCGAGGAGGTCATCTCGGTGACGCCGGCGATATGTCCGAGCTGGCGTTCGAGCGGCGTGGCGACCGAGGACGCCATGATCTCCGCGCTGGCTCCGGGCAGGCCGGCGTTCACGTTGATGGTTGGAAAGTCGACCTGCGGCAGCGGAGCGACCGGGAGGAAGTTGAAGGCAATCGCCCCGGCGATGGCTACTGCGATCGTAAGCAGCGTGGTCGCTACCGGCCGACGGACGAAGGGCTCGGAGATATTCATACGCCCGCCTCAGCCTCGGCGTGGGTCGCATGCTGAGGCTCATTGCCCGTCGGATTTCCTTTGGAGCGCTTCGAGAATCGGCCTGCGAGGTTATCGAAGAAGATGTAGATGACCGGGGTGGTGTAGAGCGTCAGCACCTGGCTGACGAGCAGTCCGCCGACCATCGCGATGCCGAGGGGACGGCGAAGCTCCGAGCCGATGCCGTGGCCGAAGGCCAGTGGAAGGCCGCCGAGCAGCGCGGCCATCGTCGTCATCATAATGGGGCGGAAGCGGAGCAGGCAGGCCTCGTAGATGGCTTCCGTCGCGGACTTGCCATGTTCGCGCTCTGCCTCGAGCGCGAAGTCGACCATCATGATGCCGTTCTTCTTGACGATACCGATCAGCAGCACGATGCCGATGATGGCGACGACGCTGAGGTCCTGCTTGAAGAGGATGAGCGAAAGGAACGCACCCACACCGGCGGAGGGCAGCGTCGAGAGAATGGTGATGGGATGAATGAAGCTCTCGTAGAGGACGCCGAGGACGATGTAGACGGTGACCAGCGCGGCGAGGATCAGGATGGGCTCGTTCGAGAGCGAGTTGCGAAAGCTGGCCGCCGTGCCCTGGAAGTCTGCCTGCACGCTGGCCGGCATGTTGAGGTCTTTCTGGATCTTGTCGACCTTATCGATGGCACTACTGAGCGATGCGTTCGGGGCGAGGTTGAAGGAGACGGTGATCGCGGGGAACTGTCCCTGGTGTGTGATGGAGAGTGGCGACGTGGTGGTCTCGAAGTGCGAGAACGCACTGAGCGGAACGGCGTTGCTCATGGTGGAGCTGGTCGAGCCCGCTGAGCTCGAGCCGCTGGTGGTTGCGGTGCTTGTCGTGGCCTTCAAAGCATTCGCGGGAGGCGTGAACGACGCCGAGCTTGGCGTGAACAGGAGGGTTCCTGTGAGAGCGTTCGAGCCGGCGGAGGTTGAACCCGAAGCTGAGAACGAGGCCGCCGCGCCCGCACCCGAGGTGCCCGAGGCGGCGTTGGCCTGGATGTAGATGTGGTTGAGCTTGTCGGGATCAACCTGGAACTGCGGCATACTCTCCAGCACCACGTGGTACTGGTTCAACTGCGTGTACATGGTGTTGATCTGGCGCTGCCCGAAGGCATCGTAGAGCGTGTTGTCGATGGTGGTGGGAGCGATGCCGAGACGTGATGCCGTACCGCGATCGATGACAAGCTTCACGGCGAGGCCGCCAGGCTGCTGATCGCTGGCGACATCTTCGAGTTCGGGCTGCTTCTTGAGCTCCGCGATGAACCGGTTGGTCCAGAGATTGAGCTCGGCCTGGTCGGGATCTTCGAGGGTGTACTGATACTGCGTGCGGCTGACGCGGTCGTCGACCGAGATGTTCTGCACCGGCTGCATGAAGAGCTGAATGCCTTCGACGTTGGCAAGTTTCTTTTGCAGGCGGCGGATGACGTCCGCCGCGCTGCGGTCGCGATCTTCAAGCGGCTTGAGGTTGATGGACATGCGACCACTGTTGGTCGTGGTGTTGGTGCCGTCTGCGCCGATGAAGGACGAGAGACTCTGGACCGCAGGATCTTTGAGGATGACCCTGGCGAGTTCCTGCTGTTTTTCGGCCATGGCTTTGCCGGCGATGGCTGGCGGAGCCTGTGAGATGCCCTGGATCACGCCCGTATCCTGCACCGGGAAGAAGCCCTTTGGGATGATGATGTACAGGAAGACGGTCAGCAGCAGGGTGAGGACAGCGACGATCAGGGTCAGGCCCTGGTATTCGAGCACCGTCTTCAGGGTGCGGCCGTAGAAGTCGATCATGCCGACAAAGACGGCCTCCGACTTGCGATAGAACCAGCCTTCCTGGGCCTTTGGATCGTGCTTCAGGATGCGCGAGGCCATCATCGGCGTAAGCGTGAGCGAGACGACGGCGGAGATGATGATGGTGACGGCGAGGGTGACGGCGAACTCGCGGAAGAGCCGGCCGACGACATCGCCCATGAAGAGCAGCGGGATCAGTACGGCGATGAGCGAGACGGTCAGCGAGAGAATGGTGAAGCCGATCTGTTCAGCGCCCTTGAGAGCCGCCTGCATGGGCGGCTCGCCCTCTTCGATGTAGCGCGAGATGTTCTCGACCATCACGATGGCGTCGTCGACAACGAAGCCGGTAGAGATGGTGAGAGCCATGAGCGACAGGTTGTCGAGCGAGTACCCGAGGGCGTACATCGCGGCCAGTGTGCCGATGAGCGACAGCGGGACCGCGACAGCCGGGATAATGGTCGCCCAGAGGTTGCGCAGGAAGAGGAAGATGACCAGGATGACGAGGCCGATGGTCAGAACGAGCTCGAACTCGACGTCATCGACCGAGGCCTGAATCGGAGTCGTAAGGTCGGTCAGCGTGGTGACGTCGATGCCCGCAGGCAGGTTCGCCTTGAGTTGAGGCAGCAGTGCCTTGATGTTCTTGACGACTTCGATGGTGTTGCCGCCGGGCTGCCGCTGGACGTTGACGATCACCGCTGGAGGCAGACTGCCGTCGGAGCTCTGGCCCATCCATGCGGCCTGGTTGTTGTTCTCGATGCCGTCGACGACTTGAGCGACATCGGTCAGGTAGACAGGCGCGCCGTTGCGGAAGGCGACGACAAGCCCCTGGTAGTCCTTGCTGGTGACCAACTGGTCGTTGGCGTCGATCTGGTAGTCCTGGCGCGGACCGTCGAAGTTACCTTTGGCAGCGTTGACGCTGTTTTGAGTGATCGCGGTGCGCAGGCTTTCGAGGTCGATGCCATAGGACGAGAGCGCTGTCGGGTTCGCCTGGATGCGGACAGCGGGCTTCTGGCCTCCGCTGATGCTGACAAGTCCAACGTCCTTGACCTGAGAGATCTTCGGAGCGAGGCGCGTGTCGACGAGGTCCTCTACCGTCGAGAGCGGAATCGTCTTCGAGGTGACGGCAAGGGTCAGGACGGGAGCGTCGGCTGGGTTCGTCTTGCTGTAGGTCGGAGGCGAGGGAAGGTTCGCAGGCAGGAAGCTCTGCGCGGCGTTGATGGCCGACTGCACCTCTTCCTCAGCGATGTCGATGTCGAGGCTCAGGTTGAACTGGAGGACGACGACCGAAGTTCCACCGGAGCTGGTGGAGGTCATCTGGCTTAGTCCCTGGAGCTGTCCCAGTTGACGCTCAAGCGGGGCGGTCACCGTGGTGGCCACGACGTCGGGGCTGGCGCCCGGATAGAAGGTGAGGACCTGAATGGTGGGATAGTCCACCTGCGGCAGAGCCGAGACGGGCAGCTGGGTATAGGCAACGATGCCCACCAGAAGGATCGCGGCCATCAAGAGCGAGGTCGCGACCGGACGCAGAATAAACGGACGCGATGGACTCAAGGAGCCGTACTCCCACTAGTTGCAGCGGACGGAACCGGCTTGGTGGAGATCTTGACGGTCGCCCCAGGAGCTAGCTTGTCGAAGCTGCTGTTGGCCAGAACGTCGCCGGGATTGATTCCCTGCACGGCAGTCGTGTTGCCGTCAGAGACGAGCGTCTTGACCTCCTTCTCCTGGGCCTTTTCGCCCTTGGCGTCAGACTGGATGACATAGACGAAGGAGGTGGTGCCATTGTGCTGGATCGCCGATGAAGGAACCAGCGTAGCGTCGTGCAGCGTGTTCACCAGCAGGCGGGTGTTCACGAACTGGTTGGGGAAGAGGGTTGACTTGCTGTTTGCGTAGAGCGCGCGGCCCTTAACGGTGCCAGTCGTAGTGTCGATCTGATTGTCGAGCGTGAGCAGGCTTCCGCTTTCAAGTTTGGTGATGCTGGTGCGATCGAAGGCGTCGACTGGCAGCTTCGCGCCCTTGACCAGACGAGACTGGACTTGTCCGAGGCTGTCTTCGGGGATGGTGAAGACCACCGTGATGGGCTGCATCTGGGTGACGACGACGAGTGCCGTGGTTCCGTTCGCCTGCACGACGTTGCCGGGGTCGACCAGGCGCAGACCGACCTTGCCGGTGATAGGCGACGTGATGTGACAGTAGCCGACCTGGACTTCGTCATACTGGACGAGGCCCTGGTCGTTCTTCACGGTGCCTTCGTCCTGAAGGACGAGCTTTTCCTGGTCGTCGAGGATCTGCTTCGCGATGGCGTTGCGGGACCACGCCGCCTGATAGCGCTGAAGATCCATCTTCGCCTGGCCGAGGATGTTCTGGTCCTTCTCGAGGGTGCCCTGGGCCTGCAGCAGCGTGGCGCGATAGCTGCGGTCGTCGATATCGATGAGCGGCTCGCCCTTGTGAACGAGCTGGCCCTCGCGGTAGTGGACCGCAACGATCTGGCCGGCCACCTGGCTGGTGATCGATGCCGTATAGACCGGGGTGACGGTACCGATGGCGTCGAGGTAGACGCCGATGTCACCCTTCTGGGCTGTGGCCGAGGTCAGCGTCACTGGGCCGCCGGCTCCAGCTCCGCGACCGCCGCCAGCCGCCTTGGGCGCGCTTTGCCGGGTCCAGACAAGGTAGAAGGCGACGCCAAAGATCAACAGGATGATCAGCCAGACAAGGATACGCACGCCATGGCTGCGGGGCTTTGGAGCAGGTAACTGGTGGTCGAGACCTACATGAGGTGTCGGGTGGGATTCAATCGGATCGGCAGGCAAATGTCTTTCCTTATCTCGTTGCAGGTGTGACGGCAGGGCGATGGTCGCGAGCGGTCAAAAGTTCAGGCGCAATCCTGAGTGCGAATTCTGCGCCCAGCTCCATTATGGACGATTCATCCCGGACGAAAGGACGCAGTGATTTTGAACGTCCACTGCAACTCCGCTCCCGTCCGTAAAGATTGCTAAATGTTATGGATGCAGCTGAGGCAGATAAGTTTACGCTTCTCTTTAGATGCCTGGCAGCTAGAATCCGGAGAAAGATTTATGTCGAAAGATGAGAGAAAGATAGATCCTTCAGCGCGCTCCAGACGGCAGTTTCTCGCCGCCGGGGCGCTGGGGGTGCTTGGAGTTGCGATGGCAGACGGTCCCACGAGCGCCGCACAGAGTCCTCCCGCCACGGTCCCGGCTGCTCCGGCCGGAGCGCCACCGGCGTTTGGGACTGCGCCCGCAGTTGGGCCGGAGGTATCGCCAGCGACTTTTCTTGAGGCGGAGAGGCTGGTGGCTGTCTCTTTAACCGAGAGCGAGCGGGCGCAGGCGGCGGGAAACTGGCGAAACTCGCTGGCACCGGTCTATGAGCGCCGAACCGGGCCGAAGAAGGTTGCCATTGAGTCTTCGGTCGCGCCGTGGTCGCGCTGGGATTGCGCGTTGCCGGGAACAGAACCGGGGCCGGCCACAAATCGGTTCGTAACCAGTCGAATGGATGCCGGGCCACTGCCGTCGAAAGACGAAGACATCGCCTTCGCCCAGGTCACCCAGCTTTCGCAGTGGATCGAGACTCGCAAACTTACTTCGGAGAGGTTGACCACGATCTACCTGGCTCGCCTGAAGAAGTTCGACTCGACGCTGCACTGCGTGATCACTTTGACAGAGGAGCTTGCGCTGGCGCAGGCGAAGCAGGCCGATGCCGAGATCGCCGCAGGACACTACCGCGGGCCGCTGCATGGCATTCCATGGGGATCGAAAGATCTGCTTGACACCGCGGGCATCCATACAACCTACGGTGCGGAGCCCTTTCGCAACCGCATCCCATCAGCAGATGCGACCGTGGTCGAGCGCCTTCATGCGTCGGGAGCGGTTCTCGTCGCCAAGCTGAGCATGGGAGCGTTGGCGCTGAACGATATCTGGTTCGGCGGGGAGACGCTGAATCCGTGGCTGTTGGAAGAAGGATCGTCGGGCTCGAGCGCAGGGCCGGGATCGGCGACTGCGGCTGGGCTGGTGGGCTTCTCTATCGGTAGCGAGACCGGAGGGAGCATCGTCTCGCCCAGCATGCGCTGCGGCCTGACCGGGCTTCGGCCCACCTTTGGACGGGTTCCGCGCACCGGCGCGATGACGCTGTGCTGGTCGCTGGACAAGCTGGGCCCGATGACCCGGGGAGTTGAAGACTCGCTGCTGGTGCTTCAGGCTATTACCGGCCCGGACGTCCACGATGTTTCCTGCGTGCCGTCGAAGTTGGCGTTCGATGCCCACGCAGACGTCAAGGGCCTTCGCGTCGGCTATATCCCCGCGTGGATGAAGGAAGCACCGGCCACGGAGGTCGATCGAGCGGCGCTGGAGATGGTGAAGAAGCTCGGCATGACAGCGGTGCCGGTGTCGCTGCCGGACTGGCCTTACGCGTCACTCAATGTCATCCTGTTTGCCGAAGCGGCAGCAGCCTTTGAGGAGATCACGCTTGACCGCGAGATCGATTCGCTGAAGATGCAGGTGCCCGACGCGTGGCCGAACCTCTTCCGGCAGTCGCGGTTTCTCTCTGCGGTCGACTTCGTCCAGGCCGACCGGCTGCGCCGCAAGGTGGCGATGGAGATGGGCAGAGTGATGTCGGAGGTCGACGTGCTTCTGGTGCCTTCGCTGCGCGACGACATTCTCAACATCACCAACGCGACCGGGCATCCGTCACTGACGTTGAGGGCTGGGTTCGTGGAGGTATCTGAGGCACGGAGCGACTGGGCTCCTGATCCAGCGCGTCCGCTGGCGAAGTTTTCTCCTCCCCGCAGGGTTCCTCATGGCATCACGTTGATTGGAAGGCTCTTCGATGAAGGCACTTTGGGCGAGGTGGGGATGGCGCTTGAGGCGACCTTTAATGTAGCGAAGGAACGTCCCTCGGGCTTCTAAGCGTACGCAAGTTGCTGACTATAAAGAGGTATATCCCGTCTAACGACTGGATATACCTCTTTTGGCTGCACCGTGCATCCTTGAAGGGATATCGTCCGACAGTTGGCGGGCATCCAATGTTCAGTTGTGGGACGGATGCGGGAACGACGCGCACCCCTCATGTAGTTCTGAAGTCTAATCTGCTGGCAACTCAAGGTAGGGCGAAGATCCGAGGAAGAGAGACAAGTCGAATCAGCCGCCGCAGCGCAATGGGTTTGATCGGAGGGACGGCCCTGTCTACGGTTGCGATTCCGAAGGCTGTCGCTGCCGGGCGTACGCAGGTACCTGCAAAAGTACAGGCTCCGCCGGTACGCCTGTCGCGCGAGGACAATGTCTTCCTTGAAGACCTGACACGCCGGGGCTGCATGTTCTTCATCGAGCAGGCAGACGAAGTCTCGGGACAGGTGCTTGATCGTGCCGCGAACAAGGTCTCCAGCGGAGACTTCGACAAGGACCGAAGCATTGCCAGCATCGCAGCGACGGGATTTGGCCTTTCCGCGCTGTGCATAGCAGAACGACGCAGATATATGCCCACCGCGCAGGTGAAGACGCGTGTCCAGGCGACGCTGCAGTTCCACCTGAATAAGATGCCGCACCAGCACGGCTTCCTCTTCCACTTCAACCATGTCCACACGGGCGAGCCCTTCGGCTTCAGCGAAGTCTCCTCGATCGATACCGCGATCTTTCTCTGCGGAGCGCTGACCTGCCGCGCCTACTTCAATGACGGCACGCCGGAGGGTACGGCGATCGGCGAGCTTGCGACGCAGCTCTATGAACGCGTTGACTGGCCGTGGATGCTGAACGGCGGCGACACTTTCGCCATGGGATGGAGGCCGGCGAGCGGCTTCATCCGTTCGCGGTGGAACCACTACTGCGAGTTGATGATGCTTTATCTGTTGGCGATCGGCTCGAAGACCCATCCGGTCGACCCGATCACATGGGATGCGTTTACGCGGCCACCCATGGTCTATGACGAGTACGAATACATCGCCGGGGCCGATCCGCTGTTCGTACACCAGTATTCGCACGCGTGGTTTGACTTTGCGAATAAGCGCGATGCTTACGCGAATTACTTTGAAAACTCCGTCACTGCTACCGAGGCCCACAAGGCCTTTTGCCTGAGTCTTGGGCGGGGTTACAGCGATGATTACTGGGGCGTGAGCGCTTCGGATTGGGAACACGGCTATGTGGCGTGGGGCGGGCCTCCGCTGATGGGACCGGTGAACGGATCGGTCGTGCCGTGCGCTCCGGCAGGGTCACTGCCATTTCTTCCCGCGCAGTGCATCCAGACGCTGCGCGCGATGAAGGATCGTTTCGGCGCCGATGCGTGGGGACGCTATGGGTTCTGCGATGCGTTTCATCCGGAGCTGCTGTGGTACGACCCGGACGTGCTGGGCATCGATCTCGGGATCGGCGTGCTGATGGCGGAGAATCTACGGACAGGACTTATCTGGAAGACGTTCATGCAGAATCCAGAGCCTGTTGCGGCCATGCAACTTTGTGGGTTTCAGGCCGAATAGCTTTCCTGCTATTCAACCTTGCCCACGCCACAGTTCACCCGTTCAATAGGGCCTCCGGGCTTGCTCATGTGCAACTTGAAGGAGCAGTTGACCGACGAGGAACCCGCGCCTACGCCCTGGTAGACGTACAGATCTTTCTCTGCACCGAAGTAGACGCCGAGCTGAGTAGCGGGACCGGTGCCCTGGAGTTGAAACTGCATCGGGCCGGGGTCAGAGGCCGCGCGAACAGTGGACGGAGAGTGGGCAAGCCAGCCAAGAACACCGCCGGCCATTACAGAGAGTGCGATAAGGATCGTGGGTTGAGCCTTCATGGGGATGGTCCTCGACAAAGATTGTGTTTGGAGTGAATTCTTCTTGTAAGACTCGACCGGTGTCCCGGCGTTAGTGATGACTCACTTCGTCAGCAATGCGAGCAGTCCGGCCTCATCCAGCACTGGCACCTGCAGCGACGTGGCCTTGTCGAGCTTCGATCCGGCTTCTTCGCCCGCGACGAGATAGCTCGTCTTCTTGCTGACCGATCCAGAGACTTTGCCTCCCGCCGCTTCTATCTTCTCTTTGGCCTCATCACGCGTAAGCGTAGGCAGGGTGCCAGTCAGAACGAATGTAAGGCCCGCGAGCGTGTCGGTGGTGACGCGCTTCTCCGCGGTGAAGGTGAGGCCAGCTTTGCGGAGGCGCTCGATCAGGGCTATGTTGCGCTCATTCTGGAAGAAGTCAAAGACAGTCTCGGCCACCTTGGGGCCGACATCATTGATGCGGGTCAGGTCTTCGATGGAGGCTTTCATCAGTTCATCGAGCGAGCCGAAGGCGTCGGAGAGCGCCTGCGACGTTCGTTCCCCAACATGACGGATACCGATCCCGAGCAGGACGCGGGCGAGCGGCGCAGTCTTTGAGCGCTCGATCTGCGCGAGCAGCGAGTCGGCGGTCTTTTCGCCGATGCGTTCGAGGCCGAGCAGGTCTTCCTTTTTCAGCGAATAGATATCGGCGATGGAATGGACAAG
This sequence comes from Granulicella aggregans, assembly GCF_025685565.1. NCBI lineage: Bacteria > Pseudomonadati > Acidobacteriota > Terriglobia > Terriglobales > Acidobacteriaceae > Granulicella > Granulicella aggregans. The sequence continues at coordinate 336,166 of NZ_JAGSYE010000001.1, forward strand.
GGCCTTGCGAGTGGGCTCTGGTGCAGTCTCGGCGGCAGTTTCGACCTCATTCTCCGGTGTCTCCGACGCGCTGTGCCCGAGCAGTTGCGCAATGAGCGATTCGCCTAGGCCTTCGATGTTCATCACGCCGCGCGATGCGAAGTGGCGCAACTCTTCTTCGAGACGCGCGGGGCAGCTCGCGTTGACGCAGCGCAAGTCGACCTCGCCCTCTTCGCGGACGAGCGCGGTCTTGCAGCGCGGGCAGGCCGAGGGAAACTCTATCTCCGTGGTGCCGCGAGGATGGGCCGCATCTTCGACGACTTCGATGATCTTGGGGATGACATCGCCGCCGCGCTCCACCTTGACGAAGTCTCCGAGGCGGACGCCGAGGCGGGCAATCTCGTCGGCGTTGTGCAGCGTCGCGCGGCTTACTGTTGTGCCACCAACGAAGACCGGATCGAGTTCTGCGACCGGCGTGATCTTGCCCGTGCGCCCGGTCTGAAACGCGACACCGAGCAATTGCGTGATGGCGGCGCGTGCGGGGAATTTATAGGCAATCGCCCAGCGCGGAGCCTTGCCCGTAAAGCCGAGGCGGCGCTGCTGCGCGCGGCTGTCGGCCTTGATGACGACGCCGTCGATCTCGTAGCCGAGGGTGTCGCGAAGAGACTCTGCTGCCGCGATGAATGCGATGACTTCGTCGATGTTCGCGACGGTCTTTGCGTGGGTGTTCACGCGGAAGCCGGCAGCGCGAAGGGCAGCGAGGGCCTCAGACTGCGAGGGCATCAGGTAGTCGCCGTCACGAAGCAGAAAGTAGGCGTAGAGATCGAGACGGCGCTGCGCCACGATATTCGGTTCCAGTGTGCGGATGGTTCCCGCAGCCGCGTTGCGTGGGTTGACTGCTGGAGCCAGTCCCGCCGCTTCACGCTCCTGGTTCATCTTTACGAAGGCCGCTTGCGGCAAAACTACTTCGCCGCGTACTTCAAAATCCTGCGGCAGATCGGCGGCTTTCAACTTCGCCGCCGAGATGCTGAGTGGCACAGACTTGATGGTGCGGACGTTCGAAGTGACGTTCTCGCCGATCGTCCCATCTCCACGAGTCAGACCACGTTCGAGGCGTGCCGAACCGTTGGGTCCGGCAACGTAGTGGAGCGCAAGCGAGAGGCCATCGAGCTTCAGTTCGCAGACGTAACGGACGACCTCCGTGCTGGGCAGCGCCTCGCGCAGGCGAGTGTCCCACGCCCGCAGCTCGGCGTCGTTGTAGGCGTTGTCGAGCGAGAGCATGGGCCGCGAGTGCGGCACCTTCACGAAGCCGTCGGCAGGCTTGCCGCCCACACGCTGCGTCGGAGAATCGGGCGTGAGGAACTCCGGATGCTCGGCCTCAAGGGCCTTCAACCGGTTCATCAGCTCGTCGTACTGCGAGTCCGTCAGCTCCGGCGCATCGAGAGCGTAGTAGAGATGCTCGTGGTGATGAATCTCTTCCCGGAGAGAGTTGATCTGAGCTTCAACGGGAGATTCGGATGCGGAGGTCGGCTCGGACGGCATAGGCGAGATTATAGATTCGCGGCAGTGATGGGTTTGACGGATGGCTCGATCCAGCTTCGCCGGGCTTCGATTGACGCCAGGACATCGAAGTCGTAGAAGTCGCGGAAGATGTCGCGGCGATCCCGATAGGCCTGCACGGCAAGCGCGGTGAACTCGACGCGATCAAGAGCTGGATGGGTACCCCGGACAGCGGCAAGCGCCTTGATCCAGAAGACGGTGATGGTCTCGTGGTAGCCGCTAATTTCCCTGTTCTTGCCGCCGACGGCCTCGTTGAACCGGCGCACGCAGAGGCGCATGTGGTCGATCGCCGCGGCTTCATCGAGCATGTGGACGTAGCAGGCTCCGGCGGTCAGATGGCCTGCATGGGTGAACTCCTCTTTGGGTAGTGTTCCGGCTTCAAAGGCTGCCAGGAAGGCGTCAAGCTCCAGCTCCGATGGAGGGCGCGTGTCAGGCAGTATCGGCATGTCTTAAGAATAAAGGACACTGCGCGAGGATAATGGAGGCTGCGCGGTATGCTGGCTGCATGGAACCAGTCACCCACTTTCTTACCGGCGCGTGCCTTTCGCGGGCTGGACTGAATCGCAAGGCCGCGTATGCAACGTTGGCGATGACGCTAGCAGCGGAGGCGCCGGATATCGACACGCTGTGGTCGCTGGGCGGGCCCGTGGTTGGGTTCGAGCATCATCGTGGCTTCACGCACACATTTCTGGGGCTACCCTTCGAGGCAGCGATCATCGTGGGCGGGGTTTGGATCTTTCATCGATGGCGAGTTGGGCGAAATAGGACAACAGTCGCGCCGGTGCGTTGGGGGTTGTTGTACCTCTTCTGTCTGATCGGGCTGCTGAGTCATATCCTGCTGGACTGGACGAACAACTACGGCGTGCGGCCGTTCTTCCCCTTCAACCCGAAGTGGTACGCGGGGTCGATCGTATTCATCTTTGAGCCGGTCATCTTTTTGGCTCTGCTTCTGGCGCTGGTCGCGCCATTTTTCTTCGGGCTCATCAACAGCGAGGTTGGCGCGCGTCGGCAGCCTTTCCGGGGCAGAGGATGGGCGATCTTTGCGCTGGCTGTGATCGTGGGAGTCTGGGGATGGCGTTGGGTGGAGCAGGATAACGCCATCGCTCTGGCAAGGACAGAAGTCGCAGGCGGCAGAGTCTTCGCCAACCCCTATCCGCTGAACCCCTACCGCTGGCAAGTCATCGCCGAGACGCCTGATGCTTACCATTTGCTGACGGTCGATACCCTGCGTGGGATCGCGAGTGAGTCGCCGGAGAAAGATGTTCTTTACAAGCCGCCGACCACACTGGCAACGCTGGCGGCCAAGCGGAGTTTCCTGGGTGAGGTCTACCTCGACTGGTCCATGTTTCCCATCGTCGAACAGAGTGGCGTCGATCCAGACGGCTATACAACGGTCACCTTTCGCGATCTGCGCTTTATGTACGACACCTTTCTGACCAGTGGAAGAGGCAACAGCCGCGACAATCCGCCGCTCATGGGAACCGTAACGGTCGATCCGAATCGGAAGGTTGCGGAGATGGAGATGAACGGGCGAACGCAGAAGTAGCGAGTTGCCGGTTGACCAGAGAGGAAGTACCGAGGACAATCAAGACTGGCGCTAGTTTTGATGTGATTTGCCATCGGCTTCAGCCGCCCACCCTTCGAGGTTCCGACATGTCCGCATATCTTGTACTCCTGCTCGCTGTACTCAGCCGCATCCTGCCGCACACGTTTCATGTTGTCGGCTTGAACTTCACCGCTGTTGGCGGCGGCCTGCTGTTCTTCGGCGCTCGACGGAGCCGCTGGCAGGCGTTGATCGCGATCCTCGCGCTGGCTGCTACCGACTACTACCTGACGGTCTATGCCTACGGATTTCCCTTCCATGTGAGCAGCTACCTTGCTACTTGGGCGTGGTATGGGGCAATCTGCCTGCTGGGCAGCGGACTGCTCGCCAAGCGCGCGACCGCGCTGCGTGTGACTGCAGGCGTGCTTGCAACCTCTACTTCGTTCTTCGTGCTCAGCAACTTCATGGTCTGGGCTGCGGGCGGGATGTACCCCGCAACGACCGCTGGGCTTGGAGCCTGCTACGTTGCGGCAATTCCCTTCTTCGCCAACGACCTGATCTCAACCGCGATCGTCGCCGGTGCGCTCTTCGGAGTTCCCGCCCTGGCAAAGGACATCGCACGGACCGTGTGGCTGCCGGAAGGCTCGAACCAGCCGCTCGCGTAATACGCGATTCGCTTCATCAGGAAAAGGCCGCCACTGTGCGGCCCTTTCTTTTTGCAAACTTCAATCAAGCCAGTTTGAGACGTTCAATCGCTCGCTTCGCAGCAAGATGACCGCACATTCCGTGGACACCGCCGCCTGGGGGCGTAGACGCCGAACAAAGGAAGACCTTCGGAAGGCCGGTGCTGTAGAGCGACGGAGTCGGTCGGAAGATCAGCTGCTTCGCGGTCATGGCACCGCCTGAGATGTCTCCACCGATGAGGTTCGCGTTCCAGGCCTCGAAGTTCGCCGGTGTCGTGATCGTTCTCGCGAGGATGCAGTCGCGAAAGCCCGGAGCGAAACGTTCAATCTGCGCTTCGATGGCTTCGAAGTGTGAGGCAGTGGAGCCGTTGTGGACGTGGCAGTAGCCCCACGCTGTATGTTTGCCCGCAGGCGCGCGAGAGTGGTCGAAGAGACTAGGCTGTACCAGCAGCACGAACGGTCTTTCCTTGACCCTTTCGGAAGACCAAGGCGCAGCCTCGGAGGCGATCATCTCCTCCAAGCTGCCGCCAACATGCACGGTCGCGGCGCGGGAGCAGTCCTTCGCCGTCCATGGGATCGGATCGCTGAGTGCCCAGTCGATCTTGTACGCTCCGGGGCCATAGCGGTAGCTCTCCAGCTGGCGGCGGTAAGAGGCTGGCATGGCGTCTCCAGCGATGGTCAGAAGTTGCCTTGGCGAGATGTCGCAGAGTACGGCTTCGGCAAGCCCTATGTCTTCGAGAGAGGTCACCTGCCGGTTGAGATGAACGCTTCCGCCGAGGCTCTCAAGGTGTTCCACCAAAGCGTCGGAGAGCGACTGCGCTCCTCCCTCCGCGATGGGCCAACCGGTCGCATGTCCGGCTGCGGCAAGCACCAGGCCGACGGCGGACGAGAGTGGACTCGTGAGCGGCAGAACCGAATGAGCGGCCATTCCGGCAAAGAGAGCCCTGGCGCGGGTGCCTTTGAAGGCGCTGCGGGCGAGCGTCGAAGCGGAGAGCATCGCGTAGATGCCGAACCTTGCGAGCAACAAAGGGCTTCGGGGAAGGTGAACGATGGGGCCGAGGATCTCGGTGCAGAGCGCGGGCCAGTCATCTACGAGCGGCCTGATCAGGCTCTTATACGCGGCGGCATCACTGGCGTTGCCCAGGCCGCTGCATGTCGTGGCCATGTCGTGCTCCAGCATGACCGCGGTGCCGTCATCAAAAGGGTGCGCCAAGGGTGCGGGAGGTTCGATCCAGCGATGGCCATGCCGGTGAAGCGGCAGCGAGTTGAAGAAGGGCGACGCCGCTCCCATGGGGTACACGGAGGAGCCGAGATCGTGGCGGAAGCCGGGCAAGGTGATCTCGGCCGTCCGCGCTGCCCCGCCAGCCGTCGCGCCGGCCTCGAAGACAGTCGTCTCGATGCCCGCCTGCGCCATCGTAATGGCCGCGCTCAGTCCGTTCGGGCCCGCGCCGATGATCGATGCCTTCGCCATCTCTGCGTCGAGGATACGCGACATGCAGGCTAAGGGCGGGAAAGCACTACCGCCTGCTCCAGCGTGGTGCCATGGGGGACCGGCGTGTAGCCGGTCTGCACCTCGTCTTGCTGCTCGCCGATGTTCTTGAAGAGCAGCGCCTTGCCGTCGATGTGTACGTGGGTCTCGGTGATCTGCCAGAGCCCAGGCGCGAGTTGGCGGCGCTCCACCCGGAAAGTTCCGCCCTTCACCAGTCGGCCAAAGAAGCCGAAGCCGAAGGTGACATCCTGGGTAAGGCGTCCGCTGATCGTCATGATGCGGTGCTGCGCCTTATCGACGACGACGCTCCCATTCATCGCGGCCAAGACGCGCGATTGCAGCGTCGGCGGATGGAAGTCGGGTCGGGGTTCGAAGTGAAGGCGCACCACCGTTGCGTTCTGGGACTCCATCGTCCAGGTGAAGGCTTCGGGCAGCATGTCGAGGAGTTCGCGGGCGCTCTTGTCGTCAGCCATACCATCTCTCCTTTGCTTTGCGAGCTTGGAGCTGTCATGAACGAAACGGTTCAGCCGATCCTCTTCCTGACTCGCTTCGTCTGGAGAGATTGGCTTGCCGTCGCGCGAGATGAGTCGTTTGACCGAACCGAAGTCGGTCTGCACCACGATGGAGACGATATTGAGGTCTCTTTGCTCATCGCGATATCGCCAGCGCGAGTGGTCGTTATCGTCCGCGTCCAACTCTGTCTTTACAGCCACCTTCAACGTTGCAAGGGGATCGTTAACGGTCTGAGCGAAGGAAGCTTGGGTTGCTACCAGATTCAGGCTTGACATGACTAGCAGAAGAGCGACCCCGCGAAAGCGTTTCACGGAGGAAAAGATGCGAGGTGCGGCAGGCAAGTTGGCCCCTGGGCTCAGCTTCATATGGGTTCGACTATAAACTGGGCGGAAGGTGAGGCAGCCAGCGCGAGCGACAAACGAGGCTTCGAGGTCACCGCTTGCGCAGTTACGCTTTCAGTTCCTGATCTCGTTGGCGATGCGCGCCATCCTTGTCCGGGACGGTATAGCTGAATTGCTCGCAGGCCGACCCTCTGCGCCTTCGCACGAAGGGGATACAAGGCAGATTTTGATCCCAAGCGGATCGCGAGTGCTCGACGGGATGCTCCTGCGGCCTCAAACGGATTCAAAGGCTTCTGTCCTGATCCTGCATGGCATCGGCGAGCGCATGTCCTACTGGCACGAGGCGCAGGAGATGCTTGCAAGGCACGGAATAGCGTCGCTGATCTTCGACTACTCCGGCTATGGGAAGAGCACGGGAGCGACTACGCCAGAGAATCTGCGGCAAGACACGCTAGCTGCCTATGATTCGCTTCGAGCACTGCTTCCAGGGAGTCGGCCACCGTTACTTCTGGGGCTATCGCTGGGAACCGGAGTGGCTATTGATGCGGCCCCGTGCCTGATCCCGGTGCCTTCGGGCGTCGTGCTCTGCGAGGCGTTTTCGTCGTTGCGGGAGGCTGGCGATGCGGTTCTGACGGCAACGCGGCTACCGGGATTTGCGATCCGCGCACTCGCGAGGCTTCTGCCTGATGTGTATCGTACAGCCGAGTCGGTCCGACAGCTGACATCGCCTCTGCTGATCGTTCACAGCGACTCCGACGAGTTGTTTCCCCTGGCGATGGCGCAGGAGATCTTCGCTGCAGCCCGTGAGGACAGCGAACGGCGCGCGGAACTCTTCGTGCCTCGTGGGTTTGCTCACAATGATGCTTACCTGAACCCAACTCTGGGATACTGGCAGCCGATTCTTGATTTCCTGCTCTCGCCGGATGAAGCGCTAAAATGGCCGCATGGAACCCACCGAGATCCAGGAGTTTTCTAACGAGATGAAGGAAGCGGGCGAAAAAGCCCTGACCAGCGTCTCGCTCGCCATCAGCATCCTCGCAGTGCTTGTCGCAATGGTCACCGTTCTAAGCCATCGCAGCCACACCGAAGCGGTGCTGCTGCAGTCGAAGGCCAACGACCAGTGGGAAGAGTACCAGTCGCGTAAGCTGCGCGCGGAGAACCTGCAGGTCACGGTCGATCTGTTGACGCTGCAGCCGGTGACCGACAAGGCCACGACGCAGAAGAAGGTCGACGAGTACACGGCCAAGGTCACCAAGTGGACGGGCCAACTGGAAGAGGACCAGAAGAAAGCAAACGACCTCGAAGAGAAAGTGGAGATGGCTGAAGACAAGGCCTCACACTTCGATCTGGGCGAGGCGTTGCTTCAGATCTCCGTGGTGATGGCGTCCATCACGCTGCTGACCAAGAAGAATGGCTACTTCTTCTTCGGCCTCGCGCTTGGGCTTGCTGGGCTGATTGCCGCGGCGCTTGGCATCGCCATTCACTGACCCCGCAGGCTCGTCACTCCGCAGGCTTGGCGATTACGTTGAGATCGACCATACCGTTGACGAAGTACTGCATGGCCAGGGCCACCAGCAGCAGGCCCATGATGCGGACGAGAATGCGAACGCCGGTCTCCCCAAGAGCATTGGACACTTTGTCTGAGTTTCCCAGAACCAGGTAGCAGATCGCTGCGGTGACGAAGATCGCGGCAAGGATCGCGACCATCCGCCAGGGATGGTCTTCGACCTGGCCAACCAGCACCATGACGGCAGTGATGGAACCCGGGCCGGCAAGCATGGGGATGCCGAGGGGCACGATGCCGGCGTCGTCCTTGGTGGCCGCGTCTTCGGTCTCGCCGGATGCTTCCTGGGTCGCGGAGCGCTTAGCCTGAAGCATGTCCAGGCCGATGAGCAGAAGAATGACGCCGCCTGCGAGTTCAAAGGCTGGCAGAGTAATGCCGAACATCTTGAAGATGTACTGGCCGGCAATCGCAAATGCAGAGAGGACGACCCACGCGGTGAGCGACGCTTTACGGGCCATCACCTTGCGGCGTGCCTTGTCGACTCCCTGGGTGACGGCGAGGAAGGTCGGCAGGGCAGCGAACGGGTCGACGAGGAAGAAGATCGAGCTTAGAGCGAGCAGCGAAAAACGGACGTACACCGAGTGCTGCAACCCGGAGAGGGAGACACTTGCTGGATCAAACATAGAAATCCTTATATGGGGAGGGACGGGGCCGAATCGCAGAGCTACTGCCCGAGGAGACTCGGGCTATGCTCTTTCGTCGATACTTTTGCCGCTTCTACCTCTGTTGCTGGGCAAAGCCGTCTGGAACGGCCGCCACTTCCATTGGATGATGCCCGGTGTCGTTTCGACGCGCACGGACGATCACGACTACTTCTCAAGTATACCGGGCGGCTTCGAAGTTCCTGTTACGAGACCGGTAATTTGCCCTGTCGCAGGTAACCCAAGCGTGGGCTTTTCTCGTGCAGCCTATAATGTTAGGTCTAAGGATTGATGCACTTCAGGAGCGAATATGGCGATACAGGCAACCGACCACATCTGGCATAACGGCGAACTCATCCCCTGGAACAAGGCACAGATCCATGTGATGAGCCACGTCGTCCACTACGGCTCCTCGGTCTTCGAGGGCATTCGCTGTTACTCGCAGCCGAACGGCGCAGGCGTGTTTCGCCTGCCGGAGCACATGCAGCGCCTGGTCGACTCGGCGAAGATCTATCGCATGCCGCTTCCTTACACTGCCGAGGAGCTTGCGACCGCAGTGATCGATGTGATCGAGGCTAACGGCGTCGCTCCCTGCTACATCCGCCCCATCGCCTTCCGCGGCTACGGCGAGATCGGCGTCAATCCGCTCCGGTCGCCCGTAGAGGTGTACATCGCGAACTTCCCGTGGGGCAAGTACGTTCCTGGCAATGAAGGTGCAGACGTCTGCATCTCTAGCTGGAACCGCATGGCTCCGAACACGCTGCCGGCCCTGGCGAAGGCGGGCGCGAACTACATGAATTCTCAGCTCATCCGCATGGAGGCCGAGATTAACGGCTATGCCGAGGGTATCGCGCTCGACGTGAACGGCTACCTGTCGGAGGGCTCGGGCGAGAATCTCTTCCTGGTGCGCGGTGACGTTCTTTACACTACGCCGCTGGCGAACTCAGTGCTCAACGGCCTGACCCGCAGCTCGATCCTGCAGCTCGCGAAGCAGCTTGGCATCACCGTGGTCGAGCAGGCTCTGCCACGCGAGATGCTCTACATCTGCGATGAGGCTTTTTTCACCGGAACCGCTGCCGAGGTGACTCATCTGCGCTCGGTCGACCGCATCGTCATCGGCGACGGGACGATGGGACCAGTCACGACGAAGCTGCATAAGGCCTTCTTCGATATCGTCAATGGGCTTGCTCCCGACCGCTACAACTGGCTTACGCCGGTGAACGTAAAGGTCGCGGAGCCCGTCGGCGCTTAGGTCTGATCACACAAGAGCGGAAACGGGGCGCATGAGTCTTCTCATGCGCCCCGTTTCTCTTGTGTTTCGCAGGAAACAGTTGAACCAGAAAGATGATTCTGCCGATAGAGGCTGACTGGTAACTGGCCAGTTGGAGTTGCAGGATGAAAGTCGAAGACCGTTACACGGTCGGCGCGGCCCTCTTTATGGTGCTGACCTCCGCCGCCTACCTGTTATTTGCAGGAAGATAGGGACGGCGATCCGCTGCCCTGAATTAGAGCAGCTTTCGAAACACCGTCAGCTTCATATCGCGATCGAGCATGGGCTGGGCCTTTGCCAGCGCCGCCTTCGCGCCTTCGCCCGCAAGATGGGCCTCCAGAAACTTCAACTCCGCCCACTCTTCGTAGGTTGAAAAGCTGCCCGGATTCTTCTTGTCTTCGAGCAGATGATATAGCTCGCATCCGGCCTCGGCGCGCGATGGGGCGACGATCTCGTGCAGGATCACACGCACCTCTTCCTCGTGACCGGCCTTCGCCTTGAACTCCGCGATCACGCTGATCTTTTCGTGGTCGTCAAACATGTGGACTCCCTCGGTCATCATCTTTTCGAGCAGTGCTCCCAGCATCTTCTTGTTCCCTCACCTCTACTCGGATGCAGAAAGGCTACAGGTCGACGTGGGCCACGGTTTCATCGAGCGGCTTGGTCGTCTCGTGGCCGCGATAGAGGCCGTCGGTGTAGCCCCAGCCGGGAAGGTCCTGCGAGCCGGTGATGAGGCGGACGCCGTCGTTGAAGGTGAGGTAGGTGTAGGCCCACTGGCGAAAGACGCTGAAGCGGTTGCGGAAGCCGATGAGGAAGAAGATGTGGACGCCCAGCCACATGACCCACGCGGGGAAGCCGCTCATGTGGGCCTTGAAGGGCCACTCCACCTTGGCGACAGCGGCCTTGCGGCCTATGGTCGCCATGTCGCCCTTGTCGAAGTAGCGGAAGCCCTTGTCTTGCTTCCCAGCCAACTTCGCCGAGGCTCCGCCCGCAGCTTGGAGAGCGGCGATGCGCTTAGCCGCGTAGGCACCCATCTGCATGGCTGGCTGGGCGACTCCGGGGACCGGCTTGCCATCCTGCTCGACGTGGGCGAGATCGCCGCAGACGAAGATCTCCGGGTGGCCCTCGGGGTTCAGATGCTCGTCCACCATCACGCAGCCGCGTTTGTCGGTAGGAACGCCGAGCATCTTACCGAGCGGAGATGCCTGTACGCCCGCCGCCCACAAGGTAACGACAGCATCGATCTTCTCTTCGCCGATCATCACGTAGCCCGGTTGGACGTCTGTGACATGCGAACCGGTGCGGACCATCACGCCAAGATCCTTGAGTTGACGAAGCGCGGAGGCCTGAAGATCAGGGGGATAAGCCGTGAGGATGTGCGGCGAACCTTCGAGAATGATGACCTGGGCCGAAGAGGGATTGATGTGGCGGAAGTCTTTCGCCATGTAGAGGCGGGCGATGTCTGAGATGGCCCCCGCCAGCTCGACCCCCGTGGGGCCTCCGCCGATGACAACAAAGTTCAAAGCCGGATGGGTCCCGGTCTCGAGCATCTCGCGTTCGGCGAGCTCGAATGCCAGCAGAACGCGGCGGCGAATCTCGGTGGCGTCTTCGACGGTCTTCAATCCCGGCGCGAGCTTGGCCCAGTCGTCACGCCCAAAGTACGAGTGCGTCGAGCCGGTGGCGAGCACCAGATAGTCATACTCGATCTGCGGGCCTGCCTTCAGCTTGACGCGCTGGTTGGCGGTGTCGATCTCAACGACCTCGTCCATGAGGACATCGACGTTCCTGTACGGCCGAACGATCGAACGAATCGGTTGCGCGATATCACCCGGCGAGAGCACGGCCAACGCAACCTGATAGAGCAGCGGCTGGAAGGTGTGGTAGTTCTTTCGGTCGATCAGGGTGATGTCGAGGGGATAACTCGCGAGGCCGAGCGTCGCGTTGACACCGCCGAAACCACCCCCAACGACGACGACGCGAGGACGAACCCGGGCGGTACGAGGCGCCCCTGAGGGGACCGCTAAACTTGCCATGCGGATGTTCTCCAGTGCGCTGGTCGCGCGGTTGCTTGTCTGGAGTTTAGATGCGTGCCGCCTTGGCGCGATACAGGCAACACTGGCGAAGGTTTGATATCGCCGAGTTTCTTTGCTTTATGGGGTCTTTTGTAACGTCACGGAGACAAAGCCCTGGGTCCCGGTCGAGGCGGCGAGGGTCGTCGTCTGCGGTGAACCGTAAATTTGCTGGACCGTGGCCACGATGAGGCCGTTTGAGTCGGAGTTCGCCGTTGTTTGCGAGGTGGAGTAGACCGGAGCGACCGGGCATCTTCCCGCCGCTGGGCACACCTGGTAACCGGAGACCGTCTGGTAGATCGTCACCGGCGCTCCGATGACCGGGTTCCCGGAGCCGTCCGTGACCTGGAAGACGACGGGCTGCAAGATGCTCGTCGCGGAGACCGTCTGCGCGACACCTTCTATGGCGACTACCGTCCACAGGGAAGGATCAATGCCCACCGCGGTGAAGTTCCCGCAAAGACTTACCGAGGCTCCAATCGTCGCGCAGGCTGAGCCAGTTGCCAGAGTTCCGGCTGGCAGCGAGCTGACACTCGCGCCGATCGCCGCCAGCCCGTTCATGTCGGAGATGCTCTGCGATCCTCCGGGATAGGTTAGCGCTCCGGAGGCGGAGTTCCAGTTCACGGCGATGCCGGGAGCGGCTGCTCCGCTTTGCGAGAGGGATGCCACCGGCGAGAGCAGCACCGTCTGTCCAGCCGCGACATAGAAGGCGGGAGTGAGCACGGTCAATACGGGAGTCTGCGGCAGAGTGGAATTTTCCATGTATGTGAGAGCGGCGTACATGGTCGTCGACCCGCCGCTCATGGGATCGAGCACCGTCACATCGGCGGTCAGAGCGGCACCTGTTCCAAGCGCGGGAAACGGAGGGGCGATGGCAAGAATCGTGGTCGAAGTTGCGGCGATGACCTGGGCTGAGGCTCCTCCCACGGTGACTGTCAGGCCAGCGCGGAATCCGAGGCCGGTGATCGTCACCAGGCCTCCGGCTGGAGAGGTCATTGCGGGCGAGATGCTGTCGGCGTAGAGGACCCGGGCGCGGAAGTGATAGTCGGGGCGGCCGTCGCCACGCTGGTCTGTAATCGCAAGCCGGAGCGAGCCGGTGGCTGCGGTATCGAACTTCAGCAGCGTCAACCCTGCCGCGATGCTGTTGAAGGGTGACGCAGCCTGCGCCACTGTGGGCAAAGATCCGGCGGCATCGGTCTGGTTCCACGCACCCATCACGGGTTGAAGCTTGTTCTCCGTCACAAATGCGGACTCGTCGAGAGCGGTCACCTCTACCGAAAGGTTCCTGTTCGCCTGGACGTTCACGAGACTCCACGAGGTAGCTCCGTAGCCGCAGAGAACGTTGGTCCACCAGCCGGTGGCGGCGACAGGCGTTGGTGCGGCGGCAGTTCCAAGGGCAGTCGCGTCGCAGGTGGCCTCCGAGCCTGGGACGCTCCAGACGTAGAAGTTCTGCTCGTAGGGCATGACGTTGTTGTCGCGCCAGGGAAATGCTGGGCCGGAGGGAGTGACGGGTGCCGAGAGATAGGGCCCGAGCCCATATTGCCCGGTGTAGAGCGGATTGATGGGCTCGCTGGAGATGAAGGTGTCCTGAGCGCCCGCGTTCTGCAACAGGGGGATCGCCATCAGGCTAAACTCACCCTCGAGCGGCGGATTGACAGTGCCCATACTTGCGGCGACGGTCTCTGCTGGCGCGCCGGTCACAGGATTGCCGTTGCTCCATCGGTAGAGGTTCCCACTCACTGCCGAGACGACCGCGCCACGCTCGACATAAGGGGTCTGCAAGTCCGACCGCCGCACCAGGAGGTTCATTCCCTGCATCCCCTGTCCGTCGCCGAACTGCATCCGGCCGGTGATGGAGCTTGCATTACTAAGGGTGTCGGACTTCCCGGAGGGAGCGGTTCCCTGCGTGATGAAATAGAGAGCGCTGAGGGATGCGACGTCGTCCGGACGCAGCGTGAAGGGCGACGGCTGGCACTGATAGGTATACGGGCCGCAGACCACGTCGATGGGATGCATGATGGGCCAATTCTGGACCTCGTCCGCGGTTGGCATTGGCGTGCGTGTAAAGACATCGTCGTTGGTCTGCGACCACGCCAGGCCCAGGACGCGACCAAAGGCGCGCATCAGCTGGTATTGCAGTTGAAGCTGCTGCTCGGCAGCCGAACCGGTGCAGCGGCCATTGAGGATGAGCAGGGCGTGTTGAATCGTCCCCATCGGGGTGATCGAGTCGACACTTTCGGTCACGCCGTTCTGGCGGCACTCGACGGGATCGCTTGCGCCCTGCCCCAGCAGGAGATCGGTGACCGAGCCGTTGGTGTCGTAGATAACGGCGATCTGGATTGTCGCGAAATTCGAACTTGAGACATCCGCCGGGAAGACCGGGCCGTTCGCGCCGAGATAGACATTGGCCGACGAGACGTGTTCGGCGAGTTGGCCACCCTGCTCCAAGGCGATGTTTGCTATCGGGATGTTCCAGACGCCAGCAGCTGCGGCGACGATGGCATCCGCTGCATCGTGGCCAACAGCCGCACTCAGGTCGCCGGGATCGGTGAAGTAGGCGATGTTGGGGGTGTACCAGACGACGGGCTGCGATGCGACGGCGAAGTACGGCGGCCCCGTGACCCAGCGGGGGCCGCTGGCGTGAGCGGCTGGAACTGAGCAGAGCGGGCATAGCGCGAGAATCGCCAGCCGGAGCGCCATCGATTCAGCGCGAGGCATCTTGCTGTCCCGCTGCACTCGCGCAAAGGTTCAGGACGTGGGATAGAGGTTCCGCCTCGATGGTGACAGTCCGCTGTTCCACCCAGGGTCCGGGAAGGGCGTGGACGAGAAGCGGATTGTCGCCTTGAGGCGTCGCGCCTGTGACCTCGGAGTGCGGACCGCCTCCTCGGATCGGGATGGGGCCGCGGCCGGGGACGCCCAGAAGCACCTGACTTCGCAGAGTCTGTGCCTGAAGCCAGCGCACATCTACCATCCACTGGGACGCGCTCGAGGAGCCGTCGTCCGGCCCTGGTGGCGCCCCAGATCCACGGAGTGGAATCAGACCTTCTTCGCCGTGTACGGGCGAACTGAGCCCCGCTGTGTCAGGCGAGTGCAACAGCACTAACAGCCGTTGGCCCGTGCGATAACGTTCCGTTCCGCCCGCCCATAGCCCGCCCCACTCTCGCTGCGTGTAGATCGAGCCCTGTGCAGGACCACGAACCGCCTGATCGACGTAGAGGTCGACCTCGACAACGCCTTCGGCGGCAACCTCTGGCGAGCCGGAAAATCCCGCTCGAGGCTGGCGAACCTCCACGACATGGCCAACGAAGATGACACCCGCCGACCGCGACATTTGCACGATCAGATCGTCCGGGGTCGAGGGAATGCCCGCCGCGGCAACGATAGCTGCGGCTCGACTCGCGCGCGGCTGTGCTGAAGCGGACATACACCCGACGATCTGATCCACGAGAAGGGCCGCGGCCAGAGCCACGCCCGTGAATAAAATCGATCTCCCAACTGTCCAGGTTCGAGTAGACAAGCGACACCTCCGCCTGTCTTCCATTCTTGGAGCGAAGGAAGAAAAAGCGAAGATGGTTTTCGTGTTTTGTTAGACGGGATTCCTGTTACGGGAACACGGTCAACGCTTGAGAGCAGGCTATCCGAGCCGAGTACGTCCCACCCATCCTCGCAAAAGACGCGAGGATGGATGGGGCACCCGAACTCTTGAGGATGGCTAGGATCTCGGACGCACGACCCTAGATCTCGGGGTAAAAATCGAAGAAAGCGTCGATGCTGAGCTTCAACTGGGCCTCGATCTGCTCCCGCGAGCCCTCGAGCACGTGCATTGTGCAGTGTGCCTCGTTGCCATTCTTCAAGGCGATCGGCGCTTCTCCGACGCTTGCTACTTCTTCCGCTGGCAGCAGCCGCATGCCGTAAACCAAAGTCAAATTCGCCATCATGTCACCACTTTCCTGTCTCGTTGGATTCTTACACCTCCGTCTTCGATCCAAACGGCGCGCTGCCCGGAATGAATCCTTTCCGCCCAGCGCGCATTTACACTATGGAAGACCAATATGCCCGACACTATCTCGACTACTCCGACCGCTGCTGAAGTTCGCGACACGGTAATCCTCGGCTCCGGCTGCTCCGGACTCACCGCCGCTATCTACGCTGCTCGCTCGAACCTGAAGCCGCTTGTTCTCGAAGGCCACGAGCCCGGTGGGCAGCTCTCGATCACCACGCTGGTCGAGAACTTTCCCGGCTGGCCGGATGGCATTCAGGGACCGGAGCTGATCGAGAACATGAAGAAGCAGGCAACGCGTTTTGGCGCGGAGCTGCGTATGGCCCATCTCAGCTCGATCGACCTGACCAAGCGGCCCTTCGCACTGAATGTCGGTAAAGAGACGATCCACACGCGGACGCTGATTATTGCGTCCGGGGCGTCGGCACGCTGGCTGAACCTTCCCAGCGAACAAGCCTTGATCGGCCACGGTGTCAGCTCCTGCGCGACCTGCGACGGATTCTTCGCCTCGGGCAAGGAGATTGCAGTGATCGGCGGCGGCGACTCGGCCATGGAAGAGGCGCTGTTCCTAACGCGTTTCGCCAAGAAGGTCACGCTGATCAACCGCAGCGAAAACTTCCGCGCCTCACGCATCATGCTGGAACGAGCGATCGCTCACCCGCAGATCGAGTTCCTGCACAACACGGTCGTTGAAGAGGTGCTGGGAGTCGAGGAGAAGGACGTTCGCGGCCTGAAGCTGAAGAACACCAAGACCGGACAGCAGTCCGAGCTACCCGTCTCCTTCATGTTCCTGGGGATCGGCCACATCCCGAATGCCAGCGCCTTCAAGGGCATGTTGGACCTCGACGATGACGGTTACATCCTGACCCAGGGGAACGTCTTCCCGACGCTGAACGGTCAGCCTATTCCCGGAGTCTTCGCCTGCGGCGACATCCAAGACCGGCGGTATCGGCAGGCGATCACGGCTGCGGGTTCGGGCTGCATGGCCGCGCTTGAGGTCGAGAAGTATCTCGAAGAGCATGGCAGATAAACCCGTCCTGCCCACCGGGACGCTTCAGATCACTTCGTCACAGGAGCTATCGCAGATCGCACGGAGTCAGAGAGATTCCGCGTGATCTGCGGTACTGCGTCTGGGTGGGGATGGATATAGCGAATGTCGCGAACGAAGGTCTCAGGCGGCAGCAGGACGGGCAACGCTGCTGGAAGCGCATCGTAGCGGTGGTTCAGCAGCACAGACACGTTCGTGCATGAAGGGACCGGGGCCACGAAGTAGAGCACTTTGGTCTGAGATGACGCGTACTTTTCGCCCAGCGCCTTCACCCATTCGAAGCGGATGTTGTCGAGCAGCACGGGTGGAAAAGTGCACGGAGATGCGAGCACGCTTGGATCGGTGTTTTCGATGTGCCCGTGAGTGGATGCGAGGGTCTCTTCCTGGCCGGCGTGCGAGACCTTGTGCATCAGAAACTCCCAGGAATCAGCATAGAACCTCAGAGAGAACAGAGCCGCGTCTGCGGGATGTTTGGCTGCAAAGGAGGCTATCTCCTTGAAGGTTCCATGGGCTGCAAGCACCTCTTCGCCCTCGAATACCGGGATCGCATCGAACGACGTGTGGCCATAGTCGAAGTCCCACGGTGCTAGATAAAAGACGATGAGCTTCGGCGGCCGGTTTCCCGAGAGGTAGCGGCGAAGCGGGAGGTCGTCGTTGACCATGAGGCTGCCGCGCGTATTCGGCAGATTCAGTACGGTGACGCCGAGGTCGGACGACATCTGACTGGGATCGACTCCAAGCAGAACCGTTGAGTCGCCAAAAAGGACAATGTCCGCATCCTTTACCGGAGTCTGGAAAGCGTAGTTGAGTGGCCTGGAGTAGAAGGAAAGGCTGCGATGCGCGTAAAACTCGGTACGAACGAGCGCAAGAGGAACGAGATAGAGCACCGAGACAACGAGGAGCACCTTCAGAACATAGCGGTTCATTGCGCGCCGCGCTTCCATCGATTTAGGTGGTTCCATCGCTGTGGTTGGTTCCGTGATTGGTTCCGGGGATTGCATCGAAACCGCCACCTCTTCTCCTAAAGTATCAACATCCCCAGCCATGAATAGGCCCTTGGTTCCAGCCGCTTCGCCTTTTCATCGAAGAAGGCCTAAAACTGAAAATACAGGAAAGTTGACGGTTGCTGTAGCTCCACCAGGACCATGAAGAAGAGCAACCCCACGGCAAGCGCCCAACCGGTCGAAGGCGACCAGAGGAGGAGCCGAGACACTCCTTCCTGATTCCACGCCGTCTTTTGCAGCGACGGCTTGAACTTTGTGAGGATCTGCTGGGTGTTGGGCAGCCCCCACATGATGGCAAGTCCGAGCAGCACCTCTGGAAGTGCGCGGTGCATGTTGATGATGGACATCCAGTCTGCGGCACCCGGCCCACTCTTCGCCCACAGGCCAAACATCGCCGCGAGAATCGATGCTGCATGAGCGACACTATCGGCGCGAAAAAAGACTAAGGAGATCACCATGCAACAAAAGACAGAGCCGATGGTAGCTGCCTTCTTAATCCGCGCTCCGAAACCAGAGGACTCTTCGCGGGCGGATGCGGGTCGGCGATAAAACTGCCGCCAAGCGTTGTTGATGCAGAGATAGATGCCATGCAGGAGGCCGAAGACCATGAACTGCAGCCCCGCTCCATGCCAGATGCCCGCAAGGAACATGGTCAGCATAAGCGGCATGGCTACGACAGCAAGGAAGGCACGAGGCATAGCTCTCTCTCTTCGGGAGATTCCCTTGCCTTGCCTGCGCCGGCGTTCGCTAACCCAGCGGGTGACGGGATTGTAGATATAGGTGAAGATGTAACGGCCCAGCGTCATGTGCCAGCGCTGCCAGACCTCGATGATGCTGGCAGACTTTGCCGGTGAGTTGAAGTTCAGCGGAAAGTCGATGGAGAACATGCGCGCCAGCCCCAGGGCCATGTCGGAGTATCCGGAGAAGTCGAAATAAAGTTGGATCGTATAGGCAAGCGCTCCGACCCATGCGACCGAGGCAGGGAGCCTGTCGCGCGAGTGAAAGACAGCAAAGACGGTGCCCGCAAAGGTGTCCGCGATGAGGACCTTCTTTGCCAGTCCCAGGACAAACCATGTGCCGCCGATGGTGACGTCTGAGAGATTCAGCCCAAGGCGCTTGAGTTTGAACTGCGGCATCATCTCGCGATGATGAAGGATGGGGCCGGCGATCAGGTGAGGGAAGAAGGTTACAAAGAGAAGGTAGTCGGGGAAGCTCTCCTGCTCCGCCGAGCCCTTCGTCAGATCGACCAGGAAGGCGATCTGGGTGAAGGTGAAGAAGGAGATACCAAGCGGGAGCACGACGTCCGCCCAGTGCTTCGAAAGGCCAAAGGAGGTACTGAAGAAGTTCGCGGTCGGTATGAAGTATTTGTAATAGCCAAGAACAAGCAGGTTCAGAACAATCGCAGCGAAGAGCCACGTACCGGGCCTAATACGGTTCGGGATACGACGGCTTATAAGTGCTGCAGCGAGATAGTTGAGCGTTATGGAGCCGACCAGAAGAATCAGCAGGGACGGCTGCCACCAACCGTAGAAGACCAGCGAGATGAATCCCAGCCAGAGGACCACAGCCCGGTAGTGAACTCTGCTGGCTGCCTCATATCCGGCGAGCGCGACAGGTAGGAAGAGGAAGATGAACTGATACGAGTTGAAGAGCATGAGCCGTCAAATCCTTAGAAGTTGCGTTCAACTCGCACTACCCATCAAGGGTATGGCACCGGGGGCATCCGTTCAACGGGATTTCTGATCGAAGAAGCCAAAGCTACGCGTAAGTTGTAGCCGAATCGGAAGTGCGTGATGCATCTTCTCTGGTCGCCAGCCATGCGATCCATCCCAACGCAAGAACAAGACGCGGAGTGACACCGAAGATGCGGATCTGTGAGGGAAGGTAGAGAGGAACGAGAAACAGGAGTGCGTAGACGGTTGAACGCAGTCTTCCGATGGCGAGAAGGCAGATGGGGATGTACATCACGACGCCCATGGTCCAGAGGGAGGTGTTCATGGTCTGCGAGATCAGCGCCATACTGAAGAAGCCAATCTCCGGAGCCACGCGCTTGAAGAAAAGAAGGAACGCTGCCGCCACGGTGAGAGCCAATCCAACAAAGACGCCAGCGTTATCGAGCAGGATCAGCGGGTTGTTATAAGAACCGACGAAGCCCGGACTGAAGCTCAGCCAAGGTCCCGATGTGGACACAACGGACGAGCCCGAAGCCGCCTGCGAATGAAGCGACGTCAGGTTGTGCAGGAAGCTGATGTAGCTTGAAACGCCGAAACGCCATGCGGCCAGGAGACTGAGGACAGCCGTGAAGAGTGTCGCGGTTGCAACTGCTTTGAATCGCCTCTCCAGCAGCCACCAAAGCAGCAAAGCCGCGGGAAAGATCTTGATGGAGATGGCGATGCCCAGAGGGATGCCCGACCAGGATTTGTCCGAGAACCGATAGGCTACGACTACGCAGAGCAGGATCAGCAGATCGACCTGGCCGCGTTGCACGCAGGCAATCGTCGGCAGACTGATTCCGGTCAATACCAGCCAGATTGGATGGATCTCGAATCGCCGTCCGAGATAAAAGAGCACCCAGCAGGAGGCCGCAATGGAGATCAGCTCGAACAGTATCTTTGCGGTGGCAAAAGAAAATAGCCCGAGCGGAGCGACATAGAGCAATGCAGAAGGGGGATAGATCCATCGGCTGATGCCGCTTTCGGTTGCGACATCGACGAATTGCTCTCCGAAGCGGCGATTGTCGGCATAAGGATCAAGATGCGCTTCGGAGGCCTTCGAGGCAACGTAAAAGGCCCTGAAGTCGAGGCCCTCACTTCGGAACGCCAGCAGGATCAGCGGCACCGCAACGATCAAGAGCACCAGGGCCGCAGTCCATCGTCCGCGCAAAGAAAGCGCAAGAGCTGGTGAGAGCGAGTTCGTCGGGCTGTCTGCCATCTCTTGACTCTGAAGGTATCACCGGGAGTCGGGAGAGCGGACTTATGAGTTTCCGACCACAACCGCGTTCAACGCCCGGCGTACAGCTGAAACGGAGCCCAGTAGAACGGACGGCTGAAGTGGCCACCCGAATGAATGAGGGATAACTTGGCCGAACGCAAAGCAGTGGCCGGAGCCTGCCCTTGCCTGAGCCCCGCATACAGGTTGCTCATCAGCTCAGGGGTTGAGGCGTCGCTTACCTCCCATAACGAGCCGATGGCGTTATGGGCTCCGGCGCGCAGAAAGGCCCACGAGAGCCCGACCATGCCTTCGCCCGCAAACGACTTCGACCCGCTGCTGTTGCACGCGGAGATGGTCACCAGTTGCGCGTCGATGGGATGCCGCAGAATATCGCGCGCGTAGAGCCTGTAGGAATTCTCTCCCGTCCCTGCCCCCGACCCTCCCTGCGACAGAATCACCGCAGATTCGAGCGGGTCTGTCCGGCTCGCGGTCCCGTGGGTGACGAAGTGGATGTATTGAAACCTCTCGGGCGTGCTCGCAAGATAGGCCGCTGGCGTGGCCTGCGCGCCCTGGAAGACCTTCGCCGTGCCGGGGAAGTAGCCCTTCACCTTTTCCATCTCGACCGCAGCCATGGGAAGCGCGCGGAACTCCGCTCCTGACGGTGTCGCATCGCCGAAGAGCAGCATCTTGGGCTCACTCTTTCTGACAGCCGACGACGTACGGAGAGACTCCGCAAACATACGAATGGAGGGTGCGGAAAGTACGGTCGCATCCTCGATCCAGAAGTGGGGCGACGGCGATGGGACGACGAGAGACTCGAAGTTCAACTCCCCCATCTCGCCATCGACAAACAGGACCACCGGGCGATCCTGCCTGAGCTGGCCTGATGCGGGAGAGATCAGTTCACGGTAGAGCGAAGACGCATCCTTCGCGGCCTCGCTGTCATTGGCCTTCAATGGGTCCTTGAGCGAAAGGATGGCCCCCTTATAGCGCTCCATCGCCGGCAAAATTTCGGAGCGTGGGGGCAGGGCAACCCACTGCGTTCGTTCTGGTGTGATGACCCATAGATAGGACTGACGTTCTCCCAGCCAGTAGAAGAGCAGGCTCGCATTCGCCTTCCGCGCGATCTCCGCTTGCTTGAGCTTGGGAGCGGCGGTGAAGCTGCCGCTGACCGTCCGGGTGGCGGATTTCGACAGGGAAAGCCCCTGCTGGAGTGTGCGAGCGCGGCTCCAGTCGGCAGCTTCAAGCGCCTCCTGGGTCTTGCCTTCGCTGACCAGAAGATGGAGGTAGTCGTCGTAGATGCTCGACGCATTCTCAAGAAAGGTGAGCTGCGAGACCTCCTGGTTCAGGTCGGCGCGAGCCCCTTCCACAATTCCGAGGGCAGCTTCATACGCGCGCTGAGCGGAGGCCATGTCTCCCTGCGCTTCATACATGCGGCCAAGTGAGTGCTCTGCCTGCCACCGCATGGAAGGCTGGCTGTCTGGCGAGTTGGCGACCTCTTCGAAGAGGCGGAGGGAGCGAGCATAATCATGACGAAGACTTGCAGCTTCTCCCTTCAGGAGGCTGCAGGTCAAAAGGTCGACGGAGCTTCCTGTAGCGGTAGCCATCGAGCTCGCCTGGTTCAGGTATATGTCCGCAGCGTCCGGCTTGTTGAGGCGGATGTAGAGCCGTGCCAGGTCCATAGAAGCATCGATCTCAGTCTGTTTTCTACCGATCTTGCGAGCAAGCTCAATAGCGCGAAGATCGGAGCGCTCTGCCAAGGTCGGCTGCCCGGAGTCAGAGTAGGCAAGCGCCATTCCCGCCAGAATCACCGAATGCAATACAAGGTCGCCAAGAGACTTGGCTCGGTCTTCAGCCGCTGCGTACATCTCCAGCGCCTTCTCCGAGTTGCCCAATGCGTATTGTTCATAACCCTCGTTGAAAAGTGCCCTCTGCAGAAGGTCATTTGCATCAAGCTGTGCTGCTTTCGCAGCACAACGCCGGTAGTATTCGAGCGCCTCGTCGTGATGCTCTTCTTCGGATGCAATGCGGCCCAGATTCAGCAAATCGCTAGCAACAAGCATGCCGTCTTGGTTAGTGCGCCCGACCTCCATGCTCTTGAGAAACGAACTCTTGGACTCTCCTGTCTTCCCTTGCTCCAATTCAAAGAGGCCTTCCGAGCGAAAGACCGTGCCACACTGGCTTGAACCCGTTACGTCGCAGAGTCGCAGTGCTTCTTGAAGCTTCACACCTGCCTCGGAGAGTCGGTGCAGACGAGTCAGTGAACTAGTCTCAAGTGCCAGCCGCTGAACCCTATCATCGGCATCAACCCAGGGAATCCGGTCGTCGGCAAGCGGCTTCAATAGCTCCGCATAGAGCCCGCGCCGTAACATTGCGTTAGCCTGAAGGAGCTGAAACTTTCGCCCCCAGACCGGTTGAGAGAAGAGAAACCTTATGTATCCAGTCTCGGCTTCGAGTTGCGCAGTCTCTAAATAGCCATGCAGAAAGGCCCACTGCGCACGGTCGAAAGACGCCTGAGCGTCCACCAGCGGGACATCGGAGAGCGGCAGGAGAAATAGGAGCGATAGAAAAGCAATGAAGGCGGAGCGCAGCCTTCGACTTCCGACTCCGCCAGCGACTGTTACGGGTCCGTGATGCCGTTCGTCTTTGCCGATGCTGCCGACGCGCTTCCATGGCCAATGCAGCCCAGTGTCGCGTCGACCATCGTCAACTCGACCGTCGTCTTGTGGGGAACTCCGTTCACGAAGTCGTGGTGCAGCATCTTCACTGTCGCAAGGTGAATCGTCCCGAAGTGGGGAACGTACAGTGCGTGTCCGTAAGTCGTTCCCGGAAAGCTCCCCTCGATCTGGTTTACCAGCGAACATTCAACGGTCTCGGTGTCTCCATCTACCACTGCGCCCTGATTGTATCGTCCGTAGCGCTCGCGAGTGACCTCCGGAAGCTCATCGCTGGAGAGGAGATGCTGAGTCTGCTTCATGACGCGGCCCATGAATCCCTCGTCCTTGGTGTAGTGCAGATCGCCCTTGGGCTTCTTGCCAAAGACATCGATGTCCAGCTTCACGTCTACCGGCACGCCACCGATGCGCAGGTTCTCGAAGCGCGTGCCAAGGAACGAGATCGCGGGGACGTAGCCTTCGAGCGGATACTCGGCGAAGACCTGGGCAACGACGCGATCGGCGGTGATCACTTCCAGAATGTTCAATCCCTCGACGACCGAGGTGCTTACCGTGCTCCAGCCGTGTCCGTCCTTGACGTCCTTGTTGCCGGCCACCTGCGTATGCGCGGCACGGTACGAGACGACGCCTTCGGAGCGAAAGGGCAGAGCGTGCTGCGAGAGGTAACCACCGCTTTGTTCGAGCGCGGCGAACGCCTGCGGCTCGATGACGTGCTTCAAAGGGAGAAGGAAGTCTCCGTGGAGGGCCTTCGCTTCGGCGTGATGATAGTGCGTGCGCTTGACCCCATTGACGATGGCCGAATCAGACATTTGGTGTTTTCCTCGCGAGCTCAGGACTGGATCATACCGTTACTTCTTGACTTGCAGATCAAAGAAATGTTGTTGGACGGGAACCACTTCGCCGGTCGAGTTTACCCCGGAGACGGCGAGCTTATAGGTGTCCTGCTTGATGTGGCCGGGCAGCCAGATCGTCTGGGTATCCTGCGCTGGGCTAGAGACCGCAACGGTACGGGTCCAGATGAGCTTGCCCGCGGAGTTGTAGAAGTCAAACTTCCAGGCCGTGTAGCCAGCGCCTTCGGGAACTTCGACGAGGACAGTGCTTCCCTGCACCAGATCCGCATGAACGACCGGAAGAGCGCTGCGCGTGTCGCCGTGAAGCACGGTTGGGGAGGGCAGAATCTGAGGTTCGTTCGCGGCCACTTCGAGCGCGGGATAAGTGACCAAGTTCTGGTACGCGATGACACCGACCAGGCAAGCAAATACCGGCACCATCAGCGCGGGACGCAGCCACGCGAACCAGTCGCGCTTCACGGGCTCGGTCTTCGCGACAGCGGAGCCGCGCGCGGGCGTACGCGACGCCTGCATGGTGGGAAGAATTGCCTTTGCGTGGTCGACGAAGGTCGCGCCGAGTATTGCGTCGCCGGCGCACTCGGTACAGTCGAAGAGATGTTCTTCATAAGCGTCGCGCTGCTCCGGGCTAAGTTCGCCCAGGAGATACCGCTCCGACGCCATGGTTTCTATTGCTTCACGGTGATCCATATTTCCTGCTTTCCTGGCTGCACTCTCGGCGCTCCACCCACCCGGAATCAACCATCCTTCTATTCGCACTGCCTCCGACATAAACATCATGCTTCACCCGTAGCCGGCCCAAAGGGCAGCCGGTTTCCGTTCTTCTTCAGGTAAGCCGCCTTGAAGACGTGCTTGGCCCGATGCAGCAGGACTCGGAGATAGTCGCGATCCACGCCAAACTCGCGGCAGACATCGTCGCGATCGCGCTCGTCGAGAAAGACAGCCTTCAGCAGGGAGCGATCGTGGTCGCCCAAATCTTCGAGAACCTTGAGAACCTGTTCTCCAATTTGTTTCGTTTGGACAGCGTCGAGGACGCTGCCGCCGGGCGCAACTGGTTCGGGAGATCCCTCATCATCGAGAGAGTCGCTGCGCGCCGTTTGACGATAGTGCTCTAACAAAACGTTGTTACAGACGGTGTTGACAAAGGGGCCGAGACGGTCGGGCTGTCGCAGCGAACCTTCCTTACGGATCGCTAACAGGACGCGTGCAAAGGTCTCCTGGCGCACGTCTTCTATGGCCTGCGGAGAACGCAGGCGCGAGCGAAGCTTCAGGTGCAACAGCTCTGTGAAATAGCAGACGAAATGCTCTTGCGTCTGGAGATCTCCGGCACGAAGACTCTCCAGGTAGTCTGCATCGAAGGCATGAAATTGCAAGACTGATCCCATCCTTTGAAGAGGCTTCAAGGATAGCATCGCAGGCCGTCTCGGGCTGTCGGCGGCTGGCTTCACGCCGGGCGTATGTGATTGGTTCCACGAGCCTGAGACCGGGGGAGTGACGATCGGGATGGTCTGGGCGACGCTCATATACAACTCCCGCACTTCGCCTGGACCGCGGAATTGTTCGAGGAGTTTGCGAGGGTTGAGTCCGCCGGGCGACGATCGGTTGACCATACCAGCCGCAGGGCAATCAATCCGACGACTGCCAGCTCCCCGAGGATCTCCACCAGTTCCATCGCCATTCCACTCCAGTCCCCGAGATGAATTGATCCCCCTCCACCAGTCTTGAAGGGAGCCCTGATATCACCGGGAGGGGATTGAGGCTCTCTTCCACTCGTCCGGTGGCCGAGTGCAGCTCAGGTCGGCGTCAGAAAGTAGTGGCGCAGGGCAGCCAAACGTTTCACGCATTCTTTGCGGGATTGGGAAGAGTCTTTGGGGAAGGAGTCCCCGTGATCTAGAACGGGGCCGGTTGATCGAGACGCGCAATCGGCATCGAGTCTTTGCGAGCCAGGAGGGCGAGATAACCCGGCGTAGTCCGGACCTGGCGGAATGCCGGGTCGGTCTGCAAGGTAAGGAATCCAGGGTCGCGACGGTCACAGGCCATCTGAAGATAATGGATGGCGTGGCCGGCGTCGCCTGCAACGCCAAACAGTTGAGCAACGGAATAGGCGGACGCATGTCCGCTGTCCGCGAGCGGAGCATAGCTCAAAGCCAGATTGCGCAACATAAAGACCGGTCCGCGCGTCTCGAGATCTTTGCGCGCCTGGTCAAGGATCGCGACTTTGTTTGAGTCGCTGGACAGCGTCGCGGTCATTCGAGACTCGGAAAGGAACTTTGAGTAGTCCCCCAGATTGAGATAGACCCTCGCCAAGTAAGTGTGAGCCGAGGCAAACTCAGGTTGACTCTGGGCGACTTGTCTCAGCGCCTCCGCGCCACGCTCCGGATCTTCGGAGCTCAGGATCAAGCCACGATCGGCGAGGACCGACACCGATTGCGGCTCCAGTGTCCGGGCCAGATCGATCTGCGCGAGAGCCTCCTTCAGCCGTCCTGCGGAGAAGAGCGCCGTCGCATACCAGTGGTGGGACTGAGAGTTGTTTGGGTCAAGCTCGATGGCGCGAAGATATTCCTTCTCCGCAGCGGCCATGTCCCAGTTCCAGAACCGCAGGACGAACGCGATCGACCGGTGCGCGTCGGGCGAAGAGGGATCGAGCAAGACGGCCTGTCTTGCAGCAGCCAGGGCTCTTGGATAAGCTTCAGCGTCCGTCATGTGGCCATACTGGCGCAGCAGAAGATAGGAGTCCGCGAGTCCCGCGTACGCCGGAGCATATTGAGGATCGTTCACGATGGATTGAGTGAAGAGATCAATGGCCTGGTTGAGGCCGCTCTCGGTTCGCAGGTTCCAGAAGTATCGTCCGCGGAGGTAGAGTTCCTGCGCCTCGGGATTGGATCGCGCTACCTCCCGACCGGGTTGATGAAATCTCCGGTAGTGAACTACGGCGAAGCTCGCACCAGCGATGACGGAAGCAACCAGCAGGAGTGTCATGCCGTAGAGAGCCCATCGAGGCTTCTCTACCGGCTGGGCTTGGGGTGGTGATCTGCGCTCGCGAAAGGAACTTGAGGGAAGCAGGTTGGAGAAGCTGCCAGGGTCCTCTTTCGAAGAGGGAGAGGTCGCTCCCGAGGCGTAGACCGGGGTAGCGGACTCGACTTGGTCCTCTTTCAACGCCTTGACAATCGGCCCCGGAAGCTTGGGGCCAGACGATGAATCAAGCACCAGTGAATCACTGGCTACCGAAGAACTCTCTTCGACGACAGACTCAACGCCAGAGGAAACCGTAGGACTCTCTACCGGCACTGCGTCGGAGGCGCGCAGCCAGCGGTCGAGCTCGTCGACGTAGGCGAAGACGCCGCTACGCTCTCCGCCTGGTACGCGATGTACCGGGAGGCGCCGCTCCCGCTCCCAGCGCCGAACGGTCCGCGCATCGCGATGCAGGTAGGAGGCGATCTCCTTCCACGAATCCAGACGAACGGAGTCGAGAGTGCCAACTGGTGAACCTGACTGATTGTCCCGGTTGCTGTTCTGGCCCATTGCGTTCGAAATCCCTAGGTTTAGTGACTGCGGAACGAATTCGTTTCACAAGTCTACTAGGGAACGCAGGAACGCCCTGTAAAGATTGCCCTTGCGGGAGGCTTTGATGGCGATAGCCTACCACGAACGCGCCTTCGGCAAGGTTGCCGATCGGTGCTAAGCGGGGCGATCCGCATCTTCGATCGGTAGCGGTGTCCCGTTCCGGCGATCGAAGATCTTCCGCGTTACGAACAGAGCAATGAGGACAATGATCGCTCCGATGCCCGCGAGGATCAGACCCAGATGCTCATGGAAGGCGTGGCCGATCGTCTGCACGATGGCCGGGCCGTAGAAGACCGTGATCGCCGCCCAAAGCAGGAAGCGGAAGAACTTGCCGAGAAAGATGGCGGAGAAGAACCAGACTGGCTTCATCTCGAAGACCCCGGCAGCGAACTCGAAGAGCTTGACCGGCATGGGCGGAGGCATCATGGCGGGAACCATAATGGCGAGAAACTCCTGCTTCTCGAAACGGTCGCGGAGCTTCTCGTAGCGCTCGCGATTGACCCTCTTCAGAAGGAAGAGCTCGCCGCCTGCGCGGCCGATGTAATAGGGCACCAGCGATCCGATGGCCGAGCCCAGACCTGCCATGAACGCGTAGATGACGAACTTGGCGTGGTCCGATGCGACATAGCCGATGACGATGGCGTCGATCGGCATGGGGATGGAGCAGGAGTCAACGATAGCCAGCGCACAGACGCCCCAGACGCCTAGCGGCTTGAGGACGAGAAGCATCCAGGCGTTCCATTTATGAAAGAGTGATGCAGGAGCGATCTTCACTTGTATCCGTCAATCTTACCTTCATGTGGGAGTTCGGAAGTCAACGCCGCGTGACTTGAAGACTTCTCGGGTGCGTGGCCTGTCCGGCCTGCCAGGAGATCGAGCGCATGCGGCAACAACGGAAGCACAGCGGCGAGCGAGGTTTGGGCCCCGGAAGGGCTTCCGGGAAGGTTGACAATCAACGTCGAACCGAAGGCCCCACAGACCGCCCGGCTGAGCGGAGCGAACGGACTGTGGCGCAGACCGTCGGTGCGCATTAGCTCGGCAAGGCCCTCAATGAGGCGGTCGCAGACCATCCGGGTGGCTTCGGGGGTAACATCACGCGGCGCAAGGCCCGTTCCTCCCGTGGTGACGATCAGGTTGCAATCGCCGGCATAGCGGCGCAGGGCGGCGGCAATCTGGTCGATCTCGTCCGGCAGCGTCTCTGCCACGATGAGTGCAACTCCAGCGTCATCAAGCAGATCGGCGACGGTGGGGCCGGATAGGTCGACCTGCTCGCCACGGGAGCAGCGGTCACTGATCGTCAACACGGCGGCGCGGGTATCGGGATGGAAGGAAAGAGGCACAGAGGACAGGGTATAGGGTTCAGGGTGTAGGGTGTAACCCCTGCATCGACTTGCTACACGCTAAACCCTGAACCCTACCCCTGCATTTCCGCCAAAGATGAGAAAATAAGTAGATTCGAACATTTTGTGAGAACCGTAAATCCGACGCCTGAGTAACTTTACGTATCTCCGCCTCGTCAGACAGACATAGACATGCCAACCCTAGAGACGCCGCCAAACCCTGCCCCTCCCTCTCCCAGCCAACAGGAGGAGAACCGTCCCGCAGGGAAGGTAAGAGCGGGACGCTTTGGCGAACTGGACCATAGCGACCTCGTCCACCTGCTGGAGACGCTCGACGATGAACGATCCAAGGCGCGATTCCGCGAATCGATCTACATCTCCTTTCTTTTCTGGATGGCGGTTATCGCCGTCATCATCTTCGCGCCGCGCGTCTTTCCGCGCACGCCGGAGTTTATCGTTCCCACCGGTGAGTCCAAAGACCGGAAACTGACGAGCCTGACGATTCCGCCAGAGGTGCAGAGGGCGATCAACAACCCGCCGAAGCTGAAGCCCATGCCGAAGCAGTCAGCCCCTGCTGGACCGTCGGCTCCGCAGTCTCCCACACCCCCGGCTCCCACCCAGCAGGAGCAGCCCCAGGCGCAGCCTCGGCAGTCGCCACAGGCGACGGCTCCGCCGCCTGTGGTGCAGCAGTCGCCACTGCCACAACCTCCGCCGGCGCAGACGGCGGCGCTTCCTTCCGCTCCAACTCCGTCCGTGACTCCAACCAGGCCGAACTTTGGCAATCCGAACACCAGCGCCCACGACATGGTGCAGCAGGCGACACGAGCCCCGAGAGGCAATGGCGGCCTGACGATGGGCGGCGGAACGAATGGACCGGGCGAACATCGTGGGCTGGGGACCGGCGTCGATATCCTCTCCGACACCGAGGGCGTGGACTTCAACCCCTACCTACAGAAGATCATGCGCGAGATCTACGAGACCTGGCTGCCGCTGATCCCCGAAGAGGCGCGGCCGCCGCTGAACAAGCAGGGTGAGACGCAGATCCGGTTCATCATTCTGCCCGATGGGCGAATTGGCGGGATGGCGCTCGAAGGCTCGACCCACGACGACGCGATCAACAAGTCTTGCTGGGGATCAATCACCGGCGTAGGCCAGTTCCCTCCTCTGCCCAGCCAGTTCCACGGACCGAAGCTGGAGTTGCGCGTGCATTACCTGGTGAACAAGGAACAGAGGTAGCTTGAAGCCGCGCACTGAGGTTGAAAGGCGCGAGCAGGAGGGCCGCGAGCGCGTCCGGCAGATTCGCGGGCTGGTCTGGCTCGCGGTTGCGGCGGTCGTCTTTGCGGTCGCGCGGGCGGGCGGGCATCGCGTCTTTACTCCCGGATGGTGGCGCTTTTGGTAGAGAGCTCGCTGATCGTGATTGTTGGAGCAACTGCCAGCGGCAAGAGTGGCCTGGCTATCCGGCTGGCCGAGGAGTTCAACGGCGAGATCGTCAGTTGCGACTCGGTGGCGGTGTATCGCGAGATGGAGATCGGAACGGCTAAGCCTTCGTTTGAAGATAGAGCGAGGGTTCCGCATCACATGATCGATGTCGTCTCGCCGGACGCGTCCTGCACGGCGGGCGACTACAGCCGGGGGGCTCGCGCGGCGATCGCCGGCATCACGGAGCGCGGCAAACTGCCGATCGTGGCTGGCGGAACGGGGCTGTATCTGCGGGCGCTGATCGATGGTCTCTTCCCTGCTCCGCCGCGCCAGCCCGAGCTTCGCGCTGAATTGCGTCGCCACGCCGAAGAACATGGAGCGGAATCGCTGCATGCACGGTTGGCTGCCCTAGATCCGGCCGCGGCGAATCTCATTCACGCGAACGATGTCTCAAAGGTCGTGCGCGCCATCGAGGTGAGCATGGCGGCGAAGCAGCCGATGACCGAGATGTGGGAACAGGGCCGCGACGCTTTGACGGGATATCGGATTCTGCGGCTGGGGCTTGATCCGGGGCGAGAACGGCTCTACGAACGCATCAACCAGCGGGCAGCGGAGATGTTCGAGCGCGGTCTTGTGGAAGAGACGGAACGCCTGGTCGAGCGCTACAGCTATGAGTGCCGACCGCTGGGATCGCTCGGCTACGCCGAGGCTGTCGCTGTGCTGCGCGGTGAGATGACGCGCGATGAAGCAGTCGCAAAGGCTCAGCAGGGACATCGGAACTACGCAAAGCGGCAAGGGACGTGGTTTCGGAGGGATGCGGAGATTACGTGGCTACAGGGTGCAGGTGAAGAGGATGCGGTGGTCATGGAAGCGATCGAGAGAGTCTCGCAATCGCTCAGCAGCTCTCTGTAACCATTACAAGGGGCTGAAGCCTTCGGAAACCCGAATGTTATACTTCGCCCATGCCTCCCAGCATCTCTGAGAAGCGCTCCGAAGGATCCGTCCACATGGATATGGTTCGAGGGGCAGCGGCAATTGTCGTCATGCTCGGGCACTCGCGGGACCTTTTTTTTTCCTCTCTCAACAACACCGAAACTTCTACCTCGACGACCGTCTCCGGGCCGGCCGCTTCTCCGAAACCTCATCGTAATCAGATTTCGATGGGCAACGAAGCCGTGATGATCTTCTTCGTGTTGAGCGGATATCTGGTTGGTGGAAGTGTGCTGCGCTCCTTCCAGCGGGACCGGTGGTCCTGGAAAGACTATCTGTCGAAGAGGTTGGCGAGGTTGTGGGTGGTGCTGCTGCCGGCCCTCGCCCTGACCATCGTTATCGATATTCTTGGGCTTAAGTTGTTTACGGATCCAGCGAGCATCTATCGAGGGCCGGCTGCTCAAAGCGAAGTTAGAGCCCACCTCATCAGCACGCTGGCACCCCACATCGTCATCGGCAATATATTTTTTCTGCAGAAGATCCTCGTGCCTGTTCCCGGCACAAATATCGCCTTGTGGAGTTTGACGAACGAGTTTTGGTATTACCTGCTCTTCCCTTTGTTGATCTATGTCTGCTGGCGTTCGAGCACCATGATCGCTCGGGTCTTCTCTGCGTTGATGTTTACGGCGATCCTCTTTTTTGTAAAGGGGGATATAGCAGTTCTATTTCTTCCATGGCTATTCGGTGCAGCGATTGCCTTGTTGCCGCTCAAGCTGACTGAACGCACATCCTGGTGGATGGTGACGAGCCTTAGCGCCTTGTTAGTTCCTGTGATGATTCTGATTCGGCGATTTCCACTCGACGTTCGCCTCTCACAGATGTGCATGGCGGTCTACTTCAGCGTGCTGCTTTATGCGATGGTGAATCGAATCAGACCGGCGCGGCAGGGGCTGTATCCGAGATTTGCCGGCCTACTCTCCGACCTCTCTTACCCGCTTTATCTCGTACATCTGCCGATCATTGTTTTCTTGTGTGCGTGCACCGACCAACCCTGGCGACAGTGGACCAAGTCGCCGGCACACCTTGCTATGGTGGTCGCGATCGATGCAAGCGCCATGCTGGTTGCCTACATCTTCCATCTCTGCTTTCAGCGGCACACGGACGCGGTTCGTCTTGCAGTCCTGGGCGTTTACGCTCGCGTCAGCGATAACAAGACCTCGAAGACTCTAAGCGCCTGAGAGACGCAGGCGCTCGAGTATCGAAGGTTTGTCGTCGGGGCTGGAAGAGCTATCGCCCCTGCACTACCAGATCGTCCGCCAGCTTGAATCGAACGACGGACTCGGCAGGAATCTCGATATCGCGGTTGCCGGTCAGGCCGCCGATGGCTGTTCCCGTGCCCGCACCAGCAAGTCCGCCGACAAGCAAGCCGACTCCGCCCGTGGCTACTCCACCGACGAGCATACCCAGGCCCGCGCCGCCGCCGATGAAGGCTGCCGAACGCTTGCCCTTGCCCTTCTTTGTGCGGGTTAGGTCATGCGTGTCGAGAGCGTACTGTGTGCCGTTGAGAGTGAGCGTGGTCAACCGCAGTTCGAGAATGGAGCGGCCCTTGAAGTGGCCGCGGCGATGAGACTCATCGACGATGCCTTCGACTGGAACTCCACGAGGAATGATGACGCGATTGTTTGCGTCAACGACCGGCTCTTCGACCTCGCCGGTGAAGCGATCGCCGGCGCGGGTTGTCTTCACGCTGATGTGCTGATTGATGCGGATGGCAAGCGGCGTTCCGGCCTGCACGTGGACGTCAGCGGGACTGATCACCGGCTCAGTTGCCGGGTTGGCCACGGGTGCCGTTTGCGCGACGGGGGCGGCCGCCGTTCCCGAAGGCACGGACTGGCTTGAAGGAGTCGCGGCTACCGATGCGGCTGGCGTCACGGTCGTGGTGACCGCCTGCGTCGTCTGGCCCTGCTGCAGCGGCTGGACAACGGTAGTGCTCACGTTGCCGTTCTTGTCGGTGGAGACGACTTGCTGGGCCTGGCCGGTTGCGTTGGCCTGCTGCTTGGCCTGATCGAGTGCGGCATCCTGTTTCGATTTACAACCGGCGACAAGCGTGAGAGCGACGGCCAGGGCCGCGATGGAGCGGGTGTAACGCAGGGATACAAAGGGTGAGTTCATCGTTCGAGCCTCGTTCAGTTCTTTTGTTTGTTGAAGTGGATGGCGCAAATAGACCATCTAGACCATCTTTGTGTCGGATGACGGTTTGCCGGCCAGTGTTCCAGCCGGGCTGCGGGTCGAGTCCACATGGTTCGACCCTTCACGACACTCCTTAGGATGCAGAACCTGCCCTGCGCAACCGCCTGCGTCGCAAAAGGTTTACGATTTCATCTATGACGACGACCTTCGAACCCGTGACAACGCCTGCTGTAAAGCGGCAGCAACTGGCCCACCTGACCGCGCAGATGGACGCGCTGAAGCAGG
The DNA here is from genome assembly GCF_025685565.1 of Granulicella aggregans. Taxonomy (NCBI): domain Bacteria; kingdom Pseudomonadati; phylum Acidobacteriota; class Terriglobia; order Terriglobales; family Acidobacteriaceae; genus Granulicella; species Granulicella aggregans. Next base: position 370,052 of record NZ_JAGSYE010000001.1, read on the forward strand.
GCGGAACCTACTTCAAGCTGCGCGTGCTGGATGACGAACAAGGGCCGGTGTGCAGCTACGATGGCAAGCGTGTGATCAACCTTGCCTCGAATAACTACCTCGGCCTGTGCGAGCACCCGAAGCTAAAAGAAGCAGCGATTGCGGCGACCCGGAAGTTCGGTGCGGGCTCGGGCGCGGTGCGGACGATCGCCGGGACGATGCGTATCCACATGGAGCTTGAGGAGAAGATCGCCGCCTTCAAAAACGTCGAGGCATGCGTGGTCTTTCAATCGGGATTCACCGCGAATGCGGGGACGGTCTCGTCGATCCTGGGCAAGGAAGATTTCATCCTCTCGGACGAGCTGAACCACGCGAGCATCATCGACGGCGCAAGGCTTTCGCGGGCAAAGATTAAGGTCTTCCGCCACAAGGATGTCGCCCATGCTGAGGAGTTGCTGCGCGAGATCCAGAACGAGCCGGGGCGCAAGCTCATCATCACCGACGGCGTCTTCTCCATGGACGGCGACATCGGGCCGGTCGACAAACTGGCTGATCTGGCAGAGAAGTACGGCGCGATCATGATGGTCGACGACGCCCATGCCAGCGGCGTGTTGGGGCGCAACGGACGCGGATCGGTGGACCACTTTGGAGCGCATGGGCGCGTGGATGTGCAGGTCGGCACGCTGTCGAAGGCGATTGGATCGCTGGGCGGATACGTCTGCGGCAGCCGCGACCTGATCGACTATCTCTATCACCGGGCGCGGCCGTTTCTGTTCTCGACGTCGCATCCGCCGAGCGTTGCGGCAAGCTGCATAGCCGCCTTCGACATCCTCGAGAACGAGCCCGAGCGGATCGAGCGGCTATGGTCGAATACGGCGTACTTCAAGCAACAACTGACGGACGCGGGTTTCGACGTGGGCGGCGTGAGCACACCGAAGAGCGAGACACCGATTACACCGATCATCATCGGAGATGGCCGCAAGACGATGGAGTACTCAAAGGCGCTGTTCGAAGCGGGTGTGATGGCTACCGGGATCGCGTTCCCGACCGTGCCCGAGGGCCGGGCGCGCGTTCGGACGATCATGACCAGCGAGCACACGCGGGAGCAGATCGACCAGGCGCTGGACGTCTTTGTAAGCGTCGCGAAGAAGACAGGGATTCTGGCTTAGGGCAAATCCGCCAACTTGCCATACTCAACAACAAAACGTCATTCTGAGGCGTAGCCGAAGAATCCCCGTATTTCTTCCGTGGAGCCATAGGTTTCATGGGTTTAGAAGAGAATGCGGGGATTCTTCACTGCGTTCAGAATGACGTTTTGAGAGGGCTACTTGCCCGTGTAGTAACCATCGCGAGTCTGGACGACCCACTTCTTCTTATCAGAGCTTGTCAGCGCGAGATCGATACGGTGGTAGCCGTCTTCGCTGGCGTCCTTATCCGGCGTGTAGCCGAGGCGGTACTGGGCGCGGAGCTCCTTGCCGATCTCGGCGTAGATGTCGGTGACAGGCTGCTTCTTGCTTACCTCGAAGAGACGTCCCCCGGTCTCGTGGACGATGCGTTCGAGCGTCTTCTTGCCGTCGGCTCGCTGGTCGGGCTCGTTGCTGGGGCCGCCGCCGCGACGTCCGCCGCCGCCGCCGGGATAGCCACCGCCCGGATATCCCCCACCAGGATAGCCACCACCGCGGGGAAATCCGCCGCCGCGATTGCTGTCATTGTAAGAGTCGTGCTGCGGGGCTTCGCCCTTGAAGTAAACAGCGTAGACGATGGTGTCGGCGCGCTGGGTGGCCTCGATGGCGTCGGTCAAGCGCTCCTTCGAGCCTCGGTCGACGCCGTCGGTCAGCACGATGAGCGCCTTGCGGCCCTTCTGCTTCGACATGATCTCGTCTGAGGCGAGAAATACGGCGTCGTACAGCGTGGTCCCGCCACGGGCACGATGAGTGCGGCCGTTCTTGTCGGGGGCGGAGTCGCCGGTGTTGTCGGTATCGGATGGGGAAGCGGTCTGAGTGTCCAGTTCCTTCAGGCCAGCCTGTAGCTTAGCGCGGGAGTTGGTCAGCTCCTGTAGCAGTTCCACAGAGCGGGCGAACTGGATGACGAAGGCCTGGTCCTGCTTGCCGGTGAGCATCTGGTCGAGGAAGGCGGAGCTGGCGGAGCGTTCGTCGTCGAGCGCGTTGCGCTGGCTCTCGCTGGTGTCGACCAGCAGGCCGAGCGTAAGTGGCAGGTTGTTGTCGAGGTCGAAGTAGCGGATGGTCTGGGGCTTGCCGTCGACCTGTAAGCTGAAGTCGGCCTTGGTCAGGTTCTGCACGAGGGCGCCCTTGTTGTCGCGCACGATGACAGGAATGTTCACGAGGCGCGACTCGGCAGTGATGGTGGTCGTGGGCTCAGGCGTATCCGTGGGCTTGACGAGGACAGGCTTATCGGATTGCGCGGCCAGAACGGCAGGCAGCAGGAAAAGAGCGGCAGATGCGAAGCGCAGGCCTTGCGGCAGAGAGCGGTGCATGAGTCTATAGACGGCGAGCCGCGCAGGAGGTTGCGGTAAAGTGTGGACAAAGAAATACGGGCCAGCTTCGACGCCGGCCCGCTCTCAGTGGACCTGAACGAAGTCCTAGCGCCTAACTTCTACTTCGTGGTCGCGTTCGAAGGCCGCAGCCTCCGCAGATTTCGCTTCGGCGTCGTATTTCGCGGAGCGGGCGCGGTCGACGAGGTCTCGGCAGCATCTTTCACGTTGCCCCAGGCTTCGCGGGCTTTGCCTTTGAGTTGGTCTTCCTTACCGGCGTTCTTCAGGGCCGGATCGTTCACAAGGACTCCGGCTGACTCCTCAATGCGACCGCCGATCTTCTGCAGCGTTCCCTTGATGGTGTCGTTATTCATGGCCACTCTCCTACTTGCTCCTGAATAGAGTGGGAAAGATGGCGGCGGGTTGGCTAGTGGTGGCGACGTTTTGGCTTTAGTTCGGCCGATGGGGGAAGGCCCGTCAGAATTGGCTGTACCCACCGCAGATAGTCGTCCGCCGCGTCATCCCAAGGATAGACACCCGAGGTGTTCGGCCAAAGCATCTGAACTGCGGGAAATTCAGTGCCGTCGTAGAACCATTCTGCCCAACCTAAGTGCTCCTTGTATTGATCGAGAGGAAGAGCTTGAAAATAGACCGTGAAGCCAGGCAGAACACCTTCCGCGCTCTCGCCATCGCGAAACGATCTACCGAGCTTAGTTTCATTCTTGATGTAGTTGATGACAGATTGCCGCAGGTCGGACTTCAGTCCGTAGATCAGCACCTCGGGGTGGTTCCTTGTATGCCAAAGCCCGACGGAATAGGAGAACTCCGGCTCTTCTCCTTCCGCGTCGAAGATATGCAAGATGTGGACGCCGGATCTCTTGATGTCAGCGATCAGCTTGCGTTCGCCCTCGTCTGTTGCTCGGCTTGAGGCTACACGTTCGGCGGAGTTCACCGAGCGGTACCGTGGCGATGGACGACACGGCCTTCGCTGATCGTCGCGTGGACTCGTCCTAACATCGGGGCTTGATCGAACGGAGTGTTCTTTGACTTCGAGAGCGACTGCGCCGCTGCGAAGGTCCACTCGGCGGCTGGGTCGAAGAGAACGATGTCCGCGTAGTTCCCTGCCTTCAGGCTGCCGCGATCTTTCAGATGGATGATCTTTGCGGGGTTGTTGCTCATCAATGCGACGATGTGTGCCACGGGCAGGCCGTGTTGGCGGTGGAGGACGCGCAGCGCAAGTCCGAGCGCCGTCTCGATGCCGGTGATACCGTTCGGGGCACGCTCGAACTCGACCTCTTTCTCGTGGGCCGCGTGGGGGGCGTGGTCGGTTGCGATGCAGTCGACGGTGCCGTCGAGGATCGCCTCGATGACGGCAAGGCGGTCGGTCTCGGCGCGAAGAGGCGGGTTCATCTTCGCGTTGGTGTTGTAGCCCTCGAGAGCATCGTCGGTCAGCGTGAAGTGATGGGGTGCGGCCTCGCAGGTGACGTGCAGGCCCTGCTGCTTGGCCTGGCGAATCGCCGCCAGCGCTTTGGCGGTCGAGACGTGCTGGACGTGGAGATGCGGGCGGAGTCCTTCATCGCTCTCGATCTCGCGGAGGAGAGCGATGTCGCGTTCGACGATGTTCGATTCGGCCTCGACCGTCATGCCGCGCAGGCCGAGACGGAAGGCGACCGGGCCAGCGTGCATGCTGCATCCGCCGGTCAGGCGCGTGTCCTCGGCGTGCTGCGAGACCGGAAGTCCCATCCGCGCGGCGGTGACCAAGGCGGCGCGCATGACGTGGTCATCAAGGATGGGCTTGCCGTCATCGGTGAAGCCTACGGCACCGCCCATGGCCAGAGCCTCGTAGTGCGTAAGGTGTTCGCCCAGAGAGCCTTGCGTGGCGGCGGGCATGGCGAGGAGGTTGATCGCGGAGTTGCGCTCGGGCGCAAGCATCCAGGTCAGGGACTCGACCGTGTCGTTGACCGGGACGGTGTTCGGCATGGCGACGACTGTGGTGTAGCCGCCGGCGGCGGCGGCACGGGTGCCGGTCGCGATGGTCTCTTTCCAGGTCTGACCGGGCTCGCGGAGATGGACGTGGACATCGATGAAGCCCGGCGCGAGGGCCAGACCGGCCGCGTCGATCGTGTCTTTGATCTCGAGCGTCGTGAACGCGCCGGGATGTTCGATGGCAGAGATGCGGCCTTCGCGAACGAGAACATCCTTTTGCGCGTCAAGCGAGGTTGCTGGATCGATAACGTGGGCGTTGCGGATAAGGAGGTCGGTCATGCGTTTACTCCCAGCGCTCGCACGAGCAGGGCCGTCCGAATTGCGAGGCCGTGGCGCACCTGCTCTTCGATGGCAGAGTTGGGACCGTCGGCAACCTCGCTCTGAATCTCAAGGCCGCGGATCATCGGACCGGGGTGCATGACGAGCACATTCGGAGCGTGAGCGGCGATGCGGGCCTCCGTCAGTTGATAGCCTTCGATATAGGCAGCAAGATCGAGCGACAGGCCAGCAAGGCGTTCCTTCTGAATTCGGAGCATCATCGCAACGCTTGCCTGTGAGAGCGCTCGGTCGAGGTCGCGTTCGATCTCGATAGCAGGATGGAGGCTTAGGGCCTCCCTGGGCAGCAGAGGTTCCGGCCCGCAGAGAATAACGCGGGCTCCGAGGCGCGGCAGCAGCATCGCATTCGAGCGCGCGACGCGGCTGTGGCGGATGTCGCCGGTGATAACGACCGTGACCCCCTTAAGGCAGGTCTCGCTTGCCGATGCAGCATCAAGGCCGAGCCTGGTGAGCATCGTGCGGAAGTCGAGTAGAGCTTGCGAGGGATGTTCATGCATGCCATCGCCGGCGTTCAATACGGGCAGGCCGGTCATGCGAGCAAGCAGGTCAGGAGCTCCGCTGGCGTTGTGACGAAGGATGATGGCCTCCGCACCCAGCGCACGGAGGGTGATGCCGGTGTCCTTGAGCGACTCGCCCTTTTCGATGGAGGAGGACTTATCGCTGACCAGCGTCGTCGTCGCGCCGAGCGACTTTGCGGCAAGCTCGAAGGAGGTTCGAGTGCGCGTGCTGGACTCGTAAAAGAGCAGAGCGACGCGGCGGCCGGCCAGGAGCTTCGCACGTTCGGGCGCGGGCATGGCCTCGATACGCGCCGTGGCGGCGAGGATCTCGCTTACATCGGGAATGGAGAGGTGGTTGACGCTGAGCAGCGAGCCGGGGTGGTGCGCGGGGAGTGTGTTCTCAGTTGTCAGTTGCCAGTTCTCAGTGTCGGTTAGGCGGGATCGACAAGTTCGACCAGCAGAACCTGCTCCTGGCCGTCGACTTCGTTGAGTTTGACCTCGATGATCTCGCGCTTGGAAGTCGGGACTGTGCGGCCAGTGAACGTCGCCTGGATGGGCAGTTCGCGATGGCCACGGTCGATGAGGACGAGAAGCTGGACGCTCTTGGGGCGGCCGTGATCGAAGAGCGCGTCGAGCGCTGCCCGGATAGTGCGCCCGGTGTAGAGCACGTCGTCCATCAGGACGATGTCGCGGCCGGTTACGTCGAAGCCGATATCGCCCGGATTGACGACGGGGCGCGGACCGGCGGTGGACAGGTCGTCGCGGTAGAAGCTGATGTCGAGGGTGCCGATGTCGACCGGCTGCTTCTCGATCTTGGCGATCATCGCTCCGATGCGCTGGGCCAGCGGGATGCCGCGGCGCTTGATGCCAACCAGGCCGACATTGGCCGATCCGTTGTTCTTTTCGACGATCTCGTGGGCGAGACGAACGAGCGTGCGTTCAATCTCGGAGGCCGACATGAGACGGCCCTTTTCGCGGAGGTTTGGCTTGGGTTTCGACTTGATCTCTTCGGTGATTTCGCTCATAAAAGGCTCGCCAAATGATAGCAGGTAAGGGCCAGCGTCAGGCCTTTCCGCCGAAGCGCCGGGTGCGTAGTAAGCCACCCACGGCACCGCCAAAGATCGAGATGACCAGAATCGCGAAGAGGATCAGCGAAAACGTGCTCAGAAGCCATGCCGTGCGGAACTGGAGCGAGTTGATCAACGAGAGGCTCTCCGGAGGAACCGGACGGGTCGCAGCAAGCTGATCGACCTGCGCCTTCATCGCAAGAGCGAGTTTCGTGTCGAAGCTGCCCATGATCCGCAGGCTGAAGCGGGCTATGCAAAGACCGGCGGAGAGAGTCGCAGCCAGGATAAAGACCAGCATGATGCCGACCAGGAGGCCGATCCTCGCACCCACGCTGGCATTCATCGCCGCCAGTGGCCGGCGGCGCTGGTAGAGCGCCAAGGTGGTGAGCGACGCGCTGACCACCCATACGGACCCGATCGCCGTAAAATCCGGTAATCCGGCAGCGAGCACGCTCAGCGCGGCGGCGACAACCGAGACGAAGATGGCCCCACGAAGTGCCATCGGCCAGTCAATCCGATTGGGCCGCGGCGGTGGTAGTGTACCGGTCGAGGCCGCGCCTGAAGCGTCGACCGATTCGACCCCCGTCGAAAGCGGCTCGGAGTAATCGGACAGGAGCAGCTGCGGCGCGCCGCAGTGCGGACAGAAGGCGGACCTGCCCTCGCTGGCAGCATGGACATCCGGAAGATCGCCGCCGCAACGGTGACAGGTTTCACTCATACCCTTTTGAGGCTACGCCTGCCTGTCGGCGCGGGCAAGAGAAGTGCGAGCGCACGCGCACCGGAAGTTCTGCGAACCTAGCGAAATGCCGTGACTCAAGCTTGCTGCCGTGACTTAAACCGTTTTAGCAGGTATTTTTTTGAGTGCTAGGAAGCGGGTCTACAACCGCCCGGCCCGAGCCTCGCTGTCTGTAGCGATGAATCCCGAATCGTTCGAATACCGGAGAAACCAGTCCATGCTCCCGCAGATCAAGAGTCTATTTTCAGGGATCGCCCTTGTATCGGTCGTGATGGCCGCCTCAGCATCACTGGCACAGCACGTCCTGCACGGCGGCGATATGCCTGGCGCTGGACCTTTGGTGAAGGACCGTCCCTGGATGAATACGGCGCTCTCTCCTGACGAGCGCGCGGACCTGGTGCTGAAGCAGATGACGCTGGATGAGAAGATCGCGCTTCTGCATGGCAACTCGATGCCGGGATGGCCGGGGCCAAAGTCGCCCTACGAGTATCTGAGCAATGGCGGAGCCGGTTTTGTCTTAGGCGTGGAGCGGCTCGGGATTCCTCTGATCCAGATGAGCGACGCAGCCTACGGCGTGCGCAGCAGCGGAGAGAATGGCCGCTATTCGACCGCGCTGCCGTCTAATCTTGGTTCGGCTGCAAGCTGGGATCCCCAGGCGGCCTGCGACTACGGCGCCCTGATCGGCCGCGAGCTTCGTAACCAGGGCTACAACATGACCCTCGGCGGCGGCACCAACGTCACGCGCGATCCGCGCAATGGTCGCACCTTCGAGTACATGGGCGAAGACCCGGTACTCGCTGGAACGCTGGTCGGCAACCGCATCAAGTGCGAGCAGGCGCAGCACGTCATCGGCGACATCAAGCACTACGCCGTCAACGACCAGGAGAGCGGCCGTAACGAGGTCGACTCCATCATCAGCAAGCGAGCGATGCGTGAGAGCGATCTGCTGGCCTTCGAGATCGGGATCAAGATCGGCAATCCCGGAGCGGTGATGTGCAGCTACAACGCGGTGAATGGCGACTTTGCGTGCGAGAACAAGTATCTGTTGACCGATGTGCTGAAGAAGGACTGGAAGTTTCCCGGCTTCGTACTCTCGGACTGGGGTGGGACGCACAGCACCATCAAGGCATCCGAAGCTGGTCTCGACAACGAAGAGCCGCTGGACGAGTTCTTTGGGCCGAAGTTCAAGGAAGCGGTGCAGGCCGGAACGATCTCGCAGGCCGCACTCGACGAGCATGTCCACCGCATCCTTCGTAGCGAGTTCCTGAGCGGCATCGTCGATTATCCAGTGAAGAAGAGCGTCCCAGACATTGAAGGTGGATGGGCCACCTCACGGAAGATCGCGGAGAGCAGCACGGTTCTGCTAAAGAACGCAGGCGGCGTGCTTCCGCTCGATGCCGCGAAGACGCAGACGATCGCCGTCATCGGCAAGAATGCGGACATGGGCATGATCTCGGGCGGCGGCTCGGCACAGGTGGACCCTCCTGGACGCACGCCGCCGCATTGGCAGGAGCATGTCTGGTTCCCGACATCGCCGCTGAAGGCGATCGCGGCGAAGGGTAAGACGATCACAGCGAAGTACGCCTCGGGGGAAGATGTTGCCGCGGCTGCTGCGCTGGCGAAGAGATCTGACATTGCCATCGTCTTTGCGTATCAGTGGACGAGCGAGGGGATGGACCTTCCGAACCTCTCGCTTGAGGACAATCAGGACAAGCTGATCGACGCCGTTGCAGCAGCGAATCCGAAGACCATCGTCGTGCTGGAGACGGGCACAGCCGTGACGATGCCGTGGAAGGACAGTGTGGCCGGTATCGTCGAAGCCTGGTACGCAGGCAGCAAGGGAGCGGATGCCGTCGCAAACATCCTCTTCGGCGACGTGAACCCGAGCGCCAAGCTGCCGATGACCTTCCCCGTGTCAGAAGCTGACCTGCCGCATCCGCAGCTCGTCGTGCCTCCTCCGGGAGCGCAGGGCCGTGAGGCTGTGATGAAGTCCGGAACGGCAAAGCCGACGTTCTCCGTTCACTACGACGAGGGCCTGAAGGTCGGCTACAAGTGGTACGACGAGGAGAAGAAGCCCGTGCTCTTCCCCTTCGGCTTCGGACTCTCGTACACGACGTATGCGTACTCGGGACTTGAGGTAAAGAAGGGGGGCGAGCCTTCCGTGAAGTTCACCGTGAAGAACACGGGCAGCCGCGACGGCATCGAGATCGCGCAGGTCTACGCTTCCCTTCCCGCAGGTTCCGGCGAACCGCCGAAGCGCCTGGTGGGATGGAGCCGCGTTGCGTTGAAGGCTGGTGAGAGCAAGACCGTCTCGGTTGCCATCGATCCAAAGTATCTCTCCGTATACGATGAGCCGAGTGATGCCTGGAAGCTGCTTCCGGGCGAGTACACGTTGCGTGTTGGCGGGTCTTCGGCCGCGCTCGACCTCACCAAGACGGTTGATTTGAAATAGGGCGAAGACTGTTCGGGTGCCCCATCCATCTCGCCGTTGTCTCTTGCGATGGGTGGGAACGTAGACCGCTCAATGGGCTATGTTGATGAAGCAGATTCCCTTCGGGAATGACAAACAAAAGGGGCAACGGTAACAGGAGACACATGGATCTGGGACTGACAGGCAAGGTCGTCATCGTCACGGGCGGCGGGGTAGGCATCGGCGCGGCGATCTCTCATGCCATTGCGGCGGAGGGTGCCGTGCCGGTCATCCTCAACAACGACACGCCCGCCGTACAAGCGAACCTTGCAACGATGCGCGAGAAGGGCCAGCGCTTCGGCTTCTACGAGATGTGGCTGGACTCGCCGGAAAAGTGCAGGGCGGCGGTCGAGCAGACGGTCGCGGAGTTTGGCCGCATCGATGGGCTGGTGAACAACATCGGCGTGAACGACAAGGTGGGCCTTGCGGATGGGACGCCGGATGAGTTCCTCAAGTCCGTCGAGCGGAACCTGTGGCACTACTACTCCATGGCGCACTATTGCCTGCCGCATCTGAAGGCGTCGAAGGGGGCGATCGTGAACACCGCCTCGAAGGTCGGCTACACCGGCCAGGGTGGGACGTCTGGCTACGCCGCAGCGAAGGGTGCGCAACTGGCACTGACGCGAGAGTGGGCAGTCGAACTCTTTCCCTACGGCATCCGCGTGAACGCAGTGGTGCCTTCGGAGGTCGATACGCCCGCCTACCAGGAGTGGTTGGCGAAGTTCGACGACCCGGCAGCAAAGCTGGAAAAGATCGTCAGGAACATCCCGCTTGATAAGCGCATGACTACCCCGGCAGAGATCGCTTCAACCGTGGTCTTCCTGCTATCGCCAGCGTCAGGGCACACGACGGGCCAGCATGTGTTTGTTGATGGCGGATACGTGCATCTGGACCGGGCAGCAACGGCGGAGTAGTCCTTGCCCTTCGCTATGCGGTCGTTGGCCTCTTAGGCATGACGGCGGTGGTGACGAGAGTGAGCGGCCCTATGTGCATGCGGCGCGTAAGTCCACTCCCGCACCGGTCCGGTATCCACGTGAATGAACTGGCTTTTGGGATAGTACCCTACGCCGCCCGCTCCAAGGGAAAGCGCAGCATCCCGCAGATTCGCCGCAGGAACGCCAGGGACCCGGATATCGAGGGCCTTGGCCTCGATATGCTGCGAATGCTCGGCTGCGTTCGTCGTTCCACTAGCACGGAGCGCATCGTTCGTCTCCTGCGTCCGATAGGCGCTCAGGATCTCGATCATGCTGCTGGACCGGTCCAGCTTCGCGAGGATCGTGTGCAGCACGTCAAAGGTGCGCGGATCGTAGTCTTTCACCTCGTCGTTGTGGCTGTCGTGCAGAAAGGAACTAAGCTGGTCCAAAGCCTCGGGGATATACGTGTCGCCGACCCTGTAGACAACGTCGATGATCTCGCCACTCTGGCGGGCCAGCTTGAGCTCGAACTTCTGGCCATCCTCCGATCCATCCGGCACATCGTCATCGTCGTAGGGGATCAGGCCCATTCCAGGCAGGCTCACGTTGAGCAGCAGGTGCTTCATCGCGTGCAGACGTGGGTGCTTGTGACGTGCGGTACTGCGCGCGCTGGCCGCAGGGCAAGCAACTAACAGCACTCCGAGGGCGGCGAACGTGAGAATTTGGGGGGCGGACGTGAGGCGGCGGATCGAGGTGGCGAGATTCAGTGGCAAACGGCAAGGCTCCTGATGTCGGTTTCAGCATCGTCACATCGCACAACCACATCCCAGTCAAGCCGAAGATCCCGGCCCTGCCGTTGGAGGTGATTGGTGTCACGCTACGGGTAACATGACCCATGATACCGAAATCCAGCCGTCAAGGGCGGCGATTCTAAGGATTTATGAGCGTGCGGGCTCTCACACTTCTGGGTCAGGCTCAGGCCACCTACTTCCCCGTTGACACAGTAGGCTGGCGCCGATCCTGAGAAATATCCGCTGGAGAAGCGGATGACGACGCCCGCGGGGATCGCGGCGACGGTGGTGTTTCTGCTATGGCCGATGTCGGGACATACGACCGGGCAGCATGTGTTTGTCGATGGCGGGTATGTGCATCTGGATCGGGCGAGTACGGCGGGGTAGGGTTACCATAGAGCCCGTGGGGCACATATCTGCTTCTCATAAGCAAACTCTTAGTCAGCCTCAAGAGGATTAACATTGGCAATTAGAAGCTGATGGAGAAGCCATATGAATGATGAGACTCCAGGTACTGCAACCGCAGCGATGCAAGAACAATTCGATGCACTACGCACAATGCTGATCGATATGAGGCAAACCCTTGATGGAACCGAAGGTTCATCCGAAAACAGCAAAAGGCTCGAAATATTTAGAGATGGGTTTTTCTGTATAGAGCTTGCTATGACTTTTTATGAAGAAGCAAACCTGGCGCTCGAAGCTGAGGCTTGGTTTGCGGCCTCAGCCCTTGCTTCTTCGGCTTTAGAGTCGGTGCTTCTATATAAGTGCTGCCTGTCGGAAGGAAGTGTCCGAGCTCTCTCGAAATTTCAAGGGTTGCCGCGAAAATACAACTTAGATTTTGGATTGTTCGTTAGGTCGCTAGATTTGGGCAAGTTGCTTGAAATGGCGAACTCTCTTCATTGGTTTCCGGAGGGAGGGATTCCAAAGACTTTCGCCAACTATCTTGCTGAGCATCTGGATGAAGACTCAATGTCAATCTTGCTCGGATTGTTTATCGACAATCCAAATATTGGGTGCCTCTGTGCAGATCACGTCAAGGAGTATCGAAACCTCCTACATCCGGCTGTTTGCCTTAGGGAAGGCAGGCAGCCTTCGAAAGAAGCCGGTATGACCGCTACATTCCTGCTCCTGATTGCTTTCTCTTCCTTAGCTGGACTTTCATGAGATCAGGCGACAAATCTTGCCCTTCGGACACAAAGATGCAACGGTGATTGAGTCGACTATGCCAAAGAGAAAAAAGAACCTGCTATCGCATTGACCCAAGAAGAGGGCAGTGCGAGAGCAGGTTCTTTATTGCCTATCAACTAAAACCTACTTCTCGACGGTAAACGTAAAGACCGTAGTGCTGTGCATGGTCTGGCCGGGCTTTAGTTCCGTGCTGGGGAACTTGGGGTGGTTTGGGGAGTCCGGGAAGTGCTGGGTCTCCAGGCAGAAGCCGGCGTTCTTCACGTAGACGACGCCCGCCTTGCCCTTGAAGAGTCCGGGGATGGATGTGCCGGCGTAGAACTGGACGCCGGGCTCGGTGGTGGTGACGGTGAGGACGCGGCCGGTGGCCGGGTCGAAGACCTTGGCGGCGAGATGAAGTTCGCCCATCTTTCCATTCAGCACCCAGTTGTGGTCGTAGCCGCCGCCGAGCTTCATCTGCGGGTTGGCGTCCGGGTCGGCCTTGCCGATCTCGGTGGGCTTGCGCAGGTCGAAGGGCGTTCCGGCGACGGGGGCGAGTTCGCCGGTGGGGATGAGGCCGGAGTCGACGGGGGTGTAGTGGTCGGCGTCGATGGTGATGTATTCGCCGAGGATGAGACCGCTGCCCTCGCCCGAGAGGTTGAAGTAGGTGTGGTTGGTTAGGTTGAGGACGGTGTCCTTGGTGGTGGTGGCGGAGTAGTCGATGTGGAGGGCGTCGCCGTGGATGGTGTACTTCACATGGGCGGTGAGGGTGCCGGGGTAGCCCATGTCGCCGTCGGGCGAGACGAGGGTGAACTCGACGCCGCCGGGAATCTCTTTGGCGTCCCAGACCTTCTTGTCGAAGCCGACGGTGCCGCCGTGCAAGGTGTTCGCGTTGTTGTTGGTGGGGATGGTGTAGGCCTTGCCGTCAAGCGAGAACTTGCCAAGCGCGATGCGGTTGCCGTAGCGGCCGACGACGGAGCCGACGTAGGTCTTGTTGTCCGCGACGTAGCCTTCGATGTCGTTGTAGCCGAGGGCGACGTCGGCGACCTTGCCAGACTTGTCGGCGGTCTTGATGGAGACGATGCGCGCTCCGTAGGTGATGAGGCCAACTTCAAGGCTGGGGCTCTTCAGGGTGTACTTGTCGACTGCCGTGCCGTCAGGCAGCTTGCCGAAGGAGGCCTTGGTGACTGCGCCGTGCGCCGCGATAGAGGTTGTCATAGTGAGTAGGATAGCGCGTGCCCATTTCATCGTTGGATTTCCCTCAAACGTTTATTGACTGCCAGGATTCGCTTCGGCCGGTCTTCGTTCCCGTCTTCGAGGATGGAGCGAGACCGGCAGGCACAGTCACTATACGTGAAGCATCAAAGGGTAGTGAAGCGCGGGTAGAATGAAGCGGCTGTTGTTGGCATGGGATTTCTAGGAGGTTGGGATGAGCAGTGTTGGGCGTGTGGTCGTGGGTTTGGGTCTGGCAATTGCTTTGGGCGTCGGAACAGGTCATGCAGCGTCACCGCAGGACCATTGGGTGGGGACGTGGGCTACGGCTCCGCTGGGTGAAGCGAATAAGGCCGACGGGCCGGGATCAGCGGACATGACGCTACGCGAGATTGTGCATGTCTCGCGCGGCGGCGACAGGGTTCGGGTGGAGTTTACGAATGAGTTTGGGACTGATCCGCTGACCATTGGCGCAGCCCATGCAGCGCTGAGCGCGGGTGGAAGCGAGATCAAGCTGGCATCAGCGAATGCGCTGACCTTTGGCGGCAAAAGCTCGATCACGATCCCGCCCGGAGCGATGGTGGTGAGCGATCCGGCGGACTTGAAGCTGCCCGCGCTGTCGGACCTGGCAATCAGCGTCTTTATCCCAGCGCAGCCGCTCACGCACGTGACGCAGCACACCTTCGCCGATCAGACGAATTACATGGCTCCAGGCAATGTCGTTGGCGAGAAGACGCTGACTGCGCCGGAGATATTCAAGCAGTGGCGTTTCGTGAAGGGCGTCGACGTGCTGGGAGCCGCGAGCGACGGGGCGATTGTGACGCTGGGCGACTCGATCACCGATGGTGCCTATGCGACGGAGAACGGGAATGCTCGCTGGCCGGATGTGCTCGCACGCAGACTTCAGGCGGACAAGAAGCTGAATGGGCTGGGCGTGTTGAATCAGGGCATCGGCGGCAACCGCGTGCTACGAGACGGCTACGGGCCTTCGGCAGAGGCTCGCTTCGACCGCGACGTGATGGCGCAGGCGGGCGTGAAGTATCTCATCATCATGGAAGGCATCAACGACATCGGCAACGCGACCAGTCCCACGAATCCGCATGATCCGGTGACGACAGAGGAGATGATCGCCGGCCTCAATCAACTCGTTGAGCGGGCACACATCCACGGTATCAAGGTGATTGGCGCGACGCTGACACCGTATGTCGGTGCGAAGTATCAGTCCGATGCGGGAGAGAAAATTCGCCTCGCCGTGAACGACTGGATTCGGTTGAATAAGTCGTTGGACGGATTGATCGACTTCGACATGGTGACGCGCGACCCCGCGAATCCATCGATGTTTCTGCCTGTGATGGACCACGGCGACCACCTGCATCCGGGAGACGCGGGATATAAGGCGATGGGTGAGGCGGTGGATCTGAAGCTGTTTGGCGGGAAGTAGTTCGTTGTTGTGCGTTGTACGTTGTACGTGCAGACAAAACGTACAACGTACAACTGAGAACGTACAACGCTCTTACGCCAGTTCGAGACCAGCGAAGAAGTAGCCGATTTCAAACGCAGCGGTATCTTCTGCGTCGGAGCCGTGGATGGCGTTCTCTTCGATCGATCCGGCGAACTTCTTGCGAATCGTCCCTTCCTCAGCGTTCGCGGGATTCGTTGCGCCCATCAGCTTGCGCAGGTCGGCGATCGCGTTGTCCTTCTCGAGCACCATCGGGAAGATGGGGCCGCTGGACATGAACTGAGTCAAGGACCCGAAGAACGGACGGGCGGAGTGGACGTGGTAGAAGCCCTCGGCCTGCGCGTTCGAGATGCTGATGCGCTTGATGGCAACGATCTTGAAGCCGGCCTTCTCGATCTCGGCGAGGATGGCGGCGGTGTAACCCTTGCGGACGGCGTCCGGCTTGATGATGCTGAAGGTGCGCTGTGACATGGTGCTCCGTTTCAGTGAACTTTTCGCAAGTTCGTTGATTGATTTTCTCTGTCTAGTTTACCTTGCGTCCGCACAGAATGCGGCTTGCAGCACTAAGTGACGATGAATCGCAGGGAGACTAGTACTTCCAGCTCGTAACATCAGCGCCAGCCGGGGCGGTCTTCGCGATGCGATCCATGATCTTCGGCAGGTACATGGTGTTGTAGTGCAGCCGGGAGTACGCATTTGGCAGCGAGGGATCGCCGTTCCAGCAGTGTTCGGCGCGGGGGCCGTAGAGGACTTCGCCCTCATACGGAACGCCAACGCCGGGCGTGCCGGTGGTCTTGAGGAAGTCCTCCATCAGATAGACGGCGTCGTTCAGGAAGTAGGTATCGTCGCTGCCGACGTAGAGATGGATCTTGCCCCGGAGCTTTGGCCCAATCGTCGTCCATTCCCGCTGCAGCTTCGCGTTCAGGTCGAAGTGCTCCTTCCAATAGGCGGCGACCTTGAGGTCGATCTCGCCGGTCTCCTTGTCGAAGATGGGCTGCGGGTAGCCGTCCGCACCGACGGGCGAGTAGACGGCCTGCCAGATGTCGAACTGCTCGCCGGAGCGGCCGTGATCGCCCAAAGCCGCTTCATACGCGATGTTGTCGCGGACGCTGATCAGCGTGTGGCCGAGGTAGTCGCGCATGGCGGGCTGCTCGACCTGCTTGTTCGCACCCTGGATGTAGAACATGTTCTTCTGCGAGTACAGATCGGTCGTCATGTAGGCGTGGAAGTCGACCGGGTCCGGGCAAGCGGCGAAGGCACCGTTATAGAAGTCGGGGTTGAAGAGTTGTACCGCAAGCGACTCCCAGCCGCCGGTCGATCCGCCGTAGACGAAGCGCGCCCAACCCTGGCCGATGCCGCGGAACTGCTTCTCGATCGCTGGAATCAGCTCTTTCTCGATGGCGCTACCGTAAGGGCCAAGATTGGCGGAGTCGACCGCATAGGAGTCGTCGTAGTACGGATTAGCGTGCTGAATCTTGACAACGAGAACACGCGGAAAATTCGGGCCACTCCACAGCTTGTACTCGTTGTACGCCTCCTGCTGCTGGATGCGGTTGTATCCAGCGAGGTGAAAGCGCTGGGAGTAGTCGGGCTTGAGGTCAGGATCGGGCGGCGTGGTGCGGAAGTCCTCGATGCCGTCGACAAAGTGGTCGTGGAAGATCATGAGCGGGAAGTGCGCCTGCGGGTGCTCATCGAAGCCTTCGGGCACAAGCACGATCGCCGAGAGATAGACGGGCGTACCCCAGAACTTCGAGAGCAGGTCAGATTGAATCTTGATGTGGCGAATGTACTTCGTGTCCGGCTCTGGCTTGATCGGCGGAATGACCTGATCGAGCGTCAGCTTGATCGGCGCGCCCTTCGGCCCGATGTGCAGCTTCACCGGCTTGCTGTAGAGATTGCCCGGAGCGATGTTCCAGTGCTGGCCTTCGCCACGGTCCGGCGCGAGCTTGATGGTGTGGCCATCGGCGCGGTGGAAGGTCTGGTAGATGTTCAGCACCGCCTGCACGGTGTAGTCGCCCTCGGGTACGTCAGCGAGCTTGCGCACCGGGTAGCCGGCGGCGTTGGCCTCGAGCTTCATCGGCTGACCGGGCTTCACGCCATCGACCGTCATGCCGAAGACGATCTGCGAACGCGGCGTGTCGTTGATCTGCATGCGGGGCTCCTCGCTGGCATCGTTCGAGAGCAAAAAGAGCAGACGGCCATCGAGCGACTTCGCGGACTGCGCTGCGGGGAATGACACCGTGACCGGCTGAACGCCTTTGGTCTGCGAGGGCGCGGCAATAGTGAAGATGGCAAGGATTCCTGGAACGCATGAGAACAGGAGTGAACGCATGGGGAACAGTATACAAATGGGCCTGGCGTTCCCTGTGGCTGCTATGCTGCGGTCGGACTTCAAGGAGCAAGAACCATGACGACGAAGCGCTGGACACGCCGGCGAGTTCTGACAACTTCCATGGCCGCGGCAGCCATGGCTATGGGAGGCACGGCGACCTCCGCGATAGCTCAGATGCCCGCTCCCGAGGTCCTTGAAGACGAACGCATCTCCATGGTGACGACGACCGAGGCCAGCGCATGGCAGAAGGGCAAGGTCCTCAAGCCGACGTTTCAGTGGGAGCTACTGAACCTGAACATCGACTCCGCGAAGACAGTAGGACGGCCGATGGAGGGCTTTGGCGGCTGCTTCAACGAGCTTGGCTGGACGTCGCTGAGCGCGCTTGGTGAAAGCGATCGCGAGACGGTGATTCGCGAGCTCTTCCATCCCACCGAAGGCGCGCGGTTCACCTACTGCCGCATGCCCATCGGCGCGAACGACTACGCCACCGAACCCTACAGCCTCGACGAAACCGATGGCGACTTCGCGCTGCAGCACTTCAGCATCGACCATGACCGCGCGACGCTGATTCCCTTTATCCACGCAGCCATAAAGCAGCAGCCAGAGCTGAAGCTGTGGGCTTCGCCATGGACGCCGCCGAGCTGGATGAAGCGCAATCACTTCTACGCCGAAGCGAAGGCCTTTGCGGGCATGAAGGAGAATGGCATTCGCCCGGACCAGCTAGGCCACGATGGCGAAGACATGTTTATCCAGAAGCCGGAGTATTTCAAGGCCTACGCGGAATACTTCGGCAAATTCATCGATGCCTATCGCGCGGAAGGCATCCGCGTCGGCATGGTTATGCCGCAGAACGAGTTCAACTCCGCGCAGAACTTTCCCAGTTGCACGTGGACGCCCGAGGGGCTCGCGCGCTTCATTCGTGAGCTTGGCCCGCAGATGCGGAAACGCGATGTCGACGTCTTCTTTGGGACGCTCGAACGCGGCAACCCGAAGCTGCTTGAGACCGTGATGCTGGACAAGGAAGCGGGCAGCCATATCAAAGGCGTCGGTGTGCAGTGGGCGGGTAAGAACGCGGTCGCGACAATCCACGACGAGTACCCGCAACTCGCGATCTTTCAATCCGAGCAGGAGTGCGGTGACGGAAAGAATAGCTGGAGCTACGCCGGCTACTGCTGGGAGTTGATGAAGCAGTACTTCCGCAGTGGCGCGACCGGCTATATGTACTGGAACATTTCTACCGCGGATGGCGGCGTAAGCACCTGGGGATGGCCGCAGAACTCTCTGATCAGCGTGAATACGGCGGAGAAGACCTTCCGTTTCAACCATGACTTTTACCTGCTGAAGCACCTCACGCATTTCGTTGATGTCGGCGCAAAGATTGCGCGGGCGACGGGGACCTGCGACGACGTGCTCGCGTTCGTCAATCCGGGCGGCACGGCGGTGGCACTCTTGCGCAACGAGCTCTCAGTGCCTCGGCTGGTACAGATTACCGCCGATCACACTACATTTGCGGTGGAACTTCCACCAGACTCCATCAGTACAGTTAAGATGAAGCTGAAGTAAGCACTGCGCCCACTCGGCAGACCGCCGTCGAAAACGATTCATCTTTACTGGAGACTTATGAAGATATTCACTTCCCCGAAGAGCTTGCTCCGCACCGCCGCATCGCTGCTGTTGCTCGGCGCGGGACTGCCTTGCGTTGCTGCCGACGCCCCCGCGAAGTTAAAGCTGCCCGAGCTAAAGTACGAACGCTTTACATTGCCAAACGGCCTCGTCGTGCTGACGCACGAAGACCACCGCCTGCCGCTGGTAGCCGTGGACCTCTGGTACCACGTGGGCCCGCTGAACGAACGCGAGGGCCGCACCGGCTTTGCGCATCTCTTCGAGCACATGATGTTCGAGGGCTCCGAGCACGTCGGCGAGAAGGCACACATCAAGTATGTGCAGGGCGCAGGCGCAACGGACGTCAACGGCACCACGAACTTCGACCGAACCAACTACTTCGAGACCATGCCTGCGAACCAGCTTGAGCTGGCGATGTGGCTCGAAAGCGACCGCATGGGCTTCCTGCTCGAAGGCCTCGACCGCGTGAAGCTGACCAACCAGCGCGACGTTGTCCGCAACGAGCGCAGGCAGCATGAGGGCTCGCCCTACGATCTGGCCGAAGAGGCCGGCTATCATCTCCTCTTCCCCAAGGGACATCCTTACTACGCTTCCGTCATCGGATCGCACGCAGACATCGAAGCCGCGCGCATCGCGGACATCCGCGACTTCCACCAGCACTTCTACACGCCGAACAACGCCAGCATCGCCATCGCTGGAGACTTCAAGCCAGCAGAGTTGAAGGCCCTGCTGATGAAGTACTTTGCCCCCATCCCCGCCGGCCCAAAGGTCGACCCGGTCAACGTCGTGACGCCCGCTATCACCACGCAGAAGCGCGAGACCGTCACCGACACCGTGAAGCTGACGCGGCTCGACTTCTTCTTCCTGCTGCCTGCCGCGTACAAGCCCGGCGATGCGGACGCGCAGTTGCTCAGCCATATTCTCGGCGGAGCAAAGGCCAGCCGTCTCGACCAGGAGTTGGTCTATAAGCGCCAGATCGCGCAGGCTGTCTCCTGCGATGATGATGCGCTGACGTTGACCTCGGTCTTCTCATGCTCCATCACCGTGAAGCCGAATGTGAAGGCCGATGAGATCGAAGCCGCGTTCTGGGAGCAGATCGCGAAGCTGCAGACAGAAGGCCCGACGCAGGATGAGCTCGACTCCGCCCGCACCGTCGACCTGACGCGGAAGATCACCGGTCTGCAGCGCCTCGGCGGATTTGGCGGCATCGCCGACACGCTGAACAGCTATAACCAGATCGCTGGCGACCCTGGCTATCTGCCCAAGGACATCGCCCGCTTCGAGGCCGCAACGACTGCAAGCGTGAAGGGCGTCGCAGCGAAGTATCTAAACAAGAACCAGGCAGTCGTGGTGACCACGGTTCCCGGCAAGAAGGTCGTGGACGATGTGCCGCGCAGCCCGGAGAACACCGACGCCGATGTGAAGCTGGTGAATCCTTATACTCCGGAGTTTGAAAAGGCACAGGAGTGGCGCAAGACCGTACCGAAGCCCGGCCCGGAGCTCGCCTTCCACCTGCCCGTTCCGACTACGTTCACGTTGAAGAACGGCCTGAAGGTCTACCTGATCGAAGACTCGAATCTGCCCGTGGTTGCGGCCACATTGGTCAGCCGCGCCGGTGGCGAGGCAAACCCAACGGACAAGCCTGGGCTGGCATCCTTCACCGCATCGATGCTGGGTGAAGGCACGGAACTCCGCACCTCCACACAGCTTGCCGAAGCCGCCGAGCGCCTTGGAACTCGCGTCGGCGTAGGTGCGGGTATGGACAGCGCCAGCGGCGGCATCAGCGTGCTGAGTAACCATGCCGACGCAGCGCTTGACCTGTTGGCCGATGTCGTCGAGCATCCGGCGTTCCGCCCGCAGGACATCGACCGCCTCCGTAAGCAGCGCCTCATCGGCATCCAGCAGGAGTCGGACAACGTTGGGGCCATTGCCCAGCGCGTAGTTCCGCATGTGCTCTATGGCGATCAGCCTTACGGATTCACCGGCTCGGGAACGACGGCCAGCGTCGAAGGCATCTCGCGCGATGAGCTGAAGGCCTTCTGGGCAGGCCACTATGGTCCGGCTGACTCAGCTTTGATCTTCGCTGGAGACATCAAGGAGCGGGAGGCCCGCGAACTCGCCGAGAAGCACTTCGGCGCGTGGACGGGAGCCGCAACTGGAGCCGTCACACTGCCCCCGCCTCCCGCACCGCCGACGCCTCGCGTCGTCCTTGTCGATAAGCCCGGATCACCGCAGTCTGCCCTACAGGCGGCAGGTCTGGGTGTACCGCGCACATCGCCAGACCTCGAAGCCATCCAGGTGCTGAACTACACGCTGGGGGCAAGCTTCGCGAGCCGCATCAACATGAACCTCCGCGAGGTCCATGGCTATACCTACGGCGCTCGTTCCGGCTTCAGCCTCTACCGCGAAGGCGGCCCCTTCACCGCGGGCGGTCTGGTCAAGACCGACGTCACCGCCGCGGCAGCGAAGGAGCTGGACTTCGAACTGAAGCGCATCCTCACCGTGCCTCCCAGCGACGCCGAGATGAAAAGCGCCAAGGACGCGCTGGTGCAGTCGATTCCGGCGCTCTTCGAGACGACGGCTGCGACAGCGGGCGCGATGTCTTCCATCTTCCTCTACGATCGGCCGCTCGATTACTACTCGAAGCTGCCGGAGCGCTACACGAAGGTCGATCTGGCCGACGTGATCCGCGTGTCGAAGGAGACCATCCATCCCGATCAACTCGTCTACGTCATCGTTGGCGATAAGACGAAGATCGAACAAAGCCTGAAGGACCTGAACCTTGCGCCGATCGAGTACCGGGATGCGCTGGGCAACGTAGTGAAGTAAAGCAGGGGGTAGGGGATAGGGTGTAGAGCAGCACTCCGTTCCCTTCACCCAGCACAGAGAACAAGCAAAGGCCTGAGAGCATCCGCTCCCAGGCCTTTGTTTTGCTACACCCTAAACCCTACACCCTGCGAATCTTTGGGTGCCCCATCCATCGCAGCGTCCGGGGTCCCCGGCGAACGCTCTTTGTTCGCTGGGGTGGCAGAGCGATGGGTGGGACGTAAACCCTAAACCTTACCCAGAACCCGTGCCATCGCCTCACCAATCTCCGCGGGCGACTTCACGACATGAATCCCCGCCGCCTCCATGGCCTTCATCTTCTCCGCAGCCGTGCCCTCGCCACCAGAGATGATGGCTCCCGCGTGGCCCATGCGGCGGCCAGGAGGCGCGGTCTGACCGGCGATAAAGCCTACGACCGGCTTCTTCACATGCTCCGCAATGTACTTCGCCGCAGCCTCTTCGGCGGAGCCGCCAATCTCGCCGATCATGATGATCGCCTCGGTCTCGGGGTCTTCGTTCAGCAGCTTCAGCGCGTCGATATGAGTAGTGCCGATGATGGGATCGCCGCCGATGCCAATGGCCGTCGACTGCCCGATACCACGCGTCGTCAATTGATACACCGCCTCATACGTCAGCGTGCCCGACTTCGAGACGATGCCTACGGAGCCTTCCTTATGAATGCGCCCAGGCATGATGCCGATCTTAGCCTTGCCCGGCGAGATGACGCCGGGGCAGTTGGGCCCGATCAGCGTCGATTTCGAAGACTTCACAATCTCCCACACCTTCACCATGTCGAGCGTCGGGATGCCCTCGGTGATGCAGATGACGAGCGAAATATCACTCGCTGCCGCCTCAAGGATTCCGTCAGCGGCAAACGGTGGAGGAACGAAGATGACCGTGGCGTTTGCGCCGGTCGCGTTCACGGCCTCTTCAACCGTGTTGAAGACGGGCCAGCCTTCGTGGGTGGTGCCACCCTTGCCTGGGGTCACTCCGCCGACGACGATGTCGTAGCCGAACTGCTTGGAGTATTCGGAGCAGCCTTTGGCGTGGAAAGTGCCTTCGCGGCCCGTGATGCCTTGAACGATGAGGCGAGTATTTTTATCGACCAAAACTGACATAAACGACCTTTCGAAAGAACAAGAGAACAGATGACTATGTCTTCAGCAATTTGGCGAGTGCCTGTGCAGCTGGAAAATCACGCTCAGGGCTGCCCTTGTCAAGAAATCCGGGTACATGAATCTGGTTTCGCGACCAGCGTTTCTTGTTCAGAAGATCTTGATTCAACGTAATACAGCGATCAATCAATTGCTGCTCTAATTGCTCGATTATGAGTTTTTGCGCCTCGGTGGCATCTTTCTGCGTGACAAACTTACTGTTATTTCTGAGCGCGATTAGGTGGATATCTAAAGCACCCTTCGCAGCAAGATCGGCAAACTTTCCGTTATTGAAATGTTCTACTAACCGTGAACCGAACTCGCGAACTGTTATGCCTACGTACCAAGGTATCGGGTAACCGCTGCTGGAACCGCCGCGACTATGTAAATTCCGATTGCATATTGGAGTTCTGCATCATCAGCTTGGATCTGTCTATATAAGTCGTTGATGCCATGGCTATCGTGTGAAGAGAGCAAAAAGGGACCATATGTATCGAACATAGCTTTTCCCTTAGCCTTTTGCTGCAGCAACTGCCAAATCAGCCGCTTCTTTCATCGTGGCTCCGACTTCAAACTTCAAGCCTGATTCAGCAAGTATCTTTCGGCCCTCTTCAACGTTCGTACCTTCGAGCCGAAGAATAATTGGGAGTTGCACATTCAATTTCTTTGCAGCGGCTACTACAGCAGTAGCTAGAACATCCACGCGCAGAATTCCGCCGAAGATATTAATGAAAATTGCCTTCACATTCTTATCGCTCAGCAGAATTCCGAAAGCATTTTCAATCTGCTCCTGGTTCGCTCCGCCGCCTACGTCGAGGAAGTTCGCAGCCTTGCCACCGGCGTACTCGATGATGTCCATCGTCGCCATCGCTAGGCCGGCACCGTTGACCATGCAGGCGATCGAGCCGTCGAGCTTGATGTAGTTCAGCGCGTACTTGGAGGCCTCTACCTCAAGCGGATCTTCTTCTGCGAGGTCGCGAAGCTCCTTTAGGTCCTTGTGGCGGAACATCGCGTTGTCGTCGAAGTTGATCTTGCAGTCGAGCGCGAGCAGCTTTCCGTCCTTCGTCGTGATGAAGGGATTGATCTCCATCAGCGTCGAGTCGGTATCGACGAAAGCTTTATAGAGGCCGGTCATGAACTTCACCGCATCGTTGATCTGCGTGGGCAGCAGGCCAAGCTTGAACGCCAGCCGCCGCGCCTGATAGGGCTGGAAGCCGACCGCAGGCTCGATGTACTCCTTGTAGATCAGCTCTGGAGTCGCGTGGGCGACCTCTTCGATCTCCATGCCGCCGCTCTGCGAGGCCATGAAGACGATCTTCGCGCTGGCGCGGTCGAGCACGAGACCGAGATAGAGCTCGCGGTCGATCGCCGAGCCCTCTTCGATCAGCAACCGCTGGACCTTCTGTCCCGCCGGGCCAGTCTGATGCGTGACCAGCTGCATTCCCAGGATGTCTTTCGACCGCGCGACGGCATCATCGAGCGTCTTGACGACCTTCACGCCGCCGCCCTTGCCGCGGCCTCCGGCGTGGATCTGCGCCTTCACCACCACAGCGGCGTTGCCCGCGCTGAAGAGCGACTTCGCGGCGGTCTCGGCCTGCTCGATCGTCATCGCCATCTCGCCGCCGGGGACAGGGACGCCGTACTTGCGAAGAATCTCTTTTGCCTGGTACTCGTGGATCTTCATCGGGGAGCGGTACCGCCTTTTCGCGCGCAATTGTAGCCGGGTAAACGTCTACGCTCCGATACTAGCGGAGCCAGAGGAACAGCGGCAACCGATGGCCGGACAGGTTGAGCGTTTATCGGACAGCGCTCAACTTGGTACTCTTCAAAGGATGGTCCTCAAGCCCTACCTTCGTAGATTGATCGAACAACGCGCTTCGCTCACGCGCGAAGAAGCTCGCGACCTGATGCGGCTCGTACTTCAAATGCGGGCGAGCGACATTGAGATCGCTACGATCCTCGGCGCATTGGCCGCGCGTGGAGAGACATCGGAGGAGATCGCGGGATTCGTCGACGCCATGCGCGAGGCGGCTACAGTCGTACCTCTCCATGAGTCGGAACGAGCGCAGTTAGTCGACACCTGCGGCACCGGAGGCGATGGTGCCAACACCTTCAATATCTCTACCGGAGCGGCCCTGGTCGCAGCAGCGGCGGGAGCGAAAGTCGCCAAACACGGCAATCGCGCGGTCACCTCAAAGAGCGGGTCGGCCGATGTCCTCGAAGTGCTTGGCATCCCGGTAGGGCTTCCGCCTGAAGAGGGTGCCGCGGCGATCCGGCAGCAAGGATTCGCCTATCTGCACGCCCCCGCGATGCACCCTGCGATGAAGGCCGTGATGCCGGTCCGCCGCGCCATCGGTGTGCGGACGATCTTTAATCTGCTCGGGCCGCTTTCGAATCCTGCAGGCGCGCGAGCGCAGGTCATGGGCGTCTACGCAGCGGACCGCGTCCCCGTCGTCGCGGAGGCGATGGGCCTGCTCGGAGTGCGGCACGCCTTCGTGGTGCATGGATACGTTGACTCAGAACGTAGCGCGGGGATGGACGAGCTCTCCGTCAGCGGTCCCAGCATGGTCGCCGAGGTTCGTGATGGCGCAGTAGCTTATTCGACGCTAATGCCTGAAGACGTGGGCGTGGAGCGATCGCCCATTGCGATGCTGCGCGGCGGTGACGCCTTGGAGAACGCCAACATCCTGCGTGCGGTCTTCGCGGGCAAGCCGGGTCCGTGCCGCGATGTTGTCGTGCTGAATGCCGCAGCCGTGCTCGTCACAGCAGGTTGGGCATTGGATCTTCGCGCAGGAGTTGCGTTGGCACAGCAGACCATCGATTCGGGCGCGGTCTTGTCCCTATTACATACACTTGGCGGAACTTCCCTTAGCATCGCCACGTAGAATGCTGTGCAAGCGGCACTTGCCGCTGCGTATACAGGAGAGACCACATGTCTGCCTCGCTCGCTGCTCCTTTCAGTCCTTCGATGGTCACCACCGCGCTTGAGATTCCGGGCTTCCGCATCGTGCGCAACTACGGCGTGGTTCGCGGAATCGTCGTGCGCTCGCGTTCGATCTTCGGCAACATCGGCGCGGGACTGCAGACGCTAGTCGGCGGCAACATCACCATCTACACCGACCTCTGCGAAAAGACGCGCAACGACGCCTTCGTGATGATGATGCAGCACGCTGCGGAACGTGGCGGCAATGCCGTAATCGCCGTGCGGTATGATTCGAACGAAGTCATGAACGGGGTCACGGAAGTGCTTGCCTACGGTACAGCCGTCTTCGTTGAAGCAGCGCGGGTTGAACCCGTCTAAAACAGGAGATTTTAGAGATGGCGAGAGTGACCGGAATTGGCGGCGTTTTTCTCAAGGCAAAAGACCCGAAGGCGCTTTACGCCTGGTACGCCGAGCACCTTGGCATCAAGATGAGCGAATGGGGCGGCGCGAGTTTCGAGTGGAGCGATGAAGTCCCAGCCGGCACCGGTACAACCGCGTGGTCGCTCTTCCCGGAGAGCTCGAAGCACTTCGGCGACGGCCCGCAGCAGGCGATGATCAACTACCGCGTCGACAACCTCGACGAGTTGATCGAACAGCTCACCGCCGCCGGGGTGACGATCGATCCGAAGCGCGAAGAGGCTAGCTACGGCAAATTCGCCTGGATCGTCGATCCCGAGGGCAATCGCGTCGAACTTTGGGAGCCTCTGGCTGACTGATCGCGGGAACAGTTTCCGGCCCGCTACGCACAGGCGCGGAGATTAGGATAAAGAGATATTCCTGCTGAAGGCTTATCTCCACGATGAATCCAGTCCCACCCGGCCGCATTGAAGTCATCACCGGCCCCATGTTCTGCGGCAAGAGCGAAGAGCTGATCCGCCGCCTGAAGCGGGCGCGCATCGCCAAGCAACGCGTCGCCTGCTACAAACCCGATATCGACATCCGCTACCACCGCGACGCCATCGCCTCACACAGCCACCACACGCACGAAGCAGTCACGGTGGTGAACGTCGAACGGCTGCGGGCGGAGCTGTTTCCGATCCTGAACGAGGTCGAGGTGATCGGCCTCGACGAGGCGCAGTGGCTGGATGACTCCATCGTCCCGCTGACGATGGAACTGGTGCATCTCGGCAAGCGCATCGTGGTCGCAGGGCTCGATATGACCTTCGCCGGCGAGCCCTTCGGGTCGATCCCGCAGCTGATGGCGATCGCCGATGACGTAACAAAGCTCTCTGCCGTCTGCATGGTCTGCGGCGCTCCAGCTATCCATAGCCAGCGGCTCGGTGCGAGCCAGGAGTTGGTCGTTGTCGGCGCGGCGGGCGTGTATGAGGCACGATGCCGGAGATGCTTCCTGCCCTATGCGGATGAGGCTGGCTCGGAGCAGTTGGAGCTGCCGGTCGGGAACTAGACTTCTTGCCATCAAAAGTGCCGTAATTGCCGTCCTTCTGAGCGTAGTGAAGAATCCCCGCATTCGTTCCCGGGCCACAGACGCCTGAGTGGCCCCACAGGCGAAATGCGGGGATTCTTCGGCTACGCCTCAGAATGACGGGGCGGGAGTGAGCGGAGTGCGTCGTTTACCTGAGCGACGACAGAAGCCCAATCCCCGGGCTGCGGCTGCTGAAAGATGCGCATCGACGGATACCACGGGCTGCCACCGCCGAACTCCGGCCAGCGCCAGTCTGGTGCGAAGGGCAGCATAAGCCACACCGGTACTCCAAGCGCGCCAGCCAGGTGCGCGGTCGTGTTGTCGATGGTGATGACGAGGTCCATGGCGGCGACCTGCGCGGCGAACTCGTCCATGTCGCGCAACTGATCGACCTCTGGATCGACGAGGAGTGACAGGCCAGCAGCGGCGACCTCCGCCTCGAGCGCTGTGGCATCGCCATACTGCAGCGACACCCAGCGCTTGCCGGGCACGTCAAACAGCGGCTTGAGTTGTTCGAGATCAATAGACCGGCCTTTACCGGTCTTTACATTGTTCGAGAACCACGCCAACCCCACAGTCCTTTCGCCATTCGCATAGCGGCCGCGGTAATGCTCGCGTTGCGTTGAGTCGGCGCGTAGATACGGCGAGGACGATGAGGCAAACTCGCTCCACTCCCTGCGATAGAGACCCGGCAGGCTCCCAAGAGGCAACTGCGCTACGATCCTTCGCGCCGGATCGAACCCGGCTTCGCGGTCCGAAATCACTTCAATGTCCGGGAAAGAGCGTGCGAGCAGCGGCTTTAGGCGGGCGTCGCACTCCAGAATGCAGCGGGTCCCGGCGCGGATCACGTCAGGTACCGCCGACGAGAACATGATCTCGTCGCCGATGCCCTGCTCTGGCCAGAGCAGAAGGCTGCCATCGATAGGCTGGCCTTTCCACGCGGGCTGGAGGTACGGGCGCATTGGAGTCGCGTGATCGGCTGAGCTCCAGCGGCATTCATAGGCGGCCCAGCCCTCGCGAAAGTTGCCTTGAAGAAGCAGAAGCAGAGCCTTGGCAAAGCCAGCTCGCGGGTGATCGGGCTCTGCCGCAAGGGCCTCGCGGAAGGCAGCCAGAGCGCCGTCGAGATCGCGGTTGGCGCGCAGCAGGATGCCAAGCTCATGCAGCGCGTCCGCATATCCTGGCTGGAGCGCAATCGCCCGCCGGTACGCGGCGATAGCGAGATCCGTCTTCAACTCAACGCGGTGTGCGTCGCCCAGCTTCTTATGGACTTCGGCCATATCCGGGCGCAGTGCGAGAGCGCGCTCATACCACTCGATGGCATTTCTGGTATCTTCGGCGGCGAGAAAAAGGTGCGCCAGGTTGACCTGCGCCTCCACGAGGTCCGGCTTGATCCTCAGAGCACTTAGGTAGCAGCCACCGGCGTCGCGCGCCAGGTCAAGATGCTGCAGCACGTTGCCCAGGTTCAGGTAGTAGGAAGAGGCGCGAGGGTTGAGCTCAATGGCGTGGCGGATTCGCTCGATCGCGGTCTCGCAGTCGCCGGCCTCGTAGGCGATCATTCCAAGCAGATGGAGGCTGTCCGCATGGTTCGGATCGGCATCGAGAATCTGCCGGTAGCCCAGCTCGGCCTCGGCTGTCCTTCCCTCGCGATGATTCTCGAGGGCTTGATCGAAGATCGTCTCAAGGCTCAAGTGCGCTATTCCAGTTCCCTTCTGAACCGTCGTATAGCTCTTAGACCGGGCCGATCGTGTCAAAGTTTCGAGCCTTTCCAGCGTTCGCGTTATTGAGATGGCCTGCGGCGAGGCCGATCTTCTCTGCTATCACCGGAGAGCCATTTGAGGCGAGATAAGCCCGCCGATAGGCGGTCAACGCGTGGTCGTGTTCGCCGGCGATCAGGAGCGAATCTCCGAGAGCATCATGCAGGGCGGGTGAGTCTTCGCCGAGAGCGAAGGCGCGCAGCAGACTCTGCCGGGCCTCGGCAATACGGCCAAGTCGCAGCAGGCAGATGCCGGCGTAAAGCGGGCCTCGACTGTCTTTTGGGCGCAGGGCGGATGCACGCTGCAGGTAAGGCAATGCCTCTTCGGAATGCTTCCTCTGCAGAAGCTCCGTAATGCCCATCTGCAACTGCGCCTCGAAGCTCTCCGGCTCATGGGCGATCTTCTCCAAGCCGAGCCGGCGATAGAGCCGGACCTTCTCCTCGACCACGTCGGCAGGAGTCTCAACCGGCCCAAAGTGATGGATGCTCAGCGGACCGTTCGTGCGTGTGAGGCCGAGGCTGTCGATGGTGCTTGTCACCTGCTCGTGAACGCGCTCGCGGAAACAGACCTCCGGGTGGGGTCGAAAGAGGCGGGTGTGCACGGAGCGGACATAGCCGGGATATCGACGAGCCTCTAGGAGATCGCTGGAGTTGGGCTCAACGGCGCAGGTGATCTGATCGAAGTACAGACGATCTACATAGTCGCGGCGAGTCAGGGTATAGGCGTGAACCGAGGTGTCGCGAACAAGTTCGGGCAGAAGGGATGCGGCCTCTATCGGGTCGAGCATCTCGTCTGCGTCGAGGACGAGCACCCACTCGCACCGGGCCAGGGCAAGGACCTGATTGCGCGCTGCGGCGAAGTCTTCCTGCCAGGGGATGGAAACGACCTCGGCACCAAAGCTCTCTGCAATTGAGCGCGTATCGTCAGTCGATCCGGTGTCGCCGATTACGATCCGGTCCACCAGCGGCCTTGCACTACGCAAGCAGCGGGCAAGCGAAGCGCCGCCGTTGCGGACGATCATGGACAGCTCGATGGTCGGGTGTGACATTGCCTTCGATCCAGCATCAGGGATTGCCGTATCGCTGAGCAACGCCACGAAAGTAGCAGGGCGCTCCCGTTTGCGACCAACGGGAGCACCACGCGAAGCCCAATACACGTCACGAAGTGACCGCCCCGCGCGTAGCGGACCTCTCTCTTAGTGCTTCTCGACCATCTCCATCACGTCCTTGCGCAGCGAGAGTGAACTGGCGAGCCGCGAATAGTACATGTGGCCGCCGGGATACTCATGCACGGAAATTCGAGTGGGATCGCCCATGATCGGAATCTGGCTGACCGTCAGGACGGAGCCCATGAACGGGCATGAGAGATCGGCCCAGCCGTGCGCAATCAGCACGCGCAGCTTGGGGTCCGTGGCGACCGCGGTGCGAAGATCGGTCGCGGATTCCGAGCCTTCGAAGACCCCCTTGCCGCCCGACCGGTCCCAGTTGCGGTTCACCTCGAAGGAGAGCGCGTTGTAGCGGGCGTCCGTCTTCCAGCCAACGGTGCGGGTGACGAAGTCGACCATCGCGGTCGTCGTTGGAGCGATGATGCTCAGAAGGATGGGGTCCTGCGTCTCCTGCGTCGGGTTGTAAGGGAAGGGATCGTAGGCGGTGACGTTGGGGTCGTAGCGGCTGCCTAGCTTGCCAGTCTCGCGAAACTCCTCCCGCAGAAAGGCCTGCGTCTCGAGGCGACCGCCGGACTGCTTGACGAAGGTGGGATCAAGTCCGGTCAGCTCCGTCACTTTCTTGACGATGCGCGGCGTAGCTGCTGGGTCGGAGAATCCCTTGCCCAGGTCGACCATGTACTCCCCGCGGGTGTAATCGATGACGGCAGCCATGTTCTCCGGCGTCAGCTTGCCCTGGCGCTCATAGTTCGCCGCCACAATCGAAGGCAGCGTAATCATCCACGGAATAGGCGAAAGGTCTTCCGACCCGGTGCTGGGGTTGAGCGCAGGAGAGACGAGAACAAGGCCGTTTACGGCTACCCCAATGGAAGACTGCAGATAGCTGGTAAGGCGCGGGCCGCGATAACCGCCGTAGCTCTCCCCGACGATGTACTTGCGCGACTGCAGCCGCTGGTTCTTGACCAGCCAGTCGTAGACGATCTTCGAGAGATAGGCGATGTCCTGATCGGGACCGTAGAAGAGCTTTTTGGTCTCGTCCATCGCGACCAGCGACCTGCTGAAGCCGGTGCCGATGGGATCGATGAAGACGAGGTCGGTGAAGTCGAGCCAGGTGCCGGGGTTGTCCTTCAATGTGGCGGGGTCCGACGGGCTCTGGCCCTCGGCACCGAAGTCGACGCGTTTAGGGCCGATCGCGCCGAGGTTCAGGTAGACACTGGCCGCGCCGGGGCCGCCGTTGAAGGCGAAGGTGACCGGGCGATTCGGGCCGTCCATCGTGTAGGAGGTAAAGACAACCTCTCCGACAGTCTTACCTTCCCCGTTCTTTACCGGCAGGGTTCCAACTGTGGCCGTGTACTTCAGGGTCTTGCCGCCCAGCTCCATGGTCTGCGCGACGGATTTGTCTGCGGGAAGATCATTGCTTACAGGCTTCACCTCGGCCTTTGCATCGGGCTTGGAATCGGGTTTCGCGTCCTGTGCGCGAGCGAGGCAAGAGGCGGTAGTAAAGCTCATGGTGAGGACGAAGATCAGCGTACGGTTCATGAAAACGAGGATACATTGTGTTGACGGTCATCAGATTTTGTTCGCGACGAGGCTTATTTCAGCGTTTAATGGCATCGAGCAACCCTAAGGAGAGAAAAGAATGCGTCTCGCACTGATTGGAATCACGGCCCTTGCCATCGCAACCCCAGCTTTCGCGAAGCCGAAGAACGAGATTGTCGTCCCCCTCAAGACCTCCACCGGCGAGGACGCGGGTACCGCCACCTTCAAGCAAGGTAAGAAGAATCTCACCATCAAGCTGGACCTGAAGAATCTCCCCTTTGGCGACCATGCCGTGCATATTCACGCCAAGCCGATGTGCGAGGCACCGGACTTCAAGAGCGCGGGCGGCCACTTCAACCCGGATGCCAAGCAGCATGGAACCATGAACCCGATGGGCCACCACAACGGCGATCTGCCAGAGAACATCAGCATCGGTGAGACGCACACCGGAACGGCGACCTTCAAGGTCGACTACCTGTCGATGACCGACGGCTCGCCCAACAACATCCTGGCGAACGGCGGGACGGCGATCATGGTTCACGAGAAGGCTGACGACATGAAGACCGATCCGACCGGCAACGCCGGAAACCGGATCGCCTGCGGCATCATCATGGAGCCGGCTGCGAAATAAGCTCTCGTCCTGACCTCAAGGTTGTAGAAGCCGCTTTTGGCGGATTGAACCACCGGGAACGCCCATGCGTATTAGAGCGCATGGGCGTTCTGCATATGGCCATTCCAGCTTCGATACCGATGTCCTCAAACCTTCACGGCATCCTGCCGCGCCGGCGCTTAAAGCGGCTCGCAACCGCCGAGGTGCAAGTGGTCGCCCTGCCCGTACCGCCAATCGCAACGGCAACGGTCGATTCGCAGGTTAGGACCACGTCGCAGCAAGGTACACTTCTGCCAGTCCCCCCAGTAGAGGTTCAGACGACGTTGGAGCGTACTCCACAGCAGATTGCCGAGCAGGAAGCCATCCTCAAGCTGGTCCGGCAGTGCATCGCGGGCGAGCAGCAGGCGTGGGCGCAGCTCGTCGCCAGCCAGCACCGGCGCATCTACGGCATCTGCTACCGCTTCACGAATTCAGCGTGCGACGCCGAAGATCTCACCCAGGACGTCTTCATCAAGGTCTACAAGAACCTGAACAGCTTCGACCTGCAGAAGGGCAGCTTTCAGACGTGGATGACGACACTGGCGCGTAACCTGCTGGTCGACCACTTCCGCAGGACGCGTCTGGACCGGGCCAGTGACTCGCTGGACGCGAGCCTGGGCAGCGACGACGACGGACCGACCATCGGCGACCGTTTGATGGACTCCGGCATCTCTCAAGATAAGCACGTGGCGGGTCTGGAATTGAAGGCTACAATTCAGGACGCGCTCAAGCAGCTGTCTCCTGAGTTGCGCGAAGCGGTCATCCTTCGCGACCTTGAAGATATGGATTACAAAGAGATTGCGCAGGTCCTCCGCATCCCGGAAGGAACCGTGAAAAGCCGCATCAGTCGCGGTCGCGGGGAACTGGCAAGGCTTTTGCAACGTATAGAAGGGCAGGTGATGTAACGTGGCCTCAAACATGAATCCGCCAAACCAATTCGGAAGCGCAAAGCCGTCAAGAGGCGGCGAAGGAACCACCTGCGCGCAGTGCGAGGCGATGCTGCCCGACTGGATGGACCACGCCGAAGGCGGCGAGATGACGCCGAAAGACCACGCCGCGTTCGAGCTGCACATCGCGACCTGCCCCGAGTGCAGCCAGATGCTGGCCGACGCCCAGCGCGGAGCAGCCCTGCTACAGATGCTGAGGTCCCCCCGGCCGGAGCCTTCTTCCGCCTTGATGGACCGCATACTCGCCAACACCAGCGGCCTTGCGGGGCCGGCCAAAAGCCGGGTATCCGGCGTGCTCGCGATGCCGTCTCTGGATGGAGCCGAGGTGGAGATTCAGAGCGTAATCCCGGCCAACTACATCCTGACCCCGGCCATCGCGCAGCCCGCGTTCGCATCGCCAGCAGGGAATGTCCTGCCCTTCCGCACTCCGGCGGCGTCACGGTTCAGCCTTCGCTCCATCACGCACACGATGATGCAGCCACGGCTCGCGATGACGGCAGCAATGGCGTTCTTCTCGATTGCCCTGACCTTGAACCTTACCGGCGTCCAGCTAAATCAGCTGAGCATCAGCGACCTGAAGCCCTCGAACCTGCGGCGCACTTTCTACCAGGCGGATGCCAGCGTAGTTCGCTACTACGATAATCTCCGCGTGGTGTACGAGCTGGAGTCGCGGGTGCAGGACCTGAAGCGCTCGAGCGACAACTCCGAGACGGATGGCGCTGCCTCCGGCGCGAAGGCAAACCCTGACTCAGAAGAGACGAAGGACAAGTCCAAGCAGGACCAGCAGCATAAGAACGCGCCGAAGGCTGGCAGCGGTACAAGCCAGCGGCATGATCCCATAAATCAGAACTTTAGATTAGCGGCAGCACGAGACCAAAGCCACCCTCCCCGAAGAGATGCATTTGAGCCAGCTTTGCTCACAGGTTTTCTTGAGCGCAAGACTGTAGCAACAAGCAATCAGTCGAAAGAAGAAAGACAGGAAGGGGTGCTGGCATGAACTGCGCAAATCATCAGGATCGGGAACGAGTCGCCTTTTGCCAGAACTGCGGGAAGCCGCTGTGCCAGGAGTGCATGAGAGCCGTCGGCTCCGCTGTCTTCTGCGAGCCTTGCCTCGCTGCCAAGCTCGCCGCCGCCGGAGCTGTCCCAGCGGGTGGCTATAGCTATAGCGACCCAGCCTCCGGAATCAACGCCAGCGGAACGGCTGCTGGCGGGACATACACCTACGCCGACCCGGTGGCAGGCACCTACGCCAGCGGCGTGATCCCTCCGCAGCCTCTCTCCGGAGTTCCAAACCCTATGCTCGCCGGACTTCTGGGTTTCATTCCCGGTGTCGGAGCCATGTACAACGAGCAGTATGCCAAGGGAATCGTCCATCTCATCGTCTTCGCGATCCTGGTCAGCCTTGCGGACAACCACGGCATCTTCGGTCTGTTTGTCGCAGGCTGGATCTTCTACATGGTCATCGAGGCGCATCACACCGCACGCGCTCGTCGCGACGGTCTACCGCTGCCGAATCCCTTTGGCCTGAATGATCTCGGCGAGAGACTTGGCTTTGGCAGGTCCTGGGGAGCCCCCGCGCAGGTTCCGAACATCGATCCAGCAGCGTCTCCGGGAGGTCCCCCAGCCGGGGCTTACACACCTGGCCCCGCCTACATTCCACCGGCAGGTAACCCTTACGTTGCAGGAGCGGTCCCGCCTAACTGGACCTCCGGCGCCTGGACGCCTCCGCCGACGCCCGGCTGGGAGCCCTACGCTCCAATCCCGCCGATTCCGCCCCAGGTTCCTTTGGACACCCAGGTCCCCTACCCCGGCAACCGCTTCCCTGCAGGAGCCCTGTGGCTGATCGGCTTCGGAGCGTTGTTCCTCCTGGGCAACGCGGGACTCTTCCACGGCTTCTCGACACGCCTGTTCCTGCCGTTCCTGCTCATTGGCCTGGCTGTGTACATCTTCGTACACAAGATGACTTCTTCTGGTAGCGGCATGACCAGCGACGGCTCCGCCAGCTATCGTCTGCGCGTCTTCCGCGCACTTCGCGGATCCGTCTGGATCGCTCTCGTCGGTCTGCTCTTCTTCCTGGACCAGTTCGATATCCTCTCGTGGGGACATAGCTGGCCACTGTTCATCATTCTCGCTGGAGTCATGACGGTGCTCGAACGGGCAGCGTACAGCGCGGCAGTAGCCGCCGGCCCGATGCCCATCGACCCTAACTATCCGGCTGGATACCCCAACTACCCGCCAGCGCCCGTGTCGCCCGCACCTCCCTCATCGTCGGTATCGATCGTGCCGGCGACCGAGGACTCCCACGGATTTCACGAATCGGCAATTGAACGCAAGGAAGGAGAATAACGATGTCTGGCTATCCTCCACCTTATCCCCCTCCCGGCTCGCGGCCTCCTTACGGCCCCAACGACTTCCGAGGCGACTGGAAGTACCAACGTCGCATCCTGCGCGACCAGGCGCGCGCCCAACGCGAAGTGTTCCGTGCGCAACGTGACGCCTACCGCGCACAGTACCGTGGACTTCGCCGCGGCTCCATCGTCGGACCGATCATGGTCATCGCGATCGGCGTGGTCTTTCTCCTGGTGCAGTTGGGCAAGCTGCCAAGCTTCGCCGTGTGGGCGTGGCTGGGCCACTGGTGGCCTCTTCTGCTGATCGGAGTCGGCGTCATCGTCCTGATCGAGTGGGGATTCGACCAGACCTTCCGTGGAGATACGGGACAGCCCTACGTCCGGCGCAGTCTCGGTGGAGGCGTAATCACCCTGCTGGTGTTCTTGATCATCGCGGGCGGAATCCACCAGGGAATTCAAGGTAACTTCCACGATGGTCATAACTTCTTTGGCGACAGCTTCAACCAGGAGAACATCGACCAGTTTCTAGGCGACAAGCACGAGAGTGAGCAGACACTCGATCAGGCCTTCGCCGGCGAGGGCACGCTGCAGGTCGACAACCCACGCGGCGATGTGACCATCTCGGGCACGAGCGACGACAACCAGATCCACGTAACCGTCCACAAAGAGGTCTACAGCCGCAGCGACTCGGACGCGGCGAACAAGTCGCAGCAGTTGAGCCCGAAGCTTGACCGCAGCGGCAGCATTACTCACCTCTCACTGTCATCTCTGGACGGAGCGCGGGCCGACCTGGTCATCACGGTTCCGTCCATCTCGTCGAACACGGTCGTCGCAAACCACGGCGATGTGAAAGTAAGCGGCGTGCGTGGCCCGGTGAATATCACGTCGAACCACGGCGATGTGGAGCTGAGCGCCATCACCGGCAGCGTCACCACCCACATTCAGAACTCAGGATCGGACTTCTCCGCCCACAGCATTACCGGCCCGGTCACACTCGAAGGCCGGGGCGGAAGCATCACTCTCTCGGACATCAACGGTCCCGTATCCGTGCAAGGCGACTTCTTCGGCGACACGCACGTGGAGCACATTCGCGCCGCCTTTCGCTTTCACACCAGCCGCACGGACTTTCAGCTTGCCCGCCTCGACGGCCAGCTCGACATCAGCTCCGAGGAGGACCTCTCCGCCGACCAGGTGGTTGGCCCGGTCGTCCTGAATACCCGCAACCGCAATATCACCCTCGATCGCGTCGCTGGCGACGTGACCGTCACCAACAAGAACGGCAAGATCGACCTGACGGGCGCTCCTCCGCTGGGTAACGTCTCCATCGAGAATCGCAACGGCGAAGTCTCGGTGACCGTTCCGGACCAGGCTGGCTTCAATGTTCAGGCAGAGACCACCGAGGGCGACGTGGAGAACGACTTTTCACTGCCTGTCTCGGAGATGGGCAACAGGAAGTCGATCTCTGGAAACGTCGGCAAGCCGGCGGTAAACATCAAGATCACGACAACGCAGGAAGATATCTCCCTGAAGCGTGCCAGCATTGCACCCCTGCCACCGTTGCCACCACCGCCGCCCGCCTTCACGGATATGCCTGCAGGCGCGAAAAAAGCTGTGAAAGATGCAAAGAAAGCAGCGGCTGAGGCTCAGAAGGAGGCTCACGATGCGGTCAAGGCTGCGCAACAGCCTTGAACTGCTAGGGTCTTCCATCCTCGTTTGAGAACTACTCGCTCGAGTTCAAGTTTGCCTAAGGGCCGCTTGAACTCGAGCTTTATAATGGGCGGTACGTTGATCGCGAGCTCTTACTGCTGTAGGGTCAATCTCTCCCACCGAAGCACATCCGAGGAATCTTGCAAACACTCTACGTCAGATACTGCGCCTTCTTCCCGATAACTCGCACTCAGGATATTGCGATCGAGTTATTACTCTCTGTAACGACGTTGGAAGAGCAAGTCTCCCGCTATGCCAACATCACGCTAGTCTTCTATACCCTGTCCGCTTACAAGCAGAACTATCTCGATCTATGCGCGATGTTCAGTTTTCCGTCACGAGTGATTGCGCTTGATGAGGAATACGCCTCCGAACTTACTCGGTGGGAAGAGATTGCCAACGAGATCAAGCACAAGACGAAGACAGACCATCGCTGCATTATCCGGATGTTCGCCGACTTTCATATCCTTCCGCCCGACCAGCACCGCCTACTCATTGGTTGTGACATCTTCTTTCTGAAAGTACCGCAGGAGGTCCTTGCCTTTACTTGGAATCCCAATAAGCAGGCAAAAGTCCTCTATATGGCGGATATGTTTAGCTTCGGCGGTACCTTGTACAAGCTTCGCCACTATAAACCGCCTATCCTTGAAGGCCTGCTTGGCGATTTCTACTGCCTGGCCCCTGGAGTTCACCTAACTGAGGAAGCGATCAAAGGCTGTCTGAGGATGATCGATGACTGGCCCGGAGGCGCACACCGCTGGGACCCGATACCTCGCTTTGATGACGCTCATGCCTGTGAACAACAGGCGGCGGCGATCCTTCTTCACCCCTTTGGCGGCCAGCTTCTACCCGCGGGACGCTACTCCCACAACACCATCCTGGATGAACTCGCTGTGATTCATACCCACTCGATCAGCAATATCACTGTCCTTCTGGCAGACAAGATGAAGGCTCGCGCGAGAGAGTTAGTTGCCGTCTGGCCTGAATAGACGCTGACTTAGCAAGACTGGTCAGCCTTTCGGAAGATACGATAAAGGTAGCTAAGCGAGTCATTCATTTATGTCGCGATGTATTCAACTGACCATAGGCATCCCAACCTATAACCGTGCCGGTCTCCTGGCTGAGCAATTAAATCGGCTCAGCCAGGAGGGACTCGGCGATGAAGTTGAGATCCTCGTCTCAGATAACGCTTCTTTGGACTCCACTGTCGAAATAGCTGAGTCT
This sequence comes from Granulicella aggregans, assembly GCF_025685565.1. Lineage (NCBI taxonomy): Bacteria > Pseudomonadati > Acidobacteriota > Terriglobia > Terriglobales > Acidobacteriaceae > Granulicella > Granulicella aggregans. Next base: position 408,825 of record NZ_JAGSYE010000001.1, read on the forward strand.
TTCAGGGAACGAATGGGTCGCCACTTTGTCGTCGCCACCAATGAGCGCAACGCTGGCTTCGACGGAAATATTTTCACCCTCTATAAAAAAGCTCGCGGCCGCTATCTTTGGTTCCTAAGCGATGACGATAGCTTCTTCCCTGGCACCGTCGCCCGACTCCTTCAGATCGTGAGGACCGAAAAGGATTGTGGCCTTATCGCGTTGCCCGGTTTCAATATGCTGCCCTATGAATCCCATGAAGGCGGCCATATCATCCAGCTCTTACCTTGGAGTCCCACCGGCAACGCTATCTCAGTCGTTCTCGGGCAGCGATTTCGTCTCACTGCAAACGAGTTCGAGCGCTTCGGCCTGATCTCTGCTGCGTCACAAATTTCCCATTGCGTTGTGCGTCGCGGTGCAAGCATCGACAACGCCGAGCGAGGCGGCGGCGTACTGCAAAGCCGTATAGCCAATCTCAACTTGCTCAGCGAGCCCCACTATTACATCCTCCCCGAACCTGCTATCAAACAAGGCGATTGGACGGAAGTCTCCAACACGTTCATGGAGTCGACCCTCTTCGGTATCCGCGAACTCTATAGCAGCGCCGACATGCAATTTAGCCGAGAGGTCGTTGACTTCGCCTCAGTTCAAAACTGCCTCTTCGCGATCCGGTTGCTCCGTGCCCACTACGCGGGCGAGAACCCTACTCGCATCAACTTTCCATCCGTTGGCCGTGGATTCGCAGATCGGCTTATGCGGCTCTTCGGAGGGGCTTATCACCAGCTTGACAGCGCAGTAGAAGATCTTCTTGACGTTGCCAAGCAGCATCAACGTTAAACAATAGGCAAAGAACACCAGTGCTGAACGCGATGACGAATACGAGACCACAGCCCAAATAGAAAAGCCCCATCCGAAGATGGGGCTCTCTGTATTATGCCGGCGATCACCTAATCTCCCACACACTTACGCGTGCAGTACCATCGGCCCAACGAGGCTTAACTTCCGTGTTCGGGATGGGAACGGGTGTGACCCTCGCGGTAAACTCACCGGCAAACTTTAGAAACATCGCGCTCGCGATCTTCCACAACTGAATAGATTGGGTGTTCCCAGACGTTTATTACATTGTTGCGTTTTATCCAAAAGTTATAACTACAAAGCTTGTATTGAATGACTCTAGAACAGTGGACATTTCACATAACGTAAAACTCACTGCGCAGAGTAAATTCTATGGACAAGCCGAACGGGCGATTAGTACTGGTAAGCTACATGCATTGCTGCACTTCAACCTCCAGCCTATCAAACAGGTGGTCTTCCTGAGCCCTTCATTTCCCTTTTGGGTTGGGAGATCTCATCTTAGAGCGTGCTTCCCGCTTATATGCATTCAGCGGTTATCACAACCGAACTTCGCTACCCAGCCGTGCCATTGACATGACAACTGGAACACAAGAGGTTCGTCCATCCCGGTCCTCTCGTACTAAGGACAGCCCTCTTCAAATCTCCTACGCCCACAGCAGATAGAGACCGAACTGTCTCGCGACGTTCTGAACCCAGCTCACGTACCACTTTAATCGGCGAACAGCCGAACCCTTGGAACCTTCTACAGCTCCAGGATGTGATGAGCCGACATCGAGGTGCCAAACCGAAGCGTCGATATGAACTCTTGGCTTCGATCAGCCTGTTATCCCCGGCGTACCTTTTATCCGTTGAGCGATGGCCCTTCCATACAGAACCACCGGATCACTAAGGCCTGCTTTCGCATCTGCTCGACTTGTAGGTCTCGCAGTTAACCACACTTATGCCTTTGCACTCGACGGTCGATTTCCAAACGACCTGAGTGTAGCTTCGCGCGCCTCCGTTACAATTTAGGAGGCGACCGCCCCAGTCAAACTACCCGTCTTACTATGTCCCTCTTCCAGATAATGGAAGCAGGTTAGAATCACAACAATCGCAGGGTGGTATCTCACCGTTGGCTCCACCAAACCCAAAAGTCTGGTATCAAAGCCTCCCACCTATCCTGCGCAGCAATGGCCGTAACTCATAGTAAAAGTATAGTAAAGGTGCACGGGGTCTTTTCGTCTAGCTGCGGGTAACCGGCATCTTCACCGGTACTACAAGTTCGCCGAGCAACTCGTTAAGACAGTCGAACGATCGTTACTCCATTCGTGCAGGTCGGAACTTACCCGACAAGGAATTTCGCTACCTTAGGACCGTTATAGTTACGGCCGCCGTTCACCGGGGCTTCAATTCAAAGCTTCGCCTTGCGGCTAACCTCTCCTTTTAACCTTCCGGCACCGGGCAGGAGTCAGCCCCTATACGTCGTTTTTGACTTTGCAGAGACCTGTGTTTTTGTTAAACAGTCGCCGTTCGCGTTTCACTGCGGCCCCACCAGGCTTGCACCCAGGGGGCGACCCTTCTCCCGAAGTTACGGGTCTAATTTGCCGAGTTCCTTAACAAGCTTTCACTCGAGCGCCTTTGGATATTCTCCTCGTCTACCTGTGTCGGTTTGTGGTACGGTTCCCAATCTTTCTCCTTAGAGGTTTTTCTTGGCACCATGAAATCAGCTGCTTTCAGCCATACGGCTTACTGCTTTACACCTCACTGTTAAGTCTCTCCGGATTTGCCTAGAGAAACCAGCTTACGCGTATCGAACCCCATAGTCATAGGAGGTCCAGCTTATCCTTATGCGTCACCCCATCGTGATAACGAATTATTGGGAGGTCCGGAATATTAACCGGATTTCCATCGTCTACGCCTTTCGGCCTCGACTTAGGGACCGCCTAACCCTGAGCGGATTAACCTTCCTCAGGAAACCTTAGACTTTCGGCGTGAAGGGTTCTCACCTTCATTATCGCTACTTATGCCGGCAGGGTCTCTTCTCTAATGTCCACGTATCTTCCCAGTTACGCTTCATCCACGAGAGAATGCTCTCCTACCACGTATCTTTCGATACATTCGCAGCTTCGGTATACAGTTTTAGCCCCGTTGTATTGTCGGCACCGGACCTCTTGACCAGTGAGCTATTACGCTTTCTTTAAAGGATGGCTGCTTCTAAGCCAACCTCCTGGCTGTCTGAGAGTTCCGACTTCCTTTCCCACTTAACTGTAATTTTGGGACCTTAGCTGGCGATCTGGACTGTTTTCCTTTTGACTGTGAAGCTTAGCCCCCACAGTCTGACTGCCGGGCTGGTTGTGATCGGCATTCGAAGTTTGGTTGGATTCAGTAAGCCGGAAAGCCCCCTAGTCCATCCATGTCTCTACCACCGATCCAAATCACCCGACGCTAGCCCTAAAGCTATTTCGGAGAGAACGAGCTATCACGGAATTTGATTAGCCTTTCACCCCTACCCTCAGCTCATCCGAGCTTTTTTCAACAAACACCGGTTCGGTCCTCCAATAGGTATTACCCTATCTTCAACCTGGCCAAGGGTAGATCATCCCGCTTCGCGTCTATTCCTGCCAACTTAACGCCCTATTCAGACTCGCTTTCGCTGCGGCTCGCTCACGCTTAACCTTGCTGACAAGAATAACTAGCCGGCTCATTATGCAATAGGCACGCGGTCAGACATTCCCTTACGGGCATAGTCCTCCCACTGCTTGTAGGCACACGGTTTCAGGTACTTTTCACTCCCCTCAATGGGGTGCTTTTCGCCTTTCCCTCACGGTACTGGTTCACTATCGGTCAGAAACGAGTATTTAGCCTTACGGGATGGTCCCCGTGGATTCAAGCAGGGTTTCTCGTGCCCCGCCTTACTCAGGTACCTGCTTCGAGTCTGGATCGCTTTCGTCTACGGGTCTGTCACCCTCTTTGGATCTCCTTTCCAGAAGATTCGACTAGCAACCAGATTGGTAACTCTACTTTTGCAGGCCCTACAACCCCCGAGACACCGAAATGTCACGGGTTTGGGCTGTTCCGATTTCGCTCGCCACTACTATCGGAATCGAGGTTTCTTTCTCCTCCTGGAGGTACTGAGATGGTTCACTTCCCTCCGTTCGCCTGTTCCAACCTATGAATTCAGTTGGACATACCTAGGTTTTACCTAGGTGGGTTTCCCCATTCGGAAATCTCCGGATCAACGCGTGTGTGCCGCTCCCCGAAGCTTATCGCAGCTTGCCGCGTCCTTCATCGCCTGTTTCTGCCAAGGCATCCACCGTGCGCCCTTAGTAGCTTGACCATAGAATTTACTCGCACGCAGCAGAGTAAGAACCCCTGCAACATCGGTAATCTACGTTTTTTGATAATTTGTCCACGCCTGTGTCGTACTGCTTCGATCTACAACGTGCGAGATCTAAGCAGGTAACACGAAAATAATTATTCTAAAGACACTCAATACTGATTGACAATGTCGCTTTCAGATAAGACCTGATCGCTAAATTGCTCAGCCTTGTAGTTATATTTACCCAATCTATTCAGTTGTCAAAAATCGTCGAGCGAGTCGTATAAAACGTCGTCGCTATCGCGCCCTTGGGCGGCTTGAGCATTCCTGCTCAAGGTTCAACCTCCATCGCGATGCAGTGCGCGGTGGCTCAACCTGAAGCAGATTTGCTTTGAATCGTTGCCTTATCGAGTGATGGTGGAGCTGACCGGGATCGAACCGATGACATCCTGCTTGCAAAGCAGGCGCTCTCCCAACTGAGCTACAGCCCCATCCTGCGTTACTTCGAAGATCAGAATAACATATCTTCGGCGTAAAGTGGTGGGCCTGGGTAGATTCGAACTACCGACCTCACCCTTATCAGGGGTGCGCTCTAACCAACTGAGCTACAGGCCCAAACAGCGACTCGTAGTTTGCAGCCCCTAGCGCGTAGCTAGAAAGCTAACGGCTAGGAGCCTAGCTGGATTTCTCGAAAGGTTTCGAGGACACAGTTGAACGCGCATAGCAGCTACGCCGCTATTGACCATCGGTGTTGACAGATAGCGAAAAAGAGAAGGTTTAGTTCAGGCTCATCGGTAGCCTCCCGGCTTGCGCCGAATGCAACGTCCGATGGTACTCGGCAACATCACTATCAAACTCGGATGGTCGTGAGACCAGAGCCGCTCGCGATACGCGAGGCGCTGAAGTGTGCCGAGACGTTCTCTCTTAGAAAGGAGGTGATCCAGCCGCAGGTTCTCCTACGGCTACCTTGTTACGACTTCACCCCAATCATGAATTACACCTTGGGCGGCTGCTCCCTTGCGGTTAGCGCACCGACTTCTAGTGCAACCCACTTTCGTGATGTGACGGGCGGTGTGTACAAGGCCCGGGAACGTATTCACCGTGGCATGCTGATCCACGATTACTAGCGATTCCAGCTTCATGGAGTCGAGTTGCAGACTCCAATCCGAACTGAGGCCGGCTTTTTCCGATTAGCTCACCCTCGCGGGGTTGCAGCGGTTTGTACCGGCCATTGTAGCACGTGTGTAGCCCTGGACATAAAGGCCATGAGGACTTGACGTCATCCCCACCTTCCTCCCCGTTATCCGAGGCGGTTTCGTCAGAGTGCTCAACTAAATGGTAGCAACTGAAGATAAGGGTTGCGCTCGTTGCGGGACTTAACCCAACATCTCACGACACGAGCTGACGACAGCCATGCAGCACCTATACACAAGTCCATTGCTGGACGCCGACGTTTCTGCCGGATTCTTGTGCATTTCGAGCCCAGGTAAGGTTCTTCGCGTTGCGTCGAATTAAACCACATGCTCCACCGCTTGTGCGGGCCCCCGTCAATTCCTTTGAGTTTCAGCCTTGCGACCGTACTCCCCAGGCGGATTGCTTATCGCGTTAGCTTCGGCACGGCAGGATTGGGTACCTGCCACACCAAGCAATCATCGTTTAGGGCTAGGACTACCAGGGTATCTAATCCTGTTTGCTCCCCTAGCTTTCGTGCATCAGCGTCAGTTATTGTCCAGTGAGCCGCTTTCGCCACAGGTGTTCCTTCCGATATCTACGCATTTCACCGCTACACCGGAAATTCCACTCACCTCTCCAATACTCAAGCCCGACAGTTTCGCCTGCAGACTATGGGTTGAGCCCATAGATTTCACAGATGACTTGTCAAACCGCCTACGCACCCTTTACGCCCAATAATTCCGAACAACGCTTGCCCCCCTCGTATTACCGCGGCTGCTGGCACGAAGTTAGCCGGGGCTTCTTCTATGGGTACCGTCATTATCTTCCCCATCGAAAGGAGTTTACGTACCAAGATACTTCATCCTCCACGCGGCGTTGCTGCGTCAGGGTTTCCCCCATTGCGCAAAATTCCCCACTGCTGCCTCCCGTAGGAGTCTGGACCGTGTTTCAGTTCCAGTGTGTCCGTGCGCCCTCTCAGGCCGGATACCGATCATCGCCTTGGTGGGCCATTACCCCGCCAACTAGCTAATCGGCCGCGACCTCCTCCCCAAGCGCATTGCTGCTTTGACTCGTAAGTGTTATGCGGTATTAGCTAAGATTTCTCTCAGTTATTCCCCACTCGAGGGTAGATTAGTCACGTGTTACTCACCCGTGCGCCACTTTACTCAAGACCGAAGTCCCTTTCTCGTGCGACTTGCATGTGTTAGGCACGCCGCCAGCGTTGATTCTGAGCCAGGATCAAACTCTCGTTTAATCTTGGTTTGCTTGCCAACCATCGACAGGGGTCGGGTTGGATCAAGCCTCCCCGGAGCTCGAAAACTCCCGGAGAGTGTAAAACTAGTGAGAATGACTAAACCAAATTTCGTATCATCTCACGACTGGCACGTTCAACTATGTTGTCAAAGATCCGAACTGATTCCACCTTAGCGGGCAGCTTTGGATCAAGGAACAACCGGGCATAGCCACGGGTGTGTCCTCGAACTTGATGCGCTGTATGTCGACTGGGGGTGCTTGCTGTAGCCTTCCGGCTACTTACTCTACTCGGCGTTTATTCAACCTATTCGAGTGTTGCTCAGCATCGTTCCGTCTTGCGCGAACTTTCTAAGATTACTAAGTTTCATCTCGCTTGTCAACCTTTTCTTTCACTCTTCACTCTCATCCGCCTATGCGGGTAGCAGAGATCGAAGCTACTTATTCAGTCGACAATCGTTCGGCACAGCGCAAAATATCAAAACATCGCAACGACTCTCGAAAGAGGCGCGGAGCACTTAGCTCCAAATTGCTTGCGACAGCCATTTGGCTATCGGTCCGTTCACTTGCAGTAGCTTGGGCTTGGATTGGGTCGGTCATATTCAGCAACGCTAAAACAGTCGCCTAGACTCGTAACCACGATCAAACACTTGGACTGCGCTCCGTCTTCCCCACTACTATCTGCTCTGTACTGCAAGAGCCGGGTGCGAAGCTGCTGTTTGGTACTCACTGAATGTATCAAGCTTTGCAGTGTTTTGCAAGTCTCAATCTTCGGTCATCGCTCACCGCCTTGCCTGCTCTTTACTTCGTTGCAGTGCGCTTGGCTGTTTGCGACTTCCTGAGATTAGCAGTGGGGCCGGGGCAGCGCAACCCCTAAGTGTTGAAAAGCTGTGCAGTTCAGGAGGGAAACGAAAGAATCGTCAATGAATACGGGGTGAATATGGCCTTCATTTTTCTTGCGGGAATTTCGGCCTGCGCCTCGATTGCACCAGAAAGAGGGCAGGCATTAGGGGATAAACTAGGCCCCCTCCCAGGTAACCCGAATCTCTTTCTTCCCGACACGGATGACGGGCGAATCGCCCAAAACTGCCATAGACTCCGCCTGGGCCGTGGTCTTTGCCCCATTCAGGCTTACTGCATTCTCGGCCAGCTTCCGCGTTCCTTCGCCAGCCGATGCCACAAGTCCGGCCAATTGCAGGAGCTTCGCTATCTTCACCATCTTCGGCGCATCCGCCGCAGCAGACGGATCGTGCCGGAAGAGCTCCGGCGTCACAGGGATACGCACGACGGGCGCGTCTTCGGACGACTCCCTCCGCTGGAACTGCCTTGCCCAGTGCTCCGCTGCACCCTCAGCTGCTTCAAGAGAGTGAAAATCCGCAGTAATCGTCCGCGCCAGATCCTTCTTCGCCTGCATGGGATGCAATTCGCCGCTCGCTACCCGCGCCTTCATCGCGTCGATCTCCGACTGCCGCAAATCCGTCAGCAGCGTCCAGTACCGCCACATCAGCTCATCCGAGATCGACATCAGCTTGCCGTACATCTCGTTCGGCACCTCGTGGATGCCGATCGCGTTCCCCAGCGACTTCGACATCTTCTGCACGCCGTCGAGGCCCTCAAGGATCGGCACCATCAGGATGCTCTGCTGCGGCTGGCCGAAGTGCTTCTGCAGATCACGCCCTCGCATCAGGTTGAACTTCTGGTCGGTCCCGCCCAGTTCCACATCGCATTCAAGCGCCACCGAATCGTATCCCTGCGCCACCGGGTACAGCATCTCGTGCATCGAGATCGGCTGCTCCGCCTGGAAGCGCTTATGAAAGTCCTCGCGCTCGAGCATCTGCGAGACCGTGAACTGCGCCATGAGCTTGACCATGTCGTAGTAGCCCAGCTTGTCCAGCCATTCGGAGTTGTAACGGACCTCGGTCTTCACCGGGTCGAGGATCTTGAAGACCTGCTCCTTGTACGTCTCGGCGTTGGCGGCGATCTGCTCTGGAGTCAACGGCTTGCGGGTCACGTTGCGCCCGGTCGGGTCTCCAATCAGCGCGGTCGAATCGCCGATCAGGAAGATCACCGTGTGCCCGAGCTGCTGGAAGTGCCGTAGCTTGCGGATCAGCACCGTATGTCCCAGGTGCAGGTCCGGCGCAGTCGGATCGAACCCGGCCTTGATGCGCAGCGGCTTCCCGCTGACGATGGAGGCGGCGAGCCGCTCCTTCAGCGCTTCGAAGGGGAGGATTTCGGCGGTGCCCTTGGTGATGAGATCGAGTTGGTCTTCAAGCGGAGCGAACGTAGACATATGCCTCAAGTATAGAGAGTTCAAGAGGTCTTTTGGCTTGCGCGGCCTTCTTCGGTCTGAGAGCATGGCGGCATGGTTCCTTGCCCATGCTGCGGCTTTCGCACACTGCATCAAAAGGGCGGCGACGATATATGTCCCGTTTGTTACTGGCAAGACGACGGACAGGATGACTCAGACGCGGATATAGTTCGTGGTGGACCAAACAATCTTTTGAGCTTGTCCGAGGCTCGGAGGAACTTTGCAGAAATTGGGGCTTCTGATCTTCTGTTTATCGGCAATGTGCGAGCCCCTTTGCCGAGCGAGCGGTGAAGCAGAGCTTGAGAGAAACGCTCAATGGAACCTAAAGAACAATTCGCGAAGTACCCCAGCCTGCAAGACCGCGTCGTTCTCATCACCGGCGGCGCATCCGGCATCGGTGAAGTGCTGGTCGAGGCGTTCACGCTTCAGGGAGCGCAGGTCGTCTTCCTCGACATCGCCGACGAAGCAGCCGCAGCCTTGATCGACCGCCTCAGCCCAAACGCTGAACACGTACCCAGCTACGTCCACTGCGATCTAACCGACTCCGCCCAACTCGCCGAAAAGCTCGCAGGGATCATCGCCCGCTTCGGCACCATTGATGTCGTCATCAACAACGCAGGCGACGACACCCGCCACAAGACCGAAGACGTCACCCCGGAGTTCTGGGACCGCTGCATCGCCGTCAACCTCAAGCACCAGTTCTTCGTCTCGCAGGCCGTCATCCCGGGGATGAAGTGGCAGGGACGCGGCGTCATCCTGAACATGAGCTCCATCTCGTGGATGATTCCGTCGACCGGGCTGCCCGTCTACGTCGCCAGCAAGGCAGCGATCGTTGGGCTGACGCGCACGCTCGCGCATGAGCTTGGGCCGCATGGAATCCGTGTCAACTGCATCCTTCCCGGAGCCATCGAGACCGCCCGCCAGCGCAAGAACTGGTACACCGAGGAGTATCTGAACGAGATCCTCAAGCATCAGTCGATCAAGCGGATTCTTCAACCGGACGAGGTGGCGCGGCTGGCGCTCTTCCTGGCGGCCGACGACTCAAGCGGCATCACCAACCAGAGCTATATCGTCGACGGCGGTTGGGTGTAAAGCTCCTCCTTCCACAAATCTGTGCCCCATTCATCGCGCACTTGTCTCTTGCGGTGAGTGGGAGTTCGCCACGGTATCCTGATTCAGCCTGACATGCCCGACAAGAAGCGCAAGCCCGAACGCATCACTCCGCACAAGGACAAGATCTGCAAGCGCTGCGGCCGGGCGTTCTCCTGGCGCAAGAAGTGGGAGCGGGACTGGGACGCGGTGAAGTATTGCAGCGATGCCTGCCGCGGAGAGAAGACCGCCGAGACCGATGCTCAACTGGAAGCCGCCATCCTGGAGCTGCTGGCAGAGCGGGGACGTGACAAGACCATCTGCCCGTCGGAGGCGGCAAAGCTTGTCGGAGGCAAAGACTCGCGCCATGATTGGGAGTCGCTGATGGAGCCGGCCAGGGCAGCTGCACGCCGCCTCGTTTCAGCGGGCAGGATCGTCATCACGCAGAAGGGCAGCGTCGTCGACCCATCGACAGCAAAGGGCCCGATCCGTCTTCGTCTTCCGTAAGAATTATTCGAGCTGCGAGGACTTCGTAACGCTTCCCTGCATCGAACCGCGCATGGCTCTGGATAAATCATCGGATTCGGGCAAGAGCTCGTCCTGCGGCCTCGTCATTACGATCGCGGTCATCATCCTCCTGGCAGTCGCCTACACGGTCTTTCGTGGCATCACAGTTCCGAGGCCTCAAAGTAACCAGACCACACAGCCGACGAAATAGCGCGTGCCCCAGACAGCAACGCAGGCTGCGGTCGAGTCTGACATCAGCATGACCACCGCGAAGAAGTCGACGAAGAAAGCCGCAAGTAAAGGAAATCCCTGCTGGCCAGGATTTGAGCCTACGCCCGGCAAGAAGCCAGGAACGAAGGGAAGCTGCAAGCCGGAGCCCGGTAAACACTCCGCTGCAACCAAGCGCGCCACGCAGAAGGCAGCAGCCGCCTCAAAGCTCGAGAAATCCGGCAAGCCCAATCCAAATAAGTAAGCCGCCGTCGCCGCTAAAAGTGCCGCTATACTCCCGGAATGGACGCCGACCAGGTACGCAAGTTCCTCCTCACCCTGCCGCACGTCGTCGAGACTATGCAGTGGGGCGACAACCTCGTCTACTGGGTTGGGGACAAGGCCGTCGGCGGGAAGATGTTCGTATTGGTCAACTTGGACGACTCGCTCTCACATGGCGTGATCTCTTACTCAGCCGGACCGGAACGCTACGCAGATCTGATGGAGATCGAAGGCCTCTATCCCGCGCCCTACATGGCCCGCATCCACTGGGTCGCCGCCGAGCGGTGGGACGTCTTCCGCAACGCCGAGTGGCAAGAGGAGCTTCGCGCGGCCCACGCCCTCACCTACGCCAAGCATCCCGACAGGGTGAAGGCCACGCTCAATCTTCCCGCCGCGCAGTTGAAGCGCCTGGTAGCTGAGAACACGGCGATTCGGGCGAAGAAGGCTGAAGCGGAGAAAGCCGCCAAGGCCGCTAAGAAAGCGGCGAAGAAGAGCGCGGCAAAGGCCGCGAAGGCCGCTGTTGAGAAGAAGAAAGCCTGACTTGCGTGGAACGGCGCGGCTTGCATGGCCTCCGCCGATTGGATAGCGTCTGTCTATGACCTCTTCCAACACCGGAGTTCCCCTATCGCTGAGCGGCCGCGTGGCGTTGATCACCGGAGGCTCGCGCGGTATCGGCGCGGCTTCGGTGCGGCTCTTCCGTAAGGCCGGGGCGAAGGTCGCCTTCAGCTACCAGTCCGCCGCATCGATAGCAAACAGCCTCGCCGCAGAACTCGGCGGCCCCGATCACTGCATCGCCATCCAGCAGAACCTGGCCAGCGCCGACGACGGCCGCGCCCTCGTCTCTTCCGCTGTCACCGCCTTCGGCCGATTGGACTGCCTCGTCGTCAACCACGGCGTCTGGCCGTCGCACGACGCGCCCATCGCGACCATGTCCACCGAACAGTGGCGCAACACCCTCAGCATCAATCTCGATAGCGCCTTCGGCCTGGTGCAAGCAGCAGTCGCCCAAATGCTGGCGCAACCTGTCTCTGGAGTCACGAACGCCAAGGGCCACATCGTCCTCGTCGCCTCCACTGCCGCCCAGCGCGGCGAGGCCTTCCACGCCGACTACGCCGCCAGCAAGGGCGCGCTGGTCTCGTTGACGAAGAGCCTATCTTCAGAACTTGCTGGCCAGGGCATCTACTGCAACTGCGTCGCACCAGGCTGGGTCGCTACCGAGATGTCGCAGGCTGCCCTCAACGACCCCGCTACGTCCAAGAAGTTGCTGGCGACGATTCCGCTGGGCCGGGTCGGCCACGTTGATGAGATCGCCGGGCCGATACTGTTTCTTTGTACGCCGTTAGCCGGATTCTGCTCGGGAGAGATCTTCAACGTGAACGGCGGCGCGGTACTTGTAGGCTAGACAATCAATTATGAGCAATCTCCCCTCGACAAACGCTAGCACCTTCGAAACCTCCGTCATCCTGAACGGAGTTTGGCGCGCTCCTGCGCCAAACGGAGTTGAAGGACCCCGACGCGGCTCACATCCCCCACGCCGCTCGAACCTTTCTTCCACAAGTACACACAACAAAGCTGCGATGAAATTCGGTTCGGCGCTGTCCTTCTGTGCGCTTCTCATAGCAGCACTCGCTACGCCCGCTCGCCTTCACGCCCAGGCGTCCGAGATCCCAAGTGCGCAGACCGCAGCCCAAAACGGCAGCCAGACCAACGGCGTCGATCAGGACAAGCGCGGCCGCATTCTGCTGGACCAGATGGTCGTCGCGCTCGGCGGGGACGCCTGGCTGAATCGCCGCACCGCGACCTTCCACGGCAACACCGCCGCCTTCTTCCGCGGCGAACCCAACCTCGGCTCCCCGCCATTCTGGGACTTCAAGCAGTTCGCCGACGCTACCCACCCCGAAGCCGACCGCATCGAGTACACCAAGAAGCGCGACATCGTGCAGATCTACACCGCCGGCAACGGCTACGAGATCACCTACAAGGGCAACAAGCCCCTGCCCGCCGAGCAGGTGAAAGACTACTTCCTTCGCCAGCGCCACTCGCTCGAATCCATCATCCACGTCTGGCTCAAGCAGCCTGGGATTGTCGTGCTCTACGAGGGCGCAAGCCAGGTGGAGCGCCGCCAGGCCGAGAAGGTAACGCTCCTCGGAGCCGACAACGACGCCGTCACCGTCGAACTCGATGCATCGAGCCACCTCCCCCTTCGCCGCACCTTCGAAACGCGCAACCAGCAGTTCAAGGACCACGACGAAGATGTGGAGCAGTACGACGACTACCACCTCATCCAGGGCATCATGACGCCGCTGACCATCAGCCGCTATCGCAACGGCGATCTTGCTAATCAGCGCTTCTATCTGGACGTAAAGTACAACGAACCGATCGAGCCGTCGATGTTCAACACCGACCTGCCGCTCAAGGCCAAGGGGAAGTCAAAGGATTGACAAAGGAATAGCAATTTATACTGGTTGCTGCCATGAGCGAGACAGAAGAAGCAGCAGCAGCAGTTCCGTACAAAACGACGATGGACATCGGCGAGATCATGGCGATCCTGCCGCATCGTTACCCGTTCCTCCTCATCGATCGCGTCATCGAGATGGAGCGCAAGACGCGCATCGTCGCCATCAAGAACGTCACCGCCAATGAGCCCCACTTCACCGGCCACTTCCCCGACTACCCGCTGATGCCCGGCGTACTGATCGTTGAGGCCATCGCCCAGGCGGGCGGCGCTCTTCTGCTCACCGAGATCCCCGACCGCGACTCGAAGTTGATGGTCTTCACCGGCATCGACAACGCCAAGTTCCGCCGCCCCGTCGTTCCAGGCGACCAGATTCGCATCGAGGTCACCGTCATCAACTGGCGCAGGACCGCCGTAAAGATGCTCGGCGTCGCGACAGTCGAGGGCAAGGTCGCCTGCGAAGCGACCGTCACCTGCATGGTCGTCCCACGTCCTGCGAAAGAGACGGCAAAGGAAGCCACGAAGCCTGCTGAATTAGCCACAGTCATCGCCCAGCCCGAGGTCACCCTCGCGTGAGCATTCACCCCACGGCGATCGTCGACGAAGGCGCAATCATCCCGGCAAGCTGCAAGATCGGCCCCTTCTGCACCATCGGCCCAAACGTCGTTCTGGGAGAAGAGTGCGAGCTGGTCTCGCACGTCGTGCTTGATGGGCACCTCACCGTCGGGAAGAAGAACCGCATCTTCTCCTTCGCCTGCATCGGCATCGCGCCGCAGGACCTGAAGTACGCAGGCGAGCCGACGCGGGTCACGCTCGGCGACAACAACGACATTCGCGAGTACGTCACCATCTCACGGGGAACTGTTGGCGGCGGTGGCCATACGACTGTCGGCTCCGGCTGCCTCATCATGGCCTACACCCACATCGGCCACGACTCGCACATCGGCAACGGCTGCATCCTGGCGAACTCCGCCACGCTCGCCGGCCACGTCACGGTCGAAGACTTCGCCGTCGTCGGCGCGCTCTGCCCGGTGCACCAGTTCTGCCGCATTGGCAAGTACGCCTACATCGGCGGCGGCACGACGATCACGCAGGACGTGCTGCCTTACTCACTGACCTCGATCGAGCGCAACAACCACGCGTATGGATTGAACAAGGTCGGGCTGGAGCGCAAGGGCTTCACGCCGGAACAGATCAAGGAACTTCGCTCGGCGTACCGGCTGCTGCTGGCCTCGAAGAGGAATACTTCGCAGGCGCTTGAGGCGATTCGCGAAAGTGTTGCGGCGAGTGGGGACGAACACGTCGCTTACCTTGCAGATTTCATCGCTAACAGCCAGCGTGGGATTATCAAGTAGAAAGGAAGGCCTTTCGACGAAGCCCGTCCTAGCCGCCCATCGCTCTCTTCGCGGCTTCGGTTGCCACATCAACTAGAATTTTCCTAAGCACATCTCCTGCGGCAGGCGCGACCTTAGCGATGAGTTTCTTGAAGCGGCTGGCTGCCAACCCAGTTCTGGCTGTCTCGACTGTCAAATCCGGGAAGGTGGCCTTAAGCGCGGCATTGTCCTCAGCGTTCAACTGTTCAAGCTCGTCCGTATATTCCCGAGCAGTTGCGAGGGCCGCTTCAGTCCAAGGAAAAGGCTTGCCGCAAGCACAACAGTAGGAGGGCCTTTCCGAACGATGTTCAATATCGTCGTCAATTATCGTTTCGCAATGCAGGCAACCATTGATGTTGTCGACGCCGCAGCGCGGGCAGAATGCTAGGCGCACAAGTTTTTCCCGCAGCTCTCTTTCCTGCCACTCGTGGAAAACACCCTTATAGCGGAGGCTGGTGTTTTGTTCGGGAGCAAAGCCATTGAAATGGCCGTTTCGGCAATAAATTGCATTCGGTATTACTAAAAATACCACTGCTGCTGGGTGCCCCCATCCGCCGCAACATTGCCTGATTCGGTAAGTGGAGCCTGCGCTTCGGACATCCTACATCCCACCCATGACGATAAAACCGTCATGGATGGGGCACCCGAAAAGTCTATTCCGATATAAATTGTCTCCACTGACCCGAGCAGTCTACTTTGAGACAAATTGTCTTTTCTGACCGAGCAGTCGACGGCGAGACAAGTTTTCTCTTCCTGGCCGAGGAAGCCTGGGTGCCCCATCCGTCGCGCCTCTGTTTCTCGCGACGGGTGGGAGGAACACAGCCCGACCGGAGAGCACTTCGCCCTAAACGGCTTCAACGTCATGGGTGGGACGACGCTCTCTCCCGGCGGTTCCATGTCCACTCCGACTCAATCTCGACTCTTCCAACGACTCCCGTCAAGTAGTGGCAGATGCTCGACCAATGCCAATCCTGCGGCTCCGCCACCAGACCGCGCTTCACCGGATTGCGGTGCATGTAGCGTAGCTTCTCGACCAGCTTGGCAGAGGTCACCACATTGAAGTCGTAGTACCGCGTCTGCCAGAACTGCTTCCGGTTGCCCTTCGCCTGCTTGGACACCTCGACCTTGAGCACATTGAGGGCCGCCGCGAGTTTGTATCGCTTCGGCTCCGAAACAAGCAGATGGACGTGCTCCGGCATCAGAACGTATCCAAAGACATAGAACTCATGCTTCTGTCTCAACCATTCCAGCCGGTCTAAGAACGTCATTCGGATCAGGTCATCGTCCAGATATGGCAGGCGGTGATAGCAACTGAAGGTGACGAAGTGATAGCTCCCACTCTCCTGATATCGCTTGAGGTTGTTGGGCATGTGCGAATCTCACTTCGGACATCCTACGTCCCACCCATGACGGTGAAACTGTCATGGATGGGGCACCCGATCAATCCAGGCCAAGATAGATTTTTCTTGCTGCCCCACAAAGTCCGGGTGCCCCATCCGTCGCGTCCTTGTCTCTCGCGACGGGTGGGAGGAACATTCGCTCCGGAAATCCTGTACCCCAGCCCCTACGCCAAGGACCGAAATCCTACCCCTTCATAAACCCCGTGAAGTCCGACCATTGCTCGACGCGGAACGCCCGGATGTCCCGAACCACCTTGGGGAACCACGGCAGGGCCTTCAGAGCATTCATCGCCAGCATCAGGTTCGCGAGGTCTTCACTCTCGCTCAGGAATACGCTGCCCTGCACCCTCTTGAACTCAAATTGCAAGAGGCTCTGCTCCACTTCGTCATAAGCTGCCCGAACACCTTTCGGGTGATGCTCCAAGGCATCGGCCACAACCAGATCGAACGCAATCGCAAACACTATACGGCCTCGGGGTCCTGAAGCATCTCTTCCACCGGATAGGCGGTAACTTCACCCGTACCAAAGACCCGGATAGTTACGGACTCCTTGCCTTGCACTGAACGCTCGGCTGGCCCGAGGACCTCGTACATCGGGCCTGAGGGGCCGAATGTCTTGAGTGTTCCCGTCAGGTCTTTTCTTGAGGGTGAAACTTCGGTCTGTGGTTGAGCGGCCATCACGAGCCTCCGTACCTGAATTATAGGACTCGTCCCGCCGCGCCGCGCTCTCTGTGCCCCATCCATCGCGCCTCTGCTCCTCGCGATGGGTGGACGTACGAGTTACCTCTGCTGGCTCGTCTTCCGCGCGCCCTCAAACTCATCCCCCGCCTTCCACTCCACCGTCTTCGGAGCGCTCAGCGCCTCCCACCCCAGCTCCATGCCAAACTTCGCCAGCTTCGCGTTGCTGGTGAAGTCCATGTCCGGCGTGTAGTTGTCGCTGAAGTTGTGGTAGCGGTGGGCCACGTAGTCGTCCTCCTTCGCAAGTCCCCACGCCGCATCGTGCCCGGCGAAGAGCGTCCCTTCGCCCACCGAGAACGACGGCACGCCGACGCGGGCGAAGCTGAAGTGGTCGCTGCGATAGTAGTGGCCGGCCTCGGGGTGCGCGTCCGGGACGATGGCCAGATGGAAGCGCTTGGCCGTCGCTTCGACCGTGGGGTAGAAGCTCGTCCTCTCTGAGCCGGCGACGTTCGTCTCCAAAGGATCGCCGAAGGGCTGGATGTCGTCGTAGTTCAGATCGAGCGCGATCTGACCGGCTGGGATCGGCGGATGCTGGCCGAGATACTCCGAGCCTAGCAGCCCCTGCTCCTCCGCAGTGACCGCCGCGAAGATGACTGAGTGCGGCGGCTTCAGCCCCGCCCATACTCTCGCCAGCTCGATCAGAATGCCGCAGCCGGTCGCGTTGTCCGCCGCGCCGTTGTAGATGTTGTCGCCCGCCATGCCAGGAACAAAACCCAGGTGATCGTAGTGCGCCGAGTACATCACGGCCTGATCTTTGCCCTTCATCTCGCCCGGCAGAATTCCTACAACGTTCGCCGACTCAAACGGCCGTACCGTGCTCTCGATATGCGCCTTCAAATGCACCGGCAGTTCGATCGCCTTGAAGCCCCGCCTGCCAGCTGCATCAATCTCAGCATCGGTCGCAGGCATAGCAGCGGCGGCGAAGAGCTTGTCTGCGACATCGTGATGAATCCACGCGGCGGCCTCGACCACCGGCTTGGCATCGTCCGCAAGGAAGGTCTTCTCTCCTGCACCCGAGTTCTGCACCACACTCCAACCATAGCTGGCAAGGTCAGTGCGATGAATGATCAGCGCGCCAATCGCGCCCTTCCGCGCCGCCTGCTCGTACTTGTAGGTCCAGCGTCCGTAGTAGGTCAGAGCCTTGCCGCCGAAGAACTTCGGATCATCAGACGGCGGATCGCCGACGATGATCAGCACCACCTTGCCCTTCACATCGACGCCCGCGTAGTCGTCCCAACCAAACTCCGGCGCGGTCACGCCGTAGCCAACGAAGACGATGGGAGCGTCGATGTTCGCAACAGTCTCATGTCGAGGATTGTTGACGACGTAGTCCGGCCCGAACTTCAGATCAATCGGCGAACCGCTCTTCGACACGAATGCCACTGACGACGCATCACGCTTTACGGTCATTCCAAAAAATCTGACCTGCTGGAAGTAGCTTCCGTTGTCGCCCGCAGGCTTCAGCCCGGAAAGCGCGAACTCCGTGGCAATATACTTCGCCGCAAGCTCACTGCCCCGAAGCCCGGGACCGCGGCCCTCCAGCAGGTCGTCGGCGAGGAAGCGCACATGCGCGCGGATCTTCTCGGCGTCAATGCTAGCTTCGGCCTTCGCGACCTCGGGCGGAACCTGCGCCCATGCGTATCCAGAGATTGATGTCGTCAGCGCAAGAAGAGTAGTTGCTGTGCGAAGGTTCATCGGCAATTCTCCTGAAAGTTCCATTCTGCCACCTCGCAGCCAAAGTAGAACGACCGAACTCTCGCTGCCTAAAACGAATCGTGGTCTTCGTCCTCGTCGACGACCGGCCTGGCTCTGCTCGACTGCGCATGGAACTCCGCAGTCGTCTTCTCAGTAACGACCGGGGCACGCAACGGCCTGACCGGCATCACGTCCAGCCGCTGCAGGACCTTGCGGCAGAGTCCGGTTAGCGGCAACTCCAGAAGCGTTGCCGTTCGAACCCAGTGAAGGTCTGCCTTCGCTATGGGCACGGCACGGCGTAGCGCCTTGTCCGAAGGCCCCATCGGCGCATAGACGCGGGCATAGTAGTTCGTGTTTGTGATCGCATGCCGAATCCGCAGCAGCGGCTCGCGGCTCGCCATCTCGTCTGCCTCCGCGTCCAGAGGAAGCGGCGGCAGCTCGTACATTCCCGCCATCAGGCTTGCCTCCGCCGGTCGCTGGGCAAGTAGAACCTCGGTCGCGACTCCGCGCTTTCGAACCGAGAGCAGGAAGGCGACCTCGCGGCTCCTCAGCTTCGCTCGCGGAGACGTGCTGTGCTCTCCTTTCGTGATGCAAAGCGAGCGCACCGGACAGTGGAGACAGAGCGGCGCTCGCGGAAGGCAGATCGTCGCGCCAAGCTCCATCATCGCCTGGTTGTGATCGCCCGGAGGGTTGCGCCTTGGCCGGGCTGCCGCAATTTGCTTGCCCTTGCCTGCCACTCCCGGATTGATCGCGGAACCAGCGTCGATCGACGCCGGAATGAGCTGTTGCGCGGTCGTTCGCAGGAACGCTCGCCCTGCGGCGGTTCGGTCCTCGGCTCGCCCGGTCAAGCGAAGCAGCACACGCTCCACGTTCCCATCGACGACAGCAACACTCTCACCAAAGGCAATGCTGGCGATAGCCGCCGAGGTATATTCTCCAACGCCGGGAAGGGTACGGAGCGCCACCGAATTTGTTGGCAGAACGCCGCCAAGCTCCTCCGTAATAAACTGTGCCGCCTTGTGCAACATGCGAGCGCGACGGTAGTAGCCAAGGCCACTCCAGGCTGCGAGCACCTCATGTTCCGGAGCAAGAGCAAGCGCCAATAAAGTAGGGAATTTGAGCAGAAACTCGTGATAGTGCTCAATCACAGAGGCGACGCGCGTCTGTTGTAGCATGATCTCCGAGAGCCATATGCAATAGGGGTCGACCGCACCGCGCCACGGAAGTTTACGCGCATGCACCCTGTACCACTCCATCAGGTTGCGTTGAAACAAGGCTGGATCTACTTCTGGCCCCACTTCCGTACGTCGTCCCATTGACCTACAGTCTCATGCCCTCGGGCAGGTTGCCAAACTTCATGCGATGAATCGTTGAACCGACGCCAACCTATGAGGTAAAAGGCGCTGCGTCAGCAGTTTTCATACTTCCAATTCAGCGATTTGCCTTCAGTAATCCATTGCACCGCGGTCTGAATCCGGCGCTCCTTCGTCTCGGCGCGCTTCGCTTCGAGTATCCAGTTTACGTACTCACGGCGGCAGCTTGGCGACAGCGTGGCAAAGGCTTCGGCGGCGCCCGGCTTCTCTTCAATTGCAACAAGGAGCTCAGGCGGCGGCTCTACTTCGGGCTTTGGCTTGCGCACCTTGGCCGGCTTCGGGTCAGTCGATTCGCTGAGGGCGATCGCCTGCCGCACGTACCCGAGCATCACCTTATCGGAAGGAAGATCGGCTATCGACGCAATCCTGCCGAACGCGCCTCGGGATCCCTTGGCGCCATCTTCCCCTGCGCGGCCATCCTGCTTCATCACCGCGGCCATCTCAGAGCTCCAAAAGCCGAAGCTGCAGTGCTGCTTGAACGCGGCCATGAAGCATAGCAGCGATCCGCGATAGAGAAAGAACGGTTGACTCCACTTGATCTCCTCGGAGATCTCCGGCGATGCTCGATGCACCAGTGCCCGCACGTGCGCGAGGATGGGCTGGGCAAAGACAGGCGCATCGGCGATGTACTCGTCGATACGCGCGGACTCACCACGAGATTCGGAAGCTCCACGGGTGGCCAGCTTTTTCATCGCCACAGTCTACCGAAGTGGCGGGAATTCTTACAGCGTGTCGCCGGGAGCCGTCTTCGCCACGATCGGCTCTCGCTTCACCGGGTAAGGCATTCCCTTCGCGAGTACAGCCTGTAGCTGCGCATCGTAGCCGTAGATGTCGTCGAAGAAATGGGTGTCGCCATCGTCCTCGACGAAGCCGGTGACGTAGAAGATGACGATCGGAATCGGCGTCTTCAGATTGACCTGGTGGTTATCGGGGCCTTTGTTCATCGCCTCGGTTACTTTATCGAGGTCCCAATCCTCGTTGTCCCTATCCTTCTGCCCATCGAGCACCCATGCCGCCAGCTTCGCCGGCTCCTGCACGCGGACGCAGCCATGGCTGAAGTCGCGCCGGGTGCGGTTGAAGAGTTCGGTTGCGGGCGTCGAATGCAGATAAACATCGTACTGATTGGGGAACATGAACTTCACCAGCCCCAGCGAGTTCTTAGGCCCAGGCTTCTCCCGCACCATCACCGCACCCTGCGCGACCTGGTGAGCCGTGTAGTCAGTAAGCACATCGCCCTTCGTGTTCGTCACCTCGAAGTTCTTGGTCGCGAGATAGCCCTTATTTGTAACGATATGAGGAACAAGTTCCTTGCGCGCGATATCGACCGGAACGCTCCAGTAAGGCCGGAACACGAGATACTTCATCATGTGCGCGAAGACCGGTGTCTCGTGCTCTCCTATCACCTTGCCCACAACGACCTTCATGGTGAACTCGGGCTGATGCTGCGCGTCGTAAGCGTGCAGTACAAACTCCGGCAGGTTCACGATGATTCGCGCATTCAGATACTGATCCGGTAGCCAGCGCCAGCGTTCCAGCGAGTCCTGCAACTGCGTTACGCGCGCCGATAACGGCACGTTCAGTGACTTAACCGTCTGCGGAGTCAGCTTGCCATCTTCGGTGATGCCGTGGCGATGCTGATACCGCTTCACTGATTCAGATAGAGCCTTGTCATAAACGGTTGTTGCTGTCTCGTCTGTGGGCGCATCCCCCTCCAGTTTTAGGCGATCCAGCAACGCCGGAGCCTCCGCAAGCGATTCGCCCACGCTCACGGGCTTCGCGACAACGGTCAGCGGCGCGGCGTTCGATTGGGTCTGCTGCTTCGCCAGATCGAGATAATGCGCGAGTGCCGCCTCCGTCTTGCGGTACTGCTCCGAGTTCGGCTCGACGGATGCCACCAACTTCGGCACGTCGTCCGCGTCGACGGCCTGGTCGGAGACAAACTCGGCCAAATCGTACTTCTTCGTATTCACGTCGATGTCGAAGTTAAAGTGCGTCGGATTCACACGGCCGATGTGCAGATCGGAGATATAGCGCATCACGGCAATCGTCATCGCCACATCGAACTGCGCGAAGTCGTCCTCGTTCTTGCCAGCCAGCTTCTGGATGCGCGCCGGCCAGCGGGAGGCGTCGTAGTCCTCCGGGTTCAACCCCTTCGCTGCGGCATCCTTGAAGGCCTGGATGAATGCGAGCGCCTGCTTCGTCGGCTTGCCGTCGCGTGTCCAGGCGACCTCGTTGTTGCGGTCGTCATAGAAGGTCGCGACCGCAGGCTGGTAGTCGGAGTAGTTCGGCCAGCGCAAGATTGATAGCGTCGGCGACTTCGTCACGGCCTCAATGTTGTCGGCATAGTCCGTCGTGTTCGGTGCGGAGACGGTCTTGCGATGGCGGTGGCAGCCATCCACAAACAGCAGAGCCGCGAGGAGAGTTGCCGTCGCAATGGTGCGAGAAGAGGGGCGGAGTCTTACTGTCCTGATCGAGTGCATCTGGGCCTGGCCGCCTGGGAGCTTGTATGGGTATTGAGTCGTTTCTTCGGCCCGTGGTCTGGCTTTTATCCAACTACGATGCAGCTTAGCGCATTCCCGCTAAATAGTCCGCGACAAACTGGTGAGAGTGTTGAGACAGAAGAGTACTTGCGCCAGAAGAATGGCGATGGATAGCGCCACAAAGATCCTGCGCTGCTTCGTTTCGAGCGCGTCCGCGAAGACTCCGCCGGCAAAGGTCAACAGGAAAGGAAGTGCCCACAGCCAGGGATAGCTAACCGTCTGCGTGGTTGTCAGCGCGAAGACCGCGAGCACCATCAACAGGGGCGTCGTATTGCCGAAGTAGCGGCAACGCTTGACTCCTAGATAAAGGATGGCAGCAACGCCTGCGGCAACCGCAATCGGGGCGTTGATGAGAGACGCAAAGAATCCCTTAGCCGCATCCAACGAAAACCAGAACCGCGCCCCGCCGCCGGTAAAGACATAGCTGAACGGTGCCAGCCGGAAAGCGAAGGACGCGAAGACGATTCCCAGAGCGCCGACCGCAGAGAAGATCAGGATCTGCATCACGTAGCTGCGCCGACGCTCCGCTAAATAGAACAGAAAGCCCGCAGCCGCCACGAAGCCGACCATCGCTGCGAGTAGATGCGCGCTCGCCGTCAGCCCGAGCGCGAGGACGAAGAGGCCAATCCTCGGCTTCCACTTCCTTCGCGGCCCCTGGAGTGCGTGCGCGACGCCGATGGCCGCATAGACCAGGCCGTAGAGTCCCCACATCGCAAGAATCTCATTGTTTGGCGAGACCGCGTACCGAATCACCGTCGGGCAGAAGCAATAAAGCCCCAGAGAGAGGAACGCGCCCTCGTCGCCGAAGAGCCTGCGGCAGACCCACCAAAGGCCGCCGCCCAGCCAGATCGCGAAGAAGACGAACGGCAGGTGCATCAGGAACTTCACCCCGGTCAGCGAGATCTGGTGGCGCATCTCCCACGTCGATCCGCCCAGAGAGCCGCCGACGTAAAGCCGGTCCTCGGGCTTGCGGAATTTGTCCGCACCCACCAGCACCAGTCGCTGCACTGTGAGAGGAAGCCCGGCGACACGATAGGCCATGGTGCCATCGCCATTCAGATTGCCGCAGGTGGTGAAGTAGCCGGCAAGCGGCGATGGCCGCTCCCACATCTCGCGCCCACAGAGAGCGTAGCGGTAGTCAGCCGGCGACAGCTGCTGCCGGTCGATCACCCACAGGCATTCGCCAAGAAAGAAGAGCAGGAGGAGTGCGGCAATCTGTTGCGGTCGGCCAATGTGGATCTTAGGAAGTTTCATCTTGATAGGAATCGAAGCCTGGTGCGAATGCCTGGGTGCCCCATCCATCGCGCTCTTGTCTCACGCGATGGGTGGGATGTATGAAGTCCAATCAGACAGCTTTTGCAGCCAGACCAACACCCCGACAGCCCCGCATACGAGTGTATCTTGAAGAAGAGAGGTGTCATGCAGTCGCTTTCCTTCACTCCCGGCCGTGCTTTCTTATCGTCAAACTCTACCGCCGTGCCTTGGACGGTCGTCTTTGAAGATGAAGGGGTTGCCGGATACTTTTATGCCTGCGACCGATCGCAGGAGACGCAGGAAAACAGCATCATGGACGCGATGCTGATCTACAACGTGGAAGCGCTTGCCAAGAGCGACGCCGAGCTGAAGCGCCCGGAGGCCACGCGCATCGCCAGCATCGAGTGGTCTCGCGATGGGCAACAAGCAGTCTTGTACCTAGACGGCACCGCCCAGGCGCTCTTCGACTTCCAGCAGCGCTGCGGATACTGCCGCATGGACTTCCCCAACTTCATGGCCGAGAACGGCGACACCTGGCGGAAGAGTTCGCACGCGTGGAATGAAAATGCGCTGCAGAGGTTCGAAGCGGCGCTTTACGTCTGAAATACAGGAAGAAGTGAAAAGGGAGAAGGGATAGGCCAATCCCAAAGCGTTTTTTCTCCCTATTCCCTTTTCACTTCTCCCTGCCCTACAGAAACATCGCTTCCACTTCCCGCCAGTTCTTCACGCGCCGGAAGCCCGTCACCGCAACATTGTGCGGCGATTCGAAGAGAATTCCCTCCCCGCTGAAGAGGCGAAGCTGCCGAGGGTTGTCGTCGATCAGGTAATCCGCGTGAATGATCGATTTGTTGCCGCAGAAGACGATGTGCGATGGCGGAATGAAGGGAAAGTGGCGCTCCAGCCATCGGTACTTCGGCACGAAGGAGGTCGGGAACTCCATGGCCGCCGTCGCAATGAACACCTCGTACTTCCTTTGCAACGCCTCGAGCACCCGTTGCGCGTCAGGCATCACATTCAGCACTTCGAAGAAGTCCTCCGACCGCAGGTACGCCTCGAGCGCGGGGTGGTGATCGAGCGACACCACGTCCCACAGCCACTTCCCGTGCAGATCGTCCTTGGTAATCTTGGCGTCGTGATCGCGGTTATAGCGGAGAATGTGTTCGGCGACGGCGTCCGCTATCACCTCGTCCATATCGATCGCAATTCTCTTCAAACGACCCTCACTCACACCGCCAAAGATACAGGAGTCCCTACAACGACCGGATAATCTGAGCGGCGATACTCTCGACCGGCACCGTCTTCCGCTGCGGAGCGTCCCGCGCCGGATCATAGTACAGCAGCCGCCCGCAGCTCTCGCAAGTCATCATCTGGTCGTCGTTGCTCCGGTCGCGAAGCTCGTTCCAGCGCTGCGGGCGCACCATCATCTGGCATGCCTGGCACTTCTGGTTCAGCGCTTCGGAGACCGCGGTTCCCTTACCCTTTGCGATGCGGTCATAGGTGGAAAGCGCTGCCTCGCTCACCTCGGCCCGCACGGCGGCACGTTGCACCTCGACCGCCGCCAGCAGCGTCTTGTCCTTCGCGACCGTCTCGGTGGCCCGGGCGCTCTCGCGTTCTAGATTCTTTGCGGCGGTTTCGACTGCCTCGTCCGCCAGCTTCTTCTGCGCTTCGAGCGCCTCGCTGCGTTCCATGCTCTCCAGCTCCGCGTCCTCAAAGCCGGAGATCTTGCTCTTGGCAAACGCAATCTCGTGCTCAAACGCTGTCGCCTGCACGGCGTTCGCAGCGTTATCCAGTTGCTTGGTGACCTTGGCGATCTTCGCCTGCTGGTCCTTTATGTCGGACTCCTGCCGGCGGCGCAGCGCCTCTTCTTTGGCGATCAGATCGACCACGACCGCACGCTGGCCCTTTACCGCCTCCAGCCTTGCCGTCAGGCTGGCGACCAGCTTGGGCAGCGCGACCATCTCGTCGCGCAGGCGCTTGGCCTCAATATCGTGGGTCTGCAGAACGATCAGCTTCTCTAGGTCTGGATGCATTACGGCTCCGTGAATCTCTCACCCCCAGCATAAGCGCAATGGGGTTTCGAGCAAATACACGGGCGTGATTCGCGCTGGCCTTAACCGGAGAAATCCCGGTGAGCCCGCTCGAGCAGGGAACGATTGGCGAAAACCTGAGCGTATCCGATACTGATGCACAAGAGTAATAAGGCTACCTCGAACGGGGTTCCGCCTTTGCTGTCCCTTGCAACCCACCATCCGGGCAAGCTCGAACGGGCCGCCAATAGCGCCGTTTGGAGGACCAAAAGCGTCAAGACAAATGCAAAGTGACGCAAGATGAGATTTGGAATCTGTGGCCGGACGGCAGGGCAAGTGAACAGGTATCGCCGCAGCCGTCCAGTAGCGGCAAAAGTTAGAAATACCTCCGCAAGGGTGTATGTGACTGCAGATGCTCGCTGTATTCCGTAAGGCATGTTGGCCCAGAGAAGAAATAGCGAGAAACCGCCTGCGGTCATGCCTAAGGACAGCACTGTCATCAGACCGAAACGGGCGAGCGAAAACGGCGCACTCCGGCAAGGATCGGAATATGGCCACGGTTGCGTTGTCCGAGCTTGGGGATCGAATGACACAATACGATCGACTGGAATGGATTGATGACCAAGAAGGACGCTCGCTTGGGATTGACTTGGCTGGATGACATCGACGACGATCTCGTTAAGTTCGTCGTCGAATTGGACTATCTCGGCGGCGAATTTCTCACCCTCCGCAGTCGTGAAAATACCCACCATGCCAAATTCGGTTTCATCCAGCCACTCTGGGAGTTCTTCGTTTAGCATTTGCAAACCAGCTTAGCAAGGGACGACCATTGCCAGAATCCTCTAGGTCGACACTGCACACGGCCGAAACATCTCCGTCCGACAAATCACGAAGCATGCAGGTCGATGTTGATAGATCCGTCCGGAAAGTCTGCCCGCAGTTCCGTGCCCCCCAGAGCCTCCACATACTCCCGCAATGTACTGAGGTACATATCCGTGCGGCCCTCAATCTTCAATACCGATCCCTGATCGACTCGCAGGCGCTCCGCCACGGCTACCTGGGTCAGGCTGCGGGCCTTCCGCATCTTGTCCAACGGCATCGAAGCCAGCGTCTCCTTCAGGCGAGCGTCCAGGCGCGTCTGGCTCTCCGGTGACATCGCTCCACGAATCTTTGTCCAGGCTCTCCATCGCAAGTCCTGCTGACTTCTCCCTGTTTTAAGCATAAGCGCGCCGGCGATTGCCGAGAGCGCTAATTTGCGTGATGCTAGAGTTCAAACCATGGATCGCCCGATTTCAACACGCAGAGCGGATGGCTGGGTTGAAACAGAAGCAACTATCATC
This sequence comes from Granulicella aggregans, assembly GCF_025685565.1. Classification (NCBI taxonomy): domain Bacteria; kingdom Pseudomonadati; phylum Acidobacteriota; class Terriglobia; order Terriglobales; family Acidobacteriaceae; genus Granulicella; species Granulicella aggregans. Next base: position 435,969 of record NZ_JAGSYE010000001.1, read on the forward strand.
TCGTGTAAACAAACTTTGGGTTCCCGGCTTAGTAGCGGAGCGGTTCAGAGCGATGGATACGATCTACTTCCGGAGTACACGGTCGTATTCCGCTACATCGTTGCCCAGCACGCGTTCACGGGCAAATATCAGGTGCATTCAGAACAGGCGATTGGAAGCACTCTGACAATCGCATATGACCCGATAAGGCCTAAGAGAAACACTGGCACCGATTTGGTTTACAAGCCGTGGGTCAGACTTCTTGCCTGGACTCTTGCGGCAGGTGGAGTCGCACTCGCAATCTACCTGGGGCTACGGCTCCCCGATTACTATCAGCCATTTTAACGACAGCAAGAATAGAAGCAGATTCCCTTCGGTAATGACAAACAAGTGGAGTGATTTGGGGTGGTGAATCTTCCGACTACTTTCTATTCGCTCGCCAGCGCCCCCACCGCACTCCGCTTCTTTTCATCCTTCGCGTCCTGCTCCTTCACCCACTTCGCCAGTTGCTCGGGATTCAGGGTGATGCTGACCATGTCGAGTTCTCGGCCAGCCTCGCCACCATCCAGATCGACTACGATCATCCGCGTGTGTTTGCCATCCGCGTCGCCCTGCACATAGACGAAGGAGTCATCCCCGCCCGCCTCATGCTGGCGGACCATGGGCGACCAGCGCTTGCTCAGCCTCTCCTTCACCAGATCGCCCAGCCCCGTGCGGTCTGACTCGCCCCACTTTGGGACATCTTCGAACTCCACCACCTTCATCCCGTGAACTCCGTCCTTCGTCACAGAGCGGGCGAAGAGGTTTGCCACCCACATCATCGGCACCGATCTCCCTTGGATCTGGTAGCGGTCCGCGATGCTCCGCACCAGACCATCGAAGTCTCGCCGCGCCAGCGCGTCCGCATCGTGAGCAGACGCACCGGCATTAGGAACGAGCATCAGCACCACGGCGAAGGTGACGCCGGCAAGGATCATCAGGATGCCATCCGAATACTCAGCGAGCTTTCTCATTTACCGATTCCTTTCAGCTTGGGGTCGTCCTGCGGGACGCCGTACTTGGCGCCGATCTTGGTCAACTCACGCATGGTCATGTGGCCCTTCAGGTGGACAAAGGTCAGCGCCCTCGGCTCGGCCTCGATGACGATCAGCTCCGTCGTTTGGCCCTCGGTGTCGATCTTCACGCAGACGCTGGTGCTGGAGTGCTCGCTGCGCTCCTTGACCACATAAGACCAGCCGCCCGCGTCGAGCCGCTTCTGGAACTCGGCGAGGTCCGCAATGTTGTACTCGCCCGCTTTGGCGTACTCGTACTCGCGCACCACGATGAAGTCCATCTTCCTCGCGAGATCTTTCTGCTGCTTGTCCCCGTCGCCGTCACCATCGTTGTCCATGAACTTGCCGGCCATGGCGAGCATGTTCTTATCGAGATTTACCTCGGTCGACGACTTCGCGCCCTTGGCAAACTTCTCCGTCCCGGCGAACAGGTCGTCCTGCACCTGCGGCTCCATCGCCCGCGCTCCAACGGTCAGCAGCAGAACCGCCGCCAGCCATCCTGCCTTGATTCGTCTTCGTCCGTTCATAACTCCCCCAATCTCCCTACACAAAAAAACGTCATCTCGACCGGAGCATCGCGAAGTCTCTTCGCGATGCGGAGTGGAGAGACCCCCGCATTTCGCTTGTAACTAATCCACGCCGTGCATAGTCTTCGTCCCTGCCTGATCGATCCGCTGCTGCACCACAAACAGCGTCCTTCCTGTCACCTGCATCGCCAACGCAAACTGCTCCGCCGCCTCACGGGCCTTTGCCTGCTCCTGTTCCTGGAGTTGGCGCTGCTGCTCCACCTGCTCGACATGATGAACGCCGAAGCCGAGAACAATTGCGACCAGCAACACTGCCGCAACCGCCATCCAATGGCGCGCGTTGGTCACCGCCATCGGGAACGACAACAAGCGACCCTGCCTCGATGCCGGAACCCGCTGCATCACGCGGTCCGCGAACCCTTCCGGCGCTTCAACCCGCTGCAGATCGCGCCTCAACCTTGCTTCGAAATCATCCAACTCGCTCACGCTTGAACTCCTTCAACATCACATCCGCCTTGCGCCGCAGCAGGCCAAGTGCGCGCTGCAGATTACTCTTTACCGTCGCCACCGGCTGGCCGAGCAGTGTCGCAATCTCGTCCGGTTCGAGGTCTTCCTGATATCGCAAGACAACGGCTCCCCGCAGAACCTCCGGCAAGGTCGAGACCATCTGCTCCAGCCTCACCTCTGCCCCGCCAACCCGATCGGCAATGGCAGCCTCGTAGCTCTCGTCCCACTGCTCCGCGCTCCAGTCCGGCCTGACTGCTTTTCTACGTAGCCAGTCCGTCGCGCGATTCGCCGTCACTCTTCGCAGCCAGAACCGGACGTGATCTTCCGACTCCATCTTCTTCAGCGCCGCGTACAGCTCGAGAAACGCATCCTGCGCGATCTCCTCCGCCGCTCCCCGGTCGCCCGCTATGCGCAGCGCGATCGAATACACCATGGACTGGTGCTGCTCGACCAGACTGCGGAACTGGCTTTCGGCGATAACTCCCATGCGGCTTACCTACCTATACGCAGCGCGACTCGATTCTGAATGCAAAAATTATCGAGCGGATGAGAATGTCGCCCGTCTGTGTGAATAGAGGGGCTCGGCAGAAGGGGCTTATGACGTCGTTCGAGGGATACAGCTTGGCGTTGCCGACAATCGAAAGTGCCAAGGCGAAAGAGGCCGAACCGCAGAGGGTTGAGTGCGCGATCGACCTTCCGGCTCTCGTCGGGACGTACTCTGCCCTGCTCTTCCGGGTCGCGCATTCGGTGCTGCGCAGCCGGAGCGACGCTGAGGATGTGGTGCAGGACGCGTTTGTCAGAGTATTGGAGCACCGCAGCAAGTTGCCCGAAGTCCGCGAGATGCGCGTTTGGCTGGTGCGGATCGCATGGAACCTGGCGCTCGACCGGCGACGGCGAATCAGGCCGGACCAGATGGACGAGGTCTTCGCGCAATCGCTGGTCGCAACCGGCACGCCCGCCGACCAGGCTTTGCACGAAGCGCAGCAGATGAGCAATGCATTGCGCGAGATAGAGAAACTTCCAGATGCAGAGCGCAATGTGCTCCTGCTCTCGGCCATCGAAGAGTTGGGAACGGCAGAGATTGCCCTGGTGTTGAAGAAGAGCGAGTCGGCAGTAAGAGCTTTGCTGTTCCGGGCAAGGACACGGTTACGCGAGCGGCTGGCGAAAGGAGGCAAGCGATGAGGAACGAGCAGATGAAAGCAGACGCGGCAATCGACCGCGTGCTAACGGGCCTTGCGGGCGTCGAAGCTCCAACCGAGATGGAGCAGAGAGTTCTGAAAGAGGTGCAGCGGCGTGCGACAGAGCAACAAGGATCAAGGTTTGTGTCACTCTCGACGTTTATTCGCTGGCAACCGTGGGCAGTCGCTGCGTGCGTGGTCGTGCTCTCGTTCGCCGCGTCAGTGGCAATACGTAAGCGGCATGAGCCCAGGCATGAAGAGGCTATTCTGAATCAGCACAAATCGCCCAATGTCGCGGCTTCCCCACAGATTGAATTGGCGGAAGCGCGGCCACTTCAATCTGCGTTCTCACCTTCTTTGCATAGGAAGAATGCCGCCACATCGGAAGCCCTGAGCGACGAAGAGGCGCTGGCGATCAGCGAGATGAAAGCGCCCAGCAAGCCAGCTCCACCACTGCCTCTGACCCACCAGGAAAGGTTGCTCGCTGAAGCCGTGCATCAGGACAGTCCCATAGATTTGTCCAGTCTGAGGCCTGAAGTGAGGGCGAAGCAGATGGAGTTGAGCAAAGCAGAGTTCCACGACTTTTTTGAACCGCCCCCCACAAAAAACAACGAATAAAACTGGAAGGAACACGAACGATGAGATCTTCAAAATTAGTCCTGGCCGGTGTCTTGGCCTTCGCCCTCGCCGCAACCGGCGCTCACGCGCAGGAGGATGGAGTTGCCAAGCCGATTACAAACCCAACCCAGGTCTTCCATCTCAGCAACATCAGTAATGCCACTGAAGCCACCGAGATCCTGGTTGCGATCCGAAACATGCTCGATCCAAGGGATAGGGTCGATCTCGTCTCGGCGCAGAGCGCCATCTTCATCCAGGCACCTCCGGATCACCTCGCACTCGCCAAAAAGATCATTGACGATCTTGACCGGCCGCGCAAGACCTACCGCCTCACCTACACCATCACCGAGATCGACGACGGCAAGCGTGTCGGGACCCAGCACTATTCCATGGTTCTTGTCTCCGGCCAGCGGACGACAATGAAGCAGGGAAGCAAGATTCCGGTCGCCACGGGTACGGTCACAGAGAATGGATCGCCCGCTACGCAGACCCAGTTCACCTATCTCGATGTCGGCCTCAACTTCGACGCCACGCTCGATGAGTCTGTCAACGGCGTCCGCCTCCGTTCCAAAGCCGAGCAGTCGAGCCTCGGTAGCGATAAATTGATCGCCGGCATCCAGGAACCGGTGGTTCGCCAGGCCGTCCTCGAAGGCACCTCCATCCTCACCCCCGGCAAGCCACTCATCCTGGGTTCGCTCGACATCCCGGACAGCACCCGTCGGCTGGACATCGAAGTCGTGATGGACGTCGTCAAGTAGTCGAAAAATAAGCGGGTGCCCCATCCATCGCAGTTTCATCGCGATGGGTGGGACGTAAGACGTCACCCAGCCGACTTTATTCATCCGAAGAACACCGCAATCACTGAATCCCTCCGCTTGCTCTGCGAATCCAACTTGGACAAGCATGGCAACCGCGACCGCGTCCCTCTCAGAACAGCAAGCAGCCGAATCCCTGGCCGAGCGCAACTGGCGGCCTCGCGCCAACCCGTGGGCCATCGCGCTCACCGTAACGCTGGCAACGTTTATGGAGGTGCTCGACTCCTCCATCGCCAACGTTGCCCTGCCGCACATCGCCGGCTCACTCGGAGCGTCGCAGGACGAGGCGACCTGGGTGCTCACCAGCTACCTCGTCTCGAACGCCGTGATCCTTCCGGCCAGCGCGTATCTCACGACATTCATTGGCCGCAAGAAGTTCTACATGATCTGCGTGGTCCTCTTCGGCATCAGCTCGATGCTCTGCGGGCTCGCGCCTTCGCTGCCGATCCTCATCTTATGCCGCGTGCTACAGGGTGCTGGCGGTGGTGGTCTCGCGCCGTCTGAGCAGGCAATTCTCGCCGATACGTTCACCCCAAAGCAGCGCGGACAGGCCTTCGCGCTGTACGGCCTCGCAGTGGTCGTCGCTCCGGCCATCGGCCCAACGCTCGGCGGCTGGATCACCGACAACTACAACTGGCGATGGATCTTCTTCATCAATGTTCCGATCGCGATCCTGTCGCTCTTTCTCACCAACCGCCTTGTCGAAGACCCACCGCACATCGCGAAGGAAGTTGCTGAATCGAAGAAGGGCGGATTGAAGCTCGATCTCTTCGGCTTCGGCCTGCTCGCTTCGGGCTTCGGGTCGCTCGAGTTCATCCTCGACAAGGGCCAGGAGGACGACTGGTTCGGTTCCAGCGTCATCGTCTTCTTCACGATTCTCTGCGTCACGTCGCTGGTCACGCTGATCTTCTGGGAGCTGTACCAACTCAGAATCAAGAACCGCCCCGTCCTCAATCTCACGCTCTTCAAGCGCAAGACCTTCGCGATCCCGTTTGTGCTGATGTTTGTGCTCGGCTTCTCGCTCTACGGAACGACCGTGCTGATCCCGCAGATGGTGCAGACCCTCTATGGATATACCGCGGAGCTCGCAGGTCTGGTCATCTCGCCGGGCGGCGTCTGCATCATGCTGATGATGCCCGTTGTGGGCTTTCTGGTCGGCAAGACCGATCCGCGCTATCTCATCTGCTACGGGTTCTTCATCCTCTCCACCTCGATGATCTGGATGCACGGCCTTACGCTCGAAGCCAGCTTCAAACACATCATGTGGCTGCGCGTGTATCAGGCATCAGGCCTCGCCTTCCTCTTCATTCCGATCAATACGGTCACGTACACGGGCGTTCCTCGAGCGCAGAACAACGACGTCTCCGGGCTGACCAATCTCGCCCGTAACATCGGCGGCTCGGTCGGAACGGCGTTTGTGGCAACCATGCTCTCTCGCGGATCGCAGCGCCATGAAGCCCTGATGATCCGTAACCTCACGCCGGCGACCAGCAACTTCAACCATATGGTGGGCCAGCTCAAGGGCTTCTTCGGAGGACACGGCGGCAGCGGCGGCAATAACATGACCGGCCCTGGCACCCATACCGCGCAGGCGTACATCTACAACCAGCTTCATCGCCAGTCCGCGATGCTGGCCTACCTCGACATCATCTCCATCTTCGCCGTCTTCTGCGCGTGCATGATTCCGCTGGTTATTGCCATCGGTAAGATCAAGCCCGCAGCTGACGCTCCGGTACATTAGCTCCTCTGACCGCGTCGATTTCTGAAAACCCGTGTTACACCCTCCGTGGTACAACAACGTGGCGGTCCATCACGATGGCCGCCCCTTGTTGATCCAGGAGGCACGACATGCAAGCACGCAAACTTTTCCGGCGCGGAGCCGTTCTTCTACTTCTTCCGCTACTGTCAGCCTCGACGCTCCTTGCCCAGTATGACCAGAGCTATCAGGGCGACCCGCCGGCCTCCATCGCCCGCATCGGATATCTGAACGGCAACGTCTCGCTGCAGGCCTACGGTTCCGATCAATGGGCGGATGCGCCGATCAACTATCCGATGGTTGGCGGCGACCGACTCTACACCGGGCCGGGATCCCGTGCCGTCGTCCAGCTTGGCGGCGCAGAGATGCGCATCTGGCAGGCCACCGACGTCACGCTCACCAACCTCTCCGACAACTTCGAACAGATCGGGCTTGCCCAGGGAGCGCTTCGCCTGCGCGTCTTCCAGATGGAGCCGGGCAGCCAGATCGAGGTCGACACGCCTAACGGCGCGGCCCTGATCAACAGCCCCGGCGACTATCGCATCGAGGCCTTCGCCCAGGGCGGCGGCCAGTACGGCGATCAGGACGCCAGCTCCATCCTCACCATCAACTCCGGAAACGCCCAGCTCACCGGACCGAACATTAATCTCCCTGTATCGAGCGGCTATTCGGTCGGTCTCTTCGGCCAGAATCCCGTCCAGCTTCAGTATCTCGATGTGCCCGACTACGACGATCTCGACTACTGGAGCATCTCGCTCGACCAGCGCCTGCAGCGGTCGGTCTCCGCTCGCTATGTGAGCCCGCAGATGGTCGGCTACGGCGATCTCGACAGCTACGGGACCTGGTCGCAGGACCCCGAGTACGGCCCGGTCTGGTATCCGACGAGCGTGCCCTATGGATGGCAGCCTTATTCCACCGGCCACTGGGCTTATGTGCAGCCGTGGGGCTACACCTGGGTCGATGACGCACCGTGGGGCTTCGCTCCCTTCCACTATGGCCGCTGGTCGCTGCGGGGCGATCGTTGGGGATGGTTCCCCGGGCCGCCGGCTGTCCGCCCTGTCTACTCGCCCGCGCTCGTGGCCTTCGTCGGCGGAGCGCCCGGCGGCGGTGGCCTCTCGATCGGCATCAGCTTCGGCGGTGGTGGAGGAGGTATCTCCGCATGGTTCCCCATCGGCGTCGGCGAGCCCTACGTCCCCTGGTATCGCTGCAGCCCGCACTACGCCCAGCAGGTCAACGTGACGAACGTGAACGTCAACGTCATCCGCAACGTGACCGTGGTGAACAACTACAACACCTATATCAACAAGACGGTCATCAATAACACGACGATCAACAACACCACCGTCAACAACACGGTCGTGAACAACTTCAACTACTCCAACCGCCGCGCGGTCACTGCCGTTCCAGTCAATGCTGTCGCGTCAGGCGCTCCGGTCGCCCGGCAGATGGTTCACCTGACGCCGCAGCAGGTGCAGCAGGTGGCTCAGGCACCTATCTCCGTCCGTCCGACCGCACCCGCTCCGACCGTTGCCCACCCGTCGCTGGTAGCAGCCGCGAACGTCGCCCGGCCCGTCACCCGCCCAACCCTGATGACCCCTACCGGCCGGCCCGCACGTGCGGTCGCCAGCAGCGCTCCGGCAAGACCCGTCGCCGTCAACCAGTTGCCGCCTGCGCGGATCATGCCGAAGACGCCGCCACCTCCGCCTGCCGCCCCGAAGCCAGTGCAGCAGAGCCGGGTCAACCAGCCGGTGAACGCGAGCGCGCCGATTCGGCCCGTCGTTCAGCCTGCGCCGGTGGCTCGTCCGGGTCAACCGCCGGTGCAGCAGCCGGTCGCGAGGCCGGTGATACCGCCTGCCCAGCAACCCGTGCAGGAGCACTCACAGCCCGCGCCGGTCACACGCCCGGCCCCGGTGACCGCAGCCCCCATTCAGAGGCCTGCGGCTTCGCAGCCACAACCGCAGCCTCGTCCGGTCGCACCGGCGCCGGAGGTGAATCGTCCTGTGCAGCTACCCCAGCGTCCGGCCCCGGCACAGGAGGTCAAGCCACAGCAGGAGCCCGTTCGCCCCGCGCCGCCGGTTCGTCCTGTCGCGCCTCCTCCTCAACCTCAGCCACAGCAGAAACCGCTGCCGAAGCCTCAGGCAAAGCCGCAGCAGAGGCCAGAAGACCGGCCCCAGCCCAGACCGAAGGAAGAGCCTAAGCAGGACGAGAAGCCGAGCTAACTTCCTCGGTACGATGAACCAGAGAGGCCTCGCTTAGGCGAGGCCTCTCTGGTCTGCTCTTCGCCGATCCAGTACCCGGTGTTCTACCATCGACCTCTATGGATGAAGATCTCAAATCTCAATTTTCCGCAATGTCCGACGACGAGATGCTCCGTCTTGGGGCACAGTATGCTTCGCTAACCGACAACGCCCAGACCCTCGTGCGAGACGAGTTCAAACGGCGAAACCTGGAGACCCCGGATGCCGAAGAGGAAGAGCAGCCGGACGCTCTCCTTGGGGTCAAGACCATCCGCCAGTATCGCGACCAAGCTGAAGCGATGCTGGCCCGCAGCGCTCTTGAATCCTCGGGAATTGCATGCTTTCTGCGTGACGAGAACACGATCCGCATCGATTGGCTCTGGTCGAACCTGATGGGAGGGATTCGCCTTCAGGTTGCTGAGGCAGACGTCGAGGCTGCAGAGGCCGTTTTATCTCAACCGATTCCAGAGAGCGTTGCTGTAGAAGGGGAACCGGACTTTCAGCAGCCGCAGTGCCCGAAGTGCGGATCGCTCAATAGCAGGTTCAATAATCTCGATGCCAAAGTAGCAGCGACTTCGATCCTGCTACTTGGATTCCCGGTTCCAGCTCCGCCTGAGAAAGAGTTCTGGCACTGCATCGACTGCGGCACAAATTGGATCGTTCGGGGCGACAGCCTTACCTAGGGCATCAACTCCACTAAATCTCGCAGCAAACGCAAAGAAGCCCCGGATCCCCGGGGCTTCTTTGATCTTTCTGCTAACAAGAGCTTACGCCTGCACCGCGATCACTTCCGCCGGATCGACGATGACGAAGCGGCCGTGCTGGCCACGATCCTGGAAGCGGACAACGCCCGAGACCTTCGCGAAGAGGGTATCGTCTTTACCGCGGCCGACATTCAGGCCGGGCTTCAGCGGTGTGCCGCGCTGACGAACGATGATGCCGCCGCCCAGAATCGCCTGGCCGCCGAATACCTTTACGCCGAGCCGCTGCGCATTTGAGTCGCGGCCGTTTTTCGATGATCCAAGTCCCTTTTTATGTGCCACTTTAGTCCTCTTCCGCGCTCAGTGCGCTCTCTGAAATTTGTGCCGGCCCGAAATGCGGGGATTCTTCGCTCCGCTCAGAATGACGGCATGAAACCTGTGAAACTAAGCCTTGTAGGTCTGTCCGTTGACGAGGATCTCGTTGATCTTCACTTCAACGAAGTTCTGGCGGTGACCCTGCATCTTCTTGTACTGCTTCTTGCGCTTCAGCTTGAAGACCAGGATCTTCTCGCCGCGGCCTTCGCCGAGCACCTGCGCGGTGACCTTCGCTCCGCCAAGCTCCGACTCGAACTTGCCCTCTTCGCCTGAGAAGGCGAGGACATCAGAGAACTCGACGACGCCGTTCTCGTGAGCGGTGCGCTCAATCTTCAACGTGTCGCCGGGAGCGACGCGGTACTGCTTACCACCGGTGCGAATGACTGCGTACATAACGAAAAACCTCAAGCGGGGCAGAAAACGCCGCCGCTTCCTTCAAGAATTGTTCTGCCTGTATCCCTTTTGCTGGGTGGGCGCTCACAGACTGTCTCGTACCGATGCCGGCTCACTCTCAGATCGCAGCTTGAACTCAGCCACAATCCCGATTCGCCAGCTTGCAACCAGACACACCAGTTGCAGCGCCAAACTCTATGAGTGTATCGAGGATTTGGCCGCAGGTCAATCTCCGATTGCGCCCGCGCGCTTGCCCGGTACATCCGTAACCGTACAGACCGAAATCCGGCAATCCGCCGCGATGGGAGGAAGATTCTTGCCGATACTGGCTTTGTCACGGCCTTCTACGCGTCCGCAGGCGCATTCAAGGATACCGCAGCGCTGCCCAGACGCTGGAAGGCTGCTCAACTCTACCGCCGAGGTTTTGACCACCATGAACTTGAGCCTCTTCACCCCAAGCTGGCGCAGAAAGACCGAGATCGACACGACCGTCGCGATCGACGAACGAGTCAATGTTGTCAAGAACCGGCCGGCGACTGAGGCTAAGAAGAGCGAAGAGCGGCGTTTCATCGCCCGGCAGCCGATCCTCGATCGCGAGCTCGCCGTATGCGGCTATGAGCTTCTCTTCCGCTCCGGCTGGGAGAACCGCTTTGCCGACGACAGCGACGACGCCACCCGCAAGATGATCGCCGATGGCGCGCTCTACGGCTTCCACGATCTGACCCACGGCACGGCCACCTTCGTGAACTGCACGCGGGAGTCCCTGGTGAACGGCCTGGTCACCCTGCTTCCGCGCTCGACCGTCCTTGAGATTCTCGAGACGATTGTGGCGGACAAGGAAGTCATCGCCGCCTGCACCCGTTACAAGGCGATGGGATATAAGCTGGCGCTCGACGACTTCCGCATCAACGAGGGCACCCGTCCGCTGGTCCACCTGGCCGACTATGTCAAGGTTGACTTCCGGCTTTCGGACGCGAAAGAGCGGCGGAAGATCATTGAGCTCTTCCGGGGCAGAGAGACGGTGATGATCGCCGAAAAGGTAGAGACCGCCCAGGAGTTTGAGACCGCTAAAGCCGAGGGGTTCAAGCTGTTCCAGGGATACTTCTTCTGCATGCCGACGGTCTTCTCGAAGAAGCGTGCGCCAACCAACGGAATCAACTATCTCTACCTGATCTCCGCTCTCAGCCAGGACCACTTCGATGTCGCTCAGCTGGCTCTGCTGCTCAAGTCCGAGCCCGCGCTCAGTTATCAGTTGCTGCGACTGGTGAACTCGGCGTCGTTCGGCGCGCCGCAGCAGATACGCTCCCTGCAGGATGCCCTGGTGCTTGTGGGCGAGGTGAGATTTCGCAAGCTGATGATGAACGCGATCGCCACGGAGACCTGCCGCGACCGCCCCCGGGAGCTTCTCGTCGATGTGCTGCACCGGGCCCGTTTCCTGGAACTGATGGCCCCGTTCACGCGCGAGAATCCGACCGAGCAGTATCTCTTCGGCCTGCTCTCGATGATGGACGTCATGCTGGGCATGCCGGTCGATGAACTGATCCATGCCCTTCCGCTTCGCGACGAAGTCAAGGTCGCGGTTGCCGGAGCGGCAAACTCCGTGAGCCTCGGATTGAACCTGTACAAGCATTACCGAAGTGCGGATTGGGCCTACTGTGCGACCCAGGCGAAGATGCTTCATATTTCGGAGAACGACCTGAGCGATCTGTACCGCAAGTCCCTGATACTTGCCGAGAAGTCGGTCAACTCGGTACGTGAAAAAGAAGCGCTCGCAAGCTAACTGCCGACCGGCTTTGAGATAGAAGAAAAGCGGGCGTCAGTCTTAAGGTTCGTTTCAGGCTTATCCAAACTGGCCCAAATGCGGTCAGTAGCCTACACCCGTTTGTTTCAATTGTCTAGACGATCCATATTCCATACGTTACCCTCCCGGTAGCAACCGTGTATCTGGAGGAAGTAACGAATGACCCTGGGGAAGCTTTTCTGCTGCACTCTTCTGCTCTCAAGTTCGGCGATGCACGGTTCCGCCCTATCTGCTCCATCCCGCACCGACGGTGTAACGGTAACAAATAACCACCCTCGATTCTCTTCGTCAGTTAAGGCCCTTGGCCCCGTAGAACCCGACACCCAGGTAGAGGTCTCGATCTGGCTGAAACCCCACAACCAGGAAGATTTGGATTTCGTAGCAAGAGACCTGTACGACCCAAAGTCAGCAAACTATCGACGTTGGCTGACGCCGGCAGAGTTCGCCAGGCGATATGCTCCCACCGCCGTTGAAGTTCAGACAATTCGCGACTTTTTCACGGCCAATGGACTGACCACAGTGGCCACCGGGCCGAATAACTTCTTCGTGCGGGCCCGCGGAACCGCCGCAGCCATCTCCAGTGCCTTCCGAGTCACTCTCAATAACTATGAGGTGGATGGAAAGGTCATCCGGGGCAACGTGGAAGATCCTTTTGTCTCCGGCAAGGCCGCGCCCCTGGTGGCCTCGATCTCAGGTCTCGACAACATGGAGTACACCCACCCCATCGCCCAGCAGACCACCATTAACAGCATTCCGATGACGGTGCTTCCGCCGACCTCTCCCAAGGAAGGTGCGCGCAAGACAATTGGCAGCATCCCGCCGTCGGCGTCCGCCTCCGGAACCTCGCTGGCCTTCAACAACCGTTGCTTCGTAGGCCAGACCTCACAGACCTTTACCACCAGCGGAACGCTGCCCCAGGCGACCTACGCCGGCAATGAGTACACGGCTTCGGCGTCCGGATGTGGTTATACGCCGACGGATATCCGCACCGCCTACAACCTCAACGGCCTCTATGCGGAGGGATTTGACGGCACTGGCCAGACCATTGTGATCGTCGACTGGTGCGGCTCGCCGAACGTTCTGAGTGATACCAATGCCTTCTCTTCGCAGTTCAACTTGCCCCAGTTGACCTCCTCGAACTTCAGCATCACCTACACCCCAACACCTTCCTATTGCGAGGCTCCAAGCGCCGAGATCAATATGGACGTACAGTGGGCCCACGCCGTCGCTCCAGGGGCAAAGATTGCGCTCGTAGTTCCTCCCAGCGCGAGCTTCCAGGATCTCGACCAGGGGCTCTTCTACGCGGTGAACTATCAGCTGGGCAACGTCATCTCCGGCAGCTACGGCAGCGAGGAGATCTTCACCCCGTCCACGGTCCTTCAGACCGAGGAGTTCATCACGGAGACTGCGGCCGTTATGGGCATCTCGACGAACTTCTCGACCGGCGACTCCGGCGACTACACCAACGATATGCCCTGGGCCTTCCCGTCCTCGGTCAGCTCTCCGGCTGCTTCTCCCTATGCGACTGCCGTCGGCGGAGTATCTGTTGTCCTGGGTGCGAATAGCACTCTTGCGTACCAGTGGGGATGGGGAACCAACGAGAACGTCCTGGCCCAACAAGGTAAGGTGACGACTCCACCCGCGGGCAATGGCTACTTCAACTTCGGGTCAGGCGGCGGCGCGAGCAGCTTCTTCCTCAAGCCGTCCTTCCAGGCCAAGTTGCCCGGCACCAGCCGGCAGCTCCCGGATGTCTCCTGGATCGGCGATCCGTTCACGGGTGTCTATATCGCCATAAGCCAGTCCGGATCGCTGCCTGCTCTTCAATATCAGGTCTACGCCGGCACCAGCCTTGCGTGCCCCATGTTCTCCGCGCTTTGGGCCATCGCAAACCAGGCAGCCGGTGTCCCTCTGGGTCAGGCTGCACCATATCTGTACACCATGCCAGCCTCGACCATCACCGACATCCTGCCTATGAGCTTCAAGAGCAACGTCGGCGGCACGGTGCAGACCTCGACCGGAACGACGGCCTACACCGCAGATCAGATCGCCGCTCCGCTTGAGGGAACGACATCCTACGTCAGCGCCCTGTGGGACTATCCCATGCTTCCTAACACGGCTGTCCTGCTGACGTTTGGCACGGACACGAGCCTTGCAACCGCGAAGGGATGGGACAACGTGACCGGAGTGGGTGTTCCGAACGCCAAGAACTTCGTCGAGTTCTTCGGTCACTAGAAGCCATCGCCGAACTCAGATAGTCCGTCATTCTGAACCTCGAGCGCAGCGAAGGGGGAACAATCCCCGCATTTTCTGCCCGTGCCATGCGAGTTTCCCGGCGGCACGGGCGAAATGCGGGGATTCTTCGGCTGCACCTTCAGAATGACGGCATCGAGACATGCCTGTACGAGCTCAAACTCACGATCACGAGATCCATTTGAGCAGGCGGATGATTCCCATCGGGGCAGCCTTCGAGTGCGCCGAAACATCCTTGCGGGCATGGATCTCCGCGCGCTGCTCCGCGTAGTAGCGATACGCCTCGATCATCATCGCTTCGTTGGTCAGCGTGGGTGCCCAGCCCAGCTTGGCGCGGATATGGCCCGTCGCAAAGATGAAGTCTTCGGCGATCATGCGATAGTGATACGGCCCCAGCGGTGAGACTCCCAGTTTGTGCGCCAGCTTCATCGCGAAGATGGTCGGGGCCTTGGGAAGCTTCGCCACGCGTGCCTTGGTCCCGGCGGCATCGATCACAGACTGGTAGACCTGTCCGAGCGAGACAACATTCTCCGATCCGATATGGAAGAGGTCCGATTCGGAGTAGTTGAGCGTCAGGACGCAGGCGGTGGCCAGATCCTGTGCATAGATGAACTGGTAGCGGTTCGATCCTTCGCCGACCACCCATACCTTGCGCCCATCCTGGATGAACTCGAAGAGGATTGCCAGCAGGCCGAGCCGACCGCAGTCGATGATGGTCGGGCAGCGGATCGTGACCACCTGCAGGTCGCGCTCATACTCCTTCAACAACTCCTCGGCGGCCAGCTTCGATTTGCCGTAGAGCTCGACGGGATTGGGCGGCTCACCTTCGACCACGTCGTGGCCGAGGTTGCTCGCCCACAGGCAGTTGGTCGAAATGTTGACCAGCTTGGGGACGTTGAACTCGCGGCAGGCATTGGCGATGTTTCGCGTGCCGTCGACGTTCGAAGTCCAGAGCATGGTCTCATCGATGGTGTCGTGGGCAAGCTGCGCCGCGCAGTGGAAGACGGCGTCAAAGTTGCCGTGCTCGAAGAGGTAGCGCAGCAGGCCGTAGTCGCGGATGTCGCCCTGGGTCGCGCCAAGCCGTTCGTGGCTGTCCGTGTCGGCGACCAGGTCGATGTTGTGACAGGTATGGCCCTCGGCCAACAGCCTGCGCTTCAGGATGCCTCCGAAGAAGCCGGAGCCACCGGTAATCAGTATTCTGCTCATTCGTCTTTGCCACCTTCCATTCTATCCGGGTCCACACGCGGCAAACCTGCCGGAGTCCGTAGACTGGAAGCATGCACCCTGTCATTCCGATCAGAATCAAGAAGCTGCATGCGGCTGCGAAGCTGCCGAAGTACGCACACACCGGCCCGTGGGGAGACCTGGCCGCCGATCTCTATGCCGTCCGAGCCGCAACGGTCGAACCCGGTGCCACCACCCTTGTCAGCACCGGCGTCGCGATCGAGCTTCCTTCGGAGTACGGCGCTCTGGTCGAAGACCGGTCCGGTCTGGCGGTGCGCGGCGTCACGACTCTGGCTGGCGTCATCGACCCCGGATACCGGGGAGAGTTGAAGGTAGTCCTGACTAATCTCTCCGCCACTACTGTCGAAGTCGCGGCAGGTGACCGGATCGCTCAGCTTCGCCTGGTGCAACGGATCGAGGCTGAGTTTCTCGAAGCTGAAGAGTTGGAAGAGGCTCCGCGTGGGCTGGGCGGCTTCGGCAGCACAGGAGTTTAGGGGCGTATCGCACCCGCCGCAACGCTGTACAGAACGACCGCAACGACGACGGTCCACGGCGGAGCGTTCAACTTTATGAGCGCGGCAAACGCCGCAAGCGCAACCACCCCATCGAACCAGGTGTGAATCGCCGTCGTCCCGACCGGGCGGATGAGGGCGGCAAACAGGATCCCGACAACACTTGCGTTCACGAAGCGGAGCGCCGATAGAAGTCGAGGGTGCTGGCGCAGTCGCCCCCAGAGCGGCAGCGCAGCCACCATTAGCAAGAGACCCGGCATAAAGATCGCCACGAGCGCCAGGAGCGACATCCCTGCCCGAACGAGCAGGCTTCCGGGGACGGCTCCCGTCGCAGGATCTTTGATGACGGCACCCAGGTACGCCGCAAAGGTGAAGAGCGGTCCGGGGACGGCCTGGGTCACGCCATATCCTGCCAGGAAACTTGACTCATCCACCCAGCCGGGAGCCACGACAGCTCGCTCCAGCAGAGGCAGTACGACGTGGCCGCCGCCGAAGACCAGGGCTCCCGTGCGATAGAACGCTCCGAAGACCGGCAGGATATGCAACTCCGCCGCCTTCGCGGGCAGCAGAGCGACGGACAACAGGGAGACGGCGAGCAGGATGACGAAGGCGGAGACAGCGATCCATCCGGCTTTAGCCGAGACCGTCTCGGTTCGCGCTGAGGCTGGAGTGTTCACTGTCTGCGAGGCTGACTGAAGGAGAGATCCGAGAGCTGCGGCGGAGCCGATGATCGCAATCGTAGTAAACGCCGACGGCAACAGCAGGGTCGCCCCGGCGGCAGCGAGCGCAATAAGCCGCAAGCCCCATGTGGATGCAAGCGAACGTTGCATCGTGAGAACCGCCTGCGCCACGACCGCTACGGCAACCAACTGCAACCCGTGCAGCGCTCGGTCGCCTATTCCTCCGCTGAACCATGCGTGCCCCCACGCAAAACCGAAGAGCAGCAGCGCCGACGGCATCGTAAAGCCAACCCAGGCCGCGAGCGACCCCATCCATCCGCCGCGAAAGAGTCCCAGCGCGAAGGCCACTTGGCTGCTTGCCGGCCCTGGCAGCGACTGCGCGAGCGCAAGGGTCTCCGCGTACTCCTGCTCGGAGCACCAGCGCCGTTGCTGGACAAGTTCAGCATGAAAGTAACCCAGGTGGGCGACCGGACCACCAAACGATCGACATCCAAGGCGAAGGAAGGTGAAGAACACCTCCCGCGCGGAATTCGAGTTTGAGTTCATCGTGATGGAGGGAGTCTAAACCACTCCCGGCCTTGGACTTCCGCCGGTTCTCGAAGGGCGCGTGAACGTGGATTGAATCGACAAGGGGCTCTCACGGCACGTTATTCCGGAACCATACAGAAGCTATTCTCCCAAGGTTAGCGATAACTGCAACTTTCGCTCTATTCCCAACGTTCCGATGTGGCATAGCGTGAACCACTCCGCAACCCAGATGCTCAATCTCACGAAGGACTTATAGAGTCTTTCGCGGCGAAAGGTCCTCCTGAGAAGGAGAGCAAAGATAAGTTCTGCTCCTGGTACCGCACTGACCTCTGACTGAGAGGTCAAATTCGGCCTCATATCGCCTTAAGGCGACATGGGAGACCGTAAATTGATTCAATAATAACGATTCGACCATCCGAGCACTTGCTGTCTACATCCCCGAGGCAGTCACGGTCATCTCAAGCAGCGTCAAAGGTAGGGAACCGGTGGGACAAGAAAAATCGTGCGTTTTGTAGAAAGATTCTGGATTTCGGCAACCCACGCAATCTTTGATCTGGCAATTCCGCATTTGACCTCCTAACCACAGAGAAATCCAACAGAGCCATAAATCGAGCAAAGATCAACAAGGAACGGGATCGTGATCGCGCCGCTACGAAGAACACGCGAGGACAGACTGTCAACGCCCGGAGAGATCGCTCTCCGCTGGCTGACGCGGTCCTGCGACCGGGCGCTTCGCTCCCTGGGCGGCGTCCTCCGACTCTTGCTTGCTGTTCTCGCGGTTTCGGGCCTCACTCCGCTGCACGCGGAGCCTGTCCATTCTTCCTCCTCTCCGGTAGAGCCTCTGACCGGAGACGATATCTTTCAGCATCTCGCCGAGGGTGCCGGCCTTGCCAACCCGGTCATCTCCGGTTTCGCCGAGGATAGCGACGGTTTCCTCTGGATCGCAAGCCAGGGTGGGCTCCAGCGATGGGACGGCTACCGTCTTTGGACCTACAAGACACAGCTCGGCAACTCCTCATCCCTGCCTGACGATCTGACACAGATCCTGCACACCGATGCGTCCGGAACCCTGTTCGTCGGCACCAGCGCCGGCGGTCTGGCCAGCTATGACCGGCACCACGAGCGGTTCGTCCGCTACCGGGCCAGCACCAACGGCCCCGTCCCCGTGAGTGTCCAGGCGATCGACGACGACGGTCAGGGCGGTCTGTGGATCGGCAGCAGCACGGGTCTCGATCGCCTGAACAAGTCCACCGCTACCTTCACCCATATCGAGCCCACCGATGACGCTGGAACTCCCGTCAACGTAGGGTCGATCACGGCGGTGCTTCGCTCCCCCGATGGCACCCTCTGGATTGGAACCAGCCAGGGCCTGCTCCGAAGCCCCGCCGGACCACGGCAGGGCCTGGTGGTGGAGCGCGTAAGGGTGCCCGACACCCGGCATGACGCCATCTCGGTCCAGTGCCTCTACGCTGACGTAACTGGAACCTTATGGGTCGGAACGGACCACGGGATCTACGTCGTGGAACATGCTGTGGCGCAGCCCCAACCAGCCCAAACTTCAAGCGTCCCGGCATCCCAGGGCGCGATCGCGGCCTATCGTCCCCCCTCGAACCGGGCCGTCCCGGACTCTTTGCTATCGAGCCTTATCTCCACGATCAACGCGGACGGGGACGGAGGCGTCTGGATCGGCACTCAGGATCAGGGCGTCTTTATCGTCCAGCCCGCGACCTGGGCGGTGCACCATATCGCCCACGACCCCACTCAGTCGACCAGCCTGACGGACGATTGGGTCGAATCCATCTTCCTCAGCCATGAGGGGATGATGTGGATCGGCTCGCGACACGGCGTCAGCTATATCGACACCGCCCACAAGAGCGTTGCCACCATCCTTGGCGGCGACAGTCCCGGCTACACCATCCGCGATGCCGACATTTATTCTGTCTTTCCGCGGCGCGACGGAAGTATCTGGCTTGGTCTCAGCAAGCACGGAATCGATATCCTCTCTCCTTCGGGCCATCGGATCGCCGAGATACGGTCCGCCTCCGGAACCCGGAGTGCGGAGTCCTCGAACGCGTTGCCAGATGGCACCGTAGGCACGATGCGCGAGGCTCCCAACGGCGGCATCTATATCGTGACGCAGCACGGACTCTTTCTCGCCGAAGACACCGAGATCGCCGGACTAAACAGTGCGGGCGCCGGCAAGAATGCTATCCGCCCGTTCCATCCCAGGCTCAGGCGGCTCCCCATCGGCGAGGCCGCGCAGGGGTTGTTCGACGTTCTTCCCGATCGCGATGCGCGAGGGCACGAGTTCCTGTGGCTGGGCGGATCGAATGGACTCTGGACGTATGATCCTTCCGGCGGCGGCCCCGCCGTACCCGCGAAGCTCAAGCGGCCTCTCACCGACCCGAGAATCCGCGTGCTGTTGCGCGGAGCCGGAGATGTGCTCTGGATTGGAACGCTGAATGGCCTCAACCGGCTGAACGTGGTTACAGGCGATGTCGACACGATCTCTGCAGATGCGACCGATCCCCAGGGGCTTGGCGCGGGGATGATCGCGACCCTGATTACCGACCGGAAGGGCCGCCTTTGGGTGGGCACCTTCACCGGGGGAATCAATGTCCTGCAGGGAATCGACGCCGCTGGCAAAGCGAGGTTTCACCGGATCATCGACGGTCTGCCGAACGATAACGTAGATCGCCTGCTGGAGGCCAACGATGGCAGGATCTGGGCGAGTACCGACGCCGGACTTGCGGTCATCGATCCCTTCAGCTTCGAGGTCCAGGTGTTCAGCCGGGCTGAAGGCGCCTACATCCAGACCTACTGGGATGGACGAGGCGGTAAGGCGGCCAATGGCGATCTGCTCTTCGGCGGTTCGGGCGGTCTGACGATAGTCCGTCCCTCGCTGGTCAAGCCATGGACGTACCAGCCTCCAGTCGTCGTCACTTCCGCCCGCATCGGATACACCGACGTTCCGCTGTCACGATTCAACAGCGGACCCGATGAGGCTCCCATTTGGATTCCGGCAGACCAGAACAACCTGACCGTGGAGTTTGCGGCGCTTGACTATACCTCTCCAGAGCGAAACCGCTACGAGTACAAGATGGAAGGGTTCGATCGGGATTGGATCGCAGCCGATCCGACTCGCCGGCTGTTGCGTTACACCAACCTGCCGCCGGGCCGGTTGACCCTGCTGTTGCGCGGTTCCAACCGTGATGGGCTCTGGTCGCCTGCGCGCCGCATCCGGATCCTGGTGCTTCCGACCTGGTATCAGAAAGCCTGGTTCCGAATTCTGGCCGCCGTAGCTATGCTGTTCTGCCTGTTTGGGATCTTCCTGCTGGCGACAGCCTACATGCGACGCCAGCAGCGCGAGTTGGAGCGGCAGGTAGCCCTGCGAACGGCAGAGCTTGAGCAGAAGACCGTGGAGCTGAAGCAGAGTCAGCAGAAGCTCGAGCACATGGCTTACACCGACAGCCTTACCGGCCTGCCCAACCGGCGCATGTTCACCGAACACTTCCGCCGTCTGCTCGCGCTGAAACGCCGCCAGCAGGGAACGTTCGCCCTGCTGCTGATGGACTTCGACGACTTCAAGAGCATCAACGACACGTACGGCCACGACGCCGGCGACGCCGTGCTGAAGGAGATGGCCGTCCGCATGAGTTCCGTTGTTCGCGAGTCCGACTGCCTCGCGCGGCTGGGAGGCGACGAATACGGGCTTATCCTCGGCCAGTCGCCCGATGCCGAGGCCACCGAGATGGTCTGCCAGAAGATCATCGAGAGCTTCGCCGAGCCCATCCTCTTCCGCGGTGCCGAACTCAGGACCTCGCCCAGCATTGGAGTCGCGCTCTATCCCGCCGACGGGAAGACCCAGGACAAGCTCTACAAGACTGCCGACCTCGCGCTTTACGACTCCAAGCGCAGCGGCGGCAACAGCTACGCCTGGAGCCCTGGTTCAGCCCCGCAGGCTCTGCTGCAATAGCCTGCCATCGCGCCGGGCAGACCCCTCGCAAACAGCCCTAAGACAACTCTTTCCGCCGGATTTGTTACTCTTCAGACTTCAACCCCAGCCCTGGCCCACAAGCCAGTAGCGCCCGGGAGAGGTTCCAGGAGAGAGTCAACGATGAGCAAGTGGTCCCGTTCCGTCGGCAGTCTGGTCGCAGCCGCAGTTCTTACGAGCACCGTCCTGATGGCGTCCGCCGAAGACAAGAAGTCCGGCAAGGACGACAAGAAGGATGAGAAGGTTGTGGTCTCGGGAACTCCCGCTGACAAAGACTCGGCCTTGGTTCAGGACTCGGTCACGGAAGGCTCGGTGACGCTTGCCGCCGGTGGAACGGTGAGCTACCGCGCTGTTGCTGGAACTTTGACTGTTGGCGCGACGGATCAACAGGACGCGATGCTCGGCCTCGACGGCAAGCTGCTGCCCGACTCAGGCGAGAAGGCACCCGACAAGGACAAGCCCGGAGACTCACCCGCCACGGCACGCATCTTCTACACGGCGTACTTCAAGAAGGTTGCCGCAGCGGAGAACCGCCCGGTCACTTTTCTCTACAACGGTGGGCCGGGCTCGGCGACGATGTGGCTGCACATGGGCTCCTTCGGCCCGCGCCGCGTCCTCACCACCGACACCGAGCATGACGCCGCCGCGCCCTACAAGATCGTCAATAATACCTACACTTTGCTCGACGTCAGCGACCTGGTCTTTATCGACGCTCCCGGCACGGGCTTCAGCCGCATCTTCGGCAAGGACAAGGAGAAGGCGTTCTGGGGTACCGATCCCGACGCGCACGCCTTCGAGCGCTTTATCCGCCGCTTCCTGACGAAGTACGATCGCTGGAACTCGCCCAAGTATCTCTTTGGCGAGAGCTATGGAACTCCGCGCTCGGCCGTGCTGAGCGCCGACCTGCAGAACGTCGACTTGAACGGCATCGTTCTGCTCTCCGCCATCCTGAGCTTCGATAACTCCATCGACGGCCCCGTGTACAACCCCGGTGTCGACCAGGCTTATGCGCTCGGCCTGCCCACCTTCGCCGCCACAGCGTACTACCACCACAAGCTGCCCACGCAGCCGGCGGCGCTCGAGCCCTTCCTGGCTGAAGTCGAGAAGTTCGCGCTTGGCGAGTACATGACCGCACTGCTGCAAGGCTCCGATCTCACCGACGCGCAAAAGCAGGCGATCGCGGAAAAGCTGCACGGCTACACCGGTCTGCCCGTGGCGTACCTGCTGAAGGCAAATCTTCGCGTGTCGGGCGGCCAGTTCTCGAAGGAGCTCCAGACCGACCAGGACACCACGACCGGCCGGCTCGACTCGCGCTACAAAGGCCCGGACATCGACCCGCTGAGCGAAAACGCCGACTACGACCCCCAGAGCAACGCCATCAGCTCCGCTTACACGACGGCCATCAACGCCTATATGCGGAACGACCTGAAGTTCGGCAAGGACTGGACGTACAAGCCGGGTGCGTACACGGACTCCGACTTCCAATGGGACCTCCGCCACCAGGCGCCCGGTGGGCCTCCGGTCGGCCAGGGTGAGGGCGGAACGAACGTCATGCCCGACCTCGCCTACACGATGAAGTCCAACCCGAAGACGAAGGTCTTCCTGGCGGGCGGCTACTACGATCTCGCCACGCCCTACTTCGAAGGCAAGTACGAGATGCACCACCTGCCCATCCCGGCGAAGCTGCAGGCCAATATCAGCTACCACTACTACCAGGCGGGGCATATGATCTACGTCAATGACAACGTCCTCCACCAGTTCCACGACGATCTTGCCGCCTTCATCAAGTCGACTGAATCAGCACATTGATCTGCTGGCTCACCTGCTCGATGACTGGTTCAGGATTCCGGGGACGTCGGTTCGCTTCGGGGTCGCTGGAATCATTGGCCTGATCCCGGGCGTGGGCGACATCCTTGGCGGGGTAGTCTCCTGCGTCATTGTGCTGGCGGCGTGGCTTAACGGGGTGCCGAACGTCACCATCGCCCGGATGGTGGCGAACGTCGCCATCGAAGTCGTGGTCGGGATGATTCCCTTCGTCGGCGACGTGTTCGACATTGCCTTCAAGGCCAACCGGCGGAACTATGCCCTGCTTTCGGGAAGCCTGCAACTGGTTCCACGCGACACCACCCGCGACTGGCTGTTCTTCGCCGCAATCGGTGTCTTCATGCTGGCGCTGACGATGATTCCGGTGTTCCTGATGGCCAAGCTGATCAGCATGATGGTGCTGGCTGGAATGCGTCGCTAGGGTTGCAGCCGCTTTCAGCGGCGAAACAAAGGGCTGAGAGTGGCCGGAAATGCGGTATTCTAGAGAGAGTCGGGGCGTAGCGCAGCCTGGTAGCGCATCTGCTTTGGGAGCAGAGGGTCGGGAGTTCGAATCTCTCCGCCCCGACCATCAAATCAATCACTTCCCCTCTTCCCCGCCCAATCAAAGATGTGCTGTAGCGGAAGGCCGCTTTCTAGCCGAGTTCCCTGCAGATATTCGTCTGCTTGCTGCCTCTCGACTACGGTTTTCGATCTCCACGATCCGTGGAGTCCATCGGTCTGATGATTGCAGGCATTCACCGGGAGATGGTCAGACGCACATCGACGACTACGCACTCCGTAAGAAGTCTGGAGTTCAAGACAGGCGATGCCGCTCTCCACGTCGAACTGATGTGCATTTCCACCTAAAGGACGATCCTCAACAACGTGTCAGCGCGTAGGTTTATCTCGGGACAAATGTATGAATGCTGGGTTACGCAATCGAACGATCAGGCTCGGAGCTCTGCTGCCGCTACTCTTGCCATTCAACGCTGTCTTTACGCAGACAGTTGAGAAGGCCGGAACCAGTACACCACAGGGAGGCTCGGCGACGGCGGGTGTCTTCGCTCCGGTCAAGGACTCGGAGATGCGGCCCATCACGGCTGGCGGCTTCGTCAAAGATGGGCCGGTCCTCTTCAAGGACATCGCCAAGGAGGCCGGGCTGACGGCCTGGCACCACACGATGGGGACGCGCGAGAAGAAGTACATCCTGGAGGCGACTGGCTCCGGCGTGGCGCTGCTGGACTACGACAACGACGGCTGGCTTGACATCTACATCGTGAACGGCTCGACCTTCGACGCGATGAAGGGCACGGCCGAAGCTCCCCACGCCGCGCTCTTCCACAACAACCACGACGGCACGTTTACCGACGTCGCGGAGAAGGCTGGCGTCGCCAACGGGCGATGGGGCTTCGGCGTGGCGGTCGGCGATTACGACAACGACGGCTGGCCGGACCTGTACGTGACCAACTTCGGGAAGAACCGGCTGTATCACAACAACCATGACGGAACCTTCACCGATGTGGCCGAGAAGGCGGGTGTGACGCTGGGCAACTGGTCGACCGGCGCGACCTTCGGAGACTACGACGGCGACGGTCTCCTCGACCTCTTCGTGCCGGGATATATCCACTTTGATCTGGACCATCTCCCCGATTCCGGCTCGACCGCGACAAGTTATACCTACTGCAACTTCCGTGGCGCGAAGATCATGTGCGGGCCGCGCGGTCTGCTCGGAGAGCCCGACCACCTCTTCCACAACAACGGTGACGGAACCTTCACGGATGTGAGCGAGAAGGCCGGCGTATCGGACAAGGCCCGCTTCTACGGATTCACAGGGACCTTCGTCGACATTAACAACGATGGCAAGGTGGACCTTGTCGTCACCGACGACTCCTCACCGAACTATCTCTACATCAACAAGGGCGACGGAACCTTCGAGGACACCAGCTACTACTCTGGCTTCGCTCTGAATCAGCAGGGTCGCGATCAGGCGGGCATGGGTCTGGCCATCGGCGACTATCTCAACAACGGCATGGTCGATCTCTACACTGGCACTTTCTCGGATGACTACAAGCCGCTCTTCAAGAATGGCGGAGACATGGGCTTTACCGAGATCAGCCCGGAGCTGGGCATCGCGGCGGCGACGTATCCCTTCCTCACCTGGGCGACCGAGTTCATCGACTACGACAACGATGGCTGGAAGGACATCTTCCTGGTCAACGGCCACGTCTACCCGCAGGTCGACGACCACGACTGGGGGACGTCCTATGCGCAGCGCCCACTGCTCTTCCACAACATCAATCATGGGGCGAAGTTCGATCTGATTCCTCCGGTCATCGGAACGGGACTGGCGGAGGTGATCCCAGGTCGCGGGGCGGCCTTTGGCGACCTCTTCAACGACGGGAAGACAGACGTGGTGATCAACAACATGGACCAGACTCCCTCGCTGATGCGGGACGTGAGCCCGGACCACCACCATTGGGTCGGTTTGAAGCTTATCGGAGGGCCGAAGAGTCCGCGCGACGCGGTAGGGGCAACCGTCTATCTGACCGCGGGCGGCCAGCGGCAGCGCGCCGATGTCCTGAGCGGAGGCAGCTACGAGTCTTCGAACGATCAGCGACCGCACTTCGGCATTGGCGACGCGACCGCGGTGGATTCCGTCGAAGTTCACTGGCCCAGCGGAGCCATCGAGAAGCTGAGCCTGCCCGCAGTCGATCGCTTCTTCACCCTTGAAGAAGGCAAAGGGGTTAGCGCCTACAAAACTTCAGAATCCGGAGCTTCTGAAGGAGCCCGTAAAGTAGCAGACAACCATCCATTGAAGTGAGTAAAATTCGTGTCGCCCCGGCAATCTGCCGCCGGCCCGAGTGAGAGCAAGACCGGGCGAAAGAACTGAGAAGAAGATGCAGCAGCGACTCCAGAGAATTGGCTCGAATACGCAGCGAACCCTGAGCCACGCACGGAGCTCAATCGCCTTCCGCATTGGCTATAGCCTTCTTGTCGCGACCTTCTCAGTCGCCAGCGTCATGGCGTTCCTGCCCAAGCCAAAGATCCACGCCTCCTCCGACGCGAGCACAGCGCAGCAGAAGTTGACCGACCAGGAGATCGCTCGCAAGCAATACGCCGATCACGTCTCTAAGAGCTACAACTTCGCCTTTGGTCCCGGCAACATCTCGCTGCCCGGTAACGGCGCGGTCGAGGGCAACACCTTCCTCCAGCCCGACACCTTCCCCACTGCCGACTACTGCGGCAAGTGTCACAAAGAGGCGTACCACCAGTGGCGTCAGTCGCTGCACTCGAACTCCTTCCGCACGCCTTTTTATCGCACCAGCGTCAACATCCTGATGCGCACCAAGGGCATCGAGTTTGCGCGGCATTGCGATAGCTGCCACAACCCGGTCGCCGTCCTTGGCGGCGGACTCACCCAGGCTTCGGTCGTCGACCGCGGCTTCGACCAGGACGGCCTTACCTGCATGACCTGCCACTCCGTGCAGCAGGTGCAATCGACCAACGGCAACGGTGGGTACGTGATGGGCGTCCCGTCCGTCATGGTCGATGAGAACGGGACTCGCATTCCCGGCCTCGTGCCCGATGCCGAGATCCTCGCCCATCTCGACCGGCACTCGAAGGCGGTGATGCAGCCGCTCTACCGCACGCCGGAGTTCTGCTCCGCGTGCCACAAGGCCAACCTGCCCAACCCGCTCAACGGTTACAAGTTCATCCGCGCTTTCACGGCTTACGACGAGTGGCAGAACTCCAAGTTCTCGCAGCGCAACCCACTCACCTTCTACAAGGCGGACTTCACGAGTTGCCAGGGATGCCATATGAAGCGCGCTGCGGCAGTGCTGCCCGATCCCGGTGCGAAGAACGGGCAGTTCGCCTCGCACCGCTGGCTCGCTGGAAATACCGCTGTTCCCTTCTACTACGGCTTCGACGAGCAGTTGAACAAGACGATCGAGTTTCTCAAGAGCGGAAACTACCTGAACGTTGATCTGTTCGCGATCAAGAAGGCGAACGACGATCGTATGATCGCTCCTCTCGGATCGACCACCTTCGATCTGAAGCCCGGCGAGACGATCCAGGTGATGACCGTCATCCAGAACAAGAACATCGGTCACTCCCTCATCCCCGAGGTCCGCGACCTCTACGAAGGCTGGGTCGAGTTCTCCGCCACGGACTCCACAGGCAAGGAGATCTACCACAGCGGCTTCATCAAGGCCGACGGCAAGCTCGATGAGCGCGCACACAGCTTCACCAACCGTCCCGTCGATACCACGGGCGGATTCGTCGACAACCACAAGGTCTGGACGATCCACTCGGTCGCCTACGACAACTCGATCCAGGCTGGCCGATCGACGCTGATCCGCTACGAGTTCCAGATTCCCGCAAACGCGAAGGGGGCCATCTCGATCACGGCGAAGGTCAACTACCGCCATCTCCGTCAGAGCTACCTCAACAACATCTTCGGCGAGGACCACCCGGCTTATCCCATCGTCGAGATCGCATCGCGCACACGGACGTTGAACATCGGCGAGAATCCCGTCACGAAGCCTGAGCCCAACGACAACGCCGACTGGATGCGCTGGAACAACCTCGGCATCGCTTACCTCGACCAGCTCCAGTACAGCGAGGCCATCGACGCCTTCTCGCACGTCGTCAAGCTTCGCCCGGACTACGCCGACGGCTACACCAACATCGGCCTGACCAACATCGAGTGGGAGAAGTACGAGTCGGCGCGCGGCGGCCTCGAAAAAGCGTTGGAGCTAGCACCGAACAACGCTCGAGCACTCTACTATCTTGCCCTGGTCGAGCGCCGCGCGGGTCACTCCGACGCGGAAGTTGCCGACCTCCAAAAGGTCATCGCGCAGTTTCCGCAGTCGCGGGATGCACGCCGCGAGCTCGGCATCTCGTACTACCAGCAGCGGAAGCCGCAGGAGGCGATGGAGCAGTTCGAAGCGCTTCAGGCCATCGATCCTGACGACCTTGCCGCCCACTACAACCTTGCGCTGCTCTATCGCCGCATGGGCATGAAGGACAAGGCCAAGGAGCAGTCGGCGATGTTCGTCACCAAGAAGATCGATCCCGGCGCGCCGACCTACTCGCTCGACTTCCTGCGAAAGCACCCGGAGATCTCTATCGAGAGCGTTCCGTGGCATGTGCATACCAACATGCCGCATACCGAAAACGCTGTAGCCGATCCTCCGGCCGCAAAGGCAACGCCAGGAGGCACTCCATGAAGCATCTTCGCGGGATTCTGATGGCGGTGACGATTCTCTTCGCCAGCTCAGCCCCATGCTTCGGCCAGACGCAGTGCCCCTGGATGAACGCGGCGACCGCTGGCGGATTTCTGGGCGGCGAGGTGCAGATGGCTGTGACCGGATTCACGGCTGATGGCGACGCCACCTGCCAGTTCACCCGGCCGGGCAACATGCTCCGCATCGCGGTCCACACCATGCCCGATATCTCGAAGGAGTTTCCCGGCTATCTCGCGCAATGCGGGGCCAAGGCCGTCTCCCTGAAGGGCATCGGCAACCTGGCAGTGCAATGCCTGAACAAAGGCGAAGAAGTGATCGTCGGCCGTGTCCGGGAGCGCGCCTTCGTCATTACCATCAAGGCGGATTGGATCAGCAGTCCCCCAACCAGCCCAACCAAGACGAGAAACCCCATCAGCGACGACTCCGAGAACATCGCCGAACAGGTAGCGGGGTCGATGTTCTAGTGATGATTTCAAAGGGAAACCAGCCTCGCCTTACCGCAGACACCCGGGTGCCCCATCCATCGCGCCTTTTCTTCTTGCGATGGGTGGGATGTATGAATCTCATCACGCTCGCTCTCCTGCCCACAGCTATCGCCCAGCAGACTCCGAAGACCGCAACTCCTGCTGCCGCAAAGTCACCCGCCCCGCAGCAGCTACCCGCAGTGCAGCAGATGCTCTCGCGCGGGCAGTTGAAAGAGGCGGAGGCGCAACTGAATGCACTCGCCCAGCAGCATCCAGAACCGGCCGGGACCGAGCGACTGCTTGGCACGATCCACTACCAGCGCAATGAGTTCGCCGCTGCCGACGCTGCCTTTGAGCGCGCCATCGCGCAAGATCCCGACGATCTGCAGGCTGTCCAGATGCGCGGCACTACCCTTTACCGCATGGGTAAGGGTGCCGAAGCGATTCCTTTCCTCGAACGCTCAAACAGCGCCATAGGCGCGGCCAACTCCGACAGCACCTACGTCCTTGCTCTTTGTTACATGGATGTCCGCCGCTACGACGATGCCCGCCGTATCTTTGCCAAGCAGTACAAGCTTACGGCGAACTCCGCCGGTGCTTACCTCTTCCTGGCCCGCATGCTTCTCCGCCGCAATTACCCTGTTGAAGCCGCGCAGATGGCACAAAAGGCGCTGGTGCTTGATCCGCGCCTTCCGCTTGCCCACTTCCTGCTCGGTCAAATCGCGCTCGCGAAGTCGGAGCAGAACGAGGCCATCACGCAGTTCGAAGCTGAGCGTAAGATCAACCCCATGGATGGCGAAGTCTACGAGCGTCTTGGCGACTCCTACATGCACGCCTCCCGGCTCGAAGAGGCGCAGCAGGCGCTTGATTGCGCGGTGCTGCTGGAACCCAATGCGACCGGTCCCTACATCCTCCTTGGCCAGGTGCTGTTGAAGCGCGAAGATGCAGCCACGGCGCTGAACTATCTCGTCCGCGCGGAGAAGATGGACCCCGGCAACCACCTGACCCACCTGCTGCTTGGCCAGGCCTACCGCGCCGCT
The DNA here is from genome assembly GCF_025685565.1 of Granulicella aggregans. NCBI lineage: Bacteria > Pseudomonadati > Acidobacteriota > Terriglobia > Terriglobales > Acidobacteriaceae > Granulicella > Granulicella aggregans. The sequence goes on from NZ_JAGSYE010000001.1 coordinate 465,652, forward strand.
GGACGCAAGGACGATGCCACGCGCGAGTATAAGACCGCCGAAGCGATCCAGAGCTCTCCCGGAGATCACGACTGAAGATGGCGCGCAAAGTGCCGTCGACCGCGTCCGAACTCCGCCCGTGGCGGCTGCTTCTGCCGGCGCTGCTATGCCTCTCTCTCCAAGACGCTGCCGCCTTTCAAACTTCGGACACTGCTGCCCAGGCCAACCGCGCACTCACCTATCAGCGCGCCGGAGACCTCGACAAGGCGATTGCCACGTACTCCGCTCTCGACGCCGCAGCAAAGGCGCAGCACAAGTCCCTTCCTTCGGCGGTGCTCGCCAACTACGCGCGGGCCCTCGCGGCTACCGGCCACCTCGAAGGAGCAGCCGCAGAGATGAAGGCGGCGATTGCAGGTGACCCACGCAACGCCACGTTTGAGGACGATCTCGGCTCCATCTACGCGCGGCAGCAACAATGGCCCGAGGCGCAGTCACACTTCGCGGCGGCCACAAAGCTCGCTCCCACGCTCGCAACCGCGCACTTGCATTTAGGCCTCGCCATGCAGGCGCAAGGCGCTCCGGAAGCTCTGCACGAACTCGGCCGCGCAGCCAAGCTCGCGCCGCAAAATAGCGCCATCGCGTTCGAGTACGGCAAGGCCCTCGCATCATCGGGAGACGACGCACAGGCAACCAGCGTATTCCAGGCAATCCTTGCGCGGCACAACGCTTCTGCCGATCCGATCCTGATGGACACCACCTACGCTCTCGCCCTCGCGCTGCAGCGCACCGGCAAGATCTCTGAGTCGATTCCTCTGCTCCGCACTGTTCTGACGAAGCAGCCCAACAACGCGGAGGCGATGATTAATCTCGGCATGGCGCTCAGCCAGACGCAGCAGACGGCACAGGCGCTTCCCGTATTACAGCGGGCCGTCGCTCTCGCGCCCAGCAATGTCGTCGCGCATCAGGACCTCGCGGCTGCCCTTGTGCAGTTGAACCAGTTCGCCGACGCCATCGTCGAACTCCGCGCCGCACTCGCTCTGGCACCTGACCTTCCGCAACTTCACTACGACCTCGGCTTTGCCTACAAGATGCAGGACGACGCCGCGAACGCCATCCCAGAGCTTGAAGCCGCCGAACGTCTCGATCCGCAACAGGCCGAATCGCCTTATCTCCTGGGCGTTCTCTACATGCAGACCGGCCGCTACGAAGATGCAGCGAGAGAGTTGAAGACAGCCCTCTCGCTGCATCCGCAGAACGGCGATGGCTGGGCGACCCTCGGCAGTGTCTACAGCAAGTTGGACAAACTTCCTGAAGCGACAGCAGCACTCGAAGAAGCCATCAAGCAACTTCCACAACAGCCCGATCCGCATCTGACCCTCGCCGGTGTGCTGGTAAAGCAGAACCGTCCCGCGGAGGCCACGGAGCAGCGCAAGCAGGCCGCTGTCCTGATGAAGCAGAACATGAATCGCCAGCGCGCGGAGGTCGCCACGCACGCGGGTGAGTCGCAGTTGAAGAGCGGCGACCTTGCGGGCGCGACTATCCAGTTCAACGACGCGCTCAGCTACGACGCCAACTACGTCGAAGCGCACATCGGGTTGGCGAAGGTTTACGATGCACAGGGAAAGAAGATCGAGGCCGCAGCCGAACGCCAGAAGGCGCAGGCCGCAAAGTTGTCTTCATCGACCCGTTGAGCATGAGATCGAAACCGGAGTACATAAAGCCTTGATTCACCGCCTGAGCCCCAAACTAAACCGTCGCAGGTTCATTCGCTCCTTGAGCCGCACCGCCCTTGTGCTTCCATTCGCGGACATCCTGGCCCTGGCCGCACCCGCACAACAGCAGAGTCCAGTGCCAGTTCCGGGCAAGATCGGCCCGCAGGAGCGCAGCTACGAAGCCAAGCCCGCGCCACCACCGCCCGGCCCGAAGTCGCCCATCGAAGGCACACCGCTCGGCGTTACCTTCACCGATGTCGCGGCCCAGGCTGGACTGACGCTCGAGACGATCTACGGCGGCAAGCTCACAAACAAGTATCTGCTCGAGACCACCGGCTGCGGCCTCGCCTTCTACGACTACGACAACGATGGCTGGCAGGACCTCTTCTTCGTCAACGGCTGGAGGCTCGAAGGTTTTCCCGCGGGTTCGGAACCTCGCTGCCACCTCTTCAAAAACAACCGCGACGGTACCTTCACCGACGTCACCAAGGGCTCGGGCCTCGAACACAAGACCGGCTGGGGCCAGGCCTGCTGCGTAGGCGACTACAACAACGATGGCAACGACGATCTCTTCGTCACCTACTACGGCCAGAATGTTCTCTACCGCAACAACGGCAATGGGACGTTCACCGATGTAACGGAGCAAGCTGGGCTGAAGCAGCCTGGCCCGAAGATCCGCTGGAACACCGGCTGCACCTTCGTCGACTACGACAGGGATGGGCACCTCGATCTCTTCGTTGCCAACTACGTCGACTTCGACCTGAAGACGGCACCGCTTCCTGAAGACGGCCCTTGCACCTACAAGGGAATCCTCGTCGCCTGCGGGCCGCCGGGCCTTGCGGGTGGCCGTAACATTCTGTATCACAACAATGGCGATGGAACCTTTAGCGATGTCAGCGAGAAGTCGGGCATGTGGACGGCCGTCGGCACCTACGGCCTCAGTGTCGCCGCGTCCGACCTCGACAACGATGGCTGGCCCGACATCTACGTCGCCAACGACTCCGCGCCCGCCACGCTCTACCAGAACCAGCACGACGGCACCTTCCGCGACATCGCTATCGAGGCCGGCGCAGCGCTCTCCGCCGAGGCCAAACCGCAGGCTGGCATGGGCGTCTCCATCGGCGACTACAACCGCGACGGCAACATGGACGTCGTCAAGACCAACTTCGCCGGCGATACCGACTCGCTCTACACGAACAACGGGGAGGCCGTCTTCGAAGACCGCACCTACCCTGGCGGCCTGGGAGAAAACACCCGGCTTCTTGGCTGGGGCGTTGGCTTCTTCGACATGAACAACGATGGCTGGCCCGACATCCTGATGTCGAACGGCCACGTCTACCCCGAGGTCGACAAGTCGAAGGCGGACTTGAAGTATGCAGAGCACAAGTATCTCTACCGCAACCTGCAGAACGGACGCTTCGAGGACGTAACCAACCAGGGCGGACCCGGTATTCTCGCCAATGTGCCCGCCCGCGGCTGCGCCTTCGGCGACATCGACAACGATGGCGACATCGATGTTGTCGTCAACTGCATCAACTCTGTGCCGCAGTTGCTGCGCTGCGATTCAACCCTCAACCGCAACTGGATCAAGATCAAGCTCGTCGGCACAAAGTCGAATCGCTCCGGAATCGGCAGCCGGGTTATCGTCACGACGATGACGAATCCGGCCTCGCCGAAGCCCCTGCAACAGACCGAAGAGCTTCGCAGCGGTGGCAGCTACTTCTCGCAGAACGATCTGCGGCTGCACTTCGGGCTTGACCAGGCAAAGAAGGTCGACACTGTCGAGATTCGCTGGCTCAGCGGTCACATCGACGTGCTCCATGACCTCAAAATCAACCTCTCGTACACCATTCAGGAGGGCGGGGTCGTCCTTAAAGCGGCGCCGTTGACGCCAGCGAGGGCAAAGACTTCATAGATTGTTCGGAAAAGGCATCGTTTGACTTACCCTGCGCGAACATTTCCCCTGTGCGTCCTGCCGCACGGGCCCGCTGCGCACGGGGCGGTCACTTCGTGACTTGTGTACCGCTTTGCGGGGCCGCCAAGGGCCTAGATGTCACAGAGGTCGACAGCCTGCCGGAGCGAGGTGAGTGGGTCGCGGGTGGGGACGAACTCGTGGGCTACGTAGCCGGTGAAGCCGGTGTCGGCGATGGCTCGCATGACGGCGGGCCACTGGACTTCCTGGGTGTCGTCGAGTTCGTGGCGGCCGGGGACCCCGCCGGTGTGGAAGTGGCCCAGCCATTGATGGTTCGCGCGGATGGTGGCGATGAGGTCACCCTCCATGATCTGCATGTGGTAGATGTCGTAGAGCAGCTTGATGCGCGGCGAATTGACCTCTTCGCAGACTCGGACGCCCCAGGCGGTGTGGTCGCACATGTAGTCGTGGTGGTCGCGCTTGCTGTTGAGCAGCTCCATGTTGATGGTGACGCCGTTGTCTTCGGCGATGGGCTTGAGGCGCTTGAGGCCGACGATGGTGTTGCGGGCTCCTTCTTCGTCTGACAAGCCATTGCGCAGACCGGAGAAGGTGATGACGTTGGGAACGCCTGCCTTTGCGGCCAGCGGGATGTTCTTGCGGAAGGCGGCTTCGATGGCGGCGTGGTTCTCCACGCGGTTCAGGGCGTTGTTGATCTCTCCCCCACCGGCGTAGCCCATGGTGCAGAGGAGTCCGTAGCGTTTGGGTACCTCCCACTCGTCGAGGTTGAGGAGGTCGATGCCCTTGAGGCCCATTTGCGCGGCGGCGGTGCAGAGGGTGTCCAACGGAATCTTCTGGTAGCACCAGCGGCTTACGGATTGATGGATTCGGTTGTGGCGGGTGGGTTTGTCTTCGGCGACAGCGGCGAGCGGGAGAAGAGAGGCGGCGGTCGCGGCGGCTCCGGACTTTAACAGGTTGCGGCGGGTTTGGATCAAAGCGTTGGCTCCCGGGTCTGGTGTAGATGAATGTACTTGGAAATGGAGTTTGTCGGCCGAAAGGGTTTTGATTCGCCGGCCATCTGCTTGCTTGGCATGCCCCCGCAACCCCCCTTCCCTTGTCATCCTTCGTGAAGCGGAGGATCTGCTTTTGCGCCCTGTGCGGAATGGTTCGGAGATAGGTCTGCGGAGAGATCCTCCCATGTCGGATTGGAGGCCTGAATGAGGGCGAGCTTTTCCTCGCGCGTGAAGTGCTTCAGATAGTTTTCTCTTGCGATTGCCTTGTCGATATAGCCGAATCTCTCGAAGTAGACGAGACGGTTGACCCTATACCTGGCGGTAAAGGCATCGGCTTTAGCCTCGCGGTGCTGAAGGATGCGGAGGATGAGATTGTTAGTGACGCCGACGTAAAGCGTACGCGATCGGCTGGCAAGGATGTAGACAAAGTATTGATGCTCGCGCGGCATGGCGGCAGGCTAGCGCGTTGGGCGGCGTGGAGTAAAGGGCAAAGAGTGGAAGCACTGGGTGAAGGAGCCGGAAAAGCAGATCCTCCGCGGTGTTCGATCACGATGAGACTGTGATCGAACACCGCGAAGGATGACAAAGTTTAGGGGGAGGAGGGTTTAGCGCAGATGACAGTTGTATTCTCTGCGTGCCGGTAGAACCCAGAACCGCTCAAAAGCAATAGACTCTCAACAGAACATTCACAATTCCCTTCTCAGGTTTTTGGAGGCCTGCTCTGAATATGCATCTTTTGCGTCGTTCGTCCGTTGCGCTGCTTGCAGTTTCGTCGTTTGGCATTGCGGTGGCTCAGAAGCCGCTCTCGGAGACTTATAAGCCGGCAGCGGACAAGCTGATCGCCGCTTCGCTGGCGGACACGGAGGGGTATGCGAACCTGACGTATCTTTGCGACCACATCGGCAAGCGGATCAGTGGCAGCGAACCGCTGCTGCGGGCGATTGCGTGGAGCGCGGACCTGATGAAGAAAGAGGGTCTCGAGAATGTGACGACGCAGAAGGTGATGGTTCCGAAGTGGGTGCGCGGGAAGGAGTCGGGCGCGATCATCTCGCCGGTGACCAAGCCGCTGCACATGCTAGGGCTGGGGATGAGCGTGGGGACGGTGCCGGGAGGGATTACGGCGGAGGTCGTGGTGGTATCGAACTTCGACGAGCTGAAGAAGCTGGGAGAGGCAGGAGTGAAAGGGAAGATCGTCGTCTATAACGCGCCGTATGAGGGATATGGACGGACGGTGATGTATCGCGTGGCTGGAGCTTCCGAGGCGGCGAAGCTGGGGGCGGTCGCTATGCTGGTGCGGTCGATTACACCACTGGCGATGCAGACTCCGCACACCGGTACGCTTGTGTATGACGAGAAGGTAGCGAAGATTCCGGCGGCGGCGATCTCGCTTGAAGATGCCATGATGCTGGCTCGGCTTTCGACGGAGGGTGTGCCGGTGAAGGTGCACCTCGACATGGAAGCGCACATGGAGCCGGATCAGGAAGCGGCAAATGTCTTCGGGGAGATTGTCGGGTCGGAGAAGCCGGAGGAGATTGTGGCTCTGGGCGGGCACATCGACTCGTGGGACGTGGGCCAGGGGGCGCAGGACGATGGCTCGGGGATCATGGCGACGCTCGAGGCTGTAAACCTGATCAAGAAGTCCGGCCTGAGGCCGAAGCGGACGATCCGCATTGTCTTCTGGGTGAATGAGGAGAATGGCGACCGCGGCGGCGAGGCGTATGCGAAGGCTCTGAGCGGCAAGACGGGGACGCATGTGGCTGCGATTGAGATGGATGGCGGAGCGGAGAAGCCGGTGGGCTTCGGTTACGGTTCGCCGGGGAGGAGACGGGCTACGCCGAATGCTCCGCAGACGGGGCCGGAGTTGAGCGAGGCGGAGATGCACTCGCTGGAGCTGCTGAAGGACATTGGGACCCTGCTGAAGCCGGTGGAGGCGGATACGATTCGGCCGGGCGGCGGCGGGTCGGACATCGAGCCGCTGATGATGGCGGGAGTTCCGGGGCTGGGCGAGCTGACGACGGCGGCACACTACTTCGACTGGCACCACACCGAGGCGGACACGCTGGACAAGGTCGATCCGGTGGAGTTTCGGAAGAATATCGCGTCGCTGGCGGTGATGACGTATGTGCTGGCGGATATGCCGGAGAAGCTGGCCGGGCATAAGGGGCCGGGAACGGAGGACTGATTCCGGATCGTGCAACCTGTGGAAGGCTGTGGAAATCTGGACGGGAAAAAAACGGGGTACTTTTCGCTAAGCTCCTTATTTTGTTCAGCTTGCAAAAATTTTGCGGGCTAATGTCATCGAAACAAACGGGTTAACCCTCAAAGTCGTGCAGATAAAGGAGTTAGCGGCGGCTCCCTGAAGAGAAAGTAGAAAACCCCGGCGATTTGCCGGGGTTTTCTTTCACCTTGATTTAAGCATAGCAGGCTGGCAGCATCCTTTGGGCAAGGAATATCTCTTTTGGATTGTTGCGATTAGGCGATATTGGGACTTGACAGGATTTTAGCTCCGGGTCGTTTATCGGACCGTAAACTGCACTCCGGAGACGATCCCGTCTCCCGTCGTAATCCACTTGAGCGCTTCTGCAGGAACCTCTTTTCCATCGCGATAGACGCGGAGATCGGAGCTGTGTGTGGGGCAGGCTACGTCTCCCTCACCCTGGTCGCCCACCTGGGCCTGCGTGTCCGCGTCGGCTGACGAGACACAATTCAGGCTGACGGTTCCTGCATAGGCGTGCGGCAGCGTGACGCTGAAGGTGCGCTGTTTATTGCAGCTGGCGAGCAGGAAGATGCTGAGAACGATAGGTTTCAAGAGTGTCATGGATATGGGCAATCCTACACGGAAGTAGGGTGTGGGGATTTGCTTTTGTGTGGGGATTGGGAGGGGTGGTTCCGGGGTGGGAAGAACTCTCCACCAGGAAGCCCGAAACTGCTGTGCGGCTTCGGGCGAGATGATAGGGTAGGGCTTTGCGGCGGAACTCCCACATCTGCGATGAAGCCGCCAGATATGGGGCACCTGCCGAGGCTGAAGCCCCGCTCCCCAGCAATCTGGCCCGCGGGCTAAAGCCCGCTGCTACTCCGAGCTCTGATTTTTATCAGAGGTGGTAGAGGTGGTCTGCTCCTAAGACCAAGGCCAGGGTGATGGCAGCGATGGCGACCTCGCCGAGTGCTCCGACGAGGAACGGCCTTGCACCTTGCTTGAAGAGGTCGCGGAGGTTGGTGCGGAGGCCTACGCCGGCAAAGGTGAGCAGGAAGGCCCAGCGGGAGAGGTTGCCTAGAGCGAGGAGCTGCGCTTTGTTGAAGCCGAACGAGGCGTAAGCGGCGAGGTGGGGGTAGAGTTTGGGGTCGAGCGTACCGAGGGTGGCGAGCAGCGAGATCAGGATGAAGCCGAGGACGAACTTGGGGAACTTGGCCCAGAGGAAGGCGGCCTTGTTCTGGAGCTGCGCCTGGTTCGCGGCAGAGGCGAGACCCTTGCGCGCCCATGCGATGGCGTAGCCGAGGACGACGAAGCCGATCAGCGCGTTGCGGCAGGTCTTGGCCAGGACGGCGAATTTGCCGGCGGTGTCGGAGTAGAGAGCGCCGGCGGCGGTGGCTTCGGCGGTGTTGTCGACGGCGAGGCCGGCCCAGATGCCGTAGGCGTGGTCGGACATGTGGAGGGCATGGCCGATGGCGGGGAAGGCGAAGAGGCTGATGGCGCCGAGTGCGAGGATGGCGGCGATGGCGGTAGAGGTGTCCTGCTCATCGGCGTCGATCGAGCCCTGCGTCGCGATGATGGCGGAGACGCCGCAGACCGACGAGCCGACGGCGAGGAGCGTGGTGAGCTTGTCGCCAAGTTTGAAGGCGTGGCAGAGCCAGGTCATGAAAGCCAACGACAGCGTGAACGCGATGGCGACGAGGACGAGGGAGATGCCGCCGAGTTTGAGGATGTCGCCGAGCAGGAAGCGCGCACCGAGCAGGATGATGCCGGCCTTGAGCCAGAACTCGTAGGTGGCGACGCCGGGGCGGAAGATCTTTGGCAGGCCAACGGTGTTGGCGATGAAGATGCCGAAGATGATGGCCCACATGACGTACTCGATGTTGGGGAAGGGGATGTGGTCCGCCTTGGCCCAGGCGTTGATGGCGTGCTCGACGAACTTGCCGGCGTAGCCGACGACAAAGAGGAGAAGGATGCCGGGGATGAGGCCCAGGAGCGAGGTCTTCTGCTCGGGGACGGCGTGGGGGGCGTGCGGCGGATAGGACTCGCGCAGGTCGGGCAGAGAAGTGGAGGTGGACATGATCTTTCTCCTAAGGCTCCGGAGCTACCAGGTGATGGTCTTGACAAGACCGAGCTTGATGACGAGAGCGAGGGCGAGCGAGAGGATGACGGCCCAGGTGTCGAGAGAGAGAAGAGGCTTCTTAGCGGGGGCTTTCGATGGCATGGAGCTGTTCCTTCTGGAGTGGCAGTGGGTACGGACTTACGCGATGGGTCGCGTGGTGCAGCTCTGAATTTTGAGAGGGATGCGCGGAGGGACTAGCTACAACAACAGCGCTGGATCGTGAGGCGCGAGGCCGTACAAACGGGCTTGCAGAGTACGGGATGGCCGGTGTCGATCACGATGAGGAAAGTCTACATTAAGTTGGATGAAGGGCGGAGGGGTGCAGTTGCGGGATTTGTGGAGGTATGTGGCTTGATCTTCGATTGAGAGCGGCGTAGCGTTCGTGCATGACCACGCCCCATGAAGAGCTCGAACCGTGGCGTTCTGGATGGAGTGGAAGGAGTTTTTGAAGACGTGGGATGCGCGCGTTGGTTCTGTGGGTGCGCTTCTGGAGCTAAGGCACGCCAATTTATGGCGCGTCGACAGCTATAGCGTGGATGAGTGGGGAGTGAAGATCAACGTATCGTACTTGCCGATGCCGGGATTCAAGCCGGCGCGAAACGATAGAGCTGAGCTCAGTTCGGCCTGGGAGATGTTTCACATCGATGAGGGCCGCTGGCAGGCGCGATTTTGTTGGAAGTTCCTGCTTGGGGACCATGAGATTGAATCGGTCATCGCCGCAGGAGCTCAGGCAGCCTCTCTTGGTCTTCTGCTCACAGACAGCCAGGTTCAGGCCATCTTCAGGTGGCGGTCTGCGCTTGAATCAAGGGAGAAAGAGAATCTGGGGAATACGGATTTTCCTGCTTTCCTTGATTCCCTATTCAATCCACCGCCGCCGCCGGAGCGTCCCGCCTCTGAGAGCAAGAGTTGAAGCGCGACTGCCTGATTAGCGGTTAGCCCGGTCTGCCGCTACGGCTCCCCAGATCATCGCGATGGGGTGGAGAACGGCGATGGCCCATCCGAAGGTGACAATGCCGAGGACTACGTAGAGGACCAGCATGATGAGTGCTCCTGGCACCGTGCTGTAGAGCATGCCGAAGGGGCCGAGGAAGAAGGTCAGAACCAGGGATAGCAGGACGCTTTTGCGGTTTGGCATGGTTTCTAGGATGCTACAAGAGTGGGTGATTTGCGACCCCAAATGCAATGTGGGGGTCTCTCCACTGCGCCGCGCGATAGTGCCGCGCGGCTTCGGTCGAGACGACGAACTTGTCGCAAAGATGACGTTCAAGAGTGTGAATTTGTGCGGAATGATGGGGGATTTGATTGTTTAATGGGGATACGGTCGCAACACGTGGGGGCGTGAAAGTTGCGCGAAACACGCGGTGATGAAGCGGTGTTCAGTGATGTGTAGCAAGGAGGATGTCATGAACATCGCAAACGTAAAAGGAATGGTGGCAAAGGTACTCACGGTTGGTTTTCTGGCTGGAGCGGTGGTGATGGCGGCTCCGGCAAAGGCTCAGGCGCAGGAGATTTATGTGGGCAACGGTGGCTTCTATGCGCGTCATGACTTCTATGAGCGCGAGCGGGTTGAGGCGATTCGCCGGCACGATGCTTGGGTGAGAGCGGAAGAGTATCGGCGCTTCCATCACGACAGGTTTTATCGCGGATACCGGTAGTTCCCCATCACCGTGCGCTGTTCGCTGGAGGTAACGAGCCCCGCACGGTGAGAGGGGCACCCGGGCCGTATACATCCCACCCATGACGATAAAGCTGTCATGGATGGGGCACCCGAGCAGTTGTGGTGATTCATCCCACATCTCAGAAGCGAGATGTGGGGCACCCGGATTCGGGGCTGGATTTGATGAGGTTCACAGGGCTGACTGCGTGGAGGTGCGCAGTCAGCCTTGTTGTTTATGGAATGGGTTGGTAGTAGCGGGATTCGGGATGGGCGCAGCCCTGGCAGAGGATCTCGGTTTCGACGAGGACCTCGCGGTCGTAGTTAATGCCTTCGCCGCAGACCGAGCAGGCGATGCGTTGCGATTTGTAGCCGGGCATCTCGCGGGGGTGGAGAGGAACGTGGACCCACTGGACTGAAAACAGATCTTCGACCTCCATCTCGCGGTAGGCGCGCATCTGCTGCTGGTTCTTGTCGGTGATGTCAGGGTAGAGTTCGCGGGCACGTTGCTTGGAGGACTCGAGGGCGGCGATGCGGGTGGCTTTCTGATCAGTGCCGTCGGAGGGCTTGAGGTCGATGAAGGTGGCGGCCATCTTGCCCCAGTCGCGGAACTTCAGGGCGCGCTTGCCGAGGCGGCAGCCGGTGACGACAGCGATAGCGTCGGTGGCACATCGATCGATCTCTACGAAGGTGACGAGGCGCTTGCGGTCGAGACCGCGGGGATCGTCGATGCCGAGACGTTCGCAGCCGAGCATGGCCATGCGGACGCCGAGGATCTGGCCGGCGCATAGGTGGCCGTGGGCGATCTCGGCTGCGGTTAGGAGGTCTTCGAAGGACTGCATAAGCTGATGATAGAACCCAACTGTGTCCTGCCGGACGGGCCCGCTGCGCGCGGTGCGGTCACTTCATGACTTGTGTACCGCTTCGCGGTGGCGGACAAGCACTTTACGGGTCTTCGCTGTCGCCTTCTTCGATAAGGGACGTGGTGCCGACTACATCGAAGGTCATCGGAGTTCCGCCGGTGAGTTGGAGGGTTGCGCGCATGGGCTGGCGTTGCCAGGTCGCGGGCTGGCAGGGGGCGGCGGAGCGATCGGGCTGGGGCCAGGGGCCGATCTGTTTGTGGACGATGGGTTTGCGGGTGCTGATCTGGGCAACGACGGCGAAGAGGCCGCCCTTCGCCGTCGTCGCCACACCGCAGTAGGCGGCGTAGTCGCGGAACCAGGAGACTTCGGAGACCATGGGGTCGAAGTCGGGGAGATGGAGGGCGGCGATGTGGCCGGTGGTGCGGTCGACGAGGAGCCAGGGGCCGGGCTGCCAGACCCAGCGGTCGGCTGACTCATCGGGCAGGCGGTCGTTTATGCGTAACGCTCGGCGGATGGTAAAGCTGCGGTCGGTGACGTCGTGGGCGTCGCCGGTGGTCCACTCGCGCTGACGGGAGTCGACGAAGAGAGGGCGGACTTTCAAGGTGGGATCGCCGGAAGATGGGGATTCGGATGCCGGCGGCGTGTAGGGGACTTTTTTTGCTGGGCCGAGGGTGACGGTGTGCAGTTTTGGAGGGGCGGCGAACGTCTGCAAGGGAGTGCAGGCGCAGAGGATCAGCAGCAGAGGCACAGGAGCGGAGCGAAGGGTCTGCATGGCGGGCAGAGTACGCCCGGAGGTGCCCGAATGCAAGCCAGTGCGGCAGGTTTGCACACCGCTGCAGGAAAAGTACCGCAGTTTCCACAGAGGTACCGTTGGAGGTACCGTATTTCTTGCTATTGACGACTCAGGGACTGGCACCAAGACCAGCGACGAGGAGTATGGTTTACACAGAAGCGGTGGAACCGCGTGGGCGCGAGACCCATTCACCTGTCAGGACGACCAGAGCAGGAACGACATCGACACCCAACCCTGCCAACTTCGCGAAGTTGCGCGAACCGCAAACGCGAACCGCAGAGACGAAAGGACACAAAGATATGTGGAAACCGAATCAGCCTGGAACCGGCGCACCTGCAGCACCTGAACCCGTACGGGGCGCTATGCCCCCGGCGATGGAACCCACCCCGACGCGTCCCGCGTCCCCGACACCGGCTGGCATCCCCGCAGCTGCAACCGGCGAACAGGCGACGATCGGCAAGTCGCTGGTGATCAAGGGCGAGGTCTCGGGCTCCGAGTCGCTCTTCATCGACGGCAAGATCGAAGGCGCGATCAACCTCCCTGGCAACCGCGTGACGGTTGGCCGGAACGGGCAAGTTGCGGCCAACATCATGGCTCGCGAAGTCGTCGTCCTGGGCAAGGTGCGCGGCAACGTGCATGCCAGCGACCGTATCGACATTCGCAGCGAAGGCTCGCTGACCGGCGACGTGATTGCGGCAAGGATCTCGATTGAGGATGGCGCGTTCTTCAAGGGCGGCATCGACATTCGTAAGCCTGGGGCGGAAGGTGCCAAGGGCGGCGCGGCTGCGGCTGCTCCGGTGGCCGAGCAGATTCCGGTTACTGTTTAGTTTTTCTTTGCTGGATATGGGAAGCCCCGGTGATGCCGGGGCTTTTCTGCGTGTGGGATGCGTGACCATGAGAGTAAACGCGAGATGCGGGGGGCTCTCCACTACGCATCGCGATAGGACTGCGATGCTCCGGTCGAGATGGGGGTTCTCTTCTCCGGAATGACGAGTTCTTCTGGAATTTGATGGCGCTTCCATCCCACATCTCACAAGCGAGATGTGGGGCACCCGGTTTTGTGGCGGTTAGATGGATTGGCTTTCGGCGGTGGAGATTTGGGTGTCGCGGGTGGCGCGGCTAAAGGCGATGCGAAGATCGGCGACCTTGTTGAGATGGAAAGCGTGGAGCTTGGATGAGTTGGGGGCGGTGATGGCGAACATGTCGGCGCGCGTGACTTCGTCAAGGTAGAAGGAGGGTCGGAAGTCGGGCTGCTGAGGGCGGACTTCGATGTGCGACATCTCGAGGTTCATGATGTGTCGCAAGAAGAATCCCTGCGCGGGCATGGGGCCGAACATCTCGGGGTCGGGGTAGGCAGTGTCTTTTTCGGGCGGACGGATGGCGGCGGCTTCGACGGGAGCGCCGCCCTTGTGCTCGATGAAGATGTTCGAGAGGTGGATGTCTTCGAGCGAGTGGCTGGGGATTCCGGAGAGGATGGAGCAGATATTGGTTCCACCGTTGGAGCTGACGAGGTTGTTCACGCTGATGCGGCGAAGGGCTCCGACCTGCGTGGACTCTTTGGGGCCGCGGAGACGGGAGCCTAAGCGGAAGAAGAGCGGCGCGGAGACGTTATCGCGCATGGTGATGTTGGAGATGGTGATGTCTTCGCAGAGAGCGCCATCTTCGCTCTCGAGGGCGAGACCCTGGCAGCCTTCGAAGACGCAGTTGGAGATGGTGATGTTCTTGAAGCCGCCGTTCGATTCGGTGCCGCACTTGATGCGGCCGGTGCGGTATTTCTGGACGCCGTCGGGGAACTTCTTGAAGGTACCGTCGAGGACGGAGCCGATCTCGTAGCAGCCGGTGACGTAGCAGTTGGTGATGGTGACGTTCTCGGTCGCGCGGGCGTAGCCAAGGGCGAAGCTGCTCTTGGGGCAGATGGCGTCGTCCCAGGGGGAGTTGACGGTGCAGTTGGAGACGCGGACGTTCTTGCAGCAGTCGATGTCCATGCCGTCGCGGTCGGTGTCGATCTTGAGGTTGTCGATGGAGACGTTGTCGACGCCGGTGAGGAGCAGGCCGAAGTGGCCGCCTTTAAGGATGGAGAAGTCGCGGAAGATGACGTTGTGGCAGTTTTTGAGGGCGATGGTCTTGTTGCCTACGCCGGCTTGCTCGGCTTTGAAGGGAACAACTTCGACGACCCAGTCTCGGCCGTTCGAGAGTCCTTTGCCGTGGATGAGGCCGGGGCCGGTGATGGCGATGTCGTGGAGGTCTTCGCCCCAGATGAGGGAGTTGTGCCAGTGATTATGGCCGTAGTCCTGATAGGCGTCGTAGGAGGTTTTGGGCTCGGCCGCGTCGTAGGTACCGCCGTGGTGGCCGGTGGTCTCGCCGGGGAGAGGTGAGTCGGCAGCGACGAGAGTGCAGCCCTGGGCGAGGTAAAGCTCGACGTTGCTCTGAAGGCGGATGGAGAAGGTGAGCCAGGTGCCTGCCGGGAGGTAGACGGTTCCTCCGCCGCTGGCGGCCGCGGCGGCGATGGCGGCGTTGATGGCATTGGTGTCGAGGGCCTTGCCATCGCCTACTGCGCCGTAGGTGCGGATGTCGAAGAGGCTGGCGAGGTCGGTGGCGGCGTGGGGAGCGTTCTGGCGGGCGGCGGCGTGGGGAGCGTTCTGGCGGGCGGCGGCGTGGGCTACCGGAGGGAGCGCAGCGGCGAGGCCGAGGGAGCTGAGACGGAGGAGATCGCGGCGGGCAGAGTCAAAAGGGGACATTGCGGATGATGGTAGCAGTGCGGGGAGAGGTCTGACCACCTGGTTTTGGCTTTCGAATCAAACCATCACTGTGACCGACCCAAGCGTTTGCGATCCAGATGCCACAGAAGTGCGTTTATCAGCAGGAAGAAGGCTGCGCCAAGGCAGGCATTGATTGCAACTGCTACGCACGATCCCACAGTTTCCTGAAAGTCGGTTCCACCGTGGCCTCCGGTGATGAGCAGGTGACAGATCAATCCGGGAAGGGCAACCATCACTGCCATTGTTTGATTGGTTTTCTCTGCGACTACGGTGATCAGTGCCATCAGCAAAGCGCCTATCGCGGCGAAGCCGAGCACTACTGATCGAATCCGAGAAGTGGGCATGCCAGTCATACTCTCAGATCAGCTCTTACCGAGGTGACTCCAACATGCAAGCTTTCGGTGACTAAAGCGCATATCGCGAGCACGTCGAAAAATGAAATGCGGGGGTCGGCGGGTTCAAGGGTCAAGATGACGTGTTTTACAAGGGTGATGAGGAAAAGCGGTTCGTGCTTCGCACGAATGTCCCACTCATCGCGATACGACCGCGATGAATGGGGCACGTGAACATTAGTGGCGCCACTCCCACATCTCAAAGTCGAGATGTGGGGCACCCGATTTTGTCATTCAAGTTCAGGCGGCGAAGAAGGTGCGGATCTTCTCGGCGATGAAGTGGCTCTCCTCTTCGAGAGCGAAGTGGCCGGTGTCGATCAGATTAAGTTCGGCTTTGGGTATGTCGCGGAGGTAGGCCTTTGCGCCCTCGACCGTGAAGAACGGATCGTTCTGGCCCCAGACGATGAGGGTGGGCGGCTGGTAGTTGCGAAAGAACGCCTGCCAGGTGGGGTAGTGCTTGAGGTTGTTCTGGTAGTCGTAGGCGAGGTCGATCTGGATCTCCGCGTTGCCGGGGCGGTCGAGGAAGTACTGGTCGAGGGTGTAGCTGTCGGGACTGATGGCGGCGGGGTTCTTCGTGCCGTGAGTGTACTGGAAGCGTGTGGTCTCGAAGGAGAGCATGGCGGTGCGTGTTGCGGCCTCGTTCTCGGGGGTGCGGTTGGCCCAGAGGGTCTTGAGGGGATCGAAGCCGGCGCCGATGCCTTCGGCGTAGGCGTTGCCGTTCTGGACGATGATGCCGGTGATGGCCTCAGGGTGGGCGGCGGCGATGCGATAGCCGACGGGAGCGCCGTAGTCCTGGACATAGATGGTGAACTTCGTCAGATCGAGGGTGGTGAAGAGGAGTTCATCGATGTAGGCGGCGAGATTGTCGAAGGTGTAGGTGAAGGTCGAGGCAGAGGGAGCGTCGCTGTAGCCGAAGCCGGGAAAATCCGGGGCGATGATATGAAACTTATCCTCGAGCTGGGGGATGAGGTCGCGAAACATGTGCGAAGAGGTGGGGAATCCGTGGAGCAGGACGATGGTGGGAGCGGCTGGGTCTCCGGCTTCGCGGTAGAAGATCTTCTGGTTGCGGACGGTGGCGTAGTTGTAGGTGATCATGGCGGCTCTCCTTTGGGGTGGTGCTTACTGCTTCTGGTTATGAGAGTGAATAACACCTGTAAAAGATTCTTTATTGGTGTTATTGTTTTATTGAGAGGTGGCCTGGCTATGGAACGGCTCGATGGGGATTGGATTGGCGGGTACCTGTTTGTCGGGAACCGGCTGGCTTTGGATTTTTTGAATACGAGGCTGGTGGATGGGGACCAAGACGTGGAGAAGCTGCCGGATTGGGCGGCGTTTTCACGGTGGTGTGTGGCGGCGGGGATTGGGCCGGCGGATGAGGGGAGAACCGGGGAGGGGCGAATCGGAGAGATTCGTGGGTTTCGGGAGCGGCTGCGGGAGGCGGTGACTTCACTGGAGAACGGGAAGGCTCCGGCGGGGGAGTTTCTGGCAGAGGTCAATTCCCTGCTCTCACGGTATCCGGCGCGGGTAGTGCTGGATGCGGGGGCGGATGGAGTGGCGAAGAGGACGAATTATGAAGGTTTTTGGGGAGCGATGGCGGCGGCTGTCGCGGAGTTGCTGACATCGACGGAGTTGCACCGGCTGAGGAAGTGCGAGCACTGCATCGTCCACTTCTACGATGTGAGCAAGAAGGGGTCGCGGCGGTGGTGCAGCATGGGGATGTGCGGAAACCGGGTGAAGGTCGCGGCTTATCAGAAGAGGCGGCGAGAGGAGGGGTGAGTGGCGGGGTCCCACCCATGACGATGGAGCTGTCATGGATGGGGCACCCAGAATGTATGGCTGCTCAGTACTTGGGTAGTTGAGCGGTGGACCATCCTCCGCCGAGGGCTTTGATGAGAAGGACGCTGGCGTCCATCTGGCGGCGCTGGATGGCGATCTCGTTGCGTTCGTTCTGCAGCGCGGTGGTTTGCGCGGTGACTACTTGCAGGTAGGTGTCGATGCCGCCTACGTAGCGGTTGTTGAAGATCTTTACAGCGGCCTGGGCAGCGATGGTGGAGTTGTGCTGCTGCTGGGCTTCGAGGGTAAGGGTGTGCAGGACGGCGAGGTTGTCCTCTACCTGCTGGAAGGCGGTAAGGGTGGCCTGACGGTAGTTGGCGGTCTGCTCGTCGTAGGCGGCGAGGGCCTGCTGCGAGACGGCACCTCGGCGGCCGGCGTCGAAGAGGGTCTGCGAGAGCGTTGGGCCTACGCCCCAGATGTAGTTTGAGCCGTTGACCAGGGTCGAGAGAGCGGTGCTCTCGAAGCCTCCGAAGGCGGAGAGGTTCAGGGTCGGGAAGTAGGCGGCGCGGGCGATGCCGATGCGTTCGTTGGCTTCGTTGACGCGGCGCTCGGCGGCGGCGATGTCGGGGCGGCGCTCGAGGAGCTCGGACGGCAGGCCGACGGGGATGGCGGGCGGGCGGGTATCGAGCGGGGATTCGGCGAGGGTGAAGGCTGCCGGCGGCTTGCCAATGAGCACGGCGATGGCGTGCTCGAACTGGGCGCGCTGGATGTTGACGTCGCTGGCCTGGACACGGGCGCTTTCGAGCTGGGTCTTGGCCTGGTCGACGTCGGACTCGCCGGAGACGCCCCCCTGGAAACGGTTGTTCGTGATGCGGTAGGCCTCTTCGTAGGTCTGGACGGTGTCGAGGAGGAGCTTCTCGTCGGCATCGTTGGCGCGGGCCTCGAAGTAGTCGACGGCGAGTTCGGCCTGGAGGCTGAGCTGGGCGGTCTGAAGGTCGGCGGCGGTGGCCTGGGCTTCTTCTTTGGAGACGTTTACCGTCCGGCGGACGCGGCCCCAGAGGTCGACCTCGTAGTTCAGGTCGAAGGGGAGCTGGAGGTCGGCGGTGCCGTTGTTGTTGGCGGGTGCGGTGAAGTAGGGGCGGGCGTTCGATTCGCGCTCGCCGGCGACGGATGGGGCTACGCCGATGGTCGGGAAGAGGAAAGAGTGGTTGTAGCGAATCTGCGAGCGGGCCTCGACGAGGCGGGCGGCGGCGGCCTTGAGGGACTGATTGTTGGCGGTGACCTGCCGTTCGAGGTCGTTGAGTTGAGGATCGTTGAAGATCGTCCACCAGTCGCCTTTGAGGGCGGTGTCGGCGGGCTGCGCGGACTGCCAGTTCCCTTCCTTGTAGACGCCGTTGGTCCTCATCTCCTTGTAGTCGGGGGCCAGGGGTGTCGTGGGCTTTACGTACTTCGGGCCTACCATGCAGCCGGAGAGCATCAGCATCGCCAGGGTTGATGCGAGTGCGAGACGAGATGCGGGGGTCTCTCCACTCCCGTTGGTCGGTCGAGATGACGTGTCCTTTGGGGTGAAATTGGGTCTGGGGCCGAAAGGTTCGAACGATCTTGGTGATGTGAGATCGTTCGGGGTCCTTCGACTGCGTTCGTCGCAAGTGCGCGACGAACTCCGCTCAGGATGACGGGATTTTTGGGAGGAGAAGAAGGTCATTACTTGGCCCCTTCGGGTGCGGCGGCCTTGGGGTCGGCGATGTGAACCTGCTGGCCGTCGGCGATGGAGTCGGAGGGGTCGATGATGACCTTGTCGGAGGGCTGGAGGCCGGAGGCGATCTCGACCGTTGCGCCCATGTCGTTGCCGATCTTGACCGGGACGAGGTGGACCTTATCGCCGACGACCGTGGCGACCTGAAGACCCTGGCTGCGGAAGATCAGCGTGTTCGAGGGCAGGGTCAGGCTGGTGGAGTGCTGCGGCACCTTGAAGTGGACGAAGACGTAGGCTCCGGGCAGGAGCAGGCCCTTGGCGTTGTCGATGTCGACTTCAACGTTCAGGGTGCGGGAGGCCTGGTCGATCTGGCTGGAGTTGCGGGCCACCTGGCCGACAAAGTTCTGGCCGGGGTACTCGTCTAGGGTGAGGGTCGCCTCAGTGTCGTTGCGGATGGAGGCGGAGTAGGCCTCGGGGACGGCGACGAAGACGCGGATCTTGCCGATGGCGGCGAGGTGGAAGAGCTCCTTGGGGACGGTGTTGGCACCGGCCTCGATGAGCGCGCCGACGTCGGTGTTACGCGCGGTGACGATGCCATCGAAGGGAGCGTAGATGTTCTCGAACGACTGGAGCTGGGTGAGGCGGCGGACGTTGGCCTGAGAGGCGTCGCGGGCGGCACGCTTGGCGGCTTCGTCGCTGGTGGCGACGTCGGTCTCCTGCTTGGAGACGGAGTTGGTCTTGAGCAGGTTCTGGTAGCGAGCGGCGGTGGTCTCGGCGAGATCGAGGTTGGCTTGCGAACTCTTGAGATCGGCCTGTGCGACCTGCAGTTGCTGGTCGAGTTCAGGAGTCTCGATCTGGGCCATGAGCTGGCCCTTGCGGACGTGGGCGCCGATGTCGAAGTACCACGCCTTCAGGTAGCCGCTGGTGCGGGAGTAGATGGGCGTGTCGATGAAGGCCTGGGTGTTGCCGGGGAGGGCGATCTCGTCGGTCATGGCGGAGCCGGTGGGATGGACGATCTCCACCGTGGAGACCGAGGACTGCTGGTTCTCGGTCTCGAGGACAGACTTATCGCGCGAACGCGAAGCGATGCCGAAGACGACGACGGCTGCGAGCACAATCACAACGACGATGAGGCCGATCCATGTGCCACGGGTGAGGCCACGGGCGGGCGGAGTGGTCAGTGATCCGCCCTGCGCCGACTGTCCGGCGGAGCTGGTCATGTCTGTGTTGGTTCCGTCCAGGTTGTTCATACGTTCCTCTAAGAGAGCGATATTCGTTGTACGTTATGCGTTGTACGTTTTAGGCTTGCGCGGTGATCGGATGCGGCTCTGGCGATGGCGCGGGCGCATTCTGCTTGCGGCGGCCGTGGAGCAGAGCGAAGACCGCCGGCACGAAGATGAGCGTGGCGATGGTGGCGAAGAAGAGGCCGCCGATGACGGCGCGGCCGAGAGGGGCGTTCTGCTCGCCGCCCTCGCCAGCTCCGAGCGCCATGGGGATCATGCCGATGATCATAGCCAGCGCCGTCATCATGACCGGGCGGAAGCGCGTGGCACCGGCTTCGATGGCGGCCGTGATGGCGTCGCCGTGGTGATTGAGGCGGTCGGTTGCGAAGGAGACGACGAGAATGCTGTTCGCGGTGGCGACGCCCATGCACATGATCGCTCCCATCAACGCGGGCACGCTGAGCGTGGTTCCGGTGGCGAAGAGGAAGATCACAATTCCAGCGAGCGCAGCGGGCAGCGCGGTGATGATAATGAACGGATCAAGCCACGACTGGAAGTTGACCACGATGAGCAGGTAGACGAGGACGATAGCGAAGGCCAGTCCGGCAATGAGACCGAAGTAAGAGGAGTTCATCGTCTCGATCTGGCCACGGACGCGAAGGAAGCTGCCGCGCGGGAGATCTTTCCTGTTGGCATCGACGATCTTCTGAATGGCCTTGCCGACGGAGCCGAGGTCACGCCCTTGGATATTTCCATAAATATCCAAAGTACGGCGGATGTTGTAGTGATTGATGACCGGCATCTCCGACTTGCGCGAGATGGTGGCCACGTCAGCGAGGATCTCCGGATGCACGGCGGTAGGCGACGTGATGGGGATGTTGCGCAGGTCGTTGAGCGACTGGATGTCGTACTGCGGTGACTGCGCGACGATGGAGTAGTTCACGCCGTTCTTGTAGTTGAGAAAGAACTGGGGCGAGAGCTGGGTGCTTCCGCTGAGGATGTTGAGCAAACTGCCGCCTACATCTTTTTCTGAAAGGCCCCCTTGTTGGGCCTTGGTGCGGTCAACCGACACGGTGAGGACAGGGTAGTCGTCTGGCTGCTGGATGCGCAGATCGACGAGGCCCGGAATCGTATGTAACTGCTCGAGGACTTTATTCGCGACGAGACGATTGGCGGCGATGTCCTGGCCTTCGAACTGAATGTCGATGGGAGCGGGTAGACCGAAGTTCAGGATCTGGGTGACGATATCGGATGGCAAAAAGTAGAAGATGTTGCCGGGGAAGTCTCCGGGAAGACTCTTGCGGAGCGCAGAGACGTAATCGGCGGTGGGGTGGTGGTCTTCCTTGAGCGAGACGGTGATATCGGCGTCCCCCGCACCAAAGAGGCCGGAGGTGGCGTGCTGCGTGTTCAGGGTGCTATAGGGCAGGCCGATGTTGTCGACGATATTGTCGATCTCGCCGGCGGGAATCTGCTTTCGGATATTTTGCTCGATGAGGTCACAGAGACGCGCAGTCTCTTCGATACGGGTACCACTTGGGGCGCGAACGTGCAGGATGAAGGCGCCGTTATCGGTACTGGGGAAGAAGTTCTGGCCAAGGAACGGAACCAGCGCGAAGGCGCAGAGGCAGGCCAGAAGGAAGATGGGAACAAAGATAAGCCGCATGCCAACAAGACGGCCGAGGAGATCCTCGTAAGCCCTGCGAATGTTCTCGAAGATGCTGTTGAAGCCGCGCTGGAAGCGGGCAAAGATATTGTTCGAAGGGACGGCGTGGTGATCGTGCGCCTTGAGCAGGTACATCGCCAGCGTGGGCACAAGCGTACGCGAGAGGACGTAAGACGCGAGCATGGCGAAGACGACAGCTTCAGCGAGCGGCACGAAGAGATATCTCGCTACGCCCGAGAGGAAGAACATGGGCAGGAAGACGATGCAGATGCAGAGCGTCGAGACCAGGGCGGGGACGGAGATCTGCGCCGCGCCTTCAAGGATGGACTCGTTGAGCGGGTTGCCTTCTTCGAGGTAACGCTCGATGTTCTCGATGGTGACGGTGGCGTCGTCGACCAGAATGCCGACCGCGAGCGCCAGACCACCCAGGGTCATGATGTTGATGGTCTGACCGATCAGGCCGAGAACGATGACCGAGGTGAGAATGGAGAGCGGAATCGAGATGGCGATGATGACGGTGCTACGCCAGCTTCCAAGGAAGAGCAGGATCATCAGACCGGTAAGCACAGCGGCGATGATCATCTCGCGAATGACCCCAACGATCGATCCACGGACGAAGATGGACTGGTCGCCGATGGGAGTCATGACGAGCTCTTTGGGAAGGGTCAAGGCGATGCGCGGAAGCAATGCCCTGATCTGGCTAACGACGGAGAGTGTGGAGGCGGTACCAGACTTGAGGACAACGGCCAGCACACCGCGATGACCATCCTGGCGGACGATGTTGGTCTGGGGAATGCTGCCGTCGGCGACGGAACCGATGTCGTGAAGGTAGATGGTCGAACCATTGACCTGCTTGATGGGCAGATTCGCGAGGCCTTCAAGAGTGACGGGTGAGGAGTTGATGTGGATGTCGTACTCGGAGACGCCGATCTTGGCCGTGCCGCCGGGCTGGGTGACGTTCTGGAGCGCGAGAGCATTGATGACGTCGCTGGGAGCCAGGCCCTTGGACTGGAGGGCTTTGGGATCCATGTTGATGACGATGGTGCGTTGCTTGCCGCCGTAGACGCTAGGGATGACGGCACCGGGAACGGTGACGAGCTGGGTGCGGACGAAGTTGAGGCCGAAGTCGTTGAGCTGCTGCTCGGTGAGGCCTTTGCCGGAGAGGCCGATCTGCAGGATGGGCACACTGGAAGCGGAAAAATTGATGATCTGCGGCGGCAGGGTTCCGGGTGGAAGGCTGCGCAGGATGAACTCGGAGGCGCTCGATACCTGGGAGTTTGCGGTATCGAGACTAGCGCCCTGTTGCAGGTAGACCTTCACAATGACCTGCCCGGCGATGGTGGTCGATTCGATGTGCTGGATATTGTCGACCAGCGTGGTGAGTACCTTCTCGTAAGGCGTGGTGAGACGGCCTTCGAGCTCCTCAGGGTTCAGCCCGGTGTACTGCCATGCAATCGAGATGACCGGGATGTTGATGCTGGGGAAGATGTCGGTGGGCGTGCCGAGAATGACGACGGGAGCCGCAATGAGGATGAGGATCGCCAGAACGATGAAGGTATAAGGCCGAGTTAAGGCAATTCGAACAATCCACATACTGAGAGACCTGCCTTGTGCGCGACGGAACTTATGTCTATAAGAATAGACACTTGTTTTGAATGGATGGTTTCGCAGTTTATTCCGAAGTGATTGATCGGAATAGCCGATATGATGAGTGGGGAGAACGGCAAGAGCAGAGACGAATGCGGGGGTCTCTCCAGTGCGCTGCGCTCCGGTCGAGATGACGCTTCTTGGGCTACAGAGAAAATCAGATCCTCCGCCTGCGGCGAAGGATGACAAGGGTAATGAGTGGGGGCGGAGTTTGGAGCTGAGGCATCTGCGGTATTTTTGTGCGGTGGCGGACTCGGGGACGTTCAGCCGGGCCAGTAAGGAACTGCATGTGTCACAGTCGGCGATCAGCGAACAGATTGCCGACCTGGAGCGCGAGATTGGGGGAGCGCTGCTCGACCGGTCGCAACGGCGGGCGAGGCTGACGCCGCAGGGCGAGTTGTTTCTGGCGGAGGCGCGGAAGACGCTGGTGGCGTCGGAGCGAGCTGTGGACATTGCGCGGCGATCGCTCAAGGGCGAGGTGGGGACGCTGGCGATCGGGTTCTTTCTATGGGGAGCGGGCGGTTTTTTTGCGCGGATCATCCGCGAATACCGCAAGCTGCACCCCGAGATTCGGCTGTCGCTCTACGAGATGCATACGTGGGTGCAGATGGACGCTCTGGTCTCTGGCAAGATCGACCTTGGCTTTACCCGGCCCCTGGAGCCACCCTACGACCGCACTCTCCGCGCGGAGCTGCTGTACAGCGATCCGGTTGTGGTGGCGATGCCGGTGGACCATCCGCTGGCGGGCGAGACGGTGCAGGCCTCGGATCTGTCGGCCGAGCCCTTTGTGATGTGTGAGCGCGCGGTGACACCGGCGCTGTTCGATGGGATTCTGGCGCTGTGTTCGAAGGCGGGTTTTTCCCCGCAGATCGTGAACTCGTCGACGACTTGGTCAGGCGTGCTGACGCTGGTGGAGAGCGGCGAAGGGATTGCCATGGTGCCGTCGGGGGCACGACACCTGCGGACGCCTGGAGTGACGTTCGCGACGATCGAGCCGGAGACGACGCATATCGGGATCGCGATTGCGTGGAACCCTGAGAATATGGGGCCGATTCAGCGGGACTTTTTGAAGCTGGTGCTGGCGAACCGGGAAAAGATTCAGAGTTCGGGTGGGTATTGAAGCGAGCTAGTAGGAAGAGGTTCGGCCAAAGGCAGAAGAGCTGCGGCTGTGCAGTGCGAAGAGCTCGCCGCGTGGGGCTGAGGGAAACGGCAATGGAGTCGCGTTCTCCTCGATGGCTTCAAGACGCTCGGCGACGGCCCAGATAAGACGCGCAAGTTGCCAGCGGGCGTAGAGAAAGCCTGCGGTCTTGCCCAGGGCGGCTCCGATAAGACTGACGAGGAGATTGGCGGCGAGCACGGTGATCGGGTGGACGGTGAAGAAGGACCATTGGGCAGCGTCGAAGAGGATGCAGCCGACGAGCGAGGCGATGAGGGCGACGGCGAAGAACTCGTTGCCGGCCTCCGATAGCTGACGGTTGAAGCGGGCTGCGAGGTTTTCCTGCTGCACCTTGGATAGTTCGGGGGAGAAGCTGGGGAGGGCGAGGACGATGCGGGTTCCGCGACGAAGCCAGAGAGTGCGCTGGAGGGAGGTGGGGTCGGTGATGGTGTGAGTTGAGGGCATAAAGCTTTCCTGCCGAGCCGTAGTCGCTGCTCGGGTGTACGGAGGTGTAGTGCGCGGGAGGTGCGGATCGTGACAAAGATTCGGGGAGAGACACGGCCGAGGATGGCCAGAACTAGGCAAGCGATGCCTATAGACCCGGCAAGGAGCGGTTTAGTCTGCAGGGGTTGGATGGTTCCGCACTTTGAGAGGTTCGCATCGAAGCCATGTCTATTGGGGATTCAGCCGATATCATCATATTTCGCGCCAACGGCCCCGTGCGTGCTGTAGACAAGCCGGGAGAACTACAAATGTCGATCTCAAGCTTAGGTTTTAGCGGTGCCGGAGAGATTCTGTCTTTACTCAAGCCTGCAGTGGGTACGCGGGTGTCGTCGGCGGGGAACGAAGGTTCTTATATCCAAACCAGCCCAGACGTATCGCACCCGGTGACAACCGACATCGATGCGATCAACATCATTCTGAGTAACCTGCCCGATCCTCATTCCGCCTCAAACGAGAACTTGCTTGTCTATTCTCTCGATAAGCAGATCTCGTCGAGTTCTGGAGATCTTTCAGGGGTGCAAAGCACGATCAGCACTTATACGGACAGCTTCTCAGGCCCAAATCAATCCACTAACTGGGCGCCTACTCCGTCAGCTCAGTTCCTGGCAGACCTCAAAGCGATCGGGGATGCAGCGGCGTCAGGCGATGTCACTGCTGCGAAATCAGATCTGACCACAGCAGAGAACGATGCTTGGACGAATGTCTCGAAGCCGACCTCCGGAGTCGACGGCGTACTAAGAAGCAACGCCAACATACGAGACGGTTTAGAGATGGAAGGGTACTCTGTCGCCGATGCCACGGCTCAAGCGGACGCGATCACCCTTGGAGGACTTGTGCCTACTACGGGTGACGCGACCGCCGACAAGAAGAGGAGCAGCGAGATCAGCGACCTCGCGCGGGTGCTTTCGCTTGAAGCAGGTTCTTTTGACAAGAAGACTGCCCAGGCGTCGGACGCAGCGCTATCCGATATTGTGAATCGTTTGCTCGGAGCGACTTCGGCCTCTGCGGCTAATCAGACGCTGGCAGCGCTCGATACAGCCTATGGCAGCCAGAACCTATCGGTTCAGGGATAACAAGGGGTGAATGGAGCCTTGGTCAGTCTAAGGCGATGAGGAGGCCCTCGCCGGCTTCGATGGTGATGGGGCCGCCTACGGGGGAGCCTGCGCCGTCCATGATGGTGGTGAGGACGATGTGGCCTTCGTCGCAGTTGACCGTCTGGACGTCATGGGAGAGGTTGAGGAGGATTTGGAAGCGGTCAGGTGAGTTGGGGTGGGTGCGGGTGTAGCTGAGGACGCCGCGCTTAGAACGGAGGTCGTGGATCTCTCCTTCGTGGAGGGCGGGGTGAGCGCGGCGGAGCTCGATGAGGCGGCGGTAGAGGGCGAGCATCGAGCGCGGGTCGGCGGACTCTGTCGCGACGTTGGTGGTGGCGTGGTCGGGGTTGATGGGAAGCCACGGAGTACCGGTGGTGAAGCCGGCGTCGGGGGCGGCGTCCCATTGCATGGGGGTGCGTTCGGGGTCGCGGCCCATGCCTATGCCTGGCTGGTTCTTTTCGGCGGGGTCTTGCACAAGCTCGGGAGGAATGCGCCCGTTGGTCATCCCGATCTCTTCGCCATAGTAGATGGTCGGCGTGCCGCGCAGGGTGAGCAGAAGCATGGCGGCGGCGCGTGCCTGATCGGGGCCGATGCGAGAGGCGAGGCGGGGCTGGTCGTGGTTGCCGAGCACCCAGTTGGGCCATGCTCCTGGCGGCAGGACGCCTTCGTACTCGTGGATGAGGGCGGCGATGTGGTCGGCGGACCAGTCGGTCTGGATGAGGCGGAAGTTGAAGGGCATCTGCGCGCCGTCAAGGACACCGTTTTCGGCTACGCCGTAGTAGCGGACCAGCTCCGGGAGCGGGAGGTAGATCTCGCCGATCAGGACGCGCTGGTCGTAAGCGTCGAGGACGGCTCGCATCTCGCGGACGATGGCGTGGGTCTCGGGCTGGTCGGCGGTGTAGGTGGGAAGGACGCTCCAGAAGCTGGACGCGCCGGGGTGCCACTCGGGGTTGGGTAGGTTGTCGCGGAAGTGCTCGTCCTTGATGAGGAGCCAGAGGACGTCCATGCGGAAGCCGTCGACACCCTTATCGAGCCAGAAGCGCATGGCGGCGTAGATAGCGGCGCGGACCTCGGGGTTATGCCAGTTGAGGTCGGGCTGCTCGGCGAGGAAGGAGTGGTAGTAGAACTGCTGCGTTGTGTCGTCCCAGGTCCAGCCGGGGCCGCCGAAGTTGCTCATCCAGTTGTTGGGGTAGCCGCCGCCTTCCTTCGCATCGTGCCAGAGGTACCAGTCGCGCTTGGGGTTGGTGCGGGAGCTGCGCGACTCGAGGAACCAGGGGTGCTGGTTCGAGGTGTGGTTGGGGACGAAGTCGAGGATTAGCTTGAGATTGCGGGCGTGGGCGGCGGAGAAGAGCGAGTCGAAGTCGGCGAGGGTGCCGAAGATGGGGTCGACGCCCGTGTAGTCGGCGACGTCGTAGCCGAAGTCGGCCATGGGGGAGGGGTAGAAGGGGGAGATCCAGAGGGCGTCGACGCCGAGGGTGACGAGGTGGTCGAGGCGGGACTCGATGCCGGGGAGGTCGCCGATGCCGTCGGCGTTGGAGTCCTGAAAGGAACGCGGGTAGATCTGGTAGACGATGCCGTTTTGCCACCAGAGATTTGTATTGGACATGGGAACCTCAGGTGGAGAAGGCATACCCTTAGGAGATGAACCCCCAAGGGGCATCAGTTTGAAATCTGAAGCGCTATGGTTGAACAGTCCACGTCGCGCCCTTGCTGAACGCTTCTTTGTTCCTTCTCAGAATGCTTCGATACCTAGAATGATGCAGGGGAGATCTGATGTCGTAATACTTCAGCAAGAGAAGAACAAAATCTTCAAGACATACTCTCGATGTCGGGAAGTGCGCGCGAGAGATTTTACGCTCGATCTCGGGGCATCCCATTTGCGGGGTGATCCTCAAATGAAGGTGGGGGGACCGCAGATCGAAATCGTGGGGATGCCAGTGGTAGGCAAGAATTCCGTGGTGGTCAAATTCCGGGGTATCTGAAAACACGTAGCTATATTCACGCGTATGCGCCTTGAAAAGGCCATCTTCGCGTATTTCAGTATTGCAAACCTGCGTTACCTGCAAATAGAAGCGGCTTCCATTGGTGCTGGTTATTGGTATGGCCTTCTCGTAGAGAAGCGAAAAGGTGTTAGCTGCCTTCTGATAAGCCGCAAGGGGTTGATCAGTGAGGCAGCTGAGAGTTTCGTTCATGAAACTCGCAAAATTTTCGATTGCTTCTCTAGCGGTTTTTCCGGGCACTCGGTTTGGCGATCTTGCTGCTAGGAGCTAAAAGGGCGAGTTCGATAATACCGGGACACTGATCCGCATCGAGCTTGGCATACTTTCCGCTATTTCGATTGCGAATGAAAGTCTTCCCGGAAATATTGAGGACGGACCGCGCACGCTCGTTCACGATGGAACTCATCTCGCTATCCGTGATCCAGCGAATCTTTTTTTGTGTCGCCGCCATAATATACCTCTATCGGATACGGAGCATCCTTCATGAGGTTAGGAGGGAACGCATACTGTGGTCAATGACCCTAAAAGGGTTCTCGGAGAGCACTTGACAAATCATTGACGGGGTACGCCTGTGCTGAGCGTACCCCGTCATGTTGCCACAAATCAAGTTAAAAATAAAATTACTGGGCCACCGGGGCGACGAAAGATGACGAGGGTTATGGGGTCGCACTCAAGCCTGGGCGGATTCGACGGCGGCGCCTACGCGAAGGACAGTGGATTCGTCGAAGTGCTTGCCCATGATCTGGACGCCGATGGGCAGGCCTTCAGCGGTGGTGCCGCAAGGGACGCTGATGCCGCAGATCCCGGCGAGCGAGGCGGCTACCGAGTAGATGTCCGCGAGGTACATGGCCATGGGGTCGTCGGACTTTTCGCCGATCTTGAAGGCGGGTGTGGGCGTCATGGGGCCGACGATGACATCGACCTGGACGAAGGCTTCGAGGAAGTCGCGGGTGATGAGGGCACGCACCTGCTGCGCCTTCCTGTAGTAGGCGTCGTAGTAGCCGGCGGAGAGGACATAGGTGCCGAGGAGGATGCGGCGCTTGACCTCGGGGCCGAAGGCTTCGTCGCGAGTCTTTTTGTACATCGCCGACAGGTTGGCGGGGGATTCTGTCCGGTGTCCGAAGCGGACGCCGTCGAAGCGGGAGAGGTTTGAGGATGCCTCGGCAGTCGCGATGACGTAGTAGGTGGGGACAGCGTATTTCGTGTGGGGGAGATGGACTGGGACGATGGTGCAACCGGCGGTTTCGAGCTGGGCGATAGTCTTCTCGACGGCAGCGCGGATCTCGGGGTCGAGGCCTTCGCCGAAGTACTCGGCGGGGACTCCGACCTTGAGGCCGGCCACGGGCTTGGTCAGGGAGGCGACGTAGTCGTCGGCTGGACGGTCGGAGCTGGTGGCGTCGAGGGGGTCCTGTCCGGCGAGGACCTTGAGGACGGTGGCGGCGTCCTTCACCGAATTCGTGACGGGGCCGACGCGATCGAGCGACGAGGCGAAGGCGATGAGGCCGTAGCGGCTGACGCGGCCGTAGGTGGGCAGCAGGCCGACGACGCCGCAGAAGGCTGCGGGCTGGCGGATGGAGCCGCCGGTGTCCGTCCCGAGGGTGGCTACGGCGAAGCCTGCGGCTACGGCTGCTGCGGAGCCTCCGGAAGAGCCGCCAGGGACGCGGTCGAGGGCGCGCGGATTGCGGACGGGGCCGTAGGCGGAGTTTTCGTTCGAGGAGCCCATGGCGAACTCGTCGCAGTTGAGCTTGCCTAGTAGGATGGCTCCGGCCGCGTCGAGCTTTTTCACCGCTGTTGCGTCGTAAGGGGGCATGTAGGCGGCTAGGATCTTCGAACCGGCGGTTGCGGGGCTGCCCTGCATCGCCAAGACATCCTTGATGCCGACCGGCACGCCGGCGAGCAGGGGCAGCGGGTCGCCAAGGGCGGCTAGGTCGTCGATGGCGGCGGCTTTGGCAAGCGCGCGTTCGCGGCTGAGGGCGAGGAAGCTGTTGATTTGCCCGTCTTCGGCGGCGATGCGGGCGTAGTGCTCTTCGGCGAGGGCGGTCGCGGTGAGGCTGCGGGACTCTAGGCCGGTGCGGATTTCGTCGATGGTCTTGGTGGCAGCGGTGGTCAAGGTGGTTCCGTTTCCTTTGTGGTTCGTGCCGGAGTGGTGGAGGGCATACCCCAGGGGCTGAAGCCCCGCTTTTGTGGCGATTCAAATTGCCAAGGCTAAAGCCTTGACTTACCTAGAAGCAAAAGCAAAGGCAAAGACGAAAAGCAGGTCCTCCGCTTCGCGAAGGATGACAAGATTTCGTGTTCAGCGCTCAGAGACGTTTCGCTAGCATTCGATAACTGACTCACTTAGCGCTCGATGACCTTGGGTACTTTGAAGAACTTGCCGTCGGTTTCCGGGGCGGCGGCCATGACGGCGGCGCGGTCGAGCGACGGCTTGATGGCGTCGGGGCGGAGGGTCTCGCCGTGTAGATGCACTTCGCTGCCTAGCATCTCGCCTACTTGCGCCATGGCGGGAACGCCGGTGGTGTCGAGCTCGTTAAGCTGAGTGATGTAGCCGAGGATGGCATTCAGATTGTGCTGCATGTGCGGAAGTTCTTCGGCGGTCAGCTCGAGGTTGGCCAGCTCGGCGACGTGGCTTACGTCTTCCAGCGTTACGACTGCGGTTTCACTCATTTCCTTACCTCTTCTTCAGTTCAAAGTGTATCGCGGTGACCTTGACCTGGGCGATGCGGGCAAGCTCGTTCTGGAGGATGGAGCGCATGGAGAGCATCTGCGAGAGCCAGGCGGGGTCGGAGACCTGGACGGTGACGGTGCCTTCGAAGAAGGCGACGATCTCTCCGTGGGCGGCCATGGCGGGGCCGCAGGCTACGGGCCACGCGGCGGCGAGGCGGTCTTCCGGCGTGAGCGCATTGAGGCTGCGACCGAGAGTTCCACGGAGCATCGAGCGCATGTTTTCGAGGGAGGACATGGTTAGACCATGGTAGACGGTGTGGCGACACTTCCCACATCTGGCGGTAAGGCGGCCCGATATGGGGCACCCGGCTGTTGACGGGAACGCTTTACAATCGGCGCATGGAAGTCGTCGATACCGCACTTACCGATGTGAAGGTTCTGCGTCCGCGCCGTTTTGGCGACGATCGCGGGTGGTTTGCCGAGATGTTCAATCGCGAGGCGTTTGCGAAGCTTGGCATCGACCGCGAGTTTGTGCAGGACAACCAGTCGTTCTCGCGCAAGGGGGTGTTGCGCGGGCTGCACTATCAGCTGGGCAAGCCGCAGGGCAAGCTGCTGCGCGTCCTCTCCGGGCATATCTGGGATGTGGCTGTGGACCTGCGGCCGGACTCTCCGGAGTTCGGGAAGTACATGGGCGTGCATCTGAAGCGCGAAGACCCAATGGACGCGGTGGAGATGGTGTGGATTCCGGAGGGGTTCGCGCACGGGTTTGTGGTGCTGTCGGAGACGGCGGAGGTGCTGTACAAGACGACCGATCTTTACTACCCGCAGGGGGAGCGGTGCGTTCTTTGGAATGATCCTGCGCTGGGGATTCCGTGGCCGCTCGATTTGTTGGATGGGGAGCCGCTGGTGAGCGCGAAGGATGCGGTTGGGGTGCTGTTGAAGCATGCGGATTTGCCGGGTGTGGATGGGAAGTAAAGGCGTACCTCAGCGGCTGAAGCCGCGCCCTTAAGCAAGACAGCGGGTGGCGATTTTACGTCCCACCCATCCGATGAAGCTGGATGGATGGGGCACCCGGGCTCTAGAGACTGTGAAACGAGATCCGGGGCTCTCCACTGCGCTTCGCTCCGATCGAGATGACGCTTCCTTTTCGCTTGCTTCAGGGGTTGGCGAAGAGCCAGGATTCGACTTCGGCGAGGGTGGTTACGGGAAGGAAGTTGGCGGGACAGGCTTCGGGGGGTTCTGTGCCGGCGATGAGGAAGGCCTGGCGGAGCGCGGCGGCGTTGGCGGCGGCGATGTCGGTGCAGCGGTCACCTACGAGGATGGAGTCCGCTAGCGAGATGCCGAGGTCGGTGACGGCACGGCGGAGCATGCCGGTGCCGGGTTTGCGGTCTTCGTGATCGCGTTTGTAGTCGCCGATGCCGTGTTCGGGGTGGTAGGGGGAAAAGTAGACGGCATTGAGGGTGACGCCTTCGCGGGCGAACTCGCTGCGCATCCAGTCCATGAGGGTGTGGAACTCGGCTTCGGTGTACATGCCTCGACCGATGCCGGCCTGGTTGGTGACGACGACCAGCTTGTAGCCGAGAGATTGCGCGGTCCGGCAGAGAGAGAAGATGCCGGGGACGAAGCGGACACCTTCGCGGCGCCAGAGGTAGCTGGCTTCTTCGTTGATGACGCCGTCGCGGTCGAGGAAGAGGGCTTTGAGGTTTGTGGCGTTCCCACTCATTCGCGATACAACCGCGAAGGGGTGGGGCACGGATTTTGCTGCCTGGGCATGAAGAGATTGTATTGGGTTTGCGTAAGCGAGAAGACAAATGCGGGGTCTCTCCACTGGGCATCGCGATGCAGCTGCGATGCTTCGGTCGAGATGACGCTTCTTTCTCACCAATTCCGACTGGGAGCAACGAAGGCGGGCGCGGCGCACTCCTACGAGTAGGAGACGAATATGGCGACAGCTGAGAAGACGAACGAGGTTCCGGCGCAGCAGCCGGGACAGCAGAAGGTGGGAGCGACGCCATCGGGGCCGAAGGGCGATAATCCGGCGACGGCGGGGCCGGGGAAGACGGATGTGAACTCCAATACGACGGAGAATGGTACGGGGCATATCAATCCCTCCGCGCCGGAGGACTCGAACATAACGCCGGGATCGATGCCAGAGAAGTAGGGGCAGAGAAATAAGTTGACGGCCGAGAAACAGCCCTCAGGGCGTGGTACAAGGGAGCGATGCTACGTCGATCGCTCTCCCCTTCCCTGTTTTTGTGTGGGCTGACCGCCCTTGCTTTGCATGCCGCTGCGCAGGATACTGCGAAGACTGAAGCGATCCCAGTTCCGCCGCCTACGATTGCGATGAAGACGGCCGCCATGAGGCATATGGGTGGCCTGTTGCCGCTCGATTGGGATGCGGGCCGGGGCAGACTCTATCTCGAAATTCCCAAGCTCTCACACGACCTGCTTTACACCGATTCGCTGCCCTACGGGACGGGGTCGAACGACCTGGGGCTCGATCGCGGACAGATCGGCTCGGGGCGGATCGTGCGGTTTGAACGGTCGGGGCCGAAGGTGCTGCTGGTGCAGGCGAACGAGGCGTTCCGCAGCAGCGCGACCGATCCGGCTGAGGTGCTGGCGGTGAAGCAGTCGTTTCCGGAGTCGGTGCTGTTTGGCTTTACGGTGGCGGCGGAGGACGCGAGCGGCGCGGTGCTGGTCGATGCGACGGACTTCTTCGTGCGCGACGTGCATGGGGTGGCGGAGACGCTGCAGTCGCTGGAGCAGGGGGCGTACAAGGTGGACGCGACGCGGTCCGCGATCGCTCTCGACGCGACCAAAGCGTTTCCGAAGAATACCGAGGTGGAGGCGATTTTGACCTTCACGACCGAGGGTCGCGCCAAGGGCGAGTTCGTGCGGAACGTCACGCCCGATCCTCATGCGATGACGGTGCGGGAGCACCAGAGCTTTATCGAGCTGCCGCCTGCAGGGTTTGTGCCGCGACGGTTCGATCCGCGAGCAGGGTACTTCGCGATGAGTTATCGGGACTACACGGTGCCGTTAGGGGATGGGTTGGACCAGAAGTTCATCCTGCGGCATCGGCTGGTGAAGAAAGACCCGAACTGCATGAAGGATTGCGAGCCGGTTGCGCCGATCCAGTATTACGTCGATCGCGGGGCGCCGGAACCGATCCGGACGGCACTGCTCGAAGGAGCGCGGTGGTGGAACCAGGCGTTTACGGCAGCGGGATGGAAGAACGCCTTCAAGGTGGACATCCTTCCGGCGGACGCTGACCCGATGGACGTGCGTTACAACATCATCCAGTGGGTGCATCGGTATACACGCGGGTGGAGCTACGGCGAGGCAGTCGCCGACCCGAGGACGGGCGAGATCGTCAAGGGGAACGTGACTCTGGGGTCGCTGCGGGGGCGGCAGGACTACATGATCGCCGAGGCGCTGCTCTCGCCTTATGCGGATGGCAAGGCGCTGCCAGTGAAGGACGATCCTATGCTCGCGATGGTGCTGGCACGGATTCGGCAGCTCTCGGCGCACGAGACCGGGCACACGCTTGGGCTGGCGCATAACTTTGCGGCAAGCAGCTTCTCGCAGTCGGCCAGCGTGATGGACTATCCGCATCCGTATGTGACGCTCGACTCTTCAGGGAAACCGGACCTGAGTAAGGCGTATGCGGTGAATATCGGCGAGTGGGACAAGGTGGCGATCGACTATGGGTATCGCGATCTTCCGACCGATGCGGACCAGGCGACGCTGAGCAGGCCGGTCGATGCGGCGTTGAAGCGCGGCTTGTATTTCATTACGGACGAGGATGCGAGGCCGCTGGGTGGAGCGCATCCTCATGCGCACCTTTGGGACAACGGGCCGGATGCGGTAGATGAGTTGAACCGTGTTCTCGATGTGCGAGCAGCGGCGCTGAAGCGGTTCGGAGGAGCGGCAATTCTCGAAGGCGAGCCGATGGCTGAGTTGGAGGACAAGCTGGTGCCGTTGTATCTGCTGCATCGCTACCAGACGGAGGCCGCGGCGAAGGTGATTGGCGGGCTCGACTATCGGTATGCGTTGCGTGGGGACGGGCAGACAGTGGCTTCGATCGTCGCGCCCGAGGAACAACGCAAGGCGCTCGCGGCGGTGTTGAAGACGCTTTCGCCGGAGACTCTGACTTTGCCGGAGAGTTTGCTGAAGATCCTGCCGCCGATGCCGAATGGGATGGAGCGGACGCGGGAGTCGTTTGCATCGCATACCGGGTTGACCTTCGATGCGGTTGCGACGGCTGAGTCTTCGGCGGACCTGACACTGGAGCTGCTGTTTCATCCGCAGCGAGCGAGCCGACTGGAAGAGCAGCACTCTCTCGAGAGTGGTGTGCCTTCGCTGGGTGAGGTGATCGATCAGACGCTAGCGACGGCACGGCCCGGTTCGGAGGCGGCGGGGTCGATGAAGGCTCTCGTCGCCGACGCCGTCTTTCTGCGGACGGTGGAGGCTCTGCTGCGGCTGGCTGCGAGTCCGACGGCTTCGTCTGTCGCGCGGGCGACGACGATGGCGCGGCTGGATGATCTGAAACAGCGGGCGGATGTGAAGATTCCGGTCTACGCGTACGCCGTCCGCCGGATTGAAGAGTTCGATCGCGAGCCGGAGAAGTTTGCGCCGATGAAGGCGATTGAAGCTCCGCCGGGGATGCCGATCGGAGACGATGAAGGGTCTTTCTGAACGGGGTGAATCATTGGGGCTGATGGCGGGCCGGGTGGAGAAGCAACAGGGTCTGTGGCGGCCCCACTCATCGCGAAGGACAAGAGCGCGATGAATGGGGCGCGGGTCGGTTGCCGGCTTGGAACAAAGGCAAAATGCGGGGGGCTCTCCACTCCGCATCGCGTAACGCCGCGATGCTCCGGTCGAGATGACGGCCTCTTGGGGACAGTTAAGCCGAAGAGCGAGATGACGTTTC
Organism: Granulicella aggregans; assembly: GCF_025685565.1. Taxonomy (NCBI): domain Bacteria; kingdom Pseudomonadati; phylum Acidobacteriota; class Terriglobia; order Terriglobales; family Acidobacteriaceae; genus Granulicella; species Granulicella aggregans. The sequence continues at coordinate 501,389 of NZ_JAGSYE010000001.1, forward strand.
TTAGGCTGGGTTGTGCCGGAGTGGCCGGGTTCCAGACGGAGAGGTAAGCGGAAGTAGCACCGTTGGCGGAGCGGTTGCAACTTCGGCGTGATAGTGGAGCAGGACAAATGCGGCGAGAGTAAAGGAATTACAGATGAAAGGGGCCTTCACCTTAACTGAACCCTGCTCTTTGCAAGACTGCTTCGCCGGATTCCAGAGCCTCTCATCCGCAAGCAGGACAACTAAACAACCACTGTCCAGCCGCGATCCCTGCGGGATGAGACCCCACCTGGCCGTCGAAGCCACCAGCGCCATGAAGCTGTAGAATCGGATTTACGGGCCTATAGCTCAATTGGTTAGAGCATCGGACTCATAATCCGCTGGTTCCAGGTTCAAGTCCTGGTGGGCCCACCACCCTGCCTGCAACTCTCCAGACATCAAGCACGCGAATCTGTCGCGTCGATCCCGTATGTTCGGGGCAGGAACGACTTTTGATCTTCCGCGACTCAACCAGCATTGCAAAGCCCCAGGTCTTCCGCGAAGAGACCGGACGCATCGACATGCCAGAGCTGATCTCTGCGCTGTCGTTTGCGCTCGACCTGACGGAGGGGGCCGTTCCCGGCCACGCTTTGCGGAGTTGCGTTCTGGGGATGCGGATCGGGGCGAAGGCCGGACTCTCGCAGGCTGAGCTGAGCGATCTTTACTACGCTCTGCTGCTGAAGGACATCGGTCAGACCAGCAATGCCGCGCATATGAGCGGAATCGTGGATGGGCAGAGCCACCTTTATCTGGCGCAGAGCCGCCGCGAGAACTGGAGAGGTCTGCACGCGACGACCCGGCTTGGCATCACACCTCGCGAGTCGATACGGCGAAGCTTGCTTGCGGAACAAAAGGCCATTGCGGACATCAGTCTGGCGTCTTCGGAGGAACCCTTCGATCTGCTTGCCAGAATCGGGCGACGGGTAGAGCCAATTCCTCCCCAGCAGGAAGACGCGTTCACCGCGAGCTGGGACCGCAGCGCGGCGATCATCGCCAAGATAGGCCTTAGTTACGCGACGGCAGAGGCGGTCCGCGCGATCGACGAGCGCTGGGACGGCACCGGACAGCCGGGACGCTGGCTGGGTCACCGCATCCCCATGCTGGCTCGGATAGCGGCCATCGCGCAGCATCTCGATGTCTTTGCCTCCGACAAGGGTCCGGACAATGCGATTGCGGTGATGCGGACGCGCAGCGGCAAGTGGTTCGACCCTGAACTGGTAAAAGTCGCGGCATCCCTGCACCGCAACGGGACCCTTTGGAACGGATGCCTGGACATCTTGCCTGAGGCAGAGACGCGGGCTGCGGTGCTGGATCTGGAACCCAGGGCCGGGCTGAAGCTGGGGCCGGAGAGGATTGACCGCATCTGCGAAGCGTTCTCCGATGTGGTCGATGCCAAGTCTCCCTTTACCGTCGTCCACTCGCTAGGTGTCGCGGACTCCGCCATGATGATCGCTGAGACGATGGGTCTGTCGCCGAAGAGGACGCAGTTTGTCCGCCGGGCGGCGCTGCTGCACGACCTGGGCAAGCTGCGGATTCCGACTTCGGTGCTGGAGAAGCAAGGCAAGCTGACGGCGGAGGAGTTCATGCTGGTCAAGCAGCATCCCGCCCTAACGAAGAAGATTTTGGGCCGGATCCCCGCATTTCGCGAACTTGCGCAGGTGGCCGGCTCGCACCACGAAAAGCTGGATGGGACGGGGTACCCGAACAACCTGCGGGCCGACGATCTCTCGATGGAGATGCGGATCATCGCGGTTGCGGACGTGTACACCGCCCTCTCAGAGGAGCGGCCGTATCGTGAAAGCCTCGACCTTGCCCAGATCACCGCCATCATGTCCAAGGACATTCCGGGCAAGCTCGATGCTCAAAGCTTTGAGGCGCTGCTGTCAGCGCTGGAGATGAACCGGGCCACTGCATGATTTCAGAGACCGCATGAGACGTAGAACTTGATCGCTATTTGTGGGGCGGGACACACGGAAGTACCTCAGCCTCATCATTGCCCTTAAGCTCGCGCCGATGAACGCTCCATGGCGCCACACCGCAGAAGACATCGCTTAGGAAACCGCATGATGCTGACCGCCGCTGACGCCACTTTCGACCTTGACGCCCACCACGCCCAGACGATCGACATGCCCGAGATCATCTCGGCTCTTTCGTTCGCTCTGGACCTTACGGAAGGCGCGGTCGCCGGCCACGCGCTGCGCAGCTGCGTGCTAGGCATGCGAATCGCAGGCGAGGCGAAGTTGAACGAGTTTCAGCAGAGCGATCTTTACTTCGCTTTGTTGCTGAAGGACGTTGGCTGCAGCAGCAATTCGGCGCGGATGTGCCAGATTGTGGGCGGCGGCGATGACCGCGCGGTGAAGGCAGGCGTGAAGCTGGAGGACTGGACCCAGCCGGGCAAGCCGAAGCTTTCGACGCTGAAGTTGATGTGGAACAACGTGCTGCCGGATGGCAATGCGCTGGAACGGGTGCTGCGCATCGCGCAGATTGGCCGGACCCAGCACAAGAACAATGAAGAGATGATCGGCCTGCGCTGTGATCGCGGCGCGAAGATCGTGACCAAGATCGGGTTGGGGCAGGCGACGGCCGAGGCGGTTCGCTGCCTCGATGAGCATTGGGACGGCACGGGCTATCCCAACGGTTGGCGTGGAGAACGCATCCCGCTGCTGGCGCGCATCGCCGCTGTGGCGCAGCACCTCGACGTCTTTGCGACGGAGAAGGGCACGGAGCAGGCGATCTTAGTTCTGGAAGAGCGGAGCGGAAAGTGGTTCGATCCGGAGCTGGTGCGGGTTGCGGTGTCGCTGCACAAGCGGGGCAAGCTGTGGTTGAACTGCCTGGCAGGAGATAGCGAAGGCTCGACGCGCGACACGGTGCTGGCCTACCAGCCATCCGATACCTTGCCCCTTGGCTCGGACAAGATCGACAACATCTGCGAGGCGTTCTCAGACGTGGTCGACGCAAAGTCGCCGTTCACCAGCCGCCACTCCATGGGCGTCGCTGAGGCAGCGTTGACGATTGCGAATTCGATGGGCCTCTCCGCCGATCGGACGAAATTGATCCATCGGGCGGCGCTGCTGCATGACCTGGGCAAGCTGCGCGTGCCGAACTCGATCCTGGACAAGCCGAGCAAGTTGACGAACGAAGAGTTCACCGTGGTGAAAGAGCACCCGGCGCTTACGCAGCAGATCCTGGAGAGGATACCTTCTTTCCGGCTGATGGCGCAGATTGCGGGGGCGCACCACGAGAAGCTGGACGGAACCGGGTATCCAAATGATTTGTCGGCGGCGGAGCTCTCGCTGGAGTCGCGGATTATCGCGGTGGCTGACGTGTATGCTGCGCTTTCAGAGGAGAGGCCGTACCGCGAGAGCCTCGACCTGGGCCGGGTGAGCGCGATCATGCGGAAGGACATTCCGACGAAGCTCGATCCGGAGTGCTTTGAGGCGCTGCTAACGGGTCTGCAGACGGCTAAGGTTCCGGCTTAGGTTTGGCTTAGGTTTGGGGTAGTCCTGAGAGATAGGGGCCGTCCCACTCATCGCGATACTGCTGCGATGAATGGGGCACAGATTCCACTCCGCGCAGGTTTAGTATGCGATTTCGTTAGGGAAGTAGTCGAGGGTGCCGTCTTTGCTCTCGTGCTTGATGAAGAAGCGTTTCTTTCCGTTGATCGTGACGGCAACGACGACGCCGGTCTTGTCGCGCTTCGAGACATCGACGTGGAAGGTCTTTACCGGGCCGCCCCAGTCGCTGGCCGTGGTCCAGTCTTCGGTGAAGCGCTGTAGCGAGTAGTCGTACTTCTGAGGATGCTGCTTCCAGTCGGGATCGTTCTCCCAGATGCCGTAGGCCTTGGCGTAGTCGCCGGACTGGACGGTTTCCATGAAGACCTTCACGTGGTGCTCGTCGAGAAGGTTCGTGAACAGCCAGCCGTGGCCGAGGATGTATCCCGCGAAGGCCAGGACGGTCCCGAGCAGGACCACAGCGATGGTGCCAACGATCACATTGCGCTTCAGATTTTCGCGACGGGTGTTGTAGGCAGGAGCGTTCAGCAGGGTCATCTCGGGTCCTCAAACTTATTAGACACCGAAGCTCGGCGGTCTGTTCCATCGGGGCGATGGGAGTTCAGATCAGTAAGGGAAGGCCGAGGTGAAGTGTTCGATCTCGGGTGCGGCGCGGCCGGCGGCGGCCGGGGGCAGATAGACGGCGACGACGTCGAAGCGGATGGGGATCTGCGATCTCATGTGCTCGGCAAAACGCTTGCAGAAGACGCGGGCGAGGGAGCGCAGGACGCGCTGCTTGTGCTGGTCGACGGCGAACTCGGCGGGAACGATGTCGCGGCCGGTGCGGGTCTTGACTTCGACGAAGCAGAGGCAGGGGCCGTCCCAGGCTACGAGGTCGACATCCCCGGGGAGGCGAGGTGTCTGCCAGCGGCGGGCGACGACGGTGTAGCCTCGCTGGCGCAGGTAAAAGAGAGCTTCCTCTTCGCCGTGGAGGCCGGTGAGGAGGTGTGCCGGGGTCTGGCTGGCGCGGCCTAGTTTGGCGGCTAAGGAGTCGATGCCGTGGAGCAGACTCTGTTCAATCCCTGGGCCGCTGTGCAAATGCGATGGCGAGGTTTTTGTAGCAATCGGCATGGATCGCCTCCGGGGTTCTGTGGCGATCAGCATAGTCCCGAAACGGCATGGTTGGCGAGAAAGAAGATGGAGCGTGACCAGCTTCGTGGCAATTCCGGACGCCCGTCGGGGCGGGAAGTTTCGGATGGATATCCTCCTTTTGGATGAAGACCGCTCCGCGCCTATGAGGGAAGATGGATCGTTTACAGATCATCGTTTACGGATGAAGGAATTATCGCTTGGGTAGCTTACGTTTGCTCGCGGACATTTCGTGGAAGGCTTCTGGGGTCTGTGTACTCGTAAGTGCCTTGTTGACAGGTCCATCTCACGGCTTTGCTCAGACCGGAGAGAGCCCGGCCAGCATACCGCCGCAGATTCCAGCAGTCTCGCGCGGTATCCAGGGAGGTTCGGCGACCGGTGGTATCTTCGCGCCTGTCTACGACTCGGAAAGGCGTCCGATCACCGCGGGCGGATTCGTCAAGACAGGCCCAATCGTCTTTCAGGACGTTTCGAAGAAGGCGGGCCTGACGGACTGGCACCATAAGGTGGGGACGCTGCAGAAGGACTTCATCATCGAAGTCTCGGGCTCCGGTGTCGCTCTGCTCGATTACGACAAAGACGGCTGGCTCGATATCTATATGGTCAACGGCTCGACCTATGAAGCTATGGATGGAAAGGCTGAGGCGCCGCACGCTGCGCTGTTCCACAACAATCACGATGGCACGTTTACCGATGTGGCGGAAAAGGCAGGCGTGACCAATGACCGCTGGGGATTTGGAGTTGCGGTGGGGGACTATGACAATGATGGTTGGCCCGATTTAGTTGTAACCAACCTGGGACATAACCGCCTCTACCACAACAACCACGATGGCACCTTCACGGATGTGGCGGAGAAGGCGGGCATCACGCTCGGCAACTGGTCCAACGGGCCGACCTTTGGCGACTATGACGGCGATGGCAAGCTGGATCTCTTCATACCGGGCTATGTCCACTACGACATGAAGCATCCTCCGCTGTCGGGCTCAGATGGCATCGACTCTGCGTTCTGCCAGTATCGCGGAGTGAAGGTGATGTGCGGGCCGCGCGGTCTGCCCGGCGAGCCGGATCATCTGTTTCATAACAACGGGGATGGGACTTTCACCGATGTGAGCGAAAAAGCGGGGGTGAGCGATCCGAACCACTACTACGGATTCTCTTCCACGTTCGTCGATGTGAATAACGATGGCAAGGTTGACCTGGTGGTGTCGAACGACTCGTCGCCGAACTATTTGTACCTGAACAACGGTGACGGCACCTTTGAAAATGCCAGCTACTACTCGGGCTTTGCGCTGAACCAGCAGGGGTTCGAGACGGCCAACATGGGCCTGGGCGTGGGCGACTATCTGAACAATGGCCTGGTGGATCTGTTTACGACGACCTTCTCCGACGACTACAAGACGCTGTTCCGCAACCAGGGTGACGGGAACTTTACGGAGGTGAGCCCTGAGATGGGAATAGCGCAGGGAACCTACTCGTTCCTGAGCTGGGCGACCGAGTTTATCGACTATGACAATGACGGCTGGAAGGACATCATGGCCATCAACGGGCATCTCCTTCCCCAGGTGGACCATCATGACTGGGGCACCAGCTATGCGGAACGGCCATTGCTCTTCCACAACATGCAGCATGGGAAGAAGTTTGAGATCGTTCCGGCGGTGGAAGGGACAGGGCTGGCCGATGTGATTCCCGGGCGGGGCGCGGCGTTTGGCGACCTGTTCAACGATGGCAAGCTGGATGTCGTCGTGAACTGCATCGACCACACGCCAGTGTTGCTGCGCAATGTGAATGCCGACACAAACCACTGGGTAGGGCTACAGCTTGTGGGCGGGCCAAAGAGCCCAAAGGACGCCATTGGGGCGACGGTATCCTTGACGACAGGAGAGACCAAGCAACGCGGGGATGTGATGAGCGGTGGCAGCTACGAGTCGTCGAACGATATGCGGCTGCACTTCGGCCTGGGAAAGGCGACTTCAGTGGATGCGGTTGAAGTCCGCTGGCCAAGCGGGCTTGTCGAGCAGGTCGCGCTGCCGGGCATAGACCGATTCTTTATGCTCGAAGAGGGCAAAGGGGTCGTGCCCAGCGTCTACGATGCCATTGCGCAGAGTAATGCCATGAAACATCCTGCCAATCACATCAGCCACAAACCTTAGATCGTCTCCACCAGCTAGGATGGGCCGCCCTTATGCTTTGGACCGGCGGCTTTTCCACGTTGCGTCCGGCACCCGACCCTGCGATACTTAGGAGTGCCCATCCTGCACAAAACTTTCCAGAAAAATATGAGGTCGCGGACATGTCTGCAAAGTACATCTTTGTAACGGGCGGAGTCGTGTCTTCACTCGGTAAGGGACTCGCGGCAGCCTCCATCGGCTGCCTGCTGGAGGCCCGCGGTATCAAGGTCAACATCATGAAGTTTGACCCCTATTTGAACGTCGATCCGGGGACGATGTCGCCGTTTCAGCACGGCGAGGTCTTTGTGACCGACGATGGTGCTGAGACCGATCTCGACCTTGGTCACTATGAGCGGTTTACCCACGCGAAGCTGACTCGGGACAACAACCTGACGACGGGCCGGATCTACGAACAGATCATCACCAAGGAACGTCGCGGCGACTACCTGGGCAAGACCGTGCAGGTGATTCCGCACGTCACCAATGAGATTAAAAACGCGATGCGGAAGATTGGGGCGGACTGCGAGGTCGCGATCGTCGAGATTGGTGGAACGGTGGGCGATATCGAGTCGCTTCCCTTCCTCGAGGCGATCCGGCAGATGCGGCAGGACCTTGGCAGAGAAAATACGTGCTTCGTTCACGTCACGCTGATTCCGTGGATCGCGGCGGCACAGGAGTTAAAGACCAAGCCGACGCAGCACTCGGTGAAGGAGATGCTGTCGATTGGGATCCAGCCGGACATTCTGCTCTGCCGGTCGGACCGTGCGGTGCCGCGCGAGATGCGGGCGAAGATTGCGCTGTTCTGCAACGTAGAGGAGCCGGCGGTGATTGCGGCTCGTGACGTGGACTCGATCTACGAGGTGCCGCTTACCTTTGCCAATGAGCATGTCGATGCGCTGGCGCTGAAGTACCTGAAGATCGACGCGAAGGAACCGGACCTGAGCAAGTGGCAGGACATCGTGCATCGGGCGTATCACCCGAAAGATGAGGTCTCGATCGCCATCGTCGGCAAGTATGTCGAGTATGAAGACAGCTACAAGTCGCTGAAGGAGGCGCTAGTGCATGGCGCGCTCTCGCAGAATTTGAAGCTGCGGGTGACGTGGATCGAGGCCGAGGGTCTGGAGACCAAAGACGAAGAGGGCAAGTCGAGCATGGCGTATGAGTCGCAGCTTGCGGGCTTCGACGGCATCCTGGTTCCGGGCGGATTCGGCAAGCGCGGCATCGAAGGCATGCTGAACGCGATTCGCTATGCGCGTGAGAATGAGGTGCCGTACTTCGGGATCTGTCTCGGCATGCAGACGGCGTGCATCGAGTATGCGCGGAATGTCTGTGGGCTGCATCAGGCGAATTCGGGCGAGTTCGATCCTTCGACGCCGCACCGGATCATCTACAAACTGCGCGAACTGACGGGCGTGGAAGAGATGGGCGGAACCATGCGTCTGGGCGCTTGGACGTGTGTGATGGAGCCGGACTCTCTCGCTGCAAAGGCGTATGGAACGACCGAGATCAGTGAGCGGCACCGGCATCGGTATGAGTTCAACCGCGAGTACGAGGCGCTGCTGGTTGGCGGCGGACTAAGGCTGACCGGCACGACACCGGATGCGACGTATGTGGAGATTGTCGAGATTCCGGGTCACCCGTTCTTCCTGGGCTGCCAGTTCCATCCGGAGTTCAAGTCGAAGCCGCTCGAGCCCCACCCGCTGTTCCGGGAGTTTGTTGCGGCGAGTTATAAGAGTCGCAAGACGCTGATTACCGTGGGCGAGACGCCGCATGAGGCGGTTCCGGCGGCGAAGGCGTAACGAGCATGCCCTGGAGCGTTCAGGCTTCAGGGCTTTTCAGAGGATAAGAACTCAGTAGGACTGGCTGCCTTGCTCTTAAGCTGAGAGCCTTATCAAAGGTAACCAAGTTGATCGATGCTGCTCTCGCAAAGCCCGCAAGATAAGAGTCCGTCCACGTGTTCGGTGCTGAGACCAACTGATCACTCATCTCTCTAAATTCCATGTCGAATCCAAGCGGCTCATCAAGGTAAACAGCACCGCCTTCACGGATCCATTGATCATAGATAGTCCAGGCACCTTTTTGCGTGACGGTTTCGTCTGCGGCAACGGCTCTGTTCGTAAGTAGCCGAAGGAATCCAACCTGCGTGAATCGGCAAAATACTAATTTCTGATGCGGAGCAAGCGATTGATACCAGCTCCACGCGATCGTGTGATGTTGGTGCGCCCTTATAGTAAGCGCGATCCACACATTGACATCAGGGAAAACCGATGAGGTCGTCGATCTTGTCATTGTCCAGTTTCAGCGATCCTGGCTCGCCGTTATTCAAGATAGGCGATTTTAGCCGCTTGACCGGGTTTTGCAAGGGTTCACGTAGAACCAATTCCGATCCTCTCAGCAGGAGTTGCTTGACTGAACCGCCTTCAGCTGCAGCCCTGCTTTTGAGTTGCCGATAAGTCGCGTCCGGAATATCGACCGTCGTTCTCATAGAGAGAATCTACCATCTTTATGGCTAGATCGGCTGCTCAGGCGGCCTTGTGAGATTTGCCGCGCGATCTCAGAGGAGACTGCGTCGAAGTCTTGCCCTCGTCGCGAACCGGTGTGCGCAGAAGGCGAACCAGCAGTTCGATACAGGGAACGGAGAGCGCCAGCACGGCGAGGATGATTACGGAGATGACGTAAGCGACGAGTGTGTCGGACACAGGGAGGGCTCCAGTTCTGCCTTGCGGTTCGCTCCTGGTTGGAAGCCGAGGGCAAGAGAGTGTGAACGGGAGGGGCGGAACGTTTCATGGAGACGATGAAAAACGGCGTTTAGACTTGGATCACCTCTATGAGCCGATTTCTCCCTCTTGCCCTACTGCCGGCCCTCTTTGCGGCCTCCGTCTTCGCTCAAACGCCGGACTACTCCATGCGGACGGTGGAGTTCGCCAACAGCAACCCGACTGGAAATCCGCCGCGGGGTGGGAGCTGGAGTCCGGATGGGAAGCGGCTGACATTCCTGGCGACGGATGCGAGCGTGGCCGGGGACGCTGGCGACATCGTGCAGATCGATGCAGCGACAGGCAAGGCCAGCGTGCTGGCGACGAAGGCGCAGCTCGATGCGCTGACTTCGGATGCGATCAATGAGAAGGACCGCGACCACCGCGAACGATATGGGATGTCGAGCTTTCTCTGGGCGGATGACTCGAAACACCTGCTGCTGGATAAGGGTGGGCGACTGTGGCTCTATTCGATCGCCGATGGTAAGGGGACGATGATCGTCGATACGGGTGCGGGTTCGGGGAGCGATGCGAAGTTCTCTCCGGATGCAAAGTCGGTGTCGTATCTGCGAGGGCACAATCTCTATGTGCATCCTGTTGCAAAGAAGGACGCGAAGGAGACGGCCCTGACGGCCAACGGCAGTGATGCGATGCTGAATGGCGAGGTCGACTGGATCTATCTCGAAGAGCTGGATGTGAGGAGCAACTACTTCTGGTCACCGGATTCAGCGGCGATTGCCTACCTGCAAATGGACGAGGCGAAGGTGCCGCAGTTCCCTATCGCGGACTGGATTCCTACGCACTCGAGCGTCGATATGCAGCGGTATCCGCAGCCGGGCGATCCAAATCCGAGCGTGCGGGTTGGCGTGGTCTCGGCGAAGGGCGGAGCGACGAAGTTTATTGAGGTTCCGTTCAGCGCGGGGAATGACTCGATCCCGCGGTTTGGATGGGTGGATGCCGAGACAGTCTTTGTTGAAGTGCTGACTCGGGACAACCACAACGAAAACCTCTACTTCGCCGATGTGAAGTCGGGCAAGTCGCGGCTGGTCTACACGAACACGGACGCGAAGTATCTGGATGAGAACTACGAGATCACGTTTCTGCCGCATGGGCGGTTTCTGGCTGCGAGCTGGCGGGACGGGCACACGCACCTTTACTTGTACAAGTTTGATGAGAAGCATCCGCTGAACACCGACGCAACGCTCGAGCGCCAGTTGACCTCGGGCGAGTTTGAGGTCGAAGGGTTTGACGGGTTTGATGAGAGGTCAGGCACGGTCTTCTTCACCTCGAACGAGGGGACGTCGCTTGAAAACAACCTGTGGTCGGTGAAGCTGGATGGTTCGGGCAAGCGCAGGCTGACGAGTGGCAACGGGGTACATCACGCGATGGTGTCGCCCGACGGTGCGCACTTCAGCGACGAGTTCAGCACGGCGACTGCTCCGCCGGTGGTAAGTGTGTGTGCGACGGGCGCGGGGAGTTGTGAGGCATTCTGGAGGTCGAAGATGATTCCGGCGGCGACGGGTGTGACTTCGTCGATCGTCACGCTGATGGCGGCGGATGGGAAGACTCCGCTCTACGGGAAGCTGACGCTTCCGGCGAGTACGGCGGCAGCGAGCGTGCCGTTGATTCTGAATCCTTATGGTGGTCCGCTGCCGACGGCGTCTATCCGCAACGCTTGGAGCGGCGCCAATCTCTTCAACGAATTGCTGGCGCAGCACGGCTTCGCGGTGCTGGAGGTGGACAACCGGGGCATGGGCGGGCGTGGGCGCGACTTCCAGCAGGCGGCGTACCGAAACTTTGGGCCGGTGCAGTTCTCCGACCAGATGGCGGCGCTCGACCAGACGCTGGCGAAGTATCCGCAGCTCGACGCCAAGCGCATTGGGTGGTGGGGATGGAGCTGGGGCGGGAGTTTTACGCTGTATGCGATGACGCATACCGATCGGATCAAGGCGGGTGTGGCTGTCGCTCCGGTGACGGACTTCCGCAACTACGATTCGATTTATACGGAGCGCTACCTGGGGTTGCCGAGCGAGAATGTCGAAGTCTACAAGGCGGATGCGGATGTGGCTGCCGCGAAGAATCTGAAGGGGCGGGTGCTGATCGCGCATGGGACGGGCGATGACAATGTTCACATCGCGAACACGATCCAGTTCCTTCAGCCGCTGATCGATGCGGGGATACCGTATGACTTGCAGCTCTTTCCGAGGAAGACGCATTCGATTGCGGGGATGGAGTCGCGGAACGAGTTGTTGCACCGGATTCTTTATCAGTTTGAGACGTATCTGAAGTAAGTGAAACAGGCTGCACGGAGTTTTATAGGCGTTGAAGGCAGACCTATCCCAACCTACCTGTCGGCAAAGGCCAGAGCATCACGTAAGGTGACGTCTTACGTCCCACCCATCGCATAAGACAAAAGCGCGATGGATGGGGCACCCTATGTGATTTTGCCCGCACGGAACAGAGGCAGGGTTACCGCTTGGTCAGGTATCGCGTAGTCTGGAGCGAACGGGTCACCGAGACAAAGACGAAATGCGGGGGTCTCTCCACTCCGCCGTGCGAAAAAGCCGCGTGGCTCCGGTCGAGATGACGATCTGATATACCAGCATCAAAGCAGGAGTGAACGACCGTGATGGCAGTGAGACGATGACGACGCAATACAAATCGGGGCGCAGATCTGGGGGCGGAGGAGGGTTCTTCCTGTTTCTGTTTGCGCTTGTTCTGGGCGGCGTGGCGCTGGCGCTGTTTATCCGGCACGCCACGGCGGGGCCCATGGCGAAGGTGGCGGCGCTGATCGCTGGCCGGACGACGACGATCGACACGTCCGTTCCAGCGGTGGTGGAGAAGATCCAGCGGCTCAGCCGGCTGGAGACGGTCGTCTATTCGCTGGATACGGTGGTCGAAGGCAACAAGACAAGCTCGGTGCTGCCGGATGTTCTGGCCGGCGACAAGCTGCTGCTGATCGTGCATGGGCAGTCGATCGCAGGCATCGATCTCGCACAGCTGAAGCCTGAAGACGTGAAGATCGACTCTGCGGCGCAGAACATCCATGTAACGCTGCCAGCGTCGCAACTCTTTGTGACGACGCTCGATAATCAACACACCCGGATCTACCAGCGAACGACCGGCCTGCTGGTGGCGGCGGACCAGAATCTCGAGTCCGATACGCGGGCGAAGGCGCAGGACCAGTTGCAGCAGGCGGCGCTTTCGGACGGCATTCTGGACGCGGCGCGGAAGAATGCGCGGGCGACGGTGACCGCACTGCTTTATTCGCTGGGATTTCAAAAGGTGGATGTGAACTGATTCCGCTTTTGGGCTATGGCGCATCTGATTGTGCAGGCGCAGCGTAATTTGTGTTGAAGAATTCCGAAACGCATCGGAACATACAGACACCTTCAACCAGGGCAGCCTTGCCCCGGCACGGTTACCCGGAGAGGACGCGCGATGGAAAGCTGCTGCCAAGTTGTACCTGGAGACGATATGATCCTTGGCATGAGGTCCCCTAAGACACGCCGGCTGTTTGGCAAGAAGTTCGGCAGAAAGATTGAGGCTGTTCCCGTGACCCTCCCCCTGCCCTTCGAAAAAGAATCTACGCTGTTCAAGACTGTCGGCTGGGTCTCCGCCGGACTGGGCGCGGTGGCGCTTGGCCTGGTGGTTGGCAACGAGATCCGCCAGCGCTATAAGTTCAATCGCCGCACACCGTATGACAACTATGGCCACTCCGGCGACAGGGCGTATGACATGGACTCGGGCATCGGCGTTTAGAGGCAGGGTTCAGGGTATAGAGGATAGGGTGTAGAAAGCCAAAGGCCTTGCAATCGCGGTATCATCGTGTTCGATGAACGCGATGAAATTGGCCTACCTCTTCCCTGGCCAGGGCTCGCAGGTCGTGGGTATGGGCCGCGATCTGTATGAAAAGTTTCCCGCCGCGCGTGCGGTATTCGACGAGGCTGATGAGGCGCTCGGCTTCTCTCTGTCGAAGCTGTGCTTTGAAGGACCGGCGGAGACTCTCGGCTTTACCGAGAACACGCAACCTGCAATTCTTACTGCTTCCGTAGCCGCGGAGCGCGTCCTGACTCCGCTGCTGGCGGAACATGGCATTACGGCTTCGTTTGCCGCGGGTCACTCGCTGGGCGAATACAGCGCGCATGTGGCTGCGGGAACGTTCAGTTTCGCCGATGCGGTTCGGACGGTACACAAACGCGGACGGTTTATGCAGGAGGCGGTGCCGGCGGGTGAAGGCGGCATGGCGGCAATCCTTGGGCTGGCTGAGCCGGTCATCAACGACTGCTGCGTTCGCGCCTCCGACGAGTTGACCCAGCCGGCGGCTATGAATCCCGCCGACCCGATTGCGCGCGCTGAGTCGCCGAAAAGCGCTGTGGTTGCGCCGGCGAATATGAACTCGCCTGAACAGACGGTGATCTCCGGCAATCTCGCTGCTGTAGAACGCGCGTCGGAACTTTGCAAAGAGGCGGGAGCGAAGCGGGCGATCATGCTGAAGGTGAGCGCGCCCTTCCATTGCGCCTTGATGGCTCCTGCACAGAAGGCGTTGATGGTGCATCTTGAGGGCGTGTCCTTCCAGGACGCGAAGTTCCCGATCGCCTGTAACGTGGATGCGCGGATGATCTATCGTGAGGCGAATGCACGCGACTGCCTGGTGCGGCAGGTGACGGGCGCGGTGCGGTGGGTGGAGTGCGTGCAACTGCTGGTGCAGCAGGGCGCGACCCACTTCGTTGAGATTGGGCCGGGCAAGGTGCTCACAGGGCTGCTGCGGAAGATCGATGCTGAGAAGACGGCCTTGAATGTTGAGGATGCAGCGTCGTTGGAGAAGACGATTGCGGCGTTGACGGCTCCTGCTGAGGTTGCAGGGTAAGTTTGGGCTGTATGGGCAGAAAGGTTTCGGGCGGTTTGGGTAGGATGAACGGTGTCGGGGTCCTTCGACTACGCATCCTGCGGTGAAACTGCGGGATGCTTCGCTCAGGATGACGGAATTTGAAGTTAAAGGGAGATGAAAGGAAGAATATGCAGGCAGGCGATCTGGTAGAAGAGTTTACGTTGCAGAATCAGGATGGCGAGAACGTCTCGCTGAGCCAGTTCAAGGACAAGCCGGTGGTGCTGTTCTTCTATCCGCGCGCGGATACCCCAGGATGCACGATAGAGGCTTGCGGCTTCCGCGACACGTTTGAGAAGCTGCAGGCTGCGGGAGCGGTCGTCCTCGGCATCTCGCGCGATACCGTCAAGGCGCAGAAGAAGTTCAAGGACAAGTACGAGCTGCCGTATGACCTGCTGGCCGATCCCGAGATGGTGCTCATCAAGCGCTACGATCTGCTGAAGAACAAGAGCATGTACGGCAAGCTCGTGACGGGCGTGGAGCGGACGACGCTGGTGATTGGGCCGGACAAAGGCAAAGGCCAGCGTCTGCTGCATGTGTACTCCAAGGTGACACCGAAGGGCCACGCCGAAGAGGTGCTTGCGCTGTTAGAGAAGGCGAAGTAGGCGGCATGGTCACTCCTGCGAGCGCGGCTGGAGTTGCTGCGGTCGCAGGGCTCGCTGTCGGCGGTTGGTTCTATGCGGCGCTCTATCCGACGTCTCAGATATTCGGGCGCGTGGTGATTGCCGGCAACGATCCCGGCGAGATTGCGCTGACTTATGACGATGGGCCTAACCCGGCGGCGACTCCGCGGCTGCTTGAGGTGCTGGCGAAGCAGGATGTTCAGGCGACGTTCTTCCTGATCGGCGAGTTTGTCCGCAAAGAGCCGGGGCTGGTGCGCGAGATTGCCGCAGCGGGGCACGCGATTGGCAATCACACGATGACGCATCCCTGGCTCTCTTATTGCACCTCTTCACATGTGCGCAGCGAGATAGCGGACTCCAAGGCGATCATCGAAGACACGATTGGCGCGGAGATCAGGCTGTTTCGGCCTCCGCATGGAGCGCGAAGGCCGGTGGTGCTTGAGGTTGCGCGAGAGCTTGGGCTGGCGACGGTGAACTGGAACATCATCACCCACGACTGGCGGCCGCAGCCAAGCGAATCGATCGTGGCCAAGGTTCGTAACGGCATCCGACGGAATGAGGCGCATGGGCGCGGATCGAACGTGCTGCTGCATGATGGCAGCCTCGGGCAGCCGAGGATGCATAGCGTTCAGGCGACGGAGACGATTCTTGCGGATGCGAAGGCGAAGGGGATGAAGTTCGTTACTCCGCAGGTTTGGGTGTAAAAGCCCGCTGCGCGCGGGGCGGTCACTTCGTGACTTGTATTGGGCTCCCGTTGGTCGCTGAATTTATTGCAGCAACTGATGCGTGGGGCCGATCTAAACTTGCAAGCGATCATGTCTACAACTCCAACCACTCCTGCGGCGATACCTGAACCTCTTTCGATGGGCGCGGTGCTGCGCATTCCCGTGATGCGGCGGCTCTGGTACGCGCAGATTGTGTCGAACTTCGGGGATTTTCTGGCGTTGTTTGCGGTGATCGGATATCTGACATTTAGTGCGCATGCAAACCCGCAACAGATTACCGGTGTGCAGATTGCGTATCAGTTGCCGATCGCCGTTCTGGGGATTCTGGCAGGTGTCTTCGTGGACCGCTGGCCGCTGAAGCCGACGATGATCGCCAGCGATCTCTCACGCGGCCTGCTGTGCCTTTTGCTTCTGTTGGCGCATAATATCTGGGGCTTCTATGCGGTGCTGGCGGCAATCAGCGTGGTGTCGAGCTTCTTCGGGCCGGCGCAGGGCGTGGCGATCCGGTCGGCTGTTCCGCTGCATGGCTTGAGGGCTGCCAATGCGCTGATGCAGCAGGTGATGTTCCTGGCGAGGATTGCGGGGCCGGCGGTGGCTGCTTTTCTGGTATCGACGTTTGGAGCGACAAGCTGCTACTGGGCGGATGCGGCTAGCTTTCTGGCATCGGCTTGCTTGATTGCTTCGGTGGCGCTGTCGCGGCCTGAGGAGAAGATCGCGACGGCCGTACTTGGCCCTGCGGATAAGGCGGCGGAAGTGAAGGGCGTGGCGCTGGTGTGGGCGGACATGCGGCAGGGCATCGACTTTATCGTGCACCATGCCGCACTGCTGTTCGTGATCCTGGCGATGGCCTCGGGGATGTTTGTGCTGGGGTGTTTTGGCCCGCTGATCGCGGTGTATGTGCGCGACATTCTGCATGGCTCGACGAAGGTGTTTGGCGCGGCCAGCGCGATGATCGGCGTCGGCATTCTGGCAGGCATCAACACACTGAATGTGTTTGGCAAGAAGATCAAAAACACGGTGCTGGTGTACGCAGGGCTGGGCGGCATTGCGGCGGGGCTGGTATTGCTGACGGTGGTGGGACAGGTGTGGTCGACGATTGTGGGGAACCTGGTGATCGGCTTCTCAGTGGCTGGGATCATCATTCCCACGCAGGTGATGATTCAGCAGGAGACGCCGCCGGCGTTGATGGGACGCGTTGGCTCGACCGTGATGTCGACGGTGTTCACGGGGCAGATTCTGGGGCTGGTGGCGAGTGGACTGCTGGCACAGTATCTGGGTGTGCGGCAGGTGTTTGGGATCTGCGCGGGGATGCTGGTGGTGTTGATTGTGATTGGCAAACTATTTATGGAGCCGAAGAGCGAAGCGGCTACAGCCTAACTACGAAGAGCAAGACAATAAAAGGCCGCCCCTCTCAGGCGGCCCTTTTCATTTCGGCTGGAACGAAACTAGCGTGCCTTCGCGTTGTGCTTGTCGCGATAGATGCGTTTCGATTCCTTGTTCTGCTGGCTGCGGATGGTCTTGCGATCCTGCTTGGTCAGATGGCCGTTGTCCTGGGCGCGCATGCCGCGCTCTTCCTTATTGATGCCAGCTTCCTGATGTTCGAGATGTGAGGTTTCACCGGGGGTGAGTTGGCCGCTCTTGACCCCGTTGGCGATGCGATCCTGCTGATCCACCTTGCGCTGGTTGATGGTGGGCTGCGCGGCGGGTGCGGGCGTCTGCGCAAAGGCGCAGACGGAAGCGAGGATAAGTGCTGCAGCGAGGAGAGAGTGCTTTAAGTTCATTGGATTGGCCTCCGTACGATTGCGGCGCTTGGATCATGCTGCGACCGCTTACGGAGGAGATAGACACGATGGTTTGTGGCGTGTTGCGGCAAACGAAAAAAGTATATCTTTGTCGTTTGCCGCAACTGTTCGATCGCTTCAGGGTCACGCCGATGCGCTCTTAGAGCGGCGCGAAATAACTTCCGGAGCCTGGAAGAAAGGTTCAACTTCAGCTTGCGAACGCCTCACGAGCGGCATCGAGCAGCAGTGAGATTTCAGTAGAGCCATGCGCCGTGCCAACGAAGGCCGCTTCGTACTGCGATGGCGGCAGCCAGACTCCGGCGTCGAGCATGGCACGGTGGAACTTCGCGAAGGCGGCGGTGTCGGAGGTCGCGGCTGTGTCGAAGTTCGTTACCGGAGAGCCGGTGAAGAACCAGGTGAACATGCTGCCGACACGGTTCGTCGTGAGCTTCACGCCTGCGTCTTCCGCGATGGCGGCGACGCCCGTGGCGATAGCGGCAGTCGCGGCGTCGATCTGGGGGTAGACCACGTCCTTGTGGGCGATGAGGTGCTTTAGTGTGGCGATGCCGGCGGCCATGGCGAGCGGGTTGCCGCTGAGCGTTCCGGCCTGGTAGACGGGGCCGAGCGGGGCGAGGAAGTTGACGATTTCGGTCCTGCCGCCGAAGGCTCCGCAGGGCAGGCCGCCGCCGACGATCTTGCCAAGGGTGGTGAGGTCGGGCTTGATGCCGTAGAGGCCCTGCGCGCCGCCGAGCGAGAGGCGGAAGCCGGTCATGACTTCGTCGAAGATGAGCAGAGCGCCGTGCTCGTGGGTGAGGGTGCGCAGGCCCTCGAGGTAGCCGGGCGCGGGCGGGATGGTGCCGGCGTTGCCAACGACCGGTTCTACAATGATGCAGGCGATTGCGCCGGGATGATTGGCGAAGGCCAGGCGGACGGCGTCGAGATCGTTGTAGGGGAGCGCTAGGGTGTGCATCGCGGTCTCTTCGGGGACACCAGCGGAACCGGGGATGCCGAAGGTGGCGACGCCGGAGCCGGCCTTCACGAGGAGCGCGTCGGAGTGGCCGTGGTAGCAGCCCTCGAACTTGATGACGAACTTGCGGCCGGTGTATCCGCGGGCGAGGCGGATGGCGGACATGCAGGCTTCGGTGCCCGAGCTGACGAAGCGGAGGCGTTCGATGCTGGGGAAGCAGTGGGTGACGAGCTCGGCGAGGTCGGCTTCGCCGGCGTGCGAGGCTCCGAAGCTGGCGGATTTGGCGGCGGCAGCCTGGATGGCTTCGACGGCGGGCGGGAAGGCGTGGCCGAGGATCATGGGCCCCCAGGAGCCGAACATGTCGAGGTATTTGTTGCCGTCGGCGTCGTAGAGGTAGGCGCCTTCGGCGTGGGTGACGAAGGGTGGGTCGCCGCCGACGGCGCGGAAGGCGCGGACGGGGGAGTCGACGCCGCCGGGAAGGAAGGATTCGGCACGGAGCTGGAGGGCGCGGGAGTTTGAGGTGGGGCGCATAGAGCTAGGGTATAGGGTTCAGGGTGGAGGGTGTAGGGGTGTGTGGCGCGGGCTTCGTTAGGGAGTCGATTTGTGGGCCTGACAGGAACGCGGTTCGTGCGTCGCACGAATATCCCACTCATCGCGGTGAGAATGCGATGAGTGGGGCACAAGGATTTATTGCGGAAAGTTTCGAACGGTTATGGTGATGTGGGCGTCATCGGGGTCCTTCGACTCCGTTTGGCGCAAAGAGCGCGCGCCAAACTCCGCTCAGGATGACGGCAGGTACAAGTGAAAGAACCAATGCGGGGGTCTCTCCACTCCGCTTCGCTCCGGTCGAGATGACGGATCTTGTTAGGGGTTGACGGGACTTTGCGAGTGAGGCGTGGTCGCTTGCATGCTCTTCCTGCACCCTAAGCCCGATCCCCTACACCCTGCCTCACTGCACCGTCGCGTCGAAGACTCCGGTTTCGATGGTGTTGCCGTGCTTCATCTGGATGATGATGCGGTAGGCTCCGGGCGTTGGAAAGCCGTAAGGGAAGTCTACCTCTGGAGGCGTCGGGCCTGTGGACATGCCCTCCATGGCATTCATGCTGCCGTTGGCGATGTCTAAAGCGGCCATGGCGGCGGAGCCTTCGGGATGGGTATGGGCGAAGACGGTGCCGTCATCCTTGACGAAGGCGGCGTGGCCGGTCATGCCCATGTAGGGCTGCATATCTTTGGCTGGTTGCCCGTCGGGGCCGAGGAGGCGGAAGTGCAGGCTGCAGGCGGTGGTGGCGGTCAGGGTCGCGGGCTTGTCCCAGACCATGGTGTAGCCGTCGGGGAGCTTGTAGCTGGGGCCCAGGGGGCCGGAGGAGATGGGCGCGGGGGTGGCTGAGGCGTCGTCTGGGCCGAGGAAGATAGGCCAGTCTGCAGGGCCGCCAACACCTGAGGGCACTTCGATGGTGGTGACCAGCGTCTCAGGAAAGCCGTTGGCGTGGACTACGTCGCCGTAGAGCTTGTAGGTTCCGGGCGGCATCGCGGGCAGCGACATGCGGAAGTCGCCCTTCGAGACCAGCTCCGGGTGGAGGTGGAAGACGGCGTCCATCTGCGGCTCGCGGATGGCGTAGAGGTGCATCAGGTGGTTGTGGTCAGGGAGGAAGTCGGAGTTGGAGCGGTCGTTTCCGTTGAAGTCGGCGGAGTAGCTGGTGCGGTATGGCTTGACCATCAGATCAAGCTGGTCGCCGGACAGCGTAGCCTGGGTGACCAGCGGGCGATAGATGGCTTCGCCGTAGTCAGCGGCTTCGACGTTCCACCACTGCGCTCCCTCGTAGACGAGGAAGACCATGACGGCAAGGCTGGCGGCAAGGGCGATGAGGCCACGGCGGCGGAGCGATGGGGTTGGAGTAGCTCCGGGTGGTAGGCGTGATTCGCGGATCGCGGCGGCGACGACTCCGGCCATGGAAACGACGAGGAAGACGCCAAGGAGAGCGAGTGGGATGCCGAGGCTTCGCTCCATCTTGAGCGTCGAGAGCGCGACGGCAGGGACGGGGATGGAGGTGACCTGGTGGCCGCTGGGGCCGTCGATGGCGAAGCGGACCTGCCAGGAGCCGGAGGCCATGAGCCAGACGCCGCCGGTGTAGAAGCTGGGGTCGGCACCGGAGCGCTTGAGGATATCCGCCGTGGGCGGGTGGCTGGCGGCCTCGCCGGTGAGCGGCGTCGGAGTGATCGACAGGGTGTTGATGGGGGCGCCGGTGGCGCGGACCTCCACCGTGGCAACGCCGGGGATGACGACCGGCGGACGGATGGTGATGAAGAGCCTGTAAGGGCCAGCGGAGACTTGCTCGAAGACGTCTTTGCTGCCCAAGTGGGCGTGGGCTGGGATGGTGGCTAGAAAAAGGAAGGCTAAGAGAGTGGCGAGAGCAAAGGCGAAATGCGGGGGTCTCTCCACTGCGCTTCGCTCCGGTCGAGATGACGCCTTCTTTTTGTAATCAATTTCGTGCTGGGAGATCATCGCTGCACCGTCTTCATCCAGCCTCCGAAGCGGAGGCCGGCCCAGGTGCCGATCATGCCGTAGACGCTCGCCCAGCCAAGGGCCTTTGCGAGTTCGACTCCCGCGGACGGGTGGAAGAAGAGGCGCATGCGAGAGAAGTTGTCGGCGCGGGCGTAGTAGCCGAAGTAGCCGGTACCGAAGAAGCGGTTCTCGCTCGCCTTCGAGAGCAGGAAGTTGGCGAAGGGCCACTCCACCGCGACCAGCAGAGCGGTGAAGACGATACCGGAGACGATAGCGATCTGCCACGCCTTCCAGTTGCGGGTGCGCTGCCAGAGGAGATCGAGCGCGATGGCGGGAACGATGAGCAGGATGGGGAAGTTCGCCGGCACCATGTGCGTGACCGGGTAGTAGACCGGACCGAGCTTCGGGGTGGCGGGAAAGAGCGGGAGGATGAGGATCTCGGCGATGGTGAACGCCATGTAGATGCCGGCGGCGATGGTCGAGGCCCAGGGATGTCCGGAGGCGCGGGCGATCAGCGCGAAGACGATCGGCATGGCGATGCCCATGGTGATGTAGGCGAGGCCGGAGTGGAGCTGGACGTTGTTGGTGAACTCGAAGAGGAAGAACATCTGGCCAACGACCATGAGGCCGCCGAGGTAGAGAAAGAGTCGGCGGAGGCTGAGGTAGCTGGCTTCAGTGAGCGCGTCCGTGTGGGCGCGGTTCATCGCGGCGAGGATGAGGAACATGATGCCGACGGCGACTCCGCGGATGCCGAGGATGAGCAGCGTGTGCGGCGGGCTGACGATCTTGACATCGAGGCCATACGCCGCGTGCCACCAGTTGTCGAACGGGGCGGAGACGAGCATCGCTATGCCGCCCCATGCGGCGATGAACGCTCCTAGCGGAGCGCGGAAGCCCAGGACGTTGACGGAGACGGCTTTCAGCGAGGCTGATTTGCCGAAGGTGGTGGCGAGGATGAGGTAGCCACAGATGACGGCGGCGATGACTCCGCAGGCGTAGATCGCCATGTGGGCTGGCGTAAGAAACGAGTCGCGGCCGATGGAGCGATGCCAGGAGACATCCCACGCTCCGCCGATGGACGCGGAGGTGACCGCCAGTACACCGAACCAGATGTACCAGGGAGCGGAAGCCGTGCGGGGCGCGGAGAGCGTTTCAGGCGAAGCGGCTGTTCCGTACTCGGACACACTGGCAGGATGGATGGAACCGACGGAGGTGTACATGCTGGGTGCCTCATAAAGAATGGAGTTTGGGGCCCGCGCTGGCCTCTATCGTATACCGGTTGCCCGACGCGGGAGCGGACGGTGACGGGTGTGGCGGGGTCGTAACGGCACATCCGATGACCGCACTCATTCGTATACGAGACACACACGGTCTAAGTTCATCCGCATTACGGTGTAAATCATTGAAAGAGTGGAACTGAGAGGATCATTCCGGGGAATTGGCGGACGACTTTTACAAGTTTCCAGCCGCGTCCCTGCTAGACTT
This sequence comes from Granulicella aggregans, assembly GCF_025685565.1. Taxonomy (NCBI): domain Bacteria; kingdom Pseudomonadati; phylum Acidobacteriota; class Terriglobia; order Terriglobales; family Acidobacteriaceae; genus Granulicella; species Granulicella aggregans. The sequence goes on from NZ_JAGSYE010000001.1 coordinate 523,943, forward strand.
GAGCTTCCTGAGCACACGCGGTTCGCGAATATCTGAGAGGTAAAGCTCCCTTGCCGGACGAGACAATTTCAGCCCATACTGAGGCCCTCCCGCCTTCTGAGTCGCAGGATGCTGCGTCTAAACCACGCCAAAAAGCTGTCAGCTACGCCGATGCTGGCGTCGACATCACCAGCGGAGAACGGAGCAAGCAGCGCATCAAGATGCTTGCTCGAAAGACGTTCAACAAGCAGGTGCTCTCGGAGATTGGCGGCTTTGGCGGCCTGTTTGCGCTGGATCTGGAGAAGTTTCCGCAGCCGGTGTTGGTCTCTTCAACCGATGGCGTGGGAACGAAGTTGAAGGTGGCTTTTGAGCTGGGCATCCACCATACCGTAGGGCAGGATCTGGTGAATCACTGCGTGAACGATATCGCAGTACAGGGCGCGACGCCGCTGTTCTTCCTCGACTACCTGGCGACGGGCAAGCTGGAAGACAATATCGTCGAAACCGTCGTGCAGGGGCTAAGCGAGGCTTGCCGCGCCAACGGCTGCGCCCTGATCGGCGGCGAGACAGCGCAGATGCCGGGCTTCTATGGCGATGGCGAGTACGACCTTGCCGGGACGATCATCGGCGCGGTGAATCGCGACAAGATCATCACCGGCGCGAACATTCAGATCGGCGATGTGCTGCTGGGGCTGCCTTCGAACGGGCTGCACACCAATGGCTACTCTCTGGCGCGGAAGCTGCTGTTTGAGGTGGCAAAGTACGGGCCGGACCAGTACATCAACGAGTTGAAGGACAAGACCGGCGCGGCATTGATGCGGACGCACCGCAGCTACCTGGGAGTGATCAAGAAGCTGACAGCGGCTGAGGTTGTCAGCGGCATGGCGCACATCACCGGCGGTGGCATTACGGACAACCTGCCGAGGATCATTCCGAAGGGCATGGGCGCGGTGGTCGACCTGGCGAGCTGGACGGTGCCGCCGCTCTTCGAGCATCTGCGCGAGCTGGGCAATGTAGATCAGGACGAGATGATGCGGACGTTCAACATGGGCATCGGTCTGATCTGCGTGATTCCGGCCGAATTAGTGAAGAAGACCAAGGCGATTCTGAATCGGGCGAACGAGCGGCACTGCATTATCGGAAGGATTGTGAGAGGCGAGCGGAAGGTGACGTACAACTAGGCACTATGCGGGGGCGCTGTTCCCATGGGTAAATTCGACGCTCAGTATGCAGCGTTTATCGTCGCTGCTTGCTGCTTCTGGTTCGCGTGGTCGCTTGCTACCAAGCGAATTCCGTATTTGGCGCGCTACGGACAAGGCCTACCGGCTGATCAGGGTCTCCCGTCGTGGAGAGGTCGATTTCTCCAAGTATTCTGGGTGCTCTATCTTGGTGGCCTAGCCGCGCATTTTTCGCATCTTCGCTGGACTATGCGGGATTCCTACCGAGCGTCATTGTGGTTTGCCGTTTTCATTGCGGTTGCGACTCTTGCTCTGATCGTTACAAGATTATTGAGTTGGGCGCTTCGAAAGAAGACCGAAGGAAGAGCCAAAATCTAATGGAGAGTGTTCCGAGGACTTTAGGTTTGATCGCGATCCTCGGGCTGACAACTTTGTTTGCGGGCTGTGACACTGACTACTCGAAAGATATCGTGCAGCATGTCACCTCCCCTGACGGTCAGATCGAGGCAGTAGTCTACGAAACAAATGGCGGAGCCACCACTTCCTTTGGCTATGAAGTGGATGTGCGGAAGGCTGGAGATGGCTCCGGAGTAAATGTTGCGCAGCTTTATGGTGCCGTAAGAAATGAGGGAGCCTACGGGGTGAATCTGAGATGGGCCGGGCCAGAGGCGCTCCGCGTCGAATATCTGCGTGCAAAATCGATCGTTCGTTGGCAGCCGACGGTTGCGGTCTATGGCAAGCAGGTGAACATTGCTTTAGACGCCGGTATTAGCGATCCAACAGCCCCAAGCGGCGGGATGCTGCACAACTTGCATCAGAAGTAAGTCGAGAATAAGAATGAAAAAACTAAGGATTCTCCTCTCCGGACGTGGTTCGAACTTTCTTGCGATTGCTGGGATGTTGTTATCCACATTTGCGCTTGTGGCTCAAACGACGGGAGAAAACCAATGCAGCGTTGCGCAGGCCACGCCGTGTAGAGTCTCCGGTAAACTTACTGCTCGGCATGTTTATGGTCCGCCCTGGTTCGGAGAGAAAAAGGGAGACAAGCCTAGATTCACCATTTATGTCATAGAACTTCACGCTCCTGTGCATATCGCTTGTATCCGCGATCACGATTCCGATCGGGTAAAGGACTGCGGGACGACAACGCGCCTCCAGATTTATCCTCGCGATGCGAACGTACCGGAGAGCAGGCTTCGCTCGCTGGTAGGGAACGAAGTCGTCGCCATGGGTACAACAGCGGAGCCTGTAGCACCCATGGATCAGACTCCGGGAACGATGGATATTGTTTCGCTGGAACCGGCGACAAAGCACGGGCCGTAAAGCGAAAGACATACCCCAGAGGCTAAAGCCCCGCGTCTGTGGCACGTTAGATTGCCAAGGCTGAAGCCTTGGCTTACCTAGAAGCATAGGCAAGAACTCGCACGGTGGACGGTTTCCATCCCACCCATCGCGATGAAACGGCGATGGGTGGGGCACCCAGTCAGATGGTATCCGGACAGGCATCTAAAAGCAGATTCCCTTCGGGAATGACAAACAAGGTGAGCTGGCAACGGCAAGATCAGACGAGTAACGCAGAAAGATAAGGCAGATGAAAAAATTAGGTATTCTCCTCTCTGGACGTGGTTCGAACTTTCTTGCGATTGCGAATGCGATCCGGCTTGAAATCATCAAAGACGTTGAGATCGCGGTCGTGCTCTCGAACAAGGAAGATGCGCCGGGGCTCGCGGTTGCGCGGGAGATGGGACTTCTCGCGATCGCTATTCCCTCCGCAGGCATGAACCGCTCGGAGCACGACGCCGCGATGATCTCGGAGCTGCGGGCGAACAACGTCGATCTCGTCTGCCTGGCGGGATATATGCGGATCATCTCGCCGGAGTTTGTGGCGGCGTTTCCGGACCGGATTCTGAATGTGCATCCTTCGCTGCTGCCTTCGTTTCCGGGGCTGGAGGCGCAGACGCAGGCACTGGAGTTCGGGGCGAAGGTGGCCGGGTGCACGGTGCATTTTGTGGATGAGAAGGTGGATCACGGGGTGATCGTGCTGCAGCGGGCGGTTACCGTCGAGGATGACGATACGGCAGAGACGCTGTCGGCGCGGATCTTGGAGCAGGAGCACCTGGCGTATCCAGAGGCGATTGCTCGGGTGGTGAGTGGGGAGTATCGCATTCTGGGGCGGCGGTATTTGAAGGGGTAGTCGAGGGTGCCATATTTGGCGATGAAGCTGCCAGATATGCGGCACCCGGTACCGGCCGGGATGCGGTTTACGTCCCACCCATCCGGTGAAGCTGGATGGATGGGGCACCCGGGCTGAGGGGGCGCGGCTATTCTGCAAAAAGCAGATTCCCTGCGGGAATGACAAACAAAGGAGAGGAAAGCGAAATTGCCTGGGGAGATTCGGGGCGGTGGTAGGCTATCGCTACGGAGTCTGCCATGGCCACCACAGCACTGATCTCTCTCGCTGAGTACATGCAAACCACGTACCGGCCCGATCGTGAGTACATCGATGGCGAAGTGCGGGAGCGCAACATGGGTAAGTGGGAGCATGCGCGGCTACAAGCATTGCTGACAAGCTGGTTTGAATCGCAAGAGCCTCAATGGGGCGTGATGGTAGCCACAGAATGGCGCACGAAGGTGTCCGCAACGCGCGTCCGAATTCCCGATGTCGTTCTAGTAAAGGATGAAGATCAACCAGACGTTCTCACCGACCCTCCTGTTCTGATCGTTGAGATTCTTTCGCCGGACGATAGCTACAGCGATACGCAGGAGCGTGCAGCGGATTACCGCAGAATGGGTGTTCAGACGGTATGGATCATCGATCCGAAGACTCGAACCGGCCGGTTTTGCGTTGACGATGTGTGGACAGAGGCGCAACGGCTGATCGTCCCCGGCACTTCGATCTTCGCTGAACTCAACGCGTTATTCGCGCGGCTCAACCGCAATCGAAACAAATCACCTCAAGGCTAGAACTGCCGCCCGTGCGTCTCCGGCACCGCAAACATCAGCGCTCCCAATAAAAAGAGCAGCAGCATGAAGCGCACCATCGTCGGCGTGCTGGGCTTCTCGGGCGCGAAGCCGGTAAAGGTGCGCCAGGCCATGCCCGCAGCGATGAAGAGGAAGACGCCTTCGTGCAGGATCGCGTAGAAGACCAGCGTCGCGATGAGGATGAGGCCGCGCTGGGTGCGGTTGAGGGCGTGAGTGGCCTGGGCTCCGTCGAGACCGAGCACGGGAACTAAGTTGATGAGGTTCAGCCACGCGCCGGTGTAGGCGAGAGCAGCCCATAGGGAGTTGGTGGTCTCCGCCTCCTGCGGGCCGATGGGGCCTCCGCCAGCGAAGTAGATTCCCGCGCAGGTTGCTGCTGCGAGCAGACCGAAGAAGGGTCCGGCAAGTGCGATCTCGGAGAGCGTGTCGAGATTGACGCCCATGCTGTACCAGCGGACGTAAGCTCCAAGACCGGGGAGGAAGACGGGCAGATCGACCTTGAGGCCGCGACGGCGCGCGGCGACGTAGTGGCCGAACTCGTGGATCATGATGGAGAGCGTAAAGCCAAGGCCGAACTTCCAGCCGAACGCGAGCCAATAGAGGCCGAAGAAGGCGAAGAAGCTGAGCAGGAACTTGAACTTGAAGAGGATGAAGATGAGCGACTTCGCCTTGGCCAGAAAGAAGAAGACCGGCGCGAGCGGGCCTAGGCGTCGCGTCCACTTGGCTTTGTTCTCGTCGGCGGCCTTGCCGCGGTCGTCGATGGCCTGGATGCGGGCTTCGATGCCCTCCACCTGCTTGGTCCCGGCAGGGATCCACTGCAGCATGGAAGCCCAGGTGGCGCGGGCTTCAGCCCACTTCTGCTGCTGCTCCTGCTGCGCCGCCAAGGAGGCGAGCAGGCGCAGGTGAGCGGAGTAGACGATGGTCTGGCAGTCCGGGCAGGCGAGTGTGCCTTCAGGCAGCCAGTGGCTGCACTGGGGGCAGTTATGGATGGGCTCGGGCGCGGCGATGTTCGGGTTAGGTGGGGCGGAAGATGCGGTGGCTTCGATCACAGAGTTCGGCAGAAAAAGGCCTCTGCCTCTATGGTATCCGTTTCCGGGCGAATGGCTACTGCGGCAGGCGACGGTCGGCGGTCATGCGCCAGGCAAAGCGGATACCAATGAAGAGGATGAAGAGGCCGATGAGGCCGCTGCCGAAGTTGTGCTGGACCAAAATGAACGGAGAAGCCAAGGCAAACCCGACAAGTAAGCTGATCAACTTCGCGCTGTAGTGGACGAAGGCTCTGTGGCTTTCGTGCATCTCCCAAAGGAATTCGGGGATCTCCGCCATCGATACAGAGAGGTAGGTGAGAGCTGCCGCGACGACCTGGAATTTTCTGCCTCCGAGGCCTTTTGTCGCGTGCAGCATGGCCTTTCCAATGAGGAAGCCGACGCCGACAGCAGCATAGCCGATCGTAATGTGCGTGACGATGTTGAACGCTGCGTAGAGGATGCTTCCGACAATAGCGGCGGCGATGCCATAGGCGACTGCATGAACGAAACGATCATGGTCGGCGCGGTGTTCATAGCTCCGTACGTCGCCGCTGACGATCTGATTCGGATAGACGGGGGCTTCGGGCTGACCAAGATACTCAGCCTTTTCAAAGTCGGGCAGATTGGAGGACATCAGGTTTCCTTCGCGGAACAGGGTGGGGTCTCGCGAAGGATAGCATCGCCACCTGCGCGGCGGAAGATAAAGATTCGATCAAGGCAGGATGTCCCGCCGGACGGGCCCGCTGCGCGCGGAGCGGTCACTTCGTGACTTATATACCGCTTCGCGTGGCGCTCACGTCGTTCGCGACAAAGAGGCTCAGGTTTGCTGGCCTCGGCCGCCTTGGTCCGTTGCGTCGCTCAGGACCACCTTGACCGTCATCTTCTTCTGGCCACGGAAGATGGTGAGAGTCATGGTGTCTCCCGCCCGATGAGAGTTGATGGCGGCGGAGAGATCCTGCGTGTTGGCGATGTCCTGTCCGTCGGCTGCAACGATCAGGTCTCCGCCGAGCATGACGGGCATATTTCCCTGGTAGACGCGCTGGGTGCCACCCTTCAGGCCGGCGCGGTCGGCTGCTCCACCGGGAATGACCTTCTGGATGAGAATGCCGTAGTCGGCGGGCAGGCCGATCTGCTCGGCGACCTCGGGGCCGATGGGGAAGATCACCACGTCGAGTGAGGGGCGGCGGACGCGGCCATACTTTTCGAAGTCCGAGAGCACCTGTTTCGCGCTGTTGATCGGGATGGCGAAGCCGATTCCGGAGGACTGGTCGGCGCCATTGTTCGCGATGAGGGTGGTGATGCCGATGACCTCGCCGCGCGAGTTGAGCAGCGGGCCACCGGAGTTGCCGGGGTTTACGGCGGCGTCGGTCTGGATGGCGTCCTCGATGGGATTGCCCTGCGGGCCTTTGATGGACCGGATGGCGGAGATGATCCCGCGGGTCATGGTGCCCGAGAGTCCGAAGGGATTACCAATGGCGTAGACGCGCTGGCCGACGACGAGGCCGGCGGAGTCCGACAGTGTTGCCGGGACAAGGTTGGGAGCGTCGATCTGAAGCAGGGCGAGATCGTGGTTCTTGTCCGTGACAATCACCTTTGCCTTGTACTTGTGCTTGTCGGAGAGGGTGACCTCGACGTGCTGGGCGTTGTCGATGACGTGGTTGTTGGTGAGGATGTGGCCCTGCTTGTCGAGGATGAAGCCTGAGCCCTGGCCCTGCTGGGGGACCGAACCGTAGAAGAAGTCGAAGGCGACGGCGGTGCTGGTGATGTTGACCACGGAGGGCAGAGCCTTCTTGTAGACGGCGATGTTCTGCTGCTCTTCGGTGTCGAACGCGGGCGCGGCGGCGGCTTCGGTGAGTTCGAAGGTGCCACCGGGGCCGGTTGCGCTGGCTGTGTGGATGGCGTCAGCGTCCGGGATGTTGAGCGCGCGATGCACCATGGGCGCGAACGCACCGCTTGAAACGAAGTGCGTGGTGACGTAGTAGAAGCCCGAGAGCAGCAATAGAACCAGCAGAACGCGACGCAGTTTCATGGCTTTATTGTAGCGATTTCAAGTTTTTTCTGAGATCTGAGCGGCTTCAAGCAGCAACGGCCAGAGCTGGTCGACCTGCCATTCGAGCTCAGTAAGCGGTCCGCCGTTGGTGAGGACGTAGTCGCAGAGCGCGGCCTTCTGGTCGTCGGGGATCTGGAGAGCGATGCGGCGTTGGGCGTCGGCTTCCAGGCTGGCGCGCATCTCGCGGGTGAGAACACCGTTCGGAGCAGTGCGGGCGAGGAAACGGGCGATGCGGAGTTCCTCGGGCGCGGTGACAAGGATCAGCTTGTCGAAGCGTTTTCGCCAGCCCTTTTCGCCGCCGTACCTGGTTTCGAAGATCAAGGCGGACTCGACGATGACGATAGCGTTCGGGTCGCGGTTTGCAAGTTCGTCGGTCAATTCAATCTGCCGGTCGATGGTGGCCGGATGAATGATGGCGTTGAGTTCGTCAGCCCGGTTGTACGTGAAGGCGATGCGCGCCAGGACGGGACGAAACAGGCGTCCATCGGGCAGAACGACAGAGGGTCCAAACTTCGCGACGATTTGATCATAGACAGGCTGGCCGGGTTCCATGAGTTCGCGAGCGATCTCGTCGGCGCTTAGGATGTGTGCGCCGAGCGCAGCGAAGAGAGAGCAGGCGGTCGATTTGCCGCTGCCCAGACCGCCGGTCAGCCCGACGCGAAGCACGGCTAGGCCTGCTTTGCGGGAAGGCCGCGACGCAGCTTGGCCGCGGTCACCGTGTTTTGCATGAGCATAGCGATCGTCAGCGCGCCAACGCCGCCGGGGACTGGCGTGTAGGCTCCCGAAACTTTGAAGGCGGCGGGATGGATATCGCCGACTACGACCGAGCCGCGTTTCGCGAAGCTCTCGAGGCGAGCTGGATCGTCGCCGAAGAAGTCCTCAACCTCTGCGGGTTCGGTGACGCGGCTGATGCCTACGTCGATCAGCACCGCTCCGGGTTTGACCATGTCCCTGGTCACGAAGCCCGGACGTCCGATGGCGGCGACGAGAATGTCCGCGCTGCGCGTAAAGCTGGCGAGGTCCTTCGTCTTGCTGTGGCAGACCGTGACCGTCGCGGAGGCGTTGATGAGCATGACGGCGGCGGGTTTGCCCACAATGTCGGAGCGTCCCAACACGACAGCATTCTTGCCTGCTACAGGCAGGTTGCTGCGCTTCAGAATCTGCATGATGCCGGCGGGCGTGCAGGGCGCAAGCCCCGGCTGGCCTGCCTGCAGGCGTCCGGCGTTGACGGGATGAAAGCCGTCCACATCCTTCTCCGGAAGTACGGAGTCGAGCACGCGGCGGGTGTCGACGTGCTTCGGCAGAGGGAGCTGGATGAGGATGCCGTCTATCTCTTCGCGCGCATTCAGGCTGGCGACCATCGCGAGAAGCTCTTCGGTGGTGATCGATGCGGGCGGCGTCGCCATCTCGCTGTAGATGCCGAGCTCGCCGCAGGTCTTGACCTTGCTGCGGACGTAGATCTGAGAGGCGGGATCTTCGCCGACGAGGATGACGGCGAGACCGGGCTTGATGCCCTGGGCCGCAAGCTCCTGCACTTCGACGCCGACTTCGGACTTGATCGAAGCGGCGATCGCGACTCCGTCGAGGAGGAGAGGAGCGGAGGGAGTATCGATACTCGAAGGGCTCTGCTGTTCCATAAGACTCATATCTCTATGGTATCGCGACAGGGAGGGAGCTTCTGGCTGGGTTCTACAATAAGGGGTGATGGCATCTTCCAGCAGGCAGAGATCGATTTCGCAGGCGCTCAGCGGAAGTCTGAGCGGGTTGCTTCGCTGCCCGGTCTGCAAGGGACCGCTTTCGGTCGAAGATGTTCCCGCGCAGCAACGGATCTCCTGTTTACAGTGCGCACGTTGCTATCCCGTGATCGACGGCCTCCCGGTACTCATACCAGAGAGAGCGATTGCTAAAGTCCCAGACCCATCCTCAACCGGCGATACCGCATCACACTGAAGGTGGGCGTTACGGAATCGCTTCACTGCAGGGTTGAAACGTCGCTTGCCGCTTAAGAAGCGAGGCGATTCTGCCGATATTGAACCTGATGAGGGCCCGTACCACCGTTGGCCAGGGTCAAAGTGGATTGCGTTCAACCAAAGCCGCTTTGATCTTCGCACCTCCCGGACATGGAACGTCCGATCCCATCAAACTTCGCTAACGAGTCGCAATCCGAATCCTGCGGATAGTTCGTACCCCTAGAGCCGGAACAGGCGAACGTTAAGAGATTCTTCCCAGAGGCGACCTAACATGGCACATCTCCCCGCTTCGATCACCATCGAAAAATTCCCCACGACGGAATTGGCCGAGCTCCGTGAAGAATTATTGCAGGCTGGGCTGGACTCACGGCAGTCCGCCGAGCTTATTCGCAGCTTCCTAACCATCCGTGGATATGGTGTATGCCTCGACGAGGCCTCAAAGGCCGTGGCCAGCAATGAGGTGTTGTTTGGTCCTCTGCAACGCATGCAGGAGACCCTGGAGCGGGTCGCTGTTCTGATGTAGAAACGCAAGACGGGCGGGTTTGGACTTCGAGATACTGGCACAGTACGCCGAAGTTCTCTAACGTCTGAGAATGCGCTCTATTCTCTCGCTTGGAACGCCTCGGGGGCTGACGGACGTTCGATCCGCCATTTGGCCCGTTCTGTTTGCGTGCCTGTGGGTACTACTTGCCAGCGCGGGGGCACAGACCCTACCCGCTCCGGATACTGCGCAGCCGACGCCTGCCTCGGCTGTCTCCGCCGCATCGGCCACGGGCGAAAAGCACGATACGCCGGCGAATCCTGAGCATGCGGCTGGGCCAGCTGCGCAGGCGGGTGCAACGAAACCAGCGGCGGGAACGCCGCCGGTTCCGCCATCAATCGCCCCTGCTCTTCCACCCGCAAAGCCGACAGGCCGCCCAGCGATTGGCCTTGCTCTCGGCGGCGGCGGAGCGCCCGCCATGAGCGAGATCGGCGTTCTGCAGTGGTTTGAAGAGCACCACATCCCGGTCGACATGATCGCCGGAACCAGCATGGGCTGCATGGTCAGCGCGCTCTATTCGTCCGGCAAGACGGTCGACGAACTGAAGCGCGTCATGGACGACAGCGTCTTCAATTCCGTGTTCCGCTTTCAGTCTTCCTACCAGAGCCGAAGTTTTCGTCGCCGCGAGGATAGTCGCGACCTGCCCAATGCATTGACCATAGGTCTGCGGCATGGCGTCTCCTTTCGGAACTCGCTACTTACCGACCAGGGACTGAACGCGTTCCTCGACCGCGAGTTTCTGCGCTACTCCGATCAGACCGACTTCAACGCCATGCCCATCCCGCTCCGCTGCCTGGCGACTGATCTGAACGACGCGAAGACGGTGACGTTTGCGCGCGGGTCGCTTCCGGACGCGGTGCGAGCTTCGGTGTCGTTGCCGGGGATCTACCGGCCGTTTGCCATGGACGGCCACGAGTACGTCGATGGTGGAGTGCTCGAGAACCTTCCCACGCAGACGATCCACGCCATGAAGGCCGATGTGGTGCTGGCGGTGAGTCTTCCGCTGCCGCCGGTAGGCAAGGGCGAACTCGATTCGATCGTTGGCGTGCTGCAGCGCAGCTTCTCCGTCGCGATCGAAGACAGCGAGGAGCGATCGCGGAAGCTGGCCGATGTGGTGATGATGCCGGATGTGTCGGGGTTCAGTGCGGCGGATTATCTGAAAACAATCGACCTGGCGAAGCGGGGATACGCAGCCGCCGAGGCGCAGAAGGCAGCGCTGCTGAAGTACTCTCTGCCGGACGATCAATGGGCCGACTACCTGGCCGAACGTCAGGCGCGGCGGCGAGGGCCGGCGGGAACCGTCCTGCGGGTTCGCGTGCAGGCCCCGAACAAAGACCTGACGCACGCCGTGGAGCGTAGCTTCCAGCCGCTGATTGGACAACCCGTCAACACCACGAAGATAGATGGCCTGCTGGACGAGGTTCGCGGCGACGGGCGTTATGACGCGGACTACAGCGTGAGCTACGATCCCGCATCGGCGACGCAGCCAAGCATCCTGGTCACCGTGGCCGACAAAAAGATCGGGCCACCGTTCCTGCTGGTCGGCGCAAACGTCGAAGCGCAGACTGGCGGCGTCACGCGCGCTACGCTCGAGGGCATTCTGCTGGACCAGGACCTGGGCGGGTACGGGTCCGAGTTGCGCACGCATATCAAGGCGGGCTTTCTGACTGAGCTCAGTAGCGAGTACTACCGGGCTCTGCCTGACTTTCTTGCTCGAGGTAACGGAAGGCTCTTCGCCGCCCCGCGCATCGACCTGTTACGTGAGCCGTTCTACATCTACCAGAACCAGCGTCGCATCGCCGAACGGCAACTGGAGAACGGTGGTGGTGGGCTCGATCTGGGATGGAGCAACAAGAGCAGCAAGGAGCTGCGCCTGGGCTGGGAGATGGCGGGCATCCGATGGGAGAGCGTGGTTGGCACCGACGGCCAACCGGACATATCTGGATCGATGCAGCGCGTCCGCGCGCAGTACATCTACGACAACGAGGACCGGGCGCTGGTGCCGCAGTTCGGGCTGCACTCGGTCACGCGCGTGGGGTATCTCTACAACGCGACCGAGAGCGAGAATGCTCCCGAGATCACCACGAACAATACGTACGCGCACCAGATCGGCAACAACCTCTTCGTGATGGGCGGACAGGCGGGAACGCTCTTCAACCGCAACGTTGCCGAGCCGTTTCGGTTTACGCTGGGTGGGCCATTGAAGCTGTCAGCCAGCGCCATCGACGAGTATCGCGGCACGGACTATTACCTGCTGCAGCCATCGTTCCTGCGCCGCATCGCGACGCTGCCAGCGCCACTTGGGCAGAGCATCTACCTCGGATTTTCTTATGAGGCGGGACAGATGTATGCCCCGCATACACCGACGATCACGCGCCAGAACATACTTTTCGGGGTGGTTGCGGAGACGCCGCTGGGGATTGTCACGCTGGCGCCGGCGATTGGAGATAGTGGCCACCGAAAGCTTGTCTTCACGCTGGGCAAGTTTTTTTAGGATGAGCTTGTTACGTCCCGGGCACGAGAGGCAGGTTATAGCGGCATAACCCGACTGGTAGACGGACAAGGCATAATCAAAGCATGTCTTTGTGGACCCCGACCGACTGGCCCCAGCGCCTCGCCGAACTGCAGGCTGCCAAAGGTGAACTGAAAGAAGCTCCTCTGCGGCGCGATGTTCGCTCGCTAGGTATGTTGCTGGGCGATGTGCTGCGCGAGCAGGCTGGCCCGGCGCTCTTCAACGCGGTGGAAGAGCTTCGCCGCACCGCTATCGGCCGCCGTGAGGCGGAACAATCCGGTGACTCCCAGGCCGCTGCCAGCAGCCAGCTCCAGCAGGCGCTCTTCAGCGTTCACAAGTACGCCGACGACCCACTGACCGCGTATCAACTGGCACGCGCCTTCAGCCTCTACTTCGAGCTGATCAACCTGGCGGAGACCAATCACCGCAAGCGGCGCAGGCTGGCCAACCAGCTCGACGAGACAAGCTCGCGTGAGAACACGATCCAGCGCGGCAGTCTGCGCGGGACGCTGCGTCAGCTCAAAGCGGCCGATATTGCACCGGAGCAGGTGCTCGAGCTACTGGACAAGGTGTGCATCTACCCGGTCTTCACGGCGCACCCGACCGAGGTCGCGCGACGCTCCGTGATGTTCAAGCGGAGACGGATCTCGGACTTGCTCGAACAGCTCGACCGCGTCCCATTGCCTGCGGCCCAGATGGATGCCCTGGAACGCGATCTTACGGCTGAGATCACGGCGCTGTGGCAGACCGACGACGTGCGCAGCGCTCGGCCCACGGTGCGCGATGAGATCCGCATGGCACTCGACTACTACGAGTCGTCGCTCTTCGACACGCTGCCCGTTCTCTACAAGGAGGTCGCTTCAGCGCTGGCAGCCGAGTACGATCTGCTGCCCGAGATCACTGAACTGCCCATCCTGGTGCGCTTTGGATCGTGGATCGGCGGCGATCGTGACGGCAATCCGTTCGTCACACCGGCGCAGACCCGCGAAGCGCTGGCGATGTCGCATGGCCTGCTGATGCACCATTACCTGCGCCGCATGCAGACGGTCTTCGACCAGCTCGGCAGCTCGACGCAGCAGGCACCGGTATCCGATGCGCTGAACGCGAAGCTCGAGGAGTATCTCGACAAGCTGCGGACGGCCAACCAGAACGCGCTGGCCGAGCGCTTCCCCATGGAGCGCACGCGGCTGCTGCTGGCCTGCATCATGATGCGGCTGGGCGGGGTGGCGCAATCGAGTGCGCAGTTGACGATCGCGCAGGGGCCGCCGGCGCTCGCGCCTTATACGCGGGCAGCCGACCTGCTCGCCGACCTGACACTGATCCGCGAGTCGCTGGTTGAGAATCGCGGCGTGCGGCTTAGCGAGCTGCTAATCGACCCGTTGCTGATGGAGGTCCGCACGTACGGGCTGCATCTGCAGGCGCTGGATATCCGGCAGCACGCGAAGGTACACGCGAAGGCCATCGAAGAGCTTGCGGCATGGAAGCAAGGAGATGATTCGCTGGAGCTGCCGCCAGCGCTCTCCGCGCAGACGCAGGAGGTGCTGGACACCTTCCGCACCATCGCTGAACTGAAGCGGCAGTATGCTCCGGAGGCGATTCGGCAGTACGTCATCAGCGGCGCGACCTCGGCGGAAGATGTGCTCCGCGTGCTTTGGCTGGCGAGGCTAGGCGGCGTCCGAGTAGAAGCTGCTACGGATGATGACGGATGCGATCCGGGTCTAATGCCAGTTCCCTTGTTCGAGTCCATCGAAGACTTGCAGAACGCGCCTGCCATCTGCCGCCAGCTATGGACGAGCGATGCTTACAAGCCGCTGCTGGAGTCCTGGGGCCATCGGCAGGAGGTGATGCTGGGTTATTCGGACTCCAACAAGGATGGCGGCATGATCGCCAGCACCTGGGAGATCTTCAAGGCGCACCGGGCGCTCCACGATGTGGCGCGAGATTGCGGGGTGAACCTGCGGCTCTTCCATGGTCGCGGCGGCACGGTGGGACGCGGCGGTGGGCCGACGCATCGCGCTATCTTCGCGCAGCCGGTTGACGGCTTCAACGGCGAGCTGCGCATCACCGAGCAAGGCGAGGTGCTCAACTGGAAGTACTCGGATGTAGTGCTCGCAGAGCGCAATCTGGAGCTGATGATCGCCGCTTCGATTGACGCATTGGCACGGCCCAACGCCATTCTGCAGCACGCGGCCACGTCTGACCCGGCCGCCTACATCCCGCACCTTACCGGAGAGCTTCTGCCTGCATGGGAAGAGATCATCGACGAGCTCTCGGAGACTTCGTACCGCTTCTATCGCGCCGAGATCATCGACAATCCGGAGACCTTCGCCTACTTCGAACAGGCGACGCCGATGGCGGAACTCGAGCATGCCCGGATCGGATCGCGGCCCGTCCGTCGCACGGGCAAGCGTACGTTCGCCGATTTGCGCGCGATTCCGTGGGTCTTTGGCTGGATGCAGTCGCGGCAGCTGGTTCCGGCGTGGTTCGGCGTGGGCTATGCGCTGGAGCGATTCGCCAGCCGTCCCGGCGGTCTTGCGCAGCTTCAGAGCATGACGGCGAACTTCCCGCTGTTCCTCGACATCGTCCGCAACGTGGAGATGGCGCTGGCGAAGGCCGACTTCGGCATCGCGCGGCTTTATGCTTCTTTGGTGGAAGACGAGGAGCTGCGCAAGCGTGTCTTCTCGACGCTGGAAGCAGAGTTTCTACTGACGCGAAGGATGATCCTCGAGATCACCGGGCAGACCACGTTGCTGGAACGTAACCCGGTGCTGGAGCGCTCGATCCGCCTGCGCAATCCGTATGTCGACCCGATGTCGCTGATCCAGGTGGAGCTGATGCGCCGCAAGCGGGCGTTTGAAGCGGCGAATCCCGATGCCGATGCGAATGCGCCTGAGGCTCAAGCGCTGAATAGGGCGATTACGGCGACCATCAATGGCATCAGCGCGGGGCTGCGCAATACGGGCTGAGGCTCAGAACTCCGCCTACGATTTTCACGCATTTATTCAGGCATAAAGGAGCCTCCATGCGCCTGTTCTCGCTCGCCGTCCTGCTTGTCGTTGCCACTCCCGCTCTGCCCCAGCAGCCGCCAGCGGGAATGATCTCCCCGTCACGTCCTGTTGCAAAGGGCATGGCTCCCGGAATGAAGTTCAAGCTGGTGCATACGAGTCCGGGCGAGCGCGTCTACGCCATCATGTTCAGCAAGGGCGACGAAGTCATCAGCGGCCTTACCGACTTTGCTCGCCAGAACCACATCAGCGATGCGCACTTCACCGCGATTGGAGCGTGCGAGAGCGCGCTCCTGGCATGGTTCGATATTCCGCAGAAGAACTACCGGCCTATCCCGGTGAACGAGCAGAGCGAGGTACTCTCCATGACCGGGGACATCGCGGGCTATCTCGGGCAGCCCATCGTCCATGCACACTCGATACTCAGCCGTCCCGATGGCTCGACGCGCGGAGGACATACCTTCGAGCTTCATGTGAACCCGACGCTCGAGGTCTTCCTTACGGCGGACGACATACCGCTCGAGAAGAAGCAGGACCCTAGTGGGCTTAAGCTGATCGACCCGGCGGAGTAAGTGAGGGGAGAAACCTCTACGAAGCTTTCCACCATCAGTTATTGTGGTGACACCATGCTGAGTCTCCGCTTAAGGCTGTCTCTCTGCGTTCTGTTGCTTCTCGCCGGAACTGCTCTCAACGCCTCCGCCCAATCGACCGAACAGGACATCAAGAGTCGGCTGAAAGGTAAGCCCCTCTATCTGCGTGGCTCATGGAGTGAAGAGACCTTGCGTTTCGACTCCAAAGGAAGACTGATCGGTAACCCGAAGCCGATTAGCTTCACTCTGGCGGGCTTTGATTTCAAGTCCGTGAAGGTGAAGTCCGATCAAGTCGTTCTTCGCGGCGATCGTATCGGGACCGAGTTCGACAAAGATATTGCAAAGCGGGTAGAAATCGGGCCGTTGCAGATCGTGATTGCGAAGCCCGCAGATGGCGATGTCAATGCCGCGCTCGATGCGATCTTTGCGGACGATCTCGAAGCACTTGCGCCGTCACTGCCTTGGTACTGGCAGGGTTACGCCAACTGCAAACTACTGCCGACCACAGATGCCCCTAGGTGTTCGCTCTACCAGAAGGCGGTGCCGTCAAAGGACGGATCAGCGATGAAGTCAAACAAATGGGATTTGCCCCCACATATCACGCACCGGGTTGATGCAACCTTCAGTGCCTACGCGTCGCAAATGCGCTATTCCGGAGCGACGATCGTAAGCGTTGTCATCAAGCCCGATGGTAATCCTTCCCAGCTTGCCGTGATCCATCCAGTTGGCCTCGGTTTAGACGAGCAGGCTCTGGCGGCAGTTGCGCAGTACAAGTTCGCTGCTGCCACACGGAATCAGGTTCCCATTGCCAGCGAGGTCGAGATACAGGTCGACTTTCATATCTTTTGACTCTGCCGCAACCGTCTTCAATGAATCGCAGTCACCTTGTTGTGCTCGAACGTCACGTCCACCGGATGCCCTTGGTTATCGAAGTTCACCGTCCGGTTGCCGACGTCCTGACTTTGGCTCTTGCTCACCTGTCCCAGCGCGAGGACGACCTGGCGCTCGCTCATGCCCATGACGACCTTGTGCGCGTCGACTGCGGCCCAGACGTCGGCAGGCCAGTTGTAGAGCTTGTGAGGGTCATCATAGAAGAAGATCTGGTCGGTGAGAAAGGTGTACTGCCCCTCGTCGTGGTAGCCCACGGGGGTTGCATAGACAGCCGAAGGATCGCTCGATTTAGGCAGGGTGAAGGCGAGTAGCACCTGGCGGTCGCCGCCGGGGATGCGGAAGGTCGCCGTCTTAGGGGCGACCTGCTCGAAGGCGTCTTTAACGACGAGCGGATCAGCGCCGAGCAGAAGGCCTGCTGAGTGGGCGTAGTCCGCCTTGTGGTTCGCGTACTTGAAGTAGTCGAGCTGGCCGCCGGCGGAGACCCAGATCGTCTTGCCGATGAGCTCTTTGATGTCCTTCATGGAGTCGGGGCGCATCTGCTTGAGAAAGACCAGATCGTCCGGGTCCATCTTCGCCTGGGCGACCTCGACCGGCTTGGCCTCTTCGTGCCGGCTCTTGTAGATCATGCCTACGCGCACGCCCACGGCGAGTATCAGTACTACCGTCGCTCCAATCGCTGCCTTCTTCCCAGTCTCCATCCATCCCCCATAGCTCTGTTGTACAACGATCTTATTCTGGCTCCGCGACGCTTAGTTCCAGGTCTGCCCCACGCAGCGATTCTGCCGTCAATTGATCTGCTCGACGCAGCGCGGGGAACAACACCGTTGCCGCGCCGGTGACGATGAGTGATCCGATGCCACCGATCACGACGGCCCGAACCGCTCCCCACCAGTGTGCCGTGAGGCCGCTTTCAAACTCGCCAAACTCGTTCGATGCGCCGATGAACAACCAGTTCACCGCTGAGACCCGGCCGCGCATCTCGGGCGGCGTCGCAAGCTGAAGGACGCTGCTGCGGATGACGACGCTCACCATGTCGCTTGCTCCGACCAGCACCAGGGCAATCAAGCTGATCCACATCGTCGTCGACAATCCAAAGACGACCGTGGCCGCGCCAAAGACTCCTACGCAACCCAGCATGACCTTGCCGGCATGGTGCTTGATGGGCCGCCAGACCATAGTCAGGCTGACCACCAGCGCTCCGACGGAGGGCATCGCTCGCAGCAGGCCTAGCCCCTGCGGCCCGGCATGAAGAATCTCCGTCGCATAGATCGGAAGCAATGCCACAGCGCCGCCCAGCATAACGGCAAAGAGGTCCAGCGAGATCGAACCAAGCAGCAGCTTCGTCTCCCAGACGTAGTGCATTCCGGCAAGCATGGTCTTCAGGTTGAAGGCCTTCTTCTCTGTGCGCTCCACGCGCGTGCGGATCATCGAGACCAGCACGATGAAGAGGCCCAGCATAATCAACGTAAAGCTGTAGACGATCGCCGCGCCGTCCATCTTCGCCATCGATCCGGCCAGGGGAAGCGTGAAGAGCAGACCACCTACCGCCGGGCCTGCCATGTTGGCGATCTGGTAGATGGTCGCGCCCCAGGTGATCGCATTCACGAAGTGGCCCTTCGGCACCAGGCTGGGCACCATCGCGGACGATGCCGGGCCGCTGAATGCCCTGCCCAGACCGATTCCCACCAGCACCGTATAAATGGGCCAGATATCTTGAATGCCATGCAGCGCGAACCAAAGCAGCATCGCCGTACAGACGAACTGGACGGTGTAACAGATGAGGATGATCTTGCGGCGGTCGTAGCGATCGGCCACGTGTCCGGCTGCCAGCATGAAGAAGAGTCCCGGCAGGAAGAGCGCTAGACCGGTGTATCCGAGATCGAGCGCGGAGTGCGTGATCTGGTAGACCTGCCACGCGACGGCGACCGACTGAGCCTCCGCGCCCAGGATCACAAAGAGGCGCGCGCTCTGATACAGCCGGAAGTCGCGCGAGCGAAACGCGCTTCCGATCTCAGACTCAGGTTCGTTTGCTGCGACAGCCATGCTCCTATGCTTTCACAGCCGGCGGAAACTCTCCATCTCCCGCGTGAATGTCTCGCTAGAAGATCAGCCGTGACCCTTCGGCAACGCCAGCAGCCGCTGCACCAGCTCCGAGAGCCGGTTCAGATCTTCGAGCGCCTGCCGCCCCCAATCCCTTGCCCCGTCGCCACAATGCCCATCCGACGCGAGATAGAGGACATTCGTCAGGCTCTGGAGAGGATTGTTGATCTTATGGGCCAGATCGTCCGCCATAGCCGCCGCGGCCGCGGCGCTCGCCTTGTCTACGAGCAGTTGCTGCTGACGCTGCTGCCTGACGCCCATCGCGGCGAAGTCGGCAAGTACCTGCATCAGGCGAAGGTCCTCACCGTCGAACGCCATCCGGCGATTGTGCGCCATGATCCATACCGCGCCCTGACGCCCGTCTACCTGCCAGGGCAGCAGAATTCCGTCAGTCACCGTCGACCCCTCGATCCCCATCAGCTCAAAGTGCCGCTGGGAGACGCGAAAGAGCTGCGGACGACCGCGCTCCAGGCAGATGCCACTCGCGCTCGGGTAACGCGGAAGGATGGTGTTCAGAAAGCCGGCGTAGCTGCCTGCCGTCGCAATCCAGTGATAGTAGTCAGCTTCCGTCTTGTCCGGGCGTTCGACGCTGATGCCGGCGCTGTCGGCACCGCACAGGCTGACGGCGGCGTCCACAAGCTCCTGCAGGATCGTCTCTGGACGTTCCACGAAGGCCCGAGCGAGTCGCTGCAGGCCTTCGATCTGTTTCGCAGGATCGTGAACGTGGAGCCGCCGCTCCACAAATTCTGCATCGCTGAAGAGGTCAATCACCTCGAGACCGGTATCGAGCGGGTCCCAGGCAACCGTAGTCATGGAGTTTGCATCAAGTGACGCACCTATGTGAGGTAGCCTACACGAATTGCGTCACTCGAGTGACATTGGCTCATGCCGATAGCGTGGCGTTGCCTCCAGCCAGCCGTGCGGACTTCACCTTATCGCTGATCATGTCCACAGCACGGCGAGCGCTCAAGGCCGCGCCCTCCTGCCAGCCGACGATGTGGCTGGCGGTGTCGCCAGCGAAGTAAATGGGGCCGTCGGCCTTGATGACCGTCTCGTATCCCTGCTTACCGCCGCCGTAGCTCTGAATCCACGAGCCTTCGTTCCACTTCACCATGCGCCAGCCGCAGTAGATGGGGTTGGTCAGCTCTTTGCCGTGACCGGGGTGCAGCTTCTCGATGGTGCCGCGGGAGATGGCGAACTTCTGTTCCATGGTCATGTCGGAGAAGCCCTTTACCTGCGACTCGTCCATATAGCCGGCGACCACGATGCCGGTGGGGTGCATCAGGCGCCCGCTGGGATACCAGACCGGGCTCGGCCCCTGCGCGACGAACGAAAGACCGCCGTAGATGTTGTAGTCCTGCTCCCAGAAACGGCGCGACTCCCAGGCGATCTTGAGGGAGTGGCCCATGGTGCTGCCGTCGATCACGGACTTCATCTCCGGCGAAAAGTCGTTCGGGGTCTTCTTGAGGATCGAGAACGGCATCGCGCAGATGCAGTATGCGGCTTCGATCTTCTTCTCGGCTCCACCCTGCGTGTAGGAGATCGCGACACCCTTGCTGGTCTTGCGGATTTGGGTCACCGGGGAGCTGTACTGAACGATGTCGCCCAGCGATTTTGCGAAGGCATACGGAATGCGGTCCATGCCGCCGACCGGCTGCATCATGGTCGCCTGCCAGTCGTTCGCCTCCTCATAGAGCAGGCCGTTCCAAAAGTTTTCGTCGAGCAGGGTGTGCATGTCCATGGGCATCTCGTTGACCGGCTCCTGGTCGCCGGCTCCCGGATACACCTTGTACCCCGCCCGATCCGAACCGACATACTTGCCCGACTTGTCCAGCGGCCCATAAACACCCAGGAAGGACACCATCCGCTCGCGATCTTCTTTTGTGATCTCGGCGTCCAGCGCTCCCTGGTTGATACACTTTGCCAGCAGTTCGGAGACGTGGCCGCGGGTATCGTTGACCGCCTTGCGCTGCACTACTGGCTTGCCGTCATTGGCTTTATCGTTCTGCAGCAGCGACGAGCGCGTGGTGTTGATCTCCACTTCCATGGGCACGCCGAGCTCGCGGGCGTAGCCCAGCATCGTCCAGTGAGTGCTCGGCAGACGAGCGGGGCCGAGGTTCTGGTAGTTGCCCTCTTCCCACTTGATCTCCTGCACGGTGCCATCGGTGAACTCCACCTTGGTGCCCTTGCGGCCGGTCCAGTTGCGTCCGCCGGGGCGCTCGCGGGCCTCAAGGACGGTGACTTCGTAGCCAAGCTTGCGAAGCTCATAGGCTGAAACGAGGCCTCCGATGCCAGCGCCGAGGACGACCACCTTCGTTCCTTTACCAACGCCCGGAGCGGCATGGATGGCCTCAGCCAGCACGCCCTTCATCGGCAGCAACCCCAGCGATTGCATCGTCGAAAACGCAGCGCCGTATCCGCCAGCCTGCCCAACACGCATAAGAAAATCGCGCCGTGAAATGCCCCGAGCCAATGCCATGGTTCACACCTCTGAAATTTTGAAAAGGAAGGCCGCCCGCGATCAAAAGAGTGAAGATACACCGAAGCTCCCGCGTCGTGGCAGGTGAGCTGGGAACTCTTTTGGGGTAACAGGTGGTATCCCAATCTTCGGGTTCGGGTACAGATTTGTCAATTGAGGAGGCGAGAGGGTGTCAGGCAGGTTTGAACAGGCCGCTGCCTGAATCGACAACAAAGTGGACTAGCAGGATCGCTTAGGCCTTGGCAGATTCTCCGCCGGAGCGGAATTGCAGTGGCGACGCGGATTCATTGGTTGGACGGTCGCGTAGTAAATTTGCGTTCCACGGTAGACACAGGACGTTTCATGGATCACAAAGTCTGCTGCTTCCACCAATAAGGAGAACGCTCTCAGGCAGTCGGAGCAACTGATGAGCACCTTCGCCCGCGACGAAGCATCACGCTCGGTGGGCGATATCCAGATTGGAGTGGCTGCGCTGTTTCGATTTCGCGATACTCTATCCAGTGCGTTCTGCAGGATCTCGAAGAGGTGTTTGAGACCCGTGGCCTTGGCGTAATAGGCGTCCGCTGCGATCCCGTGCGGCACTCGCTCTCCCGCGAACGCCCCGCTGGTGGCAATGACGTAGACGCCGGGGATGCGCCTTCGCACGACGGACAGAAGCTCGAATCCCGACATCCCCGGCATGTTCAGGTCGGACAGAATGATATCTGGAGGCTCTGCCCTGATCTGCTATAGAGCCGTGAAACCATCCTTCGCCGAGCAGACCTCGTGCCCGCGGTTGGCTAAAGACCTGGGACAGCAACTCTCTTGTAACAGGTTCGTCGTCGACGATCAGGAGCGTTGGTTTTCGTTGAGTCATTTGCAATCTCCTCATTGGGGACAGCGTGCTCAAGCGCGAACATTATCCGTCAGCTTTGATCGTTTTTTCCCAACCGCTGAGAGAGCAGCCTGGCTGCGCTCCGCGTCTGGCACGCGACCCGATCCGTCCTCGGACAATTGATCGTGCAGGATGACATTCAAGAGTGATTTGTGCACCTTGATCCGGCCGTTGTACTCGATAAATCCAAGCTTTCTGAACCGGTTCATAAAGAAGCTCACCCGGGAGCGCGTGGTGCCGATCATCTCGGCAAGCGTCTCCTGCGTGATCTTTGGAATCAGCGTCTCGGGATCATCGACTTTGCCGAACTCAGCCATCAGCAGGAGAATACGGGCAAGGCGCTTCTCACTGGAGTTGAAGAGTTGATCGACCAGGTCTGCCTGAATCCTCATGCTCCGGGCCAGCAGGAATTTGAGGAAGAGGTCCGAGAAGGCGTGCTCTTCGCTCATGACGCGAATCATCTCTCCTCGTTCAATCTTCAAGGCGGTGCATCCGGTGATCGCTGTGGCCGTCGCCATGCGAAGACCGAGAGGACCGGCGATGGACTCTTCCCCAATAAAGTCCCCGGCAGCCAGAAGCGTGATCGTGGCCTCCTTGCCGGTCTTGGATACGACCGTGAGCTTGGCTCGGCCTGTTTGCAGATAAAGGACGAAGTCAGCCGGCCCACCCTGTGAAAAAAAATTCTCAGTTGGCTTGAGATGAACGATCTTGCGCCCCAATCCTGCATTCGCGAGAAACTTGGCGAGATCGAATGAGTCTGGGGTTAGCGGGGTCATATGTCGTTCTTCCGTAAGTGAGCTAGATGACATAAGCATCGCATCTCAGAGACGGTGGAGACTGTTCTCTTTTGCTCATCCGGTCGAAACATACAGCCAAAGATCTGAAGCCAGCCATCCGGCGAACGTCGCTGGGTACAATGATTCAAGGCTTGGGTGAGGGACACGTTCTGCTCGCTGCGTCGTCCCTTGGCCATCCGCTTACTCCTCATGAACAAACCGGTCCTGAAGCGCTCGCAACGAACTACGATCTGTCTGGCGGCGCTGGTCGCCCTTTCGCTCTCTGCAAAGACGCCCGCGCAGACGCTGGCGCGGCCTGGGTGGGTGGGTTCCGGGATGACGGCCCGGACGTGGTTCAAACACGCCGTACTGTATCGGATCGATCCCCGCACCTTTGCGCAGAGCAGCAAGGAGCCGGAAGGCTTGGGCGGGACGCTGAAGGGGATCACGGAGCGGCTGGACTACATCCACGACCTGGGCGTCGATGCGATCCTGCTGGATGAACTGGCCTCCGGCCCGGGCACGGTCGATCCTGCCCTAGGGACGATCGATGACTTTGATGAGCTTTCGCTCCAAGCCAGCAGGCGCAATCTCCGCATCCTGCTGACGATCTCGCACCCGGACCCTGCGCTGGCCCGCTACTGGCTGACTCGCGGCGTCGCCGGGTTTTACGTTCCGGGCGACCCCAACTCGCCGGCCGTGGCGGCCATCCGGAGGTTGCTGCCGAGCTTCGTCGGCCAACGTGTGCTTATCACCGACGCGGACCTGTCCAGTGATGCCGCCAAGTCCCCAGCGAATGAACTCCAGCTCGACACAGCTCTGCTGAAGCTGCCGACACCGCCCGCAACCAACGCAGCGGCGGAGTTGAGAGGCGCACTCGAGGGCGATCAGGCGCTCCTGCGGACCGGATCTCCGGCCATGGCAACCGATGCCCAGGGACTTCCGCACAGTGTGAACCGCTTTGCGCCCGCGGGATCAGAGCGTGAGGCAGCGAAGATGATCGCCGTGGTTCTTCTGCTGAATCGCTCGGTTCCGGTGATCTACGCGGGACAGGAACTCGGAGTACATTCAGGGGCGGCGGCGATGATGCCGTGGGGCAAGCCTCCCGTTACGGAGCCTGAGCCGACCGAGGAAGCGGCTGCGCCGAAACCGGCCCCACCGCCAGCACCGTTTACCCCTTCAGAGCGTTACGTGCCCTACGTCGCACCGGTCAAGCCGGTAAAACCGGCCAAGCCGGCGCCGCCTGATCCGGCGACAGCAGCGGGGCAGGAGCTCAATCCCAACTCCGTGCTCAGCTTCTATCGCCAACTGATCCAACTGCACCATGGAAGGAACTCCGTCCGGGATGGCGACGATGTCCTTCTCAACTACGACAGCTCCAATGCGCTCGTCTGGGTGCGGAAGACTGCTAATCCCAGCCTGGCCAATCCTCCGCTAGTGGTGGTCTGCAACCTCTCGGCAAAGCCTTTGAGTCTTCCTATCAAGGCTGACCTGACCAATCTTCACCTGCGCGGCAGCTTCCTGCGGTCGGTGCTGAATCCTGAGTCGCAGCCGGTCTCGATGGACCTCAATCCGGTCGTGCTGCCGCCGTATGGCGTCTACGTTGGCGAGTTGCGTTACTGAGTACGACAGAATGCGGGGGTCTCTCCACTACGCCGCGCGATAGAGCCGCGCGACTCCGGTCGAGATGACGGAGTTGATTCAGGTTAGAACCTTCGCTAGGGGACTAGAGCGTCTTGATAGGCGTCATAGACACGGCCGAAGACAGCGTCCCAGCTACAGCCGAGGGCGTACTCACGGGCGGCGAGGCGCATCCTGTTCAGGCGATCCGGGTCAGTCGCGAGCGTGGCTACGGATGAGGCAAAGTCTTCGTCCTTCGCCACGAAGCCGGTGACTTCGTGGGTAACGATGTACTTTGGGCCGCCGTCGGGCGTCACGACGGCGGGGACGCCGCTCGCCAGCGCTTCAAGAACGACGTTGCCAAAGGTGTCCGTGTGCGAGGGGAAGACGAAGATGTCCATGTCGGCGTAGGCCTCGGCGAGGGCTTCGCCACGGAGCACGCCAGCGAATTCAGCCTGGGGAAGCTGTTCGCGCAGAAGGGCCTCGTCACCACCCTGGCCGACGATCAGGAAGTGGACATCGATCCGCATCGTTCGCAGCTGTTCGGCGACCCGGACCAGCAAGGCGATGTTCTTTTCGATCGAAAGCCGGCCGACGTATCCGAGGGTGATGCTCCGGTCTTCCGCCAGACGGCGGCGCTTGGCGGGCGTGAAGAGGTTCGTATCCACTCCACGCTGCATGAGGTGGCAGGGCTTGCCGGTCGCCTTCTCGAGCATCGCGCAGAGTTCGAGGTTTGGCGCGAAGAGCACGCGAGCCAGGCGATAGAAGCGAGCAGTTGCCGCGAGGGTAGCGTTCTCGATGCCGCGCTCGGCGGCGGGGATGTTTCCGGCTGGCAGCAGACCAGTCAGGCCGCGCATGCGCTTGGCGAGGTATTCATGCACGTTCGTGTGCCAGGAGGCCGCTAGAGGGATGCCTATCTTCCAGGCGAAGAGAGCACCGAAGATGCCCAGTTCGCTGGGGCCGGTGATGTGAATGATGTCGGGCTGGAAGATTTTGAGCTGCCACTCAATCTGGTCGTAGTGCCGCCAGAAGATTGCGTCGAACTCGAGGTCTTTTTCAAGACGGATCGAAGTCCGGCTGCGCATGAGTTCGAGCGAGCGAACCTCTCCGCTTTGCACGACTGGCTCATCGCGATCGCCCGCGCGCACACAAAGAAAGGGCAGGTTCCTGCGCAACGCATAGGCCTCGAAGTTGCGGCTGGTATGCGCGACGCCGTTGACCTCGTGGAACGAGTCGGGAAAGTAGGCTACGCGAGGCACGAGCATCGCCTAAGAGTATCGCGATCCGGTTGAACGCTTGGTGAAGAAGTGAGACCGCAGGCCTGCAGCCTACACGTGCAAGAACGAAATGCGGGGGTCTCTCCACTGCGCGGCGGACGATAGTGCTGTCCGCCGTTCCGGTCGAGATGGCACTTCCATTGGATCTGACGGCTCTTTGTCCGCTGAGGGACGCTATGCGTCGATTTCGGCGAGGGCGGCGCGCATCTCTCCGGCGTCGCTCCAGGCCATCTTCAGGCCGCGGGCGACCGGCCGGGCCTCCATCATGCGCACGATCTTCATCGCTCCCGTAACCACCCGGGGCACCACGTTGTCCTTCCACAGAGTTGAGAGCGGACGGATGATGCCGTTCGAATCCGGGTGGAAGACGCGCTCGTCCCACGTCCGCATCCCTTCAGGGAAGTGAGGGTAGTCGCGGATGGCGTCCAGCGTACCCTGCAGAATGCGGTGCTTCCAGGGCTCGCGGTATTGGGGCATGAAGAGGGTGTGGCTGATGCGCTCGCGGCGCACTTCGTGGACGAACTCGTTGAAGGTGGTCGCGTTGGTCAGGTTGACGTTGGCGTTCGGCTCGATGCCGTGACGGTCGCCGCCCGAGATCGTGATCTGGTTCCACTTGCCTGCGAGCACGGTGACGGCGGCGTTTTCCTTCCAGGTGCGCAGGCCGTTGAGTTCGAGCGCATGGATGTACTGGCCGTTGATGGCGAGGAACTCGTTGACCGAGACGCCGTGCTTGTCGGCCCCGACGCGGTAGAGGTCCCAGAGCGGGTGATTGAAGATGAGCAGGACGCCGGGAATCTCATCGAGTTCGGCGAGGATCTGTGTCAGCAGCTTGGGGTCACGGCCTTCGATGGGCAGGGCGGTGAACTCGGCGAGGCGCTCCTGCCACGCGGTTCCAGTCGCGCTGGGCAGATTGTGAACGCCAAGATGGAAGGCGGTCGGACCGAAGGGGACAGTCCACTCGAGCGAGACCGGAATGTGCCGGGCGGAGTTAAGCGAGCGCAGCAGCATCGGAGCGTTGATATCGTCGTGGTCCGAGATGGAGACCAGGGCGGGAAGCTGCAACTGATTCTGGATCTGCTGCTCTTCAAGGTCGAAGGCCAGCTTCGGCGTCAATGGCGGAGTCCAGTAGCTCTTCGTGTATTGCGGGCGGATGCCCGTCTTCTCGGCAGAGCGGTCTTCGGCCCAGCGCATGATCGGCATGAGCCATGGCCAGTCCTGGCTCATCTCCGCGATGAAATCCAGCGTCTCCTTCGACTGATTGGTGTGGCTGTGGAGCGATACGCCTGCTTTGAAGCCCTCAGCCGACTTCGGCTCCCGCCAGAGATAAGAGATGCTGGTATTACCCATTCGCCGCCCCCAAATGCACCAGGTTGAGAATCCTACGCATTCAGTATCCCGGAGCGATGTGAAGTTCGCGTGACTGCACTGAGAACGGTGCTTCAATATCCCGTAAAAGGTACCAAAGTGGATACAACTAAAGTACCTTTCCGGCGGTTATCGCGTCTTGGCGATGTCCGGACCCAGGATCTCCTGGGCGGAGAGTTCCGGCGTCTCGGGAATGGCTTCGCCGCGGCCGTGCTCCATGTGGTGCTCCAAGAGCCCTGCCTTAAGAACCTCGAAGGCCTCCTCGGGTGTATCGACATACTGGAAGAGGTCGCGGTCTTTCATGGCAATCGCTCCCTTTTGGGCCAGCAGGTCCAGGTTGATGACGTTCTTCCAGTAGTCCGGACCGTAGATGAGGATGGTGATCTTCTTGGCGAGCTTGTTCGTCTGTGAGAGCGTGAGCAGCTCGAACATCTCGTCCAACGTGCCGAAGCCGCCGGGAAAGACCACCAGCGCCTTCGCCAGGTAGGCGAACCAGTACTTCCGCATGAAGAAGTAGTGGAACTCGAAGTTGAGCTCTGGGGTGATGTAGGGGTTGGGAAGCTGCTCGAAGGGCAGCTTGATGTTGAGGCCGATGCTCTTGCCGCCCGCCTCGTAGGCGCCTCGGTTGGCGGCCTCCATGATGCCTGGGCCACCGCCGCTGGTGACGACAAAGCGGTGCCTGCGGCCGGGGAGCGTCTTCGACCAGGTCGTAAGCATGTAGGCGAGCTTGCGGGCGTCCTCGTAGTAGCGGGCCATCTCGACGGCAGATTCGGCGAGCATGAGCTTTACTTCGCTGGCTTCGCCGCTCTCGACCTCTTCGGGGCGCGCGGGCTGCTCGGCTGGAGGAGCTGGATTGGCAGAGCCTGTGTTCTCAAGGAGTTCCAGAGCCTCGTTCGCTTCATCAAGAGCGCGGAAACGTGCCGAGCCGAAGAAGACGACCGTGTCCTCGATACGCTGGCGGCGGAAACGCGCCATGGGCTCCGAGTACTCGGCCATCATGCGGAAGAGGCGACCGTCGGGCGAATCGATAAATTGGCTGTTCTCATAGGCAAGGGGCGCTCGTTCGAGGCGTTCCGGTTTGGGTCGCGACATGGATGACTCACCTTTGCGTGTGCTTTCGTGGCGCGGCAGCAGCGTTTAGCCTCGCGATTCGCGGTAGTGGATGGCCTCGGAGATGCCAATCCAGATGTCGAGCGCGCCCAGACCGGAGATCAGCCCGCGAATGGCGCCGTTATGCAGGATGCTGGCAAGCTGGGGGCGGGCGTCGATGAACATGTTCTGGTCCCACATGCGCGGCCACCACGGCAGCACCATGACCAGCACGCCCAGGTAGACGCAGAACAAGACGAGCACGAAGAGCGACATGCGCTGCAGCCAGATGGGAGCGCCTGTCGAAGACTCTGCCCTGGGCGGAGGCGGAGCGATCGTAGATGGAGCCGACTGGGGCTCCTGCTCGGGGAAGAGTTGTGGCTGTACCGGCATCGATCTCCCAACCCCGAAGATATCAGACGGCGGCGGGGCGACTGCACAGAAAAGGAACGATCTCCTGGATGGGAAGAGCAAGGAAGGTGTTAGGCTTTTCAAAATTCCATTGATGGAGTGGAGGAAACCATGCGGCGAATCCTCTTAGCGCTTCTGCTTTGCTGCGGTCTAAGCGAAGCCCAGCAGGCCATCGCCCCAGTTCCCGGCGAGCCGGCCAACCTCGACGCACTGAAGACGCGGCTAACCCAATATCACTCCTGCACGGAGACCGACTGCTATACCCCGCAGATGGAGCGGCAGGCCGACCTTGCCATTCAATTCCTGAAACAGAGCGTGGCGGCGGCACCACCGAAGGCGAAGCTGGCCATGGTGTTGGATATCGACGAGACCTCGCTTTCGAACTGGGCCGTCGAAGTTCACGACGACTTCGGATATATCCCAACGGATTCGAACTGGTGTGTCGCGTTGCATTGCAGCCCGGCGATCCCTTCCACTCTGCGCCTATTCCGCGAGGCGTCGAAGGCGGGAGTCGCCGTGTTCTTCATCACCGGCCGGCCTGAGGGTCAGCGAGCCGACACAGCTGCAAACCTGAAGGCAGCGGGGTTCGATCACTGGCAGGAGCTGTACCTGCGACCCGAGAACCATCCGAAGTCGCAGACAACGATCGAGTTCAAGTCCGGCGAACGGGCGAAGATCGTCGCACAGGGCTACAAGATCATCCTGAACGTCGGTGATCAGCTAAGCGACCTCGCTGGAGAGCCCCAGGCGGAACACTCGGTGAAACTTCCGAATCCTTTCTACCTCATCCCCTAGTCTTTGAGTGGCTTGATTTGCGGAACTACTTGCCCGTCTCCTTTGCGATCCGCAGGTCGAGCTGCTTCCTTGCGTTCTCCGCAAGTTGCCTGCAGGCTCCGGGATCGACCATCGGATCGGGTGTGACGCCAGCCTTGCGCTGCTCCATCTTGTCCCAGATGTCGGCGACCTCAGGATGGGCGGTGAGCAGGATATCGCAGGGGACCGCTTCCAGAAACGCGAAGCTCTTGTCGAAGTCCTGGATGGCATGCGGGTTGGTGGAGTTGTGGGTGAACTTGTAGCTGTCGGAGGAGACTGCGCTGACACTGTCCGCGTAGACCATGCTGTGACAGAGATTGCCCTCGCAGGAGGTCCACGTCCAGCTGGTTCCGCCGGAGGTGTGGCCCGGAGTGGGATGCGAAGTGAGCGCCAGAGGGCCGACGTGGACGGTCTCGCCTGGGGTGAGCACCTTCACCTTGGCGACCTTCTCAAGCGGCAGAAGTATCTCAAACTGTGGATCGGCGGGATCGTTTTCGCCTGTTGAGAGCACTCTGGCGCTGGATGGGCTGGCCATTACGGTTGCGCCGGTCATGCGCTGGAGTTCGGCGATACCACCGGCGTGGTCGAAGTGGATGTGGGTGCTGAGGATGAGCTTTACGTCTTCTACGCGGAAGCCCAGCGCGCGGATGTGGGCGGCGATCTGCGGAGCGGATTCGGCGATGGCACCGTCGATCAGGATGTGTCCGGCGGGCGAGGTGATCAGGATGGAGCTGATGCCGTGCGGTCCAACATAGTAAGTGTTGCCGAAGATGCGGAAGGGTTCCTGCGGCGTGTTCCACTCGGCACAATGGCTGCAGTTTGGCGTGGGGTTCTGCGCAGGCAGCCGAACCGTAGCGGAGATCGCGAGAAGCAGCGTCAGAGAAGCCAAGAGGGCGCGGGGGAGATTCATCGAAGACGAGTCCTGGAGAGACGTGATTCTCCGATCGTAAACTCGGCAGAGGCACGGCGGAGGCTGGGTCTCGTTTCCACAGGCCTCGCCGGGTTGGCGATTCGGGTTCGGAGCTAGAACATCTTCTTCATGTCGACGCCGAAGTGCGGATCGGACTTGGTGCCCTTGATGGTGATGGGGATTTCGAGGCCTGCACCGTTTTTTCTGAGGAGCGGATCGACGGCCTTGAGCAGCATGCTCTTCCAGCCTGTGGTCATGTGGGAGGCGGTGGCGTCGGTGCGGACGACGCCCTGGAAGTCGAAGCTGTTCCCGGGCAGGGTGTAGGTGCCCTTCAGCCGGATGACCGCACCGGGTATGGTGTAGTCGAGCGTCGAGAAGTGCATCGTGCCGTTCGCCTGGACGAACTCGCCACTGACGCTGGAGGCGACGGGGGTGGCGTCCTGGGCGTTGGCGGCCTTGGGATTGCCCTGGGCGCGCATGCTCATCTCGTTAATCTTAAGCTGCATGGCCGGATTACCGAAGGAGGCCTGGTCGACGCTGAAGGTGCCTGCGAGCTTCATGCGTCTGGAAACCGTCTCCTTGCCTGGCGGGATGCTGAGATTCTGGTGGAGCGAGAGATAGCCTTCGAGGACAGGTGGCGCGGTCTTGGTCGCAAGGGTGAGGACATCCTCCATCCGGCCCTTGGTCATATCCACGATCAGTTCGACGTCATGGCCGGTGACTCCGGTCTCTGGAACTCCGATGCGCATCACCGATCCCGAACAGTGGAAGACGGACTTCTGCAGCCGCGCATCGACGCGGGTCAGCGTGGTGTCGCCGGTCGTCCCGTTAACGATGGCGGTGAAGTCCGTGTGCAGCGGCACTGGGTGATCGCTGATGTCGAGGCGAAAGTCTGGGGTATCGGTCACGCCCTCGACGTTGATGTGGTCGAGCTTGCCTTTGAACTTTCCTGTCGAAGAAAGAATGCCCGCGATGCCCTTGAACGGGCCGAGGTCGGCGTTGGTGAAGGAGTAGTCGCCGTCGATGGGTGTGTCACGCGGGTCGTCGGCCTGCCACGGGCCGAAGTGGCCGGTGGAGTGGATCTGGCCGACCGGGCGGGCGTTGGTGAGGACGGCGTCGTAGAGCAGCGGCTTGCTCGCGCCGACGTCGGTGAGGGTGATGTTCGAGAGATTGAAGACGAGTGGGAGTTTACCGGGCTTGGTGGTCTCGATGACGAGGCGGGAGTTCTCGCAGATGATCTTGTCGAAGACCAGGCTGATCTTGGGTTGTTTTTGCGGCTTTGGGTTATCCAGCTTGCGCGGGATGTGGCCCATGCCGTGCGGTGGGACATGCAGATCGAGACCGGAGACGTGGACAGTGACGATGCGCGTGGTGGGTTCGAGCAGGGCCTTGAAGTTCGTTTCGAACTCGAAACGGTCCACGCTGATCATGGGAGCGGGATTGTTCGGGTTGGCGTCCGGCTTGGTCGGTCCGGCTAAGTACAGGATGCGCAAGCCGCCACCCGTGACGTGAATCGTGGGGCCGATATCGAGGTGGAAGGAGTCCAGCTCGACGGGACTGTTGAAGCGGGCTGAGAGCGAGGCAACAACCCGATCGCGCAGGATCTGATCGGCGTGCGTGCGGAGGTACTTGTACTTCGCCCAGAAGGCGATGCCGGTAACCGCTCCGGCGACAACAACCACCGTAATCATGATGAACCACCACCGCCGCCAAAGAGGTTTGCGCCGCGTTTCCGCCGCCCCCGATACGCCTTCCATCGATTCTCTCTCCTACCGATTAGGATGCACGTCTATCGGATGCGAAAATAGAAGAAATGCTGCAACTCTCACAAGCTGGCAAACGCTTCGGCCAGAAGCTACTCTTCGAAGACGCGAACTGGCTCATCACTCCTGACGAACGTACCGGCCTGGTCGGCGGGAACGGTACGGGCAAGTCTACCTTGCTGAAGATCCTGGCGGGCGTGGAGACGCTCGACTATGGGACGCTGACCCGCGTCAAAGGCATGACCCTGGGCTACCTGCCGCAGGATGGCCTGGCGATGCGCGGCAAGACCGTCTTCGAGGAGTGCCATTCGGTCTTCGACCACCTCTATGCGCTTGAGGCGGAGTCGATTGAGCTGACGCATATTTTGTCGGACAAAGACCCTAAGTCGAAGGAGTATCTCGCGGCAGCGGAGCGGTACTCGGACATCGCCGACCAGTTGCATGTCCACGACATCTACACGCTCGACTCGCAAGTGGGCGCGGTGCTCGGCGGTCTGGGCTTCTCGAAGGAAGACTGGGAGCGCAAGACCGAGGAGTTCTCGGGCGGCTGGCAGATGCGCATCGCGCTGGCCAAGCTGCTGTTGCAGAAGCCCAGCTTGCTGCTGCTGGACGAGCCCACGAACCATCTCGACATCGAGTCGCGCAACTGGCTTGAAGAGTATCTACACGGGTACGAAAACGCCTTCATCCTGATCTCGCATGATCGCTACTTTCTGGACGTGACCGTGAACAAGACGGTCGAGATCTGGAACAAGCGGATGCAGACGTACCACGGCAACTACGAGAAGTACGTCACGCAGAAGGAAGAGCGCAAGACGCAGTTGCTGAACGCCTACAAGAACCAGAAGGACCGCATCGACGCGCTGGAGGCGTTCATCAACCGCTTCCGCGCACAGGCGACCAAGGCCAAGCAGGTGCAGTCGAGGATCAAGGAACTCGAAAAGATTGAGCGAATCGAGATTCCGGAAGAAGAGGCGACGATTCACTTTACGATTCCGCAGCCGCCTGCTTCAGGGCGCACGGTGATCGAAGTAAATCATCTGACGAAGGTCTATCCGAGGCCCGATGGCAGCGATAAGACCATCCTTGAGGATGTAAGCTTCCAGATCGATCGCGGCGACCGCATCGCACTTGTAGGCGCAAACGGCGCGGGTAAATCGACGCTGATTCGTATGCTGTCGCTGCTGGAAGCGCCGACCTCGGGCGAGGTCAAGATGGGGCACAATGTGCTCGCCGACTACTTCGCGCAGGACCAGTACAAGGTGCTGGACCACAACGCGCAGATGCTGGACGACATCAGCGGCATCGCTCCCAAGGTGCCGCAGACGGAGCTTCGGAGTCTGCTGGGGTGCTTCATGTTCTCGGGCGATGATGTCTTCAAGAAGCTCGGCGTGCTCTCCGGCGGAGAGCGCAACCGCTATGCGATGGCGAAGATGCTGGTCTCTCCCGCGAACATGCTGCTGCTCGACGAGCCGACGAACCATCTCGATCTTCGCGCGAAGGACGTGCTGCTGGATGCGATCAGGAACTTCTCGGGCACGGTGCTGTTTGTCTCGCACGACCGGTACTTTATCGATGGGCTGGCAACACGGGTCTTCGAAGTAGAAGACCGCCGGGTGCATATCTATCCGGGGAATTACGAGGACTACCTGTGGCGCAAGCAGGGAGGGCCGGAGAAAGTAACCGTCGCAATTACAAATTCATTTCAAGCTCCTGCAGCGGTTACAAATACGCCACAACCTGCGGCTGTGCCTGCTCCGGCGGCACCGACGGTGAAGCGGTTGAATCCGATCAAGCTGAAGCAGCTTGAGGATCGGCTTGCGTTTGCTGAGGCGGAGATTCCACGACTGGATGACGCGATCATTGCGGTGGAAGAGAAGCTGGGGGCCTATACAACGGCTGAGGATGCTTCGAAGAACGCTAGAGATCTTGAGTCGCTGCGGGAACAGCGGACGAAGATGCTGGCGGAGTGGGAAGAGGTTTCGTTGACGCTTGAGGAGCAGGCTACGGCGGTTTAGGGCTGCGGAGGCCGATCCCACATCTGGCGATGGAGCCGCCAGATATGGGGCACCCGGCGGTCCAGCTGTTTATGAACAAAGGCAAAGGCCAATGCGGGGGTCTCTCCACTGCGCATCGCGATAATGCTGCGATGCTTCGGTCGAGATGACGTTTCTATGTGGCAGTTACCGCGTTTCTACAGAGCCTCTACTGCGTCGTGCCGGTGAGGAAGATCTGCTCGGAACGAGTGGCAATCACGCGATAGAGGGCGAACTGCCGTGCGCTTTGGCCGCGTAGCTCGAAGAGCAGGCTGGCACGATTCGAGGCGTCGGCGTCGACGGCATCGACGATCCTCATCCAGGGCGTGCGGTCGAGGTGAGCGGCGTCTGTGACGCTCTGGATGGCGGGCTTGAGCTCGCCGAAGGTATCGCGCTGGGCCACGATCGTGACATAGCGCAGGTTGTCTCCCTCGCCATTGGTGTGGGCCGAGTAGACGTAGGTCGCGGCACCGCCATAGCTCAGCGTGTAGCCGTTGAGCTGCTCGTCGAGCAGAGGCGGTGCCGGAGTGACGCTTTCCGGCACGGTGGAGTGACGGAGCTTGCTATTAGGCTTCTTCACGGCAGCGATCTTTGCCGGTGCCGTCGCAGGCTTGGGAGACGGAGCGTTCATGGTCGCATAAGCGGTCAGTTGCGCCTGAGCTAGAGTCCGCATCTTGCCGAGGACCGTGGCGCGCTCTGCATCGTCCTCCCATGGGCGGGAGAAGTCATGCACAGGGCGGTTGCTGGCGTCGGAGACAGCGACAGCCTGGTTCAGGCCGGCGGGAATGCCTTTGATCAGCGGAAGGTCAGCCTCGACCAGCTCCTGCTGGCCGCGTCCGCGACGCAAAGTGGGGCGGTCGGGGTCGTCGTTCAGCGAGGTCGCCAGGCCTCTCGCGCTGGACTGCTCAGCCTCTTTGCGAGCCTTCTTTGCCTCCTCCGGCGATCGCTTGCGCAATGTCGGCCGGTCGGCGTCGGGAGCAGGCGTTCCGGAGGTCGTGGCGGGCGGTGTTTTGTCGACGGGCGCATCGGCGGTTGCGGACTTGTCGTCAGTGGCCGCCGGCGTGGTCGAGTCCGGCTTCTTCGAGAGATGCGGCCGGTCGGGATCGTCCGGAGGCGCGGGCGAGCCGGCTGCCGGAGTTGCGGAGGACGTAGATCCGACCTCGGTATGGTCGACGCGACGAGCGAAGGTCGGCCGGTCGGAGTCCTTGTCCAGCTTATCGCTGGTGATCGTCGCCGTGGCGGTTGACGGCTTCAGGGGAACGGTCTTCTTCACCTTCGGCGCGGCAAACTTTCCGTAGCCGACCCAGCCATCGTCGAACCTATCCGTGTCGCCAACCGGCTTCAACCTGCGGGCAGAGATCAGTTCGATATTGCCGCCGGGAACCCCGGACTTGTCGACCTCGTAGATGGTCCCGGTATCGAGCGCGAACGGAACCGGCCGCGAGAGGTAGATGCCGGCGTCCTGGAACTCGTCGTTGATGAAGAGGCTCACGGGGATCAATCGCGTGGCTGTGGGCTTGGCGCGGTCGCCGATCCACTCGTAGACGCCGACAGCGCGCACCACGTCCTCCGGCTTTGCCACCTTGTGCATCTGGCCAAGCAGAGCGCCCGGCAGGCCGGCTGCCGAGAGTGATGCAATCGCGAGTATCAACTTCTGTCGCATAGACTCCCCAAAGTAGTTAGACGCAGGCTGGATGCAAACGGGACGCAAGGCCGGCGCCGCAGTCTCGCGGGCCTGCGGCAGATTTGGCGAGCGGATTTTGCTACCATTCAGCCCAGTGCCTGAAGCGATTCTTACCGTCGACGACCTTTCTATCGAGTTTGCAGGCTCAGGCCGCAAGGCAGTCTCCAATATCTCATTCTCGATCAATGAGGGGGAGACGCTGGGCCTGGTGGGCGAGTCGGGATCGGGAAAGTCAGCGACCTCGCTGGCAGTTCTGCGCCTCTTGCCGCCCTCCGCGCGGATGACGGGCAGGATATCCTTTCGCGGCCGCGACCTGCTGACGCTAAGCAGCGAGGAGATGAGGCGATATCGCGGCCAGGAGATCGCCATGATCTTCCAGGAGCCGATGACTGCGCTGAATCCGTCGATGCGAGTCGGCGAGCAGATCGCAGAGGCGGTCCGTGCGCACCATCCGGAGATAGGCCGTGCGAGCGTGCGGGACCGCGTGATCGAGTCCATGCGCGAGGTAGGAATTCCCGATGTGGAAAGACGCGTACGTGACTATCCGCACCAGTTTTCCGGCGGCCAGAGACAGCGAATTCTGATCGCCATGGCGATCGTGAACCGGCCGCGACTTCTGATTGCGGACGAGCCAACGACGGCGCTCGATGTGACGGTGCAGGCCCAGATCCTGGCGCTGCTGCGCCGCCTCACGAATGAATACAAGCTCGCTATGCTGTTCATCTCGCACGATCTCGCAGTGGTCAGCCAGGTGGCGGACCGGGTCGCGGTGATGCAGCACGGTGAGATCGTTGAGCAGGCAATTGCGGGCAATCTCTTTAGGGAGCCCAAGCATCCGTATTCGCGGAGACTGCTGTCGGCCGCGCCGACCATGACGACCGACCGCGAACGTCCGCTGGCCGCGAGCTACTGATAGCGGTAGCGCATCTCGCTTCGCAGCAAGGGCTCGTTGACACAGCGTTCATGTTGGGCTAGTTTTCCCTATCCAAGTAAATCCGGAAATGCAGTTGTCTCCCATCGCGCTTCTTTGAAGCGGCTTCCGTTTTTCTAACGGAAGCCACGGAAGATCAACCCAAGCTGTATGACCTGTGGTTCGCAGGCTCCGCTGTCGCATTTCTCTCGATGCTCTTTTCTGTCCGAGCGCAAGGTTGCCATCGCCGGCACGGTCGACAATGAAGTCGGCCTCGCTCCAGCAACTCTGAACTTAGCTGACCCCAAGCCTCACCGCGAGAGGCTCCCGCCTCCTCATGACTTAAATCACAGCTTGTTTCATCCCTTCTGGAGGACGTTTCCATGGTTCTGGCACTGAGAGTTCCACGCCGCTTTTTGACGATTTTCATCGCCCTCCTGATCGCAGCTCCCAGCCTCTGGGCACAGTCCAACTACGGCGCGATCCGCGGCATCATCTCGACCAGTCCCGCCGAGCTCCGCTGTACGAGAGCTACTCGTTCGACGTGGAGCGCGAGCTTCCCTTCAACATCGCGCTTAAGGTCGGCTATGTAGGAGGCCACGGACGCAATCTCCCTAACAGCGAAAACATCAACCAGCTTCCCGATAACCAGTATGCTCTAGGTTCGGGGCTCACCACGAAGGTAGCCAACAAGTACGCCGGACTCGGCAACTTCGGCACGGGAACGGTCAGCACCTACCAGACGCTGCTTCCCTTCCCGCAATACCAGGGCATCACAGACTCGCTCAGCATCGGCCGCTCGGACTACAACGCGCTGGACGTGAAGGTGCAGAAACAGATGAGCCACGGGCTGACCGTGCTGGTCGGCTACACATGGTCGTCGAACTGGGACAACATTTGGGGAGCCTATGGCTCTTCGAACACGCTCAACCCCGGCAACAACGGCCCGCAGGACATCTACGACATCTCGAAGGAGTACGCTCGGGCCACCAACGATATCCCCAACCGCTTCACGGTCGCTGGCACGTATGAGCTTCCCTTCGGACACAACAAGCAGTTCCTTGGCACCGCGAACCGCTGGTTAGATCTCGCTGTCGGCGGATGGAAGTTCAACGACATCATGATCCTGCAGAACGGCGGTCCGCTGGCCCTGACGCAGAGCACCAACAGCAACTCCTCTTACGGCAATAGCACACAGCGGCCGACGATCGTGCCGGGTGTGAACCCTTGCTACAGCGGCTCACCCGAGAGCCGGCTTGGCGGCGCGGGCAACAAGTCCTACTTCAACCCCGCTGCCTTTACCACCACACCCGCGTTCCAATACGGCAACCAGCCCCGCGCCAGCAACTGTTACGGCCCGGGATACGTCAATAGCGACCTGTCGCTGAACAAGGACTTCACGCTCACCGAGCGCGTGCATGCCGAGTTCCGCGCCGAGGCGCTCAACGCCTTCAACACGCCTGAGTTCAACGGCCCCAGCCTGGCAGTCGACTCCGGTGCAGCCAACGCCGGCAAGATCACCGGTACACTCGGCTTCCCACGCCTGGTTCAGCTCGGAGGTCGCCTGACCTTCTAAGCCGCAATCCATTCCACAACCCATACCAGAACGGAACGGAGCGAGAGAAACTTCCCTCGCTCCGTTTCTTTGTTGCACTCAGCGCGCATAGCACAGAGGTGGGGTGAGCCTGATGAACTCTGGATGAAATGCCGATGATGGGTAGGCATCCTGGCGAGTGAAATGGCCACTCCTGACGCTCGATCCAGCGATGGCGAACTCGAAGGGAAGAGGTGCCTATGTTCAGCGAAACTCAGTCCCTGCGTCAGCTATTCCACAAGGTTGTCGCCGATTGCTACTCGCGCTATACCGGTCTGCGCGACGCCGAACTGACCTCCTACGTCGCTGACATCCTCTCCGACTTCGCCGATCTGGACCGTCTCTATGGCATGCGCGATGAGCAGGGCACTCCTCTCGAAGAAGTCTCAAGGATGCTGGAGGCCAGCGATCCCGTCTACGGAACGGCACCTTCGTTCATCGCCGAACGCACGATGCGGAAGCACATTGGCGACTACTCGCTCTTTCACGCGGGCATGTACCCGGAGATCTTTCGCTCGCAGGACCGTCACGAGGGCGAGCTCTACCAGGAGATCGTTCAAGCTGGCCGGAGCAGCTACTACGTCGTGAGCCAGTTCAACGTCTTCGAGTATGCGGCAGAAGCGGAGCTGTTCGAGCGCCTCGCGGAGAACTTCGAGCTCTGCGTCTATGGGCTGAACAAGGTGCGCTGCGAGTTTGATCGCCTCTGCCTGCGCTCGGGTGCGGAGCTTGCGCAGTTTGAAGAGCACGCTATCTAGACTCGAAACCGATGGTGGTGGGCTGGCGGTGCGCTAGGTGGTCTCTTACGTTCCCACCCATCGCGATGAAGCTGCGATGGATGGGGCACCCGATCTTTTGGGGCTTGACCATTCTTGCTGTCCTTGTTTCAGTAGGTCGCTCGCTTTCCCCGCGAGGGAAATCCCTATAAGCTAGAGACTTCGTGCTCTCCCCGGCACGAGCTTGTCTATGCGCGCACTCGTCCTCTCCGATATCCATGGAAATCTCGAAGCCCTGACCGCCGTCCTCGACGCAGCGGGAGTGACCGACCAGCTCTGGAATCTGGGCGATGTGGTGGGATATGGAGGCAGTCCGAATCAGGTTATCGATAAGGTGCGTCCGCTGTCGAGCCTGGTCGTGCGCGGGAACCACGACCGCGTCTGTTGCGGTCTGGCCTCGGCGGTGGGCTTCAACCCAGTCGCACGCGCGGCTGCCATGTGGACCCAGAGCGAGCTTACCCCAGTGAACCTGGAGTGGCTTAAGGCCCTGCCGCAGGGACCGATCCTTCCTCACTACAGGCCTCACTACAGTGTGATCGACTCGGGCATTGTCGCCTCGATCGCTGGCGAAGCTGTGGACGAGATCGATCTCGACGTGAGCTGTGTCCACGGCTCGCCGCTCAACGAAGACCAGTACATTCTGAGCATGCGCGACGCATGGGCGCCGCTTCAGCAGATGGTCAGCGATGTGACCTTCTTTGGACACACGCATGTGCAGGGTGGATTTTCAAGCAGCGGATCGGAGTGGAAAGAGATCCGGCCTGCGTACCGATCGCGCAAGGACGCCGAGTCA
The DNA here is from genome assembly GCF_025685565.1 of Granulicella aggregans. Classification (NCBI taxonomy): domain Bacteria; kingdom Pseudomonadati; phylum Acidobacteriota; class Terriglobia; order Terriglobales; family Acidobacteriaceae; genus Granulicella; species Granulicella aggregans. The sequence goes on from NZ_JAGSYE010000001.1 coordinate 563,933, forward strand.
TGGACGGTCAAGCTGTCCTCTGGCTCGCGCCACCTGATCAATCCCGGATCGGTCGGGCAGCCGCGCGACTTCGACTGGCGCGCGGCCTTTGCGATCTATGACTTTGAGGCGTCCGAGGTGACCTACCATCGCGTCCCCTACGACCTTACGTCGTCGCAGGGGCGCATCTTGATGGCCGGATTGCCGGAACGGCTTGCCGCGCGGCTGCGCGAAGGACGCTAGCTACGCTCCGACCGTTTCGGGCTGCAGCGAGGGATAGTCGATGTAGCCTTCCGGACCATGGGAGTAGAAGGTCTTTACGTCCGGCACGTTCAGAGGCGCACCCTTTGCGAACCGGATCGGAAGATCAGGGTTGGCGATGAAGAGCTTGCCGTATGCGACGGCATCGGCCTTGCCCTCGTCGAGTAGCTGCTGGCCAGTCTTCTGATCGAGTGCCTCGTTGGCCACGTAGACGCCACCAAACTGCTGCTTCAGCGTAGGTCCGAGCGAGTCCGGGGCGACAGCCTCGCGGGCAGCGATGAAGGCGATCTTCTTCTTGCCAAGTTCCGTCGCCAGGTAGCCGAAGGTCGCGGGCAGGTTCGAGTCCGAGATGCCGTGGACGCCACTGCGCGGGGCGAGGTGCATGCCGACGCGGCCCGGGCCGAAGACGGAGATGGCGGCATCGGTGACTTCGAGGTGCAGGCGGGCCCGATTCTCGATAGGGCCGCCGTACTCGTCAGTGCGGTGGTTGGTGCCGTCCTGCAGGAACTGGTCGAGAAGATAGCCGTTTGCGCCATGAATCTCAACGCCGTCGAAACCGGCGTCCTGGGCGTTTTGCGCTCCGCGACGGAAGGCTTCAACGACGCCCTTCACCTCTTCGAGCGTGAGCGCACGCGGCGTGACGAAAGGGCGCTCCGGACGCAGGTGTGAGACGTGTCCGGCCGCGGCGATGGCCGAGGGAGCGACCGGCGTCTGGCCGCTGAGGAAGACGGGATCGGAGATGCGGCCTACGTGCCAGATCTGCGCGAAGATGCGGCCACCGGCGTTGTGGACAGCCTTGGTGATGGGCTTCCACGCCTCGGTCTGCTCTTTCGACCAGATACCAGGCACCTGAGCGTAGCCGACGCCGAGCGGATCGACGGGCGTGCCCTCAGATATGATGAGGCCGGCCGATGCGCGCTGCGCATAGTACTCCGCGATGATCGGTGTTGCGACGTGGTCGACGGTGCCGCGAAGACGCGTCAGAGGCGCCATAATGACGCGGTTGGGCAGGTGAAGGTCGCCTAGCTGAATGGGGTCGAGAAGGTTTGGGGTCGTGTTTGCCATGTCACTCGTTTGATGTGATATGGCAGGATGGGGATTCTCATTCCGCATCCAAACAAGATGGAGGCTCCCTACAGCGGAAAATTTTTGAGAAAGTCGCGGAAGCCATCGCCGAGCTGCGGATGCTTCAGGCCGAACTCTACTGTTGCTTTCAGGAAGCCGAGTTTGTCGCCGGCGTCGTGGCGCTTGCCTTCGTAGCTGTAACCGTAGACCTTCTCGTACTGCATCAAGGCCTTGATGGCGTCTGTCAGCTGGAGCTCACCGCCTGCGCCGGGGGTGATGCCTTCGATCATCTCGAAGATGCGCGGCGTCAGGATGTAGCGGCCGATGATGGCGTTCTGCGAAGGTGCCTCTTCAGCCTTGGGCTTCTCGACCATATCGGTGACTTCGAGCAGGCGTGGATTGGAGGCGACCGGCTTGACTGCGAGGCAGCCGTAAGCGGAGATGGCCGCGCCTTCGACGACTTCGGAGCCGAGGATCGTCGACTGGGTCTCGTTGAAGGCCTCGACCATCTGCTTCATGCAAGGGATGGTCGCATCGACGATGTCATCGGGCAGAAGCACGCAGAAGGGCTCGTTACCGACCACTTCCTTCGCCATCAGGACAGCGTGGCCGAGGCCGAGGGCTTCGGGCTGGCGGACATAGACGATCTTGGCGAGCTTCGAGACCGAGCGTGCGACCTCGAGCAGGGCGGTCTTATTCTTCGCGGCGAGCGAGGCTTCGAGCTCCGCCGACTTGTCGAAGTGGTCTTCCATGGTCGTCTTGCCGCGGCCGGTGACGATGATGATCTCGGTGCAGCCCGCGGCCACAGCCTCTTCTACGCCGTATTGGATCAGCGGCTTGTCGACCAGGCAGAGCATCTCCTTCGGCGTGGCCTTGGTTGCAGGCAAGAAACGGGTGCCCATACCGGCGGCAGGAAACACAGCTTTGCGAATCTTCATGGTCATGAGATGCAAATTCCTTTGTCGATGCGAAGGGGGAGTAGGCGTTACCTAAGTCATGCTAACAAAAGGGGTGATGACGCGGGTATGAAACCTTTGTGGGAGAAAAGCGAGCAGGACGCAGACAGGAAAACCCTAGTCAATCAGTTCCCTTACTCTTGCCCAATCGATAGTGCAGCGGCTGCCGGGAAGCTCCTGCACCCCTTCACCGATCTCGGCGAGATCTCCCTTAAGAAACTGAGAGATCGTCTGCAATGCGGGATCGATAACCATGATGGTCCGGATGCCCATCTGTTCGTACTCCTTCAACTTCACCATCATGCGTGACATCCGGTCCTCGGGAGACAAGACCTCGAAGACCGCGATCGGAGGGATAGTAAGGATCTGTTCGATCGGGTTATCGCGATCGAAGACGACAACGTCAGGGACGCGGAAGTTGAAGCGGGTCGTCTGCACGCGAAGCTCAGGACGGACGCGGACGTTCCACTCGCGCGAATGATTAAGGAACCAGTGCTGGATCGCCTGTTGCCAGGAGGCATGGTCGTACTGGCCCATCGGTCGCTCCTCAATGTGCCCATCAACATACTCGGCGTCCGGCTCATAGTCGGACATCAAGTACACTTCAACGGGAACCTGTGCAGTAGTCGCCATGGCCCGACCTCCATCTTCAGAAGCAGCTAGATAAAAAGTATCACTTCCACGAAGCGTCGACGCGCGATTTACAGAACCGGCGAATCATCCTGCAGCATCGCCTTGCGGATGACCTTTATGGGGGCAAGTCCCTGCAGCATCAGGTTGTCGTGAAACTGTTGCAGGTTGAAGGCCGCTCCCTGTTTCTTCTTCAGGTCCTCGCGAAGCTTCATGATCTCGAGCTTGCCTAGCGTGTAGTAGAGATACGTCGCATCCGAGGTGCCGCGCTTGGTCTCCATTAGGCCGACCGACCGAGACTGATAGCCTTCCTTCACGAAGAAGTCGACCGCCTGGTCGATGCTCCACGGCGTATTGCCGGTTTCTCCCTGTCCAGTGTGCAGCTTGATGGCGACGATAAAGCGGGCATCACGCAGCAGAGCGTCCTGCAGTTGCCCAAGGCGAATGAGCTTTGCCTCACGCACTTGCTCCGGCGTCGCATTCGCTGGAGGAGCGGCGTATCCCTGGTCCAGCATCATCTGCTCGCAGTAGTGCGCCCAGCCTTCGATGTTCGTGTTGGCACCGATCAGTTTGCGGATCTTCGAAGGGAAACGGTCCTGCCAGAGGAACTGGACGTAGTGGCCGGGATAGGCCTCGTGCACGCTGGTGCTGACGATGGTGCCGACGTTGAACGCGGCCATGTGCTCCGCGACATGCTCCGGGGTCCAGTCCTTCTCCGGCAGCGTCACGTTGAAGTAGGCCTTCTTCGAGTGCGTCTCAAACGGGCCTGGCGAGTCCATCGAGGCCTGGGTCGTGGCCCGCATGAACGGAGGCGTCTCTTCGAGCGTGGGCTCAACCTCGCTGGGGATGGTGATGATGTGGTTCGCGCGAATGAACGTGATCAGAGAGGTAAAGGTGTCCTGGAAGGAACCCAGCAGCTTGTCCGGGGCAGGATGAATCGTTGCAAGTTCAGCGAGCACCTGCTGCGGCGTCTTCGAGGGATCGACCTCTTTGGCGATGCGGGCGAACTCCGCCTGGTTGCGATGCAAGTCGGCGTATCCCACCTCAAGCAGGCGGTCAAGCGGGATGTCGACCATCTCGTCGTAGCTGAGCTTCTTGGCGTAGGTCTCCGCACCGAGCTTGTAGTCGCCATTGGAGCGGGCGAGCAGGTCAGACTTCATCCACGCCGAGTAGCTCTTGAGCGCGTCGATGACGGCCATGTTGGACTTCGCGAATGCAACTTTCGTGGCAGCGTCCGTGGCATCCGTGAACGCTGCCGGCACGTCATCAGAGAAGAAGGAGATGATTCCGTCGATCTGTTCAAGCGCGATCTCGGTGAAGATGCGGGGAGGGTTCTTGAGGTTCTTGCGGGCCTCCACCAGAGCCTCGGGCATGCGCTGCTCGCGCGCGACCAGGGCCTTCAGCCGGGTGTTGGGAGGGGCGTAGTTGCGGCTCATAATGACAAAAGCGGAGTTAGCGAGACTTGAAGAATAGGTGTCGGGATTCTTCTCCAGCGGGCGGATCACTTCAAGCTCGAGCAGAGAGGAGTGGATGCTGTTGAGCAGGATCTCCCGGTCTGCCGCGACGGGAAGGTCAAGCGCGGCCGGATCGATGGCGGCGATCTTCGCCTCGTAACTTTTGAGGGCGGCAACCTGTCGCGCGAGGCTTGCGGCGGAGTAGTCTTCAAGCTGGGCATCATATTGATGCAGGCCGGCGGAAGTTCCCGCCGTGGGCGAGAAGTGGAACAGGACGTCGGTGAAGTACTGGTCGGCAAGAAACTGGAACGTTTGAGGAGCTCCATCAGCAGAGATTCTCTGGGAGTTGCTCTGAAGTGCAGGAAGAAGCATGGAAGCTCCAAGCAGTAGGATAGAAAGTCGCACCATGGAATGCATGTCCTCATAGGGAAGTCTATGGGATTATGGTGGGGAAGAGAATTGCGTCGATTCTGCGCTGCGCTCGACGGACGATAGGATCAGACAGATAGGGAACGTGCGGCACCGCAGTAGCAGGATCTTGTTTTGCCGGGGCTAAGAAGAATGGCGGCTTCTGTAGTGCAGCGTGGCAGCGACATTAGGACGGAAAGCTCCCTGCTGCGCGGGAACCAGATGCCTATGTGGATCTACGACCGCCAGACGCTGCGCGTCGTTGAGGTAAGCGAAGGAGCGCTGCGGCAGTATGGCTATACCCGCGAGGAGTTCCTGGCGCTGACGCCGCAGCGATTACTCGCTGCCAAAACTGCCAGGAAGAGCGCATTCCCCGAAGTCGCGAAGAATGGCCATTCGGGCCGGACTGAGGTGCATCGCCACGCGGACGGCACAAGCTTTCCCGTCCGCGTTCACTCGAACGCCCTCATCTACAACGGTCGCGTGTCGCGCCTTGTCGTTGCTTCTCCCTCACCGATACCGCCCGAGCCCGCCCGTACGCTGCCCCATACAAGAGACAGCTGGACCATGGGACTGACCGACCGTAGCCTGCTCGAGCATCGCGCGGCAGAGGCCCTGGCCCATGCCGACCGCAGGCGTCGCAGAGTGGCGGTTGTTTCTATGGACATCGACCACTTTGACGAAGTGGCTGAGCGGTACGGAGATGCTGCCTGCGATACCTGCCTGGAGCGAGTGGCGTATTGGCTCCATCGCAGGGTCCGAGGGATGGACACGGTCGCCCGCACTGGAGTCCATGGGTTCACGATCGTGCTTGCCGAGCTCGACGACCACTTCGATATCTACCGTGTGGCGGAAGCGCTGCTCAAGATCTTTGCGGAACCAGTGAAGGTGGGTGATGAATCGGTCATCCTGACAGCCAGTGTCGGGATCGCGGTCTATCCCGATGATGCCCGCGAGCTGGAGCGCCTGCAGCACGCAGCGGATACGGCGATGCACCAGGCCCGCGCAAGCGGAGGCCATCGCATCGCCATGTTCTCGCTTGCCTCCAAGGAGCGGACGGAGCTTGCCGCCTACATGCAGAATGCTCTGAAGGCAGGCAGCTTTCGCCTGCACTATCAGCCGCAGTACTCGCCAGCGGGAACGGTGTGCAAGTTTGAAGCCCTGCTGCGTTTGCCCAGGAAAGAAGGTGGCTTCATTCCTCCAGACCTCTTCATCCCTGTCGCCGAAGAGACAGGCATGATCGAAGAGCTGGGTATGTGGGTCATTGAAGAGGCGGCGTGCCAGTTAAAGATGTGGAAAGACCAGCTTGGCGGCACAATTCCCATCGCGGTAAACGTCTCTCCGCTGCAGTTGAAGAGCGCCGGGTTCGCAAAGGCCGCGCTGGAAAGGATCAGGGGTTGCGGCGCAGATCCCGCATGCATTGAGTTCGAGATCACCGAACGCGCCGTATTGAACTTCACCGAAGCCCAGGAGCCGATGCAGGAGCTCGCCCGGGCCGGCATTGTCTTCGCAGTCGACGACTTCGGTACGGGATACTCCTCGCTGCAGCACCTGCACCGCCTGCCCATCTCGGTTCTCAAGATCGACCGCTACTTCATCAATCGCCTTGGCGTGCAACGTGACGCGGGCGCGATTGTAGAGGCCATCGTCTCCATGGCTCATGCTCTTGGTATGAAGGTGGTCGCAGAAGGCGTGGAGACCCAGGAACAAAGAGACACGGCGACGTTCATGGGATGCGACGTGATCCAGGGATTTCTGCATTCGGCAGCGATCGAGGCACAGTATGTCCCCTTGCTCCTGGGTTGGCCTGAAGTGTCCTTATAAGCCAAGCCTGGACTCAGGCAGCGGAACGCGTACTGTCCAGCGAATCGAGCAGCGCCCGCGTCTCCGCCAGAACATCTTCAGCCTTCGCTGAAGTTAGCGGCCAACGCAGCACTCCCTGGGGCGTGAACTGCGCGCCACGCTTCGCATTGCGGCTGATGAGACGCATCAAGACTCCGGGCTCGACCATGCGATCCTTCGCGGGGGCCACACCTGGCGCCGTCGCGGGAGCGCCGCCTGCCAGCTTCTCCGCGAACTTGATGTTCAGCATCTCGACGAAGCCCTTCTGCGGGACCTTGATCTGATTGCGTCCTGTGCCTTGAATCTTCGGCGGACCAATCTCAATCTGCGTCCGCTTGCGATCGAGCTGGGCGATGCCGAGCTGCTCACAGTGGAGACGAATCTCCGCAGCAGCGAGGAGATTGAGCACAGCATCGGGAGGAGTGCCGTAGCGGTCCTGCAGCTCGGCGCGGACATCGGCGAGCGCGGCAAAGTCTTCCGCTCCCGCGATGCGCTTGTACATGCGCAGCCGCTGGTTCTCTTCGGGTATGTAACCGGAGTCGATACGTACTGAGATGCCGAGGTTGATGCTGACGCCTTCGTGCGCGGGCTTTTCGGCCTCGCCCTTCATCTTGCGGACGGCCTCTTCGAGCATCGTCGTGTACATCTCGAAGCCTATGGCTTCGATGTGGCCGGATTGTTCACCGCCTAGCATGTTGCCCGCTCCCCGGAGTTCGAGATCGAGCGCCGCGATCTTGAAGCCGGCACCGAGGTCCGAGAACTCCTTCAACGCAGCAAGGCGGCGGCGCGAGATCTCCGTAAGCTCCTTCTCGGGCGGGATCAGGAGATAGCTGTAGGCGCGGCGATTCGAGCGACCCACGCGACCGCGAAGCTGGTAGAGTTCGCTCAGTCCGTGGCGATCAGCGCGGTTGATGATGATCGTGTTCGCCAGCGGAATGTCGAGGCCGTTCTCGATGATGCTAGTCGCGACCAACACGTCGTACTCGTGGTTCATGAAGGCGAGCATGACGCGTTCAAGCTCCGCTTCGGGCAACTGGCCATGGCCGATGACGACGCGCGCCGACGGCACGAGCTCGCGAATCTTCGCGGCCAATTCGTAGATGGTCTCGACACGATTGTGGACGAAGTAGGTCTGGCCGCCGCGCTCCATCTCCATCTCGATAGCCGTGCGGACGAGCTTCTCATCGAACTTCGCGACGATGGTCTGAATCGCCATGCGGTCCTTCGGCGGCGTCTCAATGACGCTCATGTCGCGAAGGCCGATGAGCGACATGTGCAGCGTGCGTGGGATCGGCGTTGCGGACATGGCCAGCACGTCGATGGAGGCCCGCAACTGCTTCAGCTTCTCCTTGTGCTTCACGCCAAAGCGCTGCTCTTCATCGACAATGAGCAGGCCGAGATCCTGGAACTTCAAGTCCTTCGAGAAGATTCGGTGCGTCCCGATAAGGATGTCGACCTTGCCAGCAGCGACCTTCTCGAGAATCTCCTTCTGCTCCTTGGCCGTGCGGAAGCGCGAGATCATCTCGATGTTGACCGGGAAGTTCGCGAAGCGCTTCTTGAAGGATTCAAAGTGCTGGAAGCTAAGAACGGTCGTCGGTGTGAGCACAGCGACCTGCTTCGAATCCTGCACGGCCTTGAAGGCCGCCCGCATGGCGACTTCCGTCTTGCCATAGCCGACGTCGCCGCAGAGCAGGCGGTCCATCGGCTGCGTCGACTCCATATCGGCCTTGATGTCCGCGATGGCGGCGAGTTGGTCGTCGGTCTCGTTGAAGTCGAAGGCGTCTTCAAACTCGCGCTGCATGTTGGTGTCGGGTGAGAAGGGCGTGCCCTGTGCCGCCTTGCGCTGCGCGTAGAGGATCAGCAGCTCGGCGGTCATATCCGCCATCGCCTTTTTGACGCGCGCTTTGGTCTTCTGCCAAGCCTGTGTGCCCAGCTTGTTCAACTGCGGTGCCGGGCCGGTGTCGGTGCTGCGGTACTTCTGGATCAGGTCGAGGCGTGTGAGCGGTACGTAAAGCTTGGCCTCGTCGGCGAACTCTAGGATCATCAACTCAAGCGGAGGAGCATCAGGCTCTTCAATCACGCGCAGTCCGGCGTACTGCGCGATGCCGTGCTCCACGTGGACGACGTAATCGCCAACGGTAAGGTCGCGGAAGTCCGAGATGAAGGCGGAGGTCTTCGACTTGCTCCGGCGAACCGGGCGAGCCGTGACGTCAGCATCATCAACAAGGTCCTGCGCTCCAAAGATGACGATCTGCCGCGCAGTCGCCTTGTCGAGATCGAGTACCTGCACTCCCGCTGCAATCGTCGTCTTCACGATGACCGGCGTGCGCAGATCGCCTCCGAGGTAGCTCGATTCCGAGTACACCGTCGAGGAACCCGGCGCATCGTTGCGCGAGCCAAGACGATATGGGATCTTGTACTCCTGCAGCAGACCAGCTAGACGTTCTACTTCGCCTTGATTGTGCGCCGTAAGCAGGATGCGAGCATCCTGCTTCATCAACGAGTTCAGCGCATCGATCAGCGCGGGAATGCTGCCGTGGAATCGCTGCGTGGGCCGCGTGCTGAAATCGACCTCAGAGAGGTCCGAGCGGTCGCCGTCAAGCACATCGACCAGGCCAAGCTGGTCGAGCTCGCAGCCACTGAAGGCGCGCATGCGGTCGTCGAGGTGCCAGGGCGAAAGGTAGATATCTTCAGGCCGCACGAGGTTGCCGATGCCGGAGCGCTCATGCCGCTGCTCGATCTTGTTCCACCATCGCTCGCCTTGGTTCTTCACCATCGAAGGCTCTTCGATGAAGACGCGCGGCTTTGGGCCATCGCCAGAGGCAAGCAGATCAAGCAGCGTGCAGGTGGCTCCAGCGACGGGAGCGAAGAACTCCCACCCGGGGAAGATGGTTGCCTCCCCAGCCCGCGAGCTGACGTGCGTTAGAAGCTCGTTTGGCTCTTCCCCGCCCTCAAGTGCGGCTCCCGCTGAGCCTGCGCGCGTGAGGCGCGCGTTGATCGCTGTTAGCAGCTTCTCGGTGACTGGCGTCTCGGTGAGAGGCAGAAGAAGAACATCTTCAAGCTGCGAGCTCGATTGCGTAAGCGAGCGCTGCGTATCGGGATCGAACTTGCGCAGAGATTCAATCTCGTCGCCAAAGAAGTCGATGCGAACGGGCCGGTCAGTCTCGGGGCCGTAGACGTCGATGATTCCGCCGCGCAGTGTGACCTGGCCAGGCATCTCGACCACATCTACCTTTGTGTAACCAACGGAGAGGAGATGCTCGACGAGCATCTCCGGGATGTACTCCTCGCCGCGGCGAAGGTGCAGGGCGAGCGCCTTGTAGTACTCGCGCTTGAAGAGCTTCATGCAGGCGGCTTCAAGTGGGACGATGACAAGCCGCGCAGGCTGCGACTTGGGCGCGTTGGCGATCTTCCAGAGGGTCGCGGCGCGATGCTCCTGGATCTCCGGGTGTGGCGACAGATTCTCGAACGGGAGCACATCGTGCGCGGGCAGGCGAAGGACGGCTTCTGCCGGTAGCGCACCGGTAAGCTCACAGGCGCTGAGCACGGCTGCGTGCAGCGCCTCCGCTGCCTTATTGTCCGCGACGATGATGACGCAGGGCGCGTTCGCCGCCCTCACAAAAGACGGCAGATAGAGCGCCCGGGCCGTGGCCGTCAGCCCGGAGACACGCCTTCGCCCGGTGCCTGCGCTCAGATGGCGCTGGACACGTTCGAAGGCGACTGAGTGTTCGAGGTCCGCAAGCAGATCGCGGACAAAAGGAAGGACCATGCCAGCTTTAATTTTATCAGCGGGCGAGGCTTGACATTGCCGCTCGCAGCTAGTTCGATGCCTTATATGAAATTGTTTGCTATATGGAGTGTTCTTAGCATTGGAGCCGTAGCCGGCGTGGCTGCCGGACAGGGGGCTGCGATCGCGCCGCACAACTTCACCGCACAGTGGATCACGGCGGCGGGCGCTCCTGGGCATGACCCGGTCGTGCTGCGCATGCGCAAAGAGCTGACGCTTGCGGCCGTACCGGCGCATTTCGTGGTACACGTCTCGGCCGACAATCAGTTCCTGCTGATGGTCAACGGCGAGCGCATCGGCTTTGGGCCGTCCGTAGGCGACGTGCAGCACTGGCGGTACGAGACCTACGACCTTGCCCCTGCGCTGCACGCGGGCAAGAACCTGATCGCGGCGACGGTGTGGAACCTCGGCGATCTGGCTCCGATTCGCCAGATAAGCTCGCGGCTGGGCTTCGTGCTCGATCCCGATACGGCTGCGGAAAAGGCCATCGCGACGAACTCCTCCTGGATGGCGAAGGTAGACACGGGCTTTAACTTCCCGACGAAGACTCCAGGATTGGGCGACAACTACTACGTGGCCTCTCCGGGAGAACAGCTTGATGCGGCGTCTCTCGACTGGGGATGGAGCCGCCCGGAAGATAACAGCCCGAGCTGGCAGCCGGCGGTCTCAGTGGGCGGCGCGGTGACCCGTGGGGTTCATTCCGAGAGCAACTCGTGGCTGCTTGTGCCGGATACGCTTCCGGCGATGGAAGTCTCACCTGCTCCGGCAGGTAAGGTCGTCCGAAGCACGGGAATATCTGGTGCACCTAGCTTTCCGGCAGGACCGGTCGAGATCTCAGCCAACAGCCACGTAACGTTGCTGCTCGATCGCGAGACGCTGACCACTGCGTTTCCCACGCTTACTGTCTCCGGCGGCAAGGGAGCGAAGGTGCAGGTCACCTACGCCGAAGCGCTGATGGATGACGCAGGCAACAAGGGCAATCGCAACGAGATCGCGGGCAAACACATCGTCGGGATGATGGATGAATTTATGCCCGACGGGGCCGAGGCCCGCGCGTTTACGCCGCTCGACTGGCGCACATGGCGATATATGCAGATCGACGTGACGACTGGTGCGCAGCCGCTGCGGCTCGATTCGCTGTCGCTGATGTTCACGGCATTTCCCTTCGAGCATCGCGCGAAGTTCGCAAGCGACGATCCCGGACTCACCGACATATGGAACGTAGGCTGGCGCACGGCACGGCTCTGCGCGCACGACGCCTACATGGACACGCCCTACTGGGAGCGGCTGCAGTACGTCGGCGACACCCGCATCCAGACACTGATCTCCTACACCAACGCGGGCGACGACCGCCTCGCGCGTCAGGCCATCGAGGCCTTCCACGCATCGCTGCTACCCGAAGGCATCGGACAGAGCCGCTATCCCTCGCGGCATCTGCAGGTCATCCAGAACTTCTCTCTGCTGTGGATCGGCATGGTGCACGACTTCTGGTACTTCCGCGACGACCCGAAGTTCGTCGCCGCGCAGCTTCCCGGCATTCGCGGCGAACTGAGCTACTTCCGCGAGCGGCGCGACGCTGACGGCCTGCCCGCGCTGCGCGACTGGTGGCCGTTTGTGGACTGGGCGACGGGCTTCCCTGGCGGCGATTCGCCGATGCTCGATGGCGTAAGCGCGTCGGGTGCGCTGTTCTATCTAGAGGCGCTACGCAACGCTGCGGAGATGGAGGCTGCGCTCGGCGATGCCGCCCTGGCACGCGAAGATGTGGCGGAGGCCGAGCACGTTCGCGCCACGATACTGGCAAAGTTCTGGTCGAAGGACGAAGGATTGATCGCGGACACGACCGAGCTGAAGCACTTCAGCCAGCAGGCGAATGCGCTCGCGGTGTGGCTCGATGTCGTTCCTGCGGCCCAGCAGGGAGATGTAGTCACGCGCATCTTCTCGGCGACCGATAGCGGTTTCAAACTGGCAGCCGGACAGAAGCCTTTGCCCAAGGAGTTCTCGCCTGCCTCGAACTACTTCCGCTTCTACCTGGCGAAGGCGTTGGTTCATGCAGGAATGGCCGACCGCTACATCGAGACGCTTGCGCCGTGGCGGACGATGCTGGCCAACGGCCTGAGCACCTGGGCCGAGCAGCCGGAGCCGACTCGCTCCGACTCGCACGCGTGGAGCGCCCACCCGAACATCGATCTGCTGACGACCGTGGCTGGAATCATGCCCGCGTCGCCGCAGTTCAAGACTGTCGTGATCTCTCCAGCGCTGGGGTCGCTGAAGCATCTCAGCGTGACGTATCCGTCACCGCATGGGTTGATTCTCGTGGAGTACACGGTGGGTGCATCAGGAACGACCGCAAAGGTGACGCTTCCGCCAGAACTTACCGGGACACTAAAGTGGGACGGAAAAAACTATCCGCTGAGCAGCGGAGCGAATGCACTGATACTTCGACCTTGAATGACACATAGCGTGAAACCATGTAGCGGCATTCTTCCGGCATCTTGACGTGCAAATCGCCCGCATCTACTCTCGAACCATGCAGGTGAGCCTCAAATACGCGGAAGAACACCTTGCCGACCTCATGTCGGCCGCCTATCGTGGCGAAGAGGTCGAGATCGCCGCGCCGGACCAGCCGCCGGTTCGTCTAGCGCTCGTCGTTCCGGAGGCCTCTGTGAAGCGCTCGCAACGTCTGCTCGGGAGCGGCAAGGGCGAGATATGGCTTGCCGACGACTGGGACTCGGAAGAGACAAACAATGAGATCGCGGACCTCTTCGAAAACTCCGTCATCTTCCCGGAGATCGTTCCAGAGCATCCAGAAGCGTGAAGCTCCTGCTGGACACGCATACCTTCCTCTGGAGCGTCGGCGACGATCCTCGGCTGTCTCCGGTTGCTCGGCAACACATTGCCGATCCATCCAACGACCTCTTCATCAGCATCGCCTCGCTTTGGGAGGCGACCATCAAGATCGCAGCGGGAAAGATGCGTGTCCCGGGCGACACGGTCGATTACCTGTTGAACCGTACCGCTGAGACCGGTACCAACATCCTTCCGATTCTGCCGAAGCACCTTCAGCACCTGCAAGGGCTACCGATGCTCCATCGTGACCCTTTCGACCGTATGCTGATCTCTCAATCCTTGGTTGAGAAGATGCCGCTAGTCTCGGTTGATGCTCAACTCCGGAGATACGAGGTCGAGATTCTTTGGTGATGTTCGTTGCACGGTAGCGGGCGAATGACCTAGCCCAGCGCATCCAACTTCTTCACCACTAACTCATTCAGCAGCGCCGGGTTCGCCTGCCCTTTCGACAGCCGCATCACATTCCCGACGAAGAAAGCGGCCACGGTCTTCTTGCCGCCGCGATACTGTTCCACCTGCTTGGGGTTGGCGGCGATGACTTCGTCGATCATGGCTTCAATCGCGCCGGTGTCGGAGATCTGCTTCGGCTTGTCGCGCTCGTAGATCTCGGGGAAGTCCTTGCTCTCGGCGAAGCTGGTGTCGAAGAGCTGCTTGAGCATCTTGCTTGAGAGTTCGCCTGATTCGGCCAGGTCCGCGGCCATCACGATGCCGTCGAGTGAGACCGGCGACTGTTCGAGCTCAAGGCCAGCCAAGCGGAGGCGCATGGTGATCTCGCTGGTCAGAAGGGCGGCGACGCGGCGCGGGCTCTTCGCCTTCTTGGCGGCGGCTTCGAACTGGTCGGCGAAGGCCCCCGTGGCGGTGAAGGTGGCGGCGTCCTGGGCGCTGATCTCGTACTCGGCGATCATGCGGGCGCGGCGGGCTTCGGGAAGCTCGGGCATGGACTTCAGAATCTCAGCCTGCCATGCGGCTCCAACGACCAGCGGCGGAAGGTCGGGCTCAGGGAAGTAGCGGTAGTCGTGCGCGGCTTCCTTGCTGCGCATGGAGTACGTCCGGCCCTCGGCGTTGTTCCAGAGGCGCGACTCCTGCACGACGCGGCCGCCGTCTTCGATCACGCCGATCTGGCGCTCGATCTCGTACTCGACTGCGGAGCGGATGTAGCGGAAGCTGTTGACATTCTTTACTTCGGCCTTGGTGCCGAACTCTTTCGCGCCCTTGAGCATGACGCTCACGTTGGCGTCGCACCGTAAGGAGCCTTCTTCCATGTTGCAGTCGCTGACGCCGGTGTAAAGCAGGATCTCCTTGAGCTTGGTGAGGTACTCGAAGACCTCGTCGGCGGTGCGGAGGTCGGGCTCGGAGACGATCTCGACCAGCGGCGTGCCGCAGCGGTTGAGGTCGATGTAAGTCTTCGAGATGGAGTCCGCGAAGCCGTCGTGGATGCTCTTGCCCGCGTCCTCTTCCATGTGCAGGCGGGTGACGCCGATGCGCTTGGGCGCGCCGGCCGCGTCCGGGACGTCGATCCATCCGTTTTCGGCGATGGGCTTGTCGAACTGCGAGATCTGGTAGCCCTTGGGCGAGTCCGGATAGAAGTAGTTTTTGCGCGAGAAGACGCTGGTCTCGCGGATCTCGCAGTTGATGGCCTTCGCTGCGAGCACGGCGAACTCGACCGCCTTGCGGTTCAGCACGGGCAGAGCTCCGGGCAGGCCGAGGCAGGTGGGACAGACGTGGGTGTTGGGGTCGCCGCCGTACTTGTTCACGCAGCCGCAGAAGGCCTTGGACTCGGTAAGGAGCTGGACGTGGACTTCGAGCCCGATGACGGGCTGATACTTGGCGAGAATCTCAGGGGAAAGTGCGGTGGCGGTCGACATAATCAGCTTGATTCTATCAACCTGCCGCGTTCAAGACCGCGAGTTGGCATCAGAGTCAGTGGAGCCACTACTCAGCAAGGAACGTGATGCCCTTTCGACTTAGACGCCAGCAAGCTGCCGCGCCGCCTCCGGCACAAGACTCCCAGAAGCACCTGGAGCGCCCCAGCGCCGAAGAGATCTACGAGCAGGTAGCCAATAATGCCCGGCAGGAGCTTGGCCGATCCACCGTATCGCTCATCATCTCGGGGCTTGCCGGTGGCATCTTCATGGGCCTCTCGGCGCTCGGCACGGCCATCGCACTGGCGATGCTGACGCCGCCTGGCACCCACCCCTCGGGGACGGTTGAGTTCATCGCAAAGATGTTCTACCCGATCGGCTTCATCGTCGTCATCATTGGGCGCTCGCAGCTCTTCACGGAGAACACTCTCTACCCCGTGGCACTCGTTCTGTCGGAGAAGCGGCACTTCTGGAACACGATGCGTCTATGGGCGGCGGTGCTTCCGTCGAACGTCCTCGGAGCGTTCGCCTTCGCCTGCCTGGTCTCGCTGACGCACGCGTTGAAGCCGGAGTTCGTGCAGTCGCTCGCTGCGCTGGGGTTGGAAGCGGCGCACAATCCTTCTTCCACCATCTTCTGGAGCGGCGTCATGGGCGGGTGGATCATCGCGCTGACGGCGTGGCTGGTATCGGGATCGCACTCGATCACGGGCTCGGTGATGATTATCTGGATGCTGACGTTCGTCGTCGGCCTCGGCGGCTTTGCACACTGCATCGCGACCAGCGGGGAGGTGCTCGTAGCGATATTGGTTCACCAGGCTCCATGGACTGCTTACCCTGCATGGTTCTTCCCTGCTGTGGCGGGAAACATCTGTGGCGGGGTGGGCATGGTGACGCTGCTGGAGTACGGGCAGGTCATCTACGGCGGGGACGCCGAGGCCGAGGCCGTCCCGGCAAAGGACTCCGAAGCGGCGTAGCTTTGCTGAGACTTTCAGACTTGAGATTCATCCAAAGACGAGCAACTCAGCACAACGAATCAAGGGAGATCGCAATGCCGCAGGAGACACCCGCTACCGTGAAGATCGTTCGCTTCCATCAGACCGGAGCAGCCGATGTACTGCAGATCGACGAGATGCCGCTACCCGAGCCCGGACCGGGCGAGGTTCGCCTACGCGTAAAGGCGATTGGCCTGAACCGCGCTGAAGTGATGTTCCGCATGGGCCGCTATCTGGCGCAACCGGTTCTTCCGTCCAAACTCGGTTACGAGGCATCCGGAACAGTGGAAGCAGTCGGAGAGGGCGTCGATCCAGCATGGCTCGGCAAGACCGCCAGCACGGTCCCTGCCTTCCCTGCCGATCGCTACGGCGTCTATGGCGAAGTAGCCATCGTCCCCGCGCACGCGCTGGCCGAGTATCCCGCAAAGCTCTCCTACGAAGAAGGCACCAGCATCTGGATGCAGTACCTCACCGCGTACGGCGCACTGATCCACTACGGCAAGCTGAGCAAGGGCGACTTCATGGTCATCACTGCGGCCAGCAGCTCCGTGGGCATCGCCGCCATCGAGATCGCCAAGGCAGAGGGAGCGATCTCCATCGCTACGACGCGGACGGCAGCCAAGAAGGCGGAGCTGCTCGCGCTCGGGGCCGACCATGTCATCGTCACGGACGAGGAAGACCTGGCGGCGCGCGTGCTCGAAATCACAGGAGGCAAGGGAGCTCGCCTCGTCTTCGACCCAGTCGCCGGCAAGGGTATCGAAGCTCTCGCCAAGGCCACAGCGCATCGCGGAACCATCTTCGAATACGGCGCGCTGGCCGCCGAGCCGACGCCATACCCTCTCTTCGCCGCCCTCTCAAAAGGGCTCTCGATCCAGGGCTACACCTTGTTTGAAGTCGTCTCCGATCCGGAGGTCTTCGCTGCCAGCAAGCGCTACACCTTCGACCACATCGAAGCAGGCGACTTCAAGCCGAAGGTCGATAAGACCTTCCCGTTGTCCGAGATCGTCGAAGCGCACAAGTACATGGAGTCCAACGCGCAGATCGGGAAGATCGTCGTCACCGTCTGATCGATTCCACCTCCGATGCAACTTGAATCAAGTGGATAGATTCTCAGTTGCATCGGAGGTTCACCCAGATGGCGACGAAGAAAAGTTCCGCGAAGAAGGCCCGGGCAAAGAAGGCCGCGACCCGGAAGTACAGCCCCGCCGCGAGCAAGAGCGTCGAGCGCGAGATGAAGGCCATGCACGAAGGGAAGCTGAAGAGCGGGAGCGGCCAGACGGTAACGAATCCGAAACAGGCAATCGCCATCGGCCTTTCAGAGGCTCGACGCGCAGGCAAGAAGGTTCCAGCCTCACCAAAAAACTAGCCCGGGCCACGCTATGCTGAGAGCATGAACGATTCGCTCTGGGACGAAACAAAGCTACAGCATTACCGCGAGATGCTGCGGGTGGCCCTTGGAGAAGCGCAGACCGGGCGCGGCGAAGGCGGCGTCCCGGTGGGAGCGGCGCTCTTCGATGGCGAAGGGAAGCTGCTTGCCTCGGGCCGAAATCGCCGCGTGCAGGAGAACGATCCATCCATCCACGGCGAGACGGACGCCTTTCGCCGCGCTGGCCGCCAGAAGAGTTATCGCGATGCCACCATGGTCACCACGCTTGCGCCGTGCTGGTACTGCAGCGGGCTGATCGTGCAGTTCGGCATTGGAACCGTGATCGTCGGCGAAAGCCGCACCTTCGCCGGTGGAGTGGAGTGGCTGAAGACTCTCGGCGTGAAGGTCATCGACCTCGACTCCGCCGAGTGCCGCGCTCTGATGGAAGGATTCATCCAGGAACACCCGGAGATCTGGAACGAGGACATCGGCGAGCCATAGCCTCAGGCCGTCACGGTGCGTCGTCTCGCGCTCATCAGATACCAGACCGTGCCACACGCCAGGTAGACGAGATACAGATAAGGCAGCCAGTTATAGGGGCGGTCAGGCACGGGGTAGAGCGTGCCGGCGAGCGCCAGGACCATCGCCAGCGTCGCAGCAATCGACAGCAGCAGAGTGCCCGCGGAGAGCTGCCCAATACGCTTCAGATAAATAGGCAGAGCGACTGCGGCCAGACTGTACGCCGTGATGAACCCGTACACGGAGAGCGATCCCATCCAGCCGTAGATGTCACGGCTGTCGAAGCCCCGCCCGGCGAGATACGCCACCGGCAGCAGCATCGCTACCCCAATCGAAAGCACGGCGAGATGCGGGGTTGCGTTCTTACTGTGTGCGACTCCGAACGAGCGATGCACGATCCCATTCTGCCCCATGCGCAGCATCACGCGCGCCGCCGCCGTCAGGCACGCCAGCGTGCAGGCAAACATGCTGACCAGAGCTCCTAGGTCGATGAAGACTCCAAGCGCGCTGACACCTGCAAGTTGCGCCAGTGAGCGCATGGGCGCGGTCGCTTCGCCGAGGTTCTGATGGAGCGCGTGCATGCCCAGCGTCTCAAGGTAGGCGCAAAGAATGAAGAAAAGGCCGGCGAACACCGCGCTCTGAATCACCGCGCGAGGGATCGTCCGCAGCGGATTTACCGCCTCGGTGCCCAGGCTGGTCGCGCTCTCAAAGCCCACGAAGCTGAAGAGAGCTAGGACGACGCCAAGCCGCACGCCAGAGGCGGTGACCCCGGTGAGATGAAGCTGGCCGGGATCGACGTGCAGTCCGTTGCGCCACAGCAGCAGCGCCAGGACGATGCCGATCATGATGACCGCGGCAGCCTCGATCCAGAGCATCAATCGCGCAGAGACCTGAACATCGCGGTAGGCAGTGAACGTTGCTCCGCCGACACAGAGAATCGCCATCAACACCGGAGGCGCAGGGCGGTGCAGGAACTCCAGCGCGAAGACATTTGCGTAGTTGATGAAGCCGCCCACCACAGACATTCCCGTAGCCGCGTAGGCCAGCAGCATCGCCCAGCCAGCGATGTCACTGACGATGGGCGGAAAGCACGAGGTCGCATAGGTATAGAGCGATCCGGAGCACGAAGAGTATCGAGCGAACTTGCTGACGACGAAGGCCATCAGCAGAATGGCGCTGGTGGCGAAGAGATAGGCGAGCCAGGTTCCGTTGCCCGCGAGGACGAAGACCAGCGGCACAGTCATCGTCGGCGAGGCGGTAGGGGCGATGGTGGAGATGGACTGCGCGAGCGTCTCTAGGGGCGAAAGGACGCCGGAGCGCAGGCCGCTGGCGGCGGGCTCGGCGGCTATGGGATCGACAGTTGCGGAGATGCCCTGCTCCATCGGCTAGTGTCCCTCGGCGTAAGGAATCTGAAGCTGGGTAAAGCTGTTCCCGGCCACGGCAAGAAGCATGGCGATGCGAACGACTCTTCGATACGGGAGTTGCTTAGAGCATAGCCGATGTTAGGACTGCGCCAAAGGTCAAAAAACGCCGAGCAACGACTAAGGTGTACCGACATAAAACGAGCAGAGGAATCGGAAGATCCCAATCATCGACGTAGGCCGTCATTCTTCCCCTTCCCTTCAGAAGGACGGCATCGGAATATGTCGATGCAGCCTAAGGCTTGGTTGCGGGCGCAGAGGCCGCCGACGCGGCAGGAGCAGCAGCGGGAGCCGGGGTGGATGCGACCGTGCTATCACCCGACGGCTTGCTCTCGGACTTCGCCGAGTCCCCACCCTGGTTGCCGCCTTCGCTCGAACCACCGGCCGCGGGCTTGGTGCTGCCGTAGCCGTCCGCGTACCAGCCTCCGCCCTTGAAGGTGACCGCGGGTGCGGAGAGGACACGCTCCAGACGGCCGCCGCACTTGGGGCAGTCGGTGATCTCGGGGTCGGAGAACTTCTGGATCTTCTCGGTGCGCTTATGGCAGGCGGTGCATTCGTACTCGTAAAGAGGCATTGTGCGTCATATCCCTTGTTGCGAGGTGCTGTATCCAGTTTAGCGCCTCTTGTCGGGTCAGACCTGTCCGATGCACTCGTTCCAGAGATCGGGGCGGCGCTGCTGGAAGTCGGCGATCAGGTCGATGCACTCTTGAGAGTGAAGATCGAGGATGTCGATTCCCTGCTCGCGCAGCCATTTCGTTCCCCCCTGAGCGTTGACGGAGTCGCCCACGATGATCTGCCGGAATCGGAACTGGTAGATCAGCCCGGAGCAGTACCAGCACGGCGCAAGCGTGGTGACGAGGATGGTGTCGTGCCAGTGGGGACGGCGGCCAGCGGCGCGGAAGGCGTCGGTCTCGCCGTGGAGCGAGCCGTTGCCCTCCTGCACCAGCCGGTTGCGGCCAGCGCCAAGCAGGGTTCCGTCGACATGAAAGACAGCGCCGCCAACGGGAACTCCGCCTTCGGATGCGCCGAGGCGGGCCTGTTCAAGGGCGACAGCGAGCATTGCGTGTAGGTCAGGGATTGCCATGTGAGGAAGCTAACACAGCTCTTACCGCACCGGCCTCAGACGAGCTTTCAGACGCGATGATGCCCGTCAAAAGCTGACGGGCATCATCGATGCAGATCCAATGAACTGTTTACAGCTTGCCGAGTTCAACCAGCCGCACGCTTGCGATGGCCTCTACCTTGCGCAGCGCTTCGACAGCGGCAGACGCCTCGCTAGCGCTGGGAACGTCGATCTGCACGACCGCCAGCGCCTGCCCCTGCGGCACACGCTGCGAGCGGACGGAGCGGCCGAGAGCGAAGTTTGCGATGTTTAGCGAGTGTTCGCCGAGGATCGTTCCGATGCGGCCAATCACGCCGGGAACGTCGTGGTTACGAATAGCAACCAGCGTGCCATTGAGCGGCGCTTCGATGTCGATGCCGTCGTAAGCCAGAAGCCGTGGCGAAGTTCCGTGCAGCACGGTGGCGGAAGCGCTCACGTCGCCATCCGACGAGTGCAGCACCAGCTTCAGCACCGAGCCCGATCCGCCGGTAACGAACTCCTTCTTGTCTTCCTGAATGCGGATGCCACGGTCTGCGGCAATGGCCGCAGCGTTGATGCGGTTGACCGGGTCGCCGCTTGGGTCGGAGTGCGCAAAGATACCGGCAATTGCGGCGTTCCGGACCAGCTCCGTCTTGCCCTGCGCGATCCGGCCGGAATAGGTGATCTGGATGTTTTCGAGATTACCGGGAGTTGCGTGCGAGAGGAAGTGGCCGAGGCGCTCCGCCATCTCGATGTACGGCGCAAGCTCGGCGTACTCCTCATGCGAGAGAGACGGGAGATTGACGGCGTTCTGGACCACGCCGAGCTTGAGGTAGTCGCGCACCTGGCATGCAAGCTGAATGCCGATGGCCTCCTGCGCCTCGTCAGTCGAGCCGGCGATGTGCGGGCTGAGCAGAACATTGTCGAGGTTGAAGTAGGGCGAGTCCTTGAGCGGCTCCTGACGGAAGACATCGAGCGCAGCGCCGCCAATCTGGCCGGACTTCAAGCCTTCGACCAACGCCTCATCGACGATGAGTTCGCCGCGAGCACAGTTGATGATGCGCACGCCCTTCTTCATGATCGCGATCGAGTGCGCGTTGATCAGGCCTTCGGTCTGCGTGGTCAGGCCAACGTGCAGCGTGAGGTAGTCCGAGCCACGGAAGATGTCGTCGATGCCGACGAGGGTCACGTCGTTCTCACGCGCGATCACCGGCGCAATGAAGGGATCGTAGCCGATCACGTCCATGCCAAAGGCGTTTGCGCGGCGGGCCACTTCGAGCCCGATGCGACCAAGCCCAACGATGCCGAGCGTCTTGCCGCGTAGCTCCGAACCCTGCAGCGACTTTTTGTCCCACTTGCCGCTGTGCATGGTGCTGTTGGCACGCGGGATGCTGCGTCCCATCGCGATCATCAGGCCCAGGGTGAGTTCGGCGACGGCAACCGCGTTCGCTCCCGGCGTGTTCATCACCACGATGCCCTGCCTTGTCGCGGCATCGGTATCGATGTTGTCCACGCCGACTCCGGCGCGGCCAATCACGCGAAGCTTGGGAGCATGCGAGAGAAGTGCGGCATCGGCCTGCACCGCCGAACGAACGACAAGCGCATCCGCATCGGCAAGTTCAGCTGCGAGGCCATTCTTGATCTGGTCGGGGGTTACGATCTGCCAGCCGGGTTCTTGTTGGAAGACGGCTAGGGTGGCGGGCGAGACTTTTTCGGCGAGAACGATCTTCATGTCTCCACCATCTTACGATGAGGAGGCAAGTCAGAGTATTACAGGGCTTCGATCACACGAAGCGAGAGGGCTTCCACCTTCGACCGTGCTTCGTCCAGCGTTTTGCCGTATACCAGCGCGCCAGGCAGAGATGGAATCTCCGCGATCCAACGACCATCGTCTTCCCGCTCGAGTTCGATCTCGCCAATCATAGGCTTTGCCATCGTTACCCTATGGACTACTTTAGCGCTGGCCAGAGGCGCTCCGCGCGGAGCACAAAGCCCGCCACCGGCTCGCCCGCTTCGACCAGCTCCGGGCGCTCCAGCTTACGCACAGCTTCGCCCGGAACGTAGATGGTCACGTTCGCATCGATCGGATCGACTAGCCACGCAAGCTGCGCCCCGTTATCCATCCAGAGCTGCATCTTCTCTTCGACTATGCGTCGGGAGTCGCTGCGCGAACGCACTTCGATCAAGAACTCCGGGCACAGCGGCGGAAAACTCGCCTGCTCTTCGGGCGTAAGGGCGTTCCAGCGCGCCAGTGACACCCATGCCGCATCGGGCGAGAGACAGGAGCCATCGGGAAGGTTGAAGCCAGTATTCGGACTGAAGGAGACGCCGGTGCCAGTCTCGTCAGTCCAACTTGCGAGTGCCCCTGAGACCCGCATCTCGTTCGTTCCGCCGATTCCGCCAATGGGAGTCATCATCACGATCTCTCCATACTTGTTCCGCTCAAATCGGTAGGGTTTGTTGACTTCGGAGAAGTGAATCAGTTCTTCATCGGTGAGAGGCACGGCGGGGCGGATAAGGACTGGGGGAGCCAGGCTAGACAGGTCGAGGTTCATCATGGCGTACAGGCACCTCCGCTGCTTCCATCTTATTCTCTGCGATCCGCGACCATCAGACGAAAAAGTGCGGCACGAAGCTGCTGAGATTGTCCGTAATCGGCCCTGCGGATTCGCGGATGCCCAGCCCGCAGCACTCCTGGTCGACCATCCAAAGGCCGAGCACCGGGTAGCGCAGATTGCCGTTCGTCTCCTCGAAGACTGCGTCGGGCGCAAGCGCCTGGCAGATCGTTCTGCCGCCCGCATACGGGCCATCGGTCACGATCGGCTGCGCGTCCGGCCGGACAAGCGTGATATTCGCGCCCTCGCGCGACAGCAACGGCTTGCGCACGTAGCTAGGCATGCCATTGGGCGCGTCGAAGTAGGCCTCGAGCAGGTTCGGATGGTTGGGATACAGCTCCCAAAGGATCGGCAGGATGCCCTTGTTCGAGAGCAGCATCTTCCAGATAGGCTCGATCCAGCGGACGGCCTGGTAGGTGTCCAGAGCGTGTGGGCCAAACTCCTCGGCCAACATCGTCTCCCACGGATATAGCTTGAAGATCGAGAACATCTGGTCTTCATTGGGGTCAAGGAACGCCTGTAACTCGTCGTTCCATCCAATCTCCGACATGAACATCTGTAGCGTCGGGATGCCCGCCTGCTCTGCCGTATCGCGCAGATAGACCGTGGTCAACTGGTCTTCGGGATAGTCGAGCGCCGCGAAGTACACCGGCTTCGAGAGATAGTTGTCGAGGTCCTTCCACTTCGCGATCAGCTTCTCGTGGATCGAGCTGAACTGATCGCGATTCGCCGAAACCAGCGACTCCGGCATCTCTTCCAGCCAGTTCCACTGGACGACGGCTGCTTCGAGCAGCGAAGTCGGTGTATCGGCGTTGTACTCAAGCAGTTTCGGAGCCTCACCGCTCTCCGCGCCTATCCAACTAAAGTCGAAGCGGCCATAGATCGCCGGCGGCTCGTTCTCCCAGGCCCACTCGATCGCAGGAATCGCGGACCATGGGATGCCGAGGTCTTCGTAGCGCTTGTTGTCGATGATGTGCTGTGCCGCAGCCAGGCACATGGTCTGCATCTCGTTGCCCGCAGCCTCAAGGGTGTCGATCTCTGCGGCCGTGAACTCGTACGCGTTGGACTCATCCCAATACGGGCGGTCCATGCTGTCGTCGTCGGGCGTGTGATAGACAAGGCCGACGGACTCGACCTTCTGCTGCCAGTTCTCTCTTGGATCGATCGCAATGCGACGCATTATTCTCCTGCTCCCCCGCCACCTTCGCTGCCCGAGAACGAACTGCCAAAACCACCGCGTGCAGTCGTCGAGTACGACCGTCCCGGAACAGGTGTAAAGCTGCCTCCGCCGACGACGCTGCCAAGCCCGTAACCGCCGTATCCACCGTAATAGTAGTGGTACGGCATCGGAATAAAGATGAATCCGCCATGACCGTCGGGCCGCTGCACCTGGCCTGTCTGTTGGCAAAAAGACTGGTCGACTACCTTGTTGTTCTCGTCGACGCAGCGCTGCATCTCCTGGTGATGGCAGCCGGAGAGCATCGCCATGGCCGCAGCGGCGACGAGAGGAGCGGCGACTTTCGTTGAGCGCTTCACGAGCAATATCTCACCAAAAGCAGGGTATCAGGATGGCGAACTACTTCGACTTCGGAATTACCTCGATCTCGAAGACATTAGGCCATTGCTTGCCCGTTACGAAAAGCCGGTCTCCCTTCGCATCGTAAGCGATGCCGTTGAGAACCGACTCGGAGTTGATTCTTTGATCGTCCGGCAGAAGGCCCGTCAGATCGATCCATCCGAGGATACGTCCGTCCTGAGGAGAGATCCTTGCAATGCGGTCAGAGTGCCAGATGTTCGCGTAGATCTCGCCCTTGACCATCTCAAGCTCGTTCAGTTGATCGACGGCGCGCGTGCCATCCTTCACGACAATGTGGCGCGTCTCCTGAAATGTCCGTGGGTTGCGAAAGCGAAGCGTGGCGCTACCATCGCTGGTAATGATCTCGGAGGCGGTTCGAGTCATGCCCCAGCCTTCGCCGTCGTACTTGAACTGTCCGACGACCCGGAAGGAGAACCGGTCGTAGACAAAGCCAGTATGAGACCGCCACGTCCAACCGAGGATATTCGGCCCCCAGTCCACGATGCCTTCGCCGAAGTAGTTCGGAGCAAGACTAACTTGCTGAATGGGCTTACCCGTCGCAGGCGTAATCGCCAGCACTTCAGAGTGTCCCTCAAGCCCGGTGCTCTCGTAAAAGAGGCCGTTGAGATAGAAGAAGCCTTCTGTATAGCTCGAGGTCGAGTGAGGATACGTAGCGACGACCTTATACGTGTAGACAGGCGCTGCTACGCAACGCATCGACACGGTAGCGAGAAGAAGCAGCAAGCGAATTCGAAGGATAATACGCAGAGAAACCCCGAAGAGAGACACACCGAACTTCGATTGGCACTAAGGGTGCCCCACGTCTCAGAATCGAGACGTGGGGCACCCGCGTTTATCGGCACAACTGGTTATGCGCTTAAGCCTCTTGCGCCGCGATCCAGTCGAGCGCGGCACCCATAGCGGCAATCAGCGCAACCGGCGGTGTGTAGGCCATCTCGCCTTGCCTCGCGCTTTTGCGCTGCTTGCGCAGGTCGAAGTAGTAGCGCGGGTTGTAGCTCGCCTCCATGCGGCCCCAGGTCTTCTCTGAGAGAGCGAGGAAGCTCAGCCCGGGCGAAACCATCAGCGACTGCGACGCGCCGATCAGAGCATCGATCCCCCAGGCATCCACCTGGAGCTCGGTGTTGCCCAGCGCGGCGATGGCATCGACCACAAGCAGCGCCTCGCTCTCGGTCTCCTTGAGCAACTTCGCAACGGACTCGACCGGGTGATGCACACCTGCCAAGCTCTCAGTGGCCTGCATGAAGACGCATCGCGTCTCCAGCTTCAGCTTCGCCTTAATCTCGTCGAGCGAGAACGTGCCCTCGTGAGGAGCAGAGACCACATCGACCGCGCACCCGAAGTTCGCCGCCAGCGCCGTCCAGCGCTCGCCATACTTCCCGGCGCTCAGCACCAGGACGCGGTCTCCGGGAGAGGTGAGGTTCGAGACCGAGGCCTCCATCGCGCCGGTTCCGGAGGCGGAGAGGCATACCACGTCGTTCTCCGTGCCGAGGAACTCCTTGAGCTGCGAAAGCACGTGGAGGTAGAGCGTGCGGAACTCCGGAGACTCCGGTTGCATATCAGCAGCAGCCATGGCTTGCTGCGCGGCGGGAAGCAAAGGAGTAGGGCTCGGCGTGAAGAGGCGAGTCTTGCGGATCATGCCCTCATTGTATCGAGGCCTCACCCCGGCGAGTTGGTGCAACGCCTGCCGAAACAGAGTCTCTTGAAGCAAGAAAAATCCGGAGACGCCGCCCAACTGCGGCCGCGCCTCCGGGTGCGAAATTCGAAAACTACTTGATGGTTCCGTTCATCCCAGCCGGATAGAAGACACCCTTATTGCCTGCACCACCACCGGTGACGATCTGCAGTACCTGCTGAGGGGTGCGCGCAAATCCCTGGCTGTAGCTGGTCGCAGCGCTCGATTCACTGATGTCCACGTCTACCAGCGTGGTCACGGGGTAGGTTGCCGAAGTTCCCTGCAACGCTACGGTCGTGTTCATGATGCCGAAGTCGTCCTGCGAGAGCGGCTTGCCACCGGGGTTCGCCAGTGCGGAGCGCGTCGCCGAGATCTTCTGCGTATATCCAAGCAGCGTTCCCGAGCCCGCATCCAGCCGGTTGATCGAGAGACGAACCAGGCCCGCGTGATAGGCCTCGACCGCGTGAATACCGACGGCTGCTGTCAGTGTCGACTTACTACTGATCGACCCTGCAGCACCGTGATACGCGGTCACGCCTACGTCTTCGAAGATGTACGCACCAATGAGGAATGTCGCGTCGCTGGCGAACGGATCGAAGGCCGGTCCGATGCCAGCAGCCGCAGCTAGCGTGTTGAACGAGGTGTAAAGGTCGATGTTGGGCATCGAAACCGCAGCGGTACTGAGTGCGCCCTGAAGGAAGGTCACGTGCTTGCCTTCTTCGATCGCTGTCTCTGCGGCGTAGGCTGCGATTGCCGTATCGGTGAACGGCACCTTCGCGAAGTTGGGCTTGAGCGCCACCGTTCCGCCGGTTCCACCGTTGACGCTGATCGGAATCGGTGTCGGCAGGTGGTCGATGGTGACGCCGGAGACGGCGAGGTTGTAGAACTGGGCCTCGAGGTACTCGAGGTTCAGCGCGAAGTTGAGGATGTCCGCGTCAGTCAATGCAGTCGTTTGTGCATTCGCCTTGGTCACTCCGGCTACAGCGAGGCCGGCGAGTGCGGCGCTACCCAGCGAAAGCATCTTGCGGCGGCTCTTGACGATGACTTCGTCCAGTATCTGTGTCTCTAAATTTGCCATGGGGTCCCTGTCCTTAAGATGCGGTTACGCTGATGTTGCCGTTGAGTCCGTTGGGGAAGAATGCGCCGCTCTTGACGCCGGCAGCGGGAGCCGCACCATAGACGATGTGCAGCACCTCGTCTGTCGTGCGCGCGAAGGCGATGGCGTTGGCGGAGCTCGCCGCGACGATGCTGTTGATGCTGAGCGTCGTCTCGTTGCCGCCACCCAGCGTCCCGCGAAGGACGGAGATCTGGTTGGCTGCGGTCAGGTAAGTCTGCGATGCTCCGGAGACTGAAGCTGCACCGGCGATGATCGTGCGGATGATGCCAGCGTGGTAGGCCTCAACCGCCTGAATGCCAGCCGCAGCACTGAGGTTGGCAACCGAGGTAAGTAGAGCAGCCGCTCCCGTGTACGCCGTGACGCCCACATCTTCAAACGCGAAGGCACCGACGAGGAAAGAGTTCTCATCCGCGAAGGCGTTGAACGTCGATCCGATTCCAGCCGCCGATGCGACTGCGTTGAAGCCAGCCGTCAGGTCGATGTTCGGCCGAGCGACGGCAGACGATCCGAGCGCGGCGCGCAGCAGGCGGACATGGTTCAGCTCATCCTGCGCGATCATATTCGCGTAGTTGGCGTAGGCCGAAGTCGCGAACTGTACCTGAGCGCCACCCGTTACCGTCCCAGCGCCTGAACCGGCATCCGTGGATGAGAGGCCATTGCCGGTCGCGGCGCGAAGATAGAACTCTGCTTCGAGATACTCGAGGTTCAGCGCAAAGTTGAGATAGTCGGCGTCTGTAAGAGTTGTCGCAGGCGGCGTTACCGGGGTGGTGGTTGAGGTACTGTCGCCGCATCCCACAAGGACGGCAGCGGCAGCCACGGTGCCCGAACCCACAAGAAAGTTCCTGCGCGAAAGGGCTTTATCTACAAGATTTGTCAGTTTCGTTTCCACAATATGCCTCTCCTTGTAACGAGTGCGTTGCGACGCAGTCCCGCGCTGCCGCAGCAAGCCGTGCCAGCGCGCCGTTACTCAATCAACCAGGGATGTTGGGGGCATGAACAACGTGCGACGGTCCCGAGCGGAACCGCCTTGAAACAGGCCCAGGGTCAAGTGGACTACTCCACCTGTATTGCTCTGAGAACGGCATCTGATACCGACTGGATTGCACAAAAGTTTTCTTATTCTGCATCCGAAAAAAGGTTGCCTGCGTACTTCGAGACCGTTACAAGAAAGGCAATTTAGAATTGATCCCATGACAATTGCAGCGAAGATACAGACCGACATCATTACCGCGATGAAGGCCAAGGACGAGCACAAGCTGACCACGCTGCGCATGGTGAAGTCCGCGCTGAAGAACAAAGAGATCGACAAGCGCGAGCCGCTGACCGACGCCGAAGAGGCGCAGATCCTGACCACGCTGCTGAAGCAGCGGCGCGAGTCCGTCGAGTCCTTCA
The DNA here is from genome assembly GCF_025685565.1 of Granulicella aggregans. Lineage (NCBI taxonomy): Bacteria > Pseudomonadati > Acidobacteriota > Terriglobia > Terriglobales > Acidobacteriaceae > Granulicella > Granulicella aggregans. Next base: position 592,796 of record NZ_JAGSYE010000001.1, read on the forward strand.
CCAAGGGCGGACGGCCAGAGCTTGCGGCAAAGGAGCAGGAAGAGATCGCGATGATCGAAGGCTACCTCCCGCAGGCAGCCAGCGAAGAACAGATTCGCGAAGTCGTCCAAGGCGCGATCGCGACCCTCGCCGAAGCCGGCACCAAGCCCGGCATGAAAGACATGGGCGCGGCGATGAAGGTAGTCCAGCAGCGCATCCTCGCCGATGGCCTGCGCGCCGACGGCAAGCTGGTCAGCGAGATCGTCAAGGCCGAGTTGGCGAAGTAGTAGCTCTATCTGCCGGCCCGGTTCCAGACATAGGCGACGCCGCCCATAATCGTCCGGCCGGGCAGAGGAACTCCGGGAATCTCCTCGTAGCCAGTGTTTGAGAGATTGATAAGACGGAGATACGGCTGTACGCGGCCCTGGCTGCGGGCGATCGAGAGATCCCACAGCGGATACACAGTGTGCTGGGTCCGCTGCACTGCCGCTACCTGCGTCCGCGCGATGACCTGATGCAGAAGCTCGCCACTCCAGGAGAAGACCGCTCGCTGCGCGGCATAGTTATACGCGTACTCGGAGATGAGGCCTGCCGGTGGCGCAGCCGCCCTCACCGCAGTGTAGGAAAGCCCGATCTCCTGCGATCCGGAGAGCCGCACATGCGCGCTCGTCTCAGCGCCGGTGAAGTTAAGGTGATCGACGTTGATCGCCTGCCACTTATCAGCCAGCGAATACTTGCTGTAGTCGATGGCGTTGTGTTGATTCAACTGGAAACCCGTCGCTGAGAAGCGGAACCGTCCGCCAGGCGTCCAGTCGAGACCACCCTCGTAGCTCCACGAGGTCTCGGGCTTGAGGTTCGGATTGCCGATCGTGGTTGGGTCGGAGTAGTTCAAGTCGACGTAGGTAGGCAGGCGAAATCCGTGCCCCGCCGCACCGCGCAGCCTGAGGTTTCCAGTCAAGCGAAACGCTTCGGCGAAGCTCGGCGAAAAGACGTTGTCCCCGCCGCTCAGAACCTCTTCGCGTGCTCCAATTGTGAGTGAGAGGCGTTTGAACTCGTGCAGATTGAGATTCGCATAGCCCGCGCCCTGATTTCTTCCATGGTGGCCGAGGTTGGAGCTGGCGATGGTATCGGCATCGGCCTCCAGGCCGTAGGAGACAGTGCTTTGTTTGCCTAGATCGTCAGTCCGGCGAAGTGCGCCTTCCCAATTGCTCGCAACATGGTTGTTCTCATAGATGCTCGGCTGGCCGTCGAAGAGGACAAAAAGATCCGTGTGCTTGAGGTACGCAAAGTCGAGCGCGGTCTTCGGTCCCAGTTGCTGCTGCACCGACCCGAACCATCCCTTCGTCCGCTCCCACGAGGGATACGGTCCATAGAAGAGATTGGCCCCGTAGGGGCGATCGCTCCCGGCTACAAGGATGTCGGTTGTGCCAAGTTCGCTGTGGTGCAGCCAGGTCTCGGCGGCGAGGGCGTTCGAGTGATAGCCGCGATCGTTGCTCCCGCCGGAGTAGAAGCCGTTTGAGGTGTCGCGGCTGCCGGTGAGTTGACCATCGATAGCGTCGAGATGAAGGCCCGCCTGCAGATGCTGTTCTTCGGCTCCGAGGTTGCCGAAGCCCGCCTTGGTGATGATCGAAGTCACGGCTGGTGGGCGCGTGATCAGGTTCACCGCTCCGCCGATGGCGTCCGAACCGTAGACCGTCGAACCCGAGCCGTGCAGGACATCGATCCTCGCGATCGCCTCGAGCGGGACGGGGATATCGAGGTTCAAGTGGCCGGTCTCGGGATCGTTGATCCGCAGCCCGTTCACCAGCACGAGCGTCTGCTCGAAGGTCGTTCCCCGAATCGAGAGGTCGGCCTGAACGCCATTGCCCGCACGCGATTCCAGGTTCAGCGCCGCGTCCTGCCGCAGGTAGTCGACCGGATTGTTGAAGAGCAGGGGATGCTCGCGGAGGTCGAACTGGACGACGGAGCGTTCGGGAAGGTCTTCAGAGAAGAGCATGGGCTCGACCGTGGTCACGTCGACGCTGAGCTTCACCTGCGGGAGAGGAATAGGGGCTGGAGACAGGGGAACGGGAGCTGGCTCCTGAGCTATCGAAACCGCCGAAACAAGAGGGCTGAGGCACAACAGGAACAACGTCGAACGCATGGAACTCGCTTCAAAAGCCGGAAGATTGAATGGGAGAAAGGTTCGAAGCTCACGGGCCGTACGAGCTTCCTCGGGGTCCTTCGGCTTCGTTCGGCGCGTACCCGCCGAACGAAGCTCAGGATGACGGCAGTTCCCTTTACACGTTTACTCGCGGATGATCTTGACGAAGACGCCTTCGGGCAGCCTCTCCTCGCCGAGGATATGAATGACGCCGTCACGAGTGAAGCCGCGCAGCATCGCGCCTGAACTGGCAACCTGCGGAACCGCAGGCTTCTGAGCATAGGCGATCGGCACCGGCGGGGCAGTGGATCGCACAGGATAAGGTGTTGCCCTGGGAGCCGTAGGCGCAGTGGAACCCGGCTTCTTCATTCCCCGATCCATCGCCTCGTTCGCGAGCCGGTCGGCGTCCTTATTCTTGTGCCGGAGTGCGTGGCTGATCTCGAACCCCTCCAGCTTAGCGATCCGGCGCTTGGCCTCGTCGTAGAGCGGCTTCAGGTCGGGGCTCTTGACCTGGTACTTGCCCTGGATCTGCTTCACCATCAGCTCGGAGTCTGAGACCAGCTTCAACCGCGAATGGCCGTGATCGAGCGCGTACTGCAGGCAGCCCAGGAGTCCCGAATACTCCGCGAAGTTGTTTGTTTTGAAGCCGAGGAACTCTGAAAGCTCGGCGATCACGCTGCCATCCGCCGCCTGAATGAGCGCCCCATACCCCGCCGGACCAGGATTTCCCCGGGCTCCGCCGTCGCAGTGGGCGGAGATCCACTCGCCTCGCTTCGCAGCGTCTTTCGAGACCGGGGAGGGACCTTCACGGTCGGTAAACAAGGAGTTTCGGCTTTCAGGAGCAAGGGTGGAACGGGTGGTCATGGCTCCAGTCTACCGAACTGGAAACTCAAAGACAGGGGCCAGGAATTCGCTGCGAATTTTTTTGCCGCACTCGCTCACTTTCCACCGCAATCCGTGTCTATCAATGTGAACGAACAGTTCCTGACTCCGGAGTCGGAAACAGATGAATGCAGAAGCGTTAGGCCTCACCCCAGACGGCGAGTTCGCCCTCCAGACCACCTCACCCTCGGGATCCTCGCGGGCGAGCCGAGTAAGCCCCTTCGCTCTAGCACTTGGAGCGCAACCCGCTCTGCTGCGCAATTCGGCCACGTTATCGGTAGAATCATTGCCAGCGATGCCGAAGATCGGGACACACTCGGAAGAGCGCCACCAGCGCTCGGGACGCGGTGGAAAGCTCACCCAGGCGCAGATGGACGCCCGCGCTCTGCAGCGCACCGAGGACGACGATCTGATTCGCGAGGCGCAACGCGGAGAGCGCGCGGCCTTCGACTCGCTGGTTCGGCGCTACGACCAGTCCGTGCTTCGCCTGGCGCTGCATATGCTGGGCAATGAGCAGGACGCCCAGGATGTTCACCAGGAGGCCTTTATCAAGGCGTACCGCCACCTTGGGAACTTCCGGTTCGAGTGCTCGTTCTACACCTGGCTATACCGGATCGTGACGAACCTGTGCCTCGACCAGCTTCGCCGCCGCAAGTCGCGCCGTGAAGACCCGGCGACCGTGCTCGACGCCAGCGGCGACGAGATGGACCTTATGGCGAACGTCCCTGACACCCGGGCGATGGCGAACCCGGGCCGCGAGCTCGAGCGGAAGGCGATGAGCGAGTCGATCAGCGACGCGTTAAACCAGTTGACGCCGCGCGAACGCACGGTCTTCGAGTTGAAGCACTACCAGGGGTTGAAGCTGCGCACCATCGGCGACATGTTGAACACGACGGAGGAGACGGCGAAGAATACGCTTTTCCGGGCGACAAGAAAACTAAGGCTCAACCTGGCCAATATCAGGTAGTGAGTGGGTAAGGATCTACCCGGCGCAAGCTCCACGCCGGTTTGAAGCGAGATGACGAAGGGCGAGTTGCATAGACCCGACGCATAGCGGTACATCTTTGAGGCTGAAGAGGCGGAAGCACATGAAGTGCGAAATTGCTCAACAAAATATGGTCTTTGCCGGATACGGCGAACTCCACGACGAACAAATCGACGGACTTGAAGAGCACCTTGCGGGCTGCGAGGCTTGCAGGCAGGAGTTCGAGGAACTGAAGCTTCTACAGGAGCAGCTTGCGCTGTATCCCATGCTCGAACCTTCGCCCAACCTTCTCGCCCAATCGCGGATGCGGCTGGAAGAAGAGCTGGACCAGATTCCGGCGCACGGCTTCTTCACTCACTGTCGCAGCCTCTTCTTCGGCTCGCTCGCCAGCATCCGCCAATCACCCGCTCTTACCGTGCTTCTGATTGGCGCGGGATTCTTTGGCGGCTTCCTCACCAATCGGTACCAGGCGAGGAACGCACCTCACCTTTCCGGCACGTTTCACTTTAGAAACGAGGCCAATAGCAGCATCGCCAACATTACTGGAATTGTGCGCACCCCAGAGTCCGAAGTCGTTCAAGTGACCTACAACAAGGTCACACCCGAGACCGTGCAAGGCTCTCTGGACGAGCCGGAGATCCGCAAGCTGCTGATGCTGGGCTCGATGGAGCGCGGGACGAACAGCGTGCGCGAGGACTCCGTCGCGCTGCTGGCGAAGGAATGTATTGCTGGACATCGCTGCTTGCCGGCGGGCCATGGCGATACAGCCGACGGCGAAGATATCCGCACCGTGCTGATGGTTGCCCTGCGCTACGATCAGAATCCAGCAGTTCGCCTGACTGCTCTCGAAGGCCTTGAGCCCTATGTGGCCAAGGATAAGCGCGTCCGCGACGCGATCCTCGAATCCATGGTGCACGACCCCAGCATGACCGTCCGGCAGGCGGAGTTCAAAGCGATCCCGCCGGTACAATCGGACTCCAGCGTGCGCCAGGTGCTTCGCAAGCTCTCGGTCGAGGACGAGAACCCGTACATCCGCACCGCCTCGTTCAATGCCTTACAAAGCTCTGGCGATATTCAGTAAACTCCGGCAGTCTATATCCATTGAAGTAACCGACCTGCCATGATCTCGACGACGTCGACACCGACAAGACAACCGAACCGGATGGCCGGGGCTGCCATACTGGCCATCGCGCTTGGCCTGCCGTCGCTGTGCCCAAGCCCTGCCGCCGCGCAGCAGATGCATATTGGCCTGATAGCATTTCCCCTCGGCGGCCACGGCGGAGCCCGCGGAGCAGCAGCCGCACCCGCAAGTGCGCCTTCGGGCTTCCTCGGAATCGGCTTCCGCGATGTCACTGAAGATCGCCTGACGCTGCTCAAGTTGAAGGAGGCTCGCGGAGCCGAAGTGACGCAAGTCGACCACGACGGTCCAGCGGGAATCGCCGGCCTCACCGAACATGACGTGATCCTCCAGGTGAATGGTCAGTCGATCGAAGGCGAGGAGCAGCTTCGCCGCATCCTGCACGAGACGCCGGTCGGCCGCAACGTCACGATCCTCTTCAGCCGCTACGGCCAGCAGTTGACACTCACCATGCAGACGGCCGACCGGGCCGTGCTCGAGCGTCAGGCCTGGGAGCAACACCAGAGCGTCCCCGATCCTTCGCGCACCTCAGGATTTCACGGCGGCAACAGCTTCATGGGCGGGACGACAATTAATAACAACACACCCATCACCGCCCCACCCGATCCACATGGGCACAGCCTGATCCCGTCGATGCTGCTGAACTCGTCCTATACCGGCGTGGTGTTGGAGATGATCGGGCCGCAGCTTGCCCAGTACTTTGGCTCGCAGGGCGGAAACGGCCTTCTGGTGCGAAGCGTCGACCCTAACAGCCCGGCAGCAGCCGCTGGACTGCGTGCCGGCGATGTCGTCGTCCGCGCCAACGCGGTCATCGTAACCGGTACAAGCGAGTGGTACAAGCTCGTCCGTGAGAATCGGGGCAAACCCGTCTCCGTCGTGATCGTCCGCGACCGCCAGGAAGAAACTCTGGTCCTTGTACCCGACTCGAAGAAACGCTCCAGCATCGAAGGTCTGAAACCCTGGCAGCAGAGTGCCACGATCGACCAGGCCCACGCCGGCGTTCCTGAGATCAACTAATATCGCTCTGCGGTACCGTTCGCCAACAATCCCTCCGCATTTCATCCCGAACCCGGTCGCCGTGGCGTAAACTTGCAGCCATCTGCAATTTACCTTGCCTATGTCCTATCGGAGGATCCATGAAATCTCTTCTCAAGCTCAATATTGTCGCTGCGTGCGCCCTTACGGCCATCGCCGCATTTGGTGCGGACGCCACCCCGAAGACGGTAACGGTCGATGGTTGGATCAGTGAGACGGGTTGCGGCGTCGAGCACGCCAGCTCCAAGGGCGCAAACCCCGGGTGTGTCGCCAAGTGCATCAAGGAAGGCGCGAAGCCGATCTTCGTTGACGACGCCAAACAGCAGATCTGGAGCATCGACAATCCGGATGCCGTCAAGGACCACTACGGCCATCACATCAAGTTCACCGGCACCGAGGACGCAACCAAGAAGCAGGTACACATCACCAAGGTGACCATGCTGGCCGACCAGGGCGCCAAGACCGACAGCATGATGAAGTAGTCTTTACTTTCCTCAGCCGAAATGCCAGGGCACCCCATCCATGCGCAGTCTCATCGCGCATGGGTGGGGTACCCTGCTCTACGCCTGACAGCAGACTCTTTCCCTGCATGTAAAATTAAAGCCATGGCTTCGCAGACTCAAAGCGTGGAAACTCCCGCCGTTCGAACGATCAAGGACGTCAAACCTTCGAGCAAGGGCACCCGGCGCATGAAGGCCGTGACGCGCAAGCTCCGCGAACTTGGCTCAATCGGCTCCGCCCTGGCCTCGACCGGCCACCCGTACATGGCGCACATCGTGCCCATGCGGCGCTGCAACCTCGCCTGTACCTACTGCAACGAGTTCGATGACTTCTCCGACCCCGTCGCGGTCGATGAGATGCTCCGCCGCATCGACCACCTCGGTCGCCTCGGCACCTCGGTCATCACCATCTCCGGCGGCGAGCCGCTGCTGCATCCCGAGCTTGACCAGATCATCGCTCGGATTCGCAAGACCGGTGCCATCGCCGGCATGATCACCAACGGCTACCTGCTGATGCCCGAGCGCATCGAGCGCCTGAACCAGGCCGGCCTCGACCACATGCAGATCTCGATCGACAACGTCATGCCCGACGAGGTCTCGAAGAAGTCGCTCAAGGTCCTCGACAAGAAGCTGGAGATGCTGGCCGAGTACGCCGACTTCCACGTCAACATCAACTCGGTCGTCGGTGGCGGAACGCCCCCGCAGGACGCTCTGGTCGTCTCCGAACGCGCCCTAGGCCTCGGCTTCAGCTCGACCATCGGCATCATTCACGATGGCAGTGGCCAGTTGAAGCCTCTCGGCGAAGAAGAACGCAACGTCTGGGACAAGGTCCGCAACTTGACCCGCCGCAGCTACTCCCGCTTCAACCACTTCCAGGAAGCCATCGCCAACGGCAAGCCGAATGACTGGCGTTGCCGGGCGGGCGGGCGCTATCTCTACATCTGCGAGAACGGCCTGGTGCACTACTGCAGCCAGCAGCGCGGCTATCCCGGAGTTCCGCTCTCCGGATACCAGACGGCGGACGTGAAGCGGGAGTTCCTGACTGAGAAGAGCTGCGCTCCGAACTGCACCATCAGCTGCGTGCACCAGGTCAGCTACATCGACCACTGGCGCGCGCCGCAGACCTCGCAAATCACGCCTGGATCGACGTCACATGGCTCGCCTGAGCTGGTGCAGATTCGCTAGCGGAAGCGGCCTTTCATTCGAATTGCCACCAGAGTCCGGGTGCCCCATCCATCGCGCCGCTGGCTTTCGCGATGGGTGGGACGTAAGACGCGTCCGCGCTGTCTTTACAGGCCGGACTGCTTCTTCGCCGTAGTCTTAGCCGCTGGCTTCGCAGCCGTAGCCGGTCCTGCCTGCGCCAATGCCTGGTCGATCGTCTGGTAGAGATAGTTCGGATCCATGATCTGGGTCCAGCCCTTGGTCGTGACTACGAAGATGGTCGGCGTCTGGCTCAGACCAATCCGCTCACCCAGCGTCTCGTCAGCCTGCACCTCGGCGCGGAATAGACCGCTCGGGTCCATCACGAACGGCATGTTCTGGCCGTGCTGCTGAAACCACCGCCGCGTGAAGTTTTCGAGATCGTCCTTGCTGGCAATGGCCGTCTGGGAGGCAAAGACATCGCGGCGGAAGTCTTCGGCCACCTTGGGCGAGACCTTGTCCTGGAGGTAACGCGCGGTGATGGCCGCGTCGAAGCTCCAGACGTGCATCTTCAACGGAAAGTCATGCCGAACCAGCGGAATCTTGTAGCGTTCAATCGCCGAATGGACGATGGGGAACGCATGCGCACAGGCCGGGCACTCCAGGTCCTCGAACTCGTAGATCGCAACCTTCGCGCCTGCCGGCGGCTTCACCATGGAGGTGTCGCGGAAGCTGTTCCCCTTGCCCGGAGGAACCGCGTTCTGGGCCAGAGCCGGAAGGCTGGCAGTAACGATAAGGGCAGCGGCGAAGAGCGAGCGAGCGAGCGAGCGGTTCATGGCAGTTAGACGCATAAGGTTCCTGTTCTTCTCCAGCACCCCCATTTTAGATGGAATCGCAACCCCGTGACAGTCTGAGTCTCTACTTTGGCTTCGGCGGCGCGACAGCAATTGCACTACAAATGGGGCATAGCGGCTGGAGCCGGAGCGATCGGCCAAGGAATTTCGCAACCTCAGCCGGTTCGTGGCACTCTAACTAAAGTGAAGATGAGATCGCGCTGTACCTCCACAACAACTTACGGGATATCCCGGGCTGTGATCGCACCGGCTCTGGCGCTCGCCTTCGGCGCAGCCAGCCTCGTCGCGCAGGCTCCTTCCGACCTGCCCGAGGCCCCGACACCGAATGTCGCGACGATCAACCGGACCCTCACCGCGGGAACGAACGGCTTTCCCATCCTCACGGCCACTCCCGCGCCCCTGCGTCTCAGCCTTGACGACGCCATTGATCAAGGGATGGAGTACAACCTGCAACAGGTGCTCGCCCAGCAGAACGAGCGCGCGATTCACGGCGAGATCCTCACCGTCGGCAATGCCCTGCTTCCGAATCTCACCGCCCAGGTCAAATCCACCGCCCAGGAGCTGAATCTCGCTGCGATGGGCTTCAAGCCGTCCTCGCTCGCGGGCCTCGACATTCCCGCCGGCTCGTTCGCCGAGATCGTCAAGGTAAACACCACCTCCGCGCAGGTGAACGTCAACCAGGCGCTCTTCAATCTACCTGCCTATGAGTTCTATCGCGCCGCGCAGAAGGCAGAGCTGGTCGCCCAGTTGACCACCAAGCTGGGCCGCGGAAATGTGGCGCTCAGTGTCGGCACGCAGTATCTTCAGTGCCTCGCGGACGCCTCGCAGATCACGAACGCCATTGCGCTCGAAAAGTCCGACGAAGTCGCCCTGCGCCAGGCAACGCTCTCGCATGACGCCGGCGTTGGCATCAACCTGGACGTGCTTCGCGCCAAGGTGCAGCTTCAGAACCAGCAGCAGGTCCGCATCAGCGCCGAGAACAAGCTCGCGAAAGACAAGATCTCGCTTCTGCGCCTGATCGGTCTTCCCGCCGACCAGGAACTTGAACTGACCGATACAGTTCCCTTCGCGGATTACGGAGTGATGACCCGGCCCGAGGCTCTGCAGCTCGCCTTCACACGACGCAAGGACTATCTGTCGCTTCTGGCCCAGCTCGAGGTCGCACAGCGGACTCAGAAGGCCGTCCGCTACCAGCGCCTTCCGACCCTCTCCGCCAACGGCTTCTACGGCGTTCTGGGCGAGACGACGGGCCTTTACCACGGCGACTTTGTTGCCGCCGGAAAGCTGCAGTTCCCCATCTTCCAGGAGGCGACGCTGCGCGGCGAGACCGAGGTTGCCAACGCCCAGATCGACAAGGTCCGCCAGCAGATCGCAAGCGTCAAGACCGACATCGACCAGCAGATCCGCTCCAACATGCTGGACGTTCAATCCAATGCGGAGCTGGTAAGGGTCGCCCGCAGCAACGTAGAGCTCTCAAGACAGGAGCTCTCGGACGCTACCGACCGGTTCTCGGCGGGTGTTACCGACAATCTTCCCCTGGTCCAGGCGGAGGCAACACTGGCAGCCGCCCAGGACCGCCTCGTGCAGAGCGAGTTTCAGTACAACCGCTCGAAGCTTGCGCTGGCCCGCAGCATCGGCGTCGTGGAGACGCAGTACAAGAGCTACCTGGGTCGCTAAACGTCGATCCAGTTTGTGTGCCTCGCAAATCAATCCCACCTTGGTTTTATAAAACCGAAAAAAAACTGTATTTCTCCAGTGACCGCTCCGTATGACTTCGCATACTATGGGCTTTCTCTTTAGAGAGAGTCTTTAGGGCGACCTTGCCGTTGGAGTGCCGGAGCTTTCTCACTGGTCCAGCCGGAACTATCCGTCGGTCAAGTTTGCCCACGTCCTGACGGAACATCGAACTGAGGGGTAACAAGATGGCAGTCAACGCGTATCTGACGCTCAAGGGCCAGAAGCAAGGGATGATTGCGGGCCCAGTCACCGATAAGGGCCGGGAAAACAGCATGGAGCTGCTCTCGTTTTCCAATAAGATCGTAAGCCCGCGCGACCCTGCCTCCGGTCTGGCGACAGGAAATAGGCAGCACCAGCCCATCTGCATCGTCAAAGAGATCGACGAAGCCTCAACGGCACTGCGCAGCGCCTTCGTCGACAACGAAAACCTCACCTCGTGGGCGCTACAGTTCTGGACCGCAGGCGCGGTCGATCCCGTGATGGATACCGAGATCTACACCATCCGCCTGACCAACGCGAGCATCGCGTCGATCCGCGAGTTCCTGGTCGAGAGCGAAGACCCCGCCAACAACGGCCTGCCGCTGCGCGAAGAGATCACCTTCACCTACCAGAAGATCGAATGGATCTGGACCGAAGGGGAGACCACGGCTGAGGACGACTGGCAGTCGCAGGCATAGGAGGCGAAGAAATCGTCATCTCGACCGAAGCATTGCGGCTTCATCGCAATGCGGAGTGGAGAGCCCCCCGCATTGGCTTTCCTTCTAAAGCTACTTCTCTGAGTACTTCGTCTCGATGGCCGCCGTGGACTTCAACTCCCTCGCCCGCTGCTCCACCGCCTTCATTACCCGCAGCAAGTTGCCGCCGTAGATCTTCTTGATGTCCTCAGCCGAGTAGCCCTTCTCAAGCAGCGCCCGCGTCAGCGCCGGGAACTTGTCGTAGGAGTCAAGTTCCTTCGGCACGCAGCCCACGCCGTCGAAATCGGTGCCGATGCCGACGTGGTCGATGCCGCCCACCTTCACCGCGTGGTCGATCTGTGCGACCACATCGGCCAGCGTTGCCGGGGGAATCTTGCCGCCCACCGAAGCCTCAAGCGCCTCCATGGCCGCCTTCTTCTGCTCCGGATCCTGGATCTTCAGGACCTCAAGATACTTCGCGCGCATCTCGTTCATCAGAGGCTTCGACTTGTCGTAGTACTCCTGCGAGAGGAAGTCACAGCCGAAGTTGATCTGCATCGTTCCACCCTTGGCCGCCAGTGCCTTGATCATCTCGTCGGTCATGTTGCGCGTAAAGTTCGAAACTGCCCGGCACGCCGAGTGCGACGCGATGATCGGCGCAGTGCTGGTCTCGAGCGCGTCGTAGAACGTCTTGTCGGCGACGTGCGAGATGTCGACCATCATGCCGAGCCTATTCATCTCGCGAACGACATCCTTGCCGAACGGCGTCAGGCCGTTGTGCTTGGGCACGGAGGCGTCGTCGACATCGCCCTGCGAGTCCGCCCAGTGGTTCGTGTTGAAGTGCGTCAGCGTCATGTAGCGCACGCCCAGCGCATAGTAATCGCGCAGCAGCCGTAGCGAGTCCTCGATGGCATGGCCGCCTTCGATTCCCATCAGCGCGGCGATCTTGTGGTCTTTGTGCGCGGCGATGATCTCGTCGGCGGTGGTCGCGAAGACAAAGTCGTTCGGGTGCGCCGCGACCACGTCCGTCCTTACCGTGTCGATCATCTCGAGCGCCCGGTTGGCCGCGTGATTGTCCTTCACATACTCCGCGCCCACGTAGACGGCGAAGAACTCCGCGCCAAGATATCCCTTCATGCGCGGCAGATCGGTCTGGCCGGTCTTGTTCGGCGTCCCAATGTCGTAGCCTTCGACCGTCCGCGAGGTGACATCGTTGTGCGTGTCGATCAGGATGGCTTCGCGCGTGATCTTTGCAACCTCGGCGTCGGTGACTTTGTGCTGGGCAAATGCGGGAGAGGCTGTCAGGAGAGCGACGGCGGCTAGACGTGTGAGGCTGGGCAAGGCGGTTCCCTTTCGTGCAATCTTTTCATTACTCGATCATTGAGCTTATACGTCCCACCCATGACGATGAAACTGTCATGGATGGGGCACCCGGTCGACGGTGGCTGTAATAACGAAGCCCCGGCGAGAGTGCGGCCGGGGCATCGTTGACTTGAGGTTGATCTACGCGAGGTCAGGAAGGCCGTTGCCTTCGAAGGGGTTGTGGAGAGCAGCCGTTGCTGGCTTGTCCATGACTTCCTTGAACGCCACCTTGAACTTCGCCATGTCATCCGGGCTGCCCACGGTGACGCGAACCATGTTCGGCCAGATCGGCCAGGTCCGCCCGATGAAGACGTTCTTCGCCTGCATCTCTGCGATGACGCTCTTGCCGTTACGGCCAGTGTCGATCATGAAGCAGTTCGACTGTGACGGGATGAACTTGTAGTTATTCTTCGCGAGGAAGTCGAAGGTATCGTTGCGGATGTCGCCGATGATCTTCTTGCGCGTCGGCACGAGCTCTGCATCAAGCAGACTGACGTTCGCGGCAGCGGAGCCGGTGATGGGCATCGCGTTCTGCCCGTAGGCTTCGAGCTTCTTCAGAAGGTCAGGACGGCCAACCGCGAAGCCGCAGCGGATACCGGCCATGCCGTAGACCTTCGAGAAGGTGCGCAGGACGATCACATCCTTGTCCGCAGCAACCATGTCGAGCACCGAGGGCGAATCCGAGAGATGGATGTAGGCCTCGTCGACGAGCACGATCGCGCCCTTCGGCTTGTTCGCTACGGCCCAGGCAATGTCTTCCCTGCTGGTGAGCGTGCCGGTCGGATTGTTGGGGTTGCAGATGTAGATCACGCCTGCGTTAGGATCTGCGGCAACCATCGCCTTCACGTCGTGCGCGTAGGTCGAAGTGAGCGGCACCTTGCTGATCTTCGCGCCGGAGATCTGCGCGGCGCGCATGCCTGCTTCGTATGACGGATCGCCGGTGACGAAGCCCGCGGTCGGCGAGGTGAACGCAAGGGTCGTGAAGTGCAGCGGCTCGGACGATCCGGCATAGACCGAGATGTAGTCCTCTTTGAGGCCGTTCTGCTGGGCGAAGGTGGTGGTCAGTTTCGCGGTCTCGCCGTCGATATCGTAACGGCCGCCCTTGTGAGCGATGGCTGCGATGGCTTCGCAGGCCGCTTTACAAGGTCCGAGCGGGTTCTCGTTCGCGTTGATCAGCACAGCGCCCTCAGGGAAGGTCATGCGGCGGCGTGGCTTTGCCGGAGCGGCCTTGCCCGCCGTAGCAGCAGCCTGCATCGCCGCCTGCGCGAAGTGAGCTTCGGTGAAGATGGGCATGGCTGCTGCGGCGGCGCCCGCAAAGCGCATGAAGGAACGGCGTGAGACGCCAGAGTTGAATCGGCTGGAATTCATGGAAGGCTCCTTAGTTGCGGAATCGTAGGAATCAGAACTTTGCTGAAGCGGGATCGACGAAACACGTCGGAAGACGGGCCGAATGCTGCAAGAGCTTCTTCAATCGGAGGAGAAGGTATCTTCACGCCGAAAAGACAAATTGTGGGTTTGGAGTCGGAGTTCGGGACGGCGGGGTCTGATTCTCCGGAGTGGGTTAACTGTAGCTCACATACGCACGTTCATCAAGAAATCCGCGAAACGACCGGTCCACAACGGCTTTACCGACAAGGATTTCAGAAGGGGATAGGCAATCGGCCGTGGTTCCTGATAGCTTGGTAAACGCTTACTCATGGTCGGACAGACGCTGTATCAGCCAGAGAGCGGAGGGTTTGAACGTGGCTATCGTTGCAGGTGTGGACTTTGGAACTTTGAGTGTACGAGTAACGCTGCTCGACAGCGAAAAGGGCCGTTTGGGCACGGCCTCCTCCGAGTACCCGCTCAACCGCAAGCGCGAGGACCCCGACTTCGCCACGCAGTCGCACGACGAGCAGATGAAGGCCCTCGTCCGCGCCACCCGCAAGGTCCTCGAAGAGACCGGCGTCGACGGCCAGCAGGTCGCCGCCATCGCGCTCGACACCACCGGCTCCAGCGTCATCCCCGTCGACGCGCACATGCAGCCGCTGAACGACTACTACCTCTGGTGCGACCACCGCGCGCTCGAAGAGGCCCGCCACATTACAGCGCTCGCACGTGCCGAAAAGCTCGAGGCCATCGAGTGGTGCGGCAACGTCTACTCGCACGAGTGGGGCTTCGCCAAGCTGCTGCACTGGCTGAAGCACAACCCCGACAGGCGCGACCAGTTCGCCACCGCGCTCGAGCACTGCGACATGGTCGCCGCCACGCTAACCGGCGTCACCGACCCCAAGCTGGTCAAGCGCAGCATCTGCGCCATGGGCCACAAGTGGATGTGGAACCCCAAGTGGGGTGGCCTGCCCTCGCAGGAGTTCCTCTCGAAGGTTGACCCGCTCTTCGACGGCATCCGCGAAAAACTTGGCGGCGAGTACCTCACCTCCGACCACATCGCCGGTCATCTCTCTGACTTCTGGGCCGCCGAGATGGGCCTGAAGGCCGGAATCCCCATTCCTGTCGGCGCATTCGACGCCCACTGGGACGCCATCGGCGCAGGCTGCAAAGAGGGCGACGTGGTCAACGTCGTCGGCACCTCGACCTGCATCATCGCCATGGCCAAGACGGCTGAGCTTGTCCCCGGAGTCTGCGGCGTAGTCCCCGGTAGCGTCGATCCAGCGCTTACCGGCATCGAAGCGGGTCTCTCCGCGACAGGCGACATATTCGAAGCGATCGCGAGGCGTGCAGGCGTAAAGGTCCGCGAGCTTGCACAGGGCATCGAGGCCTATAAGGCTGGCCAGACTGGCCTGCTCCGCCTGAGCTGGGACAACGGCGACCGCACCGTCCTAGTCAACCCTGAGCTCGGCGGCGTCACCTTCGGATGGAACCTGCTGACGACCGCTCAGGATGAGCTCTACGCGGCCATCGAAGGCACCGCGTTCCACACCCGCATCATCCTCGAGCGCATGGCCGAGCACGGTGTGCCGGTCGAGCGCGTCATCAACGCCGGCGGCATCCCGCAGAACAATCTCGTCCTGAACCAAATCTACGCCGACGTCCTAGGAAAGCCCGTGCTCGTTCCGGATGGAACACCGACCAGCCTCGGTTCGGGAATCTTCGCGCTCTTGTCAGCCGGAGTCTTCCCGTCAGTCCAGGCCGCACAGGAGAAGATCTGCCTGCCCTTCAAGACCTACACTCCCGAATCCGGTGCCGTCGCCGTCTACGAGCAGCTCTATCAGCTCTACCGTTCTGCCTACTTCGCTCTGGGCACGCCCGATGCAGAGGCGCTGCCGCTGGGCAAGATCCTTCCGGAGCTTCGCCGGATCGCTGCGATAGCGCGCAATTAGCCGTTCGCCCGTAGAGTGCACCGGTAGAGCCAGTCGCCCGACGCCCACTGTGGATAGTTGGTGCCCCATGCATTGTTGAAGAGGCAGACGTGGACTCCCTTGCGCAGATTAGGCTGCAGCCGCGAGAAGTTCAACGGCGAACGTGTGCCCAGCGCAATCACCGGGGCATCGTGCGTCGCAATATGCAGCAACGCGCCGCCCTGTCCTAGCGTGAGCGCGTCGACCGCGTGCATCGCACGGCCACCGCCGCTGACAACTTCGTCGTAATCGATGTTTTGACCTGTCTTGTAGAACGAGCATCTCAGAGGCTTGACTGCAGGCGAGTTGAATGTGAGCCACATCGCCTCCGGCATGCGGTTCGCGATCTTGCCGAGCGTCGTCAAACGCATCTCGATTACCGGCATGCTGTTGGGCAGCAGCAGCTCCATGTAGAACTCCGCAGGCCACGCGACATTGCCTGTTGCCGCGGCTTTGAAATCATCAATCTCCATGTGAAGCACGACGCGAAGGCCGTCTTTCTCATGCGAGGAGAAGGAGCGAAGGAGCTTCGGATGCCACTCCTCCGATCTTGCGTTGAAGTGCTCGATGTTGGGCTTGCCGAAGTCGCGAGGGGCCCAGTCCGCCTTGATTTGCACGTAGCGATCGAGGTAATCGGCAAAGTCCGGCTCCGAAAGAGTCTGATAAGTCAACAAGGCAATTGGCGCGGAGGATGATGCGTAATCGTACTTGTCCGCCAAAGCGATAAGGCTGACGATCGCACCTGTCTGCGAATCGATCTGCAACGTGAAGTGTCTGCCTTCGATCTTCTTCGTCACGTCGAGGGGCTTCATCGAATCTATTGAAACCTTACCCGCTTGAAGCCTCTTCAAGCTTGCCGCCGCCTGCTCGCGAAGCCCTGCTGGAAGCGTGGCGACGCCGAGATCGAGATCATCGCGCTTCTCCTGCCAGCTTGTGGTCATGGTCTTGTACGGCGGCTGATCGATCACCGCTGCAAGGTCCGCTGGCCGGTAGTGATCGTTGTCGAGATAGCTCTTCGTATCAGTACCCCACGTGTGCTCAACCGAAAGCAGCAGCCGTCGCAGAAGTTGCCGGTCAGTCGCGTCGCCCGCAGCGAAGCGATGCTCGGCGATCCACTGCTGCCGTAGCCTAGCAACCTCGCGATAACGCGCAACCTTCGCGGGATCGCTGGGAATTCCATAGATCCACGTATCGCCGATCTCTCCGGTAAAGATGGGCAATTGCGCGCGGTACGGTTCCATCGCAGCGGCGACATCGCTCAGCGTCGACGCCTCCACTTTCGCTTCAGGGAACTGCGCCCTCAGCTTTCCGTAGATCGCCCTAATCTCTTCAAGCGTGTGCGGCCCGCTGTTGTCGTTGCGCACCTCTACGGACACCGCAAGGTCCGAGCCAGGGATGCGGATCACGCTGCCGTAGTCGTGGCGGTGATAGATCATCGCCAGCGAATTGCCCTCGGCGTCGCGCCATAGAAATGCATCCGGCACATCAGGGGGAACGCTCGCCGCGTTGATGCCAATGTCGAGCATGAGAACTCCCGCAGCCTGCAGCGGAGCGATGATGCCGCGCGAATGCCCAGGCACATCCGTCATCTTGGCACCAATCGTCTTGCGGCCAAAGCGAGCATCGAGATCAGCAGAGAACCCCAGCGCACCGGCGATCATCGAGCGATCGAGCATCTCGGTCTGCCAACTGAACGGAAGAGCATGCCAGGTAATGTCACCCGCATGAATCGCGGCTTCCATCGTCTTGCGCTGTTCGGGCGTGGCCTGATCAAGATACTCGTAGAGCAACCATGATCCTGTCGTCCAGATATAGCGATCAGAGCCAGCCGCGCGCATCTCCGCAGCACGAGCCATCGCTGCCGGATAGTATTCGTCGAAGTACTTCCGCATCACCTGCGCTTGAGTCTGAGTGAATCCAACATCAAGGTGGCACTTGAAGATAATGAGGACGCGCTTTACCGGCAGCGCCTCTTGCGCGGCAGATGCGAGAAGGCGCGCTGGAGAGGCGCTTGCAGCAGCTGCGAGCGTGGCTAGTTTCAAGACGCGACGACGTTCCATGCAGACACTCCAGCAACTTAAACATGCTGGCGTCCGCGAACTGCGTGAAGAGTGCAGCCCGCGAACGCCGATTGTCGAACTAGACCGTCTCTGAAGGAACAGCAGAGAGCCTGAAGCTCACACTCTGTGAGCCAAGGCGTGGATGCTTCGCCTTGAGCGTGACCGTGCCGGCCATCTCCTTCGCGCGAACCCATACCGCCCCGGTTCCCCCAACAAGAGAGAAGGGATTCTCACCAATCAATTCGCCTGGCCCTTCAAGCGTAAACTCGATCGGATCGTCCGCGTACGTGCGCAGCGCACCGAACTCATCGGTAACGCGAAGCACGACGCGCGTGGTATCTGTACCATCGGCCAACAGAGCTTCGTCATCAGGCAGCAGAGTGAACTTCTTGTTGTTCCCATCGCCCGAGAGCGACTTCGAGATCACCTGCTTACCATCGATGAAGCCGTCGATACGCAGATCACCCCAGAACTGGTCGATCTTCTTGTAGTCGATCTCGTCCTTCTTGATGACAAACGGAGCGTACTTCAGATGCTCGAACTGTTTGCGGTCGGGATCGGCCTCGGCAGCGAGCTTCCACTCAGCGGCCGTGTTGCCCGACTCGCGGATGTAGAACTTCAAGTGCTCGCAGTTGGAGCAGATAACCATCTCGCTGAAACCGACACTCTCGTCGCTGTTGGCCCAGTGGAACGCAGGCTCGAGGACGATCTCTTCCGCAGGATCACACTGCGACTTGTAGAAACCCGCCGCAGGCTTGTTCTCGCGGAAGATGTCGATGACCCCGTGATAGCAGATTCGGTCGCCCGCACCGAAGTTCGCGTGTGTGTTGTAGTCGAACGCGCACCAGCCGATGCCGCCCGCATACTGCGGATCCGAAGCGAGCTGGTTGTGGATACGCGCATGGCGCAACGTGTGCTCGCGCTGGCGCTCGTCATCGTCGGTGGTCTTCGTCGGATAGGTGTGTCCGACAAACTCGGTGTTGAGGTACTTGCCGTGAACGGGCTTCTTCAACGGGAATCCGAAGTCGTTCATCGTGAAGACATCTTCAAGGAACTCCGACTCCTGGAAGTAGCGGATGCCGCCAGTCTGCCGTGTCGTATCGAGCGCATGGGAGAGCGCATTCGTGCGGATGTAGAAGTCGTGATCATCCTTCGACTCGTTGATGCGAACGCCCCACAAGATAATCGAGGGATGGTTCCAGTCGCGTCGCACCATGCGGCCAACATTGTCGATGGCAACCAGCTTCCACGGCTCGGGGCCGATGTGCTGCCAGCCTGGAATCTCTTCAAGCACCAGCAATCCGATCTCATCGCAACGGTCTAAGAAGTGTCTGGATTGTGGATAATGAGAGGTACGCACCAGGTTGCAATGCAGCCCCTTACGCAGGATGTCCGCATCTTTCTTTTGCACCCGCGCAGGCATCGCCTGGCCAACGAAGGGGAAAGTCTGGTGACGATCGAGGCCGCGCAGCTTGACGATCTTACCGTTCAGCGAGAAGCCGCCGTCGGTGAACATCGCCTCGCGGAAGCCGATGCGGCGCGAGTCCACATCGATCACCTTACCGTCTTTTAGCAACAGCACATGCACCGTATACAGGTTGGGCTCCTGAATATCCCAGAGCTTGATGTTCTTGAGGTCCTTGAGCGTGACGGTGTGCTTCGCCGGATCGGTCGTCGTCTGCGTGCTGGCATAAGGCGATGCCGGCGTCTCGGGATCCTTGCCCGCCGAAGGATCAGGCGACGTGTTCAACGCGATCGACTGCTCCTGCCGCGCGATCTCCTTACCCTCTGCGTCGCTCAACTTCACGACGAGGGAGTACGCGCCATCGGCGGACTCCGCAGCGATGAAGCAATCAACATCGACGAACGGCGATGCACTAAGAACGTTCTTCGGCGCGGCAAAGATGTTGTCGATATAGGTCGGCGAGACGATGCGCAGCGAGACCTCGCGATAGATGCCGCCGAAAGTCATGTAGTCAATCTCATAGCCGAACGGGGGTATGTCCGCGCGTTCGGTCGAGTCGAGATGCACCACGAGAACGTTTTCGCCCTCGGCCTTCAGATACTTCGTCAACTCGAACGAGAACGGCGTGAAGCCGCCCTTATACTCGCCGAGATTGTGGCCATTGATGTAGACCGTCGACGCGGTCATCGCGCCTTCGAAGTCGACAAAGACACGCTTGCCCTTCGCGGCGGCAGGCGTCTTGAAGCGGCGGCGATAGGTGGAGACGAACTCGTACATCTTGTCGTCGAAGTTGTGCCACGGCATCTTGATGTTCGTGTGCGGGATGACGATACGCTCGAACTTCGAGTCATCGAAGGCGGGTGTCTCCGCGCCGCTGACCTTCGTCGGGTGGTAGCGCCAGTTGCGGTTGATGGCGAGCACGGTGCGTGGGCTCTCCATCGATGCAGGCGCGGCGAAGGCGACTGCGGGAAGCGTGGTTGCGGCTGCTACGGTGGCTGAGGTCTTGAGGAATTCCCGTCTACGCATTTCGATCTTTCTCCAGATATGTAACTAAATAGGTTGCAATTATCTTTACTTGCCTTCTTCGACGATGACTAGGTCCCAGGGCGCAAGATCCACGTCTTGAGCGGCTGCAATCGACTTGCCCGTGAGCAGGTCGGTCCCCGGCTTCTGGTTGTAGGTGAAACTCTGCTTATCGCTCGAGTAGTTGAAGAAGTAGTGCAGCGTATTCCCTTTACCGTTCACGCCGCTCTTTTCGCGGACCGGCGCAGGCAGCCTGTTGGGATTGGGTGCGATATGTGCGTCAGCAAGCGCTGCGAGAACGACCTGCCCCTGCAGCTTATCGGTGAGCACGGTGCCCTCATACGTCAGCGAGCCGGAGCCGAACTCATTGCGGGTGATCGCCGGCCACTGCCCAAAGAAAGGATGATCATAGAAAGCCAAGGGCTTCGCATGCTCGAGCTTTAAAAACTCCGCCCAGTGCGAGACCTTGTTCTCGTCACCACTCTTGAAGGGATCATCCTTCAGCGCGAGAGGCTTCTCAAGGTTGGAGAACTCCTGGTAGCTGAAACCCGCCGCCTCGCGCAATGGCCCCGGAGCCATCACCCAGCGGACAGCGGAGTTCTCGTTGGCGAAGCCAGACTTGAAACACATCAATACATGCCCGCCGCCTTTGACGTAATCGGAGATGCGCATAAGCAGGGCATCGTCCGCGATGTAGAGCGGTGGAACAACGATCAGCTTGTACTGAGAGAGATCGGCCGCGGTCGACGTGGGAAAGATAAAGTCCGCGCCGACATTGGCGTTGAAGAGAGCGCGATGAAGCTGATGCACCAGAGTGCTGTAGTCCGCGGTAGTCCGCCCCATCGCCCAGCCCTGGCGCGGCTCGGAGGCAAAGGGCATGAAGTCAAGAGCGTTGGCCGAGTCGACGCTGTAGAGAATCGCCACGTCGTTCTCGATCTTGAGGTTCACCAATTGCGGCCCAATCTTCTTCAACTCATGCGCGGTCTTTGACACCTCGGCATAGGCGCGGTTGGGTTCAAGATCATGCGAGAGCACACCCTTCCAGTAAGTCTCCTGCCCGGAGTGGATCGATGCCCAGTGCCAATACTCGACCATGTTCGCACCGCTTGAAAGGTGGGTGTAGACATCGAGGCGAAGCTGGCCGTCGTAAGGCGGATATTGATAGGACGAGGACCAATCGGTGGTCTGCGCGTTGGTCTCCGTTACAAGATAGTTCATGTGCTTCAGAGAACGCGTGTAGTCGCCCTGCTCGGCCTGGTTCTGCCCGTCGAAATGGTCCTGCGTCGCGTGGTATGGGTTGTCCGCAACGATATCGAGTGTCTTGCTCACTTCAAGCTCGTTGACATCGCGCTTCATCACGCCACCAAGATCCTGCGTCACAAACTGGTTCGGTCCACGATACTCACGAACCAGCGCGGCCTGCCACGCCAGATAGTTCGTCACGCGCATCTGCGACCATCGCGTCCACTCCAACTTGTACCCGGTGCTGATCGTGCCATCGCGCGGCGGCATGTTCTCCCAGCCGTTCACATCCTCGCCCCAGTAGTTCAGGAACCATGCCTTGTTCAAGTTGTCGGTCGTGCCAAACTTCTGCTTAAGGTGATCCACGAAGCCCGTGAAAACATCGTTGTTGGAGGCACCATAGGAAGCCGTCTCGTTATCGATCTGCCATCCGATGACATTGGGGTTGCTCTTGTAGTGCTCCACCATGTTGCGGATCACGCGCTGTGCGTAAAAACGGAAGGTTGGATTGTCCGTGTCCATGTTCTGCCGCATGCCGTAGAAGGTCTGCGCTCCGCCCAGCGGACGGGCGAGCACCTCGGGATGCTCGTGATACATCCACGTCGGGATAGAGTAGGTGGGCGTGCCCATGATGACCTTGATGCCGGCCTTACCCATCGCATCGACGACACGATCCATCCAAGCGTACTCGAACCTGCCGTCTTCTGGCTCCCACAGACTCCACGTCGATTCGCCCATGCGAACAACTGTAATGTCGGCTGCCTTCATCAGGGCGATGTCCTTATCGAGCCGCCCTGGCTGCAGCTCCGCCGGCATGTACTCGTTGTAGTAGGCAGCACCATAGAGAACATCGTTCATGGCTCCCACAGCGGGCTTGTTCTGCCCGGAAACCGTCAACGCCGTAAGCAGCAAAGTAGCTGCCGCCGCAATTTGTAACTTTTTCACGATCAATCTCCTAGCGCGCGGCGAGCTCGCCGGTCAACGGCAGTGAGTGAAGGCGGATGCGAACGACTTGCCCGAGAACTCCGGCGTGAAACTGCAGGCCGCGGTCGGTCTGATCGCCGTTCCAGATGCGCGTCATCTTCCACACACCGTTCTCGTAGTTCCCTTCCTCGGCGCGGAGAATCTCGAGCTGCGCGTTGTGCGCCTTCCCGTACTCGGGCGAGAACGTGAAAGTCACGCTTGCGTCGAAGCCGGTTGCAAGGAACTCATATTCGCCGGGCTTGCCATCGATCTGCGCAACCAGGGCGCGGCCATGCGAGTCCGCCGTTCCCGGCGGCACTTCACCATCCTTCTGCGGAAAACCGAACGACGCCGTTGCAACGACATCGCCAAAATGTAGCTGCTGACGCGCCATTGCTGGGTCTTCCACCGCGGTCTGCAACTTTCCTTCGAGGTTGAACTGCGCGATCTCGCTCTGCATCGGTCCGATCAGCGCATAGTCCGCTGAAAGAAACTCCGGCATCTCGTGCTTCTTCAGCGTCCAGTCGGTGTAGTCGATGCCGAAGGGCGAGAAGCCGATCGCACCGTGACCAAGAGCGTAGAAGAAGTAGCGGCCGAAGTTCTTCGCAATTCCGGTCTCGGGGATGAAGAGCGGGTTATCCGAACGATGATAGGCCGCGACGACCGAGTGATAGAAGGGCACGTCATCCGAGTAAAAGTCGGGCGCGAGAACATCGATGTTCGGCGCGGCCGCCTTCCAGATCGCAATGTTCTGCTGCTGCGCTCCGCCGCTGGGATACTCCTGCCCCGCGCTGGCCTTGTCGCGATTCTCGAGCGCATGCACCGGATAGGTCACCCACACGTTGCAGTACATCGGCAGCGGATACTCCGCCTTGCCCGCCTTCGCGACCTCGTTGATGTAGCTCGACGTTGCATAGGCAGCGAAGCTCTCATCGGCATCGGCACCGAAGGTCTGCGACCACGTACCAGTCTTCGCCGTGTGGAGTGTGGAAGTCAGCGACTCAGGCACAGCGCCCTCGAAGAGCTTCTCCGCCGCAGGCGAGTAGTCGCGCACCGAGCCAACCGATCCCGACTCGTTTTCCACCTGGATCATGATGACGGTGTGCTTTGATCCATCGATCTCCTTCACATGGCGCATCAGCGCGGCGAAGGCGTGCTTGTCTGCTTCAAGGTTGTTGGCAGAGTGCGGTGACATCACGTCGAGCAGTTTGCCGTATGCCGTCTGCTCACGCGGATACTTGATCGGATCGGTCTTGATCCACTCCGGCACGTAGTGGTTCTGGCCGTTCTTCCATGTGCCAAACCAGAGCAGCACCAGATGAAGATTGTGCTCGCGCGCTCCCTTTACCAGCAGGTCGACATTGGCAAAATCGAACTTGCCCGGCGTAGGCTCCATCAACTCCCAATAGACCGGCGCTTCGACCGTGTTCACATGAAGGTCGGCAAGAGCGGGCCAGACATCCGGCAGTGTGCTCGCCCAGGAGCTGGAGTTGTTAATCTGCGCGCCGAGCACAAGGAACGGCTTGCCATCGACGGTCATGGCGAAGTTGTCGCCGCGCTTTTCGATATGGGGCATCTGCGCGTTCAGCGTAAGAGGAAGGGCAAGCGTGGCGGCGAGGAAGATCCGGCAGAGGTTCAAGAGTTCGCTCCTGGTCGTTACTGAAACGGGGCATCGGTAAAACGTTTTCGCGGCGGACTGCTCTGGAGTTGGACATACCTACTAAACGCTATCGAGATAAGGAATGTAAAGGCTTACATAGAAGTTTCATGCCGCCGCCGCAAGACCACCCATGCCCTTCAGGCAAGGAGTTGAAGTAACCCGGCAAGCTTCATGGACGAGTCCGACACCGTGCCTCGCGGCAGGTCCGGACCGATAGCGATTGCCTGGTTATGACCTTCGAACCATGCCAGAAAACGGGACTGGTCTGAACCCGGAAGCCGCTGCAGGTTCAGCCACGTGTAATACGCTCCCATGTCGGCATCGACCAGCGACCCTTCGGGATCTGCCTTCGGCCCTCCGCCTTCAATCGGCGCGCCGCTGAGCATCGCATTCATAGGCTGCTGCTCCTGCCGCGGAGCGTAGCGAAGGACAAGCGTAGAAGGCTGGGCGCGGCGCAGGCACTCGCGCCCGGCCCACTGAACGAAGGTGGTCGAGAAGATCTGCGTCCCCGATCCCTGGGTCAACAAACTCAGTTGAAAACGGTTCAGTACTTCGCTATCGGGCCCCGAGGCAAGGCCCACATCCTGCGGCTTCATCTGCGCCAGCAGCGAACGCAACGCCTCTGGTCCGGAGGTGCCGGAGCTGATCGTCTGCTGCGTGCGGCCAAGCAATGCGCTCCTCGCCGGAGCGAGAGCATCGTAGGAGACCTGCGTCAGCCGAGTTGCCGGCGCGGCGGTTCCGCCATCGACATACCAGTGGGCGAAGGCAGAGTTCTCCGAACTCTTCTGCGCCCGTGCAGAAGCATGTGCCAGGATCTGCCCCACGCCATCATCCGGCTTCACCTTCGTGAAGTAGATCCCATGCTGCCGAAGCTTGCTGAACGGCCGGAAGCTGGTCTGGTCGACTCCGTTGCCAACAATGACGATTGCGAGCCTTGGCGTAGCAGGCGGCGGCGTAGGCGCGGCTACCGCAAGCTGTGTCGTGTAGTTGTCCGCAGCCGCATGGAAAGCATCCATCTGATGCGTGCTCCAGAGCCACGCCGTCAGTTGCTCGAGAAACGAAGACGGCACGTTGACCCAATCGACGGCTTCGAGGTCCGCGTTCAGCCGCAGCGCCGCGAACTCCTTGGTACGATCCGCCAACTGTGAGGACGACATGGCACCAAGCCACTGAATCTGGCGATCGATCTGCGCGCGCTCTGCGGGCAGCTTCCAGTCGTAGCCGCTCACCTCGTTCAGCAGGCTGGGAAGCAGGGCAAGCGGCATCTGCTGCAGGATGGCGATGTGCTCCGTCGCGAAGGCGCGGGCCTGCGGTGGATACGCGGCGAAATCAGCGGGCTTCAACTGCGCAGGCAGCATGGCTACAGCACCTCCCGCAGCGGAGAGCCTTTAGCACAGGTGGGCGAAAAGCCCAGCAGGCTGCCGAGCGTCGGCACCAGGTCCAGCGAGTCCACAGGCCGATCCACCACAGCGTTTTGCCGCACGCCAGGTCCTAGCACCATCATCCACGTCGTTCTAGATAGCGCATCGCCGGTGCGGTGATGCTGGAAGCCGTTGCCTCCCGGCGAGATGTCCGAGTCCCGGCCAAAGTCGGGAAGGATAAACATCGTCGTCTTGCCCTTGTACTCCGGATCCGTCTCGATCGCCTTCCAGATGTCACTGCACAGGCGATCCGACCTGCGGATGCCGTCGAGATAAAGCGAGTACGCCCCCGAGTGCGCGATGTCGATATCGTGCAGCGTGATCCAGAGTAGGCTCGGCGAGAGCTGCCGCATCAACTGCCGGGCTATAAACACCGACAGTTCGTCGGGGCTCGCCAGCGAGCGCGCATGCGATGTGAAGTCATCCACCGAGAGCTTCAGGATGTCGGCGACCTTTTCGATCTCCACATCGTGCGATCCGCTGCCCCCGCCAACTGCCGAGGTATAGAGTGGCGACTCGTAGTTATCGCGGAGCAGGTGCTCATAGTCGTTGCCGGACTTGCCGCCCATCGCCGCGGCAAGCAGTTGTTTCGGCAGCAGCACCTCCGCGCCAAGCTCCGGCCCGAAGCCGCGACGATCGCTCGCGCCGATGCGGTTAAAGCCGTTGCTTGGAGCCACGATCCACGCATCGTGCGCGGGCCGCTTCAGGTCTTTGCGGAAGTATTCGAAGACCGTTGGGTTCTCAGGCGGCGTCTGCGCGAAGTTGTTGAAGGTCTCATACGCTCCCGTGGCCAGCGAAGCCGTCGCGACGTAGTGCCCAAGGATGCCGTGATTGATGACCTGCGTGAAGAACGTGCTCTGCGGGATTAACTCGCTGAGCATATGCGGGATGTTCTCCTGGCCTTCGGGAGCAAACGTCTCCTCATCGCGCGCTCCGCCGCCAAATGTAACGACGACAGCCTTCTGCCCGCGTGGAAGCTGTTGCGCGCGCAGCGGCGTAAACCCACTCAGCGAGGTCGCCGTGGCCGCGCCAATCGCGGTACGCAGAAACTCGCGACGGTCCCAGCCTCGCTTCGCTCCCATCTCGCGAAGCGTCGCGCTGAGACTTTCGCCGGCGAGGTTCAGCCCCGCGTTTAGTTGGATTTGACGAGGAATGTCACGACCTCCTGCAGACGCGCGTTCACGGTGTCCTTGGCCTGCTGCGTGTACTTCTGTTGCAACGCAATCTCCTCTTGCGCCTTGTCTTTCATCCCTAGGTGCGCGTACGCCCGCGAGAGCCTGTAGTGCGCCTCGGGATACGTCGGTCGCAACTCGATGGCCCGCTGCAGCGGAGCGACGCTCTCCTGCCATTGCAACTGCGACTGCTCCAGCACCGCAAGCTGGAAGTGCGCCTCGGGCAGCTTTGGGTCGGCTGCAATCGCCTGGTCGAGCAGCCGCTTCACCTCAGGCCTGTCCTGCTCTGCCGAAGGCCGATGCAGCAGGCTCACCGCCGCAAAGGTCGCCGCCTGCGCGTTCTCCGGATGCCGGTGAGCGAACTCCGATAGGCCGTTGCACTGTGCGCTGGCGTCCTCCGCAATGGCGGAGCAGCTCCGGCCAAGCAGGTCCGCGTAGAGCGCGTTTTCGGGCTCTTTCTGTAGCAGGTCGGAGAATGTCACGACCGCCTCTGGATAGTGCTGCCCGCCAAACTGCGCGATGCCTTTCGCAACCTCAAAGTGCTTGCTTGCGGGATAACGCGAAGTGCCAAAGTCAGCCATGGTCACGGCTTCGTCCCAGGTCCAATGCCGCATCAGTTCAAGCGTAAGCGCATAGAGATTGGCATCGCTGGGGTTCGACTTTGCCGCCGCTTGATAATGCGCAATGGCCTGTTGAAACTCGCCCAGCTTCTCCTCGATGTCCCCGGCGAGGGCGTCCGTCTGGTCGTTGGACTCCGTCGCCGGAATGCGGTCGATCGCGGCTTTGGCTTCCTTCAGCGAACCCGAGTCAAACAATGCCAGCGCTAGGTTGTATTCCACCGAAGCGTCCGCAGGCTGCAGCGCTGCGGCAGCGGCAAAGGCCTTCGCGGCTTCCACGGGTTGAGCTTTGAGCATAAGGGCCTGGCCGAGGTTCGACTGTGTTGCTGCGTTCTTGGGATCGAGTCTGAGCGCGGACCTTAGCTCCGGAATCGCCGCGTCCGGCTTACTCAACTTCAGATAAGCGGCACCCAGATTCGCATGGGCGATGGCCGCATGAGGAGCGACTGCGCAGGCTCGTCGCAGGTAAGGCAATGCCGCGGTCGTGCGGTCGCTCTCCGCATACAGGCTACCCAGGGCCTCATTGGCCTGATAGTTCGCGGGGAAGCGTGCGGTCAGGTCTGCAAGTAAAGGTTCGGAGGTCTTGAGGTCACCCTGGTCGTATGCGTCGAGAGCGCGCTTCAATATCGCCTGGTCGGCGGCAGACAAGGGACGCTTTGCGGAAGATTGAGCCGAAACCCTGGGATTCAGGGGAAGCGCGAAGAGGACGATTGCCAGGAACCTTGAGGCCCTCAAAGAAACGCGAATTTGAGGTCGAGACATAGATAAAAGTCCTTGGCGGATGCGCCCCGTTAAGGAGACGCATCCGCCTTGGATTCTAGTGCAGTGGATTGGTGATCGCCTAGAAGGTGTACTTCAGAGCGAATTGGAAGTAGCGCGAGTCAGGGGCATTCGCAGCGAAGACACGAGCGCTAGTGATCTGACCGCCATTACCAGAGATGCCCGTGTTGCTGGGCGTACCGTAGCCGGGTGTGTTGAGAGCGTTGAAGATGTCCGCGCGGAACTGGAGGCTCTGTTCGCGGAAGGTTGGGAAAGACTTGAAGAGAGAAGCATCGACGCGTTCGTATCCCGGAGCAGTCGTCTGGCCACGGTTGCTGCCGACATAAGGCAGGGCCGCCGCACCAGAAACGGTGTTCGGGATGAGTTGCGTGGTGCCAGGGTAGAAGTTGGTCGTATAGCCGATGTTATCCGGCAGTGGGTTTGCGAAGGCGCAGGGGTTATACCAGTTGATGACCGTCCGCACCTTGGTGGGACAGGCAATGCCGGGGTTGGAAGCGTTGGGGCTGCCACCACCACTGAAGGGATCGCCAACTCGGTTGGCGTTAGCCGATGCGCCGCTGGGACTGTTGATGCTATTCGTTCCGATGGTAATGGGCTGACCCGTCTCCGCTCGGAAGACGAAGCTGCTCGACCAACCCCCGATTGCGTAGTCGGCAATCTTTCCACTGTTGTTGAAGTACTTGCGTCCCTTACCGACAGGAAGCTCATAGTTGCCGTTGATGGTGAGACGATGGCGGACATCAAAACCAGACGGACCATAATCTCCCCTCCAGCCAAGGATGTTGATGCCACGGTCGCCCTGGTCGCCCGTGGTACCAAGCGGGGTGTCCGCATTGTCCAGCGACTTCCCGTAGGTGTAGGTCGTGAGGAAGCTGAGGCCATTGGTCAAGCGCTTTTCGAGCTTGGCCTGCAGCGAGTTGTAGTTGGAGGCAGCGTCATAGGCGGTGTACGAGAAGTTGACGTGCGGGAAGGGTTCGAGCGGATTGGTATGGTCGCCGTTCGCATCGGTGTAGCCGCTGAAGTCGTGTGGCGCCAGCGCGGTCTGGCCGTTGGCGTTGGGAAATGACTGCAGGTGATGGGAGACCGCACCGACATACCCGATCGACCCGACCAGCGAATTGCTGATACCGTACTCCACCGTTAGGTTGTACTGCTGGCTATAAGGCGTGCGGATCTTCGCTTCCCCACCGCGCAGCGTGGGCTGTGCGGGAGCCGTGAGCAAGCCGGTAGGCGAGTTCAACAGAGCGCTGAATCCATTCTCGAGGGTAAAGCCGTTGTTGGTGCAAGAGGTCTGCGTGCAGCTTGATGCGCTGTAGGTTGAGTCGAACTCGAACGGGAAGTTTTCGCCGAAGTTCGGGTAATAGCCGACGCTTTCGAGACCGCCGAAGAAGATACCGTATCCGCCGTGGACTACAGCTTTGTCAGTCGCCTTGTAGGCAAATCCGACACGAGGCGCCACGTTTGTCTTCTGCGGCTGTTCGAGATAGCGATTGCTTACATACTTGATGGTGATGCCATCCTCGGCGAGCAGATTGACGAACTTGCTCGGAATCGTCACCTTGCCCTGTTGGCTGATTGGAATACGGTACTCACCCGTGCTGGCGCTGGCGACAAACGGGCTGGTTGGAATGAAAGCAGCCTGGTTATCGTGACGCTCAAGATACGGCGTGGAGTAATCGTAGCGAGCACCGTAGTTGACGGTGAGGCGCTGGCTGACCTTCCAGTCGTCCTGAGCATAGAAGGAGCGATTGAAGCGAAGGTCATCTGAAGTGAAGATGTTGGAGACAGCCGTACTATTCTGGTTATTTGTCAGGAAGTCGGCGATGCCATAACCCGTATTTGGAATAGTCTGTCCGGCTTGATTGAAACCGGTGGTATAAGTTCCGGTGAAGTTATAGGTACCGCGGGGTTGGGTGGGCTGAGACGTCGAGAACCGAATGCGCTGGATGTTGATACCGGTCTTGAAGGTGTGATTTCCCCAAACCTTAGTGACGTTGTCGAGAATCTGATAGACGTTTTCATACTCGTTCGTTGCGTAAAACTGAGGCGAACCGAAGACGGACAGACCGCCCACGTTGATGTACGGCAGACCGCCATTGTTCGGAGCATACGGCACGCCACCAAGTCCAAGACTAGAGGCGAGTGTAGGGTTGTTGGCGTTCTCGTGCAGACCGTCGAAGTGGCCGTAGTTGTATCCAAAACGAAACTCGTTCGTGAGCGTCGGAGTGAAGATGTGGGTCTCGCTTCCGGCAAAGTTTTCGCCCAACTGAACGACCTGGCCAGTATCACCGAAGCCGCCACCATCCAGGATCGGCCCAAGAGGCGCCGGATGAGTTGCAGGTTCGTGGTTGTAGCTGTAGCGCCCGAATGCCTGATCCCTGGAACTGATATTCCAGTCCATACGGGTGTCCCACTGGAAGGTATTGTCCAGAGTGTTCGTCTGGCTGGTGAAGTTGCTATAGGTCTGCCCCGCAACGCCGATGTTCGGGCTCGGGAACAGGCTAAGTAGCTTGAGAGCGACCGGATCAAGCGTGATGCCCGATTGGTCGAGCCGGTTACCGGCGATTGGCGTCGTTCCCGGCGCTGTTGGATTCGGCGCATAGAGCTGGATCGTATTGCCGTTGACCAGCGCAGGATTGAGTAGTTCGCTGAAGTTTCCCGTGCGTTCAAGCGCCGTCGGGACGGTAAGCCCGGAGTGCGTCTCGCCGAAGACGATACGGTTCGCCTCCACGTCGCCGAAGAAGAACAGCTTGTCCTTGATGATTGGCAGACCGAGCGTGGCACCGAACTGGTTTTGGCGATACTCAGCGATGGGCGAAGAGCCCTGGAAGAACTCGCGCACGTCGAAGGCGTCGTTACGAATGTATTCCCAGGCAGATCCGTGGATGTGGTTGGTACCGGACTTAATGGAAGCGTTTACAACAGCGCCCGCAGAATGGCCGAACTCTGAGCTGTAGGCTCCGGTCTGTACTTTGAACTCCGCCAGAGCATCCGGCGGAGGACGTACGACGTAGCTGGCACCGTTGAAGAAGTCGACCACGTTTACGTTGTTGTCGACGCCGTCCATGATGTAGTTGTTCTGCTCTGCGCGCTGACCGTTGGCGTTGAAGTCACCGCCCTTTTGGCCACGGGCTCCGTTTGCGGGAGCGACGCCGGCAGTGAGTTGCGCGATGAAGACCCAGTTACGGCCGTTGAGCGGGGTGTCGTTGATTGTCTTCGATTCGATGACTTGGCCAGTCGAACCTTCTTCCGTCTGCAGCAGGGGCGGAGCAGAAGTTACTGTTACGGTCTCGGTTGTCGCTCCGCTCTTCAGTTGGATTTGCAGGGCGATGCGGTCCTGAACGTGCAAGGCAACGTTTTCCTGCGTTGTCGTCTCAAAGCCGGAGGCTGAGGCGGAAACAGTATAGGTACCGATCTTCAACGGCGAGAAGACGAAGACGCCGCTTGCATCGGTCGTTCCCTTCAAAGTGAGACCCGTTTCCGTGCTGCTTACCGTCACCGCCGCGTTTGGAACTACCGCGCCGGTGGAATCCGTTACTGTTCCGGTGATTGCGCCCTGATCGGCCTGCGAGAACGCCGGCTGGGCCGCAAAGATCGCCACGCAGAGGCATAAAGCCATCTGCACAAACTTGCGTAGTCTCCCAAAGGTCGTGCTGTTGCTCTTTATCATTTTGATTCTTCCTTGTTGTCGGACATCTGTGGTTGAAGCATTTCCGTCGGATCGCATCCCTGCTCTTTGTCTCTGCAGTGCCCGGGCGCAAATCTTGAGCGAGCCGAGGCTTACAGCCGATTTTGACGGAACTTTTCCAAGCAGGCCGAACCGTATTCCTGTTCGCAGTTCGCTGTCAAGCAACTTTTGTAGATATCGATATCAATTGACTTTTTTGCAATGTAACTGGTTTCATTTCGGGTCTTCCAGCTTGCGCGTACATCGAAAAGCTCACTGCCGGCATCGAATACGCAAGGTCACGAAGTGTAGCTTCAAGCCTTCGCGACACCCCGACGATTCGCCCTGAGATCAGCTATCCTGCGTTACCAACTCTTTTACAACTTGCTTCTACGGCACGACCCGGCTCTACCATCTGACTCACTCGAGGACACTCCTTGTTCGAAACGGCGTACCGAAAGACCTTCACCGCCATCCACTTCAGCCTTAGCTCCGTGGTCGCCGTATCTGTAGCGCTTTCTCTTTGCACGCCTGGAAGGGGCCAGTCCACCAGTTCGCCACACCTCGTGCAGACAAATCTCTACCGGACTGAAGGTCTGGCGGAGCTTCCAGAGGCGCCTGCACCTCAGGGCGAACTCGCTATCGGCTCTTCCTCCAGCTTTGGCGAAGGCGAAGCAGAGTCTGCGGGTGCACCCGCACGTACTCCCAGGTTCGCGCCTAAGCCTCTTGCGCCGCTCTATGACAAATACATTGAACCCAGCCAGCGCGCGCAGCCGTTGACCGGCTTGACGCGGAAGTTGCTCTTCGGCGCAGACCAGATCATCTCGCCTTACTTCTTCGTCGCCGTCGTGGGCTCAGCTTCGTACGAGCAGGCAGCGAATGGGAGTCCAAACTACGGCACCAACGGCGGAGCCTACGGCCAGCGCCTCGGAGCCGCCGCAATCCGAGACGCGTCTCAGTCCATCTTCACCGACGGCCTAATGCCCGCAGTCTTCCACCAGGATCCCCGCTACTACGTCAGGGGCAAGAGCCACAACGCCTTTTTCCGTGGAACCTACGCCGTGTCGCGCGTCTTCATCACCCGCACCGACGGCGGGGCCAACGCGCCAAACTACTCGCTCTTTGCAGGACATGCTGCGACAGCCATCCTCCAGAATGCCTACTATCCGGATGTGAACCACGGCGCGGAAGAGACGGCCAAGGGCTTCGCCGGCTCCTTCGCGGGCGCTGCCCTGAGCAACACCGTACGCGAGTTCTTCCCTGACCTGCTGCATCTGGTGCATCTCGAATAGCTTCAACGGTTTCGGCCCAGTCGCCATCCGTCGGCGTCCGTCCACAACCTATGTCGTTTTGCCGCCGAAATCGACGCTGCAGATTAACCCGCTCCTTGCGCACTTTAATGCAGAATCTTGCAGCCCAGCCTTAATTGCTTCCGATGGACGTTGCCCCTACGTAGGCTAGGGCTTGTGATATTGCGGGAAGATGTAATAGATAGAACCACATTGCCCACTCCCGCATCTATTTGCGGTGCCCTAGAGTTAAAGAGATGCTCCCGAAATTGAACGGCATCATCCGAGCCCGTTGTTTCAGAGCCGCAAGCTTCACACTATAAAGATCCACACGGAGACAGAGACAAACATGGCGAAGCCAGCAAAATTGATGGAGAAGGCCCTCGTTCTGGGAGCCAAGGGAGGTTGGGCAGTCTTCAACAAGCTCAACTCGATCAGCCCCAACGCAAGCTTTACCCCCAAGTGGAGCGATAAGCCCCTCCTCAAGAGCTATCAGAAAGAGAAGCCGCCCCTCGGCTGGCCGCGCACCACCGACTCTCTCTGCCCCAAGTGCATCCCTGAGATCCGCCAGCAGATCGTCGACGGCAAGCTGCCCCACGAGATCCTGCTCAACGAGAAGGTCGGCGAGATCAAGGCCCAGATCATCGAGCGCGACGGCCAGATCCTGATGGTTAAGGACTGCCCCATCCACGGGCACTTCGAAGACGTCATGTCGATCGACACGGCCTTCTTCAAGCACCTCGAAGAGGTCTTCCCTGGCCGCGACATCAAGGCGCACAACGACGAGAAGCTGCACAACCACGGTACGTCCACTGTGACCCACGGCCGCGGCTCGGTCCTCACCATCGACCTGACCAACCGCTGCAACATGATGTGCGACCCCTGCTTCATGGACGCCAACCAGGTCGGCTTCGTCCACGAACTGACGTGGGATGAGATCAAGACCATGCTCGACAACGCGGTCACGATCAAGCCCAAGCGCCAGATGTCGGTCCAGTTCTCCGGCGGCGAGCCCACGCTCAGCCCCTACTTCCTCGACGCCGTCGCCTACGCCCGCAAGGTCGGTTACACCTCCGTCCAGGCCGCGACCAACGGCATCGAGTTTGCCAAGTCCAAGGAGTTCTCGAAGGCCGCCGCTGAAGCCGGTCTCCGCTACGCTTACCTGCAGTTCGACGGCATCGGCAACGCTGCCAACTCGCACCGCAAGGTCGGCAACGCGTTCGACGTGAAGCTCCAGGCCATCCACAACCTGCACGAAGCCGGCGTCGACATCGTTCCCGTAACGACGATCATCAACGGCATCAACAACGAGCAGGTTGGCAACATCATCAACTTCGCGCTCGACAACCCGAAGAAGATCAACTTCCTCAGCTTCCAGCCCGTCAGCTTCACCGGCCGCGACGAAGACATCTCCGACGAGCGCCGCAAGGCACAGCGCTACACGCTCTCGCACATGGCGCACGATGTGAAGAACCAGACCGGCCTCGGCGAGCCCGTCCGCGACTGGTTCCCCATCTCCTTCATGTCGACCTTCTCGGACTGGGCCGACCTCGTCCACGGCCCGAACCACGACTGGGGCCAGCTCTCCTGCGGCTGCCACCCGAACTGCGGTATTGGCATGGCGCTGATGATCGACAAGGAGACCAAGGAAGCCGTTCCGGTGACCGCGTTCCTCAATGCCGATCGTCTTGCGAAGGACGTTGCCCGCATCAACGACGCGGCCCGCGGCAAGTGGCTCTCCATCATCGGTGTCTCGCTCGCGCTGCTCCGCAACTACGAGCCCGAGAAGGCCCCGACCCACTTCAAGATCAAGGACCTGCTGCAGAAGTTCGACAAGTGCTTCGGCGCAACCGGCAAGAACTACGGCAAGGTCACCGCGGACCGCACGATGGAAGACATCAACATGCGCCGCGCGGACCGCTGGAACTTCCTCTTCATCGCCGGCATGTGGTTCCAGGACCTCTTCAACTACGACTTCCGCCGCACCGAGCAGTGCATCATTCCTTACGCGACGCAGGAAGGCGAGATCAGCTTCTGCGCGTACAACACCGGCGTAGGCTGGCGCAACATCATCGAGAAGATGCACATGACCTCTACCCTCACCAAGTGGTACGAGGAGCATGGCCGTCACGAGATCTTTGCCGGCGGTAAGAAGGTCGGTCTCGAGAAGGAAGCGAAGTACGATCTCGTCATCAACGAAGCGCACGTCAACGCGGCGGCCAACGATACGTTCGATAAGAGCGGCATCGCCAAGAACGCCCGCGAAGAGAAGATCCGCGCACGCGATGCGAAGATCAAGCAGGATGCCGAGAACGCCCGCATGGCCAAGCTCTACCGCAAGGAGATTCTGCAGGAGCCCGATGCTCCCGCAGGTTTCATCTCGCTGGGCGACATCAAGCCAGCCGCTCCCGTAGCTTCGAAGGCGGAAGTAGAAGAGACCGTCTCCGGCGACTAGGCATTGCATGCAGCAGACGCGCTTCGCGCGAAACCCTGAACTACAGCAACAAATACGAAGGCCGCCAGCAATGGCGGCCTTTGTCTTCTTAGTAGTAGTAGAAAAGCGGTCGGGACATCTTGTACGCTTCCTGCCGAAGAGATAGATTCATCTCATCGCCCAATCTGGAGTTCGAAATGGGGTTCGGCTTTCGCAAGACCTTTAGCTCGGGCCCGTTCCGGTTCACAGCTTCGCCGAGCGGTTTTAGCAGCTCCGTCGGTGTGCCCGGCGCCCGCCTCAGTTCGGGACCACGAGGCACGTTTGTAACCGTGTCCTCACATGGAGCCTATTACCGGCACAGAATTGACGCTCCTAAGAGGAAGGTAGATTCTGGCCCGCCCAGTCGCCCAGCGATAGATCAAGACGTGATCGACTCGGTCTTTCAAGTCCCTCTTGCCGAACTGATTGCGTCCAATCAAAGCGATGTGGTTGATAAGCTGAATGCGAATGTTGGAGCGACAAACCCGGCTGTCTTCGTATTCATTCTTTCCGGATTTTCACTCCTAGTCGCAGTGACTTTTCCGACTCTTGGTGCTTTATTATCCATTCTGCTGCTTCTCAGCGGAATCGTTGTTTATAAGCGCTTCAAAGACTCTCACACCCTGCACATCCATTATTCGCTAGATGCGGTAGCGACGATCAACTTCAGCAAGACAGTGAAGGCGCTGGAATCTTTAGCATCTTGCTACAGAATTTGGACGCTAAACACGAGGACCGCATCCCACGACAGCAAGAGAAATGCCGGTGCGGGGCAATTAATTACCCGAAAAACAGCTGGCGTCGGAGTCTTTGCGACAGAAGGTTTCTCATCCTCACTTGCCTTCTCTTCGATCAAAGCTAACGATATGCTGCTGCACTTTCTTCCGGACCAAATTCTTCTCTTCGCCAATAATCGGTATGCCGCGATCCGATACGAAGACTTGAACGTGGACGCCATCTGCACTCGCTTTATCGAAACCGAAGGCGTACCGCCAGATAGCAAAAAAGTCGATACTACTTGGCGATTCGTGAATAAGAATGGTGGACCAGACAGAAGATTCAATAACAACACTCAAATCCCCGTCGTGCAATATGGGGAGGTCACACTCTATACGGCCAGCGGACTACAGATAATTCTTCAAACTTCGAGCTACGAGAAAGGTGCCGCTTTCACAGCTCGCTTCAATGAGAATGATAAAGCCCGGGAGACTCGAGATACGCATAAAGCGCCAGATGACATGTCGGACGTTGAGTTACTACTTGACTGCTATAAGTTGCTTGGCATTGCCTATCCAGCTTCGCTGGAAGAGGTCTCAGCGGCTTACCGTCGACAGGCATCTCTCTACCATCCCGACAAATACGAACATCTGGCGCCTGAGATGAAGCATCTTGCTTCCATAAAGATGCAGCAGATCAATGCTGCTTATGAGCTGATGAAGTCCGAGATAGGATGCCGATAGGTCAAAACTCCACCAACTCCACACCCAACCTCTCAAAGTGCTTCCGGTTCCGCGTCGCCACCTTCAATCCATGCACCCTCGCTGTTGCCGCGATATAGGCGTCGGTATTTTCTGGGTGGAACCCGGCCAAGTCCTTGCTGCCGAGCATTCGTCCGCACAAATCTGCGATCTCGAGCGTCACGGGCAGAAGCCTGGCTTCGTATTTCACCAATACGAAGTCACTGAGCCACGCATCCAGGCCGCTTCTCTTTCTGCCTGCGGGCAGCCGTTCAATTCCCGTTCGAAGCTCCTGGATCGTGACGACGCTGATGTACGTCTCTTCGAGCACAATCGTTGCAAGCCAGCTTGCAACCTGAGCGTCTGGCACTGGTTTCGACCACTGCGAGACGACATCCGTGTCCAGCAGGCTAGCCAAGGTCTACTGGCCTCGACTGCCAATCCCTTTCGGGAAGTTCAAGATCGAACCGGTCCTCAAACGAAGGCCGCAGCGCCTCCCACGCGCTAACGAACTTTTTCGGCTCGCTTTCGGCGGCTTTCACGGGCTCCTCCTGCTGATCTTGTTTCGCTGTAATGACGAACGTCCTGCCCTTTTGCCGGATCACCTGTGGGCCTTCATCCGCCGCCGCGTCCAGCAGCGCGCTGAATCTTGCTTCTGCGTCCACAGCTTGCCATGTTCCCATCGCACCCTCCGGTTCAGCCGTTCAACTGCTTGCCGCCAACGATGGACGGAGCTTTGAATGGCATAGAGCCCGCATGCAGCCCAGCAACAGTTTAGCAACTCCGAAGCAAGGGTGAGTGCAACTCAGAACTCCACCAACTCCACACCCAGCTTCTCTAAGTGCTTCCGGTTAAGCGTCGCCACCTGCAACCCATGCACCCGCGCCGTCGCCGCGATCAGGAAGTCTGTCAGATCGAGATTTAAACCAACTCTCTCCGCCTCAACCGAGAGCTGACCAGCTAAATCCGCGACCACCACATCCACAGGAAATATCCGCTTGCCGTATTCCACGGCAACCTCGGCTCCGAGCCAAACCTCCAACTCACGCCGCTTCCTGCCTTCGGGCAACTTCTCGGCTCCACGGCGAAGCTCCGCAAACGTAATGGCGCTCAGAAATGTTTCAGTCAGATCTACGGTTCCGAGCCAGGCGATCGCAGCACCCTGTGGCCTGTCCTTGGCAGTCTGAGAGATCACGCTGGTATCGAGAAGATATTTCAGAACTCAACCTCTCCAAACTTCCCTTTGATAGGTTTCAGCTTGATGCCTGACCCGCGCAGAGGAGAGTTGAGCCAGAAGTCCGCCGCACTTTGCTTCGGCTTCGCCCGCTCAAGCCACTGTTTCTTCGACACGATCACGACGGCGTCCTTGCCGCTCTTGGTGACCTCCTGCGGACCCTCGGTCATGGCCTTCTCGATGACTTCACTGAACTGCGCCTTAGCCTGTGCTACTCCCCATGTACCCATAGATATTTGCCTCCGCATGACCATTCTAGTCAGAATGACCACAATAGTCATTTCATGCCAGATAAATGTCCAGCATGTGGGCACCGGAACCTTCCACGATAAAGGCAAGCTGCGCTGATGATCCGGCGGCTTGGATCCTGGAGCTTTGCTCTTCGCCATCCACCAGAGTCTGCTTTGCTACCATGCCCGGCGGCAGCGGAATCGTTATCTCGAAACGCTTCGCCGAGCCGGTAAAGGCAAACTCTATCCGCTTCGTCGCAGGATCAAAGCGATACCGATAATGCGCGTAGCCGCGCGAAGCCGGATAGCGGACAGAGACGGTTGCGGTGCTTACACCTGAAGAGAGCCAACGCGGCGTTAGCTCTACACGGCTAAACGCTGCTCCCTGGTCCTGCACGCCGGCCAAGCCTTCAATGAGCGCTGCCGTTAGAGCAGCTGCCCCCCAGTTGTTGGGCATGCCAAACGAGACATCATTCCACGGAGGCAGATACATCGCCGCATCGGAGAGCGTGAGGCCCAGCACCATCCACTTGGCGTCCGTCTCTAGGCAATCGAGATCGATGGAAGCAATCGTCTTCTCCGGATGGGGATGCGAGAAGCCCGCAACATACACGCCAACGTTCCCAAACTTCTGGTTGGCTCCGCGCCACGCAACCTGTAGCCGGTCTGGACTCGTCGGCCCGGAGCGATAGTCAAACTCCCCGTCTGCCGGTCCCCACCAATGACCTATGTTGACTCCCGCCCTGATGTACTCAGTAGAGGTGCTGCCGTCGGCATAGCGAACGGTGAGACTGCCCACAAGATCGTCGCCACCCTTGGTATGCAGCAGGTAGAAGCTTCGAGCGCTCGCGTGAACCGGGATGCTCACATGCCGCGCGAATCCTTCTGCGCTTGAGATGGCGATACACGCACGCTGCGCGTTGGCCGCTGGGTCGATCAGGTCGAAAGGCACACCTCGGAAGCTCTGCCTTCCATGCGGTACAGCGCGAAGGTCATTCTCCGGCTCACCCATCCAACCCACCACGCCAGGCCTTCCGGCTCCTGTATCGGCGTTCGCAAGATCGCGCAGATTCACTTCAGCGAACGTTCGAGCAGGCGGCTCCGTCGCCTTACCTCGCAGTATCGCGGGAACAAAGCCATTGTGCGCCCGGGCCATGACCGCATAGCGATGCAGGATATCTACCCCATAGCTCTCAAACCCATGTTCGAACGCGCCCAGGGCGAGCTCCCCCGCAACACAGGACATCACGCCGCCATTCATGTACTCCCACTTCGCATTCTCACTCTCGAAGCCACGTTCGAACGGCGGATAGATGGAGTAGAACTCACCCGGCGAAGTCGAAGGCATCTCCTGCCGAATCCGCTGATAGGTCCGCACGATGGCCGAACATCTCTCGTCGCTCACACCGTAGTTCAGGCTGTATGCGTTCGAAAGCGAGATCTGGCGCGCAAGATCCACTCCGAGATCGAGCTTCAGCGCCGCATCTTCCGAAGTCCAGTGAGTAAAGAACTCGCCGTTCCAGCAAAGCGCGTTCACGCGCTCTTCGATCTGGTCGGCCAGCGCGTTCATCCCTGCAACTTCACTCTCGCGACCGGCCGCATGCAGCATCTCCGCTAGTTTTCGCAGCGAGCTGACGAGGTGCGTGTTGTCGCCAAAGAAGATCCCGAAGTGCGTCTTCTTCAAATCAATGACCATCGGATCGCCACCGACGAGATTGCTCTCACTCGCGCAAAGAAAGTCCCACGTATCGACGGTAAAACCGCGCTTCAGCAGCTTGAATTTTTCGGACCAGCGGTAAGGATCAGACGTCGCGTAGTGAACCGCACGAATCGCTGCATCCACCTTCAGGCTCATCCACGGCGTGTCGCCCGTGGTCTTCCACGCCGTGTAGATGCTTTCGATTAGATACGCTTCCACGTGATTCTCGACCGGCGCACGACGCAGGAGCAGGCGGCCATTCTCAATCCGTCGCACGAAGCCACCGTAGCCAAACCGGCGCTCCCAGTCAGTCTCTGCAGGCGTACATGGCTCGAAGTTCTCCCACACCATTCCGTCTTCGCGCTGATTCGCCATATAGAAATCGATGCTCGACTTCACCTCGGGCCAGAAGTAACGCATGCCTTTCAGGGTGTTCGTGTTGTCCATCACCCAGGTGTTGAAACCGGTGTACAGCGCGTCGCCGTTACGAACGGCGCTGACCGGACCATCGCTGAACATCGTCCATTCAAGGTCCTTCAGCAGGCGCCTGAACTTGCCGCCTTCGTCATCGATATCAGTCTGGCAGTCGAGCTGGAACAAGCGCCTTGAAAGCACCCGGCCCTCGGCATCTATGAGGGTGACACTGTGTGTTCCCAGCGCCCCCGCAGCCGCAAATTGAAACGATTTCGCGGCATCGCTCCGAAAGTAGACTTGATGATCGCCGTCACGGACCTCGAGCCGCCCCACAACGACTGAATTGACATGGATGTCATCCAGAGGACGAAACGGAGATAGCGGCTCGGGTGAGAGCTTCAGCAGCTCTTCATGATTCTCAGCATTGCCCTCAGGCTTGGACGCCGAAGCAGCGTCCAGCGTCAGGCCGTATCCGGATAGCGGCAAAGACTTCAGAAAGCTGCGCCGTGTTGTCATCGAGCCTCAGCGTCCCAGAGTGCTGGGTCTCTGAACTATAGCCTTTCGGCGGAAACTCTCGTCCTGAAACGGACCCTAGTTGCCGTAGTGATGAATCACAGCACGCCGTGCGCGTCCGTGGCGATGCACCGCTGCTGTCCGCAGACGTCCCTTACCCCGCGTGCTTTCGCCGAAAGACCACGTCCGTACCGGCCCCACATCCACATGGACGAACTGCGAGACGGGATAGTACCCCACGCCCCCGGCCTCGAAGGACTCGGCCGTGTCGCGAAGCTTCGCGGTCTGCACGCCGGGGACGCGAATGTCGATGGCCTTCGCTTCCATGTGCTGGCTGTGCTCGGCAACCCCGCTGGAGGCGCTGCCATGCCGCAGGAAGGCGTTGCTCCAGGGTGTGCGATAGCCACAGACGATGTCGATGATCCCGTTCGGCTTGCCCAGCCGCGCCATGATGGAGTGCAGCAGGTCGAACTCCTTCACGTCGTAGTGGCTGGCGTCGTCCGTCCGGTGGTCGCGCAGGAAGTGGTTCAACTGCGCCAGCGCCTCCGGGATGTAGGTGTCTCCGATGCGGTAGACCACGTCAAGGCTTTCGCCCGTATGCAGATGATGCAGATGCAGGCTGTACACCTTGCCCGCAAGAGTTGAAGAGCCCATCAACAGCGAATCTGACGGCGAAGCCCCGGCAACTGCCCCCACTGCAGGAAGCTCAACCGATTGCCCCTTCGCGCTCCCGCCTGATACAGCCAGCGAGAGAACACCGATCAGCCCCGCCATGTAGAGTCTTGTTGCAAAACGCATCCGCACGCCCCAAATTGAGTCTCGCGAATGACAAATGCAAATCGCCATTCACTCCTTTCAGTTTACCGCAGCGTAACCTGGGCCAGACCTGGGGTTTGTAACACTTTCGTATGCAATCGGGTTCCCCTTCGGGA
This sequence comes from Granulicella aggregans, assembly GCF_025685565.1. Lineage (NCBI taxonomy): Bacteria > Pseudomonadati > Acidobacteriota > Terriglobia > Terriglobales > Acidobacteriaceae > Granulicella > Granulicella aggregans. The sequence continues at coordinate 634,874 of NZ_JAGSYE010000001.1, forward strand.
AAGCCATATTCCCCCGCAATTCGTCAATTTTTCTTAACATCCGTGGAATCGATCGCTGCTTCGACGTTTCCCTGCATCATACGGTCTGTAGCCTGTCAGACATTCTTTCTCAATGGGACGCCCGCAGGCCGATTCAACAGGAGATTTCATGAAAACCATCTTGTGGGCAACCACGCTCGCTGTGGCATCGGTAGCAACGATGCCGATCCATGCAGAAACCAAGCTGTCTGACCTGAACGACCGTCTCGCAGCCGCGACACAGGTTATCCATGAGATCCAGGCGACCCCCGATGGCGGCATTCCGGACGCAATCGTCAGCGACGCAACCTGCATTGCCGTTATCCCCAGCGTCAAGAAGGCCGCCTTCATCGTTGGAGCCTCGTACGGCCAGGGTGTCGTCACCTGCCGCACGCCCAAGGGCTGGAGCGCGCCGGTGTTCATCCGTCTCGCAGGCGGAAGCGTCGGCTTCCAGATCGGCGGCCAGGCGACCGACCTCGTTCTGGTCGCGGTCAACGACAAGGGCTTCCAGGACCTTCTGAAGTCGAAGTTCAAGATTGGCGCTGACGCCGCTGCCGCAGCCGGTCCGGTTGGCCGCAACGCCGCCGCAGCCACCGACTGGAAGCTGAACGCGGAGCTGCTCACCTACTCGCGCTCGAAGGGCCTCTTCGCCGGCATCGACCTGAACGGCGCAGTCGTCTCGCAGAATACGGAAGACACCGACGTCTTCTACGGCGGCACCGCGAAGCCGTTTGAAGAGATCCTGCATGGTGCGATCGCCGTTCCCGCGGGCGCGAAGGCCTTCGTCCGCACCGTGGCCCGTTACTTCCACGCTGTAAAGTAATCCGGATACCATCCCCCAAAGGCCGCATGGGCTCAGCTCATGCGGCCTTTGTGCGTGGACAGGCAAGCCCGCATCAAGCGGCTTTGTGGCACCCTAGAGTCATGACCTTCGATCCCATCCAGCTCCGCGTTCTGGGCGCGCTTATCGAAAAAGAGATCACGACGCCGGAGAACTATCCGCTCTCGCTGAACTCGCTGATCTCCGCCTGCAACCAGCGTTCGAGCCGCGAGCCCGTCCTCGATCTCACCGAAGATCAAGTTCGCCAGGCCGTACACTCGCTGGAAGACATGGGGCTCGTGTCTCCTGTGCGCGACGCCCGCGTGCCCAAGTACGAGCACCGCATCCGCACCGTACTCAACCTTCGCCGCGACGAGACGGCGATCCTCTGCCTGCTTCTACTGCGAGGCCCGCAGACGCCCGGAGAGCTTCGCGGCCGCGCCGACCGCATGTACAGCTTCGACGACATTGCCGCTGTCCAGTCCACGCTGGAGCGCATGGCGAATCGCAGCGCTTCCGCGCCGGATAGCACTTCGGAGCAGTCGACGCCGTTAGTGGTTCAGCTCGCCCGCCAACCCGGCTCCCGCGAGTCGCGCTACGCGCACCTTCTTGGCGGCCCGGTCGCCTCCGCTCCGCAACCGAGCACTTCGTATGCCTCCGACCGTTCCTTCGCCGCCAAAAATTCTTCCGAAGACGAGCATCTGTCCGCGCGCATCCAAGCTTTAGAAGCGGCACTTATGGCGCTGGAGGCGCGTGTCGACGCCATGGAGAAAGCCAAGCTCGAAGATTCAACCGAAGAGCCGCCGCCAGCGTAGAATCCTGCTACTTCGTCTATGCTGGGTACGGAAGCGATCGAGAAGCGCCGCACATTGGCAGGATTCGCGCACGTATTGAAACTCCGTGGGTACAAGGGCTCTGGCATCGATGGAGAAGTATCCTGCGTTATTTGAATGGAACTCTGCCGACACGACGTCCGCCCGCATGGAGGCGCAGATGACATCCCTGCTGGAGCGGCTATCCGACGGCGTGCTAATGATCGACCGCGAGTGGAGAGTGATCTACGCCAACCCCGCGGCCATGCGCATCAGCCGGCTGCGTCCGGAAGACCTGAACTCCCGCACCCACTGGGAGCTGTATCCCGAGACCGTCGGCACCGTCATCGAGCGAATGTACCGCGACGTCATGAACGGCGGAGAAGATGCGCTGATCGTCTACTACCACGAGCCCTTTGACGTCTGGCTTGATATCCACATCTTCTCCATAAAAGAAGGCATCGCGCTGCACTATAGCGACGTTACAGGCCGTATGCGCGCAGAGCAGGCTCGCGACGAATCCATGCGCAAGCTGGAACAGGTGATGGCAGCGATCACTGACTCCGTCGTCTGCATCGACCGCGACTGGAACTGCACCTTCGCCAACGACGCCGCGCTGAAGATCCTGCAGACGGACTCCCTTATCGGTGAGAACCTCTGGACGCGCTTCCCCGGCAACAACGAGGAACCCTTCGCCTCCAACTACCGCGCCACCATGGAGCGGCGCGTCAGCACGGAGTTCGAGGCATACTACGCCGAGCCGCTGGATATCTGGTTCCGCGTCAGTGCGCATCCCTTCGAAGACGGCATCATCATCCTTTCGAGCGACATCACCGAATGGAAGCATGCGGAAGCGCTCCGCGAAGCGGCTGCGCGACGACTCGCCCAGGTACTGGAAGTCACGACGGACTGCGTCGTCACCCTTGATCGCAGCTGGCGGTACTCCTTCGTCAACGGCAGGGCGGCGGCACTTCTTCAGCGATTCGACCTGCTCGGGAAGAACCTCTGGGAGGAGTTTCCCGAGGCGATCCATAGCCAAGCCCCTGCCTTCTATCAACGTTGCATGGACAACGGTGTGCCCTGCGACTTTGAAGACTTCTACCCGGAGCCTTTGAATCTGTGGCTGTCGCAGCAGTGCAGACCCTACGACGACGGGATCGCAATCTTCTTCCGTGACACCACGGAAGAGCGCAAGTCCCGCAGCGTCTATCGCCAGCAGCGCGACCTCATCACCTTCGTCCAGCAATCGGCTCGCATCGCGTTCTGGACCCTCGAAATCTCCACCGGCAAACTCGAGTTCGATGTCGGCTCCTACCCCGTGTATGGCCACTCGCTCTCCGCTCTCGATAACGTAGTCGCCTTCCGCGCCATCGTGCACCCCGATGACCGAGAGGCAGTTGCCGCCACTGCCCGGCGCGCCATCGCAGCCTCTGACCTGGTGATCAACGACTTCCGCGTAATCGACGCGGAAGGAAAGGTTCGTTGGCTCGAGGCAAGGTCGCAGCGTGTTCTGGAAGACGGCCAGCCCGTGCGCCTCGGTGGCATGACCATCGACATCTCCGCCCGCAAGCAGGGCGAGCAGGCACTCGCCGCAAGCGAAGAGCGCTACCGCGTCCTCACCGAGCTCAGCCCTCAGTTCATCTGGACCGGCGCGCCAGACGGACAGATCACCTACGCGAATCAAGGCTTTCTCGACTACCTGGGCTTTACGGCCGCCGAGTTCTGCGGGACGGGGTGGTTGAACGGATTCGAACCAGAGGACCGGACCCGGGTCCACGACACCTGGCTGGCCTCCGTCGCAACCGGGGAGCTCTTCGACATCGAAGCTCAGATCGTGAACGGCGACACACGACTCCACCGATGGTGGTGGATTCGCGCTCGCCCACTGCGGGATGCCTTTGGGAAGATCGTCAACTGGCTCGGCGTGGCAGTCGATATCCACGACCGCAAGACCGCAGTCGACGCTCTCCGCGAGAAGCAGCTCGAGACCGAACGCCAGCGGGCCGAACTGGAGACAGTCTATCGAACCGCGCCGATTGGCCTCGCACTCTTCGATCCGGTCGAGTTCCGCTACCTTCGCTTGAACGATCGCCAGGCCGAGCTCGTCGGCCTGCCCATGGACCAGATTCTGGGTCGGCAGGTCGCTGAGATCGCTCCGATTCCCGGACTCAACGAGATGTTCTCCCAGGTTGCGCGCGGGACGCCCATCAAGAACGCTCTGATCGAAGGCGTCACCGCCGCTCGCCCTGACGAGCACCGCTACTGGAACGTCAACTACTTTCCCGTGATGAGCAGCGACGGCACGGTGCGCGCCATCACCGCCGCCTCGCTCGAGATCACCAACCAGAAGAAGGCCGAGCTGGCGTTGATCCAAAGCGAGAAACTCGCCGCCGTGGGCCGCCTGGCCAGCTCCATCTCCCACGAGATCAATAACCCGCTCGAAGCCGTAACCAACCTGCTCTATCTGATCGCAAACGAACCCGATCTGCCCGGATCGGCAGTCCCCTTCGTTGAAACGGCGCAGAGCGAGCTCGCGCGCGTCTCAGAGATCGCCCGCCAGGCCCTGCGCTTCCATCGCCAGGCGGTGAGCGCGACATGGGTCACTGCGGAGTCTTTGGTCGGTGCCGTCCTGAATCTCTATCGCGGTCGTCTTGTGAACTCGAACATCGTGATCGACGCCAGCTACCGGACCCAGACCCCGGTCCTCTGTTTTGAAAACGATATACGGCAGGTCCTGACCAACCTTATCGCCAACGCCATCGACGCGATGCGTCTCGGCGGCCGACTGATTGTGCGGGCTCACGACGCAACCAGCTACTCGGCGGAACACCCGGAGGGAAGGCGAGGCCTGCGCATCGCGATAGCCGATACCGGACACGGCATGCCCGGAAAAGTCCTCGAGCGCATCTTCGAACCCTTCTACACTACCAAGGCGCTGAACGGCACGGGGCTGGGCCTCTGGATCTCCCACGGCATCATCGAGCGACATGGAGGCCAGCTCCGAATCCGCAGCAGCGAAGATATCGGCCACCGTGGAACCGTCGCCATCATCTTTCTGCCTCATCTCAGCGCCGAGAGCGATAGCCCCACTCTCTCCTCGGACCATCCGTTCTCCAGCTGACGCCGTCGAGCGGCCTGATCGCAGCCGCGCTACTCGCCCGGAGACTTGTGCTCACTCTTCTTGAGCAAAGCGTCCAGGTGACTCTGCGCATCGGTCGCATCCGGCTTGGCTGCGAGCACCCGCCGATAGTAGCCGGTCGCCTCGTCAGGGTGTTCGAGCGCCTCTGCCGCGATGCCGCGCAGAAGGTTGTCCTGCCACTCCGGGTGTAGCTTCTCATCGCCGAAGGCAGTCCAGACATCCACCGGTGCCTCCGAAGGAAGCACCCGCACCGTCATCGACGCAACTGCGGCCCGTGGAGCGGAGGGGTCGATCGCGCGAAGGACGAGCCGGTAGGTCCCCTGACGCAGGTTCGCAGTATCGACGGTGTAGCCAGAGACGAGGTTTCCCGCATCGTCGGCATCGGTAGTCGAGACCTCTTCATCTCCCTCGACGCGGTTCGGGTCTCCCGACGAGAGAGCGATCGATCCCAGCGTGTAGTGCACCTTGATCATGCGAGGTGCCGCCTTCGGGCTCGCGCCAACCGTCGTCTGAGCCGGCCGGGGAAGCCAAAGTTGATAGACGAGTGGCAGCTTGTCCCCCTGGTGCAGCTCGATCAATTGCTCGCCCCGCGGTGGGAAACGCAGTCCGGCTAAGGTGAATGGAAGCTGTTCACGAGAGGTCTGCAGCGCGCGGCCCTGGTAGACCATCAAACCGGAGACTCCCAGACTGTCTGGCTGGGGCGCCGGAACCACGACATGTTGTGAGGCGCGGGTGGACTCATGCGTGATCTCGTTGGTAAGGATCGCCTCGATGACATAGCTCCCCGGAACCAGGGGGAGCCGCCCCTCTGCCGCAAAGATCTTCGCCTTCCCGGCGATCGCACCAGCAGGAGACGTCTGACCGATCAGATGATCAACGCGCTGATACGCCGCCTTGCCAGCCTCAGTTGAAACATGCGTTTCAAGGGTCATGGCGTAGCCCGTCCGCTTGTCGGGAAGTACGCCGATCAATCCGGCGTCGGGCTGCTCCTTGCGTACTAGGTAGTGCACCGAGCTTAGCCCGCGACTGTCGCGGAGAACCACCGTCTGAAGCTCCGTAGCATTGAATCCAGTAAAGATTCGGCTCGTCACCACCTCGCGCGATGCGGCGCGTTGCCGGGCGATCCGCTCTTTCTCCAGCTTCTGGTCAGGGAGGCTGCGTACCGCCTCCAGCAGCAGGTCAGACTGCATCGTGGGCTCAGGGTGGTCCACACTGATCGGCTCACCAGGCAGCAGGCTCACCATCGCATGGGTCGCCTCCGCACCCATCGACTGATCGATCGTCCGCAGCGCCTTCGCGTCGTCGTGCTCGTCGTTGGTAACGATCTTCGTCGGACCATCGCTCACTGGCGAGTAGAGCTTATAGTTATCGGTCTCGCTGGGCTTGTAAAAGACAAGATTGAAGGCTGGCGGAAGAGCGGGCGTGGGCGAGTGGTAGAACCAGATCTCTACCGGACGCGTGCTGATTCCCTGGTGCAGGTTTGACCTCTGTTGCGGAGGCCCAAGCGTGATGTAGACCCGCCCCATGTCAGTGCGCCAGCCATCGTTGTAGCGCTCGTCCCCGAAGTTCGCACGGACATAAGCCAGCCGCCGGTAATGCTCTTCCTTGAAGGTGTTGATCGGGCTGTGCGGGGTCGGATTCCGCGACTCCCAGAACTGCTCGATGAACTTCTCCCGCTCGTCATCGGTCTGCAGACGCAGGAACTCTTTCCGTTCATCCTGGGTGATGATGTACGGCACATCCTCTTCGATCCACTGCCGAAAGTACGGAGGAAGATTCTTCGGACTTACCGCATGAAGTGACAGCGTCGAAGCGCACCAGGTAAAGCACAGGAGCAGGACGGGAAGGGAGCGGAAGTGTCGCAAGCAGGTACCTCACAAAAAAAGACAGAAGGGAGAGAGTTCTCCCTTCTGCCTATTTTACTAATCAATCAGGTTGAAGTAGATCAGGGTTAGTTAGAAGCTGAGAACGACGTTGAACCGTGCGTGGAACGCGGTCACGAAGCTCGCTGGTTTGCCGTAGTCCGCGTTGATGACGCCCGGAGCTGTGTCAAGGTTCTGGTTCTTGGTGATGATGGGCTGGCTGTTGAAGATGTTGAATCCGTCGAATCCCATCTTGACGGTGTACTTCTCAAGGAAGTTGAAGCTGTCCGAAATGCTGGCGTCGTCGTAAAAGTTGACCGGTGTCGTACCCAAAGTGCCACGACCGCCGACGGGAACTTCACCCGGATTCAAATAGACAGGATGGCTCTCGTAAGCGCTAAGCGGAGTTCCCGAAAGGGCGTGAATCCAGGTACCAACGGTAACCCCGCTCAACTTGCTCAGATACGGCGTATCTTTGCCGAGCGTGTAGGTCACAAGAGCGTTTGCCACGCTGCGGCGGTCTTCGTTGAGATAACCACGCTTGAACTGATCGCCCAGCAACCCGAGCGCACCCTGCGTGAAGTCGAACAGCGAACTGATTCCGGGGTCGGACTGGCCGTTGTCGTTGCGGTAGAAGCCTTCATAATTACCCCAGAGCTTCGCGTAGCGATAGTTGACCATCGCCTGCCAGTGGTGGCTGAAGGCCTTATCGAACTCGAGCTCGAGGCCCTGGTAGTGCCGGCGCGGGTTGGCGAAGCCATCCGGAATTCCGTCCGCCCCAAGACTCGCACCGTTCGTGCTCGCATTGGTGATGCAGGCTCCGTTGTAAGGGGTTCCGTCGAAGTGGGTAAAGAACGAACCATAAGCGACAGACGTGTCATTCGATACAGTGCAGCCCGCTACTGGGGCGACGTAGTTGGCAGCGGTCGCCTGTCCAGGAGTCCGACCTCCATTGGCTGCGGTGTACTGGGCAGGGGTGTAGGTCACTTCCTTCTCATTCACGAACAGGTCGGTGCTGGCCGTGGGGTTTGCAATACCACCAGCGTAGTTAGCATCCACATAAGCGCCTTCCGGTGACGTAGAGCCGATATCCTCTACGATGCGAGCGAATTGACGATCAATGTAGCGCGCTTTGACGATCATGCCAGGCTTGAGCTCATGCTCCACGCTCAGCATGTACTCGTCGGCAAACTCCATCTTCGTGCCCGGGATAATACCCTCTCCAGTGGATGAACCGAAGTTCGGTGCACCGAAGTTGCCTGCGTTGGAGGACTTGGCAGTACCGTTCAAGACGGTTGAGGTGTTGGGCGTTACCGCTCCAGTAGCGTCGACCACAGCGTTGCCGCTAGCGTCAGTGACAGGGGCGAAGTAGAAGGTCGTATCGTCCTGCTCGTTGCCTAGCTGCCGAACCGCTGCATCCAGGGGAAGCGGATTCTGGTAGCGCGAGTAGGCAAACTTGACTGCATTCTTGCGGGTGCCAAACGGATCAATCGTCATGCCGACGCGTGGCGACCAGTTATCCCGCCAGTTGTAAGTAACCAGCGAGCCGCCATAGGTCTGCTGTTCCCAACGAAGACCTGCGTTAACCGTCACGTACTTGTTTGGCGAATAAACTTCGTTTCCGTAGGCCGACTTGTAACGCGAGAGAGCCGAAACAGTCGATCCGTTATAAGTACCGCGGATTTGCTGAAGGTACACGTCGTTGCCCTTGTAGTGCCCGCAATAAGCGCAGCCCGAGGTGCCAGCCGCATAGGGCGTCGCACCGTCTGCCTCCAGAACAGGCTCAAGGTAGAAGGTCGCGTTTGTCAGCTTGCCAACCGCTGCTGCTGGGACGTTGGAATAGAGCGAAGTGATCGAATCCCCAGCTGCGTTGGTTCCGGGGATGGCGAAGCTGGCTCCGGTCCGCAATGTCGAGTTCGCAAAGTCGACATGGTTGTAGTAGTAGCCAACCATCGCTGTGTGCTTACCGAAGAAGTTGCCCGTGGCCTGCATTTCACCGGTCAGCGTGTAGTTGGCGTCCTTGGTCTTATAGTAGGTGCCGAAGCCATAAGGCGTGTAGGGCTGCGAGGTGCGATCGCTGATCGAGTAGGTGTCGGCCAGCGGCGAATCCGTAAAGTGCTCGGTGCTGTAGGCGTAGGCGGCAAACCCAGTGAGACCCTTGTAAAGCACAGAGTTGACGCGGGCGATCGAGTTGCGCGTTCCGTAGTTATAGGAGTCGCTGACGATGTTGAAGTTGGTACCCGAGAAACTTTCCGGCGCGACGTTGCGACGCGAAGGATCCCCGTAGGAGGAAAGCTCGACCACCGTGCTGCCGAAGGGCGTGTAGGTTAGCTTGCCGGACCAACTCAGGCTGGTCGTGCTGAAAGCGCGTTGCCCCTGAGAGTAGAGTGCGCCCGCCGGATTCGCAAGGCCAATAGTTTGATTCAGCGTGGGGTCGAACGCGCCGAAGAAGAAGAGCTTATCACGGAGGATGTAGCCGCCGAAGGTCGCCCCACCCTCATATTGAGGTGTCGAGAGCGTCTGCGAGGGAGTAGTCACTACGTAGTTATATTGGTAAAGCTGCTTGCGGTTCGCATACCCCCAACCCGGAGACAGGTAGCCTTCGAGCGAACCGTGATACCTGTTTGAGCCCGACTTGGTTACGATCTCGACAATACCGCCGTCGCCCAGGCCATACTTGGGCTCAAATGCGGCAGTCTTGATGTCGACTTCCTTCACGAAGAGTTGGTTGATGCCGGTGCCGAGCGAGCCATACTGAGGCGTATAGACACCCAGTCCGCCGTATGCCTGGTCCGTGATCGTCACTCCGTCGGCAGAATAATTATTCTCAAGGCCGCTAGACCCGCCGATGGAGGGGTTCGCCGTGCCGGTACCGCCGCCGCTGACCACGCCCGGTGCGGCATAGAACGCGCCTGATACGTTACGCGGCAAGGGAAGATCGCTAATGAAAGTGTCCGAAAGTTGGGTATTGACGGAGCTGTTTTCGACGTCAATGGCGGTCGCGCCGCCTTCAACCTCAACCGTGACGCCGGCATCGCCGACCGACAGCGAGGCGCTTAGGTTCGCGGTGTGATCGATGCTGACTTCGTTGTCCTTGGAGATGAAGGTACTGAAACCTGCAGCCTTGACCGTCACGGTGTAAAGGCCAGGCGTAAGCCCGCGGGCCTCATAAGCCCCCTTCGCATCGGAGACCAGATTGGTGGTTCCCTGCGGCCCCACGATGGTGATCTTGGCGTTTGGAACTGCGGCACCCGTGGAGTCCGTAATCAAGCCAGCAAGTCCGCCGCTGACCGCGTTGTTCTGCTGGGCAGATGCCAACGGTGCGGCAATGACGGCAGCACTAAGCAGACTCGCCGCAAAAATGGCCTTCCGAAGTAAAGAGAGAGAAATCGACATCTAGTGAAGCTCCTTGAAAGAAGGTGAAAGATCGCCCGAATCGGAGTTAGGTGAATCAAGCAAGATTTGAGCCCCGGCTGAGACATGGGGCAACTCTAGCGAAAGAGAGTCAACAATTTGTGGTTGGTGACGTACGATGCAATTGCAGTGCCATACCGAACCTGCCGAACGGAATTTCTTGCGCAGATCCCATCAGAGGCGGCAATCCCACTTCCGGGGCATCAGCCTGTTCTTTGAAGGGACGCGCAGGGGGCTAACTGTCTCATTGCAGAGATTTCCATCCCGCAGCCGTGGCCGGAACCGGTCGGGGGAGGGAGGGTGAAGTCCAGAACCTCGTCGATGCCGCAGAACCCTGTGAGGGCCTCACAGGACCGCCAACATCCGGTTTCAGAGAGCAAGCCAGGCCAATTCTCCAAAAAATAATATATGTTGGCGATCTTTTGAACACCCCGTCACCCAACTCGAAACCGGGCCAGGTAGAGCGGGCTCACGGCCGGCAAACTCCACTTATAATAGAGACTGACTATGGCTGACGAACTGTTTCCCGAAGACCCGAACAAACTCCCCGACCCACAAGACGCCGCATCGAACGCTCCTCCTGCCGCTGGCTCTCCGCCCGACGATGGCGGTTCCACCGTCAAGGGTCGCGGCGCCGCCTTCATGCTCTCGATCAACATCGAGGACGAGATGCGCCGCAGCTATCTCGACTACTCGATGTCGGTCATCATCGGCCGCGCTCTGCCCGACGTCCGCGACGGCCTGAAGCCGGTGCATCGCCGTATCTTGTACGGCATGCAGGAGATGGGCCTCCAGTTCAACAAGAAGTACACGAAGTCTGCGAAGGTCGTCGGCCACGTGATGGGGAACTACCACCCCCACGGCGACTCCGCCATCTACGACACCATGGTTCGCATGGCGCAGGACTTCTCCCTCCGCTACCCGATCATCGATGGCCAGGGCAACTTCGGCTCCGTCGACGGCGACCCACCGGCCGCCATGCGTTACACCGAGTCCCGCCTGACCCGCATCGCCGGCGAGATGCTCGCCGACATCGACTCCGACACCGTCGACTTCGTGCCCAACTACGACGAATCGACGCAAGAGCCGTCGGTCCTCCCGGCGCGCATCCCGAACCTCATCATTAATGGTAGCTCCGGCATCGCCGTAGGCATGGCGACCAACATTCCTCCGCACAATTTGAAGGAAGTGGTCAACGCCGCCATCGCGCTGCTGTCGAAGTCGCCGCAGGACCACCGTTCCGACCTCGACCTCTGCCTCGAACACGTCATGGGCCCGGACTTCCCCACCGGAGGCTTCTTATTCGGTCGCACCAACATCCCGAACGCCTACCGAACTGGCCGTGGCCGCTTCATGATGCGCGCCAAGTGCGCCATCGAGAACATCTCCGGCGGCCGCCAGGCCATCATCGTCACCGAGATCCCCTACCAGGTCAACAAGTCGAAGCTCATTGAGCGCATCGCCGAACTGGTTAACGAAGGCGTCATCACCGACATCGCCCGCGACGAGTTCCGCGACGAGTCCGACCGCGACGGCATGCGCATCGTCATCGGCCTCAAGCGCGGCGCCGAGCACCAGATCGTCCTCAACCAGCTCCACAAGCACACCCAGATGCAGGAGTCCTTCTCGATGATCTTCCTGGCCGTCCACAACGGCCAGCCGAAGGAGCTCCCGCTCGACCAGGCCATCCGCGCCTTCCTCGACCACAGGGTCGAAGTCGTCCGCCGCCGGACTGCATTTTTGTTGGCCAAGGCCCGCGAGCGCGAGCACGTCTTGCTCGGCTACCAGATCGCCCTCGACCACCTCGACCAGGTCATCCGCATCATCCGCCAGTCCGGCAGCCGCGCCGAAGCCCGCGAGAAGCTGTTCCAATACTTCTCCGGCAAGACCATCGACCTCCGCGGCACGGAACTCGCCGGCATCACGCTCGACCCGGCAAAGTACGGCGTCGACATGACCTTCTCCGTCACCGGCACGCTGATCCTCAGCTACCGCCAGGTCGACGCGATCCTCGAACTCCAGCTCTACCGCCTCACCCAGCTCTCGATCGACGAACTCCTCAAGGAGCTCTCCGAGGTCCGCGCCAACATCGCCGAGTTCGAATCGATTCTGGCCTCGCAAGCGAAGCTCCGCGCCGTCATCGTCAAGGAGCTCGAAGAGATCCGCGACAAGTACGGCGACGCCCGCCGCACCACCATCATCGACGAGACCGCCGAGCTCCAGCTCGAAGACCTCATCGCCGACGAGCAGGTCGCCGTCACCGTCTCCAACACCGGCTACCTCAAGCGCACGCCCATATCCATATATAGGCAGCAGCGTCGCGGCGGCACCGGCCGGCTCGGCATGAAGACGCGCGAAGAGGACTTCGTCGCGCAGCTCATCATCGACTCCACCCACGCCTACCTGCTCTGCTTCACCAACACCGGCCGCGTCTACTGGCTCAAGGTCTACGAGATCCCCGACATCTCCGCCGCCGGCAAGGGCAAGGCCATGGCCTCGCTCATCGACCTCCAGCCAGGCGAGAAGGTCGTCACCATCCTTCCCGTCCGTGACCTGAACGAGGAAGGCAAGAACATCCTCTTCGCCACCCGCAACGGCACGGTGAAGAAGACCCCGCTCAAAGACTTCTCGAACGTGATGGCGCGCGGCATCATCGCGATCGGCATCGACAAGGACGACGAGCTGATCACCGCCCGCATCACCGACGGCCAGCAGGTCATCTTCCTCGCCACCCACGACGGCATGGCGATCCGCTTCAACGAGCAGGACCTTCGCCCCATGGGCCGGCCCGCCTACGGCAACAAGGGCATCGACCTGCGCAAGGGCGACTACGTCGTCGGCGCGGCGGTCACGCCTTCGGACGCCAGCCGCGAGGCCAAACGCCTCGAACTCGCCGAGAAGAAAGGGCTAGCCGACGCTCTGAAGGCCGCCGTCGCCGAAGCCATCGAGACCACACCGCTCGCGCTCTCGGGCTCGCCCGAAGACGTGCCGGTAAAGCCCGAGGCGGCCAAATCCGCCAAGCTAGAGAAGCTCGAAAAGCAGCTCGGCCTCACGCCCTGCCTCATCCTCTCGGTCACCGAGAACGGCTTCGGCAAGCGCACCGACGTCGACGAGTACCGCCTCCAGAGCCGCGGCGGCAAGGGCGTCATCAACGTCAAGACCTCGGCCAAGAACGGCAAGGTAACGGGCATCAACCTGGTCGACGAGACCAGCGAGCTGATGGTGATCAGCCAGTTCGGCAAGATCATCCGCATCGACACCAAGAGCATCCGCGCCGCCGGCCGCAGCACCATGGGCGTCAAGCTCCTCGACCTGGAACCCCAGGACAAGGTAGCCGCCGCCGTGGTCATCCCACCGGAAGAGGCAAAGGTGCAGCCGGAAGAGGGAACGCTGTTGCAGTAGTCTTCCATCACATATCAACAGCAAAGGCTCCGCAATCGCGGAGCCTTTGCTGTTCTGGCGAACACTGCTAAAGTGGCTCATCCGCACAGAGGACTATCGGATGGCTCGTGTATCCCTTCAGATCAAGAACGTTACGTCCATCCTGCTCGCCGCGGCAGCGAGCGCCTCGTCCGGCATCACCGTCAAAATGTACCTCGACCATAAGAGCTGGGCGTTTCCCGCCGTGTGCCTCGCAGTAGCACTCTCGTGCCAGCTCGGCCTGATCTTTGTGGAGTCGAAAGAGGAGGAAGAGCTATCATTAACCCGAAAGCAGCGGTTGGAGGCAGTGAAAGCCGAGATCGCTGAGGATAGGGCGCTCACCGTGCGTATTCAACACGAGATCGAAGTCGGCGATCCAGAGGCAGCGGCAAGGTGGATTCGGTTTAGAAAGGACAAGGATGGAAAACACGATCTACATCGCGAATAAATTTGCCGATTCCCTCAAGCATCGCCCTGACGATGAGCAGGAGCGGATCGCAGATATGATCGACTCGCTCGCCGGAGACGGCTGGAAAGACAGCGAGATTGCCAGTCCCGACGGTTCTCTCGGCGGAGGTCTGCGCGCGCGCCGATCCGGCAACTTGAGCCTCCTCTTTCGCTATGCCCCCGAACAGCACGCCATCATCGTGGCAAACGTCATGCCCGCCGCCGATTACGAACTGGCCACGAAGGCATAGATTCGCGAATGGGCGTGAATAGCAGGACTGCCATGACTCCCGTCCAGGAACTCACCGACGAGCAGTTTCAAGAGCATGCGCTCTCAATTCTTGAGCGCGAACTCGGACTGGATGGCCTTGTTCGTTTCCTGCGCCTCTACCGCCCCGGCACAGGCGACTACACCGCAGAGCGGCACAAGTGGCTTGCCGGAATCACGGTCGCCGACATCGCCCGCGAATTGAACTCTGAAGGCTGACTCAAGCCAGTTTGGCAAGGTCACCCGCATCGACACCAAGAGCATCCGCGCCGCCGGCCGCAGCACCATGGGCGTCAGGCTCCTCGACCTGGAACCTTAGGCCAAGGAAGCCGCCGCCGTGGTAATCACGCCAGAATAAGTGAAAGTGCAGCCGGAAGCGGGAGTGTTGTTACAGTAGATAGAAAATCGAGAACCGAGAGCTGAGTGCACTCGTGGGAGATCAGAAGTGATAAAGACGATTGTCTCGCTCGGGACCGGCTATGTGATTGCCGAGAACGTTAGGAATATTGCCTATAACTCGTCGGATTCTCTTCTCGACGCAGACATTATTCTCGTCGGGCCCGATCTGAGACCCTATCGGTCATCCTCGCATGAAACCTTTCAAGGGCTTCCGTGCCTGGATGACGATCAGTCCTTCCGACTGAGAAACGATACCTCCCATTGGAGAGCAGAAATCAATTCGGCCCTCAAGTCAGGTAAGACCGTGATCGTTTGGCTCCTGAATGTGCCGATCGTTGCTGTAGCTACCGGCGAGAAGCGATATTCCGGAACAGGACGGAATAGACAAACTACCAGAATCGTCGAAGAATTCGACCCCTACTGCGTAATTCCAGGAAATTTTGGGAAGATCGTGCGAAGAGGCGGACAGAGAATAAGAATTGCGCACGATCTTGGAATCATTGCGACCTATTGGCATGAATTTGGAGAAAATTCGCAGTTTGAAGCATATGTCGATCCCTTCAAGGGTACGAGTCTTCTCGAAACTCAAACCGGCAATAAGACAGTCGGTGGAATTATCAAGTATCAAAATATTACTGGCTCTCTCTTGCTTCTGCCGCCTCCACCACTTGACGAAACTATTTCCGGGCGCATTGAAACGCTCTTAGCGAAGGCGCCTAGCAGATCGACTAAAAATCCGGATGACAATGCGAAAGCGAGGCGCGTGGCATCTGCAAAGAAGAAAGCAGAGACCTCGGTACTAAACCAGTTCATCGCAACGATAGTAAACATAGACAAATCAGCCCAAGAAGAAGGGGCGGCAACCCCACCGCCTACATGGACCGAAGAGCCGGCATGGTCTCTACAAGCTGAAAGTGAATTGAAGGAACAACTGAAGTCCAACGCAGCGCTGATTTCAGCCCTCGAATCCAAGCGCAATGATCTAAATATCCAGTTACAAAAAGCCTCAGAGCTCCGCGCGTTGTTATTTGAAAAGGGAGAGGTACTTGAGCGAGCGATCCTAGCAGCGCTTCATCTTCTTGGCTTCAACGCGGAAAATTTTACCGAAGGCGATTCTGAGTTCGACGCGATCATGACTGATCCCTCAGGTATTCGCTTGATTGGCGAAGCGGAAGGAAAAGATAGCAAGGCAATCAACGTCGACAAATTAGATCAGCTCGATAGGAACATAAAAGAGGATTTTGCTCGCCAGCCGGAGAATACGGCGGCTTATGCGCAAGGAGTTTTGTTCGGAAACGCGCACAGACTAAGCTCGCCAAATGAGCGAGGAGAATTTTTCACTGCAAAGTGTATGCTCGCCGCAGGGAGGTCGAGCATCAGTTTGGTGAGAACGACGGACTTATTTGAGGTCGCGCGCTATCTCCAAAAGACAGTAGATGAAGAATTTGCCGCGCTATGTCGCGGCGCGATAGCCGGAGGCGCGGGAAAGATTGTTGTCTTTCCTCCTCTTCCCACGATTAGTGAATGAAGATGACCGTAGTGGGCTCAACTACTCGAAATTCGTTTACTCACTTGCTGCTGTAAGCGAGTTCCGTAGCCGTCGCGGCCTCTCTCAAGACAGAGGAAGACGCCGTGTCTCAGCCATATCTGATGCAACCATTACGCGCTTCTTCCATCCAACTTACCGGATTTTTTAGCGGCGATTGAACCCGGCGTGAACGCAAGTGATATGAACTACTTCGCCACCATCTCCGCGTTCAAGTGAACCGACCCACTCCCCACCGTCATGCTGCGAGTCCAATCGTCATAGCCGGTCTTCTTCACGACAATGTCATGCTTGCCAGCGGTAAGGTTCAGCGTCGAAGGCGTGTTGCCCATGAAGCTGCCATCGACCTCGATGTCGCAGTTCGGAGCGTTCGCGTCGACCGTGATGGCAGCCAGCCCCGATGCAGCCGCAGCCGGTGAGACCCCGGCCGCAGGCGCGGCGACAAACTTTGCCATGTCCAGCTTCATGTCGCCTTCGACGAAGGCCGTCACCTCGGTCCCCTTGGGGATCGTGATGTCCTTGCCGTGGATGAACAGGAACAGCGGAGCGGCGGGGAAGAAGACGATCGCTGTCGCCACCATCGCTCCCGTCATCGCGCCGACATGACCGCCGCCCTTGTTGTCCTGCACCGCGCGCAGCTGCACCTTTTCGCCGTCGGCAAGGCGGGCGGAGTCGACATTGACGTTCAGCTTGCCACCCCGGCCCATGCTCTTCTTCGCGTTGGCCTCGGTGACGGTGGCCACGGCCTGCGCGCCCTTTGGCAGCACGACGACGCCCTGGACGAGCACGTCTTCGGTGACCTCAAACGGAATCTCCTGCCCGGTCTTCGCATGCGCCGAGGAGATCGTCTCCGCCAGCCTGAGCTTCACCGCCGTGCCATCCAGCAAAGTGTTCGGAGCCGGTGGGACGCCAGCGGCCTTCTCAGTTTTTACAGGGGGTGTAGCAGTGGCTGGCGAGGGAGCCTGTGAAAGGGCGGGATCGCCCACTGCTAACGCAAATACCAACGGACACACTACAAGCAACTTAACCAAGGCGATCTCCACGGTGAGCCCAGTCGAATAGAAGTCGAACAGATTGAAGGGACGCTTCAAACTATCCCACTTCGGCACTGGAGAACAAGCGTGGAGTTATAAATTCAAAAATACCGGCTAAACCTGCTTCAACTCCGCCAGCATCCGTTCGCGGAGCATCTGGTTGACGCGGGTCTGATAGCCCTCGCCGTCCTTCTTCAGCCACGCGAGAACGTCCGCGTCGAGGCGCAAGCTGACGGCCCGCTTCACTGGGCGGTAGAACTTGCCGCGAACAGTATTCTTCCACGCCTCTTCAGGAAGTTCAGGAGCGTCCGAAAGGTCGATCGGGCGACCTTTCAGCGCCTTCAATTCTGCTCGTTGTTCCTCGGTCAGCGGCGTTCCTGGTTCCCGTCTATAGACCACGTTCATATCGTCTCCTCTCCTTCGGCGTTGCCTCGCGCGCAGAGATGATGCGTACGACTTCCTCGTCTTCTTCTTCATCGGTTGCTAGCAAGTGAACGACGAGTAGAAGGTAGTCGTCATCGACCCGTCCGACCGTCTGCCATCGAGTCTCGCCGACTTCAATACGATCCAACTCCATCTGGAGATGAGGATCGTCGAACGTGACAGCCGCCGTTTCAAAGCGAACACCGCGCTTCTTCAGATTGCTCTCGTTCTTCCGGTCATCCCATTCGAAGCGCAGACGAGCCGCCTATACATTTATGTATATACAAAATGAGGGACTGCGGCAAACACCCTTCGCCTAAACTGGAAAGAGGCAGGCGAATTTCACGATGAGTTATGCAGTAAAGGAAATCTTCTACACCCTACAGGGCGAGGGCCGGAATGCCGGTCGTCCCGCAGTGTTTTGCCGCTTCTCGGGCTGCAATCTCTGGTCCGGGCGAGAGAGTGACCGGGCCGAGGCCATCTGCAAGTTCTGCGACACGGACTTTGTCGGCGTCGACGGTCTGGGCGGCGACAAGTTCACCGCCGCCGCCGAGCTGGCATCAGCGATCGATGCGATGTGGCCCGATGGCCACCAAGCAAGGAAGCTGGTCGTCTGCACCGGCGGCGAGCCGCTGCTTCAGCTAGACGAGCCTCTGATCGCAGAGCTTCACGCCCGCAGCTTCGAGGTCGCCATCGAGACCAACGGCACCCTGCCCGTCCCGGCCGGGGTGGATTGGGTCTGCGTCAGCCCCAAGTTCGGAGCAAAGCTCGTAGTCGAGCGCGGCAACGAGCTGAAGCTGGTCTATCCGCAAGAGTTCAATCCACTCGACTTCGAACGCATGCGCTTCGACCACTTCTACATCCAGGCGATGGACAGCCCGCAGCAGGCGGAGAACCTCGCCAAGGCGGTACAGTTCTGCCTCGATCACCCGAAGTGGAGCCTGAGCCTGCAGACACACAAGCTATTGAACATCCGCTAGGCCCAGGGTATAGCGACTACGGCTTCGGTGTGTCCTCGGGCATGATCGCCCCGGCCTTCACCCACTGCTCCACCGTGGCGATATCGGCGTCAGAGATCTTCGGCTTATTTGGCGGCATGGGCATCGGGTCGTCTGCGGGGCCTTCGTGGCGGATCAGCTTGACCAGCAGGCTCGACTCCGGATGGCCCGGGACGAGCACCTTGCCATCGTGGCCACCCTTTTCCATGCCAGCCTTGGTGTCCATCACGAAGCCGCCGCGATGGTTCATGCCGCCGTGGCAGCGATAGCAGTTGGCCTGGAAGATGGGGACGACCTTCTCGTTGTACATCTTGAGCGTGGCCGCGTCGGTCGCCGACTGTGGGGCTGCCGCAGCGCTCACCCGCACCGGACTGCCTGTAAACGCCGCCATCACCAGTCCTGCCACACCGAGACCCAAGAGAATCCGCCGCATGCTTGCCCTGCCTTGTGAGGTTTTCTTTTAGTATACGGGCGACCGCGAGGAAAGACGCGGCGTACCGGAGTCGCCACTTACCGACAGCATCCGATCCGTCTAGAGTAGGAATTGCTCTGGCGTCTCCGCGCCCTCCACAACTTGAATGCGCGCGAACGCCCCCTTCCCCGTCCTGCTGGCGCTTACCGGTATTGTGTCTCTCATCGGGCTCCTTGCTGTGCCTGCTTCTCTGCGCGCGATGACGCGCCAGCCGATGCGCGTCTCTGAATCCCGCAATACGAAGCTGTCTCCATCCCATCGTTCCCGCGTCAAGGCCGTGAAGCCTCAAAAGCCCGTGAAGCAGCGCAAGTCCGCGCATCCTGCCCCACATCACCCGGAGATCGGACATCATCCCGCGCCCCGTGTGAAGAAGCCGAAGGCGGCCTCGGAGACGCCAGCACGCGAGACCCCAGCCAGCCGCCGCGTCCACGCCTGGCTGCGTGATCAACGCAAGACCTCCGAGCCCGAGCCAAAGACCAAGGCCACCATGCCTGAAGCGACCGGCACCGCCTCGACCTCCGAAGTCATGGGAACCCTCGACGCCGTCACCCCGCCGCCTGCCGGCGTCCCGACCATGGCCAGCATGATCCCAACGGAAGATCTCGCAGCGCAGCCGATGATTCTTCCCTCTCTATACGACAAGCGCGGTCGCCTGATCGTGCCTCCCGCCCTTAAGGGCTCGCACGAGATCCTCGTCCACCAGAACCTGATGGCGGACAGCGACGGCCTCGACCGCATCCGCGACGACGAAGACCTCAACAAGATGCGCCACGCAGGCATGCTCTCTCCCATCCCGGAGAACGCCACCCTGCATGTAGACGATCGTCTCCCCGCGAACCGCCGTTATGCACGGCCGTGGACCGCGCTCTTCGTGGACACGCTCGCGCGGCAACACTACGCCCGCTTCCAGACCCCGCTGCAGCTCACCTCCGCCGTCCGCACCGTCGACTTCCAGCAACACCTCATCCACATCAACGGCAACGCCGCGCCCGCACAGGGTGATACTGCATCGCCGCACCTCACCGGCCAGGCCATCGACATCGGCAAGAAGGGTCTCACCATGGCGGAGATCGCCTGGATGCGCGGCTATCTCCTGCCGCTGGTGCAGCAGGGCAAGCTCGACGTGGAAGAGGAGTTCCAACAATCCTGCTTCCACATCAGCGTCTACAAGAAGTACATGCCGCAGATGGCAACACCCCGCCGCGCCATTGCAACGACGCATCGCGAAGGCACGGACGTGCTCAACGAAAGCCTGCGATAGGGGCAAACAACGCCCGCACATCGTGCCGCATCAGAATTTGCGAGAGGGTTTATGCACACCATTCGCAAGGTTCTTGCAATCGCCATCGTTGCCTCCAGCCTCACTGGCGGCGCGCTCTACGCTCAGGATCACCACGACGACCACCACGAAAACCACCCCTACGTCCGGCACGACGAGTGGCGCAAGGGCTATCACATGAAGCAGGAAGACTGGAACCGAGGCCAACGCATCGACTACCGCGCCTACCATCTGAACGCTCCGCCCCGTGGCTACGAGTGGCGCGAGGTGGATGGTAACTATGTTCTGGCAGCCGTCGCGACAGGCGTCATCGCTTCGGCGATCGTCGCCTCAACCATTCACTAAATCTCTGCACCCGCAGAAAAGCCGGAGCGACGCGAGGGATTGCGTCTCTCCGGCTTTCTTGATCTCTGGCTTATTACTTCGCAGCAGCGACGGGTGCGGCCGGAGCCGGCGCAATCCCAAGGTACTTGTCGTACCATCCCATCCACCTTACAAATCGATCTTTCACGAAGCTGGGCCGCTGGAAACCGTGGAACTCTCCGGGATAGACGATCAACTCCGCAGGTGTCCCGACGCTCTTCAGCGCCTGGTACATCTGCTCCCCGCCCTCCAGCGGCACGTTGAAGTCCTTGTCGCCGCCCATGAACAGCGTAGGCGTCTTGATGCGGTCCGCATGGAAGAAGGGATACGAGAGCTTCAGGTACAGATCGGTATTCTTCCACGGCGGCCCAATCTCGTTCTCGTACTGCAGGATGTACTCATCAATGCCGTAGAGCACGATCAGATTGCCCATGCCCGCGCCGCTTGACGCCGCCTTGAAGCGGTTCGTGCTGGCGATGGAGTAGTCCGTCAGAATGCCGCCGTAGCTCCATCCGCCGACGACCAGCTTGTCGGCATCGATCCTCCCTGTCGCAATCGCCGCATCGACAGACGCCATCAGGTCGATGACCTCCTTATGCCCCCAGTCGGCATTGATGGCATAGCTGTACGCATGGCCCCGGCCCGTGCTGCCACGGTAGTTCACGTTCAGCACCGCGTAGCCATGCCCCGCAAAGATCTGCCGGTATGGGTCGAACTCATGCGCATCCTGTCCCGTCGGGCCGCCGTGGATGAACAGCAGCATGGGCACCTTGGTTCCCGCCTTATAACCGACCGGCATCGTCAGCAGGCTATGCACGTCATTGCCATCCGAAGTCTTCGCCGAAAGTTCTTCCGTCGACGCAAGGTTGAGCGACGCGACGGCCTCGTCGTTATGCGACGTGAGCTTGTGCAGCGTGCCACCTTCGAGCGAATAGATCTCGGGACTGGAAGAGTCGGTCGTCCACAGCAGCGCGACGTGGCCCGCCTTCTGCGTAAGCCCACTAGCTGATCCAGACTCGCTCACCAGCCGCTTCACGGTGCCGCTAAGCGAGACCTCCGCAGGATAGTTGAGCCGGTCATCCTGAACTGTAGTGAGAATCGACTTGCCATCGGCCGCGAAGACCGGTCCGCTGGTCCAGTTATCCAGCGACTTCGCCACCAGCCCTACCTTGCCCGTCGCAACCTCAACGGTCGCAAGTTGCGGCATCTCGTAGATCGAATACTTCTCTCCGGTCCCTTGCCGGTACGCGATCATGGTGCCATCAGGCGACCACGACAGTGGCCCCTCATCGGTACCAGCAAACGTCGTCAGCTTGCGCGGAGTAGACCCCGCCTTCGCGTCGACGACGAAGACATCGCTGTTCACCGTGCGGTCAGGATCGGGAACGCTCTGGTTGCTGACGAACGCGATCTGCTTACCATCGGGCGACCACTGCGCCTGCGACTCCTCGTATCTCTCATCGATTGGCTTGTCTTTTTCAGGCAGCGGCCCGATCAGCTTCAAAAGCTTCTTCGACTCCAAATCGAAGAGATAGAGGTGCTCCTTCTTCTCCGTCAGATAGCCCTCGACATCCTGCTTGAAGTGGAACCGGTCCAGCACGATCGGCTTCGGCGGAACCGGCTTTCCGCCCTTCTCCGGCTCAGGCTCGTCCTTCACGCGCAGGCTCAACAGCAGCGTCTTCGAGTCCGGCGACCAGCTATATCCGCCGAGCTCTTCCTTCACCTCGGTCAACTGCCGCGCCTCGCCGCCGCGCCGGTCGAGCAGCCACACCTGCGATCCCTTCGCTTTGCCCTCGCGAGAGCTGGTGAAGGAAAGATAGCGGCCATCGGGGCTCCACTGCGGGTTGCCGGCGGAGTCCTTACCGTAAGTGAGCTGCACGTCGTTCTGGCCGTCGTAGCCGATCATCCATAGCTCGTTCGTGCGCTTGTCTTCCTCGGTGTTGATGCGCGAGACCGTATAGGCGATCAGCTTGCCGTCCGGCGACAGCACAGGGGCGCTCACACGCACAAACTTCGCCAGGTCATCCGGCGTCATGTTGTGCTTCGCCGTCTGCGCACCGGACGCGAAGGGCAACACAAAAGAGAGCAACAAGGCCGGTGGCACAAGGCGCAAAGCGGGACGCGACAACACGGAGAGGCACAGATTTCGCATGACGCAAAGTCTAGCAGAGCGCAACCGCTCTAAATTGGGTCAACTCCGTGTCGTCAACAACGCTGGCGGCCCACTTTCGATGCGTCATCGATCACAATCTGCAAGGGCGTGCCACGGATGTATTTCGACAGTAATGCGGATGGTCTAGCATTCTTTTCTGTAGCAAGAACGAACCGCACCCCTCGGGAGTCCTACCAGAATGCGCATCTTCGAAAGCAGACTCCTGCTGCTTCTTTCGATCAGTATCGGAGCAGCCGCTCCCGCACAGACCGTTGGCGTACCGCCCGCCGATAAGCTCCTCGCAGAAGGGCACTATCGCCGCGCCGAAGCGGTCATCCGCGCAGCGCTGGCCCGGACGCCGAACGATGCGCACTATCTCAGCGATCTCTCCATCGTGGACTGGGCCTTCAACCGGCTGGACTCCGCCATCGCCAACAGTGAAAAGGCCGTCGCCGCCGACCCGCGCAGCGCCGAAGCCCACGCCCATCTCGCCGACGCGATCGGCGCAAAGGTGATCGCCAGCAACGCCAGCACCTTCGAGAAGATCTCGCTAATTCACCGCTTCCGCAAGGAGGTCGACAAGACGCTGGAACTCGACCCCAACGACGTCGATGCGCTTCAGGACCTAGCCCAGTTCTACTGGAACGCCCCAGGCATGGTGGGCGGCGACAAGAACAAGGCCCGGCAGACGGCCGACAGGCTCAACGCCATCTCGCCCTTCCGCGCTGCCACCGCGCGCGCGGACTTCCTTAACGACGACGCCAACCTTCCACGTCGCAACGCTGCCGTGATCGCAATCTGGCGCACGGCAGTTGCAGCAAGGCCCGACGACTACGAAGCCCGCGCCGCCCTTGCGGCTGCATGCCTCGAAGACTCCGCGCACTTCAGCGACGCTGAGACAGAAGCAAAGCGCGCCATCGCCATCGACCCCGCACGCGTTAGCGCCTGGAGCTCTCTTGCCACTCTTTACGCGAAGACCGGGCGCTGGGCTGAACTGGACACGAGCATCAAGCAGGCGCGCACAAGAGTTCCCGACGACCGAACACCACAGTACCGCGCCGCCGTAGCGATCCTCACCAGCAATGCAACCGCCCAGCTTCCCCTCGCCGAGACGATGCTTCGCGACTACCTCACCCAGCCGCCGGAGGGGCAGGCACCGTCCCACGCGGGAGCCCACTGGCGCCTCGGCCTCATCCTTGAAAAGCAGGGTCGGAAGTCCGACGCAATCCGCGAGCTGCAAACGGCGGTACAGATGGACGGATCACTGGATCTAGCGAAGAAGGACCTGAAGCGCCTTACCTGATCAAGCCGCGCCAGCCGACTCCTTCTTCTTCGCACCAAAGAACTTCCACGCCAGCCCGATGCCAGCCGCAAGCGTCGACAAAATCCACTGCCAGTTGTTCTGTACAAAGCCCTCGACCGCTCCCACCGGATCCACCGATACCGCGATCTCGCGATCGACCGTGGTGAAGTCACGCGAAACATTGTTAAGCTCGACCGCTGCGTCGAGATGCAGCCGCAACGTGCCTGAGTGCTTCGGCGACACCGTCCACTCCCACTCGGTCGGCTTCGTTCCTCCCACCAACTGCTCCTCGGAGCTAAGCGGCGTGATATCGAAGTCGGCGCTCTTCAGCGTCATCTTCATGGTGACCGAGATGGGCGTGCCGACGGTGTTCACCGTCCCTCCATTCTGGCCCAGCCCCTGCGTAAGCGCTCCGTTGTCTACCTGCTCCGATCCAATACGGGCGGTCACCGTCTGCGAATCGCCCATCTCCATCTTCGCCGGCGTCTCATAGGCAAGCTTTCCCTGCTTCAGATTCCGCAGGCTCTGCTCGATCTGTTCGTCCTCTGTCGGCTGAGTGTCGCCAGACACAGCCGGATGGCCTGGAGTGTATTCATAGTGATCGTGCTTCGAACTCTCAACGGGCGGCGCCTTCTTAGGCGAGCCTTCGTTCGCCTTCTGCTGCGGAGTTCCAGCAGGGTATTCGCGCGGGGCTCTGCTACTGCTGCACGATGAAACGAGCAGCACCATGGCGGCCAGCAGAGCGAGGTGTACCGGAGGACGCAGGAATCTCAATGTCACGGGCATGTCTCCATCTTGAATGGCAACGACTATACCCTATGGCCGCGGCCGTAATGGCCCGGTCGTATTGGCCGCGGTCGTATTGGCCCGGTCGCTAGCTGTCCTTGAGGCCGCGAAGTATCTCGTCGACCATTCGCCCTGTGACAGGGTCGATCATTCCCGGCGCGATCTCAGCAAGCGGCTCGAGAACGAATCGACGCTCCCACATGGCATGATGAGGAAGGATCAGAGTCTCCGTCCGCATGATGGTCCTGCCGAACAGCAACAGGTCCAGGTCGATCACCCTCGGCCCCTTCGCCACAGTCGCAGAACGATCCCGGCCCATCGTCTTCTCGATCGCCAGTAGTCGCTCCAGAAGATCAAGCGGCGTAAGTTCCGTCTCGAGCAGGACAGCAGCATTCAGGAAACGTGGCTGCTCAAGGTAGCCGACCGGTGCCGTGTCATAGAAGCTCGATACAGCGGTGACGTTGCCAAGGTCCACGAGATGGTGAATCGCGAGTCGAAGATTAGCAGCGCGGTCCCCGACCGGCGAGTCGAGGTTCGATCCAAGAGCGATTGCAGCGACGTTCAAACTTCGAATCACCTTTAGGCAATCGCGGAGACGAGCGCTGCCTGTGCATGGGCCTTTTCAGCGACAGGCTCGACATAGCCATACGCAAGCTCCCACGCCGACCGGTCTGCCATCAGCTTCTTCACCAGCGCCGTATGCATCGCGTGTCCCGCCCGCTCGGCGACGACCCTGCCCTGGATCCGCTTGCCCGCCAGCGCCAGGTCGCCGATCAGGTCCAGCACCTTGTGCCGGACGAACTCATCCGCAAACCGCAACGGGCCGTTCTCGATTCCCTTGCGCGTAAGAATGATCGCGCAGGCCTCGGACGCCCCGCGGATCAACCCCATGTTCCGCAACATCGGCTCGTCTTCCTTCCAGCCGAAGGTACGGGCCGGAGCGATCAGGTCGGCGTAGACACCGCTTTCAAGATCGCCAGAGAAGGTTCCGAAGCCGATGGGATCGGGAAAGTCGATGCGGTACTCGATGGAGTAGCCGGAGCCGGGATAGACCCCGATAAATTTGCTGCCGTCTTCCACCTCAACGTCCTTGAGGATGCGGATGTACTCCCGCTTGCGCCGCTGCTGTTTCAGCCCAACCGTCTGAAACGCCCGTACGTAGGGCAGAGCGCTCCCATCCAGGATGGGCACCTCAAGATTATCGATTTGCACAATCACGTTATCGACGCCGTAGCCGATAAGAGCGGAAAGAAGATGTTCGGTGGTTGAGATCAGCACGCTCTGTCGCATCAAGCTGGTCGCATAACTCACCTTCGCGACGTTGCGGCCCGTGGCAGGAATCTCGAAGTTGTCCAGATCGGTGCGTCTAAAGACGATGCCTGAACCGGCAGGTGCCGGGATCAGTTTCATCGAGACTGGGGCTCCGCTGTGGAGTCCTATTCCTTCAAAGGCAATCTCGGAACGGATTGTGTGCTCAAAGTGAGCTTCGATCGCCACGCGCGATAGTCCCTCGAATAACAACCTTCTAATTCTAGAATTTTTATTCCATGTCTACCTGTGTCAGAAAAGCCACACTCTGCTGCTGGAATGAGCCATTTACCGGCGTTACTCGCTGTTACTAACGTGCGTGCCTGCTATACGATGCGGTCATGAAGAAGGCTCACCTTAAACTTCGGACACTCGCCTCTGCCATCGCGGAAGACGAAATCTGGCTCACAAAAAACCTCCGGTCGCTGGTTGAGATCGAGTCCCCGAGCGACAATCCCGCAGGCGTAAATCGCGCCAACGACTTCGTGGCCGAGTTGGCCAAAGCCCTCGGTGCGAGGGCAAAGATACACAAACAGAAGCACTTCGGCCACGTCCTCGAGCTCCGCTTCGGCCCCTCGCGTTCCAAACAGAAGCCCCTGCTGCTGCTCGGCCACCTCGACACCGTTTGGCCTATGGGCACTCTGAAGACAATGCCCTGGCGCGAAGCGGACGGCAGGTTTTGGGGCCCCGGCGTCCTCGACATGAAGGCTGGCGTCATGATGGCGCTGACTGCGCTCCGATGCCTGCAAGAGTCCGACGCCCTCATCCGCCCCGTCATCCTCCTCCTCAACAGCGACGAAGAGGTCGGCAGCACGGTCTCGCGCCCCATCACCGAACGCCTGGCAGGCGAGTCGGCAGCCGTCTTCGTCCTTGAACCCGCCCAGGGCCTCGCCTACAAGACCGCCCGCAAAGGTGTCGGCGAGTACCGCCTCCACGTCACCGGCGTCGCCTCCCACAGCGGCGTCGACTTCGACCGCGGCCACTCCGCCATCCGCGAGATCGCCCGCCTCGTCGAGACCGTCTCCGGCTTCACCGACCCCACGCGCAAACGCACCGTGAACTGCGGCGTCATCGGTGGCGGGACCCGCTCGAACGTGATCGCCGCCGAAGCCTTCGCCGAAGTCGACGTCCGCATTGCGAAAGCCAGCGACGGCGCGCGCGTAGACCGCCTCTTCCGTAGCCTGAAAGTGACCGACAAGGCCTGCCGTCTCACCGTCGAAGGCGGCATCAACCGCCCACCCATGGAGCGCACGCCCGGCACGGTCGCCCTCTTCAAACAGGCGAAGCGACTGGCCGCCGAACTCGGCTTCACCCTCGACGAGGCCTCAACCGGCGGCGGCTCCGACGGCAACTTCACCTCCGCCCTCGGCGTCCCCACGCTCGACGGCATGGGCGCAGTCGGCGACGGCGCACATGCCGCCCACGAGTCCATCGTGATCGAACACCTCACGCCACGAACAGCGCTACTCGCAGCGATGGTCGCCACAACATAGGGTAGTGTTTCAGGGCTCCTGACCGGCCCAAACAGTTCGGGTGCCCCATCCATACTCGCGTCTTTTGCGAGGATGGGTGGGACGTAGGCGGCTGGGATGACGCACACCACCAGCTTCGCTTACCGTTGCAACTCCGCCAGCATCGCCGTGACCCGCGCCAACGGCAGCCCGACCACGTTCGAGTAGTCCCCGGAGATCCTGGGAATGAACTTCGCCGCGCGTCCCTGAATCGCATACGCCCCGGCCTTGCCCATCGGCTCTCCGGTCGAGACATACGCCGCAATCTGCGCTTCCGTCAGCGAACTGAACTCTACTTCGGTCACCTCTGCCGCCACCATCGGCGGGGCGAACGCGGTGATAAGCGCGACGCCTGTGATCACCTGGTGCGTCGCGCCCGCCAGCAGGCGAAGCATCCGCGCAGCATCGGCCTCATCTACGGGTTTCCCTAGTATCTGGCCGCGAGCAACGACCGTCGTGTCCGCACCGAGCACCACTAGCCGCGAACGATTCGCCTGACGAGCGAAAACAGCAGCCGCCTTATGCTCGGCGAGCCGCCTCACATAGGCCGTCGGATCTTCCGCGATATGCGGTGTCTCGTCGATGTCCGCCGTCTCCACCTCAAACGTCAGGCCAATCTGTTCCAGCAGGTCTTTGCGGCGCGGCGATGCAGAAGCCAGTATCAGCATCAGTCGAGATCAACCGAGATGACGCACCCCATGTGGTGAACCTCTCCGTGCGCCAGGGTGATGCTGGCATCGGCAGCATTCGCGCTCTCGATGCAGATCATCCCCTCCCAGCCTCCCGGCTCCATATCGGCCATCTTCGCCGTCAGCTCGGTCCAGGGGTTCCAAACGATCGTCGTCGACGAGTTCGTCTTCGCCACATTGATCTTCCGCTTGTTGCCCTTGTCGTCGATCACGCATGTACTCTGCGTGTCCAGATAGACGCGGTCGGTATCGCGCGTCAGCACCAGCGGATCTTCCACCTGCGTCTTCTTCGCCCCGCCATCGCGCTTGTCCAGATACTCGACGTTGTGCAGCCCGGTCACCGAGACGTCGCGCACATCGGCCACCGCAAAGTACGTGTGGAATGCCTCTTCGTAGACCAGCGGAGTCTCGGCGTCGCTCACCACCGAAAGCTTCAGGTGCAGTTCCTTCCCGATCACCAGGTGATACACCACGCGGAAGTGGTCGAACCCCAGCTTGCGCGATGTCTCATTCGGAGTCAGCAGCAGGCTCATATGCAGATCGTCGCCAGCCAGCGCCGCGAAGCCGAACTCCCACTCCTCCGTGCGCGCGAAGCCATGCGCGGGTCCCGCCTGCCCGTCATGCCGGTCTCCAAACCACGGAAAGATCACCGGAATGCCGCCGCGGATCGCCTTGCCCTTCTTGTACGCGGAGTTGCCGCTGGTAAACAGCACCGGGTTCGTCCCGGCAGGTTGCCACTCCGCCACATGGCCGCCCTGCAGATACACGCTGGCCGAGGCGGAGGGTGTCGTGATCACGGCCCGGGTCAGCTCGCCATGTTCTTCAAACACGAGCACGCCAGGAATTCCAAAGTTCTCATTGAGCGAGGCGATATCCATAGGAATAAGAGTGTAGCCGCTTTGCCGTTTCAATGGCAGTTGTGCGGATCGCGACAGCCGTGTTCTCATCGGGTTGACTGCCACGAGAAAAACAAGTTACCCACGGACTTTCCGTGTACACAGGATCCTTCCCAGAATATTCAAGGAGCGTTCATGGTTTACCAGATCAGCCGCGGCGGACAGACCTACGGCCCTTACACCCTCGCCGACCTGAAGCGCTACGTAGAGTCCGGCCACATTCTGCTCAGCGACATGGCCAGGGGCGATGAGATGCTGGAGTGGGTTCCAGTCTCCGCGATCCTGAACCCGTCGGGCATTCCCCCCGTTGCTCCGCCCGAACCGGTCGCCGATCCCACGTATCAAACGGCCTACGCGCCGCAGCCGGTCTACGCTCCCACAGCCCAATTCCCCGACCCGCCGAATCTTCACTGGGGCCTGGTGCTCCTCTTCGACTTGCTCACGGCCAAGCTGTTCCAGATGGTGTGGAACCTCATCTTTGCCTCGTGGATGAAGCGTGTCCAGCAGAACAGCAAGGCCGTGATTTACTACGCCGCGGGGTACATCCTGGGGTTCTTCTACACCTTCCTGTATCTTCCCTCGGTCCTGGAGCAGGTACGGCATATCATGGCCGGCGACACGGGCTTTCACCCGCACCAATCCCACGCTGGACTCATGTACTTGGTCGGGATTGCGGCATGGATCTTTAAGTTGCTGGCGCGATTCGATATGAAGCGCTCGCTCGAGGAGCACTTCAACACCGTCGAACCCATTGGCTTCCGTATGAGCGGAGTGCTCACCTTCTTCTTCGGCGGCCTCTATATCCAGTCGCAGTTGAACCGCATTAACGAGATCAAGCAGGCGATTCGCTACCAGCAGACCGGACGCTAGAGCGCGTTGGGGAAGAGATTCGTCATCTCGGTTTTATCTTCAAGCCTAGCTTGGAGGAGCGGTCTGTTCCGGTTGCGGAGCCGGCTGGGCTGGCGGAGCCTTGGGAAGCGTCTGCGCCGGACCCGGAGCATCCTGAATCCGCGGTGGCTCACCACTCTGCGTCGGCTGAATAGCTGGATCGCCCGCAAGCGGCTGAGATCCTGGCCCTGGAGCATCCTGGATCCGGGGCTCTGCTTGTTGCGCCTCACGCTCCTTCACCACATTTCCAGTCGTGATCGCGTTCTGCCGCGCAATCTCCGCTGACTGCGCCTTTTGCGCCGCCAGGATCTGAGCATCACGGGTTCGCTGTGCGGCATCGGGCGCTACTGTCTGAGGGGTTGCCGGTGTCTGCGCCGCGGTCGATGGATTGACGTAGCGCCGTCGAGCTCTGCGGCTGGATCGCCGGCTCGGAGCCGGTGAGCTGCCATCGGCCTGCGTGCTCGTAGATGCTGGCTGGGTTGTACCTTGACCCGACTGCGCGGCCACGGGTGCAGGAGAAGCCGTCTGGCTCAGTCCCGGCAACGCTACCACCGAGGCCAACGTCAGCAAGCCTGCCAACCGAAACGACACTCCGTATCCGCGAATTGCCATGACGCACCTTACTGCTAAGCATTTGGATGCTTAACGTCTGCAATCTGGCCCAAATTGCGAAAAAAATAGCTGGAACGGGACGTGGGTGTCCTGTTCCAGCTATTTCAGGAGGAAAACTTGCTACTGGTGGCCGTGTGGCTCGTTATGCGGCTCCGGGTGGGATTGAGGCGCAGGATGCTGCTGCGGCTGAGGATGAGGCTGGGGACGAGCTGCCGGTTGCGGCCTGGGCTGCGGCTCCGGACGCGCCTGGGGAGCAGGACGAGCCTGCTGCTCCGGGCGAGCTTGCGGGGCGGGGCGAGCCGCAGGCTGCGGGGCGGGGCGAGCCGCAGGCTGCGGGGCCGGACGAGCCGCGGGCTGTGGGCGTGTCTGAGGAGCCGGACGTGCTTCGGGCTGCTGGGGTCGAACCTGCTGCTGGGGAGCGGGACGCGCCTCAGGCTGGTTCGGACGGCCGGCTTGAGCGACCGGTCGAGTCTGCTGCTCCGGCCTTGCAGCTTGCGCCGGACGGCCTGGCTGCGCCGTTGGAGCTGCGGCCGGTCTCGCCGCCTGCTGCGAACGAAACTGCTCCGCCTGCTGGCGCTGTTGCTCTTGAACCGGCGCTGAGCGGTTGATCTCCGCAGTGGTATGCGGAGGCGGCGCGATGCCGCGGTCGGCTACCAGCGGACGAGGAGCAGCTACTTCCGCCGGACGACCCTGGTTGTGCGCGTAGAACTGCTGCGGGTTGGCCGCCGCCGCCCGCGCCTGCTGAACCTGCGCCTGCATGGGGGGAACGCGCTGCTCGTGCAGTACAGCCAGCTCCGCCGGACGGGGCTGTACCGCGATGCCGCCACGGCCGCCGTTATAGCTGACGTTGTTGATCCGCGTGTTGTTGATCGTCGTGTTGTTGTAGGTTGTGTTGTTCACCACGCGATTGTTAATGACCGTGTTATTGACGATCACATTGTGCTGGTAGACCGCTTGCCGAAACCCAGGATTGATATTGATGTTGATGTTGTTGGCGTACCGGTTGTAGAAGAAGTGCGGACCATTCCAATAACCGCCCTGGTAGCCGACACCAACATACCCGAAGCCATAGTTGATGCCGCCATAGAAGCCGATATGCGCGGCCCAGAAGCCATGATGGAAGCGGTATCCACTGCCGTATCCGCCCCAGTAGCCGGGAGTCCAGAGCGCACCCGTGTAAGGTGCCTCGACCCACGCGCCGGGGACCCAGTAGTAGCCCTGCGGCGTGTAGCTCCAATAGCCGGGCGTCCAGATGTAGTTCGGATCGGGTGCTGGGGGCTGCGCGTACTCAGGTAGCGGAGGTGGCGGCTGCGGTGCCTGGATGTCGCTAAGCGTAGCATCGTATCCGGCGTCGGCGTCCTGGTCCGAATAGCCCTGATCGGAGTACCCCTGGTCGCCGCTGTTTGATGGCGCGCGACGCTCGATCGGGGCAGGAGCCGCATTGCTGTAGCTCTGCTGCGTGGGCTGCGCCTCCTGCGAATAGCCCGCAACCTGCGTCGGTCCCTGCGTGGACGTCGTATCCGCAGGCGCCATATTTGCCTGGGTCGGGTCCGGAGCGTTGGGATCGCTCGCCGTCGTGCCATCGGCAGGGTTCGTAGTGTCTGCGCTCTTGCATCCTGCGAAGGTCATGGTAGCCAACGCTGCGCCAAGCGTCGCGTATAGCGCAAGCCGGGGCAATCTTGACGGGCCAGAAGGTACCTGGGGATCTAAAAACTTCGAAATATGCATCGTTCTCTCTTTCTCCCTACGTATTGCAGTGAGATGCACAGGAGTACACCCACGGCGAGACAATCCGTTGAATTTTCCGTCATCTCGCCGAACAGAGGAACCCGGCCCCGGGTAAAGAGTTCTGCAGGCGTTCCCCCCTCATTTCAGTCAGGAGATCACTTTCGCCACGGTCGCAGGTGGAGTTATGCTGTTGGGGAGCGAGAGTGGAATGAACGGAACGATTCGAATCAAACGGTTTCGCCACGGTCGCCCTGACCGCGGTCGCTGACCTGCGCCCCGCAGACATTCTGCTGCAGCGGACGAATCCATCCGAATCCATCGCACCCTCAAATTCAGCCCCTCCCTTACTCGCCCTGGGGCCGCCCACCCAACTTCATCATTCCCGCTCATAATTGAGAGCGCAGAAGTTCAGGAGAAACTCGCAATGTCTCAGCCTCATCCGAACTCCTTCCAGAGTGCCGCTACCCTCACCTCCGGTGCAAGCACCGTTCACTACTTCAGCCTTCCCGCGCTCGAATCGCAGGGCGTCTCGCTCGCTCGCCTGCCCTTCTCGCTTCGCATCCTGCTTGAGAACCTCCTCCGCTGCGAAGACAGTCGGACGGTCACCGCAGACGATATCCAATTCCTCGCCGCCTGGGACCCCAAAGCCGAGCCCTCCCGCGAGATCGCCTACATGCCCGCCCGCGTCCTCATGCAGGACTTCACCGGCGTCCCCGCCATCGTCGACCTCGCCGCCATGCGCGACGCCATGAAGGCTCTCGGCGGCGACCCCGAAAAGATCAACCCGCTCCAGCCCGCGGAGCTCGTCATCGACCACTCCGTCCAGGTCGACGAGTTCGGGACCCTCCACGCCTACGACTTGAACGCGGCGCTAGAGTTCCAGCGCAACCGCGAGCGCTACGCCTTCCTCAAGTGGGGCCAGACCGCCTTCAACAACTTCTCCGCTGTGCCTCCGGGCATGGGCATCTGCCACCAGGTCAACCTCGAGTACCTCGCCCGCGTCGTCTTCACCACCGCGCCCGACGCCGAAGGCAAGGTCTATGCCTACCCCGACACCCTCGTCGGCACAGACTCCCACACCACCATGGTCAACGGTCTCGGCGTCCTCGGCTGGGGCGTCGGCGGCATCGAGGCCGAGGCTGCCATGCTCGGCCAGCCCGTCTCCATGCTGCTGCCGCAGGTCGTCGGCTTCCGCCTCACCGGCAAGCTCAAGGAAGGCACCACCGCCACCGACCTCGTCCTCACCGTGACCGAGGCCCTCCGCAAACACGGCGTCGTCGGCAAGTTCGTCGAGTTCTACGGCCCCGGCATCTCCGAGCTTCCGCTCGCAGACCGCGCCACCATCGCCAACATGGCACCCGAGTACGGCGCGACCTGCGGCATCTTCCCCGTCGACGCCGAAACCCTCCGCTACC
Source organism: Granulicella aggregans (assembly GCF_025685565.1). Lineage (NCBI taxonomy): Bacteria > Pseudomonadati > Acidobacteriota > Terriglobia > Terriglobales > Acidobacteriaceae > Granulicella > Granulicella aggregans. The sequence continues at coordinate 668,876 of NZ_JAGSYE010000001.1, forward strand.
TCCGCCTTACCGGACGCAGCGAGGAACACATCGCCCTGGTTGAGGCCTACTGCAAAGCACAAGGACTCTTCCACACTCCCGACGCCCCAGAGGCCGAGTACTCCGCCACGCTCTCGCTCGACCTCAGCACCGTAGAACCCAGCGTAGCCGGCCCCAAGCGCCCACAAGATCGCGTGCTTCTATCAGGCGCTGCCGCCAGCTTCCAGCAGCAGCTTCCCGCTCTCCTTGGCCCCGCCGGCAACAAGTCCGCCGCCCGCCAGATGCTCCGCTGGGAGGGCGAAGGCGGCACCGCCAGCCTGCGCGGCGACATCACCAGCGGCAAGGGCGCAGCCTCACCCGCGCCCGAAGGCGGCGACTCGGTAGCCGTCGAAACCCTTCCCGTCGATGCCCTCAAAGTCGCCCCCACCAGCATCGCCGAACGCTTCGGCGTCGATCCCGACCCCTACCTCGACCACGGCAGCATCGTCATCGCCGCCATCACCTCCTGCACCAACACCTCAAACCCCTACGTCATGATGGCCGCCGGCCTGCTCGCCAAGAAGGCCGTCGAGAAGGGCCTGCGCACGCCGCCATGGGTCAAGAGCTCGCTCGCTCCCGGCTCCCGCGTCGTCACCGACTACTACGTCAAATCGGGCCTCATGCAGTATCTCGACGAGCTCCGCTTCCAGGTCGTCGGCTACGGCTGCACCACCTGCATCGGCAACTCCGGCCCGCTGCCCACCGACGTCTCGAAGGCCATCGAAGACCACGGCCTGGTCGCCGTCTCCGTCCTCTCCGGAAATCGCAACTTCGAGGGCCGCATCTCGCCCGAGGTCCGCGCCAACTACCTGATGAGCCCGCCGCTGGTCGTCGCCTACGCCCTCGCCGGACACATCGGCCACAACTTCGACACCGACCCGCTCGGCCGCGACAAGGACGGCTCTCCCGTCTTCCTCAAAGACATCTGGCCCACCCAGGCCGAGGTTGCGGAGACCGTCGCATCGTCGATTGATTCAGCCATGTTCCGCCACCAGTACTCCACCGTCTCAGACGGCGACCAGAACTGGCAGAACCTCAAGTTCCCCTCCGGCGAGACCTACGGCTGGGAGCCCGACTCCACGTACATCCGCAAGGCCCCGTACTTCGACGGCATGCCCGCCAAGCCCGCGCCGGTCCAGGACATCCACGCCGCCCGCATCTTAGCGGTGCTGGGAGACTCTGTCACCACCGACCACATCTCCCCCGCCGGCTCCATCAAGCTGAACGGCCCCGCCGGCAAGTACCTCACCGAACACGGCGTGAAACCCGCTGACTTCAACAGCTACGGAAGCCGTCGCGGCAACCACGAAGTCATGGTGCGCGGTACGTTCGCGAATGTCCGTCTCCGCAACAAGCTCGCCCCCGGCACCGAGGGCGGTGTCACGCGGCTCTTCCCCGACGACGTCCCCATGTCCATCTACGACGCCAGCGTCGAGTACGCCAAGCGCACCATCCCCCTCGCCATCCTCGCTGGCAAGGAGTACGGCTCCGGCTCCTCCCGCGACTGGGCCGCCAAGGGCCCGCGGCTTCTTGGAATTAGATTTGTCATCGCCGAAAGCTACGAGCGCATCCACCGCTCGAACCTCGTCGGCATGGGCATCCTTCCGCTGCAGTTTGAGCCCGGCGAGTCCGCCGAATCCCTCGGCCTCTCCGGCCAGGAGCTCTACTCCGTGGGAGCCGAACCGGGCGAACTAGCCTCCATGCTCGACGGCAAGTTCCCCAACGGAAAGAACATCACCGTCACGGCCGAATCCGACACCGGCCACACGGTCGTCTTCCCGGTGACGGTGCGCATCGACACCCCGCAGGAGATCCTCTATTACCAGCACGGCGGCATCCTCCAGTATGTGCTTCGGCAACTGGCAGCGTCGTCGTAAGATTGCCCGTCGAGGTCTATCGCTCGCGGGTTACGCGAGCGATAGACTAAAACAGCGGAGGTTGCGATGATGAGTCCCGGCGATGTGCGAACCTTTCAGCAGGGCAACGGAAACGCAGTTGTAATTGGCCTGGGTCTGTGGGCGAAGAAGCAAGGCAGGTGGATTCAGATCCACATGACTGGACCGAACGACCTGCACACCACCGTAACAAATAATCCTGATTCCGTGAGATATCACAAGACTCTATATCGGGATCTTAGGCGGACATTGGTAGATCAGGGCTGCTGGCCTTATGGAGATGAGGGCGCGGAAGTTGGCGCAGAACGCGCTGACTCAGAGTATGCACCTGTGCCCATGACTACGACTATCAGAGAAGAGTCGCGCCCTAGGTTCCAGCCCCTCAAGTTGCGGGGAGACGGCCCATCCGCCTCGGAGATCGTCATAGCCGACCGGGAGAGGTTCTAGATCCTTCATTTCATCGACACCAGCGCATTTCTCAAACTCCTCATACAGGAGTCGGGCAGTGAGAGGATGCTGCAATTCTGGCTTGCGGAAGACAACCGAAACATGGTCGTCTCCGCCATAGCTCAGACCGAAGCTCGATCCGCGATTTGTAGGCTTCGGAATGAAGGGAGGATCGTCCCGGACGAAGCCAACTTTGCATTCGCTTCAATCACCGCTGAGATTAGGCGTCTGATCGAGCAGCCGGTGAATCCGCCTGTGCTAGACGCAGCGAACGGCTTGATCGATAAACATAATTTGCGGACTCTGGACGCTGTACAGCTAGCCAGCGCCGTCGTTGTTCGCAGTCTGATGTCTGCTCCGGAGATGCGCTTCGTCGCTTCTGATCACGCACTACTGATTGCCGCTGAGCAGGAAGGATTCGGAATCTGGAATCCATGCAAGTAAAAGCTAGCCGATCACTTTCGGGACAATGATCTCTCCCGCGTCGACTTGATCACTGCATTAATCTGCCTGTCACTCAGCGAATTCGTCCGCGTACGCTCGGAGTCCTCACCCAGAAGCTTCAGCACCTCCGGCTCCGGTGCGGCAAGCTTGACGTAATCGCGAAGGCTCAGCAATACGGCCTTCGACGCACCGCGCTTCTCGATCCCCATCAGATCACCTTTATACTTCGCCTGTCTGCACTGTACCGTCCGCTAAATTCCCGGTGAAACCATGCAGCACTTACCTACGGCTCTATCAGAAACTGTTCCAGCTTCCCATCCGACTGCGTATAAGTCGTCAGCGTGACCGTCTTCTCCTTCTCGTCTGCCCCGAACTTCACCGTAAACGCGCGAAACGTCATGCCGCCTCGCAACTGCTTAGCCCGCTGGGTCAGCTCCGTAATTGGCCCGAGTGGCCCGAGGCTCGAACTGAAGTCGTTAATCGCTTCTTTCGAAAAGTAGAAGTTGCAGTCCTCGGTGAAGAGGCTACGGTCGATCTTGCCCGCCGCCAGCCCCGCGAGGATCGTCTTTGCCTGCGTCTCCGCTGCTACCTTACTCGCGTCTGCCGTTGGTGCAGGTGCCAGGGACGGGATCAGCAGCGGCGTAATCGCCTTCGCGATCTGGCTCGCAGCCGAGCTCGCCTCCTGGTTCGTCAGCACCGCAATCGCGATCCGGTCGTCCGGCAGAACGACGTTCTCCGCCACAAACCCTCCCACCTCGCCCGAGTGCTCAATCTCCCGATGCCCATTGCGGACCCGCACATCCACGCCCAACCCATACCCGGTCGGCTTGCCGTCCTTCAGCCTCACATCAGCGAAGAAGTCGTCATAGCTCTTCGGCGCGAGCACGCTGCGATTCATTAGCGTGATGTCCCAAGTCAGCAGGCTCGCCACCGGCATCGCCAGGTCGCCATCGCCGAAGTACCACCCCGGAGCCTCCAACACCGCCGGACGCAGCGTCCCCAGAGCATTCCGCATATATCCCGTCGGCTCCACCTTCGCCTGGTCGACGTTCAGGTTCAACGCATCCTTGATCCCCGCCGGCCCCAGCACCCGCGTCTTCAGAAACTCCGCAAACGGCATCCCGCTCGCCTTCTCCACGATAAGCGCGGCCAGCACGAAGTTCGTATTGCTGTACTGCCATTGCGTCCCCGGATCGAAGTCCAGCGGCTTCTCCGCCCACTTATGCACCACGTCGATCGGCCGCGTCGGCTTCGTCCATTCGGGGATCGTGTAGTCCTGCGGCGCATAGTCCTCGTAGCCGCTGGTATGCGAGAGCAGCTCGCGAATCGTCACCTCGTTCGCCCGCGTCAGTTCCGGAAAGAACTTGCTCACCGTGTCGTCGAGCGACAGCTTCCCATCCTGCTGCAGCAGCAGAACCGCGCTCGCCGTAAACTGCTTCGAGATCGATCCAATGGGATAAGCCATCGCCCCAGTAGCCTTCAGCGGCGGAGTCAAACGCGCGTCGCCGTATGCCGTCGCAAGCACAATCTTTCCATCGATCACGATGCCCACCGCAGCGCTCGGAACTCCTGTGTCGGCGAGCACCTTGTTTGCCGCGGCATCAATCATCGAGCGCAGCACGGGCGTCATTTGTGCAGAGGCACTAAGCGTAGAAGCAAGCAACAGGAGTGGAAGCGTTCGCACGGAGAGCATGGAGAGATTCTAGCGAAGCGCATCCGGCCTAAGGAAAAGTCACGCCCGTGAGCTCTTCACATCTCTCCCAAAGCCGCGCGGCAGCAGATTCATCCTTCGCCTGCGGCGCAACCTCCGCCACGCCCACATCGCCGCCCCGCATCTCCTGGAAGCCCTGCGGCCCATAGTAGCCGCCCGGCTGCGCCTCAACCGCCGCAGCCGCATAGATCGTCGGCAGAGCGCCATCGAGAGCCGTTCCCAGCAACGCTCCAATCAACGGTCCCACCATCCGTCGTATCGCTTTCTCCAGGGGATTGAACTCACCCACCTGGAAGAGATTCGTGTTCGCCACGCCAGGATGCGCCGCGATCGATTCGGTCGTCGACCCCTTCGCCTTCAACCGGCGATCAAGCTCAAACGCCAGCATCAAGTCAGCCAGCTTCGTCTGTGCATAAGCCCGCATTGGGACGTAAGACCGAGTCGACTGCAGATCCTCAAAGTCGATCCGGCCGCGCTTGTGCGCGATCGACGCAACGAGAACAACTCGCGGAGCCTGTGGCACCACCGCCGCCGACATCGTCACTGCGGCTTCGATCGCAGGAAAGAGTAGCCCCGTCAGCGCAAAGTGCCCCAGCACATTCGTCCCGAACTGCAACTCAAACCCGTCCTTTGTCTGCAGCCGCTTTGGCGGAGCCATCACGCCCGCATTATCGATCAGCACATCGAGCGGCAGACCGCGATCAAGCTCCAGCGCCGCAAACTCCCGCACTGAATCGAGCGACGCGAGGTCGAAGACACTTAACTCCACGCTTGCCGCGGGCACCTCCGAGCGCAGCTGCGCCACCGCTGCCTCGCCCTTTGCGCGGTCGCGCGATCCCAGCAGAACATGCGCCCCAGCGCGTGCAAGCTCCCGCGCCGTGGGATACCCAATGCCACTGTTCGCGCCGGTGATCAATATCCGGCGGCCAGCTTGATTCGGAATATGCTCTGCAAAATCTCGCGTGTGCCACACTAGAGAAGGCTGTAATGATGCGGTCTTGTTTGACACTAGAGTTTTAGATCCTCGTTCCAGATGGGGCCCTGCGGAGGTTCACTGGGAAAATAGTTTCCCTGAAATCTCTACCTTGCATCTGACCAATGGTAACTTTTGACAAAGTGAATCGTCACCAACTATGCGCGTGACCTTCTTATCGAATCGAGCGAATCGCTGGGGTCTGGCCCTCGGGCTGGTCTCAGTCTGCGTTACTGCTTTACTGCTTCACCGGTTCCAACATGCCGCGGCGAACGGTTCGTCGCACGCGGAGGCTGGCTGGTCGTTGAGCATCGTCGCGGACATGGTGCTCACCATCAGCTACTTCATCCTCGCCGGCGCCTTCCTCTCCATGTACAGCAAGTCCAAGGGACTGCTGCAGATCCGCGGGATCTTCCTGATCTTCGCGCTCTTCATGACCATCTCCGGCGCCACCCGCATTCTGGGCCTGCTCGCGATGTCCCGCCAGGAGCTAAACTTCTCCGCCCAGGCCGAGATGATCTCCGCCACCCTCGCCGTGGTCAGCGCCGGAATCGTCGCCGCGCTCGTCGGACGCACCCGCGACTTCCTCGCCACCGCGCGTAAGAGCCAGCAGAACGAAGCCCGCTTCATCGCCGCCTCCGAGAGCAGCCTCGACGCCTTCTATACCCTCCAATCCGTCCGCGGCAGCGATGGCCAGATCATCGACTTCGAGTTCACCTACCTCAACTCCAACGGTGAAAAACTTATCGGCCTTCCCCGCGAGGAGATCATCGGCCAGTACCTGTGCGCGCTCATCCCGGTCAACCGCAGCGGCGGCTTCTTCGACGAGTACAAGCAGGTCGTCATGTCCGGCCAGCCCGTCGTGCAGGAGTTCCCCATGGAGCTCGAGGACGACATCCCGCGCTGGATCCGCCATGAAGTCGTCCGTCTCGAAGACGGCATCGCCATCTCCGCCGCCGACATCACCGAACGCAAGCTGCTCGAGCGCGCCGCTCAGCACCGCGCCCAGCATGACGTCCTCACTGGCCTGCCCAACCGCAGCCTCCTCAACGACCGTGTGCAACAGGCCATCGACCGCGCCATCCGCTATAAGAACAAGGTCGGCCTCTTCGTCGTCGATATGGACATGTTCAAGGAGGTCAACGACTCTCTCGGCCACGCCGCCGGCGACCTCGTCCTGGTCACCGCCGCTCAGCGCCTGCGCGAGTCCGTCCGCGGCAGCGACTCCGTCCTGCGCATCGGTGGCGACGAGTTCATCATCGTCATGCCCGACGTGCAGCAGGAGGTCGACGTCCGCCGCGTCGCCGCGAAGATCACTGCCGCCATCGGCAACGGAGGCCCCGTGGGTCTCGAGAACGTCCGTATGAGCTGCAGCATCGGCATCGCCATCTATCCCACCCAGGCCGCCAACTCCGACGAGCTCTTCTCCCGCGCCGATGCCGCGATGTATGAGGCCAAGCGCCGTGGCGGCGGATGCTTCGAGGTCTACAGCGAAGGCACTCCGGGCTTCAATCCGCAGCCCAGGCCCGTGCGCCGGGTTCCCGGCCCGCGCCCGGCCCTGGTCGTCCCACGCAAGCCCAGGCCCAAGCCCACCCCGCTCTTCCCCGACGCCTAGAAACGTTGTGCGTTGTAACTCGTAAGTTTTTTGTTTTTACTTACAACTTAGAACGCACAACGTACAACTCCGCTTCTACATCTCCGACCACTGCCTCAACAGGTTGTGATACACCCCGGTCAACTGCACGCCCGTCTGCGCAATCGCGGGATTCCCTCCAGGCGACTGCGCCGTAACGCCCGCAAGCCGCTGAATGGATGAGTCGAGATCGAAGAGCAGCGTCCGCTGCATGTCCTGCCGAACCATGCTCTGGATCCAGAAGAAGCTCGATACTCGCGCCCCGCGCGTCACCGGCTCGACGCGGTGCAGGCTCGTCGCCGGATACAACACCATGTGGCCAGCAGGCAGTTTCACACTGTGCGTTCCATAGGCATCCTCGACGACCAGTTCCCCACCGTCGTACTCCTCAGGCGCGGTCAAAAACAGCGTTGCCGAAAGGTCGGTGCGAATGCGCTGGCCCGTCGACGCAATCTGCCGGATCGCCGTATCCACATGCGTCCCGAAGGTCTGCCCGCCGCTGTAGCTGTTGAACATCGGCGGGAAGACCCTCAGCGGAAGCGCCGCGGACATAAACAACGGCGAGCGTGCAAGCCCCTTCAGCACCATGTCTCCCAGCGCTACCGCAACGGGACTGCCCTCCGGGATCTGCATGTTGTTCTTCACTTCGCGCGCCTGGTAGCCGGCGGTGACCTTGCCGTCCACCCAGTTCGCCTCGGCCAGCGCCTTGCGCGCCTCGGCCACTTGTTCAGCGGTAAATACATCAGGAATCGTAATCAGCATTCTGTAACTCTTTCAGTTGCTTGGATCTTTTCATGGAAAGGCTTGCAAGCTTCGCGGGCGGCGACCACCTCTAACCTTTGTCATTCCCGGAGGGAATCTGCGTTTCGCGTTGCTTAGGATTGCGACGGGATACCAGGTCGTAGCCCAGCCATGCAAAGACAAACGCAGATCCCCTTCGGGGATGACAAACAAGAAGAGCGAGGCGACCGCCGCAGTGTCTAGATCTAGAACTTGAAGTTCACCCCAATCAACGCGCTCAGTCCAGCGCCTGGAATCAGATGGCTCGGATGTGGCTGGTCAATGTAGAACTTGTTCGCCAGGTTATAGACGTTGGCCTGCAACTCGAGCCGGTCGGTCAACGGACGATTGACCATCGCGTTGAACACCCAGTAGCTCGGAACCGCCTTCATCGCAACGCTGGTAACGACATACCCGGCCCCATTGGGATTGACGGCATAGCCCGTCGGGACATACGGCACCGTGGAGCTGGCCGTCCGGCTCGAGAGCGAGTTGCCGCCGAAGCCCGCATTCATCCGCAGCGGCAGACGATGCGTCACGAAGAAGTTGAACGTCTGCCGCGGAACGTTCGCCAACGGAAATCCGATCGACGTTGGGAAGAGCTTCGAGAACGTCACCGCCGAATCCAGATACGCGTAGCCCAGGATCAGATCCGTCCCCTGCGGCAGCTTGCCGACGATACTGGCCTGCGCCCCTTTCACCAGTTGGTTCCCGGCCAGCACGATGTTGTTCGAGTTCGTCGGATCGGTCTCGCGGGCATTGTCCTTCGTCGTGTGGAACCACGCGCCATCGACCATCAGGCGGTCGTGGATGAAGCTGTACTTCGCTCCCGCCTCGTAGGTCTCATTCTCTTCCGGCGGAAGAAGACTGGTCGCCACGCTCAGCGAGAGCGACTCCGCCGACGGGTTGAAGCTGGTCCCGTAGTCGAAGTAGACGCTGCCATGCTGCGTCGGCTTGTAGACGAAGGCAGCGCGGTAGGTCGGCTTTCTGACGATCTGCTCGATCGGTGGTATCGCCGCGCTGACCGTGCCTCCCGTCGGCGGAGCAACCGGCTGGTACGAGTTGAAGACGGTATCGAAGTAGTCCCAGCGAACGCCGCCGCTCATCTCAAACAATCGTCCCAGGTGGACCGTATCGACGAAGTACGCGCCACCACTCTTCGACGTCGTGTGGACCACGGTCGAGATATAGCCTATGCCGCCAAACGAGTCTGCGGGATTGGGGTGCAGGAGGTTCGTCGAAGGAACGGTATTGATGCCATTGATGGCGTAGCTGGTACGGATCGGGTTCGAGACCTCACGTCCACCCTCGGCTCCTCCGGCAAAACTATTCTGAACTCCGAGCAGCTTGAACCGCGCTGTCAGTTCGGTCTGCTCCCACAGATCGCCTTCGACGCTCTTGATCTGGATCTGATTTCGGTTGACGGCGATGGTCGCTGGATCGCTTTGGGGGGTGTACGGGCAGGGAAGCGTCGTATTGATCGCCGATGTAGGCAGCTTGGCCACGACCGTTCCCACCGGCACACTCACCGACGCATTCGAACAGATCTGCGGCTCGGTAATCTGCGCCTGCCGCGGATAGTTCGCCCATCGCGCAATCGAGTGAAGAGCGACGTTAGGACCGAAGTCGTGGTCCAGCTTTCCAGTCAGGATGTCGTCATTCGTGCGGAGATAGTTCTGGTCCGGGAAGCCGAAGTAGTTATGGCGGCTGGTTGGCGCGACCTTGTTGAAGAACCATGGCAAACCGTAGTCCGGGGTGTCGCTCTCCGTGAAGTGGAAGTAGCTCACCGTATACCGCGTCTTCGAGTTCATCCCAAAGGTGATCGACGGCGCGACGCCGTAGTGCCGGTTCTCCGCATAGGGGCGCCCTGCGACTCCACCCTCGGTAGCCACGACGTTTAGCCGGAACGCAGTCCCATCGCCCAGATCCGGCAGCGGCTTGTTGATGTCAGCAGTGACTCGGCGGGTAAGGTCTGTCCCGAAGACCGCGCCCACCTTGACGAAGTCCTGCGCCTGCGGAACCTTGCTCTCCTGGTTGATCACGCCGCCCGTCGATCCCCGGCCGAACTGCACGCCCGCTGGCCCTTCCAGCACTTCGACCTGTTCGTAATCGAAGCTGTCGCGATAGTAGCTGCCAAAGTCGCGAATGCCATCGAGGAAGATGTCGTTACGCGCCGTAAAGCCGCGAATGGTCAGGTTGTCGCCCTGCGCTCCGGACTCGCCCGCCGCCATGCTGATGCCGGGAACGTTGCGCAGCGCATCGCGCAACGTGGTGTTGCCCTCGTCTTCCAGCACGAACTTGGGCACCGCGACGATCGTCTGCGGCGTGTCCAGCAGCGGCTCAGTGAACTTCGTTATGGCCACGGCGTCGGGCAGGCCCGCGCTCACATCCACAGTATCCGCGTGCCGGGCAATACCCACGACCAGCGACCGCGCTTCCGCCGCCGGCGTCGCTTCCAGGCCCGTCCCGGCAAGGATCAGCTTCAACGCCTCCTCATTGGTGTAAAGTCCGCTAACGCCACGGCTATCGAAGGGAGCGAGGGTTTTTCCGGGGAGGGAAGTAGAGATCGTAAGCCCAGTCAGAGCCTCATACGTCGCAATCGCGGCGTCCAGAGGGCCAGCGGGAATATTGAACTGCCTGACCGGCTTGGTCGTCACCGGCGGTTCGCCAGCCGCAATTCCATCCTCGTTCGGCGTGGACGCCATCGCGGGCCGGGCCGCGCCCATCACGGTATAAGCCGCCAGTGTTCCAAGTGCGAGCCAGGGGCTCTTCCGGGTGCTCAGGGTCTCTTGCATGTGTGCTCCTTCGTACAGACGTGCGGGGTCGTTCGGGGCAAATGTCCCGTCTTCAATATCCGACTGAATAAGTCTGGATTGCTCTCGAGTTCGAATATACGACAGCATCAGTCCGAGATCAAGCGCACTCGTCGAAATCTCCGCGACCCTGACGGAGGAGTCTCCCCCGAACAAACGGAAGTGTGCCCACCCAACGCATTCATCCTTGGAAATAGAAGTTTTTTGCAATACCCGCTCTCGCTCTTGTCGCAACAGCCGGCCTTGTCCTCGAGCAAGGCGGACGGTGAACCAGCGACAACTTGCAATACCCGGCCTTGCTTAAGGGCACGGCTTCAGCCGTGCCGTAAACGAGTTAGTTGCCATGCGGCTTTAGCCGCTGGGGTACGCCTTCGTTCCGGCTTTTGCAACGAGCTCTGAGGACCATGTGACCCGTAGGTACTCTCAGGAAGCGCGGCTGCGGATGCCGCTAAACACTTTCCCGGATACACTCGGATCATCCTTATCGAAAGCGGCAACTATGACCTCTCAGGACCTGCGTCGCCTGGTCTTCCATCCGCTTCAGCGCGACGAACAAAAGGGGACACAAGCGCATCTTGTACAACTCGACTCGCTGCGCGGTCTGGCGGCCATGTCTGTATTGCTGCTTCACTTCCTCGAAGGATGGCTCGAAGCCTCCCCGCCGCACTTCGTCCGGTACATCGGCTACATCCCGTTGCTCACAAACGGGAGCGCCGCAGTGGTCCTCTTCTTTGTCCTGAGCGGCTTCGTGCTGACGCTGCCGCAGATGGCGCCGAGGGCGCAAAGCTATCCCGCCTACGTGATTCGCCGCATCTGCCGCATCTATCTGCCCTACCTGGCGGCCCTGGCATTGGCGGTCCTGGGCTGCTGGCGATTTCATGGCCTGGAGCTGTACGGCATTCAGTTTCACCTGACCTGGCGCAACCCGCCCTCCGCACACCTGATCGCCGAACATCTCGTCTTTCTAGGCAGATATGACGTCTACGCCTATGACTCGCCCATCTGGTCGCTTGTGCACGAGATGCGCATCTCCCTCATCTTTCCAGTCCTCTGTCTCATAAGCCTCAGGCTCAGGGCCTGGGTGGCCTTCCTCATCGCTCTCACGCTTCCCGTCGTGGATCGCATCATCGAACGGTTCTCAGGTCCCTACCTGGGTGCCGGATACCCCGGAGTGCAGTCGGTCTTCTGGTCGTACACCGTCGGCTTTTGCGGCATCTTCCTCGTAGGGTCGCTGCTCGCCCGCTATCGCCAACCCATCATCGACTGGCTCGCCCGGCTGCCCGCCTGGACTGCCTCTGCCCTGTCGCTGGTGGCGCTCGTGCTCTATCAGTACGCCTCGCTGCTTCACATCCCGAGGTTCCTGTGGGACTTTACCGTGGGTCTGGGGGCGGGATACTTCGTCATGCTGGCGCTGGTGCCCAATAGCTGGCTGTCGCGATTCCTGCACCTGGGGCCGATCCGCTGGCTGGGCAGCGTCTCGTACAGCCTCTACCTGCTGCACGTGCCCGTGCTGCTGGTCGTTTCGATTGTGCTGTATCGCAAGGTACCGGACGGAGTGATGCTGGCGACGTTTCTCGTGCTCTCGCTACTGGCGGCCGCGGCGTTTCATCGCTGGATCGAGCTACCGTCGATTCGACTGGGCAGGGCCCTCGCTCATCGCGTTCAGCGGAGAATTGAACCCTCTGCAAACGAAGCATCGCCAGACGTGATGCTTTCCACCTAGGTGTCCTGAGCGAACTCTAACTAGCTCGCCGAGTGCCCGTTCATCGCGGCTTCAATCTCGGAGTTCACTTTGGCCTGCGCGAACTCCGCCGCCACCCGGATGCCGTTCATAATCGCCCGATCGTTCGACGACCCATGGCCAACAATGCACACGCCGCGCACACCCAGCAGCGGCGCTCCGCCGTACTCCGAGTAATCGAGCCGTTTCTTGAAGTCGCCAAACGCCTGCCGCGATAGCAGCGCACCTACCTGCGAGGTCACCGTAGACTTCAGCGACTCCCGCAGCAGCGAGCGAAACAGATGCGCCGCGCCTTCGACTGACTTCAGCGCCACGTTGCCGACGAAGCCGTCGCACACCGTCACGTCGGTGTTGTTGTTGAAGAGGTCACGCCCTTCGACGTTGCCAATGAAGTTGATGGGAAGAGTTCGCAGGAGCGGCAGCGTGTCGCGCGTTAGCGCATTGCCCTTCGAGTCTTCCTCGCCAATCGACAACAGGCCAACCCGCGGGTTCGCTATGCCCAGCACATCGCGCGCGTAGATCGAGCCCATCACGGCAAACTGACAGAGATTCTCGGGCTCGCTGTCGACATTCGCGCCCACATCCATCAGAAAGGACGGGCTTCCTGAGATCGTAGGCAGAATCGTCGCCAGCGCCGGCCGATCGACCCCGGCCAGCATCCCGAAGACCATCTTCGCCGTGGCCATGGCTGCGCCGGTATTGCCGGCGGTAAAGAACCCCGCCGCGCGTCCCTCGCGCACCATCTTCACGCCGACTCGCATGGAGGAGTCGCGCTTGCTGCGCACCGCCGCCGCAGCCTTGTCCGTCATCGTGATCCACTCGCTGGCAGGGACGATGAAGACAGGCAGCTTCGCGCCTTTCAGATGGGTACGCAGGATTGGTCGGACTATATCTTCCGGCCCCACCAGATGCACCCGCACATCAAACTGGCGAGCAGCAAGAATTGCCCCGCGAACCTCAGGTTCGGGGGCCTTGTCGGAGCCCATTGCGTCTACAACGATGTCGATTGGCATCAGCGGGCTTGATTCACCTTGTACGTCCCACCCACGACGATAAGACCGCCATGGATGGGGCACCCCGGGTATGGGTGCCGGAGACTTAGCTTGCCTGTGCGACCGCGACCACTTCGCGACCCTTGTACGTTCCGCACTTCTTGCAGACGCGGTGGGGCAGCTTGCGCTCGTGGCAGTTCGGGCACTCGGAGATGCCGGTGGGGGTGAGGAAGTCGTGGCTGCGGCGCTTTGCGGTGCGCTGCTTGGAGTGGCGCCGTTTCGGATTAGGCATTGCAGTTCCCTTTCGGTCGGATCAAACACACGCTCACGAAAAAACGAGCGTATGCCGTAGAGACGACCCTGAAAAATCGAAATATGCTGCTAGTTCTTGAGCTTGATCGTGCCTGCCAGGTCGGCTAGAGCATTCCATCGTGGATCGGCCGAGGCCTTCTCACAGTTGCAGGACGCGCTATTCAGATTCTGGCCACAGCTCGGACAAAGTCCCTTGCAGTCCGGCGTGCAGAGCGTGCGATTGGGCAAGGAAAGAAGCACCTGCTCGCGCACGACATCCTCAAGCAAAAGACCGCTCTCTTCATAATACCCGATTTCCGTCTCGTCGACGGTAATTGCTCGCTCGCCCGACACGGCATCCGCGCTCGCAGGCCGGAAGATCAGGTCAAAGTTCCCCGAAAGTGGCACCGGAACCGGATCCAGACACCGCGCGCACAGCACCTCGAAGTTCGCGCTGAAGTCCGCGCGCAGCCGGATATCGTTCACGAACTCGTGCGATCCACGATGTTCCACAATCAAGTCGGCCTGTCCGTCGACCGGCATCGCGCCGATCTGCGAGATATCGACGGCATAGTCGATCACGCCAGCAGCAATGGATTCGTGAATCTGAAGCGACTCTTTTTCGAGATCGAACGGGGTAATTAGCACAGCTTTAACGGTACGGAGAATGGCGGTGCGGGTCAAATGCGGCGTGCCAGTTGGAGCGGTTTTCTCAATTGGACTGAGCCCCGAAGTCGGCAGGCCTAGCCGAGAGCCACTGCAACCGGCGTGAGGGTAAGCGTAAGCACGGTAATGTCGTCGTCCTGCCCAAACTGTTGCGCCGTTCTGGCGATCTCTTCCGACGTGTCTCCGCTGATTTCGGCGATGCGCGCGAAGCCGAAGAGTTCGCCATCGGCCCGGCGCGCTTCGAGCAGGCCGTCTGTGTACAAGGTGAGCCGGTCGCCGGCGGCAAGATGGAGCGCGGTCGTCTCAAACTCTGCCTCGGGCAACAGGCCGAGGGGAAGTGCAGGCGAGAGCGGAAACTCACTCCCGTTAAGGAACGGGGGCAGGTGACCTGCGTTGGCGATCGTCCCGCGTCCCAATGCATCGAGCCGAAGAACGAGGCAGGTGGCAAAGCCGTTTTGCATCCGGCCATAAAGGCGGCGGTTGAGGGCGGCGAGGATCTCTGCCGGGTCCTGCGTGATCTCGACGGTACTGTGGATGGCTCCAACAAGTAAAGAGACCGTCATGGCCGCCTTCAGGCCCTTGCCGCTCACATCTCCGAGCGCGATGATGGCGCCCTCTTCACCTGACTCGCTGCCGAGCGGGATGATCTGGAAGAAGTCGCCGCCGACCTCCTGCGCGGGAAAGTATGCGCTGGTCACGGTATAGCCGGCGATTGCAGGCAGAACTTCCGGAATCAGGATCTGCTGAATCTCCTGCGCGCTGCGGAACTCCTGCTCGATCGCGCTCTGCCGCTGGTTCTGCTCCACGGAATAACGCCACGCAGCGTAGAGGATGGAGACCAGCAGAAAAAGCTCGACGAGGGTGGACACGTTGATGGGAGTGCCCGCGATCTTGAACAGGGTGCGATAGAGCTGATGATGCAGCGGCCAGTGCGTCCAGCGAACTCCCAGCCCGCTGATGTCGCTTACGCCTGTTTCCAGCGCGGAGACAACGCTGGCGATGGCGACCAGCCAGCGCGCGGCATCGAGGCGTTTACGGAGAGCGAAGCCGACGATGACGAGCACATACATCTCCAGAAGTTCAATCGGTATGGTGGATGCAACGTCGAAGTAGACGAACTGGCGTGGAAAGAGGCGTGTCCAGTCAAGACAAACCATCACGGTGTCGATGAGGCTCAGCCCTACGGTCACAGAAGCGAGGATCTTCGTCCAACGCACCAGCCTCCGGTCGAACCGCAGATCGAGCAGATACAGCAGAAGGAACCAGGTGGCCGCGTCGGTGATGGCGACGGCTTCGCCAATGCTTCCGTAAGCCAGCCTGAATGTGGAGAAGCCCGGGAGATCGAAGATAACCAACTGCGCAAGAGGCTTGAGCATGGGGATGGCCAGCCAGAAGAGCATCCAGCGCGTGCGGTCGCGCAACCAGGAAGACAAGGCCAGCAGGCCAATGATGGCGCATACAAGACAGACCGCGAAGTGGAACTGGTTGCGTTGCAGCCAAAGGTAATGGTCTGCGGTCGCGAGCGCCGCGACTCCCTCGACCGTCCCGATCCGCGGCGTGATCCACAGGCCTCCCTGCTCCGGGTAGTTGAGGTAGACAATAGGAGCGCTCCAGACGCGGATGGCGAGAACGCCGGACTGCGCCGGGCCCAGAGAATAGGTCTGCGGAGATTGCTGGGGATACCAGACAGGGTGCGGCGGCACCTTGCCGTAGCTGCCAACCAGCCTGCCGTTCCAGTAGACCTCGGCGGCATCGTCTACGCCGGGAAGAAAGAGTGCGAGCTCCGCGTGCGCGGGCGTGCCGGCCGGAACCACGATGTGTCGGCGATACCAGGCGAAGCCGGTGTAGTCACGGTGACCTTGCCCCTCCCACGACCGGCCGACTTTGATGGGCTGCCAGCGGGAGTCGTCGAGCGCAGGCGAGGCCCAGGCGAGGTCATCGCCGACCTGGAACTGCCACACGCCATCGACCGGATCCGTCATGCGGCCCAGTCCATTCAGCACCAGCGGAGCCGCCGGGCCTTGACCCTGGCCGACTCCGACTCCGACTCCAAAGATCGGCAGAAGCAAAAGCAGCAATAGCCTATATCTACGCACGAAGCGCTCCGGCAAAAGTTGAGTGTGAGGACAGTGTTAGCGGCTGGATCTCGTCAGTTATTTCTAACAGGCCCCGGCGCTCAAAGGGCAGCTCCCCGCAGTTGCTCCATCAAAGGCTCGCCTTGATGGGAATACTCGGAAACCGCCGCCCATACTGCCCCGCCCCCGAAATGATTAGAACTCTCACAGAACTAAAGCCTTCCCGCTGGCCTGTCGATTGCCTTGGATGGGGCTATAAGCGGCCCACCACGTGGAAGCGGCAAGCGCGGTCTGGGATCGGCACGGAGCACAACCGGGCAGGAGGCGTCCATGCACATTCATGCGAACAACAATCTGTTGCTGGCATCCATCGGTGCCGGCCGGGAAGAACTCAGCGAGATCCAGGCAAAACGCGCGGCCGAGGTGCGAAAGAAACTCGCATCCGCCACGCGCCTGATGGACGACTCCGATTCCGATTCCGATTCCGATTCCGAAGACCTGCTCGGCCCAGCGCAACGCATCGAACGCCGCACCTACGAATCGGAGCCGCAGCCGGGCGAGGACGAAACCTTCGGCCGCCGCTTCTCCGCCAAGGCCTGAACGCTGACCCGGTCGCATCCGGTGCAGGCGACTCAGTGTGGCAGGTTCAGAGAAAGAAGCGGATCGCGGCAATCCCACTTGCTCCCGCCGCGACGCACGCCTGCGCATTCTCCAGCGTGACGCCGCCCAGCGCGAGCACCGGCGTCTCTCCCGCCGCGTGACAAGCCTCCGACAGACGCTCCAGCCCCAAGCCAGCAAGGGTCTCGCCTCCGGGAATCACCTTCCCAAAGACCGGGCTGAAGAGAATCAAATCGGCACCGTCCCCGCTCGCGCGCTCAACCTCCGCAAGCGTATGGCAGGCGACACTGACAATTGCCTCTCTCGCCGCAAAGATCCGCCGCACCTGACCCACCGTGAGCTGCTCCGCACCCGACGGAAGATGCAGCCCATCCGCCCCCGCAGCCAGCGCCACATCCGGCCTTCCGTTCACCAGCACCCGCAAAACGGACCCGTCTCCCGCTCGCCCCTCGCGCGCGGCGGTGATGATCCTTCTCGCCACGCCGATGAGTTCCTTAGCTTCAAGGTCCTTCTCCCGCAACTGGAGAAAATCGACGCCCTCCGCAGCCAGCCGCTTCGCCTGGTCAACCAGCCCGGCGAAGCGGTCTGATTCCGGAGATTGGCTCGGCTCACCTTTGACTGAGCGGCGATCGGTAATGGCGTATCGAAACATTAATTTTGGGAACGGGCACCAGACAGGGCGTAAGTTGTGCCACAGCAACTGTGTTATTTTTGGACAGTATACGAGTGCAAACCAACGTCGCCGCGTCAAAGCGGCGATAACTACGTCCGGCCTTGAGATTCAAGCTCCGCCGGGCAACTACCAGTACCCGAAGTTGCAGGTGCAGGAAGAGCGCCAGACCGCATGAGTAGTGTTTACGATCTGATCGTCATCGGGTCCGGTCCAGCCGGACAGCGGGCAGCCATCTACGGCGCGAAGCTGGGGAAAAAAGTCGCCCTCATCGAGATGCGTGAAGTCGTCGGGGGAGCCTGCATCAACACTGGCACCATCCCCTCGAAGACCATGCGCGAGGCCGTCCTCCACCTCTCCGGATACAACTACAAGTCCATCTACGGGATGAACTACCGGGTGAAGGAACGCATCACCATGGCGGATCTCGCCTTCCGGGTTCAACACGTCATCAAGACCGAGGTCGACGTCACCGAAGCCCAGCTCTCGCGCAACAACATCGAGATGCTCGTCGGCACCGCAAGCTTCGAGGACGCCAACCACGTCCGCGTCACCAACTCGCGCGGCAGCACCGTGTACGAGACCAAGAACGTCCTCATCGCGACCGGCACCAAGCCCGCCGCCTCGGCCAAGGTGCCCATCAACGGCACCAGCATCATCAACAGCGACCTGGTCCTCGACCTGCCCTCGCTGCCCAAGACGATGATCGTCGTCGGCGGCGGCGTCATCGGCGTTGAGTACACCTGCATGTTCTCCGCCCTCGGCGTCCGCGTCACCTTGATCGAACGCCGCCCGCGCCTGCTCGAGTTCGCCGATCAGGAGATCGTCGAGGCCCTCAGCTACCATCTCCGCGACTCACGAGTCACCATGCGACTCAACGAAGAAGTGGAGAGCGTCGAAGAGATGCCCGACGGCACCGTCGTCGCCAATCTCGAAAGCAAGAAGAAGCTTCAGGGCGACGCGCTGCTCTACGCCGTCGGCCGCCAGGGCAACGTCGACGAACTCAATTTGGAAAAGGTCGGAGTCGAGTCCGACTCCCGCGGCCGTATCCCGGTCGACAAGGACTTTCGGACCAAGGTTCCCAACATCTTCGCCGGTGGCGACGTCATCGGCTTCCCCTCGCTCGCCTCGGTATCGATGGAGCAGGGCCGCATCGCTGCTGCTCGCGCCTTTGGCGACGAGACCGTGATCTCGAACCCCAGCTTCTACCCCTACGGCATCTACACCATTCCCGAGATCAGCTTCATCGGGAAGACCGAAGAGCAGTTGACCGAGGAAGACGTTCCCTACGAGGTTGGCGTCGCCTACTACCGCGAGATCGCCCGCGGCCAGATTCGCGGCGATACGACCGGCCGCCTGAAGATCATCTTCCACCGCGTCACCCACGCGATCCTCGGCGTCCATATCATCGGCGAGGGTGCCAGCGAGCTCCTTCACATTGGGCAGGCCGTCATGGCGCTCGGCGGAAAGCTCGATTATTTCGTCGAAACAGTCTTCAACTACCCAACTCTCGCAGAATGTTATAAAGTAGCGGCTTTCAACGGGTTGAACCGTGTGAGCAAGTTCGACTAGGCATCCCGGCTATCGATCGCACGGGCAATACCGGCAACCCGAACGGTTCTCCGAAGCGGAGTAGGGATACCTATGGCGAAGATAATTGGCGTGACCTTGTCAGAACGCGTTCAGGCAGCACTGGTCGTCGACCACAAACTGGCCGGCCCGCTGCAATGCTTCCCCGATGATGGCGGCGAGGACGATGGCGCTCTCATCGAGATGCCCACCGACGACCTGGTCAAGATGCTGTGCGAGCAGATCACCTGCGCCGCCCAAGGTGCGACAGACATCTCCGCCGTCGGTGTCGCCCTTCCCGGCGTCATCCGCAACGGCGTCGTCGAAGACTCTCCTAATCTTCCTCAGCTCAAGGGCGCGCGCATCGCGGATCTTCTCACCCTCAAGCTTGCAGAACACGGCCTCTCGAACGTCGCCGTCAACGTGATGAACGATGCCGACAGCATGGCCGCCGGTCTCGCCGCGACCCGGCAAAAGCTCGACCGCCTCATTCGCGTCTGGACCCTGGGCATCGGCATTGGATACGGTCGCTACCCCTTCATCGACGGCGTGTGGGAGGGCGGCCACGGCGTCGTCTCGCTCGACGATAAAGAGCGTTACTGCGGCTGCGGTGGACGCGGCCACCTCGAGGGCATCATGGGCCATCGCGCTATGCGGCTTCGCTTCCTCGACATGGAGCCCGAAGAGGTCTTCGAGGCCGCCAACGCGGCCAATCCCGACAAGCGCTGCCTCGACTTCAAGCGCCTCTGGCATAAGGCCCTCGCCGCCGCCACCGCCACCGAGATCCACCAGGAAGGTGCCGGCAAGTTCTTCATTACCGGATTCAACGTCCGCTTCCTCGACCTGCCCATGCTGAAGGACTACCTCCAGCAGATGGTCAAGATGAGCCCTCTGCAAAGCTACTCGCTCGAGATCGTCAAGGACGACGCCGAGACGCGCGTCATAGGCGCCGCCGTCTCGGCAGAACAGGCCGCAGCTCGGGGCTGATTACCGGGAGCCGATCGCTTATTGCTGCGTCTTGCTACGCCGCGATCGTGCGCTTTTTCCTAATGCCCACAAAGAAGCTGCTCTCAAGAAACTGGAGCGCCACGTCATTGCCTGAGATTCGAACGACCTCTCCGCGTGCCCAATGTCCAGGCGCACCGTTCTTGACGTCCACCTCAGGCCTGGCGAAGTCGCACATGATGACGTCTCCCAGCGACAGGTCAATCGGCGTGTCGAAGCGCAGCAGAGCACCGTTGGAGTTCAGATTCACCGTCATCGCCGGATTCGGCAGCGGCCAGTCCCGCAGCGTGACACTCGCCCCAATTGCGATAGGAAGCCGCACTTCGGCCCTTTTTTCCTTCTTAAATCCATTCATAAATCCAGTTCACCCTTCGTTCAATCAGCCCGCAGGCTGCAAAGTTTCATTCCTCGAATCTATCGGCCCCGGCGTTCTAAGACCATGCTCCCTCTCGTTTCAAGAGACCAACTTTCGTGGGAGTCGCTATCATGTGGCGTGCCCGCTGAGCCCAAATCCGCCGCGCTCTCACTCACCTTCCAGCGCATAGGCTGGCTGCTCGCCGTCGTCCTCTCGCTCTTCGCGCCGCCGGCCAAACTCCCGGCCCAGTTCGGCACACCCGCCACCGGCAGCCCCTTAGCGACGCTCGCGCCCACCGGAACCCGCGTCGTTGTCCTTTTCTTCGTCGCCTCCGACTGTCCCATCTCTGACCGCACCTTCCCCGAGATGAAGCGCCTCCGCGAGCAGTTCACCCCACGCGGCGTGAAATTCTACTTCGTCTATCCCAACTCCACCGAACACGCCGCGGAGATCACCACCCACCAGCGTGCCTTCGATCCGGGCGGCGAGATTCTCCTCGACCCAACCGGCGATCTCCTCCGCTTGACCCACGCCCGCGTCACGCCGGAAGTTTCAGTCCTGGTCCCGGATAAAACCAGGTGGCAGCCCCTCTACACCGGCCGTATCGACGACCGCTACATCCACCTCGGCCTCGAACGCCCCCGCCCCAACCACATCTTCGCCGAGGAAGCCCTGAACGCCGTCCTCGCCAACAAACCCGCACCAAAACCCACCGGAACCCCGGTCGGCTGCAGTATCGTCAACCCGGCCACTACCGGCTCACCGGAGGGCCGTTGAACCTCCCTACCCTGACCGGCCACCAAAGCCGGGTGCCCCTTCTTCGCGACGGCTTCATCGTCGCTATGGTAGGCATTCGCGCCCGCGCGAACCGCCTCCATCTCCTGCGACCCAAGACCTTCCTCGTCCTACTCGCAACCACGATCTCCGCCCACGCCGCCCCTCCCGAAAAACCCACATGGCGAACTCACATCGCCCCCATCGTCTACGCCCGCTGCACCACCTGCCACCACTCCGGCGGCTCCGGCCCATTCCCTCTCACCACCTACGCCGACGTCAAACGCTACGCCTCCGTCATCGCCCCTGCCGTCGAGAGCCGCTACATGCCACCGTGGCTCCCCGTTCCTGGCCACGGCGACCTGGCCGACTCCCGTCGCCTCTCCGACTCCGAACTCGCCCTCATCCGCCGCTGGATAGCCGCCAGCACCCCCGAAGGCGACGGCCCCATCCCCACCGCGCCTACCTACAACGCCGACTGGCAGCTAGGCCCTCCCGACCTCGTACTGGAAACAGAGAACCCGGTTGAAGTCCCCGCCACCGGAACCGACCTCTTCGTCAACGTGATCCTCCCGAACCCTACGAAAGGAACTCACTGGGTCCGCGCCATGGAGATCAAGCCCGGCTCCCCGCGCATCGTCCACCACGCCAACGTCCTCATCGACCGCACCGCCTCCCTCCGCCACGCCCATCCAGCCGACTGGCAGCAAGGCATCCCCGGCATGGACATCAACGTCGACTCCGGCGACAACTTCGACCCCGACAGCCACTTCCTCTTCTGGAAGCCTGACTCGACCGCCCTCATCGAACCCGAAGGCATGCCCTGGCGGCTCGACGAGGGCAACGACCTCGTGTTGAATCTCCACCTGAAGCCTTCCGGCAAGCCAGAGTCCACCCGCGTCCGCATAGGGCTCTACTTCACCGACAAACCCGCCACCCGCCATCCCATGCTCCTCCAGCTCCAGCACGACGCCGCCCTCGATATCCCTCCCGGCGACGCCAGCTTCTCCATCGAAGATTCGCTAAAGCTCCCCGTCGCCGTGGACGTCCTTGGCATCTACCCCCACGCCCACTACCTCTGCAAGCGCATGGAGGCCTGGGCGACCCTGCCATCTGGACAGCGCCGCGACCTCGTCCTCATCACCGACTGGGACATCAACCGCCAGAGCGTCTATCGCCTCGCCCACCCGCTCCCGCTGCCCGCAGGCTCCGTCCTGCACATGCGCTACCTCTACGACAACTCCGCCGCCAACCCCCGCAACCCGCACACGCCTCCCGTCCGCGTCCACGCCGGCAACCGCTCCGAAGACGAGATGGGCCACTTCTGGATACAAGTTCTCCCCCAGCCGTCGAGCACCATGACCGAGATCCAGGCTCGCGAGTCCCTCGAACGCGCCTGGATGGAGTCCGTCCTCCGCAAGTCTCCACAAGACCCCATTGCCCTCTACAACCTAGCCTCACTCGACCTGTCCGAAGGCAAGCCCGCCCAGGCCGCCGACCGTTACCGCAAGCTTCTCGTCGAGAAACCAGACGACCCACGCACCCTCACCGCCCTTGGCTCAGCCCTCGAAGCCAGCGGCGATCTCCCTGCCGCCCAAGCCCAGTTCCGCGCCGCCCACACCGCCGATTCAACCTACGCCGACGCCACCTTCGACCTCGCCGCGCTCGATCTCCGTCTCGCCACTGCAACCGAATCCGCGCCCAACGCAGACGCCAACCTCACCGAGGCCGAATCCCTCTTCTTGATCGTCCTGGCCACCCACCCCAACGATTCCGAAGCCGAGCACCAACTCTCCCTCCTCTACGCCGCCGAGGGTCGCCTCGCCAACTCCCTCGCCCACCTTCAGCGCTGGCAATCCCTCGCCCCCACCGACCCCGAACCACACCGCGCCCTCGCCCAGGTCTACATGCAGATGGGCCAGCTACCCGACGCCATCCGGGAACAGCAATCAGTCGTCACCCTCCTGCCCAACTCCTCCAACGACTGGAGCGACCTGGGCGTCATGCAGGCCCGCTCCGGCGACAAAGCCTCCGCCCGCCACTCCCTCGAACAGGCCATCAAGATCGACCCCACCAACCAGGCCGCCCAAAGCAACCTCACCATGTTGAAGTAAAGATCCAGGGCGTCCTTCACCACCACGAATATCGCCTTGTGAGTCGCTTTCTTCATGCTCGAATCACTTCGACGAGGCCGTGCGTTTTATGGGGGAGCTCTTCGATTCAACGTGAACAACTCTTTGCGGCGGCAGGGGAGCATCTTCTCTCAACCCCGGCACGAACTGCCCTGCCGGAACCGGAACAATCTCGCTAAGCCGCCGAAAATCAAGCTGTGCAATAGAGAACTCCCCCGCTTGGCCTCCAAAACAGAGTAGTGCTACAAGGTGCCCATCCTTGAGCCACGACTTAACCTCATCGGGCATTCCAGTCTCCATAGGTGTCTCGCCAGGCACAGCATAAGTGGATGAGCGTTTCCACGCGGCATCTTCCAACGCCTTCATCAAGTTGGGCTTTGCGATTACAGCCTCCACCAACCTAGACCACCTCGTGCAAAGCGCGACGAACTTCGCAAACTGTGGAAGCGTCAACGCTGCTCCCACACGGGTCGCGCCTGTGCTTCCCAGCAGTCCAGTTTCGTTCGCGATAAAGGTCTGCAATCGGAATGCATTAATGAATTGTTTGACGTTCCGCGGATTATGGTCGAAGACAGCATCGGCCATGTCGATGCATTGGTTCAGCGTGCCAGAATCGTCTTCTCCATTCACGATCTGGATCGCCTTCGCCGACTTCTGGCTCGGCGGAAATAACTCCTCCGGCGGCTTCACATCAGGATTGATCATCGCCTTTAATCCCGACACCCGCGGCACCGGCAGCGCGTACGACAGCTGGATAAACTTTTCCAGGAACCGATGCCCGTACTGCATCCCTACCGCAAACGTATCCCTCGCGTCCACGTTGTAAAGGTAAGGCAGAAGTTTTTCCTGCTTGGCCGCGAGCGCCGCCGCGACCTTGTCCCGGTCGAGCCCAAGAATCAGCCCAATCCGAGGAGCACTGCTCAGCAGAGTCAGCATGGATTGCAGCAATTCAGCCGCCTTCGAGTATTCGCAACGATCCAGATCGTCGATAAACACATAGACGTCATCATTGCCCGCATACGCAGTCACCAGCGACTGGAAGTCATGCGTGATCTGATCGATCAGCGGCAGCTTTTCCGTATAACTTGGCCGAGAGAACAGCTTTGTCCCCTTCTTCAGGTTGGCCGGACTGCCAAGTAAGTCGCCGAGCTGATGAAAAAATAACAGCAGCGCCGCCGCCGATCCTCCCATCCCACCGATCACGGCAAGCGTCTTTCCCGCAGCCTTCGTCGGATCCTTCTCAGACCAGAAGTCGCCCGCAAATGTAGAAAAATGAAGGTAGAGATACTGCCCGATCGCAACCAATGCGATCGTAGTCAAAACGACCCCGAACACCATCTTCAGCGTCTCTATTGTGTCCTGCCACGAGATCCGCAACCGAATCAGCCGGAAGCGAGCGGCAATCCTTTCACGAATCGTCAGGCTCTTATTCATCTGCCGGTCAAAGTCGCGGATAAAGACCGCCCACAGTCCATCGTCCGCGTTGTATTGCCAGGCATTGAAGCGAACGAGTTTCTTCCGCCCTTTAGCTCTGAGCGCATCCTCGAGTTGCAACATGAACGAGGACTTGCCCGATCCCCAACTTCCTTCAATCGACAGCGTCAAGGGAGTCTTCGTATGCGGGTCGGCCAGGAAATTGGCGACCGCATCCACATATCGCTTGAAGCCCAGCCGCTCATCCGCAGTGCCCGCCGGTTGATCTCCCAGAACATGATTTGAAATCGCCTGGGAGCCGCCCTTTACAGGATCAGAAGAAGCCTTCGAAGCCGATGGAAGATCAGCCTGCGCTTGGCTCGAGGGGATCGGCACCGATTCAAGCTCGCGGTCGTCCCGGTCCTTCGGGGCGAAGTCGCGAAGAGACGCTTGTGATTTGCTGCGAGGCTGAGGTGGCGTGGCACGCATGATGCGAAAGTCTAGCGCGATTCTTATGCCGTTTCGCAAGAATCTTTGTGGCCGATGCTCGCCTGGAATGTGGTTGTTTGTGATTCAAAGTCACCCGCTCAACCTCAACTCGACTTCTTAGAGATGTTCCCTTGAGCCCGGCAGTATTTCTTTACTTCTGGCAGGTTGAGCAGAAGTGCGTACTCCGCCCACCCACCACAATCTTCTTGATGGGAGCCTTGCAGACCACACAAGGCTCCCCCGTCCTCATGTAAACCTTGTGCTCAAGCTGGAAGAACCCGCGCACACCGTCCGCATCCACATAGTCCGACACCGAAGACCCACCCAGCGAGATCGCATGAGTCAGCACCGAGATCAGCGCCTCCCGCAGCCGTGCCAGTTCTGCCCGCGTCAGCCGCCCCGCCTGCCGCTTCGGCTTGATCCCCGCCCGGAACAGGCTCTCATCCGCATAGATATTTCCCACCCCATGCAGCAGCGACTGGTTCAGCAGCGCCGCCTTGATCGCCGTCTTGCGACCACGAAACAGAGCCACAAACTCCTCCAGCGGGATCGTCAGCGGCTCCGTCCCCGGACCCGCGTAACCCTCCTCCACCTCGCTCACCACCGAAAGCCGCCCAAACCTCCGCGCGTCGACAAACCGCAGCTCCTTGCCTCCGCTCAAGCCCAGCACCGCATGGGTGTGCGGCGGCAGCGGTACCTCAGCCTCTGACACCAGCAGGCGCCCCGTCATCCCCAGATGCACCAGGAACTGCGAGTTTTTACCACTGCCGCGAAGGTCGCAAACAATCGTCTTCCCCACCCGATGCACCCGCTCAACCCGGCTCCCGGTCAGCACCTCGGCAATCTCCTCCGGAGGCGACTTGAACGTCTGCGGCTTGTTGCTGGTCCACACAGAGAGGACGATTTGACCGTGGATGCGAGCGTGGACGCCGTTTGCGACCGTTTCGACTTCGGGGAGTTCAGGCATGACCTAGTCAGGTTACTGCAAGCTTCCTGTCCGATGCCGATTGTGCAAGGCCAATCCCTCTGCAGCCGATAGAGCAGGGATGAAGCGCTCACTCCATCTCCTAGCCCTCGCCGCACTGATCGCTCTTGCCTTCCTGGCTCCGCTGGCCTGCGCCGGCCAGGGCGCGCCACCTTTCCGGACAGAAGACCCCGAGACACCCGGCAATCGCCACTTGGAATTTAACTTTGGCGCGGCCGGAAACCGCAACCCCTCGGACGGCGAGTACGAGCTGCCAAGTCTCGACCTCGCCTATGGTCTGGGCAGCCGGATGCAGCTGAAGTACGAGCTTCCGCTCGTCGTCGCCGAGACCCGGCCGACAGCAGACGACCCCACCGATGGGCGAGTCATCGGAGGCCTCGGCCACAGCGTTCTCGGGGCCAAGCTGCGCTTCTACCAGCACACGCCTGGCAATAGCTGGATCTGGCACGGAAGATCGGAAAAACGCGAAGGAGCGGAGTCGCCCGAGGAAGAGCCTAGCTTCGCCGCCAGCATCTTTCCCCGGCTCTCGCTCGACAATCCGACCCGGAGCGTCGCCCGAGGCGTGATCGAACGCGGTCCGAATCTGCTGCTACCTGTCGAAGTCTCCGCAAGGATGGGCCCCATCCATCTGAACGGCGAGGCCGGCTACCAGTTCGGCAACCGCGACGTGCCCCAAAGCTGGGTCCGGGGCCTGATGATCGGCCACGACTTCAGGCGCGGCACCCAAGCCTACATCGAGATCTACGACCGCCAGGACGCAAACCGCATCGACGGTCTACAAAAGCGGAGGGATGCCACCGCCGAGTTGGGCGGACGGCAGACGCTGGGCCGCCACAAGCGGGTGCTCCTGCTCCTAATGGGAGGACGCAGCTTCCAGAGCGTCGTCCCCGAGAGAAGCCAGCCAAGCTGGATCGCGTATGTCGGCGTGCGATTCATCCTTGGACCCGAAGAGGCAGTCTCCGAGCGGGAGGAAGAACCGGGCAAAAAAGAAGACTGAAGGCGGCGAAGAACAGGAACTAGCTTCTCCATAAACCATCGTCAGCACCAATAGAGCCCTCTGCTCATGTGCACGTTATAGATTCTTTACCCCCCGACAACGGCAGCACGCTATGCTCTCCTCATGACCTCCAGCCCCCTGCGTTCCACGCTCCTGGCCATGCTGCTCGCCTCTTTCCATTGCGCGCACGCGCAAGACCAGAAACCCAGCTCGTCCAACCCATTGCCTTCAGGGCCAGCTCCCACCACACTCGTCCTGCCGAAATCAACTGGACCGGTGACGGTCTTTTCCTCCAGGCCTCAGGACGTTCCCCCAGACACTCCGGAGCTCTCCGAAGAGGACAGCTTCTGCACTACTCCTTCCAGCACCACCTACAAGACCGATCGACACCTGACCGCCGAAGAGAAGAAAGCCGTAGACCTCTACGCACGGAACACCAGTAAGACGATCTCGAGCAACTGGAAGATCCCGCGCGGAGCAGGTGATCCCTGGCGGAAAGGTGCTGTAGTCCGGATCCGCTTCGAGATTCTGCCGGACGGTTCTTTGAACAATCCGACCATCATGATGACCTCTGGCCGAGCCAGCTACGACCAGAGCGCGCTCGATAGCATCAAGCATTCGGCACCGTTCGCTCCCCCACCACCTATCGATACAAGTCCGATGAAGGTGTGTTTTAGCTTTGGCTACCGCATGGATCCCAGCCACACTACCACCAGCGACCTCCCGGAAGACGTCTTCGCCAAGAAGAAGCCGTCGCCACAGTGACCGCCAGCGGGAGAGTCTGCGCGAAGTATAGAATTGCGTAGGGCGTTCGTCGCAGGCTGCGCTCCTATCTTTCGAATTCTTTGGAGCAGCAACTCTCGTGACTCAGCGCAAATCAGCGGTAATTCTTGGTGCCCAGTGGGGCGATGAAGGCAAAGGCAAGATCGTCGACGTGCTCTCGGAGAAGTTCTCCGTCGTAGCCCGCTACGCCGGTGGTCACAACGCGGGCCACACCGTCATCATCAAGGGCAAGAAGTTTGTGCTGCAGTTGATCCCTTGCGGCGTGCTTCGTCCGGAGTGCAAAGGCGTCATCGGCAACGGCGTCGTGCTCGACCCCATGGCCTTCCTCAACGAAGTCAAGAAGCTCAAGGACGCCGGCCTTCCGGTAGACGAACAGCTCTTCGTCTCGAACCGCGCACAGGTGATCCTCCCCTACCACCGCATGATCGAGCTCGCAGCCGAGAACGCCCCCGGCCGCACGAAGATCGGCACCACCAGTCGCGGCATCGGCCCGGCGTACGAAGACAAGATGCACCGCAGCGGCCTCCGCGTCGTCGACCTGCTGAACTCCGCTCTGCTGCGCACCCACATCCAGAACGCCTGCTTCGAGAAGAACACCATCGCCCACGCGCTCTTTGGCACCGAGCCGCTCGACCCCAAGGCCATGTACGAGGAGTACGCCCGCGCCGCCGAGAAGATCGCGCCCTTCGTCACCGACACCGCCGTCCTTCTGAACGACGCCATCAAGAACGGCGAAAAGGTCATGTTCGAAGGCGCTCAGGGAGCCCTGCTCGATATCGACCACGGAACCTACCCCTTCGTGACCAGTTCCTCAGCGACAGCCGGGGGCGCCGTCACAGGAACCGGCGTAGGCCCGACCAGCATCGGCACCGTCATCGGCGTCACCAAGGCTTACGTCACCCGTGTCGGCGAAGGCCCGTTCCCCACCGAGATCCACGACAACTCCGCCGACCTGCTCCGCGCCCGCGGCCAGGAGTACGGCGCCGTCACCGGCCGTCCGCGCCGCTGCGGCTGGCTCGACCTTCCCCTGCTCCGTTACTCCAACATGATCAACGGGACGGAGTGGCTGGTCGTCACCAAGATGGACGTAATGGACGAGTGCGCCGAGATCCCTGTCTGCACCGGTTACCGCATCAACGGTCAGGTCACGGACGTGATCCCCGCCGACATGCGCGGCTTCGAGTCGATCCAGCCGATCTACACCACCCTCAAGGGCTGGAACTGCTCCACCGAAGGCATCACGGAGTTCGACAAACTCCCGCAACTGGCGCAGGATTATCTCCGCTTCGTCGAGAAGGAGTCCGGAGCGAAGATCGGCATGGTCTCGACCGGCCCGGATCGCGACCAGACCATGGTGCTGCCCGAGTTTGAAGATCTGCTCCGAAGCTAAGACGGATACAAGAGGAATTTTCTATGGTGAGCTTCACAGTCCGACTGCGTTTCGATCACGAGCACCACGAGCAAGTTGCCGAGCAACTGCGTGCCCTCACGCTGGCCTCCAGGCAGGAGCCCGGCTGCGTCAACTACGTGGCCCACTTCCTCGAGGCCGACTCGAATACCGTCCTCATCTACGAGCAGTACAAGGACGACGACGCCCTCGAGTTCCACCGCAACACACCCCACTTTCACCAGTACGCCATCGGCGGTTTCTACCAGTTGATGCTGGAGCGGCAGATCGAGAACCTCACCGCCATCTGCTAACGTGCGACCCTCTGGCTGCGTTTAATCGACATGACCATCCCGAGCTGCGGCGCCTGCTTTGACTAGCCCGCAGGGATGGGGCTACGATCCGGATAAGTTATGTCGCTTACACATTCTGTCGAAGGGTGGGGTCGACTGAACGGGCACGGAGCTTCCGTGAAAGCCGGCAGATCACTCGCGCGTGGTGTGCGACATCTCCGGGTAGCGTTGCTGCTGGCGATCGCGGTCCTGGGCGTTGCAGCCGTCGCCCACGCCCAGCACGCCCACAAGGAACACAAGCGCGACGAGAAGCGGGAGATCGAAGCCGCCGAGCAGCAGTGGCGCACCGCCCAACTTGCCGGCGACGTTACCACCATGGACAAGCTGCTCGCCGAAGATTACCTCGGCATCTCCAACAATGGGCAGCTGAACAACAAGACCCAGCAGCTCGAGCGCCTGCAGAAGCGGATGCTGGTGATTACAAAGATCGACGTATCGGATGTGAAGATCAAACTCCTGGGACGCGTGGGAATCGTCACTTCGCTGGCCCAGCTTGAAGGTACCAACGACGGACGTCCGCTCCAGGGACTCTTCCGCTACACCCGTATCTACAAACGCTACCCCGACGGCTCCTGGAAGATCACGAACTTCGAAGTCACCCGCGTCCCGAATAAGGGCGAACGCGGAGCCCCAACCGACTAGACCCGCTTACAGCGAAGAAGCAGTGAAATGCCGCGGAGTAGCAGCGGGCTTCAGCCCGCGGTGACCCTCGCCACCTTCAAGCGGGGCTTTGGCCCCGGAGCCCGATCTCCATCCAGCTGACCGCGCGGATAAATTCGAAACACCAAATTTCTCTCAGGCCGTCATTCTGAGCCGAAGGCGCAGAATCCCCGCATTCCGCCCGTAGCCGCACGCCTCTCAAGGACAGCCGCTCCCTGAAGTCACGGCGTTTCGCCCAACTTCCCAAACGCCTCCCGCAGCCTCTCCCAAGTCACGTCCAGACTCTCCGGCAACACCCGCGTCTCACTCACCACTGTCATAAAGTTCGTATCTCCACTCCAGCGCGGAAGCCCATGCAGATGAATATGATTCGCGACGCCCGCCCCAGCCGCCTCACCCAGATTCAGCCCGAAGTTCAGCCCATCCGGCCGATAGACCGCCCGCAGACACCTCTCCACCGACTGCGCCAGCGTCATCATCTCCCCAGCCGCCGCAGGTTCCAGCGCCGCCAGCGAATCCGTATGCCGGTACGGCACCACCATCACATGCCCAGTCGAATAGGGGTAGGCGTTCAGGCAGATGTAGCAAGAACTACCGCGATGGACGATGTGCGCCGCCTGCTCGGCCAGCTTCGCATCCATCCCCGAGGCGATCGCGAACTCCACCGACGCGATCATATTGCAGAAGACGCACGCATGGTCTCCCACCCAGGCTTCTAGCGCAACAGGAACGCCCTTGCGCAGGTTCTTTTCAGCACGGCTTACGTAGCTGTAGCGCCAGGGAGTCCAGAGACGATCCATGGAAGAAGGTTACAGCAGCCCTTGTCCGAAGATCGTTGCCTGCGGCCCAGCTCCAAGCATCCTCGCCATGTTTTGTGAAGCCCACA
The DNA here is from genome assembly GCF_025685565.1 of Granulicella aggregans. Classification (NCBI taxonomy): domain Bacteria; kingdom Pseudomonadati; phylum Acidobacteriota; class Terriglobia; order Terriglobales; family Acidobacteriaceae; genus Granulicella; species Granulicella aggregans. Next base: position 700,431 of record NZ_JAGSYE010000001.1, read on the forward strand.
TCAAAATACGCGTCACTCCCGCCCCGGCCACCGAATAACCGCCCTATTTGCATCATCCGTGGAGCGTATCCGGTTGACTACCACGAATCAGGGGCATATGCTTTTGATTGAGCTACCGCGTGTGGGATCCAAGTGCAGGCAGCCCCTCTGCAAGACATGTCCACTCTCCGATTGACATATCTGAACCCGGAAACAAATCAAGCAGCCCTTTTTATCGGGAACTCCACCGATGGGCCTTGTCCCGGGATCGCAGAGCTTGAATCTTGGAACCCGGAGTGCGCATCATCATGGTAGACGACCATAATTCTGACTACAACGAAGGCAAACCCCTGAGCACTGAAATCGAACTCCTCTCGCCCGAAACGACAGTCGAGCACAACGACCTGTCACTTGAATCCACCTCTAACCCCGTCCAGCACGCCGAAGCCACCGAGACCCATGGTTCTATAGCCACTCTCGCCGCTCACGAAGAGACTGCATCCAGCGAAGAACCAGACTACGACGCAGCCGACTTTGCTGCCGCCCTGGCCAACTTCGACCGCGAGCAGGCTGCTGAGACGGCTGCTGCTGCCAACCTGACGACCGAAGAAGTGATCGTGACCGGTACGGTCGTGAAGATCACCGACAAGCACGTCGTTGTCGACATCGGACTCAAGTCCGAAGGTCTGATCCCGCTAGACCAGGTTCTGGACGCCAACGGCGTCTCCAAGTTCCAGGCCGGCGATCAGGTTGAAGTGGTTGTCGAGCGCGAGGAGCCGGAAGGCGGCTATCTCGTCAGCTACGACAAGGCACAGCGGTTGAAGGTGTGGGACAAGCTCGAGCAGGCCGCGAACGATAAGGTTCCCGTCAAGGGAATGGTTCTCAGCCGCGTCAAGGGCGGTCTGACCGTCGATATCGGCATCAAGGCGTTCCTCCCGGGCTCGCAGGTCGAAGTGCGCCCCGTCCGCAATCTCGACGGTTACATCGGCACCGAGATCGAAGTCCGCGTCATCAAGCTGAACAAGAAGCGCGGCAACGTCGTCATCTCCCGCAAGGAGCTACTCGAGGAAGACCAGAACGCGAAGAAGTCCGTCACGCTCGCGACCCTTGAAGAGGGCAGCATCCTCACCGGGACCGTGAAGAACCTGACCGATTACGGCGCATTCGTCGATATGGGCGGCCTCGATGGCCTGCTCCACATCACCGACATGAGCTGGGGCCGTCTCACTCACCCCCGCGACCTCGTCAACGTTGGCGACGAGATCCAGGTGAAGGTCCTCAAGTTCGACAAAGAGAAGCAGCGCGTCTCGCTCGGCTTCAAGCAGCTCACGCCTGACCCGTGGCTCGATGCGACCGAGCGTTACCCGATCGGTGCACAGGTTCGTGGTCGCATCTTGTCTGTTACGGATTACGGCGCGTTCGTCGAGCTCGAGCAAGGCATCGAAGGTCTCGTCCACGTCTCCGAGATGACCTGGTCCAAGCGGATGAAGCATCCGTCGAAGATGGTCAAGCCCGGCGATGAGGTCGACACCATCATCCTGAGCGTGAACCCGAACGACCGCCGCATCTCCCTCGGCATGAAGCAGCTCCAGGACAATCCCTGGGAGCAGCTCGAAGACAAGTACCCGACCGGCGCCATCATTGAAGGCCGCGTTCGCAACCTGACCGACTTCGGTGCCTTCATCGAGATCGAAGACGGCATTGATGGCCTCGTCCACGTCTCGAACCTGAGCTGGACCAAGCGCATCAAGCACCCCTCTGAAGTCCTGAAGAAGGGTGAGAAGGTCCGCGCGATCGTCCTCGGCGTTGAGCCGGAGAACCGCCGCCTCTCGCTCGGCGTCAAGCAGCTTCAGCCGGATGTCTGGGACACGTTCTTCGCCCAGCACCGCGTTGGCGACGTCATCAAGGGCAAGATCCTGCGCACGGCGCAGTTTGGAGCCTTCGTTGAGATCGCTGAAGGAGTCGAGGGCCTCTGCCACGTCTCTGAAGCAGCCGATGCTACCGGGAAGCCCGTCGCGCTCGATGTTGACTCGGAGCATGAGTTCAAGATCGTCAAGATGAACCAGGAAGAGAAGAAGGTTGGCCTCAGCATTCGCGCAGTCGGCGAAGAAGCCAGCCGTGCCGAAGTGGAGAGCTACAAGGAGCGCGAGAAGTCGCCGAAGGGATCGGGCAACTCCGGATCCTCGTCTTCCTCCACGTCTTCAAGCAGCACCACGCTGGGCGATCTGATCAACTGGAAGAAGTCCGAACGCGAGTAATCGCACTCCAGCACCCAAGACTAAAGGCCATCCCAACCGGGATGGCCTTTACCTTTGCGATCAAAAACGATAGTGGACGAGATAGGCGATCTCAGAACCTGCCTAGAAACTCGACGCCCGATCCAACAGGAAAACACGTCCTCTCGACCGACCAACGGGAGTGGAGAGACCCCCTCATTTCGCCTTTGCTGACGTTCGAAAGCCCGAGGGAAGCAAACTTCCTGGTTAGCACACCGGCTCCCAGCCAAATGCCTCAGGCAGCGTCCGTCGACCGCGACTGCATAGCCCCAGGCCACGCCGTAGTCGTCGTCATCTTCATCGATGCGCGTCGCATAATCTCGATCTCGGCGGGAGCCAGCATATCCGGGGGAAGCCCCGCGATCGCCACATGGCCCGGGCTATCGCCAAGAACCTCAGAGATCTGGTTCCAGCGCAGGAACGGCGAAGTAGTAGGCAGCGTAATCAGGCGTCGCTTCGGCTCTGGCAGCGCGAAGTAGAGCGTCCAGGTAAGGAAGGTGAGGCATACAGCAGCATTGCCGACGATGCTGAAGAGCCCATACATGGAAGAAGAGGTGCTGTGCATCCACGCCGACTGGATCATGTCCGTCGTCGCCATCACTCCAAGGCCCAGGCTCACGCCAAAGATGCGGCTGCGATAGGAGAGGCCCATCGGCCGGATGGCGAAGCAGACAAAGAGCAGGAGGCAGAGGATGAGAATGCTCTGGGTACGCTGCATCTGCGAGACAAAAGCAACCAGGTAGTTGACGGTGGTGATGTGCGGAGCGAACGCCGAGCCGAGAGCCACAAGAACCGATATCGCGGCGACCCACTTGAAGACCAGCATGCCGAGAGTGTTCAAACCCTTGAGCGGTGCCATCGCCAGCCGGTACATGCTGACAATGACAATCAGCATCAGAACGGAGTTGAACGCGAATCCGGACCAATAGATCCAGAAGTCATACTGATAGGCGACACGGGCGTTGGGGAACATCTGCCAGCGGGAGACCACCACCCATTGCGCCGCAATAAAAGACACCCTGGAGGCGAGCAGACCGGCGAGGAAGCCGTACTGCTTCAAAGATCGCGAGAGACAGATAGCTGCGAGCGCGGCGACACAGAAGAGAGGTTCGCAATACTCAAGAAGTTTTACGGTCTCGGGTACGGTCATCGGGTCATCCTCGCGTAACTCTGGTGATTACAGAAGTCTACGCGAAGATGACCCGCTGGCAAATCAATTTCTTGGGCCGGTTATCGGCGATCGTTCTACTTGCCTTTGTTGTTCGCGGCGATGCCACAATCCGTCGTGCCATCCGGAGGGCAGGTCGGGATCGGCATGAACGACGAAGTCATCGAAGAAGAGGCAATCGTTTTGGCGGAAGCGGAAGACGTCCGGGTGGAGGCTGCGGCACCGGTAAGGGCGAGGACGACGACGAAAGCGCGGACGATGTTCTTCATGGTGTAGCTCCTTATGGGTAGGGGTCGAACAAAAGTTGTAGACAAACTCGATATCCAGAAGATAAGATCGTATCGTCGATAAGTCCAATGAAATCAGATATATAGCCTAATAATTAACGCGGTAGATTACTAACGTAATACAACTCGCGCGGCATAGTGAAACTTTCCACAGGCTGAAACCCGTCTCGCGGCAACCCTGACACGCACGAAAAGGGCCACCCGAAACAGCGGGTGGCCTCACTTTTGTTATAGATTTCTTAGCCTTCTGCCCCGGCGGGGCAATCGAGCACCGTCGTAGAGTCAATGGGAATCCCTGGACTCCGCCGCCTTCTCTGCAACTCACCCGGACAGGGGTCCGAGGAACTCCAGGAAAGCTAGACCTCGACCGGGGTCTCGACTGACGCAGCGTTCGACGCGGCCGCGGGCTTCTTCACGACTGGTTCCAGCTTCTTCGAGGGCGCAATAATGGCGTGCAGCGTCGTGCCTTCCATGCGCGGCATAAACTCGACCAGCCCCGCATCGCCGATGTCCAGAATCAGGCGGTTGATGATCTTGTAGCCCAGATCGCGGTGCGCCATCTGCCGGCCCTTGAAGCGCAGCGACGCCTTCACCTTGTCGCCTTCGCCCAGGAAGCGCACGGCCTGGTTCTTCTTGGTCTGGTAATCGTGCTCGTCCACGGTCACAGAGAACTTGACCTCCTTGACGACGATCACCTTCTGCTTCTTACGCGCCGCGCGCTCGCTCTTGTCCTTCTCGTAAAGGAACTTGCCGTAGTCCTGGATCTTGCAGACCGGCGGAACGGCATTGGGGGAGATCTCAACGAGATCGAGCGACTTCTCGCGCGCCATCTTCAGGGCGTCGAATGGTGCCATGACGCCAAGCTGCTCGCCATTTTCGTCAATGACGCGGATCTCGCGAGCGCGAATACGCTCGTTGGTACGGATAAAAGACTTCGCGGAACGCTTATCAATCGGTGGGATAATTTGCCTCCACAGCGAGCCCGCAGGCTGGCCATGCGTAGTTGAGATTTAGGCGCACCCTTTTCAGGTTGCACCGCACACTAAAGTGTAGCATTCGGCACGTCCTGCCATAGGTTACCGGCAGGCTAAATGCCCGCGAATACGAATCGGCTGGCAAGCCCACCGGAAGGCAAAGATTGGACATTTGGGCGAAGAGAAGGGCAAGATGGAAAACGCCGCAAAATCATGCGCCTTATCGCGCAGCAGTCAAAGAATCTGAAAGGTCAAGGAATGAAACGCAGGATCCTGCTGGTAGATGATGAAGTAGCCGTGTTGCTGACGCTGAAGGCAGTCCTTGAGATCAGCGGCTTCGATGTAGATACCGCCGCGTCAGCCCGCGAGGGCAAGGCCAAGCTCCGCAAGTTCGAGTACAGCATGGTCATCACCGATATGCGTATGGAGAGCGAAGACGCGGGCGTCGATGTCGTGAAGGCCGCCCGCGCCGCTGCGTACCAGCCCGCCGTAGCCCTGCTCACCGCCTTCCCCACCGACGACGAAGGCTGGCAGTACACCGGTGCCGACAAGATGCTGGTGAAGCCCATGCAGACCCGCATCCTGCTACAACAGATCGAGAAACTCCTCGAGACGCACGAAGCGAAGAAGGCTAAGGCTACCGGCATCCCCGCAGTACCGGTAAAGGCCGTGCGCAAGTCCGCCCCCAAGAAGGCCGCATCCAAGCGCGTCGGTACCGCGAAGCCGGGAACCAGGAAGTAAAGACGCTTCCGATCACCCGCTCGTGTCGCGTGTCGGATATTCTCCCCAACCTCAACTCTTCGGGTGCCCCATCCATCATCGCGCCTCTTGCGAAGGTGGGTGGGACGTATGCCTCCTACTTCGCCGTATGCGCCTTCACAAACTCCCGCAACGCCAGGTTGATGCCCAGCGCCTTCTCCACGCCGCCATCCAGCATCCGCAGCCAGTCCGACGCCGGCTCCTTCAGCTCCACGGTTCCCAGCAGGTAGCTGGTCTGCACCAGGATCTCCAGCGCGTTGCTGAGATCGTGCGCCAGCTTACGGATTCCCAGCGCGACCTCCTCCGGAATCATCTCCTTGGTTGAGTCAGAGGGCAGGGGTTTGTTCGAGTCAGTCATGGAGGCCGCTTTCTGTTCTAAAGTTCTTCAGAATCAAGTGAACGCGAGTTCAGTGTAGGCGAGCCGAGCCTCAATTGACAGCACCCTCCGGGTTTGACACACTAGAGTTTCACGGTTGAAGGCTTCAGCAACTTGCTGAGACGCTTTTACAGCGTGCCGTAGTGGCGGAATTGGCAGACGCGCATGGTTCAGGTCCATGTACTCGCAAGGGTGTGGGGGTTCGAGTCCCCCCTTCGGCACCAAAGATTTTTCTCTCCAGCTTCAAACCCCGTCTTTAGTTAGACAGAGCGAAGGCATGGCGACCCAGCTTGACCAGATTTTGGCGCGAACCGCGCTCGATGTAGCAGAGCGCAAGGCTGCTGCCGATCTTCGGGCCGTTGAGCACCGGGCAGCAGCTCACCAGCCACGCGGATTCGCCGCAAACCTCAAAGCCATCTCCGAAGCAAAATCTCACCCCGCAGTCATCGCGGAGCTCAAGAAAGCCTCGCCCTCTCGCGGCGTGATCCGGCCTTCCTTTGATCCCGAGCCGCTTGCGAAGGCCCTCGAAGCCGCTGGTGCCGGTGGTCTCTCTGTCCTGACCGACGAACCCTTCTTCCAGGGCTCTCTACGCAATCTAGAGATCGCTTCGGCGGCCACGACGATCCCCTGCCTGCGCAAGGACTTCATGGTCGACCGCTTCCAGGTCCTCGAAGCCCGCGCCTCGAACGCCGACGCGATCCTGCTGATCGTCGCGGCCCTCACAGACGCCGACCTGAAGCTCCTGAGCAACGAAGCCTACGCCTGCGGCCTCGATGTTCTCTGCGAAGTCCACGATCGCAATGAGCTCGACCGCGCCATCCAGATCGGCTGCCAGATGATCGGCGTCAACAGCCGCGATCTGCGCACCTTCGTGATGCACCCCGAGATCCAGCTCGAGCTCGCCGAAGCGATCCCAACCAATGTCGTTCGCGTAGCCGAGAGCGGCATCAAGGACCGCGAAGACATCGACCGTCTCACTGCCGCCGGCTACGACGCCTTCCTCATCGGAGAAACCCTGATGCGCGAGAGCGATCCGGGCGCAGCCCTCAGCGCCTTGCTCGCACGCCAAGCCGCAGTCGTGGCCTGAGTCGGAATCCATCCCCATGTGGATTAAGTTCTGTGCCAACACGAACCTCGAAGACGCTCTCATCGCCGCGGAACTTGGCGCGAATGCGGTCGGCTTTGTCTTCGCTCCCAGCAAGCGCCAGGTGACCGCAGCACAGGTCGCAGCCATCACACCTCATCTCCCGTCAGCGCTCGAAAAGATCGGCGTCTTCATGTCAGCCGACGCACTCGAGATTGCAGAGATCGTCCGCTCCTCGGGACTCACCGGCGTTCAATTGCACGGAGCCTTCGACGCTGCTCTGGTCCGCTTACTGCGCGAGCATCTGGGAGAAGACATCTCGATCACCCAGACCGTCCACTGGGAAGTGGACGGCAAGACCAACAATGCAGAAGATCTCGCCGCCGAGTTGAAGGAAATAGCTCAAGAGCCCGCCATCGACCACGTCCTCATCGACTCGAAGAGCGCCAAAGGCGCGGGCGGGACCGGCGTCAGCTTCGACTGGAGCGAAGCGCGCGAAGCCCTCGCGCAGTTTCAGGGTAGGCTGATCGTCGCCGGGGGCCTGCATCCGGCCAACGTGGCTGCCGCCATCGCGGCGTTGAATCCTTGGGGCGTTGACGTCGCCAGCGGAGTTGAAGCAGAACCCGGAAGAAAAGACCGCCAAAAGCTGATGTGCTTCATCGACGCAGCCCGGAATGCGAGACCACGAGCAAGCTCTGGCCCTTACGTCATCACCCAACAGACGTAGGGTGGTCTATAGCACTCCTAGCGTAGGCTGTAAGCATCTGCATGTTTGCCAATCTGAGATCTAAGGCGACCGATGATTTCGGATCTGAACGAATTGCGGAAAGCGATCGACGAAGATCGGATCGTCCCGGGCTTCCAACCCATCACGGCGTTGCGAAGTGGCAGGCTAACCGGCTTTGAGTTGTTGTCGCGATGGCAACACCCGGCCTTCGGCCCTATCCTACCGGAAAACTTCATCCCCCTGGCCGAGCAGCACGGCCTCATCTGGGAGCTCACCCGCCAGGTCCTGCGCAAGGGCTTTGCGGCGGCCCGCGTCATCGCCGATCCACTCTTGCTCTCGATCAATGTCTCTCCCATCCAGTTGCGCGATAGCTCCCTGGTAAAGACGCTTCGAGACCTGGCCGATGTAGGCGGTTTTCCACTAAATCGCCTGATGATTGAGATCACCGAAAGCGCCATGTGCACCGACCTCCTACGCGCTCAGGTGGTGGCGAGGGACTTGAAAGCGATGGGCTGCCGGCTCGCCCTCGACGACTTCGGGACGGGCTACTCCAGCCTGGCACAACTTCAAGTGCTTCCCTTCGACGAGCTAAAGATCGACCGAATCTTCGTCAGCGCCATGACGAAGTCGCGGGAGAGCCGTAAGATCGTCGCATCGATCATCGGCCTCGGCCACAGCCTCGGGCTTACAACCGTCGCCGAAGGCGTCGAGACAGAGGCGCAGGCCGACATGTTGATCTGGCTGGGTTGTGAGCAGGTGCAGGGCTGGCTCTACGGCAAGGCCGTCCCGGTAGCTCAGATCCCAGGACTCATCGCCGCTCCTCCGCGTCCTATCTCGCCGGCGATGGCGAGCCCCGGCGAGGGATGGGCCAGTTCGAACCTCGAAGCTCTCCCCACCCAGCGCTTGTCCCAACTGCAAGCCATCTACGATGGTGCGCCGGTGGGCCTCTGCTTTCTCGATCGCAACTTTCGCTACATCAGCCTGAATCCGCGGCTCGCGGAGATCAATGACATTCCCCTCGCAGACCACATCGGCAAGACCGTCGCCGAGGTCCTCCCGGAGCTCTTTCCCCGGATCGAAGCGGCCCTCCTCGCCGTCCTCAACGGCGAATCGCTTCCGGAGACGGACATCGCGATTCCGGCAAAAGTCCCCGGCGACTCGCCGAAGATGCTTCGCGCGACCTTCTATCCAGCCTTCGACGAGGCAGACGAGGTCATTGGAATCTCAATCGCCGTGCTGGACCTCACCAGCGAGGCGGAGTCTGCGGCAAGGCACAGCGAAGAGGCAACACTGGTCGCACAGGCCGCCGAATTGACCCATGCGGTGGAAGCCCTGACCCAGAGCGTCCAGACCAGCTCCCAATGGGCGTCCGGTCCCGGCGATATCAGAGCGCGCACCCGCAATCTCGGGTGGATGGAAGCGTTGCATCCGGATGACCTGGAACCCGCCATCATCGCGATGAAGAACTCGCTCGACTCCGGGGTTCCCGTCGATATCAAATACCGCGTCGGCGATCTGGAAGGCAAGTGGAAGTGGATACAGTCACGCGGAAGACCGCGTTTCGCTCCCACAGGAGAAGTGGTTCGCTGGTACGGCAGTGTGCAGGAGATCCACGATCTCAAGATCGAAGCAGACAGCAGAATGCCCGTGCACAGCTAAGCGCACGGGCATCCATTCGACATCGGATCGATATCTGGATTTTTTGATTTGGAAGAGGTTCTGGACGGGGCCGACCTCGCGAAGCAGGCGGAATGTCCGCCGAATACGTTAGGGATTAGTGATGCGGCTGCGACTCGTGAATCCGCGCGTGGGGCGTGCGGTCATGAATGGTCGTCGAGCCATGCTGGTGAACGCTGGGAGTCTGCGTACGAGCTTCTGCAAGTACGGGACTTAGACCAGCAACCAGTGCGAATACGAGAGCAATTCTCAGTTTCATATTCTCCTCCGTTGCTGCTGATAAGACGCTCCGGCATGATGCTCGGATTCATGATTTTGTTGTGTGGCCCACTGGAAATTCGTTACAGAATCGCAGAAAACTCCCTCGCCAGGATTAAATTTCTGCCCGGGTGAGCTTGCGAGCTATTGGCGACCCGTGTATCGTCGACTTCAAGATGACTTTTGCCTCCAGCCGTTTTGGGTTTACCGTCCGCTACTGGCGCTCCTTTTGGGGCCCACGAGCGGCGTCGGCGGAGTAGCTTCATCTGAAACCTTGGCAGCACTTCAGTTGAATCGACATCCACACGAGCCGCGACCCCAAAGGTTGCGGCTTTTTCGTTTTAGACCTGCACTTCTTGATTTCGTTTAGAGGCACACTGGATATTGGTTTCGTTTTACAGGCGTATGAAATACCCGGTTCTGCTTAAGGGCACGGCTTTAGCCGTGCCGTAGGTGCTCTGTATCCGGTGCGGCTTCAGCCGATGGGGTACGGTTTTCGTTCAACTTCGGCCTTTTTGACCAGGCTTTTTAGAGGAAACTTTCGATGAGCGGTTCAGCGACGATAACGGAAACGATAGCGGAAGAGACGACAACCCCAGCCAGCGCCACGGCCGGACGCTTCGGAGCCTACGGCGGGCGCTATGTGCCGGAGACCCTGATGGCGGCGCTCGAAGAGCTCGAAGTCGCCTACGCAGCCGCGCAGACCGACCCGGCCTTTCACGCCGAGCTTGACGGCCTGCTGCACCACTACGCCGGCCGTCCCACCGCGCTCTACTACGCCAAGCGTTTATCCGAGACCCTCGGGGGCGCAAAGATTTACCTGAAGCGCGAAGACCTGCTCCACACCGGCGCGCACAAGATCAACAACGCGCTCGGCCAGGGCCTGCTCGCCAGGCGCATGGGCAAGCAGCGCATCATCGCCGAGACCGGCGCAGGCCAGCACGGCGTCGCCACCGCCACCGTCTGCGCTCTTCTCGGCCTCGACTGCGTCATCTACATGGGCCAGGAGGACATGCAGCGCCAGGAGCCGAACGTCTACCGCATGAGGCTTCTGGGCGCGGAGGTGCGCGGCGTCACCGGCGGCTCGGCCACGCTCAAGGACGCCATCAACGAGGCCATGCGCGACTGGGTCACCAACGTTCGCTCCACCTACTACGTCCTCGGCAGCGCCCTCGGAGCGCACCCCTACCCGACCATGGTCCGCGACTTCCACCGCGTCATCAGCCGCGAGGCGCGCCAGCAGATCCTGGATGCTGAGGGCAAACTTCCCAATACGATCGTCGCCTGCGTGGGCGGCGGATCGAACGCCATCGGAGCCTTCTACGAGTTCATCCCGGACGCCAACGTCGAACTGATCGGCGTAGAAGCCGGCGGCCGAGGCACAGGTCTCGGCGAACACGCCGCCCGCTTCCAGAAGATCGGCGGAGGCACCCCCGGCGTCCTCCAGGGCACGTACTCCTACGTCCTGCAAGACGACGCCGGACAGGTCTCCAGCACACACTCGGTCTCAGCTGGATTGGACTACGCCTCGGTCGGCCCGGAGCACGCGATGCTCCACGACTCCGGCCGCGCAACCTACGTTTCTTGCTCTGATGATGCAGCGCTGAAGGCGACTGTGACGCTCTCGCGGACGGAGGGGATAATTCCCGCGCTGGAGTCTGCCCATGCAGTAGCCGAAGCGATCCGACTTGCGCCGTCAAAGTCCCCAGATCAGATTATTATGGTCAACCTGAGTGGGCGGGGGGACAAGGATATGGGCATCCTCGCCCGTGAACTAAACCTACACGGCTCGCTTACACGATAGTTAGTCGACTTCGGAGGGTTCCGCCATGAAGATGCGTCGGTTGTTCTTAGTTATGCTAACTAGCTTGTTCGTTTACGGAAATTTGTTGAGCGCCCAACAAGATACACCGCCTGTTGCCTCGCCGGTAGACCATCCCTTGCGAGTGAGTGGCGTTGCGCCAGGAATGCGCATAGCTGGCCAACAAGCGGTGTATCCGCTTGCCGCAAAAGCCGCTGGTATTGAAGGTTCAGTTTTACTTAAGTTCACAATATCTGCTGAGGGTAAGCCGGAGGATATTCAAGTTCTGAGTGGTCCGCCGGAACTTCGTAAGGCCGCAGTTGATGTCGCTAAGACTTGGACTTATCGTCCTTATCTCAGTTCCGGTCATCCTATTGCGAAAGAGATAACTCAACCGGTCAACTTTCGCCTTGGCGATACGCCTGCAGAAAAGGCCGAAGCTCAGGCAAACGCCCAGGCGCAGCTTAAACAGGCCGCTGCGCAAGACTCGAAAGCGAAAGAATAGGTTTGATTACAACATATGCCAATTGACTTCCCCAAGAAACCCGGTATCGTCGCCTACCTCACCACCGGCGACCCCGACCTCAACACCACTCGCGACATCGCCCTCGCCGCCATCGACAACGGCGCCGACGTGATCGAACTCGGCGTCCCATTCTCCGATCCCCTAGCCGACGGCCCCGTCATCCAGCGCGCCAGCGAGCGTGCCGTAGCCCGCGGCGTCCGCATCACCGACGTCCTCGTCGTCGCGAAGCAGATCCGTGAAGCTCGACCCAACGCCGGCCTCGTCCTCTTCTCGTACCTCAACCCCGTCGTCCGCATCGGCATCGAGCCGCTCTGCCGCGAGGCCGCCGACTCCGGCATCGACGGCATCCTGCTGACCGACATGATCGTCGAAGAGGCCGACGAGTACCTCGAAGCTCTGCGCGCCAACCAGCTCGCGCCCATCTTCCTCGCCGCGCCAACCAGCCCAGACCGCCGCCTCAAGGCCATCGCCGAGGCCAGCCTCGCCACCGGCAAGACCGGCTTCGTCTACGCCATCTCCCGCGTCGGCATCACCGGCGCACAGACGCAGGTCGCCGACGACGCCGAAGACCTCGTAACCCGGCTGCGCCAGTTCACCAAGCTGCCCATCGCCGTCGGCTTCGGCATCTCGAACTCCATCCACGTTGCGGCCGTAGGCAAGTTCGCAGAGGCGGCCGTCATCGGCAGCGCGATCGTCTCGCTGATCGAAAAGACCCCGCCCGCGGAGGCAGCAACTGTTGTAGGCAGATTCATCTACAAACTCCGCGATGGCGCAGGCCCGTCCCAGCAGTCGGGTATCCGCATGGCGGTCCGGTAAACAGGGTTCCCAGTATGATGGGCGTTGCGGATTTCAACCTTCAACGTAGAGAGATAGCGGCACATGAGCGAGACAGGGAGCACAGAGTTGGAGCTGGCAGACTGGCGGGCCAAGATCGATGCCATCGACGAGCAGATCGTGAAGCTCATCAGCGAGCGAGCAGCAGCAGCAACCGCCATCGGCGAAATCAAGCATCGCAGCGGCCTCGCAGTCTATGAACCGCAGCGCGAACAAAGCGTCTTCGCACACGTAAAGCGAGTGAACCCCGGCCCGCTGCCCGACCAGGAGATGCAACACATCTACGAGCGCCTGATCGACGTCATGCGGTCGCTGCAGAAGAAGAGTTAGCAACAAGATTCAGTTTCATAGAAACAACAGCAAGGGACGCAGGCAAATGATCGTAGCGATGCAGGACCAGGCTTCCGATGAAGCCATTCAAAATGTGATCGAGCGTATGGTAGAGCTCGGGTTCAACGTCCACCGCACCACCGGCTCGGTGCAGACCATCCTCGCCGGCGTCGGCACACCCAGCCACTTCGACGTGGCCGAGTTCAAGGTGCTCGAGGGCGTCTACGACGCCTATCGCATCTCCTCACCCTACAAGCTCGCCGGTCGCAACTTCCGCCCCGAAGGCACACGCATCACCTTCCCCAACGGCGTCGTCGTCGGTGGCGACGAGATCGTCCTCATGGCTGGCCCCTGCTCGGTCGAGAACCGCGACCAGATCCTCACCTCCGCCCGCCAGGTCGCCGCAGCCGGTGCCCAGTTCCTCCGCGGCGGAGCCTTCAAGCCGCGCAGCTCGCCGTACAGCTTCCAGGGCCTCGGCCTTGAAGGCCTCAAGCTGCTGCGCGAGGTCGCCGATGAGACCGGCCTCCTCGTCATCACCGAGGTCATGGAGATCTCGCAGATCGACGTCATGCTCCCCTACATCGACTGCTTCCAGGTCGGCGCGCGCAACATGCAGAACTTCAACCTTCTGCGCGAGCTTGGCTACGTCCGCAAACCGGTGCTGATGAAGCGCGGCATATCCGCAACCATCGAAGAGGTCCTTCTCTCCGCCGAGTACATCCTCTCCGGCGGCAACTACGACCTCATGCTCTGCGAGCGCGGCATCCGCACCTTCGAGACCTACACCCGCAACACCATGGACGTCTCGGCCGTCCCCGTCCTCAAGAAGCTCACCCACCTGCCCGTCTTCGCCGACCCCTCACACGGCGTAGGCATCCGTGACCTCGTGCCACCCATGGCGCTGGCCTCTGTCGCCGCCGGTGCCGACGGCCTCCTGATGGAGATGCACCCCAACCCCGACAAAGCCATGTCCGACGGCGCACAATCCCTCCGCCCAGAGCAGTTGACGGAGCTGGTAAAGAAGTTGAAACAGCTAGCGCCGGTAGTGGGAAGAACCATCGCGGAGGGCGTTCCCGCGCTCCAGAAATAGCTTTCATAGCGCAATTGGCGGCGGTAAAATTGAGGTTAGCGAGGTGCGCTAATGGCCGTAATTACTGAAGAAGAAAAGCTTCGCCGCCGCCAATCGAACGAAGACGCCATCGGCACCCTCGCGATGGAGGGATTGTCTCTGGACGCTCCTACGCTCGCGCTGATGCGTCGATTCGAAGAGGGCGAGTTGGATCGCGAAGAGCTTTCTGCTGCGGTACGGTCGCGCGTTGCCAGCCTCCACGCCCGGATGTCATCTGCCGGTTTAGTAGACGCTATCGTTGGCGCGGCCTGATCGAAGGTGAGTTCCGGATTCACAAACGATCCGCACTCGGAACTCGGCAATGCGTGTCCGCGCAACCTCTTCAAGCTTACGAACTACGCTGACCTTCACGCCCTCGAAGCTCCTCTCGTTTTTACTCGAATCGGCGAGATGAGAGATCGCGGAGTCACCGGCGACTTCGACACAGCCCATCTCCTCGACATCCACAAATACCTCTTCCAGGACGTCTTCCCCTGGGCCGGCGAGCTGCGAGTCGTCGACATCTCGAAAGGCAACACCAACTTCGGCCCCGCTATGCAAATCGGTAGCGCGCTTCATGAGCTCTTCAACAAGCTCGCGAAAGAGAAGCTGCTCACAAATCTCAACACACTATCCTTCATCACACGAGCCGCCTTCTATCTCGGCGAGATAAATGCCATCCATCCCTTCCGCGAAGGCAACGGCCGCAGCCAGCGCGAGTTCATCCGCCCGCTCGCCCTGCACGCAGGCCACCCGCTCTCGTGGTCGCTGGTCGGGACGGGCTTCACCCAGCAGCAGATGATCGATGCCTCCATCCTCTCCCACACTCAAGGCGACAACACCCAGCTTGCTGCCATAATCGAAGCTGCGCTGTTCTCCAGGCGCGCGAGTAAATCTTCAAGCGAATGATCGAGCGGATCGTCATTATCGGGACTGGACTGATCGGTGCATCAGTGGGTCTCGCCCTGCGTCAGGCCGGATTCGTCGGCTCCATCTCAGGCTTCGACGCCAGCGGAGCCGAGCTGGCTGCGGCACTCGAAAATGGCGCGATCGACACCGTCCTGCATAGCCGCGCCGAGACGCTGGCCGCCTGTGAGAGCGCCGACCTCATCGTCCTCGCCGTCCCCGTGCTCGCCATCCTCGACTGGATGCACCTCCTCGCTCCCGTGCTGAAGCTCGGCCAGCTCGTCACCGACGTAGGCAGCACAAAACTCCAGATCACCGAAGCCGCCACACGGCTCTTCGCAGGCAAGCAGTCAGCGACCTTTCTCCCCGGCCACCCCATGGCCGGCAAGGAATCTGGCGGCGCGGCGCTCGCCGAGGCCACACTCTTCCAAAATGCAATGTGGCTCTTCACCCCGCCCACAAACCACGAGCCTTCAGCCATCGAACAGGAATGGCGTACCTGGGTCGCGAAGTTCGGCGCACGCACGCTCAACCTCGACGCCGCCCATCACGATGAGCTCTGCGCGTGGGTCAGCCATCTCCCACAGATGCTCTCCACCGCTCTCGCCGCGCTGCTTGAAGACACCTTCGGCAACGATCCCGCGCGGCGCGCCGAGATCGACGCCATCGGCGGTCGCGCGTTACGCGAGATGACGCGCCTTGGCGCAAGCCCCTACAGCATGTGGCGCGACGTCGCTCTCTCGAACACCGATCCCGTTGCCGCAACCCTGCTCGCGCTCGAACAGCGCCTCCAGCACATCCGCGAGAACCTCAAGACCCCCGAGCTGCGCGAAGAATTCCTTCTAGCCAACAAGTTCCGCGAAGCCCGATAACACTTCTCGCTCGTCATTCTGAGGCGTAGCCGAAGAATCCCCGCATTTTGTTCGGGGCACCACCGAGCCCTAAGCCCCGCCCCGCCGAACAAACCCACGATCCAGCCTATACACCAGCGCAATCGCCACAAGATACGCAACAATATCCCACCAAGAGAAATACCGTCCCAGCAACAACTGTCCCGCCAGCGTCCGCCTGAACGCATCCAGCACCGACTCGTGATACAGCTTGAAGAACTCCACCAAAGCCGCAACCACCGCCGCAAATATCGCCGTTGTCAGCGCGCTCCACGCAGGCGCAAGCAAAGCAACGACCCAATACACCATCGCTGCCCACAGCATCGATCCGCCATACTTCACGATCACGTAAGGCAGCCCCATCGGCACGCGCCGCAGCACCAGCCCGAGAACAATGGTCAGGATGAGCAACGCAACATAGGCGGAGCGGCGGGAGTTGGATGCAGATGGCATGTCTTCTCATGTTAAGTGAAAGTGCGCCCTGCGCGGGCAGCGGTCACTTCGTGACGCGTATACCGCTTCGCGTTGTTCGCGAACAACTCTTCATCTCGACCGAAGGAAGGGCGACGCCAAGCCCAACACAAGTCACGAAGTGACCGCCCCGCGCGCAGCGGGTCTTTTCAGTCTTTCGGTAATCTAAACAAGTATGAAGCTGACCATCGCAGCGATCCGTTCCGGCACCGACCCCGTAGGCAAGCTGCCCCACGCCGCCTTCCATCGCTGGCTTGAAGACCCCATCTACTGCCAGAAGTGTGACGCCGCCTACAACCTCGTCGTCCCATGGGACGATGCCGTCAGCAAGTTCTTCGAAGACCAGTCGCGCCCCCTCATCCTGATGCTGCGCAAGGCCGTGCAGCTTGGCCACGGCAACAACCACCGCGTCTCCCACTTCGAGACCTCAGGCGTCGTCGTTCGCAGCATCACCTCCGCGAATTGAAGCGACACCAGCGCCTCATCACGTAACATTGACGAGATGATTACCGAAGCCACCAGCATCAGCCTCGATGACGTCCTCGCAGCACGGGAGCGGCTGCGTGGCTCGATTTATTACTCCCCCTGCCCGCACTCGGTGATGCTCTCCGCTCAGACCGGCCAGGAGATCTACCTCAAGCTCGAAAACCTGCAGATGACGGGCAGCTTCAAGGAGCGCGGCGCGCTCAACCGCATCGCCATGCTCACGCCGGAGCAGGCCGGCCGCGGCGTCATCGCCGCCAGCGCCGGCAACCACGCCCAGGGCGTCGCCTACCACGCGACCAAGCGCGGCATCCGCGCTCTCATCGTCATGCCGCTCGCGACCCCGCTGGTCAAGGTCACGGCAACCCGCGGCTTCGGCGCCGAAGTCCTCCTCTACGGCGCAAATTACGACGAAGC
Organism: Granulicella aggregans; assembly: GCF_025685565.1. Classification (NCBI taxonomy): domain Bacteria; kingdom Pseudomonadati; phylum Acidobacteriota; class Terriglobia; order Terriglobales; family Acidobacteriaceae; genus Granulicella; species Granulicella aggregans. The sequence continues at coordinate 717,762 of NZ_JAGSYE010000001.1, forward strand.
CTGCGAAGAGGCCACCCGCCTAGCCGCCGAGCAGAACCTTACCTTCATCCACCCCTTCGACGACCCCGCCGTCATGGCCGGGCAAGGCACCATCGGCCTCGAACTCCTCGAACAGATCCCCGAACTCGAAGCCGTCGTCGTCCCCATCGGCGGCGGCGGCCTCATCGGCGGAATCGCCTGCGCCATCAAGCAGTCGAAGCCCTCGGTCCGCGTCATCGGCGTCCAGACCGCGCGCCTGCCCTCCATGCAGATCGCCATCGAACAGGGCCACCCGGTCACCATCGACCCTTCGACCACCATCGCCGACGGCATCGCCGTCCGCCGCGCAGGAGACGTGAACTTCCCCGTCGTCCAGCAGTATGTCGATGAGATCGTCACCGTCGATGAGGATGAGATCGCCTCCTCCATCCTCGTCCTGCTCGAACGCGAGAAGACCCTCGCCGAAGGCGCAGGCGCAACCGCCCTCGCCGCTCTCCTTCAGAAGAAGACATCGCTATCTGCTCGTCCGCTGCCTGCTCACACCGCCGTTCTGGTCTGCGGCGGCAACATCGACGTGACCCTGCTCTCCCGCATCATCGAGCGCGGTCTCGTGCAGGATGGCCGCATGATCCGCCTCCGCATCCATCTGCTCGACAAGCCCGGCGCTCTCGCAGAACTCACCGCCCTCATGGCCAAGTACCGCGCCAACATCGTCGACACCCTCTACAACCGCGCCTACTACGGTGTGAACCTCGGCGACACCACCATCGACATCACGCTCGAAACTCGCGGTCGCGAACAGGTCGAAGAGCTGCTTGGCGCTCTAACCACCGGCGGATATAAGTTCAGCCGCGTCCTGTAAGAACTTCTGAACACGAGGCCGCCACAATCCAACCCTTGTCCTCCTTCGACGAAGTCGGAGGATCTGCTGTTACAAGGGTGCCGAGTGCCCATATCTGGCAGCTTCATCGCCAGATGTGGGAACCCCGCCACCAGTCCAAAAGGGAATTACCGATAACCGCTGCGCAGAGAAATGGAGTAGCAGCGGGCTTCAGCCCGCGATAACCACCCACAACGAAAAGGGGCTTCAGCCCCGGAGACCGCGCTCCCAGAGCGTCTGCGTAGCTTTCGCATTCAACTGCCGGGCCAGCTTCGTCGAGTACGCCACCGAGGCCATCAGCGCGTGATACTCCGCGCCCGGCGCCATCTCACCGTCCGAATGGAACCCCCTGAACCGCCGTAGCTGCACAATCTGATCGTCCAGCAGAGCCAGGCATGCCTTCATCTCCAGAAGCTCGATCTCTTCTCTCTGCTCCCTGGTCAACCGCGCCTTCGCATACAGTTCGTCGCTCATAGCGGCGATCTTATTTCGCCCCGGCGAAGGGCTTTATCCCACACTCGCGCTACGCCGCGTCAGGACATCACGTTCGTACCGCATCTATTCGCGGCTGAAGCTGGTCTCCGCCTTTTCCTTTTGCCGTTCAACAGCAAGTTGAATCAGTCGATCGATCAGCTTCTTGTAAGGCAAACCCGACGCCGCCCACAGCTTCGGGTACATGCTGATCTTCGTGAACCCCGGCATGGTGTTGATCTCGTTCAGGAAGATCCTCGCAGGCTGCCCCTTGCGTTTCGGCTCCATCAGGAAGTCCACCCGCGCAAGTCCCGCACAATCGCAGGCGCGAAACGCCGCGAGCGCCATCTCTCGAATCTGCTTCGCTTCCGCCTTCGAGAGCTCTGCCGGAATAATCGGCACCGAAGCATCCGAATGGTACTTGGCGTTGTAGTCGTAAAACTCCGCCCCCGGCACGATCTCACCCACCACCGAAGCCTCCGGCGCATCGTTGCCCAGCACGGCCACCTCAAGCTCCCGAGGCTTCGCTCCCGGCCCACCCACACCCTGCTCGATCACCAGCTTGCGATCGAAGCTCGCGGCAAGGTCCATCGCCGCCGCGAGCTCGCTGCGATCGTGCACCTTGCTGATTCCCACCGAAGATCCCAGGTTCGCCGGCTTCACAAACACCGGATACTCGAGCGCCTTCTCAATCAGCTTCGTGCAACGCTTCGCATCCGCCTTCCACTCGCTGCGCAACAATGCAATGTGCGGCGTCTGCGGCAGTCCGGCAGCCGCGAACAGCCGCTTCATCACATCCTTGTCCATTCCAGCCGACGAACCAAGCACGCCAGAGCCAACGTAAGCTACATCCGCAAGCTCAAGCAGCCCCTGAATCGTGCCGTCTTCACCAAACGTTCCATGCAGCACCGGAAAGATGAGGTCGACTCCAAGAGCATTGTTCTCTGACGATGACTGCGCGAGAGCAGTATCAGCACTGGCGACAAGGTCGATTGTCTGAAAAACCTGCGCCACATGCGGCTTCGGCGCAGGGATGCGCAGCGGCTCTCCACTGCGAATCACAGCCGCAGCAATGGCAATCTCAGGGTCGTGTTCGGACGGCACTTCAAGAGCCGAAGGCGCAGGCGAACCAGTAAGCAAGTGCTGCGCCTCGAGGTCGCGCACCCATTGCCCTTGCTTCGTAATGCCAAGCGGAACGATCTCGTACTTCTTGCGATCGATCGCTTTAAGAATCGAGGCAGCAGAGAGCAGCGAGACCTCATGCTCGCCAGAGCGCCCACCGAAGAGAATGCCGATGCGAAGTTTTTTCTTTGCCAACTTAGATATTCCTTCCGAACGTGCGCTCAACGCGGGTTGAAACCTTGAAATACCAAAACCATAGGACAACGTTAAAGGCATTCGTCGCCGCGCTCATAAACTCCTTCGTAACAGTCTCTGGGGAACGCCCAAGCGACTGCAATTTGAACCCGAAATGGATTTGCATCGCGACGTACACGAGCCTGCTTACGAAGAGAAGCCGCAACAGAGTAAAGGCAGAGTCCGAACGCATCCAGGTTGCGACGCCGGCACAGATCATAAAGATCAACATCACACCATAGGTCACGGTCCAATAGAGTTGGGCCGACCTCGCGATGCGGCCAAGCCAAGTGAGCGGTGCAATGATGGTCAGCGAGATGCAGAAAAAGAGAAGCCATCCACCGATAGCTTCTCGGGGCGTTTCTGGCGGCAAGCTCTCCATCTGCCACGCTGGCTGCCATTCTTCGGGCATTGCTCTCCTTAGGGATAAATCCTGTTCAGCGTTCTCGCGAACGGAATCGTCTCGCGCACATGATCCAAGCCGCAGATCCACGCCACCGCCCGCTCAATTCCCATCCCAAACCCAGCATGAGGCACCGACCCGTACCGCCGCAGATCCAGATACCACTGGAACGCATCGAGCGGCAGATGATGTTCCTCAATCCGGCTCTTCAGCAGGTCGTAGCTATCGATGCGCTGGCTACCGCCGATGATCTCGCCATATCCCTCCGGCGCAAGCACATCCACGCAAAGCGCCTTCGTCGGATCGAGCGGGTCGGGCTGCATGTAGAACGCCTTGAACGCCGCAGGATAGCGATGCACCATCACTGGTCGGTCGTACTGGCTTGATATGTACGTCTCATCAGGCGACCCGAAGTCATTGCCGTAGACAAACTCGTTCTCGATCTTGCCTTCCTTGAAGGCCTCTGCCAGCATCGTCGCAGCCTCGTCGTAGCTGATCTTCGGAAACGGAGCCTGGATCGTCTCGAGCTTCGTCACATCGCGGCCAATCACCTTCAGATCGGCCCGATGACCTTCCAGCACACGAGCAACGATGTGCGCGATGAAGTTCTCCGCCAACTCCATCAACTCATCGAGACCGATATAAGCGACCTCCGGCTCGATCATCCAGAACTCCGTCAGGTGCCGCCGCGTCTTGGACTTCTCCGCGCGGAACGTCGGCCCGAAGCTGTACACCTTGCCAAGCGCCAGCGCCGTAGCCTCGATATAGAGCTGCCCCGACTGCGTCAGATACGCCTTGTCGTTATCGAAGTAGTCCATCTCGAACAGCTCGCTCGTTCCTTCACAAGCATTCGGCGTCAGAATCGGCGGATCGGTGCGCGTGAAGCCGTTCGTATCGAAGTACTCCGCAGCAGCGCGCATGATGGTCGCGCGGACGCGAAGAATCGCCGACTGCCGTGGCGTCCGCACCCACAGATGCCGGTGCTCCATCAGAAAGTCGACGCCATGCTCCTTCAGCGAGATCGGAAAAGGCGTCTCCGCCGAAACCTGCTGCACGATCTCAAGATCGATCACATCAAGCTCAAACCCGCTGGGAGCGCGGCTGTCAGCGCGAACCTTGCCCGTAACGATGACGCTCGACTCCAGCGTGAGCCCCTTGATGCGATCAAAGACCTCCAGCGCCACCGCCGCCTTCGGCACGATGCCCTGGATCGTTCCCGTGCCGTCGCGAAAGATGGGGAAGAGCAGCTTGCCGCTCTCGCGAAGGTTATACAGCCAGCCGCGCAGGGTGATCGTCTCGCCTTCATGGGCGGCCAGCGTGGCGATTGTTGGATAAGTTACTTTTTCGGTTACAGACTCTGGCATGTGTATCTCTTTCAGTTACAAATAGCGTTTTCGACTTAGAAAGTTGCTCACTCTTTTGCTTGTCTTTCCCGAAGGGAATCTGCTTCTGCATTTTTCTCGAAGAGATCGTACGCCGTCCGCGCCTTCGCGGTCACCGTCTCAGCCGTCTCCTCGAGCTCATGCGAAATCTCAAGAATCCCTGGAAGGCCGGCAGGAAGCTGTGCCGCCAGACGCGACAAAGCAGCCCAGTCGATCGCACCCGACCCTGGCCACAGATGCTCATCGCGCACACCGCCGTTGTCATGCACATGAAGCTCCGCGATACGCGGCTTTAGTAACGCAAACGAGCCTTCAAGCCCAATCTCCGAAAGCTGCGCATGACCCGTATCGAAGCAGACGCCCACGTTATCGAAGTGCCCCACCTTCAGCACCTCGAGGATATGCTCCGGCGTGGCCACCTCGTTGTGCAGGTTCTCCACCAGGCACTTCACTCCGAGCGGACGCGCAAACGCCTTCAGATGCTCAATCGCCGTCAGCGAGTTCTCAAGCGACCGCGCGCTCCAGTGGTCCTCGCGCACACCCAGATGCAGCACGACCGCACCAAACGGTATCTGCTCCGCAGACTCCAGCGCCCGCTTCACCTCATCCATCGCATCGATCCGGCGCGACTTCTCCACATCGATCAGGTTCAGCGTGGGCGCGACATGCCGGCTCCACTGCGCATCCGCATACAGCGGCTGGTGCAGCGTAGCCGTGACCTCGTTCGACCGGAACCACTGCGCAATCTCGCGCACCGCCGAGCGATCGGCGTAGTCGAAGTGATGGCGCGCGGCGAAGATCTCAATCGACCTAGCCCCGCCCCGAACCATAGCATCCAGCAGGCCAGGGTGCAGGCGCTGCTGGAGAAATACGTGGGTAGAAATTCCAGGCTGCATCACTTCTAGGCTAACAGCCTGCGGTTTCAACGGCACGATCCCTTAGAGCTACCGCAGCACATCATCTTGATTGTCATTCCCGGAAGGAATCTGCTTTTGCCCCTGCCGGGTTATCCATCCATGTATCTTCACCGCGATGAACTGGGAACGCCTAAACTCTCCGCGCTAAACTGGAGCATCCCCACCGGCCCCTTTCAAAAGCAATCGCGGAGCAGCCTTGCGAAACGTTCTCCTGATCCTCCTTGTCCTGACAGTGGTCGTCGGCCCCGCAAGAGCCCAATCCGAGATCCAGTCTGAGCCAGGCACCCAAATCCTCGTCCGCGAAGACGACGGTTGGCGAGTACACCTTGGCGACAACCCCGCCTACGCCGCTCCGAACTTCGACGACTCGACCTGGGAGCAGACTAGCTTCGCCAACGACCTGCCCGATTCCGTCTCCCACGGAAACTCCCGCTGGTTTCGCAAGCGTATCGCTCTCCCTGCGCAGGCCGGTCCCATCGACCTCCTCCTCATCGGCACGCAAGCATCCTTCGAGGTCTACGTCGACGGCGAACGAATCGGCGATCCCATCCGCTCTTCACTTCGCTGGCGGAAGGACCAGGAACTGATCTTCCCGCTTCGCTCCGCAGCCGGCTCCGGCAACAACACTGTGGAGGTGGCCATTCGCTCTCATCTCTACCCGGCCGAGTTCAGTGATGGCCTTAGCTTCACACGGGCGACCACCGGGACTTCCGCCGCCATTGAGGTTGCAGCCCGCGCTCACCAGGGAACCCGCGTCGGCAAGCTCGTCTTTCCCATCGCCGTCCTCGTCGTCATGAGCCTCGCAGCGCTGCTTCTGCTCGGGTTCTTCTACGAGCAACCCGCGCGCAGGGAGTATCTCTGGCTAGGATTTACGCTCCTCTTCTACGCTCTGACCATTGCTATCCCCGCCATGGACATCTATGGTGGCGCACCGTATTCCTGGAACGCCTTCCTCGGAGATCCCTGCCTTTACTTCTTTTTCGCCAGTCAGCTTGGGTTCATCCACAGCTTTATCGGACGTAGCCCTGGCAGGTTTGTTCGCATCTATCAGGTTGTTCTCATCCTGCTCCCCCTTCCCTTCAACACGCTCCTGTGGCGAGGCAGGTTTGCCAACGGTACGCTCGAATGGGTCGAGAACTCGCTCACGCTGCCTGCCATCGTCCTCGTTCTGGTCATTCTGGTTCGCGCCTATCGCGCGGGCAACCGGGAAGCGCGATTGCTTCTCCTTCCTTCCGTCTTCGCAAACGCGGCCGGGTTCCTATTCGGGATTGAGCTGATCGTACAAACGCACGACCCCAGCTTTGCATTTCCATCGTTAAACCTCGGCCTGGTACGCTTTAACTTCGAACCGACCTTCGCAGCTACGTACCTGCTCTCGATTGGGTTGCTTATCTTTCTGCGGTATGACCAGGTCTCGCGCGACCAGGCGCAAACCCAGGCTGAACTTGAATCTGCCCGCACCATTCAGCAGATCCTCATCCCCGAAGAGCTGCCGAATATCCCTGGCTTCCGCATTGAATCCGTCTATCACCCCGCCCAGCAGGTCGGCGGCGATTTCTTCCAGATTCTGCCCATCGAAGGCGGAGGCATTCTCGCAGTGCTCGGCGACGTCTCCGGCAAGGGCCTTCCCGCCGCCATGAACGTCGCGCTGCTCGTCGGAACCTTCCGCACCCTCGCCGAAACCACCACCGACCCGGCGGAGATTCTTACCGGCCTCAATCGCCGCCTGCTCGGGCGCTCGAAGGGCTTCACTACGGCGATCGCGGTCCGCATCGCGCCCAACGGAGAGGCCGCCCTGGCCATCGCCGGACATCTGAATCCCTATCTCAGCGGCCGAGAACTTGTGCTGGAGGCAGCGTTGCCGCTTGGCCTGACTGCCGAAGCCGAGTACGCAAATACCACGCTAACGCTTGCACCCGACGACACCCTCACCCTCCTCACGGACGGCGTGCTCGAAGCCCGCGACGCGACGACTCACGAACTCTTCGGCTTCGACCGAACCCTTGCCATCAGCGCACTCCCCGCCGCAGAGATTGCGGCCACCGCCCAGCGCTTCGGCCAGGACGACGACATCGCCGTCCTCACCCTCACCCGAGTGGCTGTGCCTCTGAAATCCTGACCGGCCCGGACAGTTTGGCACCTCGTGAGCCACTGCCACAACCTTTGTCATTCCCGAAGGGAATCTGCTTTTGTGCTTGCCGTTGTTTGTCTAAACAGACCGTGCCGGTACGAGGGGAGTCTCGTGAGATTCCGCCACGTTCTCAAACTGGTCAATCTGAACTTCGCCCTCGGGGAAGATGGCCTTCACCTGCAACTGCCCGCCCATCGCCTGGATAAAATTCCGGAGCGTCGAGACATACATATCCGCCCGCTTTTCCATCTTCGAGACCGCGCCCTGGTTGATCTGGAGGACCTTGGCAAGATTGACCTGGGTCAGGTTCCGGGCCTCGCGGAGCTGGTGCAGCGTCATCACCGCAGCCGCTTCGGTGACGCCCCGCTGAATCCGCTCCTCGGCCTCGGGGGTTAGCGGCTTGCGAACATCCTTCCATTTGTGCGCCATCGGCTTCACTCTCCAATCTCGATCAGGTGCTGGGCATAAATCGCTTCTGCGCGGCGAATCGCGTCAACGTACCAATTCGCATCACCAGTCTTGTCGCCGCCCAGGATCAAGTAGGCGTTCCGGCGAGGGTCGAAGGCAAATAGAATACGGTAGGGTCTGCCCTGATGCTGCACACGAAGCTCTTTCATGTTCGGGTATTTTGACCCAATCAGCGTGTCCACATAGGGCCGTCCGAGCATCGGGCCGTAGTGCTCCAGCTTTGCCACCGCACCGTTCACGCTCTCCCACTCCGATTCATCCAGAGATTGATACCAGGTGAGAAACTCGTCGCTTACCTCAACCTCCCAATCCATGGATAAATTATGCCTCACAGGTGATATTCCGGCAAGGTGATACTGCCTCCTGCGGGTAACGGGGACGAAGCCGGGGCCCAAGCGTAGTCAATCGCCAAGCGTTGCAGATGAGAGAACAGACCGCCGAAAGTCACCCAAGTCGTCGAATACCCTCCAAAGTCCGGCGATCTTGAGCTCCTCCGAAGTTGGCCCGTCAAGCGTGTATTGCGAGCGATCCTTTATCAACCGAATCGAGCGGTCAGCGCGCCGCACTTCAACGCACCAATTTCCAAAGAAAGCTGCGTCATATCGAGAATCGAAAATGATCCATCCAGCCGCACTAAGTTCTTCCAGCAAGTTACCGACCTCCTTCACGATCTGCTTTGGCAGATGCTGGTCTCGTGAGTTCATGACCTCAATATCCCGCCGCCTTCCCAAAGTGATGCCGCTGATCATCCGCCCCCCGCAACTCCCCCGTCTTAGGATCGACCGCGATCATCTCGCTATCTCCCCACACCCCGGGGTTCTTCTCGTCGAACTGGCCGGCGCGGTTCACCGTGTACCCCATCTTCTTCAGCTCCTCGACCAGCGGCAGCGGAAAGTTCTTCTCCACGTCGATCCGGTCCGGCAGAAACTGATTGTGGAAACGCGGAGCATCCGCCGCCTGCTGAAGATTCAGCCCGTTATCCACCACGCTCACAATGTCGCTGATGACCGTCGTGATGATCGTCGACCCACCCGGCGAGCCCAGCACCAGCGCGATCTTTCCATTCTTCAGCAGCATCGTCGGCGTCATGCTGCTCAGCGGCCGCTTGCCCGGAGCAATCCCATTCGCCACGCCCTGCACCAGGCCCATCATGTTCGCCGTGCCGGGTTTCGAAGCGAAGTCGTCCATCTCGTTATTCATTACAAACCCAAGCCCCGGCACCACCACACCCGAACCAAACAACCCATTCAGCGTGTAGGTACTCGAGACCGCATTCCCATCCTTGTCAACAACAGAAAAATGCGTCGTCTCCGTCGACTCATGCCCTGTAGCAACCGTAGGCACCGGCGGCAGAAACCCCGCAGGCCGCACCAACTCCTTCGAAGGCGTCGGCTTCAGCGGATCGATCGTCTTCCGCCACGCCGCCGCATAGGCCGGATCGGCCATCTGCTTCAGCGGCATCGTCACATACGCCGGATCGCCCAGATAATCGTTTCGGTCCATGTACGTCCGCCGAAACGCCTCGATGAGCAGATGCACCTGCTGCGGCGACCGGTCGCCCATCTTCGAAAGGTCATAACCCGACAGAATATTCAGCGTCTCCAGCAGCACGATCCCGCCCGAAGACGGCGGCGGCGCGGTCACGATGTCGTACCCGCGATAGCTCCCCGTCAGCGGCTTGCGGTCCTCCACCTTGTAGCTGGCAAGGTCCTGCCGCGTAATCAAGCCGCCATTCTGCTGAAAGTAATCGGCGATCTTCCCGGCGATCTCGCCCTTGTAAAAATCATCGGGATCAGCCGCGATCCGCGTCAACGTCTTCGCCAACTCCGGCTGAACGAAGCGGTCGCCCTCCTTGTACAAATTGCCGTCGCGCTGAAAGATCCGCTTCGCCTCAGGCAGCCGCCCCGCCGCCTTGTTCACCACGAAGTTGTTGGCCTCTTCCGCAGTCAGGACGTAACCTTCACTCGCCAGCCTGATCGCCGGGGCCATCACCTGCTTCAGCGTCAGCTTGCCGTAGGTCTTCTCCGCATAGACCAGCCCCGCGACCGACCCCGGAACCCCGCTCGCCTTGATCCCCTGCGTCGACAGCCCCGGCACAACGTTCTTCTGCGCGTCGAGATACATGTCCGCCGTCGCCGCAGCCGGAGCCCGCTCACGATAGTCGAGAAAGTGCGCCTGCCCCGACTTATCGCGGATCAGCATGAACCCTCCGCCGCCCAGATTCCCCGCCTGCGGAAACGTCACCGCCAGCGCAAAACCGACAGCCACAGCAGCGTCCACCGCATTGCCACCAGCCTTCACCATCGCCACCCCGGCGTCGGCAGCATCGTGCTGAATACTGACCACCATAGCGTGTTGGGCGCGAACGGGAGGGGGATCGGTCTGGGCTAGCAACGCGGCGGATTGCAAGGCTGGCAGCGCGATTAGAGAGCAAGCAGCCAATGCACGAAAGACGCGGCGACGGTAGATCGCGGGCATGAACAGGATTCTCCTGGATTTGAGGGTACGGAACCGGAACTTTTAGAAGAAGATCCGGAACCGATCACAAAAACGAGCAGATATTGCCACCAAGTCATGCGCTTTATCCTAATTCGACCCGCCAGATCTGATCACCGCGATTTATTACAGCCATGCGACAATCTATTAGCGACCCATGGCCATTACGGACGTTCAGCAACCCACCGCACTCCCCTCGCCCGCCACGATCACCCCGGCGCTGCTAAAGACTCATAGCATCACCCCGGACGAGTACGCCCGCATCGAAAAAGCGCTGGGCCGCACGCCCTCGCTCACCGAGCTCGGCATCTTCTCCGTCATGTGGTCGGAGCACTGCTCCTACAAGTCCTCCCGCGTCCACCTGAAGCGCCTGCCCACCAAGGGAACCCGCACCAGCGGCCCCGGCTCTGTCGTCCAGGGGCCCGGCGAGAACGCCGGCATCATCGACGTCGGCGACGGCTGGGCCTGCGCCTTCAAGATCGAGAGCCACAACCACCCCAGCTACATCGAGCCCTACCAGGGCGCGGCCACCGGCGTGGGCGGCATCCTCCGCGACATCTTCACCATGAACGCCCGCCCGCTGGCCGTCATGGACTCGCTGCGCTTCGGCCCGCTCGAAGGAAAGACCGAAGGTATCGACTACGCCCGCAACCGCCAGACCATGTCCGGTGTCGTCCACGGCGTCGGTGGATACGGCAACTGCTTCGGCGTCCCCAACCTCGGCGGCGAGACCCGTTTCGAAGAGTGCTACTCCGGCAATCCGCTGTTGAATGCTTTTGCTCTTGGATTAGTCAAGATCGACGAGATCTTCTACGCCAAGGCCACCGGCGTCGGCAATCCGGTCATCTACGTCGGAGCTAAGACCGGCAGAGACGGCATCCACGGCGCCACCATGGCCTCCGAAGAGTTCACCGAAGGCTCCGAACAGAAGCGCCCCAACGTCCAGATGGGCGACCCCTTCCTCGAAAAGCTTCTCCTCGAAGCCTGCCTCGAAGCCATGGCCACAGGCGCGGTTCTAGGAATTCAGGACATGGGCGCAGCCGGCCTCACCTGCTCCACCTGCGAGATGGGCGCGCGCGGCGAACTCGGCCTTACCATCGAGCTCGACTTGGTTCCTCAACGCGAGGAGGGCATGTCCAGCTACGAGATCATGCTCTCGGAATCGCAGGAGCGCATGCTCCTCGTCGCCGACAAGGGCCGCGAGGGCGAAGTCCTCCGGGTCTTCGAAAAGTGGGGCCTCGACGCTTCCATCGTCGGCATCGTCACCGCCGACGACACCATGCGCGTCACCCACCACGGCGAACTCGTCGCCGAGATCCCCAACAAGGCCCTCACCGACGACGCCCCCGTCTACCATCGGCCGGTAGGCACCTGGAAAGCTCCAGTCCCGCTCGACCCGCCAGCATGGGTCCTCGAAGAACTGAAGAAGCCCCGCGACTACACCGCCGACCTCAAGAAGCTCCTCGCCAGCGCCAACATCTGCAGCAAGCACTGGATCTTCGAGCAGTACGACTCCATGGTCCAGACCAACACCGTGCAGGGCCCGGGCGGCGAAGCCGGCGTCATGCGCATCAAGGGCACCGGCGGCGCGCACAAGCACAGCTTCCTCGAAAAGGTCGCCGACCTCATCGCCGAGTCCACCCCCGAAGGCGAAGCCGCCATGGAAGCCGACCCCGCAGGCGCTTCTGAGATGTGGGCAGCCAAGCCCGAACGCGGCCTCGCCATGGCTCTCGCCGGCAACGGCCGCTGGACCTACCTCGACCCCAAACTCGGCGCGATGCACGCCGTCGCCGAAGCCGCACGCAAGGTCGCCTGTACCGGGGCGACGCCGGTCGCAGCGACAAACTGCCTGAACTTCGGCAACCCCGAAAAGCCCGAGATCATGGCGCAACTCTCCGCAGCCATCGACGGCATCGCGGAAGCCTGCACCGCCCTCGGCACTCCCATCACCGGCGGCAACGTCTCCCTCTACAACGAGACCAAAGGCGAAGGCATCTATCCCACCCCGGTCCTCGGCGTGGTTGGCATTCTGGATGATGTGACCAAGGCCGTACCGAGCGCGTTTCAAGGTATCGGCGATGTCATTCTTCAAATCTTTCCGTTAGAGCCGAACACCGCGCGACACTATCGCGCCGAAGAACCTGAACAGGTATGGCTACGGGAACTCGGTTCTAGCGAATACGCCAAGACAATCTTTCGGGAACTCTGGGGCAGTGTTCCACCGATTGATCTTCATGCGAGTGCGAAGGTTAATTCAGCTTTGATCGCACTCGCCAATGAGCAGCTCATCAAATCGGCGGCGGATGAAGGAAGTGGCGGAATCGCAGTCACAATCGCGAAGTGTGGCTTGCCAAATGGTATTGGCGCTTATATCGGCGTAATCGACGAGCAGCCCGACCCTCTAGCTCATGTTTCTTTGTTTAGAGAAAGCATTGGCAACGTAATAGTGACCTGCTCTCCCGCAAATGCAAAGGAAATTGAGCAGATCGTCTTGGAAAGGGGTGCCGGATGCCAGCAAATCGGAACCACGATTGCGGATCACATCCAAAGCGGTGATATTTGCGGTCTTGAGGCTTACATAAACCTATCTCTCGATGAGGTGCGAGCGGCATTTTCAGCGTCCCTTGAATCCCAGCTTGCGGCGGAGGTGCTCGCTTGAGCGAAGCGATGGAGTTGGCGATGGAAGAGCAAAGCAGATCCTCCGCTGCGCGAAGGATGACAAGTGTTGAAGGTATCGCTGCTCCGGCTCCAGCGGTAGATCTTGACGACGACGAAACCCCCTTCGACAAGCTAAAAGAAGAGTGCGGCGTCATGGCCGTCTACAACCATCCCGACGCCGCCCGGCTCACCTATTGGGGCCTTTACGCCCTCCAGCATCGCGGCCAGGAGTCCGCCGGCATCGCCAGCGCCGACGGCCAGAACGTCAACGACATCAAGGGCATGGGCCTCGTCTCCGAGATCTTCAAGGACGACGTCCTCTTACAGCTTCCGGGCCACATGGCCATCGGCCACTCGCGCTACTCCACCACCGGCGACTCCGCGCTCCTCAACGCGCAACCCATCTCGGTCGAATCCACCAAGGGCCTCATCGCCATCGCCCACAACGGGAACTTAACGAACCTCGGCAACTCCAAAGAACGCCTCGAGCGCGACGGCGCCATCTTCCAGACCACCTCGGACTCCGAGATCATCATCCAGCTCATCGCGCACTCCAAAGAGACCACGCTGGTCGACTGCATCGCCGACTCGCTCTCGCAGGTCGATGGTGCCTTCTCCATCGTCATGATGACCCGCAACCGCATCTTCGCCGCGCGCGATCCCCACGGCTTCCGCCCGCTCTCGATGGGCCGCATCGCTGGCGTCGACGGCGCTCCCGACACCTTCGTCTTCGCCTCCGAGACCTGCGCCTTCGACCTGCTCCACGCCAAGTACGAGCGCGACGTGCTCCCCGGCGAACTCGTCATGGTCTCCGAAGATGGCGTCACCAGCCGCTACTTCAACACCGACGAGAAGCAGGCAAGCTGCGTCTTCGAACACGTCTACTTCGCCCGCCCCGACAGCCGCATCTATGGCCGCTGGGTGCAGCAGAGCCGCGAAGAGATGGGCCGGACGCTCGCCCGTGAGTCCGGCGTCCCGGCAGACCTCATCGTCCCCGTCCCCGACTCCGGCGTGACGGCCGCGATTGGCTATGCCAGCGAGTCCGGCATCCCCTTCAACCTCGGCCTCATCCGCAACCACTACGTAGGCCGCACCTTCATCCAGCCCGAACAGCGCGTCCGCGACTTCGGCGTCCGCATGAAGCTGAACCCGGTCCGCAGCCTGCTCGAAGGCAAGCGCGTCATCCTCGTAGACGACTCCATCATCCGCGGGACGACAAGCCGAAAGATCGTGCGAATGGTAAGGGCCGCAGGCGCAAAAGAAGTGCATATGCGCATCTCCTGCCCGCCCACCATCTCACCCTGCTTCTACGGCGTCGACACCCCGAGCACCAAGGACCTCATCGCGGCAAACAGCACGATCGATCAGATCTGCAAGTTCATCGAAGCCGACTCCCTCGCCTACCTCAGCCACGACGGCCTCTTGCACAGCTGCACCAAGGGCGAGCCAGCAGGCGGCCTCACCAAGGACAGCTTCTGCACCGCCTGCTACACCGGCATCTACCCCAGCCAGGTAGTCGACGTCACCGAGATTCTGCCTGCCCCACAAGCCGTCGCCGTCTAAATTGGCCGCCAAGCCCGTCACGACCCACCACACGGCCGAATGAACCACCCCAAGCCCGTCATTCTGAGGCGCAGCCGAAGAATCCCCGAATTTCGCTCGTGCCGCCCGAAAACTCGCAAGGCTCACCCGAGCAGTCCGTCATCTCGACCGAAGCCTCTCGCAGTCTCATCGCGAGAGGCGCAGTGGAGAGACCCCCGCATCTCGTCTTAGGTGCCCGCGAGATCAAAGGGTCTCACTCACCTCAAACATCCAGCTTCTTCAAATACCCAAAGCTCTGCTTCATGCTCTCGAACACCGGCCCCTTCGTCTCGTCCTGATCCAGAAACGCGTACTTGATCCCCTGCCGCTTTGCCTGCTTCAACAACTCCGGCCAGTTGATCGTTCCGGTACCCAGCTCCGTAAAATGCTCGGCCACAGCACCCATGGCAAACCCCGTAGGCGCTCCAGCGGTCCGGTCTTTCATGTGGACGAGGACCGCGCGGTCCGCGTAGCGGTGCAGCATCCCCGCAGGGTCCTGCCCCGCCTGGGTAAGCCAGTAGAGATCGAACTCCATCTTGACCAACGCGGGATCGGTCTGCGACATCAGCGTATGCCAGCCCGTAACGCCATTCTCCTGCGGCTTGAACTCGTAACAATGATTGTGGAAGGCGAACGTCATTCCCGCATCTTTCACGGCCTTACCCCAGCGATTGAAGTCCGCGGCAGCCTTGGCAAAGCCCGCAGTGGAGGTCCACTGATCCTCGGGCATCATGGGACACACCATGAACTGCAGCCCAAGCTGCTTGCCGTAATCAATCTTCTCCTCAAAGCCCGCATAGTCGAAGTGCGCGGAGACCAGCCCGAGACCAGAGTCGGCGACGATCTGCTTCAACTCCGCTGGCGGATGCGTATACGCGATCGGGTAAAGTTCGATCTGCGAGAAGCCCACATCATGGATCGACTTGAGCACCGCAGCGAGATTCGTCTGCGCCTGGCGACGAACCATGAAGAGTTGAACGCCATAGGTGAGATGGCTCACGGGAGCCGCAAACGCATTGCGCGGCAGGCTAAGCGTACATCCCGCAGCGGCGGCAAGGCTGGCAAGACGGAGCAGATCACGGCGGGTCGGGTTCTTGGGCGGCATCACGATGCAGGTACTCCTGTTGGTGGATTCTCGCTTCGGTGATCTCTAGGGGATCGCCTTAGGACGCAGATCACGATATAGCAGGAGCCGTGCAAGGAGCCAATCGAGGGTAAACGTCAGAAGCCCCGGACATCAAGGTCCGGGGCTTCTGGGTGGAGCATCCGCTTGTTTGTTCGGAAGACTCCAGGGTCGTTTCTGGGGAGAGAAACCAGGTCTCGAGTTTTTTTGAGGAGACCTGGACATCCGCGAGTTCTGCACTATTAGCGGATGAGCTTGGCGACTCGGCTTCGATTTGCGATCCGGTCAGGATGTGGAACCACAACGTCTTCGTGGTTTGGAAGTTTCAGATAAGCGCCGTTACGACCCTGGCGGCGGGCCTCCATCAGGGCAAGCTCAGCGCGCGCGAACACCTCGCTGGCAGGCTCCTTGAACGCGCACTGCGTGACCCCGATGCTCAGCGTGATGGCCGGCTGATCATGGGGCAGGCTTGGACTCTTCAACGCCTCTTTGAAGCGTGAGGCGATCACCATCGCGTGTTCGGCTGCGTTCTCCGGGAGCAGAAGGAAGAACCGGTCCTCGGCAACGCGGCCGCACTTATCGTAAAAGCGCAGGATCGACGAAACTGTTTTGACGACCGTCTTGAGAGCATCAACACTCCGCGCAGCGCCATGCGTATCCGCGATCGACTTGAAGTGGTCGACCTCGATCAGCATCACGGACACCGGGCTATGCGTCCGGCTGCTGCGGGCGATCTCCGAGTCCAGCGCATCTTCAATGCCGTAACGGTTCAGCGTCCCCGTAACCGGATCAAGCTGCCCCTGCTGCTTGATCGCCTGCGCGACCTCCGCAAGGAACATCAGCACGCCGAACAGTCCCGAGGCACAGAGAAAGATCACATCGCCCAGCGTGGAAAGTGTCTCCAGCGCAAGATGCACCGAGGCAAGCTGATCCGCGGCGCTGGTTGCGCCATCCTCCATCAACATACCCGGCCACGTCACGCCCACCGCAAAGCACAGTGGCAACAAGGCCGAGAAGCAAAGAAAACCGGCCAGCACCTGGAGCAGAAAGCTCCGGTTCGAGCGGCGGTAAAACTCGGCGGCCATCATCGCCCGGACCAGGGCGATAAAGGCCGACATCGCGACCAGGCGCGGAACAGCAAGATCGTAGACAGCGGTGAAGTAGAGCACGACGGCAGCCGTCACCGCGGCAGCATCATAGAGCAGCGAAAGCACACCCTTGCTCTCAAAGAAGCTGATCGTGCCCCGGTACATCATCACGTAGGCGCCGAGATAGATCAGGCTCGGAATCACCACCGACACAAACGGGCGAGACCCTCCCTGTCCCAGCAGCAACATCGTCGCCGGAACCCAGAGCAGGAAGCCATACGCATGAGCGTTCGAGCCACGAGGATTTGGATACGTCCGGCGAACCGCGAGCAGCACCAGGGCAAACGCCGCCGCAAGCGGCAACTGCGATGCAAGCAGAGTTCGGGGGTCCAACCAGGAAAGGATATGCATTGACCTGCCTTCTCGAAAAAAGTCTATCGAGTGAGGCTGGGGCAGCGTATCCCCCAATCATGGTAGGAATGCGGCACTTCAGGACATTACTTTATGCCGATAGGAGGGGTTGGAGACGCCCACCCCGCCGCGGTTCTTTCGCCGCAGGGCAGGCATCGCCGAGCTACGGGTAAAGCTACTTCTTGACAGGAGCGATGGTGTCCTTCGCGACCTTCGCGATGCGGAACTTCACCACGGTCTTGGCCTTGATCTTGAGCGGCTCGCCGGTCTGGGGGTTGCGGCCGAGGCGGGCCTTGCGGTCTGCCTTGACGAGCTTGCCAATGCCGGGGATGGTGAACTCGCCGTTCTTCTTGGTCTCCTTGACGGCGGTCTCGGCCAGCAGCTCGAGGAAGCCTGCAGTCTGCTTGTTGGTGAGTTCGAGCTTCTCCGCGAGGTGGCGGACGAGTGCTGTCTTGGTCATTCCCTTTGCCATGTTTTCGTGCTCCTTAAAAATGAATTGAAACGATATGTCTCACCGGTCCGGACAGCCTTCGCAAGGCTTATGCTGGCGGTCGGCGCGTGAGGCAAAATTCTCGATCTGTCGCTGAAATCCCCAATGTTTACAAGGGTTCCGAGAACTGTACCGGTATTCACCTTCGGCCTTTACGGGCTATTTGTCAACCGTGTTTGTCGAGTTTCCACAGGAATTTATGGGTTTTTTAGGCATTTGTGCCGTTTAAGCCTCCTTTTGCCTGATTATCGCGCGCTTGGCAGACCAAACAGAGCCTTGTTTACTGACGTCGGCGGTGTTCGTGCCTCGCCGGAGTTTTCGCCGATCAGAGGCGTATTCAGCAGCTCCACCAGCGGCGTCGCACGCTCAAACCGCGAGACGATCTGCTTCAACAGCGTGGGCTTCAGCGCCTCTTCCGCAGGCAGCGTCGCCGACACGCCCCACTGCCGATGCAGCAGCAGATCAAGCGCCGCATCGTCAGGAGAAAATCCCTTCGGCGCACGCGTCAGCTTCAGCCCGTCGAACGGAGTCAGCACCGAGGTGAGCTTTTTATCGGAGAGCATCGCACGAAGCTGAGCGTGATGATTGCCACCGTCCGCCGACAGATACTGCCGAATCGCGAAGAGCTGTTCACGCTCCGGCATATAGACTCCAGCAGCGATCGTGATCGAGTTCTGGTTCAACTCAAAGTAGTATCCGCCGCCGGATGTCTTCTCCAGCCCAGCCCGCGCCCACCACGCGGCAACGTTGGTCTTATACGGCTGCTTGTTCGGGCTGAAGCGGATGTCGCGATAGATCCGCATCATCACCTTCTGCGGAGGCCTGACATGCTGCGGGGCGAAGCCAGCGAATGCATGATTGATCGCTTCGATCAGCGCCAGCATCGGAGCCTTCAGCTCGCGCTCGTAGATGGGCTTCCGTTCGTCGAACCAGACGCGATCGTTGTTGCGCTTCAGACCGCGAAGAAACTTGATGGATTCAGCCGTAAACACAGGAGAGGAAGACTTCGTAGCCATCCGTCGATTCTAGAGGCTTGCACCTTTATTTCGTCGGACTCGTCGCCGTGAACTCCGAACAACAAGGCTTCATCACCGGCTGAAACTCCATCAACTCCACCCGCGTTCCATCGGGGTCATACCAGTTGGCCTGCCACTTGCCATCGAGCCCCATCGAAGGCCCATCGTGCCGAGGTGCCAGGCGATCTTCCGCATACAGCGTCGTCACCGCCTTCTCCATGTTCGGCACGCCAATCGAGAAGTGATTCATTACCCCCAGCGCCCGCGCATCGACATGATCGAGCGGCGTCGTCGAGCCATCGCCGACCATCATGTACTCCATCCAGTCCTTGCCCTCCGGCACCTGCAGCGAGATCCAGTCCACATGGTCAGGCTTCATCGCCCCATACCAATACGGCCGAAAGCCCAACAGGTCACGATAAAACTTGTCCTCGGCAGCCTTGCTCTTCACCATATAGCCGACATGAATGATCCGCGTCCCAATAGGCTTCGCCGCTAGGGGCAGAGCATGTGCTTTGCCCGTCTGAACAAACTCCACCAGATTGCCTTCAGGATCGCGCGAGCCGAACCAGATGCTGCCATCGGACGCCGTCTTTACGTCGCCCAATCGTTCGGCGTGACGCGCTTCCATGTAGCTATGCAGGCCCTTTGCGTCGACTGTGTTGAACGCGACGCAGTTCAACCGGCTGAAGCCATGTTCCGCCGGCAGCGGCAGCACCTCGACAAACTGCGTCGCGCTAAAGGAGTACCGCACTCCCGAAGCATCCTGCGGGTCCACCCCCTTCGCTGCGCCAAGGATGTGGCCATAGAAGTTCTCACTCGCCGCCATGTCGCTGGAATACACGCATATGTGCGAGATGCCGGTAATGGCCGGACGCGCAGGTTCAGCGTTCGCTGTAAGTGAAGCTGCGAGGAGGCAGACGGACGGAAGGATGAAGCGGCAAAAAGAGCGGAGTGTCATCGCTCAACACGATAGACCTCGCGAAAGCCCCGAGTCTACCTCTGCCCTGATAAATCGATTGACCGCTCCACGCCCTTAGTTCATCCAGCTTCGATCATTCGGGTTCCGCTTGTCATCCGGATCGACATAGCGCCCATCCTTGTCGAAGTGAACCTCGCGGTTCTGCCCGCGCATGTACACCTCGAACTTCTTCGCCGCGCGCCGCCGCTTCCACCGGTAGTACCCGTTCCGTATCCCGAAGTACCGCTCCGTAACCCCGAAGGCCAGCCCACGCGTGGGCGCGAATCGCACAAACAGATATCCGCACAGCGCGCCCGAAAGCTGCAGCAACGCTCCAAACCGGTCGCCGCCCTTCAGCAGCACTGCGACGGCGATCAGGATGTAGATCGTCACCATGTACTTCGCCTTCAGCCGCAGCACGAAGAAGAGCAGGAACTCCTGGTCGCCGAAGATCATCCCGATCGCGACCAGCAGCCCGAAGACACCAGCCCACGCCCCATAGGTAAAGTCGTGTGGGTCGAGCCCGACGACATGCGTCAGCGTAATCGCCGAGGCCAGCACCGCGCCGCCGATCGACGCCGAGAAGAACAGCTCATACAGCCACCGGCTGCCATAAGCGCCTTCCAGCAGTGACCCGGTGAACCACAACGTCAGCATCCCGAACAGAATGTCGGTGATGCCCACGTGAACGAACGCGTAGGTCACCGGCTGCCAGAGCATCCCGGTCAGGAAGTGCGCCGGTTCAAGCACCAGTCCGGCAGTCAGCAGTTGGCCAACGCCGGGGGCGATCCACGCCAGCACAGCCAGCGTGAAGAAGACGGCTACGTTCACCAGAACCAGCTTGCGCGTGGCTCCGGCGAAGGGAGGGAAGGTCATCGTGATCGGGCCGGAGCGGGGCATGGCACCTCTTATTCCATCATAGGCCGGGAGATGCCGGGTAAACGCGAGAAGCAACCGGAGGAGGTAACCACGGTTCACGACCGGAATGGAACCCGGCCGCTCCTGCTTACGAAGGACTGACCCAGTGATAAACCCGCTGAATCAGCTGATAAATGCGATGATCCCGCGATCAAATTGCTGATTGATTTGACCGCATAGCTCGGCTCATAATCGTGCATGGCGACAACTTCCGCGTTCGTTCCGAGCTCCGCGCTCCTCGCACCCCCGTCCGCCTCGCAGCCCGAACTCCCCCGCGACTGTACCTTCTCCGAGTCCGACTGGCGCGCGCTAGCACCCTTCTGGTACCCCGTCGCCTTCTCGCACGAGGTCACCGGCCAGCCCTACGCCGCCCGCCTCCTCGACGAACGCGTCGTCCTCTACCGCATCTCCGACGGCACCGTCCACGCCGCCCGCGACATCTGCTTCCACCGCGGCGTCCCCATGAGCATGGGCCACGTCGAAGGCGACGAGATCATCTGCCGCTACCACGGTCTCCGCTACGACTGCTCCGGCAAGTGCGTCTCCATCCCCGCCCATCCCAACGGAGCCATCTCGCCCCGCCTCCGCCTGCAGGTCTATCAGGCGCAGGAGAAGTACGGCCTCATCTGGGTCCGACTCGTCGACGACGGCCCGCGCGAACTCCCCGAGATGACCGAATGGAACGACCCCGACTACATCCAGGTCCTCCCCGAAAGCGTCGACATCGCCGCCGCCGCAGGCCGCCAGATCGAAGGCTTCCTCGACGTCAGCCACTTCGCATTCGTCCACAAAGAGAGCTTCGGCGAACCCGACAACCCCGTCGTCCCCGACTACGTCGTCACCAAGACCAAGTCCGGCTTCATCGCCGACTACATCAGCTCCGTCAGCAACTACGCCCACGGCTTCAAACACCTCGGCCCCCCGGACTTCATGTGGCATCGCCGCTTCGAGACCTTCCTGCCCTTCACCGCGAAGCTGACGGTGATCTTTCCCGGCGGCGGCAAGCTGCACATCATGAACGCCGCATCACCCGTCTCCGCGCGCAAGACGCGCCTCTTCGTGCCCATCTGCCGCAACTTCGACAAGGAAGCCGACCTTCAGCCAACGCTGGACTTCAACTACCAGGTCTTCGCCGAAGATATCGCCATCGTCGAACGCCAGTTCCCCGAAGACCTTCCCCTCGATCTCCACGCCGAAGCCCATTTCCCCGCCGACCGCAGCTCCATCACCTACCGCAAGGGCCTGGCCGCGCTAGGCCTGGGCCGCAGCTACACCGCGTAAGCAGATTAGGAGTCCGATGAACTACCTTTCGCTGGCAATAATCTTCCTGCTGCCTCTTTTCTCGCAGACCGCACCACCCACCCAAACCTCCGTCGAGGTCGTAAACATCGAGAAGCAGCCCTGGTCGACAGCCGCGGACAACGCCGTCGCTCGCCAGATCGTCAGCCCCCAGAACTCACGCGCCAAGAAGATCAGCATGGCCGACATCATCATCCCCGCCGGCGTCGAGGTGAAGCGGCACCACCACCCGGTCGCCGAAGAGATTTACTACATCACCTCAGGCGAGGGCATCATGACGATCAACGGCGCATCCCGCCGCGTCGGCAAGGGCGACGCCATCGTGATCGAACCCGGCGACGTCCACAAGTTCCTCAACGACACCAAGGCCGACGTCCGCATGATCGTCACCTCAACCCCCGCCTGGACACCCGACTCCATCGTCATGAACCCATAACCACACCGCCCGTATCTTCACATCTGCGACACAGCCTGGGTGCCCCATCCATGACAGTTTCATCGTCATGGGTGGGACGTAAACCGCCCTCCTGCTCCGTCGACTCAGCCCAAACCCTTCGGGTGCCCCATCCATCCGGCTTCATCGGATGGGTGGGACGTACACCGCTCGAATCGCAAGCTACTTCCTGGCAGGCATCGGCAACACCGCAATACTCCGATGCCCTGCGGCATCCACCGACCGCACCCCAAACACCACATTGTCCTTCGAGACCGGCAGCTTGATCGTCGTCTTCGTCCCCGCCGACACAAACGTAGTCCAGTCCGGCAATTCCGTAGCCCTCCACACCACCTCGTAAGCAGTGTTCGCAGAAGCACCCAACGGAGCCTCCCAGGCCAGCTCCGTGTTGTTATCGAGCGCCGCCGTAAGAATGTGAACGTTCTGCGGAACTCCCGGAGCCGAAGCCAGCGTCGCCAGAGTAGCCGCATTCAGCCGCGCAACGTTCGCGACATAGTCAAAGTCGACGTACTTCAGCAGGTCGCCATACTGGACGCCATTCTCGACACGAATGTTCTGGTGCTGGTGGTCGAAGTTCTCCCGCCACTCCGTGATGCGAACCGCCGTGAACCCTTCAAGGTTGAAGCTGGTGTGATCGCCGCCCCGCAGATAGCGGTCCGCGCGAAAGATCATCACCGGATGAAACGGCTCCTTCGTTGTGACCGTCGCGGTGAAGTGCTTCGTGTGGATACCAGACTCCGGGAAGTAGGTGTGATCCACGTCCACCATCGCCCGCGCAAGCTCCCGTGAAGGCGCATCCGAGTCCGACCCAAGCCCATGAATCTGCCGCAACACATCCGCCGACTTGTCCGCCGATCCCTCAAAGATCCCTGGGCTAGGCACGCCTTCCGAAAACACGCGCACAGCCGTCTTGTCCTCGACCTCCGCCTGCCCCGGCGTCGTATCCCCGCCCACGATATCGTTGTTCAACACCGCCTCAAGCTGCCATCCCTCTGCCTTCGCCAGCTTCGCCAGATGCCGGCTGCCATTCAGCCCCTGCTCTTCTCCAGCCACAGCCACAAAGACGATCGTCGAAGGAAACTTCAGCTTCGAAAGCACCCGCGCGCACTCGATCGACACGGCCACGCCGCTGGCATCGTCATTCGCTCCTGGAGCCGCATCGTGCGTATTGAAGTTGTCCGAGTTCCGCGAGTCATAGTGCCCCGTCACCAGCACCCGCCGCGCCGCCTGCGCCGGGTCGGCCCCCTTCAGTACCGCATAGACATTCGTCAGCGTCGTCGGTTTGCGTATGCGCGAGTTGGGCGCATCGCTCCCGGGCTCGGTGAAGGTATCGCGCTTCACCTCCAGACACCCTCCGCAATCAGCCGAGATGCGCCCAAACTCCGCCGCAATCCAGTCCGCCGCCGCCGTCACGCCCGTCCCCGGCGCAAGGTCCGTCTCCATGCTCGAAAGCGTGCTGCGATTGTTGAACGAGACCAGCTTTTCAATCGTCGCGTGAATGCGCTCCGCTGAAACCTGCTTCAACGCACCCGCGATCGCTGGGTCAGCCTTCGCCGGCAGTATCGGCGCACCGTAACTTCCCGTTTGCGCCTGGGTTTGCTGCATTGTGAAAGCGAATGCAACGAAGACGAGGACGATGCGGCAGCGATAAGAGACCATGAAGCAAAGCTCCTGTGGAAACCGGGAATGGAAGTTACGCGTACTCTGACTTCTGAGCCTGTCGCCACCGGGCTTGACGTGGCGGCAGGGTATCGCTAGAAAGAAGTACGGGGTGCGGGAAGACGGGTGACTCTAAACCTTCATCCTAATGGGCCTAGCGTAGCTGCGGGCCGGATCAACAAAAATTCTGGAGGTTTGCCATGGCCGTAGTTTGCCCCGAGTGCGACAACCCGCTGATCATCGACGCGGAAGAAGTAGAAGAAGGCGAGACAGTACAGTGCGACGAGTGCGGTGCCGACCTCGAGGTCGTCTCCGTCGATCCACTGGAGATTGCCGTAGTGGATGAAGCAGGGTACGACGATGAAGATGCAACCCATCACGACGAAGATGAAGACGAGTAGCTCGCAGGGCAGGAGCCGTATACTTGGGATCATGACGCAGTCTGCCCCCGGTACCCCTTCCCCTCTGCCCCGCCGTCTGTTCTCTCGCAGCTTAGGTGTCTCGGCTCTTTCGCTCGCCGTCCTCTTCGGTTCGGTGACAGGTGTTTTCGTAACCGGCGCGACAACCCCTCTGATGGCGCAGAAGCCGGGAGTCCTGCGCGTCGTTTCCGGCAAGGTGACCGACAAGGGCGACAAGCCCCTGAAGGGCTCCGTCGTCTACTTGAAGGATGACAAGACGCTCTCGGTCAAAAGCTTCATCGCCGACGATTCAGGCGGCTTCCGCTTCGGCCAGCTCTCCCAGAACTCCGACTACGAACTCTGGGCCGAACTTGACGGCAAGAAGAGCAACACCCGCACCATCAGCTCCTTCGATAACAAGAACGAGTTCGTGATGAACCTGAAGATTGATACCGGCAAATAGCTCCTCTCCAACCCAATCGTCATCTCGACCGAAGCCGCGAACAGCTTCATCGTTCGCGGCGGAGTGGAGAGACCCCCGCATTGCGCCTTTGCATTTGCTCCTGCCGTTGTATTTGCATTTAGCGTTGCTCTTGCATTTGCCCTTGTTCTCGCCGTCATCCTGAGCGAAGTCCCTTGCAGCGTCATCGCAACGGACGCAGTCGAAAAACCCCGACGCGGCTCACACCCCCAAAACTGCTCGGAACTTTCAGCCTCGAATCAAACGACAGAGCCTGATCGTGGCGAGCAGACCGCAAGAGCTTCCACCTACCCAAGCTTCACAAGAGCGCCCCTCAGGTCCTCAATCAAATCCACCGGCTCCTCTAACCCAATGTTCAACCGCACAATCCGCCCAGCATAATCCCCCGTCGGCCGCTCCAGCCCCGGATAAGCCATAGCCAGGCTATGCGTCCCGCCCCAGCTCCATCCAATCCCAAACATCTTCAACGAATCCACAAGCCCATTCACCTGCTCCGGCGAATAGCGCCGATCAAACACGATCGAGAAGATACTCGACGAACCGGTAAAGTCCCGCTTCCAAAGCTCATGCCCAGGGCACGACTCGAAAGCCGGATGCAGCACCGTCTCAATCGCCGGCTGCTCCACGCACCAGCGCGCTACTTCGAGTGTCGAAGCCTCCAGCTTCTCGAGCCGCACGGCAAGCGTCTGCAGCCCGCGCAGCGCGAGGCTGCAATCGTCCGGCGAGACCGCCATGCCAATCTGCTGATGCGTCGAGCCAACGGCGCGATACGCCGCCTCCGTATTCACCGAGACGCTCCCCAGCAGCAGATCGCTATGCCCGCCAATGTACTTCGTCAGAGCCTGCATGCTCACGTCCACACCCAGCGCAAACGCATCCAGCAGAACGCCCGCAGCATACGTGTTATCAAGCGCCACGGTCACGCCCCGCTCGTGCGCAGCCGCCACGATCGCCGGCACATCCTGAATCTCCATCGTGACTGACCCCGGACTCTCGCACCAGATCAACGAGGTATTCGGCCGGATCAGCGCCCCAATCCCCGCCCCGATCATAGGATCGTAAGCTTCGACCTCAATCCCCAACCCACGCAGCAGATCTCCCGCAAGATGCCGGTTCGGCCCATACGCATTGCTCGGCACCAGCGCATGGCTCCCCGCCTTGCAAAACGCGAAGTAGATCAGCGAGATCGCCGCCTGCCCGCCAGGCGCGAGGAACGTATGCCGCGCACCCTCCATCGCCGCAATCCGCGCCCCTAGCTCCAGCGCCGTAGGCGTGCCATACACGCCATAGTTCCAGCCACGCTCCATGTGCCACTCATCATGCGCATTCGCCATGCTGCCCAGAAGAATGGTCGAGCCGCGATATACCGGCGTAGCGAACGACTCAAAGCCCTGAGGCACATCAGGCTTCGAATGAAGGATGCGTGATTTCCAATGCAATTGTCAGAAGCTCCTGGATAAGACTCGATTCTATCGAGAATTCCAAAAGGCCTCGCGCCCCACTGAATGAAAACAGAGCTTACGTTCCAGAGGAAAACCTTAGTGACTCCAGGAAGCTGTGCCGGAGTTCTGGGGTGATACGGAAGTTTGTCTCCGATGTCAGACGCTCAAACGCGCTTCGGGCATCGACGAGCCGAGCGCGTTCGGCGGCAATCAGCACTCCGAGGGTTCCGACGATAGAGAATCCTCGGGCTAGAGCTTCGCGCCTTCCCTTGAACTCATCGATGAGTACCTCCGGTGCGCTGACTTCAATTGCGAGCTGGATCGCGTCGCGCTCGCCGGCATCAAGCAGGCAGAGATCTTCATCTGGTTGGGTTGTAAGTGGGGAGACCTCAAGCCATAGAGGCGGCTCGGCCGCCCATCTGGCAACCGCTGGCGGAGCACCTGCGTGAGTAAGTTCTGCAAGAACAATGGGAGGCGTGATGACACGCCGATAGAGGAATGGCAGGAGGAAGTCGCATTCGACCTGAACCAGGTAGTTCAAAGGAGACGTGTCTGCAACAACGATCTTCTCCGCGATTTTTATCTTCTGGAGATCGTCATCAGGTCGCATGCCAAATCATCCACCCCATAAGCATGATCCCAAACCTGATGTTCCTTTAAGAATCCTTCGAATTCAAAACGGGAAAGCCCCAGAAGTGTACGCGCCTGAAGAGGAGTCAGCGCCTCCGTACGGTACCCTTCGATCGCGAGAGCCTCAAGCGCGGCCCTGCCTGGGTCCGGCTGCTGCATGAGTTCATCGGAGAGTTGTACCGTGATCTGCATGTGACCAAGCTACCACGGGTATTTTCTCTAGGCAAATAAAAAGCGAATAGAATAGCCGCAGGATTACCTTATGTCCTTCCCCACCCTCCCAGACCGCTTCGGCTTCCTCCACATCGACCTCAACAGCTTCTTCGCCTCAGTCGAGCAGCAGCTCCACCCGGAGTACCGAAACCGCCCCCTCGCCGTCGTCCCCACCCTAGGCGACACCACCTGCTGCATCGCCGCCAGCTACGAAGCCAAAGCCCTCGGCATCAAGACCGGCACCCAGGTCGGCGAAGCCAAGAAGCTCTGCCCAGACATCATCCTTATCGCCGGTAACCACGACCACTACGCCGAATACTCCCACAACATCGCCAAGGCCGTAGAACGCTGCTGCCCCGTCGCCCACACCCCTTCCATCGACGAGATGGTCTGTCAGCTCATCGGCCGCGAGCAGGAGCCTCCCACCGCCCGCAAGATCTCCCTCGCCATCAAGCAGGCGATCAAGGACGACGTTGGCGAGACCCTCCGCTGCTCCATCGGCATGGCGCCCAACCGCTACCTCGCGAAGATCGCCAGCGACATGCAGAAGCCCGACGGCCTCATCGGGTTACTGCCCTCGCAACTGCCTCGGGCGATAGCACACCTCGAACTCCGCGACCTTCCCGGCGTCGGCGCAAAGACCGAGGTCCGCCTCAACGCCAAGGGCATCACCACCATGGAGCAGCTCCTCGCGCTCGACCGCAACGGCATGCACTTGCTCTGGGATTCGGTCTGGGGCGACCGCCTTTACCACTGGCTGCGCGGCGCGGACAGCGGCGACGACGGCGCTCCCGTGCCTACCGAGATCCAGAAGTCTCTCGGCCACTCCCACGTCCTCGGCCCCGAGTTCCGCTCCGCCGAAGGCGCATGGTCCGTCGCCCACAAGCTCCTGCACAAGGCCGCCATGCGCCTCCGTATGGAGAAGTTCTACACCTCCTCCATGGCCGTCACCATCCGCTATCAACTCACCCGCGAGCAGGCCGAGCGCATGAAGTCGAAGAAGCACTTCAGCGGCATCAAGCACACCGGCTGGGGCATGGAGGCAAAGTTCGCCGACTGCCAGGACACTCTCACCCTCCTCGAAGTCCTGCGCGGCATCTGGCAGCACGCCCCTCAAGGCGCGGAGTATGCTCGCCCCTTCTTCGTCGGCGTCACGCTCAAGAACCTCATCCCGGAGAGCGAGCACCAGGAGACCCTCTTCGGCGACTTCGACAATCGCAACGAGCTCTCCGCGACCATGGACAAGCTCAACCTCAAGTACGGCCACACCACGCTACACTTCGCCGGAATGCTCAAGGCACGCGAAACCGCACCCACCCGCATCGCCTTCACCCAGATCCCCGTGCAGTACGGCGTCGACTACATGTAGGCTGCGCTATACCTCCATTGAGCCGTCATCCTGACCCCGAGCAAAGCGAAGGGGAAGGACCCCGAGTGGTTCCACATCACCCAAACCGCTCGAACCTTTCAGCCATCGGTTCCCCCAGGAAGAAACGCATCGTGGCCAAGTCAAGGTGACAACTGTCACTTCGCACTCCTGACGTTCCACACTGTGTCCATCGCTCGTTCAAGTGCATTCTTGTCTTCGTAGTCGAGAACTTCTTCGACAGAGAACCAGACAAGGAGAGCAAACGATGAGCGCTACTGCACTCACCTACGACAAAACGGAAACGGCAACTCCCGCGTCCACGCATCGCGCTTTACCGGGGCAAAAGATCGCAACGCTGCAATCCGTCGTGAAGAAGTACGACGCAACCACGGCACTTGACGGCCTCAATCTCTCGCTCCACGCAGGCGAGGTCGTAGCTCTTCTCGGCCCGAATGGCGCGGGCAAATCCACCGCCGTCCGCCTGATGCTCGGCCTGGCCTCACCGACCAGCGGTACGGTACGCATCTTCGGCGCCGACCCGCGAGACGCGGCCTCGCGAACCCGGGTAGGGGCAATGCTCCAGGTAGCCCGCGTTACCGACACCATCAAGGTCCGCGAGCACATCGACCTCTTCCGCAGCTACTATCCAAAGCCCCTCCCGGTGGCCGAGATCGTGCGCATCGCCCAACTCGAAGGTATCGAGAACAAGTTCTTCGGAGACCTTAGCGGAGGCCAGAAACAGCGTCTCCTCTTCGCCCTCGCAGTCTGCGGCAACCCCGATCTCGTTTTTCTCGACGAACCCACGGTCGGCATGGACATCGAAGCGAGGCGCGGCCTCTGGCAGCAGATCCGCTCCCTGAAGGAGCGGGGCAAGACCGTGCTCCTGACGACACACTATCTCGAAGAAGCAGACGCTCTGGCCGACCGCGTCATCGTCATCAACAAGGGACACGTCGTCAGCGAAGGCACTCCAGCCGAAATCAAGAACTTCAGCGGCGGCCGCAAGATCAAGTGCGCGACCATCCTCACGACGGAGTATCTCAAAGCTCTGAGCGGCGTGACCAGTGTCGAACGCAATGGCGAGTTTGTAACCGTAACCGCTACAAATGCGGAAGCGGTCGTCCGCATCATGCTGCTGAACGATGAAGCCCTCAGCGGCCTAGAAATAGCAAGCCCCGCGCTCGAAGACGCGTTCCTCGAGCTGACCAAAAAGTAAAAGATCACAGCAAGAAGGAGATATCAAGAGATGGCAACGACAGCAGTCACCTATTCGATGGAAGCGGTTGGACGCGAGCGTACGCTTGCGGTCTATGGCAAAGAGACGAAGTACGAGTTCCTGCACCTGCTACGTGCGAAGTCGTTTTCGCTCGCGGTCATCGGGTTTCCCCTGATGTTCTATGTACTCTTCGGATTGTCGAACAAGCATGTCGTCGACAACGGCGTGAACGTCACCAAGGCGATGTTGGGCGGATACGCCTGCTTCGGCCTGATCGGCGCTGCGCTCTTCGGCATCGGCGTGGGGCTGGCCTCGGAGCTGAACTACGGCTGGCTGGAGTTGAAGCGCGCAAGCCCCATGCCCGTGATGGCGTATCTCTTCGCGAAGTGCGCTTCGGCGATGGTCTTCGGCATCCTCATCGTCAGCATCCTCAGTGCGGTTGGCGTCGCGTTCGGCGGAGTCACGCTTACGAGCATCGAACTGGTAAAGATGCTGGGCGTGACAGTTGCGGGCTCGGTCAGCTTCGCAAGCCTCGGCCTTCTGCTGGCGCTGCTGATGCCCGCAAACGCAGCGCCTGGACTCGTAAACCTGATCTATCTGCCAATGTCCTACCTCAGCGGCCTTTGGATGCCGATCAAATACATGCCGCACTGGCTGCAGCACATGGCTCCGCTGATGCCGATGTATCATCTCGCCCAACTGATGCTGAGTGTCTATGGCTACCAGGAACCGAACTCGTCATTGGCCCTCCACTGGAACGCGCTGATCGGGTTTACGCTGGTGATGCTGGGGCTCTTCTGGCTGGACTTCCAGCGCAAGGAACGCAACGCTTAGGAACATTGCCGCACACTACACTTTGGGACACGAAGATGAGCTGGACAGCGATCACACAGGACAAAACGTCACAGGACCGAGGGTGGCGCAGATTCCTGCCGCCACTCTCTCGCCCTTCGCCCAGCATCTACATATGGCTCGCCTACTCCATCTTCTTTTTCTTTGAGCCCATCTATCGCCACAACCTCCGCTACTGGCTCCAGAACCTCGCCATCTACGCGTTCTTTCTCTTCCTCTATGTCTGCCTCGACGTCATCGAAGTCGCCTCCATCAATCTCGCCATCCTCGGCACCTTCGTCATTCTCGGCATGGCCACCCTGCCGTTCAATGCCGGCGGATCGACCTTCTTCCTCTACGCCTCCTCCATCCTGCCCTTTGTGCTTCCGAACAGCCGCCTGGTCGCGATCCTGATCGCCCTTGACTTCGTGCTGCTTGTAGGCGAGGGATACCTGATCGGCAACAATGCTCTGAACTACGTCATCCCCGCGTTCTTCCTCGTCGTGGGCGGCGTATCGAACATGTGGATGGCGCGCCAGAGATGGATGAACACCAAATTGACCATGGCGCAGGAGGAGATTCAGCAACTCGCCGCGGTCGCCGAACGTGAACGCATCGCCCGCGACCTGCACGATGTCCTCGGCCACACGCTCTCGGTGATCGTCTTGAAGGCAGAGCTTGCGGGAAGGCTGATAGATCGTGATCCCGAGCGCGCCGCAAGAGAGATCGCCGATGTCGAAAGCACCGCCCGCACCGCGCTCGCCGAGGTCCGCGAGACCATCGGCGGCTACCGCGCCCGTGGCCTCGCAGCGGAGCTTGCCGCCGCCAGGCGCACCCTCGAATCAGCAGGCGTAGCGCTGGCCTGCGAAACCGTACCCGACGCCGAAAGCAACCTGCGCGCGACCGAAGAGACCGTCCTCTCGCTCGCCATTCGCGAAGCCGTCACCAACATCGTGCGCCATGCCGAAGCGACCAAGTGCCTGATGCGTTTCGAGCAGACCACCGACGGCTTCCACGCCCTTCTGGTCGAAGACGATGGAGCCCACAGCGTAAGGCATGAAGGTAACGGCCTGCGTGGAATGAGAGAGCGCGTGCAGGCGTTAGGAGGTAGGTTCAACATCCAAAGCGACCACGGCACCCGCCTGCTCATCGAACTGCCCGTAACGGTCCCTGCCGCCGTCGAGAAGGAGGCCTGACCATGGCAAACACAATTCGCGTAGTAATCGCCGAAGATCAGGCGATGGTCCTCGGCGCGCTCGCCGCTCTGCTCGAGATGGAAGAAGATCTCCGCGTCATGGCCTGCGCCGCAAACGGTCGCGAAGCGCTCGATGCTGTCATCAAGCTCAAGCCCGACATCCTCGTCACCGACATCGAGATGCCCATCATGACCGGCCTCGAGCTCGCCAAAGAGCTGCAGTCAAACCACCCCGCCACGAAGACCGTCATCCTCACCACCTTCGCGCGGCCCGGATATCTACGCCGCGCTCTCGACTCCGGAGCCCGCGCCTATCTCCTCAAAGACCGTCCCGCCAAAGAACTCGCCGAGGCCGTCCGCAAGGTCCATCGCGGCCAGCGCGTCGTGGACCCAGCCCTCGCCACCGAAGCCTGGGGAGCGGAGATGGATCCACTCTCCGAACGCGAGCGCCAGATCCTCCAGCGCGCCGGCGACGGCAAGACCAGCACCGAGATCGCAGGCGAACTCCGCCTCTCCGACGGCACCGTGAGGAACTATCTCTCCGAAGCAATCGCCAAGCTCGGCGCAGCCAATCGCGTCGACGCCGCAAGAATCGCCCGCTCCAAAGGCTGGCTCTAACACTCATACCTTCTCAACTCCGTGCCCGGCCCCCGAGCGATCCCGACGCACCACATCCGCTCGAACCTCTCTGCCATGTAACTCTCAGCTCATCCTGCCCACACTGTTTTCCGAAAAAATCCCGGACCCGCACGACCCCTCGACTATCCCCTGCATCCGAGTGGAGTGACAGGAGAAGCCTCACCCATGAACCCTCGCACTCTCACCTCCCTACGCACCGCCGCGCTATGCGGCACAGCTTTAGCAGTCGCCATCGGATGCAACAAGAAGGCCGATAGCTCGATCAACTACACCAGCGCCATCAACACCTACTACAGCGCACACCCATCCTGCCTCTTCTCGCAGCCTCAGCAGTTCCCGACCCAGGTCACCACCTCCGACACTACCAAGACCGCGCCCTTCGACGCTCTCGTTGACCAAGGCCTGCTGGCACGCACCACCGCCGAGAAGAAGGTCCTCATCATCGCCTCGAAGCAGGTCACAAACTATGACCTCTCCGCCAAGGGCCGGTCTGCGTGGACAGCGGATACCACCCAGCCAGGCTTCGGAAACTTCTGCTATGGCCAGCGCAAGGTAAGCACGATCTATAGCTCCTCGCCCACCACGTCGGACGTAGGTGCCACCACCCAGATCGCCTATCACTACACCTTCTCGGATGCTCCCGCATGGGCCAGCGCCGCCGAGACCAAGACCGCATTCCCCCAGGTCGCGACGGACCTATCCGGCCCCCAAGCCGCCACCGCAACTCTCACCAACACCGCCAACGGATGGCAGGTCACCAGCACCCCCGACGCAAAGCCCTTGCCAGTGAAAGCCGCCGACGGAAAGATCGTCGAGTAACCTTATCCACCTGGAAGAATGTAGGTCGGGATAGTCACCCGTATATCGGGTGCCCCACCCATGGCTCGCCTTTGGCCATGGGTGGGATCACACCCCCTAACTCGCCTTCACAAACCCACCGAAACGTCATCTCGACCGAAGCATTGCAGCCTCATCGCAATGCGTAGTGGAGAGACCCCCGCATTTCGCCTTTGCCTTTGAAAGCTACTCCGTAGCATCTTCATCATTCGAAGGCCCAGAGTTAATCACCGCCATGGACGCAGCATAAGGCTTCATCTCGTACTCCAGCGGCGGAACACCCCCCGCCAGATAACGCACAAAGTAGTCCCATCTACGCCGCGTCATATACTGCGAAGCTGCACCATATCCATGCGCCGCATTCGGAATCATCAGCAGATCAAAGTCCTTGTTCGCCTTGATCAGCGCATCGACCAACACCAGCGTATTGTTCGGCGGAACGTTGTCATCCATCGTCCCATGCGCCAGCAGCAGATGCCCCTTCAGGTTCTTCGCGATGTACTGGTTCGCCTGCGAGTCATAGTTGGTCGTGCCATCGGCGTTCTTCACCAGCAGCCCCGCCCACTTCTCCGCCCAGTCATCTTCGTAGTCGCGCTGATCGTGATTGCCGCTCTCCGCAATCCCCACCTTGAAGAAGTCCGGATAGTGCAACATCGCCGCCGCAGTTGCATTGCCTCCGCCCGAGTGCCCATACATCCCCGCGCGGTCGATATCGATCCACGCATACTTCGCCGCCAGCTCCTTCATCCCCGCAACCTGGTCTGGAATCGTATTGTCGCCGAGATTCCCGTAGTACGCCTCATGGAAGCTCTTCGATCGTAGATTCGTCCCCATGCCATCGATGCACACCACGATGAACCCAAGCTCCGCAAGCGCCTGGTTGTCACGATGCGCAGCCTGGAAGCTCCTTGATCCGCAAGAGCCCGTCTGCGGCCCCGGATACACGTTGTTGATGATGGGATACTTCTTCGTCGCATCGAAGCTGGTCGGCTTGAACATAAAGCCGTAAAGGTCGGTCTTGCCGTCCCGCGCCTTCACCGTGATCGGCACCGGCGGCACCCATCCCGCAGCCGTCAGCGCAGAGATGTCCTGCTTCGCAACCTGCATAGCCACTGCGCCAGACAACGTCCGCACCACTGTCGTCGCAGGCGTCACCGGCGTTGAAGCGATATCGGTAAAGAAGTCGAACTTCGGTGAGAACGCAATCTCATGGTTCGCATCCTCCGGCGTCAGCAACTTTTGCTCGCTGCCATCGAATCGCACGCTGTAAAGATGTACGAAGTAAGGATCACGCCCCGCCTCCTTACCCACGCCGAGGAAGTAGATCACGCGGTTCTTCTCATCCACATGCAGCACCTGCGTCACGTTGCCATCACCATGCGTGATCTGGTTCTTCAGCTTGCCGGTAGTCAAATCGTAGAGGTAGAGCTGGCCCCAGTTGTCGCGCTCGCTGAACCACAACACCTCGTTCGACCCCGGCAGATAGTGCCAGTTCACCATGCCATCGCCGCTCTCGAAGAACTTCGGCGCGGTCTCCTGCATCACCTCGCGAACCTCGCCCGTGGCGGCGTCGGCAACGCGAAGCCACTCCTGCTTGTGGTCGCGCGACGTGGATACGAACGCCAGGTGCTTCATATCTGGCGACCACTCCACATCCTCCCAGGTGTTGTTGCCTCCTCTGCAGGTGATGTCGTCGCAAACCGTACCGCGATGCTGGTCCGGCGGCATCTTCAGCCGCACAATCTTCTTCGTGTCGAGGTCGATGAGGACGCGCTCAATCATCGTCACATTCACATCGCCCACCAGCGGTGACTTCCAGGTCTTCAACACCGGATGCCCATTGGTCACAGAGACCAAGTACATCTCGCCATCTTTCCGCTGGTCCTGCTGAAACGTAGCGATCTTCTTCGAGTCAGGCGACCACAGCAGGATCGCAGCATCACTCTGCTTCCAGCCCGCATTGTCGGTCGCATAGCCGAAGTCCTTCACTCCATCGGTCGTTAGCTGCGTCTCCCTTCCGCTCGCGATGTCCCGCACCCACAGGTTCCAGTCGCGGATAAAAGCGCCCTTTGTCTTATCCGGCGAGAGGTTCATCGGCGGCTGCTTTGTCGTCGACGGCTTGTCGAGCGCCGTACAGGTATAGGCCTCGGCAAGAGCACAATCGAAGTTGCTTGAGCCGATCGCAACGCGGAGCTTATGGTCAGAATCCGAGAACACAAGCTCGGCAGGCTTCAACCGGGCAGCGTCCGCCTTCAGCTTCGGCGAAGCCACGTTCAGAGCCGCAGCCAACTTAGCACTATCGAACGCCACCGTGTTCGTCTTCTTCGCCGGATCGACGATACGGAACGTAGTCTCCTGCTCATCGACAGCGCGGTACCAGAACCGGCCATCGGCCATCCAGTGCGGATTCACAACGCCCCTCCAAGCCAGCGGATTCACGTTGTACGAAAGAAACTTCTCCGCCTGCGCGTAGTCCGCCGCGGTGTAGACACGCGGCTGCTGCGCCACTCCCGATGCAGTCACGATCGTGGCAACCGACAGAGCGTAGCCAATCTTCAAATGCAGATTCACAGTATGTTCTCCTGAAAGTTACAAATAGAATTCAAGCAAAATCCTGACTGGATCAATCATGGACGCCGCAGCGCTGCGATCAGTTTCTCAGCTTCCACAAAATCTGCCGCAGCATCCCCATCCACACTGGCGCGTCGATGCGACTCATCTTCATCCGCAGAACCAGTCGCCGAAGGTCCGCAGGCGCGCTCCGCGCCGGATGATGCCGTATGTAATCTGCAGCCTCCAACACCTCGCCAAGAAGCCCCAGCACCCGCTCCTGCTCTGCGCTTGAAGCAGCATCAGCACTCTCCGGAGACCGAACCAGCGGACGTGCCCTCACCAGCTCATAGAGGCACACCGCCACCGCCTGCCCAAGGTTCATCGAGAGATGCCGCGACTCGGCATGCTGGAACATTGGAATCGTCGTCAGCCAGTTGCAGTGGCTCAACTCTTCGTTGGATAGCCCCGTCTTCTCCGAACCAAACAGGATTGCGACCTTAGAATCGTCCTGCTCAAGAGCCCCAGTCAGCTTCGGCGCAGCGTCATGGATCGCAAACAGTGGATGCTCCAGCACCCGCTCACCCACCGCCGTCGTCCCCGCAACCACCACGCAGTCCGCGACCGCTTCGGCCACTGTCGCATAGGTCCTCGCCGCATGCAGCACGGACGACGCATCCACCGCCGACCGTGCCCCCTCAAGCGGCATCACAAACTCATTCACAATCCGCAGATCCGAGAACCCGAAGTCGTGCATCGCCCGCGCAACGGCGCCGATATTCTTCGGGTTCCGCGCCCGCACCAGCACCACGGCTACCCGCGCAAGATGTTCGCTGCTTAGCATGAGCCCTTATTCTAGTGCGCGGGCAAGAGGAAGAAGCCCGAGTGCCCCATCCATGACAGTTTCCTCGTCATGGGTGGGACGTAAACCGCCCGCTTTACCGTCTCTCACCCAGACCCATACACCGAGGCAAGAAGAAAGGCCGGTGCTTTTGGCACCGGCCTTTCTGGTTGGTCGTTCTGGGGAAGGTTAGCGATGAGGGTGCTCGCCGCCATGGTTCGCTGGCTTCGGGGCCTGTGCGCGCGGTGCCGCCTGCGGCCGCGATTGAGCTGCCGGGCGAGCCTGCGTCTGCGGACGAGACTGCGCCTGTGTCTCCGCCGGCCGCGGTGCCGTCTGTCCAAAGCCGCCCGTGCGGGTCGCCGGAGCAGCGGCGGTCGCCGGACGCTGCGCGTTGGAGCCTCCATGCTGATTGAGTTGCTGGCCATTGAAGCGACCGCCACTCGCTGCCTGACTTCCTGCCCGCTGGTTCACAGTAGCTCCACGAGCCGGAACCGCCGTATTCATCGCCCCCGGCCGCTGGATCGCAGCCATCGCCGGATGCCCGCCGTTGGCCTTGGCAAAGTTCCCCGGCTCGGCATGCGCCGCTTGCACGTGGCTCATCTGCGCGGAGGTCGGCGGAACATGATTTTCGTGCTCGAACTGGGCCTCCTGCGCCGTAGGACGCGCTGGAACGCCGCCCGTTCCACCATTGAAGCTGGTGTGACTATACGTTGTGTTGTTGACATGAACGTTCTCAACATACGTGTTGTGAATCACCGTCCGGTTCACGTTCACCACTGCGGTGTTATACGCGAAGTGACCGCCATCCCAACGCCCGCCCACGAACCCTACGCCGCCGTACCCAAAGCCGTAGTTGATGCCGCCGTAAAATCCGACGTGCGGCCCCCAGTAGCCCTCATGGAAGATGAATGCGCTTCCGCCCCAGCCCCAGTAGCCGGGCGTCCA
The DNA here is from genome assembly GCF_025685565.1 of Granulicella aggregans. Taxonomy (NCBI): domain Bacteria; kingdom Pseudomonadati; phylum Acidobacteriota; class Terriglobia; order Terriglobales; family Acidobacteriaceae; genus Granulicella; species Granulicella aggregans. Next base: position 755,490 of record NZ_JAGSYE010000001.1, read on the forward strand.
AAGCAGGCCCACGGTCGGCGGCTGCACCCAGACGCCGGGAACCCAGTAGTAACCCTCCGGCCCATAGGCCCAGTAGCCGGGATTCCACAGATAGCCATCGCCGGGGCACACAGGCTGCGTATAAACAGGCAACGCGGGAGGCGCGAAGCCAACCGAGATAAAGACACCGGCATTTGCAGCGACCGGCGCGACGGCGACAGCGAGGCCGAGGGCTGCGCCCAGTACGAATTTGCGAATAAGGTTCATAGACTTCATAACTTCTCCTGATACTCCATTGAAACGACTGTGTGCTGCGTTGGTCCCTGCCAGACAGCGGCGCGCCTTGAGACTGCTTCTGTACGAACCCCGCCTCAGAGAGGAAGTTTTCGGGAATTTTTTTCCCATTTCGCATCCTCTTGTTCTTGCCGTCATCCTGACATTGACCCTGAGCGTGCCGAAGAAAAAGGGGAAGGACCCGCCACACCGCCCACATCACCAGCACGGCCCGGCCCATTCCACCACAAATCCCGAAGTTCCCCGCGCCAGAATCCACAGCGACGCCATAAATCAACGCAGGTCTTATCCTAATAAGGAGTGGCAGATAACTTCGCACAGACCGTAAAGCAGCAGGCAGACATCGTCAAGATCGTCGGCGACTACGTGAAGCTCCGCAAGACCGGCGCGCAGAACTACACCGGCCTCTGCCCCTTTCACAAGGAAAAGACCGGCTCCTTCTCCGTCAACGCCGCGCACAACTACTTCTACTGCTTCGGCTGCCACGAAAAGGGCGATGTCTTCACCTTCGTCATGAAGCTCGAAAACGTCAGCTTCCCCGAAGCCGTCCGCGCCGTCGCCACCAAGTGCGGCATCCCCCTGCCCAAGCGCGAGTTCAACTCGCCAGAAGAGGCCCGCGACGCCGGCATCCGACGCCAGTTGATCGACCTCCACGAGGCCGCTACCCAGTACTTCGAAGCGCAACTCAAATCCCCCGAAGCCGCCCGCGCCCGCGAGTACCTCACCGGCCGCGGCGTCACCCCGGAGACCATCGCCAAGTTCCGCATCGGCTACGCCCCCGACGACTTCAACCACATGCGCGAGACCATGCGAAAGCACTTCGCGGAAGACGTCCTCCGCGCCAGCGGGCTGTTTTCGGCCAAAGAACAGGAAGATGGAACTCAGGGCACCATGTACGCTCGCTTCCGCAAGCGCATCACATTCCCCATCGCCAACGAGCAGGGCAAGACCATCGCCTTCACCGCCCGCGCCCTCGAAGACGTCGACGATAAGGGCCGCCCCATCGCCAAGTACATGAACTCGCCCGAGACTCCGCTCTATACGAAAGGGCAAGTCCTCTTCAATCTCGACAAGGCGAAGGCTCCCATGCGCGAACTCGACTTCGCCCTCCTCGTTGAAGGCCAGATGGACTGCATCTCCGTCTACATGGCCGGCGTGAAGAACGTCCTCGCGACTTCCGGGACGGCGTTTACCGAGATGCAGATTCGCCTCCTTAGCCGCTTTACGAAACGGGTGGTGGTGAACTTCGACCCCGACGCCGCCGGCTCGAACGCCGCCGAAAAGTCCATCGCCATGCTCACCGAAGAAGAGTTCGATGTCCGCGTCGTCACCCTCGAAGGCGGCCTCGACCCCGACCGCTACGTCCGCGAGCACGGCGTGCAGGAGTACATGGCCGCCCTGCGCGGAGCCAAGCGCCACTCCGACTACCTCATCGACCGCGCCCGTCAGCAGTTTCCTGCTCGCACCGCCGACGCCAAGGTAAAGGCGATGAACTTCCTTCTCCCGCACATCCGCCGCATGCCCAACCGTATCCAGCGCGACGAGTTCGCCGCCGACGCCGCCCAGAAGCTCGGCATCGACTCCGCGTTGCTCCGCCAGGAACTGAAGCAAGCCGCCGCCGCACGCCTCGAAAGCGTCCCTCAATTCCGCCAGGAACCCATCAGCGAGAACGAAAAGATCCTCCTACGCGCCCTCGTACTCGGCGAAGACGACCCGGCCCGTCAGCTAGCCTCCGAACAACTCTCGATGCACCCGGAGTGGTTCGCAGAACTCCCCATGGCCGACATCCTCGAATCGCTCTCGCAGGCCCCGGCCCCCGAAAATCCGCTGGACGCCGCTCCGACAAACGAGTCCCGCGCGCAGTTAGCCGTAGCCCTCCAGCACACTCACGGAGAAAAGGAACCCCCACTTCTCGACCAGGTCCGCGACGCCCTCGAAGCCCTCGACACCCGCCGCATGCAGCGCCGCCAGCGCGAACTTCGCTCCCAGATCGCCGAAGCCGACCGCCGCGGCGACAGCGCCATGCTCGATCAGTTCATGATGGAGAAGATGGCCATCGACAAGAAGCTGCGGGAGCGCTAACCCTCGCAGATGTCCCTCATACGTCCCGAATCAACGATCTACTTGTCCGTACCGTGAAGCGCTCCAATATGCCGCTTGACGATCAGGTCCGTCTCCGCCGCAAAGGCCTTGTACGCGGCAGCCCCGCCGTCTCCGGCCTCCTGCGCGAAGAGCTTCTCATCCTTGTCATGAATAACCGCCATCTCGCTCAGGTACGCCGAATCGAACTCCGCGCCGGATAGCGTGCGAAGGTGAGCGAGCTTAGCCGAAAACTCCGCATTCAGCGCAGGCGCGATCGGAACATGTTTCTCCGCCGAGATCGCCTTCAGCTTCCGGTTCACCAGCTCATGGTCGTGGACCTCGGTATTCGCCAGGTCTTTCACGTCCTGCGCAACCGCCTTGGTCAGCGCGATCTGGCTGGCCTCCACCTCATACCGCCCGCCCTGCGAGACCTTGGCCACAAACGCCTTGTCGTTGTCGGAGGCCGCATCCTGCCCATACGCGAGCGTTGCGGCAGCCAGTGAAAGTATCAGCAAGGAAGACGTGCGAAAGATGGTTTTGATTGGAACTCCCTACGAGCATGGTTGACAGAGGAAAGGACGCACAGCAAGTTAGATACGGCTTCGAAAGCCTTCGTATGCTGTCTTACAGATGCGACGCGCCTGGTCTGCGGTAGCCTGAAGACGATGCCTTCTAACACCCACGTTCAAGTACGACCGCCCCACACGACTGCGGGAGAGGAGATTGATGGATAGCAACACCACCAAGCGCCTGGCCCTCGGCTTCCTCTCGAACTGGGTCAGCAAGCTCGCGTCCACCGTCATCCAGCTCATCCAGGTCCCCGTCTTCCTGCACTTCTGGACGGTCCCGCTCTACGGCGAGTGGATGATCGTCACCTCCATCCCCGCCTACCTCAGCTTCAGCAACATCGGCTTCGGCAACGTCGCCGGCAACGAGATGACCATGCTCGTAGCCGGTGAAGACCGCAACGCCGCCCTGCGCGTCTTCCAAAGCTGCTGGTGGCTCATCGCGATCGTCTGCGGAGCGACCATCCTCCTGCTCAGCGGAGCCCTCTATCTCTTTCCCGTCGCCCACCTGCTGAAGCTCTCCGCGATGTCCGAGTCCGACACCAAGTGGATCATCTTCTATCTCGGCGTCTCCGTCCTCCTCGGCCAGCTTGAACAGCTTCTCCAGTCCGCCTACCGCTGCATCGGCCGCTACCCTTACGGATCCTTCATCAAGAGCGTCTTCTCGCTTATCGCCTTCCTCGCCATGATCGTTCCCGTCGCCATGGGAGCCGGGGCCCGGACCACCGCCCTCGTCTTCGCCCTCGCCAACATCGCCGGAACCATCCTCCTCGCTATCATGGTCCGCCGCGACATCCCTTGGATCCGCTACGGCTGGTCGCACGCCCGCTTCTCCGAGATCAAACGCCTCACCCGCCCCGCCTTCGCCTTTATGGGCTTCCCCATCGGAAACGCCCTCAATCTGCAAGGGACGTTGATGGCTGTCGGCTACGCCCTCGGCCCCACCGACGTCGTCATCTTCGGCACCGCCCGCACCGTCTCCCGCGTCGCCCTCCAGATGATCCAGATGGTCAACAACACCTTCTGGCCGGAGATGTCGATCGCCTTCGGCCAGAAGGACGCCGCCCTCACCCGCACCCTCCACCGGAGAGCCTGCCAGATGGCCCTCATCCTCGCCGCAACGGTCGTTCTCGGCATGTTGACGGTCGGCCCCTGGTTCCTGAGCCACTGGACCGGCGGCCACGTCCCCCCCAGCCGAGGCCTCCTCAGCATCCTCCTCCTCGTCGTCGTCTTCTACTCCCTCTGGTCGACCAGCTCCACCCTCCTCCAGGCCATCAACCAGCACGAGCGCCTCGCCGCCGTCTACACCTTCGCCACCGCCATCACTTGCGGGATCTGCTACTTAGCCGCCCGCCGCTGGGGCCTCTACGGCGCAGCGGCGTCCCTCCTAGTCTCCGAAGCCGTCATGAATCTCTACGTCCTCCCCGCCTCGCTCAAAATCGCCAATGACCACTTCGGAGACTTCCTCGCCAGCATGACCCACTGGCCAAAGTCGCTGAACTGGGAGGCGATGGCAAGCAGGCTCCGCCGCTCCAAGCCGGAGCTGGAAAGCTAGCCGCCTAAGCTCCTTGTCCCATCAACTTGCCGATCAAACAATAGATCCGTCATCCTGAGCGGAGGTTGGCGCGCTCTTGCGCCAACCGGAGTCGAAGGACCCCGAGTGAGCTCACGCCACCCAGGATGTTCGGCCCTTTCCGTCAGCGACCTCTCAATCAAACGCCGTTTCGGGAAGAATCGACGGGCGCAATCGAACTGCCTGGCCGAGCACTTCCTCCGCTGGATAGACTGAATTGAGAGGGAGAATCATGGCGGTCGTTGTGAAAGTTCAGCAGATTGGCGAAGATCTAGCCATCATTTTGCCGGAGGAAGTCCTCGCCCATCTGAAAGCAAGCGCAGGCAATACCCTGGGATTCGTCATGACGCCGAACGGTCTACTTCTAACGGCCTATGACGCTCATTTTGCCGAGCAGATGGCAGCGATGAATCACGTCATGGATGAAAATCGAGAGGTTCTTCGTAAGCTGGCTGAGTAGTTCATGAAGCGGGCTTCACCCCTGGCACTATTTGACTCTTGCCGATAACACGACTTCGCGGCAATGAGAAGGTGTCGAACATCTGAATTGGCAACTACGATGGAGCGTGCAAACTTTCAGCTCAGGCAGAGAAGCAAAGGAGTATCTTGTCGCTCAAATTGTCACTGAGGCCGCTCGCGCAGGTACTCCTCTATCGGACACAGAACGGAAGATGATGTACTTCACCGAGACAGCGTGGACGCTCCCGGATATCTGGGAGGTCAATGAGGTCTTTGAGCGGGATTACGATCAGCCGACTTATGAGGCGAAGATCGTGAGACTTGCACGTGAGGCTAAGAGACGAGCGAACAAGACGGGCGAAACGGAAACCTGGAAACAAGCCGTCCGAATCCTGAATCAGGAAGACCATTACTTGCTGGTACTTCTACCAGAGCCCACAGGTACAGCTGGCTCGTGGGTGGCTGATCGGCTGAAGCTCGTCGGCACCGCAATTCTGGTCTGTCTCTTACTCATTGCAGCAATCTTTCTCTTCTCCTCAAAGAAGTAAATCAATCGAACATGCCGATAACGTCGACTTCCAAGGAGCTTGGAGGAAGTAGGATCGTCGGAGGTATCCTCTCCAAAGACTTCTATGGATGGTATAGACCGCAAATCTCTCGTTACGACCGGAATGCTCCTTGCGGGACTTCTATCACTTGGCTTGTCCCTCTACGGATGCATCATGATCTTGGGTCTGCCCGTTCCTCCTGAGACTTGGAAAGATGGCTTGTTGGAGCTTTCTTTACTCAGCGGCTTTCCGCTTTTCTTACTCTCGCTTAGGTCAGTTCGCCTTTGCACATTCGCTTTGTGGCTTTATTTCATAGCGAATTGGATCTCGTGGTGCCTCGAGAGCGTGCCTCCCAAATTCTTCTGGCCGACTGACGTATACGCGATCATGGTCCTAGCACCGGCACTTCTTGTCCAACTGTGCTTCCTTGTCTGGCCACGCAACCGCGAACGAAGCCCTGGTATTCGCGACATCCTTTCCTAAATGGGGTGCTTTATGACACAGGACATCCTTGCGCAATAGTGTGTGATCAATCGCAGCCTAGCGACAGGGCTATGCCCAGGGAACGCGACGCCCGCGAAGTCCAATAAAAATTACGAAAAGGGCGATCAGCGCAGCGATAAATGCCATATTGCTGTGGTGCATGTCCCATTATTTATGCGCCTGACGCAGCACAAATGCTTGTCTCGCAAAGGGTTAGTTTACGACCGTTGGCAAAAAACGGCATTTATCGGAAATCGGACTATCTCGAGCTAGCCTGACCCGAGCTACCCTCATGCGCAATTTCCCTCAGAACCTGAAATAGGCCCCGATCATCGGCTCAGCCGTATGGACGAACTGCCCCGACGACGAAAACGCCGTCGTCAACTGGGCAGCCTTATAAACGTTCCCGCGATACTGGAATCTCAAGCCAAGGTGCGGGAGTACCCCATAATCCACGCCGCCTCCGTATACCAAGACGCCTTTGGTCTGCGTTTGCGTGGGAACCGTTGTATTCCCACCCGTGGATGCCGAGGTACTCGGCACGTTCAGCAGCAACCCTCCCCCGGCCAACACAAACGGTCGCAAATTCAGCAACTTGAACGATGCCACCCAGTCCGCCGTGATCTCGTGCGCGTCCGCGGGTATGTGGGTGGAGAGCTTGGACCCAGCGTTTCCACACGGCAATCCGCACGATATAACGTTGTCGGTGGTGTAGCTCTGATTTGCGCGGTTGTAGGCATATGTTGCCTCAAACCCCACAAGCGGGTTCTTGATATGCCGCACCTCAAACAGCACACCGGCCGCGTTTGACGGGCTCTGCGTGACTCCATTGCCGTCGGTCGTCCCCGTGAACGCCCCATAGACGCTGGCGGACACGTCAGTCTGGGCCCTCGCGAAACCAGCCAAAGATAAAACGCTGCAAAGCACGAACGTCCCCAGCCACCTGCTCATGTCGTTGCTCCAGAAGATTTCAGTTGAAATAGATCGCAAGCTTTCAACCTTTCAGACGATCAGGATCCCACTTCGTGATGCGGCTTGAACCCTTTCGGACAACAGGTGGACCCGCGAATCCTTTTCCACCCCACCCACGTCTAACAGTTGTGGTATTCTGTGATTCGCTGGGGACGTGCGCCTTTGAATGCCCTGACCTTCCTAAAGGTCCTCGGGTTTGCCACCGCGGTCTACACCGCAATAAAAATCCCCGCCCATTACGAAACAAACGAGATCTTCGTTCGTCCAGGTGCGCCTATTTGCCTGCGAACGAGCCTCTAATCTGAAATTATTTTCGCAGGAGTGCGTGTGCCCGTGGCCGAAGACATTGATAAGTACGAAGACGATATAGACAAGCTGATCGATACAGGTAAAGAAAAGGGATATCTCACCTACGGCGAGGTCAACGACCTTCTGCCCGGAGACATCACCTCCCCCGACGAGCTCGACGACCTGATGACCACCATCAACACGCAGGGCATCGACGTGTTGTCGGGCGAAGGCCGTGGCGATCGCGACAAGTACGAGCCCGAGGCGGGCGAAGAGTCCGACGACGTCGAACTCGACCTCTCCCCCGGCATGCTCGAGAAGACCAACGACCCCGTCCGCATGTACCTCCGCGAGATGGGCACCGTCCCGCTGCTCACCCGCGAAGGCGAAGTCGAGATCGCAAAGCGCATCGAGCGTGGACAGATCCGCGTTATGAAGGCGATCTCGCGTTCGCCCATCGTGATCCGCGAGATCGTTGGCCTGGGCGAAGACCTGCGCCGCGGCGTCCGCAACATCAAGGAAGTCGTCACCTTCGACGAAGAAGAGCTCACCGAAGAGATCCTCCAAGCGCGCGTCCGTGCCACCGTCGGCCGCATCGACGTCATCGTCAAGCACCAGAAGAAGATCGTCGTTCTTGAAGAGAAGCTCGCCGCACCCGTCGGCAAAGACGCGAAGGCGAAGGCGAAAGACACGCGCAAGACCCAGTGGCTCATCGGCCGCGAGCACGTCTACATCAATCGCGTCGTCCGCGAGCTGAAGTACACCAACGGCGAGAAGAAGCGCCTGCTCGACAAGGTGAACAAGACCGTCGACGCCATGCGCACCCTCGAGCGCCAGATCAAGTCGCTCGACGCCAAGTACGAGGCCTCGCGCTCGGAAGAGCTCAAGAAGGAGTACAAGCGCCAGCAGAAGAACTGCCGGACGGACCTCGAAAGGGTAGAAGCCGACGCCGGCATCTCGCTCGCCGACCTCAAGCGCACCCAGCGCGAGATGGTCCAGGGCGACATGGACGCCGAGCGCGCCAAGCGCGAGCTCATCGAGGCCAACCTTCGCCTCGTCGTCTCCATCGCGAAGAAGTACACCAACCGCGGCCTGCAGTTCCTCGACCTCATCCAAGAAGGCAACATCGGCCTGATGAAGGCCGTCGACAAGTTCGAGTACCGCCGCGGCTACAAGTTCTCGACCTACGCGACGTGGTGGATTCGTCAGGCCATCACCCGCGCCATCGCGGACCAAGCCCGGACGATTCGTATTCCGGTCCACATGATCGAGACCATCAACAAGCTCATCCGCACCAGCCGTCAGCTTGTGCAGGAGCTTGGTCGCGAAGCCTCATCCGAAGAGATCGCCCGCCGCATGGACATCCCTGTCGCGAAGGTCCGCAAGGTCCTCAAGATCGCGCAGGAGCCCATCTCGCTCGAGACCCCCATCGGAGAAGAAGAAGACTCGCACCTTGGCGACTTCATCGAAGACCGCATGGCCGTCAGCCCGTCCGACGCCGTGATTTCGGTCAACCTGAAGGAGTACACGTCGCAGGTTCTGCGTACTCTGACACCGCGCGAAGAGCGCGTCATCAAGATGCGCTTCGGCCTCGAAGACGGCTCCGAGCACACCTTGGAAGAGGTCGGCCAGAGCTTCCAGGTCACCCGCGAGCGCATCCGCCAGATAGAGGCCAAGGCGCTCCGCAAGCTCCGTCACCCCAGCCGCAGCCGCAAGCTGAAGGCCTTCGTCGACGGCGTCAAGGACATGTAATCCAGACCGTGCAAAGACTCTGTGCCCCATTCATCGCAGAACCATCGCGATGAGTGGGGTTTCTCTCTTAAGCCGACCACAAAAGCGCCCTACGCGGGCGGCGGTCACTTCGGCACTTCGTGCGGTATTGGGCTTGGCTGGGTGCTCCCGCTGGTCGCAAGATAGTGTTCGTGCCGACCAACGGGAGGACAACGCAACGCGGTTTACAAGTCACCAAGTGACCGCCCCGCGCGCAGCGGGCCCGTCCGGCAGGACAGCATCTAAGTCGCAACCTGATCTTTCTAGGAACGAATCGCATCGTTCTGCCGTATTCTTCTTGGAAAACTTACAGAGATTTCCGGAGAACGTCATGATCGTCAACCCCATGTACACCGCCAGCCTGACCGAACAGCAACGCACCTGGTTCTTCGCCGAATATGAAGCCGCGAAGAAGGACGAAGTCGTCGGCGTCCTCCTGGCGCTCTTCCTCGGCAGCTTTGGCATCCACAAGTTCTATATGGGCGAGACCGGCTGGGGCGTCCTCTACATCCTTCTCTCCTGGACCGGCATTCCCGCCTTCCTCGGCTTCATCGAGTGCTTCCTCATGCCCGGCCGCGTCCGCGCCTACAACGCCGTCCAGGCCCAGATCATCACCAACGGCATCCTGGCCACGAATATCCCCGTCTACGCGGCCAGCACCCCGCCACCCCCGGCGAACCTCACGCCTGCCATGTGCCCATCCTGCGGCGGAGCCGTGCAGTCAGGCGCAGCCTTCTGCGCCAAGTGCGGATCAGGCATGGCCGCCACCGCCTAAGCCACTCGCCTCCCGAGAAACACGTCATCTCGACCGGAGCGAAGCGCAGTGGAGAGACCCCCGCATTTCGCCTTCCGCTCTGCCGCGCCGCAAAATCGGGTACCCCACCCATGGCAATCTCTTGGCCATGGGTGGGTTGAAGCGCCGAACCCCTCCACAAAACAAAAAGGCCCATGCCGAAGACTACCGGCACAGGCCTCTTTAATTCGTAACCAACCCAATTACATATTCGTATGTCCGCCGCGCATCTCTTCATTGAAGCTCGGCTTGATGAACGTAAGCGCCGCCTGCACCTCAGCATCGTACTGCGCCTTGTGGCCCATCAGCGCATCCGTCGGAGTGCCAAACTCAACGTCGGTGCAAAGCCGGATCACACCATCGGCAGCCAGGTCTTCCGCGGTCCTCTTCAACTCTTCAACCGTGGTGTTCAAATACTGCGCATCGCGCGGATCGGCCAGCCAGATCGGCTTCCGCTCGCCCAGTACGCCCGAAAGCCAGTAAGCTTTCGCCGCAAGATAGTTATGCCTCTGCTCCGCGGTCGTGTCGTTGAAGGTGAACTTCTTCTGCCACCGGCTGTAGTAGCGCGTCGTTACCGGAACCGGCTGACGGTTGCCGCTCTTCACCAGCTCCAGTTGTCCCTGGTCCATCGTCTTGCGCACGGCGTTGTAGATAAACGCCTCGGCAAACGGCTGTTCCGGCGCGGGAACGATCTCCGCAAAAGTAACCGTCATGGAAGCAGAGATCTTCGCATGCAGCGGGCTGTCGGTGCCGTCTTCAAGCTTGATCTCGCCATGCACCAGCAAGGTATCGGCACCCGAAGTCGACGAGTGGAAGGGCCAGCTGAACTTGCCGAACGTAAGCGGCAGTCCATGGAGCGTCACGTAGCAATCGGGGCGCGGATTGCGCAGCCGCTTCGCCGTCTCGGCAAGATAGACCTGCAGGTCGCTGATCAGATCAGCGCGGCTCAGGTCGAGGTTCTCCGTCAGCTCCAGAAGCTCGGTCTTGGCCGGATCGGAGGCCAGCGCCAGAATGAACTTCGTGGTGACCGCGCCGGAAGAATCAAGCGCGGATTCGGAGGAGGCGATGGTAAGGGCCGCCACTGCGGCGGCGTCGGCAATCTGGCCGGAAAGTGCTGTCTGAAGCGTTGTGCTCATGCGGAGATCAATTCCCTTCGATGTCCCTCTATTCTACCGGGACGAGAAAGAAAAATGTGTGATTTGGCCGAGATTCTGGAGTAGCAGCGGGCTTTAGTCCCTGGCCGCGTTCACCCTTCCCCCAACGGCCCATCAAAGTGAAACATCTCCTCCATCGGCATCCACCACTCACCCTCCGGCGTCCCTGGAATCTGCCGCTGAAACGGCTCCATGATCGCCCACCACCGCTGCGTCGCCGGGTCAGCCGCCATCAGTTCCATATCGGCCTTGAAATCAACACCGTGGTACTCAAAGCTGGCGAACAAGATCCCGTCGTGGTGGAAGATGGTGTAGTTGCGTATGTTGCAGCGCTCAATCGTGGCCAGCACCTCAGGCCATACCGCGGCGTGATACCGCTTGTACTCGTCATAGGCTTCGGGCCGAAGGCCAATCTGCATGCCGTATCGTTTCAAAATGGGCCTCCTGATCTTTGCGACCGTGACCATGCTAACCCGTGCGTGCTAGGTTTGCGCTCAGAATGGCTTGTGGTGCCGATGTACCGAGGTAGCAGCGATTGAGCAGGAGTCAGAACGTAGGAGTTGGAAGACGTAGGAGTTGGAAGATGATCGACGGAATCATGAAAGCTGAAGACAAGGAAGTTCTCGCCGCCGCCCCCACAGAGGCCCGCAACCCGCACTCATCGCAAATCGACAAGGTCTCCACCCTCGAGATGCTCAGCATCATCAACCGCGAGGACCAGACCGTCGCCGCAGCCGTTGAGCGCGTTATCCCGCAGATCGCCTTGGCTGTCGACGCCATCGCCGAACGCCTCAACCAGGGCGGACGCCTCTTCTACGTCGGCGCAGGCACCAGCGGTCGCCTCGGCGTCCTCGATGCCTCCGAGTGCCCGCCAACCTTCTCCGTCGACCCCGAACTCGTCCAGGGCCTCATCGCCGGTGGCGACGGAGCTCTCCGCCGCTCCAGCGAGGTCTCCGAAGACTCCCCCGAGCTCGGCGCCGCCGACCTCCGCGCCCGCAGCTTCGCCTCTGGCCACCCTGACGTCCTCGTCGGCATCGCCGCCAGCGGCCGCACGCCCTACGTCCTCGGCGCAATGGCCTACGCCAAGCAGCTAGGTGCCCTCACCATCGCCCTCACCTGCGTCCCCGTCTCCGCCATGACCCGCTTCGCCGAGATCGCCATCGCCGTCCAGACCGGCGCGGAGGTCATCACCGGCTCCACCCGCATGAAGGCCGGCACCGCCACCAAGCTCGTCCTCAACATGCTCAGCACCGGCGTCATGGTCCGCACCGGAGCCGTCTACGGCAACCTGATGGTGAACCTCAAACCCACCAACTCCAAGCTCGTCGACCGCGCCCAGCGCATCATCATGACCGCCACCGGCTGCACCCACGACCGCGCCGTAGAACTCCTGCTCGAAGGCGGCACGGTAAAGACCGCCATCGTCATCGAAAAGCTAGGCATCGACCGCGCCTCCGCCGAAGCCAAGCTAACAGCCGCCAAAGGCCGCCTCGCGGCCGCCCTCGGCGAATAACTCCGTGTCGCGTGCCCCATTCATCGCAGTCTTATCGCGATGAGTGGGATGGCCGCACACCCCCTCCAAGATCCCACCCCAAACAACTTCTTGCTCCATTCTCGAAGCAATCGGCTATCCTCTCTTCAGAACCGTGCCCCACCTTCCCCCAGCGTTGCATCTTCGTCCCGATCAGATTGGCGCAGTCGCCTTTGGCCTGGTGGCCTCCATCAGCGTCGCCGCGTACATCTTCTACAACCGCCGCCCCAGCGCCGAAGAGGTCGAGCGTCAGCGCCGCGAATTCCTCGCCACCCAGGGCCGCATCACCGACGCCACCTTGATCGACACCGGTCTCGATCGTCCCGACCGCCGCCCCGACACCGAGGCCAACGCCCTCAACGTCGAAGACACCCCACCCGATGTCCTGCGTTATCAATACAAAGTCGCCGGCGTAGGCTATGAAAGCCTCCAGGACGTAGCTCGCCTCCCCGAGCACGTCCGCCACCTCCGCGTCGACCTCCCCATCCAGGTCCGCTACGACCCAAAGAACCCCGGTAACAGCATCGTCGTCGCCGAATCCTGGAGTGGCCTCCGCGTCGGCCTCGGCACCGGCGTCAGCGCCGCCAAGGGCAAAGGCCTACAGGAACGACTCCATCCCCGCGACTAATTTCGGGAATTATCCCTCTTTGGTCGCATGAACAGACTCGGTTGCTATACGTTCAGATACCCCCCAGAGGTATAGAATCTCCCTATGCACATGGTCGCAAAGCCGTCGGGCAAGATGCAGCAGGTCCTCAAGCTCTCACTCGCCGCGACCTTCTGCTACGTCGTCGCGACCTTCTACTTCGGCGTCCGCGCGCACTCGCTCGCGCTCATCTCGGAGGCCGGCCACAACGTCTCCGACATGCTTGCCATCGTGCTCTCCTACGTGGCCGTCTACTTCCAGACCCGCCCCGCAACCGACGAGAAGACCTTCGGCTACCAGCGCGCCGGCGTCCTCGCTGCCTTCGTCAACGCCCTCACCCTGATCGTCCTCGCCGGATGGATCGCCTTCGCCGCGCTGCACCGCCTCGCGACACCCGAACCCGTTCAGCCCCGCCTGATGATGTATGTCGCAGCCGCCGGCGTCCTCATGAACGGCGTCATCGCCGGTCTGCTCTGGCGCTTCTCCGGCGACGTTAACATCCGTAGCGTCTTCCTGCACATGCTCGGCGACACCCTCTCGACCGCGGCCGTCATCGCCGGCGGCCTCGCCATCCTCTTCACCGGCATGACCTGGATCGACCCCGTCCTCTCGATGATCATCGCCGGCATGATCCTCTACAGCTCCTACGGCATCGTCCGCGAGACCCTCCACATCCTGCTCGAAGGCACACCAAAGAACCTCCAACTCCACGAGATCCGCGACTCCATGCAGTCGGTCGAGGGCGTTTTGAACGTCCACGACCTCCACGTCTGGAGTCTGGGCTCAAGCAGCCACGCGCTCGCCAGCCACGTCACCATCGCCGAGATGCCCATGTCGGACTGCGGCCTCATCCTCGAAGGCATCAACTGCGCCCTCCGCGACCGCTTTCACATCCACCACACAACGATCCAATTCGAGACCAAGGGCTGCGAGACCACCCACGGCTGCGCCGCCCCTCCGGAGCTGGAAGTCGTAGGCGGCCACGCCCATCATCACCACGGCCACTCCCACAGCCACTAAGCTTTCTTCGCGAGCAAAGCGAGCGCCACGCGAAGCCCGATACGCGTCACGAAGTGACCGCCGCCCGCGCAGGGCGCTCTTACTCTCAGACCAACTGCGCATCGAGCGTAATCTCCGCCGCCTTCAGCAGCCGCGAGATCGGGCACCCTTCCTTCGCCTTCTTCGCCAACTCGCAAAACTTCTCCTTCTCGATCCCCGGAACCCGCGCCCGCGTCACTAGGTGAATCTTCGTCACCGTCGGCCCGTCGTCGGTCTTCTCCATCGTCACCGTAGCGGTCGTCTCAAGCGACTCCGGCGGCAGTTCCACCGACGTCAACTGCCCGCTCAGCGCCATCGTGAAGCACCCCGCATGGGCCGCCGCGATCAACTCCTCCGGGTTCGTCCCCACGCCATTCTCAAACCGCGTGCCAAAGCTGTACTGCGCCTCGTGCAGCGTTCCGCTCTGCGTGGAGAGAGTGCCCTTACCCTCTTTCAAATTGCCGTGCCAGACTGCCGATGCGGTGCGATCCATGTTTTTCTCCTGCTGCGTTCAGATGCCGATTTCTCTACCCGTGCGCGGGAGTAGACTGTGCGTGAGTCTACGCGCCCATTGTTACGACCTGTAGACGTTACCGCCGTGGGATTGGCTGCCGCCCATAGCCGGAATCTCCCGCCGTTTGCCCCACCGCTGTCGCAATATGCAACTTTCCGGCAAGTGTGTTGTCAAGGAGGGTACGCCACGATGGACAGGAAATCATTAGGCGGGCGCATGAGATTCTGGTTCGTGCATTCGGGAGACGTCTCCCTTCATAACCAAATCGTCACCCAGGTCTCGCTCGGCATCCTCTCCGGCGATCTGGCGGCCGGCGAGCGCCTGCCCAGCATCCGCTCCCTCGCGCAAAGATTCAAGATCCACCCCAACACCGTCAGCGCAGGCTACCGCCAGCTCGAACGCGAAAGCTGGGTCGAGTTCCGCCGTGGCAGCGGCGTCTTCGTCCGCGACACCGCGCCTAAGACCATCGCCGGCATCCGTCCCACCCTCCACCTCGACAAGCTCATCGCCAACCTCATCCAGGCCGCCAGCGCCGCCGACATGACCCGCGACGAGCTCCGCGCCCGCATCCTCGGCCACCTCGACGCCGCTCCACCCGCCCGCCTTCTCCTCATCGAGTCCGACGTGGAACTCCGCCGTATCGTCCTGCAGGAGCTCCACGAGTCCATCAAGCTCCCCTCCGGCTTCACCATCGGCTTCACCGATCTTCCCCGCCCCGGCGACACCAAGGCCATCGCCGCCATGACCGCCCAGCTCCCCGGCTCGCTCGTCCTTGTCCTCCCCAGCAAAGCCGAAGCCCTGCGCTCCGTCCTCCCGCCCGAAGTAGCAATGCTCATCCTGCAGGTCCGTTCGATCCCGCAGCTCCTGGCACCCTGGCTCCCCGCCCCCAACAACACCCTCGTAGGAGTAGCCTCCCGCTGGCCGCCCTTCCTCGCCTTCGCCAAGATCATGCTGGTCGCCGCCGGCTTCGAAGCCGACGCGCTGCTTCTCCGTGACGCCTCGCTCTACGGCTGGACCTCCGGCCTCAATCAAGCCCGCACCGTCATCTGCGACTCCCACACCGCCACGGTCCTCCCCGCATCCATCCCCCGCATCCGCTTCAACCTCCTCGCCGAGAACTCCATAGCCGAGCTCCAGCAGATGGTGCGCGCCAGCCTCCACGCTGATCCAGACGGCAAGCTCGACTGTGACACTCCAGAAACCGTCACAGTGAAGGACTCAGGCCAGCGCGCCGCCGTGCAGACTCAGCAGCATGAGACGAACTCACGCCACCAAAATTCATGGCTCCGCCCTTCTGCTTCTAGCTCTGGCCTGGCTTACCGCAACTAGCCTCGCTTGTATCTCCTGTTCCGCGCAGTTCTACCCGATCTATCCGCCCTTCGGCTATCCCAGGCCCTATCCCAGGCCACACGACCCTCCGCCCGAGCCGAGAGACGCGCCAGTAGAGATCGGAGGCTACGGTATGCTCGGCGGGGCCATCGAAGACGCACCGCCCCCGCACACCGGATATCCCGTCGGAGCCATCGGCCTCTACGCCCAATGGAACCGCTACGGTCTCTGCCCCGGCCTCGACCTCCGCATCCAGGGCAACGGAAGCCACCTCCACGGCTACCTGGTCGGCCCCCGCGTAGCCTATCAACCCAGAAGTGAAAAACTACGCCCCTTCCGCCTCTACGCCGAAGGCCTCTTCGGCAAAAACGAAATCAGCTACTCCCCCGACAACGGCGGCCTCTACACCCTCCCCGCAAAGGAACACGTCGGCGTAACTCGCTCCATCGTCTTCGGCCTCGACCTCCACGTCACCGCACCCTTCGACTGGCGCGTCCTCGAGTTCTCCAAAGGAGATTTCACCGGCCTCCCCGGCTCCTACCCACAGACACTTCAAACAGGCATCCTCTTCCACTTCCCCTAGGCTCTGCCTATCTCCCTTAGAGAAAGTTGAAGAAAGAGAAAGTTGAAGAACTTCGATGCCGCCTGTCCAGGAGTAGCGTGGGCTTTAGGCAGTGTCTGACGAATCGCGGTAATCCAACCGATGGCTTATGGGAGTAGCGTGGGGCTTTAGCCCCACGAACAACGTGAAATGGAAGGTTCGGGGCTTTAGCCCTGGGTTGTTCGGCTGCAAGGGAGTTTGGACCTCTTCAACAAGCTCTCAGAGCTACCAGCGGTGGTCTGACCCAGGAATGAAACTGCCGAAAACACCGACTTGCAGGGAAGTTCGCACGCGAATCCATTAACGCCGCTCAGCCCCGCAAGCGCCGTTATCAGAGACGATGCTATCGTTCACTCATGCCAAAAACCAAACAGAAAGGATGGCTGAGCCGAGTCCTTTGGTTCTTTTGCAGGGTCTGGCTTGCATGTGGCCTTGCTTCGCTCGTGGCGGGTTTTGGATTTATGACTTACACGTCAATCTGGCTTTTCCGCAGCGTTCCGGAACAGGGTGTCGTCATCGATCTGATCCCGCAGAGGGATGACAATGGGAACATAAATTACTCCGCTCGTTTCAAATTCAAGGCGGGTGACGGGAAGGTTTACACCGCAACGGCGGGTGTCGCCACGAACCCTCCCAGCTTCGAGATTGGAGAAAACGTTCGCGTGCGCTATCTCCAAACCAATCCTGTTTCGGCAAAGCTATCTTACTTCTGGCAATTGTGGTTTGAACCGGTGCTCTGCGCTGGTCTCGGAGCGTTCTTCAGCGGAGCCGGATACCTCTTGCTTCGGCGCGAACGACGCGCCTCTTTGCGGTTGGGCCCAGGATCAGCGCCAAACCTAGGCTAGCAGTCGCCCTATTCGCGGGTTGGTGCTTCGGTGGCGGTCGGGACATTAGATCTCTATGAAGCGATACCGATGGCGAGGTTTCGCGCACTAAAAACGGCATTTTCGGAAACGTCACCCCGCCGAACAATTCCGCAGTTCAAGACAGGATTATCACCCATGTCAGATTCGTGTTTCGCCGACCGCCCAGGCCCAATCCCTCTCACGAAGGAAGCGTCGAAGAAGGAACTCGCGACGACGCAACTCGCCTCTGCCCCGAGTAGCCCGAGATCCCATTCCTCCCATTTGCCTTGACCGTATACATCGCCGTATCCGCATGTTTCAGAATCTCGTCGACCTCAAGGCCGGAGTCCGGATAGATGCACAGTCCAATGCTGACCGTGATGACCAGTTGACGATCTCCAATTTCGATCGGAGCGGAGACCGTCTCCAGGACCTTCTGGGCGCATCGGTCAACCTCTTCCATACTCTTGAAATCGGGCAGAACGATGATGAACTCGTCTCCGCCCAGCCGTGCGACAGTGTCCGTCTCGCGAACCGAGGCGAGCAGACGCTTTGCCAACGCGGAGAGCAGAGCGTCCCCAACCGCGTGCCCCAGCGAGTCGTTGATCCCCTTGAAGTGATCGACATCGACCATCAACACCGCCACCTTATGCTGGTCGCGGCGAGCGCGTGAGATGTCGTTGTTCAGCCGCGCGTAAAGCAGCGTCCGGTTAGGCAGCCCGGTGAGTTGATCGTAGTGCGCCAGAAAATTGACGTGGTCCGTCATCTTCTTGCGCTCGGTAAAGTCGCGGCTCGTCACAGCGACGTTGTTGCCAACCTTCAACGCCTGGACGTGGATCCAGGTAGCGTGAATCGTGTCGTCATCAATGAAGATCTCGTCGATGTAGGGAACGCCGGTGCGCACAACCTCCTTGTAGCGTTCGAGTACCCCGGACGAGACCGCGTAAGGCCGGACCTCCGAGAGCACCTTCCCTAGGAACTGTTCACGTGGCTTCCTGAGCCTGCGCTCCGCGGCGAGATTGATATAGCCGAAGCGGAAGTCGACGATCTGCCCTGCGTCGTCGAAGATTCCTTCGAAGATGTAAAAGTCGTCGAGGTTGTTCTCCGCAACATCGCGGAAGAGATCGTCGTGATCGTCGTGCCGCGCGGAAGCGGGCGAGAATCGGCTGCTCAGCGCAAAAGAGACCGGTGCCGCGACCAAAGCGGCAAGAAGTTGAGCCAGCGCAAGATGGCGCGGAAGAACGATGGAAGCGAAGTACTCAAGGAGAAAGAACAGAACCACCGTGAGGCTCAGTGATAGAACCATTCTTGCTTTTTTAGAACAGCGTTCTAGGAACTTCAAGGAAATCCACCTCGACCGACTCCAGGGAAACTCCAAGCAGGAGGAGCTGCCTGGAATCGACGGCTTTTTCTAAAGTGTATCCGCCCTCCTGCGTTGCGGATGCTACCTCCCTCCACCAAAAGCTGAAGATGCCCGGCAACATAGGCTTCACGGTTGTGCAACTTCGCTGCGGATAGCTAGTCACTCAGCACTGGTCTCTGCGAGCCTCTAGAATTGCTCGTTATGAACAGGATGACCTTCTGCATGCGAATCAGCGCACTGTCTTTGTGCTGGGCATTCCTGACAACTGTGGGAACTCCGCACTGCTTGGGTGCCGACAAGGCCACCATTGCAACCGAGGAAATTGATCGCTCAGTCATGGCAACTCTGTCGCATCAGGGCGCAGAAAAGCCAAAAGTCATCTCTCACATCGATCTGACCCAAACCTTTGAAACAGTAACTCAATGGACGTTAGTAGTAGTCCAGGAAGGCGGGCAGCCAATCACAGAGATCGAAGATCACGGGCCGATACACGTCTGCCTCGTGAAAGCGAACAAGCCGGACTGCTCTGAGAATCTCTATCAGGATGTCGGCAAGGAACGACCACCGTTCGATACTCCGTACCATCTCTTGACCAGTAGGGTTGTGAACGCTGGTCAGAATCAATCAAGCCCCCTTCTATTCATTCAGTTGTGCGGCGCCGAAGGGCCCAACGGAAACTGCGGAATTGCCACTGCTCTTTACCGTTATGAAAGAGAGACCGACCGCTTCATTCGCGTGTTCCAAGGGCTCACGGGTCGAAACAATAATGAAGCCACGCGCTTTGTTGAACGCGGATCCCTGCAGGGGAACGTGATCGTGAACTATCCCACTGAGAATGCGCCGTACACCTATTGGATCGAGGTATACCGGGCAGATGAATCCGGGCAGTATGTACGAGTTCTCCGCTATCGTGGGCATACAGGCTATGGAGATGGCAATCCGCTGGCCGTCGCGGACTCCGAAATGCCTGAGATATTAAGTCACTTGGGATTTTGGAAGCCTGGAGATGCGCTGCCCGTTCCTGCCCATCTACCGAAGGGCTGCAGTCACCTTTACATGCGGCGAGGCGAAGAGTGGTGCAAGTAACGGACGGATTCCCTTCACATGTTGTCATCCTCAACGTGGGAATGGCGAGGGAGTTGCTGCGAGACTTTTAAAACTTGTGACTTTGTCGTTCCCACGAAGTCGCGTTTTGGACGCAATGTACAGCCAGACCAACCCACCACGCCCCAGCCCACACAAGAACCCCACTCAACGCCGGGTGTTAACATAGACTCTGAGGCTGTCCCCCTTTCATGGATCCATCGCACATACGCAACTTCGCGATCATCGCGCATATCGACCACGGCAAATCCACGCTCTCTGACCGCCTGCTTGAGCTTACCGGCTCGCTGACCTCGCGCGAGATGCAGGCGCAAGTGCTCGACGCCATGGACCTCGAACGCGAGCGCGGCATCACCATCAAGGCCCACACCGTCCGCATGATGTACAAGGCCCAGGACGGCGAGACCTATCAGCTCAACCTCATCGACACCCCCGGCCACGTCGACTTCTCCTACGAGGTCTCGCGGTCGCTTGCATCGTGTGAAGGCGCTCTGCTCGTCGTCGACGCCTCGCAAGGCGTCGAAGCCCAGACCCTCGCCAACGCTTATCTCGCCATCTCGAACGGCCTCGAGATCCTTCCCATCATCAACAAGATCGATCTCCCCAGCGCCGATATCGAGCGCACCAAGGAGATGATCGAAAAGACCGTCGGCCTTCCCGCCACCGACGCCATCGCGGTCTCCGCCAAGACCGGCCTCAACGTCGCGTCGATCCTCGAAGCCGTCGTCACCCTGCTGCCACCGCCGCAGGGCAACCCCGACGCTCCGCTTCAGGCGCTCATCTTCGACTCCTGGTTCGATCCCTACAGAGGCGTCATCGTCCTCGCCCGCATCATCAACGGCAAGATGCGCAAGGGCATGAAGATCAAGCTGCTCTCGAACGGCAAGACCTTTGACGTCGAGAGCATGGGCGTCATGACCCCCAAGCCCGTCGAGATGCTGGAGCTCACTGCCGGCGAGGTCGGCTTCTTCGTGGCCACCATCAAGAACGTCGCCGACACCAAGGTCGGCGACACCATCACCTCGGTCGAGAACCCCTGCAACGAGATGCTCCCCGGCTTCGAGGACATCAAGTCGATGGTCTTCGCCGGCCTCTACACGGTCGATTCGCACGAGCACGCCATGCTCCGCGACGCGCTCGAAAAGCTCCGCCTCAACGACGCCAGCTTCTCCTTCGAGCCCGAATCCTCCGCCGCCCTCGGTTTCGGCTTCCGCTGCGGCTTCCTCGGCCTGCTTCATCTCGAAATCATTCAGGAGCGCCTGGAACGCGAGTTCTCGCTCGACCTCATCACCACCGCTCCCGGCGTCCGCTACAAGATCACCATGACCGACGGCACCGTCCTCGAGGTCGACAATCCCTCCCGCTGGCCCGATCCCACCGAGATCGAGACCATCGAAGAGCCCGTCATTATTGCGAAGATCCTGACGAATGAGGAGTACGTCGGCGGCATCCTGAAGCTGGTCGAAGACAAGCGCGGCAAGCAGAAGAACTTCGAGTACGTCTCCGAGACGCGCGTCCTCATCACCTACGAGCTTCCACTCAATGAAATCGTCCTCGACTTTTACGACCGCCTGAAGTCCGTCTCCCGCGGTTATGCCTCGCTCGACTACGTTCTCGCCGGTACCTGGATCTCGCCCATGGTCAAGATGGACATCCTCATCGGCGGCGACCCCGTCGACGCGCTCGGCATCATCGTCCACCGCGACTTTGCCTACGACCGCGGCCGCGCCCTCGTCTCGAAGATGCGCGAGCTGATCCCGCGCCAGATGTTCGAGGTCGCCATCCAGGCCGCCATCGGCGCAAAGGTCATCGCCCGCGAGACCGTCACCGCCATCCGCAAGAACGTCATCGCCAAGTGCTACGGGGGCGACATCAGCCGCAAACGCAAGCTCCTCGATAAGCAGAAAGAGGGCAAAAAGCGCATGAAGCGGATCGGCAAGGTCGACATCCCGCAGGAAGCCTTCCTGGCCGTCCTCAAGGTCGGCGAAGAATAACCGGGTGCCCCATCCATGACGGCTTCATCGTCATGGGTGGGACGTAAACCCCATCCCTGCACGCTTTTCAATGCTGAACAAATCCGGGGGCGTCCTCCCCTCTTATGCTCAAAATCGCTGGAAGGTTGTCACGGCAAATTAACCCTGATCTGTGGAAACTGTTGACTGGCGATGAGTTAGAAGTCCTGCGGCAGACGCTTCACCAAATTGCATGAGCCTCCGGCTAAACTACACAAAAGAATACACATAAGCGAAATTGATTTAACTGTCGGCACGAGCTCTGTAGCCGTTAGCAGTCAGAATCTCTTTCCCTCAATGGGAAAATCCACATTAGTTTCCACAGCCCGGGATGCTAATTCCCCTACGCAGAATCGCATTTTTGCTATCCCAAACGATCACGACGAGGGAGCCACAGGCTCCCTCGTCGCGGGCTTCGGAGGGTGAACGACTACTTCTTGGGAGCAGCGGCTGGAGTCTTCGCCGCACCAGCAGCCGGACGCGGACGCGTCGCCGAAGGTGCCGCCGGAGGCGGAGCAGCAACGCCCGACGAGGTGTTGTAGGCGTTGATGACAGCCTCGGTCACATCGGTCGTCGGAAGCGCCCACAGAACCGGGTTCTGCTGTCCGCTCACATCGAGCAGCAGCGTGTAACCATTGTCCTGCACATACTTACGCATCGTGGCGTTCACCTTCTGCGCCAGCTTACCGTAGGCCTCCTGCAGGTCCGCGTTGTAAGCGGTCTGGGCATCTTCGGCGTCGCGGTTCAGCTGCTTTTCCTTGGTGTCGATGTTCTTCAGGCGCGAAGCACGATCCTCATCCGAGGTCGTTGCCGGAAGGGCCTGGAGCTGCTTCTTCAGCGAATCCACTTCCTGCGCCAGCGTGTCGATCTGCGCCTTCTTGGGCTCGTACTTCTTCTGTACGGCCTGGACCGAAACCTGCCCCTCGTTGGTCGCGAACACCGACTGCTCAAAGGCAATCAGAGCGATCTTTGCGGGAATGGCCTGGGGAGCAACCGGTGCCGGGGCGGCAGCGGCGGGGGCAGCAGCGGGAGTCTGGGCGGAAACGGAAGCGGTGAAGAGCCCAGCGCCGAGCGCGGTGACGAGTGCGAGATTGCGATTCATGCGGTTTGAAGCTCCTTATATGCCAAAGCGGTAATTTGTGTGAAGAGGGAGAACTTGTGTGGGCGTTGATCCAAAGCCGCTGCGAGCGGAACACATCGCGGCTAGAAGGGAATCGCGGTCAGGTTGGATCATTCGCGGTGCCGGCTGGACAGGTCGTGGGTACTCGATTCGTCGATTGATTTCGCGGTGCAAACTGCGTACTACCGCGTATTCCACCCCATCTCGAAAAGCATAACTGCGGGCCTCCGAAGGACAGATCGGCCAGACCGTGCCGATTCCATCTTCAGGTACGCAGCGACCGGGCGTTTCCGTGGGAGCAAGCCAGGCGAGAGGGGTACCGGAACACGTCGATTATAGGGTGGCCGCGTTACAGGGTCAAATATCCGGCGGCCATTCGATGGCTTTTCAGCGGCTATTCACAACGCAATGCAAATACTGAAAAGCGGATATCGCCTTCCGGATTTCTCCATATTCCTGTCTTCTCCGTCCGAACCAACGCAAAGAATGCGGGATTGTTGGGCCTTTTCGTTTGGCTTTAGAATTGCATAAATCGTAACGACCGCGTTATTGAGTTAGCGATCGATTTGCCCCGGACCAGGAAGAGCTCGCGCCCACGTAGTCGCGGTTTACCGGAAAGGGAGAGGCTACCAGAACATACGGAAGCTGTTTTCAGGAGGCCGTGACTGGCCATTGCAGCAAAGCTGGATCCGCCTTATTTCTCCCCCAAGGTTGAATCCAAGCCCCGAAGGAACTTCGGGGCAATCCCGCACCGAAGGGTGACCCGGCTGGAGTTTTCGGGGCCCCGATGTCGCCCACACCGATGGAAATCTGGACCCATAAGGCAAATATCCGGCACCACCCCACACTCCCCTCAAAAGATTCGATTTGCCAAGATCAGGTGGTCGGCGTATTATCAGGCTTGCGTTAAGAGATGGCGTGGGTGCCGATCCCTTCTGTGTCTTCCATGTACCAATCGAGGCAGGCTTGGCCGCCTTTATACATGGGGTTTCAAACAGACAAAACGCAGTGTTCCTGCCTCGACGGAAAGTCGAAGGTTCGAACCAATCGAAATCAGCTCACCGAAATCGAGAAGACGTAACAAATTAGGGTTGCGGTCGCAGTAATCGGCAGGCCGGGTTTGCGCACACGCGCTCCACGGAGTTCGTGGAGGCAAACGCGCTACCAGCAGGTAGAGATAAACGTTACGTTCAGAGCAAAACTTGAGAACTGTTTCTTCCGACACCCAGACTCCGCATCCCTCCGTCAGTTGGATCACACGGTGCCCCATTCCCATGGGCTTCGCGACCTTTTCACCATGTAAGAAAGTTTCAGCACCTAGGCACCAGGAAGTGGAAGCATGACTTCAGATCAGAACGTATCCGACGTGCAGATGCACTCGGATCAGCCACCTCCGATCGCTCACCAGGGCGATTCGGGGCAGGATGCCGGGCAGAATGTACCGCACGGCATGGGACAGTCAAAGAGCAGTCGGCGTCGCCGCCGCAAGCGCAAAGGCAAAGGCCCGGAAGATGTCGCCCTCAACGGAGCGGCACAGGGTGGCGATAGCAGCGGCGAAGCTGCCGCGGCACCTCAGTCCGCAACCCCGCAGGGACAGCCATCCCGGCAGCAGAACGCCCAGGCCCCCAACCAACAGAACGGCCAGCAGAACGCGACCGGCACCAAGCGCTGGAAGAAGAAGTTCCGCGACCGTGACCGCCCACGCGAAGGCCGTTCCGAGAATCCCGGCAACCAGGCCAGCGGAAGCAGCAATGGCCACTCCAACAGCGGCGGCGGTTCGCGCAGCAGCAACGGCGATACCCACCAGTTTGGCAACAACGCCTTCAAGTCGCGCAAAGGCGGAGGCGGTGGCGGCAGTAAGCAGCAGTCTCGTGGTGCCCGCGGCTTCGTCGGCCCCATGGACCACAGCTATCGCGCCGTCAACGGCAACTTCGCCGACACGCCTCCTTCCACGATCGAGTCCTACGGTAACCATCAGCCCCGCGGCAACGGCCACAGCCGGGGCGGTGGCGGCGGATACCACGGCGACTCGCAGCCCATCGACTACTCCCAGGGCCGCACGATTCCGATCCCGGAAGACGCACAGACTAAGATCTTCTTCTTCATCGACGACCTCTTCTTCGTCGCCAAGATTCAGGAGACCGCCCGCAAACTCGGCGTCAAGATAGAGTTCGTCAAGAACGACAAGGAATCCCTGGCTAAACTCACCGGAGTCGAAGAAGCAGACCGTCCCGCTCTCATCGTCTTCGACCTGAACAACGCCAGCGCCAAGCCGATGACCCTCATCCCGAAGCTGAAGACGAAGTTCAAGAAGAGCACCTCGATCGTCGGCTTCCTCTCACACCTGCAGGGCGACCTGAAGGCCAAGGCCGTCGAAGCCGGATGCGACTCGGTCATGCCCCGCGCCGCCTTCAGCCAGAACCTGCCCAACCTCCTCCGCCGCTACGGCATCGTCGAGGAAGAAGAACCAAACTACAACATGTAACTCTAAAAGTTACATGTACAAACACTAAGGCCCGGAGATCAATCTCCGGGTCTTCTTGTTTTTCGCTAAAGGAACTGATCGCCAATAAGAGAAATCGTCATCTCGACCGAAGCCGCGCAGCCTCATCGCGTGGCGAAGTGGAGAGACCCCCGCATTGGCCTTTATCCCGCCACAACTCTGTGCCCCATTCATCGCGCTTTGTCTCACGCGATGAGTGGGTCTTCTCACAGATCACCCCACCCGGCAGATCACGCACTTCAAATAGTCCGTCTCCGGCAGCGTCATCACCGAAGGATGATCCAGCGCAGCCCCGCGCATCTCCATCACCTGCACTCGCCTCTTCGCATCGCTCGCCGCAGACCCCACTGCCTCCATAAACTCCGCCAGCGGCACATGGTGCGAGCACGAACACGTCACCAGCGTCCCTCCCGGCCTTAGCATCTTCATCGCCCGCAGGTTCAGCTCCTTGTATCCACGCATCGCTCCCTCGGCCGCCCGCTTCGTCTTCGCAAACGCTGGCGGGTCGAGCACGATCGTATCGAACCGCTCCCCCGCCGCCTCAAACTCCCGCAACAGCTCAAACGCGTCCGCCTCAATCCACTCCACCGTCGCCGCTAACTGCGGATTTAGTTGCAGATTCCGGTCCGCCACCTGCAACGCCGACCGGCTCGCATCCACGCCCGTCACCTCGTCGCAAACCTGTGCCATATGCAGCGCAAATCCACCCTGATAGGTACACACATCGAGCGCCCGCCCCCGCGCATACTTGGCCGCCGCCGCATAGTTCAGCCTCTGATCCAGAAACGCCCCGGTCTTCTGCCCCGCCTCCGCGTTGAAGTGAAACTTCAGCCCATTGATCGTGAACACCGTCTCCAACACCGGAGCCGCCGCATCCTTCGCGAACAAAGCCCCCGCCGGAGGCATCTCCAACTTCTCCAGCTCCCTCACCCGGGCATCCGGTCGCTCCACAATCGTCTCTAACGGAAGCTCGCGCGCCAGCACCTCTCGCAGCACCTCGCGAACATCATCCTGAGCCGTCCCCTGCGTCAGAAGCTGTAGTACCACCAACCCGTTGTACTTATCCGCGACGATCCCCGGCAGCCCATCTGCCTCACTGAAGATCAACCGGCAGGCATCATTTCCGCTCGTATCTGCATTGAGATGGACGGCCTCCGGCGCAAGCTCCCGCCGCAGCGCAATCGCCGCAGCCACGCGCTCCTTCACATCCGCGAGGTACTCCGCCCGCGTCAGCGCCGTCTTGTCTGACACCACCCTCAGCGCGATCTGCGAGGCATCGCTGTAGATCGCCGACCCCAACGGAAACCCCCGCCCATCCAGCACCGAGACGATCGCGCCCGCCGCAACTCCAGCCTCACCCGCCGCCGGATAAACCTCATCCACATCCGACCGGTACACCCAAAGATGACCCGCCCGAAGCCGATCCGCAGCCCGCCGCGAAACCTTCGCCGCCGCCTCTGCCTCGCGAGGCAATCCCACCCGCAAAGCCCGTTCCTTCAAACCACTCGTCATCCTTCTATCGTCGCATGCAGCCATGGAACTCCGTCATTCTGAGCCGAAGGCGAAGAATCCCCGCATTTGCTCCCGCCCGCGCCCAAGGGAGGCCCCGCCCTCTGTGCCCCATTCATCGCAGTCATATCGCGATGAGTGGGTCCGCCACAACCGTCACCCTCGATAAACTAGAGCAGTTGCCCACCTCCACCCAATTCGACGTCCTCATCCTCGGCGCGGGCGCCGCCGGCCTCATGTGCGCCTTCGAAGCCGGCCGCCGCGGTCGCACCGTCGCCGTCCTCGACCACGCCGAACGCGCCGGCAAGAAGATCCTCATCTCCGGCGGAGGCCGCTGCAACTTCACCAACCTCAACACCCGGCCCGAAAACTTCCTCTCCGAAAACCCCCACTTCGCCAAGTCCGCGCTCTCCCGCTTCACCCCGGAAGATATGATTGCGCTGGTCGAAAAGCACAACATCCGCTACCACGAGAAGACCCTCGGCCAGCTCTTCTGCGACCGCTCCGCCCAGGAGATCGTCGCCCTCCTCGAGCGCGAGTGCACCGCCGCCAACGTCCGCATCCTGACGGGAACCACCATCGAATCCGTAGCAAAATCTGAAGCCCAGCACTTCACCGTAGCGACCTCCCGAGGCACCTTCACCTCCGACTCCCTCGTCGTCGCCACCGGCGGCCTCAGCATCCCAAAGATGGGCGCAACCGGTCTGGGCTACGAGATCGCACGCCAGTTCGGCCTCAAAATCATCCCCTGCCGCCCCGGTCTCGTACCGTTCACCCTCTCGCCCGGAGACCTGCAAGACTGGGCCGACCTCTCCGGCCTCTCCGCCCCCGTAGTCGCATCTGCCGTCGCGACCGGCTCCGCAAAGAGGCCGCGCGTCACCTTCCGCGAAAAGATGCTCATCACCCACCGCGGTCTCAGCGGCCCGGCCATCCTGCAAATCTCCTCCTTCTGGAACCCCGGCGACCCCATCCTCCTCGACCTCGCCCCCAACCAGCAGGTCTTTTCGCATCTACTAGCACCCGCGGCCCGCCGTGACGCCACCACAGCCACCAATGCCCTTCGCGCAATCCTCCCCGCCCGCATGGCCGAACGCTGGGTCGCCGTGAACACCCCCGAACGCTGGACGAATTCTGGCCTCGAGGGACTCGAGGCCTCCCTGCACGCCTGGCAACTCCACCCGGCCGGGACCGAGGGCTACGCCAAAGCCGAAGTCACCGCCGGAGGCGTCGACACCCGCGAACTCGACGCCAAGACCTTGCAATCCCGCAAGGTTCCCGGCCTCTACTTCATCGGCGAAGTCGTCGACGTCACCGGCTGGCTCGGCGGCTACAACTTCCAATGGGCCTGGGCCTCCGCCGTGAGCGCCGCCCAATCCGCCTGACCGCCTTACCATCCCATCTAGTCAGCGGTTTCTTATCAGGTCACGTTGGCGCCAAGTCGATCTGCTGGGTCACGTCCAGCGGAATCGATCGGAATGAATGTACGAGACTCTGGACTGGTGAAGACCGCTCGATTTCGGCCCGATTGCTTTGCTTGATACAGCGCTTGATCCGACATCTTGCGCAGGGATCCAGAGTCGGTTCCATCGGTAGGGTAAAGCGCACCTCCGATACTGACCGTCAAGGGAATCTCGACCCCCTGGACAACCACACGCCCCTGAAATAGATCCAGGATCGCAGAGGAGATTCCGAAAGCAGTCTCGGAGTCACGAAGGCTGCCCACAATCAGCATGAACTCCTCACCCCCGATGCGGGCGATAACGTCCATCTTTCGCACCGTTCCGCGCAGGCG
Source organism: Granulicella aggregans (assembly GCF_025685565.1). Taxonomy (NCBI): domain Bacteria; kingdom Pseudomonadati; phylum Acidobacteriota; class Terriglobia; order Terriglobales; family Acidobacteriaceae; genus Granulicella; species Granulicella aggregans. The sequence goes on from NZ_JAGSYE010000001.1 coordinate 784,358, forward strand.
GCTTGCAACGATCTTCAGACACTCGTCGCCAACAAGGTGACCGTGCGTGTCGTTGATCTTCTTGAAGTAGTCGATGTCGATCGTAAAGACGGCGGCAAGTGTGTGCTTCGCAGCGCAAACTTCCAGGCAGCGCCTCATGTGCTCTTCCAACATGAGCCGATTCGGCAGACCGGTCAGGTAGTCGTGCTCTGCAAGATGACGAAACCGCTCTTCACTTTGACGGATGATGTTGGTCTGGTGCTTGACCTGGGTCTTTAGAATGACAACCCAAAGGACGACAACGCTCATGACCCCCATAAAAGCGGCGAGTATCGCCAGCGTATGCTGGGCCGTCCACCATGAGGCACGATTCAATATGACGATGTCCTGCGGAGTGTTGAGCAGGATGCTGAATGAGACGGGATTATGGTACAGGTCGGCATGCACGACGCAGATACCCGTGAGCAGAAGCAGGGTTCCGTTGTCCGTACCAGGAGCCGAGCCCTTGCCCGACAGCGGGAACGACGCCTCGAAGACTTCGTTGCCATCGCGCAGAAGCAGAACCCTCCTCTCTCCCGCAACATGGCTCTCTTCGACCCTTCCTTGTATCTGCACAAGCTGCTGATCGTAGGGGACCTGATAGAAGTCTCCGTCTTGCGTGATAACGTTCTTGGCCATGATCCGTATTGGAACGATGGGAGTAGCAGGGCCAAGCTCCCGGAGGAGTGCATCCTCGAGAATGGGTCCATAGTCACCCAGAACTGGAAAGCCAACCGCTTCTACTTGACGGCCTGTCCCGATGAACCGCGTACCGCTTGCCTGGATCCCTATCCCGTCACTGCCGTTCTGCAGATAGATCCCGCGACCGGAGTTCTGGTAGGTGGAAACGCCACTCACTTTGACGCGGTGCTGTGCCTGCCCAAACTGAAGCGCGTTGCCAATTGGCATCGTCGGCACGCCGAACGGGTCGGTTCGTGCCGGCTCCAGCACCTTCATGAACTTCGTAGACGGGACATAGAGGTCCAGACCCACGAACTGCTTCTTTTGATTGAAGTCCGTAGCACAAACACCCTGGAAGCTCACCCTCGCGTCCACCAGGTGGGCGATGTCCACACCGGCGAAATCCTGCAGCAGAACATTGACCGACCCGCCACCTATCTCCAGGCGCAGATGGAGAAGCGTATTCTCGTCGACCTCTTCCATTCTGGCGGTGTGAACGATTCCTTCGATTTCGACCCATTGGCTGTCCTGAACGCCGCCGAACAGGTCGCCGTACATGAATCGGTGGGTCGGCGGCGGAGAACTTTGGCCCATCACGGTCACCCTCGACGCAAGAACGACGGGCGCAAACAGACCCGGCCCACTGGTTCCAACGATCTCGACTCGATCGCCCGCATGCACATCAGCAGAATCTGTGCGGTCCACAGAGATGCCGCCCGTTTCGTCTTGAAAGAAGAACGAGTTCTTATACCCGGAGAGGTCCGTTACGACGCCGGTAAGTTTGACAGGAATCAGCTGCTCCGCCTCGGCGGAGCTAAGTTGCCGGAGCTGCTTCACCGTATCGAGGTAAGGCTTGGCACTCTTCATCTTCATCTCTGACTTCAAGAGAGAGGCATGCGTCTCTTCGCCAGGAAGCTCCGCGGCGGCAGGGCTTATTGCGCCGGGGAGGACCGGAGCCGCTCTCGCAACGCCAACCAGGCAGAGCATAGATCCAACCCAGAGGAATGCGCCCACCACGAAAACGGAACGCAGGAATACTGACGCCTTGCGTCGTGTAGATTGAACGTGCAACTGCAGGCCCTGAGCGCCATCGGCAGCCTTTGCCCGACGCCGTCCCAGTATCAGCTCGCCCGGCCTATATCTTCGACCAATGGCAAAGAGCATTTTGTCACCTGATCCTCCCTTTGAAAACTCCGTTCGCGTCCGGCCAACGATCCAACCGCTTCAATGCCGCAAGTGACGTCCGAGGTTCAATCTCGAAAGATCAACCTCTGAAGATCGCGGGTCAACCAGTCGTCCAGTGCTTGACCTCGTGCTTCCCCATATTCAAGGAAGCCACTCGAACAAGACTCAACAAAGGAGTTGTCACAGTTGCTGGTGAAGAGAAGCGAAAGACGGAGCCGTGCCTCAATCGAGTCAAAGTTAACGGTACAGGCATGAGACCTCAAATTTTGTCTGCTTACCCACATACTGTCTGCAACTTCGGCGCAGCAGAATGCACATGCCGTAACCTATCGGATGCGACGCAAGGCGAATGCGGGAAAGTGATTGCCATCGAGAACCATCGCTTGTTCTCGAAAACTGGTGTGATGGGAGACTGCTGGGTGCCGCCACGAACCCGCCGCACCACCAACGTCAGCGCCACCAACCGCGGCAGCCTGACCTAAGCCCCTGAACAGTGCCGATCTAGATGGCATGGGAGATCGGGAACGGCGCGTGGATAAGTGCGCTGCTAACAACCTGAGAAATGGATGTGCCGGTGCCAATGGAAAACTAAGTTCAACTTTCGTTCCTATAGAAAGCCCAACGGCAGGCCTATGATCCTAAGAAAGGAAGACCTTATGGCTCGTTATCAAGCTGTCGGTTCCAACGCTGAGTTCAACGTCCATGCGATGAAGAAAGATGTCACTTTCGCTCTTGTCCTGGCTGCTATTATGTTGCCGCTGCCGTGCAGCCCACAGGCAAGCGAGGTTGCGCCGAACGACCCGGTGTTCCGTTCCCCTTTTGCCTTGAAGCTCCATGTCGACGATCCGCGTTATTACGAGCAGAAGTTCGATCATGTGCCCTATGTGGCGTCTGGCGATGTGTATCTTTTCGCTGGGGAAGCCTTCGGCGTCAATGTCACCACCGCCGGTGATCGATTGACTGGGATCACCTACCAGAGTGACCCCGCAAAGGCGGACGTGGAGTTTAAGTTCACTCAAGAGAAGGCACCGAGAGGCTTCATGATGCTTTTAGTGACCCGCAACAAGCTCAAGAAGAAGCTCTTTTTCGATGCAATGATGACCGTCCCCGGAAAGACGGGAATCTTTAACACCAGCGTGCTTCCGATCGACCCCGGTCTCAGCAACTTCGAATCGTGGCCGCATCCGATCGTTCAGCTGGCTCTTAGGAACTTCCGCTTCTCCGAGACCCATTCACAATAGATCAATCTGACTAGAGGTCGGGTGCGGGTGCCTGATCGATGGCTCGCACCTGGCCATGGGTGGGTCCACCACAGATCTCACTGCACCACCAGCGTCAACGTCACAGACCGCGTCAACCCCGCGCTCGTCCCCGACACCACAATCGAATACGTCCCGCTCGGCGTCACCGGCGACCCTCCACCACCGCCCCCACCACCCGGCGGCGGAATCAACCTCCCCGACCCACACCCAGCCAGCACGATCAGCCCCACGAACAGCAACAATCCCCGGAAACGAAGCCGCCGAAACGGCAACACCACCGGCAGAACCATCACCCACCACACTCCCGATCTCGAAGACCACGCACTCGAAGCCACCGTCACCCCCGTATCCACCGTCACCGAGATCGTCGTCGACCCTCCCAGCCCCGCGCTCCCCGGCGTCACCACGCACGTCGCATTTGCTGGCGCTCCCGTGCATGCCAGCGTCGCCGTCCCCGGAATCCCCGCCGCCGAGCTCAGCAGCAGCGGAAACACCGCCGCACCGCCACTGCTCACCGTCACGCTCGTAGCCCCATTCACCGCCAGCGAAAAATCCACGCCCATCCCCGCCAGCGGCACCACCGGAGCCGGTCCCGGCGCATTCGTCATCGCCGAAACCGTCCCCGTCCGCGCTCCTCCTACCGTTGGCGCAAAGACCACCTGGAACGCGCACGACCCTCCCGGAGCCACCGTGGCCGTACAAGCATTCTTAGCTGCCGGAACGTTGAAATCCCCCGTCACCACGATCCCCGCTACCACCAGCGGCGAGCCACCGTTATTTGCCAGCGTCATCGCCTGTGGCGCGGACACCGTAGTCACCCCGGTCGCCCCGAACGTCAGCCCAGCCAGCGGCGACAGCGTCACCCCCGGCGGAGCCACACCCGTCCCGTTCAACGCCACCGTCTGCGTCCTGAACTCGTCGGACACGGTCAGCGTCCCACTCCCCGGCCCTACACTCTTCGGCACCGACACTACCGAGATCGCACAGCTCGCATGTCCAATCAGCGAGCTCCCACATGCACTCGAAGCCGCAAAGTCCCCGCTCGTCACCAGCGCCGAGATCAGCGTCAGCGCGTTGTCCCCCGTGTTCGTCAACGTCACAACCTGCGCCGCGCTCGTCGTATTCAACTGCTGCGGCGCAAACGTCAGCGCCAGCGGACTCAGCCCATCCGTCGCCGCGCTCGCTCCCACGCCGGTCAGCGCCGCCGTCTGCGTCCCCACCGAATCCGTCACGGTCAGCACACCCGTCCGCTTCCCAGAGACCGTCGGCGTAAACACAATCCCCACCGTACACCCGGTCTGCGACGCCAGCGAACTCTCACAGGTATTCGTGCTCACCGTAAAGTCCCCGCTGATCGAGACACCTTGAAGCGTCGCCGCAACTCCGCCCGTATTCGAGATAGTCACATTCTGCGCCATGCTCGCAGAACCCAGCGTCACCGTCCCGAAGTTCGTACTCGCCGGATTGAGCACGATCGCCGCCGGCGTAGCTCCCGTCCCTTGAAGTATCGCCGTAGCCACCTGCCCGGCCGCCACTCCCGTCACCGTCAGCACGCCCTGTCGCACCCCCGCGGCCGTCGGATCAAACACCACTGTCACGCTGCAACTCGCGCTCCCGCTCAGCACCTTCCCTGCGCACCCATCCGTCTCGACAAAGTCCCCCGTGATCGCCACCTTCCCCACTGCGATCTGCCCCACACCGGAGTTCGTAATCATCACCGTCTGCGCCGCCGAACTCCCTCCAATCACCGTCGCCGGAAACGTCAGCATCCCCGGCGTCAGCGCCACCGTCGGCGGTTCATATCCCGTCCCGCTTAACGCCACCGTCTGCGAACGAAACTGGTCCGACACCGTCAGCGTCGCCATCACCGACCCATTGACCATCGGCGTCAACGTCACCTGAATCGCGCAGCTCGAGTGCCCCGCCAGCATCGGCCCGCACTGGTTCACCGCCGTAAAGTTGGAATTCGAAACCGTCGTAGCGATCAGTGTCAGCGCCTCATCGCCGGAGTTCGTCAGCGTCACCGCCTGCGCCGCGCTTGCCGTCCCCACCGTCTGCGTCCCAAAGCTGAGCGCCAGCGGCGACAGCGTATCCGTCGCCGGCGAAGCTCCCGTCCCCGTCAAACTCGCCGTCTGCACCCCCACCGAATCCGTCACCGAGAGCGTCCCCGTCCTTGTCCCAGAGGCCTTCGGCGTAAACACCACCGACACCGTACATCCCGCCTGCGGCCCCAATGTCTGAGCACACGTATTCGCGGTCGTAATGAAGTCGCCCGTGACCGAGACCGACGTCAAAGCCGCGCTCACCCCGCCGGTATTCGAGATCGTCACGTTCTGCGCCGCACTCGTCTGCCCCAGCGTCACCGCCCCAAAACTCAGCCCCGCAGGCGTCAGCACGATCTTTGCCGGTTCCGCTCCCGTCCCCGTAAGCCCGACCGTGGACGTCGCAGGGTTTGGCGGCTGCCCCGTCACGTTCCCCGTCCCGCTCACCGTCAAGGCCCCCTGCAACGCTCCCGCCGAGAGCGGCGAAAACCTCACCTGCACGGAGCAAGTCGCCGCCCCGCTCAACGCCGCACCGATGCAGTTGTCCGTCTCCGCAAACGTCCCCGGCGTAGTCGTCACCGACCCAACCACCAGCGTCCCGCCACCCGCATTCGACACCGTCACCGTCTGCAGGGAGCTCTGCCCAATCACGGTCACCGGAAACGCCACCGGCCCCGTTGGCAGCCCCACACCCGGCGGCGCAAACGCGCTCCCCAAGAGCGCAATCGTCTGCGATCGCAGCGCATCGGACACCACCAGCGTCCCAGTCGCCGCCCCTGCAGCCGTGGGCGAAAACACCACCGCAATCATGCACGAGCTCTGAGCACTCAAACTCGTCCCGCAGTTGTTCGTCACCGAAAACGGCCCGCTCGTCACCTTCGCCGCGACCAGCGTCAACGGCTCATCGCCGGCGTTCGCCAGCGTCACACTCTGCGCCGCGCTTGAAGTCCCTACAAGCTGAGGCACAAAGCTCAGCGACTGAGCCGACAGCGAATCCGTAGCTGGAGTCACCCCAATCCCGGTCAACGCAGCCTGCTGATCCCCTACCGAATCCAGCACATTCAGCACCCCACCGCGTGCGCCTCGTCCCGTCGGCGCAAAGACAATCGACACTGTGCATCCCACCCCCGGCGCCAGCGCCGCCCCGCATGTATTCGCCGTCAGTTGATAGTCTCCCGACACCATAGGCACCTGCAGCGTCGCCGCAACTCCTCCCGTATTCGCGATCGACACGCTCTGCGCCGAACTCGTCTTCCCCACCTCCAGCGTCCCAAAGTCCACGCTCCCCGGCGTCAGCGTAATCGCCGCCGGGGAGACAGCCGTCCCGGTCAAGATAGCCTTCGCCTGCTGCCCCGGTTGCGTACCCGTCACCGTGATCAAGCCCGTCCGCGTCCCCGGCGCACTCGGCGCGAACGTGACCAGGATTCCGCAGCTGTAAGGTCCTGTAACCGACTGGTTGATACAACTGTTGGTCTCGGTAAAGTCCCCGGTAATCGAAACCGATGCCACCGTAAGCTGCCCCGCTCCAGCATTGGTGACGAGGATCTGCTGAGGATCTGTCCGCGCACCGACAATCGTCAGAGGAAACGTCAGCGACCCCGGTGTCAGCGCCACCGTAGGCACCGCCACCGCCGTCCCCGTCAACGCCACACTCTCCTGGCCAAACTCGTCGGTCACCACCAGCGTCCCCGTCCGCATCCCCACCGCCGCAGGCGCAAACGCCACCTGCATAGTACAAGCCGCATGTCCGCTCAGAGTCGCGCCGCAGCTGTTCACTACCTGAAAATCGCCCGCCCCTATAGCCACCGAAATCCCGGTAAGCGCCGTGTCCCCCGCGTTCGTCAAAAACACCGTCTGATAGGCACTCGTAGTCCCCACCATCTGCGCCCCGAACGTCAGCGACGTGGGCGACAACGTGTCCGTCGCCTTCGAAGCCGCAACCCCGGTCAGCGACGCAAGCTGCGTCCCCGCGGAGTCCACCACCGACAGCGTCCCATTCCGAATCCCAGCCACCGTCGGCGCGAAGGTCATCCCAATCGTGCAGCTGGCCCCCGCAGCCAGCGACGCCCCGCAGTGATTCGTCGCCATCTGAAAGTCTCCCGCGACTGTCTCCCCGTAGAGCGCCACTGCCACACCACCTGTATTCGCGATCACGATGTTCTGCGAAGCCGATGTTCCACCCACCGTCACCGTCCCAAAACTCACCGAGGGCGGAGTCAGCACCACCGCTCCCGCAGCCGCTCCCGTCCCGGTCAGCGCCGCCGTCGCCTGCCCTCCCGCCACGTTCGCCGAGATCGTCAGCACCCCCGTCGCCGCACCCACCGCCGTAGGCGAAAACACCACCTGCACCGCGCAACTCCCTCCAGCCGCAATCGATGACCCCACACAATCATCCGTCTCCGGAAAATCCCCCGTCGCTGTAACTCCAGACACCACCAGCGCCGCACTTCCACCATTCGTCACTGTGATCGTCTGCGCCCCGCTTGCCGACCCCACCGCCTGCGTCCCAAAGGCCAGAGCTGCCGGCGTCAGCGTGATCGCCGCATTGGTCCCCGGCCCCGCCGTCAGCAGCGGAATCTGCCATATCCCTCTGCCATAAGTCGCCGCCCGCAACTCCCCAACCGTTCCACCCCCGGCAGGTGTCGTCGCCGAGGCCACCAGCTGCACCACCGGAGCGTTCGGCAGCCCGCTCCCATAGACGCTCCAGCAGCTCGCGCTCGTGCAACTCGTAACCTGGTTCGTTACAAATACGCCCGTGTCCATCGCCACATAAACCGTATTCGCATCGTTCGGATCGACCACGATGCTGTTCGCCGGAGCGTCCGGCAGATTGCTCCCGATGTTCGTCCAGTGCGCTCCGCCATCGGTCGAGCGATACGCATGCGCCGCCGTCACCCCGTTCCCGGTAAACCCCATCACCGTCGCATACACCGTCATCCCGGTCGCATCATGCGGATCGACCGCGACCGAGGAGATATCGAACCCCGCCGCATTGAACACACCGCCACCCACCCCATCGTTCGTCACCGGCGATCCCGCAAGATCGGTCCAGGCCGTCACCGAACTCGCCGCATTTGCATCCGTCGTAGCAAACACATGCCCACCCACGCTCCCACCGCCGTCGAGAACCCCCGCCATCCCCGCATACAGCACCGTAGATCCGCTCCCCGCCGCCGTCGTCGCCGTCGCCGCAGGTCCTCCCGCAGCCAGCGACCGCACAAAGTTGTTCGTCCCGTCACACGCTTGGTTCTGCGGCCCGCCAAACTCGCTGCTCAACACATTCGTCGCCGGCCAAGCCGTGCTCTGCGTCGCCGGGCCGCGCCACACCCGGCACGTCCCAATCAGCACATTCGAGCTCAGCGCGGGGTCCAGCAGCCACGGCGGGTCGATCAGCGAAGCATCCTGCGTAACCTGCGGCGCTCCAATTGTCGGCTGTGTGTCGAACTCCGTCGGCCCACACGCGCTGCCCTGGCTGCAATATGTGATGCTCACTCCCGGCGCCGTCGACGCGTACCACTTCGCCGGACTCACCGGATCGATCGCCGAGTACCCTCCCTCGCCATCCGCCAGTTGCCCCCACGCCGAAAGATCTGACGCCGTCGAAGTCGCAGCCGTCCCGTTCGCTCCCAGCCCTACCAGCAGCATGTCGGCATTCGTCGGGTGCTGCGAGAACTGCACCACCTCCGCCAGCGACCCCAACCCCCCATTCAGATTGTCGAAGTGCGTCGCATCATCTGCCGCGCACGGACTCCCCTGCTGCGCCACGCCATCCAGCGACCGCCACAGCCCGCCATCATTGCCCACAAACACCAGTGGCAGCGCTCCTCCTGCAAGCCCCGCAAGCGCATGCTGCCCCGGCGCCACCATCGCCGGAGCCGCGCATCCATCCTCCACATTCGTCGTATTGCGGAACACACACCCGCCAGCGCCCGTCGCCGCTGTCGTCAAGCTGCATCGATAAAGATCAAGCGTCCCCGCAAACAACAGCGTGCTGCTCCCCGAAGCCATCGCCGCCAGCGTCAGGTTGTAATCTCCTTGAAAGATCTGTCCGCCGATCGCCCCGCCCGTCTCCAGCGGCCCCGAGTTCAGCTTCGTCGCAAACGCAATCTCACTCGTCGAGCAGACTCCGCCCATCGCCGCGCAACTGTCCCGCCATATCCCCTGGTCCCCGTAGTTCGCATCCACGGTAAACGCAAATGTGTCGCCACTCTCCGGCTCGACCGCCAGCGCCCCGCGAAAGATCGGGCAGGTCGCGCTTCCGACAGACCCCGGATTCGCCGGACACGCGGCCACCGTCAATCCCGCACCCGGCTGAGCGGCCAGCCGCGTCCACGTCGCACCATCCGCCGACTCGTAGTACCCATGGAACCGCACCGCCGCGTAAAACCGCTGCCGCAAAGGGTTCCACACCACCGCCGTCGCCGCATTCCCACCCACGTTCTCCCCGTTCGGCAGCGGCTGCTGCACCGTCTGCATGCCGTCCAGAATCGTTGCCATCTGCCAGCTCACGCCCGCGTCGGTGGAGAAATACAGCCCGCGAACGCTATACTCCGTCTCCGCCGCGTTCACAAACTTACCCTCAGCCGCATCCCCTACAGCCGCCACCATCACTGTCGGTGAAGCCGCCAGCCCGGCAAATCCCAGCCCCACAAAGCTATGGATACCGCTCGTCGCCCCCTGCGCAGTGTCTGCCTGTTGCACCAGCGTCCACGTCGCCCCGCCGTCATTGCTCCGCAGGAGACCGCTCCCGTAGTACGAATCCAGCGCGTCGTTCGTGTCCCCCGTCCCCGCCAGAATGACCCCGTTTCCCACGCTCAGCGCCCCGATACTCAACGACGCAATCGTCGCGCTGCCGCTATTCAGCGAGAACACCGGCAGCGTGTCCGTCAGCGGAACAAACTTCACCGCAGACGCCGCTCCCGCCGCATTGGTCGACTTCCAAACCCCGCCGCCCGTCGTCCCCACATAGACCGTATTGCCGCTAGCGTCCGCCGGATCGATCGCAATCGCCGTCACCCGCCCGGTAACCTTGCCGTAAGCCAGACTAGCCACCTGCATCGGCCCCACCGGCTGCCACGCCGTCGTCAGCGGCGTCACCCGCGGCTCCGCCAGCATCGCCGCCTGCTGCCGCCGCGCCAGCTCCATCCCCGCCGCACCACTCTCCCGGCCAGCAAGGAACCGCCGCGCCCTCAGCCCGTGCTCAAGTCGTCCATGTTGGGTGCCCCATCCATGCGGCTTTATCGCATGGGTGGGTTCCTGCCCCAACCCCAACCCAGAAACGAGCACGACAAATCCCACCGTTCCGCACCACAAACTGGCGCGGCGATGCATTCTTCGACATCTGGGAAGAGTAGGAAGGCCCATGCTCCTGCTCCGGACCGCCTGCGGCATCTTCGACGATGCTGCAAGCTGGTTCGCAGTCAGTCAACGCAGAACCTGGAAAAGTAAGAGAGGAGTTAGTTCACAAATTTCAAAACGGGAATGGCAGAAGACCAGCAAATCATCGCGGATCTAAAGTCCGCTTCCTGCTCTCGCAACCCACGAACGACCGGGTGCCATATCTGACAGCTTCATCGCCAGATGTGGGACGGAAAAAGTTCAACCAGTCAAAGCTCTAGCAACGCACGATCTTCGCCGACTGGATCGCCCGCGTTGCGTTCCTAGAATCTACCACCAGCCGCGCTTCGGTTACGATCTTTTCGTACTCATAGCTCGAGTGGTCGGTAGCGATCAAAACGCAATCAAAATCCCCCAACTGCTCCAACGGAGTCGAAGCCAGATTCAGGTCATACTTCCGCCCACGCCCCACCGTCGGGAAGAAGGGATCGTTATAAGCCACCGTCGCTCCCGCCTTCTGCAGCAGCTCGATAATCGTCAGCGCAGGCGACTCCCGCAGATCATCGACGTCCTTCTTGTACGCCACGCCAAGCACCAGCACCCGCGCATTCCGCAGGTTGACACCATTTCGTTCCATCGCCCGCGCCGCCGTCTCCACCACGTGCAGCGGCATCGACTCGTTCACCTCGCCGGCAAGCTCGATGAACCGAGTCTGCAGCCCATACTGCTCCGCCTTCCAGGTGAGATAGAACGGATCGACCGGAATACAGTGCCCGCCCACGCCCGGCCCCGGATAAAACGCCTGGAACCCGAACGGCTTCGTAGCCGCCGCGTTGATCACCTCCCACACGTCGATCCCCATCTTCTCGCAGAGCTGCTTCATCTCGTTCACCAACGCGATATTCACGCACCGGTAGATGTTCTCGAGCAGCTTCGTCATCTCCGCCGCCGCCGGCGAAGACATCAGCACCGTCCGATTGAACACCGTCCCATACAGGGCCTCGGCAGCCTTCGCCGCCCGCTCATCCACTCCACCAATCACCTTCGGAATGTCTCGCCGCGGCGTCACAATATTGCCCGGATCTTCCCGCTCCGGCGAGAACGCCACCATCACCCCATCAAGATCGTCCTGCCCCTTGCGCAACACCGCCAACCCACGCCCCGCCCCATAACGGTTGATCGTCTCCACCACGATCTCTTCCGTCGTCCCCGGATACGTTGTGCTCTCGAGCACCACCAACTGCCCCGCGCGCAGATGCGGGGCAATCGCCTCCATCGTCGACACCACATAGCTCATATCCGGCGTGTGGTCGTCGTGCAGCGGAGTCGGCACGCAGATCAACACCGCATCCATCCCCGCAATCTGCGAGAAATCCGAAGTCGCCGAGAACCCTGCCTTCTGCGCCCCTTGAATATGCTCCGGCTCAATCCGGTGGATGTACGATCCACCCACATTCAGTCGCTCCACCTTCGCGTCGTCGATGTCGAACCCGGTAACGCGGAACCTCTCCTCGCTGAACAACAGCGTCAGCGGCAGTCCAACGTATCCCAGCCCAACAATGCCAACTCGTGCCGTCCGGTTCTCGATGTGCTGCAGCCAATCGGACAGAGAGGCAGAAGCGGTCTTGGTAGCGGTCCTGGGGGGGGCCTGATCTAGAGTTTGTGTCGTCAAGTTGTTATGAGCCTTACTGCCCGAGCGTGTCCTGATACCACGCGACCGTTCGGCGCAGACCTTCCTCGAAGCCGACCAGGGGCTTGTAGCCAAACGCTTCCTGGGCGGCAGAAATATCGGCCAGCGAGTCGCGAACGTCGCCCGCGCGCACTTCCGTATACATTGGAAGGCCTTCGAAGCCTAAAAGTTGCGCAAGAATTCGATACGTTTCATTCAACGTATGTCGTTCACCGCACGCGACATTGAACACTTTTCCCGCAACCTGGTCCGCCGGAGCAGCAGCCGCTAACAGATTCGCGCTCACCGCGTTGTCGATGTACGTGAAATCCCGCCCCTGCTCCCCGTCGCCGAAGATCACCGGCGTCTCTCCCCGCATCATCTGCAGGATGAACTTCGCCATCACCCCTGAGTAAGGAGAATCCGGAACCTGCCGAGGCCCAAAGATATTGAAGTACCGCAGGCACACCGTCTCCAGCCCATAAACCTGCCAGTACGACTGCATATACAGCTCGCCCGCCAGCTTCTGCACCGGATACGGAGCAATCGGCATCGGCTTCATCCCCTCATGCCGCGGAAATCCCGGCTGGTTCCCATACGCCGACGAAGAAGCCGCGTACACCACCCGCTTCACCCCGTTCGCCCGCGCCCCTTCGAGCACATTGAACGTCCCGTCCAGATTCGACTCATGGCTGGTTCGCGGGTCCTTCACGCTGCGCGGCACCGAAGGAAGCGCCCCCTGGTGCAGGATGTAGTCCACACCTTCGCACGCCCGGTTCACCGCGTCCGCATCCCGCAGGTCGCCTTCGTGAAACTCGATGCGGTTCAAGATCCGCGACAGATTCTGCCGCCGCCCGGTCACAAAATTGTCGAACGCCCGAACCTTGTCCCCACGAGAGACGAGCGTATGCGTCAGATGAGAGCCAATAAATCCGGCAGCGCCGGTAATCAAATAGGTAGCCAAGTCCTAAGTTTACCGTACCCAGGACGCCGAACCATACGGCACACCGCTCTCTGAAGTCGCAGCATGCTAACTCTCACTCATCGTCTGCATGCGATAGTCGCCGCCATCCTGGCCTCGAACCGAGGCAACGAATCGCTCAATGCCAATCCGCTGCAGGAGCCGGACAGCAGCGAGCAAAGCCGGATTCGTCTGAGTGTATTCCATGGGTCACCTCAATCACCTTCACCCTGTTGGACGCTCTTCGGCCACCTTCCGAACCCGGAAGATTTTCCCCTGTTTCCATCCAAAACTACGCACTTACTTCGCGCTCAGCCAAACAGCGGCGTCCTTCGGAAACCATATGATGCTCTCAATCTGAGCCTCGCCAGACAGACGAATCGAGTCGTACCCCATGGAAGCTCCGCTCCCATCCGGAAGGATCAGCTGCCACTCCATCAGCGCAAAGTTGCGATGGGCATACGCGTTCCGGGCAACGAACCTGCCTCCCTTCGCCCGTCAGCACCATCGCTCGGAGTAGCAGCGGGCTTCAGCCCCGGACACCTCCGCCACATATCTCCCCTTGACATCCGACAAGAGACGTACGATCATCATCTCCAACCGCTCTTGTCGAACATCAAGGGGAACAAATGCCGCCCTCCACCGATCTGCTTCAAGGAACTTTAGACGTCCTTATCCTCAAGACCCTTGCCCTCGGCCCCATGCACGGCTGGGCCATCGCCTCTCGCATCCAGCAGGTCTCGAAGGATGTCCTCCAAATCGGCCAGGGCTCGCTCTACCCCGCCCTTCATCGCCTTGAGTACAAGGGCTGGATCGCCGCCGAATGGGGCACCTCAGAGAACAATCGCAAGGCCAAGTTCTACGCCCTCACCGCGACCGGCAAAAAGCAGCTCGACACCGAACTCGCCACCTGGGACCGCCTCAGCTCCGCCATCGCCCTTGTGCTCAACACCACCCCGGAGGTCTCCGCATGACCAACCCGCTCCTCACTCGCCTCCGCTTCTTCTTCAAGCCCAAACCATCCGCCGAGATCGACGAAGAGTTGACCTTGCACCTCGAAGCCGCCATCGCGGCCAACCTCGCCGCCGGCATGTCCCCCGCCGAGGCCCGCCGCCGCGCCAGAATCGACTTCGGCGCCTTCGAATCCGCCCGCGAAGGTGCCTTCGACGCCCGCCCCTCGGCCGCCTTCGACCGCCTCCGCCAGGACATTCGCTACTGCCTCCGCACCCTCCGACGTGATCGCGGCTTCACCGCCGTCGCCGTCACCATCCTCGCCCTCGGCATCGCCGCCAACGTCGTCGTCTTCTCGCTCGTCGACACCATCCTGCTCCGCCCGCTCCCCTTCGCCGAGCCCGATCGCCTCGCCTGGATCGCCCCCGCCACCACCTCCGGCGGCATCTCCGGATCCAGCTACTCCTCCGACGCCTACGACGACTTCCGCGCCATCAACCACTCCTTCACCGACATCACCGGCTACTACGCCTTCTCCTCCCCCGACAACATCAAGCTCACCGGCACCAACACCGCCATCCCGCAGTCCATCACCGGCATCGGCGTCCTCGGCAACTTCCTCAACGTCCTCGGCGTCACCCCCATCCTCGGCCGCAACTTCACCCCCGCCGAAGCACAGTCCCACGCCGCTCCCGTCGTCCTGCTCTCCTATCCCTTCTGGAAGCAGCACTTCGACTCCGACCCCAGCATCGTCGGCAAAGCCATCTCCCTCGACAACTCCCCCACCACCGTCGTCGGCGTCCTTCCCCCCGCCTTCGACTTCGGTGCCGTCTTCTCTCCCGGAACCCGCGTCGACGTCCTCACCCCCACTGCCCTCGACGACATCCGTAATCAGGGCAACACCCTCACCCTCCAGGGCCGTCTCAAACCCGGCGTCACTATTGACCAGGCCTCCGCTGATGCCCGCATCGTCGCTCCCCAGCTCTACTGGAGCAAGAAGCAGGCCGAATCCAAGGGCAGCTACGGCCCCATGGCCGCCACGCCGCTCAAGGAGCACGTCGCCGGCCAGCTTCGCCGCTCGCTCAACCTCCTCTGGGTCGCCGTCGGTCTCATCCTGCTCATCGTCTGCGTCAACCTCTCGAACCTCCTCATCGCGCGAGCCGCCACGCGCTCTAAGGAGTTCGCCCTCCGCGTCGCCCTCGGCGCAAACCGCGCCCGCCTCGTCCGCCAGCTCCTCACCGAAAGCGCCGTCCTCTCCATCGGCGGCGCGGCCCTCGGCCTCCTCATCGCCTTCGGCGTGACCACCTGGCTGGCGCATCAAGGCTCGCTCGCACTTCCACTCCTCGCGACTCTTCGCATCGACACGCCCGTTCTCCTCTGGACCCTCCTCATTGCCCTCGTCACTACCTTGCTCCTGGGGCTCGCTCCCGGCATCAAGATGTCCACCAATAACCTGCAGGAGACCCTCAAGGACTCCGGCACCAGCGCCAGCGACGGCCGCAAGAACGAGACCCTCCGCACCGCTCTGGTTATCTCCGAGGTCGCCCTCGCCTGCGTCCTGCTCGTCGGCGCAGGCCTGCTTCTCCGCAGCTTCCTCCACGTCCTCGATGTCGATCTCGGCTTCCGCCCCGCCCAGGGCTACAGCATGCAGATCGAACAAAGCCCGAGCCCCAAGGTCGAAGTCCGCAGCGCCTTCTACCAGACCGTCCTCAGCGAGGTCACCAGCATCACAGGCATCGAAGCCGCCGGCCTCTCCGACAATCTCCCGCTCACCCGCAATCGCAGCTGGGGTTCGCCCGGCGTCAAGGGCGTCGACTACCCACGCAGCGCCCGTCCCGGCACGCTCGTCTATGTCGTCTCCCCCGGATACCTTCCTGCCATGGGCATGAAGATCACCGGCCGCGATCTCTCCTGGCACGACACCGCCAAGACCGAACCCGTCATCATCCTCAACAAGAAGGCCACCGACTTCCTCTTTCCCAATCAAGATCCAATCGGCCGCATGGTCGAATTCGGCGACAAAAGCGACCGCATCGTCGGCGTCGTCCCCGACGTCCACGCCAACGGCGTCGAGTCCGACACCGGCTGGCAGGTCTACGTCAACGTCTCGCAAGACTGGGGCGAGGCCGGCACCCAGCTAGTCGTCCGCAGCCGCCTCCCCGCCGAAGCCCTTGCGCCCGCTATCATGGCCAAGCTCCGCGCCCTCAACCCCGGCCAGCCCGCCGCCACGCTCCAACCCCTCCAACAAATCGTCGACCACGCCACCTCGCCGCGCCGCTTCTTCGCCGTCCTGGTCGCCATCTTCGCCGCCCTTGGACTGGTGCTGGCCTCGCTCGGCATCTACGGCGTCATCTCCTACACCGTCACCCGCCAGACCCAGGAGATCGGCATCCGCATGGCCCTCGGAGCCAGCCAGGCCAGCGTCCAGCGCCGCATCCTCAAAGCCACCCTGCGCATGACCGCCATCGGAGTCGCCATCGGCGCCATCGCCTCGCTCACCATGAGCAGGCTCATCGCCTCACTCCTCTTCGCCACCGATGCCACAGACCCCACCACCTTTGCCGCCACAGTCGCCATCCTGATCGGCGTAGCCCTAACCGCAGCCTATCTTCCCGCCCGCCGCGCATCGCGCATCAACCCCATGGTCGCCCTCCGCAACAGCTAACCCTCCAAGCTTGTCATCAGACCTGTAAACCTTGTCATCCTTCGACGAAGTCGGAGGATCTGCTTCTCGAACCAGCCAACACTCTGTGCCCCATCCACCGCGCCGTTTTCGTACGCGATGGTTGGGACAGTTCCCAGCACGAAGCACGAAAGACCCGTCATCTCGACCGAAGCGCAGTGGAGTGGAGAGATCCCCGCATTGGCTTTCGCCGCTGCCTGTCCCCCACCTCTACCCCTCCAACCCAAACTCATCCCGAATCGAATCATGCTCCCGCCTTAGATTCGTCATCAGCTCGCTAAACCGAGGCTCACCCCGCAGCCCCCGAAGATAAGGGTCGGCTTCGAACAGACGATAACTCGGCAGCCCCATCGCGGCACACCGTTCCAGCTCGTGAATCGCCTTCTCCGGCCTTCCACTTAGCGTGTACGCCGCAGCGCAAGAGTGCCAAGTATGGTGCGTGTGCGTCAGGCTATGCACGCTGTGCGCCGCTTCATCGGCCAGCTTCTCGGCACGCCGCGCATCGCCTTCGATCCCGGCAACAATCGCCTCCAACCCCAGACTGAACGACTCCGCCGGAAACATCTGCCGCGCCTTCCCGATGGCCACCCTGGCCTCTTCGAGCCGGCCCGCATACAACACCGCAATCGGCGAAAGCAGATGATTGAGAACGCCGTTCGGCTCCAGTTCCAGCGCGCTGGCATAGTGCTCCGCGCTCAGATCGAACTCCCCTCGTTGCAGCGCGATCGCGCCCTGATGCATCGTGCCCAGCGCCGGATTCGCCAGCTTCAACTCCATAGCGTCCCGCTCCGCGGCGTCGAAGAACCCAAGATGCCACAGGATCGCCGCCCGCTGATGACGCGCCGTCGGTCGAGCAGGATCGATCTTGATCGCCGCATTCAAAGCACGCAGCGCAGCCCGATTCTGAAAGCTCCGCGAAGGCGACCACAGGATCACGCCGCGAGCGCACAGAGCGTTGCACTGCACCGGATCCAACTCCAGCGTCCGCGCAATCGCTCGTTCACCCAGCTCGAACCACTTCGGATCGGGATCGAGATGCGCTCCCATCTGCGTATAAGCCTGCGCCAGCAGTCCCCACGCATCGGCAAACGAGGGATCCAGTTCCGTGGCGCGATTCAGCAGCTCGATCGCCGAGGCCATCTCGAACTTGTCCACATGCACCTGCCGATCCACCGCGCGCAGATAAAGCTCAAACGCCCCCGGATGCTTCGTCGGCGGCGTCTGCGTCCCCGTCCCGCCCTTCTGACGCGGAACGAAGACCTCGCTCACCGCATCCGCAAGCCGGTCCTGCAACGCGAAGAGATCGCTCGCATCTCCATCCTGCTTCAGCGACGCCATCGTCGTCGCGTCGCTCGCCCGATGAATCCCCACCAGCACCCGAATCTTCGGCCCCGCGATCTGCACCGTTCCCTCGACCACCAGATCGACGTTCAACTCCCGCGCCGCCTTAGCCCAGTCCACCTCTTCGCCCGCATAGCGCATCACGCTCGCAATGGGCCGGGTCAGCAGCTTCCCCGTCGACGAAAGCCGATGAACCAGCGCCTCCGCCAGTGACACCGCAAGATATTGCTCGCTCGCAGGGCCTCGCACCTTCAGCGGTAGCACGGCCACCGAAGCGCGCTTCTCCCGAACATGGCCCTCCTGCCGAGTTGGAAAAGCTAGCGACCGCAGCTCCGTAGCCAGCTCAATCGCAGACTCCGGCCTCTGACTCCGCTCCTTCGCCAGGCACCGCATCACCAGCCGAACAAACTCCGGCTGCAGCTCCGGGCGATACACGCTGGGCGGCTCCGGCTCCGTCGTGACAATCTCGTGCATCAGTCCGAGAACACTCCCCGCCTTGAACGGCGGCTCTCCAACCGCTGCCTCATAAAGCACGCATCCCAGCGAAAAGATGTCCGACCGGAAGTCCGTCTCTTCCCCGCGCGTCTGCTCCGGAGACATGTACGCCACCGTTCCGATGATCTGTCCAACGCCGGTCAGCCGCGTAGTCCCATCGCTGCGCGTCACCTTCGCGATCCCGAAGTCGAGCACCTTCACCTGCTGCGCCTTCGTGACCATGATGTTCGCCGGCTTGACGTCTCGATGAACGATCCCCGCCCCATGCGCCGCGCCCAGCGCCAGTGCCATCTGCGACCCAAGAGCAGCCAGTTGCTCGAAGCTCAACGGCGCTTCCGCAATCATCTCAGTCAGCGTTCGTCCATCGACGAACTCCATCACCAGAAAATCGACGTCCCCGCCCGTAGAGGTTCTGTCCGTGCAGATGTCATACAGCGCCACAATATTGGGGTGATTCAAGGCAGACGCGGCACGCGCTTCGTTCAGCAAACGGCTCCGCCCCGTATCGTTTGCGGTGTCCCGCGGCAGGATCTTGATCGCGACGGTCCGCTCCAGCCGAGTGTCCCGCGCGCAAAAGACCTCGCCCATGCCACCAGCGCCGATCGGCCTCTGGATGACATACCGTCCCAGATAGGTTGTTGCGGGAGCAAGTTGGACCGCTGTCTCCGCGGACTGCGAATACGAACGATCAGACACAGGGCCTTCCCTCCGCCGGCGTCTCCACGATCTGCCGGGTCATTGCTCAACACAAACAACTGCGCGAGGACTCAAGATCCTCGATGGAACCAATAAGCAGTGTCAGCGGGGCTCGATTCGTTTCGCCAACCACAGTCGAGCGTCTTTCCCACGAAGTCTAACATCCGCGCACCCAGCACAGACGCACGGGTGCCCCATCCATCGCAGCCTCATCGCGATGGGTGGGACGTAAACCGCTCACCCACCCTCATCCCCTCAGCCCAAACGATTCGGGTGCCCCATCCTCGCGACAGCTTCATCGTCGCTAACGTGGGATATTCGTGCGAAGCACGAACCACTTTCTTCCCTACCCCCAAAGACTCCGTCATCCTGAGCGGAGGCGCTTGCAGTATCACCGCAAGCGCCGCAGTCGAAGGACCCCGAGACAGCTCACGTCTTCGGAAACCGCTCGCACCTCTCCGCCCACGGCTTCTCATCACCGCAACCGAAACTCCTCCACCACCCCACCCGGCAGAGCATTCATCTGTCGTATGTACTTCTTCGAATCGAACTTCTTCCCCGTCGACCCACCCGACATGTACCGGATCTTCCCAAAGATCGGCCGGTCAAACCACGGTCGATCGAACTTCCCCACAATCGCCCACGCAATCCCCGCATACCCTCCAGGATCGCGCCCATCCAGCTCGTACTTATCATTCAGATACACGCAGTACTTCACCGCCGTAGCCGCATCCGGCGTCCACTCAAGGATCTTCTTCGCCCAGTACATCCGCAGATAGTTGTGCATCCATCCGTGCCGCGTCATCTGGATCTGCGCCGCATTCCAAAGCTCGTCATACGTCTCGGCATGCTCGAGCTGCTTCAGCGTATAAAGCTGCTCCCGCTCGTCCCGCGCATGTTCAGCAATCGACTTCTTCGCCCAATCCTCCGCGCAGTCCGCCGTGTCGTATTGCGGGCACCAGATCACGAAGTTTACCGCCAGCTCCCGCCACGCGATCAGCTCATTGATAAAGCTGTCCCGAGCCTTCGTCAGCAACGGATCACTCTTCGCCGCCGCCTCCACCGCCAGCGCAATCGTCTGCGGCCCGATATGCCCATAGTGAAGATAAGGCGACAGCGCCGACGTCCCATCCATCTCAGGATGGTTCCGCGTCTCGTCGTACTTCGCCAGCATGGAGCCCGTGAAGAGCTTCAGCCGCTTCAACGCCGCATGGGTCCCACCCTGCCACGCCTCCACCGGCGGCACGCTCCGGTCGAGATGCTCCCACCCCTTCGTCATGTCCTCGGTCAGAGAATCCGCATGAAACCCATTCGGCCGCTTCCACTCATGCTTCGCGTGAGGATTCTCATAAGGCACCAGATACTCCGGCAGCAGCTTGTAGAGCCGGGGCCGAATGATATAAGCCCCATACTGCGCCTTCTCGATCAGCTTCGACGGAATGACGACATCCGCATCCACCGTCCAGAATGGAATCGAGATCTTCTCCGCCAGGTGCTTCCGCCACTTCTCCGGCTCGCGCATCGGGTTCTCATCGCCAATCAGAAACGCCGCATCCACATCCGCCAGCAGCTTTTCATGCGACTCATGCGGAGCCCGACGCATCACGAACGAGATGTTCCGCTTTGCCAAGTCCTCTTCGATATCCGGCAACCCCTGCTGCAAGAACACATAGTGCCGCAGATTCGCGCTGGGAAAGTTCGAGATCCCCGCAAAGTACACCACCAGCGGCAGCCCAAGCAGGTTCGCCACCTCGACCGCGACATTCACCGCATGATTGTCCACGCCACGCTGCGCCCGCTGCATCCAGTACACAACGCACTTCCCATCCGCCTTCGCCGCCCCATCCCGCCGAACGGTAACCCGCGGATTCTGCTTCAGCGCCTCAAACTCATCCATCAATCAACCCTCTCATCGAACGCACGAAATCCCGGCTACCAAGAACCGAGTGCCGGGTGCCCCATCCATCACAGTTTCATCGTGATGGGTGGGACGTAAACCGTTCCCTAGCCCGTTTCTACACCGCGAAAGCACGTCATCTCGACCGGAGCGGCGGACAGCCTCACCGTCCGCCGCGCAGTGGAGAGACCCCCGCATTGGCCTTCCGCTCACACCACCACAAAATCCCGCATTCCCACCCTACCAATCCCACCGCGATAAACTGTCCTCAAACACGAGAAACCCGAATGCCTTTTGATGAGATTTCACTTCGCCGCGCCACCCTTGATGACGCACCCGCGCTTGCCATCGTCGGAGCCGGCACCACCCTCGAAACCTTCGCCGGCCTGGTCGACGGCCAATCCCTGCTCCAGCACTGCGAGAAGAACCACTCCGTCGCCGCCTATAAGAAATACCTCACCACCCCCGACACCCAGGCATGGCTAGCCGTCATGCAGCCCGGCGACGCCCCGATCGGATATATCCTCGTCACCCCACCCGACCTTCCTCTCGACGACATCACCCCCGCAGACATCGAGCTCAAACGCATCTACCTCTTTGCCCGCTTCCAGGGCACCGGCACCGGTCGCCTGCTCATGAACAAGGCCGTCGAGATCGCCCGCGAGGCCGGCAAGAAGCGCCTCCTCTTAGGCGTAAACGCCGAAAACGAGACCGCCCTCAGCTTCTACTATCGCAACGGCTTCATCAAGGCCGGCGTCCGGAAGTTCCAGGTTGGGGACATCCTCTGCGACGACTTCATCCTAGCCCGCCCGCTTTAATCCGACCACAAAACCCGGTGCCCCATCCATCGCGCCTTTGCCTCACGCGATGGGTGGGACATCGAGCGAAGCTCGACCGCTCCCGCCCCCAAAGCCCCCAAACGCAAAACGGCGCGGCCCTTGGGTCGCGCCGTCGTGACTCAAACAAAGAGCCGTTACCAAAGCCCCCACGACCGGCTGATGTAGTCACTCAGCGTCATCGTGATCAAAACGAGAAACGTAAAGAATCCCGCGCCTACGGTCATCTTGATCAGCTTCGACTGCCACTTCACGTGCATGAAGAACAGGATCACCACCACCGCCTTGAACGAAGCGATCCCTAGCGCAATGATGGGGTTGAACACCCCCAAGTCCCAGTCGGCGGCAAACACCGTGATCAGCGTCCCCAGCAACAGCGTGCCGAAGACAGCGAGATACGTGATCGGCTGAACCACATGATGCTCAGCGTGCTCCGGATTGATGACGTTCGACGGGTCGTGGTATTGATCGTGTTCAGACACAGCATGACTCCTTGAAGTATTGCGAAGTTACTTAAGCGGGTGGCGATTGATGAGGTACAGCAAGGGGAACAGGAACAGCCACACGATATCGACAAAGTGCCAGTAGAGCCCGAAGTTCTCAATCGGCGCAACATACCCCGCAGAAAACTCCCCTCGGTTCGCTCGCCAGATCAGCCAGAACAAGATCCCAAGCCCCAGGATCATGTGGAACGCGTGCATCCCCGTCATCGCAAAGTACAAGAAGAAGAAGATCTGCGTCTTCTGCGCCATGTCCGGAGCCATCGGCACCTGATCAGGCTTGCCCGTCTTGGCATCGATCGGCGGGTTCACGAACTCGCGGATATCGAAGCTCGCTCCTGGAATGTGGTGCTTCTCATACTTCTCGTGGTACTCGTCGGCCTTTACGCCGAGGAAGGCGAAGCCGAAGAT
The DNA here is from genome assembly GCF_025685565.1 of Granulicella aggregans. Classification (NCBI taxonomy): domain Bacteria; kingdom Pseudomonadati; phylum Acidobacteriota; class Terriglobia; order Terriglobales; family Acidobacteriaceae; genus Granulicella; species Granulicella aggregans. The sequence continues at coordinate 807,323 of NZ_JAGSYE010000001.1, forward strand.
CGTCGTCAGCACCAAGAAGATCACCAGCAGCTTTTGCTTCTTCATCTCCGCTGCCCAAACGCCCAGCGCCATGAAGAACCCCGACGTGATCAGGATGACCGTGTTGATCGCGCCTTCAGTCACATTCAACTGGTTCGAAGCGGCAACAAAAGCCGGGTTGTACCAGTTGCGATACAGCAGGTACGCGAAGAACATGCCGCCGAAGAACATGATCTCGGTCAGCAGGAACAGCCACATGCCGAAGCTGCCCGCCTCGCGCTGCTGCTGCTCCGTCTCAAAGTGATGGCGGTGCTGCGGAAGCATCACGTGTTCGTGATCTTCCTCATGGGCCGCACCGTGTACGTCAGGATGGGTGGCGATGGCGTTATCCAACGGTCGTTACCTCGTTTGCGTGCTTGTGTTCCAGCCACTCGTAGTCATACGCTTCATGGTCCATAACGGGAATTTCAACGAAGTTCTCCGTCAGCGGAGGAGACTGAATCTGCCACTCAAGTCCCGTAGCCTGCCAAGGATTGTTGCCCGCAATCGCTCCATACTTCAGCGACCACGCGAGATAGATCAGCGGCATCAGGAAGCCAACCCCAAGCACCGTCGCTCCGGCCGTCGAAAGCACGTTCAGCACCTGGAACTCCGGAGGATACGCATGATACCGGCGCGGCATACCCAGGTAGCCAAGGATGAACTGCGGCATAAACGTCAGGTTGAACCCGATGAAGCTGACTACTGCGGAAAGTTTGGACACCGACTCCGGATACATCCGGCCTGTCATCTTCGGCCACCAGAAGTGAATGCCCGCCAGGAACGCCATCAACATGCCGCCCACCATCACGTAGTGGAAGTGCGCCACGATGAAGTACGTCTCGGTCAGGTGGATGTCCATGCCCAGCGATCCAAGGAACACGCCCGTCAGTCCGCCAATGGTGAACAGTCCGATGAACGCGAACGCATAAAGCATCGGCGTCTCGAACGTGATCGAACCCTTCTGCAGAGTGAACGCCCAGTTGAAGACCTTGATCGCCGAAGGCACCGCGACCAGCATGGTCAGCAGCGAGAACACCAGCGCCGAGTAGTTCGACACGCCCATGATGAACATGTGGTGTGCCCACACGAAGAAGCCGAACAGCGCAATCGCCACCGAAGAGAACGCCACAGCCGTGTAGCCAAACACCCGCTTCCGGCTGAAGGTGCTGATGACCTCAGAGATCACGCCCATACCCGGCAGAATCATGATGTACACGGCAGGGTGCGAGTAGAACCAGAAGAGATGCTGGAAGAGCAGAGGATCGCCGCCCTTGGTCGGGTCGAATACTCCGATACCCAGCGTGCGCTCCAGAGCCACCAGAACGATCGTGATCGCCAGCACCGGCGTTCCCAGAACCATCAGGATCGAGGCCGCATAATTCGACCAAACGAACAGCGGCATCCGGAACCACGTCATGCCCGGCGCGCGCATCCGGTGGATGGTCACGATAAAGTTCAACCCGGTAAAGATCGACGAGAACCCTACGATGAATACGCCCGTCGCCGCCGTGATCACATGCGTGTTCAGGTAGTGAGTCGAGAGCGGCGTCGTAAACGTCCACCCCGTATCGACTCCACCCTGTACCAGCGCGATCAGCGTGAACAACGCGCCGCCAAGGTACAGATACCAGCTCAACAGGTTGATCTTCGGAAACGCCAGGTCCTTCGCGCCGATCATGATCGGGATCAGGAAGTTCCCAATCGTCGCCGGAACCGACGGCACCAGGAACAGGAAGATCATGATCAACCCGTGCATGGTGAAGAACTTGTTGTACGTGTCGGACGCAACCAGGTCAGGCTGCGGCGTCAGCAGCTCCAACCGGATCAGGCCCGCAAACGCTCCGCCCAGAAAGAAGAAGAACGTGATCGAGATCAGGTACAGGATGCCGATGCGTTTATGGTCGCCCGTCAGCAGCCAGCTCAACAGGCCGTGCTCGTTGTTCAGATAGTTCCGCTTCGGCAACTCGGCCGTGCTCTGATCAGGAAGATTGACGATCGTGTGATGTGTTGTAGCGCTCATGGCTTCACCATCCCTGTGCTGGCTCCCGGGCCTTGCTGAGGCACGACTGGCTGTGGCGTGCTCGGGGCTGCTTGGTCGGACTCTGCTGTGACCAGCGTCTGTTTGACGCGGTAGTTGGAATCAAGGTTCTTGATAAACTCCACCAGGTCGATCAGACCCTCTTCACTGATCTGCCCCTGGTACGTCGGCATAATCGGCGCATACCCCGCCGTAATATGTTGCGACGGATTAAGAATAGCGTCCCGCAAGTAAGCGTCATTTACAAGAACCTGCGATCCGTTCGTGAGCTGCAACTTCGACCCATAAACTCCCGCAAGATTCGGTCCACGCGCCGCCGCCGAGCCGTTATGGCAGGCGTTGCAGCCCATCGCCGAGTACAGCCGTTCGCCGTTCTGTGCCAGCGACATGCCGCTCGTCGACTGCTGCGTCCACTTGGTGTAGTCCTCGGGGCTCATCGCCGTAATCGAGCCAATCATCGCCGAGTGCGCCGTGCCGCAATACTGCGTGCAGAAGAGGTGGTACGTTCCCGGCTCCGTCGCCTGGAACCACACCGTCGAATAGCGCCCCGGAATCACTTCGCGCTTCACCCGGAAGTCCGGAATCGAGAAGCTGTGAAACACGTCCTGCGAGATCATCGTCAACTGCACTGGCCGTCCAATCGGAACGTGCAGCGCATTGATCTCGTGCTGCCCACCCGGATGCTCGGCCTTCCACATCCACTGCTTACCAACGATGTAGATATTCATCGCATTGGTCGGCGGATTGTAGATGCGGAAGTACAGCAGCGCGCCCCACACAAACGTTACCAGGAAGATTGCCAGCGGAATGATCGTCCACGTCGCCTCGAGCAGGGTCGAGCCTTCGATCTGCGTCGCCACCGGGCTGCGCTCCTTGCGGTACCGGATCGAGAACCCGAAGATCAGCGCGCCCACCAGCACCAGGCCGACCACCGTCATCGCCAGCAAAAAGAAGTACAGCGCATCGGTCCAAGGCGCAATCGTCGACGCCTCAGCCGGGAACAACGCCGAGGAGTGGAGCCACTTCACTAAAAACTGCCAGAGTACTGGACTGATATGCATCGTTACCCTTTATCCGTTCTCGATCCGTTGCGACCTGTCAGGTTATGCTCGCGACCCAACTTCAAATCCCGCCGGAACATCAAAAATATAAAACCGCCCAGACCCGCCATCGTCACCATCCCGCCAAACTGGACTACCCTAGCAACGATCAAGGAGTGTTTGTTCGTCTGCGGATCGTAGTGATAGCAGTAGGTCAGAATATTCGCGACCGGCGACCCAATCTTGTTTCCCGAGGCATCGATCAACCCCAGCAACATGTCCTTCGGTGAATACTCCACGCCAAGGTAGTACTGGGCCAGCTTGCCCTGCGACGTGACCAGCTCGATCGAACTCGCATGAGCGAACTGCGTCAGCCGACCATCCGGCCCCGGAACCCGAACATACCCAAATCCCACTGCGTCAGTGACTGCATCGATCGCCGGCTTCTTGCCTGTAAGAAAATGCCATCCATCCGCCGTCTCTGGACGCCCGTAACGCTTCAGGTAGAACGCCTTCTTCTTCGCCGCATCAGCCGGAGTATCTGTCGGATCGATGCTCATGATGACGACCTGGAAGTCCTTACCGGGGGTTAGGTGTACCATCTCAAGCGAACTCGTCAGCCCGTCCAGCTCTTCCGAACAAAGCAGCGGGCAGCTGAAGTAAACCAACGAGATGACTGCCGGGGTCTTGCCGCCAAAATAGTCCCCGAGATGCACCGTCTTGCCCGTCTCGTCAACGAACTCCGCGTCAAGCGGCAACTGCTGGTTCAGGTGCTGCGTCACAGCGACCTTTTGCAGTACCGTCGGCAGTTGGTCGCCAGTATTCTCGCCCGCCTGCTTATCGCCATAGCTCGAGACCTGCGCCGATGCCGTCGCGACCAGCAGAGGCAGCGCCAGAAGCCCGGCGCACACATCTGCCGCCGTCCCCTTCCACCCTCGCTTTGTCGCTCTCATCCACATATCTCTAACCTTGTCGCCCGATTGCAGGTACCACTCACTTACCCTTGTCATCCTTCGACGAAGTCGGAGGATCTGCTTCTCGTGCTTGCTTCGAAACTGCTGGCCCTGCTTAAATCCTAAGCCGTAAAGCGACCCCAACTACTTGATCGGGGCTAGCTCCGCGTGCGTATTCTCCTCAGCCTTTGCAAAGCTCATCTTCTGCTTCCGCGCTTCCATCGCATCAAGTTCGTACCCTGTCCGCGCAAAGCCGCTGGTTAGCGGAACCTGCGGAACCGGATGAGCATCCCCCGCCATCAGCGTCGTCGGTGCCGAACCCTGAGCCACGACCGGCAGTTTACCCGCCACCAACTCCATCGCCCGATCGATCGGAATCCGTATCGTACCGTTGTTCGAGCTGTAGTGATTCAGCAGCAGGTCCTCGCGGGCATGAAGGTCCGCCGTCGCCTGGTTGCCATCGTCGATATCCAGCCGAGGCGTCGGAAACGACTGCGTCATCTGCGCCAGCTCTTTCTGCTGCATCACGGCGTTGCTGGTCAGGTCTTCGCGCTTCCCGCCGCCCTCCAGGGTCGACTTCGTGTGCCACTTATCCGTAGGTCCGTCCGACTCGGTCAGCTGATTATTGATCAACTTTCCAATTCCGAAGCAGACCACAAAAAAGATGACTAGGAAGCCCATCAGGCCGCCAAGAAACACCACCACGCCGCTGACGTTGACGTCCGTTGTCTCGTAACCAGGATGCTCGCCGTCAAGGGCGGGCTTCGGGTCCACGTGGCTCACCGCTTTTCCGAGTTCTCCATCATTAGTGGGCATGTTCAGGCTCCAACATCTCTTCAACGTGAGGATCGTTGACCGCAATCAACGGACGCGAGTTCAGTAGCGTCAGGTAGTAGGTGCCCCAAAGGCCAAGCATCGCAATCGGGACAGTAACGTAAGCGAGGATTCCGAAATTGCCGGCAATATGCAGGTTGCCTGCGGCATCCGGGAAGTTCGGCTCGATGATCCAGAACAGGTCGATTGCACGCGCGAGGATCATAAAGGTGCACAGCACCTTCATCCGCGACTTGCTGCGCTTCAGGTCGCGCGACAGCAACAGGCAGAAGGGAATCAGCCAATGGCACACGAAGTCCAGCGAGCAGATCGTCCACCATCCGCCATGGATGCGTGCCAGATACCACGGAATCTCGTCCGGAACGTTGCCGGACCAGAGGATCAGGAACTCCGCGAAGGTCAGATAGATGTTCAGCATGACGAACGCGAAGAGGAACTTGCCCAGGTCGTGCTGCTCGGTCGTCCGCAGCATCGTCTTCATCGGCTCGACCTTGGAAAGGGAGACCACGGTAAGAATGCCCAGCGCCAGCACTCCGTAACCCTGGCCGACCATGAACTTCAGGCCCCATACCGAGCTGTACCAACTCACATCGAGCGACATCACCCAGACGATAATGATGTCCGTCATCAGGATTACGTAGATCAGGATGCCCGGGCCGGAGAGGTTCTCGAACTTCATCCGCCAGCGCTCGAAGCTACCCTCGGTGCCACGCGCCTCATCCGCGTCGCGCGCGATCGACCAGCGCCGCAGCGTGAAAGCCAGGAACAGAAACACCGCGAAGGCGATGCAGCTCTGCGCGACCGCAGCCCACGGGTTCAACATCGCCCGCTTCGAGATCAGCGTGAGTGCATCTTCAAGCCCGAGCTGGTGGTCCTTCACCGCCTGCAACGCCTTGGCGACGGTATCGAAGTTCGCCCACGCGTACATGCTCTTCCCGGTAAACAAAGAGATTCCAAGTGGAATAAGCGCCAGGGCGATCAAAGGTAGCGTGCCCGCCATCGCCTCCAGTGGCCGCCGCAGCAACAGGCCCCACTTACCGCCAGTGACGTACTGCAGCATCAGCATGATCAGGCCGCCGCCGGCAAAGCCGAAGCAGAGCACCCAGCCGTGGAGGTATGCGCGTGTCAAGTGTGCGCGGCCACTATCGCTGAAAGCGAAGACCAGCGAGATCACCGTGAAGGCGATGCCGACGATCAGCGATTTCGTGCGCCAGGCGCTGAGCACCTCAGGCGAACCGAGAGTCGATGGCAGCACGCGCGGACCGTGAGCCGCCAGGTGGTGTGAGCCGTGTTGTTCGTGTCCAGATGCCATTCGTTTCAAGCCTTCTTGTACGATCTCAAGTCGATCCAAACCTTGTTACATCGACCGCGTCTACGCGGCCGCTAAAGCTACTTGGCCGGAGCCGGTGCAGTGGCCTTTGGTGCAGCAGGTGCAGCCTTCATCTCAGGAGCCGCGCCGCTAGAAGGAGCTGCTCCATTACCCGGCAGTACAAACTCCTGCTTGTCCGGAGTTCCATAGTGGGCCGTGCTCGGAAGCGACCAGTCCTCGGCAAATCCCTCGTTGAACCCTTCAGCCTTTTCGATATCGCTCAGCGGCTGAACATGCTCTCCGCTGGCGACGTCCGCCTGCTTCGCGTTCTGGCTCAGCTGGAGTGCGCGAATGTAAGCAGCGATCGCCCAGCGATCCTCAACGCTCACCTGCGCCGCATACTCCGGCATCGCGCCATAACCATTCGTGATCACGTTGAAGAAGTGCCCAAGGGGAGCCGCAACCAGCCGAGCCGTATGGAAGTTCCCGGCCGGATGATAGCCACGGTCGACGATCATGCCAGCGCCGTTACCGACGCGTGAGTGGCAAGGCGTACAGTACACGTTGTACCGCTCCTGCCCCTTTTCGAGCACCTGCAGCGTCGCCGGGAAGGGAAGCGCGTCACCCTCTTTGCCGTTCTGCAAGCCGGTATAGAAGTAGGCGTCCTGGTGCAGTTGCGTGCGGGCGACAGTGTTCTCCACCTGCGGACGCGCGGAGCGGCCATCGGCGTAGAAGTCGGTGCCGCGCTGTGGAACGAACTTGGGCTGGTTGTGCATGTCCTGGCGGCAGCCAGCGAGGAACACCGTCGCCAGAGCTGCCGTCAGAATGCCAGCGCGTTGAATTTGAAGACGCGTAGCTTGAACTCGAGTGCTAATGGTCCACCTCCACCACGGAGACCGCGGGGAATGTTTCAAGAAAGGCCCGCGTCTCGCCCAGCGAGAACTTCGGGTCGGAGGCTTCAAGGCAAAGGAAGAACTTGTCCGTCGTCGCTCCATTGCGGAAGTTCGGGGCGTTGAAGACAGGATGGTAGAGCTGCGGCAGTCCGTTCAGCGCCAGCATCCCGAACGCCGTTGAAAGTCCGGCAAACAGAATCGTCCACTCGTACGCGGGAATAATGAACGCCGGCCACGAGAACAGCGGCCTTCCCGCGATGTTCAGCGGATACGCATAGACGTTGATCCACGTCTCCATCAGGAAGCAGGTGGTCACGCCCATCAACCCGCCCAGCAGGCAGACCAGCGGGACGCGTGTCTTATGAAAGTGCAGCGCCTCTGCCGCTTCTTCGACCGGGTATGGCGTGTAGCACTCCATCCGGCGATATCCAGCCTCACGTGCAGCTTCAGTCGCCTGCACCAACTCGCTCGGCGTATTGAACTCGGCAATCAGTCCGTAGATTCCTTCACGAGGTGGCATTAGACGGTCTCCTCAATTGTGGTCTCGGCACTTCCGCCGCCCTTGCTGACCTTCGTCTGCGGCAGCATCATCCGGATCTCGGACATCGGGATCATCGGCAGGAAGCGCACAAAGAGGAAGAACAGGAACGTAAACAGGCCCATCGTTCCGATGTAGATCATGTAGTCCCAACGCGTCGCCCGGTACGTTCCCCAGCTCGACGGCAGGTAGTCGCGGTACAGGCTGGTCACAACGATGACGAAGCGCTCGAACCACATACCCGTATTGATCACGAACGAGAGCAGAAAGAGGTACGTCACGTTGACCCGCAGCTTGCGCGACCAAAGCGTCGTCAGCGGAATCGCGATGTTCGTCAGGATCAGTATCCAGTAGCCCCAGCCCATCGGCCCGAACATACGGTTCCACATCATGAAGTACTCCCAGTGGCTGGCCGAGTAGTACGCCATGAAGACTTCCATGCCGTAGCCGTAAGCCACGATCAGGCCGGTTCCGAGCATGACCTTCGCCATGTTATCGAGGTGCCGCAGCGTAACCAGGTCTTCCAGGTGGTAGAACTTCCGTATCGGAATCGCCAGCGTGATGACCATGGCGAACCCCGAGTAGATAGCGCCCGCAACGAAGTATGGCGGGAAGATCGTCGTATGCCATCCAGCCAGCGACGCCACCGCGAAGTCGAAGCTGATGACCGTGTGTACCGAGAGTACCAGTGGCGTTGAAAGTCCGGCCAGCAGCAGGGAAGCGGACTCATACCGAATCCAGTGCCGCGTCGATCCTCTCCAGCCCAGCGACAGAGTCCCGTAGAAGAACTTCGCCGCCGGCAGCACAGCCCGGTCGCGCATCGTGCCGAAGTCCGGGATCATGCCGACGTACCAGAAGACAATCGAGATCGTCGCGTACGTCGATACCGCGAACACGTCCCACGCCAGCGGGCTGCGGAACTGCGGCCAGACGTTCATTGTGTTCGGGTAAGGGAAGAGCCAGTACGCCAGCCACGGACGTCCAACGTGGATCAGCGGGAACGTTCCCGCGCAGACCACGGCGAAGATCGTCATCGCCTCCGCGAACCGGTTGATCGAGTTTCGCCACGTCTGCTTGAACAGCAACAGAATCGCCGAGATCAGCGTGCCCGCATGGCCGATACCGATCCACCACACGAAGTTGATGATGGCGAAGCCCCAGGCGCCCGGAATGGTCACGCCCCAGATGCCGACGCCCTTCAGGAACAGCCATGTGCAGCCGATCACCACACCATTCGCCACCGCCGCGCCCACAATCAGGCCGAAGAACCAGCCCAGCGGCGTGTTCGACGTCAGCACGATTCCGGCGATCTTCTGCGTCACCGACTTGAAGTTGTGACCCGGAGCGATGACCGCATACTCACCAGTACGCGGGTCAATCATGGGATCGACAATTGGATTCTTGGTAGCCATTTATGCCAGCTCCGGGTTCGGGTTGATGACGCCCGCCGTGTAAGTCGTACGCGGACGGAAGTTCAGGTCGGCGAGCACGGGGTAATCGCGCTCCTCGGCCTTCAGTTTGGCGACCTTGCTGTTCGGGTCGTTGATGTTGCCGAAGGTGATCGCGGAGGTCGGGCACGCCTGCTGGCACGCCGTCACGATGTCGCCATCGCGAATCTCGCGGTTTTCCTTATCGGCCGTGATCTTCGCCTCTTCGATGCGCTGGATGCAGTAGCTGCACTTCTCCATCACGCCGCGCGAACGGACCGAGACGTCCGGATTGCGCATGAACTTCAAGCTCTCCTGGTCGTAGTCCGAGTACAGCAGGAAGTTGAACCGGCGAACCTTGTATGGGCAGTTGTTCGAGCAGTAACGCGTTCCAACGCAACGGTTATAGACCATCGTGTTGATGCCTTCGGGCGTATGCACCGTCGCGCCCACCGGGCAGACCTGTTCGCAGCCCGCGTTCTCGCAGTGCTGGCAGGCCATCGGCTGGAAGTGCGCCTTCGGAGCATGAAGATCGCCCTCGAAGTACGTGTCGATGCGGATCCACTGCATGTTGCGGCCAACCTTCACCTGCTCGCGGCCCACCACAGCGATGTTGTTCTCCGCATAGCAGCTCACCACGCATGCGTTGCAGCCCACGCAGCTGTTAAGGTCGATCGCCATGCCCCACGCGTTCTGGATCTTCAGGTTCGCGGGATCAGTCTTCTTGTAGTTCCACGCATCCGGGAAGAAGCTGTCGGCGTGGCCGAGAGGCTCGCCCTCGGGCGCATACCCAACCTTGCCGATCAGCGCGCCCGGAATCGACTTGCCAACCTCTTCCTGCTCATGCGCGAAGTTCGGATTCTTCTTGACCTCTTCAAGCGTCGCGTAGCGGATGATCGCCCGCTCCATCGCCTCATGTCCAGCCAGCGAGTACGTGCCCGTCTTGTCCGAAAGCGGCTTCTCGAGGTCGCGCTGCGCAAACGCTCCGCGGTGCTCGATGTTGTGCACCTTGGTCACGCAAAGGTCGTAGCCAGTGTCGACCTTCTTCGCCGTCGCACCCGGAGCGTAGAGCGCTCCATCGGCCGTCCGCAGCGCATAGGCGTTGAAGCCGACCTTCGCGGCGGAGCGTCCGGCCTCCGGCCCGCGGCCAAATCCAAGATGGACCGTGATCGCGCCATCCGGATGTCCGGGAACCATGAACACCGGCGCCTTGACCTTGCGGCCATTCAGCTCGATCTCGATCACGTCGGTCTCTTCGACCTTCAGATCGGCCATCGTCGCCATGCTCATCATCGCGGCGTTGTCCCAGCTCATGCTGGTGATCTGCTTCGAGAGCTCCTGCAGCCACCCGATGTTCGCGTAGCGACCGTCATAGAGCGAAGTGTCCGGCTTGAACGAGATCTCGTAGCCGCTGGTCGAGGCAGGAGCGGCAGCAGCCGTCAACCCACCCTTCGGCGATCCGCCCTTGGCCGTAAACGCCGTGCCCTCTACCCATCCATCATGCAGCGCCTTGCGCCAACCTTCGGCGAAGTCGCCCTTGATGTAGGTCTTCGCATTCGCCGAAACCACATCGAATGCCGAAGCCTGCGGATTGTCCAGCAGCGACTGGAAGACATCATGCGCCGTCTTGCCGTCGTACATCGGAGCGATCATCGGCTGAATGATCGAGATCGTGCCGTCATACGCCCGCGCATCCGACCAGATCTCCAGGAAGTGCGCCTGATTGAGGTGATACGTCGACAGAACGCCGGTCTCGTCGCGGTACATCCCAAGATGCGCCGTTGTCGGGACCTTGTCGAACGCGTCCTTGAAGTTCAGGTCAGCCGGGGCGGAGTAGAGCGGATTCACGCCCAGCATGACCAGCCAGGAGACCTTACCCGCGTTCATATCGTTGACCAGCAACTTGAGGTCTGCGATCTGCTCGGACGGAATCGGGTTGACCGTCTCGGTGTAGATCACGGTCTTGCCAATCGCGCCCAGCGCAGCATTCAAAGCATAAGCAGCAGCATGAACCGAAGCCGGAGCCTGCTCACCCGGAATCACCACAACCTTGCCCGAATTCGCCTTCAAATCATTCAGCAGCGCGGTCAAAAACTTCTGCGCATCGGGATTCGCCACACTTCCGCCACTTGCCAGCGCGTTCGCGAAGTTCACCAGGTCGCTAGGCTTCAACCCCAGCCGGTGCTCGGCCTTCATACCGGTAACCGTCGGCATGGTCTCGACGACGTACAGCCGGTTCATCGTCTTGCCTGCCTCGTACCGATGCCGCTCCGCATAAGCAGCAGCCAGCGGCAGGAAGCCCGGATGCGCGATCCCGCCGAGGAAATCGGCATCGAGCGAGACGATCACGTCCGCCTCTTCCAGCTTGTACTGCGCGTCCACGTACTCGCCAAACGCCGCCTTCGAAGCAGCGCGCGAACTATCCGAGTTCACCGGGTCCCACTGGATCAGCTTGGCCTGCGGATACTTCGCCTGCAACTGCTTCCACTGCACAGCCAGCGTCGGCGAGGTGATCGTCTCCGAGAGGAAGTAAACTCCCTGCCCGCCGTTCGTCGCCTTTACCGCAGTCGCAAAGTCCTGCTGAAACTTCCCAAAGCTCGAAGTCTCGCCCTTGTAGATCACATGCTGCGAGCGGTCCGGGTCATACATGCCCAGCAACGTCGCCTGCGTGATCGCATCGGACTTGCCCTTGACCACGGGATGCTCAGGGTTTCCCTCAAGCTTGATCGGGCGGAACGCATCGGACTTAACCAGCAACGGCAGAGCGCCGGTAGGGAAGGGATGCGCCGTCGCGAAGTACATCGACGTTCCCAGCACTAGGTCCTCAGGCTGCTTCACATACGGATAGATCGGCTCGTCGGGCTGCTTGGTGCATCCGGCCAATCCTGCCAGAGCGAACGAGGCACCCATCACCTTCATGAAGCCGCGACGCGACACGGGATCGACCCACTCATTGGTCGAGCCAGCCTGCCGCGGAAACTCCTCCGCCATCAAGTTCTGAAATGACTCCGTCTCGGCCAGCGAGTCAAGGTCCTTCCAGAACCGGCGCCCGGTCTTGCCCTCGAGCTTGGCCTGAACCTCGGCCAGCGTCAGCTTGGCCGGCGCGATGCGCGTTACCACTACCGGAGCTTCATTCGTGTTGGTCTTTTCCATCGCCTCTTCCATCTGCTCGCTGTCTCTCGCTGCCGTTCTTTGTCTCTCGCTGCCTTTAGCTGTCTTTCGCTGCCTTTAGCTGCCTTTAGCTATCTGTGGCACGTCTCGCAGCTTGAAAGCTGTTCCGGCGTTCGTATGTGGTACTGGCCTGTCAGATACTTGCCCAGATCTTCCTGGCTGGTGAACTTGTGGAAGCTCGCCGGCATGAGCATCGCCGGAGGAGCGTCGCTGACCGTTTGGCCTTCGCCCGTAAGCGGATGCGGCTGTAGCGGAGTTCCAGAATCGCTCTTACCAGCTCCCATCTGCAGGAATGCGACCTCAGGATTGCTGCTCGAAGGATCCTTGGTCGTGCAGGCGATGTTCTGCGCCGTCGGTCCGCTTACGCCCTTGTCAGCGCACCACACCGGCTTGTCGGTCGAAGGTCCAGCCCACGCCATATTGTAGATCTCGCTCGTCGGCCGCAGGTTCACGCCAGGATTGCGGTGGCAGTTCAAACACCACTCCATCTGCAACGTGTTCTGCTGATACATCAACGGCATCTCGTCCACCCGGCCATGACAGCTTGCGCAGCCAATGCCTTTATTCACGTGGATCGAGTGATTGAAATAAACGTAGTCGGGAAGGTCGTGGACCTTGATCCACTGGATCGATGCTCCCGTCGCCCAGCTCTGCCGAACCGGTTCAAGCAGTTGCGCGTTGGTCCAGATCTGCGAGTGGCAATTGATACAGGTCTTCGTCGGAGGGATACCCGCGTAGCTCGACTTCTCTACCGACGTGTGACAGTACTGGCACTGCAGCCCCAGGCCCACAACGTGGTGCTTATGGCTGAACGGTACCGGCTGGTCAGGACGCTGGCCCTGGCGCGTCACCCAGGGGGAGCGCTGCAGGTTATCCAGCGTGACGCCGAGCGCAATCACGATGACCCCGGTCAGGACCAGGCTGAACCGCGCCAGAGCGTTCGAACTACGATCAAAAACTTGCGCCATGAGAGCTTTCCTGCTTCCTCTGCTTTTCCCGTAACCGCTACTACGGAACTTCGAAAAAAGAACCTCTACTGCGAAACACTTCTGTCACCACCCGGTCTAACTGCTCAACCCTTAGTGGAAACAACATCGCCGCCTCAACTCAGACGGTGGTGAAACGGAACCTGCGCTCCCGGCACAACGTAACTACCTGCGACGGAAGCAACTTGGAAACTGCAACCTGCACAAAAAACGCTGCTTCAGGACCCATGTCGAATGGACTCAAACCCTACCGGCAACACATCTTCTGTGTCAACCGGTAACCAAAATAGGGATTACTGTCCTGATTTGCACTGCTAAGAATCCAAGTTATAGCACTCGAGAAAAAAATCCAACCGCCCAAAACTCGGACGTAAGTGGTCTTATATCTTGGATTTCCATGCCCTGAACGCTCTTTCGCACTACATCTCATACAAAAATCCCCGCAGCGTCAACATTCTCCACAAGTAATCCCTTTTTGGCACTGGTTCCCACTCTTGGTTCGCCCCCGAATTAAATTCCGCGCCCCGTTCGATGTTCGACCATCCAGACCCGGCAGTTTCTGCATCTGTTCGATCATCGGAACACTCTGATACCGCTTCTGCGTCCGCTATACTCGACCTACGCGCTCAAAACCTGATTCGGCATCCCCTATCGAGCATTCGGTACCCGACCCATCAGCCCACCACAGGAGATCGGCTTGATTCAGAGAAACCTCAAAGCGCTCTCCCCAGGCTTCTACCCCGACACCTATCCGGACGTTCAGCCCTCCTCGCGTCCCCGCCCGATAGTCGTCGCCGTTGTCTCCGTCCTGCTCCTCATGGCGACCCTGCATTGCGCGCTCTCCGTCTTCTGGCTCAACTACAGCTACGTCGACCTCCGCCTCTACGTCGCCGGCACCGCTCCCATGCCCTACCAGGGCCGCATCGGCATGATGCCCATCCTCCAGGCCGCGCAGAACTCTCCGCGCTTCGTCGATCTCGCAAAGAAAGTCGACGACAACCGCCACCTCCGCCACAAGCGCTTCCCCTTCGAGCCCATCTCCGCCCTCAAACTCGCCAGCCTGCTCGCCGGCGTCGTCGCTCTCCTGCTCACCACCGCAGCAGCGCTCTTTTACGGTCTCAAGCGCTATCCAAATTTCTGGTGGCTCCCGCCCACGCTCATGCTGGCCATGCTCTACATCACTGAGGCAGCTCGCTACGAGGTCACCCTATGGTACCCCTGGGACCTCCCCCACGCCTTCCTCTTCGGCGCTGCCTGCCTGCTCATCTTTGAGGGCCTCTGGGTCCCCGTCTTCCTCGTCTTCCTCATCGACCTCCCCGTCCGCGAGACCGCCATCTTCCTCATGCCGTTGAGCTTTGGCGTCGCCTGGGTACGCGGCCAGCACAGACAAGCGATCGCCATCTCCCTCGCCATGCTCGCCGTCTGGATACCCTTCCGCCTCTGGATTCTCCACCGCTACGCCGCCAATCTCTCCACCGAGATGGGCCTGCACCTCGGCGAAAACCTGCACAACGTCGTCAACCCCAGCCACTGGCCCCAGATGCTCAGCGCCTTCGGCTTCCTGCTCATCCCGCTCATCATGGGCAACCGCCTGCTGAAGCCCTCTCAGCGCGCCTTCATGCTCGCCGCCGTGCCCTGCCTCATCGTCACCTCCGGCTACGGCGTCTGGGCCGAGACCCGCATCTTCGGCGAATGGCTCCTGCCCGCCGCCGTCCTCGCCACCGCCGAGATCGATCGGCTCTTCGTCAACCGCCAATCCGTGGCTTACGATCTCTCCAGCGCCGAAGCCTCTCGTGTCGCGTAGGAGTACTTGTCCGTCATCTTGAGCGGAGCGCGAAGCGCGGAGTCGAAGGACCCGAGAACGACCGCACTACCCGAGATGCTCGAACCTTTTCGCCACAAACCAAGTACCCGACACCAAAGAATCGTCATCTCGACCGAAGCCACGGACAGCCTCACCGTCCGTCGCGCAGTGGAGAGACCCCCGCATTTCTCCCTTCTAACTTCTCCCTCTTTTTCCTACACCCTACCCCCTAATCCCTATACCCTGCCTTCATGCCGTACGAGCGCAAGAGCCCCCGCCCACCCCGTTACGACCACGCCCAGGCCATCGCCGACCTCTCCGCCGCCGACCCCAAACTCGGCAAGCTCATCGCCCGCGTTGGCCCCTTCACCATGAAGCTCGCCAGCGCCCAGTCGCCCTTCGAGGCCCTGCTCGAGTCCATCGTCTACCAGCAGCTCCACGGCAAGGCCGCCGCCACCATCCACCGCCGCCTCATCGAAGGCTTCTACCCGCTCGTCGGCGAAGGCATCCATCCCAGCCCGCAACATCTCCTCGACTGCCCCAACGAGCAGCTTCGCGCCGCTGGCCTCTCCCACAACAAAGCCCTCGCCGTCCGCGACCTCGCCGCCAAGACCCTCGACGGCACCGTCCCCACCCTCGCCCACATCCGCCGCATGTCGGACGAAGCCATCATCGAGCACCTCACCCAGGTTCGCGGCATCGGCAAGTGGACCGTGGAGATGATGCTCATCTTCCGCCTAGGCCGCCCCAACGTCCTCCCCGTCGACGACTACGGCGTCCGCAAAGGCTTCGCCCTCACCTTCGGCAAGCTCAAACCAACAGACAAAGTCACGCCAGGCGATCTCCCCAAACCAGACGAAATGCGCAAGCGCGCCAAACGCTGGCAACCCTGGTGCTCTGTCGCAACCTGGTACCTCTACCGCGCCTGCGACCTCGCCACTGAAGAAGCTAAGTTAGCCAAGTAGGAGTATTCTCAACCTATGAAAACGGTGAACATAGGCGAGCTCAAGAACCAGCTAAGCGGCTATCTCCAATACGTGAAAAATGGGGAAGAGGTCGTCATAAGGGATCGCAGCGTTCCAGTGGCGCGAATTCTGCCCTTCCGTCACGGCGCAGGATGGGACGAGGAAGCTCAACTGGTCGCTTCAGGAGCCTTGAAGATGCCGGAAGAGGAGATTGACTGGAGTCAGTTTTTTCTCGCTCCCGCAGGCAACGTCTCGCAAGAGATTGCGGTGGAAGTAGCGATCGATAGCCGGGGAGACCGGTGACCCCTGCTTTCTGGGATACAAGCGCGCTGGTGCCTTTGTGCGTCCAACAGCAGCCGAGTCCCGCAGTGCAGAAGCTCCTCGAACAACATGAGATTGCGGTCTGGTGGGCCACGCCGGTCGAGATTCGCAGCGCCTCCGAGCGCCTTCTCAGGATGGGCCAGCTAACGATCCCTGATCACGTAGCGGCGGTAGCGCGACTGGAGAAGCTTCGACGTGGATGGCGCGAGTTGCAGCCAACGGAATCGCTTCGAGCTGAAGCAGAACTCTTCCTGAGCAAGTATCCCCTCAAAGCCGCCGACGCGCTTCAACTCGCCGCCGCGTGGATCTGGTCTTCCGGTAATGCCCAGAATTACGTCTTTATCTCAGGAGACACTCAGCTCCTGGAAGCCGCGCGTCATGTTGGCTTCCAGACTGTTACTCCATAACCGCATGAAAATTGCATAAAAAGAAGAGAACGTCATCTCGACCGAAGCGACGGACAGCACCATCGTCCGTCGCGCAGTGGACGGACCCCGCATTTCATTCTTCTCCACATCGCTACTCAATACCAGCGCCTGAGACCCGCCCCATACAACCCCATCCCCACCTCAAACTCCACCAGAACAAAACTCCCCTCCCCAATCACCTCCCCAGCAAAAACTCCCATCCCCGAACCCTGTAAGCTGTTGGCTGTGCCGATGTGCCACACCCGGCCCGGCATCAAACATCTCAGGAGACCGGCACCATGCCCAAGGCGACATCCACACTCAAGCCTCAAAAGGCTGCTCAGAGCGCCTCTCGCCCCACTGCCGCGCAATCAGCCGAAAAACCTCTCCGCTACGTCTGCGTCCACGGCCACTTCTACCAGCCGCCCCGCGAGAACCCCTGGCTCGAGACCGTAGAAGTCCAGGACTCCGCCGCCCCCTACCACGACTGGAACGACCGCATCACCGCCGAGTGCTACGCCCCCAACGGTGCCTCCCGCATCACCGACATCGAAAACCGCATCGTCCGCATCGTCAACAACTACAGCCGCATGAGCTTCAACTTCGGCCCGACGCTGCTCAGCTGGCTGGCCGACAACGCCCCCCGCGCCTACCGCATGATCCTCGACGCTGACGTCGCCTCCGCCGCCAGCTTCAGCGGCCACGGATCGGCCATGGCGCAGGTCTACAACCACATCATCATGCCGCTCGCCAGCCGCCGCGACGCCCTCACCCAGATCCGCTGGGGCATCGCCGACTTCGAGTCCCGCTTCGGCCGCAAGCCCGAAGGCATGTGGCTCGCCGAGACCGCCGTCAACCGCAGCGTCCTCGACCTCATGGCCTCCGAGGGCATCAAGTTCACCGTCCTCGCTCCCATCCAGTGCGCTCGCGTGCGCCGCCTAGCTACGGCCCCTCCCGCTGCCACTCCCGACCTCGAAGCCGAAGTCGCCGATGGCCTCGACGGCACAACTCCCGCAGCAGCCACAACAGCCCCGGCCCCAAGCTGGATCGGCACCCCTGACGCTACCGTGGACCCTACCCAGCCCTACCGCGTCCAGCTCGACGAAGGCCGCAGCATCGCCGTCTTCTTCTACAACGGCCCTGGCTCCCGCGCCATCGCCTTTGAAGGCCTTTTGAACAGCGGCGAGACCTTCGGCCACCGCCTCCTCGATGGCTTCCATCCCGGCCCCAGCGACGCACCTCAGCTCTCCCACGTCGCCACCGACGGCGAAAGCTACGGTCACCACCACAAGCACGGCGAGATGGCCCTCTCCTACGCCCTCCACTGGCTCGAAGCCGACAACCACGCCCGCCTCACCAATTACGGCGAGTTCCTCGACAAGTACCCTCCCACCTGGGAGGCCGAGGTCGCCGAAGATACCTCCTGGAGCTGCATCCATGGCGTCGAACGCTGGCGCTCCGACTGCGGCTGCAACGGCGGCAAGCCCGGCTGGAACCAGAAGTGGCGCGGCCCCCTGCGCGCCGCCCTCGACTACCTCCGCGACGCCACCGCCCCGCTCGCCGAGAGCCTCGCCGAAGATCTCTTGGTCGACGTATGGGCCGCCCGCGACGCCTACATCCAGGTCGTCCTCGACCGCTCCCCGGCATCCATCAGCCTCTTCCTCGCCCAGCACGCCGCCCGCCCGCTCACCGAAGAAGAACGCACCACCGTCCTCGAGCTCATGGAGCTCGAACGCCACACCCAGCTGATGTACACCTCCTGCGGCTGGTTCTTCGACGAGATATCCGGTATCGAGACCGTCCAGATCATCGCCTACGCCGGCCGCGTCCTGCAGCTCGCGAGCGAGCTCTTCGGCGATCCCGGCCTCATCCTCGAAGAGCGCTTCCTCGAGATCCTCGCGAAGGCAGAGAGCAACGTCCCCGACATCGGCAACGGCGCCGAGGTTTACCGCCGCTACGTCACCGGCATGAAGCTCGGCCTCGAGCAGGTCGGCGCACACTACGCCATCAGCTCCATCTTCCGCAGCTATCCCGAAGATGGCGAACTCTTCTGCTTCGACGTCCACCGCCACTCGCACGAGGTCTTCGCCTCTGGCCGCGGCAAAGTCGCCCTGGGTCGCGCCCTCATCCGCTCCCGCATCACCGAGGAGAGCGAAGAGATCTGCTTCGCCGTCCTCCATCTCGGCGACCAGAACCTATCGGCCGCCGTCCGCCGCTACGCCCCCGAAGAGGAAGCCGCCTTCGTCAAGTTCTCCGACGACGTCCGCAGCTCCATCCGCCGCGCCAACCTCCCCGATGTCATCCGCTACATCGACCACTTCTTCGAGCCCAGCAACGTCTTCCCAGACCAGTTGCACGGCGAGCCCCACCCCTCACGCACCAGCTACTCCCTCACCTCGCTCTTCGCCGACGAGCAGCACCGCATCCTGCGCACCATCCTCAACCAGACCCTCTCCGAGATGGAAGACTCCCTCCGCAACATCTACGAGGACCACGCCAGCCTTCTCCACTACCTCACCGAGTCCGGCATGAGCCCACCGCCCGCCCTCGCCCTCGCCGCCAGCTTCGCCCTCAACGCCAGCCTCCGCCGCGCCCTGGAGGCCGAGGACTTCGACGCCACCGAGGTCCAGTCCCTCCTCACGCGCGCCGAAGGCGACCAGGTCACTCTCGACGGCACCCTGCTCGGCTTTACCGCCAGCCAGCGCATGAAGCGCGCCATGGTCAAGCTGGAGGTCGCCATGGCGTCCCTGCTGAGCTCTGCGGTCACGTCAGCCCACTCGACCGCCATGCACAACCTCCACGCCGCCCTGGCGATCGCCCATACCATCGCCGCCATGCCTTTTGAGGTGAACCTCTGGCAGGCGCAGAACATCTGGCACGACCTCCTTCGCCGCA
Source organism: Granulicella aggregans (assembly GCF_025685565.1). Classification (NCBI taxonomy): domain Bacteria; kingdom Pseudomonadati; phylum Acidobacteriota; class Terriglobia; order Terriglobales; family Acidobacteriaceae; genus Granulicella; species Granulicella aggregans. The sequence continues at coordinate 826,925 of NZ_JAGSYE010000001.1, forward strand.
GCCGCGACTCCGCCGGCATCACCGAATCCAGCCTCGAATGGAAGGAAGGCTTCAAGCGCCTCGGCCTCGCCCTCAACATCGCCGTAGACCGCCTCATACAAGAAGATGCCGCCCAGGAAGCCTGACCGCGTTTGGTTGCACCGAAACGTCATCTCGACCGGAGCATCGCGGCTTCATGCGATGCGTCGTGGAGAGACCCCCGCATCTCTTGGATAGCCAGAATGTAGGTTGCCCTGCCTTCGCTTCCCCACCAAAGAATCTACCCAAACGCCGCCGGCGTCACCTTCAGCAGCAGCACATAAATCAGCCACCACCCCAGCACGATCGCCCAGGCCACCCCACGCTTGATCCCCGCCACCGTCGAGATCCCAATCGCCAGCAACGCCGCCGTCCAGATCGAAAAAATATCGATCGCTGACAGCAGCGCGACCAAGGTCTTCGGCAACTCGCTGTCCGTCAGATAGAAGCCCGGGTTCGTCCCAATCGCATTGTTGATATTGAACGGATCGCTGGCTACTCCCGCATAGATCCCCGCGATAACGAGCAGCGTATACACGGTGATCGGCAGCGTCCCGTAGAACCAAACCCCCAGCATCTGTCCATAGGTCGACTTGCCGCCGGCCCCAAAGTTCGCCGAGGCCAGAAAGATCCCGGCACAAGCCAGCCCCGCGACCAGGCTGATCACCGGCGCGATGTACGACAGCTTGAAGTTGAACTCGATCTGGTGCCGGATCTTCGCCGCATCCTCAGGCGTCGCCGACGCGATCCGCTGCTCCATCGACGGCGAGTTGTGGATCACCTGGTCCACCAGCGTCGGCAGCCCCACAGCGTGCAGCAGCACGTACGCATAGATCAGCCCCACCACCGACGCGACCACGAACGGAGCCCACCAGCCAGAGCTCTTCTTCACATCCGCGAACGCCTTCGATGGCGCAGTCATGACTGTCACAATCCGTGCGAACGGGTTCGATACGCTCACTTCATCTGCAGCAGGGCTAAGCTCCGTCATATGCGCCTCTTACCTGAATTTTCTTTCCAGCGATGCGAGGATTCTAGCCGCCAACCACTATCCTCTGGCAAGCGAATTCTAACTTCGCCGCTTCCACCGCCTGCACCGCCTCAAATCCGGGTGCCCCATCCATCGCGCTCTTGTCTTCGCGATGGGTGGGACCTTCGTGCGCAGCACGAACCACCGTCCTCTCCACCCACGAGAACACCTCATTGAAACAAAGGAGGACGGCCTCTAGACCGGAGCACAGCGCAGTCGAAGCCCCCTGCGTTGGCCTTCATTCACTCCGCCAACTACGGCCGCACTCAACCAGAAAAACGGCCTCCCTTTTGGGAGGCCGTTCACATCATCCAGGAGGAAAGCCTCTTACTGCATTGAGACGCCGCCGCCCACTGCCTTTTCCTTCTTCAGCTCGTTCGCCTTGCGGGCGCCCATACTCTTCTGCGTCCAGTCGTCCGCAGCAGCCAGGTCGGCCTTGCGCGCAGCGTCGTTGCCGCACTCCAAGTCCGCTTTGCGGCGGCTCATCAGGTTCAGATAGGTCATCGCCTCTTCGTAGTTCGGGTTGATCTGGACCGCCTTCGTCAACACGTCAAGACCTTCCGTCACCGGGGCCGTATTGGCATCCACCAGCTTCTGGCAGGCGCCCTTGCTCTTCTTCACGTTGCCGTTACCGTCGTCCGTCAGGCCATCGGCAGCAAGAATCGCAACCGCGCTCTTGTACGCCTGCATCCAGTCCACAACGCCGATCGTGTAATACGCTTCCGCATCGTTCGGGTCGATCGCGATGACCTTGCGCTCATACAGCTTCGCGTCGTCCATCTTCTTGATGTTGCGGCTGATCGAGGCGATCTGCTTCAACGCGGTCAGATCGTTCGGCTTCGTCGAGAGAACATTCTGGAACCCATCGAGCGCCTTGTGCGCCATCTCCAGATTGTCCGGAGTATCCAGGTTCGGGACCACCTGGTTGGCATACGCGGTCGCGAGATAAAGCTTCGCGTCCGAGTAGTTCGGGTCATCATTGATCGCGTTCTGAAAGTGATTGACCGCTTCTTCGTACTTCTGGTTCTTGAACGCCTGGACACCCTTGTTCAACTGGTCGCGCGCCTGGAGTTGTTTGCAACCGGTAGCACCACATAGCATCATCGCCACAAAGGCGGCCGTGACCGGAACTCGTGCAGTCAATTTCATCGGGCGGGTGTTCTCCTTGGGGGGCGCAATCATAGGCATGGCACGCTTTTCTATTGTTTTAGGATTTGCTGCGTGGACTGAGTGTACTGGCACATAGTATCAAATGACCAGCCTGCGAAGATAACCTTTCATCGAGAGCCGCATGGCAACCGCCATACAAACCATCGCGTTTCATCACTTGCGTCAGCCTTCATTACACGTCGAATAACAAAGGCCAATCGCGACTCGCATACATTACATCCAGAAATACAAAGGACGCAAGCAAACGGGTTCTCTTGGGGCGGACCTGCAACTGAACGTATCGGAACTGGACTGCCTGAAACTCGATGTATCGGAACCGAACGCACCCGAAACTCAACGTCGCGGGATTGAACCTACCTGGAATTCGTCATCTCGACCGAAGCATCGCGGCTTCCTGCGATGCGTAATGGAGAGATCCCCGCACTCCGTCTTTGTTCTTGCTCTTACCAGCCCCCTGAAGCCACAAACAAGGAAGCTCCGAGCCATGTTTCTCAGATCCGAATCGCCCTACGCGAAGAACTCCGCATGCGGAAGGGAGCCAAAGGTAAAACTCCGCTGTTGCCACCAACAAGCAGGGCGACGAGACCATCGGTCTGTCGCCCTGCTCATTGGCTTTTTTCTTACTGTCCTGCTTCGACCCGTGGTGTAATCAGGCCGATGTTATCCACCCCAGCCTGGTGTCCGAAGTCGATGACCTCCGCGATCTTGCTGAAGTCCAGCGCCGGATCGCCCTTTACGAACATCGTCTTCGTCTGACGCGTCGAGAAGATCGACAGCAGTTGAGGCTCGAGGTCAGCCTTGGCAAACGCCGTCTCGTTGATCTTGTACGAGGTCTGAGCGCCGTTCGCCTGGATCTGCACCACGATCGTGTTTGGATCCGGAACATCGTCACTCTTCGTCTTCGGTGGCTGAGGGATCAACGTATCGAGACCCTTCGGCGTCACCGGCACAATTACCATGAAGATAATCAGCAGCACCAGAAGAACGTCGATCAGCGGCGTTACGTTGATCTCCGATACTGAACCACCCTGACCACCACCGCCCATACCCATAGCACTTCTCCTTATTCCACCGGGCTCCCGGCCTTACAGAAACGAAAAACGAATACTGAACGGCTGATGACTCGAGTTTACTGGTCCTTCTTCTCGGTCAGCATCACCAGCGAACTCACGCCCGCTGAACGAATCGCATCCACCGTATCCATCACCTTGCCGTAGTTCGACCGCGAGTCCGCGCGCAGGAAGACCGACTTGCTGCCCTGCTTGTTCGCTTCCATCCGGGCCGTGATCTTCGCTCCCAGGTCGTCGATCTGAACCTGGTCGCCGCCAAGGAAGGTCTTGCCGTCACGGGTCACCGCAACGACGGTCGAGTCTTCCTTGTTCGCGTCTTCCATCACCACCGCCGCAACGGCGATCGGAAGGTCCACGTTAACCTTGTTATTCAACATGGGCGTGATCACCATGAAGATGATCAGCAGCACCAGCATCACGTCCACCATCGGGGTGACGTTGATGGCGGAACTTACCTTCTTGCCCTCATCGCGCTTCGAGATTCCCATTATGTACTCCGTACCATCAAGCGATCTTGTACTTCAATCCTGTCTTCTGCCGACCTTACTCTCCGGGCCCAAAACTCGGGCCCGGAGGGACGCCCCTGCAACATGCCTCAGGATTAGTGGCCGCTCTGCTTGATGAAGTAGTCCACCAGCTCAGACGAGCTGTTGTCCATCTCGACGTCGAACGCTTCTACCTTGTTGGTGAAGTAGTTGAACGTCATAACGGCCGGGATCGCGACGAGCAGACCGAAAGCGGTCGTGACCAGAGCTTCCGAGATACCGCCGGCAACCGCGCCGATACCCGAAGTCTTCGAAGAGGCGATCGACTGGAACGCCTGGAGAATACCAAGCACCGTGCCGAGCAGGCCGACGAACGGAGCCGTCGATCCAACGGTCGCGAGACCGCCAAGACCGCGCTTCAGCTTCGCGTGAACGATCGCTTCCGAGCGCTCAAGGGCGCGCTTCGAGCTCTCGATCTGGGCTTCGGTGATGCTTCCACCCGAACCGAAGCTGCGGAACTCCTGCAGGCCAGCGGTAACAACCTCTGCGAGGTGCGACTTCTTGCTACGATCGGCAACCTTGATCGCCTCATCCAGACGGCCATCCTTCAGCGCGCCGGCAACCTTCGGAGCAAACTCACGCGACTGCTTACGTGCTGCCGAGTAGTACAGGTAACGGTCGATGATCACAGCCAGCGAGTAGATCGACATGATGAAGAGGATGACGACGATCGAAAGAGCGTCCCACTTCATGTGCGAGATCATGCCTACAAGGCTGAAGCTCGGAGCTTCGGCTTCCTGGAAGAAGGCGGCGAGGACGTGGGGAGCGTGTGCGAAGTTTGCGAGATGAGCGAGAATCACTGGAATCTTTCCTCCGGTTTTTTGACCCTGACCTGCCAGGGTGTTGCTAAATCAAGTTCAATGCGTACTCCCCGCTTCAAAGGCGACAGGAAGCCCAACAAATCTGCTCCGCCTGCGAGGGCGGTTAGGTTCTAGCCGCCACCAAAGTTGAAGTTCACAGTGATCGTGGTATCGACCTCGGTCGGCTCGCCGTTCAACAGATACGGCTTGTACCGCCAAGTGCGAACTGCATCGAGAGCGCTGGCACGCAGCATCTCTGGACCGCTGATCACCTGCAGGTTGTCGATCGTGCCGCCTTTCGAGATCACGGCGTGAAGAACGACAGCGCCGGAGACGTGTGCCGCCTTGGCGATCGGAGGATACAGGGGAGTCTGACCGGAAAGCTTGTTACCCTGAATCACACCACCGGATACGCGGGTCGGCCCCTTGGGAGGAGCGACCTTCACCACGGGGGCAGGGGCTGTTCCCATGCCGCCCATCACGCCGCCAAATGCGCCAGCGGGCGATCCCATGCCTGCGCCCATGCCAGCAACGCTGGTGGTCGGCGGAGGCGCTGCCTCAACGACCTTATTGATGTCCTTCGGAATCTTGGTGGGGGCGTGGAAGCCGGTGTCCACCTGCACTTTGACCGTCATCGGCTTGATCACAGCAGCCGGCGGCGGAGGAGGCGGAGGCGGAGGAGGCGGTGGGGGCGCAGTCAACATCGCCGTCATCGACCCTTTCGGCAGGGCTTCAGGGTAGAGCAGCGGGATCAGGATAATGACGCCAACAATAGCGGCATTGAATCCAAACGTGGCAATCATCCAGTATTTGGACTTTGACTTGATCTTGCCGCCGGACTCCATCAACGAATCTTCAAACATGGGCGACCTCTTCCGGTGATGAAAGCTTTTTTCAGCTATCTCTTACTTGGACACCGAGGGTGCAAGATTTGTTCCCGCGGTGGGAAACTTGGTGAAATTGTGGAAATCTTTACAATCCCACCGAAGGGTCACGACCATAATTCGCGTGGAGTCCCCGCGAGAGCGGCTAGCCTGGCACCCAAGCCGGGTGTCCCCATATCTGGCAGCTTCAGCGCCAGGTGTGGGATCAACCGTCACCCAAAGCAAAAGGGAGCCCAAAAGGCTCCCTATTCGCTACACCCTATTTCTTGCTTCTAAGCCTTCACCCGCTTCGCCGGCAAAACCGCCTGCTTACCCTGCTTCAACCGCCAGTCCTGATAAGCCACCAACATCGGCGCAGCCACTGCAATCGACGAGTACGTCCCGATCAAAATACCGACCACCAGCGCGAACGAGAACCCATGCAGCACCTCGCCGCCAAACAGGTACAGCGACAGCACCGTCAGAAATGTCAGCCCTGATGCGATAACGGTTCGCGAAAGCGTCTGGTTGATGCTCTTGTTCACCACGTCGGCAAGATTCTCCCGCCGCGTAGTCGCCAGGTTCTCGCGAATACGATCAAAAACGACAATCGTGTCGTTCATCGAATATCCGATCAACGTCAGGATCGCCGCAATCACCGTCAGCGTAATCTCCTGGTTGATCAAACTGAACGCGCCCACCGTGATCAGCGTGTCATGGAAAACCGCCGCCACCGCCGCGAGCCCATAGATCAACTCAAACCGGAACCACAGGTAAACCAGCATCCCCAGCAGGGAATACCCCGTCGCAAACCACGCCTGGCTCTGCAACTGCTTGCCCGCCGTAGGCCCGACGATCTCCACCTGCTGCACCGTGAACCCGGAGTCATGATAGTTCGCTCCAAGCGCCGCCAGCACCTGCGCCCGGCCAGCGTCATGGTTCGCATCTGATGTCGCCGACTCCGGCAGACTGATCACTTCTTCGTTGCTCGTCTTCTGCAGCACGTCGCTGATCCGCGTGATCTTCGTCCCGCGAATTCCAGCAGCGTCCATCGCCGCCCGGATGTGGTCTTCATTCGGCGTCGAGTCGAACTTCACATACACCAGCGTCCCGCCCTTGAAGTCCACGCCCGTAGGGATCCCGTGCCAGAACAGCATGCTCAGCACGCCCGCCACGGAAAAGATCAGCGAGAATCCCAGGAAGTACCACTTCTTGCCCAGCCAGTCGATATTTGCGTCGCGAAACAGTTCCACAGTCCTAAACCTCGTCGGAGCCTCAGCCCCGCAAACTTTCCATCAAGCTTCAAACCTACTCTGATACGTCATCTCGACCGGAGCGTAGAGGAGTGGAGAGACCCCCGCATCTGCCTTCGCCCAGCCTCAACCATCCGGGTGCCCCATCCATCGCAGTCGTATCGCGATGGGTGGGACGCAAAACCCCTAAATCGACAAAGCCGCGTTCCGATCTTTGTTTCTCAACTCAGCGTCGAAGATCACCCGCGACACCAGCACCGCGGTAAAAATATTCGCCAGCAAACCAATGGTCAGCGTCACGGCAAACCCCTTCACCGGCCCGGTTCCGAACAGGAACAGAATCGCCGCCGAGACGATCGTCGTCACGTGGGTATCCACAATCGTCACCCACGCATGCTTGAAGCCTTCCTGCACCGCCATCGCCGCCGTCTTCCCGCTGCGTAGCTCTTCGCGAATGCGCTCGAAGATCAGCACGTTCGAGTCGACGCCCATACCGATCGTCAGGATCACACCCGCGATTCCCGGCAGGGTCAGCGAAGCATGGCTATACCCCAGGAAGCCCAGCAGAATCACGAGGTTCAACACCAGCGCCAGGTCCGCATTGATGCCCGCGCCCCGGTAGTACACCAGCATGAACGCCATCACGACCAGCATCCCGATCACCGCAGCGATCACGCCCTGCCGAATCGAAGCAGCTCCCAGGCTCGGCCCAACCGTCCGCGTCTCAAGATACTTGATCGAAGCCGGCAGCGATCCCGTCCGCAGCAGCATCGACAAGTCCTTCGCCTGGTCGGATGTAAACCCACCGGTAATCCGTCCGGTATCGCGAATCGCCGACTGGATCGTAGCCACCTCTTTCACTTTGTTGTCCAGGATGATCGCCATCTGGCCGGTGCCCTTGTGCTCGTCGGTGAACTTGTAGAACCGGTCGCCCGCCGCCGTCGTCAGGTTGAAGGTAATGTCTGGCCGCGCATTCTCGTCCTGCGATGGCTGCGCATCGCGAAAGTCCGTACCCGCCACCACGCTCACCCGCTTCACCATCCAAACCTGGTCGCCCGTTCCCGGCGCGCCATTTCCATGCACCAGCATCGAGTCCGGCGGCAAGCCCGCCGGGTTTGCCGACATTGCATCCGCATCCGTCGGATACGGCCCGCCCGTCACTTCATGAATCTCAAGCCGTGCCGTCGACTGGATCACATCCTGCACGTGACCTGGATCGTCGATACCCGGCAACTCCACCAGAATCTCGTTATCGCCCAGACCATACTTTTCGATCACCGGCTCGCTCACGCCCAGCTTGTCGATGCGGTCGCGAATCGTCTCAATCGACTGGTCCAGCGCCCGCGTCTCAAGATCGCGAATCGCGCCCACCTTCATCGTCAGCGTCTGCGATCCGTCCGCGTTGCTGCCAAGATCATAGGTCGCATAGTTCCCGTTGTTGAACACGCCGCGAGCATCGCCCAGCTTCGCCGCCGGAATCCCCGAGACCTGGATGATCTCCGGATGGTCCGGGTTGGGCTTCGTCACCACGGTTCCCGTCACGCCCGCCTTGGTCAGCTCGTCCTCGAGCGTCGCCACAGCCGTGTCCGTCGCATGCGACAGCGCCTCGACCACCTGAACCTGCAGCACCAGGTGCGTTCCGCCCTTAAGGTCCAGCCCAAGGTGAATGTTGCGTGCCAGGGACTCCTTCAAGCCGCCCTTGGGAATCCCGATGATCCCGTAAACCGACACCAGCAGCACTGCAACGATGAAGATAATCCGATTGCGAAGACTCTTACCCATGATCTCGAATGCCACACTCTCTAAAGAAGTACTACCCTGCGATTCCTTTGAAACCTAACCTCTAAAACTTGTCATCCTTCGCCGCCACAACGCTGAGTCGGAGGCCGAAACTCTGTGCCCCATTCATCGCAGTCGCATCGCGATGAGTGGGTCGGCCACAACCCCTAAGCAGCCTCATCCGTAGTAACCGCGGCAATCGCGCTCTTCACAAACTCGAGCTTCACACCATCCGGCTGCACGCGAACGATCACGGCGTCATCCTTGACCGTCAGCACCTTGCCCCGGATCCCCCCGTTGGTGGTCACCGTATCGCCGCTCTTCAACTGGCCCAGCATCTCCTGCCACTTCTTCTGCTTCTTCTGGTTCGGCACGATCATCAGAAAGTACATCACACCGAAGAACAGGATCGGCAAAGCCAACCCGCCCAGATTTCCCAACCCGAAACCGCCCTCAAGCCACATCGCCAACATCAAAGAAGACTCCAGTCCTGCTCAAAACAGGGAAACTCCGAAAGCCGTCACCCCGCACACGCTTCCCGAAGAAAGCTCGAAAAGACAGTCAGCGGAGAGCGGAACACATAATGATCGCACCTGAAGGCCATCAGTGCCAAGCTGGATCGCCCATGAAGTCTCCGCAGCACAGATCATGACAGCCTCAAGGCGCCCATAGAGCACGAGGCACCACACCCCGTCATTCTGAGCCGAAGGCGCAGAATCCCCGCATTTGTGCCGCCCATACATCGGCCACTCCGGAAGCCGGGTGCCCCATATCTGGCGGCTTCATCGCCAGATGTGGGAGTTGGCCACAAACCTCGGTGCCGCCAGCACCTCATTTACCTCCATGCGCTAAACTCTCCCACACCATGTCCATAGCATCCGACCGCGCCCAGATCGCCCTCCAGGAAAGAGAACTCGTCTTCCCCAGCTTCAACTCCGAGATCGCCTGGTTCCTGGGCAACACCCTCCGCACCCTCGCCGAGACCCGTAAGCACCCTGTAGTCATCGACATCCGAAAATTCGGCGACCCCGACCAGCAGCTCTTCTTCACCGCCCTGCCCGGCACCACGCCCGACAACGCCCGCTGGGTCCTCCGCAAATCCCGCGTCGTCGCCCGCTTCCACCGCAGCTCCTACGCCGCCGGCCTCTATTTAGAGGAGCAGGGAACCACCTTCTCCGCCAAATACTCCCTCCCCGACGAGGACTACGCCACCCACGGCGGCGCCTTCCCCATCACCGTCGCCGAAACCGGCGTCGTTGGCGCCGTCACCGTCTCCGGCCTCCCTCAGCGCCAGGACCACGAGCTCGTCATCGAAGCCCTCTGCAACCACCTCAACCTCGACCACGCCACCTACAAACTCCCCTAACAGACCCCTTTACCGAGAACACTTCATCTCGACCGGAGCGAAGCGCAGTGGAGAGACCCCCGCATTTTTTTCCCAGGGCCACCACTTTGTGCCCCATTCATCGCAGTCCTATCGCGATGAGTGGGTTCGCCACAGACCCGCTTCACTCCAGCACCCACGTCGGGTGCCCCATATCTGGCAGCCTCATCGCCAGATGTGGGATCTCCGCCTAACCCAACTCACCCCTTACCCTCTCCATCGTGTCCAGATAAAACGCCAAATTATGGATCGAGTTCAACACCGCACTAAGCGCCTCCCCCGACGAATAAAGGTGCCGCAAATAAGCGCGCGTATACCGCGCACACACTCTGCACGTACACGACTCATCGATCGGCCGCTGGTCCTCGGCATATTCCTTCTTCTTGATATTCATCCGGACGACCGATGAAGACCCCGGCTCCCGCATAAACAACAACCCATGCCTCGCCGCCCGCGTCGGCAACACGCAGTCCATCATGTCCACGCCCATCTTCGCGTACTCTTCAATCTCATCCGGATACCCCACGCCCATCACATAAACCGGCTTGTCTTTGGGAAGGACTTCAAGCGTCCGCGCAATCATCTCCCGAGTCACCTCCCTCGGCTCGCCCACCGCCAGCCCGCCAATCGCGTACCCCGGAAACTCCATCTCCACCAGCCGCTCGGCCGACTCCTTCCGCAAGGCCGCATACATCCCACCCTGCACAATCCCAAACAAGTTCTGCGTCTGCCCCCCTCGCTCCTCAAACCACGGCACCCGCTCTTTCTCCGCCTCGAACCGCTCCTTCGACCGCGCCGCCCACGCATGCGTCAGCCCCATCGACTGCTTCGTCCGCTCCCACGTCGCCGGCGTCTCCACGCACTCATCGAAGGCCATCGCAATGTCCGCCCCCAGCGCAATCTGCACGTCCATCGAGTGCTCCGGCGAGAAGAAGTGCTTGCTCCCATCGAGATGCGACCGAAACTCCACACCCTCCTGCGAAATCTTCCGCAGCTTGCTCAAACTGAAGACCTGAAACCCACCCGAGTCCGTCAGCATCGGCCGGTCCCAGCCCATAAACTTATGCACTCCACCCATCCGCCGGACAAGCTCATGTCCAGGTCTGAGGTAAAGGTGATACGTATTCGCCAGAATGATCCGCGCCCCCACCCCACTCGCGCCGTTCGTCTCCAGCACATCCTGCGGTACGGCCTTCACCGTGGCCGCCGTCCCCACCGGCATAAACACCGGCGTCTGCACCTCCCCATGCGGCAGCGACAACATCCCCCGCCGCCCACCCGCATCACTCGTCTTCAAAACCTCAAACCGCAAACCCATCCCTAAAGTGTACGAGCCGCCGGTATCCATGGCGCGCAGGTACTGGGTGCCCCATATCTGGCAGCCTTACCGACAGATGTGGGCGATGCGCCCACAAACATGCCTGCCGCTCTCAGGTGATTGAACTAACTCACTCAATGCGGTAGCTTCCATGCGGAACAAGAAATATCGTCGCGACAAAACTCCAAGGCATCCATGCGAGCATCCTTCCTTTGCCGAGCACTACTGTTCTCCTCTCTCCTGCTGCCCTCAACCTCGGCGGTCCTTGCTCAGGAGCTCATGGGTGTGGAAGGACAGATTCGGAAAGGCAGACATCGAAACCGCAAAGGCCTACCGCGCTGCCGTCATCCGGCAGGACGGCCTTCGCCACATCTCTTAGCGAACCCCTGACCCGAGTCCGCCAATGTGGAAGTTAGCTGAAATACCTGGCCTTGCCTAAGGGCACGGCTTCAGCCGTGCCATAGCCGATCTACTTGCAGCGCGGATTTAGTCGCTGAGGTACAGTTTCGTCTCCGGCTCTTTCAACGAGCTCAAGAGAGCAGCAGCCGCTTCCAGGCAGGCCACCGACAAAACCTACCGCGAATAGTGCCCCGGTCGTTCCACCGCCATCCGTTCATAGAGCGAGCCCAGGAACTTCGAAGGCTGCTCCGTGCAGGAAGCATCCGTCGTCTCCCTCAAACTCGCCAGACACTGCGGACACTCATTCCGCCAGAAGTGGGTCAACAGACCGCACTTAGGACATTCCACCTCGTGAACATAAAGCATAGCTACACCTCGGCATACCAGCGACGAGCAGGATCTTCGGCGTCCAGAAGATCTCCTGAAACTCACGCTAGTCCCGCCAGCTTCGCGAGGGCATCCCCTGCAGGTTGCATGGGCATGAGCACTTCGTTCTGCCGAATCGCACCCCAGTCCCATGAAAAAAATCCGCTGCCCATACCCCGGGTGCCCCATATCTGGCAAGTTCATCGCCAGATGTGGGGTCCATCCCCGACGCCGGGTGCCCCGTCCATCGCGGTCTCATCGCGATGGACGGGAACCCACGACCGTCCCTACTTCTTCTTCGACATCCGCTGAGCCACCACCGCAGCATTCACCCCCACCGCCGCCCGCACCAGCTCCTTGAACGCCGCCTCATCGATCTTCTCCCCCTCCCGGATATCGATCGCCCGCCGAACATTCCCCTCCAGGCTCGAGTTGAACAGCTTCTTCGGATCGCTTACCGCCGCCCCGCGCGCAAACGTCAGCTTCACCACCTGCTTGTACGTCTCGCCCGTACAAACAATCCCGTCCCGCGACCACACCGGCACGCCCCGCCACTTCCACTCCTCCACAATCTCCGGCTCGGCATCATGGATCAACTCCCGCATCCGCGCCAGCGTCTCCCCTCGCCAATCTCCCAACCCATGAATTCGCTCCGAGATCTTCGCCGATGCGTGCCCGCTCTCCGCTATAGCCTTCGCCATCATCGTCCCCCCTCGCCCATCAAACCGGCCGTATCGACGCACTCCCCGCCGTCCGAGGCGCGTTGTACTGCAACCCCGCGTGCGCGGCACTCGGATGCAAAACCTTCGACGCTCGCCCTTCCGTCCGCATTCGCTCATCGGCCTGCTCCCACGAAGGCAGCGTATCCGCCTCCTGCATCCAATGCGCCACCGAAGCCTCATCGCACCAGTGCAGAAGCTTTGGCATAGCAGCTTTATGTGCCCCCGAGATCATGTAAGCCCGCATACTCGCTTCGCTGTCCCACGCGGTCATCGTCCAGAACGTCTTGTCGCGGTCCGGCAACAGCGCTCCGGTCAGAAATCCGGCCGCTCCCCGCACTTGGCGCTCCGATCGAATCGCGTACAGAAAGAACCCCGGCATAAACCACACCGACCGCACCCGCAACCGCGTCAAGCTGACAAACACCATAAGCCCTCTAGCCAGCCATCATAACCCTGCCGAAAAAGCCCATGCGCGACAAAACACGCGCATTCGCACCGACCATTTATCATGGAAGGTAGTGTCGCAGAGCCATCGCTGCGGGAATTACACCCCTGCGCGGACTTCAGAGATCTGAAGTGGCTGGAGCGACGCTGGCCTCATGGTCAAGATGGACAACGATGTACTAGATAGGAAGTTTCGTGGCAGAGTTCAGGAATCCGAACCAGGCAGGCGCAGGCAGCGGCGGTACCCAGGACAACAAGTCCCTCATCCTCATGATGATCGTCATGCTGGGCGTCTTCTTCGGCTTGCAGTACTACCGGCAGAAGACGAACGTTCCGCTGGCAAACCCGGCAACAACGACGGCGCCCCAGAACGTGGGCCAGAGCGCAGCGCAGCGCACGGTAGAGACCCCGTCCGCAGCCGCAGTCGCTTCGGCCGCACAGCCTCAGACCACTCCCGCGATCCAGGCGGCGGCAGAGACTACGACCGTAGTCGAGAACGAACTCTACAAGATCGTCTTCTCGAACCGCGGCGGCCAGGTCACAAGCTGGACCCTCAAGAAGCAGAAAGATGCGGACGGCAAGCCCCTCGACCTGGTGCACCAGCAGGCGGCAAAGGCCTTCGGCTATCCGCTGTCGCTGTTCACCTACGATCCGGCCACTACGGGGACGGTAAACTCCGCGATGTACGTCGCCTCGGCGACCGGCGCACTCTCGACCCCGGGCAGCGTCTCGTTCCACTACGCGGCCAACGGTCTCGACGTGACCAAGACCTTCTCCTTCGACGAGACCTACATCATCCATGCGGACGTGCTCGTCACCCGCAACGGCGTTCCGGTTCGCGCGCTGATCTCCTGGCCGGGAGGTTTCGGCGACCAGGACAACGCCATCGCCTACAACAGCGCGCAGTTCGATACCATGCGCGACACCAAGGAAGACCACCTCGCTCCGAAGAAGATCACGAACGGCGACACGCTGAACGGCCCGTTTGAGTGGGTCGGCGTCAGCGATATGTACTTCGCCGCCGTCTTCCTCCCGGACTCGCCCGCGACGGCGACGGTCGCTACGCTCTCGAACCAGATCGACGTAGCCAAGACGATCAAGAAGACCGGCTTTAGTTCAAACACGGACAAGCCGGTGATGGTACCTATTGTGGGCACGGCGCTGGGCGATACCAGCGGTCATACGACAGCCCGTATCTACGCCGGTCCCAAGCTGGTGAATGTCCTCCGCGGCATTCACCCCACAGGGTCAAAGGCATCGCTGGAGCCGCTGCTGGACTTCGGCTTCTTTGGCCCCATCGGCAAGTACCTCTTCCTGGCGCTCCAGTCGATCCACTCATTCATCACGCTCAACTGGTCGGGATCCTGGGGATGGGCCATCGTCATCCTGACGATCGCGATCAACCTGCTCATTCTTCCCCTGCGCGTGAAGACCATGCAGAGCGGCCTGAAGATGCAGCGCATCCAGCCGCAGATGGACGCCATCAAGGCCAAGTACGCAAAGTACAAGGTGACCGACCCCAAGCGGAACGAGATGAACGCCGAGATCATGCAGCTGCAGAAGGACCACGGCGTCAACATGTTCGGCGGCTGTATCCCGACCCTGATCCAGATGCCGCTGCTCTTCGCCTTCTTCGGCATGCTGCCCAAGGTCGTCGAGCTCCGCCATGCGAGCTGGTTCTGGCTACCCGACCTCACCTCGGCCGACCCGTACCACATCCTTCCAATCATCATGATCGTCAGCCAGTTTCTGGTCCAGTTCTACACGCCTTCGCCGGGCGTGGACCCGCAGCAGCAGAAGATGATGGCGTTCATGATGCCGGCGTTCTCCGGCTACATGACCTGGAACTACGCATCAGGCCTGGCGCTCTACTGGTCGGTTGGAAACCTGATCGGCATCGCCCAGCAGGCCGTCATGAACCGCACCAGCCTTGGTCGCGAGATGCGCGAGATCGCGGCGAAGCGCGCGCGGCGCAAGGCTGGGAACCCTCCAACAATCCAGGGCAGAAAGTAGAACTCTCGATAGGGCGAAACCAGCAGCAGTGGCTAGGCCGCTGTAGGCGAGTTGCGTCCGCGGACTTGAAAATAGGCCCTCTCAACAGAATCGCCTTTGGAAAGTAACGTTACGAAATAGCCCGTTTCTTCAAGGCCGGCCCCTGTTTCGGTGGCCGGATCAAGAATGCACTTTGTATTCTTTCCCACATAGTCAACGCGCTATGGGCTCAAAGTCTCTTCGCAATCGACAAATGATTTTCTCAACCACTGTCGTCCTTAGCCATAGGATCACCCCCATCCGGGCTTCAGAATGCAGACCCTTGAGTAGTTTGCGATGGAGTCTGAAGATTTCATCTGCCAGGCGGCCAAATGCGAAATTTACAGGAACTAAGTAAGAGAATTGCAGAACTGGTTCAACTTCTCAGCGAGATGGGCGACCTGGAGATCCGGGCCGAGATCAGTCTTGACGAAGGCGTCCCCGGCAGCAGCGATCCCCAGGTGCTGGTCCACTTTACGGGCCGCGACACACCGATCCTGACTGCCGATAACGGCCGCGTACTGGACGCGATTGAGACCGTCTCGTTGGATATACTGGGCCTCCCGGATGCCGTGCGGGAGAACATCCGGTTCGATGCGGAGAACTTCCTCGCCGACCAAACGATAAGGCTGCGGAAGGTCGCCCACATGGCGATCAGCCAGGTAGAGTCAAGCGGCACTCCCCATGTCTTTCCGCCGTTGGGTCCACGCGATCGCAAGCTGCTTAGCGACGCCCTGCTCCCATCCGGTCTGTCCTACGAGACGCTGGGGCAGAGTTCGGCGCAGTGGGTGATCCTCTTCCCGAAGGAGACGACGGCGCAGAGGGCGAGCCCGGAGGCACAGCAATCGAGGCACAACTAGGCAATCTCTTAGCCCGGAAGGTAGTCTCGCCACCCGTCGCCTTCCGCAAGCTGCTTCAGCAGAGCGAACCTTCGCCGCAGCAGCCCTTCGATATGCGGAACCATGATGACCGCTCCAACCAGCGCGCCCGCCGCACCAAAGGGCATGGAAAAACGAAGCTCATCCTGAAGCAAAGTGCCGCCGTCTTCGGTCGCAGAGAAGTGATGGTCGTGCTGGAACGTGGCAAACCGGCCCCGCCCCATGGTGTCCTGGAAGAAGGTAGGTTCGTCAAAGCCCGTGATGAGCGTCTCGTGCATCTGCGGCAGGCCGAACTTCCATCCCCGCCAAAGCAGTTGATCATTGGCCGCGATCATTCCACCAGTCTTCCCTTCGACCGGTCGCATCGCAAGCGTCAGGGCAACGACCTCGATGCTGGTGGAGAGCCGAAAGCAGCGCTCGATCGGTGCGGCGATGAGGATTCTGTCGCGCAGCGTGAATTGTTTTCCCACGTTGTTCCTTCACACACCTTCATGAATAAAACTACGCCAGTCTTCGCTTTCAGCGGCGTGCTTTATGACCGCATTCCGCTCCATCAAAAACTTCGCGAGGTAGCTCTTCAAGACTAGGTGATCCACCAGCATTCCTAAAGGTCCGAACGGAGACTCGAATCGAAGTTCATCTCGCATCAGTGTCCCGCGATCCACTTCAGCAAAGTGATGATCGTGCTCGAAGCTCTTGAACATGCCCTTCGTCATCGAATCCTGAAAGTGTGCTGGCCTTTCGTATCTGCTGATGAGGCTCGTATGGCGAAGCATGAACCCGAAGTGGCGGCCTTCCCAGGTGACGGTCTCGCCCGCTCCGATCAACCCCGAAGTCACGCCTGCGATCGCTCGTTCGGATGTCTGCGCTGTGCTCTCAACGTGAAGATCCACGCTAAGCGAGAGCAGGAAGCAGCGGTCGACGGGCGCGGCAATCTTCGTCTCGATCAGTACGGTCTGCATGGCGTAACGCTACTACAGCTTCGCCAACGCTTCGGCGTTGGCGTGGCAACGCGGGCAAAGAAGCCGCGTATTCTCCGGCGTGTATCCGGCGATGGCGCGGACCCGGTGGAGTTCCGCGCCGGTTTCGGGCAGGTCTTCTTCACAAGAGGCGCAAACTCCGTTCTGGCTCTCGCGCTTCTGTTCCTTGAGCCGCTTGCGATGGGTAGGCGTGCCACGCTCGTCGAACTCAAGGCGCTTGGCGATATAGCGCTTGAGTTGAAAGCGCAGAGCCTCGTTGCCCGCGGAGGCTTCATCGATCTTGGCGCGGAGATCATCCAGCAAAGAGCGGGCGGTAAGGCGATCGGCTTCGGAGAGTTCAGGCATGATTCGCTCGAGAAACTTGTTGAAAGATCCGGTCTTGCTTAAGGGCACGGCTACAGCCGTGCCATAAAAAGTCGCCTATGCGGCGCGGCTTTAGCCGCTGAGGTACGGTGTTCGTTTCTATCCTCTTTCAACGAGCTCCCGGAACGAGAATACCTGCCTCTCGCGCCACTCCAATCCGTTTGGTAGCTCCACGTTCGCATAGTCAAAGTGAAGGACGCGGCGATGATTCGGTGCGCTCGATGGCGATGAGGCGTGAACAAGCAAGGGACGCATCACCAGTGCATCGCCTGCTTTCGCTTCACAGGTGACAGGAACGCCACGCGATACCTCTGCTTCTATTCCAGCCTGCCCCAGCTTGCCTTGACGATGCGTTACCGGTAGAACCCGCAGAGCGCCGTTTTCAGCCGGGCAATCGTCAAGATGGATACGCACTGAAATCATCTTCTCAAGGACATTTGCCGGCGGCTGAACGTGCAGGACGCCAGCTTTGATCGACCACGGCCCGAAGCCATCGGCATCAATCCGATTTGTAACCGCAATGGTTACATCCTGGTGCCAAGGCACCTTCCAATTGGAATTGCTCGTTTTATCGAAGAGAATCCCGCGAACTATGAAAGCCTCATCGCCAAGGATTCCCCGAACGAGACGCAACAATGGAGCAGATTCGGCGAGTTCCCGGAAGGCAGCAACATCGAGAAGATTGCGGACGCCGCCTCGACCCTCTTCGGCGACCGCATCTTCTTTGGCCAACCCCTTCAAGGAAGCGAGTGTCGCCGGACCGATAAGGTTCTTCTCGATGTAGAAGCCGCTCTCTTTCAATTGTCCACGATCGACGTATTCCTGTGGCAAGCGTGGCCTTCCTTCTGCTGGATCAACGTATTCCAAGCTCAGCTACTTCGAGCCGATGCAGATGTAGATACAGATTAGAGCCCAGCGGAGCGGGATTCGAGTAGCGCCGTGGCTCGTTCGATGAAGGCGGCGAGCTGCACGCTGCCTTCGTCACCTTTGCCTCTCGTGCGGACGCTGACCGAATCCGTAGCGGTCTCCTTGTCGCCGAGAATCAGCACAAACGGCACCTTCGCGAGCGTGAACTCCCGGATCTTGGCGTTCATCTTCTCGTTGCGCGCATCGATCTCCACACGCAGCCCAGCCGCCTCGAGCTGCGCCTTCACCTTCTCCGCATACTCAAGGTGCTTGTCCGATGAGATCGGCACCAGGCCAACCTGCACCGGCGCAAGCCACAGCGGAAATGCCCCCGCATAGTGCTCGATGAGCACGCCAAAGAAGCGTTCGATGGAGCCGAACAACGCGCGGTGTACCATCACCGGCTGGTGCATCTCGCCGTCTTCACCCTTGTACTCTAGGCCGAACCGCTCAGGCAGCGTGAAGTCGAACTGCACGGTCGAGAGCTGCCACAGGCGGCCAAGCACATCGACCAGCTTGATGTCGATCTTCGGCCCATAGAACGCCGCTTCCCCCGGAATCGTACGGAAGGGGATACCCTTGCGTTCGAGAGCGCGCTTCAGCGAGTCAATCGCGAGGTTCCAGTTGGCCTCGGAGCCGGTGTAGCTCTTCTTGTCCGCCGGGTCCCACGTCGACAGCTCGACCTTGAACTCCGCGAAGCCGAAGGTGTTCAGCACCGACTGCGCAAACTCCACACACCCGATCACCTCGTCTTCGATCTGCGACGGGGTGCAGAAGATATGCGCATCGTCCTGCGTAAATCCACGCACCCGCAACAGACCATGCATTGTGCCCGACCGCTCGTAACGATAGACATTCCCCAGCTCCGCATACCGCACAGGCAGGTCGCGGTAGCTCTTCGGCGAGTTCTTGTAGATCAAAATATGGCCCGGGCAGTTCATCGGCTTCAGGCGGTACTCGGCGTCGTCGAGCTCCATCGGCGGATACATGTTCTCCGCGTAGTGGCCCTCGTGCCCGCTAATCTTCCACAGCTCGCGCTTCATGATGTGCGGCGTGTAGACCATCTCGTAGCCGCGGCGGATGCACTCGTCCTTCATCCAGTCTTCCATCGTCTTGCGGATGAGCCCGCCCTTGGGATGCCAGAAGATCAGACCCGATCCCGCCACCTCTTGTATGGAGAAAAGGTCGAGCTGCTTGCCCAGCACGCGGTGATCGCGCGCCTTGATCTCCTCCAGCCGCTTGAAGTGCGCATCGAGATCTTTGGCATTAAAAAATGCCGTCCCATAGATGCGCTGGAGCTGCTGGTTCTTCTCATCGCCTAGCCAGTAAGCTCCGGCAACCGACATGACCTTGAACGCCTTAACGCGCCCGGTGGAGGGAACATGCGGCCCACGGCAGAAGTCCGTGAAGTTGCCATTCTTATAGAGCGAAATCTCTTCGCCGGGCTTAGTAAAGCGTTCGATGAAGTGGACCTTCATGAACTCGCCCTGCTTCTCGTAGTCCGCAAGCCCCTTCTCGCGCGGCTCTTCCTCGCGAACGAACTTCTCGTCGCGCGCAACAACCTCAGCCATGCGCGCTTCAATGGCAGCGAGATCGGCGTCCGAGAACGGAGTCTCGCGATAGACGTCGTAGAAGAACCCGGCGTCGGTCGCCGGCCCGTGGCCCAGCTTGGTCTCGGGAAAGAGCTCCAGAATCGCTGTCGCCATCACATGCGCGGCGGAGTGCCGCACCACCTTCAGCGCCGCCTCGTCCGACTCCTTCAACAACTCCAGCGCAACATCCTCATCAAGCGGTGCGGTCAGGTCCACCAGCCGCTCGCCCGTGGCCACCGCGCCGTACATGGCGGCCTCAGAGGCCTCCGGGTCGCTTGCATCCCCTTCGATCGTTGCGAGAGACAGGGGCTTCACGCGCGCCACCACCACCGCAGCCGCCAGCCGCGGGGAGATGCTCATCGCCACATCGAACGGCGTCGTTCCCTTCGCTACCTCGCGCACCGAACCATCCGGCAGTTGCACTCGAATCATCTGTACGGCTTCCATCACACCTTCACTCATACACTCTTCTTCCTGAAAATCGAAAAACTGCGGCGGACCGCGCCTGAGGCCGATCGGCCGCGAAGTCCACATTTTGCTGGCTGCGGCCACCGGCCACTCTTATACTAACCAGACCAGATAAGCATATTCACTTTGCCGTGCGGGCACCAATGGCCGCGATGCCATGGGGTGGGGAATGTCCGCGATAACGCCTTCGTGGCATAGCGAGCAGGGTGGGTGGAGGCATAGCTTCCAAAGTACAACGCGACAGAATCCGAACGACGGGGTTCTGCTGGATGAAGGAGATATCAATACATGGAACAGGTTCGCTGTGAACTCTCACACGCCGGAAGTGATGTGCGTTGCGCCGTCTGCGGACAGGGCTTCCTCGTGCACTGGTCGCGGCTTTCGCGCGCCGAACAGATGGCCTGCCGCCGCGTGATCCAGGACCATCTCCGTAATCACCACGTCGCGGTGCGCGACACCCTGGCCGACCGCCGCATTCACCCGCGCGATGAGTTCCCCATCCCGGAGTGGATGGGACTGGCTGCGTTCGCCGCCGCGGAAGAGGCAAAGAACGCGATGGAAGAGGTCGCGTAAAGAACTTGTTAAAACACCACTTTCGCTTCGAGATACTTGTCGAAAGCCCCGGTCTTGCTTAAGGGCACGGCTTCAGTCGTGCCGCAAGTGCTCCACTGGCAATGCAGCTTTAGCCGCTGAGGTACAGTCTTCGTTCCATCTCAGTCGCTAGCTCAACGCGAAAGCCAAAGCATCGAAGGCGTTCCGCTGGCCACGACCGCCTTGCTCGCCAGGCTCGGAGTGAGCTTGGAGAAGTCCGTGATGAGCTCGAAGCTGGTGAGTGGCAGCTTCTTCCACTGGCTCCCGTCCCACGCCCACGAGTTATACGATGGCGTGCCCGAGCGCGCGCCATTCCATGTAACGCCGGAGAACAACACCATCTTCCGCAAGGTGGTGCTGTACTCCATCCCCGCACCCGTATAAAAATCAGGCGGCGTCGCCTGCGCAGGGGCCGGCAGCCAGTCGTTGCCGTTCCACAGCCACGTGTCGTTCAGGATCTTTATCCCTCCGTTGCCGCCAAACATTACGACTCTCTGGTTGATCGGATCGTAAGCCATGGTGTGCAGGAACCGCGCGGGCGGTTTATGCGCCGTGACGACCTGCTTCCAGGTGGCACCGTTCCATACCCAGGTGTCGCCCAGCGGAGCAGACCCAGTGGCACCCACCCCGCCAAACATCACCACCTGTCCGCTCGCGGCGTCGAAGGCCATCGCGTGCAGCTCTCGATGCGGTGGCATCGTCGCAGGAGACATGCGTGCCCAGTTGCCGTTCTTGAAGATCCACGTGTCCTTGCAGAAGAGCTCGGTGGGCAGGCCAACGGGCACCGTTCCCGAGGTGCAGGACGCCGTGGACGACTTCTTCACCCGGCCGCCAAACAGAACGTATTCGCCCCGGACGCTGTCATACACGAGAGACGCGGAGACGCGGGCCTCCGGATGAGCGGCGGGACTCTCGAGCTTCCAGCCGGAGGCGCTTAGCAGCCAGGTGTCGCTGTAACGCGCATTGCCGTAGGTTCCACCGAAGAGGAGAAACTGCTTGTCCGCTAAATCGTGGGCGACGGCGGCGAACTGGCGTGGCTGAATCGTGTTGGCCGGAGGATCGGCGGCAACCGTGAACCGAGGAGCGACGAGAGCAAGGAGCGCGCCGCAGGCATAGGGCATGATTCGAGCGGTGAGCTTGATGGCAGACATGAGTTTCCTCGGAGACGCAGTCAGGCGCGGAGTTGTTTCCAATACGAAACCGGCGTGGACTCGGATGTAGGGCCAGCCAGCATTCGATGTTGAAAAGTCTAGCGGGGATACCACCGGGATTCCAGTAACTTTCTGGCGTCTTTTCGACCTAAAAGGTAACACCCTGCCCCGCGCGGGCTGAAGACGAGGTCCCGTGCGGCCTGAAGACGACAGGCGATCTTGAGGCTGTCGGAACTCTCTCAGAGGATCAGGCGGTCTTCGCGCAACCGGGCAAAAAGGTCGAAGAAGCTGTCATCCGTCGCCTGGTACTCGAGAAAGCCGAGCTTTCGGCTCTTGCTCATATCGGTAACGACCTCGATGGGACGGCCCAGGTCGGCGTCAGTGTGCCATGCGGAGATGAGGGCGTTGAGGCTGGACTCGACGAGATCGTATTTGGCGGCAATCTCCTTCCAGATCGGGGCCGCGCCTGCAAGCTGCACTTCGAGTGGCGTGATCTCGGCGGGAAATGGAGCAGGCTCAACTTCGAACCAGGCCGCGAGGCGCTGCCACATCCAGCTCCAGCGGAAGACGTCGCCATTGACGATGTTGAAGGCCTGGTCGCGGGCCGCAGGGGTCGTCGATGCCCACAGCAGCTGCTTCGCGAGCTGACGGGCATCGGTCATGTCCGTCAGCGAGTTCCACTGCGCGGCGGACCCCGGGAAAACAAACGGGCGGCCCGTCTCTTTGCAGATGCTTGCGTAGACCGCGAGGGTGACCCCCATATTCATCTGGTTGCCGAGCGCGTATCCGACGATCGTATGCGGCCGGTGGACACTCCAGCCGAAGTGGTCTCTCGCGGCAGCGGCAAACACCTCATCTTCCTGGGCGTAGTAAAAATTCTCTACGTCGAGACGGCCTTGCTCCTCGCGGAACGGAGTGGCCGGAAGCTTGCCCTTCCCGTAAGCCTCAAACGGGCCGAGATAGTGCTTGAGCCCGGTAACCAGGGCCACATGTTCGACCGTCCGTGCCGGGGCGACCGCCGCAAGCAGGTTGCGGACCATCGCGCTGTTGACGCGGATGTTTTCGGCCTCAGTGGGCTGGCGCAGCCAGGTCGCGAGATAGACATGCGTAGGCCGGATCTCCTTGAGCGCCGCGGCCAGGGAATCAGGCGAAAGCAAGTCAGCGGCGATGGGATGAACGCCCGGCGTCGCGAGCGGCTTGCGGGCCAGCCCGTAGACACTCCAACCCGGCTGTGCGCTTAGCAGAGCAGCGAGATTCTGTCCGACGATTCCGGTCGAGCCGACGATGAGTGCGGTTTTGCTGGGCAAGAATACCTCCTAGGCAATACGTCTTTGGGATTCACGGGCTCAGGTTCGGAACTCTCGAGCCTGAGTTAGGGCCTTAACAGGTTAGGGACTCACAAGCCTAAGTCTGTAACTCACAAACCCGAGATCCCGTTGAAAACACTGTCTGCTTAAGGGCACGGCTTCAGCCGTGCCACAAGCGCTGCACTTGCTACGCGGCTTTACCCGCTGAGGTACGGTTTCCCTTCACGCTGTTCCCATTTCATCAACCTTATGAAAGTCAGATGAAGCTCAAAGTGAATAGGAAGCAGCAGTCTCCCCATGGAGTACACTTTCGCTGCCACGGCACAGGAAAAGGGCGGCATTGGGGGATGGATGCGTTTAAGAGGCATGCGAGTGCAGCTTTTGCTGTTGCTGGCCCTAGTGATGGCGATCGCGACAGAAGCTCCCTCGGAGCAGACGTGGACCGAGATTCGCAGCCCGCACTTCCGAGTGCTCACGGACGCCTCGGCTAGTGATGGTCGCAGGGTCGCCAACGAGTTCGAGCAGATGCGGAATGTCTTCGCGGTACGTTTTGGCGATGGCGAAGACGTCCGCACCGGCCCTCCGCTGACGATCTTAGCGGCGAGCGATGAACGGACTTTTCGCGAGCTCGAGCCGGGACTGTGGAAGGCTAAGAATAAGACCGATATCAGCGCACAATTTCACGCTCGGTGGGAGAGACAGTTTGCATCCATCAGGCTGGATACCTGGCAAGGTGCGCAGCAGGTCCCGGTCTACTACGAGTACACCCAGAGCTTCCTTCACGCGAACGTGCGCTGGCTTCCTGTCTGGCTTGAAGTAGGTCTATGGGAGTTCTACTCGTACACGACCTTTCAGCACGACCGTGTCCTTGTGGGAGCGCCATCCTTGCGCAGCGGCACCCTGAAGAGCATGGTGCTGATCCCGGTATCGACGATGCAACGCGGCTTTAGCCGCTGAGGTACGCCTTTTTTGCTCTATTTCGGCCTCTTTCAGCAGTCTCCCACTGGAATGCATCAGAAAACCGCGACCGGCCTCGACAGCTCGGGTGCCCCATCCATCATCGCGTCTCTTGCGAGGATGGGTGGGAAGTACGCGGAAACAGATCGTCTGTCAGCGTCTGCAACGCTTCAACAAGCGCTCTCGTTCCGTGCTCGCTCGCGTACCGGCTGGCAGCTTCGCCCACAGGGTCGTCGCGCCTGCCTACTTCACCGCGGACCGAGGATCGCGGCGGTGTGGCTCCGGGTGGAAGCGGCTTCAACGTGTCTGAGACCAGAACACCGGCCTTAACTCGTTCGCGCGCACCGCGCAGGTTGCGGAACTGATAGGAGATGTCCCACAGGATACGGAGAACTTCTACAGCGGTGCAGCCATCGGCTAGCTTCTGGTCCGGCGTCGTTGCGTAGATCGCGGGCGCGGACCAGAGGTTGCGGGTGCCGCGACTCCACATATACCGCGACACGGCATAGGAGCCGTCGCGGAGGTTGTGGATCTCGGCAACAGTAACAAGAGCGTCGGATGAAGCCCCGATGGTCTGAACGTAGCGGTTCCAGGCGTCAGCGACACGCTGTTCCGGGATCAGCGTAGGAGTAGAGTTCGCTGACTCATATTCGGCGTTAGCGATCTGGTCGCGCAGCGAGCAGGTGCTCCATGCAGGCGGCAGGTCTTTGGCGAAGATCTCCGCAATAAGGTCGACCATCTTGCGCGCGTCTTCCATCGACTGCGGCGTGCTGGCCAGCTCGTTGAGCTCGAGCGACCGCTTATAGAAGAGCGTCGCCTCGGCCATCTGGGCCGCCATATCCGGCTTATTCGGGACGGCGTTCTGGCCCGGGTTCTGGGCCGGGTTCTGGGCCGAGACCAGAGAGAGCGGCAGCAGACTTGCGACCAGGGCGAAGATTCTCTTCATGGCTGCTTCCTTTCTCAGAAGACTGTGAAGGCAGGCCGGTCAGGGAAAGTGTACACGGAGGTTTGGTGGGTGGCGCGCCCCCCCCTGTGCTGCCTGAGCTGACTGGACTATCCTTTCCCGTCCGCTGCTCCCTGTTCCCTAATCCCTGACTGGACTGGACTTTGATTACCCTCATGATGCAGACTTCGCCCATGCAAAGACTGTGGGTGGGAGCGGTGCTGAGTGTCGCGGCTGTATGTACGGCCGCGGCGCAAGTGGGAACAACAGGCGAGCCGATAAAGATTACGGTCCATGCCGGCGAGCGTACCGGAAAGTATTCACCCGACTGGAACTACTTTGGAGCGGATGAGCCGAACTACATCACCGCACCGAACGGGAAGAAGCTGCTGCGCGAGCTCCACGATCTGAGCCCCGTGCCGGTCTACTTCCGGCCGCATAACCTGTTGACGACGGGTGACGGCACCGGCTCGCTCAAGTGGGGATCGACGAACGCCTATCGCGAGGATGCCGACGGCAAGGCCATCTACGACTGGACGATCACCGACAGGATCTTCGACTCGTTGAAAGACGCGGGCATCAGGCCACTTGTCGAGGTAGGCTTCATGCCCGAGGCCATGTCGACGCACCCGCAGCCTTACCGGCATGACTTTCCTAAGGGTGACGTCTTCACCGGATGGAGCTATCCGCCAAAGGACTACGACAAGTGGGGGGCTCTGGTCGAAGCCTATGCGACGCATCTCAAGTCGCGCTACGGCGCGGATACGAACACCTGGCTGTGGGAGGTCTGGAACGAACCGGACATCGACTACTGGCACGGCACGCCGGAGGAGTACGACCGGCTCTACGACGTCACCACGGCTGCAATTCGCAAAGTCATCCCAGCGGCCAAGGTAGGCGGCCCTTCAGCAACGGGGATCAATGAGGGCAAGTCCGAGCACATGCTCCGCCAGTTTCTCGAGCACTGCGAATCCGGCAAGAACGCGGCTACTGGTGGCGTAGGCGCGCCGCTTGACTTCATCAGCTACCACCCCAAGGGTTCCCCAAAGGTCGTCGACGGCCACGTCGAGATGGCACTGGGACGCCAGCTCGCCTCGGTCGAGCGCGGAATGAAAGTGATCGCATCCTATCCGAAGTGGAAGCAGACGCCGATCCTCATGACCGAAATCGACCCCGAAGGCTGCGCGGCCTGCAAGGGCCCGCAGAACGGCTATCGCAACGGGCCACTCTACGGGGTCAGCGTCGCCGAGGCGATGGCTCGCAGCTATGAGCTGGCGAAGATCTACGGCGTCAATCTCCAGGGCGGTGTCACCTGGGCGTTCGAATTCGAGGACCAGCCTTACTTCGCCGGCTTTCGCGAGCTGGCGACCAACGGGATCGACAAAGCAGTCCTGAATGTCTTTCGCATGTACGGCAAGCTGGGCGGCGACTGGGTAAAGACCGAAAGCTCCGGTGAGCTGGGCGTCGAGGAGATCATTCGCGACGGAGTCCGCGCGAAAGACGACGTAGGTGCCATCGCGACGCGCCGTGCACGCGAGGTCGATGTCATGCTGTGGAACTACTCCGATGAGGACGTAACCGCAGCGCCTGCTGCGATCAGGATGCAAATCGATGGTCTCTCGAAGGGAGCCGTGCAGGTAGAAGAGTTCCGCATGGACGAGAACCACTCAAACGCCTACGGCATCTGGAAGCGAATGGGATCGCCTGCGCGACCGACAGCCGCCGAGCAGGGCGAGCTGGAACAGGCAGGGAAGTTGGATTCCTCAGAACCGGGAAGATCGGTAGCCGTGAAACACGGCACGGCCGATCTA
This sequence comes from Granulicella aggregans, assembly GCF_025685565.1. Taxonomy (NCBI): domain Bacteria; kingdom Pseudomonadati; phylum Acidobacteriota; class Terriglobia; order Terriglobales; family Acidobacteriaceae; genus Granulicella; species Granulicella aggregans. The sequence goes on from NZ_JAGSYE010000001.1 coordinate 854,064, forward strand.
TTGACGTCACTACCAAGACAGGGTGTTGTGTTGATAAAGCTTCAATGGTGATGGCGCGTGCCATGCAGATGAAGCCAAGGTGTTATTCCTGGCCCGTTCGTCACTGTCGTATAAAGAGCCAGACAGTCAGAGATGCCGAGGGGGAGCGAGGCCGTGGCCGGTCGGTTCCGTGCGACTGAAGAATAGGATTCCTCCTCCCATGCCATTGTCACAATACAGGAGCATAGCGAAAGCGATGGCGATCTCCGCCGATCCGATCGAGAAGAGGCCTCGCACTCTCCAGGATGCCCTCTTCGAGAGCGGCATCCCGCAGGCATGGCTGGGCACACTGGCGGCGACGTTCCTCGGCCTGCTCGTGCTGGGCCATGTAGATCGCCCGAACCTGCTGTGGCCGGTCAGCGGCATAGCGCTGGCCCTGTGCCTGCCGCACTGGCAGAGGGGGTGGGGAAAACGGATACGGCTGCTGGTAGGCTCGGCGTCCGGCTTCTGGACTGCGGCGGTGATCCTCGGAATGCCCTGGCGACTGGCGGCGTTGCTCTCCATCTTGACCTGCATCGATATCGTCCTCGGTGGATGGGCGCTGAGCCCCGCGGTGAAGACCTTCGAAGACCTCAAGGACGAGCGCAATATCCTCACGTTCCTGCTTGCGGCGGTATTGATTCCGCTGGTGACCGGGTCGCTTGGTGCCTATCCGGTAGCGATCTTCCTCAAGCTGCCACCAAGTCAAACCCTGTTGATGAACGTCATGGGGAACTCCCTGGGGATCGCGGCCTGCATGCCGCTGGTGCTGCTACTGCGCAGCGGAGACTGGCTGGGGCTCGACAAACTGCGCCGGGACAATGAGAGGCAAGGCGGCCAGGAGCGGGACAAGCTAAGAATCGCTGCAGCGGCAACATTCTTCGTTGCTGTCTCGGTGTTCGTCTTCTGGCAGCAAACAAACCCGTTTCTGTTCATGGTCTTTCCGCCCATGATCCTCCTCATCCTCACGATGGGCCTCGAGGGTTCCGTCCTCTCGTCGGTGGCACTGTCGGTGATCGGCTGGTTCGGGACGATGCACGGCCATGGGCCGGTCATGCTGGCGAAGGGTACGCCGATGCACCAGTTCCTCATCTTCCAGGGATTCGTTTGGATCAGCCTGGCCACATCGCTGCCGGTCGGCGCTCTGATCGATGAACGCCGCCGTGCGGAGCACAGGGCAAAAGAGTCCGAGTCGATCTACCGTGTGCTGCTACAGAATGCGGACGACCTCATCGTCCTTTCGTCCATCAATGGAGAAAGCCGCTATGTGTCGCCTGCGGTGACCCGGCTCTCGGGATGGACGCAGGAGGAGTACTTGGCGATGGACCGGTTCGACACCTTCCACGAAGAAGACCAGGAGATGGCCCGGGAGGCCGTGCAGAAAATTCGTGCCGGATCGGGAGAGCAGACGATTCAGTATCGGATGCGCGAGAAATCAGGCGGCTGGAAGTGGGTGCGGGCGGTAGTGCGCGCGTATGGCGTCGAGGGCGAGGCGATCGCAGGCTATGTCGGCACCATCCGAGACATCTCCGGCGAGAAGCAGATTGAAGAGATCTGGAGCAGGGAACGGCAGGGCCTGGTAACGGAGAAGCGCCAGATGGCCGCCCTCGCCAGCACCGACTCGCTCACCGGGTTGCTGAACCGCAGAGGCTTCGAGGAGCAGGTAGAAGTCCTGAAGCGACGCGGCAGCTTCCCCGTGTCCTTACTCATGGTCGACATCGACCACTTCAAGCGCTACAACGACCGCTACGGACATCTCCAGGGAGATAGCTGCCTGACCCAGGTAGCCCAGGTGCTGCGCTCGCATGCGACCCGCACCAACGACATCGCAGCGCGACTCGGTGGAGAAGAGTTCACCGTAGTGCTGGTCGGTGCCGGGTTGCAGGATGCGCTGCGCGTATCTGAAGCCATGCTGTCGGTGCTACGGTCGGTGGGTATTGAGCACGGCGCAAGCCCATTCGGTGTAGTTACGATGAGCGTGGGAGCCGCAGTCCATGCGAGTGGAGATCTGGATATCGAGCAGCTCATGGCGCAAGCCGACAGCGCCCTTTACCTCAGCAAGCGGACTCGAAACCGGGTAACGGCATACTCGCAACAAGCGGAACTGGCGCGGGCGTAACTCGTTTCGTAGAGTGAATCCCACTCGTCTTATGCGGTGGTATTGACGACGTTCCCAGTGGAGCTCCCACCCTGGAGGAAGAAGCTGGCCAGGGTATTGATCGCGCTGGTGGTGTCGCCGGACGAGATCGAACTCGAGAGCGAAGCGAAGAGTGTCTGCAGCGGCGTGGAGCTCGTACTGCTCGAGGTGCTCGATACCTCGAGGTCCTTCTCCAACTGGGTCAGGTCGGTCTGCGCGGCAGAGGTGTCATTTGCGGCCAGGTCTTTGAACAGCGTGGCCAGGTCGCTGCCCAAGCTGGTCAGACCCGAGGTAGAGGGTCCGCCCAGGGCGGCGGTGGTAATGGCGCCAATTGAGTTGGTCTCCGCTGTGTTGCTCGACGAGGCGACGTTCGCCACAAGCTGTGCGTTCACGCTCGATTGGAGAAGCGAGGAGTACGAGGAATCAATGGTGAGAGACATAGGAGGGCTCCGAAATGGCTGACTAGGGAGGTATCGGCCCGAATGGCAAAACCTTTAGCCGTACCTCCAAATGTGAAGGAATACCCAATCTGCTTAAGGCCAAGCCTTCAGCCGTACCGTAACCTCTCCCATCGCCATCATTCTGAGCGAAGCGAAGAATCCCCGCATTTCGCCTTCGCCGTGGCCTGTTCTTCCCATCCCGCGCCAAATCAGATCGCGGCAAATCTACACCACGCAACCCTGAGACCCGACACCAGAACCTTCCTGTAAAACAGGGTCTTGCTTAAGGGCACGGCTTCAGCCGTGCCGTAACCGGCCGGTCTGCCATGCGGCTTTAGCCGCTGAGGTGTGCTTTCGTTCCGTTCTCAACCAGCCTCTAGAACACGAGCTTCAACCCAAACTGGATCTGCCGCGAAGTCGTAGCGGTAGCCGTAATAACCCCCGCCGTAGGCGAGACGCTGGGAGCGGTGTAAGTGCCCGCCACAAGCGTCGGCGCAGAGGCAAACGTGATCGCGTTCGGAGTCGTAAAGTTCGTATGGTTCAGGACGTTGAAGAACTCCGACCGGAACTGCAGGTTATAGCGCTCACTGATGTGGGTCGACTTGAGCAGCGACAAGTCCAGCTCGGCAAGACCAGGGCCGGTGAGAGTGTCGCGGCCCAGGTTGCCAACCGCTCCGCCAGTGATGGCACCGGTCTTTGAAGAGAGCGTCGAAACGGGAGCAAGGAAGGCCGCAGGGTCGAACCACTCGCCAACCTTCTTCGGATACAGATTGCCGTGGTAATCGGGGTTGATGTCCGGCCTCACCGGGTTCCTCGTGTCGCCTGATCCCGTTGGGTTATAGCCAAGCTGCGGGCTGAAAGGGAAGCCCGATTGCAGGTCGGCGATGGCACTCACCGTCCATCCCGATGCCGCCTTGTCCAGCGTCGGAGCAAGGTTCGAGGCAAACCGGTGGTTGCGGCCGAAGGGCAGATCATAGGTGCCGTTGATCGCGGCGATGTGGTTGATGTCCGTAGCAGCGCGCCCGTAGTCGAGGCTGGTCAGCGTAGGCACCGAGACATAGGCCGGCGTGTTGGCAGAGACGCTGGTGTTCCACGCCGAGCCATTGTCGAGATTTCGCGACCAGGTGTAAGTACCGCGGAACTGCAGGCCGTTCGCGAAGCTGCGCTTCAGGTCGACTTCAAGAGCGTGATAGTTCGAGATGCCCGTCGAGAACCACGAAGTAGTGTTCGCGACCAGCGGATTCGCCTTCGTAGTCGTCGGATAGAAGATCGTTCCTGCGGCCACTCCATTCGGGCAGGCAGCGTTGGGGCAGGTGACAAACGCAGGCTCGTTCTGGTCGCCGGAGAGCACCTGGTGATACCCATGCGATCCGATATAGCCCACAGTAAGCGACGTGTGAGCGGCCACCTTCTGCTCCACTCTCAAATTCCAATTCACCACGGCGGGCGTGTCGATATTGGGCTGCACGTTCGAAGGCGAGATGAGCGTGCTCGCACTGGGCTGCGAGGCGGCCGTGAAGTTCAACGACGAGACCGCAACGTTCGACTGCGACAGCGTGGTGTTGAACGGCGCGGACTGGTCTAGCCGGTAGTCGAGGTTATCGAGCAGCGAGTGGTGCAGCCCGAAGCCTGCCCGGATGGAGGTCTCGCCATTCTTGAACGGGTCCCACGCCAGGCCGACGCGGGGCTCAGGCAGAAACTTCGCGCGGTTGTCCGTCAACGCCGCAGAGCCCGTCGTCGGTGTGGTGTTGATGATGCCGTTGGTGAATCCGTAGACGCTCGCCCGCCCCTGCGACTCGTTGAAGCCGTTCGTGGACTCGAAGCGGATACCCGCGCGAAGCTCGAGGTTAGGCAACAGATGGACCGTGTCTTCGAGATAGCCCGCACCCATCCACGAGCGCCATCCAAGCTCCGTCGGGTTAGGAACGACCGTGAAGGTCTTCACCGTCCCTTGCAGGAACGTTGTGAGGCTTGCGAACGAAGCTTGGCCGTCCTGGTTCTGGGCCAGGTTGTCGTTTGACTGCAGCCGCTGAATCCATCCCCCTGCTTCAATCTGGTGCCGCCCAAGCGTGTAGTAGATGTGGTCGTCGAAGGTGAACAGGTTGCGCGTGGTCGCGTTGTCCGAGCCGACGTTCGCGCCGGCTCCCGTGATCTGCGATGACCCGTTCGAAGCGGTGCTGCCCGCGATCACAATCGCACCCACAGGCTTGCCCGCAACCCATCCGGGAACGTCCGCACCGCCAAGCGGCGTGGATGCGCCAAGGAAGAAAAAGCTCGCGCGCGAAAATCCGACGCGCGCCGTATTCAGCAGCCGTGGCGAAAAGACGTGCTGTTCCTGCACGCTCAGGACTTGCTCGCGGAGGTCTTCGTTGATGAGCGAGTACGGGTTCTGGGTCGGGGTGTTCGCCGTGGAATCGTCGATCGTGTACACCGCGAAGAGCAGATCGCTGGGTGTGATGTTGGCGTCGAAGCGGGCGGTGCCGAAGTCTTCGCGAATGTGCTGAATGGGACTCGAGAACGCCTGCGCGATGCCGGTAGGAAGACCGCCCGAGGTAAGTTCAGGCCCGTTGGCGACGGGCCAAAGATCAAGCAGCGCGGCCACACCCGGCGCGACACCGACGTTCGTCAGCGCGCCCGTCTTGGCGTTCGGCACGAGTCCTTGGCGGGCGTTATTGTCAGGCACCAGCGTGACATCCGAGAGGCCAAGGTTCTGGCGGTAGCCCTCGTAGTTGCCAAAGAGAAACAGCTTGTCGTGCTTGATCGGGCCGCCAAGCGATGCGCCGTAGTTGTTGCGCTGAAACTCAGGAAGCCTTCTCGCCCCATTCGCTTGATCAAAATAATTCCGCGCGTCCAGCGCCGAGTTGCGGATGAACTCGTACGCTCCGCCGTGGATCTTATTTGTGCCGCTGGCGGTTACGATTGAGATCTGCGCCCCCTGGCGCTTGCCGTAGCTGGCGGAGTATGTGTCGGAGACGACGTTGAACTCGCGCACCGCATCGACTCCCAATAGCTGCCCGCTGGTGCCGCCCGGGGTGACGTTGATCAGCGAAGCTCCGGTGTACTCAATACCGTTGAGCAGGAAGAGATTGTCCTGCGGACGCCGTCCCGAGATGGCGAACATATTGCCCACCGACGAGTTCGAAGTGCCGATCGATCCCGACCGCTGGCCGGTGTAGTTCACGGTAGCCGGGTTCAGCGTGATGAGCTGGTCGTAGCTGCGACCGTTCAGCGGAAGCTGCTTCACCTGGCGCTCATCGACCAGGCCGGAGGTCTGCTCGGTGCTGGTGTTGACCGTCGTGCCTGCGGCGTCGACACTTATGTTTTCCGAAGCTCCGGCGGGCCGAAGGGTGAGGTCAAGGGTAGTGCTTTGGCCGACGACCAGCTCGACGTGTTTGCGATGTTCATCGGCAAATCCTGCGTCGGTAACGGTGATCTCGTAGCTGCCGATGGCCAGCGACGGTGCCGCATACCGGCCGTCCGCTCCGGTAAGCAGACGGCGCTCGGTGCCGGTCTCTTCGTTGTGAATCACAACCGTCGCTGCGGCGATGCGCGAGCCGGTCGAATCAGACACGGTGCCTGAGATCGAGCCTCCCACCACCTGGGCGTGCAGAGGGGCGCATATAGCGGCAGGCGAGAGAAGCAGTGCGAACAGTGCGGTGCGGGTATTCAATGTGGACTCCTGAGAGGGTGCGATCTGGCCGGTGCTTCTCTCAGGCGGTTGATGGGGAATTAAATCAGAAAACCCACGCATCGCCTGAGGTGGCGGCTGCGTGGGTTTGTATGTTTCCTAAGCTTATGGCTTCGCTATCTTTCTGGATAAAGCGCGAAGCGGGAGAGCAGGATTCAGACCGACGCGGCCACTGAGCTGTCGCAACAGAAGCGACAGGAGTGACAACACAGGGCGACGGTAGAGCGAATGTGCATGCTTTTTTGAGCGTAACGGGGATTTGATCCGGGGTCAAATTCTGAAGCTGGGAGTCTATGAGCTTGTTGAAGGCTCAAGGGCAGGAGCTTGCTCATAAGCCCCGTGGGAGCGTGTTTGTAAGTTCGGGGCGTCAGGGAGCGTGTTGCAATCCCGGTTGTGCTTAAGGGCACGGCTTCAGCCGCTAAGGGACGCTTTTGTTCTGTCTCTAAGTCTTTCAATGACTCTTTATGTCCTGATTGCAATACCCGGCCTTGCTTAAGGGCACGGCTTCAGCAGTGCCCTTACCGACCGATTCGCCATGCGGCTTTAGCCGCTGAGGTACAGCTTTCCTTCCGTCTCTACCTCTTCCGGCAAGCTTTTTCAGTCTCAATCCCGCAGAATGTGAAGCAGTGACAGGCCACACGGCATCCTATAGACAGGGACAGGGAAAGCAGGAAAAGTGATGCGACTCGATCAACGGTTGGCCTTGGTTTCTCTTCTCTTATGCGGTGCAGCAAGTTCTGCGCAACAGGCTGTGCCTCTACGGGCGGAATCCGCGGATACCATCTCGCTCGATGTCGTGGTGACACCGAAGTCTGGTGTGCCTGTCCCAGGCCTTCAGCAACAGGACTTCGTGGTTCTGGATAACAAGATCTCGCGGCCTGTCACATCCTTCACCGCACTAGCCGGGCCACAGGCACCGATTGAGGTGATCCTGGTCGTCGACGCGGTGAACGCACGCTATGACACGGTGGCTTACGAGAGAGAGCGGATCGACAAGTTCCTGCTCGCGGATGGCGGAGAACTCACGCATCCGATGACCCTGGCGGTGCTTACCGATAAGGGAACAGAGATTCAGCAGGGGAGCTCGCGGGACGGTAAAGCGCTGAAGGAGGCGCTCGACCATGATGCGATTGGTCTTCGCACGATCGGGCGCAGCACAGGATTTTACGGAGCGGAGGACAGGCTCGATCTCTCTCTGAAGGCGTTGGATGGCCTGATCGCACGCGAGGAGACAAGGCCGGGGCGGAAGATCATCCTGTGGGTCTCGCCGGGATGGCCGCTTTTATCGGGACCGGGAGTTCAGTTGGATAACAAACAGCAGCAGCGGCTCTTTGGGCAGGTCGTTGCGCTCTCGACTCGCCTGCGACAGGCGCGTATTACGCTTTACAACATCAATCCGGTCGGGACTGGCGAAAGCCTTGTGCGCGCCGACTATTACAAGACCTTCCTGAACGGGGTATCGAAGCCCAGTCAGGCCAATCTCGGAGACCTGGGATTGCAGGTGCTGGCGACCCAGACGGGAGGCCTTGCCTTGACCTCGGACAACGACATCACCGCCATGCTTCAGCAGGCCACACGCGACACGAATGCCTACTACCAGATCTCGTTTGCGGCAGCTCCGGGGGAGCATCCCGACGAATATCACCGGTTGGATGTGCGGGTCGACAAGCCCGGCCTGATCGCGCGGACGCGAACTGGCTACTATGCCGAGCCGTCAGCCGAAGCCCAGGTGTTTGACAAATAGGCTGCATTCCCACAGGCTAGATACAGATGATTTCAACCTCCACCACCGCTTGTCGCATGTGCCGCAGCTTCTGTTGCTGTATGGCCTACGCGCGTGGGTGTGAGTGTTGTCGATAGTCTTCCTCCTTATCGCAACAACCTCGATGTATCGCACCCACGCACACCCAGCGTGGGTTTTTCGTCTTGCCTTCTAAAAAATCTGAATCAGGTGTGAGTATGTCGGTTTCTACGTTTGAAGAACGAGCGGCTGAAGACGCGGTGAATACCGGCGCCCCGCGTTTAAGCCATCTCCAGCTTCTCGAGGCGGAGAGCATCCAGATCTTCCGCGAGGTGGCCGCCGAGTTTCAGAAGCCCGTAATGCTCTACTCCATCGGCAAGGACTCCTCCGTCATGCTGCGGCTGGCGCAGAAGGCCTTCTTCCCCGGTCCGATTCCGTTCCCTCTGCTGCACGTCGATACCGGCTACAAGTTCCACGAGATGATCGAGTTTCGCGACAACCTGACGCGCGAGCTTGGCCTCGACCTGAAGGTCTGGCGCAACGAGCAGGCCATTCTCGACGGCGCAAACCCGGTAGCCCTGGGAACCCAGCGGTGCTGCGGTCTGCTGAAGACCACGGCGCTTCTCGACGGCCTTCGTAACTACGGCTACGACGCAGCATTTGGCGGCGCTCGCCGCGACGAAGAGAAGTCCCGCGCCAAGGAACGCATCTTCTCCTTCCGCGATAAAGTCGGCCAGTGGGACCCCAAGAATCAGCGTCCCGAGGTCTGGAATCTTTACAACGCAAGGATCTCGCCCGGCGAGAGCATCCGGGTCTTTCCGCTCTCGAACTGGACGGAGCTCGACATTTGGCACTACATCCTGCTCGAAAACATCCCGATTGTGCCTCTTTACTTCGCAAAAGAACGCGAGATGATCGTGCGCGGCGACTCCCTGATCCCTGTCGAGCAGAGCTTCGTAAAGGCCCTGCCCGGCGAGGTCCAGTGGGTCAAGTCGCGCCTTCGTTCGCTCGGCTGCAGCCCTTGCACCGGAGCGATCCGTTCCGACGCGGACACGATCCCGAAGATCATTGCGGAGCTCGTGGGCTTCCGCTCCTCGGAGCGTGCGAATCGCGTCATCGACCACGACACCGATGGATCCATGGAGATTAAGAAGCGGGAGGGCTACTTCTAATGCCAACCCTCACCACAAGAACCTGGGGGCCGCACATCTCGCTTCTCAGATGCTGGACCGCACAACCTCAAAAGTCGGGGTGCCCCATCCATGACGGCTTCATCGTCATGGGTGGGACGTACACCGCGACCCCGTCCCACCGGAGTCCCCAATGCCATCCCTAGAAGGAGTCCTGGAAGACGTGACGGAAGACCTAAGCCCCGACTTCGCCATCGAAGAGTTCCTCCACGCCGAGCAGGCGAAGGACCTCCTTCGCTTCAGCACCGCAGGGAGCGTGGATGACGGCAAGTCGACCCTCATCGGCCGACTGCTCTACGACTCGCGCAACGTCTACGAGGACCAGGTCCGTGCTGTCACCGGGGTTGCCACTTCCAGCACCGGATCGACAAACAGCGGCATCGACTTCGCCCTGCTCACCGACGGTCTGCGCGCGGAGCGCGAGCAGGGCATCACCATCGACGTCGCCTATCGCTACTTCTCGACCCAGCGGCGCAAGTTCATCATCGCGGACACGCCGGGGCATGAGCAGTACACCCGCAATATGGCCACGGGAGCTTCAACCGCGGACCTCGCGATCATCCTGATCGACGCCCGCAAGGGGATCCTTACCCAGTCGCGCCGTCACGCCTTTATCTCCTCGCTGCTAGGCATTCGACACATCGTCGCGGCGGTGAACAAGATGGACCTCGTCGACTACTCGGAGCAGGTCTATCGCGACATCGAAAAGGATCTGCGCGAGCTGGTAGGACGCTCGTTCGCCGCAGCGAATAACGAAGCCGATCTCTCAGCTTCGAGCCACGGAGCACCCGGCCTCTTGACGGTAATCCCGGTCAGCGCGCTCGTAGGCGATAACGTCGTCGATCGCAGCGTAAACATGCCCTGGTACGACGGGCCTACGCTGCTCGAACACCTCGAAGAGGTCCCCGTCGGCGCGAACCAATCAACGGTCGGCTTCCGCCTGCCTGTGCAACGCGTCATCCGCCCCGACCAGAACTATCGCGGCTTCGCGGGACAGATCGCCGCCGGCGTGATTCGCAAAGGCGACGAGATTGTGGCGCTGCCTTCAGGCCGTCGCAGCCGCGTCGCCTCCATCACTACCTTCGATGGCGATCTCGACGAAGCCCGCGCTCCTCTGTCCATCGCCCTCACGCTCGAAGACGAGCTCGACATCAGCCGTGGCGACCTCATCGTCACTCCAGACGCGCAGCCGCAACACGCGACGGCGATTGAAGCCGCTGTCGTCTGGTTCGACGGAGCGCGGCTCGAGACGCATAAGCCGTACCTGCTGAAACACGGGCCGCAGACCGTCAGTGCGCAAGTCACGCAGGTGCTCTATCGCAACAACATCGAGACCCTCGAGCATGAGGCCGTGCCCTCGCTCGGCATGAACGATGTGGGCGTAGTGGAGGTGCATGTCACGCGCCCGCTCTTCTTCGACGCGTACACGGAAAACCGAGCGACGGGAAACTTCATCCTCGTCGACCCCGCTACGAATGCGACCGTGGCCGCCGGCATGATCCGGCGCGGCGTCACCGGCGACCACTGGCGCGCGAAGCATAAGCCAGCGCTGGTCTTCGTACCGGAGGAGCGCGCGGACGCTATGGAGCTTGCGCTGCTGGCCGAGGATGTGCCGGTGGTGCGGACGAAGGTAAAGACCCCACGCGTTTTGCAGGCTCTTCTGGCGGCTGGCGTGGTGGTCTTGATCGAAGGACTGGCGGTGGTGGAGGACAGTGCGATCGATGCGCTGGAGATGACGGAAGGGGAGCTGCTGGAGCGGTTAAATCTCTCTCCGTTCAGTGCGCCGAAGGAAGGAGACGAATGAGCGAAGTTCTTGAAGCGTCTACAGCACCACGCGTGATCGGCACAGAAGAGAAGATCTTCAACGCGGAGCGCCTGGTGCACGACGAGCTTGTGAATCTGCCGCAGGATGCCTGCGTGACCAACAGCTTCCAGGCCGAGGACATGATTGTGCTGCACATGGTGCGGCGTCTCCTGCCCAATGTGCCCGTAGTGTTTCTCGATACCGGCTACCACTTCGCAGAGGTCTATGAGTACCGCGACCGCATGGCTGCCGAGTGGGGGCTGAACCTCATCAACCTCATGCCCGAGCTGACCGTCGCCGAACAGGAGTCGCAGTTCGGAATCCTGAACCAGACCGAGCCCAGCAAGTGCTGCGGCATGCGTAAGGTGAAGCCACTCTTCGCAGCGCTCGAAGGATATGGCCTCTGGTTCACCGGCCTTCGCCGCGAGCAGGCCAAGAGCCGCGCAGCGCTAAAGGAAGTGGAAGACTTTGCTCTCCCTTCCACAAAGACGATCCGCAAGATCAGCCCGCTCACGGAGTGGACGGCGAAGGATGTCTGGCACTACGCGCGAGTGCATGAGATTCCGCTCTTGAAGCTCTACGACAAGGGATATTCGAGCATCGGATGCGAGCCATGTACCAGCCTGCCGACGGACCCGAACGATCCGCGGTCAGGCAGATGGGGCGGCCAGAAGCAGGAGTGCGGGATTCACATTCAGGCCGGGTGAAGAATTCAGTCCGGTTGAAGAAACTCCGGGTGCCCCATCCATCGCGTTCTTGCCTTTTGCGATGGGTGGGAACGTAAAACCTTCCCCACCGCTTGTGTATTTGCTTGTTCCACTTGGTTTGTCATTCCCGAAGGGAATCTGCTTTTTGGCCCTTCAGCTTAGAGCGTGGAGCTCCTGTGTCTTTTTGAGCGGGTTGCAATTTGTAACTGAAAGAGTGGCGTATGGATTACCTGATCGGTTTCGGTATCGCGGTAGTAATTGCTTTGAGCGGGGTAGGCGCGGGCGTCATCACCGCTCCGATGCTCATCCTGTTTCTGCATGTGCCCGTGGAGATCGCAGTGAGCACCGCACTGGCTTACTCGGCGATCGTGAAACTCATCGTCGTGCCGGTACAGGTGGCTCGGCGACAGGTCAACTACCGCGTGCTCGGCGTGATGCTGCTGGGCGGTCTGCCCGGAGTGATCCTCGGGTCGATCTTCTTCAAGCATGTGGCGCAGCATGGCCCGAAGGCAGCGCTGTACTTCGCGCTCGGCCTGATCATCATGTTCACCTCGGGATGGCATCTCTTCCGGCACTTCAAGCCGGCGGCGATTACCCGGCCCGCGGAGCCAGGAAGCGTTGAGGAGCCCGTAAGAAAGAAGACCATCGCAGCCATCATGTTCCCCATAGGCGCGGAGGTTGGCTTCTCGTCCTCAGGCGCGGGAGCGCTGGGAACGGTAGCGCTGCTTAGCCTCACCTCGCTCACCGCGGCCCAGGTAGTCGGAACCGATCTAGCCTTCGGGCTGTGCATCGCTCTGGTCGGAACCGGCGTGCATCTCTTCGGTGGCCAGTATGCCGGAGCGTTGCTCCTCAAGATGGCGATTGGCGGAGTGGTCGGCGGCATCGTTGGCAGCGGAGCGGCGCCGAAGATCCCGAACCGCAAGTTGCGCTTTGCTCTGTCGCTCTGGCTGATGGTGATCGGGTTCCAGTTCTGCTGGCAGGCAGCAGTGAAGTAAGGACCAAGAGAGTTAGGTATGATCGAAAACATTCTCAACGACCTTGCAGAGCAATGGGAGCGATCATGTCTGGGTTCGTGTCACGCGTTCGGGTGGTGGCGGTGCTTCTCTATGCCGTGTCGGGATTCGGGCAGGCGGGCGTAGCCCCTTCGCCGGTACCTCCGGCACGGATGTATCTCAATGTTGAAGTCACCTTGGCGCATGGCGAGCCCGTGACCGGCCTACAGCAGCCGGACTTTTCTCTTCTCAACAACAAGGCTCCGCAGGCGATCACGACGTTCTCCGCGATCGATGGCACCGTCGCGCCCACCGAGGTCGTACTCCTGATCGACGTGATGAACTCGCAGGAGATCACCATGTCGAGGGAGCGCCCGGAGCTGGACAAGTTTCTGCTTGCGCGTGATGGGAAGATGACCTATCCGACCACGATGGGAGTGCTGACCGAGAAGGGCATCCACATACAGCCGGAGCCTTCGACAGACGGCAAGGGCTTGAAGGAGGCCCTGGACAGGTATCTGCCGTCCGTCCGCGCGAACCACATGCTGCCGGGCTTTCATGGTGGCGAGGAACGCGTGGAGCTGTCGCTGCGTGCCCTGAGCGGTCTGGTCGCGCAGATGCGGCAGAGGCCGGGGCGCAAGCTGCTGCTATGGGTCTCGCCCGGATGGCCGGTCTTCTCCGGCCCTGCGATGTACCTCAGCGACAGGCAGCAGCAGGAGCTCTATCACCAGATCGCGTCGATCTCGGAGATGCTTCGGCAGGCGAGGGTCACGCTCTACTGCATCGATCCGCTGGGTAGCTCGGAGAGTGTCTTTCAGTCGCAGTCCTATCAGCAGTACCTGAAGCCCGCGGCGAAGCCGAGCCAGGCCACCCCGGGAGAGCTGTCGCTGCAGGTACTCGCGACCCAGAGCGGAGGCCTCGTGCTCGGAGCCAGCGGCGATGTCGCGGGCCTGATCGAAAAGGCGGTCGACGACACCAGGAGCTTCTACGAGATCTCGTTCGAGCCGAAGCCGGCAGAAGCTCCCGATGAGTACCACCGGCTCGAGGTGAAGGTGGCGAAACCAGGAGCTGTCGCGCGAACGCGCTGGGGATACTACGCACAGCCGTAAAAGGCTTGCGTGAATGGGTGGTTAACGGGACACTAAGCTTGTTCACCCACAACTTGGAAGCCTGTTGAAATACTCGGTTTTGCTTAAGGGCACGGCTTTAGCCGTGCGGTAAACGGTCTATTTCCAATCCGACTTTAGCCGCTGCGGTCCGGTTTTCGTTCTGTCTCTGGCTTTTCCAAAAATCCTAGATACGCGCATTGCGGAGCCCATCCTTATGAGCCTTACCCGACGTGTCTTTCTTCAGCGCGTAGCGCAGATCGGCGGCTACTCCGCCGCATTCTCGGCCATGCACGCGCTTGGACTTACTCCGGCTTCAGGCGCTTCGCCGCTGCCTGAGCTCGCGGCGGACTTCGGCAAGGGCAAGAAGGTGGTCATCCTGGGAGCAGGCATCGCCGGACTCACCTCGGCGCTGGAGCTCACGAAGGCTGGCTTCGAATGCACCATCCTCGAGGCCCGGGACCGCCCAGGGGGAAGATCGTGGACGGTGCGCGAGGGATCGACCGTCGAGTTCATCGATGGCACGAAACAATCCTGTTCATGGAGCGATGGCGGCTACCTCAATGCAGGACCAGCGCGCATTCCTTCGATCCACACCCATCTGCTCGACTACTGCACAAAGCTGGGCGTGCCGCTCGAGGTCGAGGTGAACTTCTCCCGCTCCGCGCTCATGCAGTCGCCGAAGATCAACGGCGGCAAGCCCGTGCTGGAGCGGCAGGTCGTGCATGACACGCGCGGCTACATCGCGGAGCTGCTCTCAAAGGCCGTGAACAAACATGCGCTCGATGAAGACCTCACCGCCGCCGAGCAATCGCAGATGCTGGAGTTCCTGGCGGGCTTTGGCGATCTCGATGATGGCAAGTACACGGGCACAAGCCGCGCGGGCTTTGTAAGCAACCGTGGCGCAGGCCCGCACAAGTCGACCCTCAACCAGCCCTTGCCGCTCGCGGATCTGCTGGCCGCCGACTTCTCCAAGGGCGAGTTCTATGAGGAGCAGATTGACTGGCAGGCGACGATGTTCCAGCCGGTAGGCGGCATGGACCGCATCCCCTATGGATTCGCCAAAGCCCTGCCGCCGGAGATGATCCAGTACAACTCGCCGGTAACCGAGATCAAGACCTCCGCAAGTGGCGTCGCCGTCGCCTACACGCAAGGCGGAACAACGAAGACCATAAGCGGCGACTTCTGCATCTGCACCATGCCGATCCCGGTGCTGGCGAAGACGAAGAACAACTTCTCAGCAGCAACGCAACAGGCCTTCTCCGGCATGCCAATGACAGCGCTCTACAAGATCGCCTGGGAGTCGCCGCGTTTCTGGGAGACAGAAAACCGCATCTACGGCGGCATCTCGTTCCTCAAGGACACGGTCGATCTCGTCTGGTATCCAAGCGCGAAGATGTTTTCGCCCACAGGCGTCGTCGTCGCCGGCTTCAACTCCGAGCGGGAGGACGTAGGCGGCCTCGGCATGGGCGGAACAAACACGTTCAAGCCCACCGCGTTCGGCGCACTCCCAACGATGGAAGCGAAGTTTGCTGCATCGCGCACCGCCGTAGAAACACTGCATCCCGGCAAGGGACACCTCCTGACCAAGCCGATGTACATCCAGTGGAGCAACATCCCGTACTCGATCGGGTGCTTCGCGAACAATCATCTGCAGTCGAGCAATTCGGCTTACGCCCAGCTGGAAACGCCGGAGGGCCGAACCTACTTTGCAGGAGATCACCTCTCGCACCTGGTGGGATGGCAGGAGGGCGCCGTATTGTCCGCGCACCACGCGATCGAGCGGATTGCCAAGAGCATGAAGGGTTAAGAATGCGGCGGAAATCAGCCGTCCGTGTATGTCGCTACAAAGCCCGGTCCTGCTTAAGGGCACGGCTTCTGCCGTGCCGCAAGCGACTTCTCGGCAATCCGGGCTTTAGCCCCATCCATCCTCGCGTTGTTGCGAGGATGGGTGAGACGTACGAAGCTGGGTAACCGCGGCTCTGCATAACGCGTCCACCGCCGCACCCAAAGCATCATCCTCCTTGCACAAAAGCCGTATAAAGTCCCCTGTCACCGCTTGATATCCTGCAGATATCAACAAAGGAAGCCCTATAACTCTCGCCGCCCCATCGCCACACCGCAAGGACGTACGACGCATGACCGAACAAGATCGCCTTGCAGCTCTCTTCGAGCTCGACCTGCTCGACACCGCCGAAGAAAAAGAGTTCGACGACCTCGTCTGCCTCGCGTCCGCCATCTGCGGAACTCCCATCAGCACCGTCACGCTGATCGACAAAGACCGCCAGTGGTTCAAGGCCGCCATCGGCCTCACCGACCGTGAGACCCACCGCAACGTCTCCTTCTGCTCCCACGCCATCGAGCAGACTGGCCTCTTCCTTGTGGAGGACGCCACCGCCGACCATCGCTTCTCCGGGAACGCTCTCGTCACCGGCACCCCGCACTTCCGCTTCTACGCTGGCATCCCCATCCACGCCCCATGCGGCGCGGCCATCGGTACCCTCTGCGTCATCGACACCGTTCCCCGCCAGCTCACCACCGATCAGAAAGAAGCTCTCCGCATCCTCAGCGAGCAGGTCCAGGCACGCATCGACCTCCGCCTGAAGCAAAAGGCCCTCATCCAGAAGCAGGCCGAGCTCGAGCTCATCGCTGCCACCGACTTCCTCACCGGCGTCTCCACCCGGCGCGTCTTCAGCTCCCGCGCCGAGGCAGAGTTCGCCCACTGGAAGCGTCATCGCAGCCCCTTCTCCATCCTCCTCATGGACATCGACAACTTCAAGCAGAGAAACGACCGCCACGGCCACGCCGCCGGAGACGAAGCCCTGGTCCTCATCGGGCAGGTGCTGAAAGCCTGCCTCCGCGTAAGCGATCTCGCCGCCCGCATGGGAGGCGAGGAGTTCGGTGTCCTTCTGCCACACACCGACCTCCACGGCGCCGTCGACTTCGCCGCACGCTTCCGCCGCGCACTCCAGAACGTCGAGCACGGCCCCTTGCCGCTCACTGCCAGCCTTGGCGTCGCCAGCGCAACCAGCGATTGCGCTTCCTGGGAGCAGCTCCTCTCCCACGCCGACGAAGCCATGTACATCGCCAAACGCTCCGGCAAAGACCGCGCCGAAGCCTTCGGCTCACTCCCGGCAGCCCGCGAACTCGCCACACCCGCTCTCTAAAATCCAGCCACCCGCCGAATCAGCAACATCCTCGCGACCAGAGCCACTGCCGGCCCTAGCGCAGCACATTCAGGTAGAGCGGTGTGCCGTCCAGGTCATCGAAGACACAGACCCGGGCCGGATAGTGCGCCGCAGCCGCAGCTCGCTTCAGATTGCCCAGATCCGGCACTCGGGGCGAAGGGTGGACGACGCGCATCCCGCTTCCCGGAACGGCAACAATCAACCCCAGCTCCAGCAAGCCTTCATAAGCCTCCACCACGGTTCCACGCGACACCGTGAGCACTCTGGCCATCAGGCGGGATGAAGGCAAGCGAACCCCATAAGCCAGCCTGCCGTCGCGGATGGCCCGGCTGAGTTGCTGCCCGATCTGGTGGCGTAAGGTCGAAGCCCCCGCCTCACGATCCAGCTTGATCTCAGGCCAGATTGCGCTCGCTCTCATAAAGTGGACCTGCTAACCGGCTCTTCTCAAAAACATCCTGGCAAGAGCAATATTTCTATGGAGGATATTGAGCCATGATTTCAGGCGGGAATGCAACCATCATCGTAGCGGACATGGATAGATCCATTCGCTTCTACACCGAAGTCCTGGGGCTTCGACTCACCAACCGTTTTGGCAACGACTGGGCAACAGTAAACGCAGGTGAAGGCCTCACCATCGGCATCCACCCCGCATCCACCAAGTACCCGGCGCCCGGGACCAAAGGAGCCATCATCCTGGGTCTCGACGTCGATCAACCGATAGAGGTCGCCATCAGGCAGCTCACAAATCACGGAGTGCAGATCAAAGGCAGCGTGGCCCGGACCGAGCCCGGCAACTTTGCGAACTTCGAAGATCCCGACGGCCACGAGATCTACCTGTGGGAGAAGACTGGCTCCGCTGTATCGGACTCAGCGTTGCTCGAAACTGCCGCTCGCTGATCGAGCGGAGACCACGCGCTGGCCCGGCGATGGGATGCCACTCACCCCATCTTCCCCACCCACTCACTCCGCCATCCGGGAGCCTCAAACGGCTCCGCAAAATACTGTGTCTCATGCATCACCTTGCCGTTGCGAAACTCCATGATGCTGACCGTGTAGGCCGGCTTGCCCTGGTAGACGATCGTGTACTCCGTGACCCAAAGCTCCCCTCGTCCCACGATCCGCCTGACCTCAAATCCCGACGGTCGCCCCGGATGATGTCCCCGCAGCGTTTGCAGATTCCTTCGCCCGTAGATCCGCTCGCCCGACTGCGGATAGTCGCAGATCGCATCGTCGGCATAGATCGCGTGCTCCGCCTCTAAATCCCCGTCCGCCGACGCGCGCCAATGCGCATCCAGCGCCGCCCGCATCTCTGCCTCGCCCATACCGTCACGCCCCTTCTCTGATCCTGTCTTTCACCAGAGCCCCGCCCGCCAACGCCGCCGGTACGCTCAACACCGCAGTCAGTATCCACTGCGCCTTCGAAGCATGGCTTCCCTCCGGCGAGAACATCGCCGCAACCGTAAGACCCGCCTGCAACACTCCCAGCACCGCCGCATGTCGCATCGGCGATCGCCTTGCAATCCGCGCCGCGACATACCCTCCCGCGGCCACGCAGACAAAGCCATAGGCAAACATCAGCGTCCTGGCCCACAGGTTCGTCCGCAGCGCGTCGGCGTTCGGCAGCGCTTGCGGGAACCCCCAAAGCAGCAGCGGGTTCAGTGCCGCCTCCATCGCGAACGACGCCACCGTCAGCACAACGATTCCAGCAAGGATCGACAGGACGCTCCGAACCATAAGACCCCCCAACGCAGAATTTGCGGCTGAGCCCGATCTTTCCCGCCCATTCTAGCGCGAGGTGGAACCCTCCAGAACGCCCCTGACCGTCACAACCCCGGCAGTCCTGACGTGTGAATCGCCACAGCAAACCGTCGGCTTTCCTAACTCCAGCTCTCCTCGTAAACTATCCCCGGAGCGCCCCAGATGAACGCCCCGAACCCGGCCGAAGATCACCTCACGCGAGAGCTCTTGCTGGAAAACGAGGCTCGCCTCCATCTCCATCTCGATGGCACCAACGTTGGCCTCTTCGAGTGGGACGTCGCCACCAACAAATCGCGATGGTCCACCGGCTTCTATCGCATGCACGGCCTCGAGCCGAACGGCACCGCAAGCTACGAAGTCTGGCGCAGCCAGCTTCATCCCGACGACCAGGACCGCGTCGAAGCCGACATCAAACGCGCCGTCGAAAAGACCGATACCGTCAAAACCGACTACCGCATCGTCCATCCCGACGGCGAACTTCGTTGAACCCTCCTCCAGGCCAGGGTGCAGCGCGACCCCGAAGGCCATCCCGTCGCCATGAGCGGCTACTGCGGCGATCACCCGCCGCAAGCTCGCCATCGCTGGCCGCATAAGCGCCGCCGTCGCCCACGAGATCAATAATCCCCTCGAGGCGGCCTACAACCTCATCTACCTCGCGCGAAGCGTCGCCGCCGAAGACGAGCATGCCCAGTTCCTCGACGACGCCATCGAACAACTACAACGCGTCTCCGAGATCAGCCACCAGACCCTCAAGTTCGTCCGGCCCGCGCCTCCGCGCATGGTGAAGGTCGGCGAAGTCATCGTCTCCACCCTCCGCCTGCTCGCTCCCAAACTCAGCATCGCCGCCGTCGACCCCGTCACCGACCTCTCCGAGAACTGCGAGCTCTGGTGCTCCCTCGGCGAGCTGCAACAGATCCTCACCAACATCCTCAACAACGCCGCGGAAGCGAGCAGCCAAAGGCGCAAAGCGACCATCCGCGTCCGTGAATCCTTCGACTGGACAAATCCAGCAACCCCCGGCGTCCGCATCACCCTCGCCGACACCGGCCTCGGCATGTAGGTCGTTCAGAAGCTGGTCGCCAAGCTCAAGGGACGAATCTCGATCAAAAGGAGCACCCACCCCAACCACCACGGCACCGCTATCTCCCTATTCTTCCCCAACTCCCGCAGCCCCGAGAACTAGCGCCGCCAAAGATCGACTCCCCTCCGTTACCCACGCACCCCAAATCGCCATCCTGAACGAAGACTCTTGGGCCTCATCGCAAGAGACGCAGTCAAAGAACCTGCATCCCCGCTCGCCCGCCACGACCATTCGAACCTTTCCGCCACAGACTCAGAAATCGTAGCGAAATGCTCCGTTCCGCTCTCGGGTGATTGAGATACGCCGTAGAAGCTCGCTAACGGTCCACTGGCCTGGAAGCCGATTTCGGCCTTCTTCAACCAGCTCCTAGAAACTGCTGAAGTTGTCCTCCATCGGGAAGCTGGCTTCGGCCGAGCCCGCCGCCTTCGACCTGAACGGGCGAACCTTACCCGCGAAGGGTGCAGGAATGCGCCGCGCTGACTTTACATTCGCGGCGATGCGGCTCGGTCGAGACGATAGGCTCGAGCCCAGCGTAGCGCCGATCATCTCATTCAGGCGTGATGTCAGCTCCTTCATGGACTCCGACTGCGCGTTCAACTCCTCCGCCGCGGCCGCGCCCTCTTCCGCGCTCGCGGCCGTAGTCTGGGTCACGTTCTCCATTTGAGAGAGCGCCCTGCCAATCTGTCCGATACCGGCGGATTGCTCCTGGCTTCCATGGCTCACTTCATCGACGAGCGTGCTCAGGCTGGTAAATTCTCCCGAAATACGATGGATGGAGGTGACCACTCCAACCAGCTTCTCCTTACCAGCCTGCGATTTCACGACGGAGTCCTCAATCAGGCTCGCAGTGTCCTTGGCCGCCTGCGCGCTGCGTTGTGCGAGGCTGCGCACCTCATCGGCAACCACCGCGAAACCCATACCCGCTTCACCTGCGCGGGCCGCCTCAACCGCCGCATTCAAAGCCAGGATATTGGTCTGGAAGGCGATCTCGTCGATGATCTTGATGATCTTCGCGATCTTGCCGCTCGAATCGTTGATCCCGTCCATGGCAGCCATCATTTCGTTCAGCTCGCGATTTGTGTTGACGAACTCAACCTTGGACTCGCCTACCAGCGTGGCCATCGCACCTGCATTCTCATTGTTCTTCTGCGCCATCGAATTGATCTCCTCAGCGGAGGCAGACGTCTCTTCGAGGCTTGCAGCCTGCTGCGAGGCCCCCTGCGCCAGGGATTGGCTTGACGACGACACCTGCGACGATGCCGAGGCGATCTGCTCCGCACCCTCCGAAAGTTCGATCACCGTTCGCGTCAGGGCGTCATTGATGTCGCGCACGATGTAGATGACCACTGCGCCCAGGGCAAGCGACAAAAGGACCATGATGCCCACCAGCCAGATGCTGAACGTCACGGTAGAAGCACTTGCGGCAGCGCTCGCCTCTACCTGGTCTGTTGCGACCTTCCGTAAAACGCTGACCGACGCCTGGGCCGCCGTCGACATCGGGAGCAGCGTGCCGCCCTGCAGGGCCGCGGCCGCCGCTCCATCTCCCGACCGCGCCAGCGCGTAGAGCTTGTTGTGCGCCTCGATTCTCTCCCCATACCGCCCGATCAGCGCTTCGATAGTCTGCTTTTCTTTGTCACTCGTTGCCAGCTCCCTCTCCGCTTTCAAGAGGTCCTGGCGGCGGTTTGCATCCCTAAGGAAATCGGCGTGGTACTGGTCGACCTTGGCGGCATCTTTGAGAAGCGTGCGGACGATGATGCCGCGCTCGGAGGAGAGCATCTCGCTTGCAAGGATCCCCAGTTCGCCCGCGATCTCAAGCTTGCGGGTGCTAACCGCGCTCACCTTGACGTTGTCGCCGATACGTGTGATCGAAACCTAGGCAGTAACTCCCAAAATCAATGTGAATACAAGCGCAGCGCCAAAGGCGGCGTAAAGCTTTTTGCTAAGAGTCATGACTTCGCCTTTCATCCAGAGGGTGGTTCTGTGATATCGATATCTTTTTTCAACCCAGAAAGCCGGTAGATCGTTTGGCTTACGACGTCTGCGGAGACTACTCGGTGCGCAGTGGCGGAGGACGGCTCTGGATGGACGTCCGCGTCGTCAGTAAAGACAAGATATCCGCAAAATCAACTAAAATGATGGAGATAAAAGCGTTAACGCCTACAATTTATTGGTGAGACCAGTGACCCTTGGCACTAGTCGACAAGATTGAACGACTTTCTTTTGGCACGGTGAAATCGCCCAGTCTATCCTCGCAGCGCATCCGTTCCTCGCGGACAGGTGGGATAACGGATCCGTACCCGCGCGCGGTTCTAAAATAAGCGAGACGGAGGCCCCTCCACCCTTGAAATCCCTCGCCACGCTCCTGCTGCTCGCCCTCCTCGCCGCAGCCGCCTTCGCCTGGCTCTTCTATCTCCCCTTCGGCCCCTCCTCCGAGACCTTCGTTGACATCCCCACCGGCACCTCCGGCACCGCCATCGGCCAGCAACTAGCGAAGACCGGCATCATCCGCAGCCCTTACGCCTTCGACCTCATGCGCGCCCAGAAAGGCGGCACCCTCAAGGCCGGCGAGTACCGCTTCGACCACCCCGCCCCGCTCGCCGAGGTCTACGCCCGCCTCATCAAGGGCGACGTCTACACCCGCACCGTCGCCATCCCCGAAGGCTTCAACCTCTTCGACATCGCTGCAGCCGTCGAGTCCGCCGGCCTCGGCACCAAAGCCAGCTTCCTCGCCGCCGCCCGCCAGCACACTGAGCTCATCGCCGACCTCAGCCCCCACGCCACCTCGCTCGAGGGCTATCTCTTCCCCGACACCTACCACTTCTCCCGCCACGCCACCCCGCAGCAGATGCTCGCCATCATGGTTCGCCGCTTCCGCCAGGTCACTACCCAGCTCGGCCTCCCCAAAGCCAGCAACACCATCGTCATCCTCGCCTCCCTCATTGAAAAAGAGGTCAGCGTCGACTCCGAGCGCCCCTTGGTCGCCAGCGTCTTCGAGAATCGTCTTGCCAAATCCATGCCCCTCCAGACCGATCCCACAGTGATCTACGCCGCCCTCCTCGAGAACCGCTACCGAGGCACCATCTACGCCTCCGACCTCAAATCCGACTCCCCCTACAACACCTATCGCCACCCCGGCCTGCCACCGGGCCCCATCTGCAGCCCCGGCGTAGCCGCCCTCCGCGCCGCCATCTCCCCCGCAAAGAGCGACTTCCTTTACTTCGTCTCCGACGCCAACGGCCACAGCCGCTTCGCCGCCACCCTCAAGGACCACGCCACGAACGTCACGCAGTACCGCGCCGCAAAGCACTAACCCATACCGCCCCTCCCCACTTGCCGTCATTCTGAGCGCTCCACTCGCCGTCAGACCTAACCCCCACGACGCCGTCATTCTGACCCTTGAGCGCAGCGAAGGGGAAGAATCCCCGCTTTGCTCCCGCCCATGCTCGCTTCCGCATCGGGCGATCGGAGTACCACAGGAACGCTCCTTTCAATCCCAAGCGCCACCCTCCCCAACTCCTTCTCCAATTGCAACTTACGCGGTATAGCCCTCGCGCTTGTGAGCAGAAAAAGTAGTGTCAGTCACATGACCGCGCCGCTGCCGTGGGAAGAAGAGCCCTATGCTCCCGATCGTGCCCGGCGGGGCGATATTCATGAAGATCAATCTGTTTGCCGATGGAATGAGACATGAGTAGGCAAGCTGCGCGCGTTGCATCGGGCACAGCTCTCTATCCGCACCGGCAGGCCTGACCTCGATTCAAGCGATCGCGAGATGCCTTCGCGGGAGATAGGTAATGTTCGACCAAACTCGCCTCCGGAGCAGAATCCAGCGCCTGCTGCCGGTGATCCTCGTCCTGTGGCTCATCGCCCTGGTTCCGGCCACCCGAAAGCTCATGGCCTTCGAGTGGAGCACCGGCGCAACCGGCCTCATCCCCACGCGCCTGAGCACCTCGGCATCCAAAGGCCTCACTCAAAACGACGGCCGCTCCGCTCTCCTCGTCGTCGCCATTCACCCCCTCTGCAGCTGTACCCGCGCCACCCTCAAGGAGCTCGAAGACTCCGCTCCCGGCTGGAAGCTGCCCTACCATGTCACCTTCCTCCTCTATAAAGCGAAGTCCCAGTCCGGCTCCGCCACCCCCGTCTCAACCCACGTTTCAGATTTCGACTGGCGCCACACCGCATACATTCGCGATGCCCAGCAAGCCCTGAACGCCGAAGTCGTCGAAGACCTCAACGGCGAGCAGGCCGCCAAACTCGGCGCTCTCACCTCCGGCGAAGTCCTCCTCTACTCCACACCCGACCCCCAGGGCTCACGCCGTCTCCTCTTCTCTGGCGGAGTCACCGCCGGCCGCGGCATGGAAGGCGAAAACGGCAGCATCACCGCGCTCGAACAAGCCATCAACGCCCAGAACCTCAACGCCGCCAACTCTCAGCCCGATGCCCACGCTCCCGTATACGGCTGCGGACTCGCGGCCCTTTCGAACCGAACCTCAGGAGGTTCTTCCAAGTGAGCTCCATCACGCCGCCGGAATTCAATCCTTCCACCGACGAGCAGATCATATTCCAGCAGGAATACCATCGGGTGTGCCAGCGCACCGACCGCCTCATCGCGCTCGCCATGTGCCTGCAGTGGCCCGCCGCTGTCGCCGCTGCCTACTTCATCAGCCCGAGCACCTGGAACGGCAACGCCGCCTCCCTCCATCCCCACATCATCGCTGCCATCGGCATCGGCGGTCTCATCACCGTGCTCCCGGTTCTGCTCGCCTATCTGCATCCCGGCAAGCGTTCCACCCGCCACGCCATCGCCGCCTGCCAGATGCTGATGTCCGCCCTCATCATTCACATCACCGGCGGCCGCATCGAGAGCCACTTCCACGTCTTCGGCTCGCTCGCCTTTCTCGCGTTCTATCTTGACTGGCAGATCATCATCACCGCCACCGTCGTCACCCTCCTCGATCACCTCCTCATGGGCATCTACGCCCCCGAGCTCATCTTCGGCTCCGCCATCGCCAGCGAGTGGCGTCTGCTCGAGCACGTCCTCTGGGTCGTCTTCTGCGACGCCTTCCTCATCACCTCCTGCATCCAAAGCCTCCGCGGCCTCCGCGAAGCAGCTCACCGCGACGCCCAGCAGAAGGTCCTCATTCACCAGGCCTACCACGACGCCCTCACCGGCATGGGCAACCGTCTGCTCGCCCACCAGGAACTGACTTCGCTCCTGGAGTCTCCCTCCAGCCGGGTCGGCTTCGCTCTCCTCGCCATCGACCTCGACCGCTTCAAGGAAGTCAACGACAGCTTCGGCCACAAGGTCGGCGATGACCTCCTCATCCAGGTCGGCCAACGCCTCCGTCCCCTCATCCGCAAGAAGGACACCCTCGTCCGCATGGGCGGCGACGAGTTCGTCGTCATCCTCGAGAACTGCCCCGACGAGGCCGAAGCCGCCGCCATCGCCGGACGCATCCTCGAGAGCGTCAACATGCCCTTCTACATCGGCAGCCACGTCGTTGGCGTCGGAGCCAGCATCGGCATCTGCCTCTACCCCACCGGAGCCGCCGACGTCAGCGAACTCTTCCACCACGCCGACCTCGCCCTCTACAAGGTCAAGGAGCGCGGCCGCAACGACTACTTCTTCTTCGACGAAGAGATGCGCGCCGAAGTCATGCGCCAGCTCCAGTTCGAAGACCGGGTCCGCCTCGCCGTCCATGACGGCCTCTTCAGCGTCCATTACCAGCCCATCGTCAACAATGAAGGCACCCTTATCGGCTTCGAGGCCCTGCTGCGTTGGACCGATCCCGTCCTCGGTGTCGTTCCCCCTAACGCCTTCATCCCGGTCGCGGAGCGTTGTGGCCTCATCATTCCGCTCGGCCAATGGGTGCTCGAACAGTCATGTCACGAAGCAGCACGCTGGCAGTCTTCTGAGGGCGGCGGCGTCAAGATCTCAGTGAACGTCTCGCCCGTCCAGCTCACCAGCCCGGACTTCGTCAAGCTTGTCACCGACACACTCGCCCGCTCTGGCCTCCGTCCTGAGCTCCTCGACCTGGAACTCACCGAGTCCGTTCTCGTCGAGCACGGAGGCCGTTCCGCCGAAGCCATGCTGCAGCTTCGCGCCCTCGGCGTCCACCTCTCCATCGACGACTTCGGCACCGGATACAGCTCCCTCAGCTATCTCCGCGACCTCCCCGTTCAACGCCTCAAGATCGACCGCTCCTTCGTCCGCGACATCGTCCAATCCGAAGCCGGCCGCGCTCTCATCGAGAGCATGATCGAGATGGGCCGCACCCTCAAGCTCAAGGTCCTCGCCGAAGGCGTCGAGACCGCCGAACAGTTTGAGATCCTCCGCGCCGCCGGCTGCGACGAGATCCAGGGCTTCATCACCTCAAAGGCGATCCCCGCGGCCCAGGCTCAAAACATGGTCGATCACCGCAAACTCCTCTCATCCGGCCAGCGCGAAGCCGTCAAAGTCCCCGCCGACAAAGAAGTCGTCGCTGCCTGACGCGTCACTTCAACCGAACAACAGAAGCGTCATCTCGACCGAAGCGACGGACAGTTTCAACGTTCGTCGCGCAGTGGAGAGACCCCCGCATTTCGTCTTGGCCGGGTGCCCCATATCTGGCAGTTTCATCGCCAGATGTGGGAAACACCCAGCGGGGTAGCAGCGGGCTTCAGCCCGCGGTAACCATCCTCCGCAAGCATGGGCTCTAACCCGGCAATTCGCCAGCCCCCTCAGACCTGCCGTCATGGTGAGCCGAAGGCGAAGAATCCCCGCATTTCGTCTTCACCTTCGGCCGTTCACCAGCACCCACTACCGCTCCCAAAAATGCGGAGGCTCAATCCCAAGCGCCCGCAGATACACATACCCCTCCCCGCGGTGATGGATCTCGTTATCGATCGCATACTGAATGATCGCCAACCCCGACATCTCCCACTGCCCGAACGCCTTATCTACCGCCTGAAACCGCTCCTCTGGAATCGTCGGAAACTTCTCATCGAGCCCCACCGTTTGCGCGTCCCAAAGCTCCAAAAGCTCCTTCTTCGAAGCCGGCTTCCCCGCATGAAACGAGGCCCACTTACCAGTAGCCACGCCCTCAACCGTAGGCACAGCCATACCGATCATCTCCAGCGCCATCTGTCCAAAGCTCCGCATCCCACCCACAGAAAACTCAAACAACTTGTCGTCAGGAAACGCCTCGATGGTCCTCCGCGTGAGCCGTCTATGGCCCTGCCAACTCTCGAGCAGGGCTTCCGCTGTAATCACATTCGTCACCGTCATTTCGCTTGTCATTGGTTCCTTCTCCGTAGCCGTTCTGGCTTACTGTCAGAGTACGAACCATTCCCGACAGCCTATGTCGCAGATCGCATTCAAAATAGATCTTGTCTCTGTTTGTCATTCCCGAAGAGAATCTGCTTTTGCATCGCCCGCCGCCGCATAAGGACACCCATGTACGACCCCATCACGCGCGTCTTCACCGTCCTCGAGATCCTGCAAGGCCGCGACCGCGTCAGCGGAGCCGAACTCGCCCAGCGCCTCGACGTAGACCTGCGCACCGTCCAGCGCTACATCGTCCGCCTCAAGGACCTCAACATCCCCATCGACTCATCGCCCGGGGTAGGCGGTGCCTACCGCCTCCGCCCCGGCTTCCGCTTGCCGCCTCTCGTCCTCACCAACGAAGAAGCCTTCGCCCTGGCCCTCGGACTCCGCGCCCTGCATCAGATCGGCCTCGCCGCCTTCGCTCCCGCCACCGAAGGAGCTCTCGCCAAACTAGGCCGCGTCCTTCCCGAAGCCCTTCGCGAGAGCATCCGCGCCATCGAAGAGGTCGTCGCCATCGAACCCGGCCCCTGGGTCGTCCCCACCTCGGTGGAATCCCTGATCGCTGCCGCCTCCGCCATCCGCACCGGCCACCGGCTCAGCTTCATCTATGAAGCCCACAGCAAGACCATCTCCACCCGCGAGATCGAACCCTACGGCCTCATGCACGGAGACGGCCGCTGGTACCTCATCGGCCACTGCATCGCGCGCAAGGCCATGCGCACCTTCCGCCTCGACCGAGCAACGCAGCTGAAGATCTGTCCCAACACCTTCGAGCCACCATCCGGCTTCGACGCCCGCGGATACCTTGCGAAGAACATGCCCTTCGCTCAATCCGACTATCAGATCGACGTCTGGATCGACATGTCCTTCGAAGAAGCCGACCGCAACTTCGCCCCTTGGCGTATCGCCTCCGAACCCCACAACGGTGGCACCCGCATACGCTGCGGCCGCGACCGCCTAGAGATGTTTGCGGCGATGCTCCTCAGCACCGGCCGCCGCATCGTCGTCAACACGCCTCCCGAGCTCCGCGACACCTTCCGCCAACTAGCCCAACAAGCCACCCAAGCCGCAGAAAGTCTTACCCCTATCGAATAAGAGAGCACCCCAAACCTGTGCCCCATTCATCGCGCCTTTGTATCACGCGATGAGTGGGACTAGCCACAATCCCAAACGACTTACCGAATCGGCTCCCCCACCATCAACCCACCTCGCGTAGACAAACTATTCGCCCCACGCTCCAACCGCATCGGCGACCCCGCCCCCAGCGTCCGGTCGAACAGCTCCCCGTAGTTCCCCACCGCCTCGATCACATGCGCCGCCCAGGCATCGTCCAACCCCAGGAACTGCCCATACCCCTTCTGCGATCCCAGCAGCCGCATCACCACCAGGTCATCCGAGCTCTTCTTCATCGCCAACACGTTCGCCTGCGTCACCCCGGACTGTTCCGCCAGGACCAACCCATTCGCCACCCAATCCACAATCGCCGACCACTGCGCATCTCCCGAGCGGGTCGTCAGCGCCAGCGGGTCGTTCGCCACCACATCCGGCAGGATCTCGCACTTTGCCGCGAACCCTTTGTACGCGATCCGCTCGAACCCAAGCTGCGACACATCCGCCGTGATCGCCGCGCAGTTGCCTGTCACAAACGCCGCTTCCATCTCGCCCTCTTCCTGGAAAGAGAAGGGAAGCCACTTGATCCCCTCGCGCTTCATGAACGCCTGCACCTGGTCCTCGATCTCGGTCCCGCCGATGAAGCAGACCTTCTTCCCCGCAAAGTCCTTGGCGGAGTGAATGTTCATCGACTTATTCACCAGGAAGCCCTGAAAGTCGTAGAACACCGGCTTCGAGAAGGCAAACGTTCCACTCGATGTATTCAAGTAGTTCGCAGATCCCGTCGCCAGCACATCGATCTCGCCCGCCTTCAACCCCTTCAGCGCATCCGCCTCAGCGCGATAGGGAACTGCGGTAAAGTGCGCTCCCGGCCCCAGCACCGCCACAGCCACAGCCTTGCAAAGGTCGAGGTCGAACCGCGAGTGATTTCCATGCGCATCGGCGGTCGAATACTCCACCTCTTCAAAGTCCACGCCGCAGTTCAGAGAGTTTGCGGCACGCACCTTGGCCAGTGTCGGGGACTCAGCAAAGACGACCGTCGAAATCGACGAAGCAAGCAACAGGGAAGCGAGTAACAGGCGCATTAGATTGAAATCAGTCTCGGTTACATCAGGTTGGGACACGCTTCGTTCGTTAAAAGCTCTGCGGTCTTGTTAGGGGCACGGCTTCAGCCGCGCCGCATAGATTCCGAAAGAAACGCGGCTTTAGCCGCTGAGGGCAAAGTCGGGGGAGCCGTCAAAGCCTCCCCCGCCAATCAAACCACCGTTAGTTCGTCGGCCATGTCCCCGAAGTAGGCAGGCCAGGGTTCGTGCTCGGGCGCGGGTTGAAGTCTGCCGGAGCCGGGTCGATCACAACGCCACCCACCACATCCGTAGGCGTGATCTGAAGCGCGCGGCAACCCTGCGCTCCAACGTGAGGCAGCGTCGTTACCTGCGCCTGCGGAATCAGCGCGTACGAAGCCGGCAGCGGAGGAGCGATACCCTGCAGACGAGCGTCGTCGAACGCCGTGAACAGATTGCCAACATACGGCGTAGCGTTCGCGCCCGTTCCGTCCGAGGGTCCAAGGTACTTCTGGTCCAGCGTCTGCTTGCCCTTCAGCCGTGCCTCGGCCTCGTCCGGCAGGTCGGCCAGCGGGGTCAGGTTGAACAACGCATCGATAAACCGGATGATCGATCCGTGCTCACTCGGCTCGTGCGAGATCGCATGCGCCTTCGCGTAGGGGCTGATCACGATCGCCGGAATGCGCGGACCCTGGTCGAGAGCGTTGCCCAGCGGGTCCCAGCTGCGGATCGTCGGCTTCGTGTGGTCGAACAGACCATCCGTCTCGTCATACGTGATGATGATCGCGCTCTCCGGCCAGTACTTGCTGCTCGCAATCGCGTTGATCGAGTCCGCCAGCAGCGACTCGCTGATCTGCGTGTCCGAGTAACCCGGGTGGTCGTCGTTGCCCTTGAACGCCGCTTCAACAGCCGGGCTGGGCGAACGCGGAGTCAGACCATCGAGATTTCCGTAGCCGCCGCGAACGTAGAACACGCCGCCATAAGGAAGCTGGTTGTACTTCAACGCCGTGTAGAAGTCGCCCAGGCCCTTCAGGTGGCGCTGGCTCTCATGCGGGTTGTTCGCCACGTAGCCGAAGTACTGCGGAGCGTTGTGGTGAGCGATGTAGTCCGAGTTCGTGATCGTCCCCTTCGGGTCGGTCGGCTCGTGGTTGTAGCCTTCCTGGAACCAGCCCCAGAAAACAGGCGCATTCTGTTCGCCAGCGATCTTCGTGATGTCCTGCTGCACATCCTGCAGGTCGAAGGTTGGATCGTTGTCGAACGAGGTCGCAATCTGCACGTCCTTGCCCATGAAGCTCAGCGGCAGGGTCGCAAACGTCAGGTTCGACGCCGGGTTCGAGCTCACGCCGCCGGGGTTGTCGACAGGCTGCTTCTCGCTCGGAGGAGTCAGGAAGTCCAGCGACGATCCCCAGAAGGGCTGAGGGTCGGCCGTTACCGGAAGCTGTGCGTTCGTTGTGGTCACGTTGCTCGCCAGCTCAGGGTGCTTCACCCACTGCGTCTCACCCGACTGTCCCGCGATCATCGCGATCGCATTCGGGGTCGAAGGTCCAATCACCGTGTCGAAGAAGTTGTCGAACAGCGTGAAGCGGTCCGCGTAGTTCCACAGGAAGGGAGCCGTATCGCAGTCCACGTGGCCCATCACCAGCTCGCCCTTCTGTACCTGCTGCTCCGTCGGAGCCGGTCCGGTGTAGGTCGTGCCATCGGCGCTCAGCGTTCCCTTCAGACCCTCTTCCGTAACCGCATACCGGTCATTCTTGGCAACATGGTTCGCATCCAGGTCCAGCTTCGCGTCAATCGCCGTGTGCGCGTGGTTTACCGAGTCCACATCCTCGGGGTACAACAGAACCGTCTTGCCGCCGGTCGCAGTCACCGACTGAGGAATCTTGTACGGCGAGATCTTTCCCACCGAACCGTCGGTCAGCACGATCGGCTGGTTGAACCCGGCCGTATCCTGCGCGCGAGCAGAGAAAAGACCGTGCGCTCCGGGAAACGTCCCAAAGTAAAAGTCAAACGACCGGTTCTCCTGGAACAGGACGAACACGTACTTGATCTTCTTCTGCAGCAAAGCAAGACGCGTCGCGTCATCCATGCCCGGGACTGAGTCCACGCTCAGAATCTGGCTGGAGACGGCTGCGCTCGAACGAGGTCCGATCTCTACCATCCCGCTCTGCTTGCTCTGGCTGGAGACGGGAAGCTGCGGAATTGTAGCGGCTGCGCTTAGGTTCTGTTGCGCCACTCCGTAGGGGGACTGTACAAGCGCGCTGATGGCAAACGCAGCGCACGCCTTGGACCAGAGACTGTGCTTCATAGATTTCTCCTTGGTTCGCGGGTGGTTCTGAAACTGCTCTTCTCTCGAAGATCCGGATAGGTTCTTGGCGTTGGAGCGGAAGGTCACGGTACAAACGTGTTAGGTCCGCTCGATAAGTCGTAGTCCGAGAATGTTACGCAGAGGTTGCGCCGCCAAAGATTCAAGGAAGATTCATCAAACGTGTTGACCCGATCAAATCCCAGCAACGTCGCAACGCAGCCGGCAGCCTACCAACCCGGCACCCGCCCACCATTCCGGGTGCCCGATCACGGAAAGACTAGTCATCCCTATCCACACCATCCGGGTGCCCCCACCTTCGCGACAGCTTCTTCGTCGATAAGGTGGGCCTTCGTGCGAAGCACGAACCGCTCTACCTCACCGGAAACTCAGTCAGTCTCGGATCAACCCTGGGCTGCTTTGTCGTAGCCGCGTCCCCGGCCCCATTGATGATGTGCGTGATCTCCCCCTTGTCATCGAGCGCCACCGTCACCATGTGATGAAACCTCACCCCAGGCACCTCCGGCACCTCGATCGCTCGGCTCAACACCACGTTCGGATAACGGAAGACGCTATACACACCCAGCCCCCACGCCTCGTGCTCGCGCACCCCATCCCCCACCTTGTACGACGCCCATCCGTTCACCCCCTTCGCGCTCGTCCACTCCGGCTGGCTCGGCGCGTCATACGCGATCTCAGACTGATAGAAATAAGTCCGCCCGCGCTCCCCGTTCCACACCACCTCGAACTTCTGGTGATGCTCCACAAACAATCCGTAGATCGTCACATCGTCGCCATCCACCGTCAGCCCGTTGTCGCTCAGGTTCTTCGTCCAGCCAACTCCAGCCCCATGGTCTGCCCGCCAGATCCACGTATGATCCACCAGCACGTCGTTGCTCTCGATCACCAGGTTCGACTTCGTCTTCCCAATCCCCGCCCCGCCATCACGAAAGAAGACGTCGCTCAGCGAGATTGGGTCATCCCGATGCGTCCGAGACCCATGCGTCTCACCCACCCGCAGCAGCGAAGGCGAGATCATCTCGCCCGCATCGAACAAGATCCCGCTCACGATGATCCCGTCGCTATCGGCAACCACCATCGCCTCAGTCCCGTGTGTAGGCCGCAGCGTCGCAAACCCCAGTCCCAGGACGATCGCATCCTTGCGCTCCACCTGGATCGGCTCGTCCAGGTCATACGTCCCCGGCGTCAGCAGCAGATGCTTCCCCGAACGCAGCGCCGCATTCATCGTCGCCGCCGTATCACTCTCCGGATGTGCAATATAGAACGCAGCCATCGGCACATCCCGCCCCGCCGTCGCGCCGCCCTTCCAGCTCACCCCGCTCGAGTTTCGCGCCAGCGCCGGCACCCGCACCGCCCATCGCCCATGCCCGTCGCTCACCAGGAACGGCTTCTCCCGCACCACCGGGGTCTCCGCGACCTTCGTATACGCAGGCTTGGGCCACTCTCCCGCCGGAGCCTGCGGCACGCCTACAAACACCATGTTCCAGTTCGATCCCGTCCAGCTCTTCCACTCCGAGTTCCGCGAGATCCACTGCTGCTGCGGCCCCGAGTCCACATTCCCATCCACCATCGTGTCCGACATCCATCCGCCGCTGGCCCACCCGCCCTTCTGGTGCAGCACCATGTCCCCGCTCACATGCATCCTCCGGAACGACACCGCCTGCGAGACCGCCCATCGCACCGTCCCACTCTCCGGCGTCACGTGAATCCCCTCCGCCGACCTCCAGAAAGTAGTCGTCGCATTGTTATTCTTCTCCGCCGCATCCGAGTACAGGCTTCCCGTAAGATGCACCGCATCCGGCGTCCCACCCAGCCCCGCCACCTGCGTATAGAACCCCACCGGCACATTCAGCTTGTACTCACCGGGCATCAGCAGGAACGCATATCGCCCCTTGCCGAACTCGCTATGCTGCTGCTCGGCATACACCGCATCAATCTTCGACTGCATCTCCGCCGTCGGCATCTCAGGCCTGAAGACAAACACATGTGACCCAAAGTCCGGAGCCTTCTGTGCACCAGCCATCGGAGCAAGACCGATCACAACGCCAGCCATTGCGGCAGCACGATACATAAAACGAGAGTTCGACCTAATCATGAACATTGTTCCTTTGTATGATTTCCGACCTGATGTATAGACGGGACGCAACCAGCCGCCCCATCGTCCCCCCACAACCCAAACTCCGTCATTCTGAGCGAAGCGAAGAATCCCCGCTGTTGTCTTTGCTCTTGCCGTCATCCTGAGCGAAGCGAAGGACCCCGAGGGACTACACCTCACCCATACCGCTCGAACCTTTCAACCCATACGCTCATCCAAACCGTCACAGACCTCACCGCAACTCCCCACCCTCCTTCAACCGATAAAACCTATCCCCCACCACATGCTCAAACCTCTGCTCCAACCCATCCGGCCACTTCACCGTGACTCCATCCATCACGCCCACATCCCCCATCCCAAAGTGCAGCCTCAAATCGCTCTGCGACAGATAACTCCCCCCACTCAACACCTCCGCCATCTGCGACACCTTTCCCGTCCTCACCGTCACCGTTGCATTCAAAGCCAGCCGGTTCGACTTCGTCCCTTCAAGCTGAAAACTCACCCAGTGGTTCCCCTTCGGGGGATTCGTCTGCAACACCATCGGCTGCCCGGTAAGGTTCTCGACCACGACATTCAACCGTCCCGTGTTGAACAGGTCCCCCACCGCCAGCCCGCGGCTCACCTGCCGCATTTCGAGCGCCGCACTCTCCGAGCTCACATCCCGAAACGTCCCATCCCCGTTGTTCCAGAACAGCAGCTTCGGCTCCTTGTACGAAGTCGCCAGCTTCGCGTTGTCCACCTGCGGATACACATGCCCATTCGCCACGATCAGATCGAGCAGCCCGCGATTCGCCGTATCCAGAAACGCATCTCCCCACCCCACATCCGGCAACGTAGCCTTCGCAATCCCAGCGCTGTGCGCCACATCGGTAAAGTTCATCCCACCCTCGTTCCGATACAACACCGCATAGTCTTCGCTGAAGTGCGTGATCGCGATACTCTCCCGCCCCGTCCTCGTATAGTCCCCCAGCGCGACACCCATGTTGGCCTGCTCCTGGCCGTTCTCACTCAGCGCAACGCCCGCGTCCGCTCCAATCTCCTTGAACTTACCCCCACCTTCGTTGTGATACAGAAAGTTCGGCTCGCCATCGTTCGCCACAAAGAGATCGAGCTTTCCATCCCCATCGAAGTCCGACCACACCGCCTGCATCCCAAAGAAGTGTTGCGGATCATTCACCCCCGCCGCCACGCTCACCTCGGTAAACGTCCCATCCCCAGTGTTCCGATACAGCGTGTCCGGAGCTCCCTTCAATCCACGCGGCCCGCACTGCACCGCGACCTCGTGATACATGCAAGTCTTCTGCGACCCAAACGTGGGCAGATGCTCCAGATCAAGATCCACATAGTGCGGCACGAACAGATCTACAAGCCCATCGCCGTCATAGTCCCCAAACGCCACGCCCGTAGCCCATCCCTTGTCTACATCGAGCCCAGCCTTCTTCGTCACATCCGTAAACGTCCCATCACGGTTGTTCCGATAAAGCACCACCCCGCCAAAGCAGCTCACTGCCAAGTCCGGCCAGCCATCGTTATCGATGTCCCCCACCGCCGCGCCCATCGCCCAGCACGGAGCCGCCACACCCGCCTTCTCACTCACATCCGTAAACGTCCCATCGTGGTTGTTGCGATACAGCGCACTTCTCGCGCCCTTACCCACCTGCGCCATCGCCACACTGGGAGCGTTCGTGAAGTAGATATCCAGCCACCCATCCCCATCGAAGTCAAGCAGCGCCACGCCCCCGCTCATCGACTCCACAATGTACTTCGCCTCTGGGCTCGATAGATGGTTGAACCGAATCCCCGTCGAAGCCGTAATGTCCGTCATCGCCGCAGCCTCGTTCGCCTTCACCTGCGCCCGCGGACATCGCATCGACAATGCCGCCAGCAGCATCACCCCGCACACCCTCACCCACTCAGTTCTTCGGCGCATCGCTCTTCAAGTCGGAGTCCTTCAAGTCACCACCGCCCGACCCACTTCTCAGCGCCCCATAAACCCCGCGCAGCTTCTCCCGAGTCGCCTTCAGCTTCTGGTAGTCCACAATCTCCCGCTTCGCATCCTCCGTCCGGTGCAGCCTCCGATACAGCGCCGCCAGCCGATAGTGCGCCAGCATGTTCGTCGGATCGCTCTTGACGACACCTTCGAGCAGCGGTAGCGCCGCCTCCAGCTGCTCCTCATCCACCAGCTCATGCGCCAGCCCAATCGCCGCATCCGCGTTCTCCGGCTGCAAAGCCAGCGCCTCCTTGTAGCGCTTCATCGCGCCCGCATGATCGCCCTTATCCGCCGCAAGATCCCCCAGCCGAGTCATCGTCTTGTCGTCCCGCGGATTGTCCTTCAACGCCAGCTCATACTCGCCCTGCGCCTCGGCCTTCTCTGCAGGAGCACTCGATGCCGCCAGCAACTCCGCCAGCTCAAAGTGCGCTCCCGGCAGATGCGGATCGATCTTCACCGCCGCTCGCAGATTCGTAACCGCCGCCGCATTGTCTCTCGCCTTCACCAGCTCATGCGCAATCGCCTGGTGCATCTGCGCGCTCTCCGGCCCCGCCAGCGACAGGTCCAGCAGCGCCTCACCCGCAAGGTCCGTATACACGCGATAAGCCGCATACAGCACCTCCGCATCGGCAGGCATCGCCGCCTTCAACTGCGCAACCGCAGCGGCGGCGGCAGGCAGATCATTCGCCGCCGTATCCATCTCCACCAGCTCCAGCCCCGCCTGCTTGCGAACCTTGTCTTCGGTCAACCCCGGCAGCGCCGCAGCCAGGTCACTCCGAGCCGCAGCCACATCCCCCGCCCGCCGCTCACTGAACCCCAGCAACGCCTGCAGCTTCGCCTGCTGGGGAGCCAACGCCACCGCCGCCTTCAAGTGCGGTATCGCCTCTTGATACTGCCCATCGAAGTAAAGCAGCACACCTAGGTTCGCCTGAGCATCCAGGTTCCCCGGCTCCGCCTCCGCCACGACGGCAAACTCCTTCCGCGCCAGCTCCGGCTTCCGCTGCTGCAGATACTCCCTTGCCTTCCGCTCATGCTCCGCCACATCCGCACTCGGAGCCGAATCCTGTGCCCCATCTTGCGGACTTTGTGCCCCATTTATCGCAGCAGTATCGCGATGAGTGGGGCCAGCCCCAACCGTCTGCGCGGACAATACGCTCCAAGGCATCACCCACAGACACCCACCTACAGCGAGATAGCCAAATACACGGTTCATAACAAGCTTCACTATAGAGCGCCATCTCCCGAACTGTCCCCAGCGACACAAGGCAGTTCAAGCGAGCAAAAAAATGCAATCGGCGACCGAGGCCGCCGATTGCACGTTGGGTAGTTACGCCTTAAAACTCCAGGTGCGCCGCCACCTGCATCCCACGTCCACCGTTCGTCGTGCTGGTGATCTGGTTCGTGTTATCAGCAGTGCGGTAGGCCTGCCCCGGCTGTTGGTTCGTGACGCTTCCATCAGCATTCTTGATGGAGAAGGCCGTCAGGTTGTAGGTTCCGCCACCAGGCAAACCGAAGTTTGCATGGTTGAAGGCATTGGTAGCATCGGCGCGAATCTGCAATTTGACACCTTCGTGTATGTCGAAGGTCTTGCCGATAGACAGGTTGGTCAGGTCCACTCCAGGTCCATAGAGAGCGTTGCGCCGCACGTTGCCGAATGTTCCCGGCGCCGGGAGACTGAACGCTGCCGCATTGAACCACACCGTGTGGTTCTTTCCATTCACATACAGGGGAGCGCCGGTGTAGTTGGGAAACTGCGTACTACTCGTCTGTTGAAAGGTAAGGTCATTGCCACTCACAGCAACGCTGAACGGGTTCCCGCTCTGGATGATGTTTGTCGTCGTCACCTGCCAGCCGCCAAGCGCCTCGTCGAGTATCCAGCTCTTGTTCATGAACTGGCGTCCGCGACC
Organism: Granulicella aggregans; assembly: GCF_025685565.1. NCBI lineage: Bacteria > Pseudomonadati > Acidobacteriota > Terriglobia > Terriglobales > Acidobacteriaceae > Granulicella > Granulicella aggregans. Next base: position 891,703 of record NZ_JAGSYE010000001.1, read on the forward strand.
GAAGGGAAGCTGATAGACCAGCCGATTCTTGAACGCATTGTGGATGTCGAAGTTCGAGTTGCTGTAGTTCGCGGCGGCGTCGTTGGCAATCTGGTAGGTCTGGGCACCTGAGCGGCTACCCCAGCTCGAAGAGTCCACGGAGTCAGTGAAATGAGCCCATGTGTAGTTCGAGTCGAAGCTCAACCCATGCGAAAGCCGACGGCTGACCGAGACCTGCAACGAGTTGTAATTCGAGATGCCGTCGTTCGAACTGGTGCTGATCCCCTGGAAGAGCGGATACGGCCGGAACGCCGTATCGTTCGAGCTCAAGTGATTGAGAGGAACCGCGTTGATGTCAGTTGGGTAGTTCAGGTTCTGCGCATGGCTTCCAACATAGGCCATCTCGAAGACCATATTCGACCCAATAGCGTTCTGCATGGAGAGGTTGTACTGGAAGATCCGTGGGGTAGGCGTGTGATACGGGTTCGCACTGACACCCTGCCCATTGAAACGTGCAGGATCGGTCGACGCAGCCGAGTAGGGAAGCGCCGCCCCAGTCTGAGCATTCGTGCCGGTCCCACCGAAGTAGGTGATCGGCGTAATGCCATTGGTCTGGTCGGCGACTCCACCCGAAGCGCTGATCTCCGCACCCATGCCCGAACCATAAGTATCGAGACTCAGGTTATAGGCGTACATGCCGAAGCCACCGCGGATCGTCGTCGTCGGGTGAGGCAGCCACGAGAAGCCTACGCGCGGCAGGAACGTCTTGTACTCGTTCGCCTGCAGTTGCGTCCTTCCGTTCGCATGCGTCGACCCATACCAGAACGCTCCGAGCGTGCCGTTTGCCGGGTTGGTTACAGTCGGATCGAACGTTGCCATGTTGCCGTGCGTCTCACCCCAGCCATGACGAATCTGGTAGCGCAGGCCAACGTTGATGGTCAGGTTCGGACGCACCTTGTAGTCGTCCTGGACGAAGACCTGCGGGCTCTTCAAGCGTCCTGCGTACTCAGGCGATACGCTTGCATACCAGTTGTCCGCCGCACCCAGAAGGAAGTCCGCGTAGTCCAGACCCGTTGAGGAATCCGGCGCAGCGACACCGTTCGCGTTCAGCGTCCAGTTGCGGGTAAACGACCCATTGAACTGCAGGGTGCCGGCATTCGTGTTGCCCCAAGCCGTCGAGTTGTCCTCGTACATCAGGAACTCGCCGCCGAAGTGCAGCACATGCTTGCCCTTGATCAGCGTGACCACGTCAGAAGGATCGAAGACGTGCTCCTTGTAGACTGCGTTCGAGCTTGGGTTGATCCACGCGTACGGATAGGAGCCGTTGAACTGTACCGCCGGCAGGCTATCCGCCTTCGCGAACTGCCAGCCAAGCTGTGCAGGGTATCCCTTGCCGAGCGTGAGGTCAGCGAAAAAATTGCCTTGGTACGTGTAGCCGAAACGGACCTCGTTGACGACATTCGGGCTGATCGTCCAGACTTCGGTGATCTGCGCTGTGTTGCTGTCCACATCGCCGCTCTGGCAGCCGACCGGGCAAGCCGAGACCGAGTTCGGATAAATGACGGGTGTATCGCGCTGCTGGTCCGTCATCGAAAGCCGGTGCGAAGCATTGATGTTGTAGTCGAACCGTCCGAAGTAGCGCTTGTAGGGCGTGGACTGCGGAAGGCTCGAGTACCAGTTGTTCTGCAGAAGTCCGGAGCCGTTCAGTTGGCCAGCCAGGAACTTGCCACCCGCGATATGGTTTGTGGGGGTCGGGTAAAGCTTCTGGAAGGCTGCCGACACCTTGTCGAAGAGCGCATCCGGGATCTCGTTGCTGCCGTACTCGCTCTGGAACGTCTGGCGAACCGGATAGGGGTTTCCAAGGGCGTCATGCGCGATCGTCTGCGTGGTCGGATCGTAGAGCAGGTGCTGCCCACTGAAGTCTCCAGCCTTCACCGCCTCGGTCGGAATCGTCTGCGTCGAGTTGCTCGCCGAACCGTGATTCACAATCTGGTCGTAGTTGAAATAGAAGAACGCCTTATCGTGACCATTGAAGAAGTGCGGAATCAGCACCGGGCCGCCGATCGAACCGCCAAAGTCGTTGTAGCGAAGGAACGGGATCCCGGGGTTGCCGTTGAAGCCATACTGCGCCGCGTTCAACGCATCGTTCTGAAGATACTCATACGCCGTGCCATGGAACTTGTTCGTTCCACCCTTGCTGATCTGGTTGAACACCACGCCGCCAATGCCGTACTGCGCAGAAAACGCCGAGGTATTCACCTGAAGCTCAGCCACCGTCTCGAACGTGTTCACGTCCGAGTTCGCGCTGTGCGAAAGCGTCGTCGAAACACCGTCAGCCAGCACGTTGCTGTAAGGCAGGTTGCCGTTGATCGCCGCTACCTGTCCAGGGTTCGATCCGCCATTCGACTGCTGCGGAGTTCCCGCGCTGCCCGGCAGCAGGATCACGAAGTTCTGCCAGTCCGGTCCCGTTCCGCCGCCCACGTTCGGCAGCTGCGACATGTCCTTCGCTTCGAACGTCGTCGATTGCTCACCATTCTCGGTCGCCAGCAACGGAATGTCGGTCGTAACCACGACCTCCTGGTTCACCGATCCGACCTTCATCGTCGCATTGATCGTCGAGAACCCAACATTGATCGTGACGCTGCTGCGCTCGAAGCTCTGGAAGCCCGGCTTCTCAAACTTGATGCTGTAGGTGCCCGCGACGATCGAGGACGTATCGAACAGTCCGTCCTTGTTAGTCGTCAACGTCTTCACCACGCCAGTCGCGAGGTTCGTCACCGTTACCGTTACGCCGGGAATCAACGCGCCGCTGTCGTCGGTAGCGGTTCCGCGGATATCGCCCGCGTTCACCGCCTGGCCATGAGCCACAGATAGAGATAAGGGCGCGCACAGAGCTGCTGCCAGTGCGATTCGCCTCATGAAATACGTCATCTTGAATCCTCCGAAATGCTACTTGCCGGTTGGTTCCGCCGTCCGCGAAGACCACCGGCCGAAACAAACGTTTATCTTGTGAGTTGCGAGACACATTCAAGCCGATTCGAGATACAACTGTCAAGCTCCACCTTTTGATGGAGTCACCATCACGACACGCTTGAATCTCCCCAAGACAAAGGTTTATCTTTGCGCTGCCTAACAAAATCGTTTACGTCCGCGACTTTCCCATCGCGACGGCGATCCAACCAGAACTTCGAGCGGCCCAGACTCTCCCGGTCCCTTCGCAAAACGCGCTATAAAGGTTCACCATGCGACTTCGCCCAGCAGTCTTGTCCGCCATCTGCCTCGCCCTCGCGCTCGCCCCGCTCACACTGCACGCCCAGCACGTAGACGTCTGGCGCACCAACGCCGACCGGTCCCAGCTCCTCACCCACCAGCGCCTCGCAAAATCCGTAGCGCCAGACGCAACCGCTACCACGATCGTTGTAGACGACACCAAACCCATGCAGCCCATCGAAGGCTTCGGCTTCGCCATGACCGGCGGCAGCGCCCAGCTCATCCACCACATGAGCCCCTCCGCCCGCCGCAAGCTCCTCCACGAACTCTTCCGTTCCGACAAGGACAGCATGGGCATCAGCTATCTCCGCCTCAGCATCGGCGCGTCCGACATGAACGACCACGTCTACACCTACGACGATCTCCCCCCGGGCCAGACCCAGACCGACCCCGCCCTCGACCACTTCACCCTCGCCGAGGACGAAAAAGACGTCATCCCCGTAATGAAAGAGGTCCTCAGCATCGCCCCGAACCTGCACATCCTCGCCTCGCCCTGGACCGCGCCCGCCTGGATGAAGACCAACGACGCCGTCAAGGGTGGCACCCTCAAGCCGGAGTTCTACGGCACCTACGCCGCGTACCTCGTCCGCTACATCAGGGGCATGCAGGCCCACGGCATCCCCATCGACGCCATCACCATGCAGAACGAGCCCCTGAACCCCAAGAACACCCCCAGCCTCGTCTTCGAAGCCGACCAGGAAGGCGCCTTCCTCCGCGACGCCCTCGGCCCGGCCCTGAAGCAGGCCGGCCTCAAGACCAAGGTCGTCCTCTTCGACCACAACTGCAACCACCCCGACTACCCCATCACCATCCTCAAAGACCCCAAGGCCGCGCAGTACGCCGCCGGCTCCGGCTTCCATCTCTACGAAGGCGAGATCTCCGCCCTGACTGAAGTCCACAACGCCTTCCCCGACAAGAGCCTCTACTTCACCGAACAGATGGTCATCGAAGAGATCCACGAAGGCAAACAGCGCCCCGTCTCCGACCCCGTCGCCCGCGTTGTGATCGGAGCCATGCGCAACTGGAGCCGCACCGTCCTCCTCTGGAACCTGGCAGCCGACGAGCACTTCGGCCCGCACACCGACGACGGCGGCTGCCCCGTCTGCCAGGGAGCCATCACCATCGAGGGCGACAAGGTCAGTCGCAACATCGCGCTCTACACCATCGCCCACGCCTCGAAGTTCGTCCCGCCAGGCTCCACCCGCATCGCCTCCAGCGAAGACGAGTCCGCGAAGCCCGAGTCCAGCCTCAGCAACGTAGCCTGGCGCCGACCCGACGGAAAGCACGTCCTCCTGGTAGCCAACAACACAAAGGAATCGAAGCCCATCAAGGTCGAATCCGGCCCGAGCACTTTCTCCACCACCATCACCGCCGGAGAGACCGCTACCTTCGTCTGGTAGCCCGGCACCTCTGCTGGCACAGCCCCTTGTCCGCCCTTTTGTTTGTCATTCCCGAAGGGAATCCGCTTTTGTCTTTGCCGTCATCCTGAGCGAAGGCACCCGCAGCTTCATCGCGGGTGCCGCAGTCGAAGGACCCCGAGCGACCCCACGTCACCCATACCGCTAGAACCTTTCAGCCACCAAACCGGGTACACCATATCTGGCAGCCTCACCGCCAGATGTGGGATACACCGAAACCGTGTGGCCCATTCATCGCAGACTTATCGCAATGAGTGGAGCCCGTCTCATCCCTCCCATTGGCCCCCACCCCCCGAAACCCTATACAGTGTCATCAACCACCATGCCCCGAACCCCACAAGGCCAAAGCAAGCCCGTAAGCCTAAAAATGCTTGCCGAGCACCTCAACCTGTCGCCCGCGACCGTCTCCTTCGTGCTCAACAACGCGCCCAACCGGTCCATCCCGGAGGTCACCCGCGAGCGCGTCCGCGAGGCCGCCCGCCACTTCAAGTACGAGCCCAGCATGGTCGCCCGCCTTCTCCAGGGCAAGAAATCCCAAACCATCGGCATCCTCCTTCCCGAACTCGGCGAGGGCTACCACGCCCAGGTTCTCAACGGCGCAGCCGACGTCTTCATGCGCGAAGGCTACTTCTTCTTCACCGCCCATCACCGGCACCGCAAGGACCTCGTCGAGGAATACCCGCGCCTCCTCCGCCAGCGCGGCGTCGAGGGCATCCTCACCATCGACACCCACCTTGAAGACGCCTTCGACATTCCCACCGTCACCGTCGCCAGCCACAAGGTCATCCCCGGCACCACCAACATCCTGCTCGACCATGACCGCGCCGCCGAGCTCGCCCTAGGCCACCTCGTCCGCAACGGCCACCGCAAGATCCTCTACATGCGCGGCGCGGCCTTCAGCTCGGACTCCAACAGCCGCTGGCGAGCCACCGTCCGCGTCGCCAAACTCCTCGGCCTCAAGATCCCCGAAAGCCACATCATCCGCCTCGAGCGCGACGTCAACACTCCGGAGCTAGGCTACCCCGCCGTAGCCCAGGTGCTCATGCGCCAGCGCGACTTCACCGCCGTCCTCTGCTTCAATGATGTCTCCGCCATCGGCTGCATCCGCGCCCTCCACGACGCCGGCCTCAACGTCCCCAACCAGGTCTCCGTCGTAGGCTTCGACGACATCCAGAGCGCCTCTTTCTACGTCCCGTCGCTCACCACCATTCGCCAGCCCCTGGCCCAGATGGGCCACCAGGCCGCCACCCTCCTGCTCAAGAAACTCCGCGGCGAACACACCGAAAGCCTGGTAAAGATCGAACCCGAACTCATCGTCCGCGAATCGACTTCCAAAGCTGTCGCCAAGGCTGGCTCAACCCTCCGCAAAAAATCCGCAAAGCCCTAGCGCCCTGCTCGTCACCCCAGAGAAGTCGTCATCTCGACCGGAGCCGTGCAGCTTTACCGCACGGCGTAGTGGAGAGACCCCCGCATTTTTACTTTCCCTCAACTAAAGCAGAAAAAAGGAAGCCGTCATCCTGAGCGAAGTCTCTTGCAGCTTCACCGCAAGAGACGCAGTCGAAGGACCCGCCACGCGACCCACATCCCCACAACCGCCCAAAGTTTTCAGCCACAAATTCGGGTGCCGGGTGCCCCATATCTGGCAGCCTCATCGCCAGATGTGGGAATGCCGCCACAAATTCGGGTGCCGGGTGCCCCATATCTGGCAGCCTCATCGCCAGATGTGGGAATGCCGCCACAAATTCGGGTGCCCCACCCATGGCAAGCCTTTGGCCATGGGTGGGTCCGCCACAAACTCACAGGCAGCAGCGATCCCAACGCCCCACGAATAAGAGGAGTAGCAGCGGGCTTCAGCCCGCGGTAAACCACCATCACCAACAAAGGGGGCTTCAGCCCCGGCGAGGTCAACCCCTACCTCACCGAAAACTCCCCATGCAGCTTCGCCTCGGAATCCGTCCCTACCCAAACATCAAACGCCCCCGGCTCCAGCGCCCTCTTATGCGTAGCCGGACTCCAGAACGAAAGCTCCTCCGCCTTCACCGCAAGCTCCACGGTCTTCGTCTCGTTCGCTCCTAGCGTCACCTTGGTAAACGCCTTCAACTCCCGCACCGGTCGAGATGCACTCCCCGCCCGCTGATGCGTATAGAGCTGCACCACCTCAGCCCCAGCAACATCCGAAGCATTCTTCAAAGTCACACTAACCTTCAAAGTCCCATCGCTCGCAACCGTCCCCGAAGCCACTTTCAAATCGCTCACTTCAAACTTCGAATAACTCAACCCATACCCAAACACATACAGCGGAGTGCTCGGCATATCCCAGTACCGCCCGGCAACATCATCCGGAATCTGCGTCAGATAGCGGTTATAAAACAGAGGCTCCTGCCCCGCCGCGCGAGGCCAGCTCACCGTCAGATGCCCGCTCGGATTCGCCTTCCCAAAGAGCAAATTCGCCACAGCATGTCCACCCTCCGACCCCGGATACCAGACGTTCAATATCGCCGGCACATGCGTCGAAGCCCAATTGAGATCGAGCGGCCGCCCCGTCATCAACACCAGCACCACCGGCTTGCCCGTAGCCACGATGGCCTCCAGCAACCGTTCCTGCTCGCCCGGCAGCGTCAGGCTTGCCCTTGAAGCCCGCTCGCCGTTCATCGTCTGCGCCTCGCCCAGCACCATCACCACAACGTCCGCACCCTTCGCGGCAGCAATCGCCCGCTGAAACTCAGCCTCCTTCGCCTCCGGAGTCGTCAACGTCACCGGCGTAGGTGGCACCTGCTCATCGAAGATCGTCGCTGAACCACGCTCAATCTCGACACCCTTCACCGCCGTCACCGTAGCTCCCGGCAGCGCCTCACGAATTCCCTGCGCGACGGTGATCACATTCTCACGATCACCATGGATCGCCCAAGACCCCAGCGTATCCAGCTTGCTATCCGCCAGCGGGCCAATCACCGCGACAGACTTCAGCCCCGAACTCAGCGGCAGCGCATTCCCTTCATTCCGCAGCAGCACCGCCGTCTGCTCCGCCGCCTCACGCACCGCCGTCCGCTGCTCCGGCGATCCCGTCACCACCTTGAAGTGGTCCATGTCCGCATAAGGATGTTCAAACAATCCCAGCCGGTACTTCATCGCAAGAATAGGCTTCACCAGCTCAGTAATCTGCGCCTCGCTTACCAGCCCCTTCTTCACCGCGTCCGCCAGGTTGTCGCGATAGTTCGAGGTCGTCATCTCCATGTTGACGCCCGCATTCGCCGCCCGCACCGCCGCGTCCTCGGCGTCTGCTGCGAACCCATGCGTCTTCAGGCTCTCCACGCTCGCCCAGTCGCTCACCACGAAGCCCTTGAACTTCCACTCCTTGCGCAGCACATCGTCCAGCAACCACTTGTTGCCCGTCGCCGGAACCCCGTTCAAATCCATGTACGCCGACATCACCGTAGCCGCGCCCGCATCCACCGCCGCCTTGTAAGGCCGCAGGTACGTATTCTGCAACTGTTCCTCGGAGAGATCAACGCTGTCATAGTCGCGACCACCCACTGCTCCGCCATACCCCGCAAAGTGCTTCACCGAAACCAGGATGTGTTCCGATGCCCCCACGTACTCGCCCTGAAACCCCTTCACCTGCGCCGCCGCCATCGCCTCGCCCAGCACCGGGTCCTCGCCCGCGCCCTCCATGATCCGTCCCCACCGAGCATCCCGCGCAATGTCCACCATCGGCGCAAACGCCCACTCGATGCCCGCCGCCCGAGCCTCCTGCGCCGCCATCGCCTGCGTCCGCGTCACCAGCGCCGGGTCCCATGACGAAGCCATCGCCAGCGGGATCGGTGCAATCGTCCTGAACCCATGAATCACGTCATAGCCAAAGATCAGCGGGATATGCAGCCGCGACTCCGTCACCGCAATCTTCTGCAGCTCATTGATCCGCACCGGGTCCGTGAAGAACAGAAAGCTCCCCGTTCCGCCGGTGCGCACCAGCTCCTCAGCCTTCGCCGCAGGCGTATACATCGGCTGCCCAGCCGTCTGCTCCATCTGCCCGATCTTCTCGGCCAGCGTCATCTTCTTCACCAGCGAATCGACAAAACGATTCACCTCCGCCTCGCTCGGGGCCTTCGAGGTCTGGGCATAGAGCCCCGCAGTGGTCACGGCAAAAGCCGCCGCAAGAAGCGATACGCCACAAGAAAACACGGAGAACAAACGTTTGCTTCGATACATTCTGGCTTTCCTTTTGGTCTTCAACACTCTACCGGCTGAGCCGCAGCCTTGGCAAAACAAACCTTTGTCTTCGATTCCTTTCGCGGCTCCGATTTCTTCCTGTTGTTTGTCATTCCCGAAGGGAATCTGCTTTCCCGCGCGAAGCCCCTTGACACCACACCCACGGCCACCATCTCCTATCCCTTGCATGGCCAACCCCAAACACCCCGTCATTCTGAGCCGAAGGCGAAGAATCCCCGCATTCCTCCCGCAGCCGCACAAAGCCTGGTTCAGGCACAAAACTGGGTGCCCCGTATCTGGCAGCTTCATCGCCACAACTCCGTGCCCCATTCATCGCAGTCTCACCGCGATGAGTGGGCTAGCCGCCATCCTCCTCACCGCCTCCCTCACCGCCCTATCCCAGGAAAAAATCACCTTCACCAACACAGCCCCCGAATCCCACCTCGCCTTCACCCTCCACAGCAGCACCAGCCCCCACCGCTACTCCATCGAGACCATGACCGGTGGCATCGCCGCCTTCGACTACGACAACGACGGCCTCCTCGACCTCTTCTTCACCAACGGCGCCGACGTCCCATCCCTCGAAAAGTCCAACCCCACCTTCCTCAACCGACTCTTCCACAACAACGGCGACGGCACCTTCACCGACGTCACCGAAAAGGCCGGCGTCGGTGGCCTCGGCTACTCCATGGGCGTCGCCGCCGCCGACTTCGACAACGACGGCTTCACCGACCTCTACGTCACCGGCGTCAACCACAACCAGCTCCTCCACAACAACGGCAACGGCACCTTCACCGACATCACCACCAAAGCAGGCGTAACCGGCATCATCCCCGGCATCGGCAAAGCCTGGTCCGTCACCGCCGGCTGGATCGACTACAACCACGACGGCCTACTCGACCTCTTCGTCGTCAACTACCTCAACTACGACCTCAAGACCGCCGCCAGTTGCAGCACCCACAAGATCGTCACCTACTGCTCACCCGACGACTTCGCCGGCCTGCCCAACATCCTCTACCGCAACAACGGCGACGGCACCTTCACCGACGTCTCCAAAGAATCGAGGGTCGGCAGCTACATCGGCAAAGGCATGGGCGTGGCCTTCGCCGACTACGACGGGGACGGCTTCACCGACATCTTCGTCTCCAACGACACCTTCCCCAACCTCCTCCTCCACAACAACGGCGACGGCACCTTCACCGACCAGGCCACCTCCGCCGGCGTCGCCTACAACCAGATGGGCAAGACCGTCGCCGGCATGGGCGCGGACTTCCGCGACCTCGACAACGACGGCCGCCCCGACATCTTCCACACCGCCATGTTCGGCGACGCCTTCCCCCTCTACCGCAACCTCGGCGACGGCCAGTTCGAAGACGTCACCAGCCCCTCCGGCATCAGCCTCTCAACGGTCAAGCTCACGGGCTGGGGCACCGGTGCCTTCGACTTCGACAACGACGGCCTCAAGGACATCTTCACCGCCAACGCCGCCATCCTCGACAACTCCGCCATCGTCGAGCACCAGCCCTACCCACTCCCCAACGCCATCTTCCGCAACGTCGGGAGTATGGGCAGCATGACCTTCAAAGACGTAAGCGCCAGCGCCGGCCCAGCCTTCAAACTCTCCGCCCCGCATCGCGGCGCAGCCTTTGGTGACTTCAACAACGACGGCAAGATCGACATAGCCGTAACCGTCCTCAACGGCCCCGCCGAACTCCTGATGAACCGCACCGAAGCCCACAACCACTGGATCATCCTCAAGCTGGTAGGCGTGCGCGATGGCAAGGGTGGCGACAACCGCGACGGCTTAGGCACGCAGGTAAAAATCACCACGTCACGAGGCAGCCAGTACAACGAAGCCACCACCGCCACCAGCTACAACTCCTCCAGCGACAAGCGCGTCCACTTCGGCCTCGGCGACGCCACCCTCATCGACACCATCGAACTCCGCTGGCCCACCGGCATCCACCAGACCCTCCACAACATCAAGCCCGACCAGATCCTCACCATCACCGAACACGCCGACCCAAAGCCCTAACCGACCTCCTGGCGACAGATGGGTGCCCCCTATCTGGCAGGCTTCATCGCCAGATGTGGGAGTGCCGCCACCAACCCTCAAGTGCACTTCTGAATGACGGGGCTTCATTGAAAAGGGAGGAGCGGCGGGCTTCAGCCCGAGGGAAAAACCGCCTCCCAGGAGTGGCTTTAGCCTCGGAGAGCGACACACACCCTTCTCCAACATCCCACCTAAGCGTCACTCCCCGTCCCACCCCCGTCCCACCCCTTCACCCCTCCGATTACCCTCCCCCATGCAACCATCAACTAGCTGCGGACTGACATCTACGTCCGTCGCAAGGGGGCTACCATCAGCGTTCGAATGAGGCTAGGCGATCTGCTCGTCCGCGCGAAGCTGGTGACCGCGACCCAGATCGCGCAGGCGCTCCAGCTCCAGGCCCGCCAGGGCGGCCGCCTCGGCGACCACCTCGTCGCCCTCGGTGCCGTCACCCACAAGGCCCTCGAAGCCTTCCTCAACCGCATGCCCGCCGAGCCCCGCGACCTCGACTCCACTGGCATCGACTCCAAGGAACTCCTCACCCTCCTCCTCAAGCTCATTCACCAGAATCAGCTCGAGTCCGTCCGCCAGTTCGTCGACGCCATCAAGCTCCCTGCAACCCTCGTCAAGGAGCTCGTCAAAACCGCCGTCGAACGCCGCTTCCTCCTCGCCCGCGGCCTTCGCCCCACCGACACCGCCATGGAGATGAGCTACACCATGTCCGACGAGGGCCGCCGCTACACCCTCGACGCCCTCCAGCAGCTCCGCTACATCGGCCCCGCACCCGTCTCCCTCGAAGACTTCACCTACCAGGTCAACTTGCAGAAGCTCACCAACGAGACCGTCACAATCGACCGCGTCCGCGAGGCTCTCCGCGATCTCCAGTTCGACAACCTCATCGTCGAACAGGTCGGCCCCGCCCTCAACGCCGGCCGCGCCATGCTCCTCTACGGCCCTCCCGGCAACGGCAAGACCTCAGCCGCCCTCCGCCTCGCCAGCCTCTTCAACGACGTCATCTACGTCCCCTACGCCGTCACCGTCGACGGCCAGATCATCACCTTCTATGATCCAAGCATCCACGCACACATTCCGGGCACCGGCCCCAACGCACTCGCCTCCGACCTCGACGCCGGCGACGGCCCATCGCTCCTCCGCAAGGAAGCCTACGACCTCCGCTGGATCCCCTGCCGCCGCCCCTTCGTCGTCGCCGGCGGCGAACTCACCCTCGAGATGCTCGAGCTCTCCTACGACCACATCTCCCACATCTACGAAGCTCCGCTGCACATGAAGGTCCTCGGCGGCTGCTTCGTCATCGACGACTTCGGACGCCAGCTCGTCAGCCCCACCAAGCTCCTCAACCGCTGGATCGTCCCGCTAGAAAGCGCCGTCGACTACCTCAAACTACACACCGGCAAGAGCTTCTCCGTCCCCTTCGACGAACTCGTCATCTTCTCGACCAACTTAGAGCCCGAAGACCTCATGGACCCGGCCTTCCTCCGTCGCCTGCCCTATAAGATCGAGATCGGCGCTCCCGACCTCAAGCTCTTCCGCCGCATCTTCGACAACCAACTCGAACCCCACGGCATCCAGATCGACGACGAACAGTTCCACTGCATCGTCCACAAGATCCGCGACGAAAAGGGCCTTCCCCTGGCCGCCTTCCAACCCCGCTTCATCGTCGACCAGATCGTAGCCACCAGCCGCTTCCTCGGCCAGCCCGTCCGCCTCGAACAGCGCTTCATCGACTACGCCATCGACAACCTCTGCGTCCGCCGCAACTCCTAGCCCGAGCCACCAGACGGGTGCCCCATCCATCGCGTCTTTGTCTCTCGCGATGGGTGGGACATTCGTGCGAAGCGCGAACCGCTCCCGCCCAAATCCTGGGTGCTCCATGTCTCGCCTTTGAGACATGGGAGGTACACCGCTTCCTCGTCCCGTCAGGCGCCCAAGCTAAAATCAATCCCATGTCCCACACCGCTACTCCCGACCAGGCCTACACTCACGCGATCGACCAGCTCTACGCCCTCGGTCAGGAGCTAGCCCCCGCGCCTCCGCTCCCTGACGGCACACCCGCACCGCGCCGCAAGTGGGACCTCGCCCACATGCGCACCCTCTGCGCCGCTCTCGGCGACCCGCAAAACACCTTCCCCAGCGTCCTCATCGCCGGCACCAACGGCAAGGGCAGCACCGCCTCCACCCTGGCGAGCATCCTCTCCGCCGCTGGCTACAAGACCGGCCTCTACACCTCCCCACACCTCTCCCGCGTCAACGAACGCATCCAGATCCTCGACGCTCAACGTACACCGCACAACGTACACCTCGAGATCGCCGACCAAACCTTCGCCCGCCTCTTCTCCCAGGTCGACGACACCGCCGCAGCCTTAATCTCCGAAGAAAAACTCCCCCACCACCCCAGCTTCTTCGAAGTCCTCACCGCGCTCGCCTTCCTCTACTTCGCCGAAGAGCGCGTCGACATCGCGATCCTCGAAGTAGGCCTCGGAGGCCGTCTCGACGCCACCAACGTCGTCGAGCCCCTCCTCTCCGTCATCACCGACATCTCCCTCGACCACCAGGAGTACCTCGGCAACACCATCGCCGAGATCACCCGCGAAAAGGCCGGCATCCTCCGCGCCAACGGCACCCTCATCACCCTCCCCCAGCACCCCGAAGCCAACCAGGCCATCGGCGAAGCCGCCGCTCTCCTAAACCTCATCGCCATCAGCGCCGCCGACTTCATCCCTTCCCAACTCCCACAAATGTCTCGTGGAGAAGAGGAAGCCGTCATCCTGAGCGAAGCGAAGGACCCCGAGAGGCCCGACGCCACCACGACCGTTAGAACCTTTCAGCCACGAACTAAGACGGTTCTCCCCCGCAACCACTACACCCTCACCCTCAACAACGAACCGCTCGAAGTCGACTCGCCCCTCTCCGGCCACCACCAGCAGCGCAACATCGCCCTGGCCATCGCCACCGCAATCGCATTACGTAACCAAAAAAGTTACAATTCGAAAATAGGTAACTCCAAAAGTTACAAAATAGAAGTTCCCGCCATCGAAGCCGGAATCCGCAACACCCGCTGGCCCGGCCGTCTCGAGTTCTTACCCCCAAACCTCCTCCTCGACGTGGCCCACAACCCCGCCGGCGCGTGGACCCTCCGCGCCGCCATCGCCCGGCTTCCCGAAGACCAGCCCCGCACCCTCCTCTTCAGTTGCCTCGGCGACAAAGACCTCACCGAGATGTCCCGCATCCTCTTTCCCCTCTTCGACTCGAGCCAGGGCGAGGGTCGCGAGAAAGACCACATCCTCCTCGCGCCCATCGCCAACCCACGCGCCGCCAAGGTCGAAGACCTCCTCGCCGCCGCGCACGCTCTCGACATCCCCGCCCACGCCGCCCCGCACCTTGCCGGAGCTCTCGCCCAGGCCCGCGCCATCACGCCTCCCGGCGGCCTCATCATCGCCACCGGCTCCGTCTACTTGGTAGGTGCCATCCGCGACCTGGCCCTTGAACCCGCCGCGGAGGAAGCCACGGCGTGACCTCGCGGCCACAAGCGGGCCTTCTCTTCCGGCTCATCACCTACGTCATCCTCGCGCCCCTCGTCGCGATCTCGACGACCTTCTTTGGCTGCATCTCGCTTGTCTGCGGCCTCTGGGACAAGTCCGGCCGCCAGCAGCACTTCGTCGCCCACCTTTGGGCCCGCTCCCTGCTCCGCATCGCCCTCTCTCCCGTCACAGCCGTCGGCCTCGAGCGCATTAAACCCGGCCCCGCCGTCTACGCCTCCAACCACCTCAGTTACTACGACACCCCGGTCCTCTTCGCGACCCTGCCCTTCCAGTTCCGCATCCTCGCCAAACAGGGTTTGTGGAAGGTCCCTTTCATCGGCTGGTACCTGAATCGTTCAGGCCAGGTTCCGGTCGACTCGAAGGACAACCGCTCCATGATCGCCAGCCTCGGCCGCGGCGTTGCCACGCTCAAAGGCGGCACTCCACTCGTCCTCTTTCCCGAAGGCGGTCGCGCCGCTACCGGCCAGATTCAGGACTTCATGTCCGGTGGCTCCTTCATGGCCATTAAAGCGGGCGTGCCCGTCGTTCCCATCGCCCTCATCGGCACCTACGAGTTGCTGCCGATCCACACCTACCACCTCACCCCGCGACCCCTGCTGGCCGTCATCGGTGATCCCATCCCCACCACCGGGCTCACCACCCGCGACGCCGCCGCCCTCACCGCCCGCGTCCGCGAAGCCATCGCCGCCATGTACGATCAATACCGAAAGCCGCTACTGTAGCCTCGGCGTGAGAATCTATTGGAGAGAGATTCGTCATCTCGACCGAAGCGTAGCGTAGTGGAAAGACCCCCGCATTTGTCTTTTGCCCGGTCGCCACTCCGAAGGAAGCCTGATTAAGCAATGACCAAGACCCGCATCGCCATCCCCGTCCCCACCAGTTTTGATCTCGAGTACAACCAGAAGTCCTGGCCCCAGTACGCCGCCGCCGTCCAGCAGGCCGGAGGCGAGCCCGTAGAAGTTTCCCTGACGCTCACGCCGTCCGAGATCGCCGACCTCATCAACACCTGCCAGGCGATCCTTCTTCCCGGCAGCCCAGCCGACGTCAATCCGCAGAAGTACGGCCACGACCGGATCGAAGCGACCGCCGACGCCGACCACGCGCGCGAGAATGTGGATGAGCTCCTCATCCAGGACGCCCACAATCTCTACAAGCCCATCCTCGCCCTCTGCTTTGGCGTTCAGATCCTGAACGTATGGCGCGGCGGTACGCTGGTTCAGGACCTCACCATCATGCCGGTCAACCACGCTGCTGGCGGCTCAGTCGCCATCGCGCACACTGCCATGGTCGCGCCGGAGTCGATGCTGGGCAGCCTGCTCGCATTCGATGAGGCACCGCCGCAGGACGACTTTCTCCGCCTTCCTATCAACTCCAGCCACCATCAGGCCGTCGGCATTCCCGGCGATGGCCTCCGTGTTGTGGCCCGCTGTCCTCAGGATGGCGTCATCGAAGCCGTCGAAGGCGGCCAGGCCACAGAGGGCGCAACCGCCCACTGGGTTCTCGGCCTGCAATGGCACCCGGAGCGCTCAACTGAGATCAGCGCCGCTTCCCGCGCCATCTTCTCGCGATTCGTAGCCGAAGCCGCTGCATGGGTTCCCCGCACGATTCGCACCTCTGTGGCTTGATCCCCCAAACCCCAAATGTTCCACGTGGAACATTTGGGGTTTCCCCCGCACTAGCCCAACCGAAGCCGTCATCCCGAGCGAAGCGAAGGATCCCGAACGCTCGCATCACCCATGCCGTATCAATTCTTTCACCCTCAAATCCAAGCGATAAGCCAGAACGTGACAGATGTTCCACGTGGAACATTGCAAGATGGAGCGGCAGAAAACTCCCCGACGGCACCGTCAATCTGGACGTTCATCGCGATCTTTCGCTACTCTCAGGACGACGGTTTGGGAGTCAATTGAGAAAGACAGAGCAGATGTTCCACGTGGAACATCTGGGCAGCCGAGCCAATAAGTCATTTATTATCAACACAAGCTCCCCGTTTCAATGTCAAAACGCGCTAATGTTCCACGTGGAACATCCTGCAAATTCAGTTCAAACCCTGTAGTGTTCCACGTGGAACATCTGCCAGATTCGAGATTCGATGCCAGCTTTCACCTTTACCCCGACCCGTATCGCCGAACTCGTCCGCCCCTACCTTGCTCCTGACGCAACCGTGCCCACTCCACTCTACGAGCAGCTCGCCACTTACCTGGATCTACTGTTGAAGTGGAACACCCGCACCAACCTCACCGCCATCCGCGAGCCGGAGGAGATCGTCCGCCGCCACTTCGGCGAGAGCCTCTTCGCCGCCCAGCATCTCGGCGAATGCGTCACCCTGCTGGACTTCGGCTCTGGCGCTGGCTTTCCCGGTCTCCCCATCCAACTCCTCTGGCCTGAGTCGCAGGTCACGCTCGCCGAGTCGCAGAACAAGAAGGCCACCTTCCTGCGAGAAATCGTCCGCACCCTTGGGCTAAAGACCGAGGTCTGGGCCAACCGGGTGGAGGCGATGCCCGGTCCGCGCTCCTTCGATGTGGTCGCCCTGCGTGCCGTCGACAACATGGAAGAGGCCGTAAAGGCTGCCTCCACGAGGGCCACGAGACGGCTGGCAATCATGATGTCTGCCCACCACGCCATCCCTTCGTTGCCCGGGTTTTCTCTTGCGGAGGAGCTCTCTCAACCTGGCGATGACCCTTTGAAACTCGCCCTGCTCGACCGCAATCAGACGCATGAGGGGTGAAGCGCGGTGAATGTTCCACGTGGAACATTTGCCCTTCTGCAAGGAGTTCCGGTCTAACCGGAGGTCTGGCCCATCAGCCGGGAGGGCCAGCCGATGCGGATCAGCATACCGTCCGGCCCGCATATACCAACCTCGTAAAGGCCCCATTCGCGGTGGCGCAGCACGCCGCCGGGACGGATAATCAGGTCCTCTACCCGCGCGGCGATCGCATCCACATCGGGTGTGCGAATGAAGACGCCAAAGGGGTTGTGCTCCTCCGGCACCCGCCATGGGCCGTCTCCCGCCTGGATTAGGTGGACTTCGCATCCCCATCCGCTGAAGATCTTGTAGTTATCGTCGCCGCCCGTGCAAGCGAAGCCAAGACGCTCCCAAAACAGGATCGCGGCAGCCAGATCGTTGCTCGGAATAATGGCGAAAGCGCCTACTTGTGGGACCTTGGACATCTTCTTGTTCCTCCGCTTGGCGGCAGAATACCGCACAGCGGGGATCGAGAAAAGCCTGGCAACCACCGAAATGCAGCCAGCGAAGCCTGAATGTTCCACGTGGAACATTTAGCCGCGAGCGGCCGAGCCAAGCCGACTTCGCTGCAGCCGTGAGAGTCAGAAGCCGCAATGTTCCACGTGGAACATCGATCTGTCCGTCAACGAAAGGTGGTGGCGTCGAGATAGAGTCCTGCCGGATTCGGCCAAAACGCCCTCCTGAACGGCTGCGCGCGCAAATACTTTTCCACACAGGCTTTCGCGGGAACAGGCGTGTTTAGCGGGGATTTCCGCATTCCACACCTTCTCCACAGCCAAAGGCACTTCTGCACAAGGCGCAGCGATTGCCAGCCCGAATGCGGCTCGATACGCTTACTTATTCATGTCGAACGCCAGCGATACCCCCGAACAGCCTGTGGAGACCTCTCCGCCGGAGCCCACTGCCAATCCAGAGCCCACAGCCGAAGCCGCTCCCGCGATTGCGCGCGTGATCGCCGTCGTCAACCAGAAGGGTGGCGTGGGCAAGACGACGACTGCCATCAATCTTGCCGCCGCGTTTGCGCTCGAAGGGCTGCCAACGCTGCTGATCGACTGCGACCCGCAGGCCAACACCACCGGCGGGCTCGGATTTGGCCGCGATGAAGAGCGGGCGAGCATCTACGACCTCATGATGGGAGAGCGGCGACTCGAAGAGGTGATGGTTGCCACCGATGTCGAGAACCTCTCGCTGGTGCCGGGGAGCAAGAACCTGATCGGGGCGAACATTGAGCTGGTCAGTCAAGACCGGCGCGAGTTCCGGCTGCGCGATGCGATCGAAACGGCGCGGACGAAGTATCCGTTTATCCTGCTCGACTGCCCGCCGGCGCTCGACCTTCTCACCCTGAACGCTCTGGTTGCTTCAGACGGGCTGCTGGTGCCTATGCAGGCGGAGTACTTCGCGCTCGAAGGCATCTCTGAGCTGATGAGCACGCTCGACCGGGTGGCGCAGGCGTTCAATCCCGGACTATCGCTCGAAGGCGTGCTGTTGACCATGTACGACGACCGCACCAACCTCTCGCAACAGGTGACCGAGAACCTGAAGGGCTTCTTCGGCGACAAGCTGTTCAAGACGACGATTCCACGGAACATCCGGCTGGCCGAGGCTCCTAGCCACGGTAAGCCGGTGGCGATGTACGACGCGCGCTCGCGTGGAGCAGAGGCGTACCAGGAGCTCGCCATCGAGGTGCTGACCCGCGAGGGGATCGAGAGCCCGAAGATGAGGGAGCGCAAGGCCAATGCGGCTCCGAAAAAAGAGATGAAGTTCTGGCCTTACAACAAGTAGGCGGTTTACGTCCCACCCATCGCAAGAGCGCGATGGATGGGGCGCCCGGGCAGACGTACACCCAATCAGTTTGAGAAAGAGAAGAGATATGGCGATATTGAATGATCCGAAGCGGAGAGCACTGGGTAAGGGACTGGAGTCCCTGCTCCCGAAGCGGGAGCCTGCGCCGGTACCGCGAATCCAGGCTGCGGAAGAGAATCCGGCTCCCGTTGTAGTGGCTGCGCCTGAGGGTAAGCCGCTCGAGATTGAGCTGGACAAGATCTCGCGGAACCCGTTCCAGACGCGAACTACCTTCGATCCGGAGAAGCTAAAGGAGCTTGCGGCTTCGATCGCGGCGAGCGGCGTTGTGCAGCCGATCGTGGTGAGGCCGTTGGGCGGAGGCAAGTATCAGCTCATCACCGGCGAGCGGCGTTGGCTGGCCTCGTTTGAGGCGTCGAAGACGACGATCCCGGCGATCGTGCGCGAGGTCTCGGACGAGCAGGCGATGGAGATGACCATCGTCGAGAACCTGCAGCGCGCGGACCTGAACCCGATGGAACAGGCGCGGGCGTACAAGCGGCTCTCGGAGGAGTTCAAGATGAGCCAGGCGGATATGGCCACGCGGACGGGCATGGCCAGGACGACGGTGACGAACTATTTGCGACTGATCAAGCTGCCGCTGCCGGTGCAGCAGAGGATCGAGTCGGGCGAGCTGAGCTTTGGCCACGCCAAGATCCTGAGCATGATCGAAGACCCGGACCGGCTGCTGTCGGCGGCGCTGCGGGTGATTGGGCTGTCGATGTCGGTGCGGCAGACGGAGACGTATGTGCAGGGGATTCTGAATCCGGAGTCGAAGGAGAAGCAGCAGAAGCTGATCCCTGAGCTCGATCCGAATGTGAAGGAGATCCAGAATCAGATCCAGCAGGCAGTGGGGCTGAAGGTACGGATCGAGGACAAGGAGGGCCGCGGGCGGGTGATCATCGAGTATAAAAAGTTGCATGACTTCGATGCGATCCTGGATGCACTTGGGGTGAAACGGTAGAGCGAATTTGTTCCTTTTTTAGTTACAAATACGATTGCTTGTTTTGATTGGGATAGGAAGAGCGTTCGTGGCGCGCGCGCATGCCCTCGTTGGCGACGATGAAACAGTCGCGAACATGGGGAACAAGGCGCTTACGCAATCGATGAACACGCAGTAGACTTGGGCATCCGTTTTCTGCTGCCTATTTCACTGTGAGGTTCTGCCTGTGTCGATTTTGAAGATTTTTTCGCCGCGCTATTTGTTCCTTCTTTCGTTACAAATTGTTCTGGTGGGCTCGGTGGTAGCGCAGGCGCCGGCTTCTCCTTCGCCTTCTCGGATCCTGGTGCGGGCGGGCAAGCTGCTCGATGTACGGACGGGTGCAGAGGCTTCTGGGAAAACGATTGTGGTAACCGGCGACAAGGTCACGGCGATTGCGGATACTTCGGCAACACCTGCTGCCGCGAGCGACGCAGTGATCGACCTGACGAAGTACACGGTCATGCCAGGGCTGATCGACGTGCATACGCACCTGACGGGAGCGAACAACTTCGACCCTTTCTTTGAGCTGACGATGACTCCGGGGAAGGAGGCGATCATCGGCGTCGAGAACGCGAAGGTGACGGTGGAGGCCGGGTTCACGACGGTGAGGAATGTGGGCGCGGGCGGCTTCACGGATGTGGCGCTGCGCGATGAGATCAACGAAGGACATATTCCGGGGCCGCATATGCAGGTGTCGGGGCCGGCGTTAGGAATCACCGGCGGACATATGGATGAGAACCTTCTGCCCTCGCAGTATCACGTAGTGGGCGAGGGTGTGGCTGACGGCATCCCTGCTGTGCAGCACATGGTGCGGCAGAACATCAAGTATGGCGCGGACCTGATCAAGATTGGGGCTTCGGGCGGGGTGCTGTCGAAGGGCGATGATCCGCAGGCGAGTCAGTACACGGAAGAAGAGATGCGTGCGATCGTCGCCGATGCGCATCGGCTGGGGCGTAAGGTGGCGGCGCATGCGCATGGAGCGCAGGCGATTCTATGGGCGACGAATGCGGGTGTGGATTCGATCGAGCATGGGAGCTATCTGGATGACGCGGGGATCGCGGCGATGAAGGCGCATGGGACGTATCTGGTGCCGACGGCTTATCTGATCGACTGGATGCAGCAGTATGGGAAGCTGCCGGTCTTCTATCAGCAGAAGATGAAGGACGTGAGTGCGGTCGAGAAGCAGAACGCGATCAGGGCCATCAAGGCGGGGGTGAAGATCGCGTTGGGGACGGATGCGGCGGTGTATCCGCATGGGCTGAACGCGCATGAGATCGATGTGTATGTGAACCAGTTTGGGATGACTCCGCTACAAGGGATACAGACGGGGACGATCAATGCGGCGGACCTGATGGGATGGAGCGATAAGGTCGGTGAGTTGACGCCGGGGCACTGGGCGGATGTGATCGCGGTAGAGGGTGATCCGCTGAAGGATGTGAAGGTGTTGCAGGATGTAAAGTTTGTGATGGTGGGCGGGAAGGTGGAGAAGGTGCCGGGGGCGAAGTAGGGAGCGGTCGGGTGCTTTTGGTTCCGGGTGGTTGGAGAAATCTACAGCGATGTTCACTTTCTACATTGATGACAGCGGAACTGCCCCAGATAGCAAAGTCGCAATTGCTGCTGGAGTCGTCATTCCAGCCATCAGGTTACAGCGCTTCGAAGAAGAGTGGACTCGATTCTTGGAGAAATACAAGATCACCAATTTCCATACCTCGGAATGCTTAGCGAGGAATTCAAAATCTGAATTCTCGGCATGGAGCGACGAAGATGTCCAAAGGGCATTTGATCGCGTTCAGCAGATCACGTTCAAGTATGCGATCAAGGGCTTTTGTATCGCGATAAATAAGGAGCTACAAGAACAGTACGTACCACCGCATATGTGGGCCGGCGTTGGCAAATCACCTTTGATGTGGGCCCTCGGAAGTCTGCTAGGGCTGTCCTATGACTTTGCCTTCTCGCGCTCGGTACCGATGGAATACATTTTTGACTCCACGGAGGACAAGCAACTAAAACGCGACATTATTGAGGCTATTGAATATTCGGAAGAGAGGGGATATGGAAAGCACTTCCTTGACCATTACACATTCAGATCCCGGATTCACTCCCCAGGGCTACAGATTGCAGATTTCTATGCGTGGCATGGATTTCATCTCGCACGCCAGCATCACTACCACACTCCATCGCAGGATCTTGCTCTAAAGACTATAGGTGGCTTTGCCTTGAGATCGGCCGGGGTCCCGGATGTGGCATGGTCAACCATGCAAACTCTGGACAAAGGAAGTTTGCAAGAGTGGGTCAAGAAACTCCGCGATAGCGAAGCTGCATATAGCGCTATGGCCTATAAGGCCAAGCGGAAGGCTGAGCGGATGCCAGAGCGTAAAAAGCCAAAACACGCTTGATTCATCAGGACGTGACGCTGCTGCAGCATGTAAGGTCTTTGATGATGAGCCGGGGCTTAAGCAGGAGGCAGGGAGAGAAATGCGGGGGTCTCTCCGCTTCGCTATGCTTCGGTCGAGATGACGCTTCTTTGATGATGGTATGGCTGGCTAGGGATAAAGCAACAGCAGATCCTCCGCTGCGCGAAGGATGACAAGATTTGAGGAATTTGACCGAGTTTCGAACGAGGAGATGACTGGTGTCGAACGCTGCTGA
This sequence comes from Granulicella aggregans, assembly GCF_025685565.1. Taxonomy (NCBI): domain Bacteria; kingdom Pseudomonadati; phylum Acidobacteriota; class Terriglobia; order Terriglobales; family Acidobacteriaceae; genus Granulicella; species Granulicella aggregans. The sequence continues at coordinate 914,405 of NZ_JAGSYE010000001.1, forward strand.
AACGCCGCAATTGACGCTTGAGGTGGAACGCAAGGGAACGACGACGATCGTGCATTGCCGCGGCAAGCTAGTCTACGGAGTTACCGATGTTCTTTACTCGAACGTCAGCAAGCTGATACCGGAGTCGAAGCGGATCGTCCTCGACCTGACCGACCTGGCGTACATGGACAGCATGGGGTTGGGCGTGCTGATGCGGCTCTACGTGTCGGCACAGACCAAGGGCTGCAGTGTTGAGCTAATCCACATTGGCAAGCGGGTGCGCGAGCTGCTGGAGCTGACCAAGATTCTTGAGGTGTTTGGGTCGGTGGGTGAGCATGGGATGAGGTTCTGACTCGTGCACACGAACGCTCGCGCCGGGTCCCACTCATCGCGATACGGCTGCGATGAATGGGCACACGGTTGAGGAAGGCACAGAGTTGGGCGGGGGCTAGGGCTTTGCGGCTAGGATGCCGTTGAAGCTCTCGCGGTACTGGAGAAAGACCAGTATCCAGAGGACGCAGGCTACCACTGCGGGAGTTGCCCCCGGAGCGAGCGTCAGGTGGAAGGCGAGGATGTTGTAGAGTTCTCCCGCGAGCAGGACCAGGGCAAACGGAACGAAGAACCCTGACAGCAGAAGCAGACCGGCCACGAGTTGCACCGCAAAGAAGAACGCACCGAAGTGCGACGCGCTGACAGCCATGAAGAACTGCTGCGCAAGCGGATTTACCGGCGGCGGCTGGTGGATGAAGTTGAGGAATCCATTGAGGCCAAAGACGGTGAACATGAGACCGAGAAGGTAACGCGCTACGAGCGAAGCAATCTTCATGGTGCAGCTCTCCTAATTCGTGCGATTAGACTACCTGGGCGTGGGCCTGGACGGCTTGCAGATGGGGGGCCAGGAAGGTGGCGCGGTCGGCTCCGCGCATGAGGGCGCTTGCTCCGCCGGCGGTGATGACGGTGGCATCGGTGACTCCGAGGAAGCCGAAGACGGTGCGGAGATAGGGCTCTACGTGATCGTAGGAGGCCATCTGGGTGCCGGCGTCGTAGATGCCGCCTGTAGCGATAAGGAAGGTCACCTTCTTGCCGGTGAGCAGGCCTACAGGGGTGCCGGTTGCGTAGCTGAAGGTCTTGTTGACGCGGGCGATCTGGTCGATCCAGAGCTTGAGGACGGAGGGGATGCCGAAGTTGTGCATGGGCACGCCGATGACGTACTCGTCGGCCTCGAAGAGCTCGGAGATTAGGGAGTCGGAGAGGGTGAGGAGCTGCTTCTGCTCGGGGGTGCGGGAGTCTTCGGGAGTGTAGACGGCGGTGACCCATTCCGCGTTAATGGGCGGGATGAAGGTGGAGGTGAGGTCGCGTTCGATGAGGGTGGCGTCGGGGTGCGAGGACTTCCACTGGTCTACGAAGGCTGAGGAGAGCTGGCGCGAGACGGAGTGGCCGTAGAGAGGGCTGGAGTCGATGTGGAGAAGCGTGGGCATGGGTGAAACCTCCTTATACGACATATGACGCTTATTCAACATTCGTTGATTCAAATAAATCGACAGGTGTCGTGTAGGCATCTACTAATAAAGAGGGATTTATGCTCGAAGGTGCGATGGCCGAGACGATGCAATCCGGAAGTACGGCGGCGGGAGTGGTGGAATCGACCGATCCGCGCATCCTGCGGAGTCGCCGGATGTTGATGGATTCGCTGCTGAAGTTGCTCGATGAGAAGGAGTTCGATGCGATCTCGGTGCAGGAGATTGCGGAGCGGGCGACGCTGAACCGGGCGACGTTTTATCTGCACTATCCGGACAAGAATGCTTTGTTGCAGGCGATGACGGCGGCGCGGTTTCACGAGCTGATTGCGCGGCGTGGGCTTTCGTTTACGGACTGCGATGGAGGGCTGCGGGCGATTGCGCTGGGGGTGTGTGACTATCTTTCGGAGACGGCCGGATGCCCGAGCCAACTGACGAAGATGCCGCTCGAGGGGTCGATTATCCCGGCGGTGGAAGGGATGTTCCGGGAGGGCACGGGCAAGCACGAGGTGCCGGCGGGGGTCGATACGGAGATGCTGGGGACGGCGGCGGCTTGGGCGGTTTTTGGGGCGGCTCGGAGGTGGTTGCAGACACCTGGACGCATGCCGGCGGAGGAGATGGCGGCACGGATTGAGGCGATGGTGAAGCCGATTCTGATGAGTGCGGCGGGGTCGGGCTTATCTTGATAGCCCGGGATAGATCGAAAACCGTACCTCAGCGGCTAAAGCCGCACGGCGTAGCGAAACTCTTTGGCACGGCTGAAGCCGTTCCCTTAAGCAATACCGGAATCTTAACCTCTTCTCGGTCTGGGATTGCGGTCGCCGGGCGAGATGCGGGGATTCTTCGCCTTCGGCTCAGAGTGACGGTGGGGGGTGGGATGGCGGCGGGACGGTGGGGATGGGAACCTGATCCGGGAAGGTCGAAGGGAATGCAAGTATTCTGGGGGTATGAAGGCTAGTGCTTTGGAGTTTCGGCTGCGGTTTTTGGTGCATGGAGTGATTTATGTTGTGGGGTATACCGCGCCCTGGAATTATCTGGTTAGCAAAGGCGCTGCGGATGCCGGGTTCTGGTCGGGGAAGGCGATCTGGCTGCCGGCGGCGCTGGCAATCGAGCGGGCGGGATGGACTTCGCTGACCGGGGCGGCGAATCTGCTGCTGGCGCTGGGGATCTTCTTTGCGTTGGCGGGAGCGGCGCTGCGGACGTGGGGTGCGGCTTATATCGGATCGGCAGTGGTCAAGGATGGCGGGATGCATGATGCTTCCGCGCAGACGGCTGCGGCGGGTGTGGTGGCGGATGGGCCTTACCGGTATATGCGGAATCCGCTGTATGTGGGGACGATGCTGCATACGCTTGCGGTGACGCTGCTGATGCCGCTGAGTGGGGCGGTGTTTGTGGTGGTGGCGATTGCGGTTGAACAGATGCGGTTGATCAGTGGGGAAGAGGCGTTTCTTGAGGGCAAGCTGGGTGAGCGGTATCTGGAGTATAAGCGGCTGGTGCCTCGGATTGTGCCTTCGCTGAAGGCCCGGGTGATGGGTTCGGGGGTACGGCCGCAGTGGGGGATGGCGGTGCTGGGCGAGGTCTACTTCTGGGGCGTGGCCGTGGCGTTCGCGTCGGTGGGGATGCGGTATAACGCTTTGTTGGTGATCCAAGGTGTGGTGGTGGCGTTTGGGGCTTCGCTGGTGGCGCGGGCGTTCGTGCCCAAGGTCGTGACCGCTTAGGTTGGCGGTTTACGTCCCACCCATCGCGATGAGACTGCGATGGATGGGGCACCCGGGGCGGTTCGTGGCCAGGCGAGGTGTGCGGTTCGTGCTTCGCGCGAAGGCCCACCTTAGCGACGATGAAACTGTCGCGAAGATGGGGCACCCGGCTTGGAGTGTCTGGGAGCAATGGCGGCGTAGTATGCTCAGGTTCATCCCAACCGTTTCACAGGCCACCTTTTCATGCGAATGCTTTGCCGTAGAGTTCCTCTCGCCTTCTTTGGAGTTCTTTCTGCCTCTTCTCTAACAGCTATTGGACAGACACCAACTTGGGCGCTCGATGGAGCGGCGTTCTCGGCCACGCCTGCGGCGATTCAAAGGGCGGCTACGACAGTTAAGGCTGAGCCATTGATGAGCGTGACGGTGCTCTTCGAGCAGGAGCGGTATGTGCTCTCGGCGGATGGGCGGACGGTGCAGACGCACCAACTGGTCTATCGGATCGAGGACAAAGAGGGCGTCGAGGAGTGGAACCAGACATCGGTGGAGTGGGACCCGTGGTATCAGGAGCGGCCATCGATCAAGGCGCGCGTGATTGGGACGGACGGGAAGGTGTCGGAGCTGGATGCGAAGACGCTGACCGATGTTCCGGCGAAGAACGAGTCGGAGGATACGTTCTCCGATAGCCGGATCTATAAGGGACCCCTGCCGGGTGTGGCCGTGGGGTCGATCGTCGAGGAAGAGACGGTGGTGACGGATAAGTCGCCGTTCTTCGCGGGCGGCGGAATCTATCGCACGTACTTCTCGCGTGCGGTGCCGGTGGTGCGGTCGCGGCTGGTGGTGGTGGCTCCGGAGGGCGTGGAGCTCAAGACGAAGGCGCATTCGCTGCCGGACTCGACGGCGCCGCAGATTGAAGCTCACGGGACGAATAGGACCTACGTGTGGGATCTTTCGACGGTGCCCGAGTCGGTGAACTCCGATATTGCGCTCGCTACGGACAAGCCACGGAGCGTGTTTGTGGAGTTCGCGACCGGAGCTTCCTGGGCGTCGGTGGCATCGGCTTACCGACAGCTCTCGGACTCGCAGATACAGCCGGAGCAGGTGAAGTCGCTCGTCGCGGGGCTGCCGACGGGCGATTCGATGGCGACGATTGCGGCGTTGGTGGCGAAGCTGCATAAGGAGATTCGTTACACCGGGATCGAGTTTGGCGAGTCAGCGCTGAAGCCACAGACTCCGGGCGAGGTGCTGAAGCGGCGCTATGGCGACTGCAAAGACAAGGCCGCGCTGCTGGTAGGGATGTTGAGGGCGTCGGGGATTCCGGCGGAGCTGGCGCTGCTGTCGACCGGGCCGGGGTATGACGTGGGTGCGGAGTTGGCGGGGATGAACCAGTTCAACCATGCGATTGTGCATGTACCTGCGGGGAAGAATGGACGGCAGGAGCTTTGGATCGATGCGACAGCGGAGTTCACGAAGGTGGGCGACCTGCCTTATCCGGACCAGGGGCGGATGGCGCTGCTGATCGCGGAGGGAACGACGGGGCTGACGCAGATTCCGGAGGCGAAGCCGACCGACAGCGTGGATGTGGAGACACGAGAGTTTGAGCTGAAGCAGTTTGGGCCGGCGCGGGTGGTGGAGACGTCGAGCACGACCGGACATATCGATGCGGACTATCGGTATCGATATGGCGGGGCGGAGACGAAGTCGACCAAGGAAGACCTGGAGGCCTATGCGAAGCGGTTCTACAACGCGAAGGCGCTGACGCATACCGAGCACACGGATGGGAGCGATCTGAACAAGCCCTTTGTGCTGCGGCTCGAGATGGACAAGGCCGCGCGCGGGACGTCGGATATTGGCGGTGCGGCGGTGGGGATCCCGCCGGCGGGCACGATGACGATGCTGCCGCGATGGTTCTTCGACGAGTCGGAGGCGGATGAGACGAAGCTGACGGAGGAGCAGAAGGCCGACCTCGCAAAGGCGAAGCTGCAGCGCGCAGAGGACTACCAGGTACAGCCTTATATCGAAGAGGTTCGTTACCGGGTGGTTGTGCCGGAGGGATTCGTGCCGCGGGCTCTGCCGGAGGACCAGACGGTACATATGGGGCCGGCGGTGATGACTCGCCATTATGCGGAGGAGACCGTCGCGGGTAAGAAGGTGGTGACGGCGGTGATGCGCTTCGATACGGTGAAGCCGCGCTACACCGTGGATGAGGCGTTGGCGCTGAAGAAGGCGGCTGTGGAGCAGAACAAGCTGCAGTACATCCTGTTGCAGTTTGACCAGGTGGGGGCGAAGGCGATTGCCGAGGGTAAGGTACGGGACGGGCTGTCCGCGGACCGGGCATTGATCGCCGCGCATCCGGACGATGCCATGCATCATGTGCAGTTGTCCGCGGCGCTCTTGGGTGTGGGGCTTGGGGATGAGGCGAAGACCGAGGCGCGGCGGGCGACTGAGCTTGATCCGAAGCTGCAGATTGCGTGGCTGCAGCTGGGGGTGTCGCTCGAGCACAACAATATCGGGGTGCGGTTTGCGAAGGGGTTCGATCGCAAGGGAGCGCTGGAGGCGTACCGGAAGGCGGAGACGCTGGACACGGAGAACATTGTGCCGGTGGTGGACCTGGCAGTGTTGTCTGAGTACAACGATGAGGGCGAGCGGTATGCGGCAGGCTCGAATCTTGCGGACGCGGTGAAGGCGTATCGGTCGCTGAAGACGATCGATCCGAACTCTGGCGATGCTTATGAGGACAGCTTGCTGTTTGCGTTACTGTACGACAAGAAGTATCTGGACGTGCTCGCCGAGCTCAAGACGCTGCCGATGAATGCGACGCGGGACGCGATGGCGGTGACGGCGGCGGTGGCTGCTGGCAACAACGGCGAGGGCGATGTGGCGGCGGGGTTGAAGCGGGCTGACCTGGTGGCGGGCGGAGATCAACAGAAGTCGGCTGCGCTAAGGTTGGCGGGGCTGGAGTTGATCCGGCTGGAGCGGTATGCGCTGGCGGCCGAGATGCTGAAGGCGGCGACAGCGGGGCAGACGGATTCGGCGCAGATGGCGCAGCAGATTACGATCTTCGCCACTCTGAAGCATGCGGACACAACACCTCTGCCGGCGACGGACCCGAAGGCCCCGGTGCGGCTGATGTTTGTGTCCGTGATGACGGGAACGATGGAGAAGGAGGAGGCAAACTTCCTAGACCGCAATGCGTATGCGACAGAGAAGGAGTGGCAGGCGAACGTGAAGCACAATAGCGATGCTTCAGGGGTGATGCGAACGATGGCCGCGCAGGCGCAGCTGCCGATGGCGGTGATGCGCGACATCGTGCTGGGCAATGCAAAGCTGACCGCTACGGGCGACGATACGAAGGGATACCGGACGACGATGACCTCGCTGGGGGCGCCGACGCAAAGCTTGTTTGTGACGAAGGACGACGGCAGGTATCGGATTGTGGCAGAGGGAAAGGACGCCGCAGAGGTTGGCAACTATGCGCTGTATCTGCTGGCGCATGGTCGCGAGGCGGAGGCGCGGAACCTGCTGGACTGGAAGCGGGAGCTGGTGCATAAGGGCGGAGGGGATGACCCGCTTGAGGGGATGTTGTTTCCGAGGTTCTGGACGACGGGAAGTGCGAGCACGGCAAATGCGGGAGCGGATGCGATCCGGATTGCGGCCTTGGCACTGACGCTGACCAAACCGTCGAGCCAGACGCCGATTGAGCCGGCGCTGGCGGCGTTGAAGACCGCTAGTGGGGCTGCGGCCACGGATCTGGAGTTGCTCCTGGCGGGCGCGTACATCAACAGGGAGGATTACAAGACGGCGGAGGTGTACTCGGACAAGCTGCTGAAGGAGTATCCGGACTCGGTTACAGCGATCCAGACGGCGGGGAGGATCTACCTGGGGACGGGCGAGTTCAAGGCGTGGAGCGAGATGCTGAAGACGCGGCTGGAGACGAAGCCGGGAGACCGTGATCTGCTGGGACAGGCAGCGGAAGAGGCCGAGGCGGAGCAGGACTTCGGCCGAGCAAGGGCGGACCTGCAGCAGATTGTGGATGCGGGCAAGGCGACGAGCAGCGATTACAACTCTTATGGGTGGCTGGGGCTGTTTGATAACCACCTGGACCAGAAGACTACCGAGGCGGCGCAGCAGGCGAACCAGTTGACGAAGAGTTCGAACTTCAGCGTCATGCATACGCTGGCGTGCGTGTACGCGGCGGAGGGGAAGACGACGGAGGCACGGCAGCTTCTGCTGGCGGCGATGGCGACTCGGAACGAGTCGGAGCCGAGCGAGGAGGTGTGGTTCGGGCTGGGGCTGACTTATGAGCAGTTCGGAGCGAAGGAGGCGGCGATCGCGGCTTACAAGCGGGTGGAGAAGCCGGAGGGGAGATTGGACAGCCCGGTGAGTACTTATCTGCTGGCGCAGAAGCATTTGAAGGGGCTGGGGGCGTAAGGAGTTGGTTGGGGTTTTTGGGTGGGACCCCAGTATTTGCGACTGGTGAGAGTAAAGACGAAATGCGGGGTCTCTCCACTGCGCGACGGACGATGGTGCTGTCCGTCGCTTCGGTCGAGATGACAATTACGTGTTTGCGGGTTTTGGCTCTGCGTCGGCTTCGACGAGGGGCGGTACGGGGGTGTCCGGCGTTAGGGTGGGCTTGCGTTTGTGCCAGTCGGTGGCTTGCTGGAAGGCGTAGGCCAGGGCCAGGACCTTGCCCTCGGAGAAGTGGGGGCCGGCGATCATGAGGCCTACGGGAAGACCGCTCTTCGAGAAGCCGCAGGGGAGCGTCAGGGCAGGGACTCCGTAGACGTCGAAGGGGGCGGTGTTGTAGCAGCCGGAGGTGGGGTCGAAGAAGTCGTAGGCCTTGGTGGGCTTGCGGTCGCTCATCTCGACCTTCAAGGAGTCTCTGAGGGGCTTGGGCAGGCTGGTGGTGGTGGGCATGACGACGAGGTCGATCTCCTTGAAGGCGGCGTCGATGTGGCGACGGATCATGGCGAGCGTGAGGTGCGCGTTGGAGCTGTCGGACGCGGTGGCTGGGGTGAGGATGGACTTCATGTCCTGAAGCGTGGGCGGCATGTAGTCCATGCCGGATTGCTTGATGAGGGGTTCGTGATAGGCGGCGGTGTCGCCGATGGCGTTGAAGAAGTTTTCGCCCTCCGGCATCGCGGGCAGCGGAGCGTGTGAGGTGACCCCACGAGTGAGTTTGGTGAGGACGACGATAGCGGCGGCGACGATCTCAGCGACTTCTGGTTCAAGGTGGTCGTAGTACTCGACGGGTGCGCCTAGCTTGAAGCTGGAGACGGGCTGCTTCATCAGCTTGAAGTAGTCCTGCTTTGGGGCTTCGACGCTGAAGGGGTCCTGGTTGTCGTAGCCGGTTAGTTCGGTAAGCATGAGGGCGACGTCTTCTACGGTGCGGGCCATGGGGCCGCAGTGATCGAGCGAGGCGAGGCAGGGGATGATGCCGCTAACGGAGACCAGGCCGGTGGTGGGCTTGATGCCGACGATGCCGCACCAGGACGAGGGCACGCGGATGCTGCCGCCGGTGTCGGTACCGAGCGCGCCGTAGCAGAGGTCGGCGGCAACGGCCGCGCCTGAGCCGGAGGAGCTGCCGCCGGTGATCAGAGCGAGGTTCCAGGGATTGCGGGCAGGGCCGAAGTAGGAGACATCGCCGGTGCAGCCCAGGGCGAACTCGTGGAGATTGACCTTGCCGAGGATGACTGCGCCGGAGGCGACTAGCTTCGTGACGACTTCGGCATCTTCGGTAGGAACACGCGTCCGGAACATGGGGCTGGCGGCGGTGGTGCGGGTGCCGGCGGTGTCGATGTTGTCCTTGAGGGCGATGGGGATGCCGTGGAGCGGGCTGCGGAACTTCCCGGCTTTGGCTTCTTCGTCCAGCTGCGCGGCTTGCTTCAGGGCCTCGGTGGCCATGAGGGTGACGTAGGCATTCACCTTGGGGTCGTAGATGGCGATGCGGGCGAGAAGCGCTTTGGTGAGCTGCATCGAGGTGACGGTGCGATTGCGGATGCGGGTCGAGGCTTCTAGGAGGGTGAGGCTGGTGAGATCCTCGCTAGGTATGTCGGATGCGGAGAGGGGGCTTGAGGAGAACAGGGCTCCCGCGGCGAGGGTGCTGCCGCATAGGGTGGTGAAGTCGCGTCGAGAGAGCTTTTTCATGGCCGCCTTTGAGTGGGTGATGACTTAGAGTCTCTGCTTTGTGAGGGTTGCGCAAGAGGAAATGCGGGATGGTCGTGCGTTGTACGATCCCACCCATCGCGATGACGCTGCGATGGATGGGGCACCCCGGGCGTTTGTGGCGATGGGAACTGCTAAAGGCAAAAGCAGATCCCCTTCGGGGATGACAAACGAAGGTCGGGCTGGATGGCAAACAAGAGGAGTAGGGGATGACAAACTAATGAGGAGGATTCTTTATGCAGATTGGGATTGATAGTTTTGCGGCGGTGATCTCGGAGCCGGGTGGGGTGGCGATCTCCGCGGAGCAGAGGATTGCGAATCTGCTGGAGGAGATCGAGCTGGCCGACCAGGTGGGGCTGGATACGTTTGGGATTGGGGAGCATCATCGGGAGGAGTTTCTGGACTCGGCGCCGGTGGTGCTGCTGGCGGCGGCGGCGGCGAGGACGAAGCAGATTCGGCTGACAAGTGCGGTGACGGTGCTGAGCGCGGCCGATCCGGTGCGGGTGTTTCAGGAGTTTGCGACGCTTGACCTGGTGTCGAAGGGGCGGGCGGAGATGGTGGTGGGGCGCGGGTCGTTTGGCGAGGCTTATCCGCTTTTTGGCATGAAGTTCGAGGATTATGACTCGCTGTTTGAGGAGAAGCTCGACCTGCTGCTGGAGGTTCGCGACAACGTGCATGTGGAGTGGGCGGGCAAGCATCGGGCGGCGCTGACCGGACAAGGGGTTTATCCCAGGCCGGTGCAGGAGAAGCTGCCGATCTGGGTTGGGGTGGGTGGGACGCCGGCCTCGTTCGCGCGCGCGGGAGCGCTAGGGCTTCCGCTGATGGTGGCGATTATTGGCGGGGAACCGCATCGGTTCGGGCCGTTGATCGAGCTTTATCGCGAGGCGGGGCGGCGGGCTGGGGTTCCGGCGAGTGAGTTGAAGGTGGGGCTGCACCAGTTTGGGTTTGTGGGAGAGACATCGCAGGGAGCTTCGGATGAGTTCTGGCCCGGGCATCAGCGGATGTTCACGCATATCGGGAAGGAGCGTGGGTGGCCGCCCACGACGCGGGAGCAGTTTGAGGCTACGCGGGGTCGCACGGGGGCTTACTTGATTGGGACGGCGGAGGAGATTGTCGAGAAGATTCTGCGGGAGAATGAGGTTTTGGGTGGGTTGGCAAGGATCACGTTCCAGATGACGAATGTGGCTCTGGAGCATAAGCAGATGTTGAAGTCGATTGAGATGCTGGGGACGAAGGTGGCACCGGTGGTGAGGGAGGCGTTGGGGTAGGATCTCTAAGGACCGCAGGGATGAGGTTTACGTCCCACCCATGACGATAAAACCGTCATGGATGGGGCACCCGGCCGGTTCGTGGTGCGTCTCGGAGAAGATGCGGGGATTCTTCCCTTTCGCTTCGCTCGAGGGTCAGAATGACGGCTTTCGGGGTCGTCGGGCGTTGGCTACCAGGTGATGTAGACGCCTTTTTTTATCCATTGCGGGTTGGTTAGCTGGAGCATCATGAAGTCGGCTACGTCGGAGCGGGAGATGCGGGCGCCGTTGCGGGGGAGAGCGTCGGCGTCGATTCGGTAGTGGCCTCGCGCGGGACCGTCGGTGAGCATGGGGGGCATGACCATGGTCCAGTCGAGATTGCTGGCGGAGAGGACGCGGTACTGGTCGATCTGGGAGGCGACCGGATACTTGAGGAAGACGTTGTAGACGATGGTCTGGACGATCCAGCGACGCCAGGCGGGCTGTTTGTCGAGCGAGGTGGGGAGAGCTCCCGCCGAACCCAGCGCGATGAGGCGGCGAGGGCCGTATCGCTCCATCCCGGCGGTGATGAGGGGCATAGCTCGCTCGAGGACGTCTTCTTTCTTGACGGGCGAGTGGGCTCCGAGGGCGGAGAAGACGGCGTCGGTGTGGCGGAGAGTATCGGCGATGGCGGCGGGATCGAAGACGCTGCCTTCGACGACGCGGGTGCGACCGGCGTAGGGGAAGTTCTTTGGCTGACGGACTAGAGCGGTGACCGTGTGGCCGGCGGCGAGGGCGCGTCCGGTTAGAAGAGAGCCAGTACGGCCATTGGCTCCGAAGATGGCGATGTTCATTGGAGGCTCCTCAGAGTGCGCTGTGAGGTTCGATGCTGATTATCCACCGGGCACGCGGTTAGCTGTTCAAAAAAGAGGCGCTGTAAGGCATTCATTCTTCAAAGGGTTGGGGAAAATTCCCACTCTGCGAACGTTTCTTCTACGGGGCTGTGAAAAGCGCGTTGTGCGGAAGTGGGATAAGCGAGAACGGATGGGGGATTGGCGGCCGGGAATTCCAATGTTTGCGATTGCGATCAACCGGATTTGTAAAACGGGGCCGGGGCGGATCTTATTGATTTGGTGGGGCGTGGGATGGGTATCCACATTTCCAGCGTGAACGACTACGGCTACTGGTATTTGTCTTTCTTTTATCTAGTTTCTTAGAAGCAGTCGCCGGGGTGGAGTTTGTGGTGGGGTCAGCTGTCGCCGGGACGAGGTTTACGTCCCACCCATCGCGAAAAACAAAGGCGCGATGGATGGGGCACCCGTGCTTCGGTGCGGCTTCGGGCATGTCGGACGCGGGGTACACAGACGGGCATGGGATTTGCACAAAGTTTGTTGTCGCTTCCGGAGGGTGCTAAACCCTAGAATCAAGAGGATAGGCGCGGGATCAAACGCTGCATCAAAGAGAGTGCACGGTGCGGCCTCTTCGGTGTAGAGTTTTCCCAAGCGGCCATAGCACGAACGAGTTACGCGAGAGATGGAATTGGAGACAGAGACCGTGATAGAAGCTACCGAGGATGTTGCCAAGGATTCTGGTAAGGAGACTGGGATGACGACTGCCGCGGCACCGACCGGCAACCTTGAGATCACTGTTTCGCGGGCGGAACTGCTGCGGGAGTTGACGGCGGCGCAGAGTGTGGTCGAGCGGAAGACGACGATCCCGATCCTGTCGAACTTTTTATTTGAAGCAACAGCCGGCGAAGGGGATTCGGCCGGGCGGCTGACGATTACTGCCACCGATCTCGACCAGAGCCTGAAGACGAGCTGCGCGGCGAAGGTGAAGAAGCCCGGTGCCTGCACGATTCCTGCGCGCAAGCTGTACGACTACATCAAGTTGCTGCCCGAGGGCGATATCTCGATCAAGCTGATGGACAACCACTGGGTGCAGATCCGGGCTGGTCGGTCGAACACAAAGATGGTCGGAATGGCGCGGGCGAACTTCCCGCAGGTTCCGGAGTTTCCGACTTCAGGAGCGTACAAGATCACGGTGCCGTCGCTGAAGAACATGGTGTCGAAGACGATCTTTGCGATCTCGAACGAAGAGAGCCGGTATACGCTGAACGGCGCGCTGCTGGTGCTGAAGGCGGAGTCGATGGCGATGGTGGCGACGGATGGCCACCGGCTGGCGCATATTGAGAAGACGGGCGAGACGCTGGACGGGATCTCGGGTGAGAAGAAGACGCTGATTCCGCGGAAGGCGCTGGCTGAGATCGCTTCCCTGCTGGGTTCAACCGATGCGGAGACGCTGGACTTTGCGGATGACGATCAGACGCTGTTCTTCAAGATCGGCGGCCGGGTGCTGACCAGCCGCAAGTTGACAGGCCAGTTCCCGAACTATGAGGCGGTCCTGCCTCGCGAGAACACGAAGTTCGTGATCGTGCGGTCGGAAGATCTAATGGCGGCGATTCAGCGTGTGGCGCAGTTCGCCGATGAGCGCTCGGGTGCGATCAAGATCCGGCTGGAACAGAACGAGCTGAAGCTGTCCAGTTCTTCTACAGACGCCGGCGAATCAGAAGACACGATTGAGACGCCTTATAACTACGATCCTCTGGTGGTTGGGTTCAACAGCCAGTATCTGATCGACTTTCTGAAGGCGATTGGGACGCAGGGCGAGGTTCGGCTGGAGTTCAAGGACGCTCAAAGTGCGGGGCAGATGCGACCGGAAGATGGGAATGAGGATGTGAAGTATCGGTACATTTTGATGCCGATGCGTATTTGAGTTAGAAGACGTTTTTAGGGGCGGGCCAACACTCAGTGTTGGCCCGCTCTTGTTTTGAGTCCAGATACTGAACACACCTGTAGAGTGTCAAGATGACGACCGAGCTTCTGATGTACATTAGGCAACGATCTGGTGATGGACTCTTCAGCCTCTTCTATTTCGGTGGACTGCTGGCATTGATCGTCGCATGGACGCAATGGGATCGCCGCTATCGCAGAAAGTGGCTTGAGTACCGATCACGGAATTGGACCCGGGTGAAGGGGCAATTCGATGAGGGTGAAGTTGTCATAATGAGAAAGGGAAGATCAAAGGAAATCAGTGGTTATGAAGTGTGGCTGGCCTATGACTATTCCGTGGATGGGGAACAATTTGGGGTATTTCAGCTTTCCGAAAGACCTAGAAGAGATGAGGCGGAGGCAGCCTTGAAAATACTGGCGAATCGAGAGATCACCGTGCGCGTGAACCCTCGTAATTCAAAGAAAAGCTTCGTGTCGGATGAAGATCTCGAGGCGATTGGAGCTGTTATGGGGCGGAAAGAAAGTTGAGGCCAGGTAGACACCGCAGGGCGAGGAAAGAAGGGCGTACCTCAGCGGCTGAAGCCGCTTGGCGGTGGGGAATTTTGGCACGGCTGAAGCCGTGCCCTTAACACGGCGGTTCGCGCTTCGCGCGAATTTCCCACTCATCGCGAAAGACAAGAACGCGATGAGTGGGGCACAGGTTGACGGGTCGTGGATGTGGTGAAACGAGTGCGTTGGATGGAGCACTACGAGAGAATCCTGTTGCGTCATTCAGTTCGGCGTGGGATTATGGCCCACTCCAAGATTAACCGGGCCTGCTGTAGCGGAAGTTGATTCTCTATCGTCCAAATCCAATCCCCTTGAAGGCGCTCGTCATGCTGCATGAACATCCTGAATACGCATTCTGGGTTGCGGGGCTGCTGACCCTCGCGCTTACCGTTGTCCTGCTGCTTCTGGCGAGCACGCTCGACCCGAAGTGCGCGTTCAGCACCACGCATATCGGCCTCTTCAAGGGCATTGCGCGCTGGGTGCGCGAACATCTCGCGTGCTGCTGGAACCAGGTGACGAAGCTGATCATCGAGGGTGACACGCAGAGCTACAGCCTGTCGAAGCTGCAGTTCCTGCTGTGGACGATCGCTACCGTGTACGGGTACACGTACCTGTACATCGCACATACGTGGGTGCAGGGGCTGGCCGGGCTGCCGGATGTGACGGGCAAGTTTCCTTGGGAGACGGTGCTTGCGGGCGGGACGGCGGTGGCGTCGCAGATCTCGAAACAGGCGTTCGGGACCAAGGGTGGTGGGCCGCTGAAGCCGCAGCTTTCGGATCTGATCTCGGCTGGTGGCGTGATTGCTACGGGGAGGATTCAGTTTCTCTCGTGGACGTTGGTGGCGATTGCGGCTTACCTGTCGAGCATCTTTGCGAGCGATCCCTCGACGATTCATCTGCTGCCGGAGATCCCGGTGAGGCTGCTGGAGATCAGCGGCATCAGCGCGGGGACATATCTGGCGGCGCGGAGCGTCTCGCCGGCGGGCCCGCTGCTGACCAGCGCGGTCTTTACCTACGCTGTTCCGGGAGCTACGCCTGTGACGGCGCCGCCTGCTGATCCGTGCGCTTCGACGGGTAAGGTTTATGGGACGTTGTGCATCATTGGCGACCAGCTCTCGAAGAACTCGGTGCTGCAGGCCTTCCAGGCGACTCATGTTGCGGCTGCCGCGGCGGATCTGGTGAAGCAGAAGGCCGAAGCTGCGGCGTCCGGCGTGAGCGTTTCGGGTGTCGACCTGGGGAAGATCGAAGAGGTGACCGGGCTGGCGAGCGACGCGGTGAGCGGCGTCGATGGGGTGCCGATTAAGGGGTTCAAGTACGATCCGGCGAGCTTTGTGGCGTCCGAGAAGTATGCGGTTCCGGGAAGTCCGGGGATGTATACACGCCTGACGGTGACGCTGCTGGGTGGGCCGCTGCCGGATACGTGGACGCTGCGGCTGCAGAATGCGGACGGGAAGTATGCGGAGGTGCAGGTAGCGATGGACTCGCCGCCGCCAACGCCGCCGAACGCGGAGCCGGCGACGCCGCCTGAGGCGGGTACGGATGGGGATGCTCAGGCGGCGGGGTGAGGATCGTGGCTGGAGGCGGCTTACGTCCCACCCATCGCGAAGAACGCGATGGATGGGGCACCCGGAGGTTCGTGGCTGGGAGGCGAGAAGGCTTATCTCGGCGGCTGAAGCCGGTGCTCCCTTTCCCTTGATGTCAGCGTCTACTTGAGTAGAGGTTTTTATGCTCAAGCACCTTGCATTCGTCTCCGTCCTCGTTACTGCCGCTGCATCAGCGTCTGCACAGACTGCTGATGCGACGGGCTCCACGGCCACCCAGGCACCGGCTCCTGTGGTTCGTGCGTACCAGGCCAATCCTGCCCTGCCACCCCCGCCTACGGCTCCGGATGCGAACCAGGGGTCTTACTCACAGTCGGGTCAGGGGGCTAATCAGGGTCCATGGGACAGCCGCGGGCCGATGGCGCGGCGGTGGCGGCAGAACCGTCAGGATGATGGGCAGGAGGCGATGCAGCGTCCGGCTCCGATTGTGGACACGCAGCCGGTTGCGGGAGTTTGGCTGCGTTCGCGGTCGACAGCCGTGGTGAGGACGATCTCGGCTACGCCGCAGGGGACGGAGGTGCGGCTGGAGAAGGGTGTGCTGAATGTGAACGTGCATCATCCGTCGCAGCACATCGAGATCCTGGTCGACCTGCCGGGCGGGCAGACTTCCCTGCTGAAGGATGGGCTGTATACGTTCAACGCGGACACGAACACGGTTCGCGTGCTGCGGGGAGAGGCTGCGGCGTTTCCGAATGGGTTGAAGACGGTCGCCGCGGATGCTAAGGGCCGTGAGAAGGGCATCAAGGTGAAGGAAGACCATCAGCTCTCGTTTGTGGCTTCGACGGTGCCGGGGGCGGACCGGATCAAGGCTGTGGATGCTTATCCGTATGAGCTGGCGACAGACCTGCTGCCGGCAGGTGGAGAGGGGCGGCAGTATGCGGACGTCTCCGGGGAGGATGGGCCTTATGGGTATCCGTACTATGCGGGTGTCTATCCGTATGGCTACTATCCGGGCTTTTATCCGGGGTACTGGGGATATGGGTATCCGTATGGGTATGGGATCGGGATTGCGTACTACGGTGGATTTGGTGGATATCGGGGCGGGTACTACCGGGGTGGGTTCCGGCGGTAAGTAGAACGTTCGTGCTTCGAACGAATGCCCCACCTTCACGACGGCATCATCGTCGCGAAGGTGGGGCATACTTGTTGGCGTTTTACGTCCCACCCATCGCGAGAGACAAAGGCGCGATGGATGGGGCACCCGAACTTGGGCGGGAGCCAATGCGGGGGTCTCTCCACTGCGCTTCGCTTCGGTCGAGATGACGCTTCTTGGGGGTGGCTGTGCGGCGGCGATAGACTGGAGGGATGAATTTTCCAGTTACGCGGTTGAGGCGGTTGAGGAAGACGGAGGCGATGCGGTCGCTGGTGAGGGAGACGCATCTGCGGCCGGAGATGCTGATCTATCCGCTGTTCGTGTGCCCGGGTGAGGGTGTACGGAAGCCGATCTCGTCGATGCCGGGGGTCTTCAATCTCTCGGTGGACGAGGCGGTGAAGGAGGCGGCGGAGTGTGCGGCTCTGGGGATTGGTGGGGTGCTGCTGTTCGGTCTGCCCGACGCTAAGGACGAGCAGGGCTCGGGTGCTTGGGACGCGGATGGAATTACGCAGCGGGCGCTTCGCGCCATGAAGGCGGATCGGCGGCTGGACTCGCTGGTGCTGATTGCGGATGTCTGTCTGTGTGAGTACACGTCGCATGGGCACTGTGGGTTGATTGCCAGAGACGGCGAGCATTATGCGATTGAGAATGATTCGAGTGTGGCGCTGATTGCCAAGGCGGCGGCTTCGCTGGCGGTGGCAGGGGCGGACATTGTTGCTCCTTCGGACATGATGGATGGCCGGGTTGAGGCGATCCGGGCGGCGCTCGATGCGGCGGGCAGGCAGGACACGCCGATCATGAGCTATGCGGCGAAGTTCGCTTCGGCGTTCTATGGGCCATTTCGTGAAGCAGCGGATTCGGCGCCGCAGTTTGGAGACCGCAAGACGTACCAGATGGATGGGGCGAATATCCGCGAGGCGATGCGCGAGATCGACCAGGATGTGGCTGAGGGGGCGGACATGCTGCTGATGAAGCCGGCTATGCCGTATCTGGATGTGGTGAGGGCGGCTAGGGAGCGGTTTGATCTGCCGATGGGGGCCTATCAGGTCTCGGGGGAGTACTCGATGCTGCATGCGGCGTTTGAGCGGGGGTGGCTGGAACGGGAGCGGGCGATGATGGAGTCGCTGCTGAGTATACGGAGGGCTGGAGCGGACTTTATCGTGACCTATTTTGCTACGGATGCGGCGAAGGTGCTGGGGTGAGGTTGCTTTGCAGCCCACCCATGGCGAAAGGCGAGCCATGGGTGGGGCACCCAGATCAGTGGCTGAAAGGTTCGGGCGGTATGGGTGATTTGAAGTCGCTCGGGGTCCTTCGCTTCGCTCAGGATGACGGCAAGAACAAAAGCAATGGCAAAAGCGAAATGCGGGGGTCTCTCCACTCCGCTTCGCTCCGGTCGAGATGACGATCTCTTACAGATTAATTTGCGCAGTGGTGGCGGGCTCGCTCTTCAGTGCGGCGCTGATGCTGGGACAAGGCGCGCAGCGCGGGGCTGCGTCTGATCCTTACGCGGCGAAGCAAATGCATGATGCGATTGCGGCGGCGCAGGGTGGGGATGAGGCTCGGGCGATTGAGATCGTGCGGGGGCTGGTAGCGGCTCGGCCTCGGTTTGGGCCCGGGCTGAAGCTTGAGGGGATGCTGCTTGAGGATTCGGGCCAGGCGGGTGAGGCTGCGGAGGCGTACGAGGCGGCGCTGAAGCTGGCGCCGAATGACGCGGAGTTGCTGCTGAAGGCTGGGTCGATGGAACTGGTCGCGGGTAAGGTGCAGCGGGCGGCGGAGTTGCTGAGGCGTCGGCTAAGGTTGGTGCCGGGCGATGAGGATGGCAGCTACTACCTGGCGCAGGCGCTGCATCTTGAAGGAGACAATGACGGCGCGGTCGCGGTGCTGAAGGCGGCGCTGAAGAAGGGTGCGGGGCATCCTGCGTCGTGGCAGAAGCTGGGGGAGCTGCTGTGCAGCGCGGGGCAGTATACCGAGGCGCTGACGTGGCTTGAGAAGGCGCAGAAGGCTGATGGTTCGCTGGCTCGGTTGCCGTTCGATCTGGCAGTGGCGCATTTTGGCTTGCAGAATCTGAAGGAGGCTGAGGCCGCTGCGGGTGAAGAGGCTCGGGCGCAGCCGGGGGATGTTGAGGACTTGATGCTGCTGGCGACGGTGCGGATCAAGCTGGGGGAGTATGCGGCTGCTGCTGAGGTGCTGCAGGGAGTGGTGAGTGCTCGGCCGAACGATGCGGCGGCGCTGGTGGCGTTGGGGCATTGCCAGGTGGAGCTGAAGGAGTTTCCGGCTGCGATCGATACGCTGGGGCGGGCGTTGCAGGTCGATCCTACGCAGACTTTGAGCCACTTCTTTTTGTCGCGGGCTTATGCGGGGGTGGGTAAGACCGATGAGTCGCAGCATGAGATCGCGGTGTATCGCGAACTGCAGCAGCATCTGGCGTTTGCGCCGGGGGCGGCGGAGGCGAAGCGGAACGATCTGCTGCTGGCGCAGGCTCGGGGACTGATTGAGCAGGGGGATGAGGCCGGGGCGTTTCGGGTGTTCCAAGACGATGCGCGGGGGGTGACGGGGACTGTGGGGAGTCCGTGGGTGCTGGTGGGGTCGGTGTATCTGTCGATGGGGCGGGTTGAGGATGCGCAGCGGGTGTTTTTGAAGGCGCTGCAGGTGGACGCGAAGACGCCGGACGCGAATGCTTATCTGGGGAATATGGCTTTGGAAGCCGGGGATCTCTCGCGGGCTGAGGGGTACTTCAACGCCGAGCGGGAGCGGGATGCCAACCATGTGTTCGCGACGGCGGGGCTGGGTGCGGTGCGGTATCGGCAGGGGAAGTGGCAGGAGGCGGCGGATCTGATCGCTCGGTCGAAGACTACCGATGCGACGCTTTTGTATTTGGAGTGCGATGCTTTGTTCCGACTGGGGTTGCGGGAAAAGGCTGTGTTGGTGGCGGAGGCGGTGGCTACGTATGGGCGTGGGAACGAGGCGGTGGGGCGGGCGCTGGACGGGTTGCTGCGACGGAATGGGGAAGAGACATTGGCGGTGCGGTTGGGGCGGTGAGTTTATGGCAGACCCACGCATCGCGATGAGGCCGCGATGCATGGGGCACGGATTTGTCTACTCCGCGCGGAGGGCCTTTACGGGGTTGATGGAGGCTGCGCGCTGAGCGGGGATAATGCTGGCTAAGAAGGCGCAGAGGCTCAGGGCCAGGATGGAGCCGCAGAGGACTAGCGGGTCCCAGCCTTTGACTTGGTAGAGCTGGGCGGAGATGAGCTTTGCGCAGCCGATCGAGGCGGGGATCCCAATGGCGAGGCCGATGAGAATCTGCAGGAAGACTCCGCGCAGGACGAGGCGAACGATGTTCATGCGGTCCGCCCCGAGGGCCATGCGGACGCCGATCTCGCTGGTGCGGCGTTCGACGGTGTAGGCGGCTACGCCATATAACCCGACGGCGGCGAGGACGAGAGCGAGGATGCCCAGTAGGCCGACCATCTGGGCTACTGCGCGTTGCTGGTCGAAGTTGGAGTCGACCTGCTCTTCGAGCGACTGAACGCTTAGGAGGGTGAAGTTGGGATCGACGTCGGCGAGGACGCGGCGGACCTGGGGTTCGAGGCCTTCCATGCTGCCGTGAATCTTGAGGACTGCGCCTTCGATGAAGTGGGTGCTGTCATCGATGGACTGCATGAGGGGATGGTCGTAGGTGACGCGCTGTGCCAGCGGCACGAAGAACATCGGGCGGACGGGATCGGTGCCGGCTAGGTCCTGGTACTTGGCGTCGCGGACGACGCCGATGATCTGGTAGGTCGCGCTGTACTTCGGCAGGTCGAGGCCGTAGAGAGCGCCTAGCGGCTCTTCGCCGGGCTTGAAGAAGCGCTTCACGAAGGCCTCGTTGACGACGGCGACTTTTTGGGTGGAGGCGGTGTCCTGATCGGTGATGGAGCGGCCGCGAAGGATCTTCTGGCCCAGGGCCTCGAAGTAGCCGGCGTTGACGTGGTCCCATGAAGAGCCGACGGGATCGTTCATGTTGGGCATGCCGTGGCCCTGGCGGATGACGATCTCGCCCCAGTTGTCCTGCGTAGGCGTGTACTGCGCGAGGGCGGCTCGTTCGACGCCGGGAAGATGCGAGAGGCGGTCCTGCAGGTCGCGGTACATGGCGTCGAGTTTGGGTTGCGGGTAGGAGTTGTAGGGGGCGCTGAGGCTGATGGTGACGCGGTGATCGGTCTCGTAGCCGAAGTCCTGATGCTGGAGCTTCTGCAGGCTGCGGGTGAGCAGGCCTGCGCCGGTGAGAAGGACGACGGAGAGCGTGGCTTGCAGGATGACGAGAGACTTCTGCGAGAGCGATGAGGAGTCTTTGGTGCTGCGGTTTGCGCCGCGCAGGGCTTCGGCGGGGTTGACGTGCGTGGCTAGCCACGCTGGAGCTGTGCCGAAGAGGACGCCGGTCAGAAGTGACAGCAGGAAGGCGAAGCCAAGGACGGGCAGCGACGGGGTGGCGTCGATGGGGACGTAGTGGGCTCCGCGGAAGGCGAGGGCTACGATGACTTTCACGCCGAGGAAGGCCACGGCGAGGCCGAGCAGGCCGCCCATGATGGAGAGCACGAGGCTCTCGGTCAAAGACTGGCGGACGAGGCGTTGGCGCGAGCCTCCTAGTGCGAGGCGGACGGAGGTTTGTGTCCGGCGCGAGGCTCCGCGTGCGAGCAGGAGGTTGGCGATGTTGGCGCAGGCGATGAGCAGGACGAGGCTGCAGACGGCGAGAAGGATATTCAGGCTGGCTGCGTAGTTGGCCTTCATCACGCCTACGCCTGCGCCGGCGGGGACGACGTTGATCTTCTGCTTGGGGAGCTGCTGCTTGACGCCTTCCATCCACTCGGCGGGGAAGCCGCTTTCGTTGACGAGCCATCCGCGCAGGAGGTTGGTGAGCTTGTCGGGTAGGGCTGCAGGACTTGCGCCGGGTTTCAACCGGCCGATGACGCGGACCCAGGCCTGGAAGCGGTGGAGGATGGAGTTGCTGCCGGTGATGACGGGCTCCTGGTTGAGGGGGACCCAGAGGGATGGTGGATCGCTGCGGAGGGTCTCGCCGAAGAAGCCGGGTGGGGTGATGCCGACGATGGTGAAGGGGTGGTCGTTGAGGATGAAGGTGGAGCCGAGGATGTGGGGGTCGGAGCCGTACTCCTGCTGCCAGGTGCGGTAGCTGAGCATGGCTACGGGCGCGGAGTTGGGCTGGTCGTCGGTGGCGGTGATGGTGCGACCGGTGAAGGCGCTGACGCCGAAGGTGGAGAAGTAGTTGCCGGAGACGTACTCGCCGCGCAGGGGCTTGGCGATGTGGTCGCTCTCGCCACGGCGGGCGCTGAACTGGGCTCCGCCGGCCTGGAAGGCTGCGAGCTCTTCGAACTCGGGCGTGTTCTGCTGCATGCGGAGATAGAAGGGGTAGGAGAACATGCCCCAGTTGTCCTGTGGGCTGCCTTCGACGCAGCAGTCCTGGCCGTCGCCGACGCGGTAGAGGCGCGCGGGGTCGACGCCGGGCAGGGACTTCAGCATGACGGTGTGGATGAGCGAGAAGATGGCCGTGGTCGCACCGATGCCGAGGGCCAGGGTGAGCATGGCGGTGAGGGTGAAGACGGGAGAGAGACGCATTTGGCGGATCGCGTAGGCGATGTCCTGGCGCAGGGTTTGCATGGGTGGCCCTCTGCGAGGATCTACGGCGGGAGGGCGGGGATTGTTCCCTGGGGAATTAGAAATGTTCTGCTTACTTGAGGAGTGTGCGGATGGGTGTCTTCGTTCCATCGGTGCCGATGGGCGCGCTTCTCAGAACTCAGCCTGCGTGGCAGAGCGTCTTTGGTCGTATTGCGCTATCGAACTCGCCCGAAATCTCCGTCGTTAGTACGTTCTTCAATTCCTGTCAGTAAATTCCATGACTGAGGAAACCGGATCGAGGATCCCGTCTAAAAAGGCATAAGTGGAGCCAATTTCTAATGTAGTGAGCGAATCCGGGTCACCTTGTGACCGAACGGGGCATTACCGATTGACATGGTCTCTCTCAGTTGTCCGGCTAAAATAGCCGGAGCGGTGTGGATTTGCCGCCGCCGCGCATGCAAAGGTATATCATCAGCGAATCGCGAGAGTCTGGAATCACAGCTTTTTGCTTAGCGCAGACATCAGTTCCTTCAACAGGTCGAGTGACTGCTTAGAGGAATCATCCCCCTCACTAGTCGCCGCAGTTGCAGCTACGGGGCTGGCTGTTCCACTCATAAAGGTCGTTAGAACTGCTTTCCGCTGCTCATCATTTACTAGCGAACTCTTGAACGCGACATAGAATTTGCGGACCATGAATTCGTCCGTTTGGGCCACGAGCACCTGTTCATAGCGAGCCTTGTATAGGCTCCCCAGATATCTAAGAAGGGCAAGGAAAAACGTCGAGACGACGATACCTAAGCCTAGCCGCTTAATGAGCTCGGCTGTCCGGTTGGTCGGCTCTTGAATCGATTTCTGCGCTGAATCGATCAACGGTTTCATGTCGCTCAGGATCGCCTTGAGCTGATTTTGTGTCCCAACTTGATTTTCGATAAGGGACGAAAGACTTCTCTGAACGTCAATGAGGTGGTCTCTATAGCTAATTTCCTGCTTCCCCCCGGACTTGATTGCCCTTGAAGCTGTTTCTAGCGCGTCCATTACCGACTGCAGAGGAGCGTCATTCGCCACTGCCGTCGTGAGATCGTTGTCGAGAACCTTCTTGATGTCAGAATTATCAGGACCGGCGTCGGTAGCTTCGAGTTGCTTGATTATGGGCAGAATGTTCTTCTCAAATCGAGGATTGCTGACGCGCATGTCTAGCAGGAAAAGATCCTGTGTGAGTTGGCTCGTGTCTTGACGTATGTCTGCCAGTATCTTAGCGGACCCGGCGGACGACTCATTCACAAGAATGTAGCCGAAATAAACAACTGCTGATGAAAAGAAAAGGGCCGCCACCACCGTTGCACCGAGGAAATAACGTGCTTCCACCTCAACCCGATGCCTGCGCTGATCAATTGCCTGGAGAAGGAAAGGTATGTAGTCCAATCCAAATTTCTCGTCTTCATCTCCCTTAGGCAAAACCGTTGAGAGGCTAGTCAGGAATTTCTCAGAATTAAAGATTGCAAGGACACCCGCTTGAATCTCTTCGTCTTCGATCGGCTTGACTTCCAGAGGATTAAACAAGTTCGGCAGGAAAACACTTGCAAGAACAAGGCCCACGAGGGTCTCGATTATTCCGGAGATAAAGCCGAGGGGAAGAAGTCCCTGACTAAATATGGCAACAGCTTGAATCACCAACATCCAACGCGTGAGTCGAGTTGCCAATCGAATCCGTGAGCTGTCGAAGCGCTTCGGAATCAGCCGAGGGAGAAGCATCGCGATGACAAGGAGAACTATGGCCGAGACGAGATTAACGAGTCTGTAATTCACATAGAACATCTCGTACCACGGCACGAATGCCAGGGCGAAAAAGGACACAGAATTATGAGGCGTCAGCACGTTTATCGCTCCCTCAAAACCAGAAGAATTCGAGCAACATCGCTGCTGCTCAATGGAACCTCTTAGCATCTGGATGTGTTCGATCTTAGCGCACATCACCGTGGTCAGGCAGGCGGTGGAGAAGAAGGGCCCGGAGATCGGCGGCGCGGCTTTAAGCCGAGACCTCGCGCTTCATTGTACGAAAGCACTCGACGGAGAATGCAAAGGTGCGCTGTATGAGCGTGCGAGCCGATTTGCGAGAGTGCCAAGGAGGTCTATTGCAAACATTGGCCCTGGGATGCCCGCGGGGTGTCCGAGACAGCTAAACTTTGGCTATACGAAACGGCGCTGGATAGATTCCCATAGGTCGTTTCACTTTATCTCGAAATTCAACTGGACGAGGCCCAAACACTCGGCGGAGTTAATATGCGAGCTTCTATTCTGGCCCGGTTGTAGCGTGCGCGGGCTTGCCTAGTAGATCGATCTGGCCGGTCATTACGTGGGCGTGGAGGCGATACTCGCCGGCTGTGTCTTGCTTGCGAAACTCGCGGAAGAATCCGCCCTTGCTTGCGCCGTAGACCTGAGCGTTTACCTGGCCGATTGCAACGGAGACATCTACCTTCCTGTAGTTCCAGGTGTGGGTTGAAGAGATCGTGATCTGGCCGGCTTTGAGTTCGATGTTCTTGTCGCCTACGATGTCCTCCACGGTGACTTGTCCGGCGGGCATCTGAAGGTCGAGGTTGACCTTGCGTGGGACCTCGATACGGACCTGCACGCCGTTGTGTTCGAGGCGGAGGCCGGTGATGGTGAGGGTGGCGTGAGAGGGCGTGCCGGAGAGTTGGAGATGGGTGTGCAGGGCGGTTTCGGCGTCTTGATCTTTGGAGGCGGCCTTGCAGGTGATGTGGATGGCCTCCTGATCGGTGGCGACGATCTCGACGCCTGCGGGGCGGGAGTCGATGGTCAGGTCCGCGCCGGAGTGGAGGGCGGCGTCGAGCGGCTGGCCGCAGGGGACGTTCGGCTGGGAGAAGCAGACGCTGGTAGCTGCGAAGAGGGCAACGCCTGCGGCGATCCGGAGAGACTTCATGGCTCTGCTTACGGGGCGGCGCGAGGAAATGTTCCCGGACTGATTTGGAGGGCGGGCGGGTCGTTCTGGATGACAGCAAAGATAACAGCGAAATGCGGGGGTCTCTCCACTCCCGTTGGTCGGTCGAGATGACGGTTCTTTGGGGGAGAAGAACGGTTCGCGCGGGGCGCGAATGATCCCACCCATCGCAAAAGACAACGGCGCGATGGATGGCGCACCCGGCGTGGTGACGAGGATTCTATGTTCGGGGTGGATGGTGACATCGGTTGGGGTTGGGGTGATACTCAAGGAAATCTAACTTGAGGGTGCGGCATGGCGAAGCGGTTTGCGGGATTGCGGTGGGTGGCGGTCTGTCTGTTGGTGGTGATGGGGCGGGTGGGGTTTGGGTTGGAGTCGGTGCCGAAGGCGGAGTATCGCGAGCGGCGGGTGAAGCTGGGGGCGATGCTGAAGGGCGGAGCGGCGGTGGTTTTTGCGGCGCATGAGCCGGCGATGGAGTACCAGGACTACAGGCAGGATGAGGACTTCTACTACTTGACGGGATCGAATGAGCCGGCGGGAGCGTTGGTGGTGATTGGGGCTGGACCGGCTACGGTGACTCGGCTGGGGACGCCGGTGCCGGCGCATGCTTATCGAGAGATTCTGTTTCTGCCGATGCGCAACCCGGTGCTCGAAAAGTACACGGGCGAGAAGCTGGATGCGGCGTCGGCGGGAGCGGCGGAGAAGCTCGGTGTGGATGCGGTGATGCCCCTGTCGCAGCTGCCCGACGTTCTAGGCGCATTCATACAGCAAGATCCGCGGCGGGTGAGGACGGTTTGGACGCAGCCGAATGACGAGGCTCGGGCGGCGATGAAGTTTGTGGCGAATGTGCTCGGGGCGGATGAGCTACAGGTGTCGCCGCAGGATGTGACGGCGCTGACGACTACGTTGCGGATGGTGAAGTCGGCGGCGGAGATTGAGTTGATCCGGAAGGCGACCGATGCGTCGATTGCGTCCCAGCTGGCGGGGATGCGGGCGATCAAGCCTGGGGTGCGGGAGCGGACGATTGCGGGTATCGAAGTCGCGAAGATGATGGAGGGCGGGTGCGAGCGGGTGAGCTATCCGTCGATTGTGGGGTCGGGATTCAATTCGACGGTGCTGCATTACTCGACCAACGAACGGGTGATGGAGAAGGGCGAT
Organism: Granulicella aggregans; assembly: GCF_025685565.1. Lineage (NCBI taxonomy): Bacteria > Pseudomonadati > Acidobacteriota > Terriglobia > Terriglobales > Acidobacteriaceae > Granulicella > Granulicella aggregans. The sequence goes on from NZ_JAGSYE010000001.1 coordinate 940,745, forward strand.
GTGGTGGTGATCGATGCGGCCGGGGAGTACTCGATGTATGCGAGCGACCTGACGCGGACGATGCCGGTGGGAGGGAAGTTTACGGCGCGGCAGCGGGAGATCTACGACATTGTGCTGGGGGCGCAGAATGCTGCGCGGGCAGCATTCGTGGCGGGTAAGTCGAAGATGGGCGGAGTCGCGATGCGTGGGGCGGATGCTCCTGCGGATTTGTTGGATAAGGTCGCTTACGACTACATCAATACGCATGGCAAGGACCTGCATGGCGAGCCGCTGGGGAAGTACTTCGTGCATGGGCTGGGGCATGGGGTGGGGATCGATGTGCATGACCCGGCGGACTACAACAAGGCGTTCGATGTGGGATCGGTGTTCACGATCGAGCCGGGGATCTATATCCCCGAGGAGAAGATCGGGGTGAGGATTGAGGACACTTTTTATGTGGATGCGAGCGGGAAGCTGATTGATTTTGCGGAGAAGCTGCCGCATACGGCAGATGAGGTTGAGGCGGCTATGCGGTAGGGGGCGGCCGTAATCCCATATCTGGCGATGAAGCCGCCAGATATGGGGCATCCACATTTTGGGTCTAGGGTTGGTCGAAGTTGGTGGAGCGGGTGACGTTCTCCCAGCTTGAGAATTCGGCGCGGAGGGCGTCGAGCTCTTTTGAGACGTAGTCAAAGGCATCGGGGCCTAGCAGAAGATGAGCCGGTGGGTTGGCCGACTCGATGAGTTGCACGATGGCGCGTCCAGCTTTGGCGGGATCGCCGGGTTGGCTTCCGTTGCGTGAGGCTCGCGCGGCGCGGATGGGGTTGAAGATGGCGTCGTAGTCGGGGATGCGTCTTTCGGAGCGGACCAGGGATCGGCCGGCCCAGTCGGTGCGAAACATTCCGGGCTCGACGGCTGTGACAAAGATGCCGAAGCTCTTGACCTCTTTGCCGAGCGATGATGTCAGGCCTTCGAGTGCGAACTTGCTGGCGTGGTAGTAAGAGATGCCGGGCATGGTCATCAGGCCGCCCATGGAGGTGATGTTGAGGATGCGTCCCGCACGGCGCTGCCTCATGTTGGGGAGGACAGCTTTGATCATCGCGACGGCCCCGAAGAAGTTGACTTCGAACTGGTGGCGAAGCTCTTCTATGGGTGACTCTTCGAGCGTACCTTCGTGGCCGTAGCCGGCGTTGTTGATGAGGGCGTAGATCGGGCCGATTTGCGATTCGACTTCGGCGACCGTGCGGGTGATCGTCTTGCCGTCGGTGACGTCGAGAATTCGCGCGAAGGCTGAGCCGGCGGCGAGGGCTTCGAAGGTCTGGGCTGCCTCTTGATTGCGGACGGTGCCTACGACCTTGAATCCGGCGTGGAGCAGGGCCTCGGCGAAGGCGCGGCCTAGTCCGGTGCTGGCGCCAGTGATCAGAACGATTCTCTTTTCCATACCAAGCCTCCAAATACGATAACGTCGGTATCGTTAATTGCTTGGTATACGATACTGCAAGTATCGATTAGGATGCAAACGATCTCTGGAGGTAAGCAAGGATGGCGGTGATGTCCGGGAATACGAAGAAAGGCAGGCCCAGGAGCGAAGCGGCGTACGACGCCATCCTGCGGTCAACGCTGAAGCTTGTGTCGTCGGAAGGGTTTCGCGCGATCACGATGGACCGCATTTCAAATGAGGCCGGGGTTGGCAAGATGACGATCTACCGGCGATGGCCGAACAAGGCATCTGTGGTGATGGAGTCGCTGCTGCAGCTGATTGGCCCGGAGACGGATTTTCCCGTCGCGCCTTCGGCGCTTGAGCGTCTGAGAAAGCAATTGGAGCTGCAAGCCAGGTTCTTTCGTGGACCGTCGGGCAGACTGATTCGCTCGCTGCTTGCGGAGGCGCAATCCGACAAGGACCTTGCGATGGCGTTCCGCGATCTTTGGATCAGGCCGCGAAGAGCGGGGGTGCTCGAAGTGCTGCGGCAGGCGGTGGAAGAAGGCGCACTGAGAAGGGACCTGAATCTTGAGGTGGCGACCGATCAACTTTACGGGCCGATCTATTACCGGATGCTGATTGGTTCAGGGAAGATCGACAGTGCGTTTCTGCGGACGCTGTTTGAGCACTTTCTGGCTGGCTGCGGCACGAAATGAACCTCTTGCCGATTCCTATTGCTTTCCCATAGAGGGTGTGGTTTTATTCCTATGGTTAGGCAATAGGAGGCGCGATGGGCAGCAAGGCGGATGTTTGGCAGGGGACGCTGGCGCTGATGGTGTTGAAGACCATCGAGGCGATGGGGCCGCTGCATGGGTATGGGATCGCTCGACGGATTGAGCAGACGAGCGGCGGCGTGCTGGAGCTGAACTATGGGACGCTTTATCCCGCTCTGCTGAAGCTGGAGCAGGAGGGCGCGATCGCGGCGGAGTGGGGCGTCTCGGAGAACAATCGCAAGGCGAAATTTTATTCGCTGACTCGCGCGGGGCGGAAGCAGTTGGCTCGCGAGGAGAAGAACTGGGAGCAGACTACGGCGATCCTGGCGCGGTTTCTTGCTCCGGATGAGGCGGTATGAGTGGCCCGGGAAAGTTTGTACATCCCACCCATCGCAGAAGGCGCAATGGATGGGGCACCCGGAGTTTGCGGGTGTGGGCGCGAAGGCTCATGGGACTGGTGGCGAGTGGGCGGCGGGAGCGGGAGCTGCGCGCGGAGATAGAGAGCCATCTTGAGATGCACATCGAGGACAACTTGCGGGCGGGGATGGATGCGCGTGAGGCGCGGCGGCAGGCGATCTTGAAGCTCGGAGGAGTTGAGATGACCAAGCAGGCTTATCGCGAACAGAGCACCATTCCGTTCCTTGAGACGCTGATGCAGGACCTGCGGTTGGCGACGCGGCAGTTGCGGAAGAGCCCGGGGTTCGTGGCGACGGCGGTGTTGACGCTGGCGGTTGGGATTGGGGCGACGACGACGATCTTTACCATCCTCGATGCGGCCATGCTGCGGTCGCTGCCGGTGCGCAAGCCCTCGGAGCTGGTGAGCTTCGGGGTGCATAGCCTGATGCCCGGGCCTCCTATGGACGGCCTTCCGATGCGTATGGCGGACTACCTTCACAGCCACGCGCGGAGCTATGCAGATCTCTCCGGCTGGGGCGGCACGATGGTTGCCGTGCGTGACCCCGAAGGCGCGCTGCGATCTGTCTTCGCATGGATGGTGACGGGTAATGCGTTGCCGATGCTGGGAGTGAGGCCCTATCTGGGTCGCCTGATCGAGCCGGCCGACGATGTCCCTGGCGGGCCGGTGGGTGGATGGCCGGTGGTGCTGAACTACGACTACTGGGCTTCGAACTTCAATGGCGATCCGAACGTTATCGGAAGACGGATCGAAGTCTCTGGACATGCGGGCGTGGTCGTTGGCGTCACGCCGCGCGAGTTTCAGGGCATCCTCGTGGGTTCTCCGAACAAGGTCTTTCTGCCGGCGCACTTTGCCAGCGTGGTTGCGGACTCGCCGCAGCAGGACCCTTATCAGCATCCCGAGACTGCCTTCACGATGGCGCTTGCGCGGCTTGCGCCGGGAGTCACGCTGGAGACTGCGAACGCAGAGCTTGCGGCGAACTTTACTTCGGTGTGGCGCGAGATGTTACCTCCGCGCACGAGGGAACTGCCTTCGCTGAAGGGAGCTACGCTGGTGGCGCACTCGGCGAGTCGGGGATTCTCGGCGCTGGAGATGCGCTATCGCCCGGCGCTGTTGATGCTTCAGGGTGTTGTGCTGCTGGTGCTGTTGTTGTGCTGCGTGAACCTTGGCGGACTGCAGATGGCGCGGGTGCAGCGGCATCGGCACGAGTTTGCGATTCGCAATGCGCTGGGTGCGGGATGGGCGAGGATTCTGCGGCAGTGTTTGACGGAGTCGTTGCTGCTGGCGCTGGTGGGGTCGGCGATTGCGGCTGCGGTTGCGTGGTTCAGCGTGCCGGTGCTGGCGGCGTTTCTGACGCCGGCGGGCTCGGGTGAGAGCAGCCTGGTGCGGCCGGACATGCGGGTGTTTGCGTTCACGACGATGATGTCGGTGGTGACGACGATTCTGTTTGGGCTGGTGCCGGCGATGCGGGCGAGCAAGGCGGCTCCGGCGGAAGTGTTGAAGGGGCAAGGGCCGAACCGGCGTGTGGGCGGACTTCGAAGGAATGCCATGATCTCTGGTCAGTTCGCGCTGGCGCTGGTGCTGGTGTTCGGTGCGGGGCTGTTCACGCGGACGCTGGTGAAGCTGCGCAGCAACCATGCGGGGTTTGAGCCGTCGCATGTGCTGGAGGTGTGTGCGCAGTTTCAGACGATGCATAAGACGCCACAGGAGATCGCGTCGATCTATCACCTGATGACGGAGAAGCTGCGGACCTCGCCGGGGATCGAAGCGGCATCGTTTACGTGGGTGACGCCGCTGACCGGGTTTGCGCCGAAGCTAAATGTGCATAGCCTGGCGCGACCTCAGGATGAGTATTCGATGGCGTTCAACGAGGTGGGGGATGGATACTTCGCAACGGTAGGGACGCGGCTGCTGGCGGGGCGAGAGTTCAACCCCGACGATGCGGACCGGTCGGTGTGCGTGCTGAACCAGGCGGCCGGCCGGCAGCTCTTTCCGGGCGGGGCGGCGCTTGGCGAGACGGTGAAGAGCGAGTTCACGCGAGACAAATGGACGGCGGTGTGCCGGGTGGTGGGGATCGTGGCGGATGCGCGGTATTCGAGCCTGCGCGATCCTGCTCCGGCGACGATTTATTTTGCGGCGGGAGCTCCGGCGCTGCGAGATGGCGGGTTCGCGAACAACTTCGTGTTCTTCATTCGGGCGGCGAACGATGCAAATTCGATGAGCGCGTATCGCGCGGCGTTGAACGAGTATGCGGCGGGGACGGCGTATATGGCGTTTCTTCCGTTGAAGGAGCAGGTGGACCAGTCGCTAGGAAGCGAGCGGTTGATCTCGCTGCTGAGTTCGGCGTTTGCGGGCGTGGCGCTGCTGCTCAGCGGGATTGGGATCTTTGCGCTACTTGCGCTGCGGGTGCAGCAACGGAGGCAGGAGATTGGGGTGCGGATGGCGATTGGAGCCGACCGGAGCGATGTGCTGCGGATGATTCTGGGCGAGGCGGTGGGGATCATCGGCGCGGGGACGCTGGTGGGCGTGGCGCTAGCGGCCGCGTGCGGGGCGCTGGTGCGACGGTTTCTGTATGGGGTGACGGCGAGCGATCCGTGGGTCGCGGCGGGATCGGTTGGAGTGCTGCTGATGGTGGGGTTGGTGGCGGCGGGGTTGCCGGCGAGAAGGGCGGCTTCGGTGAATCCGGTGGAGGCTTTGCGGGCGGAGTGAAGGCAGGGTGTAGGGGATAGGGTGGAGGTGTAGAAAGCGATACGGCGCAAGAGTCCTATAGGCCTCTTGCGCCGTATCGCGGATTGCGATATAAATATTGCGATTCGTAATATGAGGTCATGGCGCGTTGAAGTTGGCGGACAAGATTCGGTACTTGAGAGAAGTTGAGGGGTCGTTGCGCGGGTTGGAGCGGGCGATGACGCAGCAGGAGTTGGTCAAGGCGATTGCGGCGGAGACGAAGGGTAAGGGGTTGTCGCAGTCTTATCTTTCGCAACTGGAGTCGGGGGCGCGGCCGCATTTGACCAATACGACTAGGCTGCTGCTGGCGAAGTTCTTCAAGGTGCATCCGGGATATCTAGTCGAGGACCCGGAGGACTTTCAGGCGGAGCTGCGGACGGCGGAGATTCTTGAGGACAAGCTGGATCTGTGGCTGGTCGGCGGGGCGGAGCGGTTTGGGAGAAGAGACCCGGAGCTTTGCAGGGCTCTGCTGGCGGTGTCCCAGCACTCGGATTCGCGAAGGTGCCTGTTGCTGCTGGAGGCGGTGTTGAAGACTCCGGCGCTGGTGGAGAGGCTGGGGGCTGCTTTGGGGCTTGAGGGGGTTGCGGTTGAGACTGCGGATGCTTCGGAGAAGAAAAAGGGCGGGAAGAAGAAGGGGTTGAAGAAGCATCGTTGACGGGCTTGTGATGTATGCGCGGTGAGAGATGAAATGCGTGGGTCTCTCCACTGCGCGACGGACGATGAAGATGTCCATCGCTCCGGTAGAGATGACATTTTTTGGTTGAAAGAGGCTGGGGGACGTTTTACGTCCCACCCATCGCGAGAGACAAAGGCGCGATGGATGGGGCACCCGATGTGGTGGTGTGATGTGGTGGTTGAGGGATTGAGATGACGACGGTCTATCTGGTGTGCTTTGTGTTGGGGCTGGTGATGAGTGTTCTGGCGATGTTTACCGGGCTGGGACGGGTGCATTTCGGGCATATCCACTTTGGGCATGGGCATGTTCATGCGCATACGCACGGGGCTGGAAATGGGTCGGGCAATGTCTCGGTGCTGAATGGGTTTACGCTGCCTGCGTTTCTTTGCTGGTTTGGTGGGGTGGGGTATCTGCTGCGGTCGCATACCGGGTTGTTTGGAGTGCTGGTGATGTTGATTGCGGCTGTGTCTGGGATTGGCGGAGCTGCGGTGATCTATGGCGTGCTGTTCAAGGTGCTGCTGCCTCGGGAGCGGGTGTTGACGGCGGAAGAGACGCGGATGGATGGCGTGGTGGCTCGGGTGTCGGATGAGATACGCGCGGATGGCGGGCTGGGGGAGATTCTGTTCTCGCAGACGGGCGCGCGAAGGAGTGCGGCGGCGCGGAGTGAGACGGGAGAGGCGATCGAGCGGGGGGCCGAGGTGGTGGTGTTGGGGTATGCGAAGGGAGTGGCCACGGTGAGCCGGTTGGATGATGTTTGAGGTTTGTGGATCCCACCCGTGCGATAAGGCCGCACGGATGGGGCACCCGGCAGATTTCCTTCTGGAATGACAAGCAAGAAATATAGATGGAACTAGAAGTACAGGTAGAGAGAGGACTAAGGGAGTTTTATGGAGACGTCGGTGATGACAACGGTGATTGTGGTTGGGTTGGTGGTTGCGCTTTTGGCTTTGTTGATTGCGCTGGCGCGAATGTTTCGTAAGGCGGGGCCGAATCAGGCCATTATCGTTTACGGATTTCGTGCGCCTCGGGTGATCAAGTCGGGCGGTGCAGTGATCTTTCCAGTGGTCGAGACCTATAAGGAGTTGACGCTGGAGCTGATGAGCTTCGACGTGGCTCCGCAGCAGGACCTCTATACGAAGCAGGGTGTGGCGGTCACGGTTGAGGCCGTTGCGCAGATCAAGGTGCGGAGCGATAACGAATCGATTCTTACGGCGGCAGAGCAGTTTCTTTCGAAGTCGCCGGACCAGCGGGAGGGTTTGATTCGGCTGGTGATGGAAGGGCATCTGCGCGGGATCATCGGGCAACTCACGGTCGAGCAGATTGTGAAGGAGCCGGAGATGGTCGCAGAGAGGATGCGGGCGACCTGCATGGATGACATGTCGAAGATGGGGCTTGAGGTGGTGAGCTTCACGATTCGCGAGGTGCGCGACAAGAACGAGTACATCACCAACATGGGACGGCCGGACGTGGCGCGGATCAAGCGTGACGCGGAGATTGCGGCGGCTGAGGCGGAGCGCGATACGGCGATTCGTCGCGCGAATGCTCTGCGCGAGGCGGCGATTGCGAAGGCGGCTTCGGACCAGGATCGCGTGATTGCGGAGACGGCTTCGCTGGGTAAGCAGGCGGAGGCGCAGAGGGACCTTGCGATCCAGAAGGCGCAGTACACCGAGCAGTCGCGGCGGCAGGAGGCGAATGCGGACAAGGCTTATGAGCTGCAGACGAATGTGATGCAGCAGCAGGTTGTGGCCGAGCAGGTGAAGATCCTGCAGATCGAGAAGGAGCAGCAGATCAAGGTGCAGGACGCTGAGATTCTGCGGCACGAGAAGGAGCTGATCTCGACGGTATTGAAGGGGTCGGAGATTGAGTCGCGGCGGATCCAGAATATCGCTGCCGCGGAGAAGGCTCGGTTGACGATTGAGGCGGAGGGACGCGCGGCGGCTGCGAAGGTGCAGGGCGAGACGCAGGCTGCGTTGACCAGGCTGCAGGGCTCGGCAGAGGCGGACATCATCTTCAGCAAGGGCGAGGCCGAGGCCAAGGCGATGAATGTGAAGGCCGAGGCTTACCAGGAGTGGTCGCAGGCTGCTGTGGTGGACAAGATCATCTCGAACATGGCGGAAGTTGTGCGCGCGATGGCCGAGCCGCTGAAGAACGTGGACAAGATCACGATCGTGTCTACGGGCGGCGATGGTGGCGGGACCGGCATGGACAAGGTCACGGGCGATATGACGAAGATCGCGGCGCAGGTGCCGGCTTTGTTTGAGGCGCTGAGCGGGATGAAGATGTCGGAGCTGATGAAGAACGTGAAACCGATGAAGGAGCGGGAGGAGAAGTAGTGGCGGTCCCACCCATGGCCAAGTGCGAGCCATGGGTGGGCACCCGGCGCACTTGGAATAGAAGCAAAATGCGGGGGTCTCTCCACTCCGCCGTGCGATCGAGCCGCACGGCTTCGGTCGAGATGACGATTCTTCTGATTGGCAAGGCTGGAGGTGTTGAGATGGCGCTATTGGAACGGGTTTCGACTTTGATACGGGCAAATCTGAATGATCTGCTGAGTAAGGCGGAGGATCCGGCGAAGCTGGGAAAGCAGTTGGTGCTGGATATGGAGAACCAGTTGATGCAGGTGAAGACGCAGGTGGCGATTGCGATTGCCGATCAGCATCTGCTGAAGAAGAAGCGGGCGGAGCAGGAGGAGCTTGAGGCGACGTGGTCGCGGAAGGCGGAGGCCGCGGTCGCGAAGGGGCAGGATGAGATGGCTCGGGGGGCGCTGGAAAGGGCGATCTCGCACCGGAAGATGGCGGCTGGGTTTGGGCAGCAGTATGACGACCAGGCGGCGGAGGCGGAGACCTTACGGGCGGCTTATGGAAGGCTGGAACGGAAGCTGGTGGAGACTCGGGGACGGGTGGAGCTGCTGGTGGCTCAGCACCGGAGGAATGTGGCGGCGAAGCGGGCTGGGGTGGCGTTGACCAGCGGGGCCGGGACGGCGGTGCGGATGGGGAGGATCTCGGCGGCTGTGGGTGATGCGAGGGTGGACGCCGGGGTGGCTCGAGCGATGGTGGAGGTGGACTCGCTGGACGACCGGTTCGAGGCTTTGGAGAGGAATGATGAGGTGGAGGCGCTGTTGCTGGAGTTGAAGGAGAGGCAGTTGAGGTTGGGGTAGAGCAGGGTTTAGGGGGTAGGTGTAGTTGGTGACCGGCCTGTGTGGATGGGCGCGCAGGATGCGGCTGGTTGAAAGAGGCTGGGATAACTTTTACGTCCCACCCATCGCAAACGACAGAGGCGCGATGGATGGGGCACCCGTTTATCCGGGGCTGAAGACCCTCGTCCTGATGGCGTTTTTCCCGTGGGCTGAGCCCCCTGCTACTCCCGGTCCCTATTCCTATTCCCTACACCCTGCTTCTGGGTGGGCAAGAGCGGGCAGAACGGGACTTTCGGGCGGAGGTTACCAGAATTCAGGCTCGACCCGTGCTATCTCGAAGTATTCTCTGAGGTATACGAACACAACGGGCCGAGGTGGGCATGGAGAGCGCGGTTCTTGAGCACGCGAGCGCGGACAAGATTACACGGGCGATCTTCGAGCACGCGACGCGGATCGGGCGGGAGACGCAGACCGACGAGCTGGTGCGGCTGAATGCGGACTTTGCGCGGGACCTGGTGGGAGCAGACCGGTGCAGTCTTTGGCTGATCGACAAGGTGGCGGGCGAGCTTTGGACGAAGCTGGCCCATGGGGTTGACGAGATACGGATTCCGCTGGGTAAGGGCGTTGTAGGGGCGTGTATCGAAGAAGACGCGCCGATGCTGGTGAACGATACGCGGAACGAGCCTCGGCTGCTGCGGCGGGTGGATGAGTCGAGCGGATACAAGACGGAGTCGATCTTGTGCGTTCCTCTGCGTTCTGAGGGACGGGTGATTGGGGCCTTCCAATTGCTAAACAAGCCGGGTGGCTTCCATGACGGCGATGTTGGGCTGCTGGGGTTGCTGGCGCACTTTGCGGCGGAGGCGATCGAGGGCGAGCGGCTGCGGCGCGAGGCTCTGGGCGCGAAGCTGATGCGGCATGAGCTGAAGCTGGCGCACGATGTGCAGGACCGGCTGCTGCCGGAGAATCCGAAAGGCATTGAAGGTCTGGAGTGCGTGGGGTGCTGCCGGCCGGCGCGCTTGATTGGCGGGGATTACTACGACCTGCTGCCGCTGCGGCAGGGCGGGTTCGCGGTGACGCTGGGGGATGTCTCGGGCAAGGGGATTCCGGCGGCGGTGATGATGGCGAGCATCCAGACGCTGCTGCGGAGCCTGCTGCAGCGGGGTGACGATCTTTCGACGCTGCTAAGCGATTTGAACCGGACACTGTATAGCTGCTCGACGGCGGAACGGTATTCGACGTTGTTTTGCGGGGTGATCTCGGAGGACCGGAGGTCGCTGACGTATGTGAATGCAGGGCATGTGCAGCCGCTGCTGCTTCATGCGGATGGCGAGCTGGAACGGCTGCCGGGGGATGGGCTGCCGATCGCGCTGTTGCCGGAGGCGGTGTACGAGCAGACGACCGTCGCTCTGCGGCCGGGGGACCTGCTGGTGGTGGTGTCGGACGGGATCGTCGAGGCTTGCAATGCGGAGGGTGACTTCTGGGCTGAGGAAGAGGTCGAGCGGGTGGTGCTGGAGCATGTGGAGTGCGCGGTGCATGGAGTTCCCGGGGCGTTGTGTACGGCGGTGGATGAATTCGCGGGTGAGGCGGAGCAGTACGACGATATGACGGTGGTGGCGGTACGAGTTTTGTAGGAGCAGGGAAAAGGGAATAGGGAGAAGAAATGCGGGGGTCTCTCCACTGCGCTGCGCTCCGGTCGAGATGACGTTTTTCTGGACTTCCCGGAGAAGGGGTGTGGGATCCCACATCTGGCGATGGGGCCGCCAGATATAGGGCACCCCGCGGTTTGCGGCGGTCCCACTCATTCACGATGAGACTGCGAATCAATAGGGCACAGCGCTGTGCTCGGCGTGTGTTCGGGTTCCGGCGGCCATCATTTAGAAGCTCGGGGTGAAGCGGGAGCGTCTAAAGAAGATGCCGATCGCAAGACGAACCTGTTTGCGAGCCGGCTCCGATTCCAGAAGGTTGCAGGCCTCATGGCCATTCGCGTCCGGCGGGAAACATCCCCGTCTGATAGCAGCGCCTCAAAAGAGGGGCATTTATACTTGTTTAGCGTGTTTTCCTCCCTCAAAAAAGCCGGGTTTCTGCTTTCGATTCTGCTGCCGATGTCTCTAAGCATCTCGGGTTGTTACAAGACGACCCGTATTGTCGAGAAGAATGTCGCTCCTTCGGTGGTGAAGGATGCGACGGTCGGCGATCTTGTAAAGCAGTTGAACGGCAACTACGACGCGATCAAGAGCTTCAGCGCGTCGGTGACGATTGCGGCGAGCACGGGTGGCGGACGCACGGGCAAGGTGACGGATTACACCTCGTTCAAGGGCTACATCCTGATGCGCAAGCCGCGCGATCTGTATGTGGTACTGCAGATCCCGGTGTTTGGCTCGGTGGCGATGGAGATGGTCTCTGACGGGACTAACTTCAAGCTGTTGATTCCATCACAGAACAAGGCGCGAGTGGGGACGGATGAGGTGAAGACGCCGTCGAAGAACTCGCTGGAGAACTTGAGGCCGGGGATCTTTTTTGATTCGATCCTGCTGCGGAGCGTGGGCGCGGACGAGTTTGTGACGGTGACGGAGAGCGAACGGACACTGCCGGCGGATCCGAAGACGCACACGGTCGTGGTGGAACCGGACTACGACCTGGTGATCCTGGGGCGGCCGAAGGATGCGGCGGCGGACAAGCAGACGATGACGACGCGGAGGGTGATTCACTATAGCCGCGAGACGCTGCTGCCGTACAAGCAGGACATCTACGACGAGGCCGGGCGGGTGGTGACGACGGTGAACTACAGCAAGTATCAGAAGTATGGGGAGATCGAGTTTCCGGGGGAGATCGATATAACGCGGCCGTTCGACGAGTATGCGTTGAAGATCGCGATTGTGAAGCTGACGCCGAATCAGCCGCTGGATGATGAGCAGTTCAAGCTGGAGATTCCGGCGGGGATGACCGTTCAGCGGATGGATTGAAGTGTATCCCTGGGGTACAGTTTGGGCTTGATTTTGCCGCTTCGAAGATCCAATCATTGCCAGGCGTGAATTGATGGCAGCGCATGGTTCTAACGCCTAACTTAGAAGTCCTGTTTATGGTCGCATCAGTCAGCTGGGTGGGCGGCTGGGGATTCCTCATGTACCGCTACCCCGGCGCGTTCGCGAGACTCAACGCCCGACTTGGGCTGACGGTGTTCTCATCTCCCAAGTACATTGCCTTTACAAAGAAACTCGGTGTTGTCGAGATGGTCCTCGCGGCCCTCGCTGTAATCAATGTCTTGATCACGCGGGCGTTTGGAATCAAGTGGTGAGACGGCATCCTGACGCATAACTCGCCTTTGGCCGGTAGCAGGCACTCCGGTGGAATGGTAAAGGCGAAATGCGGGGGTCTCTCCACTTCGCTGCGCTCCGGTCGGGATGACGTGTTCCTGGGCCGACAAAGACAAAAGCAGATTTCCTTCGGGAATGACAAACAAAAACAAGGGCTTGCGCTACAGGCCGGCGCGTTTTGCGTGGGCTTCGATGGCCGTGGTGATTTCGAGGGCGAGGGCGAGGGCTGCGGTGGCGTCCTTTGCGGAGACGATGGGGGTCTCGCGGTTGCGGACGGCTTGGAGGAAGGATTCGATCTCCAGGCGGAGAGGTTCGCCCTTAGGGACGTCGATGTTGCGCAGGCCGAGGCCCGGGGATGGGTGATCGCCGGACTTTGCTGCCGCTAGCAGGGCGGCTAGCTGGGATGGGTCGAGGGCGGCCAGGGCGGAGACGTCGGGAGCGTCGATGATGAGCAGATCCTGGCGGGCGAAGTCGAGCGAGAGGTACTGGCGGGGCTGGAAGAAGCGGAGCTTGCGGACGCGTTCGGTGCTGACGCGGCTGGCGGTGAAGTTGGCGATGCAGCCGTTTTCGAACTCGACGCGGACGTTGGCGATGTCGACCTTTTGCGAGAGGACGGGCAGGCCGACGGCGCGGACCTCGCGGACGGGCGAGGCGACGAGCGAGAGGACGATGTCCAGGTCGTGGATCATCAGGTCCAGGACTACGTCTACGTCCAGGGAACGCGGGGTGAAGATGCTGAGCCGGTGGGACTCGAAGAACATGGGGCGGTTGAGGTGGGCGCGGGCGGCGGCGACGGCGGGGTTGAAGCGCTCGAGATGGCCGACCTGGACGATGCGATTCAGCGTCGCGGCTAGCGAGAGGATGCGGTTGGCTTCGGCTTCGGTGGCGGCGATGGGCTTTTCGATGAGGACATCGACGCCCGCCCGCATGAGCTCTTCGGCGGCGGCGGCGTGGTGGATGGTGGGGACGCAGACGCTGGCGGCGTCGAGCGAGAGGTTCGCCGTGAGGGCTTCGGCGAGGGTGGCGAAGCCGGGGATGGCATAGAGCTCAGCTGCAGCGGCCAGGGTGGCGGGGTCGCGGTCGATGACGGCGGTCAGCTGGATCTGGCCCGCGGCTTCGAGTTCCTTGTAGACGCGCAGGTGGTTCTTGCCGAAGGCTCCTGCCCCGGCTACCGCGACACGGAGTGGGCGGGTGCTCTTCGGCGTCTCATCGGTCAACTTAGGCTTCCTTAGTCTTCGAGGGGGGCTTCTACGGCCTGGCGGCACTTGGCGTAGAGCTCGAGCAGGCTGGTGACCTGGTCTTCGGGCTTGGCCGAGGTGGGGATGCCGAAGCCGGTGGTAGAGCCGGTAGACTTGCCGCCAACATTTGCCGTTGCCGCGACGAACTTGAGGAGGTCGAGGGCGATGTCTTCGGTGCGGCGGGCAGTTTGATTCTGATCCATTGGAGCTTTCCTCGTTTCTTTCTTCCTGTTGATGTTAATGCCTGACGGGGGTGTGCGCCAGTGTGGGCGCTGTGAGGGTATAGTCTGGGCTAAGGCGCGGACGGGTTTGCGGCAGCCCGTCGAAGTGATCCTGCATCGAAAAAGTAGATCAGCTAGCTTCGCCGAAGGCGGAGCGACGGCGGCAGAGAGACGAAGGCTCTGCAAGTGTGTACGACTTTTGGCCCGGTAGTCGATTGCGCGGGTAGTCACTCAAGTTTGGAGTCGTGCCGGTCGAATACTTTTTCAGGGGGCCGCAATGGCAAGTTCAACGACAGTTCAGGCCGAGCTATTGCCGAACGAGGAAGACCTTCCCAAGATGGAGGCGGCAGACCAGCCGGTGGCCGTCGGGATTTTGATTCATGATCCGATGAACTGGCGTCTGATCGAGACGGCGACGACGCAGCTGGAGCTTCGCGCGGTCAAACTGCACGCCGACGAGCTGGACTACGCCGAGTTGGCGGCCTTCGAGATGATCATCGCGGAGGAGCCCTATGCGCGGCAGATCCAGGGGATGCTGGGGGAGCGAGAGCGCCAGGTTGAGGGGATCAACCCGGCGATTATTGCGGTCTACCTTGGCGAGCGGCCGATAGGGCCGGCGGGGTATCAGGTAGACGGCGTGCTGACGCTGCCGGTGGAGCCGGCGCCGCTGGTGGCGCAGTTGAGCCTGATGCTCTACGCGCATCGGGCGTTTGCGCGGAAGTATCACTCGGCGCTGGAGGAGTTGCACCTGAACCGAAGGATCTTCCGGTCGGTGACGAGCGGAATCTCTGTGGCCAACGCCTCTGAGCCTGATCTTCCTCTGGTGTATGTGAATCCGGCGTTTGAGGTGATGACGGGATACCACCTTGAAGAGGTGCTGGGGAAGAACTGCCGTTTTCTGCAACGGCAAGACACGGCCCAGCCGGGGCTGGATGTGATCCGCGAGGCGATTCGCGACGGGCGCGAGGCGGTGGTCGTACTGAAGAACTATCGCAAAGACGGGACGTTCTTCTGGAACGAGCTGTCGCTGTCGCCGATCAGGAACCGGCATGGCGTGGTGACGCATCTCGTGGGTATCCAGACGGACGTGACGGCGCGGATGGAGTTTGAGGCGGCGCTGCGGGAGAGCGAGAAGCTGGCCGCGGTGGGAAGGCTGGCGTCGTCGATCGCGCATGAGATCAACAATCCGCTGGAGTCGGTGATGAACCTGCTTTATCTGGCGCAGCAGACGGATGACCCTGTAGAGGTCCGGCGCTATCTGCAGGCTGCGGATGGGGAGTTGAAGCGGGTGTCACTGATTACGGCGCAGTCGCTGCGTTTCTATAAGCAGTCGACGCGGCCGATGGCGATCTATCCGGCGGAGCTTATGGATTCGGTGAGCAGCATGTACGCAGGGTTGATGGAGAACTCGCATGTATCGCTACAGCGGCGCTACCGGGGTGAACGGATGATTGTCTGCCTGGAGAGCGAGATTCGGCAGGTGCTGAACAATCTGGTGCGGAACGCTATTGACGCGATGCGTATGCGGGGAGGGACGCTGGTGCTTCGGAGCCGGGAGGCGATGGATTGGCGGAGTGGCGCGCGGGGAGTTGCCATTATGGTGGCGGACACGGGCAGCGGCATGAGCGCGGAGACGATCAAGAGCATCTACACGGCGTTTTTTACGACGAAGGGGATCGGCGGGACTGGGCTGGGGCTGTGGATCAGCAGCGAGATTGTGGCTCGGCATAAGGGGCGGCTGCTGGTGAGGAGTAGTCAGCGCGAGGGGAAGCGGGGGACGGTGTTCCTGCTTTGGCTGCCTTTTGAGTCGGGGGTGGTGCGGGGTGGGCATGGTTGAGGGCTCCCGGCTGTGATCTGAAGAGGATGACCCGTACAGCTTGCGTGGATTATGCCCGCGCAGGTTGGTGGCGGAGAGGCGAAATGTGGGGATTCTTCCCCTTCGCTACGCTCAAGGGTCAGAATGACGGTTCTTGGGGTGTGTATGTGCGGGGGCTAGACAGGTCAGTCGGTGGGGCAGGAGGCGCGGATGCCGCAGAGGATCTCGTAAGGGATGGTGTGGACTAGGCGGGCGTGGTCTTCGGCGGTGATGCCCTCGCCGAGGAGGGTGACTTCGTCGCCTTCAGAGACATTGGGAATGGCTGATATGTCGACCGAGGTGAGATTCATCGAGATGCGGCCGATGATGGGGGCTCGGCGGCCGTGGAGGATGACCCAGCCGCCCGGGTGGTCGTTCGTGGAGGAGAGCTCGCGGCGGAGGCCGTCGGCGTATCCGGCGGGGAGCAGAGCCAGGCGCATGGGGTGAGTGGCGCGGTAGGTGCCGTTGTAGCCGACCAGATTGCAGGCGGGGAGCTCGGCGATGGAGAGGACACGGGTCTTCCAGGTAAGGACGGGACGGACGAGCGGTTGGATGGCGGGGCGGGATAAGCCTTCGATGGGGAGCAGGTGGCCGTAGAGAGCGAGGCCGGAGCGGACCATCGGGCGAGCTCCGGCGCGATGAGCGAGGGAGGCTAGCCAGGGGAGCCAGCCGTCGTTTTCGTTCTTGCTTGGGCTGCTCTCGTTGCTCTCGCGGTCGTCGTTGTCGATGTAGGAGGAGTTGCCGACGTGGACCCAGTCGGGGCGCAGGGCGCGGGCGGTGACGGCGGCGACGGCCTGCTCGAAGACGGCGCGCTGGGTGAGGGTCTGGAGGGAGTGGGCGACCTCAGTGTCGGCGAAGTGGGTCATCAGGCCGGAGAGATGGAGCTGCGGGGTGGCGGCCAGGAGTTCCAGGAGGGAGTCGAGGCCGGGGCCGACCGCGACGCCCTGGCGCGACATGCCGGTGTCGATCTCCAGGTGGATGGGGAGCGGGGCGGTTGCTGCTGCGGCGGCTTCGCGGAGGTGGGTTAGCTGATTGAGGGAGGAGACCACCGGGGTGAGGCGGTCGCGGACGATGGCTTCGGCTTCGCCGGGGAGCGCGGCGGTAGCGCTCATGACGAGGATGTCGGGCTGGGTGGCGTCGGGGAGGCCGGAGTCGCGGAGGACCGCGCGGACGCGAGCGCCTTCAGTGGCGTCGGTGACTCCGAGCCATTGCGCGCCAGCGGCGGCGAGGATGGGGGCGCAGGTTTCGATGCCGTGGCCGTAGGCGTTGGCTTTGACGACGGCGAGGAGGGTGGCGCTACCGGTGGCATCGGCCAGAACGGTCTGGATGGCGGCGAGGTTCGCTGCCAGATTTTCTTTCGAGATCTCCGTCCAAATCTTCACTTACACCTGTTTCTTTCTGGGTCTATCGTAAATGGCGAGTTGCCGGGGCTGAAGTCCCTTGTTGAGGTGGTCCTGATACCGCGGGCTAAAGCCCGCTGCTACTCCGCTTGCCCCGTTGAGGACGACGGGTTTCTGGGTTGGGAGGACGACGGTTCGTGCTGCGCACGAATGTCCCACCCATCGCGTAGAACAAAGGCGCGATGGATGGGGCACCCGAACTGCTGGCCGGGAGCGGGGTGGGTTCCCTATGGTGAGGCGCGTGTGGTACAAAGCTACGTTCTTGTATGGAGTCTACGGAAGGGCAAGTATCGGAGCAGGAGTCTGCGATGAAAATGAATGGTTGTTCACTTGTGAGGACGTTTTCTTCTACCAGGCTGCTGCGTGGCGCACTTCCGCTGGGCATGCTTAGCGCTTCGCTTTTTCTACTGGCGAGTTGTTCGAGCGGGAGCTCTTCGTCCGGCTCGTCGGGGAGCAGTACAAGCACGCCCGCAACGCCGGGAAACTTTACGACGACGGTGTTTCTGGGCGATTCGTTGACGGCGGGGTATCAGAGCGGATCGTTGCTGGATACGGCAGAGGTGCATGGGTGGGCTCCGCTGGTGGCGGGGCAGGCAGGGTTTGGGATTACGCAGGCGCTAATCGCCGCGCCGGGAGCGCCGAGTACGCTGGTGTTGAAGTCGGTGAGTCCGCTGACGATTATGACGGCGAGCGGGACGACGACGGGGCGGGACAATCCCTCGTCACAGGTGACGGACCTGGCGGTTCCGGGCGCGCTGCTGAACGATATTTTGAATACGATCCCGGTGGTTTCGCCGACTCCTGGGCAGCAGCAGATTACGCAGTTGGTACTGGGATTCCCGGGGCTTGGGCTTGGGCAGGCTTACTCGCAGACGACGTTTGCGGTGAAGGCGAACCCGACGACGATCTTCATCTGGGCGGGGAACAACGATGCGCTGGACGCGGATATTTCGGGGATGCCTTCGAGCATGACGAGCGTGGCGGACTTCACGACGCAGTACACGGCGCTGATCACGGAGTTGACGACGAAGACGAAGGCGCACCTGGTGATTGCGAATATTCCGGATGTGACGCTGGTGCCTTATCTGCAGCCGGCGGCGACGATTCTGGCGGAGTACTCGGCGGCGACGGGGTATCCGGTTTCGGTGCTGAGTGGACTGTTCGGGATCTCGGCGGGGGACTTGCTGAATCCGGAGGGGCTGGCTGAGGTGGCGGCGATCGTGGCGGGGACGCAGACGACGCCGGTGAGCGATGCGGGCGTGCTGACGGCGGCGGAGGTGGCGACGGTGCAGCAGCGGGTAACGGACTTCAACACGGTGATTGCGGCGCAGGCGAAGGTGGCGGGAGCGACGGTGGTGGACATCCATGCGCTCTTCGCGAATTTGATCGCGAACGGCCTGCCGATCAATGGGTATACGGGGAGCGCGGCGTTCCTTGGCGGGGTGTTTTCGCTGGACGGGATCCATCCTACGAATACGGGGTATGCGGTGATTGCGAACACGTTTATCGACGCGATGAATGCCGGGTTCAGTGCGAAGATTCCGGAGGTGAATGTGGGGACGGTCGCGGCGAGCGATCCTTTGTGGCCGCCGAATTTGGGGGCTACGGTGGCTAGTTCGGTGAGGCTGCCGGTGGGTACGGGGATGGACCTGTTGCGGCGGTAAGGGTCCGGGGCTAAAGCCCCGCTTCTGGTGGCGATGCTTTACCGGGGGCTGAAGCCCGCTGCTACTCCCGATGGGTGTCCACCCAATGGCCATCAGAGGCACCCATTTCGTGGCTGAAAGGTTCGGGCGGTGGTGGTGATGTGAGCGGTGTGGCGGGTCCTTCGACTGCGTCTCTTGCGATGAAGCTGCAAGAGACTTCGCTCAGAATGACGGCAAGAACGAACAACCGCAACGAAACGGCAAAAGCAGATCCTCCGCTTCGCGAAGGATGACAAGGTTGGTGGGGGCTACTGGGGCCTTGCGCTGGTTTCCGGCTTTGCAGTTGGAGCGGGTTTGGAGTTTGGGTCGGGTTGGCCGTTGGCGTAGACGGGGACGTTAGGGGTGATCTCGCGGAGGACGAATTCGCGGATGAGGTTGTTTACGGCGTTGCCCGCGGTGTCGATGAGACCGTTGGTGAGAGTGAGGCCTATGCCACGGTCGGCGTGGGGGTGGTAGGCATTTGAGATAGCGCCGCCTAGGAATGCGCCGCCGATGTGGGAGTAGTTGGGCTGGGGCTTGCCGTCGTCGCCGCGGGTGATGAAGGCGCGCTCTATGGCGTAGAGGGCGCGGGACTTCTTGGTGCCTGAGCCCTTGTAGAAGTAGCGCGGGTCCTGATGCAGGACCGCGGGGAGGATGCCGCTACCGATAACGCGGGCGAAGGCTCCGTCTCCGTAGGCTGCGGCAAAGCGCTTGGAGTACCCGGAGAACCCGTAGCCATAGCCGGCGAACTGGTCGGCGTTGTACTGGGCGGCTGCCTGGAGGGATGCGCCCAGGAATTCGACGGGGTCGGTCGAAGCCTTGAAGGCGAGGTGCATCTTCTGGCTCTTCGTCAGAGGCGCGGCGTTCCAGATGTAGCTGGAGTAGAAGTTCGGCAGGACGCCAAAGGCACGCTGCTTCTCTTCAGCGTGAATCTGCTCCTGGGCGAGTTCGACCTGGGTGACTGTGACCTGGACATCAATGTTGGCGAAGGCTATGGGGAGGTCTACAGGCGGCGCATCGCGGAACTCGCCGGGCTTGAGAGTGATCTCGGAGGAGACGAAGGTTTCGAGGCCAGGGGAGGTGATGGTGAACTTGAAGCGGCCTGCGGGGAGGTGGTCGAAGAGGAAGCGGCCTGCGGTGTCGGAGATTGCGATGATGCCGGGGCCGGGAGGGAGGCTGGATTCGACCAGGGTGACGGTGGCTCCGGCGACGATGCCGCCGTTGATGTCAAGAACAGTGCCGGAGATGCGGCCGGTGCCGGTCTGCTGCGGCTCTTGCGAGGCGGCCAGTACGAAGCTGGGAGCGTCGGGGAGGTTTTCAGGTTGCGTAAGAGCGGCGACGTCCTGCGCGATTGCGGGAGCGCTGACGAGGCACAGGCTCAAAAAGACGCATGAAAATCTGGACATGAAGAGAAGATACGCGGGATGTGTTAAGAAATGCTGAGTGACAGGGCGGGATGACAGGATCGTCATGCGCCGGTGATAAAGCGGTTGGTGCTTTACACGAATGCCCACCTTCGTCGCGATCAGACTGCGACGAAGATGGGGCCACTCTGAATTCGGTCTTCCCTGTCAGCGGCTGAAAGGTTTGGGCGGCTGCGGTGATGTGAGCATCGTCGGGGTCCTTCGCTGCGCTCAGGATGACAGCAAGAACAGACAACAGCAAATGCCAATGCGGAGATTCTTCGCTTCGCTCAGAATGACGGTTGCCGGGGCGAGAGAAGACTCGCTTTGTGCGGACCCATTCATCGCGACACTGCTGCGATGAATGGGGCACAGAGTGTGCGTGTGGCGCTTTGCGAGAACTAGCCTAAGGTCTCCATGAGCTTCGAGAGGGTGCGGGAGAGGTCGGCGTCGGTGCGCTTCTGTTCGTCGATCTTGGCAATCGAGTGCATGACGGTGGTGTGGTGCTTGCCGCCGAACTGACGGCCGATCTCGGGAAGCGAGGCCTCGGTGAGCTGCTTGGCGAGGTACATGGCGATCTGGCGGGGGACGACGATCTGGCGGGAGTTGTTCTTCTGCTTGAGCTCGGCGACGCGCATGCCGAAGTTCTCGGCGACGGTGCGTTGGATGGTCTCGATGGAGATCTTGCGGATCTGGGTGTCGATGAACTGCTTGAGGCACTGCTGGGCGACGGCGAGCGAGATGTCGACGCCGTGCATGGAGGCCCAGGCGATGAGGCGCACGAGGGCGCCTTCGAGTTCACGGACATTCGTCCGCACATTCGATGCGATGAAGAGGGCTACGTCCGTGGGCAGATGGGTGTGCTCGGACTCGGCCTTCTTCTGAAGGATGGCTACCTTGGTTTCGAGGTCCGGCGGCTGGATGTCGGCGGTGAGGCCCCACTCGAAGCGGGAGCGGAGGCGGTCTTCGAAGTCGGCAAGTTCTTTGGGAGGCCGGTCGGAGGCGATGACGATCTGCTTCATGCTCTCGTGGAGAGCATTGAAGGTGTGGAAGAACTCCTCCTGGGTGCGCTCCTTGCCGGCGAGGAACTGGATGTCGTCGATGAGCAGGACGTCCGTGGTGCGGTACTTGTCGCGGAAGGTGGTCATCTTGTCGTAGCGGACGGAGTTGATCATCTCGTTGGTGAACTTTTCACCGGAGAGATAGCTGATCGACGCGTGGGGCTGGCGACGTTTGACGTCGTGACCGATGGCCTGCATGAGGTGGGTCTTGCCCATGCCGGAACCGCCGTAGAGGAAGAGCGGGTTGTAGGCCTTGGAGGGGCGCTCGGCGACGGCCTGGGCTGCGGCCATGGCGAACTGGTTGCCGCTGCCGGTGACGAAGCCATCGAATACGTAGCGGGGGTTGAGCTGGGAGGCGGCGTTCCAGTCGAAGCGGGCCTGCTCGACGCCGGCGGCGGGTGGTGGAGCGGGGTTGCGGCTGAGCTTGCTGGATGTGCCGGCGGTGCCGTTCGGAGCCGGTGCGTTGACGCTATGGCTGGGGAGGGGAGCGAAGCCGCCATCCTCGCGCAGCTTGGGCGCGGCGGGGTCCTGAGCGGGGGTCTGGAAGGTGACGGTCTCGACCTCGAGGTTGAGGTTGTCGATGGCTTCCTGGATGAGGTCGGCGTAGCGATCGCCGATGTGTTCGAACTCTGCCGAGGGGATGCGGACGTAGAGCGTCTTGCCTGTGATGTGCGAGAAGCGCGTGGGCTTCAGCCAGGTGTCGAAGGACTGACGATTGATCTTTTTTTCGAGCGCCGCAAGGATGCGGACCCAGTGGTTCAACGCGGCGGCTGCCGTAGGCGCAAATGACATTCTGTGAACTTCCTTTTGACTTTTTTAGAGACCCAACTCTGGTGGGCACTGGGAAAACGCAGTACAGCGAATTACGTTCACTGCGAAACCGGCAAACAGTGATCCCCTCCCGCCTGTAGGGCAGGTAACTATGGACCAAAGGTGACGGAAAGTCTCCAGCCAGACTGCAGGAAAATCGCCTTACAGACACATGACGTGGAGAAAAAGTTGAGGCAAACGAACAAGGTGCGAAACAGCCAGAGCGCGGTGCGAAACATCTACATGAGCGGGTTCGATAGTAGCACGATGTGAAGGACGATTTTCGCGTGAATGCAGCATTAAAATGAAGTTGCACCATTCCTTGTGAAGGTATCGGGAAAGGCGGCGCATGGGCGAAATCTGCGAGGCGGGGAGAGCAAAAAAAAGGGAAAAATCTACCGGGGATGGGTCCCTTCGGTGTCCCTTTCTTACGCGCCTTGTGATACGCGTGGTGGAGTCAGGATCGCGTTGCCTGGCTGGAGGTGAGAATCGTGGAGGGTGCGATGCTCGATGGGATGGGTCCCTTATTGCGGGCAAGAGGCAAACGCAGATTCCCTTCGGGAATGACAAAGCGAAGAGGGAGTTGGTTGTGAAAGTGGCGGCTCTGGGATATACTTTGAATCTGCGGCTAACGCCCACAGTTTCGAGCAGGTAGCGTCCTTCCGGACAGCCGGTGTCTACCATCACGCCAGCCTCGAACAAGTCCAAAACTCAAGAGTTTTTGATTCCGGCTTGATTCGTTTCCAGGAAGACCCTGCACAGGAGTAGAGAGTTCCATGCCAAAGCGTACTTTTCAGCCTAACCGCCGCCACCGCGCCAAGACCCACGGCTTCCTTACCCGCATGAAGACCAAGGCTGGAGCCGCAGTGCTCAGCCGCCGCCGTGCGAAGGGCCGCCACAAGATCGCCGTCAGCGCCGGCTTCCGCGACTAGTTTTTCCGTTTCAGTAAGGACATCTCCGCATTTGTAGTGCAGCGGCCACCGCTCTTGTTTTAGAGCGGTGGCCTTTCTGCGTTTGGTGACGAACCGCATGCGGTTCGGGCTGAAAAGGCGGAGATAGAAGAACACCATACCTCAGCGGCTGAAGCCGTGCCCTTGAGCGAGACCAGTGCGGATTGCTAGAGAGTAGTTCGCGGCTACCGCCGCGAATGTCCCACCCATCGCTTGAGACAAAGGCGCGATGGATGGGGCACCCGGCTGGGGGAGTTGGGATCCAGACCGCTTGGCTGGGTGGTGGCGCATCTCAGGAGGTGAGGTGCGTTATGAAGGCTGTGGTTTTGCATGAGTACGGTGGACCGTCGAAGCTGAAGTATGAAGACTTTGAAGATCCCAAGCCGGGACCAGGTGAGGTGCTGGTTCGAGTCGCCGCGAGCAGCGTGAATCCGGTGGACTACAAGATGCGCTCGGGTGCGGCGAAGGAACGGTTTCCGGTGGCCTTCCCTGGGATACTGGGCCGCGATGTCTCGGGTCTGGTGCGTGAGGTGGGCGAAGGAGTTACGGGATTCGCTCCGGCGCAGAGGGTGATGGCGCTGGCTCATGCGACCTATGCGGAGTTGACGGTGGTGAAGGCTGACGAGTTGACGCTGGTTCCGGAGGGGCTGGACCTGGTGGAGGCGGCGGCGCTTCCGCTGGTGTCGCTGACGGGGGAGCAGCTGATCTCGCGTGGGACGGGCATCAAGCAGGGTGAGACGGTGCTAATCTCGGGCGCAATGGGAAGCGTGGGCAGGGCGGCGATCTTTACGGCGAAGAAGGCCGGGGCGACGGTGATCGCGGGAGTCAAGAAGTCGCAGTTGGATGCGGCGAAGGAGCTGGGAGCGGACGAGGTGGTCGCGCTCGATGATAAGGAGGCGATGGCGAAGGTGGGATTCATGGATGCGGTCGCCGATACGGTTGGGGGCGAGACGGGAGAGATGCTGCTGGGGAAGGTGAAGCAGGGTGGGGTGTTCGCTTCGGTAGTGGGGCCGCCCCCGGGAGCGAAGCTGCACCCAACGGTGAAGATCGTTCCGGTGATGGCGGTGCCCGATCCGGTAAAGCTGGCGGAGATGGCGGCGGAGGTTGTGGCGGGAAGGTACAAGATCCCGATCGACAGGATGTTGCCGCTGGCCGAGGCTGCCGATGGGCAGGTGGCGGCGGAGAAGGGTGGGATTGGGAAGGTGTTGCTGCTGGCTTGAGGGGTTGGTGGACACGGTTCACGATTGGGCGGTTTACGTCCCACCCATCGCGAGAGACAGAGGCGCGATGGATGGGGCACCCGGAGTGGATTGCGGGGAATGAAGAGCAAAGGCAAAGGCGAAATGCGGGGGTCTCTCTCCACTTCGCTTCGCTCCGGTCGAGATGACGTATCTTTTTGCTATCCGCTATCCGCTATCCGCTATCCGCTATCCGCTATTCAGGACAAGCACCTTGCGTGCCCGGTCGATTACACCGCCATCATGTCGCTGAGCGTGAGGACGGTGCGCCAGTTGCGTTGGGTGCCGGTGGTCTTCAGGGTGGAGTCGAACCAGGTGGCGGTTAGCCTGGTCTTTGCGGCCCCGTTGGGGAGATGGAGATAGAGGTCGCGACCGATGAGGGCGAACTCGTCGGGGGCGGAACGAGTGGGATCGAGTTTGGCGATCTGCCCGGCTGAGGGAACGCCGGCCAGGAACATGACATGGAGCCAGG
Organism: Granulicella aggregans; assembly: GCF_025685565.1. Classification (NCBI taxonomy): domain Bacteria; kingdom Pseudomonadati; phylum Acidobacteriota; class Terriglobia; order Terriglobales; family Acidobacteriaceae; genus Granulicella; species Granulicella aggregans. The sequence goes on from NZ_JAGSYE010000001.1 coordinate 965,515, forward strand.
ATGGGTCGATGCCCGATTGCAGATAGGGATTGGTGGTGATGGTGGTTGTGATCTCGGCGGCGGAGCGGATGACTACAGGAACTTTCAGGCTGAACTGCTCGCCGATCTGGGCGCGTACTTTTGCGGCTACTTTGTCTGGATGGGCGGCGCGGAAGACTACGTTGCCGCTCTGGATGTAGGTCTTGATGTCTTCTGCGCCGGACTGGCGGAAGAGCTCCGCGAGGGATTTCATGGGGAGGATGTTCTTGCCTCCGACGTTGATGCCGCGGAGGAGAGCTACGGAGAGTGGATGGCTCATGCGGCCTCCTTGTCCTTGATCCTGGGGCGCTTGATCTTGAGCTTGCCGACCACCAGGTCCATCGATCCGCCCTGCACGACGATCGAGAAGAGGACGACGGAGTAGGTGGCGACGAGGATCCAGCTGCGTCCCTGCTGGAGCGGGACGGCGAGGGCGAGTGCGAGCGAGAGGCCGCCGCGCAGGCCGCCCCAACTTAAGGTGCGGATGGAGCTGAGGTAGCCGGGCTCGATGGTACGCATGATGCCGACGATGAGGGCGACGGTAGCGAAGCGGACGAGGGTGACGACGACGATGGCGAGGCCGCCTGAACGGAGGGCGAGGCCGCTGAAGGGGATGGCCAGGATCATGAGGCCGAGAAGGACGAAGAGGACGGCGTTCTGGACCTCGTCGATGACCTCCCAGAAGCGGTCGAGGCTTTCGTGGGCGATCTCGGCGTGGCGGTGGGTGAGGTTGAAGCGGCGGAGGGCGATGCCGGCGGCGACGGCTTCGAGAGGAGCGGAGATGGAGAGGCGCTCGGCGAGGGCGTAGCCACCGAGGGCAAGGGCGATGGTCATGAGGATCTCGACCTGGTAGGCGTCGACAGCACGCATCAGGCTCGATGCGATGAAGGCGAGGGCGATGCCGAGGAGAAGGCCGCCGCCGGCCTTGAGGATGAGGAAGCCGGCGACATCGACGAAGGTGGGCTGGGTGCCGCGTGAGGCTTCGAGGAGGGCGATGAAGAGGACGGCGCCGACGCCGTCGTTGAAGAGGGACTCGCCGGCGAGCTGGGCCTGGATGTTGCGAGGGACGCCGACGCGGCGGAGGAGTTCGAGGACGGCGATGGGGTCGGTGGGAGAGATGAGGGCGCCGAAGAAGAGGCAGGCGAGCCATGTGGTGTGGAGGCCGATGGCGGGGAGCAGAAGCCACATGAGGCCGGCGCTGGCTGCGGCGGCGAGGAGGGTCCCGGGAAGCGAGAGCAGGGTGACGAGGAGCTTTTCGCGGCCAAGGGCTTCGAGGTCGAGCAGGAACGATCCGGCGAAGAGCAGCAGGGGGAGCATGCCGTGGAGGATGAGGTTTTCGAAGTCGATGGCACCGACGAGGCCCATGGCCCAGGTGTGGACGGCGGGATGGCCTGCGCTGATGGCGAGCAGGATGAGCGAGGCGATGACGGTGAGCAGCATGGTCCCGATGGTGATCGGGAGCTTGAGCCAGCGGCGGCTTACCCAGCCGAAGACGGCTGCGGTGGTGACCATGAGGCTGATGAGTTCGAGCTTCGACATGGGGTGGGTTCAGTGTAGCGGGCGGGTGTGGTGAAGCGCGGTGACTGGTGTTTGAAAGCTGCTAGCGGTCGCGGTGATTCGAGAGGCGTGGCGGGTCCTTCGACTCCGTCTCTCGAGATAAGGCTGCGAGAGACCTCGCTCAGGATGACGGCAAGAGCAAGAGCAAGAACAAGAACAAGAGCAAGGGCAAATACAAATGCGGGGGCTCTCCACTGCGCGACGGACGGTGAAGCTGTCCGCCGCTTCGGTCGAGATGACGATTCTCTTTGGGGAGGGGCCTTTTACGAAGCGCTGTCGGACTCAACGCTTCGGTCGAGATGACGGACTCTTTGAGGAGGCCATTATCGGCGAGTGCTGCTTGTCGGCACGAGGTTCATGGGAAATTTACGCGGATTGGGTTATTCGTAACCTCGAAAGTGCGCGGCGGTGACTGGTCTACACCTGTTGTGTGATTCGCGGAGGCTTGGGTGCGTTTAGCATCGGAGTATGGAAGACGATCTTCGCGAACATCTCGAAAAGCTCGAGCGGACGGTGGCTGAGTTGGAACGCGTGTCGAAGCGCGCGCTGGGCTTTGTCAACACGGTCGAGTACCGGGGTATTGCGTTCAATGTGGGCAAGCGGTTTGTGATTGCGGACCTGACTCCGCTGTCGTTCTTTCATCTCGTCGAGCACATCCAGGAGGATGGGATCGAGGCGGCAGTGGTGCGTCTGTATGAGCGGCTGGGGCCGTTGCTTTCGTGCCGCCACGACTGGACTCCGCTGAAGCGCGAGGAAGATGAGCGGATGCGCGCGATTGTGGGGATCGAGAAGCATCCGGGAGCTCCGGGGCCGTATATCTGCAAGAGCTGCACGGCGTACGCGCTGGGGAATCCGTTGCCGATCGTCGGGCGGACTCGCTATGGGGCGGAAGTGGAGTAGGGCAGGTTTCGATTCGGGGTGCTCGTGAAATGAGTCTCCGTTTATGCTTGCGAGGCGTGGCAGAACAGGCATAGCGTTACGCTGTCGTTTGGCGGAGCCGTCGCCGCTGGGCGCGTGAGGTGCTGCTATGGGCCTTCGCTGTCTTCAAATCATGTTGCAGGCTGTGGGTTTCCTGTTGCTGTTTGCGGGCGGGTTTCCGGTGATGCTGTTTCTTCACTTTGAGGAGCCGTTGCAGACAGCGTTGATCGCTTCGAAGCTGGTGATGCTGCCGGTGGGTGCTATGTGTTTGCTTGCGGGTATGCAGATACGGGTGAAGCACCGGTAGAGACGTATTGCCAGCGATAATCTCTTATGGACGAGTTGGACTGGGACGATCCGACGGTTGAAGAAGATTGGTGCGGCGACCGTCGCCGGGCAGTTACGGAGTACCTTGCCAGAGAAGGCGTCGAATATGGCGAGGTTGGTTTGTGGCCGGCGTGGCATGTTGTACCTTACGTCTCGATCTGGGCCATCGAGAGTCTGAGGGTGCCTGGCTATGTGGGGTGGTGGGCGATCAGCGGCGACCTTCCGACAGACTACCTTTCCGCCGCGACCATCAAGCATCCTCGAGAGGCGATGCTTGCCTTTGCGGATACATGGAAGGATGTCGCGGAGTCCATGAGCAAGGGGGTGCCGCATCCCCACATACGTCTCGGGCCAGCGGAACCTGACCCTGAGCTTGCATCTCTACTGGAGAGGCGTTCGAATGCCCTTCGTCTGTTGGCTGAGGATGATTCGCAGTGGGGCGCTGAGTACGATTAGTCGAAGCCGACGGCGTGGGAGTTTTCATGCGACGGGGGTGTTAGCGGGTGACACTCTTGCCGTATTGTTCCTTGCGCCGATGTAGGGCATTGTCAAAGGAGAACCTGGCACGCGTTTAGGAGGAATCCGTGGACAAGCCTACACACATCGAACGCGCTGAAACGTACGTCATACCCTGGCACTTCAAAGCTCAGGACCCCGAGAATGGACGAGACTGTGTCCTGATCGCCACAATGCTGGGGGACGAGATGCAGACGATCTCGTTGCATGCCGGGCATTTGGAAGATGAGCCGCTTTCGCTCACGTAGCGGTCGGCGGGTAAGGTAGACGCAGATTCCCTTCGGGAATGACAAAGAGATCAGGCGGATGCTGTCCGTTGCCTAAGGCCGCCGGGTATACAGGCGTAGGTCGGGCGCTTTAGGCTTGTGTCATGGCCCATTTGATCTTTCGCCTTCGGAAACATGCCGACTACCAGCGGGTTTATAAGGCGAGCCGCAAGCAGTTCTCCAAGCAGATGAGCTATTTTTTTACGCTGCGGACGGCACTGGAGATTGCTGGCGACCCTGACGGCGCGACGGGGGCGCGGGTGGGGCTGACGGTGGGCAAGGTGATGGGCAAGGCGGTCGACCGGAACCGCATCAAGCGGCGGATGCGGGAGGCGGTGCGGAAGAACCTCGGGGCGCTGACGACGCCGGTGGACGTGGTGCTGCATCCGCGGCGGTCGGTGATCGACCTGGAGTTTGCGCAGTTGGAGCGCGAGGTGGGGACGGTGTTCAAGACGATTCAGAAGCTGGCGGCGCGGATGCCTCCGGCGGCGTGATCGCCTGTGGGTGAATCGGTGGAACGCGATGGGGCGCTGTTGCGGGCGGTCTTCTTTGTGTACAAGCGGGTGCTGTCGCCGGTGGCTCATGCGGTGAGCCCGACGCAGTGTTTGTATCTGCCGACGTGTTCGGAGTATGCGTATGTGGCGCTGCACCGGTTCGGGGTGTGGCGGGGGTCGTGGCTGGCGGTGAAGCGGTTGGGGAGGTGTCATCCGTTTGCTAAGGGTGGGTTCGATCCGGTGCCGGAGCGGGATTGAGCCTGGACGTCGGGCATCAGCGCCAGCCGGATTACTTCGCGACAGCAGGCAGCAGAATCCGTAAGACATGAGCCGTCCCCGCTCCCTGCGCTCCAATGCGGGCCTTCTCGCCGGGGGCAAGCCATCTCACTTCTCCGGTGGCCATGCTCTCGCCGGTGGAGAGCTCAATATCGAGCGGCGACAGAGCGATCAGCAGGGAGCCGGCCGCATTCGCTTTTACCGGGCAGGGGGTTGGGCCGGCGCAGACGATGCGCTCGACGTCTACCGCGGGATTCGAAAACTCGATGACGTCTTCACTCTGCGTAAGGCTGGCGGTAGCTTTGCCGCGAAAGGGCTCGGGCAGATTGAGATTGGCGCGCTTCAGCTCGACACGCAGGAAGTCCGAGTCGGCATCGCCGAGGTTCTCGATGCTGTGACGCTCGGCCAGCCCCGCTGCGACGCGGTATGAGCCCAACACTGTTGGAGGCCGCACTGCCGGGACGACCTTGCCGGTCGCCTCGGCATGATCGATGCGGACCTGCCCTGAGGTGTTCAGGTAGACAAAGACCGTTGCCACGGCAGGATGGTCGTGCACAGGGATCTTCTCGTGGCCGCCGTAGTGGGCGCGAATCGCGGTGACGTTCTCGTTCTCAAAGATCTTCTGATAGTTCTTCGGCAGGGTCGTGAGCGGATCCTGCGCGCCTGCTCCTGAGGCGGCCACGCCGGCCAACGCCGCTAGCACTATCGCCCACTTGCCCTTCAACGCATACGACATTGGAACCCTCTCGCCGGATTTCGGCGATGCTTCGAGGATATGCCATACGTGCTTCCGTCGAGGGAGTGCCGGCTCAGAGACAGAAGCGTACCTCAGCGGCTAAAGCCGCCATGCGAAGAGATTTGGATATGGCACGGCTGAAGCCGTGCCCTTAAGCAGAACAGGGAATTCCGGCAAGTTTCAAGCAAGACCGGGTATTTCGAGAAGTTCCAGCTTTTCAACACTTTCGCATCGCCTCGACCGTATGGCAGGCGGCACCACCCCAGCCGCTCTCGATCTGCTCTCCAGACTGTTCTCCGATCCGCTCTCCGGTCTGTTCTCCAATCCGGGGAGTTGTTCTGTAACGTTTTATGGAAGCAGGGCGTCTGATTGGCTAGCCCTTCGAGGGAGTATCGCAGTACCTTCAATCGGCCGCAGGAGGAGATCATGGCAGCGGAAGATCCGTATCAGAAAGAAGAAACAGGCGTCTGGCCTCGGCGGGCCTTTCTCGGCGCTAGCGCGGCGGCGATCGTTGGCGTCATCCTCCACTCGCGGTACGCGGCCCAGCCTGTGGAGGCGAATGCCGCTACTCCAAAGGACATCCAGATCGTTCAGTTCTCGCCGGCGGGAGAACGCGTGGGGGTCGTGACCGTCCAGACGATCGTCAAGCCGGATGCCGATTGGAAGCAGCAGCTCGACGCTGACGCGTACAACGTGACCCGGCATGCAGGCACGGAGCGCGCCTATAGCGGGAAGTACTGGGACAACCACGCCAAGGGCATCTATCAGTGCATCTGCTGCGGGACGGCGAACTTCAGCTCGGAGACGAAGTTTGAATCCGGAACCGGGTGGCCTAGTTTCTGGCAGGCGATCGCCAAGCAGAATGTGAAGGAGAGCACGGACGGTTCCTTCGGCATGCTGCGCACGGCGGTCTCGTGCCCGCGGTGCGACGCCCACCTCGGGCACGTCTTTGACGACGGCCCGAAGCCGACCGGGCTGCGCTACTGTATGAACTCGGTGGCGCTTGAATTTGTGAAACTGGCTTGAGGGACGGTCTGTCTACGTCGTGTGGGCTTGCGGTGTGCGAAGGGATCGGTTAAGGGCACGACCCTTAACCGATCCCTGGGATTTCGGCACGCTTGTACGGGTTGGCGCGGGGCGACGTCGTTTAGTGGACTGCGCCTTCGGGGGCTCCCTGGCCGGGGCGGTTCTTGCTGAGCAGAAAGGCGCAGAGGACCATGATGCAGGACATCCAGCAGAGCATGCGGTAGACGTCCATGTAGCCCATGGCTGCGGCCTGCTGCTGGAGTTGCTGGTAGATGGTGGCGTGGGCCATATTCATGCCGTCCGCGCCTCCGCCAAAGAAGATACCTAGCGAGTGGGACTGCTGAACATACTGGGGATTGGCGGCCTGCATATGGTTCTGCAGGCGGTTCTGGTGAAACAAAGAGCGATTGGTGACGAGAGCTCCGGTGACGGCGATGAAGATGCTGCCGCCGATGTTGCGGGCGAAGTTGATGAGGCCGGAGACCTGGTTGGAGGCCTCTTTGGGTAGGCCAACGTAGGCGGCGTTGGTGATGGAGATGAAGCAGAAGGGGATGGGAATCATCTGGATGACGCGGAGCAGGGAGGCTTCGCCGAAGCTCATGTCGAGGGTGATGTGGGTGGAGACGTAGTAGTAGGCGACGGCGAAGAAGGCGAAGCCGACAGCGGCCAGGTTGCGGGCGGCGAATTTTCCGGTGGCGATGCCGGCGGCGGGCATGACAATGACCAGGGCGATGCCTCCGGCGGTGAGCGCCATGCCGGCGTTGGTGGCGGTGTACCCGAGGAGCTGTTGCAGGAATTGGGGCTGAAGGACGGTGCCGGCGTTAAGGACTCCGCCGACGAGCATCATGAGGAAGCAGCAGATGGCGAAGTTCTTGAACTTGAAGAGCTTGATGTTCATGATGGGGGCTTTGTGTTTCCACTCCCACCAGATGAGTCCGATCATGCCGAAGACGAAGAGGGCGGCGAAGGTGCGGATGAAGTTGGAGGCGAACCAGTCGTTCTCTTCACCCTTGTCGAGGGAGATCTGAAGGCCGGCCATGGCGAGGGTGAGGAGGCCGAGGCCGATGTAGTCGAGGTTGCGGAGGTTCTTGCGGTCGGGCTTGATCCAGGGCGGGTCCTGTACTAAGCGCTGGGTCAAAACCAGCGCCAAAATCCCCACCGGGATGTTGATGTAGAAGATCCAGCGCCAGGAGTAGTTGTCGGTGATCCAGCCGCCGATGGTGGGGCCGATGGAGGGCGCGAGGACGGCGACGAGGCCATAGAGGGCGAAGGCCTGGCCGCGCTTCTTCTCTTCGAAGGAGTCGGCCATGATGGCCTGGGCCATGGGCTGGAGGCCCCCGCCGCCGATGCCCTGGAAGACGCGGCAGATGAGCAGGATGGGCAGTGTCGGGGCGATTCCGCAGAGAAAGCTCGACACGGTGAAGATGCAGATGCAGATCATGAAGAAGTTGCGGCGGCCGACGACCGAGGAGGCCCAGCCTCCGCAGGGCAGGATGATGGCGTTGGCGACGAGATAGCTGGTGAGGACCCAGGTGCCCTGGTCGGTGCTCGCGCCGAGGTTCCCGGCGATGTGGGGCAGGGCGACGTTGGCGATGGAGGTGTCCAGGACCTCCATGAAGGCAGCGAGGGCAACGGTGGCGGCGATCAGCCAGGGGTTGGCGATCGGCTTCCAGTTGGCGTGGTTCTGGTCGTCCGGCTTGGACTCCGCGGGTTTTTCGGCTACGGCTGTCTCGGCCAAAATTCGCTCCTGAGGATGAATTGCCGGGTGGCTGTCTTGGGTTAGATGCAGGATTTCGGGGTGTGGGGATTCCGGGGTGGAAAGCGTCGAGCGGTTTGGGTGGCCTGAGCTGTATCGGGGTTCTTTGCTTCCCACCCCAGCGAGCAAAGGACGCTCGCCGCGGACTCCGGTGCGGCGAAGGAGGGCAACGGTTTATAGAAGGCTGCGGTGAGGGGGACAAGGCATGGGCGGTTCGATCCCACCCATGGCCAAGTGCGAGCCATGCTTGGGGCACCCGATCTTGAACTGGTCTTATGGCGCTACTGGATGTTGAAGGCTACAGCGTTGTTGTGGGTGATGCCTCCTGAGGTTGCGGTGACGACTACAGTGTAGGCGCCGGTGGGGGCGTTGGTGGTGGTGGTCGTGGGTGGGGGTGGCGTGATGGGATTTCCGCCCGAGGAGCCGCCGCAGGCGACGAGCGTGGAGGCAGCGGCTAGAAGGAGCAGGCTGAACAAGGCTCCGGGCAGGCGCTTGCGGGTTCGCCGCAGAAAGAGGAGGCAGGCGAACGAGAGCGAAAGAACGATCGGGCCGCCTGAGCTCGGAGGTGCGGCTGGATTGGTGGGAGCGGCGAGGGCGCCGGTGGTGGTCGTGATGAACGCGTTGAGGGTGAGGGTCGCGGTCCCTGTGCCAGTGATGGTGGAGGAGCTGGGGGTGACGGAGCAGGTGATCGCGGTGGACGGGCTGGCGCAGGCTAGGGTGATGGGAACGGCGACGGTGAAGGGACTCGAGAGCAGGACTGGGAGGGTGGCGGTCTGGCCCGTCTTGACGGTGAGCGTTGACGCGGCGATAGAGAGGTGGAAGTCGGACGCAGTGACGGTGAGAGGAAGGGCGGCGCTGGTAGACGGCTGGCCGGCGTTGTCGCCGAGGTAGACACCGACGACCTGGAAGGAGCCGATGGGGAATTCGGTAGCAGGGATGTTGACGGACCCGGAGAGGATGCCGGTCGAAGCGTAGTTTGAGGTGGGCGTTACAGAGATACTGCCAAGGAGCGTCCCGTTGGCGAGGATCTGGACAGGGAATACGCCGCTGAAGCCGAGCTGGGGGACGGCATCGGTGACGGTGGCGGTGATGGCGATGTTGCCGGAGCTATCAACCGTAGAGGGAGAGACGGTAAGAACGGTCGTGGTGCTCGTGGCACCGGTGGCGGCGAAGGTCAGCGGGTTCTGATAGGTGTAGGAGGCAGAAGCCCAGTTGGCATCGCCGGCGTAGGTGGTGGTGAGAGCGTACGTTCCGGCAGGAACGGCCGGGAAGGTGACGAAAGCAGTGGCGTTGTTCGAGGTCTGGTAGTCGTTTGCGACGAGAGCTACCGTCTGGGTGCTGGAGCCGAGGGTGACGGTGACGTTGCCGGTGGGTGGGGTGGTGAAGGCAGCGCCGCGAAGGAGTACATGAACGACGAGGTTGGAGCCGGCGGTGTAGGCAAAGCCGGTGCCGGAACTTACCTGCTCGAAGGCTTCGGGTACGCCGGAGAGGGCTGGGGCGCCCTTGACGACGGTGAGGGCCAACGGAGATGAGTTGGAGGCGCTCAAGCTGGGGTCGCCAGAGTACGCGGCGGTAATGGAGTGTGCGCCGACGGCGAGGTTTTGGGGCGCCCAGGTGGCGACGCCGGTGGCGCTCAGGGGGACGGTGGCGGAGGTAGAGGTGCTGGAGTCAGTGAAGGTGATGGTTCCGGTGGCGGTGCCGGCGGTGGGGATCCTGGCAGGCGGGCCGGGGGGTGTTGGGTTAGCGGCGCTGGAGGGGGTGGCCTGGAAGTAGAACTGGCTTCCGTAGGGTTCGGTGGCCAGAGAGACGGTGGGTGGGAGGGTGGTCGATGGTGCCAGCAAGGTGATGATGCCCATGGTGGTGGTGCTGGCTTCGGGGGTGACGGTGAGGGTGACCGGCGAGGAGGTGCTGGGGGCGAAGTTGGCGTCGCCGCTGTAGTCGGCGGTCAGGGTGTAGGTGCCGCCGGGGAGCGTGGTGAGCGAGGTGGTCGCGGTGCCATTGACCAGCGGAAGCGTGCCCGGTGTATTCCGGATGGCGGCGGTGGAGGAGGTGAGGACGGTGTTGCCGGTGGGCGTGGCGGAGCCGGAGGTTGGCGCGACCGTGGTGGTGACCGAGGCGGATGCGCCGTGAACAAACGTGGTGGGCGAGACCTGGAGGCTGGTGGAGGTCGCGGCGGACGGAGCAGAGTTCCAGCTGGCGAAGAGCTTGCCGGCGTCGATGGAGCCGAGGCCGGTGGCGAGGTCGTATCCGGGGCCGGCGGGGTAGAGGCCGAAGGATTCGACAAAGAAGGTAGGTTCCGATGCGACGGGATTGGCGCAGAGCGGACCCGCTTCGCAGAGGACGTCGTTGGTGCCGACGGTGATGTCGTGGAAGAGGGTGGGATCTTTGCGGGCGAGGGCGTAGAGGTTGAAGTTCGCCTGTCCCTGGCGGCCGTACTTCTGATCGATCAGGGCCATGACGCCGGCCATGGCGGGGGACGAGGCGGAGGTGCCGCCGACGAGGAAGACGTGGTAGTTGCCTGTCGAGGACGGAGTGCAGTCGTTGGGGTCGGCGCAGATAGTCCAGGCGGTGTGGTTTGGGCCGTTGGCGGCGAATAGAGAGACGTCGGGGAGGTCGCGGGCCTGGTCGTTGGGGACGCCGGTTGCGGACTGCCAGGCCGGCTTGGGGTAACCGGAGGCGCAAGTGGATGTCGGCGAAGTGGTGGAGTCGGTGACGGTGGTGCAGTTGCTTACTCCGCCACCGCCGGCGGCCGAGGGGACGGTGAACTCGGTGTAGCTGAAGGGGACGACGTTGAGGCCGAAGGCGTTGTCCCAGGGCTGCTCAGGGAGCGGGGCTTTGAGGGAGCCATTGGAGGTGTCGTTGGTGGCGTTCCAAAGGGTGGCGATGCTGGAGCCGCCGGTGGCGTAGTCGGAGTAGTAGAAGTCGGTGCCGCCGACGGCGACGTTCCAGGGGGTGGAGGCGATGCCGTTGACGGAGAGCGTGTTGACGGCGCTCAGTCCGCCGTTGGAGCTGGTTTGGACGAGGGTGCAGGTGGTGGGGCCCGTGTCTCCGCTGGAGACGAAGACGGTCTGGCCCTGGGCGGCAGCCTGCTCCCACAGGGCGTTCCAGAACTGGTTTCCGGCGGTGCCGATCTGCTGTTCGCAGCCCCCGTAGCTGATGCTGAGGACGGATGCCTGATTGTCCTCGACGGCGCGGAGGGCTGCGACTTCGAGCGAGCTTTGCAGCGGCTGGGTGCCGGCGATGTAGAGGTTTACCGTGGCGGCGGGAGCGATGGCACCGCTGACTTCGACGTCGAGGAAGGCTTCGACGTTGGGGGAGAGCGGGTCGCCGGGGTCGGTGCCATCGACGATGACCTGGGTGTGGTCGCCGGGGAGGTTGAAGAGCTTGCGGTAGGCATCGACGAGGGCGAGGTTGATGTTGCTGGTGCCGATGATGCCTATGGTCTGGCCAGCGCCGGTCGTGCCTCCCGCGTAGATGGGAGCGAGGTTGTACTGGGTGGCGAAGTCCTCGGGCGCGAGGGCGTAGAAGGGCTGGTTGTTCGAGGTGAGGGTCTGGTCGGGACTTTCAGTAGAGGCGATAGCGGTGGCGCGGTGGGTCTCGCGTGACCAGGTGGCGGCCCCTACGGGGGCGGCGTAGCTGTCGAGCTGGAGGTTGTTGATGGGAGCGATGCTGGCTACGCGGGAGCGGATGGCGTCGGGGAGGGAGATCGCCTGAGTGTTGGCGTAGAAGGTCTTGGTGGCGCTGTTGGTTGGGACGGCGAAGTTGTGGATGGGGGTGTGGAGGGTTTCGGTGATCTGGGCGGCGGTGCCGGAGAACTCGACGGTGGTGCCGTTGAGGGCGACGCGGTTGACGGTGAGGCCGTGGGAGTGGAGCCACGCTGTGACGGTAGCGGTGTCTTCCGGGAGAGCGCCGAAGCGATCGCCGAACTGGCTGGGGGTGAGCCACTGATGGAAGCCTGGGGACGCTGGAGAGTGGGCGTCGCGGAGGAACTGCTGGAGGGCCTGCTCGCGGGCGGCGGGGCGGGCGAGGGTGAGGATGAGGCGGTTCAGTGGGAGGTCTGAGGCGACGGGGCCCTGGTCGAACTTCGCAAGGGCGAGCGGGTGGACGGAGCCGGGGAGGGTGGTGCGGTGGGACTCGTCCATCTTTACGGAAGACTGGGCCGGGGATTTGTGTGCGATGGAGGCAGAGAGGACGAGAAGGCAGAAGAGCCAGGGACGCAGATGCCGCATTGAATTTCTCCGTGAGCGGGAATGGGACGAGGCTACATGAGGAAGCGATGGAGTGGGATGAATTTTGTTCAGTTGGTGGGGTGGATGGGTATTGTGGCGGCGCGGTGGTCGGGGAGGGAGAGAACAAGCAACGGCAAAGGCCAATGCGGGGGTCTCTCCACTGCGCATCGCGATAAGGCTGCGATGCTTCGGTCGAGATGACCTATTTGGGGGGGGCAAAACACTGCGGTCGAGATCACGTATTTTTCGGGCGAGATTCCCATTTATCTACTAAAAACTTAGTTGACAAATGGTGAGGGCGGGAGTCTTATCTACGAAAGGATTAGGAGGTTGTGGGCAATGACACTGAGTAAGAGTAAGGCGAACCAGACGCTGACTCCGCTGGAGCTGGAGATCATGCAGGTGTTGTGGGAGCTGGGGCCGTGCACGGTGTCGGAGGTGCAGCCGAAGCTCAAGGGCGAGCTGGCCTATACGACGGTGCAGACCATGTTGAATGTGCTGCTGAAGAAGGCGAAGGTGAAGCGTGTGCAGGAGGGCCGGGCGTTCCGGTATCGGGCGGTGGTGAGCCGGGAGCGGGCCTTTGGCGGGGCTTTGAACGACCTGGTGAAGCGGATGTTTGGGGGGTCGAGCGAGGCGCTGCTGATGGCGATGGTGGATACGCGGCAGATCTCCGCCGCAGAGCTGGAGCGGGTGGCGAAGAGGCTGGCGGAGATGGAGCGGGACGGGCCCAAGCCGAGTGAGTTGAAGGAGGCGCGATGACGGAGCAGGCGGTGGTCGAGTACGTGACGAACTGTGCGTGGCAGATTCCGCTGCTGGCCGCGGGAGCATGGGTGATGGTGAAGGTGGCAAGGCCCGCATTGCGGACGGAGCACTGGCTGTGGGTGGCGGTGCTGGCGATGGCGGTGGTGCTGCCGATGCGCGGTGTGGAGCGGCGGGACGGTGTCGCCGAGGTGAGGTTGAGGGAGGAGCGTCGCGATGCTGTGCTTCTGCTTCCGGTAGATGGGAGCAATGTCCGAAGTGGCGGAGATGCGGCGGAGGTGAGGGAGCGGGTGGCGGCGATGAGCTCCAGCCTGAATGCCGGGCTGCGGACGTTTCAGTTGCAGATGAGCGTTAGGGCTACGCACTGGTTTATTGGGCTGTATGTCGCGGCGATGTTGTTTGCGGGGGTGCGGCTGCTTGGGGCCTGGAGACGGGCGCGGCGGTTGGTGCGGGAGTCGCGGGAGATTGGGCTGAGTGCGGCGGGGATGCGGAGCTTGCAGGACGTGGCGGAACGGATGGGGGTTGGGGTTCCGGAGATCCGCGAGTCGGACAGGATCGCGGGGCCGATGGTGGTGGGTGCGTTGCGGCCGGTGCTGTTGTTGCCTGAGGGAGCGCAGGAGTATGGCGAGGAAGAGTTGCGGGCGGCGATATGTCACGAGATGGCGCATGTGAAGCGCAGGGATTACCTGGTGAATTTGCTTTGCGAGGCGGTGATGGTGCCGGTGAGCTGGCATCCGGTGGCGAACGCGGTGGAGAGGCGGATTCAACAGACGAGGGAGATGGTCTGCGATGAGATGGCGGCCGGGGAGATGGAGTCGGGCGAAAGGTATGCGCGGTGCCTGGTGTCGGTGACGCGGAAGATTATGGAGCGGCCGGTGGCTTATGAACGGACGCAGGCAGTGGGGTTTTCCGACAGGAACACGCTGGAGGAGAGAGTGATGCGGCTGACGGGTGAGGGCGAGGCGATGACGGGACGGTCGAAGACGATGCGTGTGGTTTGCGGTGGCGTGGCTTTGGCTGCGGTGGTGGGAGTTGCGGCTACGTTCCATGTGAAGCCGGCGTTCGGTGCGGAGGCTACGGGGCAGAGCTCGGCTGCGGTGACGGCTGCGGGGAGCGATAAGACGGCTGGTGCTTTGCAGGCGCAGCCGGTGAAGCCTTCGGCTCAGCTTGTGGGTGATCGAGCGGTGGGGCGGTCAGAGGCTCCGGTGGCGATCGCTCGTGGTAAGCATGCGACGTTGACGGCGGAGCCGGGGGAGTATGTGCATCGGTGGAAGAGCCATGATGGCGAGACGTTTGCGATGGTGAACCATGAGGCGGCCGAGCCGAATGAAGAAGAGCAGCAGGCAGTGGAGGAGAAGCTCCAGGATGTGCGGGCCGGTGCGGATGCGACGGTGCTGAGGCTGGATATGCCGGTGATCAAGCTCGATATGAAGCAGCTCCAGATCGATAAGGTGCAGATCGAGAAGGCGCAGCGGTTGATAAATGATCCAGCGATGAAGAAGCAGATCGCGGAGTTGAAGATCAATCCGCCGAATATTGACTTGTCGAATATAAATCTGGAGTTGCAGTTGCAGTGGCAGTCGGCGCGAGATGCGATGAACGATGCGCAGGTGCGGGGGCTGCTTGACTCCAATACGAAGGTGATGAACGAGGCGCAGATCGACGCCGAGATCGCGAAGGGAATGAAAGGGCACGAGGCGGCGATGGCGAAGCTGCAGAAGGAGATGGATTCGGGCGAGTTGAAGGCGAAGCTGGAGGCGGCGCAGAGGCTGCTGGACGAGGTGCAGAAGAAGATGGATGCGATGGAGAAAAAGAAGCAGTAGGGTGGCGGGTGTTTCGGCTTTGGGGAGGTGTTTTGGCTGCATGCCACGCATTGCCAAAATGCGAGCCATGGGTGGGGTGGGTGGGGTGCCCAAGTTCGCGCGGCTGCGGGCGAAATGCGAGGGTCTCTCCACTGCGCGACGGACGTTGAAACTGTCCGTCGCTTCGGTCGAGATGACGCTTCTGTTGGGGATGTGTCTATGGGAGACTTGCCGGTGTCAGGCCGAGGATATCTGCGGTGAATTTCGCGGAGATGCGGGCATTGAATGAGATTTCGGTAAGCTGATTGCCGGCGAAGTCACGATAGGTGGATTGGCCGGGGCCGGCAACGGTGACGAACTCGATTGATTGTGGAGCGTCGGGGATGCGGGCGCCGAACCAGTGGGGATCTTCGCGCTGGATCCAGGTGACGAGGGCGAGAACGGAGCCGGGTTGGTAGGTGGGTGAGGCGGAGGGGGAGTTAATGGAGTGGACGGCGGCCTCGTTGCCGAAGAGGGTCGCGGTGGTGTGGGTTTTGGGATCGACGTACATGGTGATGGGTGTCCAGCCTAGAGGCTGATAAGGGAGGCTGGCGGGCAGGGCGGCGGCGTGGTTGTTGACGGCTTCCTGACGGTCGACTTTGGCGGTGGTGATGGGAAGGGTGTAGACGTAGTCGTCGCCTTTGACGGGGAGATGGCAGGTGGTGCATTCGTTGACGAACTTGGCGTCTTTGCCGTAGGGCTTGAGGTCGAGGCCGCGCCAGCGTCCCCAGCCCCAGCCTTCGACGGCTTTATACTTCGCGGCGTCTTTGACCATGAGCTCGACCTGGATGAACTTGCCGGGATGGATGAGGCCATCGGCGCCGAGCTGCTGCTGCCAGGCGATCTTGGCGAGGCGTGAGCCGTCGGGCCAGGGGGTGATATTGCCGGACTGGGCGGCTTTGAAGGCGATGTCGTTGCCGAGGATGAAGCGGAAGGTGTTGTTGTCGCCGCGGTCGGTGGTGGCGATGACCTTCCAGCCTTCGAAGGTGGGATCGAAGGCGAGGCCGTTCCATTCGGGCGGAACTTCGGAGAGGGGAATGGGAGCGGTGGACGTAGGAGTTGCCGCCGAAGATGGCGCAGGCGGCGTGCTCCATGGCGCTAAATAGGCCTTCAGTGTCGCGAGGTCTTCGGGAGTGACTTTGGCGTCGGGGTGGAGCGCGGTGAACTGCGGGAGGGGCATGGCTCCGAGCTGGATCATGTTTACGGCTTCGAAGAGCGTGGCGCGCTGGGCGGCGGCGGGCTTGGTGCCGAGGGTGGAGAAGTTGAGGTGCTCGCGGGCGGTGAGGATGTCGTGGCGGACGAGCCAGTAGCCGGGGACGATCTGGTCGAACCAGGCGAGGCGGCGCTCATTGGAGTGGCAGGCGTAGCAGTCCTTTTCGAGGATGTGTCTGATCTCGGGCGGGGCCTGAAGCTCGGCGGTGGCGGCCGGGGCGGGGATTCCGGGGCGGATGGCCTGGAGGACAAGGAAGAACACTATTCCGACTGCCGCGAGCCTTGCGAGGGATTTCATTGGATCTCCTAGTGTGGTGTCGATTCTACTGGCGTCGATCGACTACGAGAGGACTACGGCGTTGTAGACCATGTGCAGGACGACGGCGGGAGCTAGGCGGCCGGTCTTCTTGAAGAGCAGGGCGTTGGCGACGCCGAGCAAGCCGACGGGCAGCCAGGAGAGCGGACCGTGATAGATGGCGAAGAAGGCGGCGCTGCCGAGGACGGCGCGCCAGCCTCCCCACTCTCGGTCGAGGGCGCGGAAGAGGAGACCGCGGAAGAGGTACTCCTCGGCGAACGGGGCGAAGAAGACAGCCATGACAAAGTAGGACTGCTTGAGGCCGAAGACCCTGGCCATCTCCTCTTCGGACTTGCGGAGGATCTCGGCGGTGGCGGGGATGTGGTGGAGGACGGCAATGTAGCCGTGGGCGAAGATGCCGAGGAGCAGGCCACCGGCGACTCCCGCGAGCAGGGCGGGGACAAGGGCGGTGTTGGTGGAGATGAGGGTGCGCCACCAGGATGTTGTGGGGGGCGGTGTGGGGGTGGAGTTGCGCGACGGGGACTGGCTGGGTGGCCAGGTTATGACTTCATGGAGTGAGACGCCGCGGTTGTCGAGAAAGTTGACGGTCCCGAAGGCCACTGCGGCGGAGCAGACGCAGTATCCCATGGCCTGGGCGATGGCGATGTTCTCGCGACCGAAGATGCCGAGGAGAATGCCGGCGACGACGGCACCGCTCTCGACGAGGATGCTGATGGCGATCATGGCGTGCATCAGCGTTGGCGGTGGCGGGAGCTCTTCCGACCAGGGATCGTAGAGGAAGGGCAGGCGGGCGCGGAAGTTCTGCCAGATGGCTGCGGCGGTGATCCAGGAGTAGACGATGCCCATGACAGCGATGTGCCACTGCTGGGTGACGATGCCGATGGAGAAGGTGAGCATGCCGAGTTGCACGGCCCAGCGGCGGCCGGCGGGGATCTTCTCGACCTCGCCGGAGTCAGAGGTCACGGTGACGAGGGTTACTGATTTTTCCGCCATGCTGCGGCTGAAGAAGAACCAGCCGATGCCGACGAGGGCGATCTTCCAGAAGGCGGACGGGAAGAGGAAGACCGCGTAGCAGAGGATGAGAGCGACGAGGACGGAAGAGATGAGCGACCAGAGCCAGGCCTTGGCCTTGAGCAGGGCTTCGAGGCCCTGGGGCCAGGACATGGCGATCCAGAGGGCGTTGCCTTCGGAGGTGAGGGACTTGGGGCCGAGTATCCAGAGGAAGTAGGTGCCGAAGAGAATCGCCGCGCCGGAGAGATAGTTCCAGGACTCCTGAGCGTGGCCGACGATGAAGCGGAGGTTGAAGGCCTGGAATCCGGCGAGGGTGACCGGGACGAGGATGGTCTGGACGATGGCGCTGCGGTCGCGGAGGAACCAGAGGAGTTCCTTGCGATAGAGCGGCCTTGTGCCGGATCGGAAGGTAGAGCTTCCGGCGGTGGAGGGGCGGGAGTCGGAGGCGAAGTTTCCGGCGAGGCCCTGCTGCGCTCCCCAGACGCTGAAGGCGACGGCTGCTGCAGTGGAGCCTGCTGCGAGGGCCCAACAGACGAGCAGGCCAAGCGAGAACGAGTAGGTGCCGTCGGCGGTTCCGCCGAGGAACCAGCGCAGATAGGGCCATGGAAGCGCGGTGAAGCGCAGCAGAAACTCGGGGGCGGCGGCGATGAACTTCGGAAGGGCGGAGAGGCCGAAGAAGAAGACCATCATGGCGGTGAAGCCGAACCATCCCATGAGGCCGATGACCGCTCCGCGAGAGCGTGGGGAGACGCGGAGCATGACGGCAATTTCAATGGCTTTGCCTATGCAGGCGGTCGCGATGGCGATGGGAACGCCCATGAGGATGGTGGCGAGCGCACCGAGGCCGGGGCCGTAGATGAAGCCGTAGCTGAAGCCGACGAAGAGGGGCGCTCCCCAGTAGATGGGGTTGGCGGCGAGGGGCGAGAGGATCTCGGCGAGGAAGACTGCGCCGGGAGGGACGGGGTGCGAGAAGAGCCACTCCCACATGGGGTGGCGGCGGCGCTGGAGGTCGACTTCCAGGCCCTCGCCCTGGAAGATGAGCATGACGGCCCAGAGGAGGAGCAGGATGGAGCCGAGCATGGGGGCGAGAAGTTCCGGGGCCGTGGGAGGGAGTGCAGGGGCCTGTGGTGGAGGGGCGGTGTCGACGGTGAAGGCCTGGATGCCGCGATCGTGGAGGCCCTGGCGGAGGGTGCTTTCGATCTCTTCAGGTTCTCTACCGGTGATCTCAGCGATGCGCTGGGACTCGGTGGAGTAGGCCTCTTCGGGGACTGCCTTCTCGGCGGGGACGAAGAAGTTTGCGCGATCTTTCAGAGCGCGATTGGCCGCGTCGAGGAAAGTCTGGCTGACAGGGATTGTCCTGGAGGTGTAGATCGGGGCGTGCGGTGGCGGAGGAGCAGGTGGTTGAGACGCTTCGTGAACCAGGAAGGCAGCGAGGACGTTGAGGCCGACCATGATCAGAACCGCGAAGAAGGTGCCGAGGCCTCCCCAGTTGGTGGAGTTTCCGGAGCGCTGTTGCAGGAGTTGCTGCGCGCGACGCCGCCGACCGGTGGAGCGGGCCCGCGATGCGGCGAGGAGGATGCGCACGGTCCGCCAGAAGCCGGGCGGGGAGGTCGAAGCGGGATCTGTGGCCGGTTTCATGATGGGGTCTGGGAGCGGATTCATGACCGGACTATCTTTGCGGCGGACGGGCGGTGAGTTGGAGGAAGATCTCCTCGAGGGTGGCCTCTCCGAAGCTGGCGCTAAGCTCCGCGATCGAGCCTTTGGCGACGACGGTACCCTCGTTGACGATGACGGCATGGGAGCAGAGGCGGGTGACGTGATCCATGAGGTGGGTGGAGAAGAGGACGGTCGTCCCCTGGGCGGCGGTTTCGGAGATGAGGTCGTAGAAGAGGTGGGTGGATTCGACGTCGAGGCCGTTGGTGGGCTCGTCGAGTACGAGGAGGCGGGGCTGATGGAGCATGGCGAGGAGCAGGCCGAGCTTTTTCTTCATGCCGCGGGAGTAGTCCTCGGCGTAGGCGTAGATGTCGTCGGCGAGACGGAGGTGGGCGATGACGGGGTCGATGCGGGCGAGGGTCTCTTTGGGATCGAGGCCGTGCATGGCGGCGCTGAGCGAGAGGATCTCGTGGCCGGAGAGGTAGGAGTAGAAGATGGGCTCGTCGGGAAGGAAGCCGATGAGGCGCTTGACGGCGACGCGGTCTTCGAATGCGTCGAGGCCAGCGATCTGGATGCTGCCGCGGGTCGGTTTGAGGATGCCCATGAGCAGGCGGAAGAGGGTCGTCTTACCTGCGCCGTTAGGGCCGAGGAGGCCGCAGATCTGGCCGGAGGGGACGGCGAAGGAGATGTCCTTGAGGGCGGTCTTGTCGCCGAAGGACTTCATGACGTGATCGACGGTGACGAGCTGGAGGGGTGGGGGCGCGGGCGAGGCGTCCAGATCCGGGCTGGGGATGGTGGGGTCGCTCATTAGTTGCTCAGGGGGCGGTCAGGTTCGTCGGGGTCCTCAACGGGGAATCGATGACTTGCGTGATGTGAGGATACGACAGAATGTGACTGGCCCGGAGATTGACTCAGGGACTTATTCTCCGGCTTGGTCCACTGTAACGAACTGGAAGCTGCCCGGAGATGAGGCTTCGACGGCGCTTACGATTGGCGCGGAATTGTGCTGAAGGATGTTCCAGTTGTTGGTATCGAGAACGACGAGAGCGAGCCGGCGGCCGGAGAGATTTTGCTGGTAGGAGAGGTCCTGGTCCGCCGTGACCATCACGTCGTAGCCGGCGTCTTCGGCGGCGCGGAGCAGGTCGCCGTTACGTAGCGTGGTCCAGTTCATCTCAAGGGCAATGCTGACGTAGTGGCCCTTTAGCAGCCGCCGCAGCTTTCGCGGAATGTTGTGGTCGAAGAAGACCTTCACGCGGGAACAGCGGTCTTCTGCTTTGCTTGCGCGTATTCGAGGACGAGGCGAATGGTCTCCTCGGGAATCGAGAAGTTGTAGGAGATTTCTTCAATAGGCGAGCCGCCTTCGTAGTTCTCAACGATGGAGTCGGCTTGCATGCGGGTTCCTTTGAGGATGGGAACACCGCCTAGTTTGTAAGGGTCGCTTTCGACGAGCGGGCAGTCTGACCAGTCCATGGATGCCTCCGGGTGGTGCTGGATTGAGTATAAAGCGGTTCATCGAAAGCCGATTAGTTGAGGAGGTCGATTCGCTCCAAACGGAGACCGGTACCCAGCCCCTCCTCTGTCACTTCACAGAGCCAGGCTGCTTGTTTCGTCGTCATATCAAGCACGAGATACTTTTCGCCAACTCTATGGTCGCCATACTCCGCCAAATAGCGATCCAGCTCTCTTATAGTGTCTTGCCGCATCTTCAAATTTTTCTCGGAGCTGAAGATCATTAATTTGAGTGGAGCCTTGAAACTGAGTAATTTGTCAAAGTCTTCAGCGACCCGACCGGCATTTCTTCGCGGATCGCGTGTATTGCCCCACTCTATCTCGCAAGCGAGTGCCGCAGAGCCTCCGCTTCCCCTTTTCCACCAAACGATGTCGAGCATGAACTCGCTTGTGCCTAAATCGTCGGTATAGATGGAGTAGTAGCCTAGTTCTCTTCCCTTTTGATCAAGCCAGTCCTTGACGTCGGAGGTCCAGCGGGTGAATTCACCGCGTCTAACCAGATACTGCCGTGACTCTACGTGGTTCTCGATCTCAGAAAGAATTAATTTGGCGAGATCCACTGGATCCATGGGCAGACTCTGCATAGTAAATCCCTTCTGAGGCTAAAGCTGCTACATCCGATTATTGCCTCAACTCTACTACGGTGGCACCCTGGCCGCCTTCGTTCTGGGCGGGCTCGGTGACGGTGGTGACGTGGGGGTGTTGCCGCAGGTATTCCCGTAGCGTGCGGCGGAGGACGCCCATGCCGGTGCCGTGGACGATGCGGATGCGGGGAAGGCCGGCGAGGAAGGCGCGGTCGAGGAAGCGGGCGACTTCGGTCTCGGCTTCGTCGGCGGTGCGGCCGATGACGTTGATCTCGGACTTCATATAGTCGGAGTCGCTGCTGGTGGCCGTGGAGATGGTGACGCCTCCGCGCTTGCGGGCGGCTTGCAAGGGCGTGACGGCCTGGACGGTGACTACGTCGGTGATGTCGTCGAGGGCGGCGCGCATCTTCATGGGGCCGATGGAGACTTCGTAGGTCTTGGCATCGATGACGCGTTCTACTCGGGCCTGGCGGCCAAGTGATTTGAGGGTGACGAGATCGCCGGGCTTGATGGCGCGTGGGGCTTGCTGGAGCGGGGACTTTGCGTTTGAGGCGCGGTCGGGATGCTTGTCGGCGCCGGTATTGTGGGCGACGATGGTGCCCTTGAACTGTTCGGAGAACTCGCGCTTGGCGCGGGCCAGGCGGAGGTCGGCGTCGCGGGAGATCTTTTGCGCGAGGGCCTTGTCGTCGATGGCTTTGACGGTGTCTTTGATCTGGGTGGCGAAGTCCTGCATGAGGGTTTCGAGCTTCTGTTCCAGTTCGCGGATGCGGGCCTTTTGTTCGGCGCGGCCTTCGATGTCGAGGCGGATCTTCTCTTTGCGGAGCTCTTCTTGTTCAGCGCGCAGAGTCGCGCGCTCGGCTTCGGCGGCGCGGAGCTGGTCGTGAAGCTGGTCGAGGAAGGCTCCGATGTCGGCTGTCTGGGTGGTCATCTGCTCGCGGGCGACCTGCATGATCTCCGGGCTCATGCCGAGGCGGGCCGCGATGTTGAGGCCGGCCGAGGCACCCGGAACGCCGAGGCGGAGCTGGTAGGTGGGCGAGAGGGTGGCCTGGTCGAAGCCGACGGCGGCGTTGAGGACTCCGGCGTGGTTGGCGGCGTAGACCTTCAGCGAGGTGAGGTGCGTGGTGATGCAGGTCCAGGAGTTTGTGGCGAGGAAGTGCGAGGCTACTGCGACTGCCAAGGCTGCGCCTTCTTCGGGGTCGGTGGCTGAGCCTAGTTCGTCTAGAAGGACTAGCGATTGTGAGTCGGCGAGGCGGGAGATGCGGTCGAGGTTGACTACGTGGGCGGAGAAGCTGGAGAGGTTGCGCTCGATGGATTGAGCGTCGCCGATGTCGGCGTAGATGGAGTGGAAGAGCGGGAGGATGGCTTCTTCTGCGGGGACGGGGATGCCAGCCTGGGCCATCAAAGCTAAGAGGCCGGTGGTCTTGAGGGTGACGGTTTTGCCGCCGGTGTTGGGGCCGCTGATGATGAGCTGGCGGGCTTCGGGTGGAAGCGCGATGGTGAGGGGGATGGGGGTTTGTGGGGCCATGCCTTCTTCGCGGGCGGATGCGCGCATGCGGAGTTCGAGGAGAGGGTGGCGGGCGGCGGTGAGGGAGATTTGGGGCTGGGTGGATGGAGGCGAAATGCGGGGGTCTCTCCACTCCCGTTGGTCGGTCGAGATGATGTTTGTTTCTGGGGGCGAGGAGAGCGGTTCGCGGCTTCCGCCGGGAATGGACCAGTCATTGGCGTGAGGCTGGGACGAATGGGGCACATCGGATTTTTGCGGGGAGGGAGAAAAAGCAGATCCTCCGCCTTCGGCGAAGGATGACAAGGTTTCGGGGGAGACGGTGAGGAAGCTTGGCCGGGTGCAGTTGAGGTCGTTGGCGAAGCGGGCCCGCGCGACGTGGGATTCGACTTCGGCGAGGATGGCGGTGCCCAAGTGCAACGCTGTCGCGTTTTCGCCTAAGGCGCGGGTCATGGCGACGAGGATGCGGTGGATCTCGGATTGTTCTTCGTCGAGGAGGCGGACGAGTTCGTTGTTCTGCTCGATGGTCTCGAGGGGTTCGACGAAGACGGTCTGGCCGGAGGAGGAGGCTCCGTGGATGACGCCGGGGACCTTGCGACGGAACTCGGCTTTGACGGGGATGACGAAGCGATCGCCTCGGATGGTGATGAGTTCGTCCTGCGTACTCCCCTCGCTGGCGAGGGAACGTAACGACCGGCGGAGGGAATCTTCGATAGCCCTGTGCTGGCGTTCCATGGCGCGGCGGATGCGGCGGAGTTCGGGGCTGGCGTCGTCGGAGAGGCTGCCGTCGGGTTCGATCTTGCCGCGTAAGGCGCGGAGGAGATTTGCCAGGTCGTGGTCTAGGAGTGGGGCGGTTAACGTGGCGATGCTGGTGGCAGATGCGAGGCCGTTGTTGCGGGTGGCCTCGGCGCTGGTGAAGAGGTTGCGCCAGGCAGCGACGCGCTCGGCTACGTTGAGGAGATTGAGGATTTCCAGGGCTTCGAGGGCGGCACCGTCGATGCGGGCTTTGTCGAGGAGGGTAGTGGGGTCGAAGAGGCCGTTGAAGTCGAAGGTGCCGCCGGTGGCGAGCATGGCGCGGAGTTCGGAGGTGCGCTGGTGCTGGGTCTCGATCCAGGGTAGGTCGGCTGAGGGTTCTAGGGAAGTGACCCAGCCTCGGCCTAGCGGCGAGGTGGTGCGGGTGGCGATGTGCTCGCGTAGGCGCGGCCACTCGAGGGCGATGGCGCTGGTCTCGGTAAGCGGGACGGGGATGATGGGGATGAGGGAGGGCTGGGTCACAACTCTATCGTAGCTGGGTGATGGTGAGTTTCGCGGCGAGACCCACTCATCGCGACGAGACTTCGATGAATGGTGCACGGAGTGGTCGATGGGACACAGCGGACTCGGGCGTTTTACGTCCCACTCATCGCGATGAGGCTGCGATGGGTGGGGCACGCGTGCATTGTGGGCTGAGCGTGGATCTTAGAGGCCGCGTGGATTGAACCCGGGAGTAAGATGGCGCGTATTGAAAGACGATGCTCGTGGATGGGCATGGTTTCAGGGCGTGAGCCCGGAGGTGTGCGATGGTTTGTCCGGCGTGTGGAACTCCTGCGATTGAGGGCGTGAATTTTTGTGCGAGGTGTGGGGCGGCGGTGGTCGCGAATGAGATGCCGTACGGTGCGCCTCCTCCGCCGATCGCAGGGCACTATGGTGTGCCGGACCCTCCGAATGTGTGGCTGCTGCGGAACCTGCAGCCTCTGGGTATCCTTTGGTGCGTGTTTGCGGCTTATCGTGTGATCGCCGGCCTATTCGGGCTGATCTTTGTCAGAGCGTTCGCGGGGAATGGATGGGGGCGGCACTTTGGCAATGACTGGGTTGCTCCGCATGGGTTCTGGGGCGCGTTGCTGCCAGTGATTGCGCTGATGACGCTCGTTTACGCGGGGCTGGCGGCGTTCACGGGATGGAGCCTGCTGAACCGCAAGCCGTGGGGGCGGACGCTGGCGATCGTCGCGGGGGTGCTGGCGCTGTTCAAGTTTCCACTGGGGACGGCGCTGGGGATCTATACGCTTTGGGTGCTGGTGCCGCGGCAGGCGGGGATGGAGTGGGAGAGGATCGCGGATCGGGGGTAGGTACCTCAGGGGCTAAAGCCCCATCTTCACACTGGGAGCTTGTGGCACGACTGAAGCCGTGCCCTTAGGCAAGACCAGGCCGGGTTCATTCGGATGCTACCTCTCACGCGATTTGGAGCGGGCGAGGTTAGCGGCTGTGATCCCACATATGGCGATGAGGCTGCCGGATAGGGGGCGCCCGGCTGCGATGAAATGGGGCACAGAGGGTTCGGGCGTTCTACGTCCCACCCATCGCAAAGAACGCGATGGATGGGGCACCCGGCGGCTTCGGTCGAGATGACGTTTCTAGTTGGTGTGGTCACTTCGCTCGGTTTGGCGGAGGCGGGTGGCGTCGATTGCCAGGAGGGCCATGGCGATGGAGGCGGCTAGCGGGAGGGTGAGGCCGATGGTGAGTGAGCCGGTGCGGTCGGAGAGGATGCCGGTGAGCAGGGGCAAAGTGGAAGAGCCGACTCCGCCGGCGAGGAAGACGAGATTGCGGGCTTCGCCGCGATCGAGGACCAGGCCGAGGATCAAGGGATAGAGCGGGCCGACGCCCAGGCCGGCGAGCAAGGCTCCGGCGGCGACGGCGAGCTGGTTGTGCGCGAGCACGAGGAGCAGGGCGGTGCCGGCGATCATCAGGACAGGTGAGAGGCGAAGGGTATCGCGCTGGAATCGTGCGGCGAAGCCGGGGATCGACTGGACGAGGCGGCTGAGCAAGAGGCCAAGCCAGAAGCAGGTGACGGTGCTGAGGGTGGCGGCGAGCAGCATGCCTTCGCGGCGGGAGTAGGCTGCGAGCCAGGCGCCGATGCCGGCCTCGAGGCCGGTGGCGAGGGGGACCATGGCGAGGAGCTTCCACGGAGCTTCGCGGAGGCTCATCTGTTCCATGGGAAGCGCGGCGTCGGGTCTTGGGGGCTCGCTGGATGGAAGCGTGATAATGGCGATGGCGGCGCAGAGGAGGAACTCCGCCGCCGCGGCCCAGAGGACGACGTTGAGGTTCCAGCGGGCTACGCCGTGGAGCAGAAGGGCGGGGCCGGAGACCGCTCCTACGGCCCAGATGAGATTGAGGCGGGTCATCTCGGCTACGCGGATGTCGGGGCGGCGGCGCGACTGAAAGAGGCTGACGGAGGTCATGGAGATGCCGAGGCCGGCACCGAAGAGAAGCATCGCGGCGAAGGCCCCGAGACGGGATGCGAGTGAGAGCAGAGCGATGCCGGCGGCGGTGAGGATGGTCCCACGGACGATGGACCAGGAGAGGCGGCCGCGGGAGAGCAGGGCTCCGGCGCTGGAGCCTACGAAGAAGCAGAAGAAGAGGAGTCCGGCCTGGGCATCGTTCAACGACCAGCGAAGGAGCAGGCTGGGCAGAAGCGTTCCGGGGATGACGATGGTCGCGCCGGTCGAGGCGAAGAGGAAGTAGAGGAGCGCGGTGGCGGAAGATTCGCGAAGATTGCCGGGTGAAGCTTTGGACGCCAAGGTGGGTTCTCTTCGGTGAGGCTGCGATCGATGGGTGCGAGTCTTTGCTGAGAGTTGCTTTCAAACAGTAGCTTTTCGCCGTGAAAATGTCATCTTCTGAATCGGGTTGGAGTCGTCGGTTAGGATGGAGCGTTAGCGGACGAGCCGGGGGTTATGTGGCCGTCAGACGAGACGAGTCCATGCGGGGGTCTCCACTTCGCATTGCGATGAAGCCGCAATGCTTCGGTCGAGATGACGTTTCGTTGAACGGGACGAGAGGGTGTTTCGTCAGGCTCGGTCGATGGTGCGGCTTTGGCGGTATGTGGTGGCGGCCCCACTCATCGCGATACTGCCGCGATGAATGGGGCACGGAGTGGTTGGGAGAGCAGGCTTGAATCTGGGAAAGAAGCGGGAGTATCGGTGGGAGATCGCGTGAGCCGGGGTCACGGGACAGAGGATAAGGTAGACGGGGCTGAGGACGGCCGCGCGGGGGAGGAGCCGGGTCTCTCGCTGGGTGGGCTTGCGCAGGATTCGTTGTGGCCGGGCAAGGTGTGGGACCGCAGAGCCTGGGATCGCGGGTCGCTGACGCGGCTGGGTGTGGTGTTTGTGGTGCTGACGGTGTGCTCGTGGCTGGGGATCGCGCTTTCGCGGCAGTCGGGCGGAGTGGCGACGATCTGGCTGAGCAACGGAATTCTCTTTGGGTTGGTGATCACGCAGCCGCGCGAGCAATGGCTGGCCTATTTCGTGGCGGGGTTGGTGGCGGATACGGCGGCCGATGCTCTGTGGGGCGATGGGTTCTGGCTGCCGCTGGGCGTGTCGCTGGCGAACTCGGTGGAAGTGGTGACGTCGTGCCTGGTGCTGACGCGGCTGTTCGGGCATCCTTTCAATCTCTCGCGGCGGCGGCCGCTGCTGGGGTTCCTTGGAGTTTCGGTGGTGTGCGCGGCGGCGCTGACGAGCGCGCTCGGCGCAAGCTGGACGCTGCTCTGGGTGAATGCGGGGCCGTGGCTGCAGCTGTTCCGGACGTGGTACCTGGGCGACATGCTGGGGATGGCGTTGATGGCTCCGCTGACCTTCATGCTGCAGCGCGAGGACTTCTTTTCGATCCTGCATCCGGAGCGGCTGGCGAATACGCTGCTTCTGCTGGTGGTTCCGGCGGCGGCGACGCTGCTGGTGTTCTCGCATAACGGGGACCCGCTGATCTTCTTCCTGTTTCCGGCGCTGATGCTGATTGTGTTTCGGCTAGGGTTTCCGGGGACGGTGGTAACGATCTTTGTGGTTGCGCTGGTCTCGATTGGGATGACGGTGAAGGGGCACGGGCCGCTGATGTTGATCCGGGGCGATCATGTGTTGCTGCACCGGATTGTGGTGGACCAGATCTTCCTGGCGGTGGCGATCTTTACGCTGTTTCCAGTGGCAGCGTTGCTGGAAGAGCGGGCTGCGCTGCAGTTGTGCCTGGAGGCGAGCGAGGCGCGGTATCGGAGCCTGGCATCGCTGGATGAGCTTACGGGGCTGGCGAACCGGCGGGCTTTCAATCAGCGGCTGGGGCAGGAGATGGAGAACGAGCAGGAGCTTGCGTTGTTGTTGATCGACGCGGATCTCTTCAAGCGTTACAACGACCACTTCGGCCATGTGATGGGGGATGAGTGTCTGCAGGCGCTGGCGGAGGTGATCAGCGGCGCGGCGACGGTGCCGGACGCCTTCGTCTCGCGGTTTGGAGGAGAAGAGTTTGCAGTGATTCTGCCGCGGACGGGGCTGCAACAGGCGCGGATGGTGGCGGAGCAGATACGAGCGGCAGTGATGGAGATGGGGCTGCCGCATCCGGCGACGCAGTCCGGATTTCAGACGGTAAGCATCGGAGTTGCGGCGTTTGGGGCTGAGGGGCGTGGGGTGGTGGCGGACCTGGTGGGACGGGCGGATATGGCTCTTTACCGCGCAAAGGACTCTGGGAGAAACCGCGTCGTTGCGGAGTAGTGGTTGCGTCCCGCAGAACGGTGATTCCATGATCCGCATACGTCCCATCCATCCTCGCAACAACGCGAGGATGGATGGGGCACCGAGTTGTTGAGGCCGGTCAGGACTCCTGGCGCACTATGCTCGTTGCGGGAGATGCGAGAGTCCGCGGCGGGCGGCACATCCAGAACGGCTGAGTATCCGTTACTAATTTGTGTTTGACTTGCAGCGCATTAGACCCTATCTTTTCTGCAATCGTAAGCGGGCCACTTAGATTTTGTTCGCGGGCTTCCCTGTTTTCCAGCGGGATGTCCTCTTTTCGTCGCGCCTTCGCGGGCAACCGATGACGAGAGTTCTGCGAAGGTGTAACGATTTCGGGCGCCCGAGCACTAGACCCTGAAACGAAAAAGACTACATCCACACTCACGTTTCAGTACGCGCCGAACGTGCGCGAAGCTGCTTGAGGCAGCCATTCCATTCAGGAACTCGATTGACGGTAGGCAATGCAAAAAAATAAGCGAACTCGGCAGTCTTCGCCGCAAGCGGGCGGGCAATTCTTTTCGGGGTTGAATCTCTCTCCCTCAGGGCTTCTGTTCGGGTTGCTGATCTTTCTCTTTGCTGCCGTAAGCGCGCACGCGCAATCGACGTTCAATATCACCTCGGCAACTTTTGGAGCGAATGCGGCGACCAGCATTCCGGCGGGAATCAATGGGGTCACGCTGGAGCTTGGCGGAACGTTGCCGAGTGCGGCGCAACAGGCCGCGGCAGGCTATCTCGGCTGTTTCTACACGGGCTATGGAAGCACGACGGGGCTTCCGCTGTCGCTGCCCAATGGAACGAATGCGGAGCCGCTGACTGTTCCCGCGTCCACGATCCAAGGGATTCCGGCTGCGAACTTCACTGCGGCCAATAGCTATACGGTGACCGCTTACGTGTACTTTGTCGCGGCGGACAGCGCGTGTGATGGCAACTTCGATGCGAGTCTGACGAACCGTTTTCCGGTGAGTGTCGTTGCTCCTTCCTTGGGCGCTTATATGGGGCCGCTGGCGGTTCCGCAGACGAACTCCGCGACGAGCCTTCGCGCGGCCCCGCTGACGCTGACGCTTCCGGCGAGCGGGATCCTTCCGAGCACATCGACGCTGGGCACGACCACCGTGACGTTTGGCGGCTTTGGCAGTGTCACCCCGGTGGCCACGCTCTCCACGTCTACGCTGACGGTCCCAGTGCCTGCGGCGTTCGCGTCGTCGGACGTGGGGACAACGGCATCTCTCCAGGTTTGCAATACGTTTGGCAGCAGCACGCCTGTATGCACGACGCCCACGCCAGCGATCACGTTGACCGTTGCGGCGCTGGTGGCGAGCTCGGGCACGATCACGGCAACTCCGACGCCGGTTACGGTGACGGGGCAGACGGTTCTTACGGCGCAGTTTGCGAAGGCGGGTAGCGCGGGCCAGGGTGTGAATCCCGGAGCGCCATCGGGATCAGTGACCTTCACCGCCGATGGTGCGACGGTTCCGGCGGCGAGCCTGGTGCTGGATACGACTGCGACCTTCGCTACACAGACGACATCGATTACGGCTCCGGCCGCGCCGACTCCGACGATTACTCCGGCGGCGGGAAGCTACCTGGGAGCGCAGACGATTACGATCGCGGACAGTGATCCGACGGCGACGATCTACTACACGCAGGACGGAAGCACGCCGACGAATGGATCGACGCTTTATACGGCACCGTTCAGCATCAGCACGTCGCAGACGATCAACGCCATCGCGGCGGTTGCGGGTGATCTGAACAGCGCGGTCGCCTCGGTGGCTTATGTGGTCACGGTGCGGCCGCCGACGCATCTTGCGTTCCAGGTGCAGCCAGTCACCACGGCGTTGAATACAGCTATTGTGCCGGCGGTGCAGGTGGCTCTGCTGGATTCGACGAATACTGTTGTGCCGGGCGCTACGAACGCGGTGACGCTGCAGCTGCGGGCGAATCCGGGAGAGTCGACGCTCGCCGGGACGTTGACTGTGAATGCGGTAAACGGGATCGCGACGTTCCCCGACCTCTCTTTGAACAGCCTGGGGACGGGATACACGTTGTATGCGCATAGCGGAACCCTGACGGGGGTCGAGAGCAACGCGTTCAACATTACGCCTCCAGCGATCACGCTGACGGTGCAGAGCACGGTTCCGGCTGGACTGGTGGGCGTTGGTGCGACACTGAACGGCAGCTTCACGCTGGGCGCTCCGGCTCCGGCGGGCGGTCTGACCGTGAACCTGACGAGCGGAACTCCCGCGAATGTGACGATCGCTCCGGCGACGGTCACGGTGGCTGCGGGCGGGACGACAGGCAGCTTCACCTATACCGGGGTAGCGGCGGGCAATTCGACGCTCTCGGCGTCGGCGACGGGATACCAGACGGGCACGATCGTGACGACGGGCACGGTGGCGCAGGTGAGCCTGGGCGTGATTCCAGCGGTGGCTCCAGGACAGACGCAGAGCCTGGCGCTGAGCCTGGCGACGGCGGCCCCGGCGGGCGGAACGACGGTGACGTTCACCATTGCGAACCCGACCATCGCCACGGTGACACAGAGCATCTTCGTTCCGGCGGGCCAGTTCACGGCAGCCACGAATCCACAGGTTGCAGGTGTGCTGATTGGAACGACGACGGTGACGGCGAACGCTCCGGGTTACGCTCCGGCGACGCGCGCGGTTACGGTGACGGTGACGGCGACGTTCAACCCCGGAACGACGAACATCAACCTGATCACGTCGACGAACACCTTGCTGCAGATCTCGGCCCCGGCCCCGGCGGGCGGTATCAAGTTCAACCTGACTTCGAGCGATCCGACGAAGGCCACGGTCCCGGCCAGCGTGACGGTGATCCAGGGCGGAACGAACGTGAAGGTTCCCATCACGGGTGTCGCGGATGGAACGGTGACGATCGCTGCGACTTCGGCTGGCATTACCGAGGCGGACGGCACGGTGAACGTAAACAGTCAGATCACAAGCAGTGACATCACGACCGGATACGATCTGCAGAACTCGCAGTACTACTATCTGCCGGTAACGCCGTCGGTGCCGACGAATGTGACGTTCAAGGTAAGCGATCCGACGGTCGCGATCATCTCAACGACCCAGAGCGCAGTCGGCCAGCAGACCGTAGTCTTCTCCAACGTGACTTCGTCGACGATCGGCTATCTGTATATCCAGGGCAAGAAGGTGGGTACGACGACGCTGACGATCTCCGCGCCGGGATATACGACCGGTACCGAGACGATCACGGTCAGCCCGTCTGGATTCGCGTACTACTACGGCAACCAGAACTTCACGACCACGACGTATGCCAATCCCACGACGGTGACGGTGTATCCGTTCCTGCTGGATGCGAACCAGTCGATCACGGGATATCCGTCGTACGCGATCAATCCCGGGACGCCAAACCTGAGCATTCCCATCACGAGTTCCGACACGACGATCGGGACGGTGACGAGCCCGATCGTGTTCAAACCGCTGGATACGTCGGAAAGCTTTACGTTCACGCCGGTGGCGGCGGGCACGGCCAACCTGACGATCGGGGCCCAGCCGGCCGGATTCACGGAGCCGATGCAGAACTCTGCTCCGGAGTATCAGACGGCGATCGCGACGGTGAATACTCCGGTGATCGTCGCTCCATCCGACACGACGGGCGTTCATCTGCAGAATACGGTCTACATCAGCCTGCCGGTGAACCCGCCAAGCGGAATCACGGTAACGGTGACGATTACGCCTTCGCCAGCGGGCTCGCCGCTTGCGGCCACGCTCTCAAAGAGCGCTACGGTAGCGGGTACAACCACGCAGACTTTCACGAACGTAACCTCTGGCGGTGTAGGCAGTCTGTACGTGCAGGGCCAGAGCACCGGGACGGCGACGATCACCGTATCCGCGCCGGGGTACGTCACGGGTACGAGCACCATCACCGTTCAGCCGTCGGGATTCGCCTACTACTATGGCAACGACAACTACAACACGACGAGCTTCTCCGGTACGAACACGCTGACTGTCTATCCCTTCCTGCTGGATGGAAACAAGGCGATCACTGGCTATCCTTCCTACACCATCAACCCAGGCGTGGGGCCGATCACTGTTCCGCTTACGAACTCCAGTGACGCGGTGGGGACGATCTCCGCAACCTCGCTCACCTTCAACACCAACGATAACTATCAGCAGTTCACCTTCCAGCCAGTATCAGCGGGAACGGACAATATCACGATCGGCAACGTGACTGGCTTCACGACTCCGACGACCTATACGCAGGCCACGGAGACGGTCACTGCACCGTCGATCAGCGTCAACAACGGGACAACGGGCGTGCACATGCAGAACTCGCTGCAGATCTCTCTGCCGGTTGCTCCGCCGAGTGCGAGGACAGTGACGGTGTCAGTGCCGACAGGGGCAGTAGTGACGCTTTCGAAAGACAACGTCACAGCCGGAACAACGACGCTAACGTTTACCAACGTGACCACCAGCTACGTAGGCACTATTTACATCCAGGGTCAGAGCGCCGGAACGGCGACGCTTACGGAGTCCGCTCCCGGATATGTGACGGGAACCAGCACGTTGACGGTGCTGAATTCTGGATTCGGGTTCTATCCGAGCTATGGCACCTTCACCACGACCACGTTCTCCACTCCGAATACGTTGACCGTCTACACCCTGCTGTTCGACGCGAATAACAACTATGCCGGAAACAGTCTTGCGCTCAGTCCCGGAGTGGCACCGGTAACGGTTGCGGTGACTGATTCCAATACCAGCGTCGGCACTGTTTCCAGCAATTCGCTTGTCTTCGGAGCTACCGACACATACAAGCAGTTCACCTTCACTCCGGTGTCGGCTGGAACCGCGAACCTGACGCTTTCAACGCCGACCGGGTTCACGACTCCAACTACAACGTCTACGGCCGGGGTTGCGACGGTGACGGCGCCGGCGATCAGTGTCAGCGATTCGTATACGGGGATTAACCTTGAGACGACCCTCGGTATCTATCTGCCACAGACTCCACCGAACCCGGTTACGGTAACGGTGAAGAGCAACGGCCCGCTGATCGCCGTCCTCTCCAATGGAGCGACTGTCGCGGGTACGGGCACGCTCACCTTTACCAATGTCACGACCACGAACGTAGGCACGATCTACGTGCAGGGGCAGAGTGTCGGCGCTACGACGCTGAAGGTAACTGCCCCAGGCTATACGGACGGTGACGCCAATATCACCGTCTATAACGCGGGCTTCTCCTTCTACTACGGCGACAACGCTTCCTTCACGACGAGCGTGGGGTCTAATCCAAGCCAGTTGCCGGTCTATCCAGTGATGTTGAACGCAGGAACGTTGACCCCGTACAGCTACAACAGCCTGTACGTGAGCCCCGGTGCAGGAACGGTGAATATACCGATCACGAGCTCTGCCCCCGGGGTTGGCACGGTTGTCAGTCCTTTGGCCTTAGCGCCTGGAGCAAGTTACGGGTATCTCACGTTCACGCCGGTAGCGACGGGGACATCCACGATCACGATCGGGACGCCAACGGGCTTCAGCGTGCCTACCGACTACACGACGTCCATGGCGACGGTGCAATGATGACCACTCTCCGTCGCAATTACCCAACGCCGACCAAGGTTACCGATCCTATGAAGACGCTTATTCCGAATCCCGACAGCACGATCTTCCTCTCCGAGAAGACTTCGGATGTGCGCCGCGCGGGTCCGGGGAAGCTACATCTGCCGGGTGTTCTGCTGCTGGCGGCTTCGGTACTCGGTGGCGCTTCGCCGGCGCTGGCACAGACCGCGCCTCCAACATCTCAGCCGGTGATTGTGGCGGACTTCAACCATGATGGGATTCCGGATGCGCTGGTCCTTTCAACTACAACGCCTACGGCGACGATCGCGTTCGGCTCTGTTCCCTACGGAACGTTTGCCGCGGGTTCGAAGGGCGTTACGTTTCCCGCTGCCTGCACCACGCTGCCTACGGGATCCGTGGCGGTGGGCGACTTCAACGGAGATGGATTTCCGGACATTGCGTACTTCTGTGCGTCGGGCTCGGGAACGATGCTAGGTAATGGGGATGGGACGTTTGGGGCGGCGACTACGCTGGCGGGCGCAGGTGCCGGGTTGGCGGTGGTGGGCGACTTCAATAAGGATGGCAAGCTGGACATCGCGGTCCTGGTGACGACGGGGGTCAGTGCGCCGTCGCAGGCGATCCAGTTCCTGGCGGGGAACGGGGACGGGACGTTCCAGGAGGCGGTGCTCTCGAACCTGACGACGAGTTCGTATACGGCGATGGTGGCGACGGATCTGAATGCGGATGGGTTCCCGGACCTGTTGCTGCTGAACTCGCCTACGGATGGCACGGCTTCGGTCGATGTGTATGGGAACAACCAGGATGGGACGTTTGGCTCTGGCGCGCAGGGCGTGTTTTCGCCGAGTACGTCGGGGACGTTAGCGAGTGGAGGAGCGACGACGATCCTGACCGGGAACATCTTCGGCGCGTTGACGACGGACGTTGTGGTGCCGACTCCGGGGCAGAACGGCAAGCTTTATGTCTTTCAGAATACGAGTTCGGGGACGACGTTTTCGTTCAACGATCCGGTGACGGTCCCGGTCGCGAACCTGACGGGAGCGCAGACGGGCAGGTTTACCGGAAGCGGGTTTACGGACGTTGCGGTATCGAACGGGGCGACGATCTCGGTGCTGGCGAATGACGGTAAGGGGAACCTGGGGACGAACTATGCCACGCTGGCGCTGAGTTCGACGTCGCCGCTGTTTGCGGTGGCCGATGCGAACGGCGATGGTTACTCGGACATCTACACGGCGGCGCTTCCTTCGACCGGGGCGCTGCAGTTGGCGGTTGCGCTGACTTCGGGAACGGCGACAGCGACTTCGCAACCGATCTCGCTGGCGGTCGGGACGCGGGCGATCGGGGCGGCGTGGGCCGGGAATGTGAACTTTACGGGGAGCAACGCCACGGGCAGCCAGATCGTGGTAGGCGTAGCTTCGGTGACGACGCTGGCGAGCAGCAAGAATCCTTCGCTGGTGACGGACTCGGTGACGTTTACGGTGCATGTTGCGCCGGGCCCGAACGCGGGCTCGAACCAGACGCCAACGGGCACGGTGGTGCTGATGGATGGCACGAACATGCTGGCTTCGGGAGTGCTGGACGATGGTGGAAACTTTTCGTTCACGACGGCGGCGCTGACGCAGGCTACGCATGTGATTACGGCGAACTATGCGGGTGATGCGCTGTATGCGCCGTCGGTGGCGATGTTGTCGCAGGTGGTGAACCATGCTCCCGCGGTGGCTCCGACGCTGACGTGGGCCACACCGGCACCGATTCCCTATGGCACGCCGCTTTCGGTCCTGCAGCTGAATGCGGCGGCGACCGATGCGAACGGAGCGACGATCCCCGGTGTGTTTGTCTATAGTCCGGCGGCGGGAACGGTGCTCGGGCTGGGTTCGCAGACGCTGAGCGTCACCTTCACACCGTCGGATCTGTTGAGCTTTACGGTGGCCACGAAGACGGTGAACGTGGTGGTGACGGGAGTGACGGTCTCTTCGTTCACGCCGACGACAGCGACGCTGGGAGCGGGCGCGACGAAGGTGACGATCACGGGCGCGGGCTTTGTGGGCAACTCGGTGGTCCAGGTAAACGGAACAGCCATTCCGACGACGCTGGTCAATCCGACGACGTTGACTGCGGTCATTCCGGTCGCCGATTTCCTGACGGTGGGGACGCTGCAGATCACGGTGCTCGACCCGACCGTCTCTTCGATGAGCACGGCGATGACGTTCACGGTGACGGCACCTGCTGTGACGGTGGTGGTGAGCGCACCGCCTACGGTGACGCCGGGAAGCCAGCCGACGATCAACTTCACGATTACCCAGCCTTACCCGGTGGACATCACGGCGACGCTGACGCTGGGCTTCGCTGCCTCGACGACGCCGGCGGTGGACGATCCAAGCATCCAGTTCGCGGCCGGAGGCAGGACGCTGAGTTTCGTGATTCCGGCCAATACGGTCACGGTGCCGACGATCACGCTGCAGGCGGGAACGGTGGCAGGAACGATCACGGTCCCGATCACACTGACTGCGGGTGGAGCGAACGTGACGCCGTCGACCCTGCAGCCCGCGGTGATTGTGGTGCCGCCGACCATACCGACGATCAGCAGCGTTAGTACGATGCGATCGGGCAATCAACTGACGGTGGTGATGCACGGCTTCTCGAACACGCGCGAGATGGTGAATGCGAAGTTCCACTTCACCCCGGCTGCCGGAGCGAGCCTGGATACGACTGACCTGACGATCGTGGGCGACACGATCTTCAACGCGAACTGGTTCCAGACGACTGCCTCCGATCAGTATGGGTCGACGTTTACCTATACGCAGATCTTCAACACGAGCGACGATGCTACGACGATCGGGTCGGTGGATGTGACGTTGACCAATACAGTGGGAGCGTCGGAGATGAAGACGGCGCAGTAGGTCTGGCGATTTTTCGCGAGATACAGATGGTCACGCCGGTGCTTTCCCGGCGTGGCCTATAATTCTGCGATGCTTTCGATTGAACTTCCTGAAGCGACGTACCGGCGGATGGAGCTTGTCTCCGAACCGCGGATTGAGAAGGGGGGCGCGGCCGAAACCTTCTCTGTTCCCAGCAGCTTTATTGAACTCTCCGACCCGCAGCATCTGCTGTTGCAGAAGACGGCGGTGGATGGGGACAAGGAGCTGGAGGCGTTTCTTACGGCGAACGATGGGCTATATCGCTATGACTATGTGCGGTTGGGATGCAGTTTTGGGCCGCAGAATGGGGAGCGGTTCGAAAAGGCGTGGTTGAAGGTGGAGCTGAAGGCGTCGACTCCGGTTGCGGTTGATCCGCCGATGGCGTGGTCGATCTCTCCGGTGGATACGTCGCAGGAGCTGGAAGAGAGTACGAGCACGAAGTTCGGGTCGACGGCGAAGCTGCTGAGCGCGGAGATTGGGTCGTCCACGAAGATTGCGAAGAAGCTTTACAGCATGAAGGGGTATCGCGAGGGGAAGGCAAATCCTTTCTGGGAGCTTTACAGCAACCAGGCGGATGCACTGGACGGGATTGTGCGGTTCCACATGGTGGTGCGGTCGCCGGTCGCGGTGGCGACGCTGGGAGCGGTGAGGTTGGAGGCGGTGATCAGCAATAGGTCGTATGTGATCTTCCGCGAGCAGAGGCCGTTCGATGAGACTCCTAGCGCGGAGTTTGTGCTGCCGGTGCGTAGGGCTGTTTTGGGTTGAAAGCGGCTGGGGAGCTGTTTACGTCCCACCCATCGCATAAGACAAAGACGCGATGGATGGGGCACCCGGCGGTAGCGGTGGTGAAAAGCGAAATGCGGGGCCTCTCCACTCCGCTTCGCTCCGGTCGAGATGACGTTTCTGTTGGTTGGAAGGCGGGTGGGAGCGGTTTACGTCCCACCCATTGCGTAAGACAACGGCGCGATGGATGGGGCACCCGGTCTGATGGTGGCCACAGGCGGGGAAGAGGTTTACGTTCCTATATCTGGCGATGAAACTGCCAGATATAGGGTACTCGGTCTGGTCGAGATGACACTTCGTTTCTGGGTGAGGGGTTGAAGCGTGGCAGAGGCGGTTGTGGATTCGAGTCCGATTCTGGAGTTGGCGACGGAGGTTGTCGAGGGCAAGTTCACGCTGGAGTATGCGGAGCAGGTCGCGGCTGGAGCGGAGTTCTACGGCAAGCTGAGCTACCCGTTGGTCTACACGACGTGCGAGGTAGTGGAGCAGGGGCTGAGCAAGAACTGGCGGCTTTGCGTGCTGGTGATGCGGGTGCTGAACGCGGCGCTTGACTCTCGGGGGAAGAGCGACGCAGCGGGGCAGCTGGCGATGGAGCTGACTGCGGTCGAGACATGGCTGGCGGTGGCGCGGGTGGCCTGCTCGGATGTACCCGATGGACGGCTGTTTCGCGATGCGGCGGCGAGGGGTGACGCGCTGGCGGAGCGTGAGGTCGGCATGACCCCTCCGGCAAATATTCTGCACCGGCTTGGGGTGCTGTATCTGGACACCTACGTTGCGGGGCGATCCAGCGGGAATCTTGAGAACCAGATGACGGCGTGGGTGGAGCGGCTCTTCGAGGAGTATTCGGAGGACGAGCTTGTGGGGGTGCCGGCGGAGGAGCTGATGATGCCGCCGGTGGACGAGGCGCTGAATAAGTCGCTGAGCTACTTTCGGCGGGCCGCTGAGCGCAGGACGGGGACGGCCCGGGGACAGACGCTGAAGGCGATCGCGCAGGCGCAGCTTTGGTTGAGTCTGTTCGAGCTGCCGTTCGATGTGAAGGAGCTTCTTGCGGCGGCGCGGGAGGCGCTAACGCTGCTTCCTGCGGACAAGTTTCCTGCGGAGACGGCTGAGCTGGGCAAGATGGTCCAGCGGTTTTCGGAGACGGCGGAGTCGAAGGTCAGTGTCGATTCGGCTGCTCTTGCGGCGGCGCGGAGTGTTGTTGCGCGGCCGGTTGAGGAGTGGGTCGCCGAGCGGGGCCGGGTGGCGACGATCGATATCTTCTCGCAGTCGGCGGGGGCTGTGCAGGAGGCTGATCCTGGGCTGGCGCTGCAGCTTTGGATGGCGATCGATGGGCTGATTCGCCAGGAGCCGGAGCCGGTGCGGAGGGCGCACGATCAGGGGCTGGTCTCGTTTGCGATGCGAGCGATGGCAGAGGACGCGCCGGAGGCTGATGGGACGCCCCTGGAGCCGGTGTTTATGAAGCTGTTTCAGACGGCTGCGGCTGAGGATTGGCCGAAGCCGAGGATGGCGTATGCGCTGCTTTCGCTTGCGGCTTCGACCACGGTGACGAACCAGGAAGATGAAGGGATGGAGGCGCTGGTGTACTGCGGCGGGCTGCTGAAGAGTGGAGCTTCGGATGAGGTGTTGGACCGGGCGGTGCCGTACCTGACGGCGGTGCTGCAGACGGGGCGGGCAGTGAACGCGTTTGAGGCTAAGGAGTTTGGAAAGTCGGCGAAGCTTTATCTGGATGCACTGACGGCGAATCTGCGGGCGGGGCAGCCGCTGGCGGCACTGGATATCGTGCGGCGGATCGTGGATCTGGCGAAGCAGGGTGGACCGGAGCAGCAGGCGGTGCTGAATGCGCTGGTGGTGGCGCTGGCGGCGAATGCTTTGGAGTTGGAGCTGGCGGCGGGGGATGCGGCCACGGGGCTGATCCAGACGTCGAGCCGGTTTGCGATGGCGCGGTTGCTGGCGACGGGAACCACGAAGACGACGACGGTGCTGTTCCTGCTGGATGCGGCGAAGGGCCGGAGGTTCCGGTCAGCGCTGGCTACGCCGGGCGGGGCGATTGCGTGGCTAAACGATCCGAGGACGCTCGAGACAGAGCAGGAGATTGCGAAGCTGCGGGCGGAGGTGGCGATGGAACCTCCGGCTACTCCGGCGGCCTTGAGCAAGAACATGGTGCTGACGGCGTATGTGAGTCCGAAGGAGATGCACGGCGGAGGTACGGCTGCGGAGCGGTTACGGAATCTGCAGATCCGGTTCGATGGGGGATTGGACCGGCAGTTGGCGACGGATGACTCAGGCGAGTGGGTGCCGGACCTTGAGACCCTGCAGGCGAAGCTGGATGAGAAGACGGTGCTGGTAATGGAGTACGTCGGGACGCATGCCACGGGAGCGCTGACGGTGACGACGTTGCTGATTGCGAGGGATGGGCTCGGGTCGGCAATCGCGATGATTCCGGATGTTCCCTTCGCGGATGTATCGATGGAGAGCGGAGAGGAGACCATTGTCGCGAACGTGGTGGGGGCGGCGGTAAGTGAGCTGCGGGACAGGATTGTGAGCCCGCCGGGGCCGTTCGCTGCGGACTCGAAGGCGCTTGAAGCGTTGGAGGGAGACCACGAGATGTATCTTGGCGGGCCGCTGGCACCGAAGCTGGCGGAGTTTCGCGGGCAGGGGAAGGACCACCTTTGCTTCGTGCCGCATGGGCCGCTGCACTACTTTCCGTTTCACCTGCTGGGGCCGGAGGACGAGCCGCTGGCGGCGGAGTGGTGCGTGACGTATCTGCCGCATCCTTACCTGCTGGAGCGGAAACCGGCGGAAGCAACGGGGCTTACGGAGCTGACTTCAATTGGGGTGAACTTTGCGGCGGGGAATGTCTTTCATCTTGAGGCGCTGGATGGATGCGAGGACGAGGCGGCTACGATTGCCTCGTCCTTTGGTCCAAGTGCCAAGCTACTGGTAGCGCCGGATGCGAACGAGGCGGCCGTACTGGCGGCGCTGGGTTCGAGCCGGAGAGTGCATATTTCGACGCATGGGTTACACACGGCGAATGCTCCGGCGTTTCAGTGCGTTTTCTTGAATGCGGGTGCGGGTGGCGATGGGATTCTGAATGCTTATGAGCTGCTCAGGCTGGATTTGAAGGGGCTGGATCTGGTGACGTTCAGCGCCTGCGAGACGGCGCTGGGGCGGTTCGATGCGGCGGACAATCTGAGGGGGATTCCGGCGGCGCTGCTGGTGGCGGGGGTGTCGACGATTGTGGGGACGCTGTGGAATGTGGAGACGAAGACTTCGACGTTCTTCTTTACGGGGTTTTATCGGTGGCTGAAGGAGACGGGGAGTAAGAAGGCGGCGTTTCGAGAGGCGCAGAAGGAGACGCGGCGGCGTTTCCCGAAGTATCGGGACTGGGGGGCGTTTCAGTTGATTGGGGCTTGGGGGTAGGGGCTGTGTCGGGTCGCGTTTGTTGCTGAAAGGTTCGGGCGGCTGTGGTGGGTGAATTTCCCCTGGGTCCTTCGACTGCGCGCTCTGCGCCGTCGCTCAGGATGACGGCAAGAGCA
The DNA here is from genome assembly GCF_025685565.1 of Granulicella aggregans. Taxonomy (NCBI): domain Bacteria; kingdom Pseudomonadati; phylum Acidobacteriota; class Terriglobia; order Terriglobales; family Acidobacteriaceae; genus Granulicella; species Granulicella aggregans. The sequence goes on from NZ_JAGSYE010000001.1 coordinate 1,006,331, forward strand.
AGAGCAAGGGCAAAAAGCAAAGACCAATGCGGGGGTCTCTCCACTTCGCTTCGCTCCGGGCCAGATGACGCGTCTTAGGGGGTGATGATGGGTTACCAGTTGGGGGCCTGCTTGTGTATAGAACGGCTGTGGCCTTGACCCTGGGTTTTCCACATACTCATACTCGTAACAGAGGTTTCGCATATGCCGCCTGAAGTTCCGAGACAGCCCTGGCAGGATCGTCTGCATGAGACAGCCGCGCGCGTGGAAGACGAGCTGCGGCTGTTTGCGAACTACATCAACGACGAGGTTGTGCCGGACGTTCGCCGACACAGCTCGGCCGCGCTCAAGACGGCTGCGGTGGAGCTGCAGAAGCTGGCGCAGAAGCTCGATGACGTGCGGAATGCACCTCCGCCTCCGCCGAGGCCGCCTGAGGCGTGATGCGCCGATGCGGGCTCCAGTCTGGCGTGCGGGGTGCGGTTGCGCTCGTCGTGTGCGTGTGGCTGGTAGCGGGATGTCATAAGCAGAAGCAGCAGGTTTATCAGCCGACGGCGCCTACGCTGGGTGAGGAACGGCCTGCTCCTGCGCCTGCGCGGCATAAGGCTCCGACTATCGAGAGTGCGCCTGCGGATTCGGCGGGGATGATTCCGCCGGATGCGGTGCATGGGCCGCCTGCCGTGACGGAGACGGGGCTGGCGAGCTGGTATGGGCCGCCGTACTCAGGGCGCAAGGGAGCGGATGGGTCGGTGTACGACCAGAATGCGATGACCGCGGCTAGTCTGACGCTGCCGTTGGGGACGGTCGCGCGGGTGACCAACCTGACCAACAACCAGGCGGTGCTGGTGAAGATCACGGACCGGGGGCCGTTTGTGCGGGGGCGGATCATCGATCTGTCGCTGGCTGCGGCCAAGGCCACCGGCGTGTATCGGGCGGGCGTGGCGAAGGTGCAGGTGGAGGCGTATCCGCCGCCTCCGTCGCCGACGGGAATTCCTGGCGGGCGGTGGTGCGTGCAGATCGGGGCGTTCTATAACGTCGAGGACGCAGTGCAATTGAAGGCCGACCTGATGCGGCGATACACGACGGCGAAGGTGATCGAGTTTCAGGGGCCGACGGGGTATTGGGTAAGGATCAATCCGAAGTTTGCGGACAAGGCTACGGCGAAGGCGGTAGCGGATGGGATCCATATTCCGGATGCGGAGCCTTATTTGACCCGGACGGATTGAGGGTTGCGTGGCGGGCGAAGGAAGGCGTACCTCAGCGGCTAAAGCCGCGTGGGTGGGGGTGGGTTTGTGGTACGGCTGAAGCCGTGCCCTGAAGCAAGACGGGTGGTGGCGGTGCCGTCGAAATGCGGGGATTCTTCACCTTCGGCTCAGAATGACGGGGAGAGGGTGGTGGCGGACCCACCCATGGCCAAGTGCGAGCCATGGATGGGGCACCCGCGGTTGTGGCTGGCTCCCACATCTGGCGATGAAGCTGCTAGATATGGGGCACCCGGTTTTGGTGGCGCACGCTTGATGCGGCTTTCGATTATTCGGCGGGTGGGGCGTAGTAGGGGAGCTTCTGCTGCTCTTCGGTAGCGCGCTTTACGGCGATGTCGCCGAAGAGGAGGCTGGGCGCGATGACGGTTTGCGGGATCGGGCCGAGGGTGTTGGCGATGTAGGGATGGTCGCCGGCGGCTACGATGTCGCTGCGGAGGCTGCGGAGATCGAGCTCATCGAAGGCAGCCCCGCGGACGAGTTCGCGGGTGCCGTCGCTATGGACGCGATAGAGCAGGCGCGGCATCAGTTCGCCTCCTAGAGTTTCGACGACGTAGGCGTCGGAGCCTTGCTTCGCGGCCAGTTCGGCTAGCTTGGCCTTCATCGCGTCGTCGCTGAGGGGCTCGCTGGACTTGAAGATCGAGATACCGGCGCGGGAGTGGGCGGGCTGGCCTAGGCCGGCGCGGCCGTGGCCGTTCGATTCAGGGAAGTCCTTCACCGGCTCGCGGCCGATGACGTAGGCCATCAGTTTGCCGGAGAGGACGACGTCGAGGGATTCGGCGGGGACGCCTTCGTCGTCGACGTCGTAGTGGCCCATGAGGTCGACGCCTTCGAGCTTGGTGAGGAGAGGGTTGTCCTTGACGTTCATGAAGTCCGGGAGGACGCGCTGGCGGAGGCTGGAGGTGTAGGCACCCTGGGTGCGAGCGGTGGTGCCGGCGTCGGGGCGGTCGGCTTCGACGTTGGGGAGGAATAGTTTGGTGAGGGCGTCAGTGGCGGCGTCTCCGCTGAAGAGGACGGCACCGTGGTAGTCGTCAGCGTCGACGATGGGGGCGTTGCGGAGCTCCTGGTAGGAGTTGAGGTCGTCGATCATGCGCTGGTGGAAGGCGGCGGCGGACTCGAGGTTCTTGGCGAGCGTTGCGGTGCTGCCGTTGTCGCGGCTGAGGCGCATGCCGTCGGCGGCCTGGCCTCCGATGCTGACGCTGGCGCTGTAGCCGGTATATCCGTGGCGGACGACGGTGCCTTCGGTGTTGACCAGATAGCGGTTGACGGCGACTCCGCGGACGCTGGCTGTCGAGTACTGGATGGTGTCGGCGAATTGCTTGACTGACGGGTCGCTTGCGTAGAGGCCGCTGGTCTCGATGATGCGATGCTTCCATTCGTTGCGGTCAAGGTCGAGTTTGACGAGGGGTTTGATCTCGGTGACGGGCTTGGCCGGGGCGAAGTCGTCGGCGGTGGCGGCGGTCTCGAAGCGCTTGAGGTTGGCCTGCTTGGCGGCGTAGGCGCGGAGGGCGACCTTGTACGCCTCGTCGGTCGCGGTCCAAAGGGCGTAGCGAAGGGCGGCGGGGTCGTTGTCTTCTGGGGCTAGCTGGACGTTGCCGTCGCCGCGGCTGGAGGAGCTGTCGGCGGCGTAGTCTCCGACGCGGACGGAGACGCGGATGACGCGCTGGTGGTTGGTGTCTTCGCGGGTGAGCGCGCCGTAGTTAGCGACGGCGTCGTAACCCATGAGCTCGTCCATGCGGTACTCGATGAAGTAGGGGCGCTGGAGGCCGGGGAGGACGAGGAGTTTTTGTTCGCGGGCCAGCTCGGACTTCATGGCTTCGAGCATGGGGTCTTTTTCTTGGGCCACCGCCCTATTTGTAACGGAGAGAGTTGCTAATAGGGTTAGGGCGGCTAGAGTGGCGATCTTGCGGCCGGGAGAGGAAGACGGTTCGTGCTTCGCACGAATGTCCCACCCATGCGATACGGCCGCATGGATGGGGCACCCGATTTCGGTGGCGGCACTCCCACATCTGGCGGTGATGCTGCCAGATATGGGGCACCCGGCTTTGTGGCGAGGAGTATGTAACTGTTTCAGGAGCTTATTCATTAGTTGCCTCCTTTCGGCGTGTTGTCGTCAGGAGATGGCGGCGGAATGAGGGGTGGGCGGGTGGTTCCCTGGGACTGGCGCTGGGTCTCGATCTCGGAGACGAGCATGGCGGGGGCTACGGCGCTTACCGGGATCGAGCCGGACTCCGCGCCGCAGATGCCGTTGAAGATGTCCTGCTTGTCGTTGGTCGCGACGATTCGATTGAGCGCTGCCTGCGGGGTGCCGACGATGCTGACGCCTCGGACCAGCTCGTCCGGGCGGCCATCCACGTAGACGCGGTAGACGACGAGCGGAATGACCTGGAAGGCCTGCGGCGAACGGCGGGTGGTGACGGCGAAGCCGGAGGAGATGTCCTCGAAGTAGAGGCCGTAGGGCTTGTTCTGCTTCTTCGCCTCGGCGATGAGCATCTTGCGGAGTTCGGCGTCGCTGACGGACTTGGTCGAGGTGACGATGAGGTTGCCCTGCCTGCCAGTCGGCATATGCCCCGTCTCGGCGCGGCCGTGCCCGTTCGAGTTCGAGAAGCTGGCGATGGGCTGGCGCGACATCAGGAAGGTCTCGAGGACGCCGTTCTTGATGAGGTCGACACGACGGGCTGGCTGGCCTTCGTCGTCGAAGCTGTAGTGGCCGCTGAGCGGACGGCCCTCGAATTTTTCGAGGGTGGGGTCGTCGGAGACGGAGAGGAAGTCGGGAAGAATGGGCTTGCCGAGGAGCTTGGTGAAGGTCTGGCCCTCTTCGTCGCCGCGCTGGCGCTGGCCTTCGAGGCGGTGGCCGAGGACTTCATGAAAAAAGACGGCGGAGGCGCGGCCGCTGAGGATGGCGGGGCCGTCGAAGGGCTCGGTGATGGGGGCGTTGCGGAGGTCGACCAGGTTTTTGGCCATCGCATTCGTCTTGGCGATGAGGGCTTTCTGGTCGGGGAGGTTGCCGGTGGCGTCGGCCTCAAAGGTCTCGACGCGGAAGAGGTCCATGCCGTCGGCGGCGCGAGTTCGGGCGACGACTATCAGGCGGGCGACGTGGTTGGGAGTGGAGACCTCCTGGCCTTCGGAGGAGACGAAGTAGTCGGTCTCGGTGGAGGCCTGGAGGCCGACGGTGTTGTAGTAGATGTCGGGGTATTGCTTGAAGAGGCCGGAGAGCTCGCGGAGGCGCTGCTCCCAGGCGGCCTTGTCGACTTTGAGAGCGTCGGCTGCGGGGAGGAGCTTTTGTGCGGGCTGCTCGGCGGAGAAGTCTGCGGACGCGTCTTCTTCTTTGGCTCGGACCTGCTGCTCGGTCTTGACTTTGAGGTAGCCGTCGAGGGCGCGGGCGTATCCGCGGTCGGTGGCGAACCAGAGGCTGCGGGCAAGCGCGGCTCGGTCGTCGGTCAGAGGCAGGGCCATGGTAGTGAGGGCGGAGTTGCGGTGGTCGCCGTGGGTGTTGTCCTGCGCCGGGGTGCCGAGGCGCACCTGGACGTCGGCGACGCGGCGATGGAACTGATTCGAGGCGGTGATGGCGCCGTACTGGGCGGAGATGTCGATGTTGGAGGCGTCGGAGACGGCGTAGCTGAGGAAGTAGGGCTTGGGCGTCGCGTTGTCAGATCCGCTGGCGGGCTGGTTGCCGAGTTCGGACATGGCGCGCTTCAACTCGGCCTGCATGGCCTGGACGAGCACGGGCGGCGGTGTGGGGCGCGGGAGCTTCGGTTCGGCTTCGGCGTCAGCCGCAGGGCGCGGGGCGGCGGAGAGGTGAGTTGCGAAGGGAGAGGTGAGGGATAGACCGAGGAAGATGCTTGTTGCCAGCCAATGCTGCTTGTTCAAAATGAAGACTCCGCGCTGAACCTGTGTTGAGAGTGAGTGTAACGAATTGATGAAGGGTGGGCCATCCACCGTCAGGGTCATCCAATCGCCATGCCGCATCGGGACGGTCGGACTTTGATCCATGACGCGCTGTATCTTGGGTTTGACTCATGATTGAGGGATCTGTCGCCTATGAACTTCCGCTGGGTTTTGATGGTGCTTGTCTGCGCGAGCTTCTTGTTGGTTGTGCCTCGGATGAAGGCGCAGGGTACGGTGACGCAGGCACTGCAGGGCGATGCGGCGTATAGGTTGCCGCCGGCGAAGCTGAAGGTGGCTATTGAACTAAACCGGAAGCGGACGGTGCTTGAGTTTGCTGATATGGGATGGACGATTGCGCAGATGGTGCTGCTACTGGCGCTGGGTGTGTCGGCGTGGATGAGACGGGCGGCGGTGCGGTTGAGCCGGTATCGCTGGGTGCAGGGATTTGCCTTCTACTTCTTCTTTCTCGCGATTACTTCGCTGTTGAGTCTGCCGCTGGAGGTCTATGGGCATCATGTGTCGCTGGAGTATGGGCAGTCGGTGCAGCAGTGGAGGAGCTGGTTTGGCGACAAAGGGAAGAGTTTCCTGTTGAGCTACGTGATCGGCGGCCTTTTGGTGATGCTGCTGTTCTTCTGCATCCGGAGATCGGCGAAGCGGTGGTGGTTCTGGTTCTGGATTCCGACGATGGCGGCGGTCGTTTTTGGAGTGTTTCTCTCGCCGATCCTGATCGATCCGATCTTCAACAAGTTCGAGCCTTTACAGGCATCGAACCCGGCGCTCGTCGCTCGGCTGGAGCAGGTGGTGGCTCGGGGAGGGATCGTGATTCCGCCGGAGCGGATGTTCCTGATGCGGGCCAGCGAGAAGGTGACGGGGCTGAATGCTTATGTGACGGGGATTGGGGCGTCGAAGCGGGTGGTGGTTTGGGACACGTCGATCGCAAAGGCTACGCCGGATGAGATCAGCTATATCTTCGGGCACGAGATGGGGCACTATGTGCTGAACCACATCTACAAGGGGATTGCTGCGGCGGCGGTAGGGCTGCTGGCGATGTTCTTTGTTGGGTATCACTGCGTGCGGTGGCTGATTGCGCGCTACGGGTCAGCGTGGGGGATCTCCGGGCAGGAGGACTGGGCGGCGTTTGTGGTGGTGATGCTGGTGTTTTCGGTGCTGAGTTTCCTTGGGGAGCCGATTGGGAACGGCTTCAGCCGGATGCAGGAGCATGAGGCGGATGTCTATGGGCAGGAGGCGATCCATGGGATCGTGGCTGACCCGCAGGCGGTGGCGCAGCATTCGTTTCAGGTGCTGGGGGAGGAGTCGCTGGATGATCCGACGCCGCATCCGCTGGTTGAGTTCTGGACGTTCAGCCATCCTCCGATTGCGGAGCGGGCGCGGTTTGCGGCGGGGTATGATCCGTGGGCGGCGGGAAGTAAGCCGAAGTATTTTGGGAGATAGTGCGATCCCACGTCTGGCGATGAGACCGCCAGATATGGGGCACCCGGTTTTGGTGGGTTGGGAAACGAAATGCGGGGGTCTCTCCACTACGCTTCGCTCCGGTCGAGATGACGGGGTTTATCCAGGGGGTATCGAGGTTCTTAGGGGTAGGATTCTTTTATGGCCGAACAGAGTTCAGAGTGTCTTTTCTGCAAGATCGTCTATGGGGTGATCCCGGCGAAGCGGGTGTATGAGGATGCGTTGAGCCTCGCGTTTGCGGACATTCATCCGCAGGCTCCGACGCATTTGCTGATTATTCCCAAGGAGCACCTGACTTCGCTGGCTCATGCGGCTAAGGACCATGCTGCGCTACTGGGGCACCTGATGTTTGTCGCGGCGGAGCTGGCTCGGAAGTATGGGTTGAAGAAGGGGTATCGGCTGGTGGTGAATACGGGGGATGATGGCGGGCAGACGGTGCATCATCTGCATGTGCACCTGTTGGGTGGACGGGCGATGCACTGGCCTCCGGGGTAGTTCGTGGCGGATCCACCCATGGCCAAAGGCGAGCCATGGATGGGGCACCTGAGCCGTGCGGCTACAAGGGCCCATGCGGGGGTCTCTCCACTGCGCATTGCGATGAGGCTGCAATGCTTCGGTCGAGATGACGGGTTTTTGAGGGTAAAAGTGCGAAGGCTAGGTGCAGGGCTGATTTAGTAGTGGCGCTGGTACATGCGGGAGAGGCGGTCGTGCCAGCCTAATCCTTCGCCGTCGAACCAGGCCCAGGCGAAGCCTAGACCCAGGGGAAGGGCGGCTACGATGACCGCGAAGGTGCGGCGGCGCATCTGGGAGCGGGTCGGGTTCTCGTCTTCGAAGGTGCAGAGGCCGATGCGGGCGTAGCGCATGCCGGGCGTGGCTTCGGAGAAGGTGAAGAAGAGCAGGTTGTAGAGGGCGTAAAAGACGGTCAGGGTCGCGACGCCGATGGCGGCTGCGGTGATGCCGGTGGGAAGGACGTTGGCCCACAGCGCGAAGACGGTGAGGCCCACGAGGAAGGTGGCGCTGACGGCGCAGAGGTCGACGATGCCGGCCATGAGGCGCAGGTTGAGGGGCGCCACCTGCATCGGCGGCAGGATTTTGGGCTCTGGTTCTACGGATACGTGAATGACCGGCGGAGCGTCGAGCAGGATGGAGGCCCAGGTAGGCGCGGCGGCTTCGGGCTCGACGGCAGGCGCGGTGGAGATGAGGGATGGTTCGACCTCGAAGATGCGGAGCTGGGCGGAGGCCGCGGCCTCCGCTTCGTCGCGGAGTGGGCCTTCGGCGATGCGAGGGCGGGCCTTGCGGGCGGCGATCAGCTGGCGCGGGAACTCGATGAGATTTGCCGGGATGGGGACCGGGGGGCCGGAGGCTTCTTCGAATACCGGGGCCTGACGGAACTCGATCTCCTCGTCGAGAGCGTAGCTCTCGTCGGGATCGATCGGGTTCAAGGTCGGGTGGCTCGGCATATCGCTCCTGTGGAGGCCGCCAGGATTCGGTTGGCGGGCTCCGAGGTCTTCATAGAGCCTCACGGTGAGATCGGCGGGGGACACTACCGCCCGGCGAGGGGCAGCCGGGGCGCGGTGGACGGGCTCGCGATAGACGACGGGCTCGGGAATAAATTCTTCGACGAAAGCCTGCTCAGGTAGAGGGCGGGCGAAGAAATCATTGCTTTCGGCTGCGCGGCTGGTGGCTGCGTGTGTCTGCTGCTGGTATGGCTCCGGCTGGCTCTCCGGTTGGGGCGTCTGGGTCTCCGTCTGGGGATAGTCGAACTGCGTCCGGCTCACTTGCTGTATCGGCGCGGGATTCCAGTTCTCCAGTTCGTCAAGGAGCTGCTGCTGTGCAAAAGCGACGGCCTGGGCGCTGCGGGCGGCGACGTGGGCCGCGGCTTCGGCTTCCTGGGCGGCCAGGTTGGCCTGCTCGATGGCGCGTTCTGCTTCGGCGGCGAGGAAGTCGCGATAGCTCTGCGACTGCGCGTAGCGCTCGGCGACGGCGGCGGCGATGGAGTTGGATTTTTTGCGAGTGGGCTTCGGGGTGGACTCGGTAACCAGTGCCGGGCCGGTCTGACGGTTGCGGCGGGAGCGGTGGGCGGCGAGGCGTTCGGCGACCTGCAACTTCAGATCTGAGCTTGAAGCTGCGACACCAGCCGGTTCAGAACCCTGGACGGGGAAGTCGAACTCGTCTGATTGGAGTTCCGCAGACCTCATTGTGTTCAATTGCCAACTCCGGTTTCCAGTGAAATCAATTAGCCTCTAAAGCAGATGGACTTCAGTAAGAGATCTCTGCGCGGCTATGCACTCTTCATAAGTATCACCCTGTTCGCGGTGAATTCTGAACTGCTGATGGGGCAGCAGTTGGCGAGTTCGTTACCCCCTGGTGCGGGTGTGGATGCGCTGGTTGCGCCGGGGACTAGCTCCAGCCAGATTCCGGCGGGTCCCACTCATCCCGATACGACCGCGACGAATGGGACACAGGATATCGGAGCACAGGATGGGGACGGTTCGTTGCCTTTTCCGGCTGCGGTGGTGGTGCAGGGTAAGGATCGCGGAACGCCGGTAAAGATCGAGTCGACCAATCCGCAGACGCGGGTGGGGTCGCTTTATACGCTGGACAAGGACGTGGTGATTACCTATGGCGACCGGATCATCCAGGCCGACCACGTCGAGTATGACTCGGACACCGGGGATGTGACGGCGACGGGGCACCTGGTGGTGAGCGGGGGACCGAAGCATGAGGAGATCCATGCGAGCCATGGGACCTTCAACACGCAGACCGAGACGGGGACGTTTTACGACGTGACAGGATCGATCGGGCTGCGGCTCGCTCCGGGGCGGCCGCGAGTGAATACCGTGGTCTCCGGCCTCGCAGCGGCCAATCCGACGCGCGCGGTGTATGACAATGGCAACCCGTTTCTGTTTACGGGGCGGATCGTGGTGAAGAAGGGCCCGGACGAGTACGATGTTATCGATGGCAGTGTGACGTCGTGCCAGTTGCCGAAGCCGGACTGGCTGTTGACGGGGGGATTGTTCTCCCTCGATGGGGACACGGCGAAGGCCAAGAATACGATCTTTCACCTGCTGAATGTGCCGCTGCTGTATCTGCCGTATGTGACGCATCCGGTGGACCCGAACCACAGGCAGAGCGGGCTGCTGATTCCTTCGGTGGGACTGTTTTCGTCGACGAAGGGGAATTCGGTTGGAGAGCAGGTTTATTTTGCGCTCAACCGGAGCATGGATCTGACGCTGGGGTCGGTGTATTACTCGCTGCGCGGGTTTTCGGAGTCAGGGAGCTTTCGGTACCGAGGGCTGAGGCAGAACTTTGTTACCGGCCGATTCAGCGCGCTGCAGGACCGGGGATATACGCCTACGGGCGGAGTTTATACGAACCAGGGTGGCGAGGATTTTGTGGTGAAGGCGCGGTATGACCTGGCACCTGCGCAGGGAGAGACGCCGAATGCGAGGCTGGTGGCGGATGTGGAGTATCTGAGCTCCTATGTGTATCGCGAGGCGTTTACGGAGAACTTCAACCAGGCGGTTTCGACGGACATTTTATCGACGCTCTATGGGGTGAAGAACTTCGATGGATACTCGGCGTCGCTGCGGGCGGACAGATACGAGGGGTTGAAGCCGCTGGCGCAGACGCAGGCCCAGGTAGCCGCGGGCGATCCGGTGCAGAACTCGCAACTGACGATCTTTCATATCCCGGAACTGATGTTCACGTCGGTCGACCACCGGCTGGGAGCGACGCCGTTTTTGTGGAGCATGGACAGCTCGGTAGGCGGGTTAAAGCGGACGCAGCCGCTGTTTACCACGGGCGGCGTGGGGCGGTTCGACGTGCATCCGGAGATCGCGGTTCCGTTCTCGTTTGAAGGCGTGCATGTGCGGGCGGCGGTGGGTGTGCGGGAGACGGTGTACACGAAGAGCCGGCAGACGAATGGAGTGGCGCAGGGAGCGATGGCGGAGTCCTCTTCGAGCCTGAACCGGACGGACGTGGAGGCGGAGGTGGACATTCGCGGACCGGTGCTGGAGCGGACGTTCGATTCGCCGCTGCTGGAGCGGGTGTTTGGCAGCGAGGTGAAGCATACGATCGAACCGAGCGCGACTTACCGGTTTGTGGGGGGGATCAACGATTTTTCACATATTCTGCGGTTCGATGATGTGGATGTGGCTTCGAACACGAACGACCTGGAGTATGGGGTGACGCAACGGCTGTTCCTGCATCCGAAGAAGCCGCGGCCTTGCAAGCTCGCGGAGATGGCGGACAGCACGGATGCGGACGATGCTCCGGATGACGAGCCGAATGGGAAGCCTGCGCCGCCAAAGTGCAGCACGCGGGAGTTTTTCAGCTGGCGGGTGGGGCAGAAGGCGTTCTTCAACCAGAGTTTTGGCGGGGCGCTGCAGAACGGGCGACGAAACATTCTGGATACGACGCTGAATTTTTCGGGCATCGCGTTTCTGACCGGGCCGAGGAGCGTCTCGCCGGTGATCTCGAGGCTGCGGGTGCGGCCCAACGAGGTCTTCGACCTGGAGTGGAACTTCGACTACGACACGGTGCAGGGGCGATTTACGAGCAATAACGTGTTTGCGGACGCGCACCGGGGCAATCTGTTTGGCGGGTTCAGCTACGCGAAGCTGAACGCGCCGGGACGATTTGAGACGGACGGTCTGCCTTCGGCGACGACGGACTTCAACCAGTTGCGGGTGCTGCTGGGTTATGGCATGCCAACGAAGGAAGGGCTGAGCGTGGCGGCGAACGCAGGCATCGATGCGAAGCTGGGGTCGCTGCAGTATGGGTCGCTGGAGACTTCGTACAACTGGAACTGCTGTGGGCTCAGCGTGGAGTATAGGAAGTATGAGCTGGGATCGGTGAGAAACGAGAACGCGTACCGGTTTAATTTCACGCTGGCGAATATTGGGACTGCGGGAAATTTGAGGCGGGCGGAGAGGTTGTTTTAGGGGACGGTTTACGTCCCACCCATCGCAAAGAACGCGATGGATGGGGCACCCGAACGTTGGTGGCTGCTTGAGACAAAGGCGAAATGCGGGGGGTTCTTCGCTGCGCTCAGAATGACGGTGGCAGGGGGCGGTGGTAGGGTGGCCTGCGTCGTCAGCGTGAGATAATCGGGCTATTGTGTCGATTGTGGGAAAACCGTACTTTTCTTTATCGTTCCTGATTGCGCTTGCCGCTGCGGGATGCCATGCGCAGCCGCCGGCGAAGGCTTCTGTTGACGGGTCGATCTCTCCTGAACTGTCGCGGCGCGTCGAGGTGATGATCCGGACGCGGCTGGATGTTCCGGCGAACTACGAGTTCCATATCGAATCGCTGAGCAAGAGCGATATTCCTGGATACGACACCTTGACGGTGGACTTTAGCACCGAGGGCAAGAGCAGCCGGCCGATTCCGTTCCTGCTCTCGAAGGATGGCAAGACGCTGGCGCAGTTTTCGAAGTTCGATATCAGCAAGGACCTGCGGACTTCGGTGTCGGGAGTGGATCGTCCGGCGCGGGGTGGGGCGGCAGATGCGCCGGTGCTGATCGTGGGGTTCGATGACCTGGAGTGCCCGTTCTGCGCGCGGATGAATGCGCAGTTGTTTCCGGCGATTCTTGACCGTTACAAGGACCAGGTGAGGATTGTGTACCGGGACTTCCCGCTCGATCAGCATCCCTGGGCGTTGCGCGCGGCGGTGGATACGAACTGCGTGGGAGCCCAAAGCGGGACGGGGTACTGGAACCTGGTGGACTATATCCACGCTCATGCGGATGAGATTGGCGGCACCGAGAAGACGGTGGCGAAGGCCAACGAGATGCTCGACAAGCTGGCGACGGAAGAAGGTAAGAAACAGAAGATCGATGAGGCCGCGCTTTCTGCGTGTCTCGCGAAGCAGGATACGACGGGCATCAAGGCTTCGATGAAGGATGCGGAGGCGCTGGGCGTTTCAGCGACACCCGCGCTGTTTATCAACGGGGAGAAGATTGAGGGCGCGCAGCCGCTCGAGTATGTGTACCGGATGATTGACGGTGCTCTGGTGGCCGCCGGGAAGACGCCTCCGCCCGCACCGGTAACTTCGGCTGCGCCAGCGGCGAAGCAAGGGAATTAGCGCAGGACGCGCTTGGAAAGATTCGATTGAGCATGATGACTGATTCCGGTACGGCACGCATAGAGATGTTCGAGGGTAGGATCCGGTTTGCGAGAGTAGCGCGCGGGCTGGGCGTATCGCTGCTTGCGGGCGGCGCGATGTTGTTCGCGGCGGGATGCAATCAGCAGCCGAGTGCTGACGTTGTGGCCACCGTAAATGGCAAGCCAATCATGCGCGCGGAGATGGAGAAGGGCTATGCCGCTTACTCCGCGCAGGTGGCGCAGCAGCAACAGCAGCAGGTGCAGCTTTCGAACGAGCAGGCTGACCTCGGGCGGTTGAAGGTTCTGGACAACCTCATCACGAATGAGATCGTAGAGCAGCGCGCGGCGAAGATGAACCTGACGGCCACCAACGAAGAGGTGGACGCGAAGCTGGCGGAGATGAAGGCTCCGGTGACCGAGGAGCAGTTCGAGCAGCATATGAAGGCGGAGAACCTGACGCTTGATGATCTGAAGCACGATATCCGGCGATCGCTGACGGGCAACAAGCTGCTGAACAAGGAGATCAACTCCAAGATCACGGTGACGGACGCCGATGTTTCGAGCTACTACAACCAGCACAAGGCGGAGTACAACCTGATCGAGCCGCAGTACCGGCTGGCGCAGATCCAGGTGACGAGCGTTCCTTCAGACCAGGCGGGCAATCTGCAGGGCAGCAAGGCGACCAATGACGCCGAGGCGAAGAAGAAGATCCAGGCCTTGAAGACGCGGCTGGACAGCGGCGAAGACTTTGGGACGCTGGCGATGAACTTTTCGGAGCGGGTGGAGACGGCTTCGAGCGGCGGCGATATGGGGTTTGTGACCGAGTCGCAGCTTCATGCCGACCCGACGATCTACGCGGAGATTACGAAGCTGAAGCCAGGGCAGACGACGGCGATTATGCCGCTTCTGGATGCGCAGACGAAAAAGACGATGGGGTACTCGATCTACAAGCTGGTCTCGAAGGAGCCGGCGGGGCAGCGGGATCTGAGCGACCCAATTGTGCAGCAGGCGATCCGGCAGCAGTTGCAGAACGACCGGTCGCAGCTGTTGAAAAATGCATACTTCGAGATGCTGCGGGACCAGGCGAAGATCGTGAACTACTTCGCTGAGAACCTTTTTAAGAACGCTACGAAGTAGAAGGCTTTGTCCTGCCGGACGGGCCCGCTGCGCGCGGGGCGGTCGCTTCGTGACTTGTATACCGCTTCGCTTGGTTCGCGCTTTGCGCGAGGGCTAAACTTCGGTCAACTAAAGTGTGGTTTGATGGTCAGACCATGACTTCTTCTCCCTTACGCATCGCTATTCTTGGCTTCGGACACCATGCTGTCCGGCGGCTGTTGCCCGCTTTCGGGCGTTCCAATGACACGAAGTTAGTGGGGATGTGGCGGCGGAATCAAGACGCTGCGGCGAAGGATTGCGCTACGCATGGGATCGAGCATTGCTTCGCGTCGCGTGAGGAGTTGTGCGCGTCGCCTGAGGTGGATGCGGTGTTTATTACTTCTCCCGATGCGATGCATCTGGATGATGGTCTGCTGGCGATGAAGCACGGCAAGGCGGTGCTGTGTGAGAAGCCGGTGGCGATGAACGCTGGCGGGGCTGCGGAGATGGTCGCGGCGGCAAAGGCTGCGGGTGTGTGCTTCGGCGTGGCGCAGAACTTCCGCTACAACTTGAGCCTTGAGTTCATGCGGAAGCGGATCGCCGAGGGTCTGGTGGGACAGCCGCAGATTACGTCGGCGCACTTCTGCTATGCGGCGCAGAACGCTCCCCGGAAGTGGATCGCGGATGGGGCGCTGGCTTGTGGAGGGCCGATTGGGGACGTTGGAGTGCATTCGATCGACGCGCTGCGGTACATCCTGCAGGCGGAGGTGCTGAATGTGTCCACGCTTGCGAAGCAGGATGAGTTGTCGGGCGATGTCGAGGCGTATGCCGCGATGCAGATGGAGATGACTCGCGGGATCTTTGCGCAGGTGGTGGCGAATGCGCGGGCACCGTACCGGACGCTGCTGGAGGTGATCGGCAGCGATGGCGTGCTGACGGCGGAGAGCGGTTTCAGTGTGGATCGGCCGGTGGAGGTGGTGCATCGGAAGAACGGGCAGGAGGTGTCGTCGACGACTTTCGACAATGTGGATGGGTATGTGCGGATGCTGGATGGGTTTGCCGCGGCGGTTCGGGGTGGGGCGGATTTTCTGGCGACTGGCGAGGACGCGGTGATGAATATGCGGGCTTTGGATGCGGCTTATAAGAGCTGGCGGAGTGGGTTGCGGGAGTTGGTTTAGGCGGGGCTCGGCCGTGTCAACGTGCTAAAGGCGAAAATGCGGGGGTTTCTCCACTGCGCTGCGCTCCGGTCGAGATGACGTTCTTTTGGGTGGGTGAGAGCAAAGGCGAAATGCGGGGATTTTTCGCCTTCGGCTCAGAATGACGGGGAGAAATCGGTGGCGGCCCCACCCATGGCCAAAGGCGAGCCATGGGTGGGGCACCTGCACTTGTGGCGCTGATCCCCTATCCGGCGATGAAGCTGCCAGATAGGGGGGCACCCGCTTGGTTCCTACTGTTAGTTTTTGCTGGTGACCAGACCGGTCTTGGGGTCGAGCAGGACTACGTTGGGGTTGGGGATGACGGCTCCGTTCGAGAAGTCGAACATGTTGGTGATGGGGCCGGCGATGCTGTCGAAGGAGCCTCCGCCGATTCTGGTTGAGGAGAGGAAGGTGTCCTCGATGAATCGGGTGATAGAGGTCTGGTCGGTGATGGTGCTGTCAAGGGCGTTCTTCTTTGCCCAGGATGAGATGACGAGCAGGGGCAGGCGGGGGCCGTAGCCGCAACGGCCCTGGGCGTGGAGGTTGGAAGACGCTACGCCGGCGAGGGCGTTCGCGGCGCTTGCGGTGCTGATGCAGACGCCGTTGCCGTTGATGGCGTCGGCGGTGGTGGCGGAGCCGTTGACCAGGCGCGAGGCGTGATCGTACCAGCCGTCGGCGTCGCCCCAGGAGAGGATGATGGCGGTCGAGTCCCAGGAAGAGGACTGCTCGACGGCATTGACGATGTTGACGATGAAGGTCTGCTCGTCGAGCGGGTCGGAGTAGCCGGCGTTGCCGTCCTGGTAGGCGGGAGCCTTGAGGAAGCTTACGGCGGGCAGGCTTCCGGCGGCGAGGGCGTCGGTGAAGTCGTGAATGTCGTACTGGTGGTTGGCCTGATCACTCGTTCCGATCGCCGCTGTGGGACGGAGATGGTTCGGGTTCGCGGTGGAGGCGTAGTACTGGAAGGGCTGGTGGTTGGGGACGTAGTCCGCCTTCTTGATCTTGGTCACGGTGGAGGTGGAGGTGCGGGCGCAGTTGGTCGAGCCGTCGGCGTTGGTGACGGAGAGATCGAAGCCGCCCTGGAAGTAGCCCCAGGTGATCTTGGCGGTGTTGAGGAGGTCGCCGATGTTCTTGCCGGACATGCTGATGCTGGAGGTGGTGGAGGAGCAGACGTCGCCGGCGGGGTCGATGTCACCGATGGCGGTGAGGCCGCCGCTGCCGTCGGCGACGACTGCGGTGCCGGGAGCGGTGGCGTTGGTGACGCCGTTGGTCTGGCCGGAGATGAGGTTGAGGGCTCCGGGGGTGGACGGGCCAAAGGTGGTGGCGAAGGAGTGGTCGTTGAGGGCGTAGTGCTGGGCGTAGTTCCAGATGGCAGTGACGGTGTTGCCGTCGTAGTAGCCCATGGTGAGGCCCGAGGTGACGACAGCGGGCGGCGCGGAGGTGGCGGCGGCGAGGGACTGGCTTTCGGCGACGCCTATGGTGGAGGGGAAGAGGTCCATCTTGCCGCTGTTGAAGGCGACCTGCTCGCGGGTGTAGTCGTGGGCCTGGTCGCCGGTGGCGGCCTGTACGGGGTCGAGGCGGAAGGGGTCGGTCGCGCCGCTACCGTTGAGGACGCTGAGGTTCGGGTTGTCCGTGAGCAGGCCTTTGGAGGCGAGGTTCGAGGGGACGGGGGTGTTGCCGAAAGGGGCGAAGACGGAGGTGTCGTGCGGCTGATTGAGGGCCGTGGGGTAGGTGGCGAAGTAGTGGTCGAAGGAGACGTTCTCGCCGAAGATGACGACGACGTGCTTGATGACCTTGTCGCTGGTGGTAGGCGTGATGGTGGGGAGGGGAGCGCCCGGACCGGCGGGGAGGCCGGTGCCACAACCGCTGAGGATGAGGGAGCCGGCGAGGGGAAGGACAAGAAGTCTACGGATCATTGGTTACGGGCCTCGATTACTTGTGGGATCTGGGGTAACGCCAATTGTACGTGCGCGTGTCAAGTCCACTTTTGAGGGACGGTGAATTTTCCGCGATTGGCGGCATTTCTCCAGGCGATGCCGTGGCGAAGACCGGTTACCAGTGCGCGGTACGCTCCTGGTTTAAGTCGGCGCTTGCGGTCCGGTTATAGGTCCGGCTGATTCGCGGCCGGGAACAGGTAACCTGGCGGCTTTGCAAAAAGAAATGAACACTTTGGCGGCGGAGCCGGTCTTAGAGGGTGAAGAGGAGTCTTGCTGATGTTGCCGTCGTCGATCGTGAGTGCCGGGTTCGGTCTGAACGGAGAGCTGGTCAAGGGCTCGCCTGACGCATCCAGCGATCTTCCTGCTGCGGAGCGGGAGGCTACGTTTGCGGGGCTGGTGGAGCGGCATTCGCGGGTGATGTTCCGGGTGGCTTTCTCGCTGCTGCGGAATGCTCAGGATGCCGAGGACGCGGTGCAGGAGGCTTTCCTGAAGCTGTATCGCGGGGACGCGTGGCGGCGGATGGAGGACGAGAAGGCGTTCCTGGCGCGGACGGTTTGGCGGGTGGCGCTGGACCGGATGCCGAAGAAGGCAGAAAGGCCGATTGAGGCGGATGAGGAGTTCGCCAGCGGTGCGGCTTCGCCGGAGTCGACGGCTGTTCGGGAAGCTCAGTCCGCGCTGCTGCGAAGGATGATTGAAGCTCTGCCGGAGGAGTTGCGGCGGGTACTGGTGCTGAGTGCGATCGAGGAGCTGAACTCGCGGGAGATCGCAGAGGTGATCGAGGTGCCGGAGGGGACGGTTCGGACTCGGTTGATGCGGGCCAGGGAAGAGTTGAAGCGCCGGTATCAAGGCGCGAAGGAGGTGCGGCGATGACGGACGAGTTGATGCAGGGCGAGAGAGGGGAGTTCGAGATGCTGCTTGATGAGGTTCTGGGGACGATGGCGAATCCGGAGGTGGGTGATGGGCTCAAGGGGAAGGTGCTGCTGCGACTGCGGATGGCGGAGGTTGAGATCCCACGTCTCAAGATCGAGACGCGGGGCACCCGTTCCGGGGCTGGGTTGTTTGAGGTTCCTCGGGAGAGGAGGAATGTAGCTTCTGCGTGGCTCGCGGTGGGGGCTCATGCGGCGGCGATCCTACTGGTTACGTTCTCGATGGCGCGAAGCATGCGGTTTGTCGATCCGGGAAAGGAGGCACCGGTTGTGACGCTCGATACGCCGCCTCCGATGGCGTTGCCGAAGCGGCTTGCGATGGGTGGGGGCGGCGGGCAGACGGGAGTTGCTCCGGTGAGCAAGGGCGCGCCGCCAAAGTTCAGTCCTGAGCAGACTCTCGCGCCGAAGGTAGCGGTGCTCGCACCGAAGCTGGCAGTGGAACCGACGATCGATGTCGATCCCAGGCTGAAGATGTCCGCCAACATGCCCGACGTTGGGATGGCGAATGCTCCGATGATTGGCGTTTCGATGGGGAGTGGGAGGGGAGATGGATTGGGGAGCGGGATCGGCAATGGGATGGGACCGGGCTCGGGAGGCAATACGGGCGGAGGGGTGAAGCAGGTTGGGGGTAGCGTCAGCGCTCCGGTGGAGATTTACAGCGTCGATCCGGAGTTCTCTGACGAGGCAAGGCGGGCGAAGCTGAGCGGGAGTGTGTTGGTGAATCTATGGGTCGATCAGAGTGGCAGGCCGACGCATGTTCGGGTGTTGCAGGGGCTAGGCATGGGGCTGGATGAGAAGGCGATCGACGCAGTGAGGCAGTTCCGGTTCAAGCCGGCGATGGAGAACGGCAAGCCAGTGACGGTGGAGCTGAATGTGGAGGTGAGCTTTCACATCTACTGAGGCGGTGGTCATGGAGGAATTCGCGGCATAGGTTTCGCGATTTGGTCACGCGGAGCGAGAAGAACAGGCAACAGTAAGGACGAAATGCGGTGTTTCTTCGCCTTCGGCTCAGAATGACGAAATGTAAGTTATGCGAACTCCTGTCAGAGACTAGGTAGACTGATGGAGATATGGCAACGCACGTTCGCTCGTTTTCGAAGATCAATTTAGGGCTGGCGATTGGGCCGGCGCGGGCGGATGGGTTTCATGGTCTGACGACGATGTACCAGACGCTGGCGCTGCATGATGTGGTGACGGTGTCGGCGGAGCGTGCGGCGGAGACGTCGCTTGTGCTGACTTCGAACCATCCGTGGGTGCCGGGAGACAACCGGAATACGGCGTGGAAGATGGTCGAGCGGTGTTTGGAGCGGATGGGTGTGACCGCTGCGGTGAAGATTCGGATCCAGAAGAACCTGCCGGTGCAGGGTGGGATGGGTGCGGGTTCGGCGAACGCGGCAGCGGCTTTGATGGGGTTGGAGAAGGAGTTGGAGCTGGCGCTGCCGGGGCCGCAGCGGATGGAGTTGGCGGCAGAAGTGGGTTCGGACGTGCCGCTGTTTCTGTTGGGGGGATCGGTGCTGGGGCTCGGGCGTGGGGAGCAGGTGTTTCCGCTGCCGGATTTGCCGGAGACGATCTGCGTGATGGCGCTACCGGATGTGGGGGTTTCGACGCCGCAGGCTTTTCGGGATTGGGACCAGTTGACAATCTCCACAGCTCGCGATAATCTAAACGAGTTGAGTTGCGCTCTGGCGTCTACATATGCCGAGCCTGGCACATCCGGTATCTTTTGCAAGCCTGGAACACAATCCCTTGAAGATGGAATAGAGCTTCAGGGTCGCCTCGAGAAAAAAGCGGGCGAGTTCGATCAATCTATAGGCCAATTGCAAACAGATCTTGCCGAGAATACCCTTCTCGCGCTTGTCCGCACCGGGATAGAAAACGACTTCGAAAAGGTCGTCTTTCCGATCCACCCCTCCCTGCGTGAAATCAAGCGTCAATTGATGGGTACCCAGAAAGGCGAATCCGCGTTGTACGCGGCGCTCTCGGGTTCAGGCTCCGCGTTGTTTGGGCTTTACCGGTCCATAGCGGATGCCATCGCGGCTCAACAACGCGTGCAGGCTCTAGGATGCAAGGCGGTGATCACTCACACCTTGCCCCGAACGGCTTACTGGCGCACAATGTTCGCAGGGTGATTTTCTGAAAGCAGCTGTTCAGGAAGTTATTGGGCGATCGATCAATGGTAGGTCCGGAGCCTTTGAAGCTCTTTATCTAGGTTCGAATCCTAGTCGCCCAACCAAACTATCGACCGCCGGGCCTCTTGATTGAGGCGTCTTGCGGGCGGGCAACACTTAGGGACCGTTTCACGGCAGCAACATGCCGCAGAGGTTGAACAGGTTTTTGGCCGGCGAGAACAACGCTGGCGGATGTACCGAAGTTTGAAGGGCCACAAGTCTCACTTTCGCAACAAGAGTCTCATCGCAACAGAAGTCTCTCTTTTGTAATGAAGTGTGCAGCCGCAAGAAGGCTGCATGAACAGACCAAGCAGCAGGAACTACCAAGGTCAACCAGCCTGGAGGGTTTCACGTGAATAACCAAGACACGACTGCGGTTCTTTCCCCTATTTCAGCGCAGGCAGAAGAGATAGAAACGAGCTCTTTGCCTGCAGCGACGCCGAGTGCGTCAGGCGCGTCTTCCCTTAGTGGACAAAGACTGGTCGCGTCCAGCCCCGAGAAGAAAAAGACCGGGAAGCTGGGCGAGGACAGGCGCTTCAAGATCTTTTCAGGAACCTCGAACCGGGAGCTTGCAGAGGAAGTCTGCAAGTTTGTCGGCGTTCCGCTGGGCGAGACTCGGCTGCAGCGCTTCTCGGATGGCGAGGTCCACTTTCAACTTTTAGAAAACGTCCGCGGTGCGGACGTCTTCCTGATTCAGCCCACGTGTTTTCCCGTGGACCAGCATCTGCTTGAACTGCTGATCATGATGGACGCGCTGAAGCGCGCTTCGGCTGGCAGGATCACGGTGGTGATTCCGTACTACGGCTATGCACGGCAGGACCGTAAGGACCGGCCGCGTGTCGCGATCACCTCCAAGCTGGTGGCCGATCTGCTGACGACGGCTGGTGCTAATCGGGCTTTGCTGGTTGATTTGCATGCGGCGCAGATTCAGGGCTTCTTCAATATCCCGGTCGATCATTTATTCGCCAGCCCGGTGCTGGTGAGCTACTTCCGGGACATGAAGCTGCCGAACCTGACCGTGGTCTCACCGGATGCGGGAGGCGTAGAACGCGCGCGCTTCTTCGCGAAGAAGCTGGATGTTCCGCTCGCCATTGTCGATAAGCGGCGGACGGACATCAACGTTACGGAAGTGATGAATGTGATCGGCGATGTACGCGGGCGAACCTGCCTGATCCTCGACGACATTATCGACACGGCTGGAACGCTGGTGAAGACTGCCGATGCGTTGCTGGCGCAGGGTGCTGAAGAGGTTTATGCGTGCGCAAGCCATGCCGTGCTTTCGGGCCCGGCGGTAGAGCGCATTGCAGCATCACGGCTGAAGGAAGTGGTCGTGACGAATACGATTCCGCTGCGCGAGGATGCGCAGAAGGTGTCGAAGATCAAGGTGCTTTCGGTTGCGGGGCTTCTGGGCCGGGCGATCGAGAGCATTCACATGGAGACCAGCGTCAGTACGCTGTTCAACTAAACGCAGAACTGCAAAGTTTTGTAACAGCCGCGAGGAAAGAGCTCGTAGCAAATGAGCAAAGGGAGCGGAGCTCAACTCCGTGCCCGAAAGGAATGAAACATCATGGCAAACCCCACTTTTGATGCTGTCGTCGCAACTCCGCGCGAAGGTAAGTTCAACAAAAATGCAGCTCGCCGCGTTCGTGTAGCCGGCAAGATTCCCGCAGTGGTTTATGGCGCGGGACAGGATGCCGTTGCGGTCACGGTTGACCCCAAGGTCATCACCAAGATTCTGCACTCCGAGTCTGGACACAACACCATCTTCGACCTGAACGTTGAAGGTGCGTCGCCGGTTAAGGCGATGATCGTGGACTGGCAGAACGAGCCCATCAAGGGCAAGCTGCTGCACATCGACCTGAAGCGTATTGCGATGAACAAGGCGATGCGGGTTTCGGTCCCTGTGGTTCTGGTTGGTATCCCGGTGGGGGTGAAGGCTCAGGGCGGCGTTCTCGAGCATGTCATGCGCGAGGTCGAGATCGAGTGCCTCCCGAACGACATTCCGAGCCACCTCGATATCGATGTGACCGGGCTTGAGCTCTACGGCGTGATCCATCTGTCGGACCTGCCGCACTCGGGCAGCATCAAGTATCTCGGCGAAGAGAACGCGACTGTCGCCCACGTTGTGGCGACGAAGGAAGAGGCAGTGGCTGAGCCGGTTGCGGCAGCTGAGCCGGAAGTTGCGAAGAAGGGTAAGACGGACGCTCCTGCTGCGGCTGCGCCGGCTGCGGACGCGAAGAAGAAGTAGGCGGTGCCGGTTCTACTGGGTTAGCGTTTTACGTCCCATCCATCGCTCTGCCACCCCAGCGAACCAAGAGCGTTCGCCGGGGACCCCGGACGCTGCGATGGATGGGGCACCCGGTATCAAGTGGCGCGAGGAAAGAAAGCAGGTCCTCCGACTTCCCACCCCAACGAGCAAAAAAGCGCTCGTCGGAGACCCCGGATCGTCGAAGGATGACAAAGGTTGGGTTTGTGGCGGACCCACTCATCGCGATACGGCTGCGATGAATGGGGCACAAGATGTACCAGGGTTTTGATTTTGAAGTGCAGTGAGGAATTAGGACGTGAAGCTGATTGTCGGTCTCGGCAACCCCGGTATCGAGTATCAGTTCACACCGCACAACGCCGGGTTTCTGGCGGTCGATCGCATCGCAGAGGATTGCGGCGTGACGATTGCCAACCGGCGGGGCAGGGCTCTGACGGCAAAGGCCAGGTTTGCAGGGCAAGAGGTCCTGCTGGCCAAGCCGGAGACGTTTATGAACCTGAGCGGGCTTTCAGTGGCCGCTTTGTTGCGGGAGTTGGAGATTGGGCCGGAGCGGATGGCAGAGGACATGGTTGTTCTCTACGACGAGCTGGCCATTCCGCTGGGCACGATTCGCATCCGCGAGCGTGGATCGGCGGGAGGGCACAACGGGGTGAAGTCGATCTCCGGGGTGCTGGGCACGGAGGAGTGGACGCGGATACGGATCGGGGTCGGGAAACCGCCGCTCGAGAGTGGACGCGAGGTGAAGGCAGGCGGGAAGGACTACCTGCTGTCACCGTTCCGCAAGCAGGAGCTTGTGGTGCTGGATCAGGTGCTCGACCGGGTCACGAAGGCGGTCGAGACAATTTTGACCCGTGGCGCGGGACCCGCGATGAGCGCGTTCAATGGCAATGCGGGGTAGAGTTTTACGTCCCACCCATTCCGGCGATGAAACCGCCGTTATGGATGGGGCACCCGGGCGGTTTGGGTGTCCGGGGATAAAAGCGAAATGCGGGGGTCTCTCCACTGCGCCACGCGATAATACCGCGTGGCTTCGGTCAAGATGACGGTTCGTATATCGGTTCGGAAGAAGTGGCAGTAGAGGCAGGATATTTCCAAACCGTCGTGTGCAGACGATACGCATGCGCGGTGCGAAGCAGAACTTCGCAGAAAGAAGTAAACGAATGAATCGTACCTACGAAATCATGTTCATCGTCCGTCCGGACGTTGAAGAAGCCGACCTGGACAAGCTGATCGAAGGATTCTCCGGAAACGTCACCTCGGGTGGCGGCGAAGTGAAGTCCGTTGAGAAGATGGGCCGCCGCCGTCTCGCCTATACCGTCCGCAAGTTCAACGACGGCTTCTACGTGCTGCTGAACATCGCCGCCGAAGGCAAGCTGATCACCGAGATCGAGCGCCGTCTCCGCGTGACCGAGCAGGTCATCAAGTTCATTACCGTGCGCATGGACGAAGAAGAGAAGCGTCTGGCGAAGGTGAAGGCGATCCGCGACACCAAGGTGAAGCGCAGCGCACAGCCCGCGCAGTTCCAGCCCCAAGCTCCGGTTGCGGCTGCTCCGGCAGTTGCTGCTCCGGTGGTTGAAGAGGCCCCGGCTGCTGCAGAGCCTGTCGCCGCAGTCTAAATCTGCCTCCGGTAGATTGCGATTTCTTCGCTGGACCGCGCCTGCGCAGCCCGGCACATGAGTTTCCACCCTGCTTCCACCGATTCCGTCTCTCATGCAAGATGTGAGGACGTTCAGAGACTCCATTGCGAGTCTGGGTCGGCCCGGCGGCACTCCACCATCCGAAAGGGATATCACCATGGCTGACGAAACCAGCACCCCGAATACCGCTCCCGCAGCAGCGAGCGAGCACACTCCCAGCCCCCGTCCGGCGTATGCCGGTCCCGGCGGTCCCCGTCCTCCGCGTCCTGCGGGCGCTCCTGGCGCAGGCGGCCCTGGCGGTCGTAAGTTCTTCCGCCGCAAGAAGGTCTGCAAGTTCTGCACGGAGAAGATCGACTCGATCAGCTACCGCGACGTTCGCCTGCTTCAGGGCTTCGTGGCCGAGCGCGGCAAGATCATTCCGCGCCGTCTGAGCGGCGTTTGCACGCGCCACCAGCGCCGCCTCTCGCTCGCTATCAAGCAGTCGCGCAACATTGCCCTGCTGGCCTTCGCCGCGCGCTTCTAAGCGGAACCTGACGGACAACTCATTCGCGGATCTATTCCGCAGTAATCGACATTCGGAGAATTGCAATGGAAGTCATTCTGAAAGAAGACGTCAACAAGCTGGGCCACCGTGGCGATGTCGTCAAGGTTGCCGACGGCTACGGGCGCAACTACCTCCTTCCCGGGAAGCTCGCCATCGAGGCGACGCTTGCCAACCGCGCCGTCATCGAACAGATGAAGGGCTCGGCTATCCGTAAGTCTGCCAAAGAGAAGGCGTCGGCTGAAGAGCTGGCCAAGACCCTCTCGCAGGTTGAGCTCACGTTCGAGCGCAAGACGGGCGAGAACGATCACCTCTTCGGTTCGGTTACGTCGGGCGATATCGCTCACCAGCTCGAACTGCAGGGCTACACCATCGATCGTCGTAAGATCTCGCTGGAAGAGCCGCTGAAGTCGCTCGGCGAGTACCATGTGCCGATCAAGCTGCACCGCGAAGTCACCAGCCACATCAAGGTGACGGTGAAGGCTGAGGACAGCGAGACCGAGGCTGTCGCGGTAGCGTAAGGACTGCTGGTTGAAGTAAGAACAAAGCAAATGCGGGGGTCTCTCCACTGCGCCACGCGATAAGGCCGCGTGGCTTCGGTCGAGATGACGTTTCGTAGGGGTAGGACAAGAACCGCCTGACTATCGAGAGATCGATGGTGGGCGGTTTTGTTTTTGGCCGATGATGACCGGCTTCTGTCAACTTGTGTTGATGCGGCGCGGCCATAATTCAGTTATGACTGGACGTCGATCTTTTCTGCAAACGGGCATTGCTGCGGCGCTGCTGCCTGCGGCGCGTGCGGCCGACGCCGTTCCTTTGCCAACTAACTTTCCGGCTCAGCTTCAGGAGGCGCTGGCGACGGCGCTTGACGATCCGAAGGTGGCGGCCAAGCTCGCGCCCGTACTTCTGGATGTGGGGTTCACCTGGGATGCGCCTTGGCAGCCGGCTGCGGGATTTCAAACGATTGTGGCGTATAGCTTTGGCAATCGTCCTGCGGCTTCGGGGACGACGAGACCTTTGCCGGGCCCGATGAACGAGACGTTGGCTAAGGCGGTGGTTGAGGCGCAACGGAGGAGTAGAGCGGCTACGATCTATGCGCAGTGGGAGATTGCGAGCTTTCTTGCCGGACGCGACGGGATTGGTAGAGTGGTGGCCATCAACCCGGTCGTTGCTGCCGATGGTTCCGTCAAGTACCTGAGCACGGACGGCGTGGCCGAGGCGATCGTGACGATGGTGGGCGGCGACGCGAAGAAGCTAGGGCGGGTGTGCGTGATCGGGCATCACGATCATTCGAAGCGATGCGTCGAGACCTCGCGGGCTAGGGGGATGGACGCGTGGGTGATGGAGGGGTTGCCGCTGCCGGTGAACTATGATGCGGAGTCTGACCAGGCTTGGACGCGGGACCGGGAGATCTACCTGATCCACGATATGTTCGCGCAGCTGGGACAGATTCGGGCGGCACTGATTGCGCCGCCAAAGGCTAAGAGTTAGGGTTGTGCGTTCTGCAGAACGGCGGTTATACGATCCGCATACGTCCCACCCATCCTCGCAAACGACGCGAGGATGGATGGGGCACCCGAGCTGTTGAGGCCGGTCGGGATCTCTGACGCACTACGTTGGTTGGTTCCTATTTCGCTGGGTCTAAGAGCTTGTCGCGCAGGCTTTGGATGTTGGATGGGCTGAGTTTGAGGCCTTGGGAGACGTAGTTGTCGAAGGAGCCGTAGCGGGTGTCGATGGCGGCGAAGGCCGCCGAGAGATAGTTGGGGTCGACGCCCATGAGGACTTTGATTGAGTCGGGCGGAAGACCGGCCAGTGGACTTGCTGCGGCAGCGTTTGTGGCCGTGGTCGTAGCGGCTGCATGGAGTCGGGCCATCTGGGCGGGGACGGCGTCGTTGCTGCGGAGGTAGTCGGCTTCGACGGTGGCCTGGGGAACGCCGAGGACGCGGAGGAGGACTGCCGAGACGATGCCGGTGCGATCCTTGCCGGCGGTGCAGTGGATGATTGCAGGTTCGTCGCCGGTAGCAAGGTCGTGGAGGATGGTGCCGATCTCGGGGGCTCCGTCGAGGGCGATCTGGATGGTGATGGCCTTCATGCCGTCCTTCACCTGGTCTGAGCCGGTGCCGTTCGCGAAGATTCGCCGCATGGAGCTTGACGGGGCTTCCGTCGCGGGGAAGCCTACCGAGATGGGAATTAGCGTGGGCTGGGCGATCGTCCAGTGCGTGGGAGCGGCGGCGCGTTCGGCGTCGGTGCGGAGATCGAAGACGTAGTGGATGTGCAGGGGTGCGAGGGCGTCGAAGTCTGGACTCGTGAGATGGCTTAGTTCGCCGGAGCGATAGATCATGCCGTTGCGGACGGTGCGGCCGTCGGAGGTGCGAATGCCGCCGAGGTCGCGGAAGTTGAGAGCTCCGGTGACCGTGGGCGCGGAGATGGTTTGGGCGGACGCAACGCCGGAGAGCAGAAGGGAAAGGAAGAGAGCTGATCGCACAATTCTTGATAGCACTGGCGGGCCGGGATCGCTTCAATGGGGAGTGAAAGCTCTCGCTGGCGCTCGAATTTCTCTAAACTAGAAGAGTATGTACACCGTTGCTGCTTACTATCGGTTTCTGCCGCTGGCTGATCCTGCGGGTTTGCGCGAGGACTTGCGTGCGGCGTTCGTGGGGAGCGACCTGCTGGGGACGACGCTGATCGCGCCCGAGGGTGTGAATGGGACGATGGCTGGATCGGCGGAGACGATTGATCGGCTGCTGAGTCTGCTGGGCGAGCGAGTCGGGCTTGAGCGGGGCGAGGTGAAGTTTTCGACGGCGGAGACGCCGCCTTTTCGGCGTCTGAAGTTCAAGCTGAAGCGCGAGATTATTACCTTTCGCGGTGCGGAGGTCGATCCGGCGCGGCCGGGGAAGTATGTCGAGGCGAAGGAGTGGAACGCGCTGCTGGCTGACCCCGAAGTGCTGGTGCTGGATACGCGAAATACGTATGAGTCGGAGATGGGAAGCTTTGCCGGAGCGGTGAAGCCTCCGCTCGAGACGTTTTCGGACTTCGCGACGTACGTGAAGGAGCAGCTCGATCCGGAGAGGCATCGTCGGGTGGCGATGTTTTGTACGGGCGGGATTCGGTGCGAGAAGGCCTCGGCGTATATGCTGCAGCAGGGGTTTCCGGAGGTCTTTCATCTGAAGGGCGGGATTCTGAAGTACCTCGAAGAGGTGCCGGTGGAGGCGAGCAAGTGGGATGGGGAGTGCTACATCTTCGATGAGCGGGTGTCGGTGGGGCATGGGGACTTCGCTGACGGAGAGTAAAGGCAAGGACAGAAACGAAATGCGGGGGTCTCTCCACTTCGCATCGCGATAAGGCTGCGATGCTTCGGTCGAGATGCCGTTTCTGTAGGTGGGGGAGGGCCCAGGTATGAGTTGCTATCCCACATCTCAGAAGCGAGATGTGGGCACCCGGCAGCCGTTGTCTGCATCGCGCACGCGTCGGTGGCTGTCCCACTCATCGCGATCGTGCCGCGATAAATGGGGCACAATGCGGGGGCGAATGGGGCACAGAGTTGTATAGTGGCGTAACCGACGCTTTCCAATTCCAACTCCTCTCAACCACGCGGATTTCTTCCGCCGAGGTCCCGTATGTCTCTTTGCCGACGACTCTTTTCGATCGCGTTGCTGCTGATCGCCGTGCCGAGCTGTTTCGCCCTGCAACCGGAGGTGCATCATCCGCTGGATGCGCTGACGCCTGACGAGTACTGGAAGGCGTACAAGGTGTTGCAGGCGGCGGGGAAGCTTGCTCCGAAGACGTTGTTTGCGAGCGTCCTGCTTGAAGAGCCGGTGAAGTCCGTGGTGCTTGCGTGGAAGCCGGGCGATCCGATCGTGCGCAAGGTCGATGTAGTGCTGCTGACGGAGAGCAAGTCGTATGCGGCGGTGGTGGATATTTCGGCGAACAAGCTGGAGTCGTATACGGAGCTGACGAAGGAGCAGGCGCCGATGTCGACGACGGAGTCGCGCAGCTTCGATGAGGAGATCAAGAAAGATCCGCGCGTGATTGCGGCGCTGAAGGCGCGGGGCATTACCGATCTGCGGACGGTGCATTGTGGCGTGATTCCGGCGGGCTATGTGGGGCTGCCGGAGCAGACGGATGGCAGACGGATTGGGTGGGGCGAGTGCAGCGATGAGATGGACTCGCTGTACCGGTGGGACCGGCGGATTGCGGGCATCTTCTACGTGATGGACCTAAAGGAGAAGAAGATCACGCGGTTCTCCGATAACGGCGCGGTGCCGATGCCGCCTTCGACGAGCATCTATGACGCGGACGGCGGCAAGGCGATGCCGGGGACGAAGCCGATCCTCACGCTGGAGCCGGAGGGCCCGAGCTATACGGTCGAGAATGGCGAGGTGGACTGGCAGAAGTGGCACTTCCGCTTCCGGCTCGACCCTCGCGTGGGGCCGGTGATTAACCTGGTGAGCTATAACGATGGCGGCAAGCCGCGGTCGGTGCTGTATGAGGGGTCACTCTCGGAGATGTATGTGCCCTACCAGGATCCGGATGAGGGATGGAACTCGCATGTGTTTCTGGATGGTGGGGAGTTCTTCGCGAATACGGGATCGGGTGGGATTATCAAGCCGTTGCAGGTCGGTGTGGACTGTCCGGACTATGCGACGTTTTATAGCGGGACGTTCTTTCGCGACGATGGGACGCCTTATGTCCGGCCGCAGCTTGCTTGCCTGTTCGAACGGGTGACGGGCGATCCGATGTGGCGGCACTGGGATGGGTCGACCTCGGCGATCTCGGGAAGGCCTACGCGGGAGTTGATCTTCAGGACGGTTGCGACGGTGGGTAACTATGACTACATCTTCGACTGGAGGTTTGCGCAGGATGGGTCGATCACGGTGGGGCTGGGAGCGACGGGCATTCTTGAAGTGAAGGCGGTGAAGGACCAGACGGCGGATGGGGATTTATCTGCCGCGATGGTGGGCAAGACGCCGGAGGGTAAGCGGGTGGAGTTTGGGCAGTTGATCGCGCCGGGAATCTCGGCGGTGGACCATGACCACTTCTTCAGCTACCGGCTGGATCTCGATGTGGATGGGCCGAATAACTCGCTGATGGTGGACAAACTGGTGCCGTACAAGCTGCCGGATACGGCGCAGGGGCGGAAGTGGATCTGGGCGATGATGCCGGAGATGGCGAAGACCGAGGGCGAAGCGAAGTACAACGTGTCGGTGGATCACCCAGCGATGTGGCGGTTTGCGAACGAGGGCGTGAAGAACAAGCTGGGGCAGTTGACCAGCTATGCGATCATGCCGGGCGAGACGGGGATCAGCATTCTGCCGGCGGAGGAGTGGCCGCAGAAGCGGGCTGGGTTCTCCGCGCATAACCTGTGGGTGACGCCGTACGACCCGAACGAGCGGTATGTCGCGGGTGTATACACGATGGGGAGCAAGGGAGAAGACAGCCTTCCAGCGTGGACGAAGCAGAACCGGAACATCATGAACACGGATATCGTGGCGTGGTACACGATGGGTTTTCATCATGTGCCGCGACCTGAGGACTGGCCGCAGATGCCGACGATGTGGCATACATTTACGTTGATGCCGTATCAGTTCCTGATCAAGAACCCGACTATGGATCTGCCGATGACGCCTTAGATAGAAGGTCAGGTCTCCGGGATTTACAGTCCTCTGCGAGCGCGATGCAAGAACAAGAAGCCCACGAGCCGATGGTCCTGGTTCGTGGGCTTCTTATTGGAAGTTAGCGCTGGGGTGATGGGGCAAGCAGGAGCTGAATCTGCTCCAGACCGTCACTTCACGTTGAGCGTAAGCGATGTGGACTGGCTGAAGCTTCCGGCGCTGGCGGTTACGGTGAGGTTGTAGGTTCTTTCCGCGGGCGCGGTGCCGCCGCCGCCACCACCACCGCTGCTACAGCCAGTCGCTCCTGCGGCCAAAGCCGAAACCGCAATCAACAGGAGCAACCACCGCTTTGAAGCCCTTCGGGTCCGCTTCGAGAAGGGCAGGAGCAGCATGCCCAGAGCGATCGGAGCTGAAGCAGGCCCGAACGGTCCCTGGAATGGACGGTCCTGCGCAGTCGTAGGAACGGCGATGGTCAGGGTCACGTTCGTCGTACCGGAGCCGGCCGCAACAGTCGATGGCGAGAAGGTCGCCGTCGCTCCACTGGGCAGCCCGGTAATCGCGAAGGTGAGGCTCGGGCCTGTGCCTGGCGGCGTCGCCTGCAGCATGTAGGTTGCAGTGCCACCGGCGGTGACCGTCGCCGTGGAGGACCCGCCGCTCGGAATACCGATGGCAGTGCTGTTGACCACCTGTGTCAGAGCCGCGCTGGTTGCGGTCGCGAACGCGGAATCCCCGGAGTAGACCGCTGTGATCGAATGCGATCCGGCGGTCAGCGACGCAGTCGTCAGAACCGCGGAACCTCCGCTTAGCGTAGCGGCGCCAAGCGTCGTCGTTCCATCAAGGAAGCTCACCGAGCCTGTGGGAGTGCCGGACGTCGAACTCACCGTCGCCGTGAAGGTGACCGCATCTCCCAGGAGCGCAGGGTTATCGGATGAAGCCAGAGCCAGTGCCGGAGTCAGGGGGATGTTGATGGTGTACGCGGAGGATGCGACACCGCTGACCGTGTATCCGGTCGCGACCGCAATCGCCTTCAGAGTCTGGGTCGAGCTGACCGTGATCGCTCCGGTATAGGTTGTGGAGGCAGTGGTCGGCGTACTGCCGTCGGATGTGTAGTAGATGGTCGCTCCAGCGGTTGCATCGCTGATGGTGACCGTTTGTGCGGCTGTATACGTGCCCGCTGCGGGAGTGAAGACCGGAGTTGCCGCAGCGGTGGGAAACGTGATCTTGCTTACGCGATAGTTGCAGTATTCCGCGATGTACAGGCTTCCAGAGGAGTCAGTCGCGATCCCCTGCGGGCCGCAGAGATTGGCCATGGTCGCCGAAGATCCGACACCGCCTGAACCGTTGTAGCCCGTGCCGGCTACAGTTGTGATCGCGCCGCCTCCCGCAGGGAGTTTGCGAACGGTATTCAGCTCATTCCCGAAGTAGAGGTTGCCGGAAGGGTCGAGCGCAAGCCCGAATGGGTAGATGTGCGCCTGCGTCGGAGGCCCTCCGTCGCCGCTCGATCCGAACAAGCCGCCCCCCGCGATCGTCGAGACGATGCCCGTCGAGGCATCCACGTAACGGATCCGGCCGTTGTATGTGTCGGCGATATAGAGATTGCCCTGTCCATCCACGGCGAGCCCGTACATCTGCTTGAACGTCGCCGACGTAGCCGGCCCCCCGTCGCCGGAGTATCCGTATTTGCTATTGCCCGCGACCGTACTGATGATGCCGGACTTCGCGTCTACCTTCCGCACCACATTCGTATCCAGGTCAGCAACATAAAGATTGCCTGCTGTGTCCAAGGTCAGCGGCCCCGGATCTACGATTGTGGCGGATGTCGCTGGACCGCCATCTCCGGAACCCGGGCTATAAAAGCCATCTCCCGCGACCGTTGTGATGATCCCTGACTTCGCGTCTACCTTTCGCACCCTTCCAGAGCCGGTCTCCGAGATGTAGACATTTCCGATTCCGTCACATGCGACAAATTCGGGGTAATTCAACGTAGCCGAGGTAGCCGGTCCGCCGTCGCCTCCGCCGGGGATCGTGAGCCCATACGTGCCTGCGAATATCTGAATGAGCCCTGTATCTGCGGAGACCTTCCAGATGACGCCATCCGAGTAGTCTGCGAGAAACTGGTTTCCGTGCGTATCGACCGCGACACCGGTGAGGTTCGCCAGGTTCGTGCTGGTCGCCGCTCCGCCGGTGCTGTATGGGCCGTAATTTCCCGTCCCAGCCACAACGCTCAAAATGCTATTGGGTGGTGTGGAGATGGTGTAAGTCGCCGAGACTGGAGCACTCGGCAAGAAGCCTGGCGCGACAGCGATTGCCTGCACCGTTCCTGATCCTGAGATGGTGATCGGCGTTCGATAACCCAGGCCGAGCGTGGTGGGTGAAGCCCCGTTGATGGTGACGTAGATCGCCGCCCCTGGTGTGGCGTCAGAGATCGTCAAGGTTTGTCCCTGGACGTAGGTGCCAGTCGCCAGACTGAAAGATGGCGTTGCGGCCGCCTGGGTAGGCGGCGTCGCCGATGCTGTGGCTTTGCGAACGCGATAGCTGTAGGTATCTGCGATGTAGATGTCGCCCGCCTCATTCAGAGCAATGCCCCATGGACCGCAGAGTGTAGCTGAAAGCGCCGGGCTCCCGTCGCCACTCACCCCGAGGCATGCTGTGCCCGCATGGCCCACGACGGTCCGGATGACTCCCGTCGCCCCGGTCACTTCGCGAATGATCCCGTTGCCGGTGTCGGCGATGAACAGGTTTCCGTTGCGATCCACTGCTACTGAGTCCGGTTGGATCAACTGCGCGCTGGTCGCAGGGCCGCCATCTCCGATTGCCGTCGCGGTCGTGCTTCCGGCGACCGTTGTGATGATCCCCGTTGCCGCTGTGACCTTGCGGATGAGCGACTTGGAAGGATCAGCGATGTAGAGGTTCCCTGTGCTGTCGAGTGCCAGGCTCTGCACGGAACCAAAGGTCGCGCTCGTTGCGGGACCGCCGTCGCCGTTTGAGCTGTAACTGTTCTCACCACCAGCATAGGTCGCAATCACTCCGGTCGCAGCCGTCACCTTGCGGACCAGGCCGTTCGTCCCGATGTAGAGGTTGCCGGACGAGTCCGTCGCAATCGCTGACGGATAGTATAGGCCCAGACTTGTGGCGGCTCCTGAGCCAGTATCGGGAGTTGCGGTTCCATTTCCAGCGACCGTCGTGATCGTGCCAGTCTTTGCATCGACCCTACGCACCGCATTGTTGTTCGAATCGGCGACGTAAAGATTGTCCGCGGCGTCGAAGGCAAGTGCAGTGGGATTGTTTAGTAGTGCACTGGTAGCGGTTCCACTGTCGCCGCTGTAGCCTGCCTGTCCGGTGCCTGCCACGGTTGTAAGAACTCCGGTCTTCGCGTCGACTCGGCGTACCGCGTTGTTGTTCTGGTCGGCGATGAAGACGTTCCCTCCGCTGTCCACCGCAACGCTAGTGACATAGGTGAGAGTCGCCTCCGTAGCGGCTCCGCCATCCCCTTCATAGCCGTAGGCACCGCTTCCCGCGACGGTGTAGATAAACGAGCTTTGCGCCGAATCGATTTCAAACTGCGAGGAAGCATAAAGGCTTTGGCTATATCCAGGCGCGATCGCGATCGCACTGACGATCTCTGAGGCCGATACGGTTAGCGGTCCCGTGTACAAGGTTGAGTTGAGGGAAGGGTAGCTTCCATCGGTGGTGTAGTAGATTGCGGCATTGGTTGCCGTGTCCGTGATCGTGACGGTCTGCGTCGAAGCGAAGCTCCCTGCTGCCGGAGAGATGACGGGCGTCGGCGCTGTCGGGAAGTTCAGAGTGTAGTTGGCAACCGTGTAGTTGCTCTGTTGGTAGCCGGTCTCGGTGGCATACGCCTCGATCGTCTCGCTTCCGCCGAGGTTCAGTGAGATTGGTCCGGTGTAGGGCACAAACCCGTGGGTCATCACCGGTCCATAAGCTGCGTAGTAGATCGTCGCGCCGGGCAATGCCTCGCTCAGGGTGACGGTTTGCGCTGAGCTGTAGCTTCCACTTGCCGGCGTGGCAGTTACCGTAGCCAGAATTGCGGCGAGCGTTACCGGCGCCGAGGTAGAGGACGGATAGTTCGCATCGCCGGTGTAGCTGGCCACGACGTTGTGGTTCCCAGCTCCTACGGGTAGGACATTGTTGATGGACGCTGTAGCGGTCTCTGAGGGAGCCGTCAGTAGGGTCGTCACCTGCGGCGTGTAGCCAAGCAGGACCGCCAGGTCGGTTACGCCGTCTCCGTTGAAGTCCGCCGCCACCGTTGCCTGCGGTCCCTGGTAGGAAGAAGGATTGCCGACGGGTGTAACGGGTGTGGACGCACTGAAGGTACCGTCGCCTCCTCCGAGGAAGAGCGTAGCCTGGGCGGAGTTCGGGTCAGTGCCTACCAGATCCACCTTCCCATCGCCGTTGAAGTCCCCTGCGGCAATGTAGGTTGCCACGCCGGAGATCGGGCTTCCGCTGGCCTGGGTGAAGCTTCCATCTCCTGCCCCCAGAAAGATTGAAATCCCGTTCGATTCTCCGACCGCCAGGTCGAGCTTCCCGTCTCCATTGAAGTCGCCAACGACCATCGACTTCGTGAATAGCGCGATCGACAAGGAGTTGGCCGATCGCACGAAGTTTCCGTCACCTACTCCCAGATACAGAACGCTTGTCGATGAAAAGTAGGTTGTCGCGATCAGGTCGGGAATTCCGTCTCCGTTGAAGTCTCCGCTCACGATCAGCCCATAAGCCTGGGCCGGATCGAGTTCATTTGGAGAGAGTGTGAAGGTGCCGTCCCCTTTGCCGAGAGCGATCGATACACCACCATTTACCGAGTCTCCGACAATGGCGAGATCGAGCTTCCCGTCTCCGTTGAAGTCGGCGAACGTGAGCGACCCCGGAACAACGTCTCCACCTTCACTGACAGGAGTAGAAACCACTGATGTTGCCGAGGCGGTGAAAGTGCCACTGCCATTTCCCAGCAACGTGATGACGCTGCTGTTGAAGGAATAGTCGTAGGAGCGAAGCAGGAGGTCGAGCTTGCCATCGCCGTTGAAGTCGCCAGCGTATATTCCAACGAAGTTGCTCCCGGAGTTGCTTCCGGGGATCGAGATCTCCTGGCTGCCTGGCTTGAAGGTACCGTCCCCTTTGCCAAGGAAGATGGTGTAGTCGCAGGTCTGTCCATAGTTCTCGCAACTCAGGACGGCAAGATCGGGAATACCGTCTCCATCAAAGTCGCCGGTAGCTTCTGTGACTGGGTTGCTGCTGGCCAGAGCCGTCTGCGAAGAGGTGAATCCCAATCCAGGCGTACTGCTGCCCAGCGTCGCTGATCCCAGCGACTTGTTGCCAAAACTCGTGTCGAGGAAGTTCACTTGCCCCGTTGGGGGTGCTGTTCCTCCTATCCCCTGTACCGTCGCTATCAGGTTGTAACCTGTGTTTGATTGGCCATAGCTGAGGCTGACAGAGTCCGTGTACTTCGGCGCAACGGGAGCACCGACGGTCAGAGCGGCGACGGGAGACGAGCTCATGACTCCATAGCCGTCTGCCAGGAAGAGGGCGCGGAACGAATGCGCGCCGGGGCCGGGGATGAACTTGTACGTCGCCGTGCCGTTTGCGCCCAATGACTCCGTGGCCAACAGGTGAATATCGCTACACTGCGTAGCTCCATCACAAAAACTCACCTGGCCGATGGTCTGCGGAGAAGTTCCGGCGCTCACTGTTGCCGTCAGCGTCACCACGGTACCTGCGTTTACGCTGCTGACCACGGACGATCCGGAGGTGAGAACCAGGCTTGTGGTAGTGGCAGGAGGAACTCCATAGAGTGAAGTCGTCGGCGAGATGCTCGCTCCGTACGCGCTGTCTCCTGAGTAGCTTGCTTCTACAAGATGGGTTCCCACACCGCTGACGTTTATGCTTGCGCTGGCACTCGCGGTCTCCGTAGGACGCGTCAGGTAGATCTGCATGTTCTCGTTGAAGGCACCGCCGATCATCAGGTCGGCGCGACCGTCTCCGTCCAGATCTGCGATCGCGAAGTTGACGGGCGAATATCCTGCTTCCGTAGGGATCGCGTCCGTCACGGTCGTAAACTTCGCCGAGCCATTATTGAGCAGCACGCTGAATGTCTGAGTCGAAGTATCGAATAGGGCGACATCTACCACTCCGTCGCCGTTGAAGTCACCGGCCTGAATGGAAGGTGACGTCGCATTGAGCGCTGTGCTGGTGGGAGTGGAGAATGTGCCGTCCCCATTTCCCGTGAAGACCTCAAGGACGGAACTCGTGCTTGAGGAGGCTCGCTCCGATACTACGAGGTCGGCTAGACCATCTCCGTTCACGTCTGCGACGAGTAGCGAGGTGGTCTGCTGGCTGGTCTGCACCATGGTTGACGCAGCAAAGCTTCCGTCTCCTTTACCAAGTAAAACGGATACGCTCGTTCCATTGAGGGCGAGCGCAGCGAGGTCAGGAATGCCATCTTTATTGAGATCGGCCACGACGACAATACCCGAAGAGACACTCGCAGTGGGGCTGGTCTGCGTCTGCGTGAAGGTTCCATCTCCGTTGCCCAGGAACACCGTCAGGCTTGACGACGACCCGCTTCCGATGACAAGGTCCTGATTTCCATCACCATCCAGGTCCGCGATTGCGACGCCGAGTGGCTGCGCCGGAGTCGTCGGTGTCGATGCGGAGGCGGTGAACGTTCCATCTCCGTTGCCCAGCAACACGCGAATTACGTTGGCGTCGCCGTCCACGACGATCAGGTCCTGATTCCCATCTCCGTTCACATCGCCGACCGCGATCGGGCCGTCCAGATATCCTGGCGCGTAAGGGTCGGGAGCGCGTGTATAGCTGCCATCCGCCTTGCCTAGGTAGATGCTGATGCGGGTTCCGGGTGCTCCTGCGACTGTCGCGAAGTCGGGAATGCCGTCGCCGTTGAAGTCTCCTATCGAGACCCAGTTGGAGATCCGGTCAAGCGCTACGGTATTCGTCGTGGGCCAGGCGACGCTGGCGACCGCCGCACCGAGCGTGGACGCGGCCAGACTTTTGTTGTTGTTCGAAGCGTCCAGGAACGAGATCTGGCCGGTTGGCGCAATCGTGCCCCCAGCCTCCGTCACCGTCCCGGTAAGGGTGTAGTTGCCGAAGGTCCCGCTACGTCCGATCGCGGTGGTCGTCGCGTAGATCGGCGTAGTCCCAGTTACCTGGACACTCGCTGTCGCGGACGTGC
The DNA here is from genome assembly GCF_025685565.1 of Granulicella aggregans. Classification (NCBI taxonomy): domain Bacteria; kingdom Pseudomonadati; phylum Acidobacteriota; class Terriglobia; order Terriglobales; family Acidobacteriaceae; genus Granulicella; species Granulicella aggregans. Next base: position 1,043,610 of record NZ_JAGSYE010000001.1, read on the forward strand.
TTCCGGCGTATGAGCTGGTTCCAGCGAAGATGGCTTTATAGCTGTGGCTGCCGATGCCGGGACGGATGGTCAGCGTGGCTTTGCCTGTCGAGGTCAAAGAAGCGACGCCCAGCAGATGAATGTCGGAGCATGACTTTGCGCCGGCATCGCAAAAGTTTATCTGGCCGTGGGTAAGAGCCGAGTTGGCTGCGGTGACCGTCGCGCTCAGGGTCAAGGTGCTGCCCAAAGTAATCGTGCTTGCGGGAGCGCCTGACGCGCTCACCGTGAGAGCTGCCGAGGTGGTGGTCCGGGACTGAGCGTGCAAGAGGGCAGGAGCGGCGAGCAGCAGACCTACCTGAAGCCACAATGGGCCAAAACGGCGGGTACGGGTAACGCCATGCGAATCACCGTACGAAGTAGAGGGGCAAAGAGTAGAGCGGAAGAGAGGACGCTGGGCCGATACAAAGCCAGGAAGACGCGAAAAAAAGGAAGTCATGAAGAATCCTGCAATGAACTCTGGGTTTGAGAGCAGTTTGAGCCAAAGGCTCCGGCAAGCGATCCGGCAAGGCTTGAACGGATCGAGAGAGGAATTCAAAGTTTTCTAGAAATCGAAGGAAGGATAGCACAAGCCACATAGGGCGCGGCCCCGCGGACTGGGCGGGAACACGGGTGGGGTCAGGGTCACGTTCCACCTTATTTATTCAGAATTTATGGAATAGATTCTTTGGAGTTTAGGGATTTTCGGAGTGGCAGGAAACCCGGATCTGCGTGCTCCCAGGCGTCCTGAACCTGTCGATCGGCGCTGGCAGCGCCTGTTGAGTCGCCTAGCTGACGAAGCACTTTCCCTAACTGAAGCGCGGCCAGCGGGATATAGGGCGAGTCGGGCATAAGCGCATGATGGGCGAGGACGCTGCGAAACTCGACGGCTGCGTGGCCGGGATCTCCGGCCGCCTGAAACGCCAGACCGCGATAGTAAGCGGGGGCCAGATTCAGCGCGCTGCACTTGTCGTAAGGCCTGACGGGTTCGAGTATCTGGATGGCTGCCTGAGGAGCATGCTTCTGCAGCTGGATGGCGGCATGGATGGATGGCAACTGCGCCTCGTTGAGGATGGTGTTCAGCGGAGCTTCTGCGGCGGCTTTTGCGGCCTCCAATTCAGCCAGTGCGATGTTGCCGCTGCGACCCAGCGCGAGCGCCGCCGAAGCCCGGATGCCGACACTCTCCGGCGCAAGTCGCAGGGCGTCTATGGATAACGTTTGTGCTTCGCGCGGATAGCCGAAGTCTGCTTCGAGAAGGGCTTCGTCTACCTCGATCGTTGCGGCCAGTTCGGCGAAGCCCTGGGCCAGGGCGGCCTGACGGGCCTGGGCGAACAAGCTTCGTCCGGAGCTTAACTTGCCCTGGTACATCGCGACCCATGCCACATCATCGAGCAGTTCGCTCTCCGCTGCCTTGCCTCGCGACCACTGGATCTGCTTCTGCATGGCGATGTCATCCTTGCCCAGAAAGGCGAGGAGAAAGCAGGATTCATGGAGCATGGCGCTGTCACCCTGCCGGCCCTGCACGTCGTTGCAGAGCGACTGCAGTTGCGCCTGTTCGCCGGTCTCGAGCTCCGCGCGTGCGAGCACCGCCTCGGATAGGGAGGATGCCGAGTCGAGCTTTGCCGAGGTGCGCGCGAAGCCCAAAGCCTTCTCCGGTTCGCCGAGGTCCAGGTACTCGATGGCGAGGTTGTTGTTTGGCAAGTCGTCCCGACTATAGAGAGAGAGCCACAACTCATAGGCCTCGATGGTTCGCTGGGTCTGCCCGGAGATCGAGTAGAAGTGTGCCGCGATATAGAGCCGTTCGCGGTCGGTGGTGCGCTCCCGAAGATCGAAGGCCTTTTTGAACTGCTCGGCGCTTTGAGTCGTCTCGGCGGCATTCGAGTAGATCGTGCCGAGGCGGGCATAGGCCAATGCGAACTGAGGGTCGAGGTCGATCGCCAGCTTGTAGTCATGAATCGCCTCAAACTCCTGACCGTTGGCTCGCTTCTCTTCGCCGAGGGTGAAGGCCCGGAGCGCTGCGAGAGACGAGGTCGTGGCCTGGGCGAGGGGCATGTTGAATCTTTGGCGTGACGCGTCGGGCTCACCGAGGTCCTTCCGCATCTCATCGGCCGCCTGATCCAGGGCCGCGAGTACCATGTCGCGGCCCTGTGCTTTGACCGTCTGGCTGGTCAACAGGCTGCCGTTCGAACAACTCCGCGCGTAGGTCCTTATCTCGTAGCCTGGGGGCTGGCCCAGAATCTGTCCGGTGATCAAGACCTTGCCGCCGAGGGAGGTACATCCTCGCAGCAACTGCTGGAGCGACGCCGTGGCGGGCTCGGGAACCTGACGGAGGAACTTCTGTTCCGATACGAGGTTGAGGTAGGGCGATTCTTCGAGTTTGACCTGGAAGGCGAGTCCCAGCCCGTTATACGAATCATCGCCCGATTCGTTGGTGAATCCGGCAAGCACCACCAAGGCTGAACCGATGGCCGAGCGCTTACGCAGGTGCTGATAGAAGAAGAGAGCAGCGACCGCAAGCACGAGGAAAGAGACAAGAGAGATGGCAAAGGCAGGCTTGGAGCGCAAGCGGCTGAGACGTCCCGCTTCTCTTAGCTCTGGCGTAGCGGGAGACTCCGAGCCGGGCGGCGGAGCACTGTCAGCGGAGGCTTCGCCGGGAGCGGCGGGCGTTTCGGGCGGGGAGAGAAAAAGCGGTTCGACCTGGCCGATGAACCTGTAGCCGCGACGTCTTACGGTCTCGATATGACGAGCTGTACCGGCTCTCTCTCCGAGAGCCTCGCGTAGTTTGCCGGTGGCCACCTGAAGTCCATTGTCCAGTTCCCCGAAGATTCTGTCGCCCCAAAGCCGGCGGTGAAGCGTCTCTTTCGAGACGATCTCTCCCGGTGTTTCGAGCAGGACGAGCAGAAGCTGAAAGGGCAGCTCTTCCATCTTGATGCGTTTCCCATCGCGCAGCAGCAGGCCAGCTCTGATCCGAACTTCGAACTGGTCGAACCGGTAGCCATCGCAGATGGGTTGGGAGACTTTGGATGAAATGGTGCTTTCAGCATAGCAAAAGCGAGCATTTTGCCAGCCCGGAGTTACCCAAGGCGCTCAAGAGATCGTGGGGTGGGCTGGCAAGATGCTGAAAGTAAATCGGTTACCGGTTAAGAAGGAGTTAAGTTTAAGTTTTGTTGACTTCGCTGCAACAAAACGTTTCTCTGATGTCAGTCCCCCGTCTCACTGTCGCTGCAACAAGTTTTGAAGCTTGGGCCGCAATCCGGTCCTTTAGTTCGTTGGACCCGCCGCTACTCTGTCTGCTCGTCACTTTTGTCCCTCAGTGTTTCGACGGGTGAAAGCGATGTGTCTCTTCACCGCTGCAGCCTGTTCACGGAGCTCCCCATGAAGCACTCGAGATCTTTCCCGCCTGCCGGTCCAGAGACCCCGGCGTCTGTCCGAAATTTTCCGCGCCAGGAGCTGCTTCCGCGCAAGCTTCAATACGCCGTCATCATCCGTCCGATGCACTAAGTCCTCCCCAGTGTCTGTGCAGGGAGCCCAGCGACTTTGCGGCTGTATAGCCTCCGCAGATGTATGCGGGTTCCCTGGCAGAGTGCGAATGATCCGTCCGCCCTTCAACCTAAATCGATTTATGTTGATGTTTTTGTGTTGATGTTTCACCCATCATGCAGCGCTGACTCATTCCTCAAAGGATCAACCCTATGAACTTTGTTCCAGTCCGTGTGCGCTCTCTTCGTCTCAGTCTGATTGCGGTGCTTCTTGCGGCGTCCACCCTTGCGCCATCGAATGCCCTCTTCGCCCAAAACGATCGCGCTGCCTCCGTCGTGCACGATCGCGTACGAGGGCCGGTAACGAACGAGCGTACTGCGCTGAAAGGACAGACGCGTCCGATGGGTCGAGGTGCCGTGGATCTCGGCGAAGTGCCCGCCTCGATGTCGACTGGCCGGATGGTGCTGTGGCTGCGCCGAAGTGCCGAGCAGCAGGCCCAGCTGAGCCAATTCCTGAGCCATGCGCAAGATCCCGCGGCGGCTGGATATCGTCACTGGATGACGCCGGCGAGTTACGGCGCGACCTACGGCATCTCGGACAACGATCTGGCGGCGGTGCAGCAATGGCTGCAGGCCAGCGGGCTGAAGGTGGAGAAGGTCTCCTCAGCGCGCAACGCGATCCTCTTCTCCGGCACCGCCGGATCTCTGGCGAGCGCCTTCCACACCAGCATCCATAGCTATAGCGTCGGCCAGCAGAAGCATTACTCGAACGCGACGGACCCTGAAGTCCCGGCCGCGCTGGCGCCGGTCATCGCCGGCGTCTCCCCGATGAACGACTTTCACGCCAGGCCGATGCACGTGCTGGGCGCGCCCGCTCGCTACGACGCCGCGTCTGGCCGCCTGCAACCCGAGATCACGGTTCCCGAGGCAAATGGGAACGCCCTGTTCGTCACTCCCGCGGATGCGTCCATCATCTACGACACACCCAACAAGAACTTCAATCCCGCGGCGACGCAGACGTTCGATGGAACCGGAGTGACGATCGGAATTCTGGGGTACTCGGCGCTCGCGGTGGCGGATGTTCAGAACTACCGCACGGCGTTTCTTCCTGCCGGAGCGGCGAGCAACCTGCCGCAGCAGATCCTCGATGGAGGCATAGACCCGGGCGTCCTCTATGGGAACAATGCGGTCGAGGCGCTGCTCGACGTCGAAATCGCAGGGGGTCTCGCGCCGGGCGCCGCGATCCGGTACTACTATGCCGCTTCGGACGACCTGTCCGACGGTCTTATCCTGGCCGGTCTGCACGCGCTTGAAGAGAATAGAGTCAACATACTCAGTGCGAGCTACGGTACATGCGAGCGCGACTTAGGGCCCGGCGGCAACCTGGCCTGGGCCGAGTTGTGGCAGCAGGCGGCGGCACAGGGAATTACCGTGACGGTGTCCACGGGCGACTCGGGCTCGGCGAGCTGCGATGGGGACACCCCCGATAAGCCGGCGTTGGCCACCCAGGGACTTTCCGTCAGCGGACTCGCTTCCACGCCTTACAACATCGCGGTAGGAGGTACTGACTTCTACCAGTTGCCCGGCAACTTCAAGACGTACGTCAACCCCGCGAGCACAGGGCAATATCCGTACTACGCGACGGCTCTCAGCTACATCCCGGAGAACCCCTGGAACGATTCCTCGTCGGTGGTGGGATATGGCATCGGCCAGAACGAGCCTGTTGGGATGGGGATCAACTTCACCAATATCATCGCGGCCGGTGGTGGTTTGAGCAGCGTGGCCGTATGTCCCGGGACCATCGATGACCAGGGCGGCTGCTCCCAGAGCTTGACGGGCTATGCCCAGCCCGCATTCCAGCTCGGCGCGGGAGGAGCGTTCCAGCAGACCGGCGTTCGATCCATTCCGGATGTATCTCTGCTCTCGTCCAATGGGTTTTACGGAGCGACTTGGGCCTTCTGCGACGACTCGATCACGGATGGTATCGGTGGCAATGCGGTCCATTGCCAAGTGGACTCGAACGGCCACCTGATCGATGGCCAGAATGTAGGCGGGGTCGGAGGCACCTCGGCTTCGACACCTGCTTTCGCCGGCATGCTTGCGGTGATCTCTCAGTCCCAGGGAGGTGCTCGCCTGGGCCAGGCGAATACGGTCCTTTATAACCTTGCGCAGGACTATAACCCCGACCCAAGCAGTCCGGGCAAGTATCAGCAGGCCTTTCACGACGTTGCGATCGGGAACAACTCGGTCTCCTGCGCGGATGGCTCGCAGGACTGCACGACCTTCCCTCCCTCCTGCGATGGCTGCAACTCGGTGAACTTTCTCAGCGGCTATGGTGCCCATCCGTACTATGACATGGCGTCAGGCCTGGGCAGCGTCGATCTCTCGCAGCTCATCAACTTGTGGGGGGCAACCGGCTTCGCCAGCACAAGCAACACTCTTGTCGCTGGCACAGCGAGCGGAGCGCTCTCCACCGCGCCGATCAGCGTGGTGCATGGCACGCCGCTCTATTTCACGACCACAGTGACACCGAGCGGTGCGACAGGGCAGTTCAGTCTGCTCAGCACGAACAACACGAGTGCAGCCAGCTTCTCGGACACAGGAGTGCTGCAGAGCGACAGCACCGGCAATCTCGTCACCAATGATCTGCCCGGCGGCACCTACACCGCTTATGCGTACTACTCCGGCGACACCACCCACACGGGGAGCAAGTCCTCCAACAGCATTAGCGTCACCGTCAGCGCCGAGCCCAGCACGACGCAGCTCTTCTTCGGCGGGTATGACCCGATCACCTTTGTGACCACCGAGGGAGTCAGCACGATGCCGTATGGGATCGGCTCTTACATCAGCGCACAGCCCTATGGAAACAACTCGCAGACTGACGCCAACGGAAACGTGACCGTTGATGGAGTGGCTACGGGCAGCGTGGCCTTCTCGAGCAATGGAACAACACTGTCAGCCGCGATCAATAGTCTTGGGGTCGCTCAGATCTCAGCCACCTCGTTCTCGCCGGGAACCTACACCTATCAGGCAAGTTATGCGGGTGACGCGAGCTTCGCACCGAGCAAGAGCGCGCCACAGACGTTGACGATCACCAAAGGAATTACCTCGTTCACGGTGAGCCCTAACGCCATCACCGCGACACCGGTCGACCCGCCATTGACCTTGATCGCCCTTCTACAAACCGACAGCATCGCGCAGTATCCGACAGGAAAGGTCACCGCAACCGTCAACGGCCATACCTATCCTCCGAGCTTCAATAACGAGAGCCAGGGGAACGGGGCAGAGGCGATTCAATTCACCTTTGAGATCCCGGTGTCTGACCTGGCAGCAGGCTCCAACACGATCAATATCAGCTATGGGGGCGACGCGAACTACCAGGCGTCAAGCGCCGGCGCTACGGTTACGCTTACGGGCGTGACTGGCAGCTTCAGCTTGAGCGGACCGACCCAGCCTCTCGTCCTCGAAGCCTCACAGCAGGGATTGACCACGATCTCGATTACACCGGCAGGTGGCTTTACCGGACAGGTCAACATGGCCTGTACTGTGAGCGCTGCGTCGACAGGACATACGCCCATCTGCCAGGCTTCGGCCACCACTGTCTATGGAAGCTCTGTTGCGACGTCGTCTGTCTCGGTCGCCGCCTTTGCCGACACTCCGGTTGGCAGCTACACCATCACGGTGACTGGAACCAACGGTCAGCAGAGCCAGACCGTGCAGCTTCCACTCCAGGTGACCGCAGGGCCCAGCTTCACGCTCGCGGCCGCAAGCAGTTCACTCACGATCGCCCCGCCGGGACAGTCGGTGACGAACGCTCTTTCTATTACTCCGACCCAATCCTTTACCGGAACGGTACAGCTGGTCTGCACGATCACGCCCACACCCCCCTCGGGCAAGGCCCCTGCCTGCAGCCTGCCCGCGAGCGTGGTCTTAGGCTCGGTTGCGTCGAACGCGATGCTCCAGGTGACGAGCGACAGCACGACGCCGCTGGGTTCCTACAGTGTCGCTGTCACGGCGTTCTCCGGTGTCCTGCAGCAGACACTGACCCTTCCGCTCACTGTGCAGCCTGCCCCTATCGCACCGGCGTTCGGTCTGTCGGCGGCCAGCGGTGCGGTGTCGATCGCAGCTCCCGGCCAGTCGGCGACGGATCTTCTGTCGATCACCCCGACGGGAGGATTTACCGGCACGGTTCAGCTGAGCTGTGTGGTCTCGAGCTCCGCTTCTGAATCTCCGACGTGCTCCGTGCCGGCGACGGCGACGGTCACGGGGACCTCGGCACTGACTGCTACGTTGACCCTGAACACCACGGGCGCCACCGGCGCTCTCGAGCCTGCGGGCAAGCTGTTCGGAAGAGGAGCCGGCGGGGTCGCACTTGGCTGCCTGCTTCTCTTTGTGGTGCCGCGACGGCGGAGATGGGCTCCCCTGCTCGTGCTTGTCTTGACGGCAGGGCTCCTGGGCGTCACGGGCTGCGCTGGTTCCGGAGGCTCAGGCGGCGGGACGCCTGGCAACCCAGGGAACCCGGGCACTCCAGCGGGGAGCTACACGGTTACCGTCACGGCTGCCAGCGGCTCGATCAGCACAACCGCGAGCGTTGTGGTGACCGTGCAGTAGAGCTGCCCGATGCACACTGCCTTCATTGCAATCACCGGACAAGTTGCTAACACCGGACGGTCAGTTTTCTTTGCGAGCCAATTCTTTGCGAGAGGTCATAAACGAGATGAGAAGTGAGATGAGATTCGGTCTATCCAGCCTGTTCGCTGTGGCATCGATGCTTGTGACTGGGTGCGGCTCAGGCGGCAAAGTGGCACCACCTCCACCGGCCGTCACGTACACGATCGGAGGAGCGATTGTGGGCCTCAACGGCGCAGGGCTGGTCTTGCAGGACAATGGCGGCAACAACCTGACGGTGAGCCAGGGAGCCACCAGCTTTAGCTTCGCCACGCCGGTAAGCAGCGGCGGAGCCTATAGCGTGACCGTGCTTACCCAGCCCCTCGATGAGGTCTGCACGGTGTCCAACGGCAGCGGTACGGCTGCGGCCAACGTTGCAAGTGTGAGCATCACCTGCGCACAGCTTTACACCATCGGCGGTACGATCAGCGGACTTACCGGATCGGGACTGGTGCTCCAGAATGAAGGCGGGGACAACCTGACGGTGAACGCAAACTCCACCAGCTTCGTCTTCGCGACTCCGGTTGGCTTGGGCAGCGCCTACAAGGTCACCGTACTGACCCAGCCTACGGGCCAGGTCTGCGCGGTCACCAACGGCAGCGGTTCGGTTGCCGGCAATGTCACCAACGTGAGCGTGGTCTGCTCGCAGTCGTTCACCATCAATGGCGTCATTACGGGACTCGGCAAGGCAGGGCTGGTCCTCGAAGATAACGGCGGCGACAACCTGACGGTGGACGCAAACGCCACTCACTTTACCTTCGCTACTGCCCTCCCCAGCAATAGCGCGTACTCTGTGACGGTGTTTACGCAGCCCGCCGGCGAAAGCTGTGCGGTTTCGAATGGCAGTGGCACGGCTACGGCCAATGTCTCCAGCGTCAATATCGTCTGCGTGGGCGACTGGACGTGGGTCGCTGGCAGCGATGTCCTTGGCTTCAACGGAGGCCAGCCGGGAGTCTATGGCACGCTCGGCACACCGGGTGCGGCCAACATTCCTTCAGGGCGCAATCAATCCGCAAGCTGGACAGACGCTTCGGGCAATCTCTGGCTCTTCGGTGGAAGTGGTTCGGACTCCCAGGGAGCCGATGGAGAGCTCAACGACATGTGGAAGTTTGATCCCAAGCTGGGTACGAGCGGGGAATGGACGTGGGTGACGGGCAGCAATGTGCTTGCCCCTCCGATATCCAGCCAATATGCAGCCGGTCAACCTGGAGTCTACGGAACGCTTGGAACGCCTTCGCCCACAAACGTCCCCGGAGGCCGCGATGAGATGATGCGGTGGACGGATGCTTCGGGAAACCTCTGGCTCTTCGGAGGTGATGGTATCGACTCGGTGGGGAACTATGGATTTCAGAACGATCTCTGGAAGTTTGACCCAACACTCGGGACGAACGGTGAATGGACGTGGATGGGAGGGAACAATGTATCCCGCGACTTCTCGGGTGTTAACGGTGTCTACGGGACGCTGGGCGTCGCCGACCCCGCGAACCTTCCGGGAGGCCGATACGGCGGGGTCACCTGGACCGATGCGTCGGGAAACCTCTGGCTGTTCGGTGGAGAGGGAGCCGACTCAATCAACGGGGACACTTACCTGAACGACCTATGGAAGTACACGCCGGGAGCTAACGCGACGGCGGGGGCATGGACATGGATGGGCGGAACTAGCAGCAATCAAGGCATCGCTCCGGGTATCGTCGTCGGATCCTCGGGAGTTTACGGGACGCTTGGGGTGGCCGATCCCGCGAACTTCCCTGGCGGACGAAGCTATGGCATGAGCTGGATCGATTCGTCCGGCAATGTGTGGCTCTTTGGCGGGCTGGGTAAGGACTCGGTTGGAACGACGGGATTTCTCAACGATCTCTGGATGTTCAATCCAAGACTGGGCTCGATGGGCGAGTGGACGTGGATGGGTGGCAGCAACGTCATTGGGGCCAGCACGAGTCCGTACACCTCGAACGGCGGTGCGCCTGGCGTCTACGGCATACTGGGAACGACAGCGGCTGCCAACACTCCTGGAGCACGGTTTGGCGCGGTGTACTGGATCGATGCGTCGGGCAACTTGTGGCTGTCTGGTGGAATGGGTTACGACTGGGCCGGAACGTACGGAGATCTGAACGATCTCTGGAAGTACACTCCGGGCGCAGAAGGAAATCCGGGAAGCTGGACGTGGATGAGCGGCAGCGAGGCGATTCCGCACGATAGCAACCCGGCAGTTCCAGGGGGATCACCTGGCGTCTACGGGACACTGGGTACGGCAGCTCCCACCAACGCGGTCGGATCACGGCACGGCGCGATGATCTGGACCGATTCGTCAGCAAAGGTCTGGCTCTTCGGCGGAGACGGACGTGACTCACTAGGAACGTCGGGTTATCTCAACGACATGTGGCAGTACCAGCCGTGAGGTAGCAAGAGGTCCTGCAAGGCGGGCGGTCTCTGGAGACGCGTAACGGCGCGTCGAGGGATCGCACGCTTTGATGGCGTCTCAGCAGGGCTGTGCGGGCTGCTGGCGCGGTCGCCGGTAGAAGCGCTGTGGAGTCGATCCGTGGCGCTATACGGCGGCTGGCCATGTCGAGCGAGTCGTCAAGATTGGCTTGAGACAGATCGACGGTGATCCCCGGGAACGGACGGCCGATGAGATGCATTTACCTTGACCAGGACTACTAACAGAAAGTCGGCTCATCGGAATAATCCGCCGAAGCTCTCAATTGAGGAGAACAGACCTAGTCATTGATCTGAAGTGACGGCGCTCTTGAAGACCGATCCCCTGGACGCGCGTCTCGTGTTTTGCGGCGGACGGGAGTCACTCCTCTGTGTGGCGAGGTTACTCGTACTTGAGGGTGTCGACGGGGTTGAGGCGAGCGGCCCGGTTGGCGGGGAGGGTGCCGAAGACGATGCCGACGATCATCGAGGTGGCGAGGGCTACCACGGCGGAGAGCCAGTCTACTGGGATCGCGAAGGGCGTGAAGAAACGGACGGAGAACGGGATCGCAAGGCCGATCAGGGTGCCGACCACGCCTCCGGAAAGTGAGAGGAAGACGGCTTCGGTGAGGAACTGGAGGCGGATCTCACGGCTGGTTGCGCCCAGGGCCTTGCGGATGCCGATCTCTTTGACGCGGGCCTGGACGTTGGCGAGCATGGAGTTCATGATGCCGACGCCGCTGACGATCAGGGTGACTCCTGCAGCGAGGGTGAGAACCAGGGTGAGCATGTTGGCGATCTTGCCCATCAGCTCGAGCACGGGGGTCATCACGAAGGCCTTGTAGACCGACGAGGCGCGGTGGCGGCCCTGGATGATCTTCAGTATCTGGGCGGCGGCGGTGGTTACGGAGCTGGTGCTTTTGGTAGAGAAGAAGATCTCTTTGACGGTGTCGGTGCCGGTGAAGTAGCGGGCAACAGTGTAGGGGATGAGCATGGTCTGCTCGCTGATCTCCGACTGGCCGAAGGTGTTGATGCGCTCGCGGAAGACCCCGATGATGATGAAGGGGATGCCGCGGATGCTGAGGGACTTGCCAACGGCGTTGTCGGCTGAGCCGAAGAGGGTGATGGCGAGGGGTTCGACGAGGACGGCGACCTTGGTGTGGCCCGTGGCGTCCTGCTCGTCGAAGAAGCGGCCGGCGACGACAACGGAGTTGCGGACATCCTTATATTGAGGCGAGACGCCGAGGATCATGACGTTCTTGGTGAGGCCGTCGCCGATGCTGACGTTGTCGTGCTCCTCGAGCATGGGCGAGGCGGCGGCGAGGCCGGGGACCTGCTCCTGAACGGCGAGCATGTCTTCGCGGGTCATGAAGTCGGGGTTGGTGGTGTTGTCGGGGCCGGCGATGCTGCCGCCGGAGTACTGCATCTCGATCATGTTGGGGCCGATGGAGGAGATGAGATTGAGGGCGTACTCCTTGCCGGTGAGGCCGAGGGTAACGACGAGCACGATGGAGGCCGAGCCGATGACCATGCCGAGCATGGTGAGCAGGAAGCGGACCTTGCTGGCCTTGAAGCTGTCGTAGGCGAGCTGGAGGACCTCGCTGAACATCATGGTTTTGCGGGCGCTGGCGAGGGTGCGCTCGAAGGAGCTGCGGCGCATGCGGGCGGCCCGGCCCGACGCTGGGCTGGGTGAGGCGGTCTCGGGAGTGGGGATGTTCGCGGTTGCCATGTTCCTGCTAGAACTTTAGACGCTTTCGAGGGGTTTGTCGGCGCATTGTTTGTGGGTAGTGGGGCTGATGAGCGGTGAGGGATGAAAGATCATGCGCTGAATCAGGGAAGGCATACCACAGGGGCTAGATCCCCGCTTCTTTGGCGAGGCGGGTTGCCACGGCTGAAGCCTTGGCTTACCTGGAAGCAAAGGCAAGGATCACTGTTGACTGGCCCTGTAATTGAAGCGAAAGGCTCTGGCCCAACATGCAACGGCTGTGGCCCATCATATTTGGAAGCAAAGGAGCTGGTCATGGTGCGACATAGTCAGAGCTATATTTTGCGCGGCAGGCTTGGCGGGCGTTGCGTGGTCGACTAGACTTGAGATACGGAAGAGTGGCCGAGTGGTTGATGGCTCCAGTCTTGAAAACTGGCGTACCTGAAAGGGTATCGGGGGTTCGAATCCCTCCTCTTCCGCCACGTATCTCCTCAAGGGCATTCAATAACGTCTAACATCGCGTATTTGCTTTGAGGTAGAGAGCCTATTTGCATGGCCGAGAAGCGTGGCAAGTTCGTAGAGATCGCCCCCGTTTTGTATGGACCAAGATGCAAAGGCGTGACGCAGATCGTGGATCTCGACGCGATGAGCCGGTTCCATAACTATTCTTTTGGCAACATCCTCTAGATGGCACGACAGAGGCCAACCGCAATCCGCGTGGGTAGTCTGCGACGATCCAACCCCGGAGATCGTTGCGCTACACTAACAGTCCGACTGGTGCAAGACATCGGTCAGGCGACGAAGAGTAGACGGTGGCGTGTCAAGCGCAGCCAAATCGGCAGAACCGCAGTATGATGCTCCTCGCAGAAGAGAAACTCCCCTGAGGCATCGATTGAGAGCGCCATGTTGACCCCCGATCCAGATTCGAAAGTGGCCGATCTCAATCCAGACAACATTGGCTTGATACGGGCTCACCTGCAAGAGGTGATTTCGAGCTCTACATTTGCTGGCGGCAAGCGCGCGCAGGATTTCCTGCGGCTCGTTGTAGAGCACTCTCTGGCCGGCCGTATCGACAACCTGCGCGAACGGATGATCGGGGCCGAGATGTTCGGTCGACCCATCGACTATGACACGGCAAACGACGCTGTGGTCCGGGTCAAGGCCACGGAGGTCCGGCGGAAGCTGGCTCAGTACTACCTCCAATCCAAAGAGCCTCGGACGATCCGGATCGAGCTTCCGTCCGGAACCTATGTGCCAACTTTTTACTGGGAGTCTCGCAAGGAGCCGCAGAAGCTGGATGAAGTGCCAGTTCCTCAGCCATCTCCTCCGGCCGCAGAGCTGCTCGCCATCTCGGAGGAGTCACCTGGGGAACAAGCTCCGGCACATATCCATATCAATGCCAGGCCGACACACCGCTCCCGACACCTTTTAGCCGGTCTCCTGACTGGCCTCGCGCTGACTTTGATCGCGGTCTACGTCGTGATCCATATGCGCTCCTCGGGGTTCCTCTCCAAAGGAGAGATTCACTCTATCGCGGTCCTACCTCTTCAAAATCTCTCCGGCGATGCCCATCAGGATTACTTCTCTGATGGCATGACGGAGGAGCTGATCGCTGATCTGGGCCAGATCTCAGCATTGAGTGTTATCTCCAGAACATCGGCGATGAGCTATAAGAATACGAAAAAGACACTGCCGGAGATCGCCCACGAACTCGGTGTCGATGCAGTTGTGGAAGGATCCGTACTCCGCGAAGGCAATCGGGTGAGGATCACGGCCCAGTTGATCGATGCCAAGACCGATCGTCATATTTGGGCACGAAATTACGTACGTGATCTGACGAGCGTCCTGGCATTGCAGGGCGAGATGGCGCAAGCGATCGCCGACGAGATCAGCATCAATGTCACGCCTCAGGAGCAGGCGAGACTCGCCCGCGCCCGCAGGATCGAACCCGCAGCCCAGGATGACTACCTGTTGGCTGTGGAACGCTTGAATAGTGGTGACCCAAAAGACGCTATCGGATACCTCCAGCGGGCGATCGGCGAGGACCCGAATTATGCACAGGCCCATGCCGCTCTGGCCAACAGCTATGGATGGATGGGCGAGGCGGGTTGGATGCCCTATGCGGAGGCCTTTTCTCACCAAAAGGCCGAGGCCCTCAAGGCGATCGAACTCGACGATGCTCTTCCGGCGGGGCACGTTGAACTTGCAAACGCCGCGATGAATCTCGATTGGGATTGGAACACCCAGGAGAAGGAGCTCAAGCGGGCGCTTGAACTCAATCCCAACTCTGCGCCAGTTCTTTGGGCATATTCCAATCATCAGGAGCGGTTAGGTCGTCTCGAAGACGCAATTGCCGAGTCTAAACTGGCCTTGCAGCTTGATCCTGTCTCCAGCCGTGCCTTCATAGACTCCGCATTTAGCTATTACTTCGCCCGCCAGTACGACGAGGCGCTCGCCCAGATGCATCGAGCGTCCACGCTGCCACAGTCGCCGCTTGAGGCTCCGTTTCCTCTCGGAGATATCTACGCCGAGAAAGGTATGTACAACGAGGCGATTCTACAGTTCCAGAAACTGGGTCCGGCTCCCCACGCTCTCGGACATATGGGCAACGTCTACGCGCGGATGGGAAGATCGGCAGAGGCTCTGGAGATCATCTCGAAGCTGCAGGATAGCGTCCGGCAGACCGGCGTTGGCAGATACGAGATAGCGCTCGTGTACGCCGGCCTTGGCAAGAAAGATGAGGCGTTCTCTGCTTTGGAGAGTTCTCTCGCGACGCGAGACAAGGGGCTTACCTACCTCAAGATCGATCCATGCCTCGATCCGTTACGCTCGGACCCGCGCTTCCAAAGCTTTCTGCATCGCGTAGGACTTCCATCCTAAGGGCTGATCTTCACCATCGATAGCGGCAACGCTGCCGGCAGTCCGGGAAGCCCAGATCTCCGTAACCGAAGGCACGATTGACCCGGCCCGCGGCCACGCGGACACCTCTGCATCCTGATTTCAAGACGCCACGAGCCGCAAACCTTCCTCTCAGCACCGCAAACTCCCCCATTCGGGGCATGGCAACGGCTTTATTTTGAACAGCTTGATGTTTTCCTGGAAACATACAGTTTCGAACATTCCCGGTAAACCGAAGACCATGATCCTATCGAAGAAGACCATGATCCTATCGAACCAGTCTCTTCAATCGCCGACGGCAGGGCATATGGACCGCAGATGAATGATGAGGGGGACAGGTGGGCAGGAGGATGCGCTCTTCGGATGGCCGCCTACCTCCGGTTCCTCAGGGGGGGCCTCCCCGGGGAAGTTCCGCCGGCTCAGTACAGACTGCATCGGGCTCGATACAACGCGAGAGCGGAGGCTTGGCACACAGCTACTCGAAAGGCGGAGACGAATGAGGGAAATCTTCCTAGGACCAGCCCCGGCAATTGTCGATGGGATCGCCTCCAGAGCTGCCGGCATGGGTTGGACGTTCGTGTTCACGGCACCGCTCGCAAGACGACGGACGTGGGCCTCATGAACACCCTCAATGTGCAATCCCGACGGTCTCACCTTTCCGCGCCGGTCAAAACCGCGGCGTATTGGGCTGAAGAGCAGTTCGGGCACTCTCACGAGAAAGCTCTCCCCTCCTTTGTTGCTCTTCAAGCCCTCTTCAGTCGCGACGGAGGGGTCTTCGGGTACGAAGTCCTGCACCGTTCGGGACGGGAGAATCGCTTCACCGGCGACGCCGATCATGCGACGCAGTCCATCATGAAAAACTGGAGCTTTCCGGAGCTGCACAAGCTCGCCGACGGGCGCCCAATCTTCTTGAACTGTCCGCGTCAGGTGCTGGTGGCTGGTCTCCTGGAACGCCTCGCAACTCCGGTTGTCATCGAAGTTCTCGAGACCGTCGAACCCGACGAAGAGGTCATCGCCGCATGCCGGCATCTCAAGTCTCTTGGCTATCAGATTGCGCTGGACGATTTTCAACTTAACTGCCGGATTGGGGCACTCGTGGATCTGGCCGATTACATTAAGGTTGACTTCCGCCTCTCAGACAGCCAGGCACGCAGACAGATCCTGGATTACCTGGGAGGCAGGCCGGTTCGCCTCATCGCGGAAAAGATCGAGACGGTAGACGAATACGAAGTTGCGCTTCATGAAGGATTCGAGATCGTCCAGGGGTATCACACAGCACGGCCGGTCATGTACTCCAAGGGCCTCAGGCAGGCGACGGGCTGCACTCAAATCCCGGAACTGTTCTGCTCGACTTGATTGACCCTGGTCCGTGGATAGGGCTGCATTTCATGGATGTCAAAGGTTGCATCAGGCCAGGGCGCTTCACGATGGCACTACTCTCCCGAGCGCGAAAGCTCAGCTCCTGCCAATGCGTCCAAAGCGGTGCGCAACTTCACGACATCGTCAATCAGAACAACTTTGCGCGAGTAGTCATCCGTGGCCGACATGCCCAGATGAAGAGACTCAGGCCGATGCGCCATCAGACTTCCAACCTCTTGCCGCACCGCTGCATGGAATTGACTTGCACCTGTGTTCGAAGCAATCTCCTGAACACTTTCGGCTCTCACTCCGCCGCAGACCATAATATCTATCCTGCCCCTGGACTTCCGGACCATACGTTCTATGCGGGGAGCTCCCAGCAAAGCGCTCTGAGCGCTGCCCGAGGTCAAGAGCCGATCCGCGCCGCTTTGAATGACATCCTCCAGGGCGGCGTCCGCATTGCGCGCCATATCGATGGCCCGATGAAACGTAACTTCCATCGGTCGAGCCAGATCGACCAACTTCCGCGTTCTTTCCAGATCGATATCGCCGCTCCGGGTCAGAAGACCAAAGACCACCCCGTCAGCATCGCTCTCGGCAGCCTGGAGGATGTCCTCGCGCATGACTTCAAGCTCCTCCTCGGAGTACAGGAAGTCGCCTCCGCGCGGTCGAATCATTACGTAGAGTCCAATGTTGACGGCCTTCCGTACGGCGCGGATCAAGCCGATGCTTGGGGTAAGCCCAGCTTCCGAGAGTGCGCTGCACAACTCCACTCGCTGTGCACCCCCACGTTGCGCCGCAATCGCCGACTCCACTGAATCAACACAGATCTCTAGTTGCATGCCTGCCCGGTCGCGGTATTCCACTCATGGCCGGGCCTCCGCTGAGAAGATTCTGGTCAGCGAAGGCCCGGCTGTTTGAAGAGTTGAGGTTGAACATTCACAGCGAAGCCGAAGATAAAAGAGCTCGGCCGGCAGTAGCTAGAATGCGTATTTTGCGGAGAACTGGAACCGCCGCTCCTGGGACCGGATCTGTTCCTGACTCGCGATCTGGCCAAAGGTGCTGTCTGTGATGACCGTGTCCGGATTTCCGTAGCTCACAATGTTGAACGCATTGAACGCATCGAAGCGGAAGCCCAACGACTGCTCCTTGTAGACACGGAAGTCTTTGAAGGCGGACATATCTACGTTCAGATATCCGGGGCCCCGCACGCTTCCATTCTTCGAATTTCCAAATACGTTGTTTGCCGGAGCACCGAAGGCACAGACTCCATTGTCGACGCCAGCCGTGAGGCAGGGCGTTGCCGAAGCATCAGTGCCGAACCAGTTATTGATGCTCCGATTGACGACCTTCAGTTTGCGAAGCTGGTTTACCCGAGCCGCGCCGTAGCTGTTGGAATTGTTTGAAGAGCCAGTGATTTCGGCACCGTTGGTCTGGCCCGTAGTGACGGTCTCCGGGAAGCCCGTGTATCCAACCCCAGCGACACCAATCTTCCACCCGCCGATAGCCTCATCCAGCAATCGGTTCGCTCCAGAGAGGAATCTCTTTCCAGTGCCGACAGGGAGTGCATAGACACCGGTACCCGAGACGTTGTGTTTTACATCGTATCCGGCTGGACCGTAGTCCGCGGAGCTGTCGTAGTAGTTCTGGAACGCGCCGCTATATCCGTTCACGTTCAACCCATAGTTTCCAAGGCTATTGGTCATGGCCTTGCCGTAGGTGTAGTTCAGGGTGAACTCCAACCCTTGCGTGGCACGCTGACGCAGGACCGCCTGCAGCGCGTTGTAGTTCATCATGGCACGCGACTCCGTGATGAGCAGGGAGTTCGAGCCTACGCCAAGCGCGCCGGCCGAACCATTGATGCCGAGATACTGGTTGTTGTAGTACGGAGCGGAGGTGGGATCGCCATTGACCTTGTACTGGTTGAGGTTGCCGTAGTCCTCGATGTGCTGCCCCTGTTCGCCGACGTAACCTACCTGTAGCGAAGTGGTACGAGTCAGGGCATACTCCGTGGTCAGGCTCCATTCCTGGACATAGGCGGGTTGAATATTCTGCGGATAGACGTCATAGGTGCCGGCGCTCGACGTCGTACCCCCAGTGAAGCCCTGTTCCGCGGTGCGAGCTACCGTGACTGCGCCAACCTGTGGCGAGTTCACCGAGACGTTTACCGCAGAGAGGAACGGTGTCACCGAAGTAAGACGCTGATTGGATGAGTTGCCTTCGTAGAAGCTGGTTGCGCCGTAACCGCCGCGCACGACGAGGCGATCGTTGACCTGGTAGGCAAATCCAATTCGCGGCATGATCTGCCGGTAATTGGATTTGTAACAGCCCTTGGTCGGGCAGACGCCTGATCCGGCAGGTGCGCCAACTGGCACATGGTCGGCATACTGCGGCTGACCGGTTGCCACATCGATGTTTCCTTGTCTGTTCCCCGACTCAATCCATGGCTGATCGAACTCATAACGCAACCCGATGTTGAAGGTCAGGTTTGGGCGGAACTTGAAGTCATCGTTGATGTAACCCGCTGCACGCCACTGGCGCTGACCTACGTTGCTGCTGGTAAGCGTGGCCTGTGCCGACTGCACACGATCAAGGACAAAGTCCGCTGCACCATAGCCACCGCTGCCGGCCCCGTTGCTGGTAAAAGCGCCAGTGTAGTTCAGGTTGCCGAGGTATCCGCTATTGTTGCTGGTCGGATAGTTCTGCTGATAGCGAAGCGCCTGCACACCCATGCTCAGATAGTGCAGACCGTGTTGCCAGGTGAGGTTGTCGATGTAGCTATAGGTGTTGTCGATGATCGTGCCGTTGTTCAGTGCCTGGTTCCCGACACTGGTCGCGCCCCCGCTTATGATCTGCCCGGTAAAGCCGTTATAAGCCTGATCCGTGAAGCCGATGCCAACCTTCGAATCTCCCGATGTACCAAAAGTTCCCGTTGGATCGCTGGGCAGGCCAACGTTCCAGTCAGTCCGCGTGAAGCCCAGACGGGCCGAATTGACGATCGCCGGCGAGAAGATGTGCACCCAGTTGCCGCCGATGATCTTCGTGGGATAGAGGTTCACCCCGGGAAAGGTTATCGCCAGCACCGCCGCAGTTCCGTCGTACGCCGTGGACATGGAGTAGAAGGCTGTAAGCTTATCGTTCTTGCCCGGGTCGTACTCCACCTTGATATCGCCCTGGTTGTTGGCCTTGAAGGTCCGGGCCGTGCCTTGGTAGTTGTTGGCGATGATGCCATCGGTTGGTGTTGCATTCGGAAGCGGATAGATCGCCGTATTGGCGAACAGATACTTTGCGACTGGGTTGTTGATGGGAACACCAAGGTTTCCTGCGTAGGGTGCGAAGTTGTTCTCTGGGTCATAAAGCTGGATCGGATTGGAACCGGACAGCAGAGCTGAGAAATCTCCATTCCGCATCGCCGCGGAGAGCACGCTCACAGACTGCACGCCGCCCTTGTGATAACGCGCTCCGAGGTAGTCAACGAAGAAAAACAGCTTGTCATGCAAGATCGGACCACCGAACGAACCGCCGAACTGCGACTGCGAGAAGGGATTGATTGGAATCCCCTGATTGTTGTTGGTCCAGGAGTTGGCGTTGATCCGGTAGTCCTGGACGTAGCCGTAGGCCGAACCATGAAACCTGTTTGTGCCGCTCTTGAGAACGCTGACGATGCCGCCGCCATTGACGTTGCCGTAGTCGGCGGGTGAGTTGGCCGTCAGCACCTTGATCTCTTCGAGCGCTTCGGGTGCCGGGCTGTAGGAGATGACATTGTTGAACGTCTCGTTCATGTCGATGCCATCGAGCGTGTAGTTGTTCGATTGCGCACGGTTCCCGTTCACGTTGGGGGTGTCCTGCCACGACGTACTCCGCTCAATGCTGGTCGTTCCGCTGGTGCCCGCAGTGTTGACAGCGCCGGGAAGATACAGTGTGAGCGCCGAGAAATCCAGCCCGTTCAGTGGAACATTCTGGATCGCATTCGCCGTGAAGGTGGTGCCAAGGGTGGCGTCGTTCGTGTTCAGGATCGGGGCTGCAGCCTCGGAGACTTCGACCGTCGAGGATGAGCTTCCCACAGCCAGCTTCACATTCAGATTGGCTGTCTGCAGAACTTCCAGGTCGAATGCCGGAAGCGAAGTTCTGCTGAAGCCATCCGCTTCGACGGCGACGCTATACCGGCCGATTGGGAGAAACTCAATTCGATAAAATCCGCTGCCGTTCGTGGTCGTGCTGGAGTCCACTCCAGTCCCGATACTATGGGCGGTCACATGGGCCCCGGCGACGACGGCCCCGCTAGGGTCCGTCACGGTTCCGGTGATCGCACCCGTTACGGTCTGTGCCTGGGCGAGTTGCGCTGTCGATAGAAGGGCAACGGTGATTCCTAAGAACATCCTGAGAAGTTTCATTTTCATCTTGTCCTCTCTCAACTCTTCCGGCTTGTGTCGATCAGATTTGGGTGCGGGGGCGCTGCCTCTCCCTAACGGAGAGTTGTTTCGTAGCTCAAATGGAGTCACGGGTTAGCTCATCGAGGAGCCGGCGCGGTCAGCCAAGAGAAACGGATGCCCTTACGGGCAAACAGCAGATTTTTACTTGGTGTTGATGAAAGTTAGCACGAAACGAGCAAGCGTTGCAAAATTTTGCTTGATTTATCGCGTTATGAGCATCCTAGAGGTCAGGCGACCTGGATTGCATCTGAAGCGGGGATGGATTGGAAGCGGACCTGGAAGACAGTGCCGCTTGTCTTGCCGGGCTCTACGTGGATGGTGGCGTCGTGGGCCAGGGTGATCCACTTTGCGATGGCGAGGCCGAGGCCGTTGCCGCCCTCGGAGCGGTTGCGTGAGGCGTCGATGCGATAGAAGCGGTCGAAGATGCGGGGCATCTCCTCCTGAGGGATGCCGACCCCGGTGTCGCGCACTTCAAGGATGTGGGCGGTGCCAGAGGCGCGGAGTTCGATGGCGATGCTGCCGTGTTCGCCGGTGTACTTGATTGCGTTGTCGAGCAGGATGGTGACGAGGCGGCGGATGAGCGAGGCGTCGCCGAGGATCCAGAGGTCGTCTTCTGAAGATACGGTGAGTTGCTGGTGCTTCATCTCCGTGCGGGCGAGCAGATGGCCGCAGACTTCCTGGATGACGTCGCTGAGATCGACGGGGCGGCGCTCGATCTGTTGCTGAGGGGTGTCGGCGCGGGCGGCGGCGAGGAGGTCGTCGAGCAGAGCGGCGGTGGACTGGCACTCTTCCATGATGGTCTGTAGAGAGTCTCGGTACTCCTGGTTGGAGCGTGGGCGGCTAAGAGCAAGTTGCGTGGTTGCGAGCATGACGGTGATGGTGGTGCGGAGGTCGTGGGAGACGTCGCTGGTGAGCTGGGTGAGGCCCTTGACGGCGCGCTCGAGGCGTTCGAGAAGCTCGTTCCATGCTTCGGCTAGGCGTTGCAGCTCATCGCCGGTCGCTCCGATGGGAAGGCGGCGATGAAGGTCGTGGATGCCGAGGGTGCGGGCGGCGCGGGTGATGCGGTCTACGGGTTCGAGGGCGCGATGGCTGAGCATGAAGCCGCCGGCGATGGCGGCGAGGAGCATGAGTGGAAGGAAGATCAGGTAGGAGGTCTCGACCATCTTGAGGATGTCGTAGTGCTCGTCCATGACGCCGGCCATGGTGAGGCGGACGGGATAGCCTTCTAGGTCGGCGATGTGCTGCAGGGTGCGGAAAGTGTGTCTGTCCAGGTGAACGATGTTGAAGCAGGGATCTTTGCAGGCGTCGCCTGTCCAGGGGATGCGGCCTCCGCCGTTGGGGCTCATGTAGATGGGCGTGCCGTCGAGTCTTGAGACTTCGAGGAGGTCGGTGTCGGGGCTGACGAGCATGAAGTGATGCAGTTGCACGGCTAGCGGCGTGCCGGGTGCGAGGAATGGCTCTTCCTTGATGAAGTGAATCATGCGGGTCTCGCGTCGCTGCATGGTCTGCTCGCGGGAGCTTGCGAGAGCGTGGCTGAGGTAGATGTAGGAGAAGATGCCGAGGGCGCTCATCCAGACCATGCTGAGCAGCACGTACCAGAGGCAGAGACGGACTCGGAGCGAGCGGAGGTTGAGGCTCATTCGGCGATGCTCAGGTGATAGCCCTGCGCGCGTACAGTGCGAATGGGGCTGGGCGCACCGGGCTGGCGGATCTTGCTGCGCAAGCTGTGCATGTGGAAGTCGACGGTGTTGTCGCTGACGTCGGTCTCGAATCCCCAGGCGGCTTCGATGAGTTCAGCGCGCGAGACGACCTGGGTCGCGCGGCGCATCAGCAGATCCAGCAAGGCGAACTCCTTGCGGGTGAGCGGAACTTCGCGGTCGCCGCGGCGCGCGACCTTCTGGCTGCGGTCGAGCAGGAGGTCGCCGACCTGTATCTGGTCCAGCATCGGGACCTGGCCGCGACGGCCCATGGCGCGCACGCGGGCGAGCAGGACTTCAAGCTGGAAGGGCTTGGTCATGTAGTCGTCGGCGCCTGAGTCCAGGCCGCGGACGACATCGGGCATGGCGTCGCGCGCGGTGAGCATGAGGATGGGAACATCGCACTTCGCCTGGCGTGCGTGCTTGACGATGCTGAGGCCGTCTTTGCCGGGAAGCATGACGTCGAGGACGATGACGTCGAAGTACTGGCTTGTGATGAGTTCCAGACCTTCGTCTCCGCGATGGGAGACGAAGACGCTGTGGCCATCTTCGAGGAGGCCCTGCTTCAGGATGTGGGCTATGCGCTTGTCGTCTTCGACTACCAGAAGCTTCATAAACCCTCACAGGCCAGCCATGTGAACAGTCTGCACGTCGTTTGTGAATTCTCTGTGACCTGCTTCGATCCCTAAGGCTCGCCTAAGGCAGCAGGGTTTGAATAGGGTCATCGGGATTGCCAGTGTGCGCTTCGCTTTTATAAGGAGCGCCTTCGTGGAATTGGCCGCGGGCTTCCGACACCTCTGTTTGAAGGATGGACGACATGATTTTTTCAGCACGGATGCGCAAGAGCTTCGCACATACTGCAATCGCCTTGACGACCGCAATGCTTGGGTTCGCAGTGGCTGTAGATGCAACGGCGCAGCAAGGGCCGCTGACGCAGATTCATGCGACCGCGCTGCCTGAGATTACGGGAGATTTCGACCACTTTGCCGTGGACATGAAGCGTAGTCACCTCTTCGTTTCGGCTGAGGTGCATCATTCCGTTGAGATGTTCGACCTGCACACGGGTGAGCATCTGCAGAGTATTCCAGGATTCAAGACGCCGCACTCGCTTGCGTTCGCTCCGGAAAAGGACGAGTTGCTGGTGGCCGATGGCGGCGACTCTTCGCTGATCGTGATTGCGGCGACGGACTTCCATCGCATCGACCGCATCCAGTTGATCGACGGCTCGGCGACGGGCAAGGGCGACTCGCCGGATGCAGCGTATTACGACGCGACGAAGCGGCTTTGGTACATCGGCAACGGCGGCGTCTCGGCGAATCTGCCGGACTCAACGATCTCGATCTTCTCGGTGGATGAGAGCAAGCTGCTGGATGCGAACTTCAGCGTGCCCGGCAACAACGTGGAGAGCATGGGTGTGGATGATGTGCACCATCGGCTGTATGTGAACATCCGCGACAAGTCTGAGATTGGGGTCTACGACCTCGATACCCAGAAGCTTATTACGACGTGGACCACGCCGGGGCTGAACCGCAATACGGCGCTGGCGGTGGATGTGAAGAATCAGCGTGTCTTTGTCGCGGGGCGCAAGCCGGGGATGTTCTATGTCTTCGATCAGGATGGCAAGGTCGTGAGCCAGTTGCCGTGCGCGGACAACAACGACGACATGACCTACGATGTTGCCTCGAAGCGGATCTATGTGAGCGGCACGCAAGGTTTGAGCATCTTCCACCAGGATGCTGCGGACAAGTACACGGAGATTCTGAGGCTGCCGACGAACGGGGCGAAGACGTCGTTGCTGGTGCCTTCGCTGAAGCAGTTTTATGCGGTCCATCCGAAGAACGTGATCGACGATGCTGGGTTGCTGGTTTATCGGGTGAACCCATAGGAGTTCGAGGGCGCGTGAAAGATCGCGTACCTCAGGGGCCAGAGGCCCATTGCAGATAACGCTCTTACGGCACGGCTGAAGCCGTGCCCTTAAGCAAGACCGGATCCACAAGCGAGATCGGGTCTCTAAGCAAGGCCGGGGACTTCAACAAGTTCTTAGACGTTCCGTTTCTAACAGCACAAGAAAAGAGGATTCGCTATGTTTGCAGCACACAGCATTGCAGTGATCGCCCTGTTGGGCGGTATGTTCCAGCAGCCTTCCCCGCTGCCCGCGAACTACATCCACGTAGATGCACCTGCGGCAGCTCGCCTTATCGCAGAAGAGAAGGCCAAGCATAGCGAGATCAAGAAGCTGGGTCTTCATGCAGTGCCTCCTGCGGCGACCGACAACGTCATCATCGCCAGCGATACGCCGAGCAAGGTGGGTAAGAAGTCTTCGCCCGGCGATCTCGAGAAGCTGGCGCAGCACAAGGCGATCGCGGTGCGCATTGAGAAGGAAGGCATCTACGATCTGCTGCTGCCGATTACGGACGTGCATGGCGGCGACATCGATGGCGGCTTCGTGGTGATGGAGGTCCCGTTCGATAAGGCAGCCAGCGAGGCCGACGCACTGAAGATCGGCGTACAGATTCGCGATGAGATCCAGGCCCAGATCAAGAGTAAAGACGCTCTCTACCAGCCGTAAACCGGCGCATTCCTGAAAGGAGTTCCACGATGAAACGCATCTATCTCGCTCTGCTGCTCCTGTGCTCGGTCACGGTGTTTGCCCAGACCGATCGCGCAACGATTACGGGAACTGTGACCGACAGCACGGGCGGCCGTGTGGCCGCTGTCGACATCACTGTTACCTCGTCCGCCACTGGAACCGAGATCCACAGCAAGACCAACGGCTCGGGCGTATACACGGTGTCCTCGCTGGCGACGGGGACTTACAAGGTCACCTTTGATGGGGCCGGGTTCAGCAGGCGCGAGGTGAAGGACCTGCGGCTGGATGTTGGCGAGACGCGCAGCTTGTCGGTTTCGCTGGATGTCGCGGGGGTTGCGACGACCGTGGAGGTTACTCCGGCTGATGGCGGTCTTTCAAAGTCGTCGGCTGAGATTGGCGGTGTCGTTCATGGCTCGCAGGCAACGGAGATTCCGCTGAACGGCCGCAACTACGTAGGGCTGGTGGCGCTGGTGCCGGGCGCGATCGACTCCGGCACGGGAACACAGGACCAGGTGCGCTTCGGCGGACTCTCGGACGAAGATAACAACTGGCACCTCGATGGTATCGACAACTCGGGCATCAACCACCAGTATGAGAAGGTGGCTATCCGGCTGCAGCCTTCGACAGAGTCGATTGCGGAGTTTCGCGCCAACAGCGTGGCGTACAGCGCGGACCAAGGTGGAACGCCGGGCGGGCAGATTGAACTCGTATCGAAGAGCGGAGGCAGCAGGTTCCATGCGTCGGCGTGGGAGTTTCTGCGCAATACGTACTTCGACGCGACGCCCTGGAACACCAAGGCTACGGTGCCCACACTTCATCTGAACAACTTCGGCGCTAACCTTGGCGGCCCGCTGTTGAAGGAGAAGCTGTTCTTCTTCGTGAACTGGGAGTCGCTTCGGCAGTCGCAGAATCTCTCGGTGACGGGCACGGTGCCGAGCGCAAGCTTTCGGGCGGCGGTGCTGGCGAAGTCGCCCGCGCTTGCAACCATCCTGAACGAGTATCCGGTTGGCACCGCCGCGATTGCGGGCAATGCGAACGCCGTAACCTGGTATGGCAACGCGCCTTCGACCGACCGCGAAGACTCCGGCCTGGCGCGAGTGGACTACCGGGTGAATGAGCGCACGAATGCCTTCATTCGCTACGCTACGGACCACTACGCTGTGGTATCGCCCGGTGATTTGACGGGGCTTGGATTTACAACGCTGACGACGCCGAACATCGTGGTTGGCGTGCAGCACACCTTCAGCCCGACGCTGATGAACGATGCGAAGTTCGGCTTCAACCGGGCCGCGTTTACGCAAGGCGAGACGGGCACGCTGCCGTTCTCCGTTGCGGTCACCGGAGCGTTCACCAAGCTCGATGACGCGACGGGTTCGGTGCGTTACGACAACTCCTTCAGCTTCGTCGATGACATGACGCTGGTGCGTGGCCGCAACACGATCAAGGCGGGTGTGACGGTGCGCCGGGTGCAGGAGAATAAAGCGTCGCCGAGTGTGCCGGATGAGATCTACACCTACGCGAGCACGACGAACTTCCTGAACAACCTGATGGACTCGGACTCCTACTCCGGCATTGTGCCGCTGACCGGGCAGCGCAAGACGGCGTACTTTGGCTACGTGCTCGATCAGGTGCAGGTCAATCAAGACCTGACGGTCAATGCGGGCTTGCGGTATGAGTACTTTGGCGTGGACCATGAGGTGCTTGGCCGCGGCATCGTGGTCGATCCGTTGGCCTGCGCGAACGTGATCTGCCCCACGGGTACGGGATGGTACAAGCCGAATGTGCTGGACTTCTCACCGCGCGTGAGCGTGGCTTACTCGCCGACGCGCCTGCATGGCAAGAGTGTTGTGCGTGCCGGGTACGGTATTTACTTTGGCGAAGGACAGTTCGGGAACCTGGGAACGCCGATCGGCAATCTCTCCGACAAGTACACGCTGACGCAGCAGCAGGCGCCGGGGTTGAGCTATCCGACGACGCCGTATCTAGGCGCCGCGGCGACGAGCTTCTCGCCTTCGGGATCGCCGCTGAACCGTAAAGACACGGCGGTTGAAGAGTGGACGATCTCTGTGCAGCAGGAGATTGCAAAGCAGACGATCGCGCAGGTGGCGTACTTTGGGACGCATGCTTCGCATGTCTTCTCGGACGTGACGCTGAATGGCATCAATCCTGCTACGGGCAAGCGACCGTATACGGGGTACTCGACGATCGACTATCGCGGTTCGGCGAACGATGCGAAGACGAACGCGTTGCAGCTTGGGCTGCGACGCGACTTCTCGACGGGGCTTCTGGTCTCGGCGAACTATGAGCTGTCGCACTCGCTGGACAACGGCGGCATCGGTGGCGGCGAAGCGGATATTCCGCAGGACATCAACTGCCACATCTGCGAGTACGCCAATAGCGATCAGGACATGCGGCACTACTTCAGTGCGAGCACGATCTGGAAGCTGCCGGTGGGACGTGGGCATACCTTCCTGGGGAATAGTTCGCGCGTCGCCGACCTGGTGGTGGGTGGGTGGCAGTTGAGCGGCATTGGGACGGCGCGCAGCGGTCTGCCGGTGAACATCACCATCAGCCGGAGCGCGAGCGCTCTCCCTGACCAGTTGAACAAGAACCAGCGGCCTAACCTTGTTCCCGGGGTATCGGTCTATGCGGCGAACAAGACGCCGACTAGCTGGTTCAACCCGGCGGCGTTCTCGGCACCGGCGGCGCAGGTGCATGGCGACCTGGGACGGAACGTGGCGCGTGCTCCGGGGCTGTGGCAGTTCGACACCGGCGTGAACAAGCGCTTTCCGGTGACGGAGCGGCTGGGCATCAACTTCCGCGCGGAGGCCTTCAACCTCTTCAACGTCGCGCACTATGGGACACCGGCGAGCGTCTTTGCGGGCAGCAACTTTGGCGTGATTACGACTCCGTTCAGCAGCAATGCGGTTGGCGTGGGTACGGCGCGGGAGTTGCAGTTTATGTTGCGGGCGGACTTCTAGCTTGCGTGCCTTAGGCTGCGCGGGATTGGATATCCCGCGCAGCCTGGTTCCGTGTGGCTGACTTGCCGAGACTTGGGAGCTTGTTGAAAGAGCTATAGACAGAAAGAGAGCCGTACCTCAGCGGCGAAATCCGCACTGCAAAGAGATCGTTTACGGCATGACTTAAGCCGTGCCCTTAAGCAAGACAGAGTATTCAACAGGTTCTCAGGAATGCTGGAGAGATATGCAGTCGAATTTGTGGAAGATAGTGGCGCTGATGGTTGCGGGAAGTGCCGGCATCGCCCCTGCACAGAATGTAACTCGCACAGGAACATTTGTTGCGGGAGCGCGCACGATGGTGATGGCGCACAATGCTTATCCCGATCATGGCAAGTATGCCGATCGGCTGGATCGCGCACTCGCGAGCGGAACGCCATTTGTCGTTGAAGAAGACCTGGCTTGGGTGAATGGCAAGTCGCTCATCTGCCATGGTCCGAAGAATTCGACGCCGGATGATCCCACGCTCGAGAGCTACTTCTTTCCGAAGGTGACGCCGGTGATGGAGAAGGCGCTTAGCGACGGCAACAAAGCCAACTGGCCACTGATCACGCTGTATCTCGACATCAAGAACGATCCACCGGAGCATCTGCAGGCGATCAACCAGATGCTGGATAAGTACAGCAAGTGGCTGACGATGGCAGAGAAGGGCCGCGACATCTCGCGCCAGGCGCCGCTGCACTATGGGCCGATGCTAGTGCTGGTTGAAGACAAGACCAACGACATCAAGCAGAAGTACTTTTACGATGACCTGCCGGTTGGCGGAAAGATCCGCGTGTTTGGATCGGCGATCAAGCCGGTTGAGAACCCGAAGTATCTGCCGAAGCAGGAGTTCGTGGATAGCCTGGTGAAGGTGCCGATCGATGAGGTGAACACGCAGCGGGCCGACAACTATCACCGCTGGTGGGGGATTGACTGGGCGTATGTCGAGAAGGGTGGCGAGGAGCATCACGGCGATTGGGGTGGCAACCAGGAAGACCGGCTACGCAACATCGTGGAGTATGGCCACCATCTCGGCTACCTGATGAGCGCGTATTGCCTGGATGGATTTACTGCGGCGGAGAACCAGGGATGGGAGGATGAGTACAACTTCGGATCTCTGGAAGCCGCGAAGGTGCGTTGGCAGGCTGCGCGCGAGGCGCACCTGGACTTCATCTCGACCGACCAGTATGAGACGCTTGCGAGCGCGCTGCGTGTGCCCGTTGACCACTCGAACGCGAAAGTCACCGCGGAGACGCTGTCGACGGAATCGCTGATCAGCAAGCCGGGGCCGAGCTTCCGTGTGGCGCAGGCGGAGCTATCGGAACAACCGACGGTGATTATCTTTGGCGACCAGCGGTTTACCGATCCGGCGAACGTGAAGGTCACCAATCCCAAGGTGCGCAACTGGCAGGTGCGGGAGATCGCGAAGCGTCATCCGGACGCGGTGCTGATGAATGGGGACGTGCCGTACAGCGGCGATGTAGTGAACGACTACGACGTCTTCCGTTCGGAGACGGCGGTGTGGCGCGACGAGCATCTGCATATCTATCCGGCGCTGGGCAACCATGAGTTCCACGGCGATCCACAGCAGGCGCTCGAGCATTGGTGGAACGCGTTTCCGGAGTACCGGGGCCGCAGGTGGTATTCAGTCGAGCTGGGCAAGTCGATCTATACGATCGCGCTTGATAGTGACACCTCGCTGATGCCTGGGAGCGACCAGCAGAGGTGGCTTGCCGACCAGTTGAAGCACCTTCCGGCGACGACGCGGTATGTCTTCATCAGCCTGCACCATCCTCCGGTTGCGGACTTTCAGACGCGATTCAATGTGAGCCACAATCCGCGGCCGAATGAGATTGCGCTGGGCGACTATCTCGAATCGGTTGCGCCAAAGATGAAGGCGAGGATCATCGTGAGCGCGGGGCATATTCACAACTACGAACGGTTCGAGCAGAAGGGCGTGGTGTACTTCGTCTCGGGCGGCGGGGCGGCTTCGCCGGTGCCGGTGGAGCGCGGCCCGGAGGATTTGTACCAGGGCAAGGATTTTCCGAACTACCACTTCGTTGAGTTCAGGCTGGTAGACGGAGAGCTGCAAGGGAAGATGTATCGAGTCGCCGACGCGGAGGCTTCAACGCCTGAGTACGAGGTGAAGGATACGTTCACGATTCCTCCTGTTGCGAAGAAGTAGATCGCGAAGAGCAAGTCAAACCGGGCGAGCGCGATGCGTTCGCCCGGCTTCGTTATTTGAGGGGAAGCGAGGACTCGTACTCGGGGATGAGCGAGGCGTGGATCAGTTTTGGGATCGCGCGGCTGAGGTTGAGTTTCTTCGAGGCGCTGTCGTCGAGGTAGATGGGAGCGTTTGTTGGCATGGGCAGGACTTCGAGCTTTAGATCGGCGGGTTTGCCGGGTGAGATGAAGCGGTCGATGCCGATCTCGAACGGCTGGCCGTTGAAGAAGTTGTCATCGAGCAGGGTGGAGGAGGAGTAGAGCCTTGCGATGTCGCCGGTGTTGTCGAGTCTCAGGAAGACGTTGCTGAGGCCGTTTACTCGGGGATTGGTGAAGGACAGTTGCCAGGTGCTGGCGTTGGTGAAGGCGGTGTCTGGGGGAACCAGAGCGACCTTCGTCTGGCGCCAGTCGAAGTAGGGGCCCATGGTCATGGATGCGATGGGTGTTGCGGTTTGGGTTGGAGTGACGGTGAGGTTCAGGTGCTGTTCGGGCTGGTGCGTGGTGTAGATCGACCATGCACCGTCGTGGGTCTCTGAGTTGGGGAGTGAGGGGAAGATGGCTAGGCGTTGGTCGGGCGAGAGGGTGGAGCGGAGGCGGAGGGTCTTGCCGTCGAAGAGGATGTCGGAGCGGGTCATGGCGAGGTGATCGTGCTGGTGGATTTGTAAGAGGGTGGTTTGCTCGGCTTCGTCCTGAGTGAGGAGGAGAAGGTGAGTCACTTTCCCTGAGTCATCGGTGAGTTGGAGGAAGTTCTTGAGTCCGGGCGTGAGGTTGGAGACGCGGATGGTGCCGTGGGAGCTTTCGATCTTTGCTCCCGGTGCGGTGAGGCTGCGGAGGTTGGAGGCATCGAAGCAGAGCTCTGGCGCGATGCCAGGGAGGGCGAATAAGACGATTGTGTCGCCCGTGGGCGTGTCGAGTTGGGTTAGGAGTTGGGCTGTGCTGTAGCGGAGGGTGGCGTTTCCGATGGGTAGATTTACTGGCCACGCGAAGTAGGTGTTTGCGGGGATGTTGATTGGGTTTGAGGGGACGAGGATGTCTTCTTTGGCGAGCTTGATGTCTACCTGGAAGGCTTTGCGCGCGGGCATGTCGAGCTGGCGGACGTAGTTGTTGACGAAGAGAAATGCTGATGTGCCGTTGGAGCGGACGGCTACGCGCGAGGCGGATGAGTCGGCGGGGTTGCGGGTGTGGTGCTCAGGCGCGAAGGCGGTCATAGGGGCGAGCGTTGAGCCGTAGGCGTTGAGGAAGAGATGGATCATGCGGGTCTTGCGGTAGGATTCGCGGGTCTGGCCGAACTCGCCGAGGGGAGCGCCGAAGTCGTAGGTGAGTTCGGGAAGGTCGTTGGGGAAGCCGGAGGCTACAGACTCTTGCAGCGTAGTGAGCTTGCCCTTGGGGTTGGTGCCGCCGTGGAACATGTAGTAGCCGTAGAGGTTCACGCCGGAGCCGATGCCGGTGAGGGTGAGGGCTGCGATGTCGTCGGAGGTGAGGACGGGGCGGCGATGATAGGCGGTGGCCATGCCTCCGCCCTGCTCGGCGGCGAAGTACGGGTCGTGCTTGAGGTCGACTTTGCCGGTGGGATCTTCGGAGGGAACGGTCGCTCCCATGTCGCCGAGTTCGCGATTGAAGTTGAAGAGGTAGTTCATGCTGGGCGGGAGGTTGGTCTGGGAGCCGAACCAGAAGCCGTCGGGGTAGCCGCCGGAGACGGGAACGACTTCGCGCGGGGGGAAGTCGAGCGAAGGCCATCCGGTGACGGAGAAGAGGGGTGGATCGATACCGGCGGCGATGGCTAGTTGCTTCAGCTTGAGGATGTGTTCGGCGCCCCGACCGGGGCCGTGAAGGCCGTACTCGTTTTCGAGCTGGGTGCCGATGATGGGGCCGCCTTGCTGGAACATGAGGCCGTGGACTTGAATGCCGATCTGATCGAAGAAGCGAGCGACGTAGCGGAGATAGGCGGGGTCGTTGGTGCGGGTATCGGGCAGTTTGTTGAGCCAGTCGGGGAAGCCTCCGTTGCGGGCTTCTCCGTGGGCCCATGGGCCGGGGCGCAGCCAGACGTACATGCCGTGCTTGGCGCATAGCTCGACGAAGTGGCGAAGGTCTCGCTGGCCGGTCCAATCGAATTGGCCTTCGACCTCTTCGTGATGGATCCAAAAGACGTAGGTCGCGATGATGTCGATGCCTGCGGACTTCATCTTGAGGATCTCGTCTTCCCATTCGCTCTCGGGAAGGCGGGAGTAGTGGAGTTCGCCCATGACGGGCAGCCAGGGCTTGCCATTGAGGACGAGGTAGCGGCTGTTGATCTGGAGGGAGTGGCCGTTGGGCGACGTGCCGCCCATGTGGAGGAAGCCGGTCTCGGGCGGGGCGATGGGGGTGGAGGCATCGACGACGATTGAAGCTTGCGATGCTGGTGCTTGTGCGGAGACGAGGGGAGAGGGGATACAGGTGGTCAGGAGAGCGGCGATCGAGAGCGTGGCAGACCTTATTTTTTTCATAGGATTCTCGTGGACTGTGCGGGCTAAACGCGGGCGGCCCGATTAAGAAAATTGCGGTGCCGGCATGTTCCGCCGGCACCGCTTGCAAGACCCTTTGGGAGGTCGCTAAAAGTAATATTTGGCGGCGAACTGGAAGCTGCGATGGCCGGTGCGGGTGCTGGTGATGCCGGCGGATGCGGCGTTGGTCGGCGCGGTGTTGATATCGGTGAAGCCCATGTAGAGATTGCTGTCGAAGGGCTGGTAGGTGTCGAAGCCGCGGTTGAGGAAGTTGAA
Source organism: Granulicella aggregans (assembly GCF_025685565.1). Lineage (NCBI taxonomy): Bacteria > Pseudomonadati > Acidobacteriota > Terriglobia > Terriglobales > Acidobacteriaceae > Granulicella > Granulicella aggregans. The sequence continues at coordinate 1,076,847 of NZ_JAGSYE010000001.1, forward strand.
GGACTGGGCACGGATTTCGAGACGGCTGGACTCGCGCATCTTGAACTCCTTGAAGATGCCGAGTTCGTCGTTGAAGTAGGCAGGGCCGTGGATGTAGGGGAGGCGGAAGGCGCCGTTGTGGCCCTCGTAGGGAGCGGTGAAGCAGTTCGGGTTGAAGTACTGGTGCGCCTTCAGGCCCTTGGCGGGGTTGCAGGTGACGATGGGGACGGCGACTTCGTCGGGCGTGCCAGCTACAGAGTCGCCGGAGATGGTGACGGTAGCGTTCGGATAAGCGGCTCCGGCGGGGACGACGTTTGCGGGATAGGTGCCGTAGATGCCGATGATCTGGTTGCCGCCGTACTCGTTGTGGAGGACGCCGTTCTGGGCGATGTCGGTGAGCGGAGTACCGGAGCCGTACTGTTCGATGCCTGAGATCTTCCAGCCATCGAGAGCGGCGTTGCCGAGCTTGGTGTTGCCGAGATACTTCTGGCTGACGTGGGGCAGGATGAGGTAGTACGAGACGTTGACGGCCTGCGAGCGATCGAAGGGCGCGGGGTTGTAGCAGTTGTGCTCGTCGAAGGTGTCTTCGCAGTTGTAGGCGAGGGCCTTGCCGTAGGTGTAGGTGAGCCAGGCGTTGAACCAGCCCTTGGAGCGCGAGGCGGTGAACTGGAGCGAGTTGTAGTTGGAGCTGAGGTTATGAAGGTTGACGCCGATGTCGCCGTAGCTTTTGTAGGTGCGGTTCAGTTGCTGGTAGTAGTTGCCGCCAAAGTAGGGTCCACCATCGTTTGCGGTCGTCTCGGAGCCTAGAGGCACGGTGTTGAGGGTGCTGTATCCGTTGAGGTGCCGGGTGGTGTTGCCGACGTAGCTGGCTTCGAGATGTACTGCCTGGGGCAGGTTGCGGGCGACGGCCAGGTTCCAGGAGTAGGTGACGGCGGGCTGGTGATCGGTGGGAAAGGCGCTGCCGTAGACCACGCCGGGGTTGGACGCAGGGTCGATCGTCGAGGCGGTCGCCAGGGTCAGGGGAGTGTCGGAGCCGGTGTAGTAGCTGAAGACTTTCAGATTAGGCGGAGCTCCGACGGCGGAGAAGGCGTTGGTGCCGGGGTCGACGTAGTAGTTGGTGCCGAAGCCGCCGCGAACGATGGTCTGGCCTGTGCCGTTGACGTCGTAGGCGAAGCCTGCGGACGGGGCGAACTGGAAGCTGAGCGGCTTCGCGCCCGAGATGGGGATGGCGGAGTTGGTCGCGTGGGTCTGCATGCCCGTGTAGGCGGTAATGGGCGCACTCGGGTCATAGGCGGCGGGATTGAAGACGGCGATCTTGCCGTCCTTGTCGTACCACCAGGCGATGTGGTCGAGGCGCGCACCGTAGTTGACGGTGAGGCGGCTGCCGATCTTCCAGGTGTCCTGGCCGTAGAAATCGAAGCGCTTGTTGATCATGTGCGCCATGATGTTCTGGCTGCTCTGGGCGTAGCCTGCGATGCGGCCGACGTAGAGGTCGGAGAACTCGTTGCCGGTGCTTCCTGCGACGTAGGTTCCGGCGCTGACGGTTCCGTTATCGTTGCCGGTGGTCTGGTTGTTGTAAGCGGCGTAGACGTCGTAGAAGCCGAAGCGGAGGATGTGGCGGCCGAGGACCTTGGTGATGCCGTCGGTGAGGGTGGTGGTGTTCTGGACGGTGTTGAAAGGAGGAGCTTCGCCGCCGGGGATGTAGAGGCCGGGGGTGGAGGTGAAGCTGACGTTCGGCAGGATGTCGGAGCCGGGGTAGACGTTCGCGTAAGGGTAGGAAAGGCCGGTGCGGGAGACTGCCGCTTCGTTGTCGATGGAGATGCGGAGGTTGAAGCGGGTGTAGGCGACGGAGAGCTCGTTGGTGAGCGATTGGGTAATGGTGTTGACGAGGTTGAAGTTGAGCGAGTTCGAAGCGTTGCGACCGATCTGGTCGGCGGGGTAGGGGATCTTGGCGAAGTTGACGGTGTTGTAGGGGCCGTAGGGCGCGGGGACGTTCTCGTTCTCGTGGTTGAAGCGGCCGGAGAGGTGGATGCGCTCGGAGATGCTGTAGTCGAGCTTCAGGTTCTCCTGGTTGCGCGGATCGGAGGTGACGAGATCGGTGATGAGGTTGTTGCCGGCGGAGTTCGTCGATGGGTCGGCGTTAGGTAAAGGAAAGGCGTTGAGCAGGATGAGGCCGCCGGGATCGACTGCGGCGGGGTTGAGGGTGCCGTTCTGGCAGGAGGGGCTGTTGTAGTAGTTGCCGGTGCAGGGTTGGTTGGACTGGTAGTAGTGGCGGTACGTCGAGCCAGCGATTGCGCCGAGTTCCGCGGGAGTGAAGAGGCCTTTGCGCATGTCGGCGGTGGGGACGAGAGCGGCCTGCGCTCCGAGGTCGACGTGCTGCTGGGTGAACTCGGCGGCGGCGAAGAAGAAGAGCTTGTCGCGGTTCTTGTTGAAGTTCGAGTGCGGGAACATGACCGGGCCGCCAATGTTGACGCCGGGATAGTAGAAGCTGGAGTTCGCGCGCGGAAGGCCGAGCTGCTTGTTGTAGGCGTCGTTGGAGTTGAAGACGCTGTTGCGGGCGGTCATGTAGGCTTCGCCGTGATACTGGCTGCCGCCGGACTTGGTCTGGGTCTCGAAGACGATGGGGCCGTTCGGCTGGACGGAGGAGAAGGCGCTGGTCTCGACCTTGGCCTCGGAGATCATGTCGACGTTGGGGGTGACGGCGGCGGCGCCGGCGGTGTTGAGGTCGGTCACGGGAGCGCCATCAGAGACGATCTGGACCTGGTCGAAGCGGTTGCCGTTCACGGTATAGGTGCTGGAGTTCTGGCCGAAGCCGGCCTGCTCGCGGTTGTAGGAGCCGGTGAAGTTGCCGGTGTTGGAGGCTCCGGGGATGAGGTCGAGGAGCTCGATGGCGCTACGGCTCTCGATGTTGAGGTTCTGGATCTGCTTGTCGGTGAGGGTGTAGGACTGCTCGCCGGAGGTGGTCGGGGTTACGTTATCAGTGTCGGTCGTGACGGTGACGGTGATGTCGCTGCTGGCGATGGAGAGAGGGATCTTCGGCAGGTCGAGCTGGTCGTTGATGTGGACGGCGATGCCGTTCTGGCGGGCGGGGCGGAAGCCGTCGGCGGAGACGAGGATGTCGTAGGTGTCGGGCGGGATGGCGACGAAGTTGAAGGCTCCGCTGCTGCTGGAGGTCGCGGTGCGCTGGACCTTGCTGGACTCCTGGATGAGGGTGACCTTCGCGCCGGGGATGATTGCGCCGGAGGGGTCGGTGATGGAGCCGGAGAGCGTGGCCTGGCCTGCCTGGGCGAGGAGGCGGGTTGCGGGTGCTCCGACGAGTGCGAGCGTGATGATTGCGGTTACGGCTGGCCTGAAAGTGAAGATGCTTCTGAACATCGTTGTTTCCTCGATTTTCTAAGCCTGTTGCCCTTCCCGATGGATTGGGAAAGATTCAGGACTGTTTCCTATTGGTTCAGGACTGTTGTTTTGCGCGAAGACGACAGTACGCGTATCGGAACACGATGGGGAACATACGAAAGTATGCGCAGAGTGATTTCGTTTGAGGTTCTTAAGGCCCGGCTGGGAGAGGGCTTACGTTCCCACCCATCGCGAGGAACAGAGGCGCGATGGATGGGGCACCCGGACGTTGTACCCGGGCTTTAGGTTTCCTCACGTTGTGAGGCAGGTGATATGGGCGTGGCTTGTGTATTGCGGCGGTGCGAGCGCAGAATCGGAGCGTGTCTACGAGAACAAGGCGGGTTGTCGGGTCGTTTGTGCTGCTGCTGTTCGGCCTTGGGGCGGGCTGGGCGACGGCGGGAGCGACGCAGCCTGCGAACGCGGCTTCGCCGTCGCTGGCGAACTATGCGGCTCGAGTGTGGCAGACCAAGGATGGGCTTCCGCAACAGACGGTGCAGGCGGTGGCGCAGACGCCAGATGGATTTCTGTGGATTGGAACTACCGGCGGGCTGCTGCGGTTCGATGGCTCGCGATTTGTGCTGTTCGATCGAAGCACTACGCCAGCGTTCCAGGAGAACAGTGTCTTCAGCTTGATGACGGCGCGTGATGGGACGTTGTGGATTGGCAGCGAGGGTGGAGGGCTGCTTCATCTTGAGAATGGGGCGTTTCACCGCTACGGTGTTGCGGAAGGATTGGCCGATGGTTTTGTGAGGACGGTGCTTGAGGATCGTGAGGGAACGGTCTGGATTGGGACCGATAATGGCTTGTTCAGGCTGCCGCATGGCACGGGGCGGGTGGTGCGAGTGGATGGCATGGGTGCGATTCCGCTGCTGACCGTGCACTCGATTACGCAAGCGTCGGATGGGGCGATCTGGGTGGGTGGCTCGCAGTTGCTCGCGATTCGCGATGGGATCGCGACGAACTGGCCGCTGGCGGGGGAGTACAGCGAGACTACGGTGAAGTCGATCCTGCAGACGCGGGACGGCAGCATGTGGGTCGGGACTGTCTCGGGGTTGCAGTGGTTGCCGAAGGGTGGAAAACGGTTTGAACGATTCGCGGGGATACAGGGCACGGTGCGCGTGCTTCGCGAGACGAGCGATGGGACGCTGTGGATTGGGACGATTGGCCAGGGGGTGTTTACCTTGCGCGGCGGGCGTCTGGAGTCGATTGAGCGGAGCCAGCCGGGGGTCCTGAATCTGCCAAGTAAGACGGTGCTTAGTTTGTTTGAGGACTCGGAGCATAACCTTTGGCTAGGGACGCAGGCGGGGGTGGCGCGATTCAGCCGGTCGTCGGTAAAGCTGGTGCCGCTGCCGAATGCGTCGGACTCGGACTTCGGGACGATCTCGCTGGATAACGATGGGACGCTGTGGGCAGCGAGTACCGGGCTGTCGCATCTGGTGCATGGCGTGGCTACGCCTTCGGTGTTTCCAGAGCTAAAGGGCGCACGGGTACGCAATGTCTTTCGTGGGTCTGACGGAGCGCTCTGGATTGGCACGGATGGGCGCGGATTGTTTCGGCTGGGCAAGGGGCCGGCGGTGCATTACACGATGGCCGATGGGCTGGTGAATGACTTCGTGCGCGGCATTCTGGAGACGCGGAGCGGCGATCTTTGGATCGCAACCGATGGGGGTGTGAGCCGGCTTTCAGGAGGCGTGTTTAGCAGCTACAAGGTGAAAGAGGGGCTGGTGTATTCGAGTGTGCGATCGATGTTGCAGGACCGCTCCGGCGAGGTTTGGTTTGGGACGGACCGTGGGGTGAGCCACTTCGCGGACGGGCGGTTTGTGCACGATGCGGTGACTGCGGCTCTTGCGGCGGAGAAGGTGTGGGCGATCCATCAGAGCGCGAGTGGAGCGTTGTGGTTCGGGACTCCTGACAACGGGCTCTATCGCTATGTCACGGGTGATGCCAAACTGACCCACTACAGCACCGAGCAGGGGCTTGCCAGCGACAGCATCTATTCGATTCTTGAGGACGCGAGGCAGCGGTTCTGGATGAGCGGTGCGGGTGGGGTCGCGGTGGTCTCGGTCGCGGACCTGGAAGAGATGGCGAGGCATACGCGGACGAACTTGTCGCAGCGGTTTATCGCTGTGGCTGAAGGCGGGAGGCTGTCGCCGCTTTATGGTGGGACGCAGCCCTCGGGTGTGATCACTGCGGATGGCGATGCCTGGTTCCCGACGAGTCGAGGGCCGGTGCAGTTCTTTGGCGATGAGAGTGAATCGTCGCCGCCGCCGAAGGTGTTTCTCGACGAGGTGGTTGCGGATGGGCGTACGCTCTCCGCGCAGCGGGGGCCGATCGAGTTGAGTGCCAACAATCGGAACCTTGAGATCTCTTATGGATCGATCCTGCTTGCTCCGCAGGATGCGGTGCAGTTTCTGTATAAGCTCGATGGCTTTGAGGATACGTGGCGCTATGGGACGAACCGCCGGGTTGCGGACTATACGAATCTACCGGCGGGGCACTATACGTTTCGCGTGAGGGCGCTCGATGGATCAGGGCGCATGACGGAGCGGACGGTTGCGCTTTATAAGCAGCAGTACTTTTTCCTGACGTGGTGGTTTCTTGGCTGCTGTGTGGCTGCGGTTGCGTTGCTGATCTGGTGGGTGCATCGCGAGAAGCTGCGGCGAGTCGAGGCGGCGTTTCAAGCAGTGCTACAGGAGCGGGCGCGGCTGGCGCGGGAGATGCACGACACGTTGATCCAAGGCTGCGCTGGGGTCTCGCTGCTGCTTGAGGCTTGCAGTATTGAGACGGGTGGGAACTCCGCGCAGGCGGAGCTGCTGGACTATGCGAGGACGCAACTTGCGTCTTCGATGGATGAGGCGCGGCAGGCGGTTTGGAACCTGCGCGGCGAAGAGTCGCTCGACTTTGGTGAGACGTTGAGGAAGCTGGCGGAGCGGGTGAATCGGTCTTCGAATATCGAGGTGGAGTGCGTGATCGAAGGCAGTGCGTATGACTTTCATGCATCAGCGATTCACGAGGTATCGATGGCTAGCCGCGAGGCGATCTATAACGCGCTGCTGCACGCAAATCCGACGCGGGTGGATGTTCGGGCGTGCTTTCGCGAGGAGGAGTTCACGTTGTCGGTGGTGGATGATGGATCGGGGTTCGAATCGTCGGATAGGATTCCGCAGGGGCATTATGGGCTGATGGGGATCAAGGAGCGGATCAGCCGGCTGGGTGGGAGCGTGAAGGTCGAGAGTGAGAGGTCGCGTGGGACAAGTGTTTCTATTCATCTGCCGCGTGCGGCGGTGTGCTCGCTGGTGCCCCGGGAGGCTGCGCTCGAGAAGCATCCGATGGGTGAGGTGACGCGATGACTCATGCAGTGCAGGCGCCGCCTATTCGATTGATGTTTGTGGACGATCATCCCATCGTGCGGATTGGGCTTGCGGCGCTTATTGGGACTCTGCCGGGGATGGAGACGGTCGCGCAGGCGGGCAGCGGGCGCGAGGCCATCGCGTTGCATCGCGAACACGCGCCGGATGTAACGCTGATGGACCTGCGGCTTCCCGACATCAGCGGCGTCGAGACGATTCGGACGATCCGCGCGGCTTCGCCGGAGTCGCGGTTCATCGTGGTGACGACGTATGAAGGGGACGAGGACATTCACCAGGCGCTGCAGGCGGGGGCGAGTGGATACATCATCAAGGGGCTGCCGCATAATCTGCTGGCGGAGGCAATCAAGCGCGTCCATGCAGGTGGGCGCTACCTGCCGTCCGTGGTGAAGCGTACGCTGGCGAGCCGGACGCCGAACTCGGACTTGAGTGCGCGGGAGCGGGAGATATTGGCGAGGATTGCACAGGGGAAGAGCAATCGCGAGATTGCGGCGGAGCTTCAGCTTGCCGAGATCACGGTGAAGGTCAGGGTCTCGGCGATTCTGGAGCGGCTTGGGGTGAATGATCGGACTGAGGCGGTTGTGGCTGCGCTACAGCGTGGGCTGCTGCATTTGTAGAACGTGTCTAACAAGTTCGAGATTGGGTTATTTGCGGCGTTTAGAACGTCAACAAGAGCAAGGGCGAAATGCGGGGGTCTCTCCACTACGCCACGCGATAAAGCCGCGTGGCTCCGGTCGAGATGACGGGTTTTAGAAGGGGTCGACAAGGTTCGCCCAGGAGAGGATGTCGATGCGTCTGTGTTCTTTGCTACTGCTGTTTGGATTGTCGATTGTGCCGATGACTGCGCAGCCTGGGGGTGCTCCGACGGCTGAGGCGAACGGTCACGCCGCAACGCGTGCGCCGTACTTCATCAACGGGGCCGATGTTTCTTTCTTGCGCGATCTTGAGTCGAAGGGCGTTGTCTTCAAGGATGGAGGACAAGCGAAGCCGGGACTCGAGATTCTGCGTAGCCATGGATACAACTGGATTCGGCTGCGCATCATGAACGAGCCGTCGCCGCTGCCGAATACGCTTGCTTACACGCTGGCGGAGGCGAAGGCTGCGAAGGCGCTTGGCTTCCGGCTGCTGCTGGACTTTCACTACTCCGATGACTGGGCGGACCCGGAGCATGAGAGGACGCCGAAGGCGTGGGCGAAGCTATCGCATGACGAGCTGGTGAAGGCGGTCTTCAACTTCAGTCGCGATACGGTGACCGCGTTCCGGCTGCAGGGCACGATGCCGGACATGGTGCAGGTGGGCAACGAGGTGACGGCGGGGATGCTGTGGCCGGATGGGAGGCTTCCGGATCGATGGGAGCAGTTTGCGGAGCTGTTGACGGCGGGCGTTCGCGGAGTGGAGGCAGGCAAGGGGGATCTGCCGCGGCCTGCGATCATGATCCACATCGACAGAGGCGGAGACATTGAAAGGACGCAGTGGTTCTATGACCACCTGATCGTGAACCATGTGCCGTTCGACGTGATTGGGCAGTCGTACTATCCGTGGTGGCAGGGGAGTCTTGATGATCTTCGGAAGAACCTTGCGTTCATGGCTACGCGTTATAAGAAGCCGATCATTCTTGCCGAGACCGCGTACGACTGGGAGTATGGCGAAGACTTTGCGGGCAAGAAGCGAGAGTTTCCGGAGACTCCGGAGGGTCAGCGCGAGTACCTGGCTGCTGTGGTGGATGTGGTGAAGCAGACGCCTAATGGATTAGGTCGAGGGGTGTTCTGGTGGGAGCCGATGGCGGAGGGGGCGATCGCAAAGCGAGGCATCTTTGATGATGAGCACAATGCGTTGCCGGTGATTCAGGTGTTTGATCGGCCGTAGGTCTTTGTGACGAGGCTGGGGCGCTACTTCTCTTTCTCCAGTTCGACGACCATGACTTCGATGGGCTTGCCGGAGGCGTTGACGTCCTGATGGAGGGCGCCAGCGGGCATGGCGGGTAGCCAGTAGGCTTCGCCGACCTTGAGATTGATGGTCCGGGTATCCCCGGACTGTTCGACGATCTTGAGTGTGCCCGGGGCGAGGGCTACGAGGACGCGGGGATGGTCGTGGTGGTGTAGCGGAAGCGGCGTGCCGGGCTGGATGGTGGTTCGCCAGACTTTGACGGCGTCGTTCTCGAATTGGGTGACGCGATGGGTGCTTGCCGGTGGTGCCGGTGAAGAGGCTGCCTGAGCATTGGCGACGAAAGGTGTGGCGGAGAGTATCAAGCAAAGAGCGAAGGCGGCAGGCATTGAAGTGGGCAACTGTCTTCTCCTCGTGGCGGATAAGAATGGATTATCGTCCGGGAGATGGTGAAGATGCGAATTAAATCGATGGGCGTAAAATTGGAATTGTTGCGAATTCGGTAGGAATGGAGCAATTTCTTGGCAGAGACGATCTTCGATGTGGTGGTGGTGGGTGGTGGTCCGGCGGGGTATACGTGTGCGATCCGGGCGTCGCAGTTCGGGTTGAAGACGGCGCTGATCGATGCGAATGAGCGGCTGGGCGGGACTTGCCTGCTGTGGGGCTGCATTCCGACCAAGGCGATGCTATTTTCGGCGGAGCTCTGGGACCACCTGAAGCATGCGGAGAAGTACGGGATCGACGGCGTGAGCGATCCGAAGCTGAACTGGAAGAACCTGATCGCGCGCAAGGACGATGTGATCTCGCGGCATACCAAGGGTCTCGACTTCCTGATGAAGAAGAACAAGATCACGGCGATCAAGGGTTATGGGCGGCTGACGGGTGCGGCGAAGGATGGTGTGCACTCGGTTGAGGTGAAGTCGGCTGATGGCAAAGTACAGACCGTGAAGGCGAAGAAGGTTGTGCTGGCGATGGGCTCTGATGCTCGTATGCTGCCGGGATATACGGCGGACGACACGATCATGACGAACATCGAGATTCTGAAGACGGAGAGTTTCCCCAAGTCGCTGGTGGTGATTGGCGCGGGCGCGGTGGGTGTGGAGTTTGCCTCGGTCTTCAAGAGCTTTGGGGCTGAGGTAACGATCATCGAGGCTCTGCCGCGGCTGGTAAACGTCGAAGACGAAGACATCAGCAAGGAGCTTCTGCGGCTGTATAAGAAGCGCGGCTTCGAGATGCATCTTTCGGCGAAGGTGGACAAGCTGGAGAAGAACGAGGGTGGCGTGCTCGTGCACTTCACGACTTCGGACGGCAAGGGCGCGACCAAGCAGGCGGAGAAGGTGCTGGTTGCGGTTGGCCGCGCTCCGAGGACGTATGACGCGGGGCTGGACAAGACGAACATTGCGCTCGATCGTGGATTTATCCCAGTGAACGAGTGGATGGAGACGACGGAGCCGGGCGTTTATGCCATTGGCGATATCGTTGCCGGGCTGCCGCAGTTGGCGCATGTCGGCGGGATGTCGGGGCTTGTCGTGGCGGCAAAGCTGGCGGGCAAGTACGCCAAGCCGGTGCGGCGTGACCGGATTCCTGGCTGCACGTACTGCGATCCGCAGATTGGTTCGGTTGGCTTGACCGAGGCGCAGGCGAAGGAGAAGGGCTACCAAGTCAAAGTCGGCAAGTTCCCGTTTGTGGGGAACTCGAAGGCGACGATTCTCGATGCGCATGACGGGTTTGTGAAGGTGGTGGCGGACGCGAAGTATGGGGAGATCCTGGGCGTACACATCATCGGGCCATATGCGACGGAGATCATCGCGGAGTGCGTGACGGCGCTGGAACTCGAAGCTACCGTCGAGGAGATGATGTTTACCGTGCATGCGCACCCGACTGTGGCGGAGGCGTTGCTGGATGGGTTCTCCAGTGTCGAGGGGCTGGCGGTGAACGTTTAGTTTCGCGTTTCTATTGGTCGGCGGAGGTTGAGATGCAAAACGAGTTCACGGCGGTGATTGAAAGAGATGGTGAGTGATTTGTCGGCTGGTGCCCGGAGGTTCCCGAGGCAAACGGACAGGGTAAGAGCGTCGAAGAGTGCCGCGAAAACCTTGCCCAGGCGATTACTCTCATTCTCGAAGACCGCCGTGAAGATGCGTTTCGCGGATTGCCCGCTACTGCGCTTCGCGAGCCACTTATTGTCGGATGAAGCGCGAGGATCTATTGCGTCATCTTAGAGTCAACGGGTGGTATCTGAAGCGGGAGGGCGGCTCTCATTCGCTATGGGTGAACTCGACCACGGGTGCTATACAGGCCGTGCCTCGTCACAACGAGATTGCGGATATGCTGGCAAAGAGTAATTGCAAGCGGCTCGGTATTGCTGAGGCGGGTCGGCGCTAATTTGTTTCTTCATCTGGTTTCACTGGGGCGAATTTCGTACACGGATGGTCTGCGTGCGCAGGAACGCGTAGTGGCTGCGCGGAAGGCGGGGGCGATTGGGGATGCGCTGCTGCTGATGGAGCATCCGCCGGTGCTGACGCTGGGGCGCAACTCGGGGCGGGGGAATGTGCTGGCTTCGGATGAGGAGCTGGCGCGGCGCGGAGTGGAGCTCTATGAGACCAATCGCGGCGGGGATGTGACGTATCACGGGCCGGGGCAGTTGGTGGGGTATCCCATCTTCGATCTCAGGGGGGATTTGCCGGGGAAGAAAGGGCCGCATCTGGGGCCTGTCGATTTTGTTCGGTTAATTGAGGAGGTGCTGATCCGGGCTTGTGGGGAGTTCGGCGTGATGGCGCAGCGGGTGCCGAAGCGAACGGGAGTCTGGACGGTTGGGGGCGGTTCCGTTCTGGAGAAGAAGATCGCGGCGATTGGGGTGCATGTGTCGCAAGGAGTGACGTCACATGGGTTCGCTCTGAATGTGACGACGGACCTGCGGGACTTTCAGTGGATTGTGCCGTGCGGGATCTCCGACCGCGAGGTGACGAGCCTGGAGTTGGAGGCGGACCGGGTGCCTTCGATGGACGAGGCGGAGAACGCGGTGGCGAAGAGCTTCGGGCGGGTGTTTGGGCGGCAGATGGTGGCGGTGGGGTCGGTTGATGAGTTGGTGGGCGCTTCCTGAGAGACCGGGTTGCGGGATGTTGCTGGGCGATACAAATGCGTGGGGCTTGTCGCTTCTGGTGCTTTGGTAATGTCTCAGCATGGCACCTTCCGGTGATTGCTGGAGAGAATCTGCTCGCTTACCCTACAGACCTAGCGTGTGAGGATTAGTCGATTCAAGCGCTTTGAGATCGCACGCGCCTCCACACTCAAGGATTTGTCCTCCTCGGCTCGCAGAAGTTTCTGTGCGGCCGGGGCGATCGGTAAAGCGGTCAGGGCCAGATTGTAAAGATCTCCAGTGCGAGCCGATAGCTTGGCATGTGAGCTGTCGCACGCTCTCGGGATGAGATTTTCGAAGGCCCGGCTGTCGGCGGTCGAACGACTGCATGCCCGTGGTTGCTGGCCGAGGTGACATCGTTGCGATCACCCATGGAAGTCTCGGAAGTTGACTCGAACGAACAGGCGGCAGGTTCGCGCGAGAGAATGAGCCGAGGGGCGAAGGGCTTGCTGTTCGCGGCTGTTGCGATCCAGCTCTTTCACCTGGGGTTGCATTTGATGGTGCATCTCCCCATGGTGAGGTCTTATGCAGTTCAAGCGATCGCCGCAGCCATGACCGCGGCTGTCTGTTACTACAAGTCGCGGCAGGAGAGTCAGTACCGACGCCTCTGGGTGCAACTGACCATGGCGTTTGTGATCTGGACTGTCGCCCAGGTCTTCTGGGCGATTGCTGCTTCGAAGCCGGGCGTGACGGATTTGAGCTTCAGCGACATGCTTTGGCTCGTCTACGCCTTTCCGATGCTGCGGGTGACGATGTATGTGCCAAACGCCACCCGACGTGACCTCGCGGGATGGTTCGACGCGGCGCAGGCATATATCTTCTTCAGTATTCTGATCGCGCTGTTCTTCCCCGCGCCGGGTATCATCTCGCAGGCGATCTCTGACGATGTGCAGGGTCTGGCGATGCTGCTGGCGCTGGTTCTGCGATATTGCACGACGGCACCCGGCCGGGATCGTGTCTTCTTCCGCAATCTCACGATCTATATGGCTGTGTATGTGGCGTTCTGCATTCTTTACTACGCCGCGATCAGCCATGGCTTTGCGTTTGGATCGATCGCGGAGCTCTGCTGGACGATACCTTTCACTTTGTTCTCGGTGCTGGCGCTCTGCACGGACCTCTCCAATCGGGGAGATGAGACGGAGTGGAGCTATCGTTCGACGAAAGCGCAGACCAGCTATCTTCAGGGCATCAGCGCCCTGGGGCTGGCGATCATGTCGATGATGGCTGCGGCGGTGCTGGCGTATCACAAGCCTGTGCTGGGCGGTGTGGCTCTGGCGGTGACGTTCCTGATGTTCTCGGCGAGGATGATCGCGCGGGAGTGGCAACTGGACTCGCTGCATTCGCGGGTAAATCATTCGGCGCTGCATGATCCGCTGACTTCGGTGGCGAATCGCACACTGTTGCAGGCGGAGATCACGCGGCGGCTGGCGCGGCCTGCGGCGAAGGCGGAGTCTACCGCAGTGCTGTTCCTAGGACTTGACCGGTTTAGGACGCTCAATGACTGCCTGGGACATGCCTTCGGCGATCTGCTGCTGCAGCGGGTGGCGGTGATCCTCTGCGAGAGCGTTCGCAAGCAGGACCTGGTGGCCCGGTATGGCGGCGATGAGTTTGTGATTTTGCTAGATGCGGCCAACGCGTGCGAGGCAGCGGAGTTCGGGGAGCACATCCTGGCGGTACTGCGCGTGCCGCAGTACCTGGAAGGGCGCCTGCTGCATGTGACGGCGAGTATTGGGCTGGTCTCTGGCAGGCACGATGCCAGTGCGGGAGCGATGCTGCAGGATGCGCACTTTGCGATGCATCATGCGAAGAAGTCAGGAAGAGACAGGGTAGAGGCGTTTGAGGCGGAGATGGTGCGGGTCCCGCGCTACAAGCTGGGACTTGAGACGGACCTTCGCGCGGCCCTGGAGGCGCACGAGATCGAGGTGTTCTACCAGCCGATCTTCGCGGTGGATGGCGGTGAAGTGCGGGGCTTCGAGGCGCTGGCGCGGTGGACGCATGAGAAGCGCGGGAGCGTCTCTCCGGCCGACTTCATTCCGGTTGCGGAAGACACAGGCATGATTCTTGAGCTAGGTGCCCAGGTGATGCGGAAGGCTTGCCAACAGTGCCACGATTGGAACACGCGGTTTGGCACGGCGTACACCATGAATGTGAACGTGTCGGCGTGCCAGTTTGCGAGTTCGAACGTCATGGAACTGGTCGTGAGCGTGCTGCAGGAGACGGGCCTCGACCCGCGGTCTCTGAAGCTGGAGGTGACGGAGTCGGTGCTGCTGACGGGACATTCTTCCTTGCAGGAGACTCTGGCCAGGGCGCAGAAGCTGGGCATCCAGATATGCCTGGACGACTTTGGTACGGGATATTCCTCGCTGAGCTATCTGTTGAGTTATCCGTTCGACGTGGTGAAGATCGACCAGAGCTTTGTGCGGCACCTGGACAAGGACGCGCGAAAGGCAAATGTTGTGAGGATGCTGGTCGACCTGGCGATGAACCTGAACAAGCAACTGGTGGCGGAGGGTGTCGAGCGCCCTGAGGAGATCGCCTGTCTGCGTAAGTTTGGGTGCGAGCTTATGCAGGGGTTCCTGCCGTCGAAGCCCCTGGCGGCGGATGTGGCGACGGCGTTCCTGGAAGCACATCTTGATCGCGAACGGAAGCCTTCGCTGGTGGTGGAAGAAGCGTAAGCGGTAGCCTTGAGTGTTACGAGAAAGAGGCTACGGTGGCGGCAAAGGGTGGAAGCGAGATCAAGCGGTGCGCGTGGGCGCAGAACGATCCGTTGATGCGGGAGTATCACGATAAGGAATGGGGAGTGCCGGAGCATGACAGCCGGGCGCTGTGGGAGTTGCTGATGCTGGAAGGGTTCCAGGCGGGGCTTTCGTGGATCACGGTGCTGCGGAAACGGGAGGCGTTTCGGAGGGCGTTTGCGGAGTTCGATCCGGTGATGGTGGCGCGGTTTGGAGAGAAGGATGTGGCGCGGCTGATGGGAGATGCGGGGATCATCCGGGCGAAGGCGAAGATCGATGCGACGATTCGCGGGGCGCAGATCTTTCTCGAGATGAGGGAGAGTGGAACCGAGTTTGGGGAGTGGGCGTGGGCTCTGGTGGGTGGAAAGCCGATCCGGAATAAGGGTGCCATGCCGGCGCAGACGCCGCTGTCGGAGAAGGTGTCGAAGGAATTGAAGTTGAAGGGATTCAAGTTTGTGGGGCCGGTGATTGTGTATTCGTGGATGCAGGCGTCGGGGATGGTGGACGACCATGCGGAGGATTGTTTTCGGCGGATGGGTGCTTGAGGGAGGGTCTCGCCCTCTCCGGACGGCTGATCTGAATTTGATAGGACCACGGCCGGAACTCCAATAGCTTGTTGAAAAGGCCCAACTAGAACGAAGACCGTACCCAGCGGCCAAAGCCGCATTGCAAATAGAGTGCTTAAGGCACGGCTTCAGCCGTGCCTTAAGCAAGACCGGGTATTTCAACCGGTTCCCAAGAGGGGCTGAACCATGTCGGCGCCTGCCACTGGCCTCTTCACGCTACAGGCGATGGACCTGTTTGTATGTGATGTGCATCACATCTGAAAACAACATAAGTTGCACGAAATAAAAGGGTTTTTTGCCGGAGCGAGATGGTCTCATGGTCGATAGTTGTTGCGGCGTATCGTTTCGCGCGTTGGACCGTCTATCGCTGGCAAGAGCATGATGCCACGTATCCATAGCGACCCAATTATTGAGTAAGAGAAGGGAATCTATGACCATCAGCAGAAAACTCTATACCGCTTTCGGTGCGGCACTTGCCTTCACCTTCATTCTGGGGATTGCGGCCTGGACGTCTCTCACACACATCGGAAGCGAGATCTCAATCAGCTCTGCGAGCACACGCAAAATGCAGCTAGCCGGCGAGATGGGGATCTTGACGAGCAATATGTTGTCTGCCGAGAGGGGAATGGTCGTGCGCTCGCTCCTGAAAGATGAGGGAAAGGTTGAGGAATACAACTCCCAATTCCACGATGAAGCGGAGAAGCGACAGAGCCTTCTGAAAGAGGACAGAACGCTTTCTACCAGCCCAAAGGCTATCGAGCTTATGGGCGCGCTGATCGACGGCTACGGGAATATGATCCAGACGCACAACGAGCTCTACCGGCTCGCCAAATCGGGTGACGGAGTTGCGGCTGCAGCGCTGCAAGCGGGCACCCTTCTTGCGATGGCGAAGACATCGGAGGCTGACTTTCAGACTTTGCAGCAGATTGCTGCCGGGCAGGTAACGGAGGTCTCTGCCAGCAACGAATCGACGGTGGCATCCAGTGTGTGGCTTGTGGGGATCATGGTTGTGCTCGCGCTGGGAATCGGAGCCATCGTGATTTACATCGTCCGGGGCATCAACTCGGCCCTGAGTCAGGCGGTCGTCGAACTCTCAGAAGGTGCGGAACAGATCGCGGCCGCGTCGTCCCAGGTTTCTTCGTCGAGCCAGTCACTGGCCCAGGGAGCGTCGGAGCAGGCAGCATCGCTCGAAGAGACCTCTGCCTCGTCCGAAGAGATCAATTCGATGGCGCACAAGAACACGGAAAACGCGATTGGGATGGCTAAACTGGTCGCTGATTCCAAGTCGGAGTTCGTCAATACGAACCGCCAACTCGGCGAGATGATGACCGCGATGGACAATATCAATGATTCGAGCGGAAAGATTGCAAAGATTATCAAGATCATCGATGAGATCGCCTTCCAGACGAACATCCTGGCTCTGAATGCCGCGGTGGAAGCGGCCCGCGCTGGGGAAGCGGGCATGGGCTTCGCCGTTGTGGCCGATGAAGTCCGCAGCCTGGCGCAGAGAAGCGCGCAGGCGGCCAAGGACACTGCCAGCCTGATTGAGGATTCGGTGGCCAAATCCGAAGCGGGCAAGACGAAGCTTGGCGGTGTCGTTGATTCCATTCAGCGGATATCGGGTGAGTTCACCAGCATCGGCATTCTCGTTGACGAGGTGAGTCATGGAAGCGCGGAGCAGTCGACGGGCATCGGCCAGATCGGCCGGGCGCTCTCAGAGATGGAACTGGTGACGCAGACGACGGCTGCAAGTGCGGAAGAGAGTGCGGCTGCGGCTGAGGAGTTGAACGCCCAGTCGGAATCGATGAAGGAGCTGACCGAGCGTCTTAACCGCATGGTGGGAGCGCAGACGGGCGGTTCGAGTGTCTCTCTGAGGACTCGAAGCAGGGCAACCCGCCCCAAGCCTTACACGCCTGCACTACGGGTGCCTCCAGTGAAGGTGAAGCTTGCGAGCAAAGTCTCTTTCAAGATGAAACCAAAGGCATCGATGGAAGACAGTTTTCCCATGGACGATAGGTTCACCAGTTTCTAGCACCAGGGCGAAGGCGGCGAACGTGACTCAAGCGCTTCCCTAGTAAGCCTCCGCTAAATCGTGGGTTTGCGGCCAGTCGAGTCGCTCTCTCATGTGAGGTGCGGCGCTGTTCTCAGATGTCGCTCATTTATCGCACCTCTATCGCTCGTTGAGCGATCTGGTATGGCCTCTCGATTGCTTGCATTGCAGTGGAGGCTCTACCAGGAGGCGCAGGATGCATGTTCATCGTCCGGTTGTTGATTTGGGGATCAGCAATTTGTATGCCGCAAAGGCTGCGGAGAAGGCGGCGGAGTTGAAGCGTGCCGCCGACGTTCGCAAGAAGCTGATGAAGGCCGCCGCAGGGGCGGGAGGGATCGACGAGGAGGCTTCTGAGTTTGGCAGCCTGCTGGTTGAGGGGCGGTCGGGTGAGGGATCGGGCGGCTCGGGCGGGAGCGGGTACGGAGGCGGCGGGCAGGCTGGGAGTGGTTCGTTTAGCCGAGGACAGTCGCAGGATCGTTCTGAGGCGGTTGTGGAGGCGCGGCCGCTGTCGGTTTGGGTTTGACGGTGAGTGGGCGCGGATAGCTTTTGCGTCTCCCGTCTGGCGATGGGACTGCCAGATATTGGGTTTGAGATTTCTCCGAACGTTGTTGCCGGCCCACTCATTCGCGGTGAGACTGCGAAGGAATGGGGCACGGAGTCATTCAGGAGTGGGGCACAGAGTGGCGGTGGAGTGGTTGCTGAGGGGAGCGTGCGGGTGTCATGCTCGATGGATGAGATTTTGGATCGGTTTGGGTTTGATGATGAGTCTGGCGGGGCCGCTGGTGGCGCAGGAGCGGGGTAGCTGGCGGCCGGCGAGCAAGCCGGCGCAGTCGATTACCGGGGATGTAACGTTCAACGGCGAGCGGATGACGATCAACTTCTTCAGCCTGACGGTGGCCGAGATTCGGCCGCTGAAGACGGATGAGGTTCTGGCGGCTTTCGATGGGGCTGACCCGGCTGCCGGGGCTGGGCATCTTTTTCGGTTGAGCATTCCGGGGGACAAGAAATTTCTGCATAAGAACACGATCTGCGGGTCGGATGAGACGCAGTGGATGGCGACGTTTGTTGCGGGCAAAGAGATGAGGATTGCTTTCTTTTCCAACGCTATTCCGCCGGTGTTCACCATGGAGGCGCTGGGGAAGAGTGAGAATCTGTGCGGGGTTTATACGTACGCACGGTATTGACGGCGTTGCAATTCCCGTTTGGCGTGCTGAGAATGAGGTGACTCGATGAGGAGACGCCGATGATGACACCCGCTGCTGCGCCACAGCTTACGCTTGAGATCGAGCATCAAGGGACAACGACCCTGGTCAAGTGTCACGGGAAGCTGGTTTCCGGCGTGACCGATGTCCTTTATTCCGGCGTCAAGCAGCACATTGCTGGATCCAAGCGGATCATCCTCGATCTTTCCGACCTAGCTTACATGGACAGCATGGGGCTGGGGACGGTCATGCGGCTGTATGTGTCGTGCCGCGCTTCGGGATGCACGCTGGAGCTGATCAACATTGGCAAGCGCATCCGCAATCTGCTGGAGTTGACGAATATCTGGTCGATGTTCGCGACGGTTGGGGAGCACGGGATCAAGTTTTAGTGATCCGTCATGTGAAACGGCGGTTAGGCTGGCCGCATACGTCCCTCCCATACTCGCAAAAGACGCGAGTATGGATGGGGCACCGGGCGGTTGGGGCCCGGCTGGATGAAACAAAGTTACGGTCGAATTGCGCGTGAGTTGAGGCGGTTGTGCGCTAATAGAACGGTTTGGGCCGGGTTTGGGGTGGCGGTTCTATAATTTGTGGGTTGCGCCTTGTGGACACGGGCGAACCAGAGTTTAGCTAGGGTTTTGTGGAAGGAACACCATGTCGACTGAAGTAGTCATGCCGCAGATGGGCGAATCGATCACCGAGGGAACGCTTACCAAGTGGTTGAAGAAGCCGGGGGATACTGTCCAGCGGGACGAGCCGTTGTTTGAGATTTCGACCGATAAGGTGGACGCGGAGATCCCTTCGCCTGCGGCGGGGGTGCTGGAGTCGATCAAGATTGAAGAGGGATCGACGGTACAGATCAACACGGTGGTGTGTTTGATTGCGGAGGCGGGGTCGACTTCGAATGGAGCGGGGCCGAAGGCGGCTGCTCCTGCTCCAGTGGCTGAGACTGCGGCTGTTCCTGCGGCGGACACGGCTACGCCGGCTGCGGTGGATACTCCGGCGATGGCTGAAGCTGCAGCGGGGCCAGGGACTGAGGTGCCGATGCCGCAGATGGGCGAGTCGATCACCGAGGGCACGATTACGAAGTGGCTGAAGAAGGTTGGGGATTCGGTGCAGCGGGATGAGCCGTTGTTCGAGATCTCGACCGATAAGGTAGATGCGGAGATTCCTTCACCGGTGGCGGGTGTGCTGACGGAGATCAAGGTCGCTGAAGGAGCAACGGTCACGATCAACACGATTGTGGCGGTGATTGGCGGCGGGGCTGGAGCTCCGGCTGCTTTCGCTCCGGCACCGGCTGCCGCGCCTGCCGTTGCTGCTCCGGTAGCGAGTGCGCCTGCTGCACCGGTTTCGGCGAGCGAGGGCGACCGGCTGCGGTCGAGCCCGCTGGTACGGAAGATTGCGAAGGACAACAACGTCGACCTGGCGCAGGTTCCGGGGACGGGAGCTTCGGGGCGGATTACGAAGTCGGATATCGTTGGGCATCTTGAGGGTGGGGCGAAGCCTTCTGCGCCTGCTCCAGTTGCTGCGCCTGTTGCGGCTCCAGCACCCGCCGCGGCTGCTGCTCCTAGCAAGCCGGTTGCTCCTCCTCCGACTCCGGGCGAGCTGGTGCCGATGACGAAGATGCGCAGCATCATCGCGACGCGCATGGTCGAGTCGAAGCGGACGAGTCCGCATGTTCACACCGTGTTCAAGGTGGATATGACGAAGATCGTGAAGCTGCGTGAGAAGGAGAAGAACAAGTATGAGCAGCGGAACGGTGTGAAGCTGACGTACATGCCGTTCATCACGCGAGCGGCGATTGTGGCTCTGAAGAAGCACCCGATTGTGAACGGCGCGATTGAGGGCGACGCGATCCGGTACAACAAGAACATCAATATCGGGATTGCGGTCGCGCTCGATTGGGGACTGATCGTGCCGGTGTTGAAGCAGACGGAAGAGAAGTCGTTCCTGGGGATTGCGCGGTCAATTGTGGATGTCGCGGATCGCGCTCGCGGGAAGAAGCTGGGCGCGGATGAGATCTCGGGCGGGACGTTTACGCTGACCAACGCGGGCATCTTCGGCGAGCAGTTTGGGACGCCGATCATCAACCAGCCACAGGCGGCGATCCTGGGCATCGGCGGTTTGAACAAAGAGGCCGAGGTGATCACGGACAAGGACGGCAACGACTCGATCGCGATCCGCTGGATTCAGCGGTTCACGCTGGGCTTCGACCACAGGATTGTGGATGGAGCGGATGCGGGCAAGTTCATGACCGACTTCAAGGCTTACCTGCAGGATTGGGCTGAGGATATTGGGTAAGATTTTGTGAGTGGATTGTGGAGAGGCGGGCCTTCGGGTCCGCCTTTTTTGTTGTGCAGTTGATCCGGAGGGTGTTGGTGGCGCGGATCCCACATCTGGCGATGAGACCACCAGATATGGGGCACCGGGCTTTCAGCCCATGTCTCAGAATCGAGACATGGGGCACCCGGCCTTGGGGTGATGAAGCGCGTGGTGTGGTGCAGCATCTTATGGGGCGGAGGTAATGTATGCCTGTGATTCGGACATGTGGAACATGTGGGCAGAAGAATCGGGTGGGAGCTAAGCATCTTGCGGATACGGGGCGGTGCGGGGCTTGTAAGAGTGCTCTGCCTGCGCTGGCGGAGCCGGTGGCGGCGGATGCGGCGCTGTTCGATGAGATTGTGCAGTCGGCAACAGTTCCGGTACTGGTGGACTTCTGGGCGGCGTGGTGCGGGCCGTGCCGGGCGGCCGCTCCGGAGGTAGCGCGGACGGCTGCGGACATGGCCGGCAAGGCGCTGGTGTTGAAGGTGGATACGGAGGCCAGTCCGGAGCTTGCGGCCCGGTATCAGGTACGCGGGATTCCGAACTTTGCCGTGATTCGCAGCGGGAAGATGGTGCTTCAGCAGGCCGGGCTGGTGGGGCACGAAGTGATGGAAGGATGGTTGCGAGAGGCTGCGGGCGCTTAGGCGATCGTCAGAGACGAAGTCCTTTGATCTAGGCGGCTGCGGCAGCGTCGTAGCCGCGCATCATCTGGCCGAGCTGATGGTCTATCTCGTCGGCGATGACCATGAGATCGGAGAGGACGACGCTGAAGTCGAGGGACAGAAGATTGATCTGCAGGGTCTCAAAGATGCTGACCTGGAGATAGCGGGACTCCTCTACAACCATGGCAGTTGAGTAGCGCTGACGATAGCGGTCGGCCCCATGCTGGGTCGAGGATGGAGAGTGGGCGCGTGGTGCTCCAAGAGGCAGGTTGGCGCGCAGGCGAGCGATGAGGTCGAGCAGGATACTTGGAAGGTAACGAGCCCGGTCTTCGGGGGTGATGGGAACGGTCATGAGAGATTCGTTCTGCCTGACGCTGCGGGACCATCGTTCGATGGTGTGGTGCAGCTCGCGTTCAAGGATGTCGCTTACGCTTTCCAGCCGGCGGGTGGTGGCTGGAGGTTCGATGAGGCGCTGCTTGATCACGTCGATGAGGGTGGGGGCATCGATTGGCTTGACCACGATCTCGTCTGCATGGAGGAGGGTGGCATCGACGGTCTTTTCGATCCCAGGCGGGTTGTCGAGCAGGAGGGTCACAGCGCGTGGGTTGGCGTGACGCAAGGCACCAACGACGGTGAGAGCATCGCCCGGCCCAGGCGGATGGAGATCGCTCAAGAGAACGTCGTATTGTTCGGATGGGATGTTCTTCAGCGCCTGCGGGAACGTTCGAGGCAGTCGTAACTTCGAAACCGTGGTCATCGAGGAGGCGAGTCAGGTTATAGCGGATGAGCTCATCGTTATCGACGAGTAAGACGCGTGCGGTTCCCATGTCGATCACCTCAAACTCAGTTGCGATCCCAGGAGTTGTAAATCGTATCGCTATGTTAGGCTTCCGACATAGCGAAGGTCGATAAGATTCTTTTTTCATGCCGAATATTCGGGCGACGGTCGTACCGAGACAAGATATGCCCGAGGTGCGGGTCCAAACCGGGGATCCCTATGTCGAGACCGCACGGCTGCTCATCGAGCAAGTGCTTCGGCTTATTGCGGGTGTTCCGGATGAGATTGAGGTTCGAGCTGCGGTGGCCGAAGCGATCACGGTGTTCAAGGTCCGCGTTGCGCGCGAGGATGTAGGCCGCGTGATTGGCAGCGACCAACGGACGATCCATGCATTGCGCATGATCCTGGGGGCGGTGGGATTGCGGTACAAGCAGAGATTCGTTCTGGAAGTTGAAGAGTATCCGGAGTGAGGGGTGACTTCAGGAGCTTGTTGGGCGCGTACGAAGAGCGTACCCCAGCGACTAAATCCGCACTGCAAACCAGGCGATTGCGGCACGGCTGAAGCCGTGCCCTTATGCACGACGGATTCTTTAGACGGGCCGCGAGACCCTGACAGTGGCAAACGGCGACGGGAGCGAACGATCCTGCTGGAGAGCTAGAGGAGCTGCAGGGCGCGTTGGACGCGAGCTACGGCTTCTTCCGGGGTGGAGGCTACGGCGGAGAGATGGCCCATCTTGCGGCCTTTGCGGGGGCGGAGCTTTTCGTAGAGGTGGAGACGGACTCCGGGCACAGTGAGGGCAGCGGCAAAGTTGGGTTGTTTATCGAAGGCCTTGGGGGAGTCGGGGTTATACCAGATGTCGCCGAGGAGGTTGGCGATGGCGCCGGGCTGGACGACGTCGGTGTCGCCGAGGGGAAGGTCGCAGATGGCGCGGACGTGCTGCTCGAACTGGCCGGTGATGCAGGCGCGCTCGCTGGCGTGGTAGCTGTTGTGGGGGCGCGGGGCGAGTTCGTTGACGAACAGATGGCCGTCTGTCGTTACGAAGAATTCGATAGCGAGGATGCCTTCGAGCTGGAAGGTGTCGGCGATGTCGGTAGCGATCTTCCTTGCCTGAGACTCCAGATCCGATGAGATGGGGGCGGGGATGACGCTCCAGGCGAGAATCTGGTGCTCGTGGTGGTTCCATGCGGCGGGGTAGACTTTCACCTCGCCCGATGGGGAGCGGGCTACGAGGACGGAGATCTCCTTGTCGAGCGAGATAGCTTGCTCGACGACGCCAGCGGCCTGGCCGAGGGCCTCCCACGCGCCCTGGACTTCTTCTTCGACGGAGGCGTCGGGGTTGAAGCCGACTTTGCCCTGGCCTCGGCCGTCGTAGCCTCCGGTGGCGGACTTGCAGAAGCAGCGGCCGCCGAGAGCGAGGACGGCGTTGCGGACGTCGTCGAGGGAGCGGACGGCGCGGTAGGGGCCGATGGGGAATCCGTTGCGGCGGAGCCAGTCTTTCTGCTCGATGCGGTCCTGAATGATCGAGAGCATGGCGCGGCCGGGGCGGACGGGAGCGAGGGCGGCGGCGGCGTCCATGCTGCGGGGGGAGATCTGCTCGATCTCCAGGGTGACGACGTCGCAGCCGCGGGCGAGGTTGGCGGCTTCGCGGGCATCGTCCCAGCCGGCTTCGATGCAGCCGTCGACGACGAAGCGGGCGGGGCAGGCGGGGTCGGGATCGAGGACGAGGATGCGGTAGCCCATGGCGCGAGCGGCCATGGCGGTCATGCGGCCGAGCTGGCCGCCGCCGAAGATGCCTATGGTCGCGCCGGGGAGGATGGGATTTCGGGTGCTGGTCACAAAAGACAGGATACAGCGGATGGGGAGAGTCCCACATCTGGCGATGAGACTGCCAGATATGGGGCACCCGGGGCACCCGTTGTGGGGTTTATGAGCCGTGTTCGTCGGGGGTGATTTCGAGGGATTGGGTCAGGACTTCGTCGCGGCGGGCGTTGCGCCAGGCGGTGAGACGGGCGGCGAGGTCGGGGTCGGTGGCGGCTAACGTGGCGACGGCGAAGAGGGCGGCGTTGGCGGCTCCGGGAGCTCCGATGGCGAAGGTGGCGACCGGGACGCCTTTGGGCATCTGGACGATGGAGAGCAAGGCGTCCATGCCTTGCAGGGCGGTGGCGGGGATGGGCACGCCGAGGACGGGGACGATGGTCTTGGCGGCGATCATGCCGGGAAGGTGGGCGGCTCCGCCTGCTCCCGCGATGATGAGGCGGAGGCCGCGGGACTGGGCCTCTTCGGCGTAGGTGTAGAGGAGGTCGGGGGTGCGGTGGGCGGAGACGACGCGGGCTTCGTGGGGGATGGCGAAGTCGCGGAGGATCTCGACGGCGGACTTCATGACGGAGAAGTCGCTCTTGCTGCCCATGACGACGCTGACCTGGATGGAAGGGGTGGTGCTCATCGGAAGATTATAAGGTTTGGCGGGGCGACCGTCCGGCGATGTCAGGCGATGAGACGGGGACACCTCGCGAGTTAGGACCTGCTGATTCAAGAGGCGGATTCCGCACCGGAACCTCTTGGCGCCTATGCTGAACGAGGAGAAAAGGGACGATGTGTGCAAATGTGAGCAGAAAGATGGGTCGTGGAGGCGGAGACTCCAGAGTACAAGGCCTCATTTTGGTCTGGAATGGACTAAACGGATGCTCCTTGCGGATGGAACACAGCTTGTCGCTGAAGAGAAGAAACCGGCAAAGCCAAGAGTCCTATTGGTGGACGATAACGACACGGTGCGGATGTCGGTCGCCGGTGTCCTGAAGCACAACGACTTCGAGGTGGTGACGGCTGCAAACGCGCACGAAGCGCTGGGTCTGATTGCATCGCAAAAATTCGAGGTGCTGGTCAGTGACCTGCACATGCCGAATGCGGGGGACGGGCTGACGGTGGTGAGTGCGATGCGCCATTCCAACCCTGAGGCGGCGACGATTATCTTCAGCGGATATCCGAGGATGAAGGAGGCGGCTGCTGCGATCGTGCTGCAGGCGGACGAGATTCTGGTGAAGCCGATGGATCCGCTGGCGCTGGTGAAGGCGATTAAAGCGCGGTTGAAGGCGGGGGTGCCGAAGCGCCATGTGTCGGAGAACGTTGCCAGCATTCTGGATCGTGAGACGGACGCGACGATCGCCGACTGGCTGGTACGCATTGACTCCGAGCCTGGGGTGATCACGGTGCATCTGGATGACCCTGCCCGGAGTTCTCACCTGCCGCAGTTGTTTCGGGATCTCGTTTCGCGGCTGAAGAATCCGCTTTCGCTAGGCACGCGAGCGCTGGTATCGGAGTCCGCGGCCGCACACGGGCTGCTGCGACGCCAGCAGGGCTACACGGCAGCCATGCTGGTGGAAGAGTCGCGAATGCTTCAGGTGAGCATCTTCCAGACGCTGCAGAACAATCTTCATGTGGTGGACTTCAGCGTGCTGCTGGTGGGCGTGATGGCGATTGCGGACGAGGTGGACTCGCAGTTGGCGCAGGCGATGGCGAGTTATGTTTTGGAGGAGAAGGTGGATGGTAAGCCGGTGCATGCCTGAGGGCAGCACTTAATGTTTGGCGGCGACGTAGTCGATGGCGACATGGAGCAGGGTGAGGAAGCCGCCGAAGGCCGCGGCCGAGCCCTTCATGCGCTGGAGGGCCTGGTCGTGGCGGAGTACCTGGTCTTCGATCTGGCCGATGCGGCCGGTGGTTCCGTTGCCCATGACTTGCTGCATCTGATTTTTGAGGACGGAGAGGTCCGAGAGGACGGTGGCTTCGAAGTCGGTCATAGGGTTCCCTTTGTAGGTTCCGTGGGTGAAAGGTGCGAACAGTGGTGGGGATATGAGCGGTGTGGCAGGTCCTTCGACTGCGTCTCTCGCGATGAAACGTTGCGAGAGACTTCGCTCAGGATGACGGATTTTGCGGTGGGCATGAGGGAAAACAAGCAACCGCAAATGCAAACGCAGATTCCCTCCGGGAATGAGAAACAAATGGGGAAACCGGAGTGGGTCAGGAGATGGGGAGGTCGATGAAGACGGCGCTGGAGTTGCGCGAGTAGAGGGGCGGGGTGGAGGCGTCGTAAATGCGGATGTAGAACTTCTCCAACTGGGCGGCTCGGGGGATGGAGAAGCTGCGGACGGGGGAGCGGAGGACCAGGTCCTGGGCGATGTTGGGGCCGAAGGCATGGTCGCGGCGGCGGACTTCGAAGCCGCCGCCTGAGGGTGGGGTGAGACCGGCGTCGATCTGTAGCGCTGTAGAGGTGGCGCTGGTGACCTGGAGTTGCGGGAGGTTCGAGAGGACGGTTCCGGCGGCGAGCTGGGCGGTGGTGGTAGGAGCGCTGGGGAGGATGGCGTCGGCGGCGATGGACTCGGAGAGGGTGAGGCCGAGGGCCTCGGCCCAGTCGTTGGCGAAGGCGATCTTGTAGGTGAGGAGTTCGGGGAAGGCAGGGGCGCGTTCGACTTCTACCTTTCTCACAACGACTGACGTGGTGCTGCCGTTGCCGGTGAGGGCGAGGGTGTCGCCGGGCCAGATGTCGGCGGTGTCTTGCGGGTTGACGGTGGTGTAGGTTCCGGCGAGGGCGGCGGAGCGGCTGGTGGCGAAGGCGAGCAGGGCCTGGGCGGCGGCTTCGAGGTCGGCGGTGGAGCGGGCGGCGGGTTTGAGGACTTTGCCGATCCAGCGGGCGATTCCGGAGGTGGTACTGCCTGACGTGGCTGCCGCTTCGGAGGCCACGCTGGCGGCGTTCTGGACGCGGGTGACGGAGCGCTGGCGGTTGCGGTAGGTGACGGTGAAGGTCTCGCCGGCGACGGGAACGCGACCGGCGAAGAAGGTGATCTTGCCGGAGGCAGAGAGGGTGCAGTCGGTGCCTTCGCCGGCGACGCCGATCAGGCGGGACTGCTTCGTTCCTGATGTCAGGGTGCTGACGATGAAGGCGGAGCTGGGCCGGGTGACGCGGACGTAGGCGATGGCGCCGAAGAGCTGGGTGCAGTCGACGGCGGCGAAGTTGCAGGAGGCAGGCGTGCCGGTAAGGGGCGCGGCGGTGCTGCCGTCGTAGAGGAGGGTGGCCGGGGTATTGGAGGCGTCGCCGGTGTCGAGGATGTCGAAGACGAGGGACGCGGCGGAGGGAGTTGCGCCGCCTCCGAAGGATTCGACGATGCCATCGACCATGCAGTAATAGGTCTGGAGGAGGCGTTGCTGTTCCGGGCAGTGGAGACGGATGCGGAGGTCGTAGGTGTGGCCGGGTTGGACGGTGAGCGAGGTGCCGACTTCGACTCCGTTGATGAGTGGGGTGCAGAGCGTGGTGCCCGAGGCGTTGCGGATGTTGTATCCGGCGAAGCAGTTGGCGACCAAGACGGGGCCGTTGAAGAGACCACAGACGATGCCTTGATTGGCTCCGGAGAGCTGGAGGCCACCGGCTTCGAGGAGGAGTGAGCCGGCGATCTCGATGGAGTCGAGGGCGGTGAGGTTGGTTTGGCCGTCGTAGCCGTTGCCGCCGTTGAGAGTGAGGCCGCCTGCGCCGAGGGACAGATGCGATCCGGGGTCTGCGATGGACCAGACCTGTTGGTCGATGACGGACTCGTTGAAGGTGTCGGTGACGAGGGTGGGGGCGGCTCCAGCGGTAGCGCGGAAGGGGGCTTCAGAGAGCTGGAAGACGGTGGTGGTGCCGTCTCCGGCGAAGGTCTCGGAGATGTAGGCGTCGGGCTCGGTGTCGCCGGACAGGGTGACGTCATTGGCGAGTTCTTTGACCTGGGCGAGCTTCAGAGCGGAGTAGGTTGTGGTGCTGCCGTTATCGAAGTTGAAGGTGTGGGTGATGTTGCCGGCGGGCTCGAAGGAGAGCGCTCCAGTGACGACGCGATAGGCGGAGTAGGCTGCGTTGGCAAGGATGCCGGCGTTGGCGGACCACGTGGCGGAGCGGATGGGCGAGAAGATGCCGATGGCGCGGCCTGCGGAGACGCCGGTAGTGGTGAAGAGGCCGCCTTCCACACGGGAGGTGATCGAGAGCAGGGCGTTGCCTGCGGGGATGGCGAAGGCGTTTCCCAGGTATGGGAGCGGTTGTTTATCCAGGAGCCACTCGTCGCTGATGGCGGAGAACTTGTAACGGAAGACGGGGCCGGTGGTGGCGTTGCCTGCGTAGAGGGGCGCGGGTTCGGTGGCGAGGTAGCCGGTGAAGAGAGTGGTGCCGTTGGCGGCGGTGAGGGTGATTCTTGCGCGGCGGGTTGGGGTGGGCTCTCCATTGAGGTGGAGGGTGCCGGTGAGGATGGATGGGGCGTTGAGGGTGCGGGTGAGGGCGAAGGGGGTGTCGGCGGCGATGGCGGCGGTGTAGTCGAGGGGGCCTTCGCCGGTGAGGTTGTCGATGAGTAGGGTCATAGCGGCACCTTTGGTTTTGGTTGGTGCGGTGGTTGCGTGAAGGAAGGCGGTTCGTGCTTCGCACGAAGGTCCCACCCATCGCGAGAGACAGAGACGCGATGGATGGGGCACCCAGTTCGTGCGCTATGGATAGGGCTCCCGGCTTATTCGGTGATCGACGAGGTCTCCAGAGCGGGCAGTGGGGGCAGGCCGCGCATCTCGCGGACTTCGGCGATGGTGAGGACTTTGTTCTGGAGGAGCTGGATCTGGATGTTGAGCTCTTCGGTCTCGTCGCGGCTTTCGAGGTCGTTGAAGACGAACTCGAACTCGCGCCAGCCGAGCTTCTTGGCGAAGAGATCGCGGGTGATGTGTTCGGCGAAGAGCTTGGCGACGGGGACGATGGCGCTGGCGAAGGCCTCGTCGGCCATCTCGCCGGCGGTGGAGCGGTTCACGTCGCCCGTCAGTCCCAGCAGCATCGGCGGCAGGTCGAAGGCGTTGGCGAGGATGCGCAGCAGGAACTCCTGCCAGGCGATGTGGAGGTCGGCGTCGGTGCCTCCGGCGAAGCGGAGGACTTCGGGCTTGCTCTCGCTGCTGAGGATGGGGACGCGGCCCGTGCCTTCGATCTCGTCCTGCCACCAGCGGATGAGGCGGTCGTGCTGCTCCGGGGTGGCCTCGTTGAGCCAGAGGGCGTACTGCACGACGGAGTTTGAGGCGAGGCGACCGGCGTAGCGGTTGGCGCCGAGAAACTGGGTGATGGTCTCAAAGGCCACCTCCAACCGGCCGAGGCCAAAGGGGGTGTGGCTGCGCGGGTTGAGGCGGATGTACATCAGCTCGTCGTCCAGCAAAGGGATCAGGGCTTCGGGGCCGATCTTGCCGGTCTGCTGGGCGTAGCGGGGCTGAGTGGGATCGCCCTTCCAGGCGGGATCGACCTGGATGGTCGCGCCGTCGACGGCGTAGAGGTGGAAGGGTGTCTCGGGATCGCCGGTGGTCTCCATCTCGATGGCGCCGAAGCCGCCGACGAGGGTGTCTTCGATGGCCTGCTCGAAGAGGGTGCGGAAGCTATCGGAGGCGTTGGGCTCCTCGAGGCAGCGGCGGAGCGTGTTGAGGCGGCGCTCTGCATAGGGGACGGAGGTGTAACCGCGGCGGACGCGGACCTGCCAGTCCATGCTGGCGATCTTGTCCTTGACGAGGTTGATGGCGCGGCGGGCGACCGGTGTCTCGGCGAAGCGACGGAGGTTGGCCGGGGTGGGTTTGATGAGGGCGGGCTGGCCGTTGATGCCGGGGCGAAGCGGGCTGAGGATCGAAGGGAGCATGGCGGTCTTGCGGGCTCCTTCGGCGGAGGTGGAGGCGTGGATTCCGGTGAGGCGGTGCCAGGCTTGCTTGAGGGTGGAATGGAGGTTCATGGGGCTCCTTTGTGCAAAGAAGGAGGCACAGCCGGGTGGCTGTGCCTTGGTTGCGAGTCGAAGATGTGTCCTGCCGGACGGGTCCACTACGGGCGCTCCGCGCCTTTTTATCGCTTCGCTGGGTGCTCCCGCTGGTCGCATGAAGATGTGCATGCCGACCAACGGGAGGACGGTGCGAAGCCCAATACGCGTCACGAAGTGACCGCCCCGCGCGTAGCGGGTCTCTAGAGTCTTAGTTCTATACGGGCGGTCTGCGCAGCTGCGGCGAGGTTGTTGAGGGTGAGGACACGGATGCCGGCGGACTCCATGGTGGAGACGCCGAAGCGGTAGAGGTCGGCGGCTTCGCCGGTGAAGTCTTCTTCCGTGCCGGTCTCAGGGGAGAGTGTGCGGATGGGTTCAACGACGGCGGTGAGGTCGAGGGTAGCGGAGTCAACGCGGCGAACCCCTTCCAGGAGCAACGGAGCGGAGAAGGCGAGGCTCTTGGCGGCTTCGACGTCGGAGTCGAGGGAGACGGCGTGGAAGATGCGGATGACGCCGGCCCCGGGCCCTTCGCCGGTCTTTCGTCCAGCCCTGTAGCCGCAGTCGAGTCTCATGGGGTCGCCGGGACGGGTGTACTGGGCGGCGGGGATGCGTTTGCGCATCTGGGCCCAGACGCCGGAGCGTTCGAACTCCGAGCGCATGGCGGCGACGATCGTGGCGCGACCGGAGCGGCGGCGCGACTGGGTGACGCGCAGCGGCTCGACGTAGAGGCGCATCAGCTGTTCGAGCTCGACGGTGAGGTTCTCCGCGATACAGGCACGAGGCTCGGAGATCTGGATGGAGTTCGAGAGTGAGTCGGTCAGGGCTGTCAGAATGGGCTTCGGGTAGGTTGCTGGATCGCTGGTGTCGGTCTGGAGACGGTGGAGCATCTCGGCCTCGAGGGCCTCAAGCAGGTCGGTGTCCGCGTCGAGGTGCATGCAGCGGACGCGGGTCCAGTCGCGGGTAAAGCGGAGGCGCGGCGGGAGACCTGGGTTTGAGGAGTCGCGGAGCAGGACGCCGATGTTGGTGAACTCTCCCTTGACCACGTCGGGGACGTAGCGGATGAGGAAGAACTCGCAGGGGATGCTGGGCGGTGTGGGCAAGGTGGACTCCTTTCTTTGGATGTAGAGCGCCCTTTGCGGGCGTCGGTCACTTCGGCACTTCGTGCGGTACTGGGCTTCGCTGGGAGCTCCCGTTGGTCGCAAGATAGAGTTCGTGCCGACCAACGGTCGGGTCACGCGAAGCCCCATACGCGTCACGAAGTGACCGCCCCGCGCGTAGCGGGCCCGTCCGGCAGGACATTCTCCTTATGTTCTCAGCATGTTTATGGCCGAATTGGGTTTACATGATGTATCCCTTGCTGGCTGCGGTTTCTGTGAAGTTATGTGGTACGGCAATGCTCTTGGACGGTGTCCAGAGCGGGAACGGAGCGCGTTCGGAGTTCCGGAATGAGAGGATGAGCTCCCGGATTCGGGAACGGCGTTTGAGAAGCTGTTCCATCAGGCGTTCGATGTCGGCCATATCGCCGCCGTACCATTCGGGGGGAACGCTCTCGGCGATGCCTCCGAGGATGTCGGCCTCTATGTGTTCGAAGCGCTTCAGCCAGGGGTCGAAGCTCTCCCATCCTGTGACCCGGGCGTAGACGCTGTTGCGGGCGTAGACACCACGCAGGGGAGAGTCTGGAAAGGTCCAGTCGCCGGCGTTGAAGCAGAAGCCGTGGTCGATGAAGGTGGCGCTGTATCTCTTTCCGCGCGGCTTACGGTTGAAGACTGCCTGCCTTCCGTTGCAGTTGCCCGTCCACTTGTCGAGGGCGAGAATGCCAGCGAACTCCTTGAGGTTGAGGACCTCTTCGAGTTGAGGTTCGGGGAGATAGTCGACGGTCTCGCCGGGGACGAGACCGCCGATGAAGCGGGAGCCGAAGTGCAGGCCGGGGAGACAGCGCTCGCGGCGGCCGTGGCCGAGGTCGACCTCGAGGTCGAACGAGTTGGCGGCGAGCCAGGGGGTGACCTCGACGATGTCGGACTTCGGAACGGAGAGGCCTGCGGCTTCCGCGAGGCGGGAGACGATGAGTTCGTTGGCCAGGACTCGAAGGTGCTGTGGGTTGTTCTGGAACTTGACGACCCAGAGGTTGCCGTCGGCCCCGAGCATGAGCTGGCTCTGGGCGCCGCCACGCATTCTTCGGATTGCCTGGACGGCGAGGACGGCCAACGGTTCTCCTTTCGTGCGGGATAAGAAGGCACACCCCAGGGCAAAAGCCCCGTTCGAAGGCTGAGCTGAGAGCCAAGGCTAAAGCCTTGGCTTACCTGGATGCAACGGCAACGGCAGGAACAACCGGCAACAGCAACGACGAAATGCGGGGGTCTCTCCACTGCGCCGCGCGATAGGACCGCGTGGCTCCGGTCGAGGTGACGCTTCTTTGAAAACTGAAAACTGAGAACTGAGAGCCTGCAATCTGGAACGCCCTCAGCATACGATACGGCAACCCACTACTTCCCAGCGAGAAGCTCGCGGCGAACCGATTGAGCTACGGCCATAGCCATGAAGCAGTCGTCGTGACTGCCGCTGGCGGCACCGGTGCGGCCGTTGGGGAAGGCTACGAAGGTGCGGCACTCGGCGAGCAGCCGGCGGCTGAGGAAGAGCTGCGGCGACTCCGCGAGCAGTGATCCCATAAGGGCCACCATGAGCGGCTTTGTGGCCGTGTTGGTGGGCCATCCGGGTTCGCCCGCGTGTTCGTACAGATTGGCGTCGCGGTCTATCGCTGCCAGATTTGCGAGGACTCCTGACCCGTGGTTGTTTCGCTCCACCGCGATGGCGGCTTGGTTGTACTCGCGGGCGAGCTCGGTGGCGGCGTGGGCGAGGTCGATCGTCTTGAGTCGTTCCTGGAGCTCAGCGCATTGCAGGCCGGATTCTAGATCGATCACCTGGATAGCGGCGAAGTCGCCATCGGGACCTCCGCCTGCGCTGTCCACGCCCACGATGTAACGCTTGCCGGGTTGAGGCGGCAGCCATAGGTGCAAGGTTCCGCCGCGCCGTGTGCCGGCGGGTTGACTTACCTCGGCAAGACGCGTTTCGATGGCTTCGATGTCGAAGCAGCAGTCGCCGGTGGCGCGGAAGCAGGTCTCGGGATCCTCGGCGTACTCCTGGGAGCGGAGCCGTTGATAGCTGGCCTCGAGATTGCGGCGGAAGCCGATCTGCTGCGGGGTGAGGTTGTGCCGGGCCATCAGCTCCGCCTCCTCCGGCGTGGGGTCGGTGACGGCGGCATCGATATAGGCAGCCTCCAGCCACCAGGGGAAGAAGTGGCGGACGAGGGCGGTTTGCTGGTGTGGTTCGGTCCCAGGTCTCAAGAGCGAGACCTGGGGCACCCGGTTCGGTTGTGGGTTGATGGCCTTGATCCACTCCTCGTAGAAGCAGCCATAGGCACCGTTGGGCGTGGACTCCAGCACAAGCTCGCCGCCGGGGGCGAGTGCGGCGCGGAGACCAGCGAGGGTCGCGGCGGCTTTTCCGGGCCAGCGTGCGACCTCGCTGCAGTGCAGATTCTGCATGGTGAGTCCCCTTCCCGCGTTCGGATCCGAAGCGGACAAGACGCGGAACTCGCTATCGAGTGCGGGGAAGCGCATGGCGCGGACGTTCGCGACGCTACGCCGAAGCGCACCGTCGCGAAGCTCTTCGTCGAGGCACTCCCAAAGGCGCTGAACGATCTCGAAGATCGCCTCGGCCGCGCTGCGGGTGTGCGCGACCATCACGGTAAGGACTCCCCGGGCGGTGATGGTCTTCAGGAAGAAACGGCCTGCGACCCAGGTAGTGATCCCCATCTGGCGAGCCTTGAGGATGATGTTGCCGGTGTCGCGGACCTCCTCGAAGGCGAGCTGCGCGGGGTTGGCGGAGAGCGGACGCTCAAGGCCGAAGCGGTCACGTACGCGGAGCAAGACCCGGGCTAGAAAGATCGACGGAGGACGAACGTCGCCGGGGATGCGTGGATGCTTGAGCAGCTCACCCATCTCCAGCAGGCACTCGATGTCGCCGATCTCCGCGGCCCTCCCTGAAACTTCA
This sequence comes from Granulicella aggregans, assembly GCF_025685565.1. Lineage (NCBI taxonomy): Bacteria > Pseudomonadati > Acidobacteriota > Terriglobia > Terriglobales > Acidobacteriaceae > Granulicella > Granulicella aggregans. Next base: position 1,110,745 of record NZ_JAGSYE010000001.1, read on the forward strand.
GAGCAGTTCTCGCTTTCTGCTGGTGGTTCGTAGCCATCGTCTTGAGCGGAGTCTTGACCGGGCAATGGGATAAGAACCTCCCCTCGTGTTGGGCGGGCCGAGCGGTTTGTGCCGCGCAGGAGGGATCCACCCATCGCAAGAGGCAAGGCGCGATGGATGGAGCACCCGATCCTGGGCGGCGGCGAGCATCAGTTCAGTTGCTGCCAGTACTCGCCGGCGGCGGTGTTGGAGATGAGCGTGCCTTTGAAGTCTTTGCAGGCGTTGTTAGGGATGGTGATCGATGTAGTTCCAGTGATGTTGTTGAAGGGAGCGTCGGACGGTGCGGCGACGGTCAGCGTGTTCGATCCCGAGGACGAGTTGTTGCAGCGGCGGATGACGCGGTTGGTATAGCCGACGGCTGAGGGTAGCGTGTCGGTGATGGAGTTGCTCGCGGTGTTGAAGACCTTGCAGCCGTCGGCGGCTACTGACGTGTAGGTCGCGGTGGTGACTACGTTGGGGTCGCAGTTGGAGAGGGTCGAGCCGGTGACCTGATCGATGGCGTGGCTGGCCATGGGGGCGATGACGCTGGCCTGTCCGGTGGCGGTGAGGTGGGTGGTGTCGGATTGGTAGTAGGTGGTGTTGCTGTAGGCTCCGTCGGCGCCGACGATGGGGTTTCCGGCGAAGTCGGCGAGGGCGTCGCAGGCGTTGAGGGCCTGAGCGCGGATGAGTGGGTTGAGGGTGTCCTTGTCGGCGGCGTCGTTGGAGGTGCCGCTGGTGGCGCGGGAGATGGTGGTGGCGGCGATGGTCTTGAAGCCGAAGCTGTGCATGATGGAGCACTCTTCGAGGATGGAGTCCACCGCCTGCTGCGCTGTCCGGCCCTTGGTGACGATGTCGTTGGTGCCGTTCCAGATGAAGGAGACGTTGGACTTCGCGTTGGGGGCGTAGGCGAGCTTTTCGCGTGACGGAAGCAGGCTCATGTTGACGTTCGAGCCGATGTTGCCGATGCCGTAGTTGACGACGTTGTAGGCGATGTTGGTGGAGAGGACGCCGGAGGTGCAGAACGGCGTGACGCCTTCGCCATTAGTGAGGGAGTCGCCGGTGCAGACGAGCTGCGGGGTGATGGTGGGCGTGTAGAAGGGCTGGAAGTTGACGCCTTTCGATTGGGCGAGGGTCTTGGTGAGGCCGGTGGCTGCTGCTGCGTCTTGTGCGGAGAGTTGCGTCGACCAAGCGGTCCAGCGATAGACCTGGCCGGTCATGTAGGTGTCGTAGCCGGTGGGCGAGCCGCAGACGTTGTAGACGCCGTTCGATTTGCCGAAGGTGGTGGCGCTGCCGGCGACGGTGGGCTGCTGGATGCCGTCGAGGTAGTAGGTGTCCTGGGTGGGGTTGCCGCCGGCGACGCCGAGGACGACGATGAGGACGTGGGTGCCGACCATCGAGCCGTCCATGGTGCTCTGCTGGCCGCCGTTGACGCTGAGGAAGGGCTGGTAGCCGTAGTTTTGCGAGCCGGAGTTGAAGCTGAGGCCGGCGATGGAGGAGTTCGCCCACAGCGTGTAGAAGGTGGGGTTGGCGGGGCCGTTGTTTCCGCCCGGAGCGTTGAGGGTGTAGACCATCATGATGGATTTGGCGTTCTGGGTGCCGGCGGTGGTGAAGTACTGGCCGGTTGCGCCGCCGGAGCCTGCGGTGCCGTTGCAGGCGAGGCCCTGGGATGTCCAGGTGGGAGCTGCTGGTGCGCTGGGGAAGCTGCCGGTATTGCCGTTGGGGCTGGAGTCGGCGGGCGCGGTGCCTGAGCCGTCGTTGAGCTGGTAGTCGGCGAGGACGGCGGACTGCTGAGGCAGGGTGGCGAAGCTGAAGGCGTTGCAGCTTCCATCGAGGGCGCAGGCGGTGCCGTTGATGGTGACGGAGGCCCCGTGGGTGGCGGCGGCCCCGAGGTTGGTGCCGTTGGTCTTGAGGCAGGTGATGGCTCCGCTGGGGGACATGGTGCAGTCGCCGGAGACGGTCTGCGGGGCAAAGGCGGTGCCTGCTGAGTTGCCGACGAGGACCTGGCCTGCTGACGGCGAGGTGGAAGAGCCTGTTCCGCCGCTCGTTGGGGCGATGGGTGTCGAAGCTGTCAGAGTTGTGAAGGCTCCGGTGGAGGGCGTGGTTGCGCCGATGGTTGCGCCGTCGATGGTGCCGGAGGTAATGGCGGCTGTGGAACTGCTGCCTCCGCCGCCCGTGCCTGCGGGAACGGACCAGGTGCCGTCTTCGCGAAGGTAGCGGGTGGTGCCGGCGGTTGCGCCGGGATCGGGGACGGCACCGATCGCGTGACTAGAGCCGCTCGCGCCGAAGAGAGGCAGGCGGGCAGCGGCGAAGGTTCCGGCGGAGATGCTGGAGGCGGTGAGGCCGGAGATGTTGGTGGCGTTGAGATTGGTTGCGTTGATGTTGGTTGCGGTGAAGCCGCTGGGAGCGAAGGTGAAGCCGGTGCCGCGCAGGCTCATGGTGAAGGTGCTGGACTGCGGGGTCCACTGCATGGTGTCGGTGCCGACGCTGCTTTGCAGCTCGAAGAGGTCGAAGGGGCTGTTCCACTTGGTGCAGCCGTGGGAGTTGCAGTTGACGTCGAAGAGGCTGGTCTCGCCGCCCTGGAGGACCATGGTGCGCTTCCAGACGCCGGTGGCCTCGTAGGCGGCGTCGGGCGCGTTGTGGGTGCCTCCGTTGCCGATGTAGTTCGACGCTGGCGTGGTGTTGTTGATGGTCCAGCCCTGCAGGCCGGGGCCGTTGTTGCCTTGGTAGGTGATGCCGGCGCGCGTGTAGGTCGTCGGGCGCGGCGTGGTCTGGGTGACGTAGGAGATGTCGGCGGCGAGCTGCTGCTGGAAGAAGTGCGGCTCTTCGACGGTGTCTCCCGTGGCCCAGGCGACGTTGTTGGGGGCAAGGGTCATGGCTCCATCGACGGCTTTGGTCGACGCGTTGTAGACGCTGAGGACCTCCGCCATGGGATAGAGGGCGAAGCCTCCGGTGACCAGCGTGATGGTGCCGCCGGTGCTGGTGCTGTTGGCCCCGGTCTGGGTGTAGGTGAGCGAGTTGGCGGCGATGGAGGTTACGGTGAAGGTGCCGTTATAGCTCGAGTCGGCTACGCCGGAGATGGTGACGGGCAGACCGTTGAGATCGAGCGGCAGGTTGCCGGTGGTCGTCAGCGTGACGAGGTTGCCGAAGCGGGTGAGGTTGGCGATGGCGAGGTTGACGTTGAGATAGGCGCTGGTGGTGTTCGATTGGCCGACGACGGACGAGGTGGTGCCCGCGTAGTACAAGCCGTTCGCGGAGAAGGAACCGACGACGGGGAAGACCTGGCGGATGCCTGCGGTGGTGTCGACCGTCTGTTCGAGGCCATAGCCGCAGAGGCCGCCGATGGCGATGGTCGAGAGCGCGGCGTGGGCCTTGTTGAAGGTGATGCGCATGTGGGTGGCGTCGGTGACGGTGTAGGCGGCCATCTCGTAGTTCGAGGGAAGGACGCCGCTGACCTGGTCGGCGATGCAGGCGAGGCCGGAGGTTGCGGGAGCGGATGCGGTGCTGGTGGCGTAGCCCGAAGGAGTTCCACTGGTCGCGATGGCGAAGGTGACGGTGCCGGGGGCGACGTTGTTGGCTTGCGACACGATGGCCTGACCGGTCGAGAAGAAGGTGCTGAGCGGGAAGGTGGTTCCGCTGAAGCTGGCGGAGGCGTGCGGGGTTCCGATCGTGCCTCCGGTGAGGGTGCCCGAGGAGATGACCTTGGCGGGGTTGGTGTCGATGAGGAAGCGGCCATCGCCCTGAGTGCCGGTGCCTGCGGTGGGAGTGATGTTGAGGGCGGTCGAGCCAGTGGAGCAGCCGGAGGCGCAGGTGCCGTCGAAGACGAGGGCGTCTTCGCTGATCTGGATGTCCATTGGATGGGTGCCTTCGTCGGCCTCGTCGCGGAACCCGCCAGAGGAGACGAGGTACTCGGAGCCGATGAGGCAGTCGCCCACGCCGTAGCAGGAGGCGAGACGCGGGACGAGGACGTGCTGGCCCTGGGTGTTGTAGGTGCCGTTGACGGTCATGGCGCTGTAGCCGCTCTTGAAGTAGGGAACGGAGCCGTCGATGGTCTTGGGGTAGAGGTTCGAGCCGCCGGTGGGGGCGTTATCCGAGACGGCGAGGCCGACGGAGGTTGGACTCTGTGTGCCGTTGAGCTGGAAGAGCGCGGCGCCGCTGCGGGTGGAGACGACGTCGATGGACTGGCCGGATTCGATGCCGGGAGACTGGAAGTTTTCTGGGTTGATGTAGCTGTCCCAGCGACCGCCTTTGCGGGTGTCTTCGACGTGGGTCTGGCTGGGCCACTGGAGGGGACGAAGCACCTCGTTGGCGTTATAGCTCGGGTCGGCGACCACCTGGCAGCCGCTGGTGCAGTCGGAGCTGGCGGTGGCGTTGGCGACGCCGTTGGCGAGGCCGGAGGTAGCATACCGCGAGGCGTACTCCGCTCCGTTGAGGCGGTTGACGGAGAGCGCGGTGCCGGTGGGCTGGGCGATGATCTGGCTGGCGGCGGGGTTCAGCGCGACTCCGCCTGCGCCACCGCTGACCGAGGCGACACTGATGTCGACATAATGCTTGTCGGCAGCCTGGAGGCTGGAGACGGGATCGGCGGGGAGGACAAGCGGGCCGGTCATGGTGCCGCCGGCGATGGGGACGTAGGCGGTGGTGCCGGTGGTGGTGCCTCCGTTGACGGCGGCGGCGATGGCGGTGTCGACGTAGCTCTTGGTGACGGTCTGCAGGGCGACGCTGGCGGGGAGGACGGTGGACTTGATGGTGGCGATGGTGACGGGCGTCGAGGAGACGGGGACGACCCAGTACTCGCGGCTGACGGTGCCGTCGTCGAGGTGATAGACGGCGGTGTAGTAGCTGCCCATGGGGTTCGATCCGGCGTTGGGTACGAGCGCGACGGTGAAGACGCCGCTGGTTCCGATGGTGACCGAGGTATTGCCGGCGGGAACGCTGAGGCCGGTGGACGTGGTGAAGGCTGGCCAACTGATGAGGACGGTGCCGGTGGCGGTGGTGCCGTCGGCGCGGTAGACGGTGTCGGTGAGCTGGGTGGTGGGGAGGGTGGTTTGCGCGGCTGCCAGGGTTGTCATTGGCGACGGGTTGCATCCGGCGAAGAGCGTGGCTATGAGTAAGAGCTTGATGAGCCAGTGGTGAATGCGGGTGCGTGGCATGTGGTGTCTCCTGAAAGAACTTGGGTGGGGCGGGTGTCGCGTTTGGCTAAGGCGTACCTCAGCGGCTAAAGCCGCGTGGGGAGAGAGGTTGTGATGGCACGGCTGAAGCCGTGCCCTTAACAAGGCCCAGGGAGCTTTTACGTCCCACCCATCGCTCTGCCACCCCAGCGAACAAAGAGCGTTCGCCGGGGACCCCGGACGCTGCGATGGATGGGGCACCCGAGCGTTGGCGGTGGTTCGTCCCACATCTCAGAACCTGTTTAATGACTCGTCATCTCGACCGGAGCGGCGGACGGCTTCATCGTCTGCCGCGTAGTGGAGAGACCCCGTATTTCGCCTCGGTTCTTGCTGTTGCTGGCATCCTCAAGCCAAAAAAGAGACAACTTCCCAGGCGTTGTCGGTGGCTTGTGACAAAAGGACACAGACGAAATGCGGGGGTCTCTCCACTGCGCCAAGCGATAGAGCCGCTTGGCTCCGGTCGAGATGACGGTCCTGTGATGGGCTAAAGAGAGCGCATGGGGCCGGGGAGGTAGCTGCGGAAGCAGAGGACCTGGGCGCTGTCGTTGGCGTCCGTTACCGGAAGGGCGCGGAAGGCGGCGGCTAGGCGCATGCGTTCGAGCGGTGCGGCGAGGCCGGTTGCGGTTGCGATAAGTGGGGCCGCGATCTCGGAGGCGCCTTGAAGCGGTTGAAGGCGTGGGTAGTGGTAGAGGATGCGGTCGCCTTGTTGCCCGTCGAAGACGAAGAGAGCGGACCACTCCTGGAAGAAGCTGCCGCCCTCGCGGTCGCAGAAGCCGGTGACGCGGCTGATCTGCATGCCTGCTATGGGCGCGCCTGCGATCAGAGGGCTGCCGAGGGTGAGGACGCCGGAGGCGATGGCGGTGACGCGGCCTACGTTGAGGGTGACGCGTCGGATGTAGTTGATGTCTGCGGCGACGGCGGGGGACGAGGTGACGTAGGCCGCTGCGACGCCGCTGCCGACGTAGCCGGTCTGGCTGGTGTAGTCGAGGTCTACGGCGACGATGTCTCCGAGGTTGAAGGTCGAGGATGCGGAGCCGACGTTGAGGGCCGTGGCGCTTGAGCCGGAGAGCGTGATGGGGACGGCCGTCGCGGCGGTGCCTCCGGAGCCGTTGGGATTTGTGCCTGTAGCGGTTACAAGTAGATTTAACTGCTCAGACCCGGCAGCGACGGCGAGTTGCAGCTTGCCCCAGCTTTCGAAGTCGAGCGATAGGGTGGCTTCGACCTCGCTGCGGACCTGGGTCTGGACGATGGCGGGCGCTCCGGTGCCGAGCGGGGCGATCTTACTCGCCGACTTGCGCGTGAAGTTGGAGGTCCAGCCTAGATCGATCCATGGTGCGGGTGGCGTGTCGAGCGAGAATGCTCCTTGTTGGGCCGGATCGAAGAGCGTCGGCGTGCCTGTCGTGCGATTGACGGGAGCGAAGTAGGCGCGGAGGCGGTTCGATACGGGGGCGGTGGCGGGGACGAGTTGCGAACTCATAGCTCACCCGCTTCCTGGTATGCGAAGACTTCAACGACGGCGGTGCGTTCGAGGCGTTCGCCGGAGGTCTTGACGGGCGCGAAGCGCGGAGTGCTCCAGAAGATGTTGGTGGACATGGTGACCGCGGGTGCTCCGGTGCCTGCGACACCGGAGAAGTTCTTCTTGATGGCGGACTGGGTCTCGGTGACGAGGGCGGCGGTGAGTTCGCCGTCCATGGCTCCGAGCAGGCGACCGCGGTCCATGCCGCCGTTGCCGGAGGTGCCATCGGTGGCGTAGTTGATCTGGCACTCCATGGCGACGAGGGGCAGTGGGCTGGAGGCGTCGACGGTCATGGCGGTCCAGTGGAGGGTGAAGGCGTCGGTTGGCTGGAAGGCGGTGGGAAGCTCGTTCTCCTCGACGAGGACGCCCGGGCGGACCTGGCCGCGCAGCACGATGGTGCGCTCGGGATTGATCGAGGCGAGGCGAGTTCGTAAGGCGACGAAGAAGGAGTCGCGGGCGTCTTGCATGGGGACCTCTTGGGGTGGTGTTGAGGTGGATTGGGGCCGGAGATCGTTGGCCGAAAGGTTCGGACGGCATAGGAGATGTGAGCTGCGTCGGGTCCTTCGACTGCGCATCTCGCGATGAAGCTGCGAGATGCTCCGCTCAGGATGACGGGTCGTTGAGCGATGCACGGAAATGCAAGAGCAAAGGCGAAATGCGGGGGTCTCTCCGCTGCGCCACGCGATGACACTGCGTGGCTTCGGTCGAGATGACGCTTTCCGGGATTAGGTTCGAAGCGCTTGCGGAGCACGTAACAGCAGGCGATACAAATAGGCTGCGCCGCCGAGTTCGGAGAAGGTGGCGGACTCGATCTCGAGAAGCACGCCGTCGATCAGGACGCCGAAGGCTGTGTTGAAGAGCGTTGCTGCGGAGTTGTACTCTTGGCTGCCGATGAGTGCGTTCACGGCGGTTGCGGAGACGAGCAACTCATACTGTGGTGCGGGACTTTTAGCTGTTGCGACGGACGATGGAATCCGGGGCCGGACGCGGCGATAGATGACCGGGCACAGGGGGAAGTCCTGGAACTGGGGCGTGGAGAGGCCGAGCTGTTCGCCGTCGTCATCGGGGATGGCGGGCGCGGGGGTGCGAAGGAGGACCTGGCGTCCGCCGACGCCTCGGAGCAGCGTGTCGGCTGCTCTTATTGCTGCTGCATTCACGCTGGACTTGCTATTTGTCATGGGGCTCACCCGATCCTCTGCGCGAGATAGGGCCGCAGCAGCGATTGGATTTGCGGGTCGAGGATGCTGGAGCTGAAGTACTGCATCTGCATGGTGTCGATCTTGTTGCTGCGGATGTTCATGGCGGGAGTGGCCTGGGCGTTGCGGACGATCTGGGCGCAGGCGACCTTGACGGCGTCGGGGATGGTGATGAGGCCGGCGGTGTAGGTGAACTCGACCTCGTTGTAGCCGAGACCGAGGAAGTTCATGGGAAAGGTGAACTCGCCGGTCTGGGGGTTGATGTCGACGGTGGTCGGGTCGAGATCGCTCCAACTGCCGGGGATGCTGAAGGCCCAGGCGACCTGTGCGAGGAGTGGGTCTTGAAGCTCGCCCCGGCGTGGCTGGGCGTAGCGGACGCGCACACCGACGAGCGCGGAGTTGTTGGGCGCGACGATGGCGAGCGGGTTGTAGCTGGGCACGGCGGTCTGGGAGTTGGCCGTGAGCCGGACACGCTCCACATATTGCGTGGCGAGCAGGCTGGGGCGGCGGCAGTAGCTCTCCATCAGGGCGGAGGCGGTGGTGATCCAGTCGTCGGTGGTGTCCGCGGGCAGGCCGAATTGTTCGTACTCTGCGGGCAAGAGATAGCCCATGGTGTCCGCCTTTCTGTGCGGTCGAGAAGATAGGGGCCGGTGAAGGTGCGCCGGCCCCTTGGGGAAGTCGGGGTTGTACGTTGTACGAGGTTGGGGAACGGTATGGGATCCCACCCATGACGATGGAACTGTCATGGATGGGGCATCCGGAGGTTGGTGACGCGGAGAGAAGCCCACATCTCAGAATCGAGATGTGGGGCACCCGATTTGTTAAGGTTCGTCGTTTCTCTACCACCTAAACCCTGTTCCCTACAGCCTGCCTTTAGCGGTCTACGAGGACCTGGGCGTGGGCGTAGCTTGCGCCCTTGACCACGACGGCGCCGAACTTCACGACGACATGCTGCGAGGTAAGCGAGCCCGGCAGTCCGAGTTGGAAGACGCGCGGGTTGGGTTCGCTGAGCCAGTGGTACTCGATGAGGTCCTCGGTAACGATGAAGGCGGGCAGGACGGCGCTTCCGGAACCGGGCGTGCCGGTGTAGGAGAGTGTCCACTCGGGGATGAGCGGGAGATCGCCTGCCTGGGTGGAGAGGGTCTTGACGGTGAAGCCGCCCTGGACCGTGGTCGTGTTGAGCACCACGTTGAACTCCGTCTTCATCTCGCGATCGATGAGGTCGAGCAGGACGGGGTTGGCGTAGATGGCTGTAGGCCGGACGCCGAAGGAGCTGTTGGCGACCATGGAGGCCACCTGCGCCTTGATGCCGTCGACGATGCTGGCCGAGGTGCCGATGGTGGTGGTCTGTCCGCCGGCGACGATTTGGCCTACGGCTCCAAAGTACTGGGTGGTCGTGGGCGAGGTGAGGCTGGTGTCGTTGCCGTTCCACAACGCCATGTCATGGGTGCGGAGGACGCCTTCGACGGTGTCGGTCAGGTCCTTGGCCTGCAGATAGGCGAACTGGCTCTGCTGCTGGCCGAGTTCGATATCGAAGAGGTTGTAGTTGATCTGCGCGACCAGGGCCTTCAGCGGGACGCTGCGCTCGACGCGGGTGGGCGTGACGAGCGGAGCGACGATGTTGCGCGGGTCGACGAATCCGGCGGCGGCGGTGGGCGACGGGATGGCCGTCTCTTCGAAGTAGCGCGACGGATGGCCGGTGGCGGGGACCTGCTTGATGCGCTGGCCGAAGACGCCGCGGCGGCGGACGATGTCGGTGATCTCGGTCTGGTAGAGGGGGACTTCGATGGCTCCGGGTCCGATGTAGTCGGCTGTGGCGTAGAGGTCGGCGAACTTAGCGTTCATGCGTGGATCCTTTCGGGACGAGGTTGGTGAGGGCAAAAGGAAAGGGCCCGGGTGTCCGGGCCCTGCGCTTGTGGTGGAGTCGAGTGGTAGGCCGTCTGGTGGGCGTTTTACGTCCCACCCATCGCAAAAGACAGAGGCGCGATGGATGGGGCACCAGGGCGTTAGTGGCCGGGCTCTGCTACTGGTGTTGGTGGGGCTAGATGAGGCCGGCGCGGAGGAGCTGCGATTTGACGGCGATGCGCTGCTCGAGGCTGAGGCTGGTGAGCGCGGCGTCGATCGCAGTGGACTCCACGGGTGCTCCGTCGTGGCGTGCGGCGAGGCTGACGGGCAGCGTGCGGCGGCCATTGTTTGTCGAGGCCAAGGCGCGGAGTTCGGCGATGGTCTTCTCGGCGTCGGCGAGGCGCTGGGCGAGTTCGGACTCGCGCGGGCTTTCGACGGTGGCGACAATGGGGCCGATGGCGTCGGACGCAGTGATGCGCGGCACGGCCTGCTCGATGGCCTCGACGGCGGCGGCGAGGCGTGTTGCCAACTGCTCGAGGGTGAGTTTTGTATTGTCCTGCATCGATCCTCCTTGTAATGGTGTGGCGGGATGGCGCGTAACGGGGCGGTGTGTGGTCCCACATCTCAGAAGCGAGATGTGGGACACCCGATTTGGATCCGGATTGGGTCTGGCTAGCTGGCGGGCTGTGCCTGCACGTTGAGGATTCCGACGACGGCGGAGATGACGCTCTGGACGTAACCGGCGTCGGCGGTGATGCCGGCCTTCTCGAGCAGCGAAGTGACGGCGTCTCCGGCGAGCAGCATGACCTCGGCGAGCTTCTGCGTGCCGGTGCCGTTGGCGATCCCCGCGGCGGCGTACTTCTGCTCGACCATGATGACTGCGTTCTGGATCAGGGTAGTGGCGGAGGCAGCGGCGGTCATCTCGGGGGCGATTGCCGGGAAGAGCAGAGCGGTCAGCTTTTCGACGGGCAGGGCGTACTTCATCGCCCAGCTAAAGCCTTTGGCGAAGTCCTTTCCGATGGTTTCGAGTGTTCCGATGAAGCTCATTGGTTTTCCTTTCGGGTGATGCGGGTGGGTGCTGAACAGTAAGAGCGGTCAAGACCGTGGCAAGTGCAACGGCAACGGCAAAGGCCAATGCGGGGGTCTCTCCACTGCGCATCGCGGTGAGGCTGCGATGCTCTGGTCGAGATGACGGGTCGATAACAACGCGCGTCAGAGAACCTGACCGGCCTCAGAAGCTCGGGTGCCCCATCCATCCTCGCGTCGTTTACGAGGATGGGTGGGATGGATGTGGCCGAGACAACCGCCGTTCGGCGAGACGAACACCGCGAGAAGGTGCGACAAGGCGAGAGCTACAGGCGTTGCGCTGAGGCGCGTGGCGACCGGCAGAGGCGGAAGCTGGTGGCGCGGTAGGCCGCCTTTTCGCGGAGCAGGATGGCGGCGCCGGTGAAGGTGGCCCGGGTGAGGGTCCAGAGCTGGGCGCGCATGTCGGCGACGTGGGCGTCGGCAAGCTCGTAGCTCATTCCCATGGCCGTCTCGCTCTCTCCGCTAGCATGAATCTTCTTCTCCATCTCGGGGAAGTCGCGGGCGAAGAGATACCCGGAGACGGTGAGGCGGGTTCCATCTACCTGCGCGGCGGTGATGATGCCGCACTTCTGGCGGGCGTCGTGGCCGTCCCATCCGGCCTTGTAGTCGACGGCCATTCCGAGCAGGCTGGGCAGGGCTGCCTCTGCTGCGGTGCGCGTCAGGATGACGCGATGTCCGCGAGCTCCGCTGGGGGCGCGGTCGCTGGGGACGTCGACCAGGGTGAGGACGCCTTCGAAGGGAAGCCGGTTGGGATGTCCGTGGACGACGGGGAACTCCACCGCCATGGCGTGAAGCTGCATGGCTTGGCTACGCAGTGGGCCGCTGTCCGCGGCTGTATGGCCGATACGCGCTCCGCAGCTTCTTCGTGCGATGTTCTTTGACGCAGTGACCCGTTCCGTTGCCGTCTGGCTCATCACCCTCTCCTGTCTCGGTGCGGTTTCTGTTGGCTCATTCCTGCTCAATTGCCGGATTCGCGTTCGGCTGCGAGTTTGGCGGCAAGCCGAGTTTCATTGGCGGCGATCATCTTCGCCTCGTGCTCCTTCATGTTGTCGAGCAGCCTCTGGGCGAAGCTTTTGCCCTTGCGCTTCGCGGGCGCGGGCATGGGACGGAGATCGAAGCCGCCGAACTTCGCCAGATGGTTGAAGTGCGGGACGCTGCCGCTCTTCGCCTGATCGACGAAGGTTTCGAGGATATCCGGCAAGGACTTTGCCACTGCCTCGCGGGTGTAGTTGCGGCATTGGCTGGGGCGGGGAGGCTTCTTTTCCGCGCTCTCACTCAGACCGGACGCGGTCCCGTCTTCCTGGTCTACAGGCAGATCGTGGCCGCTTGTTTTGCGGACACTCTTGCTGCTGGCCATGCTTATGCCTCCTTCCTGGTGGATTGAGGATTGGAAGTGAGTTAAAACAGAAACGGGAGAGTGGCCCGAAGGCACTCTCCCGTTCATCTCTCACTTACATTTCTAGAATACCAAGTGCAGTGCATCCTTTGGGCAAAAATCTTTTTCTTTCAACTTGTTGATAATAAGAATCTTGCACGCGCAAACGACAAGGCCCCCTCTTGACAAGGTTTTTGTCAGGAGCAGGAAAACGGCTCGAGCAGCTTCACTTCGAGCAGAATTCCGGTGAGACGGTTCATGGCGTCGTTGTACTTCCTCATGATGGTTCGGCGAGTGAACTGGAGCATCTGGGCTGCCTCCTCCTGGGTGAACTGCTGCAGGGCTATGCGGCGAATGAGCCATTGCTGATCGGTGTCGAGCCGATTGATGCAGGACTCCATATCGTGAATAAAGATGCAGTTGTCCTCAAAGGTATGCACCTGATACGAGGTCACATTGCCCGGGAAGATCTCCTTTCCCAGCAGCGAGGGCACCCTGCCCGCCTCCATCGACATCGAGACATACCTGCGGAGCATGCCTTCGGTGTATTTGCGATAGAAGGCCAACTCGGCGGCGGGCCGGGTGTGCGACCGAGGCGGTGGGGGGCCGGCGGCGGCCTCCAGTGCCACTCGTGGAACGAGCGTAGGGACGCGGCCAGGTTGAGCGCAGGCCTGCAAGCGGGGCAGCAACAGCGGCGCGGCGCTCATGCGGCACCTCCAGCAGGACGGGATGCAGACGCGATAAAGGGCCGCTTCGAGCTGTTGCGTGGAACGCGGCAGCGGGTACGTCCAGCCCGTTCTCCGGCCATGCGGATGCGATGGTTCCTGCACTTCCCGGGGTTGGGTTTGGGGAACTCTGCCAGTCTTGCGGCGCAGCCGCGACAGTAGACGCCGTCGACGGTGCCAGTCCGGAGCCAAAGTACCCCGCATCCTTCGCAGATTTTCAAATAAACGCGCGAATTGTTCATTTTTGCCCTCTCTTACGGTTTTCCGGACCGGTCCCGTGGATTCTTCAGTGGTCGGAAGGGACCGCCCGGATTGCTGTGAAGCGAGCGAGGCCGCGCGCCGCTTGCAGCGTGCTGGCCGGAGCTGCGCTTGTTGATGAGCGACTTCTCCAGTTGACGGATGTTGTTGCTTTCACAGAGGGAAAGGGAAACCAGGGCCCAGCAGCAAAACAGTGATGCAGGAGGATGGCATATCCTTCGGGCTGATTGGCCTTGAAGGTGTCGTCATTAGCCAGCAGAAAGTTTTCGAGTTATAGCTATTGGAAAATCGAAAGTCAAGTATTTATTTGGCAATTGTATCGTTGACAAACCCATTTTATTTTGTAACCGCCTGCAAACTGTTGTCTGTTATGCAGTTAGCGGTTTCACCCCGCCCGAAAACTTTTATTGAAGGGGCATACACGATGTTTGCTATAAGAAATACTTTGCGGCGGGTGAGCCACGGGCCGGGCCGGATCGTATATCTCAGTAGGACGATCCGTCCAGAAAATGGACGATTGATCCCAAACCCTTATGCCCAACGAGAAAACCCAACGCGGTACACTGAAACCCCAAAGGTGGCTCACAGTGGCTAAGAGTGATGAGATATACGGCGGATTAGTGCGCGAGATCGCGGCGCATAAACGAAACATCGCCCTGCTGGAAGTCAAGATTCGGCAAGCTGGAAGCGATATCAGGTCTACGGGCGAATCTGTGCTGAACTTTGACCCGTCTATTGAGTGGGACGCTGTGGCGGCGGCTGTAGACGAGATGCGAGTAGTTATGCCGGAGCTTCACACAGAACAGGCGACATTAGCAGACAAGCAGACCGCACTAGAGGCGATGGATGCCTAAGACACCTCCGCCTAAAAAGTACGCGAAACCGTTGTCACTTCACCCACTCACACCCGAACAGGCGCTCTCCGCGTTGCTGAAGGTGAAGCCGGAATCAAAACAGGCGCACGACAAGCCGGAAGTACAATCCTCAGATGCCCCGATGCGACGAAGGAAAGATGCTGTTTAAGGCGTGGAGCGACGCCGCAGATATTCATGGTGTGTTTGCCGCCAGAAAGATTCTTGCCGACTATCGACCCGAAGTGACAATTTCTTACAACGAAGCAAACGAGCTCGGCCTTAAGGCTCAAAGAGCATATCTTCGCCACACGTCCGTCTGTGAAGAATGTCTGTATTCAGGCGGCAAAGAGCAAGACTGACGCAGTAGTCAGATGCCCGCCCTCTCGGACATTTGGCGGTCAATATACGAGGAGACATGACGCAACAAACGAAACACTACATAGAACTCGCGGACATGATCGCGCTGCGCTGCCAGTGCAAGGAATGCGGCGCTGCATTGACGGTTAAGCTGGGTCCCGTTGCGGGCGACACCCTAGCCAAGTGTCCGCAGTGCCGCAAAGGGTGGGCGGCTGTCGAGAACCATAGCTATCGCGAGGAAATCGCCAATTTTGAGAGTGCCGCGCTTGCGCTCAAGAATGTCCTACCCTTGATGGGTTTCGCGCTAACCTTAGAAATCAAGCCCCAGACCTAGCGGGCACAAGCTGCCGATACATCAGCCGCTTGCCCGGAGCTTTCCGAAGCATCATCACTGACCGCTCGCCGTCGGTGATTTTGCGCGTGTTGTACCTGAAATCAAACTCTGACAAATAGCGGTGTAGGTGCTGACTGCCGACGTGGTGGTAGATACCTGTGATCCCGCGCTTGAGCAGAGAGAAGAAACCTTCGACCGTGTTGGTCGAGATGCAGATACCACGCTCATACCGCCCGTACTCTTCCGACCTGTGATTGACTTGATCGTGCTTGCGCGGATGGATCGCACCATGTAGAACCGTGCCGCTATCGGTCATAATCCGCGCCCCGGCCTCTACGTTTAGCGAGATGATGGGCCGGAGATTCGCAGCAGTGACGCGCTGGACGTGGTGGGATCGCACATCGCCATTACGTTGCAGCATAGAGAACACTGCCTTTTTATCTGCTACCGGCCCGAGATAGTCCTTCTCGCGAGCCCCTATCTTCGTTGCCTGTGTCTTCCGTTTTGAGGCGCGGCGCTTGCCGCCGATGTACGTTTCGTCCATCTCCACCACTCCCGATAGCATCGCGGCCATCGGCTCTTGAGTGACCGCATACCGGAGTCTATGCACCATGAACCACGCGGACTTGTACGTAACGCCCAACATCCTGTGTAGCTGGTGAGCACTCATTCCCTTCTTACTCGCGCAAAGAAGGTGAATGGCCATCAGCCAGGTATTGAGCGGGATGTGCGAGTCCTCAAAGATTGTTCCCTTCGTGACCGTGAATTGCTTGCGGCACCCTTTGCACTTCCAGACTCCGGCCCTAACGGGTGACTTGGAGTCTGGTTTTGCTTTTAGGCGGTACGCTTCGCCAACCAGTCCACAAAATGGACAAACTACGCCATCCGGCCAACACTGTTTCTCAAAGAACAGCCGCGCGGCATCAGGATCGGAGTACAGATTCGCTATGGAGTTGAGATTCATGTCCGCTGATTCCCTCAGTCCGCGAGAGTTGTTGTACGCAACGCCGCTAACAATTGAACGGTTGTTATCTCGGTGGCCTGATCGCCTTCGGGATTTCCAAACGTGGCACGAAATTGGTTACGGACGGCATCTTTGTACTTCGACGCGGCGCACAACTCCCGTACCCGTCCGAGCTGCTTATCTTCTTCTAGCAATCGCCGCATTACGAGATGCTCAAGGCAAATTGCCTCTAGAGTGCGAAGTAGTTCTTCCATGTCCTTATTGCCCCCCATTCAATATGCCGCTAACCGAAGACCTTCCAGCCCCGCAAATTACTGAATGCAATAGTGCCGTAATCGCTTTGGGTTTGTCAAAGGTATAAGTCCCATTTATTTCAAAATGGGAATGCCTGGGGCAAAATAGAGGCAAAATTCTCCCGATTTAGTTGCAGATTGCAATGTTTTCGGCGATGATGCTTGAATTTACTTCTTGCAGGCATGGTGAGGAACTCCCAAGGAATGAATTTTCAGGATCTTCACGAGTGTCTGCGTCTCGAACTCGTTCGTCGCATCGAGGAGGGCGATCTCACAGGCACGCGCATTGCAGCTCAGGCTGGGTTTCGACAGGGCCATGTATCCAATTTCTTGAACAGGAAGAGGGCTCTGTCCTTGGAGGGGCTGGACCGGGTGCTGGCGGCGCAGGGGCTGACCATTGAGGATATTTTGCCGGTACAGATCTCTGCGGAAGGCAATGCCGGAGAAGTTGGCGATGAACTGAGATCGCGGCCTGCACAGGTGGAACAGGTGGCGATGGTGCCGCTGGTCTCGATGTCAGCGGCAGCCGAGGAGGCCCAGATTCGCGTGGCGAGCGTGATCGAGGAAGTGCCGGTGACGGCGGCGCGGCTCTCGGATCAGAGGGACAGGGCGTCGCGCCGTGTGGCCGGATGGCAGAGGTTTGTCGCGGTACGATGCGACAGTCAGCAGGCCTCGGCCATGGTGCCGCTGCTGGCGGCAGGAAGCATCGCCGTCATCGACCGCCATTACAACTCGCTGGCACCGTACCACGCTGACCAGCCGATGTTGTTGGCGGTTCGCTATGGGGCTGGGCTCCTGCTGCGACACGTGGAGCTCGATGATGCGCGGTTGATCCTGCGCCCGGCTGCGATCGATTGTCCCGTACATCTGGTGGCAGTGGCGGAGGACCGGTTGCCGTCGGATTACGTGGTGGGCCGGGTGTGCATGATCTTTCACGGTCTTTGAACTTGGGCAGAGTAGGCCGGTTGGTAGACTGGAGGTATGCTTGGCCGCCTGTACGAGAAGTGGATGTTTGCCTGGGAGACCGCGCTTACAACGAGAGATACGAACCGCATTGTGAGGCCGCTGGAGTGGGGCTTCGACTGGCTGGGGGAGTTCGCGCCCGAGCCTCCTGCCGGGTCGCAGGAGACGGACCTGGAGCGGATGGTCCGGATCAACGAAGACATTGTTGTCCGATCCGACGAGTTCTTTAGCTATAAGACGCCGACAGATTTTCGGCTGGAGGAGCGGCATCCGTTGCTGTTTCCGACCAATGTAAGGCCGGAGACGTTGGCCGAAGAGGCCGAGATGCGGCGGCGAGCGGCGACCGGTGAGACGCCGAAGGTGGAGTTTCTCCGGTTTACGTCGCCAGTGGCTTCGAAGTATCCCGAGAATGATGTAGTGAATGCGCGCTGGTATCCGGCGGCGGCTTCAGCGAAGAAGGGCAAGCCGAAGCAGGCGATGATCGTGATGCCCCAGTGGAACGCGGACGCCTTCAGCCACAATGCGCTGTGTACGCTGTTCAATCGGTCGGGGATCTCGGCGCTGCGGCTGTCGAAGCCGTATCACGACATTCGCAGGCCGGCGGAGCTGGAGCGGTCGGACTACGCGGTGAGTTCGAATATTGGCAGGACGGCAGCGGCGTGTCAGCAGGCGGTCGTGGACATTCGGAGCTGCATCGATTGGCTGGAATCGCAGGGATATGAGGACTTTGGCGTGCTGGGGACGAGCCTGGGCTCCTGCTACGCTTTTATCGCGGCGGCGCACGATCCGCGACTGAAGGTCTGCGCGTTCAATCACGCTTCGACGAACTTCGGGGATGTGGTGTGGACGGGGCAGAGCACGCGGCATATTCGCGCGGCGTTCGAGCAAGCGGGACTATCGCGGGAGGACGTGAGCCAGGTCTTCAAGGCGGTCAGTCCATCGTTTTACATGGAGAAGTTCGCGGCGCATCCGAAGCGGGTGCTGGTGGTCCATGCCACGTACGACCTGACTTTCCTGCGGGAGTTTTCGCTGGAGGTCCTGGCGAGCTTCAAGAAGCACAGCGTGGACTTTGTCTCGAAGGTGCTGCCTTGCGGCCACTACACAACTGGCGAGACGCCGTACAAGTTTCTGGATGGCTGGTACCTGGGCACCTTCGTGCACCGGGCGTTTCGCAAGCTTCACTCCGTCGGCTGAGTGCCGATCAGGGAGGACTCCATCTGCAACTCATCCGGTTCCGAGTAGGTGGGGCGCGCCGTGATGAGCGAGGGGACGAGAATAACTCCGAGTATGGCGGATGCGATCAAGATCATTTCCTGGCTCATGGCAGACCCTTTCGGTGAAGGCGGTAGTGGTTCAGTTCAGCTTAGTGATGATGATCCAGGTTCCTTTTGGGTGCCATAACACTTTGGTCGAATAGCACCGGCCGTGTGGGGGATTCTTGTTGGGTCGCGTAAAATCCAGGTATGCCCTTCGACTTTTCGCAGACACTTTTGGCCTCCGATCCTGAGGTTGCGCAGCAGGTAAAGAACGAGATCTCCCGCCAGCACGAAGGCCTGGAGATGATTGCCTCGGAGAACTTCGTGAGCCGCGCTGTGCTCGAGGCGGTGGGGACGGTCTTCACCAACAAGTACGCCGAGGGCTATCCGGGCAAGCGGTACTACGGTGGCTGCGAGTTTGCGGACGTCGTCGAGAACCTGGCGCGCGACCGGGCGAAGGAGATCTTCGGCGCGGACCACGCGAACGTGCAGCCGCACTCGGGTTCGCAGGCGAATGCTGCAGTGTTTATGACGCTGCTGCAGCCGGGAGACACGATCCTCGGGCTCGACCTGGCGCATGGCGGTCACCTGACGCATGGGCACAAGCTGAACTTTTCGGGCAAGCTGTATCGCATCGTTGGCTATAAGGTGCGGCAGGATACGGAGACGGTCGACTACGACGAGCTTGAGGCGCTGGCGATTGCGGAGAAGCCGAAGCTGATCATCGGCGGCGGCAGCGCCTATCCGAGGATCTTCGACTTTGCGCGGATGCGGGAGATTGCAGACAAGGTCGGCGCGTACTTCATGGTCGATATGGCGCACTTCGCTGGACTGGTAGCGGGCGGAGCGCATCCCTCGCCCATCCCGCATGCGCACGTGGTGACGACGACGACGCACAAGACGCTGCGTGGGCCGCGTGGAGGCTTGATTCTGTGTAAGCAGGAGTTCGCGGCGGGGATCGACCGCAGCGTCTTCCCTGGGCAGCAGGGCGGACCTCTGGTGCATGTGATCGCGGGTAAAGCGGTCGCGTTCAAGGAAGCGCTACAGCCGGAGTTCAAGGCCTACGCGCATCAGGTTGTGGCGAATGCGAAGGTGCTGGCAGAGGCGGTTGCGGGCGAGGGGTATCGCGTGATCTCAGGTGGCACGGACACGCATGTGATGCTGATCGACGTCTTCCAGAAGGGGATTCTGGGCAGCGAGGCGGAGAATGCCTTGCACGCGGCGGGGATTACGGTGAACAAGAACGCGATTCCGTATGACACGAATCCTCCGATGAAGCCGAGCGGGATTCGCATCGGAACTCCGGCGCTGACGACGCGCGGGATGAAGGAGCCGGAGATGAAGGTGGTCGCGGGATGGATTGCGCGGGCATTGGAGAGCCGGGCCGATGAGGGTGCGCTGGCGAAGATTCGCGGCGAGGTGCTGGAGATGGCGGAGAGGTTTCCGCTGTATGGTTGGCTACGGCAATAAAGTCGAAGAGCGCCCTTCGCGGGCGGCGGTCACTTCGGCACTTCATGCGGTATTGGGCTTCGCCGGGTGCTCCCGTGGGTCGCAAGATAGTGTTCGTGCCGACCAACGGGAGGACTACGCAACGCGGTATACAAGTCACGAAGTGACCGCTCCGCGCGCAGCGGGCCCGTCCGGCAGGACATTTGCTTCAAGTTACCAAACAGTTTCTACGAAATGGGAGCATCATCCGACCGCGCCCGTGATGTAACGTGAAACCCATGGCTTCTGAGGGATTCAGGGTGCAGCGAGGCGCGGTTGGGCGTTTGAAGACGGGTATCGCCGGGATGATGGTCGGGCTCTGCGTGGCGTGCCCCGGGCAGAGTGGGCCAGCGGACAACGGCATTCCAGCCAAAGAGATGAAGGGCTTCAGCGCGATCAGTGAAGCAAATCTCCATAAGAATTTGAGTTATATCGCTTCGGACAAGCTGGCGGGAAGGCTGAGTCTTCGACCGGGAGATGATGCGGCGATCGAGTGGGTGGCCGATCAGTTTGAGAAGGCAGGGCTTACCCCGGCGGCGGTGGCTCCGGATGGTAAGGCGAGCTATCTGCAGGCAGTGCCGCTGGTGGAGTACAAGCCGGACCGGGCGGCGTTGCGGGTGACGCTGACGCGGGGCGGGGCGGCTACGGTCTTTCAAGCGCCGCAGGTAGTTGGCGCGTACAAAGACGATATCGACCTGACCGCGCCCTTGGTGTTTGCCGGATACGGCATTACTGCGCCGGAGCTGGGCTATGACGACTACAAGAGCATTGACGCGAAGGGGAAGATCGTTCTGATCTTCGATCACGAACCACAGGAGGACGATCCCAAATCCATCTTCAACGGCACGGGGAATACTCGCTATGCGACGACCCGGGTGAAGCTGCTCAACGCGCAGGCGCATGGAGCTGTAGCGGTGCTTATTGTCGCGGAGCCGAACCGGAAGCACCTTACGAACGCGGAGCGCTCGGCGAAGATCTATGTGGGTGGCACGGTCAGGACGACTCCGTTGCCGGTTCAGGCGCTGAGGGATGATGAGTTGCATATTCCGGGGCTGACGGTGGTCGATGCGGTGGCCGCGAAGTTGTTGGAGACGGCAGGCGCGGTGCCGTCGAAGCTGCAGGCGGATATCGACAAAGACCTGACGCCGCAGTCGCGGGCGCTGACGGACACATCGGTCGCGATTCACATGAAGAACGAGTCGCGGATGACGGGGACCTCGTGGAATGTGGCGGGATTGCTGGAAGGGAGCGATCCGGAGCTTATGGCGGAGACGATTTTAATCTCGGCGCATCACGATCACGATGGAGAGAGCCCGAAAGCCGGGACGGAGCCTGATCTCTATGGCCGGCAGCCGATGGACATCTGGCACGGCGCGGACGATAACGGATCGGGCACGGTGGGCGTGGTGGAGCTGGCGCAGGCTTTTGCAGCGAACAAGGCCAAGCCGAGGCGGTCGATTCTGTTTGTGGTCTTTGCGAGCGAGGAGCGCGGGCTGCTGGGATCGTACTGGATGGCCGCGCACCCGTTGAGGCGGCTGCCGACGACGGTGGCGATGATCAACTTCGACATGATCGGACGGAACGAGACTGCCAGTCCACAGACGGATGGACTGATCACGATTCCGGCGGACACGACCAACCGGCTGAACCTGATTGGGGCACTGTATAGTCCTGACTACGACAATGTCGTAAAAGAGGAGAACAAAAATATTGGGCTGGTGTTAGACGACAGGTTCGACCATGAGAGCGCATTGAACGTCTTCTTTCGTAGCGACCAGTTTCCGTTCGTTTTGAAGGACATTCCGGCGTTCTGGTGGTTCACTGGATTCCACCCGGATTATCACCACACGACCGATACCGCCGACAAGATCAACTATGTGAAGATGGCGAAGATACTTCGGCTGGCATACCTTACGGCGTGGCACTTTGGAGATGCGGACGTAGACCCGGTGTTTGTGGCGAACCCGGGGAACACGCAGAGCAGCGGAAGGCAGTAGAAGGTATTGGAGAGTCACAATGACGATGGCTGTACTGTCCTGGGTGCTGGCTATCCCGCTGCTTGGAGTGATGACTGGGCTGCGGACGATGACACCGATCGCGGTGATGTGCTGGTTTGCCTACCTTGGTCAGGCTGGAAGCCAGGACCAGGGCGATCTGCCGGTAGCTGGGACGTGGGCCTTTTGGACCGCGAAGCTCGTGACGGTCGTGATCTTCACGCTGTTTGCGCTGGGAGAGTACGTCGGTGACAAGCTGCCGATGACGCCGAACCGCATTGCGCCGGGACCGCTTGGAGCGCGGATCGTCTTTGGCGGTCTGGTCGGGGCGATCGCGGCGACGGCGATGGGCGGCTCGGTGGTCGAAGGGATCATTCTCGGTTCGCTCGGTGCCTTTGTGGGTGCCTTTGTGGGATATCACGTGCGAAAGCACCTGGTGGAGATTTCAGGCCGTCCGGACTGGAACGTGGCTTTGCTGGAAGATGTCTCGGCGCTGCTGCTCTCGATCTTTGCGCTGGGGATTATTACGGGATAGTTTGGGACGAGCTGCGGGAAGGTCTTGCGATCCCACCCATCGCGAAAGACAGGAGCGCGATGGATGGGGCACCCCGACTTGGGTGCCTGTCTCTCGATGCTCGGATGCCTATAGGCCTCATCGTTCTTACGGTTTCTTTACGGATAGCGGAGTAGCCTTGCATTCGTAGCATGGTTATTGGGCCTGCAAGTAAGGCCGAGGCACCTGTGAAGCTGTTCTGGAAGTCGATCCTTTCTGTAGTGGTCGCGATGCTGTTGTTCGAAGGCATGGTGACTGCATTCCACCTCCTCAATCTGCCGAGTACCCTGGCTGTCGTTGCGGGTTTGTGCCTGCTGCTTTTGCTGGCAGCGGGTGGCGTTGTCGCGTTTCGTTTCATTTGGAGGAGGCTATGAGTATCTTTGGCGAAGTGATGAACCCTGGTTCAAGTCGCGGCGGCGGCCGCAACTTCGAGGACCAGGAGAAGAATGTGGCCCGGTTGATCAAGCTGGCTGGTGTCGGCGTCGTCCTGCTGATTGTGGCGTTTCTCTTCTTCAACTATGTCGCCGCGATCACACGGATTGGCGCGGGATATGTTGGCGTGGAGGTCGTGTTGAGCGGCTCGCAGCGCGGGCCGGCGGAGATTCCGATCCGCACCGGATGGGTCTTCTACAGCCCGTTGCGGTCGCAGATCATCGAGTTCCCGACGTTTGTGCAGACGGTGAAGTGGACGCGCGACCTGAACGAGGGCCGGGCGGCAAACGAGCAGATGAGCTTCAACTCGAAGGAAGGCATGGAGATCTACTCGGATGTGTCACTGAGTTACGCCATCGAACCGCGGCGCGTGCCGGAGTTCTATGTGAAGTACCGGGTCAGCGATCTCGATACGTTCACGCATGGCATCCTACGCGACGTGGTGCGCAACAGCCTGAACGAGGTGGCTTCGACCTACAGCGTGGAGCAGATCTACGGCGAGCAGAAGGCGGAGTTCCTGAACAAGGTGCAGGCGCAGATTCAGGCGAAGATGGAGCCGGTCGGCGTCGGCATTCAGCAGTTCGGTTTCATCGGAGCGCCGCGTGTGCCCGATGTGATTGCGGCTGCGATCACGGGCAAGGCGCAGGCGATCCAGGATGCGGAGCGCGCTCGGAACGAGCTGGCCAAGACGCAGGCGGAGGCGGCGAAGACGGTCGCAGAAGCGGAAGGTGAGGCCAAGGCCGCAGTTACGCGGGCGAACGGCGAGGCGGAGGCAAACAAGATCCGCCAGACGTCGCTGACGCCACAGCTTCTGGAGCTCCGGAAGATTGAGAACCAGAAGGCGCTGATCGATCGGTGGAATGGCCAGTTGCCGACAGTGCAGACGGGGAATGGCGGCTTGCTGATGGAGCTGCCGAAGCCGGTGCAGTAATCGTTTGAGTAAGACTGGGGGCGCGGCTGAGAGGCTGCGCCCCTTTTTCTTTTCATCGTCTATAGGGTGGATGAATTGCATCTTCCGGGCTACGAAAGGCGTCAGCTGATAAGAGGAGATTTCGATGGAGTATGTGAATCTTGGCAGGACGGGTCTGAAGGTCTCGAGGATCTCGCTTGGCTGCATGAGCTATGGCGCGCCGGTTGAAGTCCCGACACCGGGGAGCCATGCATGGACGCTGAATGAGGAGCAGAGCCAGCCGTTTCTGAAGCAGGCGCTTGATCTGGGGATCAACTTCTTCGATACGGCGAATGTGTACTCGCGAGGCAAGAGTGAAGAGGTGCTGGGACGCTTTTTGAAAGGGAACGTTCGGCGCGAAGCGGTGGTGATCGCAACCAAAGTGCATAGCCCGATGCGCGAGGAGCCGAATGGAAAAGGGCTGTCGCGACAGGCGATTCTGCATGAGCTCGACGCGAGTTTGCGACGGCTGCAGACGGATTACGTCGATCTTTATCAGATCCATCGCTGGGACTATGAGACGCCGATCGAGGAGACGCTCGAGGCGCTTCACGACGTCGTGAAAGCGGGGAAGGTGCGGTACATCGGAGCGTCGTCGATGTTTGCGTGGCAGTTCACCAAGGCGCTCTACCTGGCCGACCTGCACGGATGGACGCGGTTTGTGACGATGCAGAACCACTACAACCTGCTGTACCGCGAGGAAGAGCGCGAGATGATGGGCGTGTGCGCGGACCAGGGGATTGGCGTCCTGCCGTGGAGTCCGCTGGCGCGAGGGCGACTGGCGCGGCCGTGGAAGTCGGAGTCGACCAAGCGGCTGGAGACGGACAAGTTTGGCAGCACGATGTATGGCGCGACGGAGAAGTCCGATGAGGCGGTGGTGAACGAGCTGGAGAAGATCGCCTCGGCACGCGGCGTCTCCATGGCCACGGCGGCCATGGCGTGGCTGCTATCGAAGCCAGGAGTGACAGCACCGATCGTGGGAGCCACAAAGCTGCATCATCTGGACGATGCAGTGGCCGCGTTGGGTGTAAAACTTACGGAAGACGAGATTGCGAAGCTGGAAGCTCCGTATGTTCCGCATCCGACGCTGGGTTTCAGCTAGGCGCATCGGCCTACGTCAGATGGTCGGGCTTTCCGTTCCGGCGGGGTGATCGTCTAAACAATGAGGGCTTCTGTGTAGATGATGAATCACCCGATCGAGTCCAACCCGCGCGCCCTTGCGACAGGACTCCATGCTAAGGCTTTAGAGCGACGACTCGATCTGGCGGTGGTGGTTCCTACCTTCAACGAGCGCGAGAATGTTCCCTTGCTCATCTCCGCGCTGCGCGAGGCACTGGGTGATCTGCGCTGGGAGATTGTCTTTGTCGATGATGATTCACCAGACGGCACCGGTGAGATCATCGACAAGTTTGCGAGACGAGACGGGGCTATTCGCCTTCTGCGGCGCGTGGGACGGCGGGGACTTTCGTCGGCGTGCATTGAGGGCGCGCTCGCGACCTCCGCCAGCGTGATCGCGGTGATGGACGCGGACATGCAGCATGATGAGCGCGTCCTTCCTCTGATGCTGGCGCGGTTGCGTGAAGAGGGCATCGACGTTGTGGTGGGAACGCGCAACGCGCAGGGCGGAAGCATGGGTGAGTTCTCCGCTCGGAGACGGCTGCTGAGTGGTATGGGGCAGAGGATCAGCTCAGCGGTGTGCCGGTGCGAGCTGAGCGATCCGATGAGCGGATTCTTTCTCTTCCGGCGCAGCTTCTTTCTTGAAGTGGTGCACCGGTTGCATGGTGGGGGCTTCAAGATCCTTGTGGATATGCTGGCGTCAAGCAAGAGGCCGGTGCGGCTGGCAGAGGTCGGCTACCAGTTTCGCGGAAGGGTGCATGGCGAGAGCAAGCTGGACCTGAACAATGGGATTGAGCTTCTGTTTCTAGTCGCGAGCAAGCTGACGGGCGATGTGATTCCATCGCGGTTCGCGGTGTTTTCGCTGGTGGGTGCTGTGGGTCTCATCACACACATGCTGTGCCTGGGGCTGCTCCTGCGCAGGCTGCACTGGAGCTTCAATGAGGCGCAGGGTGTCGCGGCGTTTGTCGCGATGACGGAGAACTTCTTCGTCAACAACCTGATCACTTACCGCGACAACAGCCTGCGTGGTTCACGTCTGGTGACGGGGTTGCTGTCGTTCTGGCTAGCGTGTTCGTTTGGAGCGTGGGCGAATGTGAGTTTTGCGCGGTCGCTGCTGCAGTCGGGGATGCCGTGGATCGCGGCGGGGGCTGCCGGGATTGTGCTGGGGTCGGTCTGGAACTACACGGTAAGCAGCCTGTTTACATGGCAGACGCCACGCCACTCGGCGGATCTAGTAGCGTCACAGGAGCGGCCACAGCCGGACGCCGAGACGTATCGTTGACGACCGGCAGCGATACGTCGGAACTCGAGATAGCGGAGACGCGGCAGTGGAGTGGGGCGGCTGCGTGGGCTGTTTGTCTTGCGATGACGCTGCTGGCTTTGGCTGTGCCTTTCCTGCGGGCGTTTTATCGTGTTGAGATCGATTACAACGAGGGTTGGAACATCTATAACGCCGCGACAGTGACGGTGCATAAATGGCTGTATCCGGCAAAGTATGGGTGGACTTCGGTGAACTACCCGATGCTCTCGTTCGTCATCATGGCGCAACTGCACCGGCTCACTCACGAGTACCTGTTTACGGCGAGGGTTGTGTCGTTGCTGAGCCTGCCGGCAAGTGGAGCGCTGGTAGCGGCGATCGTGCATCGCCTCACGCGCAAAGGCTGGCGCAGGCCGGTGTTGGCAGGGATCTTCGTGGTTGCGGCTTTCAGTGCGAATGCGGACTACTACGTAGGCATGGACGACCCGCAGATGCTGGCGCAGGTGTTCTTCCTGGCAGGTCTGTATGTTTATGTCTCGGCGCGTGATCGTCTTCCGGTGATCTTCTGCGCGGCGCTGCTCTTCGTGGTGGGCGGGTTCATCAAGCACAACCCCATCGACTTTCCGCTGGCGGTGCTGATCGATCTTCTGCTGATCTCGAGATGGCGCGCGGCGTGGTTCAGCCTATGTGGGCTGGTGCTGCTGGTGGTCGGCCTGACGTTGAATGTCCATTACGGCGGCCCGGATTTCATCGACCAGTTGCTTGCGTCGAGGAGCTACTCGTGGACCAAGGCGGCGCTGCAGTTGCGCAATGTGCTGGGGCCGATTCTGCTGCCGGTTGGAATTGCGGTTTACATGGCGTGGCGGCTTCGCGGCGACCGGGTGCGGAGGATTGCGGCAATCTTCCTTGCGGTAAGCGTGCTTCTTGGCGGGTACTTTGGTGGAGGCAATGGTGTCTCGGTGAACGCGCTGTTCAGCGCGATGCTGGCGGTGGCGATTCTGCTCGGCCTTTTCCTCGCGGAGGAGATGAGCCCAACGCGGCGTACCCGGTTTGTGCTGCGGCCGGCTGTCGAGGCGGCGGTCTTTCTGTGGCTGCTGATTCCGCTGGCTATCTCGGGGAACTGGGATGTCGTGGGAGTGATGCGGGAGACGCGTGCGGCGCAGGCGCGATTCGACGACGAAGTAAAAGCGATGGCGGCTCAGCCGGGGCCGGCTCTGTGCGAGAGCCTGCTGCGTTGCTATGCCGCTGGAAAGCTGTATCTCTACGATCCGTTTAATGCGACGCGTCTGGTGGAGCTTGGAAAGCTTGACCAGACGGAGGTGTTGCGATCCATTGAAGAGCGCAGGTTTGGGGTGATTCAGCTTGATGTTCCGCTGGGAGACGAAAGGCGCATCGATCAGATCGATCCGGCGCTACGGGAGCGCTTTACGCCCGAGATGCTGCGGGAGATTCATCGGAGCTACGTTCTGGGGATGCAGAATGCCGACGTGGCGCTTTATCTTCCGGCGAGCAAACAGAGCGGGCACCGACCCTAAGCGGAGAGTCCGTTGTGCAGGACGCTGACGGCCTTGTGTGCTGCGTAGAGCACGCCGAGGATGGCGGCAGAGGGTAGCGTCGAGATCGCAAATTTGGCCAGGTTGTCGTCGTAGGACCAGAGCTTCAGGTCGTACTTTTCGAAGAGTTCGTCGCGCTTGATGCCCCTGGCGATCATCACCGAGGAGACGAAAGACGATACGGCCAGCAGGACACTCTCGGCAGCTCCGCTGCGGACGCGGCCGATGTGGTAGTACTCGTGGGCGGTGTGTGCCGATTCTCCGGCAAAAGTGGTTCCATGGGACACAGATTCAAGGTGCATGATTGCCCTCCGCGGTGTTCTCGAGCGTCTTTACTATGCGCCCTTTTTCCGCAACATCAGAATCCTCTAATTTTGCAAGATTGCCTATGACCTTCTCAGTTACCTAAGTACAACTGATGGGTTATAGCTTGATCCCCGCCTGTTGAAGCATGGCAAGAAATTGGCCCTGCGTCCTCATGTCGATAGACTGAGCGGCGACCTTACCCGTTCGATCGAAGATGAAGGTCTTGGGGATGCCCTCGACGTGAAATTTCTTCGCAGTCGTACCGTCCGGGTCGAGGAGGATCGGGTAGTTGATGTTGTGGGATGAGACATATGCAGCCACTTTGGCGTGGTCGTCTTCGTCCGAGAGCGACAGCACAACGAGGCCCTGCTTGGCGAAGCGGTGAGCGAGGGTATCGAGATCCGGCATCTCCTTGCGGCAGGGCGGGCACCAGGTCGCCCAGAAATTCACGAGGACGATCTTGCCGCGGAGAGAGGAAAGTGTCCATGACTTTCCTGAGAGATCGGTTAGAGTGAAGTCGGCTTTTTCCACTTCGGCTTCGTCGGCGATGAGGATGGCCTTCGCGCGATCGAACTCCGGGTCGTTCAAAGTGGAGGTGACGTGCTCGTAGCGCACCAGCTTGGCGAGTTGAAGGTATGGGCTGGCGGGACGGCTGGAGTCGCCGGTTGCGGGAGCGATGGGGCTTTGCGTCAGTGCGAGGGTCAGTGTGTCGGCGACAGCTTGCAGCGACGCGTGGCCGAAGTCTCCCTCGGTCGACAGGTTGGAGAGGCTGGTGGCCAGACGGAGCTTATTGTTGCCGCCGGGAAGGGCGGCGATCTCGACGGCGATGGCGCTGGTCTTGGCGCCGCGTTCGGAGTCTGGCGTGGAGCGGAGGGTCTTGATCTCGGCGATGATGGTGGATTCGGCGGGAGTATAGACAGGCTTGCTCGCAGCCTTGGCGGCTGACTGGTTCTGGGCCTTCTCCTGCGTCTGGGCAGAGGCCTGGGCCGTGGCGTGAAGACTGGTGCCAAAGCAGAGAACAAGCGCTGAAACAGATAGGGTGGCTCGGCTGAATCGCATGAGAGTCCTCAGAGGTGTCTGCTTAGGATAACCGGCAAAATGAAAGACGCCCCGGAGGTCGGTTAAGACCCACCGGGGCGACGGTTTGCAGACGGCCCGTAAGCCGAATTCTGTTCTAGACGATCATTCCTCTACGCGACGCATTACTGCGGCGCTTTAGCAACCTACCCGCAGGTTCCGGCTGCCTTCTTGCGAAGGCTCTCTCGGCCTGGGCGCATCGGGCCAATGCGCTTGCTGCCCGCTCGAGAGTGCGGGGCAACATCCCTGCCTATTTGGTCTTGCTCCGTGTGGGGTTTACCAAGCGTTCCTGCTTACGCAGGAACCGGTGCGCTCTTACCGCACCTTTTCACCCTTACCGGGCTTTTGTCTTTCGACGCCAGCCTGGCGGTTCGTTCTCTGTTGCACTGGCCGTCCAGAGGTCTTGAAACCTCCGTCCCGGACGTTATCCGGCACACTGCCCTGCGGAGTTCGGACTTTCCTCCCCCGCCAAACGATCCGCATCAAGAAACACGGTCCGAAGGCGGCAGCGATCATCCAGCCGTCTGCTGCTCTAGTGTATCGCGCCAGGAATCGATTCCCGCGCACTTTTTGAACCGGACTGATAGGCTTCTCGTACGGAATTACAGGGAATCCCGAATGGAATTCAAAGAGGCGGTAAAGATCGCGCTGCAGTCGCTATGGGCGAACAAACTGCGCTCCGTGCTGACGCTGCTAGGCGTGGTGATCGGCGTGGCCAGCGTGATCGCGGTGGTGACGCTGGTGAACGGCGCGAATACCTACGTCGCGACGAAGTTCTCGAGTTATGGCGCGGATGTCTTTACCGTTTCCAAGATGCCGCAGTTCATTACCTCAGCCGAGGACTACGAGCGGTTTCAGCGGCGTAAGGACATCCTGTTTCCCGACTACCAGTACATCGTAGACAACTGCCATCGCTGCGTGGGGATCGGAGCGCAGCAGGCGACGGTGGGCAAGATCGTGCGTGGGACGGAGTCGGTGACCGATTCGAGCATTCGCGGCTACACGTGGCAGATGCCTTCGCTGCAAAACCTGAACATCATGGAAGGGCGGGGCTTTACCGAGGCCGATGAAGAGCATGCGTCGCACGTGGCGATCATTGGGACGGACATCCAGGACCATCTCTTCCAGGGGATCGATCCGATCGGCCAGGAGTTACGGGTGGACGGCGAAAACTACACGGTGATTGGCATTAGCGAGAAGCAGGGAAGCACCTTTGGGGCGAGCCAGGACAACTGGGTTGCGGTGCCTCTGACTACGTACCAGAAGAGCTATGGCACCGCGAAGACGTTGACGATCTACGTGAAGGCGGGCGAGGCCGGGCCGAGGCTTGAAGCCGCGGCGGACGAGGTTCGAGTGCTGGTGAGGTCGCGCCGGCATGACGCGCCGGGAGTGCCCGACTCTTTCGAGCTCGATACCAACAGTACGTTGGTGGGCTTCTTCGGGACGATCACGGCGATCTTCGGGAGTGTTGCTGGAGGACTGGCGCTGCTTGCGCTGATTGTGGGCGGCATTGTGATTATGAACATCATGTTGGTCAGCGTGACGGAGCGAACCCGCGAGATTGGAATCCGCAAGGCGCTGGGAGCGAAACCGAACGACATTTTGCTGCAGTTTTTGATCGAGTCGGCGACGATGGCGCTGGTTGGCGGTGTCTTCGGAGTGGTCGGAGGTGTGCTGGTCGCGGAGGTCGTGACCCTGGTGGCCGGGTTCCCCTCGACGATCGCGCCGTGGAGCGTTTTGATGGGGCTGCTGATGGCGACGTCTACCGGTATCTTCTTCGGAGTGTATCCGGCACGCAAAGCGGCGCTGCTGGATCCGATTGTGGCTTTGAGAGCGGATTAGAACGAGGGTCTAGGGAATAGGATGTAGAAAGGCTTTTCTACACCCTGAATCCTATCCCCACACCCTGCATTTGAGGTTTTTATGCGGATAGCGGACGCGAACGAGACGGTAAAGATGGCGCTGGATACGCTGCGGACAAATAAGCTGCGCAGCGGATTGACGATCCTTGGCATCGTGATCGGAGTGATGACGGTGATCGTGATCTCGTCGGTGGTGACGGGGTTGAACAATAGCGTCTCGGACCTGGTGCAGTCGCTGGGTTCGAACGTGCTGTTTGTCTTCCGGTTTCCGGTCTTTGGGCAGCGGCCGACGACGGAGATGTTGACCCGCAAACAGATGACCTACGAGGACGCGATGGCGATGCGCGACCTTCCGCATGTGGTGGCTGTCTCTCCGGCGTTGCAGCATACGGACAACCAGGCCCCTGGACGGGGCGGCACGACAGCCATCAAGGCCGGCGCGAAGAAGATGCAGAACACGATCCTTGAAGGCGACACGCCCGCAGCGACCGAGGTAAGCGAGCTGGACATGCGCGAGGGCCGCTTCTTCACAGAGAGCGACCAGGAGCGCGCTGCCAGCGTGGTGGTGCTGGGCAGCGATACGGCCGACGGGCTGTTCGAAGGGCAGAGCGCGCTCGGCAAAGAGGTCGAGGTTGGAGGCAAGCTGTTCACTGTCGTGGGTGTGCTGGAGAAGCAGAAACAGGCCTTTGGCGGCGGCAAGAACCCGCAGGACAACAAGGCCTTCTTCCCGATCACGACGTTTCACCATATTCATCCGGAGCAACTGGATTACTGGATCTCGCTGAAGTACGACGATCCCAAGAACCGTCCCCTGGTGGAGGATGAGCTGACCGAGCTGCTGCGGCGGCGGCGCAAGGTGGCGAACGAGGCACCGGATAACTTCGCGATCTTCGGGACAGACTCGTTGACGCGGCTTTGGACGCAGATTACGGGCGGTCTCTTCCTGCTGCTGGCGGCGCTTTCAAGCGTCGCGCTGCTGGTGGGCGGCGTGGGTGTGATGAACATCATGCTGGTCAGCGTTACGGAGCGAACTCGCGAGATAGGCATTCGAAAGGCGATTGGGGCTACCAAGCAGACGATCCTGGGGCAGTTCACGCTGGAGGCGGTCACGCTGTGTGCCGTCGGTGGTGTGATCGGAGTTGCGCTGGGAGCGGGGATTGCGCTGGGGCTGAAGTTCCTGCTGCCGTCGGCGCTGTCGACGATCTGGGTCTCGGTGGCCTTCCTGAGCGCGTGCGGAATTGGGCTGGTCTTCGGGATCTATCCCGCGTGGAAGGCGGCGAACCTGAATCCGATCGAGGCGCTGCGATACGAGTAGCCGGGCTTCGATAGACTAAGTGGATGCAGACCGGAGCACCTTTACTTGCAATGGCTGTCCGGGTGCTGCTCACGCTGCTGACCCTGTCAGGACTGGCTTATTCGCTGATTGCGCTGTGGGGTGCAAGAGATTTCGTACGCTCATGGCGACGTCAGGTGGCGACCGAGAGCATAGCTCCGGACGTCACCATTCTGAAGCCGATGAAAGGTGTCGAAACGCGGATGGACGCGGGGCTGCGTAGCCACTGCGTTCAGCAATATGCCGGGCGATTCGAACTGCTATTTGGCGTGACGTCTCTTGAAGATATGGCGGTCCCCGAGATTGAGCGGTTGCGCGCAGAGTTTCCTGCGGTAGATATTCGGCTGGTCGAGTGTCCGGAGCGGTTGGGCACGTCAGGCAAGGTGAGCAACCTGGTGCAGATGCTTCGCGAAGCGAAGTACGCGCATGTTGTGATCAATGACAGTGACATTGAAGTTTCGCCCAGCTACCTGACGAATGTTATGCGGGGATTCAGCGATTCGCAGGTGGGATTGGTGACTGCGCCATATATCGGTAGCACTGCTGTGAATGGGGCAGGACGAACAGTCTGGGCGAAGCTGGAGGCGCTGGGGATCGCAACGGACTTTTTGCCCGGGGTGCTGACGGCGCGGAAGCTCGAAGGCGGCATCCGCTTCGGACTGGGATCGACGCTGGCTACGACGAAGACGGCCGTCGCGAAGATCGGCGGTCTGGAGACGCTTGCCGATGAGCTTGCCGATGACTACATGCTCGGATACCGGATCAGCCAAGCCGGATACAAAGTTCAACTGTGCGGCGAGGTGGTGAAGACGACCGTGCCTGCCTATGACTTCAAGGGCTTCTGGGACCACCAGGTACGGTGGGCGCGGACGACGCGGGATTCGCGCAAGCTGGGGTATGTTGGTCTCGGCGTGACATACTGCCTGCCGTGGGCGTTTTCGACGGTGATTGCGAGCGGCTTCGCTCTGTGGAGCTTCGCGCTGCTGAGCCTTGTACTGCTGGCACGGGTCTCAGTGGCGCTGGTTGTCGGTGTGGGCGTGCTGGGAGATGGTCAGGTGCTGCGCGATCTCTGGCTGCTACCGGTGCGGGACGTCTTCGGGCTGCTCTTCTGGGCCTGGAGCTTCGCGGGCGATACGGTGGTGTGGCGCGGAGAGAGCTTCCGGCTGAAGGATGGGCGGCTGTCGCGGCTATGATGGCTTTGAGGATTTCTTGATTCAGAACGGCA
Organism: Granulicella aggregans; assembly: GCF_025685565.1. Classification (NCBI taxonomy): domain Bacteria; kingdom Pseudomonadati; phylum Acidobacteriota; class Terriglobia; order Terriglobales; family Acidobacteriaceae; genus Granulicella; species Granulicella aggregans. The sequence goes on from NZ_JAGSYE010000001.1 coordinate 1,144,099, forward strand.
CATTGACGAACATTGCCGGACCAGCGACCGAGTTGATCTTCGGCGACTGGTATCCGGCGGTGCGCACGGAGACCTTGCGCATCGGCAAGATGACCACGGCGCTGCTTCTCGGCGTGCCGCTCTTGCTCGGACGGAAGAAGGATGGAAAGACCTTCGCGATGAAGGACCTCTGTCCGCATCGGGGGATCCCGCTCTCGGCGGGATGGTTCGATGGCGAGACGGTGATGTGCAAGTACCACGGCTGGCGGTTTGAACCCTGCGGCGGACAGTGCCAGGAGATTCCTTCGTTGACACAGATCGATACGCTTGATGCGTCGAAGATCTATGCCACGTCGTATCCATGTGCCGAGCGCGATGGATATGCCTGGGTGTATCTGCCTGCCGCGGGATCGGGGCGTGTGAGTGGCGAGCTTCCTGCGGTGCCAGAGCTGCCGAAGTTTTCGGAGAAGTTCCGGAGCGCACATCTGGTGGCGGAGCTGCCGTGCAACGTCGATCACGGGATTATTGGGTTGATGGACCCGGCGCACGGGCCGTTCGTACACCAGGCGTGGTGGTGGCGTTCGCGGGCGAGCATCCATGAGAAGGTGAAGCACTTCGAGCCGATCCCGGAGGGTTTTCGTATGTCGGCCCATGCGCCTTCGGGCAATAGCGCGCCCTATAAGCTGCTGGGTGTTTATGGTGAGCCGATTACGACGACCATCGATTTTGTGCTGCCAAACCGGCGGTACGAGACGATTCGTTGCGGGCCGAAGTGGTTCTCCAGCCTGACGACCGTGACGCCGATTACGCCGTCGACCTGCCGAATCGATGTGATCGCTGCATGGAACGTCTTTTACCATGTGCCATTTGTAACTTCAATCGCTACATTCTTCGGCGCGCGGTTTGTGGGGCAGGACCAGCAGACGATGATCGAACAGGCGCAGGGCTTGCGTTACAACCCAGGATTGATGCTGATCGATGATGCAGACAAGCCCGCAAAGTGGTACTTCGCGCTGAAGCAGGCGAGGTTGAAAGGCACCGGCGAGCATCCTCTGAGCGGGCCGGTCACGCTGCACTGGAGAAGCTGAGTGAGATTCCAGAGGAGCAATGGCAGTTGAGAAAGAATGGCACCAAAATCAGAGTCTTGTTTCTCATCGTGTTGATTGGCGCAGCCCTGGTTGCATTTGTTCTATTGCCTAGACGTGGGCAAGCGCCACTTCCGCCAAATGCTCGTGCGGACTTCGTTCTTGTTGAGAAGGCCTCTCATACGATGACCCTGTTTGAGCACGGCCAGCCAATCAGGACCTACCGTATTGCGCTGGGGCGCGGTGGTCTGAGACAGAAGCTTCAAGCAGGGGATAATAAGGTTCCTGAAGGTATGTATCGGATCGCCGGAAGAAATCCAAAGAGCACTTTTCATCGCGCTCTCCGCATCAGCTATCCGCTACCTGAGCAGGAAATTCAGGCTCGCCAACGTGGATTGGCTGCCGGGGGCGACATTATGATTCACGGTATCCGCAACGGCCTTGGCTGGATAGGTTCGATGCAACGGCGGTTCGACTGGACGAAAGGCTGCATCGCAGTGGACGACGCGGAGATTGAAGAGATCTGGCGTGTGGTTCCGGACGGAACCCCAATTGAAATTCGTCCTTAGCCTCCAGCCGTTGCTGTTTACGTCGTCTTGGTGCGTGTTGTCGTGATCACGATGATGCTGACCAGGATGCAGAGTGTTCCGATGATGGTCCTGACTCCGAGAGCTTCGCCGCCGGCGAAGTAGCCCAGTAGGACTGCCACCACAGGGTTCACGTAGGCATAGGTGCCGACCTTTGTCGGTGACTCGTGATGGATCAGCCAGACGTATGCGGTGAAGCCGATGATGGAGCCGAAGACGATGAGGTAGAGCAGTGCCAGCCATGCGTTCGCAGAGACCAAAGAGGGGTGGAAGTTGTGGAACTCTCCGAGAGACGCCGCGATCATCGTCAAAAGGATTCCTCCCAGAAGCATCTGCAGGCCGGAGCTTTGCACCTTGGATGCTGGCAGGGAAAGCTTCTTTGAGAGGACCGACGCGAGCGACCAACTGATCGCTCCCACCATCAGGGCGAGCGCTCCGCGGAGATCGATTGCGGCACTCCCGAGATTCAAGGAGTGGCTCAGCAGCACGCCGACTCCGCAGATGCCGATCAGCAATGCCAGCGCAAGACGCGGTGTCAGCTTCTGGGTGCGCAGGAAGACGATCTCCGCCAGCGCGATGAAGGCTGGTATGGTCGCCATCATGACGGCGGCGATGCCGGAAGGGACGCGTTGTTCGGCCCAGAAGAGAAAGCCGTAATCGACGACGAAGATCAGGAAGGCGAGCAGAAGCACGGAGATCCACTGCCGCGCGTTCGGGAGCGGTTCACGGCTTGCCACTGTCCATCCAGTCAGGGCCAGCCCCGCTGCGAGGAAGCGCATCGCGGCGAAGAGCAGCGGAGGCATCTCGTGGACACCTATGCGGATGGCGAAGAAGGTCGAGCCCCAGACGAAATAAATCATCGCGAAGGCCAGCAATGTCTTCCAGGTCGCGTGCCCGTTACGGTCGGCCATGCTCTCTTTTATCAGCTATCGGCAGTCAACAGAGAGCGGGAGCGCTTTGTCGCGTTTCATACTGACGGTATTTTCGGGGGGACGTAGCGTGATCCGCGCTCGGAAGCCAGGCCGGGCGGTTACCCTAGTAGAAGGCGTTTTCCGCACCGCTCTGCCCAGGCAGAGACATTTGTACTAGAGGCTGTTGATGACATTTGCATCTCCCCGCAAGGTTTCTCGTTTCGCTTTCCTGCTAACTCTTTCCGTCGTAGCTCTAAATGGTTTTGGCGTCGCGTCCTATGCGCAGAGATTGCCGAAGACCGTTTTGCCGGAGCATTACACGCTGGCGCTTACGCCGGATCTGAAGGCAGCGACTTTCGCTGGCGATGAGACGATCGATGTCACACTGCTAGCTCCTTCGAAGACGATCACGCTGAATGCGATCGAGATCGCGTTCAAGAGTGTGAAGGCCACGGCGGGTACAGGCATGGCACAAACTGCGACCGTATCGCTCGATCCAGATAAGGAGCAGGCGACCTTTACCTTTCCTGCGGAGCTTCCCGCCGGAAAAGTGAAGCTTGCGATTGCGTACACGGGCATCCTGAACAATGAGCTGCGCGGGTTTTATCTCTCGAAGACCGACAAGCGGAACTATGCTGTAACGCAGTTTGAATCGACCGATGCGCGGCGGGCGTTTCCTTCGTTCGACGAGCCGGCGTTCAAGGCGACCTTCGATATCTCGCTCACCGTCGATGCGGGCGATACGGTGATCTCGAACACGAATGTGATTGCAGACAAGCCCGCGGGGGCGGGGCTTCACACGATGACCTTCGCGACGACGCCGAAGATGTCGACGTACCTGGTTGCGTTCCTGGTGGGCGACTTCAAGTGCGTCTCCGGAGAGAGTGACGGCACGCCCATCCGCGCCTGCGCGACGCCGGGACAGGAAGAGAAGGGCAAGTTCGCCGTCGAGGCAGCCGAGTACATCCTGCACTACTACAACAACTACTTCGGGATTAAATATCCCATGCCCAAGCTCGACATGATCGCGATCCCGGACTTCGAAGCCGGGGCCATGGAAAACTTTGGCGCGATCACGTATCGCGAGACGGACTTTCTGATCGATGAGAAGACGGCGTCGCTGAACCAGAAGAAGAACGTCGCCGTAGTGGTGGCGCATGAGATGGCGCACCAATGGTTTGGCGACATGGTGACGATGCAGTGGTGGGACAACATCTGGCTGAACGAAGGCTTTGCGACGTGGATGGAGACGAAGTCGGTCGCAAGCTGGCATCCGGAGTGGCACTACTCGCAGGACGAGGCGACGGTGCTCGAGGACACGCTGAACCTCGACTCGCAGCCGACGACCCACGCCATTCGCGCGACGGCGGATACGCCCTCCGAGATCAACGAGATGTTCGATGGCATCAGCTACGGAAAGGGTGGCGCGGTGCTGGCGATGGTGGAGAATTATCTAGGAGCGGAGACCTTCCGCCAAGGCGTCCATAACTATCTTGCAGCTCACCTCTACGGAAACGCCACGGCGGAAGACTTCTGGGGGGCGCAGACGGCAAACAGCCATAAGCCGGTGGATAAGATCATGGAGTCCTTCGTGGCGCAGCCAGGAGTTCCGCTGGTGACGTTTACGGGTGACGGCAACGCGAAGGTGGAGGCGGACGAGAGCCGGTTCTACCTAAACCCAACCCCTCAAACTGGAATCTCGGAGAGCTGGACCATTCCGGTTTGCTTCAAGGGCACGAGCGAAAGCAACTGCGAGCTTCTATCCGGCAGAAAGCACGGAAGCGAGAAGTTGAAGGCTCCGGCAGCGCCCTTTCTCTTCGCGGATGGTGGTGGCAAAGGCTACTACCGCACGCTGTATCCCAAGCCCGTCTATAGCGCTATCGTCGCTCATGCGGAAACCTCGCTGACGCCTGAGGAGCGCATCAGCCTGCTGGGCAATGAGTGGGCGATGATGCGTTCCGGGCACGGTGCAGTAGGTGAATACCTCGACCTGATTGCGGCACTCCGCACCGATCCCAATGCCATTGTTCTGGAAGAAGCCCTAGGTAAGATGGGGACGATCAACGATCGCGTGGCGACGGAAGCAGAGCGCGAACAGCTCGCTGCGTGGATTCGCGATGAGTTCTCTCCGGTCTACCGGGCGCTCGGCGCGGGCTCAGCCGAAGAGTCGCAGGACAAGAAGCAGATGCGGGCTCTCCTCCTCGGGGTGCTCGGGAACGCGGGTGATCCTGCCGTCCTGGCGGAGGTGAAGATGCTGGCTGCGAAGTACGTGAAGGATCCTTCCTCGGTCGACCCCAGTTTGGCCCATGTCGCTCTAGGGGTTGCGGCGAGCCATGGTGACGCAGCACTCTACGACGATCTGCTGGCGCTGAGCGAGAAGACGAGCGACCCCGGGATCAAGACGAGCGCGCTCTTTCTCACGGCGTCGTTCAAGGAGCCGGCGCTGGTGAAGCGCACGCTCGATCTCGTGGCGGAGGGCAAGGTGCGGAACCAGGATAGCTGGATCCTGCTCTCCGCCCTGCTCAACCATCGGGAGACGCGCGAACAGGCGTGGACCTATATCCAACAAAACTGGACCCGTATCTCGGCGCAGTTCACCACCAGCTCCGGGACGAGGGTTGTGGCGGCTACGGGCAGCTTCTGTTCCGTGGAGAAGCGAGACGAAGTGTTGAGCTTCTTCGCCACCCACAAGGTGATGGCTTCGGAGCGCACGCTGAAGCAGGCGGCGGACAGCATCAGCGCGTGTGTCCAACTGCATCAAGCGCAGGAGCCGAACCTCAAGCAGTGGCTTGCGGCAAGAGGCACGACTTCGGGAGTGGCTGGAAAGTAGCTGCCAGAAATCGAAACCGAACAGACCGCGATCAAAGCAGAACAAACCGCCGCATCCTTGAATCCCTCGTTAGTGATTGAGGGCGCGGCGATTCTACTTGGTGGCCTCTTCGCGTTCCTTCGCGATCTGGGCGAGGGAGAGACCTTCTTCCTTCGCGTTGAGAAGGTGCTTGGCCCGGCCTACTCGCTGGGCGGTGTAGATGCCGGAGTGCCCGGAGAAGAGATAGCTGAGGATGCAGGCGATGCCGGCATAGGCACCGGCTTCGGCACCGAAGAGCTCGACCGCCATCAGCGTAGAAGCGATGGGAGTGTTTGCCGCTCCGGCAAAGACGGCGACGAAGCCCATGCCGGCAAGCAGGCTAGGCGGTAGCGGGAGGATGTGCGAGAGCGCGTTGCCCATGGTCGCGCCGATGTAGAAGAGCGGCGTGACTTCGCCGCCCTTGAAGCCCATGCCCAGCGTGACCGAGGTGAAGAGGGTCTTCGCGGCGAAGTCATACGGCGGCAGGATCTTGTGGAAGGCGTCGACGATCTCCGGAACGCCCAGGCCGAGGAATCTCCGGGTGTGCGCGGTGCCTAGGGAGAAGACGACGGTGGCGACGATCGCTCCTCCCATGAAGGGACGCAAAGGTGGCCAAGCGATGTACCTCGCTCCAAGGCGTTTGATGGCGTGGGTGAGCTCGGCGAAGGCCATCGCCATCAGGCCGAATGCGATACCGGCGACGATGGCGCAGAGCAGGCCGCGCAGGCTCATGGGAGGAACGGTATCTACGGTGTAGACGGTGTGCGTGACGCCCCAGGCGCGTGTGACCATCTCCCCGACGAAGGCAGCGACAACGCAGGGCACGATCGCCTCGTAGGAGAGAGCGCCCAGGGCGAGGACTTCGAGCCCGAAGACGGTGCCTGCCAGCGGAGTTCCGAAGACCGAAGCGAAGCCTGCGCTGATGCCCATCATCAGCACGATTCGGCGCTGCTCGCCGTTCAGACGGAGAGGCCGGCATAGCTGGTCGGCAAGCGAAGCTCCAGTCTGGATCGCCGTGCCTTCACGGCCTGCAGAACCGCCGAAGAGGTGCGTGACGAAGGTCCCAAGAAGGATCAGGGGCGTCATGCGGAAGGGGATGACCGCTTCCGGGTTCTGCACCTCCGCGTGGATCTCATCGAGGATCAGGTTGTTCCCCGCCTCGACCGACCTGCCCGTGTACCAGTAGAGAGCCCCAACGGCCAGTCCGGCCAGCGGAAGCAGGGCGACGAGCCAGATGTGGCCCTCACGGATCTCCGTCGCCTTCGTAAGCGAGACGAGCAAGAGCGCGGAGGCGGACCCTGCGAGGATGCCGACCGCCGAGGCAATCGGAAGCCATTGCAGCAGATACAAGAGCAGCTGAAGAGGTTCGAAGAGGGTTCCCGGGGTTCGGGACGTCTCTGGCGTGCGGAACGAGAACTTCGGCATTTTGGGCGAACGTCTCCTACAGGATTGTAGGAGTCATCAGCGCTGCAGCGGGAGCAGGCGGTTTTGGCGGAACCCCATCGCCAAATCTATTGCTGAAAGGTATCAGCTGCGGCGCCGTGGGTCAATGTGTCCAAAGGTTTACGGCCCCATCGAAGAACTGCCCGACCGCGCGGTCCGTTCTGTGACCTTTGGTCGCACTGCAAGATTAAATTCTCGCAAAGCGATTTGGAATCAGTTATTGTCTGATGTGAGCCAGTCATTCAAGAGATCTTCATCCGCCGCCACGCTGCTGCGGAGGGTTTTCTATTCTGCATAGTTGCCGAACATGATCCACGTTCCGAGCTCCCAGACTTGTAAGTGAGTGGTCCCACCGATAACGACACGTATTGATTGTCAGCCTTGTACCTAACTTCAGGAGACACGCCGAATGTCCACGCGTAGCCGCATCTTCCTTTCCCAGTCCTTGCTCTTTCTGCTTCTATTGGCAGGTCCAGCGATCGGCTTCGCCCAGCAGACTCTCGGAGGCATCACGGGAGTTGTGACGGATGCGGCAGGAGCCATCCTTCCAGGGACGACGGTCACAGCCGTGGGTGAACAGACCGGCTTGAAGCGCGAACAGACCGCAGGTGCGAACGGCGTCTATGACCTTTCCAACCTGCCTGTCGGCACGTACACCATCACCTTTACGCACGACGGCTTCCAGACGGCGAAGTTCCCAGGCGTTCAGGTGCAAGGCGACCGTACAGCGACGCTCCCGGCGAGCCTCGCTGTCGGTTCCACCACCGAATCGGTGACGGTTGAGGCGACGCCGCTGCTGAACGCTGTCGATACGACGAACGGCTACGTTCTCGATGCACAGCAAATTGAGTCGATTCCTCTGCCCACTGGCAGTGTTCTCGGTGCGGCTATCCTTTCGCCGGGCGTCAACGCGGAGCTTCCTGGAGGCACGGGCGCGAACGCTGGTCTTGGTAACCCGCCGATCTGGGCAAACGGTCAGCGCGATACTTCCAATAGTTTCTCAATTAACGGCGTCGATGGCAGTACGCTCTTCAACGGCAAGAGCACCAGCAGCGTCGGTTCGGCGCGTGTAGTGAACAGCACCGGTGTTGGCAACAGCGGCGGTGGCGGTGTCATCCAGTCGAGCGCTTCGGTCTATCTCTCGATCGGTAACTCAATTCCGACCCCCGCTCCCGAGACCATCCAGGAACTTCGGGTCAATGCCTCCATGTATGACGCACAGCAGGGTGCGACCTCCGGAGCGCACATCGACATCAGCACGGCATCGGGCACGAACGTTTATCACGGTACGCTCTATGGTCACCGTGGCACGAACGCTCTCAATGCGGCACCGTTCTTCTTCAAAACCGATGACGACATTCCGGCGAATTTGAAGAACCCCATGCTGCACCGCTATATCGCTGGCGGTACCTTCGGCGGTCCGATCATCAAGGATAAGCTCTTTGGGTTTGTGTCGTACCAGCACCTTCATGTGTCCGACTCGGAGATTGGCTACTCGTTTCTCGATGTTCCTGCGGGCTTGACGGATGACCGCAGCGCGACGGCACTGGCGGCAATTACGGCGGCCAACTTCAGTTCCAATGTGACTGCGGACTCCACTGGCGCTGCCCTTATCGATCCGACCGCTCTTGCGCTCTTCAATTCGCCCTCGCTTCCAGGTGAGCCGGGCAAATGGCTAATCCCGAATGCAACGACGACGAATTTGACCTCGACGCATCCGTTCAATTCGTTCCTGCCCGGCACGGGCCGCTTCAACGCCGATATGGCTGTCGCCGACCTCGACTACAACGCGACCTCGAAGGATACGATTGCGCTGAAGTACTACTACCAACACGATCCGACTACCGCACCTTACGCGTACTCGAATGTCCCCGGATTCACACAGCATCTTGATGCGGGCGCCCACGTCTTTGCTATTAACAACACCTATATTGTTCGCTCGAACCTAAGCACGCAGGAAACACTCGGCTACGTGCGCGAGAAGATTTACAGCACAAACGAACAGCCCTTCGCACCGCAGAGCATTCCGAGCGCAACGGGCACCGCTTCGATCAACGCCTTCGGATCAACCTACTTCCCTGGTGTTTCTATCGTCAACGTCCTCGGCAACGCGGGCTATAACGCAGGCGTCTCTACCGGAGTTTTAAGCGTTGGTCCAAACGCGGAGGCGCAAGGTTCGAACACCGGCGTCTTCCAGAACCGGCTCCAACCTTCCGCGAACGCAATTCTTACACTTGGTCGGCACACGATCACATTTGGAAGCAGCTACAGCTATACGCAACTTAATACGATCGACAAGCGCACCGGCACGGGCACCATTGCGACCGATGATTTCAGCGCCTTCGTTCAAGGCTACGTCACGCCGGGTGGTTCCAGCACCGGCTTCTACGTGACCTCATTCCTACAAGGCAATGCGAGCCGCTACTACCGGGCCAACCAGCTTGGGACATATGTCCAGGATAAGTTCCAAGTGACGCCGCATCTTTCGTTGACCGCTGGTCTGCGCTACGACTGGGACGGTGGTCTCACGGAGAAGGAAGGCCGCATCTTCAACTTCGATCCGAGCCTCTACAGCTACAATGTTGCCGCCGACACCATCGACAACCCTGGCTTTATCATTGCAGGGAACAACGCGAATGGAACGAAGGGTGTCAGCAACACGACGCTGACAGGGCGTCAGTGGGGCATCGGGCCGCGACTTGGCGCAGCCTGGCAGCCGTCGATGTTTGAGAGCAAGGTCGTGGTCCGCGCCGGTATGGGGATGTACTACGACCGGGGCGAACTCTTCAGCTACTTCTCGCCCGGCTATGCCATCGGCACGGTCACCGGCGGGCCGTTCGGCGTGAACCAGCAGCTTCCCTTTGTTACGGCCTCGAGCTGCCCCTCAACCTCGCTGTACAGCTATTACATTCCGACCTGCGCAACGAATGCTGCGGGCGACCCATTCTCTCCGCCGGATCAGAAGCCCACCGCTGCTGGCGGCAACCTTGCCAACCCGTACACAACAACTCTGCAAAACCCGGTCTCGGCTAGCCCGAAGTCCTCGGATCTAAGTAAGTATTTGCCGAATGCGGCAAGCATCGTCAATGGCGGCCAACCGATCTCGCTAGGCGTCTACGACCGCGCCAACAAGCTGCCCTACACCTACAACTACACTCTTGATATTCAGTGGCAGCCGCGCAACGATCTGTCAGTCGAACTTGGCTACGTCGGCAACCTGGGACGCCATCAGGTCATCCCGGTACCGTTCAACCAGGCCCAGATCGCCAGCCCGTCCAATCCCACGCTCAAAGGCGGGGCCAACCAGCAGAACTACTCCTATGGCTACACGGTCGGCAATGCCGTGCTCAACGATGGCACGTCTTATATGGCCAACTATGAGGGTGGCAACGTTGACCTGCGCGTACCCTACACGGGGTACGCAGCAGAATCGATCGACTACAAGGCCGCCGGCGTAGACCAGTACAACGCGCTGCAGGCCCATGTGGAGAAGCGTATGACCCACGGTGTGCAAGTGGGCTTCTCCTACACTTACTCGCACGCGCTCGACGAGCAGAGCGGTCTGGGTTTGTTCTACAACGGCAACAATCCGCTGAATCTGCGTGACGGCTACGCCTCGGCAGACTTCGACAGGACTCATGTCTTCAACTTCAACTACGTCTACCGTCTGCCGGACTTCGCGCCCAAGTACACGATCAAAGGTGATGTGGCGAATGGCTGGTCTGTTGTCGGCCTGACTGTACTACAGAGTGGCCAGCCTTACAGCATCATCGACTTCACGGGCGCGGTGGGTGGCATCTACTACAGCACCAACAACGGCATCACCAACCCCATCGTTCCGTTGGCCGCGGGCTGCACCGCAAAGTCGGCACTGACCGGTCACTCGGGAGCGTTTGCGGGTCTCCCGGCGTTGAAGTCAAACTGCTTTACTGTGCCTCTCATCCCTGCGGGAGGGCTCAACGGTGCGGTTCCCAACTCCGACCCCTTTGAGACCAACTTCACCACCGGGCAGCGCAACATCTTCCGTCAGCCATTCCAGAAGCGCGCCGATATGTCCATCGTGAAGCTTACCAACTTCACGGAACGCTATGCCCTCAAGTACACGTTTGACATCTACAACCTGACCAACACCAGCAGCTTCGATGTACCCGGGAATGAGGTGTCGCAAAATCAGAATTACAACAGCTTCCCCTCAGCTCTCAACTCAGGTCCTAACACTCCGACTCAAGTGCTGCCAACATCCTGCGACGCCAGCAACACCGGCTTCTATAACTGTGCAAACGGTCTTGGAGTTGTGACGCACACCATTGGCAGCCCGCGTCAGATTCAGATGTCGCTGGGGCTGACCTTCTAATTGCTAATTGCAAGTCAGATCCTTGCTTTACCTGAAAGGCTCCGGGAAACCGGGGCTTTTCTCTTTTAAATCGTCTTCCTGCCCGCCAAGATGACAGGTTTTTCACCGTTCGTTAACTCCTCGGTTACCGTGCAGACATAGATTCGCCATGTACCCGCCTTATCTCTTGGAGGAATTCTTGCAATCACCAATTTTCTGGGTGCGCCGTCGTGCGCTTGCTCTCTCGCTCGCCCTTTTCGGATCTGCCTGTCTCTTTGTCACGCCGGCTGCCCACGGGCAACAGTCGACGATTACCGGTACGGTGGTCGACCCACGTGGCGGCAATCTTCCCAATGCCGTGGTGGAGATCAAAAACGAAGCGAGCGACGTATCGATTACCGTGAAGGCCGACGGTCTTGGGCACTTCACCACTCCGGTTCTGGCAGCAGGTAAGTACGATGTGCAGGTAACCGTAAGCGGCTTCGCGCCGGCGGTGCAGAAGGCGGTGAGCCTCGACGGCTCGCACTCCCAGGATCTTACGGTCAAGATGAATCTCGCGGACGCGGCGGACCAGGTGACGGTCGAGGCTGCGGCGTCCGGCTCGATTGCAGCGGCCTATGCGCCTGTGGGGGCGCTGCTCGAGGCGCGGTCGGCAAGGTCGGAGATCAACGCGAATTACATCGACGAGTTCACCTCGCCGGTGGCCGACTACGGCGACATCCTGAACATCGCGCCGGGAACCTATACGCTCTCCTCGAATGGCGTGGGCCAGGGCCAGAGCAAGACAACGTTCCGTGGCTTCCCGGACGGCGACTACGACATTACGCTCGACGGCATTCCGTTTGAGGACACCAACACACCGACGCACCACTCGTGGGCCTTTGCGCCGTCGCAGTGGATCGGGAACATCGACTTCGACCGCAGCCCGGGGACAGCCTCGACGATCGGCCCCGCCCCATTCGGCGGATCGATCAACATCATCACCAAGGACATATCACCGGTGCCTTCGTTCCGCGGCTCGGTAAGTTATGGCTCGTTCAACACGCAGTTGTTCGACTTCCAGTTCGATAGCGGTAGCTTGCTTCACAGCAGCAAACTAGCAATGACCGGAGACGTCCATCGCATGCTCTCGGACGGCTTCCAGACCTTCAACTATCAGGAGCGGAACGCGGGCGACCTGAAGGTGCAGTACAAGTTCAGCGACAAGACGATTCTTACCGGCTATAGCGGCGTGATCTGGCTCGACGCGAACACGCCGAACAACACTGCGCCGCTGCGCTCGCAGGCACAACCCGGATACACGCCGACGGGAACGCTCAAGAACGATCCCAGCGCCTACTACCAGGGATACAAGTTCCTGCTGCAGAATACCGACCCGACCAGCAGCTTCTACTTCAAGTACAACACCTATCATGTGCCGACCGACTTCGAGTACGTCGGCATCAAATCGGCGCTCGGCAAAGGCTGGCTGATCGACTTCAAGCCCTATACCTACAGCTATTACAACGCGCAATACTACGCCAACCAGCCGTCCGGAACGGCCACTGGACTAATCGACGCGAGCTGTAATGTCGAGACGCAGAAGAAGGTCACGAACTCTGCCGGCCAGAGCGTCACCATTGGGGTATTTCCGTGCGCCGTGGATAAGCTTAACAGCTACCGAAAGTATGGTGAGGTCTCGACGATCAGCCAGACGAGCAAGTACGGCGTCTTTCGCACCGGGCTCTGGTTCGAATGGGCGACGACGAACCGCTACCAGATTCCGTCCGACCCGCTATCGCTTCACCTGGCTGGCGCCGGGAACCCTGCTTATCAGCCTGGCGGGAAGCTGGACTCGGACCTGCCAAACTTTCATGAGCGCTTCTACACCTACTCCTACCAGCCGTATGCGGAGTTTGAGTGGCACGTTCTGCCGAAGCTCCAGATCACCGGCGGCACCAAGTATGCGTATTACAAGATGGACCTAACGCAGTATGCCGACAACAGCAAGACGATCGGCTACCTGACCGGACCCGGGTCGTTCGTTTCGAACTCGGCCGACTACCGGTCCTGGCTGCCGTCGTTCGATATCAGCTACCGGATCAAACCGAACTGGTCGACCTACTTCGAGTTCGGCAAGGGAAGCATCATTCCTCCCAGCAGCGTCTTTGACATCAACCAGACACCAAACGGCGCGACTCCTGGCGGCTCTGTAAAGACGCTGCCCAAGCCCTCTGGGACTTCGACCTACCAGGCGGGAACGGTGGCGAAGCTGAAGCGTCTGACCATCGATGGAGACTTCTATTACATCAAGTTCCAGAACTCCTATATCTCGATTCCCGACCCGGTGGTTACAACCGCGCAGGACTATTACCTCGGTCCGGATTCGATCACTAAAGGGTTTGAGGCGGAAGCAAACTTCTATATCGGACACGGTTTCAGCTTCTACGGAAACGGTGCCGTCACGAACGCTACCTATACAGGGACAGGAGTACCCTCGGGGCTGTGGGTTGCGGGAACACCGGCTAATATTGAAAGCTTCGGTCTGCTCTACCAAGCGAAGAACATAGACGCCGGCTTCTTTGAGAAGCGTGTTGGACCGCAGTTCGACGACGCTGGTGTTTACCACAACCAGAACTACGATCAGGCATTCAACATCGACAACCTGGACTTTGGTTATACCGTGCGCAACAACTCGGTCTTCGACCGCACTAAGTTCGCGGTAACCTTCAACAACCTGTTGGACACGCGCAACGTCACCAGCATCAAATTTGCGGGCAAGCCGGTTGCGACTAACGGCTCCGCTTACTACGCGACGACAGCGATCGGACCTCTGGACCTGCTGACACAGACGCCGGGCCGCAGCGTGATGTTCTCACTGACCTTCGGGTATGCTCCGAAGCGGTAATTCGTACGCAGCACGGATAGAGAAGCCGCGCGGTGAGAGTGATCTCCCCACGCGGCTTTTTTTTGCGCTAGGCGAGGCGGTTAGAATCGGGTCACGATGATTGCTCACCTGCGCGGCGTCCTTCTCAGCAAGTCACCAAACCTGATCGTTGTGGAATGCTCGGGCGTTGGATACGAGGTGGCGATCTCGGTCGCCACGTTCTCTGCGCTGCCGGATGAGGGTGCGACTGCGGCGCTGCATATCTACACAAATGTTCGTGAAGACCAGATCGCGCTCTTCGGCTTTGCGGAGCTGACGGAGAAGCGCCTCTTCGAGAAGCTGTTGACCATCACCGGCATTGGGCCGAAGCTGGCGATCACGGTGCTCAGCGGCATCTCTGCGGAGCGGCTCGTTGCTGCGATCCGGTCCGGCGATCACGCCACTCTGACGCGCATCCCTGGAATCGGCAAGAAGACCGCCGAGCGAGTCGTGCTGGAGCTGAAGGACAAGCTAGAGGCGCTGGCCGTCCCGGCTTCCTCCGATGAAGTAACGCCCCACGGACCCGCAGGTGACGATGCGATCTCTGCGCTGGTCAACCTGGGCTATCAGCGGCCTGTGGCGCAGAAGGCTGTTGAGGCGGCGTTGAAGCGGGAGCCTGAGTTGTCGAACGACTTTGAGGCGCTCTTCAGGGCGGCCATGTCGGCCATCCGGTAGAAGTTAGCCGCGGCGCTTGTAGCGGATGGCAAACTCATATCCCGAGTTCGGCGGGAAGAGCTTTGCGACCATGCGCAGCCGGTCCGCGAGGGCCTTTGGTGCGAGCAGCGGGTAGTCGCGTTCGCGAAGTTCGGCGTACTCGAAGTCGATCGCCAGAGAGAGCTGATAGATGGCTATGGCGTCAGAGAAGGCGGCCTCGATGTACTCGTTGCGGGCCTTCTCGTCGATCGGTGTGCGCGCATCTGCTTTGACGTTCCTGGCCTTTGAGAGTTCGCGGCTCTCCCAGGCATCACGGCTGGTCTCGCCACGGACATCCGCGACGGCTTGCTCCCACACAAGGTCGGAGAAAGGCTTTGGGATGCCGGCGATGTCGACGAAGGCGTGGCTGACATTGATGAAAAACTCGAAGGCGAGCGCGAAACGGTCGCCCAGCAGACGAGTCGAGATGAAGACTCCGTCGATGCCTGCCTCGTGTGCCGTGCCGGCCCGGCCAGCCAGGCGGACGTCGCGGTGGCAGATGGCGCGATCACTCAGCTCCGCCGTGTAGGTCGTGGCGATCATCGGGTCGTCGCTGTCTTCACTCCGAGGGGAGATGGGCAGAGGCGCGTCCAGGTCGAGAGGCTTGTCCATCAGCGTAAGCGGCACAAAGTAATAGGCTTTCCGTCCCAAGGAGGAGGCGATGCTTGCCGGAACGGCCTGAACGATGCGCGCGAGATCGGCGCTCTCAAGGTTGTTCTCGCCAAATGCCGTGTAGTGCACACCATTCGAGGACTGGCGCAGATCGCTCTGGCGCGCGATCTCTGTTGCCTGCATCAATCCGCTTTTTACCGGTTCAGCCATAAGGCAGTATTCTATCTTGTATGGGCATCCAGACGAACGGCGCGGCGCAAACAACTCACGGTACGGCTGGGGCACACGCGGGTTCGGCGAAGTTGTTTGGCGTTCCGATCGGCGACCTCGGCTGGTTTGCCAGCCTGTTGATGGGGACGGCTACTGCATTCGCGGCCTTCTTCGCGGCGACGTTTGTGGGCATCGTGTTCATCATGATCTGGAACTCGACGGGCCACGGGATGCTCGATTACTCCTTCAGCTACACGAGGCTGGGACTTCCAGTCGGCATCCTTGTGCTGGTGGTGTCGCTGGGCTATCTGGGCAGCTTGTGGGTCCGCAGGATGACTCGGAGCGCGTAGCCTTCAAAGTCAGGTTCGGCGCCTACGCAGGATGACAGGCGAGAACGTCGCCACGCCGGCGACTGCGAGCAGGATGATCAGCGTCGTCACTGTGTGCGCGATCGAAAAGATCGACCAGGACAAGAGAATCCAGAACGCCATGTTGGCCGATGCGGCTAGGTAGACCCAGTCGGAGAACTTGTGCTGGTCCTGAACGAAGTCCATCTCGCCGAGCTTCCGGTAGACGGTGTCGGGTTTGAGAGAGAGTCGCAGCAGGACGACGGGCAATAGATTGACGCAGAGAACGACCGCAATCCATGCGGCCGGTGCGTAGGCCTGCGGATAGCGCGGCACGAGCGCCCAGGTAAGGCAGATCGTCAGCATCACGTTCGCCGTGGCTCCGGCGTTTACAAGAGCGGGGAAGTGGGTCATATCACCCAGCCTGTTCATCTCATTCAACTTTTTATCTGCTGGATGCATGGGTGCAATGGCCTCGCTCGACACGCGCTTCGGTTGCCGTGAGAGAAGTCTACAGTGGAGAAATGAGCGGTTTGAAGCAGGATCAAATTGAGTCGGTCTGGGATTACCCGCGTCCTCCGAGGCTGGAGTCGAGCGCTCGGCGACTCACGATAGTGCATGGCGGTGTGACCATCGCTGAGACATCGCGGTCACAGCGAATTCTCGAGACCAGCCACCCTCCGGTCTACTACATTCCCCGGGAAGATATCGCGATGGAGTTCCTGCAGGTGTCTCCGCGTCGCGGTACGTTTTGCGAGTACAAGGGAGTGGCCACGTATTGGGACTTGCAGGTGCCGGGGGCAAAGTTGGTTGAGGATGTTGCGTGGAGCTACGCGAGGCCGTCGAACAGCTATGCTGCGCTGAAAGATCACCTCGCGTTCTATGCCAGCCGCGTGGATGAGTGCACCGTCGATGGCGAACGCGTGCAGCCTCAGCCGGGCGACTTTTACGGCGGGTGGATCACCTCGCACGTGACGGGGCCGTTCAAAGGCGCGCCCGGAACCATGGGATGGTAGACGGTCTCTCTAAGTCCCCTGCTATTCTTCCTTCATTCACCTTTTCCAAAGCTCAACCTATTCCAGTACGGAGATCCATTCGTTATGACTTTTGCAGCAAAGATGCTTTCCCTTGGCCTTGGCGCAGCAGCGCTCGCATCGCTTACAGGCGTGGCAGTCGCCGCCGACAAGACGCCTTCGTACTACGGGCCGCAGCCGGCGGTTGAGTCGATCGACCTGACGATGTATGCGCGGATTCGCGAGGAGGGATTCAAGCACTCGCATGTAATGCAGTTTGGCGATGCCCTGGCGAATGGCATTGGGCCTCGGCTCACCGGTTCGCCGAACATGGCGAAGGCCAATGCCTGGACGCGGGACACGCTGACGACGATTGGGCTTTCGAACGCGCATCTCGAAGACTGGGGCGAGTTCGGGATGGGATGGCAGCAGATCAACACCTGGGTGAGGATGGTCGGCCCCGATCCGGAGCCGCTATGGGCGCAGGCAGCGCCCTGGTCGCCCGCAACGAAGGGACCGGTAACGGGCGAGATCGTCTACGTCAACATATCCGACGAGAAGGAACTCGATGCTTTCAAGGGCAAGCTGGCCGGAAAGATTGTGCTGTTCGGAGCGATGCGTCCGACGCCCGATATCACCGAGCCGCTGTTCAAGCGCTACACGGACGCAGAGCTGAAGGAGATGGAGACGTATGAAGCGGGCGGCGGAGCCTCTGCTCCGGGGTCGCCTGCACTGATGCGGCGCCTCGCCGAACGGGCGAAGATGAATGCGTTGCGCAAGGCGGCACTGAAGCTGATGTCGGATGAGGGCGTGCTGGCGATTCTGACGCCAAGCCGCGATGGTGGCAGCGGCGGTGGAACCGGCATCATCTTCGACGACAATGGAGCCGATCTCGCTCGCGATGCGCAGAAGAAGGAGAACGCCGTCACCATTCCCAACGCGGTGATGATGATCGAGCACTACAACCGGCTCGCCCGGATGTGCGAGGCGCACGTTCCGGTGACGGTCGAGGTGAACATCGAAGCGAAGTTTACCGGCGACCATGAGCACGGCTTCAATACCGTGGCCGAGATTCCGGGTACCGATCCGAAGCTGAAAAACGAAGTGGTGATGGTGGGCGGACATCTCGATAGCTGGATCTCCGGGACTGGCGCGACGGACAACGGTGCGGGCTCGATCGTGGCGATGGAGGCGGTGCGAATTCTGAAGGCGCTGGACATCAAGCCGAAGCGGACGATCCGGATCGCTTTGTGGTCAGGCGAAGAGCAGGGGCTATTTGGCTCGGCTGGCTATGTGAAGCAGCACTTTGGCACCTTCGCGGAGCCGAAAGAGAAGGAACCGGAAAGCGTGCCGAGCTTCATGCGGCAGAAGGGTGCGTTGACGACGACCAAGGAGTGGGAGACGCTGGATGCCTACTACAACCTGGACAACGGGACGGGTAAGGTTCGCGGTGTTTACACGCAGGAGAACTACGCTATCGGGCCGATCTTCAAGCAGTGGATTGCTCCGCTGGCCGACCTGGGCGTAACGACGATCAGCTATCGCAACACTGGCGGAACAGACCATCTTTCGTATGACGCAGTCGGTCTGCCGGGCTTCCAGTTCATTCAGGACGAGATGGACTACGAGACGCGGACGCACCACTCGGACATGGACACGTATGACCGGCTGCATCCGCTCGATCTCGAGCAGGCAGCGGTGGTGGAGGCGATCTTCCTCTACAACACGAGCGAGCGCGAGGCCATGATGCCGCGGAAGCCGTTCCCGCATCCAGAGCTGGAGAAGGGCGCGAAGGCACCGATTCCGGGGATCTATCCGAACGCTGTCGAGCCGAAGTGATTTTTCTTCGTTGCAGAAGACGGCGAGGCCCCAGGGTCTCGCCGTTTTGCTTTTTTAGAGCCAGGCGGTGAGGAAACGTCCGCCGGAGCCGCGGAGTTGCAGTTGGTCGCGGCGGTTCTGGAAGTAGCGCTCGTTGATTTCGACGGAACCGATGTCTTCGATGGCGCGGAACTCTTCGAGTTCATAGGCCACTTCAGGCGGCGTGAACCAGAGTTGGAACGGTTCGCCGGCAAGTGCGACGCGGGAGGCAAGGGAATCGTGTGCGAGCTGTTCGTGCGGAGGCAATACGCGCCGTGGCTGCGCGTAATCGAAGACTACGCCTGAACCGGCGGGGCTCTGGGCGATAAAGCCGATGGTAGCGCGAAAGGCCTCGAGGGTCAGATACGGGATGACGCCGAGCCAGGCAAAGAAGGTCTTTTGGCGAGGATCGAAGCCGGCGGCCTGCAGCTTCTTAAGCGCGGTCTCGTGTTCGAAGTCGACAGGAATGAAACAAAGGCGTGGAGGCGCAGCAAGGCCGGATTCGGCGAGCAGATTCTGCTTCCATGCCTGGGTTGCGGGATGATCGACCTCGAAGACTTGGAGTTTCGGGTAGGGGTTACGGTGGGCGAAGGTGTCGAGGCCCGCGCCAAGCAGGACGTATTGCGTTGCGCCTGCAGCGACGGCTTGCGCCAGCTGGTCTTCGGCGTACCGGCTGCGAGCAACGAGGTGGGCCCGCAAGGCGATAGAAAAAGGACGCTGTTTCTGGCCCGGTGCCGGGTCTGGTGTGCGGCGGAGTTCGACCTGGCCTTCAGCACCGAGAATTCGAATCGCGAAGGGGTCGTCGAAGACGATGGGCGTGTCGTAGATCTGGTGTGCGGCCCGACGCAAAGCGACGCGCATGGCGGTGCGGGATGGGACGGCTTCCTGCATGAGACAAGACTACTTGAGCGTGATCATGGCTGGGATGCGGGTCGTGTTCAAACCGCTCTGGCAGTCAGCGACTGGTCCTGGGCCCAATCGTCGAGCCGGTTCACGAGGGGTACTAGTTCCGCTGCGGGAACAGGACGGCTGAGGTAGTAACCTTGCGCGGTGTCGCAGCCTTCGAGTCCGAGGAAGTGGAACTCTTCGGCGGTCTCGACGCCCTCCGCGACGACGGCCATGGAGAGGCCGTGGGCCATGGCGACCATGGCGCGGACGACGGCGAGGCTGGTCTCCTCCTGCATGCACTTCATCACGAAGGAGCGGTCGATCTTGATGCGGTCGATGGAGAAGCGGGTGATGTAGGAGAGGCTGGAGAAGCCGACGCCGAAGTCGTCGATGGCAAGCCGGATACCCATTCCGCGCATCTCGATGAGCGAGTTCTGGGTGGATGCGGAGTCATTCATCAGAATGCTTTCGGTGATCTCGAGCTCGATCGTTTCGGGATCGCGACCGGACTCATCGAGGCAGCGGCTCACCATATCGGGCAGGCCGAACTGCTGAATCTGGCGCGGAGAGAGATTAACGGCAAGTAGGAAGCGGCGGCCAAGCTGGGCCTCGAGCAGGCCGATCTCATGGCAGGCCCGGCGGAGGACCCACTCGCCGATGGAGACGATGAGGCCAGACTCCTCGGCGACGGGAATGAAGTCTGTGGGCATGACCAAGCCCAGCTCCTGGCTGCGCCAGCGAAGGAGGGCCTCGAAGCCGGTGAGTTCGCGGGTCTTGAAATCGACCAGGGGCTGATAGTGGATCTCGAACTCGTTCGCGGCGAGGGCGCGCTCAAGACCGCTGCGCAGGCGCTGATAGACCTTCGTCGCCTTGTCCATGTCGTCGCTGTAGACCTGGAAGCAGTTCCGGCCTCTCGCCTTGGCGTGGTACATGGCGGTGTCGGCCATCTTCATCAGGGAGTCGGCTTCGAGGGCGTCGCCGAATGCGATACAGACCCCGACGCTGGCAGAAAGAGGAACCTCGCGGTTGCCGACGCGAAAAGGCGCGGAGAGCGCGGAGACGATCTTGGCGGCGACAAGCTCTACTTCCTTGGGATCGTTGAGGTCCGTGATGAGCACGATGAACTCGTCGCCGCTGATGCGTGCCACCGTGTCGCTGCCGCGGACGGACTGGCAGATGCGGCGCGCGGAGACCTTCAGCGCCTGATCCCCCGAGTGGTGTCCCAGCGAATCGTTGATCTGCTTGAAGCGGTCCAGGTCGAGCATAAGCAGGCCAATGCCTGTCTGGGAGCGTTTGGCGCGCTCGATGGCGATGGACAGCCGGTCGCGGAGGAGGCTGCGGGTGGGCAGGCCGGTGAGAGAGTCGTGCTCTGCCTGGTGGCGGAACTTCTCCTCGCTGTCCTGGATGAGGCCCTTCTGACGCCTCAGCTTGCCGGAAAGGACGATGACCCAGCCAAGAACGATCAGGGTAGCGGTCAGGGCTGCTGTCAGCACAATTACTGTATGGGTCGGCGTCCACCATGACGGAGCCTTCAACAGCAGCACGTCCCTTGGCGATCGCATGAAGATGCGGAATGATTTCCGAGAGGCTGGGCCTCCATAGCGGGCGCTGCGCTGATCGTCGATCTGGATGGAACAGATGCCGGTTACGCGGAGGAGGCTGCCGATTCGCAGTGCTTTGGAGGCAGCGCCGTCCATGCCTTTGGGAAGGATCGCCTCAAAGACGAAGCCGTCGGAGGACAGGATCAGCGTGGTGTCGGATGCGGCGGGATTGCGACCGATCAGCTCCGCCTCGATCTCGACCAACTCCGAGCCGAACGATCCTAGCAGAGCACTTTGCGCATTCACCTTTGACGGCATGGCGAGCTTGGAACTCTCTGCCGGTATCGAGGGTGCCTCACGGTAAGCCGCTTCGGTAAGCGATGGCACACTGCCGGAGGTCTCGACGTACCCGACTACATCCGCAACGTCTCCCAGAGCAATGGATTTTGTATCCGTGATCTGAGCGCAGACTCCATGGGTGGCGTCCTGGAGGCAGAGCAGGCTCCCAGGCCACATCAGAGTCACTCGCCCTCGCACGTGGGCGCGTTTTGGAAGTGAGGAGATTGGAGAGTAGCGCGCGAGATCTTCGATGGAACTCAGAGGGGCGCTGAATGGGTCGGCGGGCCCCGCTTCGAGGACCTCGATTCTTGAAGTATCCGGCGTGAGAAGACGAACGCCAATCATTTGCCGATTGCCATTGAAGATAGGCGCAGCGTTTCCACGGGCCTTAACTTGCGAATCTATCAGCATCCTGTAATCGCGGCCCGGTTCGCGGGGCAGTGTGACTGGGAGCAGGCCATCCCTCATCGCCAACTGGAGCACGATATTGAACTCAGTCTCGAAGACCGAACGGATCACGCCTTCAGCCTCGACCCACTGGCCGTCCTCTTTTCCGCTAAGCAGCCGTGTGTAGCTCACTGCGGGAGCTTCCGAGGGAAGAGGTACCCTGCCAAGTACCTTAACGCCGGGGTTGGCGATGATGGGCGCGTAGTCACCTAGACCGCTCCTCCCCGTTACTTCGACCAACGTTCCCGGAGAGATAGACTTGGTCCCCTTCGGGAGATCGACGAAGATACTTCCGCTGGCGTCATGGAGGAAGAGGAAGGATCGCCGGGGATCGACGTGCTCGTCTGAGTAAGTCACCACTCCGCGCAACCTGATTGGGTGGCCCAGGGCCGCTTCGGTGGTCGTCAGATCGTGGGCCTCCCTTGCCGTAGTGATCGGCCGGAGGGCATAGGAACGGGGTGGGGCCGGAGTTGGCTTCTCGCGGGCCCATGAGGTTTGCGGCAGGAGACTCACCGCGCAAACGAAGGGGGTAAGCAGGATCAGGCTATGGTCGAGCCCTCGGTTTCGTCGCCTGCTCATCTGCTCATCCGCTCCATTTCCATATCTCCCCAGAACGCGAATCGCCCTGGGCATCAGTGAAGCCATCGTTCGAGCGACACGGATCAAGAACCCAGCGAGGCTAAAGCGTCCTATCGGCAAAAAAAACGCTTTGTTCAGCTTGAAGCGTTCTTGCGCCGACGTGCGACTGACAGACCCGATGAAGAATGGGAGAATTTGAGGGGGGAGTGGGATGAAACAGGAGGAGAGCTTACGAGCTGGCGCTCGATCTCTAGGATACGATCCCCAGTAGATCACCGCTCTGACTTGCCGCAAATGTACACCCCGACCCGGGGTTCCACAAGAGGGAATTCCAGCAGATTAGTTCTGGTGCATCTATCGCACGGAGGCCCTGGTGGAATCTCCGGTCAGGGATACCGTAGCCGACGGAGTGATCCAGCTCAACGTCTGCGCCAGATAAGCCTTCATCTCTTTGCGGGTTACGATGGCGTCGAGGAAGCCGTGCTCTAGCAGAAATTCCGAGCGCTGAAAGCCTTCAGGCAGCTTCTGGCGAATTGTCTGTTCAATGACGCGAGGGCCAGCGAATCCGATCAGCGCCCCAGGCTCAGCGATGTTCAGGTCGCCAAGCATGGCAAAGCTAGCGGTGACGCCTCCCGTGGTCGGGTCGGTCATCACCGAGATGTAGGGAATCTTTGCATCGTCTAATCGCGCCAGGGCGGAGGAGATTTTAGCCAGTTGCATCAGGCTGGCAATGCCCTCCATCATGCGGGCTCCGCCGGATGCGGCGACGATGATCAGGGGATGTCCTGTGGCCAGCGAGCGGTCGATCGCCCGGGTGATGGTCTCGCCCACGACAGCGCCCATGCTGCCGCCGATGAAGGCGTACTCCATGACGCTCAGCACGACAGGATGCGGGCCAAGGTTGCCGATGGCGTTGACGATCGCGTCGTTGAGCCCGGTCTTCTTCTGGGCTTCGAGGAGGCGGCGTTTGTAGGGTTTGAGGTCGGTGAACTGGAGAGGGTCCGTTGACTTCAGTTCCAGGTCGACAAGCTGGTAGCCGGGTTCGAGCAGGTTCTCGACGCGGCTGCGGGCGTCGAAGCGGAAGTGGTAACCGCACTTGGTGCAGACCTGCAGATTGTCGGCAAGCTCCTGTTTGAAGAGGATCGCGCCGCAGTTACCGCACTTGGTCCACAGACCTTCGGTGCGGACGGTCTTCTCGGCGTCGTTGACTATCTGGTGATCTTCGCGCTTGAACCAGCTCATCTGCGGTGATGCCCCTTTTGAGTGCCTTGGTTATTGTACTAAGAAGCATGGAGGGGAGGTTGCGGCAGTGTGGTCGCGGAGACGAGCAGAGCTGTAGTGGCCGCTTATTGAGTTCTCAAAAGAGCGTGCATAAAGCCACGTCCTGGGAACATCTGAGCAAGCACTGAGCGCGTCAATCGCGGATTCGAAGGGTGTCGATGAGAGCCGCAAGAGCGGCGGGTTGGTTTCGGCGGCTCGGGTAGTAGAGAAAGTATCCCGGAAACGATGGGCACCAATCCTTCAAGATCGGAACGAGGCGTCGCTTTGCGATCAACTTGGCAAGAGTATCTTCGATCGAAGTTCCAATTCCGACGCCGTCAAGAACAGCTCTTATAACCAGGTCAGGATCATCGAAGGAAGCGGGTCCCTGGGGGCTTACGGTGAGAACCTTCCGGCCCTTTTCGAACTCCCATCGATAGAGGCCGTTGCTGAAGCGAAAACCGATGCAGGCGTGGTCTCTCAGGTCCTGTGGGTGTTTCGGGATGGGGTTCGATTCGAAGTATTCCGGAGAGCCAACGACGGCGAGACGCATCTCTCTGGTTACTCGGACGGCGATCATATCGCGTTGAATGAACTCGCCGAGTTGAACGCCCGCGTCATACCCTCCGGCTACGAGATCGACGGGATCGTTGGAAGAGGTAATCTCAAGAATGATCTCGGGGTAGGTGCGAGCGAACTGCGCGAGCTTCGGGAGAATCACCATCTGAGTCGCTGTGCGGGGGGCGATGATCCGTATCCGGCCGGATGGGGAGTTCTTTTGCTTCAGGGTGTCGGAGAGCGCCCGGTCGATTCTCTCTAACGCGGGAGCGAGTTCCTGAAGAAGGGCGGTGCCCGCGGTTGTGGGAGCGACACTTCGCGTGGTTCGGGCGAGAAGCTGAAGGCCGAGCCGTTTCTCCAGGCCTCGCATGGAGTGACTTAAAGCGGATTGCGAGATGCCGAGGCGAGCGGCGGCGCGGGTGAAATTGCGTTCCTCTGCGACCGTGGCGAAGGCGGAGAGCTCTGCCAAATTATTCCTGATCATCCATGAATATTACTCATGAAGCTTTGCATATTGAAACCCACTCTGCTCATGAATGAGTGACATCCTATATCTCGTGCGGCGATAGCGATCTCCGCGCAGATGAGGAGACTCGATATGAATATTTCGTTTGAGGGGAAGGTCGCTCTGGTAACAGGCGCAGCGTCAGGACTTGGGCTGGCAACCGCAAAAGCATTTGCTGAGGCCGGAGCCTCGGTTGTGCTGGCTGACTGGAACGAGAAGGAAGTGGGGTCGGCAGCGAAGCAGCTTGTCGATGGCGGCTACAAGGCGATTGCCGTGACGTGCGATGTCTCCGACGATGCGCAAGTGGAGGCGATGGTGAAGAAGACGGTCGCGGAGTTTGGGCGGCTGGATGCGGCCTATAACAATGCGGGCATTCAGAATGTGCTGGCTGAGACAGCCGATTCCCCGCGCGACGACTACGACCGGGTGATGAGTATCAATCTTCGCGGCGTGTGGAGCTGCATGAAGTTCGAGCTGCAGGTGATGCGAGAACAAGGCAGTGGAGCGATTGTGAACTGCTCTTCGCTGGGCGGGTTGGTGGGCGGCAATCAGCGAGGTACGTATCACGCAGCGAAGCATGGGGTGATCGGCTTTACCAAGAGTGCGGCGCTTGAGTATGCGACGCGCGGCATTCGCGTGAACGATGTTTGTCCAGGCATGATCCGTACACCGATGAGCGACAAGATGGAAGCCGAAGGCCAGGGCGAGCTCCTGAAGGCGATGCTTGAGAACTACGTTCCGATGAAGCGAGAAGGTCGCCCCGAGGAGATCGCGAATACGGTTCTCTTCTTATGCAGTGATGCGGCAAGCTACATTACGGGACAGTCGATCTCAGTCGATGGCGGATTCGTGATGCGTTAGTGGGAAGTGATTCGCGGATGACCGAGGCGGATGAGCGGTTAGGCGCGGGACTTGACTTCGGGGTAGCGTGCGTAGATGCGATGCTGGTCCTCTGAACTCAACTGCGAGAGGCGAACGGGCTTGTCCTGGCGACGTGTCCCCTTCTGGTTGAGAACGTTCATCAGGCTCCACTCGCGCTGTAGGCCTACGGGCTCCGTGGCAGGAAGGTCGTAGCGGGTGAAGTCGATGGCCAAGGGTTGGCTGTTCGTCGTCCAGTCATGCAGCAGGCCGAGGCGGAAGTCGCGGTTCATGAACCACTCGATCTCTAGGTTCTTCTCGGAGCCGGGAGCGCCGGTGCCCTTCATGTCGAAGCGATAGTTGAGCGCTGCGTTGCTGGCGTTGTGCTTGCGCCAATCCAGGCCAAATGCGCCCTCGGTGATGACCTGCGTGTCGGGCCAGCGGTCGTGCAAGGCCTGCAGCCACCACGTAAGGTCTTCGTCGTGGCCGACCGAGACCTCCCATATTCCTGTGACCCAGCCGAAACCGTTAAGGGCGTGGCCGCGGTCGAAGTGCGCGGCGGTGGTCTCGATCATCTCCCTGCGGCCAACTTCCTTGCCGAGATTGCCGACGGCCTCGATGGGGCCAACGCCGAGACGGCTGTTGAAGCCGCCTTCAAAGCCTTCTCGGCGAGCCGAGAGGAAGTCGCAGGTCCAGCCGTCGAGGCAGACAGAATCGATGAAGTCAGCTTTACCCTGGGCGGGCTTCAGGTAGTGCTCGCGGCTGGGGTAGTAGGGGTAGCATATGCCGCCGTCACCGTCGCCGTGGTCGATGCCATGTTGGCTCCAGATCTGGCCCTGGCAGACGTGGATGCCTTCGTCTTCTGCGAGGTGGCGCTGATTTTCCGCGTCCATGAAGCCGGCGACGAGGCACTCCGGGCGGTACTTGCCGCCAACCATCTCGGAGATCATATTGAGCGACTTGTGGATGGTCTGGCGATTGTTTTCCCGGGTGTCGTACATGGGGGCGAAGTAGCCGCCGGGGATGAAGGTGATCTCGTCGCCGTACTTGTCGTGGTAGGAGGCGAGCAGGCGTCTGCCCTCCTGGTACTCCTTGCGCTGGTCGATGAGGGCAAGCCAGCTTATGGCCCAGGTCATCTTTCCGTTGGGGCAGCCGCGGGCGAAGGCTTCACGGCGGGAGCGGAGGCGGGCTGGGCTGTTGTCGGGCGATTCATCCTGCCCGATAGAACGGGCGGGAGTTACTTCAATCTGGTTTACGCGGAAGACGGAAACGTGGGTGAGGAAGCGTCCTGTTAGAGGCGTATGGGAGGCAGCGAAGAGTTGCGGCTGCAGCACGAGCGAGGTCGCTCCGCCGAGGAATCGTCTTCTTGTCCAGATGTCGCTCATTTGATCTCTCGTGTCTCCGAGGTGTTCGAGGCTTCATGCTAGCAGCCGCTATGAGAAGTGAATAGAGAGTGCGGTTCGTGCTTTGCACGGAAGTCCCACCCTTCACGGGAAGCAAAAACGCGATGGATGGGGCAACCTGCCATAGGCTGTATGGCTGGCGCATCTTCGGCGCCAGGAGTTGATCGCGTTCGAAGGCTGATAGTAGATTTACGATGTCCGGTTGATGCCTCCTTGTGGGTCGGGGGAGATTGAATATGCATCGCGTTACCTTGAACCTGTTGTTGCTGGGGACACTCGTCATAAGCAGTGCATTGCCGAGCCAGACTTCGAAGCATCTTCGCTCCAGTGCCGGGGCGGAGATCGCTTATGACGAGTTCGGCAATCCGCTGTCGGCGAGATGTC
This sequence comes from Granulicella aggregans, assembly GCF_025685565.1. NCBI lineage: Bacteria > Pseudomonadati > Acidobacteriota > Terriglobia > Terriglobales > Acidobacteriaceae > Granulicella > Granulicella aggregans. The sequence continues at coordinate 1,171,684 of NZ_JAGSYE010000001.1, forward strand.
TCGTCCTTCTACATGGAGCGAGTGGTCCCGTTCCGTTCTACCGAGATGAGGCGAAGTTCTTTGGAGACGAAGGCTTTCGCGTACTGATGCCGCACTACTTCGAAGCGACGCGAGGGCAGTCGCCTAGTTCTGAGAACTATCAGAAGTGGGCGAGCCTTACGGCCGACTTTGTCTCTGAGTGCCGCAAGCAGGCCGCTACGAAATCCGTGTTCCTCATAGGATTTTCATTGGGCTCGTCGGTCGCCTTGGCGGCCGGATCGCAAATTGTTTCAGTGGATGCTATCGCGGACTGGTATGGGAGCCTGCCGGACGAGTTCTTCTATCAGATGAAGGGTATGCCGCCGCTTCTGATTCTTCATGGCGAGGCGGATTCGAATATCCCGCTTATGAACGCACAACAGCTAGTGAAGCTTTGTGAGTTGAAGCACCTCGAGTGCGAGCATCACTTTTATGCGGACCAGGGACATGGCTTTGGTGGCTCAGCGTTGAAAGATGCGCGCCAGAGGACGCTTGCATTCTTTGTGGGTCATGCCAGGTGAGGATAGTTCGCCCACATCTTAGAAGCGAGATGTGGGCGAAACAGGGTTGTGGCGGCTGGTCAGGCGAGAGTGATGGAGAGGGTAGTCACGTTTGCGGCGGGGAAGGTGTGCATCAGCCTTCCGGATTTAATCTCACCGATCGCGGCTGGGGCGGGTCGGACCACGCATGGCGACCTTCTTCGCATGGCAGGGGAAGATGTTGTGCGTGACGCCGCTGAGCAGAGCGTCGCGCATGGTCGATTGCTGCGAGAGGTTGTAGTGCGTGTTGAGTTCCGTGCCCTTGCCGTAGCGTGCTCCCCGCTCGTTGACGAACCTCCGGTCTAAAAATGACGCTGGGTCGCAGACCGTTCGTGCGGTTGCGCGATGCGGAAGTTGCAGAGGTTAAGTGGTGTGGCGGACCTAGCTTGGCACGCTTTCGTGTCTAAGATGAAACTGCTGGCGACGCGTCCGGACTTCTTTTCTTGCTCTTATCCCATTTTTCCCATAGAGACGAGCTACGACCTGTCACTGCGACCGACAGCGGTCAATTTTACTGCTTGCTCAAATTCCGATTTGGCGCAGACAGAGTCCCGATTCATTTTGCGACGTTAAGGGGAAAGCATGACCATCAGCAAGAAACTTTATGCTTCATTCGCAGCTGTACTCGCCTCCACCATCATCCTGACGGCTGTGGGCATGGTTCAGGTAAACAAGATCAGCGACGCTCTAACCCTCATCAACGACGTCAACGGGGTGAAAGAGCGATATGCGATCAACTTCCGCGGGAGCACTCATGATCGCTCGATCGCAGTGCGTGATGTAACACTGGTGCCCGCCGCTGAGCTGCCGGACATCATTGAACATATCAAGCACCTCGAAGATGCATACAGCAAGTCTGCGCTTCCTATGGATGACCTCTTTGCCGCAGGTACCAACGTGTCCGACGAAGAGCGGAGCCAATTGGGAAAGATCAAGGATGCGGAGCAAAAAGCTACTGCGCTTCTGTATGACGTCATCCAAAAACAGAAGGCCGGAAGCAACGCACTAGCACAAAAAGAAGTCCTGGATGAGGCACGTCCCGCGTTTGTGGCGTGGCTGGCGGCTGAAAATGGCTTCATCGATATGGAAGAGACGTCCAACAAGAAGCAAGCGATCATGGCGCGAGAGATCGGGCTAGAGTTTCAACACCTAATGCTGATGCTCGCGTTTATCGCGACGGCGGTCGGCATTGCACTTGCAATCTACATCGTAAAGGGAATCAACTCCGCTCTCAAGCAAACAGCCGTCGAGCTCCAAGAAGGGGCTGATCAGATCGCATCGGCATCATCCCAGGTCACCGAATCGAGCCAGTCGCTGGCTCAGGGAGCGTCGGAGCAGGCCGCCTCTCTTGAAGAGACCTCTGCTGCCGCGGAGCAGATCAACTCGATGGCCCACAAAAATACAGTAAACGCCACGACCATGTCGCAGTTGGTCATCGATTCCAAGGCGGAGTTCGTCAACACGAATGAACAACTTGGCGAGATGATGGCGGCGATGGATGATATCAACGTCTCCAGCGGAAAGATCTCGAAGATCATCAAGATCATCGATGAAATTGCATTTCAGACGAATATCCTGGCGCTGAATGCGGCGGTAGAAGCAGCTCGCGCCGGCGAAGCCGGAATGGGCTTCGCGGTCGTGGCCGATGAAGTTCGCAGCCTGGCGCAACGGAGCGCACAGGCGGCAAAAGATACTGCCCTCCTGATCGAAGACTCAGTGTCCAAGGCGGTAGCGGGAAAGACGAAGCTCAGCGACGTCGCGACTTCCATCGAGCGGATATCAGGTGAATTTACAAGCATTGGCACCCTTGTCGACGAAGTGAGTCATGGGAGCAAGGAGCAGTCTATTGGCATTGAGCAGATCAGCAGGGCTCTGTCGCAGATGGAAAAGGTGACCCAGAGGACAGCTGCCAGCGCGGAAGAGACTGCGTCTGCGGCTGAGGAATTGACTGCCCAGTCCGTATACATGAAGGAGCGGGTGAATGAGATGGCCGGTGCCTCTGAAGCGTCCAGTTAGTCTTCGAAGCTTTACCACGGCTGACCGCGCTCCCCGCACACACCTGCTCGAGGGATTCCTGCCGTGGATAGAAGATAAGTCGGAGGATCGCCTACCGCGAAGTCAGCGCCGGGAACGTCAACGCCGAACAGCTTCAGCAGCTTCTAGTGGCTTATCGCAAAGACTTCGTTACCGCCCTTGAGCAGCAGAGTCCGCTATTTCTGTGAACGGGCGCAAAGGTTCTCAATTGCGGCATAGACCTAGTGGCCGGAGTGGTACGGGTGGCCCGCGAGGATGGTCAGGGCGCGATACACCTGCTCGGCAAGCACTACGCGGGCGAGCTGATGCGGAAGCGTAATCCTGCCCAAGCCGAGCAGCGAGCCCGCTTGGCTTCTCGCCTTCTCTGACCAGCCATCCGCAGGCCCGATGGCCAGGACCAGGCGTTGCGTCCCTTGATCGCGAAGACCTCCGAGTGTGGTCGCGATCTCTTCCGACAAGAGCTGCTTCCCCCGGCTGTCCAGAAGGATCGTGTATGGGGTGACGCGCCCCGGCTGGGCGGGGAGCCACGCAAGAAACTCAGGCTCCGACTCAAAGAGTTGAGAGTCCGTGGGCGTGTAGCGCGCGGCGCGCTTGGTGTACTCCGCGATCAACGTTTCGAACGCATCGGCCTTGGAACGGCTTCGCCTCGGAACGATGGCCGCGAGAGTGATCTTCATTGCCCGGTTACTTCGACTTCTTCGCAGCCTTCTTCACGACGGCTTTGGTGGCAACTTTCTTCGCAGTCGCCTTCTTTGGAGCAACCTTCTTGGGCGCTGCTTTCACGGCCGCAACCTTCTTAGCAACGGTCTTCTTAGCTGCCGCCTTCTTTGGGAGTGATGCTGGCTCGACTTTGGCTGTGGACTTTTTGGTCCGAGAGGCGGCAATCAGGGTCTTTAGCTCGGAGCTGAGCGTCTCGACGCTGATGGTGACAGCGGACTTGCGAAGCCGCTCCAGACCATAGAACGCACGCTTCTCCGGAGAGAAGACGTGGACGATGAAATCGGTGTAGTCCATCAAGATCCACTCGGCCTGGCGGCGCCCTTCGACCGAGGTGGGATAGACGCCGAACTCGCGCTTCAGACGGATCTCGATCTCGTCAGTGATGGCGACGTTTTGCCGCTCGTTGGTGCCGTTGCAGATCAGGAAGTAGTCGGTGAGGCTGCTCTCGGTGGGGTCGAGGGCGAGGATGCGGATGTCTTCCGCTTTTTTGTCTTCGCAGGCTGCGGCTGCGGCGAGGACGAGTTGATAGCTTTCGATTGATGCCATGGATTAAGTGTATCGCTGTCGTAGAGCTTCGGAGAAAAGGAAAACGCCTGCCGCGATGATATCTGCGGCAGGCGTAGGTTAATCCGGCAAGGGTGTACAGCGGAGGCTAGAACTCCAGACGCAGGGAGAACTGTCCGATGCGGCCGGTTACGGAGTCTCCGGAATGGGAGGGCAGTGTGTTGGTGATCTGGCCGAACTGTGAGGCGTTGGTCACGATGTTTAGAGCGGGGGTCGAGAAGACCGGGTGATTGAGGACGTTGAAGAAGTCAGCCCTGAACCTAAGGTTGAGTTTGTCGTCGGCCAGGATGGGGAAGTTCTTCGCGAGACCGGCGTCGAAGTAGGCTCCGCCGGCGCTTCGAATGATGTTGCGGGAACCGTACTGCAGACCGACGGGACCGCTAAACTTCGCCAGGGCTGCATTGGCCCCTGCCTGACCTCCGGCGAAAGCGTAGACAACACCGTTGCTCTGGTTCACTTTGGTCTTAAGGCTGCCTTTGGTGCCGGTGAAGATCGCCGGATCCTGATTGTCGAACGAAGCGAGGTAGGCGTCGGAATAAGGAGTTACGCCCAAGCCGGTGCGATATTGAGGAATACCCGAGAGACTCCATCCGCCGATCGCCTCGTCCAGCAGACGTGAGGAGCCGCTGGCGAAGGTTTTCCCGCGACCGACGGGAAGGTCGTATTCAAAGTTCGAAACGAACTCCTGAGTAACGTCGAAGTCGGAGGTGCCGCGGCACGCTCGGGGCTTCAGGACGTCGCAGATGAAGCCACTATTGCTGAACAATGAGTTATTGTTGGCGCTGAGCGAGGCGTTGTCGATGGAGTGCTGCCAGGTATAGTTGAAGTCGAACTTGAGGCCGTGCGACCTGTTCTTGTTCAATGTGAGGAGTAGGGCGTTATAGCTCGAGCTTCCCTGATTGGTAAGGTAGGCGTTCGAACCGAACTGCGACGGGATACCCACGTTCTGCGGTAGGAAATTGGTGAAGCCGTAGAACTCGGTGTAGGCCGCCATTGTGTAGAGCATGTCCGAGATGTCGCCACGGTTGCCGAGCTGCCCGACCATTGCCGCTACTAGGTTGGTGTTATTGCCGAGCCCCGCAGAGGCTCCGAGAGGCGCAAGAACATTTTCGAACCAGGGCTGGGGAGTGAGTGGGACGCCGGCGCGCAACTGGGTGGTCAATTGCGCGAAGGCCTGGACCATTGTCTGAGTGGACTTGCCGGTGGTATCGGGTACATCAATCACCTGGCCGGCGTCCGCATCGGCCAGAAGCCGACGACCGAGACGTCCGACGTAGTTGAGACGCATGATGGTGTGGAAGCCGAGATCCTGTTGGATGCCGGCGTTGAACGCGATGGAGTAGGGGTCTTTGAGGTTCGGGCTGATGACAAAGTTGGTCTCACCGGCGCCTAGGCCGTATAGGTTACCGCCGGCGTCGTAAGGCGTGTAGGGGACCGAGAGCGGTGCGGGAGGAGGAATGAGGCTCGAAGGATAGGAAAGATTGGTCCCAACCCGAGCGGTATTCGCGGTAGAGAGTGAAGCGGCAGCAGTTGCCCCGCCGAAGTTGTTGGTTTGGGTGTTGGAAAACAGATAGGAGATCTGATCCTGGAGGAAGTTGATCGCATTGATGACGGTGCGGTCGTAGACGATGCCGACGCCGCCATTCACAACGGTCTTTTCGTTTGCGAAGGGGCTGTAGGAAAAGGCGAAGCGCGGGGCGAAGTCCTTGTAGGAGGGAGCGTAGAGGCTGGGTCCGTTGTTGGCCTTTCCACCCAGCTTCACGCTATAGATGGGGAGAACCGGATTGGTACTGGAGGCGGCCTGCAAGCGCGCCTTGACGTAGGAGTCGAGCGTAGATTGCTGCTGGGTCGTCTGGTCGGTGAACTCGACCGACTCCGAACCGTGGGTCTCGTAGGGCACGGTGTAGAACTGGTAGCGGACGCCGTAGGCGAGCGTCAGATTCTTCGTGATCTTCCAGTTGTCGCCCGCATACGCTTCTGTCTGATAGTAGCGATAGGCGCGCGGACCGCCGCTGCCGGCGGGCACGGCCGCGCCGGTGTTTGTGTAGTTGTAGTTGGTGTTGATGGATCCAATGACGCCGAGCGCAGTCGTAAACAGCTGGTCGTAATCGTTCAAAGCGGTGGAGCTGCTATTGATGTCGCTAGGACGAACAGTTGGGTCAAGACCGCCTGATAGTGCAGCGCCGGAGAGTCCGACCCCGACGAAGTTGTAATCGTTGATCAGATTACTGTTAGTTTTGATGAACTTGAATGTGCCACCGAAGGAGACACTGTGCGAGCCGATCTGCCAGTTGAAGTCGTCGCGAACCACCGGGATGGGTACACGCCGTTTCTGGCCGTCATTGCCAGAGTAGGGATTGCTCAGGCCGGTAAACGAGTATTGGTTGGCTCCGGTCGGGTTGTAGGCGTTGGGAAAGCTGTACTTCGAGACGACATCGCCATAGTAAAACTGGTTGACCTTGTTATTGCCGATGGTCCAAACGTCGCTCACGACATAGGCGTAGCTGCGGTCGATGAAGGGGTGGCTGACCGGGTCGGTAGGGAATTGAGGCAGACTGGAGGTCGCATTCTGCCGGTTGATCGTGAAGCGGCCGAAGAGCTTGTGATTAGTGGAGAGGTTATAGTCGATGCGGGTGACGTAAGTGGTGTCGATATTTGGTGTCGGCACGTTGAAAGGAAGTCCGCCGGTGTTGACGCCGTCGCCGTAGGCAAGGTCGGTTGCGGCAGGATAGCGGGATTTCAAGAACGTAAGTTCATCCTGGTCGAAGCCTATGCCTGAGGGATCGAGCGATGTTATCGACTGACCGGTCGTCGCGGTGTTGGGAAGCGTGGAGATGCAGTTTGGGGTCGTGGTGATACGGCTGCTTCCAGTGCAGCCTGGGTTGCTGTTGATGTAGTTCACGTTTCCGGCAAGATAGCTTGCAAGAGGCACGGTCCGCTCAGCGAAGGAAGACTGGATGATGCGCGAGTCCGCGAAGTCGAAGAAGAAGAAGAGCTTGTCCTTCTTGATTGGGCCGCCGATGTTGCCGCCAAACTGGTTCTGAATAAGCGGCGTGCGGGGAAGAGCGTTCAGGTTGTTGAAGTAGGTGTTCGCGCTGGTGACCGTGTCGCGATGGTATTCGTTGATGTTGCCGTGAAACTGGTTGGTTCCGCTTTTCGTGACCAACTGGAACTGCGCACCGCTGCCGGTTCCGATGTTCGAGACCAGGCCGGCGATGGTTCCTTTGAACTCCTCGACGGAGTCAACCGGCGCGGTTGCGACGACTGCGAAGGTGGTTCCGGCGGCGATATCGTTGACGTCAAGGCCGTCAAGGGTCACCGACGTCTGGTCGATGCGGGCCCCAGCCACCGCGCCGCTATAGGAATCGACTCCGGGCTGCAGATAAAAGAGGGCCGAGATGCCATTGGTGCGGTCCTGCACCGGCAGTTCGTTTAGTTCGCGCAGACTGAGGTTGTTGCCGATCGAGGCGTCCGTGGTATTCAGCGTGGCTTCATCGCTAGCTGCGGAGACGGCCACCTTTTCGCTTGCACCCACTGTCAATTGGATGTTCTGGGTGCGGGTGGTTCCCACCTCGAGCGCCAGCTTTTCGATCTTTACCGAGGAAAAACCGTCGTGGGTAAAGACCGCCGTGTATCCGGGCGCGGCCGGAATTGAGTTGAACCGATAAACGCCTTTGGAATCGGTAACCTGGGTGAAGGTCGATCCGTTGTTACTGTTCGACAAAATGACTGTTGTCTTGGGAATCACCGCGCCTGAGGCATCGGTAACAAGACCGGTCATCGAGGAGGAGTCCTGAGCCTTTGCAAAGATCGCAAATGCGAAGACGACGAGCAGGAGAGCAGAACGGAAAAACCACTTCAACATGGGGCTCCTTTGATAATAACTACCGGTCAAGAAAAGTAGAAAGGGTGTCCCAAAGGCGGTTGCCCTCATGGGCAACTACAAGCGTCATATGGGCGGTTGCTTACCTGCTAAGCAATTTGATCGCCATACGTCACTTGCGGCTAGAAGTTTTCACGGAGCGTAAACGTCAGTCAAGAATGTTTCTCGGCCAAAAAAATCGCGACCGCGACGCGTCACTAAATCAAGGAACAGTCTCCGGAAATCTGTAGAAAACTAGAGATAATCGGATATTTGCTGTCTGGGTCGACGGCCCTGTCCTGGCGATCTTGGCTCAGCGGTAGAGGCTGTGGCGCTGGGTATACTCTGCAACCTTTTCTGGCAGGAGGTCGAGACAGGGGTCGCCTTGGTGGAGACGTGCGCGCAGCACGGTGGCGGAGATGTCTTCCTCGACTCCGCCGAGCAGGTGGACTTGATCGCGTTGCCACTTGCTCAGCCTCAGCGGGGCGAGATCTCCATCGTTCAACGCATATCCGGGGCGGGAGGCGACGATCCACTCGGCGAGTTCGAGGAGGCGATCGGGCTCGCGCCAGTTACGCAGGTTGAGGAAGGAGTCTGCCCCGACAAGGTTGAAGAGCGTATCAGCGGGGTAGAGCCTGGCGAGTTCGGTGAGCGTGTCCACAGTATAGTTCGGCAAGCCGTCCGGATGAGGAGCGTCGATATCGGTCACCTCAAAGCGAGGATCTTCTTCGCATGCCGCTTCAGCCAGCGCCAGACGGGTTGCGAACGGTAACGGAGCTGTCTCAAGCTTCAAGGGCTGCAGCGCGGTAGGCGCGAAAAGCACCCGGTCGAGTGCGAAGGCATCGGCCGCAGCCTTCGCTATCGCAATGTGGCCGCGATGGGGAGGGTCGAAGGTGCCGCCAAAGAGGGCTATGCGCATGGGCTATGAAACGCAGACTCCCTTCGAGAACGGCAAACAGAACGAAAAACTATGCGCGGCCTTTGGCGGAGTTCGGTGGAGGCGGGTAGCTGGGCCGTAGCTTGATGTCCGGGAGTGGCTCGACGTCGACGGGGATGGGGCGATGCGTCGCTACCATGTCGGCGAGGGCGAACTTCAGCTTGTCGATGCCTTCGCCGCTGACGGCGGATATCAAGAAGAAGGGCAACTTGCGGCGCTTCGCCATTGCGGTCAGCTTCTTGAGCTTGTCGGGATTGGCGACGTCAGCTTTGGCTGCAACCAGGATCGTCGGTTTGGCGGCGAGTGCAGGGTCGAAGGACTTCAGCTCTGCCGTAATCACCTTGAAGTCTTCGACAGGGTCGAGGCGGCCGCTGCCGTCGGAGACATCGACCAGGTGCACAATGACCGAGGTGCGCTCGATGTGCTTCAGGAACTGGATGCCGAGGCCGTGACCGAGGTGTGCGCCTTCGATGAGGCCAGGAAGGTCGGCGACGGTGAAGGAGAGCTCGTGGGGCCAGTCTCCGACGGAGACGACGCCGAGGTTGGGCTCGAGCGTGGTGAAGGCGTAGTTGGCGACCTTGGGCTTGGCGGCGGAGATGCGCGAGATCAGCGTGGATTTGCCGACGTTCGGGTAGCCGACCAGGCCGGCATCGGCGAGCAGGCGGAGTTCGAGGCGGTAGTTGCGGGCCTCACCGGCGCGGCCGAGTTCGTGCTCGCGCGGGGCCTGGTGGGTGCTGGTGGCGAAGTGCTGATTGCCGCGTCCGCCGCGTCCGCCGCGGGCGATGACGATGGTCTCGTTGGGGCGGGCGAAGTCGTGGACCAGCTCGCCGGTCTCGTCGTCGTAGAGCAGCGTGCCGACGGGAACTTTGAGGGTGGTGGACTCGCCCTGGGAGCCGGAGCAGTTGGAGCCGAGGCCGTGGCCGCCGCGCTGCGCCTTATGCTCGGGGTTGAAACGGAAGTGGACGAGGGTGTTGTGGCTCAGCGAGGAGGACATAAGGATGTCGCCGCCGTGGCCGCCATCGCCACCCGACGGGCCGCCCTTGGGGACGAACTTTTCCCGGCGGAAGGCCATACAGCCGTTGCCGCCGTCGCCGGCCTTGATACGAATTCTTGCTTCATCGATAAACATTGCAATCTTCAGTGTAAATGGAAGCGGGGCAAGTAGAGTCCATGACCCCCAGCTTCACCTGGTGCCCGAGTGGACACTCTGTCCATGGGAAGTCCTAATGACCAGTTGGCGTAACCGTCTATTAACAAAATTATGCGAGCGTTAAGCCTACAAACTGATCAGCGAAGAAGAGTCCACCGAAAGCCTCGAGAGTGCGTCTCGCAACGAGGCTTTGGAGTGCCACCGACTTTCAGAACCAACCTCTCAGGAGATCCAATGATGCAGAAGAAGATTGCCATGAACCTGGTCCTGTCCGCGGCGCTCGCGCTGGCGGTCACGGGCGCGGGACGGTCCCAGACCTCTACGCAGGGAGCGATCGGCGGGACCGTGTTCGATACCACGGGCGCGATTGTCAGCAACGCCAGCGTGACGATCCACAATGATGGCACCAACGCAGAGATCCACCTGACCTCGGACGACAGCGGCTACTTCAAGGCTCCGCTGCTTGAGCCGGGCTCGTACACCGTCACCGTTTCGGCCCCCAGTTTTGGCGAAGTGCGCGTCTCGAAGGTGACTGTGCAGGTTGGACAACTGACCGAGGTCGCCCCTAAATTGGCCAGTGGCTCGACGACCTCCGTGGTGGATGTAACGGCGGAGGCACCCGTGCTGAACTTCGAATCGCCGGACTTTGCCGCCAACCTGAACAAGCGCGCGCTGGAGGACATTCCGGTCAACAATCTTCGTTGGTCGAGCCTCGCGTTGACCACGCCCGGCGTGGTGTCGGACTCGAACGGTTTCGGTCTGGTCAGCATCCGCGGTATCAGCCCGATCCTGAACAACGTTCTCATCGACGGCGCGGACGACAATCAGGCGTACTACTCCGAGGAGCGTGGCCGTACCCGTGAGGCCTACTCCACACCCCCGACGGCGATCCGCGAGTTCCAGGTGAATGCTGGCGTTTACTCCGCGCAGTATGGGCGTGCGGCCGGCGGTGTCATCAACTCGGTCACCGAGAGCGGCACCAACAAGATTCATGGCCAGGCTTACTTCTCCGACCGCGAGAGCAACTGGGGCACCTTCAACCCCTTTACGACCAACACGACCGGTGTGCAGAATCCCTCGACCGGCGCGTACACCTTTACCAGCTCGCCGTACAAGCCAAAGGACTCCCGTAAAATTTGGGGCTTCTCTGCTGGCGGTCCGCTCATCAAGGACAAGCTCTTCTGGTACTACACCTACGACCAACATCACCGCGTCTTCCCCGGCACCGCCAAGGCGAACGTACCGGGCACGTTCTTCTCACAGCCCGACGCAGCGTTGGCCAGCATCGCCGGCGCGCCTACCTGCAGCCTGACGACCGGTTACCTCTCGGGCAGCACGACGACGAATAAGAACTACGCGCTGGACAGCCAGGCCTGCACGCTGGCCGCGCGCGAGGGTCTGATCAGCTACGACGCAGGTGCCGCTGCGTACGGTGCTGGTCTCGCCAGCCTGTTGCCGGACCTCGGCTCGGTACCGCGCACCGGTGACCAGGTCGTGAACATGCCGAAGCTAGACTACACGATCAACAGCAAGAACACGCTCAGTGCGGTGTATAACCGCCTGCGCTGGGACTCGCCGGGCGGCGTTCAAACCCAGGCGACGAATAACTATGCCATCGACACCTTCGGCACCGACTTTGTGAAGCTGGACTACGGCGTGGCGAAGCTGACGACCGCGGTGACGTCGAGCATCAGCAACGAACTGCTTTATCAGTATGGTCGCGAGTTGAACGACGAGGGACAGCAGCCCTTCAGCGCTTACACCAAGCAGTACCTGGTGGGCGCGGGCGGCAATGTCCCCGAGGTGGCGCTTGCGACCTCGACCGGCTTCTATCTTGGTTCGCCTTACTACTCCTATCGCAAGGCGCTGCCGGATGAGCACAAGTGGCAAGTCGGCGACACGCTCTTCTACTCGCATGGAAACCACAGCCTGAAGTTCGGCGTGGACACCGTCCACAACGACGATCTGATCAACAACACCTACGAGAGCAACGGCGTCTTCACCTACAGCTATCTCAGCACCTACCTGGCGGACATCAACTCCGAGACGACCGGCAAGAAGACCTGCAACAGCACGGCCCTTTCGGCGGCGACGATCAAGAATGGAGTCGTCACGAGCGCTGTCGGAACCAGCCCGTGCTACTCCTCGCTGGCCCAGGGCTTCGGGCCGCCGGTCTTCGACGTAGGCACGCTGGACTACGGCTTCTTCGGCCAGGACAACTGGAAGTTCAACCCGCGCTTGACCCTACAGCTTGGCCTGCGCTGGGACTATGAGGCGCTGCCTTCTCCTTCGGCGACCCTCACGGCTGCTGCGACCAACTTCACCCCCTATGCGGATCTGCAGAACAAGCCGAGCGACAAGAACAACTTCGGACCCCGTCTCGGCTTCTCTTACGACGTGTACGGCGGCGGCAAGACGGTCCTGCGCGGTGGATACGGCATGTTCTATGGCCGCATCACCAACGGCGTTCTGCTCAACGTTCTGCTGAATACGGGTAGCCCGCTAGGGCAGTACGTAGCGACGATCAAGCCCAGCGCAGCCGCTGCTCCCACCTTCCCGAATATCGTCACGGCAGCGAACGCGCCGACACCGAGTTCCTACTACCTGGACAAGAACCTCCAGAACCCGATGGTGCATGAGTTCGACCTCTCGGTGCAGCAGGAGCTTGGCCGTGGAACAGTCTTCTCAGTCAGCTATCTCGGCGGACTGGGTCGCGAGCTGACGAACTTCCTGAACGTCAACCTGAACCCGGTGACGACCCCCACCGTGATCAACATTGCAGACTCCACCGGAAAAGGACCACTGGCCAACGGCACGACGATCACCGTTCCTGTCTACACCGGCTATCTGAATCCCGCCTTCCAGGGGATCACCAAGGTCACCAGCAACATCAACTCCAGCTACCAGGCGTTGGCTGCTGAGATCCAAAACCGCAGCTTGAAGAGCTTGCAGTTCGATGTGAACTACACCTGGTCGCATGCGCTCGATTTCAATCAGAACGCGACGACGACCACTACGACCAACAACTGGTACGACCCCTACGGTAACCAGCGGGCAAACTACGGAAACTCAAACTACAACGTTCCCGATCGCATCGCTGGGTACGTTCTGTACAACCTGCCCAACACAAACTCGGGAGACTGGTACAAGTGGGCGGTCAACGACTGGAGCGTGAACACAGCGTTCCAGGCGCAGAGCGGTCTTCCGTATTCCCTCTCGATCAGCGGCTATCCCTCGGCAGCTGCACTGAACAGCAGCTGGAACGGGGCTGGCGGAACCAGCTACATTCCGCAGCTCGGTCGCAATACCTTGAAGTACCCGCGCGACGTTGTGCAGGACCTGCGGGTGCAGAAGGAGATTCCGCTCCACGAGCGCTACAACCTGGAGTTGCGGGCAGACCTTTACAACCTCTACAACCACCAGAACGTCACTGGAATCAATAGCACAGGCTATCTGTTGAGTTCGGCAAGCGGTACCAACACAGCCACCTACCAGAGCAGCTTTGGTGCGGTGACCAACTCGAACTCGAGCGGCTTCCTTTACACACCGCGGCAGGTTGCGATCAGTTTCAAGCTTGCTTTCTAAGCGATCTCTGGCTGTGCTTGTGGAGGGCGGTGGCTTCGGCTGCCGCCCTCTTCTTTTGCCCCTTTTCTATTTTGGGAAAAGAGATTACGCTTCCGGTACTCCCGCGAAGTTGTGTGCTGGGAAGCGATGCTTTGCCCGGATTGTGATGGCGCAGGCAGCTCCCGCAAAGTTCTCTCTTAAATCACAGAGAAGTCGCCCCTTGAGGCGAGGAGAACGCATGGGGAATCGGGGACGGACGCGGTTGTGCGCGGCGGTTATGGTGCTGGGATGTCTTGCCGCCAGTGGGCAGAGCTCGGTCGATGGGGCGATCGGCGGGAGGGTTACGGACCCTCGAGGAGATTCTGTGGCTGCGGCCAGAGTGTTGGTCGTCAGCCGTGCGACGGGCTTCGAACAGGTGCTTAAAACCGGAGCCGAGGGAAGTTTTCTGCTGACGCACGTTGCGCCCGGAACGTACCGGGTCACAATCTCAGCCCCCGGGTTTGCGGCCGCTGTTGAAGAAGTTGCGGTTGGGCTGGGCGCAATCGCTACCGTGGACTCGAAGCTTGGGCTGGCGACGGTGGAGACGCTGATCTCAGTCGATTCCGCTCCGGTGCCTGTCATCGCTGGCTCATCGGATGGCTCGTCCGAGGACGCGCCGTCCGCGATGGTTCCTGGTCTGCTGACGACCGCGTCGCAGATCGATCTGTTACCTATGGATGGGAGGCGGTGGCAGAGTTTCGCGCTGCTGCTGCCTGAGACCGCCGGCGGCTCTGCATCAGACGGCGAGGCGGCTGTGAGCTTTCGCGGGTTGGCGACGACCCAGAACTCCAGCGAGATCGACGGATCTTCCAACGATCAGCACTTCGGAGGCGTCGCACAGGGCGCGGGCGGCGGAGCGGAGCGCGAGGCAGAAGAAGAAGGTGACAGCGGGACGGCGACGGGCGTCGGCGGAGATGGATCGCGCTCCCTGTATGGACGCCACGCGGGGGCGGCGTACACGTTCTCGCAGGGGGCGGTGCAGGAGTTTCGGGTGAACTCGGGCAGCTACTCAGCGCTGGACGGCCATGCGGTTGGCGGCGTGGTCACGACAGTCTCGAAGAGTGGAACGAATGCACTGCACGGAAGCGGGTTCTACCTTGCGCGGGACAGCTCCTGGGGCGCGACGAATCCGTTCTCAGTGGCAAGCAGCTACGCGGGCGGCGTGGTCACGAATACGCTGGTGAAGCCGCACGATCTCCGCCAGCAGTTTGGGGGAACGGTAGGCGGCCCGGTCGCATGGCCGGTTCCCTGGGCGGCAAGAGTCACGCGCGGCGGAGCGGCGTCACAGCCCAGAGTCTTCTACTTTGCCGCGGTTGATGTGCAGCGGAGGGCCAATGACGCTGTCTCCTCGCCCGGATACGGCGACTTCTTCGCGTTGACGGCGACGCAGCGCGCGCTGCTGGGAAATCGAGGCGTCTCCGCTAAGGCGACGGATGCTGCGTTGACGTATCTCGACAGCCTGACCGGGACGGTGCCGCGACGTGAAGCCCAGCAGATTGCCTTCGGAAAAATAGACTGGCAGATCTCGCCGAGCCATAAGCTGAGCGTGCAGGAGAACCGCGTGCGCTGGAGTTCGCCCGGCGGCGTGCGCTCTGAGCCGGTGGTGGATCGCGGGTTGGCAAGCCTCGGCAATGCCTACGGCAAGGTGGACGCGGGCGTGGCGCGGCTAGTGAGTCTGTGGACGAGCCGCCTGAGCAACGAGGTGCGCGTCGCCTTCGGGCGCGACTTTGAGTACGAGACCGCGCAGCCGCCGCTGCCGCAGGAGCCGGCGATCGGACCGGGAGGATTCGCGCCAGAGATCTCGATCGGGTTGAATGGGTTTGTGTTTGGAACGCCAGCGTCGCTGGGGCGCAAGGCGTATCCGGATGAAAGGCGGTTACAGGTCGCGGAGCTGGTGGAGTGGTCGCACCGGCGGCACCTGGTGCAGGTGGGCTTCGACTTCAGTCAGATTCACGATCGTATCGACGCGCTGAGCAATCAGGAAGGAACCTTTCGCTACGACAGCGGCATAGGGGCGGGCAAGGCTGGAGGATTGGTGGACTGGATCACGGACTATACCTTCAGCGCAAACGCCTATCCCAACGGGGCTTGTCCGTCGATTGTGGCGGCGATCCACCGGTTCTGCTTCCGCACCTTCACGCAGAGCTTCGGAGAACAGAGCGTAAGCTTCCCCACGCAGGAGTGGGCGGGATTCGCGCAGGACCAGTGGAAGGCGACGCCGACGCTGCAGGTAACGGTTGGCGTTCGCTACGAATATGAGCGCGAGCCATCGCCGCAGACGCCAAATCCAGCGATCGACGCTCTGTTCGGGGACCGCGGCACTACGAGCGCGTTTCCCGAAGACAGGAACAATGTCGGGCCAAGGGTGGGGATCGCGTGGCAGCCGCATGGTGTCGGGAAGGGAACGGTCCGCGCCGGGTACGGCGTGTACTACGGCAGGCTGCCTGGAGGGACGGTCCGGGCCGCGCTCCTCGATACGGCCATGCCGGCCACGGCGACGCACGTGAGGATTACGCCGACGACCGTCACCAACTGCCCGCAGGTGGCGAACCAGGGGTTCGGCTACGGGTGCACCTATCTGGCTGAGCCGGGTGCGGCAGTCAGCACGACGACCTCGGCGATGCTCTTCGATAAGCGATTCCGGCTGCCGATGGTGCAGCAGGGGACATTCGCGATCGAGCGCGGCGTGGGCTGCGGCATCACGGCATCGGCCTCGTACGTGTTCAATCTGGACCGCCAGTTGCCGGATTCGGTCGACATCAACATCGCTCCTTCAACTGCGACACGGACGTTTCAGTTGCAGGGCGGTCCCGTGGGTGGAAGTGGACCGCGTGGGGTGACGAACGGCGAGATCTTCGAACTGCCGTACTACACGGACCGGGTGAGCCCACTGTACGGGCCGGTGACGGACATCGTCTCCAATACAAACGCGACGTATAACGCGATGGTGCTTTCGGCGGAACGGCGGAGCCGCAAGGGGCTGGAGTTTCGCGCAACGTGGACGTGGGCCAAGGCGATCGACTACGGCCAGAACAATAGCGCTACTCCAAGGACGAACGGCCAGCTCGACCCGTTTGAGCTGGGATACGACCGTGGTCTCTCGACGCTGAACTATCCGCATAAGATCACGGCAAGCGCCATCTGGGAGCCGTCTCTGGCGACGCCGAAACACTTGCTGAAGCTGGCCTCGAATGGATGGCAGGTCAGCCCTCTGTTTATCGAGACGAGCGGCCGGCCCTACAGCTACGAGATCTTCGGAGGCACCCGCCTGTCCGGCGGTCACACCAGCATCAATGGCTCGGGCGGAGCGGTCTACCTGCCGACCGTGGGCCGAAATACGTTGCGGCTGCCGGAGACGGTCCACATGGATCTGCGCGTCAACCGGGGCATCCGGGTCACAGAGCGGCTGAGACTGCGAGCATCGGCGGAGGTGTTCAATCTGCCCAATCACGTGAACTATACGAGCACGACGACGCGTGCCTATCAGGAAGGTGTAGCGGTCAATGGAGTGACACCGCTGATCTTCCAGGACGCGCCGACGGTTGCAGCGGAGGGGCTGAACGAGCAGCCGTTCGGCGCGTTCACGGCTTCGAGCACCGCCAACTCACGGGAACGGCAGCTTCAATTCGGCCTGCGGCTCCAGTTCTGAAATCCTTCTTCTCGTTCCCGAAGGAAATCTGCGTTCCTCTCGAACTCGGACTAACACTTATGTGTGATCAAATGCCCACCGCATCGCTTGGCGTTGCCTTCACCGAATGCATCTATCCTGATATCACGTGATTTGAGGGGCAGGGACACGCGCGGATGGCTGTAGTGGGCTTCATCATGCACCACGGATACGCCGTCACCGGGCTTGTCCTATTTCTTGCGGCGTTGGGGCTGCCGCTGCCTGCCTCGACCGTGTTGCTGGCGGCAGGCGCAGCTTCGCATGCAGGAGCCCTGAATCCGTGGGTAGTCCTCGCAATGGCGTCGGCCGGAGCTGTTGCCGGCGATACGCTCCTCTTTTACGGTGGGCGATACAGCGGTTGGTGGCTGCTCAGTATTCTTTGCCGCGCGTCCGTCAATCCCGAGGCCTGCATCTTCTCTTCGGCTGGCTACTTCTACCGGCGTGGGCCGAAGACGCTGCTCTTTGCGAAGTTCATCCCCGGGCTGGGCGCGATGGCGGCACCGATTGCCGGCAGCCTGAACATGCGGCTCAGCCAGTTTCTACGGATGGATGCCCTGGGTGTGCTGGGATACTGTTCGGCGTGGCTCGCCTCAGGCTATATCTTCAGCAAATTCATCGTGCAGATCATCCAGCAAATCGAAAGTGCCGGACATGCCGTTCTTCTGGTCATCCTTCTGGCGGTGTTTGCCTATGGCGGCGTGCTGCTGGCGTTTACCTTGCGCGCACGCAGGTCTGGCGCGATCGAGAAGATCACAGCGGCGGGTCTTTATGAGCGCTTGCAGGCACTCACGCCCGATAAGCTGGTCGTCATCGCCGATGTTCGCAGCCATGGCTACTACGATCCCGGAATGCAGCGCATCAAGAACTCGATCCGCGTAGAGCCGCACCGGCTGCAGGAAGAACTGGTCGCACTGCGGGAGTTCATGGCTCCTGAGTGCGAGATCTACATCTATTGCAGTTGTATCCGCGACGTAACCAGCATCCGCGTCGCACGCGAGCTGGCCAAGGAGAACTGCAGGACGCAGGTGATCGAAGGCGGGATCAAGGCTTGGATCAAGGCTGGTGGTCCGATGGAGATGGTGCCGGAGGCGGACTTGCAGAAGCTGCCGCGATTTGAGTAGGCATCCTGTTACGGACCTAGTTGTGATGCTGCGAGAGCGACAGCGTGTTCCCATCCGGGTCCTGGAACCAGGCCACCTTGTCCCCCGTCGGCGTCGACCATATGCCCAATTCGTCGACCTGATCTGGCGGCAGGAACGGGTAGCGGGCGAACGCAATGCCTTTCGCCGTTAGAGCCGTCACTTCTGCCACGATGTCCGCAACCTCCCATCCGAGAATGGTGTAAGGCGCAGGCGTGAACTCCCCGGCGCGGGCGATGCGGATCATATTGCTTCCGGAGCGGAAGACGAGGGCGAAGCCATCGTCGGTGACGAAGTCCAGGCCAAGGGTCTCGGCGTAGAAGGCGCGGGCACGTTCTCCATCCCGCGTGGGGACAAAACCGATGATGGGGCTGGTCGAGAGCATTCGAGCGCGCCTTTCCGGGTCGGGCAGTGGGCCGGGCGCTGGGGCCAGGCGATTTTGCTACGCGGAAAGAATAGCTCACGGGTAGGATGAGCGCATCATCATTTCAAGAATCTATCTCTAGGGGCTCTGCGTGGTCTTACCCGGCGTGAACGATTCGGCGGAGCTGCATCTTTCCAGCGAGGCGGCGCTGGGCCAAAGGACGCTGCGCAAGGCGGCGTGGCGGCTGATTCCGCTGTTGTCGGTCTGTTACATGGTGGCGTTTATGGACCGCGCGAACATCAGCTTCGCAGCGCTGCAGATGAATCGCGATCTGCACTTCAACGCCGGCATCTACGGGTTCGGAGCGGGCGTCTTCTTCCTGAGCTACGCGATCTGCGAGCTGCCATCGAATCTTCTCCTGCTGAAGTTTGGCGCGAGGAGATGGATCGCACGCATCATGCTGACGTGGGGCATCCTGGCTGCGGCGATGATGTTTGTGCGCTCGCCCCTCAGCTTCTACGTGCTGCGGTTTCTGCTGGGCATGGCGGAGGCGGGCTTCTTTCCCGGAGTTCTCTACTACCTGTCGCTGTGGTTTCCGCAGGAGATGCGGTCGCGGGCGGTTGGCCGGTTCTACATCGCGTTTCCGCTAAGCAACGTACTGATGGGACTTATTGCCGGGTCGCTGCTGAGCCTGAACGGAAGGCTGGGACTCAAAGGCTGGCAGTGGCTGTTTCTGGTGGAAGCGATTCCGGCGATCTTGCTGAGCGTCGTGGTCTGGAACGCGTTGCCAGACGGTCCCGCCGATGCCAGGTGGATGGAGCCGGAGGAGCGTGCGTGGCTGCTCGCTCGTCTCCGCGAAGACGCGGCGGCAATTGAGCGCGCCGGCGGAAAGTCCGGTCATCATGCGGATGTGTTGACTGTCCTTCTGTCTGTGTTGATGGAGCCGAGGGTCGCGCTGATCGGCGTGTATATGTTCCTGTCGCTGGGGTCGTACTATGCCTTTTCGTTCTCGGCACCGGCGATCTATCAGGCGGCGACGGGATGGGGCACGAACCGCGTCGGTGCGCTGATCGCCGGCATTGCACTGGGAGGCGCGGCGGGGATGCTGATCGTATGCTGGCATTCGGACCGGATTCGGGCGAAGGTGCCGTATGTCGTCGGGCTGTCCCTGCTGACGGCGACGGCGTTCGCGGTCAGTGGGCTGGTGCGGCAGCCGTGGGTGATGATCGCCGCGCTGGGTCTGGCGTCGGTGAGTTACTACGCAAGCCAGGGGCCGGCACTGAGCCTGAGCACGACGTTTCTCGATGGGCCGGCAGCGGCGGTGGGCATTGCGGCGATCAATATGCTGTCGATCATCGGCGGCTTTGTGGGGCCGAACTGGATGGGATGGGCGATCCAGCATGGCGGCGGAACGCGAGTCGGTACCGGGATGCTTTCGATCGCGTATTTGCTCGCGGCTGTCGTGATCCTGGTGGTAAGTCTCAAGACCGGGCGCGGACAAGTATCGATCCCACCCATCGCGTAAAGCAAAGGCGCGATGGATGGGGCACCCTGAAGTTGGTGGCTTAAGGTCTGTCTCCGGGTTGAGCCGCGGCAGCCATGGCCTGTGGCAGAGCGGAGAAGCGCGTCTGCGGGAAGGCGTCTGGGTAGTTTTCGCGGATGAAAGCGGTCATCTGCTCGCGCACATCGCAGCGGAGGTCGAAGTTGCGGCTGGAGTTGTGGCTGCTCATCAGGCAGCGCAGTTCCATCGTCCTCTCTGAAAGGTTCGTGACCTGCAGGCCGCAGACCTTGCCGTCCCAGAGCGGGTGGGGGTGGACGATGGCATCGAGTTGGGCGCGAAGAATCTCCACGGGAATCGAGTAGTCGACGTAGAGAAACGCTGTGCCCATGATGTCGGTCGCCTCTCGCGACCAGTTCTGGAAGCTGTTCTCGATGAAGTAGCTGAGAGGGACGATGAGGCGGCGGAGATCCCAGATCTTGATGACGACGTAGGCGGAGTTGATCTCTTCGATACGTCCCCACTCGCCCTGTACGACGACGACGTCATCGATGCGTATCGGTTCGGTAAAGGCGATCTGCAGGCCGGCGAGGATATTTGCGGCGGTTGACTTGGCGGCAGTGGCGAGGATGAGCGAAGCGACTCCCGCCGAGGCGAGCAGGCCGGAGCCGTAGTGCCAGATGCGTGGGTCGTCGAAGCTCCACAGCAGAGCACCGGCGGTGAGGATGACGATGAAGCCGATCACCAGGCGGCGGATGAGCTGGAGCTGGGTATGGACTCGGCGCGCCTGGATGTTGTCTTCGGCGGTGATGTCGTAGCGGCGCAGCGTGGCCTGTTGCAGCACGTAGACGAAGCCGATTGCGAACCAGCCCATGGCGGCGACGATCGCCATGATGAAGCCCTGGCGCAGGACCGCGTTGAGATTGAAGGGAAGCTCCGGGAGAGAGGGGAGCACCGCCATCAGGCAGGTCAGCAGGAAGATGACGCGCGCCGGGCGACCGAGGTATTGTTGCAAACCCCATCCCAGGGTGGCGGTCTGCGCTTCTTTGCGGCGAATGAGACGAAAAACAATGTAATGGACGACATTTGAAAGCACGATGGCCGCGCAGACAAGGAAGACGGCGAGGAACCAGCGGTGGCGGAGATGCACGACGGCGTCGGCGGGGACCGCCTGGGCGAGGCTGGCGAGCGCGAGATGGGGCAGTGCGGAGTTCAGAGGCAGGGGAGTCTCCTGAGAGCGTGGTGGAGGCTTTTCGGGTCGCTGAGGAGTTAGAGGCTTGTCAGCCAGTTCAGGATGGATGCCTGGAGCGCGATCCGCTGATCAGAGTAGGAGTGGTCGGTTGCGAAGTGTTGTGTCGTGACATGGGTCGATCCGGCTTTCTTGAGCGCGGCGACAAATGCGTCGTTCGATGGGGCGAGGCCGTCATCGGAGGTGAGATCAAGGACTGGGCGGCTGGCCAGCTCTGGGGCTAGTTTGGGGATGTTCCAGGTGTCTGCGTGAGCGACCGCCTCTTCGGCTAGGCTCTTGGGCGTGCATCCGGCGAGAGGGGCGAGGCCTTCTTCGGCGAAGGCTTTGGCGATTGGATCGACGGCGCGATTTCGGTAGGCGGAGGGGATGGTCTCGATCTTGTCGACGGCCATGTCAGCGGCGGAGATAAGGCCGACGGCTTTGATGGAGGGATCCTGCGCACCGGCGTAGCGGGCCATGAAGCCGCCCATGCTGTGGCCGATGAGGATGATCTGTTTCGAATCAACGCGCAGGCGAGTGGCGTTTGCGGGATCGCGAAGGTAGGCGATGGCGGAGTGCACATCTTCTATGGCGCGCGTAAAGGAGAAGTTACCTGGGGAGCCCCAGCTTCCGCGGTAGTTGAAGAAGAGGACGTCGTATCCGGCGCGGCGGAGGGTTTGGGCTATATCAAGATTCTTCTCGTTGCCCGGAAAGCCATGCAGCAGAATGACAGTGGGATGCGGTCCTGCTCCGGCGGCGATGTAGACGAAGGCGTTTAGGAGCGCACCGTGGCTGGGGAGCTGGAAGGTGTCGAAGGCGGCGGGATGGGCCTTGTCGGGTGCGGGGTCGGTGGTGATGGCGGCGGGAATTGCAGTCGGGGTCTGAGCTTGGAGCTGGACGGGAAGGCATAGGCAGCCAAGAAGGGCCGCGGGCAGAAGAGCGGTCGAGAGCGTGCGCATGGAGTGATTATGTCATTCGAGCGGGCTCGGGAGTTGAAGGCGAGCGGGCAGACATCCCAAGCCAGTTGAGTAATCCCGTTGGGTTAGGATGCTTGCATGTTGCCCCACAAAACGTTTCGAGCTGTTCATTTGCTGTTGCTTTCTCTCTCGCTCATGGCTTTTACTTGCACGGGACTGGCGCAGTTTGCAGGTTTTCAGGAGCCACAGGGCGAGCGAGTCGATGCGGACGCTGCACTCGACCGTGCGCTGAAAAGTTCGTCCCTCACCTTCGCAGGCAAGCCGTTCCACGCCGTGATGGAGATCGCTTCGGATGCGAAGGAATATTCCGGCCGAGTTGAGGTCTGGTGGGTCAACGAGACGAAGTATCGGCTGGTGGTAAGTTCTCCGAAGTTCAATCAGGAAAAGATTGTCAACGGAGTACGCGTCTTTGAGAAGGACGGCGACTACTATCCGCGATGGCTGGAGAACTTCGTAGATGCGGTTCTCGATCCTGTGCCGGTGGCGAAGAACTTCCGTGGTCGTGGCGGCGTCGTGATGCTGGGGCCGAACATGAGTAGCTGCCTGCGGCGTGATGATCGGCCAGGAAACATCACGGACGAGTTGACTTGGGGAATGGTCTGCTTCAAGGGCAACGATCCGGAGATTTCTTCGATACTCACGATGAACGTCTCGATCGAGTACTCCGACTGGAAAGGGTTTGGGAAGAAGAAGATCGCGCGAACCTACAAGACGGATGTGCTGGCCTTCGAGCCGGTAACCGGGCACCTGACGACGCTTGAGGAGTGGAAGCAGCCAGACGATCCCATGTTCTCGATTGCGGCAGAGACGCCGCTCGGAGATCGAATTTCGACCGAATTCGTTTCGACGCTGAAGGAGGAGAGCATGGTGGAGCATGCTCCTGTTATCGAATGGCCGTCGGTGCGCGAAGGGAAGACAGAGGGGTACATGATCGTCTACGCGCGGACGGACAGGACCGGGCAGGTACGGGAGACGGCGAAGCACAACTCCGACCAGCCGGGGCTTGAGAGCTTCGGCATGGAGCAGGCGCTGAAGTTCAAGTTCAAGCCGCTGGTGGTAAATGGCGTGGCGGAGCAGATGGAGATGCCGCTGGTGCTGCACTTTACGTCCCATCTGGATAATCCGATTCCGATCCTGACGGTGGAGCAGATGAAGAAGCAGATCGTCAATTGCAACGTGAACTACAAGCCGGGAACGAAGGTCGGTTTGATGAGGATCTCGGTAAATGAGCAGGGTGTCAGGGTCGGAATAGGCTCAACTCCTGGTAGTCCGACTCAAAAGGGATGGACCGCTGGGCCGCAAGCGTTTATGGCGGCGATGAAGTCACTCGAGCCCTGTCATTTCCTGCCCTATCTCGTCGATGGAAAGGCCACATTCTACAAGGGTGATGTCGAAGTTGCGGTGCCGTAGATGTCCTTCGCCGTAAGATAAGGGCTGATGGTCTTTACCGAGCAGTTCGATGTGGTGGTCGTCGGCGCTGGCCATGCTGGATGCGAGGCTGCGATGGCAGCCGCGCGCATGGGCCTGCGCACCGCCATCTTCACACTGAATCTTGACTTGATCGCCCAGATGTCCTGCAACCCGGCCATCGGTGGAGTCGCGAAGGGCCATCTCGTGCGCGAGGTCGATGCGCTCGGTGGTGTCATGGGCGAGGTCGCCGACGCGACCGGCATCCAGTTCCGCCTGCTCAACACCTCGCGCGGTCCGGCGGTCTGGTCGCCGCGTGCGCAGTGCGACAAGCAGCTTTATCGCGTGAAGATGCGCGAAGTGCTCGAAGGACAAGCGAACCTGTTTATCAAGCAGGCGGAGGTTGTTGACCTCGTCTTCGGCGACGAGGGTAGCGAGTTAGCGAGTCCGCAATCCAGCGAAGAACCGCGCCGGGTGAGCGGTCTCAAGCTGCGCGATGGCCGCACCATCCTTGCGAAAGCGACCATCATCACCACCGGAACCTTTCTCAACGGCCTGATCCACTGCGGCGAGCAGCAGTACACCGCCGGACGCAGCGGTGAGCCGGCAAGCGTCCTCCTCGGAGAAGCTCTCAAGCGTCTCGGCCTCCGCGAGTGCCGGCTGAAAACCGGAACGCCGCCCCGCCTCGATGGACGCACCATCCGCTGGGAGACCTTCCAGGAGCAGCCCGGCGACGACGACCCAACGCCCTTCAGCTTTCGCAGTAGCTTCACGAAGTCCGGCGTGCCCCCGCTGCGCCAGATCAAGTGCCACATCGCCCGTACGACGGACGAGACCCTGCGGCTCATCCGCGAGAACGTCCACCGGTCGCCGATGTATTCGGGGCAGATCGAGGCCATCGGGCCGCGCTATTGCCCTTCGATTGAGGACAAGGTCGTGCGATTTCCGGAGAAGTCCGGCCACCAGTTCTTTCTTGAGCCCGAAGGGCTCAACACGCACGAGGTCTACATCAACGGCATGAGCACCAGCCTGCCGATGGACGTTCAGGCGGCGATGGTGCGATCGATTCCGGGGCTTGAAGACGCGGAGATGCTGCGGCCCGGTTACGCTATCGAGTACGACGCGATCGACCCGACCGAACTTGACCGGACGCTGAAGGTAAAGAAGTTCGAAGGCCTCTACCTCGCCGGTCAGATCAACGGGACAAGCGGCTACGAAGAGGCCGCATGCCAGGGGATCATGGCGGGGATCAACGCGGCGCTGGCCGTGAAGGGTGAGCCGGCATTCACGCTCGACCGGACCGAGGCGTATACCGGCATTCTGATCGACGATCTCATCTCGAAGGGGACCGACGAGCCCTACCGCATGTTTACCTCGCGTGCGGAGTTTCGGCTGCATTTGAGGATCGACAACGCCGACCGGAGGCTGACGCCTCATGGGAGGTGCCTCGGATTGATCGCGGACGATGACTGGGCGGAGTTCGAAGCCAAGCAGGCGCGTGCGGAGGCGCTTCGACGGGTGCTGGAATCGGAACAGGTGCAGATGGCGGAACTCCCGGCATCGCTGATCGAAAAGCTCGATGGCGAGACCGCGAGTGTCTCAGGGCAAAGCTTTGCGCAGCTGCTGAAGCGTCCTGAGGTGGAGATCTCGGAGCTTGCGCCGATGCTGCTCATCCGGCTCGAGCACGCAGGCGCGATCTTCGCCGAGTGGGTTGCGGCGATGCACTCCGCGGAGCGGCTGCCCGCATGGGTGCGAAACGAGATGAAGTCGGTCGAAACGGAGATCAAGTACGCCGGCTATCTCGACAAGCAGCGCCGCTCGATCGAGAAGATGAAGAAGGCCGAAGACCGCCGCATTCCCGAGTGGTTCGACTACAAGGTGGTCAGCGGGCTGTCCCGCGAGATGCAGCAGACGCTCGAGCGCGTGCGTCCGATGACGCTTGGACAGGCGAGCCGCATCGCTGGAGTGACCCCGGCTGCGGTGACGCTGGTCAACATCTACATCGAGATTCAGGGTCGCGGAAGGCAGGCCATTCAGCGTCAGAATGCCTGACGCGAATCTGCGATGTAACCTCGCGCGTCTTATAAGAGTCAGAGTTGGGCGAGGTTGGTATGAGCGATATGGTTTCAACGGGATTCAAGCTGGCGATTGGAGCGCTGATCTTGGGCGCGGTTTTCATAGGAGTAAGACAGATGGCAATTGGACAGGCAACACGCAAAGAGCCGATTCCGGCACCCTTACTTGACGAACCGCATACTGGAGCGAAGCAGGAGACGGCGGTCTTCGCAGGTGGATGTTTCTGGGGTGTGCAGTCGGTCTACAACAGGGTAAAGGGCGTGGAACATACGACGGCGGGCTACTCCGGCGGTTCTGCAAACACCGCGACCTACGATCAGGTGACGACCGAGACGACCGGCCACGCCGAGTCGCTGAAGATCGTCTACGATCCGTCGAAGATCAGCTACGGAACGCTGCTGCGCATCTTCTTCAGCGTCGTGCATGACCCGACGCAGCTAAACCGGCAGGGCCCGGACGTAGGAACCTCCTACCGCTCAGCGATCTTCTACACCAGCGAAGAGCAGAAAAAGATCGCGGAGGCGTACATCGCGCAGCTCGATTCGGAGAAGATCTATCCCGCGAAGATCGTCACCCAGGTCGTCCCACTGAAGGGCTTCTACGACGGCGAGGCGTATCACCAGGACTACGCCGACCATAACCCCAACAATCCGTACATACAGGTCTGCGACGTTCCGAAGATGGCCGCGTTGAAGGTGCAGTTTCCGGACCTCTTCAAGGAATACAACGGACACTAAGGCTTACTGCTGGGCAGGCGTCGGAGGCGGAATCGTCGCCTGCCCCAGCAGAGTCTGGATGTCCGTGACCAGGAGCTTTACGGAGTCCGTGAAAGCCAGATCGCGATTCTTCTTGCGGAACTTGAAGTCGACCTGTTCGACGAAGCCCCACAGAGCGACATGCGTCTTCGCATCCATGATGCCGACGCGAATCTGGGGTACGACACCTACCGGGTCGACAAAACGGACGGCGAAGATAACATCCGCGTCGTTTGGGTCGGCGACGAGGTCGTAGCGCCCCCAGGTCTTCATGGCTGAATAGAACTCTCCGTAAGCCCGCTCCGGTCCGCCGCTATAGGCATCCGGGAAGGCGGTGACATCCCCCAGTTCATAGGAGATGAAGGCCTTCTTTCCTGCGAGTAAAGGCGTCGGAACCGGTGCGTTGACGGAGTTGACGCCAACGTCGGCGGAGCTCTTCTTGGGCGCGCCGATCCGTATCTGAGCTTGTGCGGCGACGGCGGCGAAGAGGATGAAGCTGGCGGAAAGCTTGGTAAGCAGGTGAGGCATCGTGTCTCCAAAGCCGGCAAAACGAGGCGCTGGCTGGCTTAGAGACGGAGTCCCTGTTGCTCAAGCCGCATCAATCGGCAACGCCCCCGGTTACTGCGTGATCTCGCCTTCGGGTTCGTCGGTTGGGTTGTCGATCTCCGCCTGAAAGCCTTCGAGCAGCCGCTCCAGAAACGCCTCCGGATCAACCTTTGCGCTCTGCATCTGGTGCGCGAGCGCGATGTGGCGTGCAAGGTCCGCGAGCACGATGCCCCAGGCAAAGGGGTCGTCCCAGGCGCCGCTCTGGATCGAGACGTGCTGGCCCTGCTCGGCGATCCACACGCGCATCACCTCGAAGGAGGCCTTATCGCGCTGCGCCGCGGGAGGGATGTCTAGGATTTTTTGCGATGCCATGGGGTCTCCTGTAAGAAAAGCTCGGCTTGGATTTGTCGATTATGGCATTTGGAGGTCTGGTGGCGCGAACCCACTCATCGCGAAAGACAGGAGCGCGATGAATAGGACGCGGTTTTCAGGTTTTCCGCAGACTTGGAGTCATCTCCACAAGAGGCCGCCTGGCAGCGACGGATAGACTTGAGGAAGACCTATGGCTTCCTTCGCGCAAATCTCCGCAAACGACGATCTTCCCGCATCACTGCAAGCGGAGACGGCAATCCTGGGCGCGATGATGCTCGATTCGGTCGCGATCTCGGACGCTACCGAGAAGCTCCGCGCCGATGACTTCTCGCTGGACTCGCACCGGCGCGTCTTCAACGCGATTCTCGAACTTACTCAGACCGGCCACGGCGTGGATTACATCACTGTGCGGGAGGTGCTTTCCCGTCGCAAGGAACTCGATTCCATCGGCGGCCCGGCGTATCTTGCGTTCCTGAGCGAGGGGATTCCGCGCAACTTCAACATCGAGAGCTACGTCCGCATCGTCAAGGACAAGAGCCTGCTGCGGCAGTTGATGACCATCTTCCACGACGGCGCAACGCGGGCTTCGGACCAGGGCGAGGAGGCGATCAACGTCCTCGGCGATGTGGAGGCCAAACTCGCCGAAGTCGCCGACAGCGCCATCCAGCGCGGCTTTTCAGGCATCGCGGAGATTGTCGCTTCGAGCTTTGGTTCGATCGACAAGCTCTACGAGCAGGGCCGCGAGATCACCGGCCTGAAGACGCACTACATGGAGTTCGACCGCATGACCAGCGGGCTGCAGGACTCCGAACTCATCATCATCGCGGCCCGTCCTTCGATGGGAAAGACGGCATGGGCGATCAACATCGCGCAGAACGCGTCCGTACACGACGGCAAGGTGGTGGCGGTCTTCTCGCTCGAAATGTCGAAGGAGAGCCTGCTGCGGCGTATGCTTGCGAGCGAGGCGCTGGTGAACTCGCGCAAGATTCAGACCGGCTTCTTGCCGAAGGAAGACAAGGGCAAGCTTTTGGCGGCACTGGAACGGCTGATGGAGTCGAAGATGTTCATCGACGATACGCCCGGCATCAGCCTCGCCGAGATGCGCGCCAAGTGCCGCCGCCTGAAGCAGCAGGAGGGTCGGCTCGATCTGATCGTCATCGACTACCTGCAACTGATGACCGGCTCGGTCGGCGCGAACCAGAAGAAGTTCGAGAACCGGACGCAGGAGGTCTCAGCGGTCTCGCGTGGTCTGAAGGCTCTGGCCAAGGAGATGAAGGTTCCGGTGGTCGCGCTGTCGCAGCTCTCGCGTGGATCGGAACAGCGTACCGGCGACAAGAAGCCGCTGCTCAGCGACCTTCGCGAGTCGGGATCGATCGAGCAGGATGCCGACGTGGTGGCGTTCATCCACCGCGAAGAGTACTACGACCGCGAGAATGAAGACCTGAAGGGCAAGGCGGAGATCATCATCGCCAAGCAGCGTAACGGCCCGACCGGAAGCGTTCAGATGGCGTATCTGGCGGACTACACACGGTTCGAAAACCTCGCCGAAGGTGGCGGTGGTGGCGGAGACTACTGATCACTCGCGCTAGTCTGGTTCGATGACGTACGCAAACGACACGATCGCCGCCGTCTCCACCCCGCCTGGGCGCGGCGGTATCGGGATCGTTCGGCTCGCCGGGCCGGAAGCGAAGACGATTGTGGAAGGAATGGTGCGTCTGCGGCGACCGCTGGCTCCGGGAGGCGCACGGTTCGCCGAAGTCCTCGAAGCAGGCACCGAAGCTGTCCTCGATCAGGCAGTCATAACCTGGTTCGCCGCGCCCAACTCCTACACCTCGGAAGACGTGGTGGAGATCGCGGCGCACGGCTCGCCGGTTCTGCTGGATGCTGTGCTTCGCCAGTGTCTCGAAGCCGGCGCTCGTCTCGCCGAGCCCGGTGAGTTTACCGAGCGTGCCTTCCTCTCCGGTCGCCTCGACCTGACCCAGGCCGAAGCCGTGCAGGGACTAATTGAGGCGACCACCTTGCAGCAGGCCAGGACGGCCGCTCAACAGATGGGCGGCGGACTTTCGCGACAGATTGCGCCGGTGAAGCGCTCGCTTATCGAGCTGATCGCCGCGCTCGAAGCAGGAATCGACTTCGCCGAGGACGATCTCGATCTGATGCCGGATGACGAGATCTGCCGCCGGATCAACGCGGTTGCGTCACCGCTGGCCTTGTTGGCCGAGAGCTTCGCTTACGGCCGCTTGCTGCGGGAAGGTTTCCGGCTGGCCATTGTTGGCAGGCCCAATGCGGGGAAATCTTCGCTCTTCAATCGGCTGATCGGGCGGGAACGCTCCATCGTGACGGCGCAGGCGGGCACCACGCGCGACACCGTCGCGGAGCGGCTCGAACTCAGCGGAATTCCCGTTGAAATGGTGGATACGGCGGGACTGCGCGATGTGGCCGCCTCCGGCGCGGCGCTCGACGAGGCTGAGTCGCTTGGCGTGACGCGTTCGCGCGAGGCGATGGCCGAAGCCGACGTGCTTCTGCTGATTGTGGCTGCGGACGAGATCAGCGGCGGTACGCTACACCCGGAGGACCGCGAGGTGATCGCCGGAGCAGCGGGGCGGCGGCTCATCGTCGCGTTGAATAAAGTTGACCTGGTTCAAGATCGTCCGCTCGCTCTGTTGCCGGCCAGCTCTGTGCCGACCTCAGCGATTCAGAGCATAGGAATCGCCGAGCTTCGGCTAGCAATCCTCGGAGCTCTACAGGCCGCGCCGGGGGTTGCGGAGTCGGTGCCGGTAACGAATCTTCGCCAGCAGACAGCGATCACGAATGCGCTGATCGCTCTGCGCTCTGCCGAGCAAGGGTTGACGGAGGCGACGCCGCACGAGATGCTGCTGCTCGATCTGCATGAGGCGCTGGCGGCGCTCGATCTGCTCACCGGGACCACGCACACAGAAGACATTCTCGAAGTGATCTTCGGAAGCTTCTGCATCGGCAAGTAGAACAGTACCTTGAACTAATCGACGAAGAAGCCAATGCCTCGCAGGGTTTCGTCGCTAAGCTCCACACCAAGCAGGCGAGCCTTTGCTTTGGCGCACGCCTCTCCGAGGAAGCGCCACACCACTGCGTCGGGCAGATCGGTTCCGCTTTTCAGCAGCCGGAGCAGGCTGCTGCTATCGGTCGGGAACGTGTACTCTCCCGGCAGGCCGCAGGAGGAACGAAGGGTAAGAGAGAGCGGGAATGCTCCGGCGTTTCCAGGCGTCTGAACTGCGGGCTGAGTGACGAGGTTGAATCGCATGAGGCATCGTCACACTCGATGTTGGGGCGGACAATGACCTTTGCCGCCGCTGCGGAGGACGAGTAGGTCACCCTGACCGGCTGACAGTGTCAACTCCGCATCACCCATCCGGGCCAGCATGGCTGGCCAAGGTGAAAACTCTGTCGCATTCGGCATGAGCGGCGGGGCTCAGCGCAGTTTTCATCACGCTGTCCCTGGCGCGCCACGGCATCCTATTGAATTGATGTAAAGTTCGGTTGCAGTCTCAGGAGAGAAGATGAAGTCTAGTTTCTGGTGCCGTTCCGTCGCAAAGGGTGCAGTTTCGATCGCAATCGCAAGCGTGTTGGCTCTTCCTTCACCCGGCTTCGCCCAGGATTCTCCGGTCCGGGTACCCATCGACGCGCAAGGACCTTCAACACCCTTTCCCCACTTCTGGGAGCAGACGTTTGGCTCGGGTCGGGCGATCCTCTCGCTGCGCGATGAGTACCGGCAGGATATCGATGCCGTACACGGGGCCACGGACTTCAAGTCGGTCCGCTTCCATGGCATCTTCAACGACGAGGTTGGCCTCTACGACCCGGCGCGGAAGTACACCAATCCCGGACAGGCAACGCAAGCGGTCGCGACCGATGGCATCTACAACTTTTCCTATGTCGATCAGATCTATGATGGCCTGCTGGAGCATCATGTCCGGCCGTTCGTCGAGCTGAGCTTTATGCCGAAGGGCCTTGCGGCTGATCCAAACGACCTGCACGTCTTCTGGTACCACCCCAACGTGTCGCCGCCAGCGGACTACGCGAAGTGGGACGACATGATGGCGGCCTTCGCCCGGCATCTGATTGCGCGCTACGGCATCGAAGAAGTTTCCACCTGGAGCTTCGAGGTATGGAATGAGCCGAACCTCGACTTCTGGGGCGGCAAGCCCAAGCAGGCGACCTACTGGGAGCTCTACGACCACACTGCAAAGGCCCTGAAGGCGGTCAACGCAAGGATTCGTGTGGGAGGTCCTTCGACGGCGCAGGCTGCGTGGGTGGGTGAGTTTCTTCAGCACTGCCACGACAACAACGTTCCCGTGGACTTCGCTTCGACCCACGTCTACGGCAACGATGACAACGTGAACGTGCTGCATACGGATGCGAAGATCCCGCGCGACAAGATGGTGCCGCTCGCTGTGGCCAAAGTCCACAAGGAGATCCTCGCGTCGCCTTACCCCAACATGCCACTCTACTTCTCCGAGTACAACGCGAGCTACGCCAACGAGCCGAACGTGACCGACAGCTACTTCATGGGGCCATGGCTGGCGTCGACGATCAGCCAGGTCGATGGGCTGGTGCAGTCGATGAGCTACTGGGACTTCGCAGACGTCTTTGAGGAGCAAGGCGTGCCGCGAACGCCGTTTTACGGAGGCTTCGGTCTGATCGCCGAAGACCGTATCCAGAAGCCCGCGTTCCATGCCTTCGCGATGCTGCACAAACTGGGCGATCAGCGGATCGCTGTGGCGAATGACTCCATTCTTGCCACGAAGACGAAGGAGGGCGGAGTTGCCTTGGCGCTATGGAACTACCTGCCGCCCATTGGCGAGGGGGATAAGTACACGTCCGAGCCAGCCACGGTTGGAGCGGCGAAGACCTTCGAACTCTCGCTGAAGGGAGTTCCCGCCGGCGCAAAAGTAACACTCTATCGCGTCGACGGGACCCACGGCAACGCGATTCCCGCGTTTGACGCCATGGGCCGCCCGCAGACTCCGAGCCGCGAGCAGATTGCCGAACTTCGCAAGGCCGGTGCGGCAAGTCCTCCGGAGAGCCTGAAGCTGAAGGATGGCAAGATCACCGTCACGGTGCCGGCGCGTGGCCTTGTAGTCCTGGTCACCAGCCGTTAAGCTGTGCGCGGGATGAAGGTTTGCCCCGATTCATCCCGCGTAAACATGGTCTTCACCTTGCTTTGATGAAGCTGCCAAGGCAACCGCCTATCGTCGATAGCATGAGAAAAATTTGGGTGTCTCGCGTATGCAGCTATCTGCTTGCTGCGCTCTTTTTGGTGGCTGGTATTGAAGCAAAGGCGCAGTTCGATAACGGCAGCCTTGTAGGTACGATTCATGATGCAACCGGCGCTGTGATTCCTGGCGCGGCGGTCGTCGTGACGAACAACGCCACAGGCATCATTGCCAAGGCAACCTCCAACGACAGCGGCGACTACGAGCTCCCGTCGCTTCGCGTTGGTATCTACACCATCAAGGCTTCAGCCTCCGGCTATGCGGAGGCCGTCGCCAACGACATTGCCATCTCGGTCGGCGGCCGCCAGCGCATCGACCTTTCATTGAGCGTCGGATCGACTTCGACAACGGTTGAGGTCAGCGGCACCGCGCTCCAGCTTGAGACCGAGACCAGCGAGCGCGGCCAGGAGATCTCTGGGTACCAGAGCGCGGCCCTGCCCTTGGTTACCCGCAACTATGCCGACCTGCTCGGCCTGGTCACCGGCGTTCGCCAGGCGCCTACCGCCGCGACCACCAGCTCCATCAATAGCCTTACCCGCGCCGGCGCCTATAACGTGAACGGCCAGCGCAGCATGTTCAACAACTTCCTGCTCGATGGTATGGACAACAACGCCTACGGAGAGAGCAACCAGGGCTTCGACAACCAGATCGTCGCGGTTCCGCCGGACTCGGTCGCTCAGTTCCAGGTCGTCACCAACAACGAGAGCGCGCAGTTCGGCCGCAGCTCCGGAGCCACGGTCAACGTCGCCACCGCCAGCGGATCCAACCGCATCCACGCCACCGCGTACGAGTTCATCCGCAACACGGATCTGAACGCTACCGGCTACTTCAAGCCGACGCTCGGAAACGTGGCCTTCAAGAAGCCCACCTTCAACCGCAATCAGTTCGGCGGTAACTTTGGCGGTCCGATCATCAAGGACAAGCTCTTCTACTTCGTCGATTACGAAGGATTCCGCCAGACGTTGAAGCCGCTCAGCGTTCTCACGCTGCCCACGCAGAACGAGATCAACGGCATCCTCGTCGTCCCGGTCAAGAACGCTGCCACCGGCACCACCTACGCCGCCGGCACGGCGATCCCGACAGCGGCGATCAACCCGCTCTCCGCGCAAGTCCTTAGCTACTTCAAGCAGATTGAGAGCGACCTGCCGGTCTCCGGTTCCGCTACGACCGGTCTGGCTTCTAACGACTACTCTGTCCAGGTTCCGTTTACCGACAAGTCCGACAAGGGCGACCTCCGCCTGGATTTCCAGCAGAATCCCACCACTTCCTGGTTCCTCCGCATCAGTGACCGCAAGGAGACCGGCGTGAACTACCCGGCCATCCTTGCTCCGCTCGACGGTCAGACCAACGGAACCATCCGCGTTCTCGACCAGCAGGTCGCCGCCGGATTCACCAAGCTGATCGGTGCCAACCAGGTCATCGAAGCCCGCCTGGGTATCTCCCGCACCAAGGCTGGCAAGTACTCGCTCTCGATCGGCAACGATGCCCTCAGCATACCCGGCCTGCCGACCAACCCAATCGTCGCCGGCGGTCTGCCGACGACCTCCGTCTCCGGCGGCTTCACCGGCTTCGGCCGTCAGAGCACCAACCCGCAGTGGCAGGACCCCGCCCTGCTCGATCCCAAGATCAACTACACCCTCATCAAGGGCAAGCACTCGCTCAAGTTCGGCTACGAATACGAGCACATCTGGATGGCGGTCAACGACAACAACCCTCTCTATGGTGCCTTCAGCTACGGCGGAGCCTACAGCGCCGTGGGCACGGCGGTTGCGGACTCCTATTGGGCTGACTTCCTCTTCGGAACCACCAACTCTTATCAGCTAGCGAACTACTTCGTCGCTCACGTGCGCCAGACCATGCACAGCGCCTATGTCCAGGACGACTGGAAGCCCACCCCCAAGCTGACCCTGAACCTCGGCGTCCGCTGGGAGTACGGCTCGCCCTACTCCGAGCAGAACAACTACATCTCGAACTTCGACCCCATCACCCAGACCGTGCTGACGACGACACCCGGAGCGACCGCGGGCAATGGCATTACGCCTTACTCGGGCGGCGGTGTCTATGGCAAGACGCTGGTCAATCCTGACCTGAACGACTTCGCTCCGCGCGTCGGATTTGCCTACGCCTTGACCGGCAAGACGGCGCTCCGCGGTGGCTTCGGCACCAGCTACGTCCACTACACCCGTGCCGGATCGGGCGACATCCTCGCCATCAACGCTCCGCAGGCGCAGTTTGCCGCAGTGACGCAGATCACCCCGACGACGGCCAACCAGTGCGGCACCGTTCCGGCGCAGATCATCGCTGTCGGCAGCACGACCGAGAGCTGCTACGTTACCGCCGACAAGGGCTTCCCGTCCGCCTTGACCTCCACCTTCAACTCCGCGACCGACAACGTTACCTGGGTACCCAAGAACACCCGCGACAGCTACGTTGAGAACTACTTCCTCAGCGTGCAGCAGCAGCTCTTCAAGAACTCCGTGCTCGACGTCGCCTACGTCGGCAACCACGGCCTGAAGCTACAGGGCTTCGTCAACGGCAACCAGAAGAATCCGTCAAACGGGTTTGCTCGGCCGTTTGCTAACTGGCCTAGCGACATCACCGAGGCGAGCAACGAGTTCTACTCCAACTACAACGCATTGCAGGTCCGTTACGAGCAGCGCATGGCCGCCGGCCTCACGCTGCTGAACTCCTTCAGCTGGGAGCACGCCCTCGACAACGCCAGCGCGTCGCTCGAAGGCAACACCCCGTCGCTCCAGGACGGCAACAACCCGCGTGCCGACTACGGTCAGTCGGACTACAACCTGCCCATCGCCAACGTCACCAGCCTCGTCTACGAACTCCCTATCGGCCATGGCCGCCGCTTCCTCAGCGGCAGCAACGGCGTCGTCGACAGTCTCCTCGGCGGCTGGCAACTGAGCGGCATCAACACCATGCAGGCTGGAACCCCGTTCAACCTCACCTACACCCCCAAGAGCGGAAACGCCGGCAACCAGGTCTCGCAGCAGATCTCGGCCACCTACCGCGGAGCTAACGAATACCGACCCAACCGCGTACCCGGTCAGCCGATTACGGAGCATGTAAAGATCGCCGGCACCGGCTACATCCAGTACGTGAACCTGGCCGCGTTTGCGCTTCCGGCGACCACCGTCGGCGGCGTCATCCAGAGCCCCTTCGGCAACGCCGCACGCAACCCTGGCCGCACCCCGGCCTTCTACCAGACTGACCTCTCGCTTAATAAGAAGTTCTCGACGCCGATCGAGAGCCTGAAGGTCGAGTTCCGCACGGAGGCTTACAACATCTTCAATCACACCAACCTGTATCTGCCGGGTGGAGCTCTGAGCGGAACCCTCGGCGGTTCGGCGACGAGCGGCGGCGTGATCAACAGCACCTTCGAGCCACGCATCTTCCAGTTCGGCCTGAAGATCATCTACTAGACCGCATTGGAAGCTAGCTGGACCTGCTTGTATGGCCCGTGTCTCTCGGAGACACGGGCCTTTCTTCTTTCTTGCGCTGGGTGTCCAGGCTAAGAAGGGCACAGGGTCTCACCTGCCCCATTGCAGCTCACAAGCCCTTATGCATCTGATGGCACTTGAGGACAGGAGAGACCGCTCTCGTCCTTACTCTGACCCCTCCGCCCTCGTATGCTTTGAAGGCTTCACATGCGGACAAGGCTGCGATTCAACTTATGGCAAAGATGGGCGGACCTAGTCATGAAACGGCGGAAGAGCGCGTGGCCGACGACATGGATTGCGTGAACAGAATCGGCATGTAGTGTTTCTATAGACGAGGGCTTCCGTGCTCAGGACAACTTCGACGAAACGGTCTTTCAGGCAGACGATCTTTAAGATCCGGATACTTGGTCCTTCTGATCCCTCACAGACCATCGTCATTTGCCGAGTTGCCTCGGGCGCCTTCGACGTCAATATCGTCCCTGAGGTTCGTACCTGCAAGTCTTGAACCGGGACTCTTCAACCTGCAGCACGGAACATCCAGCTATAGACCTTCGTGTATCGCGGCTGGGCAGCGGCGACCGAGCTGGGCATGAATGCGAGCCTCGAAGAAGAGGCCCCGTAGAATCATTCGATCGCGAGGCAAGCTGTTCTGCTGAGATGGACATAAGACCCCGCTCCTTGCTTGAGATCGCTAGGGGCATCAACCCGTCTTCGGGCGACCAGGATCA
Organism: Granulicella aggregans; assembly: GCF_025685565.1. Taxonomy (NCBI): domain Bacteria; kingdom Pseudomonadati; phylum Acidobacteriota; class Terriglobia; order Terriglobales; family Acidobacteriaceae; genus Granulicella; species Granulicella aggregans. The sequence continues at coordinate 1,208,572 of NZ_JAGSYE010000001.1, forward strand.
CTGCGTCAGCCTGCCTGATCTCCGTGTAAGAGTGTTAGTAGTCTCCATGGAAGCCGGATGCAGCCCAAATAAAGCGCCCGGAGCGCAAGCGATGGAGAGTCCATCGTTCGCGCCCCGGGCGTTGTGGCGAGTCTTTCGGGAAGGCTAGTTTACGGTGACCGTAATGGTTGTGTTCGCCGTCGTCGATCCGGTTGTGCCGGTTACGGTCAGGGTGTAGGCACCAGGGGTCGTTCCACCGCTAGGAGGAGGAGTGCCCGAACCTGAGCTCCCGCTGCCGCATCCGATCACAGCGCCTGCAGCCAGAGCGAACAGAAACGCCAGCGACAGCATCCGCAGTGCCCGCAGCGACTTGATCTGCTCTCTGCGACGGCGGGTGAACGGAACTCCGAAGAGTAGCAACGCTCCCAGAACCACTCCTCCGCCCGCGGTGAAGATGCCCTTACCGTTCGGCTTGAACGCGGGAAGCTCGAGCTTCGCGGTCTGCGCGGTTGTGTTGATGGTAAGGGTCGCCGTCGCTGCGGAGGTTCCGGTTATGCTCGCCGAGGCCGCCGAGCAGGTTGGGTTGTCCGCGGTCAACGCTCCACTAGGTCCTGAGGTGACCGAGCAGGTCAGGGCGACGGTGCCGGTGAAGGCGTTCGCCGGGGTAACGGTGATGGTGGAGGTTCCGGTCGCTCCTTGCGAGGCGATCGTCACGTTGGTGCCCGCCAGAGTGAAGCTGGGCGCGGCCGGGGTGCCTACGACGAGTGAGAACGGTGCGATGGCCTCTATGCTTCCAGAGGCTCCATTTACGGCTGCGGTGTAGGTTCCAGGAGTGGTTGAGGCGTCCGTGTTGATGGTGATGGTTGTGGTGACGGTGCTGGTTCCGGTGACGTTGGCCGAGGCTGCTGCACAGGTCGGATTCACACTCGTGGTCGGAGCAGAGGCGACTCCAGAGATGGTGCAGGTTAGCGCGACCGTGCCAGTGAAGCCGTTTGACGGCGTGACCGTGACCGTTGAGTTTGCGGAGGCTCCTGGTGCGGCAATGGTGACCCCGGTGGCCGTGAGGGTGAATCTTGGTATTGGCGCTGTCTGCGTCGTGATGGCCGTTAAGCCGAGGGTGTGGATGACGGTACCGGCGGCGTTCTTTCCGGTCACGACCACGTTATAGCTTCCAGGAGCGGTTACGGAGCCCGTGTCGATGAGGAGAGTTGCGGAAGCGCTTCCGCCGCTTGTAAGCGTGGCCGAGGCGGAGCCGAACGAGCACAGCACTCCTCCCGAGGCTGAGCAGGAGAGAGAGACCGCACCGGCGAAGCCGTTCGTGGAGGTCAGGTTGATGACGTCGGTCTGGATTCCAGCACCCGCTCCGGTTGCCGGCACGCTCAGGATGGTCGATACGGGCACCATCGCAAAGTCGCTCAGCGGGTTCGCAATCATCACCGTCGCCGCTGAGCTCTTGAACGCTGAATTGCTGGTAGGAATGTACTGGACCGTGATGAGGTTGGTTCCCTGGTACAGGGTTGCACTATTAAAAGTGACGGTTGCTGTGGAGTTGGTGCTGGATGTGCTCGTAAGGTTGGCGGAGCCGACAACGTATTCCGAAGCAACCAGATAAACCGTGCCCGTTGGTGCTGAGCCTGACGCAGAGACGTTCACTGTGACCGTGACCAGGCTGGTGGGCGAGGTTGAGGCTGCTGAGGCGGTCGCAGCCGTTGTCGTCGTCAAGGACCCGGCGGGAGCCACAAAATCGAAGCCGTACTGTGTTGAGGCCGCAGTGTAGTTCGCGTCGCCATTGGTGCCGGTGCCAACGTAGTTGAATATCGGCTGGTATACCCCCGATGCGCTTGCGGGTATCGTAAGAATTGCTGTGCCTTGCGGGGATTGGTTGTATGGGTCCACTCCGGCGACAAGGGTTGCCGAGGTCGTCGAGCCCGAGGGCGCCCCAGTCATGGTGACTGTTCCGGTCGGTGCCGCTGCAAGTCCGTTTGTGCTTGCCGAGTTTTCAACCTGCACGAGCAGATAGGTTACCTGGCCATTTGCCACATAGACGTTGCCATTTGGATCCGTCTGGTTATATTCATTCGGAGCGGTCACCAGGATGGTTGGCTTGTTTTGGGTGACCGTAAAGGTTGCGCTGGATGATGTGGAAGGTCCGTAGCTGCCATCCCCGGAGTACTTCGCCGTGATCGAGTGTGATCCAACCGCGAAGGGGCCGTTGTACTGCGCGTATCCGTTTGCGGTGACTACCGCCGTGTTGATTGCGGAGCTGCCATCGAGGAAGATGACGCTTCCGGTTGGGTAAGTCGTTAAGTTGCTGGCAGTTGTGGGGCCGGGAACGGCATTCAGGATCGTTGGAGCGCCGTACTGAACGGTCCCGCCTGACGAGAGCGAGGTCGGAGGATAGTTCAGCGAGTTGTAGACGCTCAAGACGGTGGCGCTGCTCTCGGGGGTGACCGTTATAGCTACTGGAGTGGAAGAGCTGGGGCCGTTCACTCCATCGCCGGAGTAGTACCCGTAGATGTTGTAGCTGCCGCCAGGAAGGAAGTTGACGCTCTGGCTGTAGGTGCCCTTACTCAGGGTGAAGAAGTCCTCGCCCTGGTTGTTCGGCTCGGTCGAGGTCGTTACCAGGGCCACATCGCCGGTTGGCGTGGAGGTGCCTGTCACCGATCCCGACATCGTCACCGCTGTGCCGTGGGTGAAGCTCGTAACCGACGGCGTCAGCGTGGTGGAGGTGGGAGCGAGCGTGATCTTGCCCCAGTTGGTGATCAGGTTGTTGGCGTCGATGGTGCCGATGCCGGTCGCAAAGTCGTAACCGATTGCGGCGTTGTACGCGGGGTTGGTGCCGTCGACGCTGATCTCTCCCTCGACGGTTTGCCCGTAGGTACTGTCGGTCACGGTGGCCGGCGAAGACACGGCGATGCACTGTTTGGGAGCGTAGGTGCCCGTGACATTCCCGTTGCTGTCGGTGGTGTAGACAGTCGTGGTGTTGCAGGGCACGGTGTTGTTGCCGACGGCGATGTCATGGAAGCTATTTGGGAACTGCGCCGCGAGCGGATAGAGGACGTAGTCCGCCTGACCCTGGCGACCGTACTTCTCGTTCACCAGCGCCATGATGCCCGCGAACGCGGGGGTCGAGGCAGAGGTCCCACCGATGCCGGTAATCTGCACCTGCTGGTCACTGGCCACCGGCTGGCAGTCAGCATCTTCCGCGCAGATGGGGTAGTAGGAGGCGTTCAAGCCGTTGGCGGCAAACAGGGACACGTCTGGAATATCGCGGACGCTATCGCCCGACCCAGTCTGCCAGGATGGTTTGGGGTAGCCACCGGTACACGTGGCCCATCCGCCGTCGGACGAGGTGCCGGTTCCAAAGGCGCAGCTGCTGGGGCCTCCACTGCCAGCATTGATGGAGCTGTACCCGTATGGGATGAAGCTGGCGAGGTCCAAACCGTACTGGCTGTTGTTCCAGGGCTGTTCGGGCGCGGGAGTCTTCAGCGAGACAGTCGGCGTGTTGTTGCTTTGGGTCAGATTCCAGTAGTTGCCCACGCTGGCACCGCCGGAGGCGTAGTCAGAGTAGTAAAAGTCGGTGCCGCCGACGGCGACGTTGTACGGAGTGGAGGCGAAGCCGCTGACTGCCTGTCCGTTTACAGCGAAGTCGGTATCGTGATCGCAGCCTGCCGATCCGCTGTCGCCGGTCGAGACCAGGACCGTCTGGCCCTGGGCCGCTGCTTGTTCCCACAAACCGCTGAGAAATGTATTAAAGCTACCCTCGATCGCCTCGCAGTCGCCGAAGCTCAAACTGACGATCGGAGCGACGTTCGTGTAAACGGCATGCTCCATGGCCAGCGTCAGGCCGCTATCCACTGCCGTGTCGTTCGCAATGACAAGGTCGATCTGCGCGTTGGGTGCCACCGATCCGGCTATCTCTACGTCCAGGTAGGCTTCGTCAGAAGCGCCGTTCGGCCCAAACGGGCTGTTGATTCCGTCCACTCCCGGATCACTGCCGTCGATGATGACCTGCGGAGGATTCGCAGGCAGGCCGAAGAGTGTCCGGTAGTTGCTGACGAGCGCCACGTTAATGTTCGATTCGTTGACGATCGCGATGGTCTGGCCATCGCCCTTGGTGCCAGCCGCGTAGACGGGATTGAGGTCGTACTGCACCGCGAAGTCGCCGGGCGCGAAGACCAGGTCAGAGCCGCTTCCGTCCGCAATCGTCCATTCTGCTTTCGCTTCGTGCGTGGTGGCGTTCATCTGCGCCTTGCCCATGACCTTCGCGTGGCTCTTGAAGCGGAAGTTGTTCAGCGAGACGAATCCACCAAAGACAGGCGTGAGAGCGGTTGGAACATCAGGCGCATTCGCGTTGGCATAGCGAGTTACTCCCTGCACGGAGTACTGGTGCATCTCAGTATGGAAGGTGCTCTTCAACTGCCCCGCAGTGCCGGCGATCTCCAGTACCTGACGGCCGGGAGTCAGGCTTGTGATAGTGAATCCCTTTGACTGGAGCCAGCTTTCGAGCTTGGCGACGTCATCGTCCGACGGCCCGAACTGCTTGCCAAACTGCTCCGGCGTCAGCCACTTGTGATAGCTCGGAGATCCGGCGGAGTGCATATCGTTCAGCAGTCTCTTTAGGGAGCTCTCCTGCTCGTCGCTCCGCTTCAGGACGATCTGCATCCGCTCCAGCTTCGTGCCGTCCGGGAGCGCTCCGCGGTCGTTCGCCTTGTTCGCCAGGGGATTGACGGCACCCTGAAGGGTGACCCGCGAGCCTTCGACGATGGGTGAGGTCAGACGGCTGGCAACACCCGTGGCCAGGTGCGCTGCGTCCGTAGTCGCAGTTTGGGCCTGCGCGGCAGCTGCAAAGGCCAGACCGGAGAACAAAATCGCGGATGCGAAGAGTTTCCGTGAGGAAACTCGAAACGAAGAAGCAGCGGCGGAGACGAGGTTCTTAAGCAGCATGAGTCATCCTGATGGGTGGAGGGGAGAATAGAAAGAGACTGCCGTCCGATCAGGTCAGTCTCCGCACGCAGGGCCGAATGGTGAAAGCAGACTATCACCGGGGCGCGGAACGAAGCATCCTAATTCGCTTGCCTCATTCAACTTAGTGTTCGCGAGATTGTATTGAGGAAGGGGAGCCCTGGCGTCTCGGAGCCACGTGATCGGCGCGCCCTTGCTGAGCAGGCCTCAGTCTGCTGGCAATCCCGCGGAATGTCGTGAACCAGGGCCACGTACCAGACATTTGTTGACCCTCTTGTTCGATAGGTCTTCGTTGGATCTTCTGGTGCGTCGAGGATAAATTCTTCAACTATTCTCTGCACTCATTGCGCGGCTTACGGAGCCTGCTTGCGTTAGGGAAGAGTTGCCAAGATGGGGAAATTATTTCCCGTTGTGGAATGTGTGTGCAGCCGATAGCCTTCAGGAACAGACCAATCACCTAACCCCGATCGTTGGTGGGAAAAACGCTGGACGCAAGTCGTCCGGTTTGCGCGAAGTTGCGTCTCGCGTCGCTCTTCCCGCCACAACGCCTGCCGTATCCCGAATCAGGCTAACAATTACTCGGAAGTTGTAGAGGTATACCGCAAGGTAGGATGTCGGCGGTTGCCGTCCATCTGTAGAACTTGGGTACGGGCTGCCAGGTAGAGAGCACCGGAAGAGCTGGATGCACGCGATCAGCCCTGTACCACTAAGTTTCAAACCTTAACTTTTTTTGATCTCGATTTTTTGGAGATACAGATGATTGCTACGCTGAATCGCTTTTCTTTTTCTTTTTTCTTTGGGCTCGTTGTGTTGTTGGGCTGTGGCAGTGGGGTTCTACAGGCAAGCGGGGCATCACCCGCAGCGGTACAGACTAGTGGCGCATCGTCCGCGATCGCTATCTCTGTAGCTGGATCCGCGGTAGCGGCCATCGGAACGCCCGTGCAGTACGCGGCTTCCTTGACCGGAACGACCAATACTGGGGTGAGCTGGTCGATCCGAGGCACCTCCACCAGCGAGAACTACGGCACAATTTCGGCTTCAGGTGTGTATACGCCGCCTGCTACGGTGCCAATCCATAACATCATCTCCATTGTCGCGACGAGCACGGTCGACCCGACCAAGAGCACAGCGACAACTGTCACCATCATGAACCCGGTCCCGGTCGTCTCCACAGTGACCGCGACACCCGGATATCACAGCACCTTTCTGGTGAATGTGATGGGCAGCAACTTCCTGCCATCGTCCGTGATTCTGTATGGAAGCTACGGTGTCCCGACGACTTACGTAAGTTCAACGAATCTCCAGTTCACACTGTCGAGCCCACCGGCCGCGGGCACGCTTGTGTCCATCGCTGTCGCGACCCCGGCCCCTGGTAAGACCGTATCCGGCAATTACAGCTTCGCCGTTCCCGCGACCGTAGGCGTTACAGTAACCGGCCCGGCTCAATCGACAGTCAATGTGTCGTCCCAGTTCAAGGCTGCCGTGACTGGAACGGACAATCAGGCTGTTACCTGGGCGGTTGCGAGCGCCGCCCCCAGCGAAAACTACGGCACGATCAGCGCCTCGGGTGTGTACACGCCTCCGGCCATCGTTCCCGCGCACAACATCATCGCGGTGATTGCCACCAGCGTGGTCGATACGACCAAGACCTCCACGATGACAACGACGCTTTCTACTGCGGTGCCTACCATCTCTTCGGCGACGCTTACGGCAGCCGCGAAGAGCACCTTTCTGGTAGACATCAAAGGCTCGAACTTCATTCCGACCTCCTATGTTCAGTACCTCGGCTACGGTGTCCCAACGACGGTCGTCAGCGCGAACGAATTGCAATTTACGCTGACCTCTCCGCCGGCTGCCGGAAGCTCGATCTCTTTGATCGTGGTCAGCCCAGGAACGGGAAAGACGCAGTCTACCGCTTACAGCGCTGTCGTTCCCTCTGCAGTCGCCGTACAGGCCACTGGAAACGCGACGGTAACGACGGGCCAGCCCTCCCAGTACACAGCGACGGTGACGGGTACCACGAACACCGCCGTGACCTGGAGCATCGCCGGGGCATCGACGAGCGAGAACTACGGAACCATCTCCTCGGCCGGTCTCTACACGCCTCCGGCGACTGTACCGGTACACAATGCCATCTGGATCAACGCTACCAGCCAGCTCGATCCGACCAAGACATCCGCAGTCGCTGTGACCATCTCCAACCCGGTCCCGGCGATCACGGCAGCGAACCTTACCCTCACCAGCAAAGGTGGCTATCTGGTCGATGTTCTGGGCAGCAACTTCACCTCGGCGTCGACGGTCATCGACGGTTCAGGCGTTCCGACGACCTATCTGAGCTCTTCGCATCTTCAGTTCTCGATCGCCACCCCGCCAGCTGCGGGAACCCTGGTGCCGATCTCGGTTATCACTCCCGCTCCGGGAAGAACTCAGTCCGCAACGTACAGCTTTGCGATACCCGGTGCCGTGGCCGTATCTGTAACAGGGTCGTCGACAGTGGCTACCGGAACACCCGCGCAGTTCACCGCCGCTGTGACCGGCACGACGAATACCGCAGTCACCTGGCAGATCACGGGTGCCTCAACCGCCGAGAACTACGGGACGATCTCCGCCGCGGGGCTCTACACGCCTCCGCCAGCAGTGCCAGTCCACGGTCAGATCTGGATTACTGCAACCAGCAAGGCTGACACGACCAAGAACAACGCGATCAGCGTAACGATCAGCAACCCGGTTCCGGCCATCACCTCCGCAACCTTGACAGCCGGCAACAAGAGCACCTTCCTGGTGGATGTGTTCGGTACGAACTTCATGTCCGCTTCAACAGTTCTCTACGGCGGATACGGTGCGACGACGACTTATGTGAACTCCGGCCATCTGCAGTTCACCATCACGAACAATCCCGCTGCCGGCTCGGTTGCCGTCCTTGGCGTCATCAACCCGGCCCCCGGCAGAACGCAGTCGGCAAACTTCAACGTGACGATTCCGGGAGCGGTCGCCGTCGCGGTCACCGGGAATACGACAGCCTATCTCGGTACCCCGGTTCAATACACGGCAACCGTGACCGGATCCTCGAATATAGCTGTGACCTGGTCGCTCACGGGAGCCTCGGCGACCGAGAACTACGGGACAATCTCTGCGACCGGTCTGTATACACCGCCTGCCACGGAGCCTGTCCATACCGGCGTGACGATCATCGCGACCAGCCAGGCCGACACGACCAAGAAGGCGTCGATCGGGGTCGGGCTGCTCAATGCCGTTCCGCTCATCACCTCAGCCACCGCAGCCACCAGCGGTAAGAACATCGCCCTCACGGTGAACGGCAGCCACTTCATTCCCACGACGTTCCTGCAGTTCGAGGGTGTGAACCTTGTGACCACGTTCGTGAGTTCGACCCAGCTGACCGCTACGGTCACCACCACGCAGACTGCGGGTGGAACGGCACCTGTCATGGCGATCACGCCGAATCCCGGTATGACGCAATCTGCCACCTACACCGTGCAACTGCCTGGCCAGGTTGGCGTCACCGTCATCGGGGCAAGCCAGGTGGCCGCCGGCGAGACGGCTCAATATGCCGCCACGCTTACGGGAACGACCAATACCGCAGTGACGTGGTCGGTGACGGCTGCCAACGGAGCCAACCCGGGCACCATCTCATCGACCGGCCTCTATACACCTCCGACGACAGTAGGGTCTAACCTTCCCGTGACCATCACGGCAACCAGCCAGATCCAGCCAAGCAGCTCGGGCTCGGCGACAGTGAACGTGGTCGGTGTCTCGGTCGTGGCTGCGGGACGCCTGCTCGATCAGAGCACCTTTGGTCCGACTGAGGACCTGGTCGCGCACGTCCAGACCATCGGCCTGAGCAACTTCATCGATGAGCAGATCGCTATGCCGGCGAGCTATCTCCCGCTGCAAAGCCAGATGCCGGCAGCCTGCGCAAGCAATCCTTACATCTGCATCGACGAATACTGGTGGCAGGATGCGATCACCGGACCGGACCAGCTTCGTCAGCGCGTCTCGATGACGCTGACAGAGATGCTGGTAGTGAGCTATGAAGAGGCGAACACCGCCATGGTTGGTGCCTACTCGAACCTTATGACGAAGGATGCCTTCGCCAACTGGTCGACCATCCTGAAGGACATGACGCTGTCGCCTGCCATGGGACGTTACCTGAACATGGCCAACAGCGGTAAGCCGGCAGCGGGGGCCATTGCGAACGAGAACTTCGCTCGCGAGAACATGCAGCTCTTCAACCTCGGGCTGTACATGCTAAACCAAGACGGTACGCTGCAGACCGACAGCAGCGGCAACCCGATTCCGAGCTACACCGAGGCTCAGGTCGAAGCCTTCGCCCGCGTCTTTACGGGATGGACCTATGACATGGGAGCGGGACAGACGACCTTCCCCAACTGGAGCGGAAGTCTCTACAACCCGATGGTGGCCGTCGAATCGGCGCACGACACTACGGCCAAAGTGCTCCTGAACACCACGCTTCCGGCAGGACAGACTGCGGAGCAGGACCTCGATGCGGCGATCCAGGATGTCTTCAATCATCCCAACGTAGGACCGTTCGTCACCAAGCAATTGATCCAGCACCTGGTCAAGAGCAATCCTTCGCCGGAGTACGTGGGTCGCATTGCAGCAGTCTTCGCAAACGATGGCAACGGAGTGCGCGGAAATATGGCGGCGGTGGTCAAAGCGCTGCTGCTCGATCCGGAGGCCCGCGCGGGTGACACGACAGAGTCGGCGACCGACGGCTATCTTCGCGAACCGATTATCTGGACGGCAAACATCCTGCGCGCTCTGAATGCGGTGCCGAAGGCGGCTTACAACGACTACACCGCCTATACCTCGATTGACAGCTTTGCCAACAGCCAGGGGCAGCGGGTCTTCAACTCTCCGACCGTCTTCAACTTCTACCCCGCCGAATGGACGCTGATGAACACGGGGCTGAATGGTCCTCAATTCGCTCTCGAGGACACGGCCACGATCATGCAGAAGCTGACCCTCTCGAGCAACGTAGTGAACAACCAGCTCGGCAGGCTGACGATCGACCTGACAGCGACGGGCCGGTTGGGCACGATGGCCGCGGCCAGCAACGATGTTCTCCTGCAGGAGCTGAGCAACCTCTTCCTGCATGGAAATATGTCGACGCAGATGCGCACGACCATCATGAACGCGATCTCCAGTACGACCGATCCTGCACAACGAGTGCGTACCGCTGTCTACCTGATCATCAGCTCGCCGCAGTACAGAGTCATCCACTAGAAACGCGTTGCCACAACTTGCAGCTTACTTGTCCGTAGTTTTATCGGGAGGATCTGAATCATGAACATCCAGCGCAGGAGCTTCTTACGTTACATCTCACTTGCCGCCGCCGGCTCAGCGGCAGGAATCGGGCCATTCGGCGCACTCAACGCGTTCGCGCAGTCCGGCTCGTCGGACTACAAGGCGCTGGTCTGCATCCAGCTCGATGGCGGCAATGACGGCAACAATCTGATCGTACCGTCCGATAGCGCTGGATATCAGAACTACGCAAAGCTGCGCGGTCCCTTGAGCCTGGCGCAGGGCAGTCTGCTTCCGCTCAACGGTCTGAGCTACGGACTGAACGGAAATCTTCCCGGCATTCAATCCCTCTTCAACAGCGGCCACGCCGCGGTGCTCGCGAACGTTGGAACGCTCGTTGCTCCCACGACGAGACAGCAGTATCTCAGCGGGACCGCAGTGACTCCGCACAATCTGTTCTCGCATATCGACCAGGAGACGCTCTGGCAGAACTCCGCCCAGGATGTCACTGGAAGCACGGGATGGGGCGGTCGCATCGCGGACCTGCTTCAGGGCGGCAACTCCCCGGCGCAGTATCCCGTGGTCACCTCCGTGACCGGGTCGCACATCTTCTGCAACGGCTACAACACCTCCTATGCTTCTGTCATCCCCGGCAACACCGGCAGCGTGTTGTGCACCGAAAAGTCCGGCTGCGATACGCGGCTTCAGGCAGCTCAGGACCTGCTGACCTTCAACAGCGGTCTGACGCTGGTGCAGGCGGATGACACGCTGACGCAGAATGCGTACAGCTACTCCAAGGTGCTGCAGGACGCAGTCTCCTCAGCGCAACCCATCTCCACCGTATTCCCGACAGGCCCCGTGACCTCCCTCGCCGCTCAGCTCCAGCAGATCGCCCAGATCATCCAGGTGCGTTCGGCTTTGGGAACGGGCCGGCAGATCTTCTTCGCGACCCAAACCGGATACGATCTTCACGCCGACCAGGTCTCGCTGCACCCAAGCCTGCTGCAGGACATGAACGCCGCCATCAGCGCGTTCTATCAGGCAACTGTGGAACTCGGCGTCAGCCAGCAGGTGACGACCTTCACCACCTCGGACTTCGGTCGCGCGTTGCAGCCGAACTCTGCTACCGGCAGCGATCATGCCTGGGGCGGTCACCACATCATCGTTGGCGGAGCAGTCAAGGGCGGCAAGCTCTACGGGACCTATCCCACGCTTGCTCTCGGTGGTCCGGACGACGCTGGAGTCAACGGCCGCTGGATTCCAACCACGTCGGTTGCCCAATATGCGGCGACTCTCGCCAGCTGGTTCGGTGTCGCTGATGCAAACCTCAACAGCGTGCTTCCCACGCTCCCGAACTTTGAAACCCGGAATCTCGGGTTCATCTAGACGTAGGCCCCTCCCCCGTACCAAATCAAAGGCCGCATTGATTGCGAGAGTTTCGCAATCCTTGCGGCCTTCAGCCTTTAAGTCGCTGGACATCTCCCCATTGCTGAAGGAGAACGCTTTGAGAACTTGTCAAAACTTCGACGTTGGATTTCTCCAGCTTCAGAAAGACAGCAAAGACAAGAACAAGAACGAAATGCGGGGGTCTCTCCACTGCGCATCGCGATAAAGCTGCGATGCTCCGGTCGAGATGACGAATTCAAAGGGAGCTTCGATCAAGATGACGAGTTCAAAGGGAGCTTTGATTGTGAGGACGAGTTTTTAGAAGGTTTCCGGGGCTTTAGTGGAACGGGCAGTCCGTCCGATAGAGCGAGGTGGCCGTCACAGGCACTACGATCAGCTTGTCCGGATACTTCGCCGCAACGTCCCCGCGCATGAACAGCGCCCGGTCGAGATCGCCATACGGAGCGTTCTTTACGAAGACGTAGTCCTTCTGGAAGATAGGGTCGGCCTTCATCTCGTCGATCATCTGTGAGCGGTCGTTGTTTTCGAGAGGACACTGCCCGTCGACGATCTTCTGGCCGCTGATATAGCCATCGATGAACTGCGGATGCCGTGACATCACGTAGCCCATGTCGGACTTTGAGTCCACGATGCCGCTGGTCAGCTGCAGGTGGCCGTGTTTCGCGATGTAGGAGTCGTTCAGGCCAAGGTTATCGATGTAATTTCCTGGCACGTAGAAGGGCCACTGTCCGGCCAGGGCTACTGAAGACAACGCATCGGGTGCAGCGAACTGCCTTAGCCACGCGTAGAAAGGGCTGGGTGGCTCCAGCTTGAACGGCCCATACTCAGTGAGCAGCTTCTCCTGCCGGGGGAACAAGAGCGCATGTCGCGTCGCGATCGTCTCCAGGTCGGTCAGCGCGATCAGGCCGACCGCGAAGATCAGCGCCTTGCGCTGGTCGGGAACCAGGAGCGCGAGGGTCACGGTGAGGTAGAGAATCCAGATCGGCGCAATGTGTGCGAACTGCCGCGAAAAAGGAAACGCAGTCTCCGGATCTCCACCTACCTTCAGGATGTAGAAGGCGTACAGCGCGAAGAACCCGAGCAGAAAGACATGGAGGCTCAAAGTGAACTTGCGTCGTGCTGCTGCTACCAGGCCTAGAGCGAAGACGATTGTGAATGGAGCCACCGCGATAAAGAAGTGCCGCACGTATCGCATCCCGAGCAGAAGCCGGTGCGAGAGCGTGCCGCCGGTCGCCTTGGCGAAGTAGGTATTCGGCACCAGCTCACCGAAGTGATGGAGCCGGTAGGCGGTCATTGCAGCCAGCATAGCCACAGCGCTCGCAATGGCGAACGCGGGCCAGCGGCTCTTACGGCGGAAGGCGTACAGCCAGTAGCCGTTGACCAGAACCGCGATCACGATCCCCTCTGGCCGAGTGAATACGAGTGACAACGCCAGCAACGACGACCAGATTGCTCGAATTCCATTGCTGCGCCAGAGAAAGGGCGTCAGCAGCGTGGCGGCAACTTGTACGCAGACGAAGGTCACCTCCATGCCGGTCATGGAGTAGTAGAGCAGCGGGATGTAGAGGGCGGAGATGATCGCAGCGAGAAAGAGCGGCTGTTCGAAGTTTTCGGCGAGAGCGCTTTCGTTGCGCTCACGAAGCGAGGCGACCAGGAAGAGCAGGGAAGTAAGCGCGTAGCTGAGATATCCCGCCAGCTTCGAGACGAAGAACGGCGACAGCCCAACCTTCTCCCCGAAGCCAATCAGGAACATCCAAAGGCTGCTGCTGAATCCTTCCACTGGCGGCTGGCCGACGTTCCAGGTGCCAATGCCGTCACCCACGGCGAAGGCATGAGAGTAGTGGAACGTGATGTAAGCGTCCTCGAGCGTAATCGGATAGAAGAAGATCACCGCGAGCGTGCCTGCCAGCAGGCAGGCGAAGTAGAGCAACAGGGGATTGGCGCGGGGGCGTTCTACAGCTTCCATCGGGGTCTCCTGCAATTTTAGGATGTCTTTTGCGCCCTTCTTTTGGGCAATCGGTTGGTTGTGTTAAGCGTATCGCAACGGAGCAGAACGAAAGCAGAAGCGGACAGGTCTAAGGGTCTGTGAACTGCTTCACTGAGCGATCGATGCTGCTTCCATCGATTCGCGAGGGCGCTTGTCGAAGCTCGCGAGGATCCACCGGCGCAGCGGCGCCTCGACGAAGTAAAAGCTGAGGACGCTCAATGTGATGGTGAGCGCCAGGTACAGGGCATACGCCCACGGCTGCGCGATCGAATGGATCGATTCGAAGATGTGCAGCATGGGGATGTGAAGAAGATAGAGCCCGAAGCTGGCCTCGCCCAGCACCACGAGCCAGGGGACGCTTAGAAGCCGCGCGAATACGGTGGAGCTGCTCGATAGCGCCCAGATCAGCAGCATGAAGATCGGAGCGAGAATGCCGTCGCCCAGATTGTGCAACGGTACCCAGGGCGAGATCTCGACGACCGCAACCGTTGCAATGGCCGCAGCTGCCAGCGCCGTGTAAGCCTGCCAGGACTGCGGACTCTTACTTTGCGAATCAAACTGCCAGCTCGCAAGAAGAATGCCGAGAGCGAAGGTTGAGAGATGCAATAGCGGAATAGGTTGAAAGGGGGAGAGATCAAAGAAGGTCGACCAGGCGAAGACGATCGCCTGTCCCCCAACAAACAGCAGTACCACCGCCGTCCAGCGCGCGGTTCCTCGAAGCCGCCACAAAGCCGGCCCGATGAAGGGGAAACTCAGGTAAAACAAGGTCTCGGCTGAGAGCGACCAGTTGGGAAAGTTGATGCCTGCAAACTTCACCAGCCACGCGTGCAACATCAGAGTCTCCACCACGAAGTTGAGCGGAACCTTCAACAGGGCGTGATGCACGCTGGAGAGCCGCGCCAGGCCACGGAAGGCGAAGGGAAGATCCATCAGGAGGGTGATGAAGAAGAGCGGATACACCCGGGCGAAGCGCGCTATGAAGAACTTGCGCCGGTCGATCGGCTTTTCTCTTCGCAGATAGACGATGGCGAGGATGTACCCGGAGAGCAGGAAGAAGAAGCTGACGGAGACGAATCCGAGAGAGAGAAACCGGCTGCCGAAGTTCGGCAGCGCATCCGCAGGGTGCGGGGTGTCGATGTTTCCCGGGAGGAACTGGCCACGCACCAGGTTTCCGAGCGTGTGGTAGATGACGACGAAGAAGGCCGCGAAGAAGCGAAGCGAGGTGAGCGGATGAATCTTTTCGGCACTGGAGTTCGGCGCGGCGCTCATACGGATTCCTCTGGGCTCCCAAGGAGTGCGCGTTAGTAGCTTGCGCTGCGAAGTTCGGCGCGTCACCCTGTGATCGAGCGACGCGCCGGTAAGCCTTATTTCACCGATTTGAGCGCCTTGAGAACGATCGGGGGTAGAAGATCCTTCGCGAGGCGGCGACCGAGCGGCTCTTTTTGCTGATAGAAGGTGGGAGCGTAGATCGAGCTGTGCGCCTTGAAGTCCTTCTCGCCGACCGTGTGATAGTAGGTGGCGAAGGACATCCGCGAGCGTGTGTCGGAGAGGACCGGTCGAACGGCATGGAAGTTCTTGTCGCCAATCTCCATGATGAGCGTCCGGTTGAAGATCGGCTCCACGACCTTCTCGCACTTCGTCGCATCGTCGTTGTAGAGCTCAAGCTGTCCGCCGAGCGCGGGGTCCCAGTCGTGGTTCAGGTAGGTCAGCATGGCCAGACGCCGGAAGAGTCCGGTATTCATATCGGTGTTGCGGTCCGCGTGAATCTCGAACTTGCCACCTGCCGGAACGACGTGGTATCCCGCGCCTCCCAGGTAAGGATCGCCCAAGAGCCCCCAGATGCCGGTCATCTCCGAGAGAAGGTAGAGAAATCCGGCAGAGTTCAGGAAGGCCGCAAACTGATATCCCTTCGGTCCCAGGTCGACGGCGGAACGAAAGTTCGATTTGACCGACTGGGCGTTCCGATCGTGGACCCACTTATCGTCGGTCAGAGGTGGCAGCTCTTCGAGCATGTCCTCGAGGGTCTCCGTCGGGAAGAGGTTGTCGATGACCAAGTGGGGGAAGGGAACCGCGTTCTTGTACCGCGAGTACATCTCAGAGGTCGGTGCGGGGAGACTGACTCGATCGGTAAGCATCGATGCAATCCCTTCAATATGACCAATGTGCGTTGTTTTTACAGCGGTCTCTGTCTGCATGAGTCACCCCCGGTCGAATCTATGTTGCCAAAGGATTCCCGGAGCGATTTCGGCCTTCCGCTCGGTCCGGCACCCGCTAACTAATTGTAATTGCAGAAGATGTTGGATCTCACCAACGGTTGGCCGCACTCTCATTCTAGCAATTGGGAAAAACTTTGACAATCTGATGAGGCATGCTTCAATCCATGTCGAGATCGTCCGAGATCCTTGGAAAGCAAAGATTGGAAGCGAGTAGAACGGCGAAGAGAAGATTGAGCCAGAGATGCCTGTAGAGGAGCCGGACCGGATAGGTCAAGCGCATCTCCAGGGTATGTTCGTCCGAGGGGCGCTCGGGCTCAGGGGTGGAGAAGATGGACATAGGGTAAGGAAAAGGTAGTCGAAACGCTCTTCAAAGGAAGCAGGAAACTTCGATTTCCCATCTTTCATCTTGTAGAGTCCGCCGGATCCGCGTTCTTTCAACCGGCATACATAGAGGTGTGCGGTGAAGGGAAGAGCGGCTAAACCGAGTCCATTGCCGCAGTTGCCCCGGAGTGTATTGCCTTTCTCCTGAAGAATCGTTGCCGCTCCATCCAGAGCGCGGCACCGATCGCATCCTGTCGCTCAATGGAGTACTTGACGATGGAGGCGGCGGCGTTTGCGGCCGCTTCGAAGAAGCGTGCCCGCCAGGTCGGTGCGCAAAGAATGCGTTGCAGAGTCAGATCATCCGAGTGCTTCTCAAACCGGGGAGTGGTCATTAAAACTCCGAAAGTGATGCAGGATTCAAATTGATATAAGTCGTTCTCGTTGGTAGCCTGAAACAGACGACGTCTGGGTCGCACTATTCGTCAGGCTTCCTGATCTTAGATGCCAGCGCATGGCTGAGTACATGGCGCGTTGGTTGTACCGGATTTGATGCAAATGTCTCGCTCGCCGCGCCCTTCCCCTCTCGGAAAGATTCGCGTGGCGCGCATAATCTCCAATCGAACGCCTGGAGCAACCGTAAGGGGTGAAAGGCACCCGCACTCGATTGCCACGCCAAGAAGAGTAGACACGCTGGACCGAAGAGTCCAAACAGTGATCTGGACTGAAAGACCTGGGTGACAGCCCGGAACAAGGAGAGTCTTCTGCCTACGATCAAACGCATCATGGATATAAAGCCTGGAGAGCTGTTCCACAGGCTTTGGCTGAAACTTGCCTCTGAGGATGTAGGAAGATCAAGGTTCCTGCTGAGGCGGCTCGAAAATCGCAATGCAGCGTCGCGCGAGCCGCTCATCGCCGCCGGAGGACCGGTCGTATCCCTCACCACCTACGGAAAGCGAGTGGATACGGTCTATCTGACCCTGGAATCCATCGCATTGGGCTCTCTTCTCCCCAGCCGCTTGATCCTCTGGCTCGATGAGATCGACAGGCTGGAGAACCTCCCTGAAACGCTTCGCAGGCTCCAGGCGCGGGGGCTTGAGGTCCGCCAGACTCCGAATTATGGGCCACACAAAAAATACTATCCCTACCTCGAGTCCAGTACCTTGCTCGATGCTCCTTTAGCGACTGCGGACGACGACGTAGTCTATCCTCATGGCTGGCTCAAAGGACTCGCAGATAGCTACGCAGAGTTCCCTTCGCTGGTTAGTTGCTATCGCGCCCATGTCGTCCGTTTTGAGGGGGGGCGATTTGCCCCCTATGTCACCTGGAAGCGATGCCGGTCGACTCAGCCCAGCTTCCTGCACTTCGCAACGGGAGTTTCAGGCACCATCTACCCGCCGGAGTTGCAAGAGAGGATCAAGGCGGCCGGGCGGGGATTTGAAGACCTTTGCCCTCGCGCAGACGATGTCTGGCTTCACCAGCAGGCTTTGCGCGGAGGATATCGCATCAGGCAGTTAAAGGCGTGGGAGCAGAGCTTTCCAGAGTTACCAGGAACCCAGGACATCGGGCTCGTTGTAGAGAACGTACATGGATCACAAAATGACCTTCAGATTGAAAAGACATACAGCGCTGAGGACATTGCGCTGCTTAAGTCGCAGATTCAGCCGGAATAGATGACGTCTTCATTCCAGAAGCGGTGTTTTGCGCCTGCATACTCGCGAAATCCGAATCCAAAGCGTCCATGAAGAGTCAACCACAACATCCTTGGGTTGAAGGCTTAAAACGAGCTGAGAAGGAAGGGGGGCCTACTGCCGTATCGCGATGCAAATCCGGGGCTTAGCCCAGGCGCGGTCTCCCACCGGCTCTGGCTCGAACTGGCCGGTCTGGACCTCCGCAGCACCGGCTTCTGCCTGCGACGCCTCAAACGTCGCAACCGCATCGAGACTGCATCGGTTATCTCAGCAGAAGGCCCGGTCGTCTCCATGACCAGCCACGGGAGCCGGGTTGAGACGGTCTATCTCACCCTGGAGTCGATTGGCAGGGGAATCCTGCTTCCAAGGCGGCTGATCCTCTGGCTGGACGACGAGGTGGCCTTCAGGAATCGTCCGGAATCGCTGCGAAGACTTGAGGCCCGGGGTCTTGAAGTAAGGCTCGCCGGCAGCTACGGCCCGCACACAAAGTACTATCCCTACATCGAAACCCAGACTGCGCTGAACGCTCCTCTGGTCACAGCCGACGACGACACGCTCTACCCAGCCGGATGGCTCAAGGGGCTTGCCGACGCATTCATGCGTCATCCCACGCTGGTCTCTTGCTGTCGCGCCCACAAGATCCTGCTCGAGGGCCCTGGATTCGCCCCCTACGTGACCTGGGAGAGGTGCGGCTCGACTGCTCCGAGTATTCTCAACTTTGCCACTGGCGTCTCCGGCGTCATCTATCCACCGGCGCTGCAGCGACAGCTAAAGGCCGCCGGTCTGGACTTTGCGGAGCTCTGTCCCAAGGCCGACGACGTATGGCTGCATCTGCAAGCTTTGCGCGGAGGATTCCAGGTGCGCCAGATCAAACCCTGGGAACAAAGCTTCCCAACACTGCCTGGCACCCAGGGAACAGGCCTTATCCAGGGTAATGTGCATGGCTCTCAGAACGATGTCCAGATCCGCAGAACCTATACGGCTGCGGACATCGCCTTGCTCCAGGCGGCCTACGCAGTCCAGGATTCCGCGGCTGCATCCTGGGTAGACTAAAGCCGATTCAAAAGCAAAATGCGGAACCGAAGTTCCACATTTTGCTTTTGATCTGTAAGTAGGCCGGAAAGACAGGTTGCTTATACGTCGTCAGCGTCAACCAGCAAGCGACGCTTTTCAATTGCGCTGAAGTCGCCGATCAGAGCTGCCTTCATGTATCCACGGGTCAGGCCGCGCGCATGGGCGAAGACGATCGAAGCGTCGTGCATGCGACCGCGGCAGGCAACCAGAGCCGCGCGGAGAAGGTCGTAGGCCAGCAGGGCGACCCATAGCACGATGGTCGCGTGACGCCGAACCAGCACTCCCATGCCGCTGCCATACTTCACGGCGCGGTCGGCGGTGACGGTGCCACTCAGCATGTCGCGCACCGGGTGATAAATGTTCATCTTCGAATCGAGCCTGCCCTTGACGCCCGTCTTCAACTGGCGAAGGCAGAAATCAGTGTCCTCGCCGTAGTTGAGCGACTCGTCAAAGAAGACTGCGCGCATCTCTTCGGTGCAATCGAAGAACATGGTGGGGCACATCGTGGTGCGCAGGGAGTTAGATACCTTGAGGTCGCACTCTTCCTGGAACCACCGGTTGCCGCTGCGAACACCGTCTTGATCGGTGCAACCGACAGCCAGAATCTTATAGTCGGAGTGGTCATTGAACCAGGCCTCAACGTCCCGCACCAGCGTGGACGGATACCAGCAGTCGTCATCGGGAAAACTCACGATACGGCCGCGTGCAGCGCGGAAACCGGCGTTGCGGGCTGCGGAGACTCCACGCGGCTCCATGCGTAGATGGTTTATGTCGAGACGGTCGCGAACCGCTTCGATGATCGGCACCAGGCGATCATCCTGGTTCTGATCAACGATAATTACCTCCATCGACGCATGTTTCTGCGCGACGAGGGAGTCCAGCAACTGCTCCACTTCTCCGGTCCGTCCTTTGGTAGCGCACACCAAGCTAATGATCGGCATATTTGGATTAGATCACGAATTCATGCAAGAGGTTTACGCTAACGCATCAAAAAAAATATCTGCGGGAGGATTTTTAGTGCTGGAAGATGAAAAAGATGGGGCCAAGTATTTGATAAAGCAGCCAAGAGTGTTGCTGATCGACCTGGGAGCGCACTTTGGAGGCGTGGAAAACTACCTGGTGAGCCTCACGGCTCTTCTCACTGGCAAGGTGGAGTTGCATGCCCTCTGCGTTTTGCCCGAGCTGGCAAGGCGCCTGGAAGCGGCGGGAGCGAAGACTACCCTTCTGCCCACTCTAGGAGGATCCCTGAAGCCGCTCCGTTTTCTGTTGACCGCATTGATTCTCCCCATCATTCTTCTTCGGGACCGAATCGACATCATCCAGGTAAACGGATTTCTTGAGGCGACTCTCATGCTCGAGGCCCGGCTCCTGGGCCGCCGTGCCGTCTACACCCGGCATGGCCCGTTTGAGATGGAGCTCTTCCCCTGGTATCGCGCCCCGCTCAAGTTTCTTCCTCGCGCGCTGGCGCGAATCAGCGTCCACCTGGCCACTCAAGTGGTCTGCGTCTCCGAGACAGTCGGAATCGGCGTGAAAAAGATCAGGCCTGCGGTGCCGACCGTGGTTATCCCGAACTGGCTGGCCGGGCAGGGTTCTCCGCAACTGGTCCGCTGCGAGCCCGGACGCGAGATCACGATCGTATGCGCGAGCCGCCTCGAACGATACAAGGGAATACAGCTGGCCATTGCCGCCATCCGCGGGGTTCCCGGCGCGAAGCTGGTTGTCGTGGGAGATGGCCCTTACCGGGGTGCGCTCGAGGAGATGTCGACCGACCTGATCGCCTCGGGAAAGGTCGAGTTCGCCGGCTTCCAGAAAAATATGCAACCTTATTATGAGTTGGCGGACATCTTCTGCATGCCATCGCTCGGCCCGGAGGGCCTGCCGATGTCGAGCCTGGAGGCGATGGGCCGGGGTCTACCGTGCATCCTGAGCGACCTGCCGGTGCATCGGGAGATTACAGACGACGGCGTGGGCGCGGTGCTCTTCGCGTCGGGGGATGAGAGTTCGCTGCAGCAAGCCATGATACGAGTAGCAACAGATGTCGCAGTGCGAGCGAAGTTCGCCAGGGAATGCTATCGCATCATCGGCGAAAGATACACCGCAGAGCGGGTGAGAGTGGCGTATCTGAAGGTCTTTGCCTGAAGCCATGTAAGCGTGGCTTTGGAAGTGGCCGCACGACCTTTTCCGTAACGAATTAAAAGGAGAGAGCTTGGAGAGCCGCGATAAGAAGGTGCTGGTCTTTGCAGAGCGTATGCTGCCCTCGACGCAGACGTTCATTCCCTTGCAGGTGAATGCACTTACGCGATATCAACCCCAGTACATTGGGCTGATTCCCGCGGAGAAAAACTACCCGATGGAAGATCCGCCGATCATGTTGACATCGGAGCGAACGCGGGTGGCGCGCGTCCGGCGCGAGGCGTACCGCTGGACCGGGGTGGCTCCGGGATTCCACTCCCAGGCGCGGGCGGTGAAGGCGGACATCCTTCACGGACATTTTGCCGAAGGAGGGCCGGCGGCGGTATTCCTGGCGGAGGCGACGAAGCTTCCGCTGATGCTGCATCTTCGTGGCGGGGCAGAGCTTATGGCTGACGAAGACCTGCAGAAGCAGCTCTTTCAGCGACCCTTTCTGGCCTGGCGGGAGCGCCTCTGGAAGCGCGCCTCCATGTTCCTATGCGTCTCCGAGTTCATCAAGGGCAAAGCCATCAAGTCCGGATTTCCCGAGGCGAAGCTGCGCGTCCACTACACCGGGATGGATCTGAGGAAGTTCACCCCCGTGCTTCCGATCGTGGAGATGGATCCCAAGCTCGTGCTCTACGTTGGCCGGCTCGTGCCTTATAAAGGGTGCGATTACCTGCTGCGGGCGATGGCGCAGGTTCAGCAGCGCCAGGCGGAGGCCCATCTCGTAGTTATCGGAGATGGCACCTTCCGGTCGGAGTTGGAACGTCTGGCGGGAGAACTCGGCGTACGGTGCAAGTTCCTCGGAGAGCAGCCGCAGGCGGAGATTCACAAGTGGCTGGATAAGGCCCGCGTCTTCTGCGCGCCCAGCGTTACTCTTTCCGATGGCATGAGTGAGGCCTTCGGCAACGTCTTCTCCGAGGCCCAGGCGATGGGTGTGCCTGTCGTTAGTAACCGGCACGGTGGTATCCCGGAGACGATGATGGAGGGTGTGACCGGCTTGCTCGCCGAAGAGCGCAACGTCGAGATGTTGGCGGCGCACCTGCTGCGCTACCTCGAAGACGACGGTTTCTGGGCAGCCTCGCGGGAAGAAGGACTGCGGTGGGTCCGGTCACGATTCGACGTACACACGCAGACGGCTCGCCTGGAAGAGATCTACGACGCCGTGCGGGCAAACTTCCGGCCCGGAAAGGCATCACAGAATAGTGTTGCCTTCGAAACCAACTAAATTAATTGGGTAGGCCCCGAGCCGGTTCGAACCGGCGGGTCTGCCTCTTCCAGCGGTCGTAGAGCGCAGCTCCTCCATGCGTGGTGTGCAACCCGCGTTGCGATGGTAAGTTGCTGTAGATTCAAAGGTTCCTTCTGCTTCCGAGACGTACCACGAAAGTGTTAGACGGTAGTTTCTAAGTGGGTGCACAGGGCTTGATTTTCTTGACACTCAAAACCCCGAATGGTAACTTTCGGTCAAGTTCGCTTTTGCTGAGAAGAGAGAATCCTTACCCGAGAAGTTGCATCGGGCAGGGCTAGGGGTGTCTCCATTCGCGCGGTTTTCAACCAGGCAAACCGAAAGTTCGAGGGATTTCCCTCCGAGCGAACAACCATCCGAACGTCCAGACACAAAAGAGGCGAGTCCAAGCTAGATAGTCCGATCCCACGGATCTTCAGACACATCGCACTGACCCAAGTGTCGTAATGAAAGAGGAAAATGGCAAACTACGCGCTCGACACACCGCAGGCAGTTGAAGCGGGACTTACTGTAAACGATCTTGTCCGGGTGCTTCGCAGGCGCCGGAATGTTGGGCTGATCATTCTTGGGGCATGCTTTCTTTTGGCCCTGCTGTACTGCATCACCGCGACCAAGCGGTATGCGGCTGTCGCTCTCGTTCAGGTTCAGAAGGAAGGCGCAACCCCTATCGATCTCACTGATCTGGGTGCCCCTGCAGCGGGCCTTGGTGCAGACGCGGCGGCGACGAGCATCAATCTCGAGACGCAGACTCAAATCCTGCAGTCGGACACGCTTGCCCTGGCCGTCATTCGCGACCTGAACCTGGAGGCAACCCCCGACTTCAAGTCTCACTGGAACCCTATCAGCGCGGTCATTGGCCTCTTCACTCCCTCCGGGAAGCCCGATCCTCAAGGTGCTTCGCTCGAAGATTCGCCCGCCCGGCGAACCCGTGCTATCCACAAGTTCGAGAAGAATCTTACCGTTAAGGTTCTTACCGGGACCCGCTTGCTCCAGGTCAGCTACGCTGATCCCGACCCCAAGCTCTCAGCCGCGGTTGTGAACAAGCTCGTCCAGAGCCTGACCGACTTCTCTTTCGAGTCGAAGACCGCGTCGTCCTCCGAGGCGAGCGACTTCCTCCAGAGCCAGCTCGCCGACCTCCGCAAGCAGAGTGAGGAGGACCAGGCCAAGCTCGCGGCGCTACAAAAAGGGACTGACATGTTCAGCCTCGGTACCGACAGCAACGGCCACGAGCAGCTCTATTCGAGCGTTCTCGATAAGTTGCAGCAGTCAACCGCCGCGCTCTCCGCCGCCAATCAGAACCGGATCGTCAAGGAAGCTGTCTACAAGGCGGTCAGAACCGGAAACGCTGAATTGATCTCCGAGCTTAGCGGTACGGCAGGCGCAGCAGGTGGAGCTCCTGTCGCCAACTCGCTCGTATTGATTCAGAACCTTCGGCTGCAGCAGTCGACCCTGCAGCAGCAGATCGCGGACGGCGAACTAAAGTACGGCACTGCTTACCCGAGGATGGCCGAGCTTCATGCGCAGCTGGACCATGTGAACACAGCGCTGAACGACGAAATCGCGCGTGTGGCCACCAGGGCGAAGAACGACTACGACATTGCCGTGTCGAACGAGAACCAGATTCGTGTCGAGAATGAAGCAAACCATCGTGCGGCTGACGCCCTGAAGGACAAGGCTGTCGACTACACCATTCAACGCGACGAGGCCAACCAAAGCCGGACCCTCTACGAGGACCTGCTGAAGAAGTTGAAGGAGACGGGCGTTCTCAAGGGGCTGAAGGGCGGCGACCTTTCGATCGTTGACCCGGCGCGCGTTCCCGCCGCTCCCTCCAAGCCGGACACCCTGCTTGTGTTAGCTGGATCTATCGCTGTCGGACTGCTCTTTGCGTTTGGCGGAATGCTGATCGCGGAAGGGCTCGATCGCAGCATCCATACGACGTCCCAGATCGAACAGATGGGGCTTCCATTGATCGGCATCCTTCCCGAGTATGGGAACGGACAACCCGCGATCGAAGGTATGCGCGGACTGCGTACGCTGGCGGCTCCCCGGTCGGCATACAGCGAAGCGGTTCGTAGCATTCGTAGCTCGCTTGTCACGGTCGGCGTGGCCCAGCACCGGGTCATCGTCGTGACCAGCGCCAACGCCCATGAAGGAAAGAGTGTTACCGCCAGAAACCTGGCGGTCAGCGTCGCCCAGCAGGGCAAGCGCGTCGTGCTGGTGGATGCGGACTTCCGCAGTACGGCAGATGCGGGCCCCGAGTTTACTGCGAAGGAGGGCCTCTCGACCCTGCTTGCCGGACCTCCAGTGGCTCCCACTCTTTTGCAGGTGCCGAAGCAACCCAATCTGTTCATCCTTCCCGGAGGCGCTACGCCGCCAAACCCTGCCGAGCTGCTGAGCTCGCCGCGGATGAATCTCCTTATCGATGAACTGAAGCAGCAGTTTGAACTCGTTCTGATCGACTCTCCCCCGGTGCTTCCGGTCGTCGACGCAGCAATTCTGAGCGCGATGGCTGACTCCACTGTCCTGGTTGCGCATCAAGGGGTCACGGAAGAGGCGTCCCTCGCTCGTGCCTATCAGATTCTGGCATCGCGAGCCAAGCCAGACAGTATCGCTGTGGTCTTGAACGGTGTCAGCACCAACTCCGATCTTTACCATAGCTACTTCGGCAAGACGACCGCCAACTACTACCAGGAGGACGCGCATGAGACTGCTTAAGACTTTTTCCTTGGCGAAGATTGTGGCGATCTTCCTGTTCCTGTTTGCAGTGATCGGCGCCCGTGCCCAGGAGAGCCTGCTCATCGGCCCTGGAGACCTGGTCCATGTCGTCTACTTCGACGCCGGCGAATTGAACCAGCAGAGCCGGGTCACCGACGCCGGTGATTTCCCCTTGTTGATGGGCGGCAATATCCGTATCGCTGGCCTGACCCCTGAGCAGGCCGCGGCAAAGATCGCCGCTTTCATGTCGAGCTCGCATTACCTCGTGAATCCTCGTGTCGTGGTGACCGTCGATAGCTATGCCACGCAGTCCGTCTCCGTGCTGGGTGCGGTTCATCTCCCCGGCGCTTATCCGATCGCGACCGGCAAGACGATCTCCGAGGTCCTTGCACTCGCGGGAGGGCTGTTGCCTGATGCTGATAGGACCGTCGTGGTACAGCGACGGGTTACCGGGGAGCTGTTGACCTTCTATAACGCGAACTCTCCTCTGACCACGCCTGACTCTAGCGCGCCGGGAGTGAAGCGCACCGGGACGACGCTGCTCACCCGCGAAGTAATGGTGTATCCCGGAGACACGGTTCGGGTCGCCCACGCGGAGCTGGTCTATGTCCTGGGCGACGTCGGCAGGCCTGGCGGATTCCCCATCGTGAACAACGATGCTCCGCTGACGGTGCTTCAGCTGATCTCCTTGGCGGGCGCAACGAACAAGACGGCAAATCCGAACAGCGCCAGACTGATCCGTAAGCTGCCGGATGGCAAATTCGAAGATATCCACCTCCCTCTCTCTTCCATGCAGAAGGGCAAACAGGCAGACCGGCCACTGCAGGCGGGCGACATCATCTATGTGCCGTTCAGCTATCTGAAGAACGCTCTGCTCGGTGTCGGCAACATAGCCAGCGCCGCAGGCAGCGCCACCATCTATCGCTACTAAACGCCTGACGAGGACCGATTGGATCATCCGGTCCTCTTCAGGATGTAGTTCTCATTTGGCTTTGTTCCGCCTCTCTGACAGATAGGGCAGGCTTCGGCTCCTGGGAGCGCACCAACGGCAAACGTCTCCCCGGCGTTTGCAGGGAAGAGGAAGAATGAGCACACTGGCTGCGCCTCAGGGCGTCTTACCAAGGACCGCACCCCGGGCGGTTGAGCGGGCCAGACCCTCCGATTCCGTCTTCCGGCTGATCGTTACCTATGTGCTTCTCGGGCCGCTTCTCTTTATCGCTGCCCGCGGAGCATTTTCCGTTCAGGGTATGGGTTACAACAGCAAGATGGGCGCGGCCCTCACGCCGGAGAGCGGTCAGGGATCGACGCTACACTCCGCTGAGTTGATCGGCTTTTACGGCATCATGTTGTTGGTCATGTACCCGGTCCTGAAGCAATTGATCCGGACTTGCCGCAATCACTGGCCGCTCTTCATGCTTCCTTTCTGGGCAATCGCCTCGACCACGTGGTCATCTGAACCGAAGCGAACCCTGTCGTTTGCGATCCTTTCCCTGATCCTCACCGTCTTCGGAATCTATCTGGCCGTCCGTTTCAATCCGCGCCAGCAGATGCAGCTCTTTCTCGCGACCGGACTGGTAGCCGTCCTGGCCAGTTTTGTCCTGGTCGTCGCTCTGCCAAGGGCCGGGATCGACTATAAAAATGTGACGGTCGGCGCGGAGGGAATCTATCCCAGTAAGAATGCTTGTTCCGGTATTACCATCCTCTTGCTGTTGCCCGCCTTCTTCTACACCTTCCCCGGAAAGTGGGGCGGAGTAAAGCGCGCGATTTACATCTTCCTGAACCTGGCATTGATCGTCGCCGCCCTTGCGAGAACCGGCTGGGGCGTGTTGATTATCCTCCTGTCCTTTATCCTGCTGCTGCGCTTCATGCATCGCCTCAGGCCGATCGAGCGGATCTTTGTGGCGGGATTCACCCCGGCCCTCATCGCGTTGGTTCTATGGCTGGTATATGTAAACAGCGGGCCAATCCTGAAGTTCATCGGCAAGGATCCCACGCTGAGCGGGCGAACAGTCATCTGGGCGGTCGCCCCACTGGCCATCGTGAAGTCGCCGATCATAGGCTTCGGCTACGACGCATTCTGGACGATCACGAACCCTGAAGCTCATCGGCTCGCCCTGGCCGCCGGAGATCCCTTCCTCAACAACGCCGAGAACGGCGTATTGGGAATGCTGCTTGAACTTGGGGCCGTAGGTATGCTTGTTCTCTCCTGGGCGCTGGTGAAAGGGGTCGTGAATTCCTTCCGCAGCTTTCGGAGTAATACGCCAGATTACGTTCTCTGGTACATCGTGCTGATGTTCTTCACCCTGCTCTCCCTGGTCGATGGAAATAAATTTATGGTTCCCAATGCCATTGAATGGCCGGTATTCATGATGGCTTACGTGGGCCTCGCCGAGGAAGCGCGCAGGATCAAGTCACTCGGGGTCGCATGAACCTGAAAGCGGAGATTGCAAGACTTAAGGAAAGCCGGCTGGCCCGGAACGCCGGTTGGATGTTCCTGGGGCAGGGTCTCGGACTCATCTTTCAGACGACCTACTTTATCGTTCTGGCCCGGCTGCTGGGCAGCCGCGAGTACGGAATCTATGCGGGTACGTTCGCGCTGGTTTCGATGGCAAGCCAGTACAGCACCATCGGATCCGGAACGGTCTTCCTTCGTTATGTCAGCCCGGACAAGAGTAAGTTCCCCGTCTACTGGGGCAACATTCTTTTGATTACCTGCACCGTCAGCATCCTGGTCTCGGCGGTACTCTACTTCACTGCGCGTTTCATCCTCAATCCGCTAAGCGCCGCGTTGATCTTTCCAGCGGCCGTCAGCGTCTGCTTCTGCACCCAGATCGCAGTCGCCGCGGGACAAGTCTTCCAGGCCTTCGAGCAGCTTCGCGTCACCGCGATGATGAACCTGCTGACGAACATCATGCGCGCCATCGCAGCCGTCGCGATGCTGGTGCTGCTGCATCATGCGACGGCGTGGAACTGGGTTGTCGTCTCCCTCTTCGTCTCGCTCGCCGGCGCGATTATCGCGGTCATCACTGTGACCGTCCGGCTAGGGCTCCCGAAGTTCGACTTCAGCCTGATGCGACGGCATTGGGCTGAGGGTCTGCAATACTCCTTCTCGCAGTCGACCTCCTCCGCCTACAACGATGTCGATAAGACCATGCTCAGCCACTACGGGATGAACGTGCAGAACGGCATTTACTCCATGGCTTACCGCGTCGTCGAGATCGCCAGCATCCCGGTCTTCTCGGTGCGCGACGCGGCCACCCCGAAGTTCTTCCAGCAGGGCGCCAAGGGAGTCACGCACTCGGCCGCGCTGGCAAACTCGTTGCTCAAGCGGGCGATGCTGCTGGGAGTCTTCTCGGCTGCCTGCATCTTCCTCTTTGCTCCGATTATTCCGCACATCATTGGCAAGGACTACGCGGAGAGCGTCTATGCCCTGCGCTGGCTCAGCCTCATCCCCTTCTTCCGCAGCATCCACCAAATGACGGGAACCGCTCTGATGGGCGCAGGTTTACAGAGATATCGCACGTCAACGCAGATCGTTGCGGCCGCCGTGAACTTCCTGCTGAACCTATGGCTTATTCCGGCCCACGGCTGGCAAGGTGCCGCCTGGTCGAGCCTTCTGACCGACGCTGGCCTGGGCGCGATGAACTGGTTCATGTTGAAGTATGCCTGCCGTAAGGCGGAGCAGAAAGCTCTCGCCTCAGGCGTACTGCTGGGCGAGCAGTAGCCCTCTTACCGTTTGAACGGAGTGTGGACTTCTCGAACCTTCAACCTTGCGCCTGCAACTTTAACAAGGCCCGTGGGTTTCCTCAAACATTGCGCCGCCATCTTACAGATACCGGCGGCACTTTACTGGGCTGCGTTCCAGTCAACCGCTAAGTTAGAGCGATCGATATCCAGAACGAGGAGCTACCTTGAAGAAGAGCTTGAGTCGCAGATCCATGATGAAGACCGCAGCCGCGACAGCCGCTGCTCTGGCCGCAAGCACTCAAACATGGGCGCAGCCTTTCGCCGCATATGGCGGGCAATCAGGGCTCATCTTCGATCCACGTCGCTACGGTGCGAAAGGCGATGGCGTAACGCTCGACACTCAACCCATCCAGCAGGCGATTGACGATTGCACAGCGGCGGGCGGTGGCACGGTCCTGCTCGGCCCGGGAACATACGTCACCGGGCTGGTCCGGCTCAAGAGCAACGTGACCTTCCAGTTGCAGGCCGGAGCCAAGATCCTCGCAAGCCCCAACTACTCCGACTTCGTCCTCCCAGCCGACGCCGTGGCCATCACCAAGGTCTCCGTTGGAGCTCATCTCCTCTTCGCTCTGAACGCGCAGAACATTACGATCCTCGGCCCAGGCACCATCGACGGCAACAGCCCAAACTACATCGTCGCCAAGCCGCGTCCTCCCGTCGCTCCCCAGGATCAGTGGCGCGATGTAGCCGCCTTCGGTACGCAGCGAGTCCATCAGATATCGCCGATGGTTGAAATGGGCAATGTCACCAATCTGCACGTTGAGAACATCACGCTGCAGAACGCCGTCGGCTGGGCCCTGCGCCCCATCGGATGCAAGCAGGTGCTTATACGCAAGGTCACGGTAAGGAATCCGATCAACTCCTCCAACTGCGACGGTATCGACCCGCAGGCCTGCGAAGACGTTCTCCTCGATGGTTGCGACATCGTCACAGGAGACGACGCGATCTGCGTCAAGAGCGGCAACTTCTACCAGGGCAACCAGGCCTCCCGCAATGTAAAGATCATGAACTGCCGTGTCAGTACCTGCACGAACGGACTGATCATCGGCCCCGAAGGCCCAGCTCCCATTGTGAATACGACCTTTGAAAACTGCGAAGTTTACGGGACCAGCGGACCGGAGAACGAAAGGCCCACCGCCGGAGCGCAGGTGATGTTGTGGGACAACTCCTATGTGGACGGCGTCACCTACTCGGGCATCAAGATGACCAACGTCAGGGCTCCCATCTGCATTCGTCTGCAGACCACCGCGGGCAAAGAAAAGCTCGCCCAGGCGAACACCACTCCACTCACGGGCGCCATCCGAAACGTGACGATCACCAATGTGCAGGCCACCGGGGCGACGATTACTTCGTCGATTACTGGAATCCCCCAGCTGCAGCCTCAGAACATCACCCTGCGCGACATCTCAATCACTACCGTCGAGCCGGGCAATCTCGCATGGCTTCAGAATCCAGTACCAGAGGCGGCGACCAGCTACCCTGGCTCCACGATGTTTGGCCGGCTTCCGGCCTACGGCCTCTATGCCCATCACGTGCAGGGACTCACCTTGCAGAACGTGACCATCACCTCGCAGACCCACGACCCTCGGCCCATGCTCGTCTGCGATGACGTGAAACAGTTGTCTGTGCAGGATGTAAGCGGCACTCCCAGCGATCCTTCGCAGCCCTTTATGGATCTAAGGAACACTCAGTCCGCGCGCATCCAGGGCAACCGTGCGCCGGTCGGTACTGGGGTCTTTGTGAAAGTCTCCGGAGCCAACTCGCATGACGTGCAGATGCAGGGCAATGACTTCAGTCAGAGTAAAAGCCCGGTCATGCGCACCCTCGAAGTCCCACAGGACGGCGTAGGGTCGGTCAACTAGCGCGCAAGGTATCGCCGGTAGATGCGAAGGATGTCGAAGGCCGCGTAGAAGAAGTCGAATGGCCCCACCTTCGAGCCGGCGACATCCTCCCATGAATCCAGTGGAAACTCGTAGATGGAGTTGAAGCAGAATTCGCGCCCGCGAAGCTGAATGTAGCGGGCGATGATCTCGACGTCGAAGATCCAGCGGGAGATGAAGGGCAAAGCAAGCACCTGTGCGAGATCCGGCGTGGCCTTGAAGATCTTTGCGCCGCACTGCGTGTCGTAGATGGGCAGCGAAAGCGTCTTCGAAGCAGCGGTCGCGAAGATACGTCCCAGGTAATGCCGCGCCGGATTGCGACGAATGGTTCTGCCGAGCAGCCGGATCCGGGAACCGAAGATCATATGCAGGTGGGGATGGCCCTCGATCACCTCGAGAAACTGCGGGATCGCCGAGAGCGGTGTGGCCAGGTCCGCGTCCCAGAAGCCGATGTACTCGCAGGGTGCCTCCTGCGCTGGGCCGACCGGAGACAGCGCAGCCGCCATCCCATCGCGAATGGCCTCGCCCTTGCCGCCATTGCGCTTCTTGTCTAGGATGGCAATGCGACCGGGGTATCCCATCTTTGCGGCCTCCGACTGGAGCGATTCCAGCACGGACAAGGTTGCGTCGCTGCTGCCGTCGTTGACGAAGAGAAAATCAACCTGCCGCGCGTTGTGCCTCTCATCCGCCAGGAACGCTAGAAACGGCTGGTGGCGGAAGCGGGCCGCTTCGTTGTAGCAGGGGACGACGATGGTCGAATGACAGCGATTTGTTTCAGTAGCCGATCTCACGCTCTTTTATGGTTTCATACTTCACCGTTGGCAGGAACCGATGGAGGGCCTCGTCGCATTGCAGGACATAAATAGAACATGTTCAAAAATATCTTGACAGGTATTCTTGCTGGGCGCATTATTTGATCGTGTTCAAAAATATCGTGAGCGAGGTTGAGGCGCATGACCGGTAACGAAGAAGCCAACCAGCAGCGGGAAGAGACATTCCTGGACCCGTCCAGATATAAAGTGATCGCACTTGCAATCGCCTTTTCTGTAGGTGCATTTCTGTACCGCCTGCTGCGCCATATGCAACTCGGCCAAAGCGCGGCCATGTTCCTCGGCATCCCGGCCGTACTCGCCATTCTGCTTGCGCTGACTCCGAAGACAAGGACGGTCACCGGCGGCATCGTGAAGGGAATTACTCTCGCCCTGCTGATCGTTGCGCCCCTGCTGGGCGAAGGCTACCTGTGCATCCTGTTCGCTGCGCCGCTTTTCTACGTCGTCGGAATTGTGATCGGTCTGCTCGTCGACTGGCTCAAGATACGGAAGTCCGCGACGCTGGGCTGTGTCGCCGTCGTTCTGCTGCCGATGTGCCTGGAAGGCGTAGTCCCCGAGCTGACCTTTGATCGCGAACAGTCTGTGACGGTCTCTCGTGTTGTCCGTGCGCCGGCCGCGGATGTGGAAGCGACACTGGCCCTCAGTCCGAGGATTGCCCAACCCTTGCCGAGCTACCTAGCGATAGGATTTCCCCGCCCCTTGGCCGCCTGGGGAAGCGGTCTGCAGGAAGGCGCGACCAGGACGATTCACTTCTCTGGGGCCGAAGGCGATCCTCCCGGAGACCTTGTGATGCGCGTAACCGGAGGCGACCGCAACTCCGTCCGCTTCGAAACCGTGAGCGACGCCAGCAAGCTCACCCAGTGGCTGCGTTGGGAGAGCTCCGATGTCTCGTGGGTGCCAGTCGACGCGAGAAGCACCCTTGTTACCTGGAAGGTGACTTTCTCGAGGCAGCTCGATCCGGCGTGGTACTTCGTTCCATGGGAGCGAGCGACCGTACGCGAAGCGGTCAAGTATCTCATCACGGCCAATGCCGACCCAGACAAAGACCTTACTCCAGGGACAGAGCCATGACCGAGATAGCGTGGGCCCGTGCCGCCGCGCTCTATCTTCCGCTGATGGCCGCCGTGCTGTCGGGTCTTCTTACGGCCCGACGTTCACGTCAGTTCGCCGCTCTGCTCTTGAGTTTTCTGTGGGCAGCGGTGACGCTCCTGGCGGTGCAACGCCTGAACCAACTCGAAGGCTGGTGGACGTTCCCAGATGCCGGCGTCAGCCTCTGCGGCATGCCGCTCGAACTCTATCTCGGCTGGGTCATTCTGTGGGGAGTGGTGCCGCAGATCGCGGTCTCCCGTTTGAAGATCGGGTGGGTCCTGGCGATCTTTGCCCTGGTCGACCTCATCCTGATGCCGCTCTGCAACTCAGTCGTGCAGCTCCAGCCGGCCTGGCTCCTGGGTGAGACACTCTGCGTTGGACTCGTCCTTTTGCCTGCGATCTGTCTCGCCCGCTGGACCGAGCAAGGCATTCATCTCAAAGCGCGGGCGGCTTTGCAGACCGTCACAGCGGGTCTGCTCCTCCTCTTCGTGGTCCCGGAGATCGTCTTCGTCTTACGCCCGGGCGATGGCTGGACGCCCTTGCTGAAACTTCCACGATGGCAGCTTCAGCTAAGCCTCCAGGCGGTGTTTCTCCTGGCCCTGCCCGGAGTCGCCGCCGTTATGGAGTTCGCTACGCGCGGCGGCGGAACTCCGATCCCTTATGATCCGCCAAAGCGCCTGGTCAGCAGCGGCATCTACCGTTACCTTGCCAATCCGATGCAGGCGTCGTGTACCCTCGTCATGGTCTGCTGGGCTGGTCTGTTGCATAATGGCTGGTTGGTGTCGGCCGCCGCCATGTCCGTCATCTATAGCGCCGGTATCGCCGATTGGGACGAACGCCGGGACCTTAGACTTCGCTTCGGCGACCAGTGGCAAGAGTATCGCGCTCAGGTCCGCAACTGGTTCCCGCGATGGCGTCCTTTCCATACCGGTACGCCTGCAACCCTCTACATCGCCGCTAGCTGCAGCCCGTGCAGCGAGCTGCGGCAATGGCTGGAATCCCGCAACCCGATTGGATTAGAGATCGTCGATGCGGAGCGGCTGCCACGGGGAACGATCCGCCGCATGCGCTATCGGCCGCAGGACGGTTCCGGCAGCGTAGACGAGGTCCGGGCGCTGGGCCGAGCGCTCGAACACCTCCATCTCCTCTGGGCAATCGCTGGTGCCGCGATGCGTATCCCGCTCATCTGGCACGGTATACAGCTTGTTATGGATGCAAGCGGCCTGGGCCCACGGAGTATCCCCGCATCCTCCTGCATTACGGAAGGTGGCCCTCCCGAGGAAGGAGAAATACCTCAGGGAAAGGCGGCTGTGCTAGTATCTGCCTCAACCCCGAACGACAGATAAGTTGTACCTCCGGAGAGCGCACGATGGCCGATCAGGCTTGGTTCACAGCAGATGGATCGGGCGGAGAGGGCTACATCGCAGCTCCTCCACCGCCGGCTATTCCTACACCATCACGGTATGAGCTTCGCCCCTTGACGACCGGCGAACTACTCGACCGGACCTTCTATCTTTACCGCTCAAACTTCTGGCTCTTCGTCGGCCTGGCCTCGATTGCGGCCGGGGCGAACGTTGTCATGCAGTTGCTGAAGCTGCTTTACCAGCACTTCTTCGGGATCTTCACGTTGGCGCATATGACTGGCCCCGCAGCCGACCCGCACAGCATCATGCTGGGTGCAGTCTTTGTCGCGCTCTCCCTGGTCTCGAGCATCCTCTACTTCGCAGTGTACGGGGTCACGCACGCTGCCACGACCTCTGCGGTCTCCGCTATCTATCTCGGCGACGTTACCTCCATGAAGATTGCCTTCCGTGCCGTCTCCGCGCGCTGGGCGAGATTCTTCGGTATCTCGCTATGGCAGTTATGGAGCGCCGGCTGGATCTTCACGCTGCTGATCATTCCGCCCATCGTCATCTTTAGCCTGGGAATGCAGAGCAAGATGTGGATCGCTGGAATCATGTTCTTTCTGGCCTCGCTCAGTCTCCTCTACGGCATCATCGCGTACATCCGCAACTCCTTCGGCGTGCCTGCCGCTGTGATGGAGGACCTCAAAGTGCGAGCGGCGATGCGTCGCAGCAAGGTTCTGACCGCCGGAAGCAAAGGCCGGATCTTCCTGCTATTCCTCTTCATTACCGTTCTCTACTTCGTCGTCCTCGCCATCGAGAGCCCGCTCCTGATTCTTCTTGTCCGTGCAAAAGGTGCCCCACAACTGTTGCTGGGACAGGCGCTCGGCCTCGCCGTTGGATTCGTCGCCAGCGCCGTGCTCGGCCCGGTAGGCGCGATTGGACTCTGTCTCTTTTACATCGACCAGCGGGTGCGCAAGGAAGGCTTCGACATCGAGTTCCTGATAGAGCGTTCTGGCCCCGCACCTGCGGTGACCCCCATCTCGATTCCCGTCGAAACAGTTCC
The DNA here is from genome assembly GCF_025685565.1 of Granulicella aggregans. Lineage (NCBI taxonomy): Bacteria > Pseudomonadati > Acidobacteriota > Terriglobia > Terriglobales > Acidobacteriaceae > Granulicella > Granulicella aggregans. Next base: position 1,243,580 of record NZ_JAGSYE010000001.1, read on the forward strand.
GTTCGTAGACCCGGTTGCCGCAGCGGTTGAATCTCCGGAGCATCCCTGACCGCATGCGTCGCCTGCTCTCGCATCGTTTTCGGATCGAAGTGATCTTCGCGCTCTGCCTTGCGGTTTCGGCTGGCATCGCGCAGACATCGTCCGCGCAACAACCCTCTGCGGGCACCCTGGAAGGCTATAAGGCGCACCTGAGTTTGCTGAGCGAACTCGTCTCTGCCTGCAATCAGAACCCCTCTGTGTGCGACCCCGCCAAGGTAGGCGGCAACGACCGCGTTCCGGCACGCGATGGGAAAGCGGCGTTCGAGGTCCATTGGAGCTGGCTGTGGGACTTGATTCTCAAGGCCAAAGACCCGAAGCTCGCGGATCGCGAGAAGCTGCTTCGCGCGGCGGGGGAGCGGCTGCAAGAGCAGATGCGCGAGGCCGGAGTGGAGAAAAGCGCTCCACGGGTCGACTTCAAGAACGCCCGATCCAGCGCCGACAAGGTGCTCGCGGCCTCGGAGTTTCGCCGCGTCACTGGAAACGGTCTCCGCGACAGACTGGTCGCCAAGTTCTTCGACTGGTTCAGCCGCATCTTCGGTGGTGTCTCGACCTTCGCGCGTGGTGCCCCATGGCTCGGGCCGGTGATCATGTATGGATTTCTCCTGCTCGCGTTTGCCGGGCTTGTGGTGTGGATCTTTCGTATCCTGGATCGCCAGCGGCTCGCGGTGCGGATGGAGCCAGGAGCTGCCATCACCCACTCGCAGGAGACCTCAAGAAGCTGGGCAAAGCTGGCCGAAGCTGCCGCAGCCTCGGGCGAGTGGCGCGAGGCGGTACACGCCTTGTACTGGGCCAGCATCTCCGAACTGGAGGCCCGCCGAGTGTGGCGAGCCAACAACGTTCGCACGCCGCGCGAGTACCTGCGCCTCGTCTCTCCGGACGCGCCGCAGTATCGTCCCCTGCGCGCCCTTACGCGTTCGCTGGAGCGCATCTGGTACGGTTTCGCACCGGCGGTCCGCGAGGACTATGACGCCGCTCTTGCGGTCTACGAAGAACTGAGGTCCGCTTGAACGTGGCGACGGCGAACCAGCAGCACTCCGATGTTCGCATCGGCCGGACCGAGAGGCGGTTTGTCCTTATTCTCGCGGGGTCGATGCTGGCGGCGATCCTTCTCGTCAGCTTCTTCGCGCCCTCGGCTGAAGATGACGATCTGACGCCCTCCTCGTATAACAGCGGATCAGCCGGGGTGAAGGCTGCCTATCTGCTCTTGCCGCAGCTTGGATACACGGCCGAGCGATGGACGGACACGACGCAGGCGCTCGCCGATGTCGACGCTCCCCATACCACTCTCGTACTCGCGAATCCGGTCGTTCCGCCCGAAGACGTGAGCGAGGTGAAGAGTGCCATCGAGGAGTTCCTGAATCGCGGCGGCCGGGTCCTCGCCACAGGTGTGCAGGGCGCGTACCTGATTCCTGGCGGCGCCACTGCGGAGCCTGAGCAGATCAATAAAGGTCTCTGCCTCACGACTCCTGAAGGCCAGGGTTTGATGGCTCTCGCTGGCCAGGTGTCGATGGAGGACCCAGTTCGATGGCAGGACGATAACGTCACCACCCGAGTTCAGCAACGATGCGGATCGGACGCGGTCGCGGTGGAGGTACACGTCGGCCTTGGCAAGGCCGTCTGGTGGAGTAGTCCACTGCCCATGACCAATCGGGGCTTGAAAGAAGATGCGAGCCTCAAGTTGCTGCTCGCCAGCATTGGAGCGCCCGGACAGCGCGTTCTCTTCGATGAGTCTTTGCATGCCGGCGAAGCTTCGGTGTGGGACCAGGCGCGTGGCCTGCCCATTCGTTCGCTGGTCGTCCAGTCGGCGCTCGTGGCAGTTCTGCTGGTCCTGAGCTTCGGTCGCAGGAATGGCCCGGTGCGCCCGCTCCTCCAGGCTGTCCGCAGCTCGCCGCTTGAGTTCGCCGAGTCAATGGGCCATCTTTATGCCAAGGCGGGTGCCACCAAGGTTGCGGTCGATGGCGCAAACCGCCGTCTTCTTCGCTATTTGAATGAGCGTTGCGGTCTTCCGCTCGATCTCTTGCGCCGATCGCCGCAGGAGATTGCCGATGCGACGCACACCAGGCTTGGCGGCGATTGGTCGGCGATGGCGGAGCATCTCTCCCAGGCCATGGAAGACCGCGACAAATCCTTGTCGTCGAAGACCGCGCTTGCCCTGGTGAAGGCGCTGGACAGCGACCTCGAATCGCTCAAGAAGAGACTCGAATTCAAGCAAACATGACAAGATGAGAGACAGGAGCGGACTAGGTGAGTGAGTTTCAGCAAGGCGGAGTGAAGGCGGCGGAACAGCTCTTCGAGCAAGGGAGGCAACAGATTGGGCAGGTCATCGCCGGGCAGCATGAGATGGTCGATCAGGCGCTGCTGACACTGCTTTGCGGCGGCCACGCTCTACTCGAAGGCGTGCCTGGGGTAGCTAAGACGCTTGCGGTCAAGACGCTCTCGCGCTTCCTGGGGCTCGACTTCAAGCGCGTCCAGGGAACGCCCGACATGATGCCCGCCGACATCCTGGGTACGTCTGTCTTCTCGCCTAAGACCAACGAGTTCTCTCTTCATAAGGGCCCCGTCTTTACGCAGTTTTTGCTTGCCGACGAGATCAACCGGATGCCTCCGCGAACGCAAGCGGCGCTGCTCGAAAGCATGGAAGAGCGGCAGGTCACGATGGACGGCGAGGCGCATCCGCTGGACGAGTACTTCACCGTCTTTGCGACACAGAACCCGCTGGAGTTCGAAGGAACGTATCCTCTGCCCGAGGCGCAGCTCGACCGGTTCCTGCTGAAGATCCGCGTCCCTTATCCCACCCTTGCCGAGGAGCGCATGGTGCTGGAGCGCCACCATGGCAGCGTCGCGCCAAAAGACCTCGAACTGACGCCAATTGTGGCCGTCGATTCCGCCATGCTTGCGGAGGCGCGTCGCGAGATTCGCGCAGTCCGCGTCGAGCCGGAGCTCTTCGACTACGTCCTGGCGTTGGTCCGCCGGACGCGCGAATGGCCGACTATAACGCTGGGTGCATCGCCACGCGCATCGGCGAGTCTGCTGCTTGTGGCCAAGGCTCTTGCTGCAAAAGAGGGCCGCGACTTTCTTATCCCCGACGACGTAAAAGATGCCGCGCGGCCTGTCCTGCGCCATCGCCTCGTGCTGCGCCCGGAGGCCGAGCTTGAGGGCTTCGACACCGACCGCGTCGTCGCCGACCTTCTCGCCGCTACGCCGGTACCGAAGTAGACCGCGATGCAGACGCTTATTCCGCAGCAGATCTCGGCGACTGGCCGGACGTTCGGCCGCATGGGCCGCGTCGTGGGCTATGGCATCACCGCCCGGGGCCTGTCGCTCCTGCTCGCGGGGCTGCTGTTCTCCGTGCCGGAGTTCTTTCACCCGCACAGGTTGTGGATCATGCTTGCCTGGGATGGAGTGGTTGCGCTGCTGATCCTTGTCGATGCGATGCTTCTCGTCACGCCTGCGAAGATCAACATCATTCGCAGGTTCCTGCACTCGCCGGCGATCGGCCAGCCGGTGGAGATTGAGTATGAGATCAGCCAGCTCTCGAACGGAATTGTAACGATCACAGTTACAGATGATCTGCACCCCGCCCTCATCGAGATGCCCAGACCGGTGACGCTGACCGCCTTTCCTCGCGAAGCGGCCAAGGCGTCGCTTACCGTCTCTCCACGAGAACGCGGCGATGTCGAGCTCGGCAAGATCTATCTGCGCTACAAAGGCGCGCTGGGCCTGGTCGAGCGATGGGCGGTCTGCGACTGCGAGCAAGAGATCCGCATCTTTCCCGCGTCGGAGCAAGGCACCTCCAACACCGAACTCTATCTCATGCGCGCGCGGCAGATAGACCTGCAGAAGCGCCGCCTGCGTCTGCGCGGCATTGGACGCGAGTTCGAGAGCCTGCGTGACTATCAGCGTGGCGATGAGTTGAGAAACATCTCATGGACCGCGACGGCGCGGCGGGCCAAGCTAATTACGCGCCAGTTCACGACCGAGCGCAGCCAGCAGGTTTGGGTTGTCATCGATGCGGGACGACTCTCGCGAACCGCATTTGAGTTGAAGCACGCGGCATCCGATCCCGGCCAGCAAGACCTCATCGTCACGCAGCTCGACCAGGCCGCCACCGCCGCGCTCATGTTGGCGCAGGTCATCGGAAGCTCAGGTGATAAGTTTGCCTTGCTCACCTACGGCCGCGCCATCCAGCAGCAACTTCTGCCGGGAAACGGCGCACCCCATCTGCGCATCATGGTCGACCTGCTCTCGCAGACGAAGAGCGAGCGTTCGGAGGCGAATCACTTGAACGCGGTCTCGCGCCTTAAGAACCTGCAGCGCCGCAGAGGTCTCGTTCTCTGGGTCACGGAGATGGCGGACAGCGTTGGCCGTCCGGAGGTCGTTACGGCGGCCTCCGAGCTCGTCCGTCACCATCTCGTGGTGCTTGTGCTGCTCCAGCATCCGGAACTGGAAGCACTCAGCACACGCGAGCCTGCGAATGCCGAAGAGATGTTTGCATCAACCGCAGCACAGGAGATACTGGAGCGCCGCAGGGCATCGATCGTGAAGCTGCGTCAGCAGGGTGTGCTGGTGGTCGAGACTACGCCAGGGGAGGTTGGCGCAGCCGCGATCACGAAGTATTTAGAGATAAAGGCGCAGGGGCTTATCTGAACATTAGTGCTGCGCTAGTTTGCGAAAGCCTGCTTTATAGCAGCCTCCGCAAGCGGCCCCATAATCGCATAGCCCGCCGCCGTTGGATGCACGCCGTCTTTGGCCAGCCCAGGCTTCATCGCGCCTTTCTCATCGGCCATCGCCGAGTAGTAGTCGAGGTACACCAGCTTCTGCACCGCGCAGAAGTCCCTCAGCCATCCGTTCACTTCACGGATCGTTGCGGCCGGGGCGATGCCCGGCTTCCAGGGATAGCTGAATGCAGGCGTGATCGAAGCCAGCACCACCTTGATGCCGTTCTGCCGGGCAATCGCCGTCATCGCACGAAAGTTGTCTTCGATCATCGCCGGTGTCGAAGGGCCAGTGTTTCCGGCGATATCATTCGTTCCTGCAAGGATGACGACCGCTGCCGGGTGCAGATGAATGACGTCCTGCTCGAAGCGCACCAGCATCTGCGGCGTGGTCTGGCCGCTGATGCCGCGATTCACATAAGGCTTTCCAGGGAAGAAGGTTCCCGTGTCCTCGATGCGTCCCCAGCCGTCGGTAATCGAGTCGCCATAGAAGACGACGCGCTGTTCCCCAGGCGCGGGAGGTGCAAGGGCGGCATTGTCCGCCCGATAACGCGCCAACTGCGGCCAGTCGGAAGAGTTCGCCGGAGTCTGCGCAAACAGTTGTCCAACCATCAGGCCCAAGCCGACTCCCACAGCGATCTTACAAACGATCCGCATGAATACTCCTTGGTTTGAATAGAGGTTCGAGATATTTTGAGACTCACGCCGTAGCTTCAATGGGTTTGGTTAACTCCGCGCGAACCGGTGCTTCCCGTCCACCCTCGCTCAGCCAGAACGAAAGCCCAACCAGTAGAAATCCGCAGACGGAGAACTTGAGAGCTACCGGAGCACCCGAAGGAGAAAGGAATGCCTCGAGGATGCCGGCTATGGTGAGCATGGGAACCGTACCTGCGAGCAGGCGGATGGCCTCACCACCGGCCAGTGCCAGCGCATCCTTGCGCCGCAGCATTCCTGGAAACAGAAGGCCCGTCGCTAGCCTTAGCCCTGCTCCGCCAGCGATGAAGATGCTCGGCAGTTCCAGCGCGCCGTGCGCCGCGACGAAGCTCCAGATGTTCAGCGCCATATGGTGCTGACCGCAGGCTGTGCTGATGACACCCATCGATAGGCCGTTCTGAAAGAGCAGCCAGACCGTTCCCAGTCCCGCGAAGATGCCTGCCGCAAAGGTGGTGAAGCAGACGGAGATGTTATTGGTCATGATGGCGCTCGAGGCCTGCGGCTTGGCCGACAGAATTGAGTCCGTCCACATCTTGTGGTGCTCGATAGTGTCCACCATCTGCGGCCCGAGCATGGCGTGCATGAAGTTCGGCCGGACGACAGTGAGGATCGCTCCCAGCACGCCGCCCGCAAGGAAGATCAACAGTGCCACCGCCGTATAGGGCAAGAGCCGCCGAAAGAGCCGGGGATAATCGACCGCGAAGAACAGCCAGATCGCGCGGCCATTCAACCTTCGTCCGGAGTAGACAAAATTATGTGCCCGGCTCACCAGCTTGTTAAGGTACGCTTCGAGTGTGCGGGAGGCGTCGTCGGCGCGGGCAGCGGAGAGATCGGCCGCGGCCTGGCGGTAGAGCAGACCGAGGTCGCGTAGTTCGTCCCCGGACAGCATCTTCAGGCCGCCCGATTCGACCTGCTGCAGCAGCAGTTCCAGGCGGCTCCAGTTTTCCTTGCGCAGCGCAATCCAGCGGTTCGAGATCATAGGGGATGGACGTTTCGCGATGAGCCAATACGGCAGCTTTACCGATCAGCTTAACATCGAAACGCCGGAGCAGGTGGAGCTTCGGTTTCCTGTGGCCGGAATCGGCAGCCGCTTCCTCGCGATCCTGATCGACTCGATCATCCAATTTGTCGCGGTGATGGTTCTGTTCCTTTTGTTCTTTGTCGTCGTTACGGTCGCGACCAACGGCGGCCAGACGGCGGCACCGCAAGCGTCGAACGTGAACCCCGAGACCGCAGCCAAATGGTTCATCGCTGCCGTCATCCTCTTTTACTTTCTCCTGTATTGGGGCTACTTCTCGCTCTTCGAGGCTTTCTGGAATGGACAGACTCCGGGGAAGAAGCTGTTCAAGATCCGGGTCATCAAAGACACCGGCAGGCAGGTCACGCTCTTCGAGGCCCTCGCGCGGAACCTTCTCCGCGTCGTGGACTCTCAGCCGTTTTATCTTATTGGCGTGATCACGATGCTCTGCAACAAGCAGCAGAAGCGACTGGGGGACTTCGTCGCGGGTACGCTTGTCGTTCATGATCGCCTGGAGGACCAGCCGCTCCTTGCCCACAACAGCCGGACATTCACCGCGGCGCTTTACGCTCCTGCGCCGTTCCAGGAATTCCCGCAGCCCGAGCGTTCGGGCCAGATACCGCTTCCCGCCGATGCGGTTGCGCGCCTGCAGGTACAGGACCTCAACGTGATCGATGCCTTCCTCGCTCGCTCGCTTGATCTGGAGATCGCAACGCGCGAAGAGATGGCGGCAAAGATCGCGACCCGCATCGCGGCCAAGATGCAGATATCGATCCCCGCAGGCACAAATCCGGAACGTTTCCTCGAAGCGGTCGCCTTCGATATGCGAGCCGCTGCGCGAAGGTAGCCTCCCGAGCTCACTTGGCGAAGTGTTTCGCACAAGCGATGGAAGGATCGCGTCACGTCTGATCCCGATGGTTCAAGAACTCAACTTCCTGTGTAGCGTGTTGAAACTTGCTGCTCACGGAATGGACTTCCCTGGCCGATCTTACATAGAGATCAGTTTGTAGTGGGAGGGCGAGGAAATTTCAGTCCGATTAGCACATTTCAGCTACCCCAACGGTACGCCATGGACTGCCTAACCATAAGCCGACCAATGCCAGCTCGGCTATAGCTGAAAGGGTCTCGCTAGATCAGGCCGCCATAAACTTCGCAGCGCACCCTACAACAATTCCGAGAACCAAGGGTGGTACCAACAAATGTTGTAGAAGCCTATGTACGAAAACATACAGACGTAACTGGCTAGAAGGCATAGCGTGACGAACTAGGAAGCAAATGCAGAAGTCTCTATCTATAACGCGGAGTAAAGAGACATGATAGAACCCAGTAAGCCCACCCAGGTCGTCAACAGAGTCGTCCTCGGGACAGCATAGTGAGCAAAGCAGCGAAAAGTCCGGAGGTGAGCAGGTCACGCTGTCTGATGTGGATCGTCCTGTCGATGCTGGTTCCCATGGCGTCCTCTACAGCGCAAACGCAAGCACAAAGTACTCTTGCACAGGCATCCGAGACCTCGCCCCCGCTAAGTAGCGCCGGCCAGGTTCGCGCACTTGCAAGCGGCCACAAAGCGATTGGCGGGCGCGTTCACATCGTCGGCATCGTGACGGCGGTATCGGGATACCCCCGGTCGTTCTTCATTCAGGACTCCACCGCCGGGATCGATGTGGAGCAAAGTGACACTGAAGTACACGTAGGCGACAGGGTCGATCTCTCTGGATTCACTGGACCTGGCCACTTTGCTCCCATCGTTGTCGCAACCCGCGTTAAGGTGCTGGGAACCGGTCCGCTGCCGCCTGCCCGTCGCGTGGTTCATGCGGATCTCATGGGCGGCGAACAGGATAGCCAGAGGATTGAGGTCGAAGGAGTCGTCCGGGTCGTAAGCAGTCTGACCGTATACGGCAGGCCCGAACTTGTGCTCATCCTCGACATTGGCGGCGGCACGGTACGTGTTCTGCTCCTGGACAATGGAAAGGGTCTTTCCGGGAACCTGGTCGACGCAACCGTTCGGCTACAGGGCGTATGCATCAGCGACTTCAATGAGAGACGTCAGTTCGTCGGAGCCGGACTCCTCGTGCCGTCCTCGAACGACCTCAAGATTCTCCAACCAGCCGTGGCTGATCCTTTCTCGCTCCCGCTATCTTCCATCCGCAGTGTCCTCCAGTTCGGCAGGACCCGTCACAGAGTCAGGATCTCCGGCGTCGTCACCTATCAGGACTCTGGACACTTTCTCTATCTTCAGGAAGCTGGCGACGGTATTCGCGTTCAGACCTCTTCAACCCTCAAGATCATCCCCGGCCAGCGGGTGGAAGCGGTCGGTTTCCCGCTCATGGGAGACTACTCGCCTGTGCTCTCGGATGGGTACATCCGGGTCATTGGCGGCCAGCAACCAGTCACACCCGCCGCCATCGACGCTTCAAAGGTACTCGACCGTCCCGGTGAGTTTACTCACGTCGAGTTCGACCAGCAGCTCGTTCAACTGCAGGGAAAGGTCATCGAGAGCCGAATGCAGGTGGGCCAGCGAATCTGGACGATGGTCTCGAACGGCAGTGTCTTCGATGTACTCCTGCCCCGGACTCCCGGTCGTGCGGATTCAAAAGAAGATCTTCGTATCGGAAGCGTTCTTCTGGTGACGGGAATCTGCGCTGTCAACGTCGGATTCGACCGCAACCCAACCTCCTTCAGCATCCTTTTGCGATCACCGCGGGATATCGTGGTTCTCAAAACTGGCTCATGGTGGACTGCCGGCCACCTGCTTGTTCTCAGTGCCGCGCTCTTCTCGGCGATCGTCCTTGCCGCTATATGGGTATCGATGCTCCGGGTCCGGGTTCGTCAGCAGACTCGCATCATCGTTGAAAGCGAACAGAAGTTCCGCTTTCTCGCGACCCACGACGGGCTGACTCAACTCTTGAACCGAAACACCGTCATCGCCGAACTCGCCGCCATCGTCGAAGCCGCGAAGGACAGGTCTGCGGACTTCGGTGTCCTCATCGTCGATCTCGACCACTTCAAAAGTATCAACGATACCTACGGCCACCCTGCCGGAGATGTGGTTCTGCGGGAGTGCGCCGGGCGTCTTGCAGCGTCCATCCGGAAATCGGATGTCATCGGCAGGTACGGCGGCGAAGAGTTTCTGATCGTGCTCTCTGGTCTGAAAGGCACAACCTCTTCGGAGGCGTGCGAACGCGTCCTGCGAGCAGTCTCAGAGTCTCCTATCCTGCTCGCCGACCGCGAGATCACCGTTACGTGCAGCATTGGCGTTGCCATCTGGTCAGGCGGGCCGGTTACACCAGAACATCTCATCGCAGACGCGGACCAGGCCCTTTATCGCGCCAAGGCGAGGGGACGAAACCGGGTGGAGTATGGTGCCGAAGACCCATCTCACGTGTCGTTAGAGCTCAGCGCCTGAGGGATACGCGCGCATTTGGAATACCGATGCCGCAACCACTTGGCGGGGTGATCTAAAACGTGTAGCTTGCCTAGCAGGAGAATTTCTTTGGCCCCCTTTATTTCCAGAAGATCATTCGCGCGCCTGCTCAGCGCGGCCGCAGGAGCGTTGTCTCTACCCGCCGGAGCTGCGAAGCTCGATCCGAACGCCCAACATGCAGCGCTTGGCGCGGCCATGGGTGTGACGGAGAAGAAGTTCCCGGCCGGTTTTCTCTGGGGATCGGCGACGGCCTCCTACCAGGTGGAAGGTGGAGTGAACGAGGGCGGCCGCGGCAAGACGATCTGGGACACCTTCTCGCACACGCCGGGCAAGGTCGCTAACGGCGACACCGGCGACGTATCCACCGATAGCTACCATCGCTATAAAGAAGATGTAGCCCTTATGAAGTCTCTGGGCCTGCGCGGCTGCCGCTTCTCCGTCGCCTGGTCGAGGATCTTCCCCAGCGGCGTCGGTCAGCCCAATCAGGCAGGCGTCGACTACTACAACCGCGTCGTCGATGAACTGCTCGCCTCCGGAATTCAACCCTTCTGCACGCTCTTTCACTGGGATCTTCCGCAGGCGCTTGAAGACAAGGGCGGCTGGCAGAATCCCGACACCGCGAAGGCCTTCGCCGACTACGCAGGCTATATGGGCGGCAAGCTCTCCGACCGCGTGAAGAGCTTCATGACGATGAACGAGATTCGCAGCTTCACCGAGCTCGGCTATCAAAACGGCATGCACGCTCCCGGCCTCCGCGTAAGCGCACAGAAGTTTGCGCAGGTGAACCATATCGCCGTGCTTGGTCATGGTCTCTCCGTGCAGGCACTTCGCGCATCGACGAAGCCCGGAACGAAGATTGGCCTCGCCGACAACGCGCAGGCGACCTGCCCCGTGCTCGAAACGCCCGAGCACATCAAGGCAGCAGAGATCGGGATGCGCGAACAGAACGCGCAGTATCTGACCGTCATCATGGAGGGCAAGTACACGGACGCTTACCTGAAGCGCCTCGGTCCCGATGCCCCGAAGTTTACCGCGGAAGAGTTGAAGATCATCGGCAGCCCGCTGGACTTCGTCGGCCTCAACGTCTACCAGCCCACATGGGTGCGGGCGGATTCAACAAAAGAAGTTGGCTACTCGGTCGTCCGCGATCCGGCGTCGTATCCGCACATGCTCAGCCCGTGGCTCACCATCGGTCCGGAGGCGCTCTACTGGTCTCCCAAGCTGGTATCGAAGCTGTGGAAGCCAAAGGAACTCTACATCACGGAGAACGGCTGTTCTTCTTCCGACGTGCTCAACGACGAAGGCCACGTGCTGGACACCGACCGTGTGATGTATCTGCGCAACTACCTCACGCAACTCCATCGCGCCCTCTCGGAAGACGTGCCAGTGAAGGGCTACTTCCTCTGGAGCCTGCTCGACAACTTCGAATGGGCTGACGGGTATGGCAAGCGGTTCGGCATCACCTATGTCGACTTCAAGACGCAGAAGCGAACACCCAAGCTGAGCTCGGAGTTCTACAAGGCCACGATCGCGAAGAACGCCATCGCCTAGGCGCGCAACGTGCAACCGTAGCCGCGCTCAGCCAGCGCGGCTTACTGAGCGACCCGCCGGACTGCCTTGCGTCGCGAGGCTTTTCCCGCAGACTTCTGCGCCGCGATCTGCTCGGTGTAGGCCTTTAGAATCGACGCCAGCAGGCCAGGGAAGCGCTCATCGACCTCGCTGCAGCGGGACACGTTCTGCATCTCCACCCCATGCCGCTCGCTGCGGATCAGCCCTGCCTCTCGCAGCGCCTTGAAGTGTTGCGAGAGCGTTGACTTGGGGATCGAGCGGTCCCCTATGCTCGCAAAATTCGTGCAGTTCTGAGAGCAGTTCGACATGGCGATGTCGGTAAAGATCGCCACTCGAACCGGGTCGGACAGAACGTGGAGAATCCCCTCGACCGTAATGTCTTCAATCGATGGATGGAGCAGGGGCCTCATACATCAAATCCTACCCTGCTATATCGAATTGTTCAATAGTTCATTGTTGCGGAACTTATGAATCTTCTGTGGAGACTCTTCCATCTCATGGACAGCTACAGGTTGAGGCCAGCCGATCGGGCCGCCGGGCAAGAAGAGAGATCTACAGGAGATTGGAAATGAGCAAGCTTACAGGTAAGGTCGCCGTCGTCACCGGCGCATCGAAGGGTATTGGCGCTGCCATCGCGAAGTCGTATGCTGCCGAGGGTGCTTCGGTCGTCGTCAACTACGCATCGAGCAAGGCCGGCGCGGACGCGGTCGTTGCGGAGATCACCAAAGCTGGCGGCAAGGCGGTCGCTGTAGGCGGCGATGTTTCGAAGGCTGCTGAAGCTCAGGGAATTATCGATGCCGCCATCAAGGACTTCGGCAAGCTCGACATCCTCGTCAATAACTCCGGCGTCTATGGCTTCTCCACTATCGAAGAGGTCACCGAGGAGTCCTTCCACAAGCACTTCAACATCAACGTACTCGGCCTGCTCCTCACCACGCAGGCGGCGGCCAAGCACATCGGTGCGGGTGGAAGCATCATCAACATCGGCTCCATCATCAGCCGCCTCAACCCGGCCGGCACCGTGATCTACACGGCGACCAAGGGCGCGGTGGACTCGATCACTTCGGTGCTTGCGAAGGAGCTTGGCCCGCGTAAGATCCGCGTCAACTCCATCAACCCCGGCCTGGTCGAGACCGAAGGCACCCACGCTGCTGGCGTGATGAAGTCGGACTTCGAGACCGGTATGGTCGCACAGACCCCGCTTGGCCGCGTCGGAGCTCCAGACGATATCGCCAAAGTTGCTGTCTTCCTCGCGTCTGACGACTCCGGCTGGGTGACCGGCGAGTTGGTAGGTGTAGGCGGCGGTCTGTAAGCCGGAAACGCCTTGCCTGCCTCAAAGACGGCGCCCCGTTCCTTTGCGCCAAACTCGCGCGGGGACGGGGTGCCGTTCCTTTTTGCGGCCACAAATGTTTTTACCTAGGCGGGAACATTCCAGTGCAATCTGCGGTCTAAGCTAACAGAGCTTTACCCGGAGAAGACACTCTTGCGCGCATCCTTCGTTCTCCTCGCCTTCGCTGCCTCGGCCGTCGCACAAACGAACCCCCAAGCCCGCAAGCTCCTCCCAAAGTCCGAAGCTCGAACCGAAGCCCACAGCAACGAGCTTCCCATCACTCGGGTGGCGCTCTACAAGAACGGCGTTGGATTCTTCGAGCACGTCGGCCATGTCGCAGGCGATCAGTCGGTGACCATCGACTTCACCTCCGCTCAGTTGAATGATGTGCTGCAATCGCTGACCGCCATTGACCTGAACGGTGGCAGGATCTCAGGCGCCGGTTACAACTCTACGACTCCGCTTGACCAGCAGTTGAAGACGCTCCCACTGGCGTTGAATGGCGATCCCTCCGACGTTGACTTCTACAACGCCATCCGCGGCGCTCGTGTCTCGGTAACGGGAGCCGGCGCAGCCATTACGGGCCGTTTGCTCTCTATCGACCTCCGCGCTGCAAAGTCGAAGGACAGCGATGCCAGCTCTTCCGCCAACGATGACCGCCGCTTCGTCACCGTCATCTCCGAGAGCGGCCAGGTCCGCACCCTTGAGTTGACCCCGGCGGTCTCTGTCATGCTCCTCGATACTTCGCTGCACACCGATGTCACCCGTTACCTTGAACTCCTCGCCAGCACCCGGAACCAGGGCCTTCGCCATCTGACGCTGCTCGATCGCGGAACCGGCGCGCGCGAACTACGCGTCTCCTACATCTCGGAGGTGCCGGTCTGGAAGTCGACCTATCGCATTCTCTTCTCGCAGAACGCTACGGATGCGACGTTGCAGGGCTGGTCTGTTGTTGACAACACCACTGGCTCTGATTGGACCAACGTGCATCTTGATCTGATCGCTGGAGCGCCGCAGTCGTTTATCCAGCCGCTGTCTACGCCGTACTACACACGCAGGCCCGAGATTCCTCTGCCCGCGGAAGCGCAATTGAGCCCGCAGACGCATGAGTCGGGCGATATCACGCCACAGGATGTAGTTGCGCCAGCACCACCTCCGCCTCCGGGAAGCGCTAACGAGAGCGTCACAGTTAGTGCTCAGGCAGTGCAGGGGCGGAACTTCGATCGTCTCGACAAATTTGCAAGGATCTCGAAAGGCGTAGCCGGCTATGGCTATGCAAGCGGGGGCGGGGTTGGCTCCGCCGGTGTCATGGGCGGCGTTATGGGAGGCATCGGCACTCCCCCGGTACCTAACTACGAGCAAGCCGCCGCCGACTCCACCTCCCCGCAGACCACCACCTCCGCCTTCGACGACTTCTTCGAGTACTCCCTCACCGACCCCATCACCATCCGCAAGAACGAGTCCGCCCTCGTCCCCATCCTTCAGACCAAGCTTCCCGTCGAGCGCGTCACCCTGTGGTCTCCGTCCGAGCCCGTCGCGCTCCGTGCCCTCTGGCTCACCAACTCCTCCAATCTCACCCTCGACCGCGGAAGCTTCTCCATCGTCGAGAACGGCAGCTTCGGTGGCGAAGGCTTGCTTGACCCGATCCATCCCGGCGAGAAGCGCCTGCTCTCCTATGCCGCTGATCAGGCCGTGCGCGTCACCACGGACTACTCCCACAACACCCGTCGCGTCATCCATCTCACCATCAAGAACGGCATGCTCACCGAGTCCTCAACCGATGTCGCCGAGGTTGAATACCTCGTTCACAACGCCGCTCCCGATCCGCGCCTCGTGATCGTCGAGCAGCCCGTTCGCCAGGGCTGGACGCTTGACTCCGACCCCAAGCCTGCCGAGACCACGTCCACCGTCTACCGCTTCCGCGTCGCGACCAAGCCGCAGGAGACGGTGCGGCTGCACATCGGCGAACGCCACACCAACTACGAGTACATCCGCCTCGTCGACCGCTCCATCGAGCAGATTACCTTGCTCATCAAGAACGCCAAGGCCAGCCCTGCTGTCCTCGCCGCGCTGCAACCGGTCTTCGACATCCATAACAAGGTGGTTGGACTGGACGACCAGATTCGCGCCCGCGAGTCCGACGTGGCTGAGATCACGAAGGATCAGGACCGGCTCCGCGAGAACATGAAGGCGCTCAAGGGCAGCGCGGAGGAGCGCGATCTTCTCAAGCGTTACACCGGTGAACTCAACGCTCAGGAGGATAAGCTCGCCGCGCTGCGCAGCGAACTCGCATCGCTGCATACGCAAAGAAACGCCGCCGACGCGGAGTTCCAGGCCAAGCTCGGTGCAGTCGATATCGACGAGGCGATTTAGAGGCTGATCGCGCCCACTGCTGCGCGTTGTGTCCTGTTCTCTGTGCCCCATTCATCGCGCTTTTGTTTTATGCGATGAGTGGGTATTCGCGGGAGCGAACGGTCTTTGTTCATTGCGGAGTTACCCTGCCCTGGGGTAGATCCGTGGTGGTTCACCCTCTCATCGCGGTAAGACTGCGATGAATGGGGCACAGGGCGGTAGACATCGACGAGGCATTTTATTCTAGTTGATAGATGAGCTCTAACGGATAACGCTGCCCCGCCGCTAACTCTACGGTGATTGTTTCTCCGTTTCCAGTGGCTCCAACGACTGGGGTACCCTCTGGTACGCGAATCGTATGCGTACCCGCCCGCGTTGCGAAGAGTTCTGCATCGACGAGGCGGCCTTCCTTCCAGCGGAGCGACACCTCCACGCCACCTCGCGCCCTCAGGCCGCGCACGCTGCCATCCTTCCACGCAGCGGGCAGCGCAGGCAGCAGCGATATCTCTCCATCATGGGATTGCAGTAAGAGCTCCGCCATGCCTGCAGTCGCGCCGAAGTTGCCATCGATCTGGAAGATCGCTCCGCCCTCGGCAGGATGCGTATCGAAGAGGTTCGCCCCGGTGCTGTGCTCCATCAACAGCTTCAGCGACTCCCACGCCTTGTCGCCATCTTCGAGCCGCGCCCACAGGCAGATCGCCCACGCGCGGCTCCATCCTGTGTAGGCACCGCCGTGGTCGAGCCGCCTCTGTAAAGAAGCTCTTGCCGCAGTCGCAAGCCTTGGGTTGTTGCGCGGTGTGATCTCCGCTCCCGGATAGACCGGGTAGAGATGCGACATATGCCGCTGGTCCGGCTGGTCTTCTTCGAAGTCTACCGACCACTCCTGCAGTTGATTCCATCTGCCAATCTTGTACTCGGGCATACGCGCTTCGGCGGCGGCCAGCTTCTCGGGGAATGCTGTCTCCACGCCAAGTATCTTGCTGGCTTCGGTCACCGTTGCGAAGATCTGCTTGATCACCGCGAGGTCATAGGTACAGCCCGCGCTTACTTGCGCCGATTTTCCATCCGGCGCTCGAAACGTATTCTCTGTCGAGACCGAAGGGCACGTGATCAGGTGGCCCTGGCCATCTTCGATCAGCCAGTCGAGGCAGAACTCGGCCGACCCCTTCAGGATCGGATACGCGGCCGTGAGGAAGCCTCTATCGCCGGTGAAGAGATAGTGCTCCCAGATATGCGAACACAGCCACGGGCCGCTCATTGCGAAGTTCGCCCAGGTAGGGTCGGCAAAGTCCATACCCATGCCCACTGGTGCGGACTGCCTCCAGATATCGATGTTATGGTGCGAGACCCAACCCTTCGCGCCGTAGTTGATGCGTGCGGTCTCCGCGCCGTTCTTGCTCAGGTCGGCGATCATATCGAAGAGTGGCGAGCCAAGCTCGGTGAGGTTGCAGGTCTCGACGTGCCAGTAGTTCATCTGGATGTTGATGTTCGACGTCCAGTTCGAACTCCACGGCGGTCGCAGATCGGCGCACCATATTCCCTGAAGGTTCGCGGGCTGCGTTCCGGGGCGCGAGCTGGTTATCAGGAAGTATCGACCAAGGTTGAAGTAGAGTACGAGCAACGATGGATCGGGAGTCTTCGCGAAGCTGCTGACGCGCTTGTCCGTAGGCAGCGCGGGAGTATGGATCTCCTTGCCAAGATCAAGCGCGACCCTGCGATAGAACTTGCGGTGGTCCGCGATATTCTCCGCTAGCAGAGCGCTATAGCTCTTTGCCTTTGCTGCCGCGATGGGCTTCGCCGCTTTGGCGAGAACCTCCGCCAAAGGCATATCCGGCGAGACACCATAGCCTTTGTATCCAGTCGCCATCCCCACCAACAGGACGACAGAACTAGCGCCTTCGATGACAAGACTGCCATCGGGCTGCGACTTGATCGACCCGCCGACA
Organism: Granulicella aggregans; assembly: GCF_025685565.1. Lineage (NCBI taxonomy): Bacteria > Pseudomonadati > Acidobacteriota > Terriglobia > Terriglobales > Acidobacteriaceae > Granulicella > Granulicella aggregans. Next base: position 1,260,684 of record NZ_JAGSYE010000001.1, read on the forward strand.
GCCTTAGCATCGAGCGCGGCGGCGAAGCGCATGCCTTCGCCTTCCACCTCGCTGTAGCGAATCGGGTTCTTGCTGTCGAGATAGTTGGGGACAGACTCGCAAGGTGCCTTGCCGGTGAGATGGATCGCGTTCGGGCTGGGACACGTGCTTGTCGCTCGAAGCTGACTCTTCAGCCGAATCGTAGCGCCCAGTCCGCCCTTGCGGCTACACGTCAAACGGACGACCATCACCTGCGCCGGGGTGGATACAAAAGTCTCCCGGGTGAAATGCTCGCCATCGAGGTCATAACTTACGCTTGCGAGAGCGGTGTCAAGGTCAAGATCGCGCTTGTAGGCAGTCACGGTCTCGCCGTGATGCATCTCGATCTCGAGGTCTCCGATGGGCTCGTAGGACTGGTTGAAGGGCCCTTGCATCTTGCGGGCCTCGCGGTCTGCCGCGTGATAGTCCTTCTCCTCGAGCACCAGCGTGCGCACCTTCTGCAGGTGCTCTTTGGCGTTCGGATTGTTCCAGTCATCCGGCCAGTTGGAGACGCCGGGGCGGTCGCCACTGCCGGGCTTCTCGGTGTTCTCGAAGCCGCCCTTGTTGCGAGGGAAGCCCGACCACAACGTATCTTCGTTCAGCGCGATGCGCTCGACCTTGTGGTATTCATACACCATCCCGCCGATGCGTCCGTTCCCGACGGGAAGCGCATCAGCCCACTGCGCCGCGGGCTCCGTAAACCAGAGATAGTGGTTGGTGTCCGGCGGTGTCCCTTTCTTTTGCGCGAAACCCTTGACCTTGCCTGCGGCGAGAGCCGAGCCAGCGAGCGTGAGGAAGGTGCGGCGGGTAGATCTGAATTTCATCAAGTTCTCCAAAGTGGACTTATGCCATAGTGAGAGTCCGAAGCCCCAAATCGAAGCGACGGCAAAGTGGAATCAAGCTTCCTTCGGCCTCGGCGCGAAGAAGCCGTACAAGGACACGCCGGCGAACCCCGTGAGTGGCACCAGGTATCCGAGAGCGAGGCTGCCTGTCTGTCGCGCGATCGCGCCAAGGAAGAGTGGAAAGATAGCGCCGCCAACAATCGCCATCACCAGCAAGGAGCCTGCCAGCTTCGTGTTTACGCCAAGGCCCTTCAGTCCAAGCGCAAAGATCGTCGGAAACATGATGGACAGGAAGAAGCTTGCGATGACAATGGCATACGCTCCCAGCATCCCGGGACGAGTGACGGCCAGCCCCATCAAGACAACGTTGATGAGCGCATAAAGACCAAGAATACGGTTCGCGGGAAAGTACTTCATCAACGGAGTAGTAGCAAAGCGCCCAATCGACATGACGATCAAAGTTGCCGTCAGATAGTGTGCCGCGCTTCGCTCGGTCACCGGCGTGTATTGCTTCATGTACGGGATCAGGTTGCTCCACATGCAGATCTGCGCGCCGATGTTGAAGACATTCGCGACTACGGCAAACCATAGCTGCGGATAGTGCAGCAGTTCGACAAAGCTTCCTGTGTCTTCAGCGCCACTTCCCGGGCCCGCGTTCGGATCGCTCGATACAACCGGAAACTTCATTCGCGACAGGACCAGCGCGAACAGCAGCACTGCCGACCCAAGCGCAAGATACGTCGGCACGACACGCATAATCTCGCTGTGCAGATAGCCTGCATAGGTTCCCGCAGCCTTCATCTTCGCGACTTGCGCTGCCGTCAGCTCGACGCCAGAGAAGATGAACTGGCCACCGATGATGACGCCGAGAATCGTTCCCGGAGGATTGAACGACTGCGCGAAGTTCAACCGCCGCTCCGACGTCTGCGGCGGCCCGAACTGCGCCATGAAGGGATTCGCCGCAGTCTCCAGCACCGAAGCTCCACAGCCCACTGCGAACAGCGCGATCAGGAAAGGAATGTACTGTCCACTCACGGCTGCGGGCCAGAAAAGCACCATACCTGAGCCGAAGAGTAGGAGCCCCATCACCATGCCGGTCTTGTAGCCCCAATGGCGCATAATCAATGCCGCCGGAATCGCCATCACGAAGTAGCCGGTGAAGTTTGCCGTCGATACGAGCTGAGCTCCAAAAGGCGACAGCTCGAAAGACTTGCGAAACTGCTGCACCAGGATGTCGGTCAGGTTGTTCGACATACCCCATAGGAAGAACAAGACCGTAACAAGGACAAACAGAGCGATCTGCTCTGGAAAGACCGGGATGTCGCGTGTGTCCTGCCTTGATTGCTTCGAGGGTACGGCTGCCTGCATGTGTGTTCCTCTGACTTAAGACGAATCCAGCCTATGCTACGTCGCAGGTCCGCTTCGAAGCTACATCTCCACCATGATCTTGGTGAATCGCCCCGGCGACGCGGACCACTCCGCAAGATACCGCGCAGCCTCGTCGATAGGGATGATCGCGTTCACCGCGTCTTCGACCGGAAAGCTTCCGGCCTCAAGCATAGCGATCACCTCGCGAAAGTCTCCTGGCAGAGCATTGCGGCTACCCATGATGTCGAGCTCCTTCTGCACAAAGAGGCGCGTCTCATAGGCGACCGTCTCTTTCGCGTAGCCGATATAGACGACACGCCCCGTAAAGGCGACCTCGTCGACCGCAGCCCGGAAGGTCGCAGGCAGACCAATCGCTTCGATCATCACGTCGGGTCCGCGACCGTTCGTGATCTCCTGCAGGCGTGTATGCAGATCTTCTTTACTCGTGTTGATCGTATGTTTCGCTCCGGCGCGACGGGCAGTCGCCAGCTTCACATCGTCCATATCGATCGCGATCGTCTCCGCACCGCGAAACGCGGATGCTGCAATCGCTCCAAGGCCTACGCCGCCGCATCCGAAGACCCCGGCGATATCTTCGCCGGTCACTCGTCCGCGCGCCGCGGCATGAAATCCGACGGTGAGCGGCTCGACCAAACAGAGCTCTTTGATCGACAGCTTCGCCGGGTAAAGCTTCTCGCGCGGAACGCGGATGTACTCAGTCATTGCGCCATCGCGCTGCACGCCCATCGTCTCGTTGCGCTGGCACGCATTCATGCGACCGCGCAGGCACGCCGGACAGATGCAGCAGCTTGTATACGGAGACATCGTGACGGCAGTGCCGGCGGCAAGATCAACACCATTCTCAACGACTATCGCCGCGACCTCGTGCCCCAGGATGCGCGGAAACTGCACCATCGCATTGCGTCCGCGATAAGTGTTTAGGTCCGTCCCGCACATACCCACCATCTTGACCCGCAATAGTACGCCTTCGCCACTTGCTGCTTCGGGAACGTCGACGACTCCGGCACTCTCTGCCGCTTCAACCTGGAACGCCTTCATGGACGCATTGCTCCGCCGAACGAGATGCGGAACGCATAGGCAGGAGCATCCGCTGGCTTGGCTGGAAGCTGGATATGCAGCCCATCGGCCGCCTGCGTGAACTGCAGCGTCGCGTCCGATCCAAGCAGATGCACCGCTTCGATCTTCCGCATCTCCGGCCTGCCCGTGCTGCTCAGGGTCTTGATCACAGCCTCGTTGCCCGCCGGCCACGCCAGCTCAATGGCGAACAGGTCGCTACCTTTCGTAGTAAAGCGGAAGTCCTCTGCCGTGTAGTTCAACGTGTCGGTGTCGTGAAAGGCCCCTGGCTGCACCTTGGTCGGACCTTCTCCATACACGGTCCACGCCCGCGTCCCATAGATCGCATCCCCATTGACCTTCAACCACGCACCCACCCCAAGCAGCGTCTGCTGCACTTCATTGGGGATGGTGCCATCGGAACGCGGGCCAATGTTCATCAGCAGGTTTCCGTTCTTGCTCACAATGTCGACAAGCTGATGGACGATGAAGCCAGAGGTCTTGAACGTGTCGTTCTCAATGTATCCCCAGCTCTTGTTGCTCACCGACGTATCGGTCTGCCAGTAGCCTGGCCGGATCTCCGACAACTGGCCGCGTTCGATGTCGAGCACGCCCGAGTGCTCCTCCATCGCCTTGTACTTGAAGTTGATCAGCCCCTGCTGGCCGTGTTTCGCGCTCTCGTTGTAGTAGAAGGCCGCAAACTTCGCGAGGTAGGGCCGCACCGAAGCCTGCCCGATCCACCAGTCGTAGTACATGATGTCGGGATGGTACTTCTCGACGATCTCCGCTGACCGTGCCAGCCAGTCCTCGGCGTACTTCGGACTCACGTAGGTCCAGTCGTCAAAGAGGTCGTTGCCGCCGGGCTCGGTCGGGTCCTTCTTCTCCACCTGCGCCGGACCATAGAACATGGCGTACTTCGGGTCGTTCACGTCAGACGGCTGCGCTCGTCCGCCATCGAGGAACCAGTCATGCTCCACGCGATGTGACGACGCCCCCAGGTGCAGCCCCTCGGCACGCACAGCCGTCGCCAGGTCGCCCACCAGGTCACGCTTCGGTCCCATCTTCGCCGCTGTCCAGTCGGAGAGCCCGCTCGCGTACATGGTGAAACCATCGTGATGCTCGAAGACCGGAACGACGTACTTTGCTCCAGAGTCCTTGAACAGACGAGCCCACGCTTCTGGGTCGTACTTCTCCGCTTTGAACTTCGGGATGAAGTCCTTATAGCCAAACTCCGTCAGTGGCCCGTAGGTAGCCACGTGATGCTGGTTGATCTCGCTGCCCTTCCGGTACATCTCGCGCGGATACCACTCGCTGCCGAAGGCAGGCACGGAGTACACACCCCAGTGGATGAAGATGCCGAACTTGGCATCTTTGTACCACTCCGGCACCTCGAAGGCCGAAAGCGAGTTCCAGTCCGGCCTGAACTTGCCCTCGTGCCCTTCGCGCTCCACGTCCGCCAGCAGCCGGTTGCGCTCGCCATCGTACTTCGAGCTCGCCTTGATCCAGTCTTCTGCCAGAGCCTCGGGGCGTTCCGAGGCGGTCGGGGCCGTCGCCTGCGCTTGAAGCTGCGTCGCGCACGGCATCGCTGCGGCGAGCAGCAGAGAAAGGAGGGAGAGATTGCGGGCAGTCCGGGTGAGCTTCGTCATGGGGTCCCTTGGCGTTGGAGTTTGCCAGACCACTATAGAGACTTCAGTGCCGCTTTGTGAAGGAGAGGTCAGACCAATATGGCTTTCTCCAGCCTTGCCGGCAGACTCCGTCACCACGTACAGTTCCTACAAAGTAACAATGACGGTCAGGAGAGCTGCGTAATGATGTCGAGTGAAGGGGTGTTTCGGAGCCTCGGTGGGCTTGTTTCGGTTGCCGCCGCGCTGGTTTTGATTTCAACGGGCAGGCCGCTCCTGGCAGAGGTCAGGCTTCCGCACATCCTCTCCGACCACGGTGTTCTCCAGCGCGAAGCTCCCATTCACATCTGGGGTTGGTCGTCCCCAAATGAGAAGATCCAGGCCGAGTTCCACACCCAGAAGCGCAGCGCTTCCGCGAACAAGTTCGGCGAGTGGGAGCTCTGGCTCGCTCCGGAGTCCGCAGGTGGTCCGTTCACTCTCAGCGTCAAGGGCGAGAGCGGTGCTCCTATCGTCCACTCCGACATGCTCGTCGGAGATGTATGGTTCGCCTCCGGCCAGTCCAACATGGAGATGCCGCTGCGGGGCTTCGGTGCCGATACACCGGTGAAAGACGGCGACAAAGAGATCGCAGCCGCAACCAAGCCGCAGATTCGCCTCCTGCTCGTCGAGCACAAGACCGCCAGCTTCCCGCAGCAGGATTGGACCGGCACCTGGACGCTCTGCACTCCGGAGACCGCGAAGGACTTCTCCGCCGTTGCCTACTTCTTTGGCCGTGAGATTCAGCAGAAGGAACATGTCCCCATCGGCCTGATCGACTCCACCTGGGGTGGAACGCCGGTCGAGGCCTGGGCCAGCTTCGATGCGCTCGCCTCCGACGCCGCGCTGATGCCCGCCTTCGCCTCCTGGGCGAAGTTCGCCAACGGCCAGACCCGTCTGACTGCGATTGAGGCCGAAGAGAAGCGTGAAGATGACGCAGCCGAAGCCGCCCACCAGCCGAAGCCGAAGCACCCCTGGCACCCGTTCCCGCAGTCCTGGGAGCCCGCGCAGCTCTACAACGGCATGATCGCCCCGGCCACGCCGTACACCATCAAGGGGGTGATCTGGTACCAGGGTGAGACCAACAGCGACCCGGAGCGAGCGCCCCTCTACAGCAAGCTCTTTTCGACCATGATCCTTGATTGGCGTCACAAGTGGCAGCAGGGAGCCTTTCCTTTCCTTTACGTCCAGATATCCAGCTTCAACTCTCCAGGTGAGAGCTGGGGGCTGCTCCGCGATCAGCAGCGTCGGACGCTCGCCGTGGCGAACACCGCCATGGCCGTCTCGCTCGATGTGGGTCTGGCCGATAACGTTCATCCCCCCGACAAACAGATCGTAGGCAGCCGACTCGCGCTTGCGGCTGAAGCGCTCGCCTATGGCAAGTCGGTTGAATACTCCGGCCCGGTCTACCGTGCCCAGGCAATCGAGGGATCTAAGGCCAGAATCTATTTTGCCCATGCAGGCACTGGCCTCAGCGCGAAAGGCGGCAAGTTGGTAGGCTTCGAGATCGCCGGTAAAGACCACAAATTTGTTCCGGCGGATGCAGTCATCGAAGGCCAGAGCGTCCTCGTCTCGACCGATGCTGTCGCCGAGCCTGCATCCGTGCGTTACGCTTGGCAGGGCTTCACTTCCGCCAACCTCTACAACTCGGCGGGCCTTCCAGCCTCGACCTTTACCACGGAATCCAGCTACTAAATCAGGAACTCCCGTCCATTTTTCGGTTGTGCTTTAGGCGCAAACGGTGAGAATGTTCTAACGACCACGCTGCTCACTGCATGCTGAGCCAAGTCAGCCGTGCGATATTTTTTGGCGAGGCAGGAGGAGCAATCGTGAAGGCACGCGCCCGGATGCGGGATGTGGCGGAACTCGCCGGGGTCGGCACCATGACCGTCTCGCGAGTGATCAGCGGCAGCGTCCCTGTCTCCGAGGAGACCCGCGCGCGGGTTCTTGCGGCGATCGCCAACCTGGACTATCGGCCTAATGAGGTCGCCCGTTCGCTTCGGGAGGCGCGTACTCGCTCCATCGGCGTGATCGTTCCCAACTTCTACGACAGCTTCTTCGCCTGGTGCGCCCATGCGGTCAGCCAGGTCGCGCAGAAGCAGGGCTACTCGGTGATGGTGACAACCTCTTCGGAGGACGCTGCCGTAGAGTACCGCGAGGCCAGTCTAATGGTCCGCAGGAACATCGATGGCCTTGTTGTGATACCCGCATGGTTCGGCGTGAGCCAACTCTCGCGCCCGGAGTTCGCATCCGTGCCTATCGTCACGATTGACCGGCCGCTCGATCTGCAATCCAGGGATTCAGCATTTCGAGGCAGTGTGACGGTGGATAACGCAGAGGGGGCTCGACTCGGAGTCAAACATCTCATCGCCCATGGTCACCAGCGAATTCTCTTTCTCAGCCTCTCGAACGATCTCTTTACTTTGAAGGCCAGGCACGCCAGTTACGAGCGGAACATGCGCAGTGCAAGGCTGACCCCAGAGAGCTACTTCACCTGCACCACGCAGGAGTCAACGCTCAAGGTTCTCAGTAAAGCGATGGCGCATCCACGCCCGCCCACCGCCATCTTCAGTTCCAACAACCTCGTCACACAGCACACGCTGCATGCTCTCGACGCCCTGAAGCTCAACGTCCCGGGGGACGTCGCACTTGTTGGCTTCGATGATCTGAAGATGTTCGATATCTTTATCCCCCCCGTTACGGTCGTGCGGCAGCCGCTCGAAGGCCTGGGACGAAGCGCGGCCGAGATGTTGCTTGAACAGTTGCACGGCACTGCGCACCACCGGGAACCCGCCGCCGGAGCCTGCAACGTTGTGCTCCCGGTGGAACTGGTCGTCCGCCGCTCTTGCGGCTGTACGGGTTGAGCGCTCTACCGGCGCATCTTTATGCACTCAACCTGCATATCTCGCCCGTTCCCGGAATATACATCCATTTCCATCGGTAACGTCAGAGCTTGTGACCTTGCCGTGTAGCATGGAATTATCTGCAAGGAGCGAGGTGCTGTTCGTGATTGCATCCCAGTTAATTGGCCTGGAAGAGCGCTATGGAGCGCACAATTACCATCCCCTGGATGTCGTGATCGAGCGCGCGTCGGGCGCGTGGGTCTACGACGTCGCCGGACGTCAGTATCTAGACTTTCTGGCTGCCTACTCGGCGGTCAACCAGGGCCACTGCCATCCCGCAATCTACAAGGCGATGTGCGAACAGGCGCAGAAGGTCACACTCACCTCCCGCGCCTTCCGCAACGACCAGCTCCCGCTGCTCTACAAGGATCTGAACGAGCTGACAGGCTTCGACATGGCGCTGCCGATGAACTCTGGCGCTGAGGCCGTCGAGACCGCGCTGAAGGCTGCCCGCAAATGGGGCGAGATGGTAAAAGGCATCCCTGCCGGCCAGACCGAGATCCTCGTCGCCGAGAACAACTTCCACGGCCGCACCATCTCCATCGTCGGCTTCTCGTCGGACGAACAGTACCGCGAAGGCTTCGGCCCGTTCCCAGCAGGCTTCAGCCGTGTTCCCTTTGGCGACGCCGAGGCCTTGCGCGAACGCATCACGCCGCACACCTGCGCCTTCCTCGTCGAACCCATCCAGGGCGAAGCCGGCATCATCGTCCCGCCAGAAGGCTATCTGCGCGAGGTCGCGGCGATCTGTCGCGAGAACAATGTCCTTCTGCTCTGCGATGAGATTCAGTCCGGCCTCGGCCGCACGGGCAAGCTCTTCGCCTACATGCACGAGGGCATTCGCCCCGACGTTGTCATCATCGGCAAGGCGCTCTCCGGCGGCTTCTATCCCGTGTCCGCAGTGCTCGCCTCGAGGGAGGTCCTCGGCGTCTTTTCGCCGGGAGATCACGGCAGCACCTTCGGTGGCAATCCGCTCGCGTGCGCTGTAGCTCGTGCTGCGCTCCGCGTCATCGTGGAGGAGAATCTCTCGGAGCGATCAGCCGATCTCGGAGAGTACGCGCTCAACCGTCTGCAGCAGATGGACAGTCCGCACATCGCTTCCGTGCGTGGCCGCGGCCTCTGGATCGCAATCGAGTTGAACTCTGCCGCTCGGCCCTTCTGCGAGGCGCTCAAGGAGCTTGGCGTCCTCTGCAAGGAGACCCACGACACCGTGATCCGCCTTGCCCCGCCGCTCACCATCTCACGCGAAGATCTCGACTGGGGCCTCGAACGAATCGAGTCCGTCCTCAGTGCGACGGGTCACACGGTCAGCGCCGGGAGCCTAGCCGCTTCGGAATCTCTCATCTCAGCGCACGCCTGATGCTGCGCCGGACTTGCTCACCGCGAGGCCGGCGCAGAGTCACTCCGCTACGCAGACCTTCGTCCCTGTCATTCTCTGTTGCGTCAACCTCGGCATAACCAGCGAAAAGAATGCCTCCGGTTGCGCCTTCAGGCACGCCTGCGCATTGGGCGACCCCTCGCTGACATGCGTGTATCCCTTGGAGTCGACTTCGATGTGCTCAGGCGTTGTGGGACACGTCGCTGAGTCAATCGCGTAAGCCACTGCCACCGGATCGAACAACGTCGGCGCGGTGCGCTTCGTGACATGCGACCACTCCGCCGTCAACACCTCCATCGCGTCCGTCAGCGGCGTACTGATCGTAGCAAACTCCGCACTGCGCTGTGAGTCGAACGCGATCTGCGTGGAGTCAAGCGGCATCATGTAAATCGGCACGCCGGATTGAAAGAGCTTCTGCGCCGCCGGCGGATCCATCGCAATGTTGTACTCCGCCATAGGCTTGGTCGCGACGCCCGGAGCGTTGTCGGCATCGTAGCCTCGCAACACCGAGCCGCCCATCAGTACCACCCGCTTCAGCTTCCGGAACGCGGCAGGGTCGCGGTCGATCGCCGCGCCGATGTTTGTCAGCGGAGCGACGGCGATCAGCGTAATCTCGCCGGGATGCAGGCGAGCCTGATCCAGAATGAAGGCGACGGCATCGTCGCTACCGTGCGCCTTATGCCGAAGTCCAGCCTTCGCCCACGGCGCCTGCGAGAACTCCGCCGCATCTTTGCGATGCGTGGCGACCCCGGTAAGAACGGGGATATCACTCCGTCCCGTCTCGCACAGCACTCGGTCAATCATGCGAGAGCGCAGCGCGGTATCTCCCCACGCCGAGGTGATGCCAACAATCCTGAACTCCGGGCTCGACAGCGCGAGGCCCAGCGCAAAGACATCGTCGATATCGTCACCGATGTCGGTATCGAAGATCACCAACTCCGGCTTCGACGTCCGAAGGGCAGTGTTCGATGCGGTCTGCGAAACTCCATATGCTGGGAGCGCGAGCGCCGTCAAACATGCGATAGAGAGCCGCCACGAGGAATTGAAATTCATTCGCATCATTGTCCTTCCACTTGGCTTGAGTACCGCAAGGGTGCGCTTTCGATGTAAGAGGAATCCCCCCTTTGTGTCAACCGGCCAGCGCCGGTAGGTCCATAAAGTTCTCTATACTCGAAGTGTTCAGGAGTCTGTGTGATCGCGAATTCGGACGGTTGGAGATCGAAGGCACCAGACACGCCGACTCTGAAGCGTCTGATCAAGGTTGGGCTCACCCTTCTTGTCCTCTCAGCGTCTGCCTCTATTCTCAACTCGCACAGCGTGCATATGGGCGGAGTCTCAGTCGTCTGGCTCTCAAACGGCTTTCTCATCGGGGTCCTGCTATGCGCTCCAAGAAAACACTGGGTCAGCTATCTGGCCCTTGGGTACTTTGTCGATTTTGGTGTGAATGTAGGCTTCGCTAACCCTGTTGCGACGTCAGCCTATCTCTCCTTCTGCAACATGGTGGAGATATCCGTGGCGAGTTTCCTTACAGCTGGCGCGATCTCCGAACAACCCGAACTCACGGAATTACGTCAGCTGCGAAGCTTCCTGCTCTACGCCGTGCTCCTCGCGCCGCTGCTTGCATCGTCCATGGCCATCCTGGAGTGGCAGACGTTGGGGTCTTCCGGCTTCTTCCACTCTCTCCAGATCTGGTTCGCCGCGGATGTCCTTGGCATCGCGACCGTGACCCCGCTTTACATCTCGTTTCACCACCGCAGGCGCTTTTCCAACCTGCCCACTCTACAGACCTTGGGGCTCTTTGTCGCGCTGGTCACGGTATCGCTCTTCGTCTTCGACTTCGCCAAAGTCCCGCTCGTTTGGCTGGTACTGCTGATGCTGATCCTGATCGGAAGCTGCGTCGGGTTCACCGGCTCAGCGCTCGGTCTGCTCCTGGTACTGTTCATTGGCGGCATCACGACCGTCTACGGCCAGGGTCCGCTCAACTTTGCCCTAACGGGTCCGCTCTCAACGAAGATCTTCATGTTCCAGATCTTCATCTTCGTCTCGATGCTCGCGCTCTACCTCACTGAAGTTGCCATGGCGAGGAGCGCCCGCACCCGGCTTCGTCTCGAAGCCAGCGAAACGCGCTTCCGCCTTCTCGCCGAGGCCTCCCGCGATGTCATCGTCCTGTCCGGCCTGGATGGCGAACGGAAGTACGTCTCGCCCGCTGCGACGGAACTCCTTGGATGGTCCCAGGAAGACATGCTCAAGGGGGATTACCTGGACATCATCTACCCCGAGGACATTCCCAGGTTTCTGGCCATGCTCGCCGACTGCAGAGATGGCAGAGAGACCTCCGCTCTCTCCTACCGCTGTCGCAGACAGGATTCCACGTACCTCTGGCTGGAGGCCAACGTTCGCCTCTTCCGCGATAGTCTCACTAGCGAGCCAGCGGGCTTTGTCTATGTGTTGCGGGATATCTCCGAGCGCAAGGTGGCCGAGAGCAAGCTGCAGGATGCCTTCAACACGGTCGAACAGCTCGCTCTGGTCGATGGCCTTACGGGCGTCGCCAACCGCCGCCTGCTTGACGAGACGTTGAGCAGAGAGTGGGCGCGCGCTGTCCGCGATGGCACCCTCTTGTCTGTCCTTCTGATTGACGTTGACTACTTCAAGTCCTACAACGACCTTTATGGTCATCTCGCCGGCGATACCTGCCTAAAAGCGCTTGCCAACGCAATTCAGATCGTTCTTCGCCGTCCCCCGGATCTGCTGGCGCGCTACGGTGGTGAAGAGTTTGTCGTGGTCCTGCCGAATACCCCTCATGCCGGCGCCGAGGCCATGAGCGAGCGTGTCCTGCAGGCGGTCGAGCAGTGCTGCATCCAGCACGCCGGAAGTCCTTACGGCAACGTGTCCGTCAGCGTCGGCTGCGCCACTGGCTTCGCCTCGCTTGACTCTGATCCCAATGAGCTTCTGAAAGCAGCGGACGTCGCGCTCTACCGCGCCAAGGCCGCCGGTCGCAACCGCGTCGATGTCGCCACCACCGAACTGCTCGTCAACTAGCCCGCAAACAAAAAACCGATGGGTGGGCTGCGAAACAGCTCCCCCATCGGTTCCTTCGCTTATGTCTTCTTCAGTGCTAAAAGTGGAACCCGACCTCGGCCGTCATCGAGCGTGGCGTCACGTAGTGCGTTCCGCTGAACGTGGAGAGGAAGTTATACAGCGCGTACTTGTTGGTGATGTTCACCGCGGTCAGTCGCAGGCTCCACTTGTAGCGGTCGCCGCCCAGCAGATTGTCCTGTCCCAGCGACGCATCGAATAGATTTCGCGGCGCAATCCGCGGTGGATTCTTGTCGTCATCCTCGGTGCCCGGTGCCGGAATCTTGACCAGCTGAGAAGTCAGCTCATTCGCCAGGCAAAGGTTCGGCAGTCCCGCAGTTGGAGTGGCCTTCACGCCTGCACAGGTCAACCCAGCCTGGAACTGTTCATCCGCAGTCAGCTTGCTTAGGTCGATGTAGTCCTGGCCGTTCTGCACTACGCCGCCGCACGGGCTGTTTGCTCCGGTTGGATTGAAGCAGGGAACTGATCCCGCTGTCAGGCCGGAGTCGTAACGCCAGTTGAGGCCAAACCACGGTGCCTGGATCTTCCCGAACTTCATCGGAATCTGGTACTGGCCGTGAGTCGTTTGGTTGAACCGTTCGTCGTGGTCGATGCGGAAGGGATATCCGCTCTGACCCACCGTCGCTCCGGCACCCGCAACCTGCTGCGGGAAGAACCGCGCCGCAACCGATGACATCACGACAAACACCGAGAGGTTATGGAAGTTCGGAACGTCCGCGCGCAGCGCGAAGCCCGGGATCTTTGAGTTGTGCCAGTCGATCGGGAATGTGATCGGCGTATTGCCCAGCGTGCTGAAGTCGAACGCATTATGCGTGTACTTCCAGATGTAGTCGCCGCTGAAGACGAAGTTCTTGCCAAACGCCTGTTGCAGTCCCGCGTGGAACTCGTTGCGGAAGCCCGGTTGCAGTGTTCCTGAGACACCGGGAGTGCACAGCAACAGCGGCGACAGCACCGCGTTCAGACAGCCCTGGCTGGACAGGATCAGGTTCTCGTTGAAGGGCGACTCCAGGGTTCGCGCATACGAGGCACGCAGCACTGTGTTGGTCTGCTTCACCGTGTACGCCACACCCAGCCGGGGCTCAGCCTGGCTCGCCTTGGTCAGGCCGTTGTAGAGATCACCGCGGATTCCAACGTTGAACAGCCAGTTGCCCGTCTTGATCTGGTCCTGGACGTAGAGTGCAAGCTCCTTGACGTCCGTATGCCCGCGATAGGTAAACAGGCTGCCTCCACGCGTCAGGTCGTAGGGCAGAAGGACAGGCAGAAACGGGTTCGTCGCATTTGGATTGTCGGCCGCATTGGGGTTCGCGCCCTGGCACTGCGTCGTGCTCGTGTAGCCGGCAATCGGCGCGTTATTCGCGTCCAGACACGGCGCATTGAACGTTGCGTTGACGATGCCGAGCTCGTCGTTCTCGTTTAAGAACGTGTGCTCATAGAGCGCTCCCACCTTGATGTTGTGGATGCCCTTCACGTACGAAAAATCGGTATGGACACCGGCGTTCGTCAGCGTGCGCTGCTGCGCGATCGACTCGTTCTGGATTGGCCCCAGGTCCGCCAGCGGGTTGCCGCTAGGGTAGTAGTTGTAGCTGTCGCGTCGAACAAATGGCCCAAAGTTGAAGACCGAATCCGTTCCCGTGATCCGCGTGTACGTCGGCGCAACGTTGAAGGTCACGATCTTCGAGCGCTGATCTGTATCGCCGACTGCCGCGAATACCGGGCTGTTTCCCGCGCCGCCGCTCACCACATTCTGCACGTTCAGGTTGTCGTAGGAGTTCGGATTCTGGAACCACGACCGGCTCAGGTTGAAGTTCAGGTGGACCGAGTCCTTGTCGGTCAACTGGCGGTCCACGCGGTCGAAGAGGTTCTGCTCATTGCCCTTGTCGTGAAATACCGCAAACTCTGCAGGATCGAGAAACCGGCCTGTATCCAGACCGTCAATCTCGATGAAGTTCCCCCACTTCGGCCCGCCGTAGCTCAGGTCAACCGCCCCCGTAGACGACCCGAACGTCCCATAAGAACTCGTCACACTCCCCGTCGGCTTGTTCACGCCAAGCCCGGATCGCGTGGTCACCTGGATCACCAGCGATGTCTTGCCGCCGTACTCCGCCGGCGGCGCGCCGGAGATGACCTCCATCGACTGCACCGAGTTCGACGGAAGCTGGTTTGAGAAGACTTTGCTTTGCTGGTCGGTGATCGGCTGGCCATCGATCGAGAACGAGTTCGAAGCATGATCGCCCAGCCCGTGAAACAGCCCATTCGAGTCCGCCGCGACACCGGGCGATGCCAGCGTTACCAGCGAACTCAGTGACGACGAAGCGCTCTCGAGCGGCAGCTTGTTGAACAGGTCGCGATCGATGTCGGTGTGCATCGTAGAGTCGCCTTCGAGCAGATCGCCCGCATCCACGTTCACGACCGTTGAAGATGTTCCAACCTGCAGCACGGCGTTTGCTGCGACCGGCACCAGCGACCGCACCAGAACGTCCTGCGAGTAAGGCGCGAAGCCTGCTAGGGTGACCGTCAGGTGATACGGATTCTGGGGGATATTGGAGAGCTGGAAGTGACCGGCCGCGTCGGTCATCGTTGTGCGGCTCAGGCCGCTGACCGCGTTGACGACAGAGACGCTGGCTCCAGGAACAACCGCGCCGGTGGCGTCAGTGACCGTGCCTGTAATGGTGCCGGAGTTGCCGGCTGACTGCGCCAGGAGAGACGGCGCGAAGAGATCCTGCGCCAGGAAAACAGAAGATGCTGTCAGAAATGCTGCGAATGCGACGCGCCGGATGGACGTGTTCATGCACTACCCCTTTGTACGATGGACGTACGACTATGGAACCTGCTGGTTCAAAACGCGGAAACTTGAAGTCTAGGCGAGTGTTGAAGCAGCGGGTGGGGGGCGAGTAAAGAGGGCGAAAGCTGAGAGTCTTGACTGGCGCGGCCTCGTCTTGAGGCTCGGTAGGACCGCGACTGCCAGCACTGCCTGAAGCGGTACCGGGCTACTGACGACCTGGGCTACAACGTGGGCTGTCGCGCAGAGCGAACAGTCGGCGTGAGAGATATCTCCACTGGAGTGGGTATGTACGGCCTGAAGCGTTCCACTCAGCAGAACAAGCGCGATGCAAAGCAGCCCGAGGAAAAATCCCCAGCGCTTCGGCAGGCGCGAGTTTGACAGATTACGGATCACTCTAAAGTAAATATATCGCATGGCCATCCCGGACATCGCTGCATGGGATGAAGTATTCTCCGTCCACCTCATGCGACGATAGAGCAGGAGCATCCATGAGCATCGCAACCAAGACCGGCGACGCCGGCAGCACCGCTCTCGCAGGTGGAACTCGCGTCTCGAAGGCAGACGACCGAGTCGAAGCCTACGGCGCGGTCGACGAATTGAACTCGTCCCTCGGCTTCGCCCGCAGCATCTGCACCGATCTGGAGATCGCGGGCTGGACGGAGGAGATTCAGAAGACGCTCTTCCGCGTCGGCGGCAGCCTCGCATCGGACCCAGAAAAGCGCAGAGGCACTCCCATCACCCTCGCCGAGGACGCCACCAAACTCACCGAACTTGTCTACAGAATTGAAGCGACTCCGGGCATCCTCGCCGACTGGTCGCTGCCCGGAGCACACCGCGAGTCCGCTGCTTACGAAATCGCCCGCACCATCTGCCGCCGCGCGGAACGCGCCTCGGTGCGCCTGATGGAGAGCGGGGAAGAGGTGGACGCGGATGTTCTGGCTTACCTGAACCGCCTGTCAGATTTGATCTGGCTCTTTGGAAGATTGATCGAAGTTCGTGCCGGAGTAGATGCGAGGCTCCGAGACGATACCAAGGCGGGGCCAAACTTCTCCCGCGCCTGGTAGTGATTCTCTCCGCTGCCTAGACCCGCGCCGAGTAAAAATCCGTCATCCTGAGCGAAGTCCCTTGCAGCTTCACCGCAAGGGACGTAGTCGAAGGACCCCGAGAGCGCTCGTCCAGCCAAAATCGACCGGATCTTTCAGCCGAAAAAGCTGAAGCTCCGCCTTACTCAGCCCAGCGCTTGAAGATCAGCGATCCGTTCGTCCCGCCGAACCCAAACGAGTTCGAAAGCGCGTAATCGATCTTCGCTGCGATCGGCTTGTTCGGCACATAGTTCAATCGGCACGCCGGATCGACTTCCTCGATGTTCATCGTCGGAGGAGCGATCTGGTTCAGCATCGCCAGGATGGTGATGCCTGCCTCAAGCCCGCCCGCGCCGCCCAGAAGGTGGCCGGTCATGGACTTGGTGGAGCTCACCAGCAACGTATGGTTCTTCGCGCGCTCGCCGAAGACATTTTCGATCGCCTGCGACTCAAGCGCATCGCCCAGCGGCGTCGAAGTCGCATGCGCATTCACGTAGTCGATCGTGTCCGGCGAGAGATCGGCGACCTTCAGCGCGGCATTCATCGCCCGCAGGCAGCCTTCGCCTTCGGGAGCCATGCCGGTCATGTGGAACGCATCCGCCGACAGGCCATAGCCGACAACCTCGGCCAGGATCTTCGCGCCGCGAGCCTTCGCGAACTCAAGCTCTTCGAGGATCAGAATGCCCGCACCCTCGCCGACCACGAATCCATCGCGGTCCTTGTCCCATGGACGGCAGGCGTGCTCGGGATCTTCGTTGCGTGTCGATAGCGCCTTCATCGCGGCAAATCCGCCTACGCCCATCGGCGTAATCGCCGCCTCGGTGCCGCCTGCGATCATCGCATCGGCATCGCCCCGCTGGATGATGCGAAACGCATCGCCAATCGAGTGCGCGCTGGAGGTGCAGGCAGTCGCGGTGGCCTCATTCGGCCCACGCGCGTTGTAGCGGATGGAGACGTGCCCGGCAGCGAGATTGATGATCGAGCCTGGAATAAAGAAGGGCGATATCTTCCGCTGTCCGCCCGAGAGGAAGTTGATGTGCTCCCGCTCGATGACATCGAATCCGCCAATCCCTGAGCCAATATGAACGCCGACCCGATCCGAGTTCTCGTCCGTGATCACAAGTCCGGAGTGCTTCATCGCCTCATCCGACGCCGCAATGGCGAAGTGGATGAAGCGTCCCATCTTTCGGGCTTCCTTCTTCTCAATGAAAAGAAGCGGATCGAAGTCCTTTACCTCCGCGGCGAACCGTACAGGATGGCCCGTCAAGTCGAAAGCCTTGATCTCCGCCATACCGCTGCGGCCCGCAAGCAGACCCTCCCAGACCTCCGGAGCGGTCTTGCCCACGCCGCAGACAAGCCCGATACCGGTTACAACGACACGCCGCTGCGATTGCATTGCTACTTTGCCGCCTTCTGGTTCTTTTCGATATAGTCGACCGCGTCCTTGACCGTCTTGATCTTCTCGGCGTCTTCGTCCGGGATCTGGATATCGAAGGCCTCTTCGAACTGCATCACCAGCTCAACGACGTCGAGAGAGTCCGCGCCGAGGTCTTCCTGGAAGCTCGCGCCGGGGGTGACTTCGGCCTCATCCACCTGAAGCTGTTCGACAATAATCTGTTTGACCTTCTCGTCAACTGCTGCCATGAATTTCTCCTGTCTTCTCTGAAACAAAACTGAATGGGTGCGGAGACTGCCGCGAAAGCCCGAATCTCAAGGATACCGAGCGCCTAGGTGAGTGTAAAGCAAACGGGCGCTGCCGTGGGTCAATCTGACGCAGAAGCCCCTCGATATAGACGCACGCAAAGCGATGGAGACTCCACTTATTCTTCGTCGGCGCTGGCCGCCAGCAGGGGAGCAATCCCGCCAAACTCTTCCATCCCCGGAAGTCCCGCGCTCTGCGAAGAATCCGACGTGACCTCTCGCAACGTCCGGTTGATCGCCCGCGTCCGCACATTCAACTTTTGGATTGTGTTCTGTACCGTACCAACTTGCGTCTCCATCTTGCCCATCAAGTCGCCGAACTTTTCAAACTCGCCTTTGGTCGCCCCCAATACCTTCCACACCTCGTCGCCCTTCTTCTGGAAGGCGATCAAAGCGAATCCCATCTGGAAGCTGGTCAAGATCGCCGATAGCGAACTTGGCCCCGCGATGGTGACCTTGCACTTCGATTGAATCTCCGCCTGCAATCCCTCGCGTCGCATCACCTCGGCGTAGAGCCCTTCTGTGGGCAGGAACATGATCGCGTGCGGCGTCGTTACCGGCGGTTGAATGTACTTCTCGCAGATGCGCTTGCCCTCGGTCCGGATCGCGTTTTCAAAGCTCTTTCCAGCAGCCTGGATCTCCTCCGCGCTGCCGCTCTCATAGGCGTTCTCCAGCCGTTCCCAATCCTCACGCGGAAACTTCGCGTCGATCGGCAGCAGCGTATCGCCGCCGTGCCCAGGGAACCGCACCGCGAACTCCACAACCTCCAGGCTGCCCTGCTTCACCTTCGCATTGCGGATGAACTGGCTGGGCGCGAGCATCTGCTCCAGCAACATCCCAAGCTGCACCTCCGCGAACCCGCCACGCGACTTCACGTTGGTAAAGATGCGGCTGAGATCGTCCATCCCTTCGGACAACTTGCTCATCTCGCCCAGCCCGGTATGCACCTTGTTGAGCTGGTCCGTCACCTGCCCAAACGACTCCGTCAGCCGCGTCTGCAGCGTCGCATGCAGCTTCTCGTCGACCGTGACTCGCATCTCTTCGAGCTTCGCGGCGTTGGTCACGTTCAACTTTTCGAGTCGCTCTTCCACCGTCCCCCGCAGCTTCTCCTGCTGCGTCTGCGCTGCCGCGGACAACTCATTCAGCCGCGCATTCAGCGCTGTCCGCGCCTCCATCTGGTCGCGATTCGCATCCGCGATGAAGCCCGAGAGCCGCTGCGAGATCGCCTCCAGATTTTTCTCCACCGCAGCCCGCAGCGCTTCAGCCGATTCCTTGTTATCACCACGGAAACTATTCAGGCCCGTGTTCAAAGTCTGGCCCAGCAGTGCGATGCTCGCCGAGACTTCATTTCGCAACGCAACTGCATCGGCTGCGCTCGCCTCGCGGCTGCGCTGCGCCTCGATCGCCAACGTCCGTTGCAACGACTCAAGCTCTTCGCGGAAGTGCCTGTCCAGTGCATCGGCCCGAGCGTCAACCCGCGTCAACTGGTCTGGAAGTTGCAGCAGCCGCGTGTCCGCAGCTGGCAGCTCCGGCTTGCGAAGGAACAGCATCACGACAGCGATGAAGATCAAAAGCAGCAGGGCGAGTTGGGCCAGCGCGAACGGAGTCATTTCGTTTTTCCTTCGCCAAAAGAATAGCACCCACTTCGCCGTAGCGCTCTCTTCACATCGAACCTGCAAGAATGCTTCTAGCGGAGTTCCAGGAGACTTTATGCCGATCACAAACTACAGTGTCCTCGCGGGCGACCCGGTCTCGGGGAAAGTCGTTACCGGCAGCAGCACCCACTATCAGATCACCATGAACGGCACCGGCGGCCCCTTCATCGTCGCCGTCAACATCGAGTCCGTCGACGGCTCCGAGGTCCTCTACGCCATCAAGGAAGACTTCACCCCGCCCGACCCCGACGCGCTCACCGCTCTCTCTCTCGGCATGCATTCTCTGCCCTCAGCCCCAAACGGCCTGGCGCTCGACTTCGTCCGCAGCGAGATCGACGGCGAACCCATGATCACAAAGGAAGAGATGACGCTGCTGCCCAAACTCCAGAAGCCCACCAAAGGCGCAACCGCCGAGGCGGTGTTGATCAACAAGGCCCGCGCCGCGGCCCTGAAGAACGCGGTCACTACGCTCCTTGACATGACCATCGCCGACAAAAACGGCGTCATCTACGCCTTCGGCAGCGCCTTTGCCGACTCCGGCAGGGTCGACGGCATCCACGACATCCACATGAACCAGGGCAACCCACTGAACAATCATGGCGGAGACAACGGCATCTGGCAGGATGGCGCCCTCTTCATCCATCTACCCGCGAAACAGACATGGACTGCGATCTTCATCGCCTTCCAGACGGAAAGCTGGAGCACCGATGAAAACGGCAACCCCTCGTAATCCTTATCAATAAAAAAAGTCCGTCATCCTGAGCGAAGGCTCTCGTAGCTCTATCGCGAGAGCCGCAGCCGAAGGACCTCGAGAGATCCGATACCACCCAAACCGCTCGGAGCTTTCTTCCGCGATCTTCGCCCTATCGGGCAACCGCCGCCAGAATCGCATCCGCCACTGCCGCCGACTCCACCGCTGCCCGCACATCATGCACGCGCAGAATGTGAGCGCCTGCCAGCACGCTCGCCACATTCGCCGCCGTTGTAGCATTCACTCGTTCGCTCAAAGGCGCGGGTTCTCCGCCATGCAGATGCTTCAGCGAAGCTCCAAGAAATCCCTTCCGCGATGTCCCACTCAAGACCGGCAGACCAAGCTCGCGAAGCTCCTCTAGCCCCGCCAGCAAAGTGTAGTTCTCATCGCCCTTCTTGCCGAAACCAAACCCCGGATCAACGACGATCCTTTCGCGCGCTACTCCTGCATGACTCGCCGCATCGACGCACTCCCGCAGCCCCGCCAGCACCATTCGCAAGACTTCATCCTTGGTGAGAGCCTGGATCGCAGCCCACTCCTGCGGTTTCCCTCGCGTGTGCATCAACACAACGCCGCACCTAAGCCCAGCACAGGCTGCAGCCATCTCCACGTCCCAGGTAAATCCGCTGACATCGTTCACGATCTCTGCCCCAGCTTGAACCGCCTGCTGGGCTGTCGCTGCGTGAAACGTGTCAATCGAGAGCACCGCACCTGGACGCTCCTTCAGGAGCGCCTCGATCACCGGCAGCACCCGCTCCTGCTCTTCATCCGCCGATGTCGGAACCGCATTCGGCCGCGTCGACTCGCCGCCGATATCAAGAATGTGCGCTCCTTCATCGAGCATCGCCATCGCCCGCGCGACCGCGTCATCGACCGCGACAAACCGCCCGCCATCCGAAAACGAGTCCGGCGTCACATTCAGAATCCCCATGATCTTTGTCTCCAGACCCAGCGCAAGCGAGCGCGTACGAAGCTGCCATTCAAAACAGGGACGAGTATTCAGCGGCATCCATAGATTCTAGTTGTCCGTTGTCCGTTGTCCGTTGTCCGTTGTCCGTTGTCCATTGTCCGTTGTCCGTTGTCCGTTGTCCGTTGTCCGTTGTCCGTTGTCCGTTGTCCGTTGTCCGTCGACCGAGAAGCTAAAGGTGATGTGCCCCATTCATGCGGCTTATCGCATGAGTGGGACATTCGCGCGAATGCGCGAACCGTACTCCTTCCCCAGCCACCGAATGCTAGACTTCGCCCATGCCCCCGGCATCCCTCCCATCCCTCGTCCTCGCGCTCTGCCTCTTCGCTACCCACGCCCACGCGCAGGATCTTCCGACCAGCATCGCGACGCTCACCTCCGACCCCGCCGTTTCCCGTGCCAACTGGGGCATTATGGTCACCACGCTCGACGGCACGCCCATCTACGCTCTCAACGAGAAGAAACTCTTCCAGCCCGCCAGCAACGCCAAGCTCTTCACTACTGCCGCTGCGCTCGCCCTGCTCAAGCCCGGTAGCCGCTTCGAGACCCCAATCCTCGCGACCGCCGCGCCCGTGGGCGGCACCCTGCACGGCGACATCGTCCTTAAAGGCGATGGCGACGCCAACCTCTCCGGCCGCGCCATCCCCTTCGCCGAGCCGCCCGCGAAGCAGTTCCCGCTGCCGCCCCTTCACATCCTCGATGAGATGGCCGACACCATCGCTACAACCGGTCTGAAGTGCATCGACGGCAACATTGTCGGCGACGACACCCTCTTTCCCTGGGAGCCTTACCCTATCGACTGGTCGGTCGAGGACCTGCTCTGGGGCTACGGCGCTCCCGTCTCTGCGCTCTCCATCAATGACAACCAGATCAGGCTGACCATTGTGCCGGGCAAAATTCCACCGATCCCGGCCACGGTGGCCCGTGGCCCGTATGGAATTCCGTCTCCGCCAAAGATCACCCTTGACCCCGCAACGCCCTTCTACACAATCCAGAACGAGATCGGCACGGTTCAGGGGAACAGCGGAACCGGCATCGGCTTCGAACGCCAGCCCGGCTCGCGCACTCTTCGGATCTACTCCGGCGTGACCAAGACCCCCGAGACCTTTGAGATCGCGATCGATGACCCCGCCGAATACGCCGCTGCCAGCCTCAAGGCGAGCCTCGAAGCCCGCGGCATCACCATCACCGGCAAGGCCATAGCCCGCCATAACCCGCAGACCAGCACCACCGGCTTCCTGGAACAGTCGCGTGTGCCGATCGTGGCCCTGGGAACCGGCTTACAGGGCAGCATCGTTCCCTGCCTGCGCTGCAATAACCTCACAGGTATCCTCGGCTATCCCGAAGCAGTCACCCTCGCCCACCACACATCGCCCACGGTTGGCGAAGACACCGTCATCACCAACAAGGAGAGCCAGAACCTTCACGCTGAGATCCTACTGCACCAGCTCGCAGTCGCCTTTGGCAATGACGGTTCCACCGCACAGGGAGCCCGCGTCATCCGCTCCTTCGCCGTCCAAGCCGGTATCGACCCCAACGACTTCATCTTCTACGACGGCTCCGGCCTGAGCGGTCATGACCTCGTGACCCCGCGTGCCATCGCCAAGCTCCTTCAATTCGCCACAACCCAGCCCTGGTTCGCCGATTACAAAAACTCGCTCCCCATCGGCGGCGTCGACGGCTCGCTCGAACACCGCTTCACCTCGCCTCAACTCAAAGGCCACGTCTTCGCCAAGACCGGCACACTCGGCGAAGCGCGCGCCCTCTCCGGCTATCTCGATTGCGCCAGCGGCCACACCGTCATCTTCTCTATCCTCGTCGGCAACCATGACCCCACGAGCAGCGCAGACCGCGACGTGATGGACAGGATCGTCGCCGCCATCGCCATCGCCGAATAATCTCGCGCCCGCACGATGCCTCCTTTGCGTCATTGGCCCGTGCCTGCCCAGCAGGTACGCTAGCCCGATATGGGGACCGGAAAGGGGCAATATCAATACACGGGTCAGCTACGCTACCTGTCGATCCATCCCGGCTTCGACACTAAGGTCGAGCGGCCCTTCCCGGTCACCGTCATCGCCCACTTCCAGTTCGTCAAGGCCGCCTTCCTCCTGGGAGTCGCAGCTCTGCTCCAGTTTGTTCCTGATGCGATCCACTCCATGCCGCTGCTCCCGTTCTTTCTTTACATTGCGGCCCACGGTCGCAACACGCACGGACTCCTGCTGCCCGTGGCCGGGATCTTCGTCGGCTACGTCGGTTACGGTCTCTGGCGTCTGAAGCCCTGGGCGCGGCGCAGCCTCATCGCCAGCACGGCCCTGATGCTGATCGTCTGGGGTCACCGCTTCTTCGTCGATCACATGGACGGCGTAGTCACCCTCAGGACGCCGCATGAACAGCAGGCCGTCGCGATGGTTCTCTTCCTTGACGCCGTCGTCTTCCTCTACATGGTGGCTTACGACGACATTCCGCGCGCCTTCGGCAAAAGGAAGTAGTTCCCGCTACGCGCGGGGCAGTCACTTCGTGACGTGTATTTGCTTCGCTTGGTGCTCGCGTTGCTCGCAAGCCGACCAACGGGAGGGCCAGGCGAAGCGATAAAAAGGCGCCTGAGCGCCCGCCCCGCGCGTAGCGGGCCCGTCGGCAGGACATCTGTCTGCGAAAATAGAAGACGTGAGCAAACTCTCCACTTTGATCCTGCTGGGCGCTGCGGCCATCGCGACCACCGGCTGCAAGACTCTGCCTCCGCCCATGCCGCTTTCGCAGCTGAATCCGCAGCAGGCACACGGTCACGATCTTTTTCAGGCCCGCTGTGCCGCCTGCCACTATGACCGCAAGGACGACTCTCTGCACGGCCCATCCATGCTCGGTGTCTTCAAAAAGCCGTCCCTGCCTAGCGGTGCCGCTGCGACCGACGAGCGCGTAACAGCGACCATCCTGCACGGCCGCGGCCTGATGCCGGCTCTCGGTAACACGCTCGACCCCCAGGACACCGACGATATCCTCGCCTACCTGCACACCTTGTAACTGGAAAGACTCGAGATCATGGCAGACGCAACGAAGACCGCTTCCACCAAAGGCCAGAATCCTAAGGGCCAGATGCTCCCCGGCCTCGCTGGCATCTGCATGTTCCTCATCTTCCTCACGATGGTCAACGTCTACGCCGGGTTACAAGGCTTTTACGGCGGCGGCCCCACCCGCTACGCGATCCTCACGCTTTGCACGATTCTTGCCGCAGGAATCTTCGGCCTGCTGCGGCTCAGAAAATGGGGCTGGGCCATCGTCTGCGCCGGCTGCCTGCTGCTTAGCGCAGGCGACTTCTTCCTCTTCACGAAGTTCCACCAGACGTTCTTCCTGGTCCGCGGCATCTTCGTCCTCGTCTTCTTTCTCTACCTGGTCCGGCCGGAGACCCGCGAGCGCCTGCTATGAGCATCGCGACGCCGGGCAGCGGAGCAATCTGGCGTCTGCGCGTCCTGCGCCGCCTGCACTGGTGGCCGCCCTTGCTCGGCGCGGGTATCAAGGTCACGCGCATGGACGAAGACTTCCGCGCCATCGACGTAGAGATGCGCCTGACATGGCGAAATCGCAATGTGATGGGAGCCCACTTTGGCGGCTCGCTCTACGCCATGACCGACCCCTTCTACATGCTCATGTTGATGGAGAATCTTGGGCCCGAGTACATCGTCTGGGACAAGGCCGCCGCCATTCGGTACAAGCGTCCTGGCAGGGGCACCGTCCGTGCCGAGTTCCGCCTGAGCGAAGTCCAGATCGCTGAAGTCCGCAATGCGCTTGAGACATCCGACCGCTACGAGCCCGTCTACCTCATCGAAGTGAAGGACGAGTCCAGCAAAGTCGTCTCCGAGGTGGACAAGACTATTTACATCGCCAAGCGCTTCGTCCACGAGGCCAGAATGGCAAGCCGCTAATCAAGCCCTTTGAAAAATCTGTGACCCATTCATCGCGCTCTTGTCTTACGCGATGAGTGGGTTCCGCCACAACCCTCCACATTTCCGCAGGAATACAATAGAACCCGATGGCTACCTCGCCCGCAGGACTCAACTCAGACCTCATCCAGATCGAACTCGCCCCGCGCAAGCCCGCCCGCAAGCCTGAGTGGCTCAAGGCCAAGGCCCCTATGGGCGAGACCTTCCACAATCTGAAGAAGATGGCGCGTGAGCTGAACCTTCACACCGTCTGCGAGAGCGCCCAGTGCCCCAACATCGGCGAGTGCTGGAACCAGAAGTCGGCCACCTTCATGATGCTCGGCAACCTCTGTACCCGGCGCTGCGGCTTCTGCGCTGTGCCCAAGGGCAAGCCCGAACCCATCGACTTCGATGAGCCGCGCCGCGTCGCCTATGCCGTCGCCCAGCTAGGCCTCGCCCACGCCGTCATCACCAGCGTCAATCGCGACGACGACAACCTTGGCGCAGCACGCGCCTTCGTCTCTGTGATCGAAGAGATCCGCGCCCAGGCCCCCGGCTGCCGCGTCGAAGTCCTCACCCCCGACTTCCAGGGCAACGATGAATCGCTTCGCTTGGTCGTCGCCGCGCACCCCGAGATCCTCAATCACAACATCGAGACCGTCCCGCGTCTCTACCGCGTCGCCAAATCGGGCGGCCGCTATCCGCGATCACTCGCCTTCCTGGCCAACGCGAAATCGATCGCCGCTGAGACCAACGAGAACATCGTCACCAAGACCGGCATCATCGTCGGCATGGGCGAAGAGATGCACGAGCTCCTCGCTGTCTTCCGCGACCTCGCCGACCGCAAGGTGGACATCCTCACCATCGGCCAGTACCTCCGCCCCAGCCGCGATCATCTCCCGATGACCCGCTACTACACCCCCGACGAGTTCGCATTCCTCAAGCACGAAGCCCTCGCCATGGGCTTCAAACACGTGGAAAGCGGACCGTTGGTGCGGTCAAGCTACCACGCGCAGGAGCAGGCGGAATCAACCGGGCTGGCGTAGAGAGAACGATGCAGCCGCGCGACCCTATTATGCGGAAAGAGCGCTCCCGCGAGATTCGTGCGGATATCCGGCGCGTCCTTCTCGATACATGGGATCCGATCGGGATCGCTAATGAACCCAATGCTCAGGATGAATACAAATCCTATCTTGGCGGCGTCTACGCGATACTGTCTCGCGGCGGCTCGGTGGACGAACTTCAGGATCACCTTCTTGCCATCGTCAGAGATTGCATGGGCATGAGCCCTCCTGTCACGCGCGAACACATGCGATCAACGGCAGAGGCGCTCAAACAGATATCCATCCTCCTCTAAAGAGGATTGTCTTGCGCTCCATGTCGGATATAAAGCACCTCAATCGCCCCCTCATGCAGGCGATAGAAAATCAGGTAGGGCGATCGCGGTAGCTGCATCACCCGGACACCCGGCTCCGAAGTTGGCCGCCCGCGATAAGGAAACCTTCTGAGCCCTTGAACAGCCTCGTATATCGCTCGGATGGTTCTTGCCGCGTAATTGGGATGATTGCTGCTCAGATACTCGTGAATGCCCTCAAGGTCTTCGGCGGCCGAAGGTAGCCATCTGATTTGCATCTATCGCTGCAGCATCCGCTGAACGCGAGCGTCCATCTCGTCTTCCCCGATGAAGACACCCGCATCTGCTTCAGCAACACGCTGACGAATGGTTTCGCGGAACCGCTCATCGTCATAGTCGGCAGCGTAGCTAATATCAAATAAGCTATTCGCTACGAACTCCGAAGGCGTCTTGCCTTCAATCGCGGCCATCTCGATTAGCCGTGCTTCCTGTTCGGGCGTGAGCGTGATCTCCATAATCAAAGCCTAGACAGCGCCAAATGCACTGTCAATCCAAATTCCAGCGATCCGAAGCTACAGTAACGGTAGAGCCACCATGCCCCCATTCTCCGAAGTCCGCCGCATCGAAGCCGCCATCAAGAACAAGAACGCCAAGGAGCTCGAGTGGTCGCTCTGGTACTGCCGTATGCGCCAGACTGTTCCCTCCGCCCGCCCCGCCGATATCCGCTATTGGAGCGGCGTCGAAGAGCAGGTACAGGCCACCCTCACACCGCCCACGGAGACGAAGCAGTACCCTACACGCAAGAAAAAGTCCGACCGCGGCCTAGGCTCCAGCCTTATTCCCGATAAATCATGACCTTCCCGACTAGCCATTGCCGCTCCCAAACGTCGTAAACTGATATTCGGTAGAAACACACGACTGGCACGCTTTACGCGTCCGGCGAAGGGATCGAAAGACTATGGCATCGGCAATGGCAGGGATTGACGCCCTCAAGGGAACGCATCAGGAACTCAAGTCAAGGATGGAGAAGTCCGTCGAGGACTTCCGCGCGCATCTTCTCGCCGCGCGCACCGGGCGGGCGAACGTCCACATGCTCGACCAAATCAAGGTCGACTACTACGGCACCGACACGCCGATCGCGCAGATGGGGCAGATCAGCACCCCTGAGCCGACGCTCATTAAAGTAGAGCCCTACGACATGGGTATGGTCTCGGCCATCGAGAAGGCCATCCGCACCTCCAGCGTCGGCCTCAACCCCATGACCGACGGCAAGGTAATCCGTGTCCCCGTTCCTCCGATGACGGAAGAACGCCGCAAGGACGTCGTCAAGCAGCTTCAGAAGACGCTCGAAGACCACAAGACCGCTATCCGTAACATCCGCCGCGACGGCAACGAGCAGATCAAGAAGGCAGCCAAAGACAAGCTCATCTCCGCCGACGACGAGAAGCGCGCCAATGATGAAGTTCAGCAGCTCACCGACCAGGAGATCCGGCGCATCGAAGATCTCTGTAAGGCCAAAGAAAAAGAGATCATGACCGTCTGATCACGCTCTACATCGATAACGCAAACGAGCGGGCCATGAAACTGGCCCGCTCGTTTGCGTTGTATAGAAGCTGTTGTCCTGCCGGACGGTCGCCCTGCGCGGGCGGCGGTCACTTCGTGACGCGTGACTGCTTCGCTCGGGACTCCCGTTGGTCGTCATAAAGATTTTATTCCCGACCAACGGAAGGGCCGCGCAAAGCCCAATACCTATCACGAAGTGACCGCTCCGCGCGCAGCGGGACCGTCCGGTAGGACAGCCCTTGGCCTACGTCGCATGCGCCACCACGATCTTCCATCCCGCATCGGTCTTCTCAAAAACCATCGAAAAGATGCTCTCCGCATTCCCGCCATTCTTCTTCGACCGCTCAATCTTGTACTTCCCGACACACACCGCCACTTTGTCGTCGATCGGATGCACCTCAAGCTCCGAAAACGTAAGCTGTCCCATCGTCTCCTTGTTCGGATAGTTGTGGTGATAGTCCGCCTTCATCCCCGCAAACCCGCGCTGGATCAGGTTGTTAATGAACAGCGTGTCGGGCGAGTCTTTGTAGCCCTCCAAAAAGCCGTCGATATCTCCCCGGTCCCATGCCGCCTCCTGCTTCAGCAGCACCTTGATCACGTCCAGCTCTTGCTGACTTGCGGTCTTCAACTGATTCTGCGAGACCGCCAGCGAAGGCGATGCCACGGTAAGGACGAGAAGGGAAGCGAGAGCGAACTTACGAAGATAGCAATACAGCATCGCGGGACCTCAAGGTTTTATGTCTGTTGTTGCTTCTCGTTATGTACATCGACACAGTGTTCAATCGCATCGATCTTCGCAGTGGGTAGAACCCATACGACCATCACCAGGGCGACGATACCCAGGGCGATGCGGGGGTAGGGAAAGCTGCAAAGCACCGCTACCACGTAAAGTCCCAGCGAGATCCAATGTTTCCGTTCTGCCGCAGCGTCTTCCTGCTCCAGCCTGCCCGTCTCCCGAAGATACCTCCCGATCGTGAGCCGCAACACCAGAAAGCTCGCTCCCGTCATGATCATCAGCAACACGTAGAGCAGCACGGAAAACGAACTCATCTTCATGTCCAGCAGGTAGCCGGTGAAGAAGGGCAGCAGCGACAGCCAGAAGAGGAAGAATAGGTTCGCGTACAGCGTTCGCTCATCTGCCTGGTCCGTCCGGTGAACAAGATGGTGGTGGTTGATCCAGTACACGCCCGTGAACGTGAAGGAGAGCGCATACACCGCCAGCGTCGGCAGAATCGAAGTGAGTCCAGCGAGCCCATCGTGTACCGGCACCTTCAACTCCAACACCATGATGGTGATGATGACGGCAATCACTCCGTCGGAGAAGGCTTCGAGTCGGGCCGGGCTTACATGCTTTTTTGACATGGTGTCTTCGTGGAGAGCTTGGCAGGTAGCATACATCGGCTTTCCCCGCGATGATAGGACGGTGGCGGTAGAATTTATCGCATGGAGAAAATCGCTGCAGAACAGGCAAATGACGCAAGCCGCGTCGTCCACGCGGTCTGCTCGCATGACTGCCCCGACTCCTGCGGCGTGCTCATCACGGTCGACCAGCTCACCGGCAAGGCCACCAAGATCCAGGGCGACCCCGCCCATCCCGTCACCCGCGGCTTCCTCTGCGGCAAGGTCGCGAAGTATCTCGACCGCGTCTACTCGCCGGACCGTCTCCTCTACCCCATGCGTCGCAAAGCCGGCATCGCGAAGGGGCCGCTCGCACAGGGTAGGGAACTCGAGGCTTTCGAGCGCATCTCCTGGGACGAAGCCCTCGACACCATTGCCGTGCGCCTTCAATCCATCTCCGATGAGTTCGGCCCCGAGAGCATCCTTCCCTACAGCTACGCCGGAACCATCGGCCAGCTCGGCTACGGTTCGATGGACCGCCGCTTCTTCCATCGCCTCGGGGCTTCGCAGCTTGACCGCACCATCTGTGCTTCTGCGGGCGGAGCCGCACTGCTCAGCGTGTATGGCGTCAAGCTCGCACCGCCCCCGCAGGACTTCGCCCGCGCAGGTCTCATCATCGCCTGGGGCGCGAACATCCACGGCAACAACATCCACCTCTGGCCGTTCATTGAAGAGGCCCGTCGCGATGGAGCAAAGCTCGTCGTCATCGACCCCTACCGCACACGGACCGCCGCGCTCGCCGACCAGCACCTCGCCATCAACCCCGGCACCGACGCTCTTCTCGCGCTCTCGCTGATGCACGTCATCCTGCGCGATGGCCTTGAAGACTCGTCCTACATCGCCGCCAACACCCACGGATTCACCGAGCTTCGCGCCCACGCCCTCAAGCCCGAGCACGCACCCGAAGCTGCCGCACGCATCACCGGTATCGACGCCGAGACGATCACCGCCCTCGCCCGCGCCTACGCCACGACGCAAAGACGCACAGGCAAGCCCGCCGTCATCCGTCTTAACTACGGCATCCAGCGCAGCCAGAACGGTGGCACCGCCGCCCGCGCCGTCGCCATGCTTCCTCTACTCGTGGGAGCGTGGAAATATCGTGGCGGAGGCGTCCAGCTCTCCACCTCCGGTTCCTTCCCCTTCAATAACGACGACCTCCAGCGCCTCGACCTCATGCTCGCCAGTCCTCTTGGCCGTCCCGCGCGCGTCGTCAATATGTCGGAACTCGGCCACGCCCTCACCACGCTTGGAGAGCACAAAGAAGACGGCCCTCCAGTAAAAGCGCTCTTCGTCTATAACTCTAATGCCGCTGCCGTCGCTCCCAATCAGAACGCCGTCCTGCGCGGTCTCAAACGGGAAGACTTGTTCGTCGTGGTTCACGACCAGTTCTTCACCGACACCGCCGACTACGCGGACATTCTCCTTCCCGCACCCACGTTCTTCGAGACCAAAGACGTGCAGGGAGCCTACGGCCATCTCTTCGTTCAAATATCCGACCAGGCCATCGCCCCGCTCGGCGAGGTCCGCAACAACGTCGCCGTCTTCAGCGAACTCGCCCGCCGCATGGGCTTCACCGAAGCCTGCTTCTCAGACACCGTCGACGATCTCATCGACCAGACGCTCGCACCCCCTTCGCACGATCACCGCGCTGCGTGGTTCGCCGGTATCGACCGCGCCCGCCTGGAACGCGAAGGCCACGTCCCTCTGCAATTTCCCATCGATGCCAACGGCGACACACTTCCTTTCAGCGATGCGAGTTGGTTCCGAACCCCCAGCGGTAAGGGAGAACTTATCCCCGTCCCCGTCTTCCGCGCACCGCAGGAGTCCCGCGCCAACGCCGCGGACTATCCGCTCGAATTCCTGCCGCGCAAGGCCGACAACTTTATGAACTCCACCTTCGCCAACCATCCCACTCATCAGCGCATGGAGTCTCGCACCGCTGGCCTGCTTGAGATGCATGCGGATGACGCAGCCCCTCGCGGCGTGGTCAACGGCGATGAGGTCGAGATCTTCAACGGCCGCGGGCGCATCCGTCTCCGCGCCCACATCGGCGACAAGGTGGGCTCAGGCGTCGTCGCTGCCCGCCTCGACTGGGCCAAGCTGGGCAGCGACCTCTCCGGTGCCGGCGCAAACGTCAACGCCCTTACCTCGGAGACCCTCACCGACATCGGCGGCGGCGCCACCTTCTACTCCACTCTGGTTGAAGTAAGAAAGGCACCACTTCATGCTTGATACGCCTGTACTTTCATCGCTGGGGACACTTCCCACGCTCGCGGAGATTCATCAGGCAGCGGAGCTCGTCTACGGCTTCATGCCTCCTACGCCGCAGTACCGCTGGCCGCAGATCGACCAATGCGCCGGCGCCGAGGTCTGGATCAAGCATGAGAACCATAACCCCGTCGGTGCCTTCAAGATCCGCGGCGGCATCGTCTACATGGACTGGCTCCGCCGTGAGCATCCCGAGGTCACAACGGTAATCTCGGCCACGCGCGGAAATCACGGCCAGTCCATCGCCTTCGCCGCCGCTAAGGCCGGTCTGCGCGCGGTTATCGTCGTACCCCACGGCAACAGTGTCGAGAAGAACCGGGCGATGTGCTGCCTTGGTGCGGAGCTGATCGAGTTTGGCGCAGACTTCCAGGCCGCCGTTGAGCACGTCAAGTATCTCGCCGCCGAAAACGGATGGCATCGCGTCCCCAGCTACGACATTCACCTCGTCGCTGGCGTCGCCACCTGGGCGCTCGAACTCTTCACGTCCGCTCCGCCGCTTGAGGTCCTTTACGTCCCCATCGGCATGGGCACTGGAATCGCCGGCGCAATCGCAGTCCGCGATGCCCTCGGTCTGGCGACAGAAATTGTAGGTGTCACCTCAACCCTCGCTCCAGCCTCCGCGCTCTCCTTCGCCGCTGGCCATGTCGTCGAGTATCCCTCGACCACCAGAATCGCCGATGGCGTAGCCTGCCGCACGCCTGACCCGGCAGCCCTTGCGGTCTTCCTCAAGGGCGTCTCCCGCATCGTCGAGGTCACCGACGAAGACATTGCCGAGGCCATGCGCCTCTACTTCTCCCATACCCACAACGTCGCTGAAGGTGCAGGCGCTGCCGGCCTCGCTGCCCTGCTCAAAGATCGCTCCACAGGCAACACGATCGGAGGCAGCCGACTCGGCACCGTCCTGTGCGGGGGCAACGTAGACAGCGACGTCTTCGCCGCCGTGCTAAGGGGAGATTCGTCCGGTGCATGAAGCCGGATTCCAGTGCGCAGGCTGCGGCGAATGGATCGAAACCACCGTCGACGAATCTGGCGGCTCGCGCCAGCAATATGTCGAAGATTGCCAGGTCTGCTGCCAGCCCAACGTCCTCACCATTCAGTGGGACATCTCGGCTCAGGCCTACACCATCTACGCGGAACTCGAAAGCTGATCCGTATCGCTTCCCCATTTCCCGAGTCAAACTCCTCAGCAAAGATCCGGAGGCAACCTGTACCGGCTCCCGTCCGCTATACGCCTCCGGTTCCACAGGTATAATCGAGACTTCCCCGGGAATTGGTCTGGGCGTGATTTCGAGAGCAGTGAGGGTGTGCGTATTTTTACCGTGAAACGAGAGAGCGGAAGCTCCCTGATGAGCCCGATAAGCCTGATGAATCAGACCCATGCAGCGTGTGACCGCCCCACCGTCTCCCGCATCCTGACCCGTCTTCTGATGCCCGCCGCGGTAGCCCTCGTGGCCGCCACGGCGATCCCGGCAGCGCTGGCCCAAACCGGCAGCCCCACCAGTAACATCTTCGCTCCTGCGCCTGCGACGCCGCAGGTTCTTTGTCAGCCCCAGGTCATCGGCAACCGGCGCATCCCCAAGGAGTCCGTCCTCGCGCGCCTTTTCAGCCGCCAGGGCGATCCCTACGACCAGCCGACCGTCGAGCGTGACTTCAACTCTCTCTGGAACACCGGCTACTTCGAGAACGTTCGCATCGAGCGCGTAGACAGCCCCGCCTGCATTCAGTTGATCGTCTACGTCCGCGAGAAGCCCACCATCCGCGAGATCAACTACAAGGGCCTCAACGCCGTCTCGCTCTCCGATGTGCAGGAGCGCTTCAAGAAGGCGAAGGTCGGCCTAACCGTCGAAAGCCAGTACGATCCCACCCGCATCAAGCGCGCCGAGAACACGCTCAAGGACCTGCTCTCGGAGCACGGCCACCAGTTCGCCACCATCAAGACCGAAGTGAAGGACATTCCTCCGGCCGCCGTCGCCCTCACCTTCACCATCAAGGAGGGCCCGACCGTCAAGGTGGGCAAGATCGCCTTCCAGGGTAACAACAGCCTCTCCGATCGCACGCTTCGCAATGCGATGAAGAACCTGAAGCCCATCGGCATTCCGCACTCGATCATCCTCGAGAACCTCTTCGCCAAGACCTTCGACGCCAGCAAACTTGACGAAGACACGGAGCGCGTCCGCTTCGCCTATCGCGACCGGGGCTACTTCAAGGCCCAGCCCAGCGAGCCGATCACCAAGGTGCGCGACGCGGGCGGCCTCAACTTCTTCACCCTGCGCCCCTCCACGGGCAAGCGGATCGACATTCTCATCCCGCTCGAAGAGGGCGAACGCTACCGACTCGGCGGCATCACCTTCACCGGCAATAAGGCCGTCTCGAACGTCAAGGTTCTGCGCGCCCAGTTCACGCAGAAGGATGGCGAGTGGTTCAACGCCACCATGTTCGGCAAGGGCGTTGACCAGCTCCGCAAGGCCTACGGCGAGCTCGGCTACATCAACATGGTCGGTAGCCCGGTTCCGCGCTTCGATGAAGCCAAGAAGCTTATCTTCCTCGACATCGACATCGACGAGGGCAAGCCCTTCTACGTCTCGCGCATCGAGTTCACTGGCAACACCATCACCCGAGACAAGGTCATCCGCCGGGAACTTCTCCTTGAAGAGGGTCAGGTCTACAACAGCCGGCTCTGGGATCTCTCCATCCTTCGCCTGAACCAGCTCAACTACTTCGACACGTTGAAGGCAGACCAGGACTCCGAGAGCCGCCAGAACGCGGACGACGGAACGGTAGACCTGCTCCTGAAGCTGAAAGAAAAGGGTAAGAACTCCATCGGCCTCAACGGTGGTCTCAGCGGTCTTTCGGGAAGCTTCATCGGGCTTAACTACCAGACCAACAACTTCCTTGGCCTTGGCGAAACCCTCTCGGTCAATGCCAACATCGGCGACCTCTCCCGCCAGCTCAGCTTCGGCTTCACCGAACCCTACCTGCGCAACAAGCCCATCTCGGTCGGACTCCAGGTCTTCAGCAGCAAGCGCGACTTCAACCCCTCGAAGAGCTACGGTGCAACCGGCAGCACCTCGGCCAACCTCTCCGCGGCCCAGCAGTCGCAACTGCAAAACTACAACCAGTCGCAGACCGGCCTCACGCTCTCCGCCAGCGAGCCCCTCCGCCATCTCTTCAGCCGCTCAGGCGTTGCCCGCGTCGGTGTCTCCTACTCGCTGTCGCGATCGAACATCACGACGTTCAACGACAACACCCGCAACGTCTTCCAGTCGCTCTCCTTCCGCTCCGGTATCCAGGGGCAGAATCAGCTGAACGGCATCATCACCTCGGTCATCACCCCGAGCTTCACCTTCTCGACCCTTGACCGCGCAGTCGGCCCGCACAATGGCAAGGACTTCAACCTCGCCGTCCAGGTCGCGGGTGCTGGCGGAAACATCAAGTACTTCCAGCCGGTCGCCAGCTACCGTCAGTTTTTCCCGATGAAGGGTCTGCGCATCAATCGTGAGGGCCACAACGTCCTGGCCTACCGTGTGCAATTGGCTCACGTTGAGGGCTTCGGTGGAGAAGTAGCGCCTCCCTTCAACCGCATCTACGGTGGTGGCGAGAACGACGTTCGTGGCTTTGACATCCGCGCCGCTTCGCCCTACACCTTCATTCCGAATCGCGTCCTCTTCAATCTCACCAACCCCGACGGCTCCATCGTCCCGCGTGACCCGACGAACCCGAGCCTCGGCAACGTCCAGATTCCGCTCCCCGTCTATCGCCTCGTCGCGATTGGTGCGGACACCAGCTTTACCAGCAACTTGGAATACCGTATCCCCATCGTGAACCAGGCGACCTTCGCTTTCTTCACCGACTTCGGCCTCGTCGGCGATCTTGTCAAGAGCCAGTTGCGCGAGAGCGTCGCCGGGTCGTCGGCGATCACCAGCGCCTCTTACGGCTGCCCGGAGATTGTCAACGGTGCCTGCCAGGGCGGACAGACGGTCGACTTCAGCCCGTCGCCCCAGGATCGGCTCGACACCGTCCCGCACACCAACTTCGTGCCTCGTATGTCGAGCGGAGCGTACCTCTCGGTCGTCCTTCCGATCGTCAACGCGCCGTTTACCATCTACTACGCCTACAACCCGCTGCGCCTCTATGAGACGCTGCCCCAGAAGCTCGCTCTGCCCAACACCTGTGCGCCCGGCTCGACCCAATGCTTCCAGGCTCTCTTCCCGACCTCCGGTGCTGGTCAGTACAGCTATCAGCAGGCACTTCAGTTCTACGGCGCGGACTATCAGCTTCGCGAGCCGCGTAAGACCTTCCGCCTGACGGTGAGCACAACCTTCTAGGCGTATGGAGATGACAGACACAGGACCTGCACGGTAGCGTGCAGGTCTTTTGCATGTCGCAACCTCGTCGAGCCGGCGATTCATTCCAGCGGATGATTCGTCTCTAATTCAGCAGGGCGTAAAGGTCGCGGATGACTCTGGAAAATTTGCTGCAGCGATTCGGAATTGCCTTATGCCTTGGCCCGCTCGTCATGCTCGTAGGCTGTCCTAAGCAGTATGACGCCGTTCAGCCGTCCGCATCGGCCACTGCCCCTGCTCTTCCGAAGCCATCGTCCGCGCCCTCGGCTGCGGTTCAGGCCGCCTCCCAGGCCAATGATCCAGCCCGCGCAAGGCAAGCTGAACGTCTCATCGCACAAGTCGAGAAGGCCTACCAGAGTGGTGTGAGCAACTATCGCGGTGGCCGCCTCGACGCCGCCCGACAGGACTTCGATCTAGCCGTGGACACCATGCTCGCCAGCGGCCTCGATCTCAAGAAAGATCCTCAACTCTCCGACGAGCTCGAGCGCCTCCTCAACCAGATCAACTCGCTCGAGATGGACGCCCTGAAGCAGGGCAATGGTCTCTCGCCCGTGCTCGAAGCTGCCCCGATCGATGAAGCCGCGAATGAGGTCACCTTTCCTGCGAACCCCGAGCTCACCCAAAAGCTCAAGCAGGAACTCACCATCTCCACCTCTGACCTGCCGCTCGTCATCAACGACCAGGTCGCGGGCTACATCGGCTACTTCGCCAACTCGCCTTCCTTCCACGCTCACATGCTGCGCAGCATGGAGCGCGCCGGCAAGTACAAGACGATGATGCAGCAGGTGCTCAAGGAAGAAGGCGTCCCGCAGGACCTCATCTACCTCGCGGTTGCGGAGTCGGGCTTTCAGCCGCAGGCGCTCAATGCCGGCTCGGGGGCGGGCGGCATCTGGCAGTTCATGCCCACAGGGGCCTACGGCCTCGCGCGCAGCGGCTGGGTCGATGAACGCTTCGATCCCGAGAAGAGCACGCGTGCCTACGCAAAGTACATGAAGGCGCTCTACAACCAGTTCGGCGACTGGTACCTCGCCATGGCCGGCTACGACTGGGGCCCAGGCAACGTGCAAAAGGCTGTCATGCGCACCGGCTACGCCGACTTCTGGGAGCTCTATCGCCGCAACGCCATGCCCAAGGAGACCAAGGCTTACGTGCCTCAGATTCTCGCCGCGGTCATCATGGCGAAGAACCCCGAGAAGTATGGCCTCGACAAGATGGTGCCCATGCCCGCTGTCGTCTACGACACCGTCACCACGGACTATCCCGTCGACCTTCGCCTCGTCGCCGATCTCACCGACGCAACCGTGCAGGAGATCGTCGCTCTCAATCCCAGCCTGCTTCGACTCAGCACGCCGGGCACCTCCGACTTCGACCTTCACGTCCCCGTCGGCACGAAGGACGTCTACCTCGATCGAATCAAGGCCATCCCCGATGACAAGCGCATGTCGTGGCGCTTCCACACCGTGAAGCCTGGCGAGTCGCTCGAAGGTATCGCTGCGTCGTTGCATGGCCGCGCATCGGAGATCGCGGAGACCAATGGCATCGGCCTTGCGGACGCCGTCGCTCCCGGTGATGAACTCGTCATCCCGCTCGCCGCTGTCTCTGGCGGAGTCGGTCACTCTCAGCACTACACTCTCAGGCAAGGCGATACTCTCGCCATCGTGGCCGATCGCTTCAATGTATCGCCTGAAGATCTTCGCAACTGGAACCACCTCTCTTCAAGCGCGCTCAAGCCGGGGCGCGTACTCTCCGTCTCTGCTCCGCTTCGTCTCGCTCCTGCTATGCGCTCGCATGTGAAGCGTGGTCGCGCCGCCGTTGCAGGTCGCACAAAAGCCGCGTCCAGCAAGGGGATTTCTAACAAGGTCTCGCGCGGCAGTGGAGCGAAGAGCAAAGCTTCTTCAACTCATGCGGCCAGCAACGCGAAGGGCGCGGCAACCTCCTCGCATCGCAAGAAGCACTAACCATCGCATCGCGAGCCTCTCATCGTGCGCCCTGCACGGTCTCATGTGGTGTTGTACAAGCTACCTCTTGAAAAAGATTTCTTGCCATCGATGTGTCTGCAAGGCAGACTGATGCTAGATTCTCATCACGATGTATTCGTGCACTAAGACTTGTGCATCCTAGGTTGAGAGTCTTCACGAAGAGGTTGTCTTCGACTCCCTCTTCAGATCGCAAAAGCAAAGTCAGCAGGGGAGAGCGGAATGAAGTTCGATGGATTCATGGAGCCGGAAGCGCTGGAACAGATGACGGGTATGAAGGCCGCCGCAGACCACGATGACGCTGATCTCGACGACTACGAAGATGACGATGAAGAACTCTCCATCGACGATGATGAAGATGAGGACGACGATGAGGGAGAGGTCACGCTCGACTCTGGCGACGATGAAGAGGACGATGACGCCGACGACCTTCTCGTCAAGTCCACGCACAAGGAAGAAGCGGATCTCCCCGCTGCTCCTCCGAACCCGGTCGATGGCTATACACCCGCCACCGAGTTGGCAGTCGTGCCTGAGCCGGAGCCCGCACCCGTCGCTGAAGTTGCTCCCGCGAAGGCCGCGAAGAAGACGGTGAAGAAGGCTGCAAAGAAAACGGCTCCGATCAAGCCTGCCGCAAAGAAGTCCGCGCCGGTGAAGGCAGCTCCGCTGAAGGTTGCTGCGAAGAAAGCTCCGGCCAAGGTAGCGAAGAAGGCAGCCAAGAAGGCAGTCGCCAAGAAGGTAGCGAAGAAAGCTGTCGTGAAAAAGGCGGTCGCTAAGAAAGTAGCGAAGAAGGCAGTTGCTAAAAAAGTGGCTAAGAAAGCCGTAAAGAAGACGGTCGCGAAGAAGTCCGTCGCCAAAAAGATCTCAAGTTCTGCCGCGAAGACATCCAGTGCTCTGCGCGGCGGTAAGGCTGCCCCTAAAAAGGCGGTTGGCAACAAGAGCACTGCGAGCAGCAAAATTCCAACGAAGAGAGGTATTACCTTGGCAACCAAGAAAGCAGTAGCGAAGAAGGCAGTAGCAAAGAAGGCTGTTGTGAAGAAGGCTGTAGCGAAGAAGGTCGTCGCGAAGAAGGCCGCCGTCCCAGCGAAGAAGACCGTCGCGAAGAAGGCTGTCGTGAAGAAGGCCGTTGCGAAGAAGGCAGTCGTCAAGAAGGCCGTCGCGAAGAAAGCCGCGAAGTAGTCTTCCTGCAGCCGGTCATGGCAACCTGATCCGGCTCGCATAACCGAACGTAAGGCAAGCAAAAAGGCCCGGTCTCCTCAATCCTGAGAGCCCGGGCCTTTTTGCGTCTGCTGATAACTGTCTTACTTCTTCATCGTGTTTGCTTTACTTCTTCATGGAAGAGATCGCCGCCAGCACTTCTTCGCTGTGAACAGCAGGATCGACCTTGTCCCATGTCTTCGCGACCTTGCCCGAAGGCGAGATCAGAACCGTCTCACGCGCTTCGAACTTCATTCCCGGCATGTCATGTACGGTCACGCCGTAGGCATCGCCCACCTTGTGGTCGGTATCCGCAAGCAGCTTGAAGGTGAGGCTCTCTTTGCTGCAGAAGCTCCGGTGGCTGTCCGCCGAATCCAGAGACACGCCAAGAACCACAGCGTTCAGCGCCTTGTACTTGTCCAGATCGCGCTGGAAATTATGGGCCTCAATCGTGCAGCCCTGAGTCTTGTCCTTCGGGTAGAAGTACAGCACAACCCACTTGCCCTTGTAGTCGCTCAGGCTGACGGCGGGCGAGTCCTGGGAGGGAAGCGTGAAGGCTGGCGCAGGTGTGCCAGTGGCGACGAGGTCGGCGGCGTGCGACCGCGTTGCGAAGACGGAAGCTGCGATAACCAATGCGGCCGAGGCGGCCAGGGTGGCGATGCGTTTCATGTTCGATCTCCTGAGGTGCGTACTAAGTATGACGGATTACCCCCGTCTATTGGATGACGGTAATTGAAATATCCGCTTTGTTGGCCGCATCCACAACCGCTTCCACGTCGAAGATCAGCGTTCTCCCCGGCTCCAGTGCAAGGCACGTAGCGCCCGCGGCCTTCATCGCCGTAAT
Organism: Granulicella aggregans; assembly: GCF_025685565.1. NCBI lineage: Bacteria > Pseudomonadati > Acidobacteriota > Terriglobia > Terriglobales > Acidobacteriaceae > Granulicella > Granulicella aggregans. The sequence goes on from NZ_JAGSYE010000001.1 coordinate 1,300,810, forward strand.
GGTCGCGATGCCCACCACCGGAACGTCGAACCGCATGTCCTGGTTCGGCTTAGCCACCTTCACCACCGTTAGCGACCGGCTCAGCGTCGAGGCCTCACCCTGATCATCCATCGCGGCAAACAGAGCTCCCGCACGAGCGATCGTAGCGTCGGTTCCTTCCATCGCCTCCACCGCCACGCATGCCTGCGCCGCGATTACCACTGTCTGCCCCAGGTCGAACCCCGCAACCCCTCGCGCCACCGTTCGCCCATACGCGATGTCCGCCATCTCCGTCTTGTTTGGTGCGCGCCGCGTCATCACGCCCTCTTTCGCCAGCAATGGCTCGAGATATTGCGTAGACGAGATCAACTCGATCCCCTCATCACCCAGCACTTTCGCAATCGCTCCGAGCAGCATGTCCGTATTCCTTGTCCGCAGCGAGAGCAGCAGCTTCGCCAGCCGCCAATCGGGCCTGATCGAGGAAAAGATCTGCTTATGCTTCACCTGACCGGCCATCACCGCACGCCCCACTCCCTCGGCGTGAAACATCTCGATCAGCCGGGAGAGCTCCCCCAGCGAAAGCCAGTGCACGCGAATGCCGGCATCCTTCGCCGCCCGCTTGTTCATCTCCGCATCTGTCTCTTCTTTGATCGCCGCGACTACCACCGTGAGTCCATGCGCCCGCGCCGCATCCAGCAGCAGGAAAGGGAAGCGCCCGTTGCCCGCAATCAATCCCAGCCTGTCTTCAAGTATCGGGGCACGCGCCATAGCCACAAGTTTATGGCATCACACACTCACGAACACCCTGTGCCCCATTCATCGCGCTCTTGTCTCATGCGATGAGTGGGGCAGCCACTACCCTCATTTCGTTACACTTGCCTTGTGGATCAAGACACCCCAATCGCGGAACCAGCAACATCCGATCTCCCGCCACGCATCGTCGGCTTCGATGTCGGTGACCGCCGCATCGGCGTAGCCCTCTCCGATCCCCTAGGCTTCACCGCGCAACCCGTCTTCACCCTTCACCGCACCAATCGTCGAGCCGACATGAAGGCCGTAGCCCGCGTCCTGCGTAAGCACTCCGTCACCGAGGCTGTCGTCGGCAACCCTCTCTACATGTCCGGCGACCAAAGTCCGCAGGCCGCAAAGGCCCAGGCCTTCGCCGAAGAGATCCGCGCAGAGTTCGGCCTCACGATCCACCTATGGGACGAGCGCCTCTCCACCACCCAGGCCCATCGCCATCTCGACGACGCCGGCCATGCCACCATGGGTCGGAAGAACATCATCGACCAGGTAGCCGCCGTCCTCATCCTTCAATCCTGGCTCGATGCCCGCGCCAGCCGCGTCGCCCGAGAGCGGGACTAGGCTCCCCTGCACTTTATACTGAACAACGAAGACCGGCCCTCGCCGGTCCGCTTTCTTCCGAGGAACTTATGGCCGCACTGATCGACGCAATCAACGTAAAACGCAAGATGCTCTTCGAGCTCGAAAACGTCCCCTACGCCTGTCTGGACTCCGACATCAGCTCTCCCACCGCGCGCGGCGGCCAGACTCTTGTTCGCCTGAAGATGCGCAACCTCCTCACCTCTGCCGTCTTCGAGAAGACCTTCAAGGCCCAGGACAAGTTCAAGGAACCCGACTTGGTCCTCGTGCCCGCCTCCTATCTCTATACCGATGGTGAAGGCTCGCACTTCCTCGACCAGGAGAGCTTTGAGACCCTCACTCTCACCGAGAAGATGGTCGGCAACGCGCTCGACTTCCTCATCGAAGGCGCCATGCTGCAACTCCACATGTACAACGGCAACCCCATCGGCCTGCAGCTTCCCATCTTCGTCGAGCTCGACGTGACCAGTACCGAACCCGGCGTTCGCGGCGACACCTCCAGCGGCAGCGTGACCAAGTCCGCGACCCTCGAGACCGGCCTCGAGATCAAGGTGCCTCTCTTTATCAAGGAAGGCGAAAAGGTAAAGGTCACCACCGAAACCGGCGAGTTCTCCGGCCGCGCCTAGAAGCTGAAAGACCCGCTGCGCGCGGGGCGGTCACTTCGTGACATGTCTTGGGCTTCGCGGGCTCTCCCGTTGGTCGAGAAGAGAATCCTTGCGCCCGACCAGCGGGAGGACCGAGCGTAGCGTTAGGAAGGCGCGTGAGCGCCCGCCGCCCTCGCAGGGCGCCCGTCCGGCAGGACAAGTGCTTTTGCAATCTGCTCCGCCGCTTCCGCAGGCGAACAAGCCCCCGTGTCCACCGTCACCCGCGCCACCGGTATCGCATCCGCCTCAAACGCGCCATCGGCCAGCAGTTCATCGAACATCTCCACCGAAGTCAACTTCCCATAAGCCTGCCGCGAGGCCGCATCCATGCGTGCACGCAGCTCCTCGATCGGGCACTCCAGCCGGACGAACTCAACCGTGCCGCCCATCCTCGTCATCAACTCCACAGCGTTCGCGACGAACCCGGCGGTCACGGTGCGCTCCTGCGCAAACGTAAAGATCATTCCCGGAACTCCGCTCCGGCACGCCTCCGCGAAGACCAGCAGCCACACCTCTTCCCGTAGCTGTACAAACGCCTCGCTGCCAAACTCGAAGACCGGCAGCAGCAGGTCCACTGCGAGGTGATTGTGGAACAGCTTGTATCCGGTGGCAGCCGCAAGTTCCTTGGCTACTGTCAGTTTGCCGGACGCCGGCAGCCCATAGATAAAGATCAGCTTCATCTCATCTCCCCCAAATCCTTGTGGAACTCCGAATGCACAATCTCAAACCGGCCGTCTCGATGCGGCCAGCCAGGGAGCGGGACACACCAAAATACCGTAACTTTTGTAACATTTCGTTGACACTTAGTAACTCCCCTGACACAATCGACGCCTGTTCACTGAAAGAAAGCATCTTCGCACCAGCACAAGGAGACCCTCGTGATTCGGAGATTTTGCTCCCTTTTTCTCGCAATCGTAGCGATTGCCTCGGCACTTCCCATCGCCTCCCCGGCCCAATCCGTCATGACGCACCACGTGCGTGAGGTTACCCGGACTGGTGAAGCTCGCCTCATCGGACGCAAGCCCTCCGCTGAAGTCATGAGCCTCGACCTCGTCCTCCCGCTCCGCGACCCCGCTGGCCTCAAAGCTTTCCTTGCGGACCTCTATAACCCCAAGAGCCCGACCTTCCATAAATACCTCACGCCAGCCGAGTTCACCGCGATGTTCGGCCCCACCCAGGCCCAGTACGACGAAGTCCTCGCCTTCGCGAAGAACAACGCTCTCACCGTCACCGGCGGCAGCCGCGATGGCATGGAAGTCCAGGTAAAGGGCACCGTCGCCGCGGTCGAGTCCGCGATGCACATCGCTCTGCGCACCTACCAGCACCCAACCGAAGACCGAGTCTTCTTCGCTCCGGACCGCGAGCCCACGCCGAACCTCTCGTTCAACCTCTGGCACGTCTCAGGCCTCGATAACTACTCGCTCCCGCATGCCCTCCACGTCAGCAAGACCGAATACGCCCAGGCCCACGGCATCTCGCCCGAGGCTGTCAAGACCCATGCCAGCACTGGCTCCGGCCCATCAGCCTCTTTCCTCGGCAGCGATATGCGCGCCGCCTACGCTACCGGGACTACCCTCACCGGTGCCGGTCAGAACCTCGGGCTCTTCGAGTACCTCGGAACCGACCTGGCCGACCTCACCACCTACTATAAGAACGTCGGCCAGACCAACAACGTCCCCATCACCCTGCTCTCCACCGACGGCACCAGCACCTCCTGCCTCGACACCCGCGCTGGCGGCAACTGCGACGACACTGAGCAGACCCTCGACATGACCCAGGCACTCGGCATGGCCCCTGGCCTCGCCAGTCTCACCATGTACGTCGGCTCGCTCGACACTGCCATCATCTCCTCCATGACCACCCACTCCCCGCTGCCCACCACCATCGGCTGCTCCTGGGGATGGACACCAGCCGACCCCACCACCCTCGATCCTTACTTCCAGAAGATGTCTGCTCAGGGCCAGAACTTCTTCGCCGCATCGGGCGACAGCTCCACCTGGTCTAGCAAGAATGAAGCGTGGCCCGCGGACGACGCTTACGTCGTCTCGGTCGGCGGCACCGACCTCGTGACCTCCAGCGCCGCTGGTCCTTGGTCGTCCGAGACCGCATGGGTCGACTCCGGCGGCGGCATCACCCCGGACAGCATCGCCATCCCCTCCTACCAGCAACTCTCCGGCGTCATCAACTCCAGCAACAAGGGCTCGACCACACTCCGCAACGGCCCCGACGTCTCCGCCAACGCCAACTTCAGCTTCTACACCTGCGCCGACCAGACCACCTGCCTCGCCAATGAGTACGGCGGAACCAGCTTCGCCGCTCCCATGTGGGCCGCCTACATCGCCCTCGTCGACCAGCAGCTTGTCGCCAACGGCAAGCCGACCATCGGCTTCATCAACCCCACCATCTACTCGCAGAACGTCACCTCTGCCTACGCCACCAACTTCCACGACATCACCAGCGGCACCTCCGGCAGCTACTCCGCCACCACGGGCTACGACCTCGTTACCGGCTGGGGCTCGCCCAAGCCCGCCCTCATTACTGCTCTGACGGGAACCACCACTCCAACCAACGACTTCAGCATCGCCGCCACCTCCACCACCATTGCTGCGGGAGCTTCGGGAACCTCCAGCATCACCACTGCTGTCACAGCTGGCGCAGCGGAGACCATCACTCTGAGCGCCTCGTCGCCCACCGGCATCACCGTCGCCTTCAATCCCGGCTCGGTCACCTCAGGTGGCGGCTCCACGGCAACCATCACCGTCGCCTCCACCGTAGCCGCCGGTACCTACAGCGTCCTCATCACGGGCACGGCGGCCTCTGGCAGCCACACCGCGACTATCACGTTGACCGTCACCTCGACCACCGGCTCGGGTAGCTTTACCGTCGCCGTCTCCCCAACCGCAGGCAGCCTGCCGAGAGGCGACTCCGGCTACGCAACCGTAACCACCACCGTCTCTGGCGGATTCAGTGCTCCCATCTCCTTCACCGCCACCGGAATGGAGTCTGGCGTCACCGTCAGCTTCTCGCCCAACCCCATCGCCGCTCCCGGTTCCGGCACCACCGAGATGCTAGTGACGGCGGCTTCTTCGGCAGCTCGCGCCACCTTTCCCATCAAGATCACCGCGACCGGAGGAGGCAAGACAGTCACCGCAACCCTGACCCTGACCATCACTCGCTAACGCCACCAACAAACAAAATGGCCCGGATCGACTGAGATCCGGGCCATTTCTTGTTTGTCATTCCCGAAGGGAATCTGCGTTTACTCTTCTGCTCGTCACTCCTACGCGTCGTCGTAATCCTCCGTGATCGACGTCAAGAACGCCACCAGCGCCTGCAGATCATCCGCCGACAGCGACATATTCGCAAACTGCGCCGGAGCGTTTCGCATGCCGCCTGCCTTCGCCAGCGCCGAGAACGCGATGTAGTGGTTCACCACATCGTCGAACTTGGCCGCGCTTCCGTTGTGGAAGTAGGGCGCGGAGTCCACGAGGTCCCGCAGCAGTGGTGTCTTGAACTCGGCAATCGTCAATGCCAGCCCCGAATCGACCGAGCAGTCCACCCCGGTCGCGCAAACGACCGACTTGATGTTCGCCTGAGGGTTCGGATACGCCGGGTTCAGGTAGATGTTCCAGAGCCCCAGGTCGGCATAGTTGGCATTCGTTCCAGCCGGGCGGCGCAGAGCCTCACTCGCATTCGGATGCGCTGGGTTTGATGGCAGATATTGGTCGTATGCCGCGCTTCGCTCCGAAAGCCCCGGAACATGCAGAGCCGCGAACGCTCCCGATCCATGCACGCCGTCGTACTCCTCCTGCGAGACGCCGGTATTGTGGAAGACGAAGTCCGAGAAGTTCGGCGGTGTGTGGCATGCCGCGCAGTTGCCCGCATGCTGGTCCGTCCCGCTTCCTGACGCCGCGGCCTTCAGGAATATCTTCAACCCCTGCAGCTCCAGGGCTCCGAACTTGAAGTCGAACGAGTGGTAGGCGTAGGTCCCATCCGCGGGCGTAATGTAGATCGGGTTGTTGAGCGCAACGACCTGCAGGTACAGCCGCTGGCTGTAGGCCAGGTCTGTCTCTCCCACCAGCGGAGCAAGCGGAAGATGGTTTGCATTCAGAAACAAATCGTAAGGCGACGTGTCGTAACGCCCAAAGTTATCGTGCTTGAATTGCAGATCTTCGAAGTACTGTGCCATGCACAGTGCCACTTCATTCACGATCTGAGTGTCGGTGGCTGTCGTCACATCGATCCGCTGCGAAGCTGGCAGCAGAATATCCGACGTAATCCGCGAATCGGTTCCCTTGAAGAGGATTCCATAGGAGAGCCCGTCGCTGCGGTCTGCCGCAAGCTGGCTCGACCCGTCATCCTCGCGTATTACCCTGGCGATATGTGCGATCGCCGCGTCATATTCCGTCGGCTTCCATCCAAAGTTTCGTCCCGTCAGCGTCCCCACCACAAGGTCTATACCCGTAGCGAACTCGCCATCGAAGTGCAGAAACTGCGGCCCGCTATGTGGCGCGAACGTCCCCACCATCTGCATCGCATTGCGCGGCGTAGCGTCCAGGCCGTTCTGCGACAGCGGCAGCGGGCTGCGCGTCGTAAAGTCCGCATAGGTTCGGTTGCCCGCGTTGGCCACTCCTTGGAACTCCGTTACAAAGTGGCAGCTGCGGCAGTTGATCGACTGTCCGGCAAACGGCCCTGGCAGCGGCCCATTCGCCGTCTGCACCGTCGCGACGACTGGATCGCCAGTCGTCAGCGGCGCATTCACGTTCGTCATATGCGTGGCGAAGTACTCCGAGAACCTCGTATCCAGAAACAGTCGTTCCCCAATGGGATCGGCTGCCGGAGTCACCTTTGTCTCAGCCTCTCCACCCAGGCTCGGTGCCGTCCCTGAACCACAACCGATAATTACGGCGCACGAGAGCATCGTCATCGCGCCCATCGCCAGCATCATTCTCCCAGCCTTGCGCCGAACCGCAATTGCTTGTCGCAAATTCACTGTCTTGCTCCTTCCAGGTGCTGCGCTTCAGCCGGTGTATTCAGGCTCCGCAGGTAGGCGACCAGTTGCCACCGCTCTGCATCCGGCATGACACTCCAGGAGGGCATTCCCTTCCAGGAGTTTCCATTCCGCAGCAGCCACGCCAAGTCGCCATCGGTCGTCGACTTCATCCGCTCACTGATCAGCGCCGGTCGGTTGCCCTTGCCCTGCGCCTCGCGCCCATGGCACTTGGCACACTCTTCTTCATAAACGTGGAATCCAGCCTCCGCCGCCGCCTTCTGGTCGGACAACGGATTCACCCGTGCCTTGTCCGCAGCAGGAACTCGCCGCAGCCAGCTACCGTCCGCCGCTCCCATTAACAGACATGCGCTCAATCCGAGCGCCGCTACTCCCATAACTCTCTTCATCGATTTCTCCGGAACAGGTCACGGACCTGCTGGAACTCATAGGAAGCCTTCAGCCGCCAAAGCACCGCCGCGCTGTTCGCGTTCAGCCCAAACTCCGGGCCCGCGGTAATCGTGTAGCTGTGCGGCGAGTTGTACGCAACCGTCGGTCCCGCATAGATCGATGTGCTCTTGAACCCGAAGTCGTACCGCGTTCCCAGCCCGCCAAACAGCTCCCCACCCACCGCAAAGTATTGCCGACAGAAACGGCAGTTCGAAGCACTCGCGTGCGATGCCAGCGAATGGCTTCCGCCAATTGCGTACCCAAACTCCCACGGCTCGTTCGACACATTTTTCTCGGCGATGATGTTCTCCGAGACGTTGACCCCCTTGAAGTTACTCGACAGGATCAGCTTGCCCTCGATAGACCGCTCCACATCGCTTCGCAGAAGCCCGTTCGCAATCGCCTGGTCCGAGATCACATGGTGCCCCGTAATCTCAAGGAAGCTCTTATCGGCGTTATTGATGTCTTCGTATTCGACGTAGATCACAGGATTGATCCAGTGCTCGTTGCGCAGCGGCCGGAACCGATTCTCCAGCCGCCATCCGGTAAATACGGTCGAGTCCTTCAGCGTCGTCTGGCCCTGGAAGTAGACCTCGGCCGTATACCAGGCCGTCACACCGTACTCCAGTTCGATCGTCTGCCCGTAGAAGGCGTTGGCATTCTTCGGAGAAGCCCCGATGTTCTGGCTCGCGACCTCGAGGTTCCCCGGCTCCTCCATCACGTGGGAGTAGGTCACAAAGTACGGCGGCTCCTGCCCGTGGGCGGGCACAGTGGCCAGGCCGAGCAAAGACACCAGAATTAGGCGCAACGGTGGAGCAAAACGGGCATTCACAGGCGTACCTCAGCGAATGACGAAAGAGCCTACTCTTTGCCCCACGCTCATATCCGACTTATTTGGTCTTTGATATATAAGACCACAAGGGTCGCCTTTAGTCCATCCAATTGAAGAAGAAATGTTCGTGCTTGTTCCCTATGCAAATTTGGAGTGGTTCGTACCTGTTTAGAACCGTCGTATAATCATTTTTTACCCATAAAGACGCAGCCGATTACCGCACGCGCGTCGGAATCAACTCGTCAGAAATCCGGAAACCATGCCAGAACAAGTCAAAAAACGGCTCGAAGAAGAGATCAGGTTGCTCGAACACGAGCTCACCACCGAGCTTCCCGCAGAGATCAAGAAGGCGGTCGCGCTCGGCGATCTCAGCGAAAACGCCGAATACCACATGGCCAAGCAGCGCCAGGTCTTCGTCAACGCCCGCCTCGGCCAGCTCAAGAAGCGCATGGGCGAGCTCGCCATGGTCAATCTTGTCAACATTCCCCACGACAAGGTCGGCTTTGGTGCGACCGTAGTCGTCTTCGACTCCAGCAAAAACGAAGAGCTCACCTACAAGCTCGTCACCAGCGAAGAGTCCGACGTCGCTCAGGGCCTTATCTCTACCACCTCGCCTATCGGCCGCGCTCTGCTTGGTAAGAAACTCGGCGATATCGCGACTGTGGTTACCCCAAACGGAAAACGCGAACTCGAAGTCCTCAAACTCACAACGATCCACGATGTGCCGGATACCTCTGAGGTAGCCCCCGAAGCCGTTTGAACCGTCTCCTCAGAAGGCCGTCATTCTGAGCGGAGCGAAGAATCCCCGCATTTCGCTACATCTGAACTCTAACTCTCCAATGATGACCGCAACGAAATGATCAAAGCAAGATGACCTGGACGAACGCATTTGGCAAGGGCAGCGGATGGCTGCTGCAGAAGATCGTCAACGGTCTTGCGCTCACCCGCATCTCCCCGAACGCGCTCACCTTCATCGGCCTGCTGATCAACATCGTGGCCGCGCTCTTCTTCGGCTTCGCCCGCGCCCAGAACGCCGACCGCATGTTCGTCTACGCCGGCCTCACCATCATCGGCGCCGGCCTCTTCGACATGGTCGACGGCCGCGTTGCCCGCCTCACCAACCAGGTCTCGGTCTTCGGAGCCTTCTTTGACTCGGTGATGGACCGCTACTCCGACGTAGCCATCTTCTTTGGCCTGCTGGTCTTCTATGCCCGCGGCAACCGTCTCTTCTATGTCGGCCTGACCGCCTTCGTCATGACTGCATGCCTGATGGTCAGCTACACCCGCGCCCGCGCTGAAGCGCTCATCGGAAGCTGCAAGGTAGGTTTCATGGAGCGCCCGGAGCGCATCGTCTGCGTCATCCTCGGAGCGCTGGCGAACCATTGGGGAGTGATGGCCGCCGCCCTCTGGGTGCTCGCCTTCTTCTCAACAGTCACCGTCATCCACCGCATCCGCTATACGTATCTCGAAACCGAGCGGATGAAGATGCTGGAACTGAAGCGCGGCTAAAGATATTCATCGTGGTAAGACCCCGCTAGAATCGATTCCAGATGCCACACCCGAAACACACCCTCATCATCCACGGCGGCGCATGGGCCATGCCAGACGACGCGATCGCCGCCCACGAGAACGGCATCGCCAACGCCCTCGCCGCCGGATATGCTGTCCTTGAAGCCGGTGGCACCGCCGTCTCCGCTGTCGAAGCCGCTGTCGTCGTCATGGAAGATGACGAGACTTTCGACGCCGGTCGTGGCAGCTTCCTCACCCGCGACGGCCGCGTCCAGCTCGACGCTCTCCTCATGGACGGCTCCAACCTCCGCACCGGCGGTGTGGCCTGTGTCGAACGCCTCCGCAACCCCATCAAGGCCGCCCGCCTCGTCCTCGACGAGAGCCCTCACGTCTACTTCGTCGGCGCGGGAGCCGAGCGCTTCGCCCGCCAGCACGGCATGGAACTCTGCGACAACATGGACCTCGTCATCCCTCGTGAGCAGGCCCGCCTCTACGCCTTCCAGCAGGCCGAACTAGCCGGCGGCGTAGACGAGACCTTCTCCGGCCCTGCTGAATCGTCGCTCGACAAAGAAGCGGCGAAGGCCCTCCACTCCCACGACACCGTCGGAGCAGTCGCTTTGGACATCCACGGAAACATCGCCGCCGCCACCAGCACCGGCGGCACGCTCTCGAAAGCCCCCGGGCGCGTCGGCGACTCATCGCTGATCGGCTGCGGCTGTTACGCCGACAACCTCTCCGCCGCTGTCTCGCTCACCGGCTGGGGCGAGCCCATCATGAAGCTCGTCCTCGGCAAGTGGGCGGTCGACCGCGTCCAGGCTGGAGTCGCCCCCGAAGACGCAGCCGCCCAGGCAATCGCCTACCTCCACAAGCGTCTCGGCGGCCACGGCGGCATCATCCTCCTTGCCCCCGACGGCCGCATCGGCCTCGCCCACAACACCCCGCGCATGGCCTGGGGCATCCAGACCCCCGAAGGCGCAAGCCTCGGCGTCACCCGCAACGAACCCTAAATGCAGCTCGCCTCACTCTTTCCCGACACGCGACTCGAAGACGTCCATCGCCGTCTGTTGAACCACTACGGCCAACCCGAACCGCGCGACCTCTGGGACCCGCTCACCCAGATGATCTACTCCATGCTCTCCTCGCGCACCAAGACACCCGTCTCTCACGCCGTCCTGGCCGCGCTCAAAGCCCGCTTCGGCACCTGGGAGAACCTTCGCGACGCCCCCATCCCCGAGATCGAAGACACCATCCGCCCCGTCACCTTCCCGGAACCCAAAGCCATCAACCTCAAGGCCGCGCTCGTCCGCGTCACCGAGCGTCATGGCTCCCTCAACCTGAGCTTCCTTGCTCGTCACTCCACCGAAAAGATCCGTATCTGGCTTGAGAAGTTCGAAGGCGTAGGCGTCAAGACGAGCGCCGCCGTGGTCAACTTCTCCACCCTCCGCCGCCGCGCCATGTGCGTCGACAGCCACCACCTCCGCATCGTCCAGCGCCTGGGCTTCGTCAACAAGTCTGCAACCGCCCGCGAAGCCGAGACCCGCATCATGGAGATGGCACCCGCCATCTGGTCAGCCGCCATGCTCGACGACCACCACTCCCTCATCAAGCTCCACGGCCAAAAGTGCTGCACCAAGAATGATCCGCGCTGCTCTCGATGCCCCTTGCGCGACATCTGCCCTGCCGCCACCATCTAGCCCGCCGCCACAACGACGGGTGCCCATATTTCGATTCTGAGATGTGGGCATCGAGCACAGCTCGACCGCCTTCTTTGAGATGACCGTTCAACCCTCCCCGATCAATCACCTTGCATACTGAATGCTCATTCATGTAGAAGATTCCCGCGCGAAATCGCAGTCTTTATCCGCCACGAACCTCACCGGCGGACACTATTTCGCAGAGGTGTTCTAAATGCTCAACCGTATCCTGCGGAGCCTCACCGCGCTCCTGCTGCTCGCTGTAACCTTCGCATCGCCAGCGCTCCACGCCCAGAACACCGCCACCGCCCAGCTCTCCGGCACCGTTCGTGATGCCACCGGCGCAGCCATCCCCGGTGCAACGGTTACAATTGCCGATGACACCAAGGGCTTCACTCGCACCAGCATCAGCGACGCTGAGGGCAACTACCAGCTTCTGTTGCTGCCGCCCGGAACCTACTCGGTCTCGACCCGCGCAAACGGATTCAACCCCAAGCTGCAGAAGAATGTGACCCTCACGGTCGGCGAGCAGGCCGAACTCTCTGTGACGCTTCCCATCGGCGGTGTCTACGAGCAAGTCATAGTCGATGCCAGCGCCGACGTCATTGAAACCCAGCGCAGCTCCCAATCCACCACCGTCGACCAGCAGAAGATCACCAACCTCCCCACCAACGGCCGCAACTACATCAACTTCACCCTCACCAACTCCCAGATAGCGCGCGACGCCGCGCCCTCCGTCGGCGCCATCCCCACCTCCGGCCTGAACTTCGGCGGCGTCCGCGCCCGTTCCAACTCCATCAACGTCGACGGCGCGGACTCCGGCGACTACGTCTCCGGCGGAACCCGCGCCACCGTCTCGCAGGACGCCGTCCAGGAGTTCCAGATCATCACCAACGGCTTCGCGGCCGAGTACGGTCGGGCCTCCGGCGGAGTCGTCAACATCATCACCAAGTCCGGCACGAACAAGACCCACGCCAGCGCCTTCGGCTTCCTCCGCAACCGATACATCCAGGCCACCAACCCCTTCAGCACCGTAGACCAGCCTGCCTACACCCGCGTCCAGGCCGGCTTCACCGTCGGCGGAGCCATCATCCCCGACAAGACCTTTTACTTCTTCTCCACCGAGATCACCCGCCGCAATGAAACCGGCTTCTCCGACATCGGCTCCAACAACTTCGGCCTCACTACCATCGACGTCAGCAAATTCTTCGGCTACCCTGCAGGTTCCGTCTCCATCGAGGGAACTCCACAGCAGGCCGCAGCCCTCGCCGGCCTTCCGGCGACAACACCCGGCATCCAGCAGTACATCTCCCTGGTCGGCTCGTCTTCTTCACTCGCGACCACCGGCCAGAATCCAGCCTTCCTTCAGCCCACCATCGGTGCGGCAAACTTCGTCACCTCCGGTCAGGCCACACCTGCGTCGTTCGTCCCGTTGAACTCGCTCATCGGCAACTTCCCCATCGGCGAAAAGACCGAGGTCTACTCCCTTCGACTCGACCACAAGCTCACAGAGAATCAGCAGCTCTTCCTCCGCGCCAGCGTCAGCCCCAGCTTCGTCTCCGGCATCGAAGAGAACGCCGCCAACCAGAACCTCGGCGAAAACTCCTTCTCGCGCACCGCCACCCAGCGCTTCCACGACTTCTCGCTGGTCGGCCAGTACACCACGCTCTTCGGCTCGAACAAGGTCAACGAGCTGCGCGCCCAGTTCGCCCGCCACCCCATCAACTTCTCGAACACCAACGCTCCCGGCGGCGACGGCACCGCCGTCAACATCCCCGGCTTCGCCTACTTCGGCAAGACTCCCTTCTCCGTTGTCGACCGCATCGAAGACCAGTCCCAGCTCCAGGACAACTTCACCTACACCCGCGGCTCGCACACCGCCAAGGCCGGTATCGACCTCCGCTACATCGTCATCAACCTGAAGCAGGGCCAGCTTTACGGTGGCGGCGACTACAGCTTCGCGGCCCTCAGCGCGACCGACGTATCTCCCGCGCTCGCCGGTCTCCCCGGCTTCTCGCCTATCCAGGCCTACGGCCTAGGCCTGCCACAGTCCTTCGCCCAGGGCATCGGCAAAACCAGCACGAAGTACGACCTCAAAACCCTCGGCGGCTTCCTCGAAGACAGTTGGCGCATTATCCCCCGCGTCACCCTCAACTACGGCGTCCGCTACGACGTCGAAGCCTTCCCCACCACCGGCGCGCTCAACCCCAGCACCACCGCAGCCGAGCGCCTTTACGGCATTCGCGAAGGCATCCGCCTCCAGGACTCCAACGTCGCACCCCGCATCGGTGCAGCCTGGGACATCACCGGCGAAGGCAAGACCGTCGTCCGCGCCAACTACGGCATCTTCTACGACCGCGCGCCCGGCAATCTTGAATCCCAATCCCTCAAGTTCAACGCCGACACTGTCCCGCTCGTCATCCTCGCCGGAGGATCGCCCTGCACCGCCGCCAGCACTGTCAGCCCGCTCAATCTGAACGCGACCAATACCTTTCAGGGCTCGCTCTCCAACGCCAACTGCCTGCCCGTAGCCAGTCTGAATTACATCCCCGGCCAGCAGCGCTTCGACCCCGACAACTCCAACTCCCTCTTCGTCAACCAGAACTACCTCGCCGCCGGATTCCCGCTCGCAATCCTTCCTTCCGGCCTGCCCGCCGATCTCCACTACGTCACCCCCTACGTTCAGCAGATCTCCTTCGGCGTGGAGCGCGACCTGGGCCACAACTACTCGCTCAACGTCGCCTTCAACTCCACCGGAGGCCGCCACCTCAACCGCCCCGTCAATGTCAACCCGGTCAACCCGGCGCTCGTAGTCACTAACTGGCGCAACGCCGTCGCCGCCGTCAACGCAGGTACCGCGGGAGTCTTCCCCGGAACTCCGCAGTCCGCTGTCGCCTCCGGCACTTCGAACCCACTCACCGTCGCCACCGCCAGCGGCACCATCCCTTGCGGCGTCGGACCGAGTGGCCCCTACGTCGCCCCTCCGCTGCTCAACTTCTTCCGGAAATCCGGCCTCAACACCTCGCTGGGCCAGTTCCTCGATTCGCAAGGCGCAGGCCAGTGCGTCGAACTCGCCAGCCAGGTCGCTGCTGCTTATGGCCTCGGCGTCGGCCAGTCCATCCCCTTCGGCGACATGACCCCCAACCTCACCACCGGCACCTCCAGCTACAACGGACTCTCCGTTAATCTCAAGAAGTCCTACTCAGCCAACTTCGAAGGCCTCGTCAGCTACACCTGGTCGCACGCTATCGACGACTCCACGGATGTGGTATCCACCTCCGACTCTCCGCAGAACAACTTCGCCCCCAACGCCGAACGCTCCCGCTCGGCCTTCGACCAGCGCCACCGCCTCGTCCTCAGCGGCGTCTACAACTCCGGCAAGGTGTCGGGCTCACCCTTCATGCAGAAAGCACTCTCCGGCTTCACCGTCGCTCCCATCATCGAGATCTCCTCCGGCCGCCCCTTCAATATCCTCACCGGCACCGACACCAACTTCGACTTCAACCCGCTCACCGACCGCCCCAACGCCGTTACCCCCGACTCTGCCCCAACCAGCTGCGGCACCGCCCCCGTAGCCTCGAAGTTCTCCCCCACCGGAGCCTTCAACCTGCCCTGCTACATCGACGCCCCCACCAACGCCGCCACCACCGACAGCCACTTCAACGGCAACCTGGGCCGCAACGCCGCAGTAAAACCCTACGTCGTCTTCACCGACTTCCGCCTCGCCCGCGCCTTCGTCCTACCCCACGAGATCGCCCTGCAGATCACCGCCGACGCCTTCAACCTCATCAACAAGAACAACACCCTCGACGTAAATCTCCTCTACACCAACGCCGGACAGGAGACCGCCGCCTCCGACCCACGCCAGTTCCAGTTCGGGGCCCGCCTATCCTTCTAGTTCAATAAAGCCGTCATCCTGAGCGAAGTCCGTCGCGTTTTTTGCGACGGACGGAGTCGAAGGATCCCCGCATTGGCCTTTGTCGTTGCCCTTGCTCTTGTTCTTGCCGTTATTCGTTCCTGCCGTCATCCTGAGCGAAGCGAAGGATCCCGATACCGTTCGCACCACCCAAGCCGCTCGAACCTTTCAACCACGAACGACCAATTGAGCGAGCCACCTACCCACCCAAAGCCAACTGCCCGACCAACACCACATTCAGCGCCGCAATAATCCCCACCGTCACCCATCCCGCAACCCGTACCCGTGGCGGACTCAAAAACTCCCCCATCACGCTCTTACGGTTCGTAAGAATCAGCAGCGGCACCAGCGCAAACGGCAGCGTGAAGCTCAACACCACCTGCGAAAGCACCAGAATCTTCAACGGATCGAGCCCAATCGCGATCACTGCCAGCGCCGGAATAATCGTAATCAGGCGCCGAACAAAAATCGGGAACTTGATATCCAGAAATCCCTCAATAATCACCTGCCCAGCCAGCACCCCCACCGTTGAAGACGAAAGCCCCGAACACAGCAGAGCCACGGCAAACATCGTCGCCGCCGCCGGCCCGAGCAGCGGCCCTAGCGTCCGGTAAGCGTCCTCAATCGAAGGAGACTCAAATCCGGCAGGGGCCAGGGCCACCGCCGCCATCACAATCATCGCGGAGTTGATCAGCCACGCCCCGTTCATCGCCACGATGATGTCCATCAGCTCATAGCGCAGATACCGCTTTGCACTCGCCTTCATCCCGGAGGTCGTCCCCGCCAGCCGCCGTTCGT
Source organism: Granulicella aggregans (assembly GCF_025685565.1). Classification (NCBI taxonomy): domain Bacteria; kingdom Pseudomonadati; phylum Acidobacteriota; class Terriglobia; order Terriglobales; family Acidobacteriaceae; genus Granulicella; species Granulicella aggregans. The sequence continues at coordinate 1,317,005 of NZ_JAGSYE010000001.1, forward strand.
CCTTGGCCTCAAGCTCCCGAAGGCGCGGCTGCACCAGCGCCGAATGCAAATAAACCACATGTGGCATTACGGTAGCGCCCAGCATCGCCACCGCCGTATAGATGCTGTCGTGAAACGCCTTTGCGCTGCTTCCATCCAGCATCGGCACCAGCGTATGAAAGGCCACTGCGCTCCACTGCGGATGCACCAGGAAGACCTCTACCGCATAACAGATCCCAATGATCGCAACGAAACCGATGATCCCGCCCTCAAACCACCGGTATCCCGCGACCTGCAGAGCAAGTATGGCGAACACCAGGACCGAAGCAATCACCGCCGCAAAGAACAGCGCCCCTGTCCGCGAAAATCCATGCTCCAGCAGCGGCGTTCCAAATAGCAGGTAGATCCCGATCGCCGCTCCCAGAAACTCCGCCAGGTCGGTCGCAATCGCCGATACCTCAGCCGCCACCCACAACAGAATCGTATTCCGCCGCGAAAAATGTCTCCGGCAGTTCTGCGGTAGCGTCAGCCCGGTAACGATCCCCAACTTGGCCGAAAGATACTGAACGAGAATCGCCATCGCATTCGACCACAACAGCACCCAAAGCAGCTTGTAGCCAAACTGGCTCCCGCCCTGGATATTCGCCGCGAAGTTACCTGGATCGATATAGGCCACGCTGGCGACGAACGCCGGACCAAGATAACGCATAAACTCACCGCGCTTCACCCCCTGCGGTGCCGCGTGGATGTCCGTTGTATCCACGTCACGTACTGTTGATCCCGATCCCAATCCAGCTGCCTCAATTATCCAAATTTAGTCTTGCCTATTTATTAGGTTTACCTAAATTAAACTTCTGAGTCAAACTGTTAACTCGAACGTCGTACCGCTTTGAAAGAACCCATGCCACAACGCAGCACTGAATCCGTCGACAACTACCTCAAGGCCATCCTCACCTTGAGTGAACACCCAGGCGAGCGCCAACCCGGCCGCGTAGCCAGCAACGCTCTCGCCGCCCACCTCGGTGTCGCGCCGGCCTCGGTTACCAACATGCTGCAGAAGCTCGCCGCAGCCGCCGAACCTCTCGTCGAGTACGAGCGCCACCGTGGCGTTCTCCTCTCGAGCTCCGGCCGCCGCCGCGCACTCGAAATCGTCCGTCACCATCGCCTCATCGAGACCTTTCTCTACGAAGTCCTCGACTACCCCATCGAAGAGCTCCACGAAGAGGCTGAACGCCTCGAGCACTTCATCTCAGAGCGCTTCGAAGAACGCATCGCCGCCAAGCTCGGCCATCCCACCACCGACCCCCACGGCCACGCCATCCCGTCGCTCGAAGGCGAGATGCCGCCGCGTTCTTCCATGTGCCTCACCGACGTCTCCGAGGGCACCTTCATCGTCGACAGCCTCTCCGACCGCGACGCCCCCATATTGCGTTCGCTCAAGGCCAGCGGCCTCACCCCCGGAGCGAAGGTCCGTGTCACTCGTTCTCAGGCGGACTCCTTCTCTGTCCGCATCGGCCGCTCCGCGACGCCGCTCGATCTCCCGGCAGAGGTAGCCCGCGAAGTCCGTATCCTCCCCATCGCCAAGTAGCTTTCGCGCCCGTACCTCGCCCGGGTGCCCCATCCATCCAGTCTTATCGGATGGGTGGGACGTAAGACGTCCCCAGGCCAACTCCACCACAAAACCCACTATCATCAATCCCTGGAGACTCATAGAAAATGAAGGTCCTCGTACTAGGCGGCGGCGGCCGCGAACACGCCCTCGCATGGGCAATCGCGCAATCCACCCGCGTCACCGAACTCGTCATCGCCCCCGGCAATGGCGGCATCGCCGCCTGGGGAGCCACCGCAAAGGTTCCCGTCCGCTGCATCCCCGTCGACGGCAACAGCCTCGAAGCCATGCTCGCCCTCGCGCTTGCCGAGCACCCCGGCCTCACGGTCATCGGACCTGAAGTTCCCCTGGCTCTCGGCCTGGTCGACGAACTCGAACGCCACGGCCTCCGCGTCTTCGGCCCCACCAAAGCCGCCGCCGAGCTCGAGTCCAGCAAGGCCTTCGCCAAGCAGTTCATGCAGCGACACGAGATCCCCACCGCTGCCTACGCCGTCTGCCACTCGCCCGAAGAAGTCGCTAACGAACTAGCTGCATTCGCTCTTCCCGTAGTCGTCAAGGCCGATGGCCTCGCCGCCGGCAAAGGCGTCGTCATCTGCGCCAGCAGCGAAGAGGCCCAACAGGCCGCCAATGAGATGTTCTCCGGCACGCTCCTCGGCGCAACCGTCGACCGGGTCGTCCTCGAAGAGTTCCTCCTCGGCGAAGAGCTCTCCTTCTTTGCCCTCTGCGACGGGACCCACGCTGTTCCGCTCGCCGCCGCGCAGGACCACAAGCGCATCGGCGAAGGCGACACCGGCCCCAACACCGGCGGCATGGGCGCCTACTCCACCGACGCTCTGATGTCGCCTGCCATGCGCGACTGGCTCACCGCAAACGTCGCCCAGCCGGTGGTAGACGGCATGGCCGCTGCCGGAACTCCTTTCAAGGGCATCCTCTTCTGCGGCATCATGATGGTGCCCGAGGAAAGTTCCCTCACCGAACCCCAAAGCCCTGCCCCGGACCCTCAAACTGCCGTCATCCTGAGCGCAGCGAAGGATCCCCGCATTGCGTTCGGCGGTAAACCCGTCCGCCCCATGGTCCTCGAGTTCAACACCCGCTTCGGCGACCCCGAGACCCAGGCCCTCATGCTCCGCCTCGACACCACCAAGACCGACATCGTCGACCTCTTCACCGCTGCCATCAACGGCACCGCCGACAAGTTAGAGATCGCCATGAAGCACGGTGCCAGCGTCTGCGTCATTGCTGCCAGCGAGGGCTACCCCGGCAAGTACCCCAGCGGCCGCGCCATCTCCGGTCTCGCCACCCAGCCCGACACCGCCGCCGTCACCGTCTTCCACTCCGGCACGGCTCTCAAAGATAAAAAGATAGTCACCGCCGGAGGCCGCGTCCTCGGCATCACCGCCTACGCCGCCGACCTCCGCAGCGCCCTCGATCAGGCCTACGCCCGTCTCGACCAGATCACCTTCGAAGGCATGCAGTTCCGCCGCGACATAGGCTGGCGCGCCCTCCGCCCCTAAAGGGCGTCATCTCGAGCGAAGCCCAGCGCAGTGGAGAGACCCCGCATCTTCGTCTCTTCCGTAAAACTCAGAACCATTCGTGCCCCATGCATCGCAGCTTCATCGCGATGCGTGGGACCGCCCTAGCTACCGCCATATCAGCAACGTCCCCTCGGAGCTTGTCATCCTTTGCGAAGCCGAGATCTGCTTTGCCTTCTCAATCACTCAGCCCCAGGTGATACCCTTTCCCCGGAAACCCCGCACGTACCTAACACAAAGCCCCGTGAGGATCCGTGCCAGCCGCGTCGCCTGCTAAATCTTCGCTCTACCTCATCGGAGCAGCCCTCCTCGTTCTGCTTCTGGCCGCCCAGCTCATCCACGTCAGCCGCGCCACCTCTATGACCTGGGACGAGGGCCATCACCTCTACGACGGCTACAACACCTGGAAGAACTTCGACTACCGCCTCAACCCCGAGGTCCCGCCGCTGGTCAAGCTCATCTCGGCGTTGCCCCTTCTCCACGCGAAAATCTACGTCCCGCCAAATCAAGAGCGCGAAGAACAAACCGAGGCCTATCTCGACGGTCGCGCCTTCCTTCTCGCCAACGGCTACGACCGCATCCTCATTCCCGCACGCATGTCCTGCATGATCTTCACGCTCGCGCTGGCGTTGCTGCTCTACGCAGCCACCCGCGAGATCTTCGGCCCACTCGCCGCCCTCTTCGCCCTTGCGCTCTTCACCTTCGATCCCAACTTCCTCGCCCACGGCGCACTCGTCACCACCGACGTTCCCTGCGCCTGCCTGATGCTCGCCTCCATCTACGCCTGGTACCGCTACTGCAAGCGCCCCGCAGCCCTCCGTCTGCTGTTGGTCGCGTTTGCAATCGGCCTCTCGGTCGTCGCCAAGTTCACTGGCATCTTCTTCTGGCCGATGCTTCTCCTCCTCGCCGTAGGTGAGGCCGTTCAACGCCGCAGCCTCCGCCTCTTTGGCCAGCGCCTCGCCGCGCTACTTGCCGTCGCAGTCGTAGCCTACTCAATCCTGTGGTCCTTCTACGGCTTCCGCTACGCCCCCGCCCCCAACGGTCGCGATACCAACCCTCCCTTCGCCGAGTACCTCCACAAAGTCCCACGCCCCGCCGACGCTGCCCACCTCGAACTCCTCGCCAAACACCATCTCCTCCCCGAGGCCTACATCTTCGGCCTCGCCAACACCAAGATCACCGAGAACGCCGACACCAGCTACTTCTTCGGCCACGTCTACCGCCACGGCACCTGGCTCTACTTTCCCGCCGCCTTCCTCATCAAATCCACGCTGCCGTTCCTCATCCTGCTCTGCCTCGTGCCGCTAGCCGCCCGGCGTGCTCGATGGAGCAACCGAGCCTTCGACCTCACCTTCCTCCTGCTTCCCGTCGCCGTCTATCTCGCCATCGCGATGAGCTCCAGCATGAACATCGGCCATCGCCACCTGCTGCCCATCTACCCTTTCCTCTACATCCTCATCGGAGGCGGGGCCATCGCGCTCTACGAGTCGAACCGCCGCTGGGCAGCGCCCATGGCCGCTCTCCTAATCTGGCAGGTAGTCACTTCCGTCTACGCCGCTCCGGGCTATATGGGCTATGGCAACGAGGCCTGGGGCGGCTCCGACAACGTCCACAACTACCTCAGCGACGCCAACACCGACTGGGGCCAGCAGCTCAAAGACGTGAAGCTCTACATCGACCAGCACCACATCACCAACTGCTGGTTCGCCTACTTCGTCGACGGCGTCACCGAGCCCTCCGACTACGGCATTCACTGCAAGCGCCTGCCTACGCAGGAGACCACGCTCTGGATGAACCTGCCGATGGACGTCCCACCCGAGATCGACGGCACCGTCTTCCTCTCCGATAGTGACCTTCAGGGCATCGAGTACGGCGAAGGCGCGCTCAACCCCTACGACAGCTTCCACTCGATCAAACCCACCGCCATCATCGAGCACGGCCTCTTCGTGTATGACGGCCACTTCTCGCTTCCCCTCGCCAGCGCTCTCGATCAGGCGGAAAAAGCCGACACGGCACGCTATGCGAAGCACCTCGACGATGCCCTCGTCCACGCCCAACAGGCTGTCGCATTGGCCCCGCAATCGGTCCGTACACAGAGCGCTCTCGCCGACGTCCTCGCCGAGCAAGGCCGCTCCGCCGAAGCCCGCACTCACTACGCCGCTGCCCTCGAAAGCGCCCGAACCATCGAACCTGAGCTACAAGCTGACCAGGTCCCGGGCCTCGAACAGAAGCTGAAGCCGTAACCCCGGGTGTTTGTCTTGCTTTTTGTTTGTCATTCCCGAAGGGAATCTGCGTTTGCTGTTGCACTTTCATCACCACAGCAAGCGCGAATCACTCCAACCGCATCTCTATCCAGAGACCCTCGAAGATCTGGAGCGCATACCCCATGGCATTGTTCGCCGATGTAGCCTCGCTGGCCGAGTACCTCGCAGGCGAACCCAGCCGCTTGAAGAAGCGAGCGGCCATCGCCGCTGCCCTTCGCGTGGCGCATGCTGCGGCACCAGCCAGCAACGACGCCGGCCTTCTAGCTCTCTACATCGCTGGAACGCCCTTCGCCGAATCCGACCCACGGAAACTCAACGCCGGAGTTGCTCTGCTCTCTAGCGTCGTGAAAGCCATCACTGGCGCGAGCGACGCGGCTCTTACCGCAGCCTTCCGCCGCCATGGCGATATGGGTGCTGCCGCCTTCGACCTCTGGCCACTGCAGGCGACCATCACGCTCACGCTCTCCGAGGTCGCCAAGACCTTTGCGGCCATGCCCTTCGCGAAGACGACGGCTGTTCGCGGCGAGCTCGTCCAGCGCCTCCTTCGCCGCTCCACTCCGCTCGAAGTCAAGTATCTGCTCAAGCTGATGTTGGGCGACATGCGCATCGGCGTGAAACAAAGCCTCGTCGAAGAGGCGATCGCCGCTGCGGCATCGGTCGAAGACGGCATCCAGATACCGGTCAAAGATGTCCGCCACGCCGTCATGCTCGAAGCCGACCTCGGCCGCGCCACTGCCATGGCCTTCTCCGGCACCCTTAATCAAGCCACGATGCGACTCTTTCACCCGCTTGGGTTCATGCTCGCCAGCCCCGTCGAATCGCCGGAAGAGGCCGTAGAGCGCTTCACCGCAAAGCCACGCAAGTCTGAACCGGACGACAGCGAAGCCGAACAAGCCGGCGTCGAAGAAGGACTCCCACAGATCGAAGCCTTCCTCGAAGACAAATACGACGGCATGCGCGCCCAAATTCACTGCGGCGAAGGCTTGCGCGTAGCCATCTACTCCCGCAACAAAGAAGAGATCACGGAGAGCTTCCCCGATATCGAAGAGGCTTTCGCATCTGTCCCGGCTAGCACGGGCGGTCTGATTTTAGATGGCGAAATTCTCGGCTGGGACTTCGCCACCGGCCAGGCGCTGCCCTTCGCCGTCATGGGACAGCGCATTGGCCGCAAGCGCGTTCCCGCAGAGGTCCTGCGCAAGATTCCTGCCGTCTTCATGGCCTTCGATCTCCTCTACGCGGCAGGAGAGCTCCAGCTCGAGCAGACATTGAAAGACCGTCGCAATGCCCTCGAAGCCATCGTCGAGCAACTTGGCACGCTGGCGACATCCCCTATCCCGATCGAAGACCGCACGCCTCCCGCGCAAGCTGATCTCTTCTCTCAACTCGAACCATCACCGGTCGACGACGAGAAACTCCCGCGCCTCATGCTCTCGCCGTCGCGCCTGGTCGAATCCGCCGAAGAGATTGACCGCGCCTACGCCGCCGCCCGGGCCCGTGCCAACGAAGGCGTCATGCTCAAGGCCGCCAACTCGCACTATCAGCCCGGCCGCCGCGGTCTGGCATGGCTCAAGCTTAAACGCGAACTCGCCACCCTCGACGTCGTCATCACCGGGGCCGAGTTCGGCCATGGCCGCCGCGCGGGCATCCTCAGCGACTACACCTTCGCCGTGCGCGGCCCCGCCTTCCACCAGACTGGCGAACTTCTCAACGTAGGCAAGGCCTACTCCGGCCTCACCGACGCCGAGATTGCCGAACTCAGCGCCTGGGCCATGGCTCACACGCTCGAAGACCAAGGCCACTTCCGGACCGTAGAACCACTTCGCGTGTTGGAGGTGGCATTCAACAACATCATGCGCAGCGACCGCCATGCCAGCGGCTTCGCCATGCGCTTTCCCCGTATCCTCCGCATCCGCGACGACAAGCCGCTAGACGAGATCGACACTCTCGACCGCGTCGAAGAGATCTACCAAAGCCAGGTAGACAAGCCAGTGGAGTGAAGTGGCGAGGGTTACCCCGACCGCTTCGTCCGAATGATGTCTTCGCAGTTGAAACACTGCCGCATCGCGATCCCCGGCTTGCCTGTCTCGCGGTTGTTCGGGTGGATCGCCTGGAGCCGGTTGCACTTCTCGGTGATGTGATAGACATCGCTGCCGATGCCCCACGTAGGCGGAATCTCGGGTGTAAACCCCGGTTCCGATGGAAATAAAAGAGTCGCCTGCACCCTTCAAGTCTATCGACCGCGCCGGTGGAAACGCCGCGCCGTTTTCACCCCACGTTTACTTTTGGGTGAACCTCGGCGCAAACTCTCTGCATCCTAAATCACATGGAATATCGTCAACTCGGCAAGTCAGGATTCAAGGTGCCGGAGCTCTGCTTCGGTTGTGGAACATTCGGCGGACAGGACAACGAGTTCTTCAAGGCCTGGGGAGCATCCGACGTCGCCGAGGCCCGCAAGATCGTCGACATCTGCATGGAAGCCGGCCTCAACTTCTTCGACACCTCCGACATCTACTCCTACGGCTCCAGCGAAGAGGTCCTCGGCAAGGCCATCGACCACATCAAGCGCGAAGACGTCCTCATCTCCACCAAGGCCACCTTCCGCTTCGGCAAAGGCCCGAACGATGTCGGCTCCTCCCGCTACCACCTCACCCAGGCGCTCGAAGGCTCCCTCAAGCGCCTTGGCACGGACTACATCGACGTCTACCACCTCCATGCCTTCGACGCGACCACTCCCGTCGAAGAGACCCTGAACACGCTCGACAACTTCATCCGCCAGGGCAAAGTCCGCTACATCGCCGCGTCGAACTTCTCCGGCTGGCACCTCATGAAGTCGCTGTCGGTGAGTGAGCGTTACGGCTGGGCCCGCTACATCGGTCACCAGGTCTACTACTCGCTGGTAGGCCGCGACTACGAGTGGGAGCTGATGCCTCTCGCCGCCGAGCAGGGCGTGGGCGCGCTCGTCTGGTCGCCCCTTGGCTGGGGCCGTCTCACTGGCAAAATCCGCCGCGGCCATCCGCTGCCCGAGACCAGCCGCCTCAACTCGAAGCTGGCCGTAGACGCTGGCCCGCAGGTTCCCGAGGAGTATCTCTACAAGGTCGTCGACGCCCTTGTAGAGGTCGCCTCCGAGACCGGCAAGACCGTCCCGCAGGTCGCCCTCAACTGGGTCCTCCGTCGTCCCACCATTTCGACCGTCATCATCGGTGCCCGCAACGAAGAGCAGTTGAAGCAGAACCTCGCCGCCGTAGGCTGGCAGCTCACACCAGAGCAGATTGCCAAACTCGACGCTGCCAGCGCCGTCCCGCTCGCCTATCCCTACTGGCACCAGGCCTTCTTCTCGGAGCGCAATCCCTTCCCCGTCCCCCAGAAGTAGCCGGCCGTTTACAGGTCTGTGCCCCATCTCATCGCAGCAACATCGCGATGAGTGGGACAGCCTGAGGTCACTCCGAATAATTCGGCAACTGCTTCAGGTGGTGCTTCAAGTGAGCGATGTAGTCCTCGATCAGGAAGCCCAGCTCCAGCGGGCCTTCTTCGAAGTGCCACACGTTCCCCAGATGCTCGAGCCGAACATGTTGAATTACGTAGGCAAGATGCGTGTTGAAGACCCGCCACGTCTCGAGTGCCTGCATCCACGGCATCACCGCGTAGCACTGCACCGCGACCCACTCCTCCTGCTTGTAGCCGGGAAGATGCAGGTCGGGCTCGATCTGCAGCCGCACAAAGCGCTGGTGATTGTTCGCCGCCGAGTCGATCAAATGCCCGATGACCTGCTTCGGGCTCCACTTGTTCTTCCCCAGCGGCTGCGTGGTCAGCGGCTCCGGCAGACGGCAAAGCGTGTCGAAACCCTGCTCGACGACCGCGCGGAGTTCGGCGGCAAGCTTCTTCGGTTCAAGTGCGGATAGATCGCTGGGCTGGGCGTACCGCATTGGCATAAACCTCTCCTCAAAACACTCTAACCTCCGAGCGGCACGGCAACCGGCTTGCCCTTTTCGTTCACACGAACCTTCGCCGCCGGCGTGTGATGGTCGTGCGTGAATAGCACCGTCCACTGCTCCGGAATCGCCCGCTCATAAAACCGCTTCCGTTCCGCAATGCACCGCACCGGATCCAGGTCATACGCGATCACCCACGTCGGGTCGAGATGGTGCGCCGTCGGAACCAGGTCGCCGATGTAGCATGCATGCTCGCTCGCTCCGCCATGCGACTTCGACTCGATATGAACGCCGATCATCTGTGCCGTGTGCCCCGGAAACTCCTCAACGGAAATCCCGGGCACGATCTCCGGATTGGCCCGGATGCCGTCGCTCGTAAGCAGCGTCATCTGGCCGGACTCAATCAGAGGATCGTAGTTCGGCGAAAGATAGCTCACCCGATCGCGATCGAGCTGCAGGTGACCGTGTGCGACCTCACCCGCATGGGCAAAGTATCGCGCATTCGGAAAGGTTGGTGTCACCGAGCCATCAGGAAACAGCGTCGTGTTCCAGCCGCAATGGTCGAAATGCAGATGGGTATTCAGCACAACGTCCACTTCCTCTGGTCGAACGGCGGCAGCGGCAAGCGAAGCGGGCAGCAGCGCTTGATTTTGATGGATCTCCCGCATCTTCGCGGACTGTTTGTTGCCGATGCCGGTCTCGATCAGCACTACATGCCTGCCAGTCCGCACCACGACAGTATTCAGGCCCAGCAGGATGCGGTTCAGATCGTCCGCCGGCGTCCGCTTCGACCACAGCGTCTTCGGCACCACCCCGAACATCGCGCCGCCATCCAGCAGATACGTGCCGTCTGAGCAGATGGCTACGTCGTATTCGCCAACCGCCAGCCGCCCCCGCACCAGATCGCCGTCGCTGGCCCGCGCCGCCGGATGTGCCGTCATAGTTGCCGAGTCGCCCACGCAGAGTAGTCTACCCCGCCAGCGCCCGCTCCCGATGGCACCGCGCCTCACTCTCGGCGCGCAGACGCGCAAGCGATCTAACCGGAGCAGCGATACGCCACGTCGGGACTCGGAGCAGCCTCGACTAAGCCTGGGGCTGCATCATTCCTGTGGACATGGGCTCGCTCATCGCCGCCGACAGGTCAAAGCTGACCGGGGGCGCTGCCACGACCACCGCCGCCGGACGCTTGCCCTGGAAGCACTGGCGACAGAGCACAGGACGTCCCTGGGTCGGTTTGAACGGCACCGTCGTCTCGATATGACACTCGGAACACTCGGTTCGCGTCTCCGTCCGTGCAACTGCCGTGGCGGGAACTCCGGGGGCGCGCATCCCGACGCTGGCGCGCTTGGCCTTGCAGGGTTTACACCGCTTGGGATCGTTCTTGAATTGTTTGTCGAGGAAGAATATCTGCTCTCCGGCAGTGAATACGAACTGGCCGTGGCAGTCAACGCAGGTCAGAAGTCTGTCGATAAACTCGGTTTGCATCGCTTTTCTCCATGTCGTGCAGGAAAAAGGATGATCACTCCACCGACCGTCGGACGCGGTCGCGTGAGGTGGTCAAGCTTGATGTGGCGGGGCCCGATGTTGTCAGTTTCTGGACGCGGCAGCAGGAGAGGGTTCTGCCGGTCAAAGCTCGCGAGTAAGAAAACTCGCCGAGCGATCTGCGGAAGGCCGCCACCGTTACGCCTTCTATGTGCCTAAACTCGGCAAGGGCATTGGGCGGCGACCGTCCGATAGTTGTTCCATACTGCTTGTACTGCTTGGTGCGTAATACTTTTGGTGCTTAATTCAGAAACGGACCTAGTCCTGTTCCTTACGAACCTTCTTGCGGTTGCGCTTGCGGGCCAGTGCTTCCTTCACCCGCTTCTTCTCGCCCGGCTTCAGGTAAAAAGAGTGACGTTTCACTTCTTTGATAATGTCTTCCGTCTGCACTTTACGCTTGAACCGGCGAAGAGCGTTCTCAAGAGGTTCACCTTCCTGAACACGAATCTCTGCCAAGGGAAATACACCTCCAAACCATCCCTGATCGGGTTTATATCTCAGGATACCTCCTTATGCCAGAGAAAAATAGGATAATTACGCAGCTTTTTAGGGGGATGCCACGTCCTGCCCGCTGATGCCGCACTTTGACCACTGCGGAACCGGCTTCGGCCGGGGTTAGCATAGGCCTATGATTCGCGCCTACCAGGGAAAACTTCCACTCATTCCAGCAACCTGCTACGTCGACTATTCCGCCCAGGTCATCGGGGATGTCACTCTCGGCGAACACAGCAGCATCTGGATGAACGCCGTGGTCCGCGGAGACGTCCACTCCATTCGCATCGGCGCTCGTTCGAACGTGCAGGACTGCGCCGTCCTGCACGGTATGCGGCATGTCTATCCAGTCACTATCGGCGAAATGGTAACCATCGGCCACAACGCCACGATCCACGGCTGCACCCTCGAAGACGCTGTCCTGATCGGCATCGGTGCTGTCGTCCTGAACGACGCCCGAATCGGAGAGGGTTCCATCATTGCCGCCGGCGCGGTCATTCCAGAACACACCGTCATACCCCCGAACTCGCTCGTCGCGGGAGTTCCCGGCAAGATCCGCCGAACGCTCGGCGACGCCGACCGCGAGATGATCCTCAAATACGCTCAGAACTACCTGGACTACACGAGGATCTACCTGGAGGAGACTGGATTCACTTCAGGAACCGAGGAAACCCTGAAATAACCGGAAAAAACCAGCAAAATGTTCCACGTGGAACATTTGGAACCGCTCCGTGGAGCCTCGCACTCAACCTTCGTTTCGAGTTCCCAGCCAGAAACCGACGGCCATCAACTGCGCCACAATCAGCACTTCCAGGATGAAAGTCATGCTTTCGGGGACTTTGATCGCTTCCGGATAGAGCATCGTTAGCACAATCAGGGCCACCGCCATGCAGGCAGCGGCGACATAGGCTGTCGCTCGGGCGAAACTGACGCGCGTGGCCGATCGTCGCGGAGGCTCGTTCGCAAGGACAGCACGGAGACGTAGCTGGAAGTCAGCGGGCATCGCGATTTCGGGCTTGCGCTCCAGCGCTGCGATCAATGCAGATTCCTGGTTGTTTTGTTCTGGGTTCATCGCGTGACTACCTCCCGCGGGCGGATTCTGGTTCTTACTGCGTCACCGAGGCGTTGCCGTCCTCGGTGTAGATGCGTCCGGACCGTACCTATGGGCAGATGAAGGATCTCCGCGATCGCCTCATAACTGCACTCTTCCTGATGATAGAGCACAAGAACGGCGCGTTCGTTCTCTGCGAGCGACAGCAGCTCGCAGTCCACCGTCTGCCAGAACTCCTGCTCCAGGAGTTGCTGTTCGGCATCGGGATCGGGGTGCGCAAAGGATTCCATGTAGTCAGGCGTAGCTTCATCCCGGGCCGAAAACGGTGCCACTCTGACGGTCCTCTCTTTACGGCGGCGTTTCCACTCATCCTGCGCGACGTTGACGACGATCCGGTAAAGATAAGTCGAGATCTTCGCCTGACCACGAAAGTTATCCAGGGCGCGATAGAGACGCAGAAAGACCTCCTGCGCGAGGTCGTCAACCTGTTGCCGGTCGCCGGTCAGACGCAGCAGCGTTCGAAAGACCATGGCCTGGTGCTCGCGGACGATCTCCTCGAATTGGGGATGTGTCTGCAAGTTAGGTAAGACCGCAGTATGCGCCGAAAGTTTCACCGCGCGCCATGAAACTTTCAGCGAAGGGCCAGGTCTAACCCGGCCAGAAACAAACAAGAGATGAGGAGAAAGATATGTTGATGGAGATGGAGAGCGCGTTCAACAGCCCGTTTGTGGTTCCGGTTGCCGGGACGGCCATGATCTTCGGCATCGTGGCGGTGTCAAAGATCAGCGAGTACAACACGCGCAAGCTGCAGTATGAAGAGCGTATGGCGGCGATCGCAAAGGGTATTCCGCTGCCCGAACTGCCGCCGGCACCGATGCGTAACCTGTTCGTGAACCTGCAGATGCGAATGGCAAATGTGCGTCGCGGCGGCATCGTCCTGGTGGCTACTGGGATTGGGGCTGCGACGTTCTTCATCGTGCTGGCCTGGATCCTGCAGCAGCGCGAAGTGCTGTCAGGCGCGGCTGCGGCGATCATTCCGTTCGCAATTGGAATCGGATTGCTGATCGACGCGTGGGCCCAGGCGCGCGAGATGGGGAATAGCGGGCCGACGAACGGGCTCTAAGGCGATATTGCTTGACGGGTTCGATAGACTAGAACTCTTATGTCGACCCTGAAAGCTGTACGCGGCACCCGTGACCTGCTGCCGCCCGAGACCGCACTTTGGAACCGCGTCGAGGCCACTGCCCGCGCTGTATTTGCCCGTTATGGATTCGGGGAGATCCGCACGCCCGTCTTTGAAGACACGCAACTATTTGTCCGCGGCGTGGGCGAAGAGACCGATGTCGTCTCGAAGGAGATGTACACGTGGGAGGATCGCGCCCGCGCTGCCAGTGAAAAGGCGCAGTCGCTGACTCTTCGGCCGGAGAACACGGCTGGTGTGGTTCGCTCATATATCGAACATAAGATGGGCGATACGGGCATGTTGCAGAAACTCTTCTACATCGGGCCGCAGTTCCGCCGGGAGCGGCCGCAACGTGGAAGATACCGTCAGTTCTGGCAGATCGGCGCTGAGGTCCTCGGCCCGCAGAGCTCCGGCGCAGAGTCGGCTCTGCGTGATGCCGAGGTGCTGGAGATGCTGGCGGCACTGCTCGACGAACTGGGCATTCCGCGCGCGTCTGAAGAAAACGGCGGCAAGGGCTGGCGGCTGGCGCTGAACTCTGTAGGCTCCTCGACAGACAGACCGCGCTATATTGCCGCGCTTCGGGTAGCTCTCGAGCCAGTGAAGGCGACGATGTGCGCCGACTGCCAGCGTCGCGCGGACACCAACCCTCTGCGCGTGCTCGACTGCAAGGTTCCAGAGGACCAGCCCATCATCGAGACCCTGCCAAAGATCGCCGAGTACCTGGACGAGGCCTCAACGGCGCACTTTGCCGCCGTGCGCGAGGCGCTCGACGCTTGTGGTGTCGCGTATGTGCTTGAGCCGAGACTGGTTCGTGGCCTCGATTACTACACGCGAACCACCTTCGAGTTTACCGTCGCGCTGGGCCTGGGAACGCAGAACGCCCTGCTAGGCGGCGGCCGGTACGACGGTCTGAGCGAGATGCTGGGCGGCCCGAGGGCTCCGGGAATCGGTTTCGCGATTGGTGAGGACCGTCTCATCCTGACCTTGCAGGCTCTGGCTGAGGCAGGCTCCATTGCCATCGACGAGAGCAAGCTCGACGCCTATATCGCCCCGATGGGCGCGGGCCAGAACGCCGCTGCGTTGGCTCTGGCGAAGGAACTGCGCGCTTCGGGTTTGACGGTAGAGGTAGGCGACGGCAGCTTCCGGCTGAAAAAATCGTTCGAGCTGGCCGACAAGCTGGCGCGACGAATCGTCATCCTGGGCGAGGACGAGGTGGCGACCGCGACCGCGACCGTCAAGACCTTCTCTACGGGCGAGCAGGTGAAGTTGGAGCGCGGGTCGCTTTCGGATCTGCTTCGATCCTGAGCGTCTATGGCCTTCGATAGACTGTGGGGCCACGAAAGAGATCTGCCGGGCCGGTTACGAGACCGCCAATGACGGCTCCGATTCCGGCCCCGGCAGCGGCGAACTCTCCTTTGTCGTCGCCGAAGAAGCTGTCTTTTCCACCGCCAGCCCGACTCCAACGCCAACCCCTACGCCAGCGCCGATACCTGCGCCGATTGCGGTAGAGATGCCGTAGCGAGTGAGCTTGACGCTCTTCACGTTGGCGCGCTGGAAGGTGTGTTTGCCGCAAACCAGGGTCGCGTCGTCGACGGAGAGCAGTTTGCAGGTGGCCCCGCCCTTGTCCGCGGAGACGTGAATCCTTGTCTGTGCCGGAAGCGCCTTGAGGTGGTCCCAATTGGATCCGGCGGGTGCCTGTGCGAGCGCAGAGACCGTGACTACGAGGACGCCGGCGGTGATGCCTGAGAGAGCGATCAGGCAGAAGGTGCGACGTGACACAAGCGGGGCGCGGAGTAGCAATGGCGATTGGCGCACATTCCCTCACAGATGCAGCGGATTTCCGGCACGGCAGACTTTATGGCGATGTCGATTGGTCAACATTGTAGTGGGACTGGCGGGCGTTACAAGATAATTCGACGGTACGGTCGGCTTTCTCGCGGCAGCCGATGTGAAAGCGCCGCTCTATCGACGCGCAGGCTGGCGGAAGTTCGTACAATAGAAGCACTGTGACACTCGACTTTTTAGGCAAGCTGCAACGAACGAAGATGTGCGGAGATCTCCGCGCTGAGGATGCTGGTGACGACGTAGTCCTGATGGGCTGGGTGAACCGGCGGCGCGACCATGGCAACCTGATCTTTCTCGATGTGCGCGATCGCAGCGGCATTACGCAGATCGTGCTCGACAAAGAGAAGTCGGCCGAGGCCCATGCGAAGGCCGAGGCGGCACGCAGCGAGTATGTCGTCGCGGTGAAGGGAAGCGTGCGCAAGCGTGCGGCTGGCCTTGAGAACCCGAACATGTCGACGGGCGACGTTGAAGTTGTCGCCCATGAATTGCTGCTACTGAACGAGGCGAAGACGCCTCCGTTCTCGCCGGCTGAAGAGGCGATTGCGAATGAAGAGGTACGGCTGAAGTATCGCTATCTCGATCTGCGCCGAGTGGAGATGCAGAAGAACTTCGCGCTGCGCAGCCGCGTGGCGATGGCGATTCGGAATTACCTCGTCAGCGAAGGCTTCCTCGAGATCGAGACCCCGTTCATGACGCGGTCGACGCCTGAAGGCGCGCGGGATTATCTCGTCCCGAGCCGCGTTCATGCGGGACATTTTTATGCGCTGCCGCAGTCTCCGCAAATCTTCAAGCAGATCCTGATGATCTCGGGCTTCGATAAGTACTTCCAGATCGCGCGGTGTTTCCGCGACGAGGACCTGCGTGCCGACCGGCAGCCGGAGTTTACGCAGATTGACCTTGAGACGACGTTCCCGCAGCAGGAGCTGATCTTCGGATTTGTCGAAGGATTTTTGAAGGCTGCGTTTAAGGAGGCGGGCATTACGCTTGAGCCGCCGTTCGTGCAGATGACTTATGACGATGCGATCAAGAACTATGGCATCGACAAGCCGGATATGCGGCTTCCGGCGATGGTCTCTTTGACCGATGAACTTACGCCGGAGCTGCGCGAGACGTTGAAGATCGAGCAGACTCTGCCGGTGCTCGGGTTCGTGATCCCATCGGTCGGCGAACTGAGCGGGACGGCACGTAAGTCGCTGCTGTCGGAGATTCGCGGTGGCTTCGGCGATAGCGGATTGGACTTGCTGGATGTCGCGAGGCTGAAGACGAACGAGACCTTCGCTCCGCTGGCTGCGGCGATTGAGGCGAAAGTTGGTGTTGTCGCGGACGACTTGCTGGTTGTGGTTACACCAAAGCTGGGAACGCCTGCGATGTGGAACTACGATCCGCAGTGGATCTACAAGCGTGTCGGAGCGCTGCGGCTTACGCTGGCAGCGAAGTATGCGGACAAGCACAAGCGCTTCGAGCAGACGGGCACAGCGGCGGACTTCAAGTTCCTCTGGGTCACCGACTTCCCTATGTACGAGTGGGACGAGGAGCACAAGGTATGGAATGCGGCGCACCATCCGTTTACCTCGCCGCATGAAGAGGACATCAAGGCGGGCAAGCTGACGAACGATAAGGGTGCGGTGCGTGCGCTCGCGTATGACATCGTTCTGAACGGCACGGAGCTGGGATCGGGATCGATTCGTATCCATCGCCAGGACGTGCAGGCGGAGATCTTCCGGTCGCTTGGCATGACAGATGAAGAGGCGCATGAGCGGTTCGGCTTCTTCCTGGATGCGCTGGAGTATGGCACGCCTCCGCATGGCGGGATTGCGCTTGGGCTCGATCGCATCGTGATGATTCTTGCGGGCGCGACCAGCCTGCGCGAGGTGATCGCGTTCCCGAAGACAGCCAAAGCGATCGATCTGATGGTCGATGCTCCAACACCGGTGAGCGATCAGCAGTTGAAAGAGTTGAGTCTGCGGGTGGCGACGCGGAGTTAGCAGCGGGACGATTGTGATGGGCGCTCCGAACGAAATGCGGGGATCCTTCGCTTCGCTCAGGATGACGGCCTTTTCAAGGTCGAGACGGCCGGGCAGCGGATTAAGGGCTTGAAGTATTTGTAACTTCTGGAGGAGCAAATGCAACTTCGTCGTTCTCTCTGTGCTTTGGTGCTTGTTGTAACGGGGTTTGCTGTAACTGCCGTGGCGCAGACTTCGCAGTCACCGCTGGTGCCGGAGAATACGTTGCCGCCGCATCGCACGACGCTGGTCTTCGGGCAGAAGATTGCGTACTACGATTCGGGTTCGGGGCCGACGCTGGTGCTGGTGCATGGCTTCGCCAGCCAGGCTCGCTTCGACTGGGGCAACGTGATCGTGCCGTTGAGCAAGCATCATCGTGTGATTGCGCTCGACCAGATTGGGTTTGGCAACTCCGATAAGCCGTTTATCGATTACAGCATCCAGACCTACGTGGACTTTCTTGGCGAGTTCCTGCGCACGCTGCGGGTGGAGAAGTTTGACCTTGCGGGCGAGAGTCTTGGTGGATGGATCGTGGCGAACTACACGATGCAGGCGCTGGCTCCGGCGAATGACGGCAAGTATGCGCTGCCTAAGCCTTCGCACCTGATCCTTGAAGATGCTGCGGGTCATACATCGCTGCACTCCGTATTGCAGCGGATTCCGATCGCGGGAAATCTGCGCGACGCGGCGGCCGTGGCCATCGTCTTCTACGACAAGTCGCGGGTGACGCCGGAGTTTATCCGCGAGAACTTTGCGATCAAGTTGAAGGCGAATGATGGCATGACCGAGCGGCTGCTGGTGGGCAATCCCGAGACAGACAAGGAAGTCGTGGGCGACAACCTGAAGGGCATCAGTATTCCCACGCTGGTGGTGTGGGGCGGCAACGATGAGCTGGTTCCGCTGGCCGATGGCAAGGACTATGCAGCGAAGATTCCCGGAGCGAAGCTGGTGATTGTGCCTGAGTGCGGTCATGCGCCGTCGCTCGAGAAGCCGAAGGAGTTTGTCGACGCTGTGACAGGGTTCCTGGGCAACTGAGATGGCCCGCTCCGCTGGTCTTGAGCGTCAGCCGGGCGGAAGCTCAAACAAGGCATCGAAGACGCGTCCAACGATCTTCTTGATGGTCGCCTGGTCGAGCAGGGCGGTCTCCAACTGTGTCTCGAGGACCAGCGTGGAGATGATGGGAAAGATGGCTTCGACGGCTGATGTGAGTCTGATTCCGTCTTTCCTGCCGGGCTGTAGCCCAAGGATGCCGGAGATTCGTTGTTCATCATTGTCCGTGATGAAGGCTCTCCTCAAATCCTGCAGACGAGACTTCGATTCAGGATGGCGCAGGGCGAAGAGCTTGAATTCGAGTAGAAGCAGGGACCACGCCTTGTCTTCGGTGCGCTGAAGGTAAAAAGACCGCAGCGCTTTAAGATTGCCTTCGGCGCTGGTGGAGACGGACAGGAACTTCTCCATCTGTGCCCGGAAGCAGTTGGACCGCTCTTCGATAAGGGCAAGGAAGATGTCTTCCTTACTCTTGAACTGGGCATAAATAGCGCCCTTGGTGCGTCCGGCGAGGGCCGCGATCTCGCCAAGATCGGCGCCTTCGTAACCGTCCCGAACGAAGATCGTTTCGGCAGCTTGCAGGAGACGCGCCCGCGTCTCCCTGGTTTTGAGCTCGTGCTTATTTGCAGCTTTTTCGACTGTCATCATTCCTGATTTCATTTTAGAGAAGCGATAGGTCGCGACCTGACTCAACCGTCTTCGGAGTTGCCGATCGCGACTCAACCAAAGCATAGCGAAGCTCTTGATTTTCTTTTAGCAGGTGGGAGACGAGAAGTCGCAGGTCCTTTAGCTGATGCATAAGCTCAACGATCTTCGCGCCGGATGGATCTCCCCTGTCTGAAGGTAGCGGTTCGCAGCAGTTCATGGTAACTCCGATGGTTCTTCACGGCTTCCTAGCTCTTCTCGGGGGCGAGCTTCCAGGAGCGTTCGAGCGCAGCGGCGTAGCGCTTAGCGAGCGCCTTGGCGAAATGGTCCGCGACGTTGGTGCTCTCCGATTCGCCGCGTATCGTCGCCTTGATCTCCTCGGTCCCGATGACGCTGCCGGACGCGCGGGTGAAGGCCGCATCGAACTTCATCTGCGTCGTCCCCACAAAGAAGCCAATAGGGCCGAGTGTCGCGCGCTTCACGGAGCTGCCCTGTCTGAATGCGGCAATTGCGATGTGGACGATGTACTGCGGGCAGCCAGCCCCCTGTTCGCCCTCACGATAGACTCGGCCAACATCTTTGGTTTTGCGGAAGCGATCGACGATGTGCTCGTAGACGAGCGCGCGGTAGGCGGCGGGGACTTCGGTGCGGCCCCAGTCGGGCTCGGAGATGAGGACGCTGTTGCGTTCGACCGAGGTGCCACATGCGGTCTCCGCAGCTACCAGGGCGAGAGCGCTCTTCTGGGCCGGCGGCTGCTGGCTGGCGAAGCTGGCGGCGGGACGTGCGGCGGGGAGAGCGAAGCCGCTCAGGGCGATCTCGGCCTGCTTGGCGGGGAGGAGGAAGACCGCCGAATGGGCGCCCCCGTGGGCGTCTTTGAACTCGACCGTGAGCAGATCTACCCGGTGGTGCATAAATGCCGCCGCTGCTAGACCGCCGCCGTCGGGGATGGTCATGCGAAGAATTCTGCCGCCGACTCCCCACATCTCTACCCGCTGGTTTCCAGCGCTTGCTGCAGTCAGCGAGCTGCGCGGGATCGAGGTGGTGCCGGACTTTGCGGAGAAGGTGAGCGTGTCCGCGTTGAGGGTAAGGGCACCCTTCTTGTTAGGCTTGGCGTCGGGAAACCCATACACATGCTGCACATGCGTGGAGGTCCAGGAGGCCGGGGGAAGTGTCTGGGCCGCGGTCTCGCGGTCTTCGGCGGGAAGATGAGGGATGCAAAGAGATGCGTGGAGGAGGAAGAGGATTGCAGCGCCGGAAAGGGGTTTCATAGATCTCCTGTATAAATACGTACTAGTAGGTATATAAATTACGACGTGGAGTAATGCAAGAGGTGCAGGTGAAAAGGGGCAAAAATTGGAGAGATTTGCTTGAGAGGCGGGAGGATGTTGTGGCGGGCGGCCGGCGATGACCGTTTCTGGCGACTTTATGTAGTAGAAGCAGTGTCAATCGCCGATGGAGGCGACCTCGGCCTCAGGCGCGATGGCGAGTCGGCGGGATTTGATGTCGCGCATGGGCGGCTGGCCGAAGAAGCGGCTGTACTCGCGGCTGAACTGGCTGGCGCTCTCGTAGCCGACGTCGAAGGCGGCGGAGGCGGCGTCCATGCCGTCGTGGAGCATGCGCTCGCGGGCGACGTGGAGGCGCAGGTGCTTCTGGTACTGCAGCGGGCTCATGGCGGTGAGGGAGCGGAACTGGTGGTGGAGGGTGGAGACGCCCATACGGGCCATCTCGGCCAGTTCTTCGACGCGGAGGGGTTTGGCGTAGTTGGCGCGGAGCCACTCGACGGCGCGGGCGGTGCGCTGGCTCTGTTCCCCAAGCGTGGCGATGGCGCGAAGGTGCTGTCCCTGCGGGCTGCGCAGGAGGCGGTAGATGACCTCGCGATGCAGCATGGGGCTGAGGAAGGCGATGTCCTCGGGAGCGTCGAGCAGGTCCATCAGGCGCAGGCAGGGCGCGAGGAGCTCGGGTGTGGTGACGCCCATGGCCATGCCGCGGGTTCCGGCGGGTTGCTTGGTGTGGAACTCCTCCAGGCTGAGGATCTCGCGGACCATGGGCATATCGAACTTGAGCAGCATGCCGAGGAGTGGCTTCTGCGGAGTGGCGGCGACGATCTGGCTGACTACGGGAAGGTCGACCGAGGTGAGGAGGAGGCTTGATTCGTCACAAAGGAAGGTCGTCTTGCCGAGGTTGATGCGCTTCTGGCCCTGAACGAAGACGACGAGATGGGGCTCGTAGGTGGCAGAGCAGCAGGCCGTGGGAGTGGAGCGGCGGGTGAGGACCATGCTGGGAACGGCGGTGGTGCGCGGACCTTCTGCGGGGCAGTGGGCGGCGATCTTCGCGGCTAAATTAGCCCGCATGGCGACGGCGATGGGCTCGGGATGAGGTTTCGGTGCTGGCATTGGGCGATATTTCCTTTTTGTTTGCCGCGCAGACGGTGAAAGCAAGAACAAGAGCGAAATGTGGGGGGCTCTCCACTGCGCTTCGCTCCGGTCGAGATAACGCTTCTATTTCACTTCACGTGTCTCTGGATCTACGGTAGCTCGCTCGGGAGCGGGTGTTAACAAAATTCATAAGCAGCGACAGGATCAGGCAAGAGATTGGCAGGATCGGGATACCGGGTTCAGGGTGCAAATGCGTAGCCTTGGAGAGGTGAGAGGGTTGTGGTCTGGCCTGATCCGGAGGATCGAAACATGCAGAAGCGCAAGTTGGGAAAGAGCAACCTGGAGGTCTCCGCGCTTGGCTTTGGAGCGATGGGGATGAGCTTTGGCTACGGCAAGGCGGGGGACAAGCAGGAGATGATCTCGCTACTGCGCGCGGCCGTGGATATGGGCGTGACGTTCTTCGATACGGCGGAGGTCTACGGCCCGTATGCCAATGAGGAGCTGCTGGGCGATGCGTTCGCCGGGATTCGCGACCAGGTGGTCATCGCGACGAAGTTTGGCTTCAAGCTGAAAGAGGATCTGACGCCGGGATTCGTCGGGTTGAACAGCCAGCCGGCGCACATTCGTGAAGTGGTTGAGGGGTCGTTGAAGCGGCTGAAGATCGACACGATCGACCTGCTGTACCAGCACCGCGTCGACCCCGATGTACCGATCGAAGACGTTGCGGGGACGGTGAAGGACTTGATCGCCGAGGGCAAGGTAAAGCACTTCGGCCTGTCGGAGGCGGGCGTTCAGACGATTCGGCGGGCGAATGCGGTGCAGCCGGTGACGGCGCTGCAGAGCGAGTACTCACTGTGGTGGCGGGAGCCGGAGGCGGAGATTATCCCGACGCTCGAAGAGCTGGGCATTGGCTTCGTGCCGTACAGCCCGTTGGGCAAGGGATTTCTGACGGGCAAGGTCACCGAGAGCACGGAGCTACAAGATGGCGACTTCCGCAAGATTCTGCCCCGGTTTACGCCGGAGGCGATGAAGGCGAACCAGGGCATCGTCGACTTCATTGCGGAGTTTGCGCGGTCGAAGAACGCGACGCCGGCGCAGATCGCTCTGTCATGGGTGCTGGCGCAGAAGCCGTGGATCGTGCCGATTCCGGGGACGACGAAGCTGCACCGGCTTGAGGAGAATCTGAGATCACTTAATGTCGAACTGTCAGCGGATGAGTTGGTCGAGATCGACCATGCGGTGAAGAAGATCGATCTGCAGGGCGAGCGCTATCCGGAGGCTATCAAGGCGATGGTCGGGCGTTAGGTTGTTGTGAACGCGGGGCCTCCGCAAATGCGGGGGGCTCTCCACTTCGCATCACGATGAGACCGTGATGCTTCGGTCGAGATGACGTTTTCTATACTAGGTTCGAAGGGCGGGAAAAATATGGAGATCAAGCGGGTTGGGTCGCAGGCTTCGAACAAAGGGCCGGCGGATTGGTTTACCGGGGCGGTGCGGATCGATCAGCCGTTCCAGGCGGCGGAGCCTGCCCGGGTTGGTGGGGCGACGGTTACCTTCGAACCGGGTGCGCGGACGGCGTGGCACACGCATCCGCTGGGGCAGACGCTCATCGTGACCGCGGGGTGTGGGTGGACGCAGCGCGACGGCGGGCCGGTGGAGGAGATTCGTCCCGGGGATGTGGTTTGGTTTGCGCCGGGGGAGAAGCATTGGCATGGAGCCACTGCGACTACCGGTGTGAGCCATGTCGCGATTGCCGAGAAGGTTGATGGCCGGTCCGTGGACTGGCTGGAGCATGTCAGCGACGAGCAGTACCGCGGGTGACTCTCGCGGTACTGCCGCAACGGTCTAGTGCCCCGCCGGAGCCTTGCCGCCGACTTTGAAGTTCTTCGTCAGGAGCACGATTGGAGCGGCGATCAGCGTCATCACGCCGATGATGAAGAAACAGTCCATGAAGGCCAGAAGCAGCGTCTGGTTGTGAAGCTGCTCGTAGAGCCGCCCATAGGCTGCGGTGACCGCGTCGGCGTGGGAAAATCCGTGCGCCTGTAGGTAGGCGGCGGTGCTGTGGATGTTGTCCTGGAGCGCGGTGGAAGAAGGCGCTAGGTTGTTGCCGGTGCGGGCCTGGTGGAAGTTCTGGCGGCGCTCGCTGACCGTGGTGATCAGCGCGATCCCGAAGCTGCCACCCCAGTTGCGGAAGAAGTTGGTCAGCGAGGACGCCTTGTTGTTCTGCGCCGGGCTTAGCTGCGAGTAGGCGATGACGGTGAGCGGCACGAAGAAGAAGGCGTAGCCGAGACCCTGCAGCGCGCGGGCGAGAGCGTAGTGCTCGTAGTCGGTCTGCAGGTTGAAGTGGCTGTAGTGAAGAAACGAGATGCCGACGACCATAACCGCTCCGAAGAGCAGGATTCTGGGATGGATGATCTGTCGCTGGACGAGTTGCGCTCCCACGGGAGCGAGCAGCGTGATGACGAAGGCTCCGGGCCCAAGGACGAGACCGGCGTCGATGGCGCGATAGCCGTAGAGGGTCTGCAGGATCTGCGGGATCATCGTGGTGGAGGCGAAGAGTCCCACGCCGAAGACGAAGTAGAAGAAGTTCGCGATGGCGAAGTTGCGGATCTTGAGCAGGCGGAAGTCGATGACCGGGTCGGGGTGATTGAGCTCCCAGAAGACTGCGGTGGTGAGGCAGCCCACGCCGATGACAAACATCCAGATGATGAAGCGGGAGCCAAACCAGTCGTCGATCTGACCGCGGTCAAGGAGGACTTCGAGGCAGGCCGAGCCGAGCGCGATGAGGGCGATGCCGATGCCATCGATCTTAAGCTTGCCGTTCGTGCGGACGGTCTTGCGCTCTTCGGCGAAGGACGCCGGATCGTGGACGAAGCGGTTGGTGAGGAAGAGTGAGATGAGGCCGATGGGGATGTTGATGAAGAAGACCCAGCGCCAGTTGTAGTTGTCCGTGATCCAGCCGCCAAGCACGGGGCCGATGGCGGGAGCGGTGACGATCGCGACCGTGTACAGCGCGAACGCCGAGGCGCGTTTCGCGGGCGGGAAAGTGTCGACGAGGATGGCCTGTTCTACGGGAGCTAGTCCGCCGCCGCCGATGCCCTGCAGCACGCGGGCGATCAGGATGACGTTGAGGCTGGGAGCGATGCCGCAGAAGAACGAGGTGACGGTGAAGAGGGCCACGCAGGCCATGTAGTAGTTCTTGCGGCCGAAGACGCGGGAGAGCCACGCCGACATGGGGAGGATGACAGCGTTCGCGACGAGATAGGTGGTCAGGATCCAGGTGACTTCGTCGTAGGAGCGGCCGAGACCGCCGGCGATGTACGGGAGCGACACGTTCGCGATGGAGGTGTCGAGCAGCTCCATGAACGTCGCGATCGTCACGGTGAGGGCGACGACCCAGGGGTTGATCCCCGCCCGTTGCGCGGCTGTCTGGACCGGGTTTTGGGGCGGCGTAAGGACGGCGGTTGCCATGTTTCTCCCGTGAGCTTATCTTTGAGACCGTTCGGTCGCTTCTTTGCATCTGATTGTCTGAAGCGGTTGCAGGGTGCAGAATTCTGAGGGGAAAATATGCGGGCTGAGACGGCGATGACCAAGGGTGAGGTGACGCGGCAGCACATCATTGAAAAGGCTGCGCCAGTCTTCAATCAGCGAGGGTTCTCGGGTTGCTCGATGCAGGACCTGATGGAGGCGACGGGGCTGGAGAAGGGTGGGATCTACCGGCACTTTGCCAGCAAGGAAGAGCTGGCGGTGGCGGCGTTTCGCTATGCGATGCAACAGACCGTAGCTGCTCGGATTGTTGATTTAGAGAAGGTTACGGGCGCGATTCCGCGGCTGATGCACGTGGTAAAGGCGTTTGTGGAGATTCCTTCGCCGGTTCCGGGCGGGTGCCCTCTGCTGAACGTGGCGGCGTATGCCGAATCCGGATGCGATGGAGTTCAGGCGCAGGCGAAGGAGGCTATGGCGGCGTGGAAGGCTAGGCTGCTCGGCATTCTGGAGGATGGTATCGCGAGTGGCGAACTGCGCGGCGATGTCGATGCGCGAAGGACGGCGAACGCGGTCATCTCCATGTTGGAAGGGTCGCTGGTGATCTGCCGGATTGAAGGGACCAAGCAGGCGAGGCGGGATGCTCAGGAGACGCTGGAAGTGTTGCTGGGTGGGTTGGCGGCCTAAGCAAGAACAAAGACAAAAGCGGATTCCCTTCGGGAATGACAAACAAGAGGGCAATCGAGCCTCTAACCCGATGGCGACGCTAGCTCTTGGCGTGGGACTTGATCGCCGAGGTGAAGGCCTCCCAGACCTTCAGATTGCCAGCGTAGTCATTGAGCATGCGTTCGGGGTGGAATTGTAGGCCGACGACGAACGCTGCGTTGGGATCGTAGTAGGCCTCGATGAGGCCGTCGTCGGCGTGCGCCATGGGGCGGAAGCGCGGAGCTAGATCGCGATACCCCTGGTGATGGTAGCTGTTCACCTTAAGCTCATCAAGTCCGTACCAATCGGACAACGGAGTGCCCGGCACGACCGCGACGGGGTGGCGGTAGGTGTCGTAGTTTTCGTAGTCGATGTGGTGGCGGGCGGAGTGTTTTTCCTTCTGCACATCGCCGTAGAGCGTGCCGCCGTTGACGACGTTGAGCAGCTGCGATCCTCGGCAGATGCCCATGATGGGAACGCCTAACTTCATAGCCCGGCGGAGGAGGCGGATCTCGATCTCGTCCTTGAGCGGGTGAGTGTTCTCGACGTACTCGAAGTTGGCCTCGTCGGCGTGGAAGCGCCTGGGCTCGATGTCATCGCCTTCGACGAGAAGCAGGCCATCCATGCGTTCCTTATATTGCGGCAGGCAGCCGAGCGTGCCTTCGACGACCGGAACGATGAGCGGCAGGGTGCCGAAGCGGATCAGAAGCTCGAGGTGCAGCTCGCCGACGTAGTCGATCAGGCGATCCTTGCGGGAGGTGCGGCGGGAGACGACGAGGACGACGGGACGAGTCATTGGAGCAGGGTCCTGAGCGCGTGGACGAGGCGCTTATCTTTTTCGCGGCCCTGCGAGGCGACGCGGATGTGGAACTGGTCCATGCCGAGTTTGTTCGAGCAGTCGCGGACGTACATCTCGTGATCGACGAGAAGCCGTGTCTGGAGCTCGTTAGCGGTCATGCCGTTTTGGATCTTGAAGAGCAGGAAGTTCGCGCCGGTGGGATAGACATCCAGATGGGGCAGGGTGCTGAGGTCTTCGTAGAGGGCGGTGACATCGCCGATGAGCCGCCTGCGGCTCTCGTGATACACGACATCGTTGTCTGGAAGCTGGGAAAGAAAATACTGCGCGAGCGTGTTCAGGTTCCAGGTGGGGATAAAGCGGCGGAGCCGATTGAGGAGATAGAGGTTCGAGCTGTAGCAGTAGCCGAGGCGCAGGCCGGGGACGCCGCAGTGCTTGCTCATGCTGCGGACGATGAGCAGGTTGGTGAACTGGTCGGCCATGGAGAGCAGGCTCGGGATGGTGTCGCCGGCGAAGTCGATGAAGGACTCATCGACG
This sequence comes from Granulicella aggregans, assembly GCF_025685565.1. Taxonomy (NCBI): domain Bacteria; kingdom Pseudomonadati; phylum Acidobacteriota; class Terriglobia; order Terriglobales; family Acidobacteriaceae; genus Granulicella; species Granulicella aggregans. The sequence continues at coordinate 1,344,022 of NZ_JAGSYE010000001.1, forward strand.
ATGACGAGTTCGAGATGGCGGGCGCGGTGGAGGAAGTCCACCATCTCCTCGAGCGGGATGAACTGGCCGGTGGGGTTGCCGGGATTGATGACGAGGAGGCAGCCGAGCTTTCGCTTGTCGACCCAGGCTAGGTAATCGTCGAGGTTAAGTTGATAGCGGTCTTCGGGGCGCAGGGCGTAGAGCTCGGCGTCGCGGAGGTCCTTCATCTTTTCGATGTACTCGCCGAAGGTAGGGATGGGGACGGCGATGCGGTCGATGAGGGTGAGCTTTATGAGGGCGATAAGCTCGGTGGCGCCGTTGCCGATGATGAGGTGTTCGGGGTCGACGTTTAGGACGGCGGCGAGGTGCTGCTGGCTGAGCACCGGGTTGCTGGAGGGGTAGGACTTGATGAGGTTGGGAAGGTTTCGCTGCAGGTCTTCGAGCATCGCCGGGGTGGGGTAGTAGGGGTTGGCGATGAAGCAGAAGTCGATGATCTCCTGGGCTTTCTCGTAGCCGACAAGGTCGGCGAGCGCCGGGGAGTGGGAGGTCTCGTAGAAGAGGTGGCGTCGGGAATCAGCCGACATGTCGGCGGATGTGGCGGGTTCAGCCAGAGTAGCTTTCATCAGAGATCATCCCATTCGGCGGTGTTTGTTGCGCCGCATAACAATCATCTATAGCGCCGATAGATTTGTCGAATGCTGGGGCTCTCCGGTGCCGTCATTCTGAGGCGTAGCCGAAGAATCCCCGCATTTCGCTCGTGCTGACGGGAAGCTCGCGTGGCACGTACACGAAATCCGGGATTCTTTCCCTTCGTTGCGCTCTGGGGGGCAGCATGACGGCGTGCAGGAGGGCGGACAGGACATCCCGGTTCTACCGTCGAAGAAAATTTCCAAAAATATGAGTGTACCTTCATCACATTTTATGCAACCCATATGCTATATTTGCGTCTATAGAGATGTGAGGCCGAGAGCCCTGCTCCAGCCCACCTCAAATTTCTTCTTAGGAGAGTTGTTATGACCACGATGACTCGGTTCGTTCCTTTGCGCAGTACCTTCAACGAGATGGCAGCCCTTCAGGACCGCCTCAACTCGATCTTCAGTGAGTTCGCCCGTCCGGCCGTTGCCGAGAATCAGGCTGAAGGAACCCCGGCCATGGGCAGCTTCGTTCCCGCCGTTGATATCTATGAGGATGCCCAGGCGCTGGTGCTGCACCTCGAAGTCCCGGGCGTGAAGCAATCGGACCTCGATCTCCGGCTCGAAAATCAGACGCTTACTATCAAAGGCGAGCGGAAGCTCGAAAGCAGCTCCAAGCAGGAAAACTTCCACCGCATCGAGCGCCGGTTTGGCAGCTTCGTCCGCACCTTCACCCTGCCGCAGTCGGTTGACACGGAAAGCATCACCGCTGCTTACGATGCTGGGGTTTTGACCATTACCCTGGCCAAAAAGGCTGAGGCTCAGCCCCGTCAGGTGAAGATTGAGGTACTTGCCCCGAATCGCGAGAACCAGAACGCGACGATCCAAGGCGCGTAAGGTCTGACGGACAGTCGAGCACAAAGTGGGAAGTCATCGGCGGGCGGGGACTTTCGGTCTCCGCCCGCTGGTCTATTCAGGGGAAGGAATTCCGGCGTCAGTCTTGAGGTAAAGCACGCGACCCAGAGCTACGAGCAGCAGAGGTTCAGCCAGCCACAAGGTCTGGTTGCCGAGATGGGGCGCTCCCGCGGCACCGGCAATTGCGCCGACCAGGAAGAAGCCGCAGATAAGAAACAGCTTCCGCGCCTTGGCCGCTTCGCTGTGACGCAGTTCACTTTCACGTTCAAGGAATTGATTTACAAGAGCTTCCGATGCGGTCCGAAGGTTGCCGGTAATAAACGTGGAGTTATAGGCGAAACGGCCAACCTGCCGGAAGGTCGAGACTTGGAATGCCGAGGTGAAGGCAATGATCGCGGTGAAGGCCATCTCGGGAAAAGAGAGACTGAGCAGACCTGCGGCAAACAAGACCAGCATCTCCAGTGCGAGAACGGCGATGGAGGCGTAAAACTGGGGAAGTATTCGAAGATAGCGGGACGCCACCACGCCAGCGATGAAGCAGCAGATCGGCACAAGGTGGCGCATCGCCTGCAACCAATCCTGCGAGAAGGCGCTGATTCCCAGCAGGATCACGTTACCGGTCATCGCATTGGCAAAGACGTGGCCATGCAGTGTGTAGACAACCGCATCCAGCAGCCCGCCGGTTGCCGCCAGCACCGCGGCGCTGAGCAATCTGTCGTGCTGAACTTGCGATTCGGCCATAGAAGGGACTGCGTTGGTCGCTTCGACACATACACGCTGCTGCAAGCAGTAGAGCATGTAGGTTACAGCAGGATTTGAAAGGGAGAACATGGCAATTCGTTGGGAGAAGTTGACAGTCAAGGCACAACAGGCCGTGCAGGCGGCCAGCACCATCGCCGGGGAGCACGGCAATCCGGAGATCCTGCCGCTGCATTTGCTGGCGGCACTGCTCGAAGATAAGGAGGGCATCTGCATCCCGGTGCTGGAGAAGATCGGCGTGCCGGTGGAGCAGCTTTTGTCGGGGGTGAACTCCGCGATCACCAAGCTTCCGAAGGTCTCCGGTGGCAATCAGCCCGGCATGTCCAAGGCGTTGCAGACAGCTATGGACCAGGCCTTCAAGGAGGCTGAGAACTTCAAGGATGAATACGTCTCCACCGAGCATCTGCTGCTCGCGCTGACTCGCGCCAAGGGCGATCCGGTGGAGTCGGCCATGGCCGCGCTTGGAGCGACGCACGAGGCGGTGTTGAAGGCGCTGAGCTCGGTTCGCGGTTCGCAACGCGTCACCGATCAGAACCCCGAGGGCAAGTTCCAGGCGCTTGAAAAGTATGCGAAGGATCTGACGGAGCTCGCCCGTCGCGGCAAGCTCGATCCGGTCATCGGGCGCGATGAAGAGATTCGCCGCGTGGTGCAGGTGCTCAGCCGCCGGACGAAGAATAATCCGGTGCTGATCGGTGAACCGGGTGTTGGTAAGACCGCCATCGTTGAAGGGCTTGCCCGCCGTATCAATCAGGGCGATGTCCCGGAGGTTCTGAAAGACAAGCGCGTCGTATCGCTTGACCTCGGATCGATGATCGCTGGCGCGAAGTTTCGCGGCGAGTTTGAGGACCGTCTCAAGGCTGTGTTGAAGGAGATCGAAGAGTCGAACGGCGAGATCATCCTGTTCATCGACGAACTGCACACGCTGGTTGGCGCAGGTGCGTCCGAAGGCTCGCTGGACGCCAGCAATATGCTGAAGCCGGCATTGGCGCGCGGCGGACTGCGGGCCATCGGCGCAACCACGCTGAACGAGTACCGCAAGTACATCGAAAAAGACGCCGCGTTGGAGCGCCGGTTCCAGATCGTCTATGTGGGCGAGCCGAATGTGGAAGATACCGTCGCGATTCTGCGTGGATTGAAGGAGCGCTACGAGTCGCATCACAAGATCCGCATCAAGGACTCGGCGATCGTCGCTGCGGCGACGCTCTCGCACCGCTATATCTCCGACCGCTTCCTTCCGGACAAGGCGATCGATCTGGTCGACGAAGCTGCGGCTGCGTTGGCGATTCAGATTGGCAGCGTTCCGGTGGAGATCGATGATCTCGAACGCCGGGCCACGTCGCTCGAGATCGAGCGCCAGGCGCTGAAGCGCGAGACGGATGCTGCCTCGAAAGAGCGGCGCGAGATCGTCGAACGCGAGCTGGCCGAAGTGCAGGAGAAGTCCAGCGGCCTGCGTGCCCGCTGGCAGACCGAACGCGGAGCCATCGGCAAGATCGCGGAGCTGAAGGAGAAGCTTGAGTCGCTGCGCTTCCAGATGAGCGAGGAGACGCGCAAGGGCAACCTGCAGCGTGCGGCCGAGTTGCAGTACGGCGAGATTCCTAAGCTCGAGTCTGAGCTTGCCACGCTTACGCAGACGCACGACTCCGCCTCCGGGCCGGGCTCGCGCATGTTGAAGGAAGAGGTCGACGAGGAGGACATCGCCCGCGTCGTCTCGAAGTGGACCGGCATTCCTATCTCGAAGATGCTCGAGGGCGAGATGCAGAAGCTGGTGCAGATGGAGACGCGGCTCGGAGAGCGTGTGGTCGGCCAGACCGATGCGCTTGCCGCTGTGGCCAATGCCATCCGGCGCTCGCGGGCTGGGTTGTCTGATCCGAAACGACCGATCGGAAGCTTCATCTTCCTTGGGCCTACGGGCGTTGGGAAGACCGAGACCGCGCGTGCGCTCGCAGAGTTTCTCTTCGACGATGAGGCCTCCATGGTGCGCATCGATATGAGCGAGTACATGGAGAAGCATGCGGTTGCGCGGCTGATCGGCGCGCCTCCGGGCTACGTAGGCTATGACGAGGGTGGCCAGCTTACCGAGGCGGTACGTCGTCGTCCTTACTCGGTCGTTCTTTTCGATGAGATCGAAAAGGCGCATCCGGACGTCTTCAACGTGCTGCTGCAGGTGCTCGACGATGGCCGCTTGACGGACTCGAAGGGTCGCACGGTCGACTTCAAGAACACGGTGCTCATCATGACGTCGAACATCGGCGCGCAGCAGCTTTCAGGCGCGTGGGCCGATGGCCCCGACGGCTTCGAAGAGGCGAAAGGCCGCGTGATGGAACAGCTTCGCCAGCACTTCCGGCCGGAGTTCCTGAACCGCGTCGACGACATCGTCATCTTCCACGCCCTCGGGCAGGACCAGTTGACGCACATCATCGACCTGCGGCTGCTTGATCTTGAGAAGCTACTGGCCGATCGCAAGATCACGCTGGATCTTACGCCAGAGGCCCGGGCTGCGCTCTTCAAGGCCGGGTACGATCGCGCCTATGGAGCGAGGCCGCTGAAGCGTGCCATCCAGCGCATGGTGCAGGACCCGCTCGCCGTCAAGATTCTCGACGGCAGCATTCTGCATGGGGATCATGTCGTGGTGACGGCGGGAGCGAAAGGGCTGGAGTTTGCGGTAGCCGAGCGCGCCGCAGTCTAAGCTGAAGGGCCACCTGCGCGATGGACTGCTCAGGTGGCCCGGCGTTTTAGTCCAGGTTCGCGAACAGGCTCGGAAGGTCGAGATAGACGGGGGAGTCCGGGATTGCCAGCCGGTCTTCAACTTGCTGAAGCTTTCCGCCCGGCTGGTAAATGTACCCCACCCGATCCCGCGGATCGATGATCCAGAGATGCTCAACACCCATGGCCGCGAAGTCATCCATCACCTTCGTTGTGCGGGGGAGCCGGTCTTCCGGGGAAAGCACTTCGACGCAAAGAAGCTGCGGGGTCTGCGTCACCTGTTCACGCGGTGTGTCCGCGCGGATGAGGCAGACGTCTGGAATCCGAACGCGGGTGGTCGACACCTGCGTTCTCTGCCCCATCACCGCAACAACATCCCACTCCTTCTCGTGGCTGACAAACCACGACGAGACCAAAGCCTGAACACGCGAGTGATCGAACTTGCCCACGTTCCGCTCCTCAATGTGGTCGTCAACAAAGTCGCAGTCGGGCTTATACGTGGTCTGGAGGTACTTTTCGAGAGACAGCACTGCTGGTGTGGTCGCCATCGCACCCTCTTGTCCCTATTATCCGCCGGATCCGCGAAAGTATTGCTGCTGTTTTCCTGGAGGTGGAGTACGACGCGTGGGAATCCACGGCTCACCGCGCCCAGAACGCCCCTTCTGAGCCTTTACCCTCCCTGAACTCGTATACTCAAGAGTTGGATTGCTAATCCGGGCCACCGCCGAAGTGCGTGGATGCGAGGGAGTTTGGGAAAGACGGCGGTAATTATTGGAGCGGGCCCGGCAGGCCTGACAGCGGCTCTCGAGCTCCTGCGGCGGACGGACATCAAGCCCATCATCCTTGAGGCCTCAGACGAGATTGGCGGCATCTCCCGGACGATCAAGTACAAGGGCAACCGCATGGACATCGGCGGCCACCGCTTCTTCTCGAAGAGCGACCGCGTGATGCAGTGGTGGATGGACCTGATGCCGCCGGAGCTTGCCGATAACGCAGCTGCCACGGAACCAGAGATCAGCTACCAGGGAAAGCGCCGCGTCGTCACAGTGCCCGCGCACCTCACGGAAGAGCCGCCGTTGCGCGGACTGGGGCCGCTACAGCACGAGCACGAGCAAGAGCCGAACGATGACGTCGAAGAAGGGGCACCAAATCCCGAAGAGATCATCGAGACCGTCGAGGTAACGCCCCCCTGCGACCCAGATCTGGTCATGCTCATTCGGCCGCGAAAGAGCCGCATCTACTACCTGCGCAAGTTCTTCGACTATCCGATCAAACTGACGGCGAACACGCTCGAAAACCTCGGAATCGCCCGCACTGTGCGGGTCGGACTGAGCTACGCGAAGTCGCGTGTCTCGCAGATTGAGCCAGAGAAGAGCCTTGAAGACTTCCTCATCAACCGCTTCGGTCGCGAGCTCTATCTCACGTTCTTCAAGAGCTATACGGAGAAGGTCTGGGGCACTCCGTGCGATAAGATCTCGGCGGAGTGGGGAGCGCAGCGAATCAAGGGCCTCAGCCTGACGACCGCGGTAAAGCATTTTCTCAAGAAGACCTTCAGCGCAAAGAAGGCCGCCGGGGACATCGCGCAGAAGGGCACCGACACCAGCCTGATTGAGCGCTTCATGTATCCCAAGTTCGGCCCCGGTCAGCTATGGGAGCACGTTGCCGATGAAGTCATCCGGCTGGGCGGCGAGATTCATATGGAGTGGAAGGTCGATGCGATCCACTGTGAGGGAAGCCAAGTCGTTTCGCTCGATGCTGTCAACGAATCCGGCGAGCGCCGCACCTTTACCGGCGATTACTTCTTCTCGACCATGCCGATGAAGGACCTCGTCCGCGCGCTCGATGCTCCTGTCCCCGCGCCGGTTCGCGAGGTGAGCGAAGGCCTTGAGTATCGCGATTTCATCACTGTCGGCTTGCTAGCTGATCGGCTGAAAGTCCACGAGATCGATGGAGGATTGCTGAAAGATACGTGGATCTACGTGCAGGAGCCAGATGTGCTCCTCGGCAGGTTACAAATCTTCAACAACTGGAGTCCGTATCTCGTCTCCGATCCGACGAAGGTCTGGATTGGTCTCGAGTACTTCTGTTATGAGACCGACGATCTCTGGAAGATGGAGGACGACGCGCTCAAGCGTTTTGCGATCGCAGAGGTCGCGAAGATCGGCATTCTCGATGCGAACGCTGTGAGCGATGGGCATGTTGTTCGTGTCCCTAAGACGTACCCTGCGTACTTTGGCACCTACGACCGCTTCGATGAATTGCGTGAGTTTACCGACAGCTTTGAGAACCTCTTTCTCGTTGGCCGCAACGGCATGCACAAGTACAACAACCAGGACCACAGCATGTTGACGGCGATGAGCGTTGTCGATGGCCTTGTGGCGGGCCACGTTGATAAAGCTGCGCTTTGGTCCATCAATACAGAGCAGGAGTACCACGAAGAGAAAGATCGTAAGAAAACATAGCGAAGCATTTGTGCTATGAAGGTTTTCCTGTTCGCTTTTCCAGCTTTGCGGTTAAATGATCGAAGAGGGCCGGAAGTTCCACAAGAGGATATCTGGTCGCATCGCTAACTTCGTCGGGGGAAAGCATTTTAATGAGGCCCAGCCTACTCTCGACATCGAATTCCCCAAGCGCTTCATCGAGAAGCAAATAACCAATCTGCCCATATCTGATGTCCTCTTTTGCGTAACCAGGAATGTAAAGATAGACACCCGCTTTCTCACCGTTGTCCAGCAATGAGAACTGGACCTCATTTGGATCTACGTGAATCCCTCCTAGCTCAATCAGATTTAGTGGGGTCCGGCGCGGTCTGAAAGCGGTCACTTGCCAGTTCGGCAGCTTAGGAGCCGCGCCTGCTAAAGCGACGACTGCGGGAAATGCACGCTTAATACCACCTGCGCTGATCACGAACTCGCGTTTCGGCATAGGTGGGCCGAATTCGAAAGTGAGATCTGGGTCGACGTTGGAAAGAGCCGCAGACAGCTTATTGAAGGTAGCTTCCTGGCCAGCCTCAAAATTTAGCAGATTCGTCTCGTTATTTAAAAACCATTTCCAGAATTTCTCGTGGACACTGACTTGAGGCTTTCGCCAGAATAGACTCATTTACTGTTTCCTGTTCTAAGTTGTCTGTTGATTCCTAAGACTTATGTTTGAGCTAGTCTCGACTACGTTTCTGAAATTGAAACCGAAATATTTTTCGGTGCGGCGCAAGCACTTACCGCCATCTCCCAGAACGCTGTCATCACTGGCGACATCCACTTATCGCGGTGCCGATAGAGTTGCGTGTAAACCGCGAGAGGTTTCCTCGGCCAGTCCACGGCTACCAGTGATCCCTGCTCAAGTTCACGATGCACCACCACCTCCGGCAGCACCGCGACGCCTAATGAAGCTAGCGCACACTGCTTGATCGCCTCTACGCTTAGCAACTCAAGCGAGCGCGATACCGGAACGCCTTCCGCGCGCAAAGCCCGCTCAAACAGGGCTCGATAGCTGCACGCGCGTTCGTTGACGAGCACCTGCTCCGCACCAATCTCCTTTGCCTTCACACGCTTCTTCCCAGCGAGCGGATGACCGGCTGCTACCACCAGAACGATTGGCTCCACCCGCAGTGTCTGCACGATCAGGTGGGGTGCGCGCAGCGGAACGTCCAGCGAGAAAGCAACATCGATGCTCGGCTCGATGTCACCGCCGGTGCCGCAACTCTCGCTGGCCGAGAGAGAAAGGTGGATGCCGGGATACTCCGACTGAAACCGCTTCAGCAACTCCGGCAGACGGTAAGCCAGCAGCGTCTCCGGTGCCAGAACCGTCAGCACGCCGGTGGTCTCGCCATCCTCGCGAACCGCTCGGCGGGCCTCGTCCGCAAGACTCAGCAGCCTGTCCGCATACGTAAGCAATTGTCTACCTGCGAGTGTCAGTTCCACCTGGCGTCCCAGCCTGTCGAAGAGCGGGACGCCGACTTCGCCTTCGAGGCTTTGGATCTGCGCTGTCACGCTCGACTGCGCGTAGTTCAAACCGTTCGCAGCTCGGGTAAAACTCTTCTCAGCAGCCACCGCTTGAAAAGTCTTTAGTTCTCTAAGATCGAGCATCAGAGAACTATCGCATATTTCGATTCATTGCATCGAAACAAATCGTTGGACGCGATGCATATTTGGTGGGAGTCTGAATATGACGCATGCTCCATTGAGGGAGAAAGCATGAAACTCCGCGACGTCGTTCAACTTCTTATCCTCTCCGCCATCTGGGGAGCGTCCTTCCTGCTCATCAGCATCTCTGTCGGCAGCTTCCCGCCGGCGTGGGTCGCGATGTTGCGGCTGTTCTTCGGTTCGGCGTTTCTGTGGGCCGTGATGTTTGCCAGGGGCCGCAAGCTTCCTCCCGTTCGGCTGATCGTTGTGCTGCTGCTGGTCGCCTTGTTCAATAATGCGATTCCTTTCATGCTCTTTCCAATGGGCGAGCGCTTCGTGCCCTCGAACATCGCCGCAGTCGTCAACGCCACGACGCCCATCTGGGCCCTCATTCTCGGCGTAGTCTTCGTCGGCAGGAAGGCCGAAGGTGGCGCGATCCCTGGCATTGTGCTCGGTTTTATCGGCGTAGTGATTGTGGTCCTCTCGCATGGCACATCAGGGGCTGCCGCATCGCGTCATGACTACCTTCTTGGCATCGCCTACATCGCCATCGCCAGCGCGGCTTACGCTATCGCGGCGGTGCTGGCCAAGGCGAAGCTCGTCGGCCTCGATCCCATCGGTCTTGCCACTACTCAGCTCAGTTTGGCCTTTGTGATGGTGGCACCTGTCGCCCTCTTCGGCCCGCACCCTACCGCTTTTCACGCTGCGTCACTTGCTGCGGCGATCACGCTCGGCGTGCTCGGCAGCGGCCTCGCGTATCTCCTCTTTTACACACTTTTGGACCGCGTCTCGCCGACGCGCGTTGTTTCGGTGACGTACTTCGGACCGGTGTGGGGTTTGTTCTGGGGCAAGCTCGCGCATGAGTCGATCGCGCCAGCGGCGTATGTCGGCGTCGCGATCGTCATTGGCGGACTCGTTTTGCTTAGCCGGACGTCGTCACCAGCGAAGCAGAAGCTGCACACGCCGGTGGAACTTTCAGAAGCTCCTGCCTGCGACTGAGCTGCATGAGTCGCTTTAGTGGAACTTGCGATCCAGCTTCAACGCCGCTGCAGCCTTATCGATCTCCGCCTGCGTGTGAAAGAACGTGTGCTCCGGGTTCGAGCCCGGAAAGTACCGGATGACAATCTTCGGATCTTCGACCGCATCATCCTTGCCGTCCTTGTACGGATATCCAAGGCCCTGTAGCAGCGCCAAAGATCCCTCGGTTCCCGCTGCGTTTCCCGAATCTCCGACGATGGCGTAGACCGTCTTCTCCGTCTCATGGCTATGCACGACGACGAAGTCCCCGAGCTTCACATGGTGTTTCTTCGCGAAGTTTCCCATCACCACGTAATGGATCTTCGTGGCGTCAAGATACTTGCGGGGATTCTTGTCGTCGACGATCGACTCGTCGCGAAAGTCCGTCGTGGAGACGTAGTAGCCGGGCGCGGGGTCGTTCGGCCCCTGCACCACTGGCTTGCCATGCTCCACCATGTAGCCGACGATCTTCCCGCTGAGTTTGCCGCCGGTATGCGCATTCTTCTCGAAGTCCAGCGTTTGCTTGCCCTTCGGTCCGTATGCGGTCGGCGCTCCATCCACGTCGACGGTCATCTTGCCGACCTGGTCGTAATAAGGAAGCGGCTTCGGAGCTTGCGCCTCAACCGCGACAATCGAAGTCGCGACCATCATGCCGATTGCACCCCATAATCCGGAACCCAACGCGAAACGTAGACTCACCAGCCGCTACCCTCCCTCAGGATACGTTCAAAGTCCCCGCAAGGCTTCAGTGCTTCCGATTCGCCACGTGAAATTGGCTGTAACTTTTCCAGAATTAACTTGTCTCACGAGGCATGGAAGGGGCAAGGTTAGGTGTCCATTCCCACAGGAGAGATTGCCATGCAGAGCGTAGCTTCGGGCCCCCAGCGTGTTGCCGCCGTTCCCGCAGCGGCAATTGCGACGCCGGTCCTGCCGCCGAAGGAGGCCGCAGCGACCATTCGCCTGGAGAAGAAGCACCCGCTCGCCATCCGCTGGATGCACTGGGTCAACTTTCCCGTTTTGTTCACCATGATCTGGAGCGGCATGCTGATCTACTGGGGCGACTCCGATAACGCCTACCAGCATCCGCACCGCATCTATCGCATCGGTATCGGCAGCTTTACGCTCTTCCGTTTCTGGCCGGAGTGGGTCTACACCTGGCTGAACGCGCCCTATCGCATCACTGTCGGGCTGGGCTGGCACTTCGTCTTCATGTGGATCTTCGCCATCAACGGCATCCTCTATGTGACGTATCTGTGGCTGTCGGGTAACTGGCGGCTCCTGCTTCCGACCATGGCCTCGTGGAAGGAAGCGATCCAGGTCACGCTCTACGATCTTCATCTGACGAAGGTCCACCCGCCGGCGAAGAAGTACAACGGCGCTCAGAAGATCGCCTACTCCGCCATCATTGTGATGGGCCTTGGCTCGCTGCTGACCGGAATCTCCATTTACAAGCCGACGCAGGTACACTACCTGACCTCTCTTCTGGGCGGCTACGAGATGGCGCGGTGGGAGCACTTTTTCCTGACGCTAGGCTTCATGGCCTTCTTCCTGCTGCACGTCGGGCAGGTCATCAAGACCGGCTGGAACAACTTCCGCGGCATGGTCAGCGGCTACGAGATTCGCCCCGCGGATTCCGCTCCCTACACTGAAGAGAGGAGAGACGCATGACCCCAGAGCCCGTAGATTCGGAGACACAGACCCCTGATGACCCGCTGAAGATGAGCGATGGTCGCGAAGAGCGCGAAGAACGCGAGAAGCGTCGCGAGATAGAGAAGAAGATCGACCGCTCCGACCGTGTCGGCGAAGAACCGGACGACTACGAGCCGGAGCGGCCGGATTCCAAATCAAGCGAGACGCCTGTCGCCGCCGCGCCCGCTGCGCAGGCCTCGCCGACCGGGGTAGAGGCTGCACCTGAAGCGACGGTTGCGGTTCCGGTCGAAGCTGCCCCTCAGCCTGATCCAGCCGCTATAGAAGCAGCCAACAAGGCCGTCCTTCGCGAGTCGGGCAAGCGCACTCGCCGCAGCTTCGTGATCGCGGCGGCTGCGGCAGCCGTCGCTTACACGGGCTACAGCTGGATCGACAAGAGCGAGATGGTCGGCCGCCAGCAGAAGCCGCTCCGCGCCGCCTTCAACGCCAACGCGAAGATCGCCCGGGAGGTCTTCAACGAGCGCGGCATCGCCCCCACTTACTCGAAAGATAAAGCCGTCGCTGACCTGCGCTTCAACGGTCCCTACGGCTTGCGGCAGGAGCTCATGCTAGATAGCTGGCGGCTCAAGCTCGTTGGCGTCGCCAAGCCCGAGCAGTATAAGCAGTTTGTCCCTGATGTGACGGCCTGGGAGTACAAAGAGGTCGACTTCGAGCAACCCAAGGCCACTCACGCCGACGACTCGAAAGGCCCAGCCGAGAAGCCCGCCGTCTGGAAGCGCGCACTCAACGCCGATGGCACCCCCATGCGGGGTCAGGAAGAGGCGGGTGACAGCGACAGCGATCTCGATCCCTTCACTCCGGGGCTGCTGCTCACGCTCGACGACATCAAGGCGTTACCCCACCACGAGTTTGTCACCGAGTTCAAGTGCATCGAGGGCTGGAGCGAGATCGTCCACTGGGGCGGCTACCGTCTTGCCGACCTCATCGCCGCCTACCCGCCCGCACGCAACGCCAAGGGCGAGTATCCCAAGTACGTCTACATGGAGACGCCTTACGGCGACTACTACTGCGGCTACAACATGAGCGCCTGCACCCACCCGCAGAGCCTGCTGACCACAGAGATGTCCGGTGCTCCGCTCTCTCAGCTCCACGGCGCGCCCATCCGCCTGCACATGCCCATCAAGTACGGCTACAAGCAGATCAAGCGGATCGCGCTGATCGCGTACACGGATAAGCAGCCGGACGATTACTGGACCAAGCTCGGATATGACTGGTACGCGGGGTTGTAGCTTCCAGGTGATTCAATCCTGCTTCATCCGGACCGCATACTCCGCCCGGCGCTGCTCCACTTCCTCATAGTTCTTCTCCGCCCACTCCCACACGCCGCAGAACGCCGCCCCCAGGCTTTCCCCGAGCTTCGTCAGCTTGTACTCCACCTTCGGCGGAACTACCGGGTACACTGTCCGCGTGACGAAACCGTCCGCTTCCATCTGCCGAAGGGTCTGCGTCAACATCTTCTGGCTGATGCCGCCCACCAGCTCTGCCAGCCGGCTGAAGCGAACAACCCCGTGCTGCGCCAGCGCCTCCAACAGCAGAAGCGTCCACTTGTCCGCAACACGCCCGATGACCTCCTCGACCAGCCGGTCGATCTCCGGCCGAGCCACCTTGCCGTCCAAGCTTTCGAACCGCAGCTTCTTGGCCTTCTTCTTCAGCTTCTTCGCATCTCTTACCACGCGGTGCGTACCCCACTCGAAAGTGCCTACTTCCCAAGAGAGAGTGGCTCTCTTATCGTAATTCAAGAAGGAGAATTACCAACATGAATCCCAGCGCAAACAACACCATCCTCATCACCGGCGGAGGGTCCGGCATCGGCCGTGGCCTCGCAGAGGCCTTTCACAAGCTCGGCAACAAGGTCATCATCGCGGGCCGACGTAAGGAGGTTCTCGAGACTGTCACCGCCGCGAATCCCGGCATGGAGTTCGCCGTGCTCGATGTGCAGGACTCGGCCAAACTCTCCGCCTTCGTCGCTAATGTGACCGCGAAGTACCCTGCTCTGAACGTGCTCATCAACATGGCGGGAGTGATGAAGCCGGAGAACTTTGCCGACTCGACCGACACCTCCTCCGCCGACGGCATCATCGCCACTAACCTGACCGCGCCGATTCACCTGACCGCTGCCCTGTTGCCTTTGTTGAAGCAGCAGCCAAAGGCCACCGTCATGACCGTCACCTCCGGCCTGGCCTTCGTGCCGCTCGCGATGACGCCCACTTACTGCGCAACGAAGGCCGCGATGCACTCATGGTCCGTTTCGCTGCGCTACCAACTCCGCGAGACTTCGGTAGAAGTTCTTGAGCTCGCGCCGCCTTACGTCCAGACTGAGTTGATGGGCGAGCACCAGGCCAGCGATCCCCGCGCCATGCCGCTCGCCGATTACATCGCGGAGGTCATGGACATCCTTACCAACCAGCCCGATGCGAAAGAGATCCTCGTCAAGAATGTCTATCCGCTACGGTTCGCGGGCGACTTCAATAGCGAGAAGTTCTACGCGTTCTTTGAACAATTCAATAACGCCATGGCTGGCCACTAGGGGAATCACCGGTTCGGTCCCCCCATCGCGAGAGACAAAGACGCGATGGATGGGGCACCCGGTTCAGGTGATCGATTAGGCGAATTGATCCAGGCTAAAGCCCATCTGGTAGGTTTCACCGTGTGCGAGCAGATCTTCCCAGGTGACTTCGCGGCCGGTGTAGCCAGCCATCCGGCCCAGCATGCAACTCAGCGCCGTCTCTACTCCGGCTGCGATCTGGTTGTGCGCTGGACCAGAGGTGATGCTGTCGATGAAGCTGCGATCTTTGTCGCGGTCCGCGAACTCAAGGTTGTCGAGGAAGCTTCCGTTCGCGGCAAACTGGCCTGATCCCGGAGCATTGCTGCGAGAGTCCTTCCACTCCCACGCCTGCGCACCGGTGATCTGGATCGGTCCGGAGTAGGGAACCGTCGCCGATCCGGCTGATCCGAATAACTTCAGCCCTGCGTCGAACTTGCCGTCGCTGCCAAACTGCGTCGAGGCGAAGGTGAAGTGGACGCCGCCGGGATAGGTGTACTCGACCTCGTAGTTGTCCCAGCAGTCGCCGTAGTGCTTCAGGACGTTCCGGCCTCCGGTTGCGGTCGCCTTCAGCGGATGCGCACCCAGCATCCAGTTGCAGAGATCGATGATGTGGATGTTCTGCTCGACGAGGATGTCGCCGGAGAGCGCCTTGTCCCACAGCCAGTTACGCAGGCGGTACTCGTCGGGCTTGATGCCGGGATGCGTCTTCTCCGTCGATGCCGGGGCGTTGTAGTTGCCCGATACCGTTGCGACTTTACCCAATGCGCCTGCCTTGATCTGGGCTTCAATGGCAGCGATGGGTGGTGCCATACGGCATTGGAAGCCGACATCGACGCTTTGGTGCGGCTTTACGCGCTTCGCGATCTCGAGTGCCTGTTTTGCCTGGCGGACGTCGATGCCCACCGGCTTCTCGCAGTAGACATGCTTGCCAGCATCGACCGCTGCGGCGAGATGTTGGACATGGAAGAACGGCGGTGTCGAGATCTGGATCACATCGACATCTTGCGATGCCGCCAGTTCTTCGAAGGCGTGGGGGCCGCGAAAGAGCAGCTTGCTGTCGATCGCTGCGCGGGTCAAGCTGCCATTCACTTTGTCGAAGTGGGCCTTGCCTGCCGCCAGTTGATCAGGGAAGATATCGGCCAGAGCGACGACCTGCCCCGCTGTGTTCTGCGAAAACGAGGTTGCGACCGCCGTCCCGCGGTTGCCGCATCCTAGCAGGCCGATGAGGACAGCGGAGTTTGCCTGGTAGCCGAACGCGGTGCTTGACTTCAAAATCATGATGCCCGATACGGCCTGCGATCCCTTAACGAGTAGTTCCCTGCGATTCATAGCACCTCTACTTGATCTGGCTTCAGCCCACTACTTCCTTCAGTATGTTTTCGAGATACAACTTCTCCTGGCGCACATCTTCAATCTGCTGCGGCCCGGAAGTCTCACGCTCGATCGTCACCGCGCCGGTGTATCCCACTTTATGCAGCTTCGTGAAGACGGCGCGGAAGTCCACCAGGCCCTTGCCGATCTGCACCTCTTCGCCAAGCTGGCTCGGGTCGGTCGGCCAGCGTCCATCTTTAGCGTGGATGCTCCTCACATGCGGCCCCAGGATGTCGACCGCATCGACGGGATTCGCCTTGCCGTAGAGAATCAGGTTGGCGGTGTCCAGCCCCACGGCAAGGTTTGGCATGTTTACGTCGCGGATCATGCGGGACATGGTCGTCGGCGTCTCCTGCCCGGTCTCCATCAGGAAGTGCTGGCTGTTGCCCTGGCAGTGCTGGGCGACAGTGCGTATCGCCTCCACTGCGCCGGGATACAAAGCGTCTGCCGGATCTTCGGGGATGAAGCCGCAGTGCGTCTGCACCTGCCCGATCCCGACCATCTTCGCGAAGTCCGAGACCTGCCGCAGCGCGTCGATACGCGCCGCCCGCGTGGCCGGGGGAACCAGGCCAATCGTCGAGGGCCCTTGCAGAAAGTCCCACACCAGCGGCTTCGGACCGACGACTTCAACCGTTGTCGCAGTCACCTCGTACTTCTCGAGCAAGCCCTTCATCTCCGCCGCAATCGCTGGCGTGAATCCGCCAATGTAGCCATCAAGCGATAGGAAGCAGTTGCTGAAGCCGAGATCATGCACGCGGCGGATCGTCGCCTCCGGCGCTCCGAAGGGGCTTACCAGCAGGCCCAGAGCCATCGGCTTCAGTTTGTTCGGCTCTGCGGACATCGGGGCGGGGTGAAGTGCGGCCGCAGCCATCGCGGCCGATGCTGCGGTCAAGAACTTGCGGCGATTCATTCAGTTTCCTCGTCTGGAACTCTTCCCGGCACAACGCGATAGCGGTTTGGCGGTTGACTCATTATGCGGGGCCCTACCAGCTTTTCACCACACGGGCTGTTGAAGCAAGCCATAGCCCAAGGCCTACACAGTTGGCGCATGCGCAAGGGGTGTGCCGCGTCAGCGCGCCTAACCTCCTCATTTACAATCCCCGCATGGCCTTCGAACCTGGCAGCATCATCGGCGAGTACACGATCGAGGCTGCCCTCGGCCATGGCGGACTCGGCACCGTCTACAGGGTCAGGCATCGTATCTCCGAGCGACAGGAGGCCATGAAGGTCCTGCTGCCGGAGCGCACCGGCACGCCCGAGTCCGCCGAGCGCTTCCGCCGCGAGATCCAGATGCTCGCGTCCTTGAATCATCCAAATATAGCCAGGCTGCATACTGCCTTCTACTTTGAAGAGCAACTCGTCATGATGATGGAGCTGGTCGAAGGCGAAGACCTCCGCACCCTCAGCCGCCGGACCCGAATCGCCATTCCGCTGCTGTTGGACTACTCTTCTCAGGCGCTGCGCGCGCTCGAGTATGCCCATACCCGTGGCGTCGTTCATCGCGACATCAAGCCAGCCAACATGATGGTCTCGCCCGGCGGGCAGATGAAGGTGCTGGACTTCGGCCTCGCGCAGAACGGAACATCGACAGAACTCACCCTCGCCGGCTCGGTCGTGGGGTCGCCGATCTATATGTCTCCCGAGCAGGTGCGCGGCGAGAAGGCCACGTCGCAGTCCGATCTCTACTCTTTCGGCGTGACACTCTACGAACTCATCGCCGGCGATACTCCCATCCAGGGCAAGAACGCCTACGAGCTGATGATGGGCCACCTGAACCACGTCCCAAAGCCGCTGCATCTGCTTCGCCCCGAGATCCCAGGGCATATCTCTGATGCCGTGGCCCGCGCGCTGGACAAGGAACCGTCGCGCCGTTTCGCGAGTGCGGCGGAGTTCCTTGACACCCTAAATGCCCGCGCCCACGCACCGGATGACCTGACCGCCACGCTGCCCCCCGTCAACAACGTTCAACGTGGCTCCGACGACCAGAACAAGACTCCGACGGGAGCCGTCCCGCAGCCGCTCGAACCGCTGGTGAAGCATCTTGCCGCATTCATCGGACCCATTGCGAAGATCACCGTCCTGAGGCTGGCGAAGAGGACCTCCGACATCGACCAGCTCTACCAGGCGGCGGCGAAGGAGATCGACGATCCGGCTGAGCGGCAGAAGTTCCTTCGCACACGGCCACACTAAGGCCTCTACTCGCCCAATAGATCCATCGCCTTCTTCAGACTCGTATGCATCCGGTTGAAGGATCGCGTCACCTCGGTGACCTCGTCGTTTCCGCGAACCGTCAGGTGTTCGAGGTCCATCTCGCCCCGGCTGATCCGGTTGGCCGACTCCGAGATTGTACGTAGCGGTCGGATGACGATCACGTACAGCCCAATGTCGATCAGCACGATCACGAAGGCGAAGATGACGAACAGGTCGATCGTCAATCGGATCAATCCCTGGTGCGCGATCTTCAGCGGCAGAGAGGTGGGAACCGAGACGATCTGCGCGCCCACCACTTCGCCCATGTTCCAGCCGAAGCCGTTGCGGTCGCCGTACTTCGCCACCAGGGTCTTCGGCGCGGCTGATGGCTGGCTGTGGCAGCTCAGGCATCCCTCGGTCACGCGGATGGGGTGTGCGAGGTACAGGCTTGGCCCGTTCGCGGTCTCTCGCGTCCGCGTCAGCTCGTTATCGTTCGGCGCGTCGCGAAAGTGCTGGATCAGGTCAGCCTCCCAGTCCGTTGCGCGGTCGCGCAGGTTGGTCGGGTTCAGTGCTGCTTCTTTATAGGTGTAGTCCGGGTAGTCGTGCTGGATCTTCTGGAAGGTGGTCGTCGCGGCGTAGAAGGGGATGGTCTGCGGGAGGAAGACACCATCATGTTCGCCCGCCTTTGCCAGGTACGGAGTGATGGCCTCCTCGGTGTAGACCCGGGTCGCGGAGGCGCTGGCAGCCAGCAGGCCGGCCTCGCGCAAGACCTCTTCCTGCGCCTGGTTCTGCAGAAAGTCCCGTGCCTCAAACCAGGTCGAGATCAGGCCAAGGGCGAAGACGCCCACCAGCAAAAGATTGAACTTCACCAGTAGCTTCAAAAGTTCACTCCCGTCGCGCCTTCAGTAAGGCGCCGCGCCCGTGCGAAACGTCCGCAGTTCGGGTTCACGATACTGGAGCGATAGTATCAGCGTAGAGGATGCTCCCCATGTCGACCGCAGCCGTTCCACCCCGCCAGCACGCCTCCACCGGCCCCAGCATCCCCACGCCGCCAGAGCCTTCGCACGCCGAGCGTGTCCGCACGCTGCTGTCGCTGACGTCCGTCGCGACGCTTTCGACGCAGTCGCGCAAGCACGAGGGGTTTCCCTTCGGCTCGCTGATGCCGTTTGCGTGGGACGCTGCTGGTCGGCCTATCTTCCTGATCAGCAACATGGCGATGCACACGCAGAACCTGCGCTCGGACCCGCGTTGCAGTCTCTTCATCCTGCAAACGGCGGCTGATGGCGATCCGCTTGGCGCTGCCCGGGCCACGCTGGTCGGCAACGCCGAGCCAGTGGCTGCCGAAGAGTTACCCGCTGTCCGCGAGCTCTATCTTGCCCGCCATCCCAACAGCAGCTATTGGGTCGATTTCGCCGACTTCCACTTCTTTCGCCTCGAAGTTCTCGATCTCTATTACGTCGGCGGATTCGGCGTCATGGGCTGGGTCGCCGCAGACGACTACGCCACGGCTGCGCCTGACCCGCTCGCCGATGCTGCACCTGGCATCATCGCCCATATGAACGCCGATCACGTCGACTCGATGATCCTGCTCGCCCGCGTCCACAGCGGTCTTGAAGCGACCGAGGCTACGATGACCTCCGTCGACCGGCTCGGCTTCTGGCTGCGCCTGAAGACCGCCGAAGGCATGAAGGGCACGCGCATCAACTTCACCCGCGAAGTGGCCACCGCCGGCGAGACTCGAACCGTCCTGGTCGAGATGGTACGAGCGGTCCGATGATTCCGGCCAAAAAGAAATCAGGCTCTACGTTTCAGGCATATACTTGCGTCGAGCAGATCTGGACGAACGCGTCTGCGGCCAAGCACGGTTTTACGGAGAGCAAACCATGAGAATCGCCTCCCTTCACCTTCCCGCAGCGTTAGCCGTCGGACTCTTCGCGTCTGCCTGCGCCGCACAATCTGCCGATCCCGCAACCCAGCCGGCTCCTCGTGCCGCAACGGTCATTTCAACCGATGTGCCGGACCGCAACGAAGACCAGGCTACGACGCGCTCCGTCTCTCAGATTCGCATCGTCCGGCTTAGCCAGGTGCGTGGCGAGGTCCAACTCGACCGCACCGGCCAGAAGTTCGAAACTGCTTTCACCAACCTTCCCATCGTTGCCGGGGAGGAGCTCCGCACCCAGCTCGGAGTTGCCGAGGTTGAATTCGAAGACAACAGCTCCCTCCGGATCATTACGAACTCCCAGGTAGACTTTCCCCAGCTTGGTCGAAGCGATTCAGGAGCGACCACGACGACGGTCCGCCTCGTACGCGGCAGCATGTATGTCAGTCTGGTCAGCAGCAAGATTCCCCCGGAGTTCACCGTCCGTGTCGGCGGTGAGACTCTGAAGCTCGCGCCCTCCAGCCACTTTCGTGTCGACTTGACCGACACCACCGCCAAGTTGACCGTCTTCCAGGGCGAGGTCACTGCCGTCAGCGACTCGGGTTCGCTGATCGTCGGCAAGCATAAGGCCGCTACATTCGACCTCACCGCCGGAGCAATTCCTACGCTGGCCCGGATGGACGAGGGCTCACCGTTCGATGCCTGGGACAAAAACGCTGTCGATTACAATAAGTCACTGGCCGTCGTCGCCAGCTACGCCAACTCGCCTTATAGCTACGGCGTCAACGATCTCGCCTACTACGGCTCGTTTTCGGACGTTGGAGGCTGTGGCACGATGTGGCGGCCTTACCTTGCCGGCGCTTCGTTCGACCCGTACGCCAGCGGTATCTGGAGCTACTATCCATCCAGCGGCTATTCGTGGGTTTCGCCCTATCCCTGGGGCTGGACGCCGTATCACTCCGGAAGCTGGAGCTACTGTGGAGGCGGATGGGGATGGCAGCCGCAGGGTGGTTGGAACGGCTTGCAGAATCAGCCCTCAGCTTCGAAGATCAAATCTCCCGGGGGGTTGCGCCCGCGGCCGCCGACTAGGCCCGTGGGCGGCCAACCGACCTTTGTGACGGTCAACCTCTCACGGATGCAGCCTTCGGGTCTCCTTGCCGATGGTTCTTTCGTCTTTCACGGCGAGTCTGCGGGCCTCGGGGTTCCCCGGGGCGTATTCAACCACCTAGACAAGATCTCCGAGCACGCCGTCGAACGTGGATCCATCACCCGTACTCTCTCAGAGACGCAAGCGGAGCGAACCTTTGTCTCGACAGCCAGCTCTGCAATCTACACCGCTAATGCAAGACAAGGCTCATCCGTCAGCCTTGGACGCAGCTATGCAGGATCCGGGACGGTGGCCCATGCTTCAGCAGGCAGCACATCCTCGGGTTCCGTTCATAGCGCTAGTTCCTTTACTTCGTCGTCATCGTCATCAGCATCGGCATCAGTATCGAGTTCAGCGGGCGCTTCTGCTGGCAAGGGCGGACCTCACTAACGAGAGCCGATCTCCTGCGTACGCGCGATGACCACGCGGGCAATTCCCTGTAGGTCGCTCAGGACTTTTACGCGGTTCCAGCCGTACAGGAGGTCTTCGATCGCGAGACGCTGTCCATAGCCAATCTCGATCGCCAGAAGGCCTCCCGGCTTCAACACTTTTGCGGCTGCCGGGAGCAGTCTTCGATAGATGTCCATGCCTTCGGCTCCCGCGAAGAGGGCCATCTCGGGCTCAAACTCGCGAACCTGCCGGTGCAGGCTCCCCCGGTCCGACTCGGGAATATACGGTGGGTTTGAGAGCACCGCGTCGAACGGCTCCTCGCCTTCAACTCCAGCCAGCAGATCCGATCGCATAAAGCGCATGCGGTGATCCAGCCCTAGCCGCTGCGCGTTCTTCTGCGCCACAGCCAGAGCCGCCTCGGAGAGATCGAGCGCCGTTACGGCCGCCAGAGGAAGGTGATGTGCGACTGCAATCGCAATCGCCCCGGAGCCTGTACCGACATCGACGATCCGAAGAGGTTGGTCTTTTGGAAGCCGGTCGAGTACCGCTTCTACTAACAGCTCCGTCTCCGGTCGCGGGATCAGAACGGCTGATGTCACCTTGAAGGGCAGGCCGTAAAACTCCTGCTCGCCGAGGATGTACTGGATCGGTTCGCCGGTCTGCCGCCGTGCGATCAGTTCCTCGTAAGTTGCGAGCTCTTCCGCTCGCAGAGGCCGGTCGCCATCGGTAAACAATACTGTCCGGGCCGCACCGGTTACATGGAGCAACAGAAGTTCGGCGTCGCGCTCCGCGTTACCGCCGAGATCCACCTGTTCCGACAACCGGGCTGCAGCCGCTGCAATTGCGTCACGAAGAGTCACGCCCCATTCTCTCTCAGTTGCTTCGGGCGATCTCCTGCATGAGTCCGACAGGATTGTCGTCTGGATCGCTGACGATCGCCAGCCAGAGATCGTGGTCCGGCATCTTCGCGATCATCTGCGGGGCCTGCACGCTCGGCACTCCCGCATCAGCAAGGCGCACATAGTCGCCATCGAGGTCGACGGACTTGAGATAGAGAATCGTTCCACCATTCGAGATCGGTCTGCCCGGCTCCGGTGTTCCCAGCAGCAATCGGACTTCGCCGCACTGCAGAAACGCCATCGTTCCGGCGTTGAAGAGAAACGCCATACCCAGAAGGTCGCGGTAGAAGGCGACCGACCGATCCAGGTCACTCACCGTGACCGCAATCTGCATGATCCTGCCGGGACCAACTCCGGTCATAAGTACCTTTCAGCGTGTGGACAAAATCAGGAAGAATGGGTTTGGCCGGACGCTGCACTTCTGCGTCTCCGATTCGTGCCAGACGGTTCCGTTCGAGTACGTGATCGACTTCACCTCGATCCAACGGATTGAAGTCACGCCGTCCATCCAGAGATCGCTGCTGAAGCCTCCACCATCCTTCGCTTCCAGGTGAAATGGCCGGATAACGTCGGGAACGTCTGAGTTCGCTGTGAGAACGGCCCGATTTCTGGGCGAAAGAGCGTGTGCCACGACCTCTGCGCTCTTGATGCGCAGCGCCCGCAGTCCGGTCATTGTGACCGTCAGCCCCTGCGCCGGCCTGACCGGGATTGGGCTTCCCGTTTCAACCTGCTGGGGAAATGCGCGCTGGTTCGCCGACAGGAAGACAGGACATCCCGATACTGTAAGGCCAAGGTGCGGCCTTTGCAGGAACACCTGTGAGCCGTCGAGTCCAGGAGCCTGGGCGATGCCATGCGTAGCGGAGAGCATAGCCGCCATGCCAAGAGAGATCGGAAGGAACCTGAACGCTGTAGAGATGGTACGCATAGCGGCACCTCGGAGAGGATGGATCGCCTTCCCCAACACTCTACTCCCGGTTACGCCGAGCCTTCAACAACGCAGTTCCGTTGCACCATGCGACGCAGCGAACGGCTTCCCTGTTCGGCATCCCCGGTCACAAGGTAGACAAGCACAGCTCCCTGAAAGAGCTGCAATAACTCGTCGGCGACGGCTCGATCGGGAAAGTATGGCAGCAGCAGTTCCTGCCACATCCGCTGCTGCTCCAAGTAAAACGCCCGGGCGTGCTCCGATCCGCTCCAGCCCCGCCGCGTCACGTCCATGATGAGCAGAAGAACCCCGCGCGACGCGGGCGCGGTGCTCCGGCTCCATAAGGTGCCGACGAACTCCTGCGGCGACGTTCCCGGAGGAAACGAGGCTGGGTCAAACTGGGCGCGCAGCCGATCTTCAAGAAGCCCGATCACGGCAATCTCCAGATTCTCCCGGCTTACAAAGTAGTGAATGAGCATCCGCTTGCTTACCCCTACTTCGGGGGCGAGTTGGTCTAGGCTCAAGTCCAGCGTGCCCGCTGCGATGTACGCTGCGAGGCACTTCTCCAGCAGGCCATTTGGAACGCGCCGCTTGTCCGTCTCCGCATTCAAGCTCTTCTTCACTCCGGCTTGTACCATGTGGTACAAGTAATGTACCGATTGGTACAAAGTAAATCTATCAGGAGTGATCATGAAAACGAACGACACCATCCTTCTCGGTGTAGCCGGACTTGCGTTCTGGATTCTTGGAACTCTCTTGTACCGAGTTCGGGGACAGGCCATCTTCGAGACGACAAGCCTGCGTTACTGGCTCAACTTTGTCCTGACTCCGCTGATCTCGGCCTTCGCCTGCGTAGTGCTCTTCCGGTGGCTTGCAATCCCGGACGCTCAATGGCCGTCGGCCGCGCTGCTGATCGCAATTCCAGGCATGATCGGAGAAGCGGTTCTGCTCTCAAACTTCTCCCGGTGGATGCCGCGCATGCAACCGGCAACCGCCGGAAGTTACAGCGGATTTCTCTTTGCCACCTACGCCCTGGTGCTGCTCGTGGCAGAGATCGCCAGTCTTCAGGTAGCAGCTTAGGCCGCGACTGCCTCGGCCTTCAGCTTCTCCGCCGTGTAGTGGGCAATCAAGGCGTCGATCGTCGGTTGCAACTGGCCTTCCATGACCATTGCAAGCTGATGGTTGGTCAGGCCGATGCGATGATCGGTGAGGCGGTTCTGCGGGAAGTTGTAGGTGCGGATCTTCTCGGAGCGGTCGCCCGATCCGATCTGCTGCTTGCGGTCTTTCGCCTGCTCCTGGTGGATGCGCTCGGCCTCGACTTCATACAGGCGAGCCCGCAACACGCGCATTCCCTTTTCGCGGTTCTTGATCTGCGACTTCTCGTCCTGGCAGCTGACGACGGTGTTCGTTGGCAGATGCGTGATCCGTACCGCGGAGTAGGTCGTATTCACCGACTGCCCACCTGGTCCCGAGGAGCAGAAAGTGTCGATACGAAGGTCCTTCGCCTCAATCTTGATGTCGACTTCCTCGGCCTCCGGCAGCACGGCCACGGTGATCGCGGAGGTGTGCACGCGGCCCTGGGTCTCGGTTGCGGGAACGCGCTGCACGCGATGAACGCCCGACTCATACTTCATCTGCGAGTAGACATGCTCGCCTTCGATGATCGCCGTCACGTCCTTAAGGCCGTGCCCGATGCCGGTCTCCGTCTGCGAGAGTATCTCGACCTTCCAGCGATGTTGCTCGGCGAAGCGGAGATACATGCGGAAGACCTCGGCCACAAACAGCGCGGCCTCGTCGCCGCCCGTTCCCGCGCGCAGTTCCAGGATCACGTTCTTCTCGTCGTTCGGGTCCTTTGGAAGCAGCAGAATCTTCAGAGCTTCCTCGATCGGCCCGACGCGGGGCTCGAGGGCTGCCAGTTCTTCCTGCGCCATCGCGCGAATCTCGGGATCGCTCTCGGCCAGCATCGCCTTCGCGTCGGCGATCGCGTTCTTCACGGAGCGGTATTCGCGGAACTTTTCGACGATCGGCTCCATGTCGCGGTGCTGTTTGGAGACCTTGCGGTAGTTCTCCTGGTCGCTGACGATGTTAGGGTCGGAGAGTTGCTTGCCGAGATCTTCGTAACGGGCTTCCATCTGGTCGAGACGGTCAAACATAGCGGGTGCTCCTAAAGGCTGAGTGTAGGGGGTAGGGTACAAGGTGTGGCAAGACACACGACGCTGCGGAGAGGCGCAGCTAGAGGAAGTCGTGGCGGATCGTCACGCGGGAAGAGAACACCGGGTTTGCCATGGGACCTTGCATCGCTAATTTAGATGTTACAGCTTCTTCAAGGTTGCAGCATAGGTTCTGCTGCGGCAGTTGTACCTTGCCTGAGACCGCGATCCAGCCGCAAGTAACGACCAGGAGCGGTTCCGCCGAATCTGCTGCTTTTACGCCGGAGGTACCGATGCTACAATTGACAGTATTGTGGCGGCTATAGTTCAGTGGCAGAACGCCGCTCTGTGGCAGCGGATGTCGTGGGTTCGAACCCCACTAGCCGCCCCAAAATCCCCTCCCTGCAATTGAGCAGCGATGCGGGGCCTCAAGTTGAAGCTGCGTATCTAACGGACTTCCTTTGCCCCGCGCCTCCCAAATAGCCTCCAAGATGAAGATCAGTGAGAATCCGGTTCAGGCGATCGCCCCGCCCGCGCGTCTGTTCGTTGGGACATCGGGATGGGCGTACCCGACCTGGAAGCCCGGATTTTATCCGGAGGGCCTGGCGGCGAAGAAGTTCCTCGGCTACTACGCGTCCCAGGTGAACTCGGTGGAGGTGAACTACACCTTCCGCGCTCTGCCCACCGCGAAGATGCTCGCCGACTGGCTGGCGGCGACGCCGGAGGGGTTTCGCTTCAGCTTCAAGGCCCCGCAGCGCATCACGCACTTCAAGCGCCTGCGCGAGTGCGAGGCCGACCTCAGCCAGTTAGTCGCAGCTTTAGATCCCGTTCGTGCCGCGGGCAAGCTAGGGCTTCTGCTCTTCCAGCTTCCACCGAACTTCAAAGCTGATCCCGAGCGTCTGGGCGAGTTCCTGGCGCTGCCCATATTCACCGCCGCTGCTCTTCCGGTCGCCTTCGAGTTTCGGCACGAGAGCTGGTTTACGCCTGAGGTAGAAGCTCTGCTGCATGACCACAACGCCGCACTTTGCATTGCAGAGAGCGACGATCTGGTCTCACCGGAGATTCATCCTGCCGCCACGCACACCAGCTTCCGGCTGCGGCGCAACGGCGGTTACGGTGCCGCGGAGGTTGCTACGTTCGCAAAGAAGTTCGCCTCGCTTGCGGAATCACGCGACGTCTACGTTTATTTCAAACACGAGGACGAGCCGACGGGGGCGCTGAATGCGGCTGCTCTCATCAAGACGTTAGGTGCCGGAAATTGATGGCGGCTTCGACATCTGTGGCTGCAGCGCTCGACGCCACATTCCGTCCCCGACGGTTCCTTCGCAACGGCCATCTCCAGACGATCGTCGGCAACTTCCTGCGCCGGGTGGATGCGCTGCCGCCGCCGGTGCCATTCCTGGTTGAAGTGGCTCCAGCCCAAGGGAGCGAGCCGGCGAGTCAGGTCCTCTGCCACTGCCACTTCCAGGCGGCCGAAGTGAGAGCGGAACGGCCGACGGCGATCATTGTGCATGGGTTGGAAGGCTCGTCGAACTCGCAGTACGTCATCGGTAACGCGAACAAGCTGTGGCGCGCTGGCTGCAACATCATCCGCATGAACATGCGGAACTGTGGCGGCACGGAGCGCCTCTCGCCCACGCTCTATCACTCCGGCTTCTCGGGCGATGTCGATGCCGTCATGCGGTTCTTCCTCGCTCGCGAGGGCTTTACGAGCATGGCGCTGATCGGCTACTCGATGGGCGGAAATCTCGTTCTGAAGCTTGCGGGCGATCTGGGCGCGAACGCTCCTCCCGCATTGAAGTCCGTCATCGGGGTCTCGCCTGCGATCGATCTTGGACCTTCGGCTGACGCTCTGCATGAACCGCTGAACCGCGTCTACGAGATGAAGTTTCTGCGCTCGCTGGTCGCACGCTACCGGCGCAAGGCTGATATGTTTCCCGCGATCTACGATGCTTCCCGCGCGGATGGTCTGCGCTCTCTGCGCGACTTCGACGAGCGCGTCACCGCCTTCTACGCGGGCTTCACCGGTGCTGACGATTACTACTACCGCGCGGCCTCGGCCCGGGTGATCGATCGCATCGCGGTCCCGGCGCTGGTGCTGCATGCGCTCGACGATCCTTTCGTCCGGCTCACCCTGGAGAGCCGAGCCAAGCTGCAGGCGAATCCCTGCGTCACCTTGCTTGAGACCACGCACGGCGGCCACTGCGCCTTCCTGGCTGATGCCGATCCCGCCCGGGGTGACGACGGTTATTGGGCGGAGCAGACGCTGCTTCGCTTCCTGCTCGCCAACGCCTGACAGAGGCGGCTCCGTAGCTACGCAATTGACTGAAGTAGGACCGCTGCTGGCCAGTCGAAGCTAAAATAAGGAGTTATGGTTGTTGAGTGGTCGGTGGAGTGCTCTGCGGATGACCCAGTGCTGGTCGTCCCATGGTCGCGAGCGGAGGCGGGCGCGGCGACAACTGAAACGGCGGCCGACTTTGTCGACCTGCGCGAGAACCCCTATGACATGGATCAGATCCCGGAGGCCGAGCAGAATCCTCCGCTGATGCAGGCCCTGCGAGCTCTGAATGCTGGCCGGTCGCCGGTGTTCACGGCCAAGTGCGACGCCTGGGTGCTCGATGCTGAAGAACTGGAGCAGCTACAGTTGCAGCTCGACATCCGGACTGACAGTCCTGACGCGAAGACAGGATTCGCCAGCTATATCGACCTGGTCTGGCGCGACCGCACGATCTTTGCCTCGTTCCATCAGAGCGAGCAGTTGCTGCATCGGTTGGAGCGGCTCGCGGTTTCGATCGACGAGCCGCAGGTGATGCTGGATTGCGTGCTGCGTCCGGCATTGGTCGACCTCACCGGCCCGCAGGAGGGCTTCGCGGTATCGCTCTACGTGAAGGCGCTCGGGCCGAATCTCGCGGCTGCGAAGCAGGTGTGGGGATCGGCGCTCGAGGCGGTCGTCGCACTGTTGCGCAGCAGAGATATCGCACTGGCGTAAAGGTTCGCCGCGCTTGCGGCTGCACCTGCCATTACAATCGCATTAGCACCGGGCGAGTAGCTCAATTGGATAGAGCACCGGCCTTCTAAGCCGACGGTTGTGGGTTCGATCCCCGCCTCGCCCACCATCTACCCTCTACAAACTTGAACAGCTGTATCGATCGCGTTGCTGACGTGGCGATTTGGGTCATGCTCCGCGCCTTTTCTGGTGACAAGCGATGGATGCTGTGGTTCACTTTCCTTCGACACCTCTACTGACTATTGTTCTGACCTGAATTCGCGCGTGCTCCGAAGTTTACGGAGGCGCATTCTGTTCGCCGGATCGTAGCTCTGCTCTTGCCCGAATAGGTGAGCGGATGGGCTGTCGGGAGATTCAATTGCGCAATCAGAGCTATTGGAAGATCGAGGCCCCGGGAACGGTATTGTTTTGCGGAGTGGTTTTGTTGGCAACCGTCAGTGGCATGGCTCGCGCCGCTACGACTCCAGCAACGCCTGCGGCACAAACAGCGGTCTCCACCGTGGACCAGAGTGTCGTAACGATCAGCAGGGACGGATCGCGGCGCGAGTTTAAACGGCAGATCCGGGTCTTTTCGAAGCATGCGCCGAAGGCCGCTCCCGCCTCTTCGCCGGCGAAGCCGAAGAGAGCTGCATCGACAACTCCAATCGTCGGCCAGACCGGGCCAGGGCGGTCGAAGCCGAATCTCGTGCCCGGATATCCGAATGCGGTGATCAACTCGCAGAGCTTCGGCAGTACGCCGGTGGGTGGAACTTCGTCGACGATCACGCTGTCGTATCCGTATCCGGCGGGAGTGACCGAGCAGAACCTCACCTTTGCAGCGGGGTTGAACGGCTTCTTCGGGGAGGCCACCTGCAACTACCCAAATCCGTGCACGGCTCCCCTCGCGTTTCAGCCGAATTATCCGGGATTGACGACGAACGCGGTGATCTCCAAAGACCAGAACGGCAACGTTATCTATGAGACTTTGCTCTACGCGACCGGGACCTCGCCGCAGCTTGGATTCGACCTGGGCGACTTGCGGGTCTCGACTGGGCTGACGAACCAGCCGGACAGCGTCGCGGTGGGCCCGGACGGAAACTACTACATCACCGACGCGTCACAGAACGCCGTGTACAAGTACACGACGAGTTCCGGTTCGTCGGGGCAGCTGGATATTTCGGGGCTGGGGACGCCGGGCGGCATCGCAGTCGATGGTGCCGGTACGCTCTACATCGCGGACAAGACGCATAACGCGATCCTCGCGTACAACGAGGGGTTCGGGACGCCGACGACGCTGACGACGAGCACGCTTTCGAATCCGACCGGGGTCGGAGTGGACGGGACGGGAGCGGTGTATGTCGCCGATACTGGGAACAACCGGGTCATCAAGATCGACAACCAGGGAACCGAGACAACGCTTGCGAGCGGGATTGCCCCGCCGACGAGCCTCGCGGTCGACTCCCTCGGAAACGTGTTTTACGTAGACGATCAGAATGGCGGAGAGGTAACAGAGCTGCCGGTGGCGGGCGGAACCGCAATTTCGATTGCGACTGGGCTGGGAGCTTTAAACGACATTGCAGTGGATGCAGGCGAGCGGATCTACATCTCGACCCCGAATGGCGACACCCTGATCAGCCCGGACGGGACGCAGGTCGAGTATGGTGGCGGGTCGAACTACGGGATGGCGGTTGACCAGGCCGGCAACGTCATTACGACGCAGCCGGGAGGCAGCGGTCTTGCGATTACGAACCGGTCGGCGTCGAACTTCATTCTGACGACGCAGGTTGGGACGACGACGACGGGCGGCGACACGATCTCGAATACGGGAAACATGCCGCTGACGTTGAGTAACCTCGCCATCAGCGGGACGGTGTTTACCAAGGACTCGTCTAGCGTCTGCGTGAACGGGCTTGTGGTGCAGCCGGGGCAAAAGTGCGATTTCTCGGTGGACTTTTCGCCACCGGCTGCGCAGAGCTACCAGGAGACGTACACCGCGACATCGAACAGTCTGAATGACACCACTTCGACGAACGGCACCACGCTCTATGGATATGGCACGGGAGTGGCTACGGCGGAGTCGCTCAATATCAATCCGAACCCAGTGCTCACGGGCCAGACGGTTGAGTTGATCGGCACGGTTTCGCGGACGGGCACAGGCGTTTCAGGGGTCACGAACGGCTCGACGAGCTTCTATGACGGCACGACGCTGCTTGGAACCGTAAGCCAGGCGAATGGGGCGGAGTACGCGATGTACTTTACCTCGGCCCTGTCGGCGGGCACGCACAGCATCACGTCGAAGTACAACGGCGACACGATCAACGCGGCGAGCACGAGCGCGGCGCAGACACTATTGGTGACGGCCGGAAATGGCTCTGCCACCACCCTGCAGTCCGGAAGCGAGTCTCGCCAGGGCCAGAGCGTCTACTTCCAGATGCAGGTGAGCGCCTCTCCGGCGCAGTCGCCCGTACCCACTGGAACGGTGACGCTGACCAATACCAGTGCCAGCCCCGCTGCAGTTCTCGGCACCATCACGATCGATGGGAACGGCGCCGCATCCCTCTACTATTCGAAGCTGCCGGTAGGCAACGCGGCCTTGGTAGCGACCTACAGTGGCGACGCGAACTATGCGCCGAGCACAAGTGCGACGGATAACTTCACGGTGCTTGCGCGACAGGCGACGGTCACGGCGTTGACGGTCAGCCCAACGTCGGTAGCGTACCAAACGCCGATCACTCTCACCGCGATGGTGGGAGCAGGCGACTCGAATTTGGGCGGAGGACAGGTATTCTTCTGCGATACGACTCTGGCAGTGGCCTGCAATTTGAGCTCGAATCTCGGCATTGCACAGATTTCGATGGAAACTGCCTCGGCGACTCTGAAGCTGGCTCCCGGAACAATTGGGACGCATAGCTTTACGGCAAACTTTGTGCAGATCGCCGGCATACAGTCCAGCGTGTCGTCGCCGCAGACGGTTACGGTGACCGGGAAGTACCCATCCGCCACAAGCTTCACGACGACCGGAAGCGGCGGAAACTATAGCGCGACCGGGACCGTGGTCAGCACGGGATCGAACACCGTCGCCCCGACAGGCATGGTCTCGTTCCTCGATACGAGTAACTCGAACTCGGTCCTGGGATCGGTTGGTCTGGGTGCGGGAGCGGTAGGATTCTCAGCGGCGACACCGGCGAGTGGAGCAAACTCCACCGGCGAAGGCTCTTACGGCCAGGCTGCGGGAGACTTCAACGGCGACGGCTTCCAGGACCTGGTGGTCGGCAACTACGAAGAGAACACCGTCAGCATCCTGCTGGGCAAGGGAGACGGGACGTTTCAGCCGGAGGTCAAGTACAACGTCGGCAGCGAGCCGGAACGGGTGCTGGTCGCTGACCTGAACGGCGATGGCAATCTAGATCTGGTCGTTGCGAACACGGGCAGCAGCACGATCAGCGTGCTGCTTGGGAACGGGGATGGGACCTTCCAGATGCAGGTGACGTATCCATGCGCTTCGCCGGTGGGTCTGGGTGTTATGGACGTCAACGGGGATGGACTCCCCGATGTGGTGGCCGGAGATTACTACGCCAATACGATGAGCGTGCTGCTCGGTTATGGCGACGGCACATTGCAGACAGCGGTGACTTATCCGACGGGCAGCACTCCGCAGACGATCGCTGAGGGCGATTTCAACGGCGACGGTTTTGTGGATGTCGCGGTGGGGAATAACGGAGATAACACGGTCGGGATCTTCCTGGGCAACGGCGACGGAACCTTCCAGCAGATGGTGACCTACGCGGTCGGAAATGGCCCGCAGGGAGTGCAGACGGGAGACTTCAACGGCGACGGCAAGCTGGATCTTGCCGTGACCAACCATGAAGACGGAACGGTCAGCGTGCTTCTCGGTAACGGCGATGGCACGTTCCAGACGCAGGTCACGTATCCGGTCGGAGGGCAGCCAGTCGGCCTGGTGATCGCAGACTTCAACGGCGACGGGAAGCAAGACATCGCCGTCGGGAATACAGCGCAATCGAGCCTGACGGAGAGCATTCTTCTGGGCAACGGCGATGGCACGTTCCAGACGCAGTTGACGTATCCGACAGGAAACTTCCCGTATGGCGAGTCCTCTGCGGACTTCAATGGGGACGGATTCCCGGACGTTGGCGTCTCGAACTTCAGCGACGGAACTTCTATCGTCCTATTGAGCCAGGTGACCGAGACCGCAACCGGAACGCGCAACCTGACCATCGGCGGAAGCAGCGACAGTACGCATGCGGTGGAAGCCAGCTATCCGGGCGACGCGAATGTTTCGGCGAGCGTTTCGCCGACCACGAACCTGACCGGTGGTGGAACCGTAGCCGCGGCACAAAGCGCGACGACGCTGGCGATTACGCCCGCAGCTCCAACTGCAGGCCAGAGTGTGACGTTCACGGTTGCGGTGGCAGGCACGGAGCAGGTAACCCCGGTGCCGACGGGGATAGTGACACTGACCAATACGGCCGTAACTCCTGCGGCGGTGTTAGGAACGGTAACGCTGAACGGCACGGGCACTGGCAGCTTCAGCACGACCGCGCTTTTGGCCGGAACCTACACCGTCGTGGCGAGCTATAGCGGCGACACGAGCTACCAGGCGAGCGCGAGCACGGCACAGACGCTAACGATCGCGAAGTCCGCGCAGACGATCACCTTTGGGACGCTCGGCAATCAGACGTACGGAGCGGCTCCGTTTGCGTTGACGGCCACAGCAAGCTCCGGGCTGGCGGTGACATACTCGCTGACAGGACCAGCGACCGTGACGGGATCGACGGTCACCATTACGGGAGTTGGTCAGGTTGTAGTGACAGCCGCGCAGTTGGGCAACGCAACCTATGCGGCGGCGACCTCCGTCTCGCAGAGCTTCACTGTGGCGAAGGCCGTGTTGACGGCCACGGCGAGCAACGTATCGCGTACCTTCGGAGTAGCAAATCCGGCGTTGACTTACACAACGGCCGGGTTTGTGAACGGAGATACATCGGCGGTGATCGGCGGCACGGCCACTTTGGCGACGACCGCGACAACCACGTCGCCGGTGGGGACCTATCCAATCACGTTCGCAACCCAGGCTCTGACGGCAACGAACTACAGCTTCACGTATCTGCCCGGAACGCTGACGGTGCAGGGTGGAGCGGCGCAGACGATCACCTTCCCGGCGATTCCCAACCACACAGTCGGTGACGCGCCGTTTACGCTCACGGCAACCGCTTCCTCGGGATTGGCGGTGAGCTACGCGGTGACCTCTGGACCGGCGACCGTTGCCGGAAGCCTGGTGACGCTGACGGGCGCGGGAACCGTGACGATCCAGGCAACTCAGGCCGGCAATGCGACGTACGCAGCGGCGACTCCAGTCTCACAAACCTTCACGGTGTCGCCTGCGGCGGCGCCGACGCTGTCTGGGCTGTCTCCCGTCGGCGCGGTCGCGGGAAGCGCGGCGCAGACGGTGACGTTGACAGGGACGAACTTCACCTCGACCGACCAGGTCAAGGTAAATTCGGCCGCGGTCGCGACGACCTTCGTGAGCGCAACGACGCTGACGGCGGTGATTCCGGCGAGCCTGCTGACGGAAGCGGGGACGTTGCCGGTGACGGTGACTGACACGGCCTCGGGAGACTCAACCACCGTGGCTAGCTTCCTGGTAGAGGTAGCGCCGGTGGTGGTCTTCACTGGGCCGTCGACGGCGGCCTCGGGCGATCAGCCGATGGTGACCTTCCAGTTGAAGCAGCCGTACGCGGTTCCGATCAACTGCCTGTTGACGTTGACCTTCGCTCCGGCCACAACGACCGGCATCGACGACCCGGCGGTGCAGTTCTCATCGGGCGGCAGAACGATCAACGTCACCCTGCCGGCGGGTTCGACTACGACCCCCGACGTCCAGTTCCAGGCCGGAACCGTTGCAGGGACGGTCACTGTCACACTCACCATCACTGCTGATGATGTGAATGTGACCCCTGCGAGCGTCACCCCCGTAGTGGTTACGCTTCCAACGGTGGTGCCGCAGATCTCGGCCGCCAAGGTTGGGAGTACGACGACAGCGGTCACTGTGACGGTGACCGGCTTCTCCAATACGCGTGAGGTGAAGTCAGCGATCTTCCACTTCACGCCTACTCCGGGAAATACGATCTCCAACCCCGACGTGACCATCGACGTTACCTCGATCTTCGCGAGCTGGTACAACACCCCGGCATCGAACGCTTATGGGTCGACGTTCACCTATGCCCAGCCGTTCAACCTGAACGCGGACGCGACGACGATCATGGGAGTGACCGTCACACTGGTGAATGCGGTAGGAAACTCGGTGGTCACGACTGCGACGCAATAAGGGCGAATCAAGCTGTACGCGCCGAAGCGGTCGCCGCCTGTGTTCTATAGAGGCAGAGGGGCGACCGGGATGCGATCCCGCGTTCACTATACGCTATCGGTTTTGCCGTGCTACTCCCTTTGAGTATGGCGTGTCTTTACATAATGTTGGATTATGCCGATAGCATGGATATGGCCGATTGCGTAGAAAGGCCCCTCGGAGATCTTTTGGATCTACACACTCCAGGTGGACGCCATACACCCTACGATGTGACCAGTTCAGGCAATCTCAGCCTGAGCGCGCAGCTATGCGGAGTGGCCTCGTGTTGAACTCCAGCGCACTCACTAACGGAGTATCGCTCTGGGGGAGAAAGATCCGCGCCGCGGCATCCCGGCTTCGCGATCACTCACCGATTGCGCATGGCGTCGCGACGACGATGGTCAGCGCTTTTGGCGTCTACCTGAACTCCAGGTTCATCGATCCACTGGTTTTCTATACTGACCTGCATGCCATCTGCTGGCCGATCGACGGCCTGCTCATCGGCGTTTTGCTCTTGTGCTCACGACGCAACTGGCCGTGGATTATGGCTGGCTATGTCATCACCACCGGAACGCATCTCAGGCTTCTGGGTGAACCAGTCATCCAGCTCGCGGGAGATACCCTCTGCAATGTCTTTGAGATGGTCTTTGCGGCTGCCGTACTCCCGGCCTTTAACAACCTGTCCGAGTGGCTGCGTAAGCCCAGGTTGATCCTTCGATTCAGCGTCATGGTCCTGATCGGCGCGCCGCTGATCCCCGCGCTTGTGTGGTCGAGGTTCGCCCACGCTTATCTTCGCGAGGAGTTCTGGTCAGTAGTTGGACACTGGCTAAGCGGAGATGCCCTGGGGATAGCGCTCTATACCCCGCTGGTCCTTGTCCTGGCCAGCCGGGAGACCTATCAGCTTCTACGACCGGGGCGGCGACTTGCGACGCTGGCCATGTTTGGCGTGCTGTTGGGGGCTAGCTGGTTCATCTTTCATCAGACCGCATATCCGATTGCGTTTCTCATCTTCCCCATTCTTGTCGTGATGGTGAACTGGGTTGGCTTTCCCGGCGCGGTTCTGGCCGTCAACGCGGTGACCATCATCGCGGCTCATGGCACGATCAGCGGAGCGGGGCCGTTCATGTTTATCCAGGGGCATCACGAGCCCTTCAGGATCATGACCCTTCAGGTCTACCTCACCATTGCGATGGTCATGAGCTTTGCCATCACCCTGACCGCACGGGAACGGGATGACTTTCAGGGACAGTTGAAGCTGGCGCTGGAGCAGATGGAGGTCCTGGCAACGCACGATAGCCTGACCGGACTAGGCAACCGCAGGCTCTTTGACCAGACGCTCGACGCCGAATGGAGCCGGGCGCGGCGACAGGGAATGTCCATCGGACTGCTGCTTCTCGATGCTGACCACTTCAAGTCCTACAACGACATGTACGGTCATCTCGCGGGCGATCATTGCCTTTGCGCAATCGCTCATAGTATCGTTCCCCGTTTGAAGCGGGCGGGCGACCTGGCAGCGCGCTATGGGGGCGAAGAGTTCGTGGTTCTGCTGCCTGGCGCAACTCTGGAGGACGCCAGCACCGTTGCGGCGTCGATTCGAGAGGGAGTGGAAGCTCTGGGCCTCGAGCACAAGGGCAACGCGAGCGGGGTCGTGACGGTTTCGATCGGCTTCAGCGCCGTGGTTCCGGATAGCATTCTTCCTTCGCAGCGCCTCATCGCAGCCGCGGATGAAGCACTTTACGCTGCCAAACAGGGTGGACGGAACCGTGTGGTGAGCGCGTCATCGACTGCACTCACCACATGCGACGCATGACCTGGAATCGTTGCCCTACCAGTTACGGCTGGGTGTGGTCCCACATCCTGTCCTTCTCATGCTGACTGTGTTTCTTGAACTTTGCTTCGTCCTCAGGGCTCATGAACTGGGGGCCGACCGGCCACACGGAGATATCGCGCATACAGTAGCGGCGCGGAGTTCCGTGCATGGAGATCACTGCGTCGTTCAGCTCCAGCAGCGTTCCGCGGGCGAGCGCGATCTCGTGCTCGTTCGGCTGATACATGGTGCCGACAGGATAGTCGACGAACGGCGTGGCCGACTGCTCGATGTGGTTGCCCAGTATGTTTGCGATGGGCTTGCCCTCGGTGAACGCAACCAGCCGTGCAAGGCTGGCGGTGAATGCCGGGAAGTCGACGACATAGATGCGTCCGGGATAGACCGTATCGCCGCCTAGCAGCACGGCGGTGCGCCGGTCGTAGAGCGCAACGCTGACCTTGCTGTGGCCGGGGATAGGGATGAGATCGACGATCCGGCCGCCAAGGTCGAGGTGGCCAATGTCCGTTGGCCAGTTTGCAATGCCGAAGAACTTCTTCGTGGCTTCGACCTCCGACGGGATAAAGGTGACCGGCATCGCGGGATCGTTGAGAGCCTGCAACTCCTTGTCGCCCCAGGTGTGGTCGTCGTGCTCATGGGTGTGAGCGACGATCAGCGGGATGCTGGTTCGTCCATTGCGCGCGAGCCAATTCTTGATCGTGTGCTGCAGCGCTGGTGCGAGGTTGCCGTTGCGCGATCCGGTGTCCATCAGCAGCGCTTTGTCCTTGCCGAAGATCAGGAAGATAAACGGCTTCTCGAAGTCGGTGCAGGGCGACTGGCGAAGGATGTAGAAGTCCTTGTTGTACTCATGCACCTGCCAGTCGGGGATCTCCATGCACTTCGGCATCTGCGAGTACCAGTGGTCGGGGAGCGTGCCGCGTTCGATATCGCCGCCGTTCGGCTGGGGGAGCTGTGCGATGGCAGTTGAGGAGACGATGCAGAGGACAGCGGCGAGCAAAGCGCGGATGAGCGGCAGTTTCAAGAGGATCTCCTCGGAATGAAGTCGGTGAACCTAAAACGTAAATCCTTCGCCGCCGATCACAACGGCGAAGGATTGCAACCGGAGTGGGGACATGCGCGGACTACTTCTGCGGATCCCACATGTGTTCCTTCTGCTCCTTCATGTACGCCTCGACATGCTTGCGCTCCTCGCGCGTGATGAGTCCGAACTCCATGGGATAGATGGAGAAGTCACGCATCGCCAGCCGGCGTGGCCTGCCATTCATCGACAGCAGAGCGTCTCTCAGCTCGATGAGCGAGCCCACGGGCATTGCCAGTTCGTGTTCTTCAGGCTGGAAGAGCGTGCCCTCGGGATAGTCGAGGAAGGGCGTGGTGGTCTGTTCGATGTGGTCGCCCAGGGTGTGCGCGATCGGCTTGCCTTCGGTCCACTTCGCCAGCCGCACCACGCTCTCCTGGAACTCGGCGAAGTGTTCGACGAAGATGCGTCCGGGGTACAGCGTATCGCCAGTGAGCAGGATGCCCGTGTTGCGGTCGTAGAAGGCCAGGTCTTCATGCGTATGTCCGGGGATGGGGATGATATCGAGGATGCGGCCGCCAAGATCATACTGAACGACGTCCGTAGGCCAGTTCTTGATGCCGTAGAACTTCTTCTGCGCTTCGATGTCCGAGGCAACGAAGGTGACCGGGAAGGCGGGGTCGTTCATCGCTTGCACGGCCTTGTCGCCCCAGGTGTGGTCCTCGTGCGAGTGCGTATGAGTGACGATCAGCGGAATGCTGGTGCGGTGGTTCATCGCGAGCCAGCGGTTCATGACGATCTTCAGCGAGGGGACGAGGTTGCCGTTGGCGGAGCCGGTGTCGGCAAGCAGCGCTTTATCTTTGCCAAAGAAGAGGAAGATGAGCGGCTTCTCGAAGTCGGTGCAGGGCGACTGGCGCAGGATGTAGAAGTCCTTGTTGTACTCATGGATCTGCCAGTCGGGAATCTCCATGCACTTGTTGCCCTGTGAGAGCCAGCGCGCGGGCAGGACGCCGCGTTCGAGACCGCCGCCGTCGGGCTGCGGGAACTGGGCGAGAGCGAGGCTCGAGGTAAGACAAAGAGTGGCGGCGAAGGTCGCAATACGGCCAAGACTGTTCGGCATACTTTCCTCTCGGGATGAAGCTGGACTTGGAGAAAGAAAAGGCCCGGATCGCAGGCGTGAGCGATGCGATCCGGGCCTCGACAAGGGGTGTTTAGAACGTGTACTTGCCGGAGAACTGCATCTGGCGAGGCTGCAGCAGAAGGGAAGTGTTTCCCGGTTGGTTCGTCGTAGTATTTGCACTTGCTTGCGGCGCGTTCTCATAGGTTGCAAACGCGGCTGTGGTTCCGTCGATGTTTGGCGTTGCGAAGCGGTTGGTGTTGATCACGTTGAAGACCTCGACCGAGATGCGGAACTGCTGCTCGCGCCAGGTATGGAAGCTCTTGGCGAGACCGTCGTCGATGGCAAGGTAGCCATCGGAGCGGAAGTTATTACGTTGTCCCGCCTCGCCGACGTAGGCGTAGCGGAGATTGGCTTGGGCTTGTGCTCCCGTGATTCCCTTCAACGCGGTCATCACCTGGTTCGCCGCATCGTAGTGGTGGCCGCCGGTGGGGATGGGGCCGATCTGGACCATGTTGCTGTTGGACTGGAAGTTCGTTGCCCAGCCGTTCTCTCCGACCGCGCTGAACGGCAGGCCCGTGCTGTAGTGAACGACGCCGTTCAACTGGAAGCCACCGATCAGCCGATCGAGCAGGCCACTATGATTCAGGAAGGGAGCGCCGTGGCCAAACGGAAGCGGAGCTGTGTAGTTTGCAGTGATGTTATGGCGAACGTCGAAGTCCGAATCCGCGTACCACTGATGGGGCGAGAACGAGTTGAGGATGATGCTTCCTCCACTGCCACTCCGCTCAGGATCGGAGCCCTCGTCCATGGACTTCGAGTAGGTGTAGTTGATGTCGTACTCCAGCCCGTAGCGCAACGCCTGACGAACCGAGAGCTGCATCGCGTGATAATTGCTCACGCCCGTGGTGGATTGAACATAGATGGAAGAGGTCTGGGGGTAAAAGAAGCGGAAGAACGGTCCGGAGTTAGTGCCGGCAAAGTCGCATGAGACCTGGGGAGCACAGTCTGCCTGGTAGAGCGCATTGGTCTCGTTACCGCGATTGACGGCGAAGACCGAGTAGTAGGCCTGTGCTCCCGTATATCCGTTGGCCTGGAAGTTGGGAAAGACGTTATGGAAGTAGCCGCTGTCGGGGACCGTCGAAGGATCCACGCCGGCGTCTACCATCTTGTCGAACTGGGTAGCTGCCTGGAAGTACGTCTGGCCGCTTCCCGCATCGTAGAGGTTTGTAGGCATGGCGACGTCAAGGTTCTGCAGCAGGTGGCGCCCGAGACGGCCAACGTAGGATGCGGTGACCGAAACGCTCTTCGGGAACTCGTGCTGCACGGTAAGGTTGAAGGTCTCCGCATACGGCGTCTTCTGCTTGTCGTTGATGCTGTTGTCGAAGGTAAAGGGGTTCTCCGCCGGCGTGTAGGGCAAGGCCAGAGGAGATGTGGCGCCGGCGACTAGCGGCACGTCATGGTACCCAGTGAAGCGAGGGTTGGAGTTGATGTCGGTATAAGTGGTTTGGTTGGTCTGCGAGAGGGAGAACAGGGAAGTGGGGCTTGACTGGTAGGCGTCAATGACACCTGTGCCGAAGTGATCGTAGCTCAGCGCGAACCCGCCGCGCATAGAGGTCTTGTTGTCCCGTGTGGCATACGCGAACGCGATACGCGGAGCGAAGTTGGTCTTTTGTGCATTCCAGAAGTTGGGCTGCCCGTTCGGGGAACCCGAAGCGCGGAAGGAGACATCCGTGTCGTATGCCGAACCCTCGGCGGCCGCAGTCTCGCGGTTCAGGAGGAACGTGTTCAGCGGGATCGTGGGTGCGATCTGCTGTCCGTTCTTCTCATACGGAACGCCGAGATAGACGTAGCGCAGGCCGAAGGTAAGAGTGAGCTGCGAGGTCGCCTTCCACTGGTCCTGGACGTAGTACTCCTGCTCCACGTTCTTGAAGGTGTGGGTAGGAACGCCGCTGGCGAGCGGAATGAGCATGTTGTTCTTTACCTGGAACTCTGTGCCGGAGGTTGCTCTTTCAATGGCACCGACGTTGGAGATGATGTCGCTGTTGTAGAAGCTTTGGAACGTATCCGCTACCGGCGCGCAGTCCTTGCCGCAGGCCCCGGTGCCGGGGTCGAAGCTCCCTCCCTGGTTTGCGATCGCAGCGGTCGACAACAGGTTCGGGCTGATACTTCCGTCCTGAAGTAGAGGTTGATCGAAGTATTGTGCATTGGAGATGAGGTAGAGGTTCACACCCGCCTGGATTGTGTGTCTCCCCTTGACGTAGGTAAAGTCGTCCGCGAAGTTGTTCGTGGCTACGTTGTAAACATACGACGTCGTCGATGCGGTCAAGTTGTCGAAGTTGCCGCCGAAGTCGATGAACGGTTGGCTGCCGGTACCGCGAGACGCCGCACCTACCCGGATGAATCCGTAGCGGGCGTTATTAGTAATCCGGTCGTTGATCGACCAGATATGTCCGACGGCGACTCCCTTACTGTTGCCGTAAAGGCTGGAGGCGGCGGGAAGTCCGGGAAACTCTAGGGTCGACAATTGATTGTCGCTCTGTAGATTGCCACGAACAAACATGCTCATCTTCGGGGTGATGTTGTAGTCGAGCTTGGCAATATTCGTGATCTGGTGGATCGGCGCTGGCGAGGCAAAATTATAGTTGCCTACGTTCTGGGGATCGGAGGCACCGGGAGCATTCGAGAGCGGGAACTGGTTGAAGTAGGCAACCGCGGCCGTATTGGTTGCAGGAGCGTAGCAGCTGGCAGGGGCCGCCACACAGGATGGGTCGCTGGAGCGTCCATCCAACTGCGCGATGTCGGTGGGTGTAAGCGTCTTATAGGTGCCGTCTGTTGCCTGGTAAACCACGTTGCCGGTAATCAGGCCGCTGCCAGAGGAAGAGGACGGAACGAGTCTGCCGACGGAGACGTCGCTGGCCTGCTTGAATCCTTCATAGGCCCCGAAGAAGAAGAGCTTGTCTTTCTTGATGGGCAATCCAAGCGACGCGCCGTAGGTGTGCTGAAGCACCTTGGCTGCGGTGTTCGGCAGCCCGGAGCTGAGTTCGGCCTGCTTGATGAACCAGTTGTTGGAGGAGGTCGCCGGATCGCGGTAGTACTCGTAGGCGCTGCCGTGCCACGTATTTGTGCCGCTGCGAGTTACAAGTGAGACCTGCGCACCGGAGGAGCGGCCGGCGTCGGCGTTCGAGTTCGTGGTCGTTACGCGGAACTCCTCGACCGAATCGCGGGTGGAACGCAATGCTCCGTTGAAGGCATAGCCGAAGATCTGGTCGTTGTTGTCGACGCCGTCGAGCGTGATGTTGCTCTGGTCCTGGCGCGCCCCATTCACGATGCCGGTGCGAGTGTCCGTGTTCAAGCCGCCCGTCGCCCCGCCGCTGTCGAGCGCGAGCACGCCGGGCTGCAGCGAGAGCAGGTAAGTCACGTTATTCGCAAGATAGGGGAGGTTCTGTACCTGGGCGCTGTTGAAGCTCTTCCCGAGCGTCGCGTCGGAGGTGTTGACCTCGGCGAGATTGGTCTCCACGTTGATGACGACATCACTGGCGCCAGGGGTCAGCTTGTAGAGTACCTTCTTCGGTGTTGCGACCAGCACGTCGACTGTCTCATGGGCCTCGTTGAATCCAGGAGAGGCGACTTTGACGTCATAGGTTCCCGGCTGCAACTGCTCGAACGCGAAGTTCCCATCGTTCTTGGTCGTCGCCGTGGACGTATTGCCCGTGCCCTTGTTTGTGATCGTAATGGTGACGCCCGGAATCACTGCTCCGGTAGCATCGGTCACCGTGCCGAAGAGCGACGTGGTGTTCGTCTGCGCGAACAGAGCAACGGAAGATAGCAGGATAGCCAGCATGGCCAGAACGATGCGTTTCAAAGGAACCTCCTGAATTTGGGCGTGCGGGGTCGCTATGACTCTTGGGGTCGACTCTGCTGAGCGTCAGCCGCTGGTGCCTTGGAAGGACCGTTGGGCGCTGTCGCAGATTTTTCAGACGGAGGTTCCGCTTCAGGAAACTCTGAAGAAACGGAGGATCTCGTACGTCCAACATGAGTTGGGCCGAGATCGTCCTCGTCTGCCTCAATGCGGTCCGGATAAAGGAATCCGGCGCCATTGGCAAGGGTGCTATGTTGCTTGATTGATGAAACCGATTATGCGGTCAGTTGAAGCGGAGATCAATGCGATCTGCCATCCCGTTATCGCGGCTATAGAAGATCGTGATGACGAGCGCATTGGAGCGCCGCATCGGCTTGGCCCGCAACTCATGGCTTCCTATACGGATAGCGCATCTCGCTGCGAATAACTTACGGCGGAGTGTCTACAGGTCCTCGGCGGCAGACCGCACAGTCCCTGTGGCGAAGGTAAAGAAGGCATTGCCGGCGCGGGTCAACTCGCGGTCCTTGCGACTGATGAGGGCCAGTTCACGCGAGATCGAGACGCCATGGATCGGTACGATAGCAAGGGTGCCGGTGCGAACTTCGTCGAGCACGTTGATGCGCGGCAGGAAGCCGATCCCCATCTCCTTGAGCACAAGCCGCTTCAGCAGCTCGTTCGAGTCGAGCTCCATGGCGATGCGCGGGCATAGCTTCTCCTGCTCGAAGAGCTCGTCGATCTGCTCCCGTTTGCGACCCTGGTTGAGCAGGAGCAGGCGCTGCTGCGATACCTGGCGTAGTGTCACCGATTCCAGCTTGGCGAAGGCGTGCGCTGCGGGCACGACGAGAACGAAGTCGTCGCTGTGAATGACCTCAATATGCAGGCGCTTGTCTTTGAGCGGGAGCGATACGACCCCGAACTCCACCTCGCGGTCGAGCACAAGTTCCAGCGTGCGGCTGCGTTCCGCGCGGATGATATTGAGCGAGACGCGTGGGTACTGTTTGCCAAACTTGCTGAAGAACACCGGCAGCACGTAGAGCGCCGTCGACTCATTTGCGCTAACGGTGAGCGAGCCACGCGGCATCCGCTCGAGGTCGGCGAGCGTCAGCGACATATGGTTCAACCGCGTCAGGCAGCTTTCAGCAAAGGGCTCGAAGACGCGGCCGGCTGCGGTCAGCGTTACCTTGCCGCCGCCGCGTTCCAGCAGACGGTGCCCCAGCGATGTCTCAAGCGAGCGAATCTGGGCGGAGATCGAGGGTTGCGTGACGTGGAGCTTTTCCGCGGCTCGGGAAAAGCTCTTCTGCCGCGATACTTCAAGGAACGTCTTGAGGTGGTCAAAGTCCATCAGTGGCTAGGTTCCGTGACTGAGATAACACGCATCGCGGCGTGCAGGTGTTCGCAGTGTGCCAACGGGAATCGCTCGGGACGTTGTCTGGTTATAGCGAAAGACGATGCGAGCTATACGAATAGTCGCAACACTTTCGTTTCTCTATGGCCTGAATAGGAAAAGCATATAGCAGTTTGGCGATTTCTCCCACCGCGCTATACCCTCAGGCATACCCGTGCGATATCCCTCCGCTGCCTTTGCCCCCTTGCGCCACCGTTCGGCAGATCATGCCTTGTCTTCCGACCGCCAGCCAGCAACCTGCGTTGGCGCGTGGATGCGCGGCGTTGGTGCGGTGATGCTGGCTGGGAT
Organism: Granulicella aggregans; assembly: GCF_025685565.1. Lineage (NCBI taxonomy): Bacteria > Pseudomonadati > Acidobacteriota > Terriglobia > Terriglobales > Acidobacteriaceae > Granulicella > Granulicella aggregans. The sequence goes on from NZ_JAGSYE010000001.1 coordinate 1,388,210, forward strand.
TCTCTGCACCTCTCCTGCATGTGCGTTCCAGGCAAAGGCGAAGCAGAAGGCGACAACCGGCGCGGACACGAAGGACGCAACGAAGAAATCCAAGCCCGAGAAGACCGCCTACGACTACGTTTTGCCCGGTGCCGATGGCAAGGATGTGCCGCTGACCAACTTCAAAGGGAAGTACATCCTGATCGTGAACCTAGCGCGTAAGTCCAGCTATAACGCGCAGCTTGCGGCTCTCGAGAAGGACTACGAGACCTACAAAGACAAGGGCTTGGTCGTGATCGGTGTGCCCTCAAACGACTTTGGCGCGGCCGAGCCTGGGAAAGATCCCGAGATTCAAAAGGCATACGCCGATGCGAAGGTGACGTTTCCCGTGATGGCCGTCTCGAAGCTCGCAGGCGACGACGTGATTCCGTTCTACCTCTACTTGACGAAGAGCAAGGACGCTCCCGCAGGTGGCCCGGTGCACTGGAACTACACCAAGTTTTTCGTGAACAAAGAAGGCAAAGTGATCGCGCGTCTGGGACAGGATGTGACGCCGGACTCGCCTGAGATGATCTCGACCATCGAGCAGATTCTTGATGGCCGTTACAAGCCGAAGAAGGGGGGCAAAGAAGGCCCGCCCTCTGATGGCGGCGGGGATGATGACGATGAGTAGTGCGGTCTATTTATTAAGCGACGCGAGGTAGTTGCGCCAGCCGCCGAGTTGCGTGATCTCGAGACCGCCTTCGGTCCCGACCGGTTCGACCAGAAATCCCGTAACTAGGCTGCCGTCTTCCAACTCCAAAGTGCCGATAGAGAGCGGCTGCGGCACTCCTTCTACGAAGGTTCCTACCGTATTCGCAGGCAGCGCCCAAACTTCGACTTCAATTCCAGGCCCGTTGAAAGACGGCTCGCGAACCAGTCCAGGTTTGGGCGGCGTCGTCTTGGCCAGCGCATAGAAGCGATAGTGCGGACTCGTCTTTGAGGTCTTGATGAGCTTGCCGCCGCGTTGTGTAAGCTGCCAGTTCAGCGGCTGCCCGGAGAGATGCGCACCCACGACGGCCATCAACAGGCAGCCGTGGGGTGGCGTTGAGGGCGTAAGAGCAGGTGCCTCTTCGAGCTTGCGATCCGATCCGCCAAGTGTCGTCGCGAGCTTCCGGTGGAGCTTGTCCGACAATTTCAGCAATGCAGTTTCGCTGAACGCTTGTCCGATAAGTGTCACGCCGAAAGGCAAGCCATCCGGCCGCATCCCTGCGGGTAGAGCCACCGCAGCGAGATCGAGCAGGTTCACAAAGTTTGTATACGTCCCGAGGATGCTGTTGCGCTCGATCGGCTTCTCCGCAACCTCCTCAATCGTGAAGGTGCGGGGCGCGGTCGGCAGCAGCATCACGTCGAAGTTCTGCCATGCGGCTGCTGTCCTGCGGCGCAGCGTTTCGAGCTTATAGGCGGCGTCGAAGTAATCGACCGCAGAGTAGTTGGCAGCGCCCGAGATGATGGTCGCCACGGTCGGGTCCATCTCTGCCTTGTGTTCTCCGATGAACTTCGCAATCGCTGCGTAGCGCTCTGCGACCCACGGGCCTTTGTACAGAAGATGTGCGGCATCGAGGAACGGCTGCAGGTCGAACTCTACCGCAACGCCGCCAAGCGCTGTGAGCTGCTCGACTGTGGCTTGGTAGAGCGCGGGATTCTGCGCGTCCCCGAAGAAGTTGAGCAAGGCATCAGAAGGCACGCCGAAGCGGAAGGTCGGCGCTCCTGCCCAAGGCGATGCGCCCGCGCCGACTTCAGGCTGGCGCGAGTACGCATCGTTCGCATCGAAGCCCGAAGCTGCGGCCAGCACAAGGCTCGCATCATGCGCGGTCTCGGCGAAGATCGAGACGCAATCGAGCGTCTTACATGCGGGCACAACACCGTGCGTGCTGATCGCTCCGCGTGTCGGCTTCAGTCCGATGAGGTTATTGAACATCGCAGGTACGCGGCCTGAGCCTGCGGTATCCGTGCCGAGAGAGAACGTCACCAGACTGCTCGCAACGGCGACAGCGGAGCCCGCGCTTGACCCGCCCGAGATGTACTTCGCATTGAAGACGCTGGAGCAGATGCCGTAAGGCGTTCGCGTGCCCACCAGACCGGTCGCAAACTGGTCCATGTTCGTCTTGCCGATCAGGATCGCTCCGGCCGCTTCCAGCCTTGCGACGACAGTGGCGGACTCGGCCGGGGTGTACGCATATGCCGGGCATGCCGCTGTGGTCTGCATCTCCGCTACGTCTATGTTGTCCTTTACCGCAAAGGGGATGCCGAAGAGCGGCAGCGTTGTGCGGTTCTGCGCTTCAAGTTCCTTGGCACGCGCGACTGCCTGCTCGCGCGGCACGATAGAGATCCAGACCGGACGCAGACCTTCCTTCTCGATGCGGTCGTAGATTGCCTCGATGACGCAGGTCGGGTTCTGGTCACCGGCTGCGTAGGCTGCGTGAAGCGCTGCGATGTCCATTGTTCTCCTAGGCTTCTTCGATTGGCCGCACCGAAAGCAACAACTGGCCGCTCTGCACCAATGCTCCCTGCGCGCAGTAGATCTCTTCAACGATGCCGTCGACGTGCGAGGCGACGACGATCTCCGTCTTCATCGCGTCGAGCACGATCAGCTTCTGCCCGTCCGCGACCTTGTCGCCTGGCTTCACTACGATCTGGAAGACGCTCGCCGTTACTGGCGACGAGACGCCTTCGCAGCCTTCGGGAATGACGGCAGCGGCCGTCTCTTCGGGCGCGGCCTCGGGCTCTGCGGGCGTCATTAGGCCCGCCGCGACCCAGCGTTCGCGCTCGGCGTGGAACGATGCCTTCTGATGCTTCTTGAAGGCTGTGGCTTCGACGGCGATGGAGTCGAGAAAGGCCTGGTACTCCTTCAAGTTGAACGTCGTCTCTTCGACGCGTAGTTCGAAGCGGCCATGCGGGAAGTCCTCGCGGGCCTTCAGCAGATCTTCCGCACTGATCGGATAGAACCGGATCTGGTCGAAGAAGCGCAGCGACCACGGCGTGCCTTCGGCGAAGGCCGGCGTGGACTTCCACGTATTCCAGACCTGGATCGTGCGACCGACGAGCTGATAGCCGCCTGGGCCCTCCATCCCGTAGACGCACATGTACGCTCCGCCGATGCCGACCGCGTTCTCCGGCGTCCATGTACGGGCCGGGTTGTACTTCGTAGTGACGAGGCGATGGCGCGGGTCGACCGGTGTGGCCACTGGTGCGCCGAGATAGACGTCCCCGAGACCGAGCACGAGATAGCTTGCCTCATGCACGATGCGATAGACATCATCGATCGAGTCAAGGCCGTTGATGCGACGGATGAATTCGATGTTCGACGGGCACCATGGAGCGTCGGGCCGCACCGCCTGCATGTACTTCTCCTGCGCGATCTTCGCCTGCGGGTCGTCCCACGAGAGCGGCAGGTGGACGATGCGCGAGGGTACGGTGATGTCCGTCAGCTCAGGCATGGTGCGGTCGAGATCGTTCAGTAACTCGATCAGCTTCGCACGCGCCAGCTTGCGGCTGTCGTAATGAATGTGCAACGAGCGGATGCCGGGTGTGATATCGATGATGGCGTCAAGAGCGGCTTCACGCAACTTCTGCTCGAGGATGTGAACGCGGAAGCGCAGGTAGAGATCGAGCTCGAGTTCGCCGTACTCGATGAGGAGGTATTTATCGCCATCGGCGCGGAAGACCATCTTCTGCGGTCGGTCGGTGAAGGCCGCAATGATGGCCGGTTCTGGCGTGGAGCTCGTTGGCAGGGCAAGAGGAGCGGAGGTGAAGTTTTCGAGGAACTTGTCCTGCGCGGCTTCCAGCGCTTCAGCTTCAGCGAGCGTGATGCGATTGAAGTGGACGGTGTCGCCGGCCTTCAACTGTCCGAGCTTCCATAGCTCCGCCTGCACGATGGTCGCGGGGCAGACGAAACCACCGAGGCTGGGGCCATCCGGGCCAAGCAGGATGGGCATGTCGCCGGTGAAGTCGATCGTGCCGATGGCGTACGCGTTGTCGTGAATGTTCGAGGGATGCAAACCAGCCTCGCCACCATCGGGCCGCGCCCATGTGGGCTTGGGGCCGACGAGGCGCACACCGGTGCGGTCGCTCTGGTAGTGGACCTTCCAGTGCGTCGCGAAGAGCATCTCGATGTCTTCTTCGGTGAAGAAGTCCGGAGCGGTGTGCGGGCCAAAGAGAACGCCGATCTCCCATGTTCGCGTTAGTTGTGGTATGAACTCTATTGGAAGCGTTGCCGGTTCGCTCACTACGGCGTCAGGCGCTCCCAGATGTAGCACGTCGCCCGCACGAAGCGCTCGACCAGCATGGCCGCCGAAGCCGCCGAGCATGAACGTGCTGCGGCTGTTCAGGTACGGTTGCGTGTCGATGCCGCCGCGCAGCGCGAGGTAGGCGCGGATGCCTTCTTTGGACGCGGCCCCGAGAGACAGCGTGCTACCAGCCTTCACGTGGATTGATCCCCAGCGCGCAACGGGTTTGCCGTTGAGCTTCGCGCCCATGTCTGCGCCGGTCAGCGCGATGGTCGCGTCTGAATGAAACTTTATGCGGCTACCCATGGTGGCGAACTCAATCGCTGCTGCCCCCGCATTGTTGCCGACCAAGCGATTGGCAATGCGGAAAGAGAGATGATCCATCGGGCCGGATGGGGGCACGCCGATGTTCCAGTAGCCGGTGCGGCCGGGGTAGTCCTGAATCGTTGTTTGCGTTCCGCCTTCGAGAATCTCAATCGCGTTGCGTTCGAATGCGAACGTACCCAGAAATGCAGTTGTAACTTTGCCAGATACAAATTCCGGAGTGGCCGCAACCTTGCGCAAGTAGCGAAGGTTCGTCTCGGTGCCATCGATGAAACTCGCTGCCAGCGCGGCATCCAGCTTCGCCAAGGCTTCGGTGCGATCTTTGCCGGTGACGATGATCTTGGCGATCATTGGGTCGTAGAACGGTGTGATCGTCGAGCCGGACTCGATCCACGTTTCTACACGCGCAAGCTCCGGCGCGGGGAACCGCACCAGCGTCAGCTTGCCGGGCGAGGGCTGGAAGTTCTGCGCGGGGTCTTCGGCGTAGACGCGAGCCTCGATCGCTGCGCCCGTGGGCTTGATCTCGAAGGAATCGAGCGGAGCAAGATCGCCCGATGCCTGCAGCACCATCCATTCGACGAGATCGACCCCGGTGACCTGCTCGGTCACGCCGTGTTCGACCTGCAGCCGTGTGTTCACTTCGAGGAAGTAAAACTCGCTGGTGTCGTCGTCATAAATGAACTCAACAGTGCCAGCCGATGCGTAGTTTACCGCCTTGCCGAGCACAATCGCGGACTTGTAGAGCTCTTGCCGCGTTGCATCCGTGAGGCCCGGCGCTGGGGTCTCTTCAAGCACCTTCTGGTGACGTCGTTGCGCGGAGCAATCGCGTTCGCCGAGCGCGATCACGCCGCCCTTGCCATCGCCGAAGATCTGCACTTCAATGTGTCGCGCGCGCGCGACGTACTTCTCGAGAAAGACGCCGCTATCGCCGAAGTTGGCCTTGCTCAACCGCAATACGGAGTCATAAGTCTCACCAAGCTGCTCGGCGGAGTAGCAGACCTTCATGCCGATGCCGCCGCCGCCTCCGGAGCTCTTGAGCATCACGGGATACTTCAGCGTCTCGGCCTGCGCCAGCGCGTCTTCGAGATCCGAGAGCAGGCCGGTGCCGGGAAGTAGTGGAACACCGCAGCGCTTCGCTGTCTCACGCGCGGTGTGCTTCAACGCAAAGGCCTCCACGTGCGCTGGTTCGGGGCCGATGAACTTGATCCCGCGATCGGCACATTCTCGCGCAAAGTGAACGTTCTCGCTGAGGAATCCGTAGCCGGGATGGATCGCCTCGGCGCCTGTCTCGGCAGCAGCAGCGAAGATCTTATCGAACACGAGATAGCTCTGGGCTGCGGGCGGGGGCCCGATGGCCACGGCTTCATCGGCCTCGAAGACATGCAACGAATGCGCGTCGGCTTCGGAGTAGACGGCGACTGAGGCGATGCCCATTCTGCGCAGTGTGCGCTCGATGCGGGTCGCGATTGCGCCGCGGTTTGCGATAAGGACTTTCTTGAACATCTTGCTCCTGATGCTAGTTCGCGGCCTCCGCATCCCATATGAGGACGCGCACCGGCGTGGGGTTATAGGCGTTGCAAGGGTTGTTCAACTGCGGGCAGTTGGAGATGACGATGAGCGTGTCCATCTCCGCGCGCAACTCGACGTACTTGCCTGCGTCGGAGACGCCGTCCTCAAAAGTCAGCTTGCCCGCTGGAGTGACCGGGACGTTCATGAAGAAGTTGATGTTGGCGGCGAGATCGCGTTTGCCCATCCCGCGGCCTGTCTTCTCCGACCATGCCAGCGCCCCCTTCAGAAAGCTCTGGCGGCAGGCGTGCATGGAGCGTTTGTCGATAGAGTAGCGAACCATGTTGCTCTCGCAGGAGCAGGCTCCGCCGAGAGTATCGTGGCGGCCGCAGGTGTCGGCGACGATGCTCAGCAGCACGTTCCGCTCGGTCGAATAGAGCTTCGTGCCGCTGGTCAGGTAGATGTTCGACTGGGCGCGGATCGTGTCCTGTGCGCTGTAGCGATCGGAGTAATCATGCGCGTTGTAGAAGAGTGTATCGACGGCCTGGTTACCTTCAAGGTCAACGATGCGGATGTATTCGCCTGCCCTGATTTCATGAACGAAGGAGTCCCCGGCGAGAACATCGGCAGAGAAGATCGCCGTCTCGGGTGTTCGCGGACTCGTCACTAGAACTGCTTCTGGCATCGTGTGAAGCTCCTGCATGTGTAACTGGAAAAGATACAAATTCTAGAGGAAGTAACGTTCGGTCAGGGTGAAGCCGCGAGCGTTCTCCAGGCGGAAGTTGCGGCAGACATCATCGGCCGCGGGAGCGGGAACTCGCTTGATCTCAAGCTCGACGGGTACGCTGCGATAAGCCGGGTCAGGATCCATGGGGTGCTGGCAGGTGTTGAGAATCACGAGCGTGTTCATCTCCGCGCGAAGCTCCACGCTGGCGGCTGCCTTGGCGTGGCCTTCGATGAAGGTCATGGTGCCGTCGTCCTTCACCTCGACCTTGCTGAAGAAGTTGATATTCATCATCAGGTCGCGCGGGCCCAAGCCGTACTTGGCGAGCTCGATCAAGAAGCCATCAAGCGCATTCTGGTGCCAGTCGTTCCGCGCTGTCTGGTAGTCGAGCGGCCCGTACTTTGCTGCGACCATCGCCGCGTCGGAGCAGCCTCCGAGTGGATCATGCCAGCCCAGCGTGTCGTCGGTGATGGAGCAGAGGATACGCGCCATGTCGGAGTAGAGGACGGCACCGGTGGTGAGTCGCGCGATGTGCTGCGCCTTCAGCGTGTCGGGCAGGTTCAGCCGCTCGGAGAAGTTGTCTGCGTTCAGCATCAGCGCACCCACGTTGGCGTGATCGCCGCCCGCTGTGATGCGGAGCGCGGTGCCGCGCTTGAGAACATGCGACCAGGTCGAGGAGCCGGGCAGCGTCTCCTGCCAGAGAGTTTCGGAGGACACTTCGAACGACAAAGGAACAACCTTTCTGATGAGACGAGCGGAATCAAAGACGAAATGCAGCGATTCTTCGCGGCGCTCAGAATGACCGCTTGGGAATGAGGTGATTGCTCAGCCCGTCCAGTCTACTTCTGATCGGGCGAGATTCTCCATACCGTCTGCTGGGCGAGGTTCGAGAGCCATAGCGAGCCGAAGCCGAACTGCAGTCCGTCGCCACCCTTTCCCGCCCATTGCTTTACTGCCTTGTTGGTGCTCGCGTCGATCTGCGTCAGCGGAATATTGAACAGCGTCGCCCAGGCCGAGCCCGCGCCGAAGGTGATCTCGCCGCCTTCGCCTGTAAGGCCGCACTCGATGGTAGCGACCAACTTGCCGCTTGCCATGTCCACGCGCGAGACCGTGCCGTCGCCCTGGTTCAAAGCCCACACCGAGCCCGCCCCGACGGTAAGGAAGCGCGGCTTCGGGCCAATGGGGATGTTCGCGACCAGCTTCATTGACTGCGGATCGACCTTCAGCAACGCGTTGTGCCCAAACGAAGTGACCCAGACAAAGCCATTGCCGAAGAAAGGATTCTCGGAATCCGAGGGCAGATCGAGCTTCGCGACAACGGTGTTTGTCTCCGGATCGACCTTCAGCAATGTGCTGGGCTTTACGACGATATAGACCGCACCGAGGCCGGTGGTGATGCCGCCCTCGGAGTTGGCTGGGTCGGCGGGGATTTCGGCAAGGGTCTTGCCCGTCGTCTCATCCACGCGGAGAAGTTTCTTCGCGCCGCAGCTTGGGATCCAGATGGAGTTCCAGCCGTACGCGAGGCTCGAGCAGGGCTTGGGAACGTCGACGACGATGCCGGTCTTCTCGGACCCGGGCAGAAGCTGCACCACGTGATTCGCGCGCGCGCTGGTCACCCAGACCGAATCCTTCGCCATCACCTTCCAGTCAGGCGAGCCGGCGACCTGGTAGACGTTGGTGGGCTTCAGTTCGCTAAGCGGACGCGAGACTGCGGGAAGGCCCTGGGGCTTTGGGGCGGGTTGCTGTGCCATGGCGGCTGTGGCAGTGAGGATTGCCGAGGCAAGCAGGACGAGATTGCGTCCTTTAGTGCTGATCGAAGCCATAGATACGAGTTGCTCCTGCAACGAAGCTGGTTGAACGAGAGGTTGTCGCTTGTGGGGACGAGCAGCTTTAACTAGAACAAACTGCGACGGTGGAGAGCCTGGCTATGGGAATTCTCTATGGCAGAGATAGGTCTCCTTGTATGTCTGCCGATAGGAAGGCAGGGAACCGGCGGCGGCCCGTGCGCGTTATACTGAAGAGTGACCATAATGCGCGATAAATCGACCGTTTCTACAGCTTCAGACAGCATCACCCTGGACCAGGCAGCACCGAATTCGACCGGCCACCCGCTTGACCTTGGCGAGGGCCGCCGCATCCGTTCCACCACCGTCATCTGCGTCCGCCGGGGCGACTCCGTCGTGATGGCCGCCGATGGGCAGGTCTCGCTTGGGGCAACGGTAATGAAGGGCTCGGCGAAGAAGATTCGCAAGCTCTACAACGACAAGGTTCTCGCAGGATTTGCGGGATCGACCGCCGACGCGTTTTCACTCTTCAGCCGCTTTGAGACGAAGCTGGAGCAGTTTGCCGGAAATCTCGGACGCTCTGCCGTCGAGCTCGCGAAGGACTGGCGCACGGACAAGATGCTTCGCCAGCTTGAGGCGCTGCTGATCGTGACGGACGCCAAATCGACCTTCCTGCTAAGCGGGACGGGCGACGTGATCGATCCGGATGAAGGCATCGCCACGATTGGGTCGGGCGGCAGCTATGCTCTCGCTGCGGCAAGGGCGTTGATGGAGAACACGGACCTTACGGCGCGCGAGATTGCGACGAAGTCGCTGGCGATTGCGGGACAGATCTGTATCTATACGAACGACCAGATGACGATTGAAGAATTGAAGTCGGAGTAAGCATGACAAGCGTCGCAAAGATAGCCCGGAAACTTTTGCCCTACTGGTTCACGTTCCTTGCGGTGTGCGCTACTGCCAATTGCTTCATTTCGGCGAAAGACTCGGATTACTGGGCCCATCGTCAATGGCTCGTTCAAATATCGACCGCATTCGTCGCATGGGCTCTTGCCGTTTTTTTCTTTCAGAAAAAGCGCTCGATCTAGGCAATCGAGCTTGCTGGCAGCGCGGTCGCTTCCGGAGTCTTGCTTGTCTGGATCGTGATGGGATTTAGGTAGTTACATTAGGGACCGAAATGGTTGGAAATGAGTGAATGAGAATATGGCAATTTTTCTCCCCGGAACCGCAGAAGACCAGGCCCTCGCACTCGACGAGATGACGCCGCGCGAAATCGTCGCGGAGCTCGATAAATATGTCGTCGGCCAGCAGGCGGCCAAACGCGCCGTCGCCATCGCCCTGCGCAACCGCATGAGGCGGCAGAAGCTCCCGCCGGAGCTCGCCGAAGACATCATGCCGAAGAACATCATCATGATCGGGCCCACGGGCGTCGGCAAGACGGAGATCGCGCGCAGGCTGGCGAAGCTGACCAACTCTCCGTTTCTCAAGGTGGAAGCCTCTAAATTTACGGAGGTTGGCTATGTGGGGCGTGATGTCGAATCCATCGTCCGCGATCTGGTTGAGATCGCCATCGACATGGTGCGCGACGAGAAGTTGGACGACGTGGAAGAGAAGGCCGAGATGAACGCCGAAGACCGGCTGCTCGACCTGTTGCTGCCTCCTCCGCCGATCTCAGTGGCCGCCAATGCGTCGGTCTCGCCGATATCGGTTGTGCCGCCGCCGGTTGACGAATCGAAGGTGATTGAGCTGCCGGTTTCGCCGGTCGATGGGAGCAATTCCGAGAAGTCCGACAAGCCGGGCGACAGTCATACCCGCACTCGCGAGAAGCTGCGCCAGCAGTTTCGCGAGGGCAAACTGGACGACCGCATCGTCGAGCTTGACGTGCGTGACCGCAACACGCAAAGCTTTGAAGTAATCAGCAACATGGGCCCGAACTCCGGCCCCGATCAGGGCGGCGAAGGCATGGACCTGCGCGAGATGCTGCCGGGTCTCTTCGGCCAGCGCACGAAGAAGCGCAAGATGAAGGTCTCTGAAGCCTTCGAGTATCTGGTGCAGGAAGAAGAGTCGCGCCTCATCGATATGGACCAGGTCACGCGGCTCGCTGTCGAACGTGTCGAAGACTCCGGCATGGTCTTCCTCGACGAGATCGACAAGATCGCTGGACGCGAGGGTGGCCACGGCCCCGATGTCTCGCGCGAAGGAGTCCAGCGCGACATCCTTCCCATCGTCGAAGGCACCACGGTCAGCACCAAGTACGGCATGGTCTCGACCGACCACATCCTGTTTATTGCGGCAGGCGCCTTCCACGTCTCGAAGCCAAGCGACCTGATTCCGGAGCTGCAGGGCCGCTTTCCCATCCGCGTCGAGCTGCACTCGCTCACCGTGAACGACTTCGTCCGCATCCTCACGGAGCCGAAGTCCTCGCTGGTCAAGCAATCGACCGCGCTTCTCGAGACCGAAGGTCTGAAGCTTGAGTTCACCAAGGAAGCGATCCTCGAGATGGCGCAGTTCGCCTTCCGCGTGAATGAGACGACCGAGAACATTGGAGCCCGCCGTCTGCACACGATCATGGAGCGCGTGCTGGACGAGATCAGCTTCCAGGCGCCCGACCTGTTCAAGTCGCCACGGCCTGAGGCCACCGAAGAAGGTGTGGTTGCCGAGATCGGCGCGTCGGCTCCGCTGACGGCTGAACCTCAGCCACCGTCGCCACCGCTTCCGGTGATCGAACGTCAGACGGCAACCGGAACGGAGAAGGTCATCGTCATCGATCCGGAGTACGTGAAGCAACAGGTCGCCAGCATCGTGAAGGACCAGGACCTAAGCCGTTACATTCTCTAGTCCGTTTACTGTGCTCTCAGCCCGCGATAGGCAAAGAACCGCTTGAGGCGCAGGAAGTGGACCTCGAACGCCTGATAGCTGAGCACGCTTACGGCAATGCTGACGGTCGCTCCGGCAACAGCGTTGGCGAGCAGCAACAGCAGCTTGTTGTGCAGATGCATACTTAGCGCGGAATGAAGCGGCGGCACCACTAGGAATGGCACGATCATGTGCCATACGTAGATGCCGTAGCTGTAGCGTCCGAACCAACGAAGCCACGATTGTCTGAAGGTGTGTGCGAGCCGTGAGCCTGAGCTGAGGGTCATCGCGATCAGCGCGGTCGACGCAAGCGCGGTGAGCGTGTAGCCAACGGAGTTGATGAATCGGCTGTGCTGCCAGTCGATGCCGTGCTCGCGGATCGCAACGAGCAGCAGAATCCCAGAAGAGATGAGGAAGACGATGGGCGCGCGGCGAAGCCAGAGTTCGCGGCGAGGTCCGCGGATCGCCAGAGCCAATACGCCTCCCAGCAGCAAGCCATCGAGTCGGCAGGGAAGCATCTTGTAGGTGATCTCCTCTGGAGTGCCGTGCGCCACAAGCACGCAGCGGAGACCCAGAGCCACGACGGAAAGAGCAAGCGCGGTAACGATGAGCCTGCGGCGATCCCGCAATAGCAGCACAAGCAATGGCCACACGAGGTAGAACTGCTCTTCCAGCGCGAGCGACCAGAGGTGCCCCGTCAGGTCGACCAGCGGATGAGGCACTGCATGGCCGATCCAAAGCCGCGTGTTATCGAGGTAAGCGATCAGCACCCACTCGTAGCCGCTCCAGTGCATCGCGATAGGAAGGCCCATCAGCCAAACCATGAAGAGCGCGAGGTAGTAGAGCGGAAAGATGCGGACCGCGCGCCGGCCATAGAAGTTGCGCAGAAAGTGGGAGCCGCTCAACGAGTCGAAGAGGATGCCCGTGATGAGGAAGCCGGAGAGCGCGAAGAAGAGATCGACGCCAACCCACATCGACTCCCGGATCGCGATGAAGAAGGCGATCACCCGCGAATTTGTCTGAGGATTCGAAGAGAGCGAGTGGTGAATCAGGATCAGCAGAATGGCGAGGCCGCGCACGCCGTCAAGCTGTGGGATATGGGCGAAGCCTCCGGGGGCGGAGGTAGAGAGCTCAGGCTTTGCAGTGGTGGAGGATAAGCCCATCCGGCAATCGTATGGGGAATCGGGCTGAGGAACAACCTTAGCGAGACCACAAGCAAGGATGGCGGCCAGAAGGCCGCCATCCTTGTTTGTGATGCGATCCTTATGCGGTTACTGGCTGCACAAGCTCCTGCAGACGCTTTGCCAGCAGCTTCTCGAGATCCTCGAGCGCCTTCGAGAAGCCATCGATGCCTTCCTGCAGCTTGTCGTGGGCCATGCGGTCTTCGGCGTGCATCTTGTCGAAGGTCGCCTTGTCGATGGTGATCTTTTGGATATCGAGCGTCTTCGCCTTCTCCGCATCAAGCTTCAACGGCAGGTCGCCTTCAGTCGAATCGAGTTCGGCCAGCAGCTTCGGAGCGATGGTCAGCAGATCCGATCCGGCAAGCTCGGTGATCTCGCCGATGTTGCGGAAGCTAGCGCCCATCACCTGGGTCTTGTAGCCGAACTTCTTGTAGTAGTTGAAGATGGTCGTGACGGACTGCACGCCCGGATCGTCCGCGCCGGTGTAGTCCTTGCCCGTGTCCTTCTTGTACCAGTCAAGGATGCGTCCGACGAAGGGCGAGATCAGGGTGACCTTGGCCTCAGCGCAGGCGATCGCCTGGTGCAGGCCGAAGAGCAGCGTCAGGTTGCAGTGAATGCCTTCCTTCTCGAGGATCTCGGCGGCCTTGATGCCCTCCCAGGTGGAGGCGATCTTCACCAGCACGCGCTCGCGGCCGATGCCGGCCTTGTCGTACTGCGCGATGATGTCGCGGGCCTGCTCCAGCGTCTTTTCGGTGTCGTAGCTCAGGCGTGCGTCGACCTCGGTCGAGACGCGGCCGGGGACGATCTGCAGGATCTTCTTGCCGAAGGCCACGGCGAGCGACTTGAACGCCTGGTTGGCAACCTGCTCGTCGGTCGCCTTGTCGCCGAGAGCCTCGCGCGACTCCTTCAGAACGTCGTCGACGATCTGCGCGTACTCCGGCATCTGGGCGGCGGCGGCGATCAGGGAGGGATTGGTCGTCGAGTCCGTTGGCTTGAACTTTTCAATGGAGTTGATGTCCCCGGTGTCGGCGACGACGGTGGTCACTTTCTTGAGCTGTTCGAGAAGAGTTGCCATTGCGTTTACTCCCTTATGGTGCGCGTGTGGATGGATCGGAATTTTAGGTAGACGCTGCGGCGCAATCTGCGGAGCGGCAACGAAAGTCTGGCGACTGCTTAGTGCGGCGAACCGACGTTTTGTGCTGCGGCAACTTCCTGGGCCTTCGCCGACGGCGCGCTCTCGTTTCCAGAAGCGTCGACAGCCGTTACGAAATAAATATAACGCTGACCGGGCGCGACCGCCACATCCCGATACGCCGGAGCGGCTATCGGTAACGGCGTCATCTTCCCTAATGGGCCTTGCGGATCGCCGTTTGGCCGCGCAAGTTGACGGTAGACAAAGTATCCGGCGAGATCCGGCTCCGAGCTCGGTTCCCAGGAGAGATCAATGTAGGAGATCGCCGACGATCCGTTTAGGGCCTCAGTTTCACCTGGAATGGTAGCCAAACCCGTGGGAGCCTTCGGTGGGAACGTATCCCGCATCGCGAGCGTAACCGGAACCGTGGGCTGGCTACGGATCTCCAATGTGCGGCCATCAAGAGTTACAACTCGAACCTGCTCAGCCACATAGCGATAATTTTCACCCATCTCCACAGAGGTATCGACCGTGCCGGCCAGACCGTCGGCTGCAGCTACCGTGGCTTCGGCTCGTGCTCGCAAGTGAATCTCGCCAAAGTCGGCGTCTGCCTGGTTGGATCTCGCCCCTTTTCCGTGCCGAGCCGGCGCAGCGACAGGGGCGCTCGAGCGCCTTGCCCCAGCGGCAGATGGCGAGTTTCGCTGTGCCAGATCAGTACGGGCGAGGTCGACCAGCAATGCCTCACCACCGTCGTGCGCCTTCCAGGTAAGGACACCGCCAGCTTCGCTGGCCGACGCGGTTAGCGAAGCGACCGGCGCAGGAGCAGCACCCGATGCAGCAAAAGCCGCTGAGCTGGATGCTCCGGCCGACCGGCCTGCGGCGTTGAGAATCTGGATTCGATAAGTCAACAGCCCGGCCGGATCTGCCAGCAACGCTTGCGGCAGATCGTCCCACGCTGAAGCGGCTCCCGGCGACGTGGGAACCTTTTGAACGGCGATGCACGCTGGTGGCGCTTTTTTCGACGCTGCATTCGTCTTAGGCGGTGGCGCACCTGCGCTGCGGCATATCTCCGCGGCCAAAGCGCCTTTGATGTCCAGGCCATCGGTGGTCCGGGAGGGTGTCGTCCACCGCAGATGGACCCGGTCGCCAATGCGCTCGGCGGATAGGTCGCTCACCATCTCAGGGAGTTGTAGGGAAGGCGGCCGCGGCGGCCCAGGGTTGGCGCAGCCTGCCAGGAGCGCCGCGAAAAACACCGAAGATGCGGCAAACGTCCGGGGCAAGGCCCTTCTCAACCGCAATCCAGCCTGCTCCATGTCCATCTCTCTAGCCTAATGCATCGACAGAACGCCCGAGAGTCGTCTGGATTCTTGACCCTGGCTTGATCGTAGCCCGCGAAAGCGGTCGAAAAAATAATGATCCAAGTGGAGAACTTTTGACGCAGTAACAACATCTATTGGTAAGGTAAACAAATAGATATTTTCTAAGGACTGTTCATGCCCAGGACTTCTGCCCTTGCCGCAACACCCGACGTCTCTGAGCCGGTTATCGGCTCTGCCCTGTTCTCCCCCGAAATCAAGACTGCCGACCTCGAGCAAGCCGGCCCGCAGGTTGACGGCGAGGCCGCCGAGAGCTTTATCGCGGAGAAGCGCATCGGCGAGCGGATTAAGCACTTGAGGCTGAAAAAGTCGATGGGGCTGGTCGAACTTGGGCGGCACACCGGCCTCTCCGCCAGCTTCCTTTCGCAGCTCGAGACGGGCCGTGTGGTTCCGACGCTGCGTAACCTGGCACGCATTGCCATGGTCTTTTCGAAGGACCTCAGCTACTTCTTCGAGCCGGAGCCGCAGACGCTCTTTCGCGTCCACCGCGCGAAGGACCGCGTGCGTCTGCCGCAAAGCGGAGTCGCGGATCCTTGTTATTTCTTCGAGAGCCTGGGATACATGGTTCCCGACCGCCAGCTCGATCCGTATTTCGCGGAGTTTCTTCCGGCCAAAAAGGGGCGTGAGGCCAGGGCGCACCAGCACACGGGCTGCGAGTTCCTGTTCTTGCTCTCGGGCCGTCTCGATATCCAGCATGGCGAGGTCACTCACCACATCGATGCCGGTGACGCCATCTATTTCGATGCGGACACGGTGCACAGCTATCAGTGCTCCGGAGAGGAGTCGGCGACAGCGATCATCGTCACGCTGCAGCAACCGATTCCTTACACCAGCGGTCGCGCGGGACATCTCAACGGAGCATCGCCAAACCGGGGGAGAACGCTTCCTTCCGCGCAGGCGAAAGGAAGACCGGACGGCCAGTCCAATGGGGATCAAGCCAACCGGGTGATGAGGAAGACAGGGGCCTCGCCAGTTCTGTAAGAGGAACTAAGGTGCGGTTGAAGTAGAGTTCCATGGCCCGGCGAATCCGGCGGGTCTCTTATTTTTCCGGCTCGGGTTCGCCAAAGCTCTTGGCGATGAAGTTGACGATCCGGCGCCGAGCGTCGAAGCCGTGCCACGGTTCGTTGGTGGGCGAGCCGTAGATCGCTCCGCCAAGCGGGCCGTGATCGACTCGCGGGTAGGTGACGAGATCCACGTGAACTTTCATCTGGCGCAGTGCGCGGTACATCTCCTGCGACTGGCCGAGGGGATCGGTGGTATCGCTCTCGCCCTGGATCAACAGAAACGGAGTCTTCGCATGGGCGACGCCTGAGAGCGGGCTCTGCCGCCAGGCATCGGCCTCATGCTCCCACGGCTTGCCAAAGTACCACTGGTCGTACCAGGAACCCTTTTCCGTCCCGTACTCGCTGTTCTGGTCGATGACCGGTGCCATGCTGACGATGGCCTTGAAGCGTTCGGTCTTGGTCTCGACGAAGCCGGCCATCTCGCCGCCGTAGCTGTAGCCGGTCAGCGCCAGCTTTGCGGGATCGATGGGTGCCGTCTTAAGAACGTAGTCGACGCCGGCCATGATGTCGCGATAGTCGCCGCCGCCGAGGTCGTTCTTGTTGGCTGCCGCGAAGGCCGCGCCGCGACCGGTGCTCCCACGCGGGTTCGTCTCCAATACCGCCCAGCCCTGGCCGAGAAGGTAGTCAACGAAGATCGAATAACTATCGAGATACGCGCCGAGCGGGCCTCCATGAACTTCGACGACAAGAGGTACTTTCTCGGTTGCCGCCTGGGGCGGAAGGTAGAGCATGCCGTCGATGGTGAAGCCATCGCTCTTCCACGAGATGCGCTTTGGAGCGAGTGACTTCACGCCGTCGGGGACGAGCGGCGGAGTTGCCAGCGCCCTCGGAGCTTCACCCAGCGAGGCGGTATAGAAGAGCTGCGGCGCGCTTCCACCGCTGCTGCCCAGGAATGCGAAGCCCGACTCCGCAGAGTTCGTCACCAGGCCGGAGACGGTTGCCGAAGGCGATTCGATCACCGAGGCGCGTCCATCGGGGGAGTACTTGATGGCTGTCGTCGTGAGACCTTTTTCGGCGATCTCAAGGATCGATCCGTCTTTCAGCGGCAGCGGCTCCATTCTGCCGATTGAGCCATCGAAGCCGTCGGTCAGGTTCTTCGTGGTCTTTGTTGCCAGAGTGTAGGTATAGAGATCGGAATAGCCGGGAGGGGCTTCGTGCTTTGCCTGCGCCAGGTAGATGAGCGAGGCTCCGTCCTCCGACCAGGCCGCCGCCTCCAGCGTCGCAGGCAGGTCGTCAACCTTCGACGGATGCGCCGGATCGCTCATTGAGACGACCCATCCGCTCATCGACGGGCCAAGCTCGGATACGCCGTTGGGCTCTTCGCGTTCCACAACTAACTTGCTGGAGTCGGAACTCCATTCGGCTCCGCGAACGTCGAACGGAACTCCTGCGACCGTAAGCTTGCTGGAAGCTACATTGAGGAGATAGAGCCGAGAGCCGTGGGTGTCGTGATCGACCCAGGCCGCGTCCGCCTTCGCGTCCTTCTGCTTCTTCTCGCCGGCCGTCTGCGGATCGTCCGCGATCAGCGCGATGGCCTTGCCATCCGGAGAGATTCGGAAGCCCGCAACATCGATCGCAACCATCTCCGGCTTGTCATCTTTAGCGCTCTTCGCCGCGTCGGGCGCCGCTGTAGGAAGAGCTCCGGGCAGCTTTGAGTTATCGGCAAGCGGCGCGACCTTCAACTCGAAGGCCTTCGCCTCGCCTCCGTTCATTGGCAACAGGAAGAGCGAGGTGTGCTCGCCGCGATGGGCGAGGAAGAGGATGCTCTGCCCGTCGGGCATCCACATGCCGGAGCGCTCGCCGGTCTTGTCCGCATCGGGCGAATAGGTCAGTTGTCTCGCCGCTGAGCCATCCACCGGGACCAGCCATAGATGCCCCTTCGCGCCTTCTGCGGTCGCGTCGACCATACGGAGCAGCACCTGCTTGCCGTCGGGCGAGAGCCTGGGATCGCCCATCGCTTTGAAGTGGCGAAGCTGTTCGTTCGTGGGGAAGGTGGCAGGCTTCTCTTCGGCGGCGGCAATTCCAGCGAGCAGGACGAACGGAACGAGAGTGAAACGGCTCCAGATTGTGAGAGACATGCAGAGAGGGTAGCTGAAAAGCTGCTGGAACGCCGCGAGTAGACGTTTACTCGAGCGGCGGGATATCGTTATCCGCATGTCGAAGCCCTGCCTGTTCCGCCGTTCTCTCTCTGTCGCAGCCTTGTCTCTGATCTCCGCTTTGCCGCTCGTCGCGCAGAAGGGTGTTCTGGCTCCGACTCCGCCGATGGGCTGGAACAGCTGGGACTCCTATGGGCTGACGATTACCGAAGAACAGTTCAAGGCGAACGTCGAGGTGGAAGCGGCGCGGTTGAAGCCTGCCGGATACAGCTATGCCGTCGTCGACGAAGGCTGGTATCTCGGCAATCCCGAGGCCGCAGACAAGCACCCCGATACGCTCGCGTACCGCATGGACGCGAGTGGACGCTACCAGCCCTCGCCGAACCGGTTCGCCACGGCGCAGGGCGACGCGGGCTTCGCTCCGCTGGCGAAGTTCGTCCACGCCAAGGGGCTGAAGTTCGGCATCCACATCATTCGTGGCGTTCCCAAGGGAGCGGTGAAGGCGAACCTGCCGGTTGCAGGTAGCGGTTACCGGGCCAGCGATTTGGCGGATACCAGCGACACCTGCCCGTGGAATCCGGACAACTTCGGCGTCAAGAATAACGCTGCCGGACAGGCCTGGTATGACTCCATGTTCAAGCAGTACGCGGCCTGGGGCGTCGACTACGTCAAAGTCGACTGCATCGCCTCGCATCCGTACAAAGCCGACGAGATCGCGATGATCCATAAAGCGATCGTGAAGACTGGCCGCCCGATCGTCCTGAGCCTCTCGCCCGGGCCCGCCCCGCTTGAGAACGCTGTTGCTTTTGGGGAGAAGGCCCAGCTATGGCGCATCTCGAACGATGTCTGGGACCGTTGGACCGCCCCGCAGGATAAAGATCTGTTCCCGCAGCCCATCAAAGCGCAGTTTGACGTGATCGATAGCTGGACGAAGTACGTGAAGCCGGGCAACTGGCCCGATGCCGACATGCTTCCGCTGGGGACGCTCGGTCCGATCCCGGGCTGGGGCGAGCCTCGTGAGACCCGCCTGACCCACGACGAACAGAGGACGCTGATTACGCTCTGGTGCATCGCCCGCGAGCCGCTCTTCTTTGGCGGCAACCTGACGAAGCTGGACGACTGGACCGCCTCGCTGTTGACGAATCCCGAGGTGATCGCGATGGATCAGCACGGGCAGGACCAGCACCTTGCGGCGACTGACGGCGATGTCGTCGCGTGGACCTCAAAGGGAGCAGCGGGAGCGCAGTATCTGGCAATCTTCAACCGAGGCGATGCCTCAACCGAAATCAAGCAGCCCTTTGCCCACTACGGGCTGACGGGAAAGGCTTACAGATCGACGGAGTTATGGACGAAGTCGTCGACAGCGACCTCGGACAGCGTCTCGGCGACCATTCCACCACATGGCGCGGTGCTGTTCGAGCTCAAACCTTAGATCGCAACCTTTACGGCTTCTTTCTCTGCTTTCCCTTACTCTTGAACGATGCTTCCCTGCGAGATACGGAGCGCTACCGCGAACGATATGGTCGCCGTAACGGCCATCTACGAACGCTTTGTGCTAACGACGACGAATACTCTTGAGGTCACTCCGCCCGATGTCTCCGAGATGCAGCGGCGGCGGCAGTCGGTCCTCGATCGAGGCCTCCCGTATCTCGTCGCGGAGCTGGAGGGCTATGTGGTCGGCTATTGCTACGCCTCGCAGTTCCGCCCGCGCGAAGGATACCGCTTCACGGTGGAAGACTCGATCTACGTCCGTGCCGACTGCATCGGATATGGCGTGGGCCGCAAGCTGCTCAAAGCATTGATCGCGGCTTGCGAGAACGCCGGCTGCCATCGCCTGGTCGCCTGCATCTGCGGAGACAATCCGGCTTCCGTGGCCCTCCACACCTCGCAGGGATTCGCCCGCGTAGGCACCATTCCGGAGGCTGGCTTCAAGTTAGGCAACTGGATCGATATGTCCATGATGCAGCGGCCACTGGGAGTTTCAAGAGAGGTCGCTATGCGATCCGAGGCGGGCGAGCTCCAGGCGGTCTAGGGCCGCTTGTAGTGGATCAAGATCGAGTCCGGCGGAACGCTTCGATTGCATCGACACCCTTCTTCGCCTTACCATCGCCCCAGTGAACATTCCCAAGTTCAATCCGAAGGCCAGCGGCAAGCGGTCCGACCTGAACCACGGCAGCAGCGAAGCGGAGCGCCTCGTTTCAGCAGGCAAGGTCGATGATGACGCAGCTTTCGAGCTAAAGCTGCGGCCCACGCGACTGGCGGAGTTCATCGGGCAAAGCAAGGCAAAAGAACAACTTGCGATTGCACTGGAGGCGGCAAAGTCGCGCGGCGAGGCCCTGGACCACGTGTTGCTCTTCGGGCCTCCCGGCCTGGGCAAAACGACACTGGCGACGATCATTGCCAACGAGCTTGGTGTCGGCTACCAGCAGACATCCGGCCCGGCGCTGCAGATTCAGGGCGACCTGACCGCGATCCTGACCAACCTGCGCGAAAAACAAGTCCTCTTCCTCGACGAAATTCACCGCCTTCAGGCAGTTCTCGAAGAGAAGCTGTACACCGCGCTCGAAGACTACAAGCTCGACATCATCATCGGACAAGGGCCTTCGGCACGCACGCATGTGATGGAGATCAAACCATTTACCTTCGTCGCGGCGACCACTCGGCCGGGCATGTTGAGCTCGCCGCTGCGGTCGCGCTTCGGCATCCTGCTGCGGCTGGAGTTCTACACCGACGACGAGCTGCGCTTCGTCGTAACCCGCTCGGCCGAGGTGATGGGCATCCCCATCGACCAGGACGGAGCGGCGGAGATCGCCATGCGTTCGCGGGGAACACCGCGCATCGCCAACCGCCTGCTGCGGCGGGTTCGCGACTACGCCCAGGTTCGGGCTGAGGGACGGATCGACCGGCCAACGGCCCAGGCTGCGCTCGAGATGCTGGAGGTCGACGCCCACGGCTTCGATGAACTCGACCGCCGGCTGCTGCGGACGATCATCGAAAAGTACGACGGAGGCCCGGTTGGCCTGAATACGCTGGCGGCGGCGCTGGCAGAGGAGCAGGACGCGCTCGAAGAGGTCTACGAGCCATTCCTGATCCAGATCGGCTTCCTCGACCGCACCCCGCGCGGACGTGTCGCAACCCGGCTGGCCTACGAGCACCTGGGCATCGAGATGCCGCGAAAACTCAGCCTTTTCCCGTAGGCAGTGCGTCCTATAACGATTCTCTATAGTCAGAATTCGTTCATTCCATACGCAACCCCCCTTACACACACGAGGCCTAAACTTGGACGTATCCGTAGGTGTCATTGACCGGCCTTCAATACGGGCCTCCAGTCTGACCGCCGTCCAGAGCTACACACGTGCCAACCACGGGTTCACGTATCAACCGGATCAACGACTTAGACAGAGCAGTTTGGGAGCCAATGAGAGCGACGAAATCGCGTAGTTTCGTGTATGCCGCAGCAGCTTTTCTACTCCTTGCCACCTGCGTCTCTTCGCAGGCCAAGGCCGATGTGCCCACGTTCACTGTGGGCTGGTCAGTCTACGCAGGATGGAACCCCTACTTCTACATGCAGAAGTCCGGCATTCTGAAGAAGTGGGCGGACAAGTACGGCATCGCGATCAAGGTGCAGCGGTTCGACTACGCCGCCTCGCTCGACGCCTTTGTCGCCAAGAACATCGACGCCTGCACCATGACCAACATGGAGGCCTTCGACCTTCCCGCAGCGGCTGGCGTGGACTCGACCGCGATCATCGTCGGCGACTACTCGAACGGCAATGACGCCATCATCGTCCGTAACGGTCTCACCTTCGACAAGCTCCCCGGCCAGAAGATCATGCTCGTCCAGAAGACCGTCTCCGAGTACCTGTTGGAGCGCGGCATGGTGCTGAACGGCCAGCAGGCGAACCTCGGGAAGCTGAAGCTGATCAACACGTCGGACTCGGACATCGTCGCCGCGTTCATGAACAACAAGTCGAACCCGGTCGTGGTGACCTGGAAGCCTCTGGTCTCGCAGATCCTTGCCGACAAGAGCGTGCATTCGATCTTCGATTCCTCGAAGATCCCGGGTGAGATCCTCGACCTCCTCGTCGTCCGCACCGAGGTGCTGAACCGTCCTGACGGCTCGGGCCAGAAGTTCGCCAAGGCAGTCAGTGGCGCGTGGTACGAGACGGTTGCCCAGCTCGCGGCAGGACAGGCGAATGCGATCAAATACTCCGCTGGTGCGTCCGGCGACTCGGTTGAATCGTACAAAGAGCAGCTGAAGACCACGTCGCTCTTCGCTACGCCCAAATCGGCAGCCGATTTCACGACCAGTCCGCAGATCAAGCAGAAGATGGACCTCGTCCGGCAGTTCTGTTTCGCCCACGGATTGCTGGGGCAGGGAATCAAGTCCGCCGACGAGGTGGCGATCCTCTATCCAGACGGCACGATCCAGGGTAAAAAGGACCGCGTCCGTCTCCGTTTCAACGCAACCTACATGCAGGCAGCCCAACAGGGGAAGCTGTAGATATGGCTTATTTATCTCCTTTCGACATCCAGGCGCGGCCTAACCGGCTGCTGACCCAGGCGCTGTCGTGCTTGTTGTTCGTAATCTGCATCGGCCTCTACATGCAGACCTCGATCAACCGGCATAAGGAGAACCCCGAAGACCGCGTCACGCCCAATGCCACGCAGCTCGCAAATGGCATTCACGCATCGGTCTTCGAGCCTGCCGAGGAAGACGACTACATCCCCGCAGACGACGCCTCGAAGTGGGAGCGCTTCAAGCACTCCATGATCGTGAAGGACACCGTCTCAAGCGGCCGCCGTTTCCTCATCAGCCTTGCGCTGCTGATTCCTGCCGTAGTCCTCGCGCTGCACATCGGTCTGTTCCCGTGGTTCGGCGCGGGCTTCCTGCGCTTCGTCCTCTTCTTCGACAAGATCGTGGCGCTCTCGCTGCTGCCGATTCTGTTTATCGTCTTCGGGATCGACGAGTGGTCGAAGATCGCGCTGATCGTCATAGGCGTCGCACCCACGATGATCCTTGACGTCACGCAGATGGTTAAGGCTGTACCTCAAGAACAGATAGTTAAGGCCTTCACCTTGGACGCGAACAACTTCGATGTCGCCTACCGCGTGGTCTTCCGCCAGGTGCTTCCGCAGGTCATCAACAGCCTGCGCCTCAACCTGAAGCCGATGATGCTCTTTCTCTTCGCGGGCGAGATGATCGCAGCCTCTGACGGCCTCGCCTATCGCATCGCCATCATGCGCCGCCACATGGGCATGGACGTGATCCTGCCCTACGTCTTGTGGGTCGCGTTTCTGCTCTTTGCCATCGACCTTTCGCTGCGAGTTCTGAACAGGAGGATGCATCCATGGTTTCAGGCGTGAGCGCTCCTGTGAAGGTTGATAACGAGACCGCTGCCGTGATCCCGATGCCCTCGCGCGCAACCACCTCGATCCACGTCGACGGTGTTTCGATGTGCTATCCACTGGCCAAGAAGAAGCAGCGCACCGTGCTTGAGAATATCTCGCTTGAGATCGAGGACGGCGAGTTCGTTGTTCTGTTGGGCGAGACCGGCTGCGGCAAGAGCACGCTGCTGCGCATGATCCTCGGCCAGGAGCGGCCAACTTCCGGAAAGATCGATGTCTCAGGCAAGGCTGTCGAGCGTGTCGATGCGCGCTCCGGCTACGTCCCGCAGAAGTACTCGCTCTTTCCTGACCGCACCGTCCTCGACAACCTGACCATGGGCCCGGAGACCTCGAAGTATCACATCCTCGGCAGGATGCTTCCGGGCTTCCGCAGCTTCCGCAGGCAGGTCCGCGAAGAGGCGATGCGACAGCTTGAACACATGGGTCTCCGGCCTACCGACGCCGGCAAGTATCCACACCAGCTTTCGGGCGGCATGCAGCAGCGCGTCGCCATCGCGCAGGCGCTGATGATGAAGAACCGCGTCCTGCTGATGGACGAGGCCTTCAGTGCGCTCGATCCGGCCACCCGCGCCAGCCTACAGAGATTACTTAAGTCAGTCTGGAATGAGTCGAAGCCGACCATCGTCTTCGTAACGCACAACACGGCTGAGGCACTCTATCTGGGCACGCGGCTGATCGTGCTGGCGCGCACCAGCCACGAAGATCATTGCGGCTCGAAGGTCGCGCTCGACATGAAGCTGCCCGGCAACGAGGCCGGTATGAGCCTCAAGAAGAATGGCCAGGAGTTCCTCGATCTCGTCGATTACGTGGAACGTTTCTCGCGCGGCAATCGTCATGACGATCAGGCCCTGGATGAATCTGCGGTAGGCGGAGAAGAAGAGGCTGTATGAGAACTCAGTGGATTCCGAACCCTATCCTTGCTGCCTGTACGCTCGCGACGCTCGGTCTGAGTGCTGGCGTCATCCTGTCCGTGCATGGACAAGAGAAATCTGTTGCGGCGGTTGCTGCTCCGACGCCCTCTGAAGAAGACAACACCCAGTTCTTCACCCAGAAGGTCCGTCCCATCTTTGCGCAGAGCTGCTACACCTGCCACACGACGGAGATGGCCGGCGGCCTGCGTCTCGACTCGCATGAGGCAGTGCTAAAGGGCGGCGACTCCGGCCCCGCGATCGTTCCCGGCGAGCCTGAGAAGAGCAAACTGATTGAAGCTGTCCGCCAGACCGGCGACCTGAAGATGCCGCCCAAGGGGCCGAAGCTGACCGACAGCGAGATTGCAGATCTTACGGAATGGGTCAAGCGCGGTGGCGTGTGGGACTCCGCTGAACCAACCAAGCCGGTCGTGGCGCTGCTGACCGCAGCCCAGGCGAAGGGCTCTCCCGGCGATGACTACTTCGAGAACAAGGTCCGCCCCATCTTTGCCGCGCAGTGCAACAGCTGCCACGTCGATCGCGAAGCCGGCGGCCTCAGTCTCGCAACGCGCGAGGGCTTGCTCAAGGGCGGCGACACTGGCCCGGGCATCGTTGTGGGCGATCCGGACAAGAGTCTTCTGCTCATCGCCGTGCACCAGTCTGGCGAATTGAAGATGCCAAAGAAGGCACCGAAGATGTCGGAGGCCGACATCGCCACGCTCTCAGACTGGGTGAAGATGGGTGCCCCGTGGCCGAAGTCCACCGCGCCGATTCGCGTTGCGGGCAAGCAGATCACCGACGACATGCGGAAGTGGTGGTCGTTCGTGCCGCTGAAGGACTACCCGGTTCCGCCGATTAAAGATCCGGCGATGAAGTCATGGGCAAAGACTGACATCGATCACTTCGTTCTCGCTAAGCTTGAAGAGAAGGGTCTGAAGCCAGCTCCGATGGCGGACAAGCGCACGCTGATCCGCCGCGCGACACTCGACCTCACCGGCCTGCCGCCGACGCCTGAAGAGATCGCCGACTTTGAGAAGGATGGCTCGCCCGACGCCTTCGCCAAGGTGGTCGACCGTCTGCTCGCCTCGCCTGCGTACGGCGAGCGATGGGGCCGTCACTGGCTCGATGTCGCTCGTTATGGCGACGACGACATTCGCGGCCTCGACCCGCGTGGTCGCGGCTATATGCCCTTCGATGGCGCATGGGTCTACCGCGACTGGGTCATCAAGGCCATCAACGACGACGTGACCTACGACAAGTTTGTGAAGATGCAGCTAGCCGGCGACCTGATGGAGAAGAAGCCGACGGCCGAAGACCTGAAGGCTACCGGCTTCCTTGGCGGAGCGCCGTGGATCTGGGACCAGGCCGAGCCGATCCAGGGCCGCGCCGACGAGCGCAACGAGCGCATCGACGCTGTGACGCGCGGAATGCTCGGTCTCACCGTCGCATGCGCCCGCTGCCACGACCACAAGTACGACCCCATCCTCGCCAAGGACTACTATGCTCTCGGCGGCATCTTCGCCAGCTCCACCTACAAGGAGTACAACTTCGTTCCTGACTCCGAGGTGACCTTCTGGAAGGAGAAGTTCAAGAAGGCCGACGATCTCGACGAGGCGACCTTCAAGTACATGAAGGAGACGTCGCAGCAGGTCGCGCAGGCCTATGCCGCGCAGACCGTTGATTACATGGTCGCCGCCTGGCAGGTCTCCGGCAAGCCGAAGAAGAAGGTTGAGGATGCGGCGGACGGGGCGAAGCTCGACCCCGAGATGCTCGACCGCTGGGTGAAGTTCCTCGCCAAGAAGCCGACATACTATCCGTACCTGATCGACTGGCAGATGATGGTCGCGCAGGGTGGGACGGAAGATCAAGCTAAGGCATTGGCTGAGAGCTTCCAGCAGCGCATTATTGACCTCGAACTTGAGAACGCGAAGGTCGAGGAAGAGAACGACAAGATTAAGGCCAAGGCCGGCGTTCCGACCGAGCGTGAGAAGGACGTCAAGCCGTCGGACTTCGACACCTACGACCAATTCTGCCCTGGCTGCACGCTGGAGCTGAAGGTGCTCTCGCCCGAGAAGGCGAACCTCTACGAAGACCTCTTCCTGCGCCAGCTTGGCACGGGAATCTTCGAGGAGCGCGGTCTGCCAGGCCTCTTCGTCTTCCGTGGTTGGGATCTCGTCCGGCGCCTCGGCCCGGCACAGCAGGCTTACTTCGCCCAGCTACAGAAAGAGATGGGCCACGGCGGTCGCGTCATGTCGGTCGGCGAGCAGTATCCCTTCGCGCACGGCACGGCGGACAAGCCCAAGGCGGTCGACATCGCGCTCGATCTGCGTGGCAATCCGCACTCGCATGGCGACATCGTTCCGCGCGGCTTCGTCACCGTCCTTGGCCCTGCGGACAAGAAGCCCTACACCCAGGGCAGCGGACGTCTGCAACTGGCAGAGGACATCGTCGCCAGCCCCATCGCCTCGCGCGTCTGGGTCAACCGCGTATGGAAGTGGCACTTCGGCACGGGTATCGTGAACTCCGCCGACAACTTCGGCAAGGTTGGCGATCCGCCGTCTGATCCCGAACTGCTCGATTACCTCGCCGTCCAGTTCCGCAAGGATGGCATGTCGCTGAAGAAGCTTCAGCGTCGGATCATGCTCTCTGCCGTCTATCAGCAGAGCAGCAAGGAGACGCCCGAGGAGCACGTCAAGGATCCGCAGAACCGTTTCTACTCGCACTTCTCTGTACAGCGTCTCGATGCCGAGCAGCTTCGTGACTCGATGCTCTTCGTAGCGGGCGATCTCGACAAGAAGGGCGCGGGCGGTCCGGCGACCGAGCTTGGCCTCGATAACGATCGCCGCACCGTCTACGCGAAGGTCAGCCGCTTCCGCATCGACAGCTTCCTCCAGGCATTCGACTTCCCGAACCCGACATTCACCGCGGAGCAGCGCTTCTCCACCAACGTTCCAGTCCAGCGGCTTTACTTCATGAACAACGCCTGGGTCTACGCGCAGGCGGGTAAGTTGGCCGAGCGCGTCTACGACAAGGGAGATGACTCGGCGCGCATCACCGAGGCCTATCGCCTGCTCTTCGGTCGCGCACCAACGCCCGCAGAACTGCAGGCCGGTCTCGACTTCCTGAAGAACACGCCAGAGAAGCCCGGATACCTCGTAGCGCAGGAACCGATGACCGCGTGGAAACAGTACTCTCGTGTGTTGTTCAGCTCGAACGAGTTTGAGTTTTTGAATTAAGCAGCAGAAGAAATCGCTAGACTGATGGCAGGTTCATCAGGCACTTCGAAACAGAGGAGACTTCCCCATGTCGTGTGTCAAACCGAAACCGATCGATCGTAGAGACGCCCTTCGCCGCATCGGCGGCGGATTCGCCATGATGAGCTTCGCCGGAATGATTGGTGAGTCGCTGGCGCAGGCCGAAAGCCTTGGTGGCGCGGCGGCTGTTACCGAGTCGACGCCCACGCCTGCCTACATGTTGAAGGACCCGAACTTCAAGCCCAAGGCGAAGCACGTCATCTTCCTCTTCATGAACGGCGGCCTCTCGCACATCGACAGCTTCGACAACAAGCCGATGCTGACCAAGTATCACGGGCAGCCCATGCCCGGCGGCGACCTCGGCCACGAGCGCAAGACCGGCACGTTGATGAAGTCGCCCTTCGAGTTCAAGCGTTACGGCAAGAGCGGCCTCGAAGTCTCCGAACTCTTCCCCAACGTGGGCGAGTGCGCCGACGACATCTGCGTCGTCCGCTCCGTCTTCACCGAGATCCCGAACCACGAGCCCGCGCTCATCATGATGAACACCGGCGCGAACATCATCGGCCGTCCGTCGATGGGATCGTGGCTCACCTATGGCCTCGGTGTAGAGAACAAGAACCTTCCCGGCTTCGTCGTGCTCTGCCCGCAGGTGCCCAGCACGGTTGGCCCACCGCTCTGGAGTTCCGGCTTCCTTCCTGCTGTGAACCAGGCGACGTATGTTTCCACCGACACGCGGCAGAAGGACTTCGACCCCTACAAGCTGATCCCGAACATCCACAACGACAAGTTCGACATCACGCAGCAGCGCAAGGAACTCGACCTGGTCAAGAAGCTCGACGCACTCAGCGAGTCCGAGACCTACGGCACCGCCGAGGCCGACCCGCAACTCGAGGCGACCATCGGTTCCATGGAGACGGCGTTCCGCATGCAGACCGAAGCTCCCGATGTCTTCGACGTTCGCAAGGAGAGTGAGGCCACCATCAAGATGTACGGCGAAGGCTCAACCGCTCGCGGCTGCCTCACCGCAGCCCGCCTCATCGAGAAGGGCGTGCGCATGGTGCAGGTCTACTACTCGATGGGCGACCCGTGGGACGCGCACAGCGACATTCAGTTGCACCGCCGCAACGCGAAGGACTCCGACCAGCCCTTTGCCGCGCTCATCAAGGACCTCAAGGCTCGCGGTCTGCTCGACGAGACCATCATCGTCTGCGGTTCGGAGTTTGGCCGCACCCCGGTCGTCGAACTCGGCGGCGGCGGAACCCATGCCGGACGCGACCACAATCCGCATGGCTTCAGCATGTGGCTCGCGGGTGGAGGTATCAAGGGTGGCATGACCTACGGCGCGACCGACGACTTCGGCTGGAAGGTGGTCGACAAGCCAGTCCACGTCCACGATATTCACGCGACAATCCTTTACCTGATGGGTATCGATCACACCAAGCTGACCTTCCGTTCGAGCGGCCGCGACTTCCGCCTCACGGACGTCTCGGGCAACGTGATCCACGACATCATCGGGTAGCTAGCTGCAGCCGCGAAGCACTGCCAGCCATAGCAGCGACAGGACAACCGAACCAGCGATGCCGAGCGCGAACAAGGGCGCTCGGCCCGTGCTGGTACCTCCGGAAGACCGGTCGTTCTGTTGCGGTGCCAAAGGGTTATAACGAACCGAAATCCGTTGATTCTGTGGGATGGCAATTGCGGATTGAAACTCGTCGGAGTAGGTTTGGCCGTGCGCGACATAGTCAAATGCAATGCGGTATTTTTCGCCGCTCTGCACGCCCATCCGAAACGTATTCATCTTCGCGAACTGATACCTGCAGGAGACGACGGTTGCGGTGGTTTCAATCCATCCTGATTGTTTTGTCAAAACGTAGTGCCTCGCTCTTCCATTTGATGCCGCCCGCAATTGCACCGCAATAGAAACGGAGCTTTACAATCCGATGATGCGTCGTTCTGTACCGATGAAAACACTGGTTTGCTTGATTACTTTTATCGCGCTGCCGACTCTACTCGCAGGCTGTGCGGCTAAGCCGCCGTCAAAGGTCGAAACGAAGATCGCCATTTGGACCAAACACCACGTCACGGTCGGCGGCAAGAAAGACATTAATCCCATCAAGGCCTCGGAAGAGAGCATCGACGAAGGCAAGCAGGCATTTACCTCCTACTGTATGGTCTGCCACGGTCTCGACGGCCAGAACACCGGCGTGCCGTTCGCCACAACGATCTCCCCGCAAGTGCCTTCGCTGGCAAGCGACGAGGTCCAGTCCTACACTGACGGCCAGTTGCACTGGGTCATCAAGAACGGCATCTATCCCTCCGGCATGCCGCCCTCAAATGGCGACTTCTCAGAGAAGGAGATGTGGCAGATGGTCCTCTATATCCGGCACCTGCCTAAGGCCGGCAGCCTTGGCGATCCCGCTGTGTACGGTGGTGTACAGAAGTAGTCGCCGATCGGCAACATCGCTGCTTAGCCTGCCGATTTTGTTAGTCCACCATGCAACCGCAAAGTGTGGCTGCCACCTCTTATTATCTGCGGCGTGAGTTGCAGGTATCGATCCGTAGACCACTCCGGCAATCTCTTATCCATTCCCATCGAACGGCCATGCGGTAGACGTATCGCCGCGTCTGAACGAAGAATTTCAAATCCGCACCAAGAACGAGAAAGAGGAATTATGGTCATCATTTGGTGGATCATCGTAGGTCTGATCGCCGGCTTCATCACCGGCAAGCTCATGAAGGGAAGCGGCTTCGGGGCTCTCATGGACATCGTCGTCGGCATCGTCGGCGCAGTCATCGGCGGCTACATTATGCAGTCGCTGGGATATGCGGGCCAGGGCGGCCTGATCTACACGATCTGCGTAGCCGTGCTGGGCGCAGTCATTCTCACTCTGCTGATCCGGCTAGTCACGGGCAGACGCAATCTTTAGGCGATCTTCGAATCATGTTCCATGGTCCGTCTATCAAGCAGAAAATCGGGAGATCTCATGAATAAGTCAATCTATCTACTGGCTGGTGCTGCTGCAGGCGCTGCTGCCATCTATCTCTACTTCAACGCTCCATCGAACCCTCGCAGTTCCGCCCTGGATACTGCCTCAGACGCTATCGGAGACGCGACCGCAAAGGCCACAGCCTGGGGCGCGGGACAACGGGTCTCCGGCTCCGGCACGCAGGTTCTGGGCAAGGTGAAACAGAGTATCGGAGAGGCTACAGGAAACGATAAGCTGGCAAACGAAGGAGTCTTCGATCAGGCAAAGGGCATGGTCAAGGATGCAGCCGGACAAGCTGCTCATGCTGCCGTCAATGCCGTACGGGAACTCAATCGCTAATCTCCGTTAGGCAGTATTCCCTGTCATCAACCCTGGACGTAGAGAAGGCCCGCGCTTGATTGCGGTCCTTCTCTATTCTTGAGCAGACGACACGACGTTTCAGCCTTCCAGGCAGGCCTTCTCTATCTCCGTCCCGCCTTGGTTGTGGCAGTTCATCTCAGGAGTGCGGCGACCGGTAATGTGGCGAAGGGTAGCCAGCGCGATGAAGCCCATCGCCAGCCCGCAGACGCCGTTCCACTTCCAATGTGCCCATGCAACGGTCGCCAGGGCGGAACCAGCGGCAGCGCCACTGAAGTAGATCGTCATATAAACGGTGTTCAATCGGCTGCGAGCCGATGGGTCGAGACCGAAGATCCTCGTCTGGTTGGCGATCTGGATCATCTGCGCTCCCACGTCGAGGATGATGACGCCGACCGCCAGCGCGGCGATGTGTACGGCGAATGGAAGCTTCGCAGCTTCCGAACCCCACAGCAGAGCGTACGAACTAGCCAGCACCACAATTCCGATACTGATGACCCACCGCGGTCCGCGCTTATCTGCGAACTTGCCTGCCACCGGCGCTACAAGAGCACCCGCAGCGCCCACCAGTCCGAAGCTTCCGGCTATACCCGGCCCAAGGCCGTAGTGACTAAACAGCACGAAGGCAAGCGTAGTCCAAAAGCAACTGAAGGATGCAAAGATCAACGCGCCCAGCACGCTGGATTCGCGCAGCAGAGGCTGCGTTCGGAACAACGTCCACAGCGAACGCATCGCGTCGGGATAAGCGATAGTCAGCTTGGGCGGCAGCTTCGGCATAAACCGCCAGATCAGAGGAGCGAAGGCAGCATTCACGATCGCCGCGATGATAAAGACGCTGCGCCATCCGCCAAGATTGCTGACCCACCCGGAGAACGTCCGCGCCAGCAGGATACCGAGCAACAGACCGGTCATCACGATGCCGATGGCGCGACCGCGCTGCGCGTCGTCGACCAGGTCGGGTGCGATGGGCAGCACGATGTGCGTCACCGAGCAGAAGATGCCCAGAAGGGCGCTGCCAATAAGGAGCGTCGCCAGATTTGGGGCAACCGCGACCAACAGCAGCGCCCCGGCCACGGCGGCGTACATCCGTACGATCAGAGCCCGGCGTTCCAGCACATCTCCAAGCGGCACGAAGAAGAGAAGGCCGATTGCATATCCGACCTGCGTTGCCACCGAGACGAAACCGGTCCGACCAGCAGTCGTGTGGAAGGTCCGCGACATCTCGAGCAGCAGCGGCTGGTTGTAGTAAATCCCAGAGACGCCGACAGCGCATGCCAAACCCAGAAAGGGCAACGGGGCCTTTGGAAGCGGCCTATTTCCTGGAAAGGCAGGCGCGGAGTGCGGCGGTAATGTGGGGTGTACTTCGGTCGTATCCATTGAGAGCGTCGTTTTCGCCGCTAACTCAAGTCTAAGCCCTTTGCGTTGGATCGAAGAATTGGTCGGGCCAAGCCGCCCCTGTCATCAGTAGAAGGCCCACGCTCTATCCTGCGATAGGCACAGGCTGACCGCGACGGCTGACAATCGAGAGCCGCTCACTGCTGAGGATCTTTCGCGCCTGAATCTTGGCGTGGCTGGCCCACGGGCCGACAGGATCGAGCCGGGTGTACATCAACCAGTGTCGCAACGCACGCCGGCGCTCTCCCTGTCGCTCATAGGCGAGCGCCAGGTTGTAGTGCGCGTCGGCGTAGTGCGGCACCAGAGCAATGGCACGTTGATAGGAAGCGATCGCTTCATCCAACTGCAGCGTCTCGTCGAGCACGTTGCCCAGGTCGAAGAAGGCCAGCGCGTAGTCCGGGTCGGCGACTGTTGCGTTGCGATACAGCTCCTCAGCGCGGGCGAAGTCGCGGCGATTGTAGTGAATCGTGCCGAGATTGATCGACGCCGGTGCGTGGTCCGGGTTCATCTGCAGAATTTCGTTGTAGAGCAGCGCCGCTGCATCCAGCGTCGACGCGTCTTCCTCGAACTGCACCGCACGCAGAAACATCTCTTGCACCTCCACCGCTCGTTGCGAACGTGTGATCACGCCGCCGTTGGCAACCTGCAGAACCTCGGTGATGCTCTGGTCGAAGTCGAAGGAGAGCTGATGCGTGACCGGATCCAGAAGAGCTCCGGCATACCGGAAGGAGACGCGCGACCCGTGCCGCACTACGCTCGATTCCAGCAGAGGATTGACAACCCCGGACATGCGCTGCATCGCGGTGACGGACGCGCGAATCGTTCTCGAGGGCAATCGGGTAGCGCGCAGGTCGCGAAGCGTCCGTAACTGGCTCAGGTGGGCAAAGCTGTAAGTTTCGGTGGGAAGAACTAGCCCCGCCCGCTCCCATGCCGCAAGCTGGTGGTGATGCAGGTGCAGAATCCTCAAAACATCCTGACGGCTGTATCGGCTCACGTTGTGGTCTCGTCCTACCCGTCTCTCGCCCGCGTGTCTAGTGTGTTCTGTGATTCGCAACTCAGCTTCCCTACAAGCCTGAGTATCGATGGGAAGACCACGTCAATCAAGGGGATTTGCGTTGCTTCACCATGAAAACAGTGGATATCGCGTACCTAATTAGGTTCCCGTTCTTAATCCGGAAGTGAAGCTTCTTCAGATTGTGTTATCCGGCCGATTGAGCCGTCTGAAAACATGTTTCACCGTCTCGTGCGGCAACCGCTGTAATCACGCGAACGAATGAACCCATCGTGACAATTGATTGGACTTTGCCGGGGTAGTTTGTTCTCATTAACGCTTGAGCAGGTCTGCTTGATGTGCCTCGACGCGCGTCGGTCCGCTCGACAATCCACCCCACAATTTAGTCGTCTGCCGGCAAGGGTCGCCCTTCATCGCGGAGCCCAAACGCCCTGCCGTAGCAGACTTCTCAGCACAATCCAGAGG
This sequence comes from Granulicella aggregans, assembly GCF_025685565.1. NCBI lineage: Bacteria > Pseudomonadati > Acidobacteriota > Terriglobia > Terriglobales > Acidobacteriaceae > Granulicella > Granulicella aggregans. The sequence continues at coordinate 1,422,287 of NZ_JAGSYE010000001.1, forward strand.
CAGAAAGACGTGTCCATGTACGTGAGACAACCTCATCGTGAAGTGAGAACCCAGCCGGAGATCTCTGCGCGCCATCGTGCCCGCGCGGCGGTATCGATCCTGGCTGTGTCCCTCGCGGCGACGTCTCCCTTGGCCATCGCGCAGTCCGTGAAGCCCTCAACCGCCGAGAGCTTCCAGCAGAACGTAAAGCCCATCATCGACCGCAACTGCGCAGGCTGCCATGTTCTGGGCGGACACAGCGGACAGCTTCGCCTCGATTCTCTTGCCGATGTAATGAAGGGCGGCGAGGACGGTGCGATCGTCGTCTTCGGCAAGCCCGAGAAGAGCCTGCTGACCAAGACCATCCACTACGAAGATCCCGACATGCAGATGCCGCCCAAGGGCAAGCTCTCCGCGGCGGACATCGCGACCATCGACAAGTGGATCGCCGAGAGCGCGGAGCCTCTGCCGGGCGAGTTGAAGGGCAACCCCGTACCTCCCGTCGTTGCACTTGCACCTGCACCTGCCACTGTAGCGCCGGTCGCCAGCGCTTCCGCTCCAACGGCGTCGGCGAAAGCTACGCCAGTGGCCTTGAATGCCAGTTCTCCGCTGGTGACCGCCGAGCAGGAACAGTTCTTCGAGACCAAGGTCCGCCCGGTGCTGGTGAACAACTGCTTTAGCTGCCATGCCAGCGCGGCGAAGGCCGGCCTACGCCTCGACTCGCGCGAGGCTGTGCTCGCCGGAGGCAAGAGCGGCGACATCGTAGTCCCCGGCCATCCCGAGCAGAGCACGCTCTCAACCGCAGTCCACTACAGCGACCCAAAGCTGCAGATGCCGCCGCGCAAAGCGCTCAAGCCCGACGAGGTTGCGGCAATCGATCGCTGGATCGCCGACGGCCTGCCCTGGCCCAAGGGATCGTCCACGCCCGCAGTGAAGATCGTCTCCGCCGCACAGCGAGACTTCTGGGCTTTCAAGCCACCCTTGGCACCCGCCGTTCCTGATGTGAAGAGCGCATGGGCAAAGAACGATATCGACCGCTTCGTACTGGTGAAGCTCGACGAGAAGCACCTGAAGCCCGTCGCCGATGCCGACAAGCACACGCTCATTCGTCGCGTGACCTACGACCTGACCGGCCTGCCGCCCACCCCAGCCGAAGTCTCCGCTTTCATCTCAGACCGTTCGCCACTGGCCTATGAGCACCTCGTTGATCGCCTTCTCGCTTCGAAGGCCTATGGCGAGCGCTGGGGCCGCATCTGGCTCGATGTCGTCCGCTACGCCGACACCTCGGGCGGTGGCGGCGACTATCCCATCGCACAGGCCTCGAAGTATCGTGACTACGTCATCCAGTCCTTCAACGAGGACAAACCCTACGATCGCTTCATCAAGGAACAGATCGCCGGCGACCTTCTTCCGTCGAACTCCGAGCCGGAACACTGGTCGAACATCGTCGCGACGGGCTATCTCGCGAACGCCTCCCGCTACGATGGCGCTTACCTGAACGACGCGGTCGACAACATCGGCTATGCCTTCATGGGCATGACCGTCGCCTGTGCCCGCTGCCACGACCACAAGTTCGACCCCGTCCCGACCTCGGACTACTACGCGATCTACGGCATCCTTCAGAGCACAAGCTTCCCCGACCCCGGCGACGATGTATCGCGCCGTCAGATCGGATTCGTCTATCGCGATCCCAAGTCCGCCGACCGCCAGGACATCAAGGACTTCAACGCGCAGTTGAAGCCCATCGCCGGAGCGATCAACGCGGTCTTCGCGCTGCCCGGAACGTATGACGACATCCTTCCGCAGCTCGAAGCGCGCCGCATGAACCTGTATGCGCATGCGCCGGAGTTCCCGGAGAACGCCTACGCCGTCACTGAAGGGCAGCCAAGGCAGGCGCAGATTCAGCTCCACGGTGATCCGACGAATCTTGGCGAAGAAGTTCCGCGCGGCTTCCTGCAGGTGCTCGGCGGCGGTACTCTTCCCGCAGATACGAAGGGCAGTGGCCGCCTGCAACTCGCCGACTGGATCGCCAGCAAAGACAACCCACTCACCGCCCGCGTCCTCGTCAATCGCCTGTGGCAGGGGCACTTTGGCCGTGGCATCGTGCCCACGCCCAACAACTTCGGCACGCGCGGTGTCGCGCCCAGCAACCAGGCGCTGCTCGACTACCTCGCGACAGAGTTCATCGCGAAAGGCTGGTCGATCAAGACGATTCAGCGCGAGATTCTGCTCTCGCACGCCTATCGTCTCTCCACTGCCGACTCAGCTGCGAACGACGAGATCGATCCCGACAACGCGCTGATCTGGCGGCACTCCCGTGTCCGTCTCGACGCGGAAGAGATTCGCGACTCCATGCTCGCCGACGCGAAGCTGCTGGATCTAACGCCCGCAAAGCCGCATCCCTTCCCCCCGCAATCGCAGTGGAACTGGGAGGAGCAGAACCCCTTCGCGCCCGACGTGACCAAGTACGAAAACGACCATCGCACCGTGTACATGATGGTGCAGCGCAGCGTGAAGCACCCGTACCTGACGCTCTTCGACGGTGCAGATCCCAACGCCAGCACCGAGCAGCGCACCAGCAGCCTCACTCCGCTACAGGCGCTCTACTTCATGAACGCCAGCTTCCCCCGGCGCTGCTCCGACAATCTTGCCACGCAGTGGACTGAAGCGAAGGTCGCCGATCCGAAGATGATCGAAGAAGCCTTCATGACCATCTATGGCCGCCCCGCGCAGAGGGTCGAGCTCGACCGCTCCGAAGAGTTCCTGAAACGCGCAACCGCTCTCTACATCTCGCGCTCCGATACGCCCGACATCGCGCACAAGAAGGCTGTCTCCAACTTCGTTCAGGCGATGTTCTCCACCAACGAATTCATGTTCATCGAGTAAGAAGGGACCATCACTATGTCCACACGCAGACGCTTCATTCAATCGCTGGCCAGCGCATCGATGCTCCTCCCTGGCATGATGCACGAGATGCTCGCCGAGACCGCCGCCCCCGCGCAGCCTGTCGATCCGCTCGCGCCCAAGGCTCCGATGTTCCCGGCCAAAGCCAAGCGCGTCATCTTTCTCTACATGAGCGGCGGCGTCTCGCACGTCGACACCTTCGACCCCAAGCCCCTGCTCACACGCGACCACGGCAAGGAGTACAACGGTGAGTTCCTCCACGCCTCGAAGTACAAGTTCAGCCGCTACGCAAAATGCGACACCGAGGTCAGCGAGCTCTTCCCCAACGTCGGCGCGATGATGGACGACATCTGCGTCATCCGCTCGATGAAGTGCGATATTCCGAATCACTCGCAGGCGGTCATGCAGATCCACGGCGGTTCCGCCGTCGAGGCTCGTCCGAGCATCGGCTCCTGGGTCAGCTATGGTCTCGGTACTTACGATAAGGAGCTGCCCTCCTACATGGTGCTCGCGCCCGAGGTTCCCTACGGCGGCGCAACCTGTTGGGACTCATCGTTCTTACCCGCGTGCCATCAGGGGATTCGCGTCGTTCCAGGACAGGAGGCCATCCCCAACATGACGCGGAAGGCCTCGCTTGAAGTGCAGGACCTCGACCTCGGCCTCATCGAGTTCTTCAATCGCCGCAACCTCGCCGAGCACGATGCCGACAAGACCCTCGCCGCCCGCATCAAGACCTTCGAGACCGCCTACGGCATGCAGAAGGAGGCTCCCGATGTTTTCGACATCACCAAAGAGTCCGACGCGACGCTCGCCATGTACGGCATTACGCGTGACACCAGGAAGGGCTTCGGCTGGCAGTGCCTGATGGCGCGCCGCCTCGCGGAGCGCGGCGTCCGCTTCGTCGAACTCATCGACACCGGCTCCGACAAATACACCAACTGGGACGCGCACCTCGACATCAAGATGCACGCGACCTCCGCGAAGAAGGTCGACAAGGCCATCGCCGGTCTGCTGCAAGATTTGAAGTCTCGCGGCATGCTCGAAGACACGCTCGTCGTCTGGACGACCGAGTTTGGCCGAGCTCCGGGCGATAGCGCTCCCAACGAAGCGGGCCGCACGCACCAATCTTCGGTCTACTCTTCGTGGCTCGCGGGCGCTGGCATCAAGGGCGGCATCACCTATGGCGAGTCCGACGACTATGGCTACAAGGTCGCAAAGAACGAGTGCGACATCCACGACTTCCAGGCCACCATCCTGAATCAGCTCGGCATGGACCACAAGAAGCTCACGTATCGCCACGCTGGCCGCGACTACCGCCTCACCGACGTCTCCGGCCGCGTCATCCGCGATATTCTGGCGTAGACCGATCCCATTGGGTGTCGCAGCGTCTTCCTTTTGTTGTCATTCCCGAAGGGAATCTGCTGTTGTGGCTGCACACACCTTCAGGTGATTCCCCAGCTTTACAGGAACCAAGTGCAAAGAGCAGACCAATCAGATGCATGGAGCCGGCGCAGATTTATAAGCAGCGGCATAGCGACCGCCGCCGCAGCTCCGTGGCTCTCTGGCTGCCGCTCGGTTGCCAGCAAAGACCTCATCGTCGCCCTCGGCTGGGTCCCGAACGTCGAATACGCCGATCTCTTCGTCGCCGAATCGCGCGGCTACTTCAAGCAGGAGCACTGCCCGCTGAAGATCTGGCCCGGTGGCCCAAACGCACCGCAGCCCGTCATCGAGGTCGCCGCTGGCCTCGCCCACATGGGCGATGCCGAGTGGCTCCCGCTGCTCGATGCGATTCTTCGCGGCAACGACTTCGTCATCATCGGCTCCATCTTTCCTGTCCATCCCGGCGGCCTGATGACGCTGGCGAAGCGGCCGATCCTCAAGCCCGCGGACCTTCCCGGCTCGCGTTTCCTTGTGCAGGGCCCGAGCGAACGCACCACCATCGAATGTACCTTCAAGCTGAACCACTTCGCGCCGGACTACCAGCTAATCCCCGTCGGCTTCTCCCCGGAAGCGCTGCTGAATGGCGCTGGCGATGCCTACTACTGTTTCATCACCAACCAGCCCATCGTCTTCGAGAACATGGGCATGAAACTCGGTACAGACTTCTTCGTCACGCGGCTCGATCAACTCGGCTATAAAGTTCCTTCGACGTTGCTCTTCGCACAGCGAGAGACCATCGAGCGCCGCCGCAAAGATATAGTCGGCTTTCTTCGCGCACGCCTCCGCGGCAAGATGGACAACGACAAAGATCCTGCCTACGCTGCGAACCTCACGGTCGACCGCTACGGCGCGGACCTCGGTCTCAACTACGACCACGAACTCCGCACCAACGTGCTGCAGCTGCCGCTCTACCAAACGCCCGGATCACGCGGCCCTTACTGGATATCAAACGAAGATCTCGAAAAAAATATGTACAGCGCGGCGCTGGTCACCGGTCGCACCAATCTGCCCGATCCAGCACGGATCATGGACATGAGTTTGTTGGAAGAGGCCTACCAGAGCCTAGGAATTTAGGAGAAGACGTGGAGCAACCGCAGCAGATAGACCTCTTGATCCATGGCGCGTACGTAGTCGCGTTCGACGAGGCGGGCACCGAAGTGAAGGATGCTGCGATCGCCATCGAGGGCGACAGCATTGTCTGGGTTGGCCCTGCCAGCGAAGCCGCGTCACGCTTCATCGCGAAAGACAAGCTCGACGCCTCAGGTCTCATCGCCATGCCAGGCTTCGTCGACGGCCACCTGCACACAGCGCAGCAGTTCCTGCACGGCAAACTCGCGGCCATCCGCCGCCGTGGCCAATTGAAGGAACCCGGATGGTCAAACTACCTTGTCCCCTTTGAGGCCTGTCTTGAGCCCGAGGACATCTACTGTAGCGGCCTCGCGGCCTACGCTTCGATGATCTCGAGCGGCACCACCTGCTTCCTCGAAGCCGGCGGCCCGCATCCAGATGAGATGGGCCGCGCCGCCAACGAGATCGGCATCCGAGGCCGCATCGCTCTCTCGACCATGGACTGCGACGAGAGCATCCCTGCTGGCTCGCGCTTCACCACCGACGAAGCCCTGAAGCAGAACGAAGCGTTGGTGAAACGCTGGCAGCATCATCCGCGCGTGAATGCATGGCTCTCGCTGCGGCAGATCATGGTCAACACCACGCCGCTCACTCAGGGCATGAGCGCGCTGGCGAAGCAGCTCGACACGCCCATCCATACGCACCTTGGCGAAGGCTGCTATGAAGTGGACTACTCCGTAGCTAAGTGGGGTCTGCGACCCGCCGAGTACATGGAGAGCATCGGCGCACTCGACGCGAATATCCACGCTGCGCACTCCGTGCTGCTCAGCCTGAAGGAACTCGACCTCTACCAGCATCGCAACGTCTCCGCCTGCCACTGTCCCTTCAACAACTACAGCATGGGCGTGCCGCGCGTGCTGGAGATGCTGCATCGCGGCATCCGGCTGGCACTGGGCAACGATGGTGCCGCAACCCGCGGTAGCCTCGATATGTTTGAGATAGTCCATGCAGCAACAGTAGGTCAACAGGCGGTCGGAGGCACGCCGTACCACATCGAAGCCCCCATCACGCATGAGCAGATGCTAGCGGCTGCGCTGCGTGGGGGCTCGCAGGCCGCCCGTTTGCCGGACAAGATTGGCTCGCTTGAGGTAGGCAAGCTCGCTGACCTGATCCTCGTCGAGAGCGACAGCTTTGCCCAGTTTCCCAACCACGACCCGCGCATCACGCTTGCCGAGAGCACCGTCGGCCCCAACGTTCGCACGGTTATCATCGACGGCCGCATCGTCATGAAAGACCGCGTGTTGCTCACTGTCGACCTCACTGCAATGAAGGAGAAGGTTGCCTCGCGTTACTCGAACATCATGGAACGCTACGATAAGGCCATCGCGTAAACCATGGCCGCTATTGAGATCAGCAACGTCAGCAAGTCGTATGCTCTGAATCGCAAGGCCTCGGTGACTGCGCTTCAGGGAGTCGATCTCTCCGTCGCACAAGGAGAGTTCGTCGCGCTCATCGGTCCGTCGGGCTGCGGCAAGAGCACACTGCTCCATCTCGTCGCCGCTCTCGAGGACGTCTCTACGGGGGCTATCTCGATCGACGGCGAACCGCCCGCGGCGTTGCGCGATCAACATCGCTTGGGTATTGCCTTCCAGGATCACGCGCTGCTGCCGTGGCTCTCCATCGAGAGTAACCTCGCCCTGCCTTACAAAATTGCCGGCGTCACAGTAGACAAGTCGCGCATCAAGCACCTCATCGAGCTCGTCGGCCTAATTGGCTTTGAACACGCCCGCCCATCCCAGCTATCGGGTGGCATGCGGCAACGGGCTGCAATTGCGCGCTCGCTGTGCCTCGACCCCGCGCTGCTGTTGCTCGATGAACCCTTCGGCGCACTCGATGCCGTCACACGCATGCGCATGAATGTTGAGCTGCAACGCATCTGGCTGGAGCGCAAGCCGACGACACTGTTGGTCACGCACTCGGTTGAAGAGGCGATCTTCCTTGCGGATCGTGTGATCGTTCTCGGCGGCCGACCCGGCACCATCGTCGAGAGGATCGACGTCCCATTCCCGCGCCCGCGCCCCGTCGAGCTCATGCGCTCCGAAGAGTTTCATAGGCTCACCGACTACCTTACGGTCCTTCTGGAGCCATCGCTCAAATGAAGGGACATCGTGAGAGGACAAGCGGCAGACAAATCGCTCTGATCGTCGCCGTGCAGCTGTGCCTGCTCGCCGCGTGGGAATTGCTCGCACGCTCCGGCGCGCTCGGCCTTTCGGTCCCGGCGCTAAGCAAGATCGCGCAGGTCTTCATGCAGCCAAGGTTTGCTGCGCTGCTCTACAAGTCGGCTATGGCAACGGGCAAGTCCGCTCTTACCGGTCTGCTGGTCGGCATCGTTGTCGGAATTGTAACCGCGCTGGTTGCACATCTTTTGACACCGCTGCGCCCCGGCCTCGACCGGCTCGCTGTCACGATCAATGCCATCCCCGCAGTAGCTCTCGGCCCGATCTTCATCCTGATGGTCAGCCGCGAGCTGACGCCCGCGCTACTCGCGACCATCCCCGTATCCTTTCTCATCTACATTGCTGTTAGCTCCGGCCTGCGGACGGCCTCGACTAGCCTGGGCAGGATGATGACCACCTTCGGCGCGGGCAAACTGAAGCGGCTCTTCTATCTTGAGATACCTTCTGCTCTGCCATCGTTTCTCGGCGGGGTGAAAGTGTCCATGACCGCAGCGATGATCGGTGCGATTGTCGGCGAGTGGTTCGGAGCGCCGACGGGCCTTGGCATCGTTATCCTGAACACCATGCAGAACTTCGAGATTCCACTGATGTGGGCGGCTGTCCTGTTGGTCGCGGGGCTCGCGCTCTCCGGTTATAGCATCGCGCATCTACTCGAACGCTTCGTCGCGCGGAGGTTCGCGTGATGGGCCGCATAATCCGTGTCGCAATCAGGATCTTCGAGCACGCGTGGGGACTCATCGCCATCTTTGCCTTTTGGCAGATATGGGTCATGGCGAATCACTACAACAGCATCGTGATCGTCTCGCCGTTATCTGTCCTGCGCGATATGGTGCTGAACCCGATGATCTATCTGCGGCCCTCGCTATGGACGCTTGCATTCGGTCTCGGCGGTCTCACAGCAGGCATGTCTATCGGGTTGCTGCTCGCAGTCACAGCATGGCGCTGGCGGCTCTTTGCTGGCACCATAGGCCCAGCGGCACTACTCATCAGCTCTACGCCGGTGGTCTGCCTCATCCCGCTGCTCGCTCGCATCTTCGGTTACGAGAGCCGCACGGAGTTCGTCACCGTCACCGTGATGTCGTTCTTCCCATGCTTCGTCTTCGCCACCGCTGGCCTGCGCGCTCTTCCACCCATGTCGCGTGAACTCTTCCAGGTTCTCGCCGCCTCACGCAGCCGGCAGCTTCTCTCACTTGCTCTGCCAGCGGCCGTGCCTAGCCTGGCCGTTGCTCTGCGCGTGGGGGCTGCGACCAGCGTGCTGGTGACGATGGTCGCCGAGTATCTTATGCAGACGGGCGGCCTGGGCAACATGTTCGCGCTCACCAGCCAGGCCTTCCAGACAGAACGTGCATGGGGAGCAAGCCTTGCCGCGATGGCGCTCTCTGCGATCCTCTACACGATCGGCGGAGCGGTCGAAATTAGGGTCCACGAACGTTACAAATAAGGCTGCGCGAGCCGTGATAGATGGAGCGCGCAGCCAGTGCCGCTATTCCTTCGGCGTATCTTCTTTTTTCTTGCCAAGATAAAGTTCATCGAGATACTTGCCCCAAGGCGTCTGCTCTTCCGAGAGCTTGTTGCGAAGCTTCGCCCCATCCAGCCACCAGTGCTTCACATCGCGTCCCATCTCTGCGCCGCGCCGCGTGTGCAGGTCGACCATGAAGTCTTCAACGACCACCTTGCGTTCGCCATTCGCCGTCGCGAACTGCGCCCAGCATGCAAGCTCCATTGAGGTGTTGTCCTTCTTCGCCGTCGCCAGCAGGCGCACTGCATGGACGGAGTACATCCAGCGATCGCCGCGATCGGCCATGCGCAGACGCTGCTGATTCAAAGACTCAAGGATCACCGGTGCCTCGATCAAGCCAAAGCCAACATCTTCCGTGGCGATGATCTCAAGCCTGCGCCAGAGCACCTCTTCGGCTTCGGGGCCGCTCGAGAAGAACTCATACGCGGCAAGTACCGCCTCTTCAATCAGGCCGCGGCGAATCGACTTCTGCAGCACGGAGCGCAGCTCATCGAAAGGGAAGCCGTTGACCGACGTGGCGCGGCTCCAGACATCCTGACTCTGGTAGTTCTGGGACATGATCTTCCTCACTGGGTTTCCAGCTTGGTCGTCTGAGGAGGTTCAGACCTCGATGCCGGAAGGGTTCGCCTTAAAGATTACGCGACATCGGGAAGCTTACGCGACTTCCAGCGCCGAGTGACGCTTCCCAATCGCGCACGAGATAGAGATGATCGACCGGATCACCGGCGAAGGCTCGCCCGCACGGGTCGCCACACCAAGTTCAGAGAGTGCGGGCTCAGCACTGCCAACGATCGGCTTCACGACGATGGAATCATTCGGCAGCGAGAGCACCATGCGTGGAATGATCGCGATGCCCACGCCCGTCGCAACCAGCGTTGCGGCAAGATACATCTCATCGATCTGTTGCGCCACAACCGGTTGAAAGCCGGCCTCGCGGCAGAGTTCGAGAAAGTGGTCGTGAAATCCAGGTGCCCACTTGCGCTCGTAGAGGATGAACCGTTCTTCCCGCAGATCTTCCATCCGTACGTGCGGGCGTGCGGCCAGTCGATGGCCTCGCGGCAGGCAGACGACGAGCGGCTCATGGTGGACCGGAGTGATACGCAACCCTTTCGCTTCAACCGGCAGGCGGACGTAGCCAATGTCGATGTTGTCTTCTTCAAGCGCCGCGATGGTCAGGCTTGTGTGCAACGAGAACAGGTCAAGCTTGATCCCCGGATGTTGCTTATGGAACTCGATCATGATCTTCGGCATGATCTCTTTCAGCACCGACGGAGGAAAGCCGATGCGGACGCGACCGGTCTCGCCGCGGGCCACGCGTTGCGTCGCAAGGATGGCGTCGTTGGCGCTCTCAAGCGTCGCGCGGGCGCCGGTAAGGAATGTCTCCCCGGCTGGAGTCAATCGCACTGACCGCCGGTTGCGGTCCAGCAACTGGACGCCAAGCTCCTCCTCCAGCCGCTGGATCTGGGCTGTGACGGCAGGCTGCGAGAGGTGAAGGTGCTCGGCTGCGTGTACGAAGCTCTTCCTCTCGGCAACCGCGATAAACGAGGTGAGGTGCCGGAGTTCCAGTGGAGTGAACCTCAATAAATTTTTCTTGCGATAACCCAACGTTAATCCGTTGGTAACTGCATGTCAATCGGGTTTTCGCCAGCCAGGACAAGGGTTTCGAAGATGCCAGCCCGATCCCGACCACGTCGGACGCTCCAAAAGTGATTACGGCATCACGATAATCGATTAGACGCGCGAGGACGGCCCGTGCTCAAATAAAGCATCTTCCAGATAATTTATCGCTCTGAGCCCTTCATGGGTTCCAGGCGAAACCCAGGTTTGCCAGTCGCGCTGAAGTGAGGGACCGAGCCGTCCTGAACTCATCGCCGACCGCAGAGGCAGCAGCGCTTCTCACCTCCCTGGTCTTGGTTCTCAGTCCAGTTTGCGACGCCATGGCGCGTCGCCTGATCTCCATTTCGTTACGGGCCCACGCAAAGGCCCTTGCAATCGTTTACCGAGTTTCAACTTCCACAGGTCGTCGTCACTTTCTTCGCGAGGTCACTATGTCAGGCAAGACTCTTCGTCGTTCTCCTCATTCATCGAGCACCGTGCAACGTGCCACCAGGACGCTTCTTCGCGCCGGCCTTCTGGCTGGCTCCGTCTTCGCGTTCAATCTCGCCGCCATCAACCTTGAGCCCGTCGCGTTCGCGCAATCGCTCGCAGGTCTGGGAGCGCTGAACGGAACGGTCACTGATGCGGCGGGCGCGGTTGTCCCCAAAGCGTCGGTGGTCGTGACAAACGCCAAGATCGGACTGAAGCGCGAGATCGTCGCCAGCTCCGATGGAAACTTCGAAGCGTCTTCGCTCCCCCCTGAAGATGGCTACAAGGTCACCGTCACCGTGCCGGGATTCGCCACCTACGAAGCGACTAAGATCAGCGTTCACGTCGGCGAGACCACGGGAGTTGCGATTAAGCTGACCATCTCCCAGGCAACTGAGACCGTAACCGTTGATGCCTCCATCTCCGAGCTCGACACCACCCGCTCTGGCGTATCCGCGCTCGTCGACCAGAAAGAGATCAACGAACTCCCAATCAATGGCCGCCGCGTGGACCAGTTCGTTCTCCTCACGCCCGGTGTCACCACCGACGGCGCCGGCGGCGAGGTCACCTTCCGCGGCGTTCCCGGCAACAACATCTTCCTTCAGGACGGTATCGACGTCACCCAGCAGTGGGGACAGGATGACGCCGGCAGCACCAGCGCCTTTTCACCCTTGAGCCAGGACGCAGTCCAGGAGTTCCAGGTACAGACCTCAGGCTATAGCGCCGAGTTCGGCCACGCCGCTGGGGGTATCGTCAACACCCTCACCAAGAGCGGCACCAACAACTTCCACGGCTCGGCGTTCGAGTTCTTCAAGAACCGCACCCTGAATGCGACCGACCCCTACTCGCTGGGCCTCACCGGGCAGCTCTTCAATCCGCCCAACTGGCGGCATCAGGTTGGCGGTAGCGTCGGCGGTCCCATTATCAAGGACAAGCTCTTCTTCTTCGCCAACACCGAGATCACGCGCGAGAGCCGTCCGCTGGTCTCGTCCACCACCGGCAGCGAGCTGAACTCTGTTGGGGCCTTTAACAATAACAACAACAAGGCGACGGGCTGCGACACGAACCCTACGAACGACCCAACCGACACCGACTTCGCCACTCCCGCCCAGTGCGCCGCGGCCCAGGCATACATCCAGAAGACCTTCGCCACGCTTCCGCGCAAGCTGAACGAGAACATCGGCTTCCTGAAGCTTGACTATCGCCCCACTGAGAAGGACAGCTTCAGCGCCAACTTCAACCTGATGCAGTTCGCCTCTCCCAACGGCACGGTCAGCGCATCGGCGCTGGGTGATGGCAGTGGCTATTATCCCAACGGCAACCAGATCGACCTCACCCGCTGGGCGCGGTTCTCGGAGACGCATGTGGTCTCCAGTAGCGCCCTCAATGAATTCCGCTTCGGCTGGTTCAAGGACACCCGCAAACAGTCCCTGAACCCGGCGCTGGCCCCGGCAGATGGCCTTGCATCCGGTCTCACCGCCGGCGACCTCGCAAATCTTGGTGAGTCGGTCAACATTCCGAACTCGCAGCCGTCGGAAGACCGCTTCCTCTTCGTCGACAGCTTCTCGAAGACCATCCAGAAGCACCAGTTGAAGTTCGGTGTAGAGACCAACTATCTGCGCGACGTGGAAGACGCTCTCTTCTTCGCGCGGGGCGAGTTCTTCTATGGCACCGTCACCGATTGGGCACAGGACCTGACGCCCAGCGCAACCGATCCCAGCGCGGGCCAGCACTACTACGGTTTCCTTCAGGGATTCGGTCCTTTGCTCACCCGCGCCATCGTTCGCGACTACAACTTCTATGGTCAGGACCAGTACAAGCTGAGCGCCAAGCTCACGCTGAATCTCGGTCTGCGTTATGAGTTCAACCGGTTCACGCAGCCACCCGAGAATCCGGACTATCCGCAGACGGCCAAGCTCAACCAGCCGAAGGACAACTTCGCGCCACGCCTGGGTTTCGCCTACTCGATGAACAACGGCGCGACGGTCGTCCGCGGCGGATACGGCATCTCTTACGCGCGCCTGCCCTCCGCAAGCGTCATCCGGCTTCAGCAGCGTAATGGAGTCATCCAGCAGACGATCTTCTTTGTGCCGGGCGAGACAGGCGCACCGAAGTTCCCCAACTACGATCTATCGAGCAGCGCCACCTCCCAGACGAATGTCACCTATGCTGATCCCAACCTGAAGACGCCTTACACGGAGCAGGCCGACTTTACGGTGGAGCAGAAACTCGACGCCAAGACCACGCTCTCGGCTTCGTATCTCTGGAACACTGGGCAGGACTTCCTTACTCGCAAGGATGACAACCTGGTGGCACCCACCCAGACCTACACCTACGAGATCCTCGACGCCAACGGAAACCAGACCGGGAGCTACACCACTCCTATCTATACGGCCACGCACGACCCGAAGTACGCCGTGCTCAACCACATCTACAACGGCGGCAAGCTGTACTACGACGGCCTGGCCGTGACGCTGACTCGCCGCCAGTCGAAGAACACGACCTTTGATCTCGCCTACACCTGGTCTCATGCCATCGACCTCGGTCTGGGCAACGGAGCGGACAACATCTACTACACCGACCCGCCGCTGTCGGTGTTGAACGGACTTCCGCGCACCGAAAAGGGGCGTTCGCCTCTTGACCAGCGCCATCGTCTTGTGGCCAGTGGAGTGATCGCCGCACCGCAAAGGAGCTATGGATCTACGCTTCTCAATCAGTCCCTCAACGGCTGGCAGCTCTCCGGCATTGAGACCTATGCCTCGCAGCAGGGAGTGGATCCCTACTACGAAGTCACCCAGCTCCCCTCGGGCGCCTTCACCGAACCCAACGGAAACAACACTCTAAGCGGTGACGGAATCGGATTCGCCTCCTACCAGCGGGTGCCCTTTCAGCCGCGCAGCGGTCTGCCGTTGGGAACGACGATCCGCACCGATGCGCGTTTGACCAAGGAGTTCAAACTTCCTCGCGAAGAGAGCCTCACGCTGAACTTCGAGGGTTTCAACGTCTTCAACTACATCACCATCACCTCGGTGCGCGAGGTGACTTACAACGCGGTCACCCTGGACGCGGCGAATACCATTGGAGCGCTCAAGCCTGTTCCGGGCGCTGGAATCGGAAATGCCTCGCAGGGCTTCCCCGACGGCACCAACGCTCGTCGCGGACAGGTCTCCGTCCGCTATACCTTCTAACTGCAACCCTCGGTTCTCTCATCAGCAAGCCCCGCAGATCACAAGTCTGCGGGGCTTGTTCTTTGTGACGGCGACTACTTCTTCGGCAACTCCGGATTCAGCGAGCAGTGCTGCCCCGCGTACTCGCCCGTGTCCGCGAAGCGCCGCAGTTTCGGGTCATCGGGATTTGACCGCCGAAGCTGCCCGAGCAACACCAGTGCCTGCTCGCGCCGATCCAGACTGCACTCGATGAAAGCCAGGTTCAACCCCGCCGCAGTCCGCGAAGGATCGGCGTCCACCAGCCGCTGAAGCAAATGGATCGCCTCCGTCACATGGCCCGATCCAGCATCGAGCACTGCCAGATTCGCCAGCGCAGTCGGTTCCCATGGGTCGGCCTCGAGAGCAGACTTGTAGGAGGCCGCGGCCTTCACCGCATCGCCGCTGATCTGCTCCAGATACCCAAGCCGAACGGCGACATCGACATCAGTCGGAACTCTTGATGGCAGCTTTGCCAGCAGCCCCAGCGCCGTCCGCGCAGCTGCACGATCACCGCGCTCTGCAAGCTGTGCATAGGCAAGTCCCGTCTCGCGCGCACCCGCCTCAAACCCGCCGACAGCCACGAGCTTCAACGCATCATCCGCTCCTAGCGTCGCAAGCTGCAAACCACCCTGCGAAGCTGGCCGCGCCTCGATGTCGTGGTCGGTCACCTGCTCATGCGAGATGTCGACCGTCTTCCGCGTAGGCATGTGGCAGGTCGCGCAGTCCTGCTGTTCAGGGTGATGCGTTGCCATGGCCGGTTGCGTATGGCATGCAAGACAACGTGCGCGGAAGTACGCGACCCGCTCGGCGGGCGAGGGATCGGAGTGCGGATCGTGGCACGTCGTGCAGGTCAGCTTGTCGCCGCTGGCTCGCTTGCACGCACTCCGCAGCAGCGCCTCGTACTGACTGGTCGCGCGCCGTCCATCACCGGGCTCGCTTGCGCGCACAAAGTACACGGCGATGTCCGAGAGCTTGTCCCCTGGCTTGAACTGCGCCAGCGATCGCCCCGGCCGATAGACCACCGCATCGCCCTCAAGATGGCACTGGATGCACGCGCTGTCGCGCTCGGCGACAGGCAGTTTGCCGGGGTCCACAATCGGTCCTTGACCCTTCTGCGCGAGGTGCTGCGTGGGATCGCCGTGGCACGCGCTGCATCCGATGCCGCCCTGCCGAAACGGTACTGCCGCGTAATGATTTCGCGCATCTTGCAAAGACGGTTGCACGTCCGTCGCATGGCAGTGCAGGCAGTTTGGATCGACCGGCAGCGGCGCGGGCATGGCTGTCGCGTTGTCGAACGCGGGTGCCATGTCCCACGCCGCGCGTCGCGTGTAGTAGTTGATGGGAAGCTCGTACCAGCGGCCACTCTCGTTGAAGAGGTACGTCCGTCCGCGATGGCCGGAGCCAACATAGAACTCAACCCGCCGCTCTCCGCCGAGGGCTCCTTGAGCTGCCGCCGCCGGACGCGAGTATGACATCCATGCCGA
This sequence comes from Granulicella aggregans, assembly GCF_025685565.1. Taxonomy (NCBI): domain Bacteria; kingdom Pseudomonadati; phylum Acidobacteriota; class Terriglobia; order Terriglobales; family Acidobacteriaceae; genus Granulicella; species Granulicella aggregans. The sequence continues at coordinate 1,438,209 of NZ_JAGSYE010000001.1, forward strand.
ACCATCCCGCTCGAAGACGCGGTAGTCGACTCCAGACGGAACGTGATGAAACCCTCCGGCGATCAACCCGTCCATCGCTACGCCGCTGCCGCGCGCCATGCCCGTCTGGCGATACTTCTCATAGATGGCTTGATGGCACGTAGCGCACGCCGCATCCGGATTCTCGAGCCTCGCCCGGTCGCCCGGAATCGCATGAACGACGCTCATCTTCGGCGCGTTGACATACAGCACAGACATCGCGAGCGCTATCCATGCGAATGCGAAGAGACGTCGGTATGTCGGCACAGCGTTCAAGCAAACCTTCTTTGACGCTCGGTACTCTGGTTCGAGGCTCACGGTTTCTTCGCCGAACCCAATGCCTCAGCCTGCTGTCGCTCCACCGCCGCATCCGCGGCTTTCCCCTGCCGCATATAGACTTCTGCTAACAAGCGGTGAGGCTCAGCAAGCGACGGTTCAGCGTGGGCTGCGGTGGTCAATTGAAAGACAGCATCGTCCAGCTTATTCTGCTCCAGCAGCGTGCGTCCGCTCTTCAGCGCAAACTCCGCACGCTGATGGCTCATCGCCGCCCGGCTGAGATCAGCGGCGGCCTTGCGCTCTGCCGCGGCTTCTTCTTTATGCCCGGCCTGGCTCTCCAACGTCGCGAGTTGAATATGCAAACTCGGCTGATCAGGCTGCAGCTCGATCGCATGACGCAGCGCATCGGTCGCTGCGGTGGCGTCGCCAGAGTCCTTCAACACGCCACCCAGCAACGCCCATGCGTCGCCATTCTCGGGCCGCAGCGCTGTCGCGCGCTTCAGGCTCGCAACTGCTTCGGGATACCGTCCCTGCTGCATGTAGATGATGCCCAGCGTATAAGCCGGATCGGGCAGCGTGGCATCGAGTGCAGCCGACCTCTCGAACTCCGGTACGGCGTCCGCGAGGTTGTCCTTTAGCTTGTACGCGAGCCCCAGGTCATAGTGCAGATGGGCGTTGTCTGGCTCAATCGCCAGCCCCGCCTTGAACTGCTCAATCGCGTGATCGAGGTCCGCCTTCTGCAGATACGCCGCTCCAAAGTCCTCGCGCAGCGTTGCAGAGTCAGGGCCAATCGCCAGCGCCTGCGCATAGAGTGGCAGAGCGCCCACCGCATCGCCTGTAAGCACGCGGGCAAGCGCATAGTTGATCAATGCTGACCCGCGCGCAAAAGATGTCTTCGTTGTCGTGTCTGAGGTCGCCTCCGCAAACAGCGGAAGCGAGCCTGCTGCGTCTCCGCTCGCCTGCAGCGCGAGTGCAAGTGAATAGAGTGCGTCGACCGTTTGCGATCTTCTCCGAAGCTCCGCTGCGCGATGCAGCTGCACAATCGCCTCAGTATCGCGATGCACTGCGGAGAGCGCCCGCCCAAGTTGAAGCCGTGCGTCGAAGTTGTCAGGTATCGCCGCAACTGCCTTCTCGGCATAAGGAATGGCCTCGAAGGCCCTGTCCAGCGCCAGCAGTGTCGCAGCCGCGTGGAGTTGAGCAGCCGCCAGTGCCGGATCGATCGCCACAGCACGTTCGAAGTGCGGCAGGGCCATATCCAGCTTGCCCTGCTGCGCCAGTGCTGTACCCAGACCATCCTGCAACGGAGCAGACTCCGATGCCGCATCGACGCTACGCTGCAGCAGCTCGACAGCGGTTTGAAGCTGACCGGTTGCTGCCAGCGCCCTCGCGTAGGCGAGCGTCTCATCAGGCGAAAGTGCTGTTGCAGGCGCACTTGCAAGGGCCGCCGCGAATGACTTCACGGCGTCGTCGTAGTGTCCCAGCGCAGCCTGCGCCCGGCCCAGGTTGATCGCGGCGGCATAGTCATCCGGAGCGAGCTTGCGTGCGATCTCCAATTCGCGCACCGCGCTCTCATTCTCGCCGAGCGCCAGCAGTGCTGAACCAAGCGCGGAGTGTCCGGGCTCTACCTGCGGGGCCAGTCGGACGACGTCAGAGAAGTCGCGCTTCGCGCTGACGATGTCTCCAGCTTGCATGGAGGCGACGCCATGTGTCATTGCCGCCTTCGCTGCGCTCAGGTCTGTATCCTTCGACTTGGCGGCTTGACCCTCGCACGGGCGGGGGAGCAGAAGGAGCGCGGCCGTCACGCCCCCCGCAAAGACAAACGACTTCAGCATCTAGTTCTGCTTTGGCGCGGCTTCAAACGTCACATAGCTGCGGCCCAAGTAAAGACGGTAACGGCTGGCGGAGCCTGGGTCAGGCAACACCTGCAGCGGGTTCGGCCTCGGCAGCGCGGCATCCCGCGTCGTCGTGGTCGTGAACAATTGGTTAGCTCCCAGGTCCAATACCACCATCTTGTCGTCGGCGATGAAGCCGAAGCCGTACGCCCCTGGAGCGAGGGTCTTATCGCCCAGCATCAGCGGCACCTCGGTAATCAGGTACGCCTGGTAGGTCTCCTTTACCGCAGTCGAGTAGCCCGACGTATCCACCAACGCCGCCAGTATCAGTTTCGAATCTGCAAACCTCACGCCGCCCGAGTTGCGTGCCTGGATAGGCGCGGACAGGCCGCGATAGAAGACCTTCTCCGGCAGAATCGCTGCTGCCTGCTCGCGATTGAGTATGCCCACCTTCGCAGCCGCAGTGGAGCTCTGGGCATGCAACGCCGTACCGGAGTAGAGAGCAAAAGGGGAGCAAAGCAGGACAGCCGCAAGCGTCAATGATCGAACAGAAAATACGGTCTTCATAGCTGCCCATCCTACGGAACTGGCTCTACAGTTTGCAAGGTAGAATTAGGTCGCTTTCAAGGGGTGTATCCATGCTGTACCGCCTGCTCGCTTCCGTACTCGCACTTTCACCGATCCACGCGGCGGCGCAGCAGCCTGCCCTTCATCCGGTGAACGCTTTTCCGCTTCGCGATGATGGTCCGGTGCTGCGCCAGGGCGTGCAGACGAAGGTGCCCTTCACGGTCGCAGGTCAGCGCGGCGTGATCGTCGGCCAGCAGCAGGGAGTCTTCGAGGGCTGGGTACTTCCGGTCAAGCTCATCAGCCACATGACCATCGAAGCGAACGTGGAAGGCTATCCCGTCCCGCTCGATCTCAACTCCATGGCCCGCGAGATCGAGGTTCGCCCCGACCGCACGACAATCACCTACTCGCACATCGCCATGACGCTGCGCCAGATCATGTTTGCGCCGAATGAAATGCCCGACGGCACAGGCACGGTCGTCCTCTTCCAGGTCGACTCCGTCCGCCCCGTCGACCTCACCTTCCGCTTCTCCGGCGAACTGCGCAAGATGTGGCCAGCCCTTAGCAGCGGCCAGCCCTCCCCAGAGTGGGTTGCCGAGGGCAAAAGCGGCTTCTACATTCTTCACTCGGACTTCGACGACTTCTCTGGCGCCGTCGCCCTTCCCGGAGCCACTTCCGGCATCATGGCACCGTATCAAGAGCAGCCCCAGACTCACCCACTCGAGTTTCGCCTGCATATAGACCCCAAGACCGACCGCGACAAGTTCTATCCGCTATTGATGGCCGTCGGCAGCACCAAGGCGACCGCCTCCAGCGCGGCCTTACGCGCAAAGCTCGCCGAGATGGACGGCCAGATTCCATCGCTCTACACCGCTCACGCCGACCGCTATCGCAAGCTCGAACACACCGTCACCGAGATCGTCACACCCGACGCCGGCCTGAACGAAGACTTCTCGTGGGCCGAGACCTCAATCGACCAACTCCAGGCCCGCGCTCCCGATGGCGAGATCGGCCTCGTCGCCGGATACTTCGCTTCAGGTGACTCCGCACGCCCTGGCTTTGGTTGGTTCTTCGGGCGCGACTCGCTCTACACGCTCTACGCCATCGACAGCTACGGCGACTCCGCGCTCGCGAAGATCGAGCTCGAGTTCCTGATGAAGCGCCAACGCGCCGACGGCAAGGTCATGCACGAATACTCGCAGACTGCCGGCGAACTCGACTGGAAGTCTCTGCCCTACGAGTACGCCGCCGCCGACGCCACGCCGCTCTTCCTCACCGCAATGCTCGACTACGTCCGCAGCAGTGGCGACGTCGCGTTTTTACAGGCGCACAGTGACGCCGTGATGAACGCATGGACCTTCGAGACCACGCACGACGCCGATGGCGACGGCATCTACGACAACGCGCAGGGAACAGGCTGGGTCGAAAGCTGGCCGCCCGGAATGCCGAAGCAAGAGGTCTATCTCGCGCTCCTCGACGAACAGGCCTCGCGCGCGATGAGCGATCTAGCCACACTACTCGGCTCTGCAGACATCTCAACTGCAGCCAGCGCCCGTGCCGTAAAACTGCACGGCATCATCGAACGAGAGTATTACGGCTCGACAGCCGATGCTTACGCTTTCAGTCAAAACAACGGCACCCTCGACACCACCGCAACCATTTACCCCACCATCGCCTGGTGGAACGGAGGGAAGGGAATCGATCACCCTCGGGCAAGCCTCCGTCGCTGGGCCTCGCACGACTTCGCCACGGACTGGGGTGCGCGCGACATCGCCGCCAGCGATCCGCTCTACGATCCCATAAGCTACCACCAGGGCTCGGTCTGGCCGCTCTTCACCGGCTGGGCGGCCCTCGCGCAGTACCGCTCCGGCAACGCGCTCGCCGGCTACCAGAGCGCCATGCAGAACGCCGACCTCACCCACGCCCAGGACATCGGTGCCGTCACCGAGCTCCTCTCCGGCGATCTCTTCGAGCCCTTCGGCCGCAGCACCAGCCACCAGCTCTGGTCTTCGGCCATGGTCATCACACCTGTTCTGCGCGGCATGTTCGGCATCGGCGTCGACGCACTGAAACACGAAGTCGCCGTAGATCCTCACCTTCCCGCAGATTGGGATGGGGCCGAGGTGAAGCGCATCCATGTCGGAGACGCCACTGTCGATCTATCCTTCAAGCGCGAACGCTCAACGCTCGTCGTTGCGCTGCTTCAAACCGCCGGATCGAAGGTCCATCTCGCCGGAGCCTCTGGCGATGGGACCACAATGCGCATGCCGCTACCGGCCGTCGAGGTCGCCATCAGTCACGGTCTCCCGCTGCCCGGCGCACGCACCGCACAGATGAAGGTTCTCAGCGAATCTCACGATGCCCATTCGCTTCGCCTCGAACTGGAAGCCATCGGTGGCACCGAATCGGTCCTGACCCTGCGCCGCAACGACACGAAAATAGACGTGAAGATCGAAGGGGCGAAGCTCGATGCAGACAAGCTGCATGTGAACTTCGCCCCCGGCACAGGATATGTAACTCAAGTAGTTACGATTCGCTGGTAAGCTCCACTACTCCACGCTCACAACCCAACTCGCAAACGGTGGCAGCGTGACGTTCGTCAGCGTGCTCGTTGACTTCAGCGAAACCGCATCCGTCGCCAGCGTCTTCACCTTGGTCCCGGCAACACCCGCGCCGCTCACGTCCAGCGAGATCGTCTTCGCCTCCGCCGTGCAGTTCATCGCCACCACCACCGCCGCTCCCGACCCGGTCGAACGCACGTAGGAGAGCACGTCGTTGTTGCTCGTATCCAGCATCGTCATCTTTCCATCGCGCAGTGCAGAAGATGTGCGGCGCAGCTCAATCAGCTTCTTGAACCACTCAAGCTGCGAGTCCGGCTCCTTCGACTCCACCGCAACGTTGATCGTCTTGTAGCTTGCAGGAATCGGCAGCCACGTCTTCGGATTTGTACTGAACCCCGCCTGCGGCCCCGGCGTCCACTGCATCGGCGTGCGCTCGCCATCGCGGCCCTTCTCCTTCGGCCATCCGTTCAAGCCGGTCGGATCGCGAACATCTTCCTTGCGCGTTGGCACCGTCGTCGGCATCCCCAGCTCTTCGCCGTAGTACATCAGCGCCGTCGCCTTGGTCGTAAAGAGCATCGTCGCCAGCAGCTTGTTGATGTCGCCGTTATGCACACCATCGCCATAGCGATCGATCGCGCGCATATTGTCGTGGTTGTCGAAGACGATCAGCGGCTGCGACCCATGCACCTGCGTCTGCACCTCTTCAAGATGCTGCCGGAACTTCGCCACGTCGAGCTTTGCGTGGTCGCCATTCATCCCGATCAGCATGTCCATAGGAAGCTGCAACTCATCCTTGGCCTCGCCGCCGTACCACTTATCCAGCTCCGCGGTATTCGGCAGATACGTCTCGCCGATCAACACCCGGTCGCCCGGATAGGTAGCAACCATCGCCCGCATTCGCCGGATCACGTCATGCACCTCCGGCAGATTGCTGGTATAGATGTCGCTTACATTCGCGTCGCCATAGGCATTCGTTCCCCCTGTCTCAGGCTCATTCCGAAGCTGCGGGTCTTCAAACAGCGTCGGAATCGCGTCCAGCCGGAACCCTGCCACACCGCGGTCCAGCCAGAAGCGCATCGCATCGAAGCAGGCCTTCTCCACCACCGGATTGCGCCAGTTCAGGTCCGGCTGCTCCTTCTCAAATTCGTGATAGTAAAACTGGTGCACTGCCGGCACCCACTCCCAGGGAGTGCCGCCAAAGATCGACACCCAGTTGTTCGGCGGAACTTTGCCCTCATGTTCGTTTTTCTTCTGAATCGCAGTCAGACCCGGGGAGTCGGCTGCGATGCCGTCGTTCCACACATACCAGTCATGCTTCGGGTTGGTGCGCGAGCTAGCCGAATCGATAAACCACTGGCTCTTGTCGGAGGTATGGTTCAACACCATGTCCAGCACCACCCGCACGTCGTGCTTCTTGCCCTCGGCAACGAGCTTGTCGAAGTCCGCCAGCGTACCGTACTGCGGATCGACCGCCTCATAGTCCGAGATGTCGTAACCAAAATCCTTCTGGGGTGACGGATACATCGGCGCGATCCAGATCGCATCCACTCCCAGGCCCTGCAGGTAACCCATGCGCTGCGTAATGCCGTTCAGGTCTCCCACGCCATCACCATTCGAATCCTGGAACGAGCGCGGGTAGATCTCATAGACCACGGCATGCTTCCACCAGGGATCGCCACTGGCGGGGTTCGTCTGCGCCCCGGCAATCCCCAAGGTCAGGGGCAGAGAGGCAATTGCGGCAACTGCGAGCGCCGTTATGGCCGAGCGGCGCAGCGCGCGCGCACTGCGACACAGGCGCTGGCGGGCAGGGTACAGGTCCATCGGGAGCCTCCAAAGGCAACGTGAAGAAATATAGCATTCCGTTGCAGAAGAGGAACAATCTGTCATGTCATTCATTTTGAAAAGGGGTCAATTTCAAGTAAACGATTTCTCAGAGCCTGCATCGGGTCGGCAAAATACCGCTAGAAATCCATGAACACAAGCGTTTAAGCGAGCCATTAGAGAAAGCGTTACCTCGAATTCAATTGTCATAACATTTGGATGACATAAATCTCTGAACTTCCCGATAAAACAGTTGACAATCTTGCGACAGCGTCATTAGGGTTACGAGCGCAATCGATTCGTCACTTTCAACGGAACCAGTCTCTTCCCAAAGAGGAAGCACCATTGACAAGCGCAGGGCTGTTCCATCAGGCAGGCCGACAGGCCAAAGTGAGTTGAAAGCAGAGAAACAAGGAAAGCAATTTTGAGGGGGAGTGACATGAGAAGTAAGTTTCAATATCTGAAGTTGTCGCTCGCTGTGGGCGCGGTCGCCATTCTTCTGGCCTCCGGACACAGTGCGCTGGCACAAGCAATCTTTGGACAGATTGCCGGAACGGTAACCGATTCCACCGGTGCTGCCATTCCCAATGCGACCGTCGTCGTAAGCGATGTCGCCAAAGGAACGTCCATCACGGTTACCAGCAACGGCGATGGCCAATTCACCGCCGGTCACCTTATTCCCGATATCTACAGCGTTAAGGTAAGCGCCCAGGGATTCAAAGGATTCGAGCAGAAAGGCCTTGAGGTTCACGCCGACGACTCCCTGAACGTCGCTGCTGTCCTGACCATCGGCGCATCCGACCAGGTCGTTGAGGTCTCAGCCGATCAAGTTCCCCAGTTGAAGACGGATCGCGCAGACGTCGCCACTACCTTTGAGGCCGCCGAAATCGGCGAGCTGCCAATTCCGGATCACAACTTCACCAACCTCCAGCTACTGCTGCCAGGTGCGGTCCAGCTCGGATGGGCCCACGCTGCATCGGAGAATCCGCAGGGATCCAAGCAGATCCAGATCGACGGCCAGGCCTTCGGCGGTGTCAACTACACCCTCGACGGTACCGACAACCAGGACGCAATCCTTGGCATCATCGTTGTGAACCCGAACTCGGAGTCCATGTCGGAAGTCAAGATCGCGACCCAGAACTTCGACGCCGAGTTCGGCAAGGCTGTAGCTTCCGTTCAGACCGTCCAGACCAAGTCGGGAACCAACGCCTTCCACGGAACGGTATTCGATAACCGTGAGAGCAACGCCAATCTCGCCCGCGATCCCTTCACCGTATCGAAAGCTGCCGGATATCCCGGCGGTCTCAAGAATCAGTTCGGTGGCTCGATCGGCGGCCCAGTCCTAAAGGACAAAATCTTCTTCTTTGGCGACTACCAGGGAGTCCGCCAGAAAGTCGGCGGCTCAGGTGTTGGCTCCGTGCCTTCACTGCTCGCCCTGAAGAGTTGTACCGGTGCTGAACTCGCATCCAATGGCTCTGCGGGTTGCGACTTCAGCGAGTATGGACCAGGTGGTGCATCCAACTTCAATCACCAAATCTACGACAACTCAACCGGCACGCCAGTCGCCTTCCAGGGAAACATCATCCCTCTGAGCAAGGTCTCGCCTCAAGCGTTGAACCTCTTCAAACTGCTCCTCGCTGGCGGTTACACTCCGAACACGCCAGGATCAAATAACGGCTACGCGAACAACTATGCGGGCACCGGCACCGGAGCCTTCAATAGCAATCAGTGGGACGTCCGTGGCGACGCAACACTGAACCAGCGGGTCCACGTGTTTGGCCGGTTTAGCCGCTTCACCGACACGCTGACGGGCGCAAGCCTCTTTGGCCCCGCTGGCGGTCCTGGTCTTGGCATCGCCGGTTACGGCGGTGTGTCGACCGGTGCCAACGATTCTTTGGCGCTTGGTACCGACGTCGTGGTCAACTCTAAGCTGGTCACTGACGTTCGTCTCGGCTACTTCCGCTACAACATCATCACGCACAAGAACGATCCGGGTAGTTCAAATCTGCCTTTCCTTGGAGAGAACGTAAACGGGCCGGCTGCAAACCAAGCAATCACGACGAACTACGGAACGCCGGATATCAACATTGCAGACCTCAACGTGACGGGCTTCAGCGCAGGTCCCAACAACGGCCAGAACACCGGCGCGCAGTTTGGAACCGGCTTGAATATGAACCACTGCAACTGCCCCTTGAAAGAGAAGGAAGACCAGTTTCAGATCGTCAATAACTGGACCAAGACGATCGGAAACCACTCCATCAAGTTCGGCGCTGATATCCGCTATGCTCGCAACCTTCGCGTACCCAGCGACGCTGACCGTACCGGTGTCAACAACTTCGGCAACGGCCCCACCTCGGACGGCGTCTCTGGCGGGGGTCTGGGATGGGCCACCTACATCCTTGGCGACGTAACCTCGTTCAATCGCTACGCCAGCACCTCGACCAATGCCAAGGAGTTCCAGCCGCGCGACTTCTTCTATGGCCAGGACACCTGGCGCGCAACGCCAAAGCTGACCATCAACGCCGGGCTGCGCTATGAGTACTACGCCCCGGAGAGGGTAAACGGCAACGGCAACGGGGCCCTGCTGAACCTGCAAACCGGCTACATCAATGTCGCTGGAGAAGGCGGCATCCCCCTGAACATGGGTGTTGCAGCTGCAAAGAACACCTACAACCCGCGTATGGGTGTCGCATACCAGTTCAACGACAAAACGGTCATTCGCGCCGGATACGGACGGAGCTTCGATCTTGGGGTCTTCGGTTCGGACTTTGGTCACGTCGTTACGCAGAACATTCCAGTTCTCGCCAATCAGTCGTTCTCGGGATCGGGTGGCAATACCAGTTACGCCTTCAACTTGTCTGACCCGACGAACACGACAATTCCGGGAGAAGCTAGCCCGGTAAAGAATGCCACAAGCCCGCTATCCGACTACACCCCGCCGGCAGCAAACACCGCAGGCCAAATTCCTATCACGGAAACCCTGCCTGGCACAGCCACCGCAACTAACCCGCTCGGCGCTTCAATTGGGTCCTCTGTCAGCGTCAAGGCTCGCCCCTTCACGGAGCGGCTCCCGACGCTGGATGCGTGGAACATCGCTGTTCAGCGTTCACTCACCCCAACGATGTCGATCGAAGTAGCCTACGTCGGCAACAAGGGAAGCCACACTTTGAGTGATGGCGACGGCAACAATACTGACCCGAACGAATCGGCAATCACACTGCCTGCACAGTACAGCCCCACTGGGAGCGCTCTTCACTACGATCCCGCTGGCGGAACCTGCTATCCAGTCAGCGCGACCTGCACCACTGTAGGTCCGACCACCGCCAACCCTGGCAATCAGTTGCTAATCCCGGCGAGCGGTGCGACGGCTAACCCAACTCTGCTTCAGCGTTACACCAACGGTACACTACCTGCTTGCGGTGGTGGACCTTGCGGATGGACCCAGGGCATCAGCTACTACGGCGATGACCAGGACACGCACTACAACGCGCTGCAGACTAAGTTCACCAAGACGTACACGCACGGTCTAAGCATCAACCTCAACTACGCCTACGCTCACGCGAGCGATGCCGCAAGCGCCTTCTCTACATGGAACAAGCAGGCGGTAATCGGGAATGACAGTGCTGTACGTCGCTCAGCGTTCACCGCGTATGGCTTCTACAAATTGCCTTTCGGCCACGGCGCTCAATTCCTTGGTCACTCAAATGCGATCGTCAACTACCTTGTTGAAGGATGGGAGTACAGCCCCGTATTCCAGTGGCAGAGCGGACTTCCATATTCGTTGAGTTTCTCAACGTGCAGCAATTACGTTCCTGAGCCGTCAGGCAGAAACGGCGCTCCGTGCCAGCCCAACGGCAGCACGAGCGGAATCAAGACCGGTATTCAGGGCACTCCCGGACAAGGTAATCTCTACTTCTTCAGGTCGGTCTTGAGTGCTAGCGATCTCACTGCTGGGAAAAACCTTTGCAATGCAACGTCGGTCTCGGGTGGATTCACCTGCCCAGGTCTGGACACCATCGGCAACATTCGTCGCAACTCGGTCTTCGGCCCGCACTTCTTCAACGCCGATATGTCCATCTCTAAGAACATCACATTCAAGGAGCGTTACGTCGCCCAATTCCGCATGGATGCGTACAACGCGTTCAACCACATCAACCTTGGCAATCCGAACGGTACGATCGATGCTGCTTTGAACAGCGCTGGTTCGATCGGTGGCGGCCCCTTCCCGGCCGGCCTCGGTGGAACCACCAATCCACGGCAGTTGCAGTTCACCCTGCACTTCCAGTTCTAACCACCGAACTCAACCTGAAGGTGGGAGCGGAGATTCTTCGCTCCCACCTTTTGCTTTGCATGTAGCCTTTCCTTCATGGGTCTCTCCGGGGTCATTCGCAGCATGAACACCGCAGCAAAATGCGCCGGCACGGCGTGCCTTCTTCTGCTCTTCGCCGCCCCATCTCTCGCTCAGCAATCAGTCCCCGCGAACGAAGCTCCCGCCTCGCAGCCATCAGCAGCAGCGAATCTCATCACCCTCCGGAAGGCCATAGACACGGGCCATCCCGCCGACGCTCTCCAGCGCATTCAGGATCTTCGCAAGTCGGGCGACCAGCCCGGCCTCAGCCGCCTCGAAGGCCTCGCCCAGTACGCCCTCAACGACCTCAAAGCCGCCGACACCGCCTTCGCCGCCGCTCTCGTCGCCGACCCGTCCGACACCGAATCGGCTCAGATGCGTGGCCTCACCCTCTTCCGCCTTGGCCGCCCCGCCGACGCCATCCCGCTGCTCGAATCCGCCGCCGCCAAAGGCAGCCTGGGCAAGGCCGATCCCAACTACATCCTGGCTCTCTGCTACATGGACACCCGTCGCTACGACGACGCGCGCCACGCCTTCGCCGCGCAGTTCGGCTTCCCGCCTGATAGCGCCGCCGCCTATCTAGCCGCCGCCCGCATGTTGCTCCGCAGAGAGTTCGTCCCCGTCTCGCAAACCTTCGCGCAAAAGTCTCTCGAACTCGACCCGACGCTCCCGCTCGCACACGAACTTCTGGGCGAGATCGCCCTCGCAGGCAATCACCTCGACGACGCCATCGCAGAGTTCCAAAAGGAGAAGGCCCGCAATCCACTCGAAGGTTCCATCTACGATCGTCTCGGCGACGCCTACACCCGCGCGGCCCGCTACGACGACGCACAGCGCAGCCTGCAGGCCGCCCTTCTGCTTGAACCCAACGCAACCGGCCCCTACATTCTGCTAGGCAAAACCATGCTGAAGAAGGGGGACGCTGTCGCCGCAGCGACCTATCTCGAACGCGCCAACCAGCTCGACCCCTCCAACTACATCACGCACAGCCTCCTCGGCCAGGCCTACCGCGCGATGGGCCGTTCCGATGAGGCCAGCCGCGAGACCGCCACCGCCCAGAGACTCCAAGCCGCAACCGAGCCCAGGCTCGACGCCCCTCACTAAATGCCTAGCGTCGCCATGCCGGAACTCCCAAAAACGTCCGCGTGCCCCATCCATTCGCAGCCTTATCGCGAATGGGTGGGAAGGATAACTCTCGTGGCGGCACTATGCGGTTTACCTTCCCCGGCACAGGACGCGAAGATGTCCATGGCCCCGCCTGCCATAGGCTCCGTCACCCTACCTGCTAAGGGCGAAGACACCGCGACCATCTACCAGGCCGAATCCACGAAACGCATGGCCGAACGCCTCCGCGCCGTCTTTGCAGCCACCGATTGGAAGCTCGACCCCAGCAAGCCCGCACAGCGTGTCGCGTATTACTCGGAGCTCCTCCGCACCAGGCCGCTCTCTCTCGAACAAGACACCATCGTCCGCCAGCAGCTCGCTCACGAGATGCTCGGCGCGGGCGATGCCGAAGGTGCAATCCGCCAGCTTGAAGAGGTCCGCCGGCGCTGGCAGCACGCCCAGCGCACCATGCCCGCCGACGGCGTGAAGCAGCTCGGCAAAGACCTAGCCCTTGCCTACCTCCGCCTCGGCGAGCAGGAGAACTGCGCCACCATGCACGGCCAGCGCGCCTGCCTGTTTCCGCTTCGCTCCGGTGCCGTCCACCAGATGCCACGCGGCGCCGAGGGCGCAGTCCGCGAACTCACCGCCTTGCTAGAAGCCAATCATTCAGACACCGAATCCCAGTGGCTCCTCAACGTCGCCTACATGCAGCTCGGTCGCTACCCCAAAGATGTCCCCACCCGCTGGCTCATCCCGGAGAAGACCTTCGTTTCCGAAGCAGCGCTCCGCGAGTTTCCCGAAGTCGCCGCCTCGTCTGGCATCGACATCACCGGTCACGCCGGCGGTGTCCTGGTCGAAGACTTCGACGGCGACGGCCAACTTGATGTCATGGTCACCTCCTCGGGCCCTCTCGACCAGATGCATCTCTTCCACAATAACGGCGACGGCACCTTCACCGATGTCACTCGCGCCTCCGGTCTCATGGGCGAGACCGGAGGCCTCAATCTCGTCCTCACCGACTACAACAACGACGGCCATCCGGACGTCCTCGTCCTGCGCGGAGGATGGTGGGGCAAGCAGGGCCTCTACCCCATGTCGCTGCTCCGCAACAACGGCAACGGCACGTTTGACGACGTCACCGAAGCCGCCGGCCTGCTCCTGCCCGCTAGCTCCGCGCCGACAAACACCGCCGCCTGGGCAGACTTTGACGGCGACGGCTGGCTTGACCTCTTCGTCGGCCACGAGAGCTCCGCCTCGGACCCTCACCCCTCGCAGCTCTTTCACAACAACCACGACGGCACCTTTACCGAGATCGCCGCGGCCAGCGGTATCGCGAACCTCGGCTTCGTCAAAGGCGTCGCCTGGGGCGACTACAACAACGATGGCCGCCCCGACCTCTACATCTCCATGATGTACGGCAAGAACAAGCTCTTCCGCAACGACGGCCCCCGCGACCCGAGCGACATCCGTAAGGGATGGAAGTTCACCGACGTGACCGAAATCGCCGGTGTCGCGCAGCAATCCAACAGCTTCGCCACCTGGTTCTTCGACTACGACAACGATGGCTGGCCCGACATCTACGTCTCCGGCTACTCTCTTCTCTCCTCAAGTGACGTGGGAGCCTTCGAGATGGGCCTGCCCGTCGCGTCCGAAAAGCCGAAGCTCTATCGCAACAACCACGACGGCACTTTTACCGATGTCAGCGCTCAGACCCGCCTTGACCGCGCCATCCTCACCATGGGCGCGGGCTTCGGCGACCTCGACAACGACGGCTGGCTCGACATCTACCTCGGCACCGGCGACTCCACCTTCCAGTCCCTGCTCCCCAACCGCATGTTCCGCAACGACCGCGGCCAGCGCTTCCAGGACGTCACCACCGCCGGCGACTTCGGCCACCTGCAAAAGGGCCACGGCGTCGCCTTTGCGGACTTACGCCGCTCCGGCTTCGAAGACATCTTCGAGGAGATGGGCGGCGCGCAGGTGGGCGACGCCTACCAGAGCGCCCTCTACCGCAACCCTGGAAATAAGAACCACTGGATCACGCTGAAGCTCGAAGGCGTCCGCTCCAATCGCGCCGCCTTCGGAGCAAAGATCGAGCTTACTGTCCCAACCCCGAACGGCAAGCCCCGCCACATCTTCCGCACGGTCGGCTTCGGCTCCAGCTTCGGCGGCAACCCGTTCGAGCAACACATCGGCATCGGCCCCGCCACCATCGTCAGCGAGGTCAAAGTAACCTGGCCCGCTTCCGGCCTGATCGACAGTATCCGTACCGTGAAAGCCGACCAGCGATACGCCTTACGCGAAGGCGAGGGCAAGATCAAACAACTCAAATAAAGCAAGGGACTTGTCGGTACTCACTGAGGCTTCTGTTGCGCGGTATGCGGCTTCGTCTGTGTGCCTGCTGCGCCGCCTCCAGGAGTAGGCTTCTCTGGAAGGCTCGATGAAGAGATTCCCGACTTCAGATCGTACGCTTTGGCAACCTGCTCTGTGATGTCCACGCTGTTCCCGACGTACCAGACAATTGGCGATGAGTCAGTCCCTCGTTCGATTACAACCGAATAGCCATGCTGCTTTGAGTAGTCCTGAAGCAGGCCATATAGTTTTTGCGCGATACGTTGAAATATCTGTTGAGACTCCGATTGAGAGTCGTTCTTAAAGTCTTCAGCCTCTCTTTGCAACTGCTTGTCTTTCGTATTTAGATCCTGAAGTTTGGCGGCTCGCTCAGACTCGCTTAGCTTCACGGAGGCATCGTTCAGTTGCATTCGTTCGGCTTCTACGGAGTCGCTCAGCTTCTGAAGTTGCACCTCCCTGGGCGCAAACTTCGTCTGCAAAGTGCCCAGATCTCGCTGTGCCTCACCGGTTGCTAAGACAGCGGCATTGAAGTTGAGCGTGACGATGCCTGGCGTAGCGGTTGTAGGAGCCTGGCCGTTGAGCAAAGATGCTGAGCGAGCCAGGACGAGTGCAGACATAAGGATGCATGACCGCTTCATTGCGACCTCTTTCGTGAAGTGTTGTTGGGGTTTCTATCTAGGGTGTATCAAACTCAGCGTGTTGCTGAATGAGAGGTCTCGCATCCTCGGCTTCAACCCGAAGACTGCTTGGTCGTCCTGGAGTGATATGGACGCCAGTGTCGCGCTGTAGTGGAAGACGCGCTGGTCAGGAGTGCTGCTCGCCTTCGAACTCCAGATTGCAGAGGTGAAGAAGCTAGGCCCGAGACCCACGCCTCGAGGACTAAAGTTTCCGGCAGCAATATCCTTAAAGTGACTTAGCTTAGGCTCAGCGCTTACGGCTGCTGACTGACTCGAGAAGAGCGCGGCGTCTAAACGAAATAGCGGCTGAGCGGCGATACGTGACTCCTCGTGCGTGCCGGGTAACGGGAGAATAGAGGCTTTACTGGAAGCGTGGTGGCTTCGTCGGGTTGGCCCATTGATGGAACGCCCAGCGACCGGGGGCTCTGAAGGGACCGGCCCCGAATCTGCCATAGCGGGGAGTTCTACTGGAGCCGCAATCGTTACTGGCGCAGTCCCGTCAAAGCTCCGTCTCGAAGGAGTCTGCGTAATTCGCTTCCAGCTCAAACCAGTAACCAGGCATATGGCGACAAGCAGTGCTGCGAGGTGCAGGAAGTTCGAATGTCGAAAGCTCGATGACGGAGCAGCCATACGTGCGCCAGAATAAGCGGCACGGATCAGGAATCGTTCCTGCATCCTTGATGAGATCCTTCGCTTCTTTATCTGTGGGGCAAGAGTCAGGAATAGCTGCAAGCTCGTAAACTCCATCTCTGCTATTCGTTGGGAACAGGAAGAACATCCGGCTGTGTGCTCGGCAAGCTCCTCCATCTCTGTGTCTGAGATTTGACCGGCCACCGCTAGAGTAGCTAGGTACTCGAAGTGGCTTTCCCGTTGGATCATATCGATCCTGCTTTCGTAATCGTTTGGCGTTGTTCAGAGAATGATTTGCGCAGCTTTTCGAGACCGCGATAGAGATTATGTCGAACTACGCGAACGCTTTCACCAGTACGAGCGGAGACCTCCTCTGCTGTAAGACCCTCGCGATAGATCAGCTCGATGGTCCGTCTCTGACGAGGCTGCAAACGACTGAGGACCTGTTCGACAAGGATGCTATTTTCGATCGGGAGACGACCGAATTCGGGTGCACCCGGCTGGCCAGCTTCCACCAGCGGGTCGTCAAACGGGTCCGTCACAAAGAACTTATTCGATATCTGGGAGCGTCGACTGTTGAACGTCCGCTGATAAGCAAACATCAGGAGCCAGCTCTTGAATCTGCCTTTTTCAGAATCGAACTGACGAATGGAGCGAAAGACATCCAGGAAGATCTGCTGGACCACGTCTTCGGCTTCCGCGTCGTTCCTCAATATCCGTCTGGCAATCCCGAACAACAGCGGGGCATGTCTCTTGAAGAGAATTGCGAGTGCGTCGGCGTCCCCACTCTGAAGTTGCTCTGCGAGTTCCTCATCGGAGGCGAACCTTTGACGCACAAGACCGATAAGCGACGTCTCAGGTGAGAGTAGAGGCAGATCTGCCGCTTCAAGGCATGCTTCCGGGCTACCGAGTAGAGAGCTCGTGTCGGCACGAACAAAGCGCCAGTTCATGCGCTCACCAGAAGATGAGAATCCTGCAGAAGTCTTAATTCATCTTCTTTAGCTGTCCAATGGATCATGCCTCTCTAG
The DNA here is from genome assembly GCF_025685565.1 of Granulicella aggregans. NCBI lineage: Bacteria > Pseudomonadati > Acidobacteriota > Terriglobia > Terriglobales > Acidobacteriaceae > Granulicella > Granulicella aggregans. The sequence continues at coordinate 1,455,423 of NZ_JAGSYE010000001.1, forward strand.
CTCTCCTATCTGTGTATGCACAGCTTATCCCCACAATTTCCCACGATGTCCAGAACTTTTCTTGAAAGGCGCTCTGCTCGCCGAATAGGACGCCAGTAGATGTCGGCTGATGTTCAGGACTTTGATCGGGATGGGATAAGACTCTCACTCGTAACGTGCCCCGCTGAGGACATTCTTTCGGATGATTGCCGCTTCATACCAGCGCCCTCTATACTTCCCCTCTGAGGCCGCACAGCAATGATCTTCACCCGCCGCGGCTTTGTCCGCTCGCTCTCGCGCACCGCTCTTGTCCTCTCGCTCGAAGACGTGCTGAAGCTAGCGGTCCCCGCACAGCAGCCCGCGCCGGCAGCGAACCAGATCGGCTCCCGACCCACCTATGATGCGAAGCCCAAGGCCGCGCCGAAGCAAGCCTCGCCCGTCACCGGCACACCGCTCGGCTTCAGCTTTGTCGACGTCGCAAAATCCAGTGGCCTCACAGCCAAGACCATCTACGGCGGCGAGCATAAGAACCGCTATCTCCTTGAAACCACCGGCTGCGGCGTCGCCTTCTACGACTTCGACCACGACGACTGGCTCGACCTCTTCCTCGTCAACGGAACCCGCCTCGAAGGCTTCCCCAAGGGGCAAGAGCCGATCAGCCGCCTCTTCAAGAACAACCGCGACGGCACCTTCACCGACATCACCGCCAAGTCCGGCATGACCCGATCCGGATGGGGACAGGGATGTTGCGTAGGGGATTACGACAACGACGGCCTGAACGATCTCTTCGTCACCTACTATGGCCAGAACATCCTCTACAAGAACCACGGAAACGGCACCTTCACCGACGTGACCGTGAAGGCTGGACTCGCGCAGCCAAAGACCCGCTGGAACTCCGGCTGCGCCTTCCTCGACTACGACAAGGATGGTCACCTCGACCTCTTCGTCGCCAACTACATCGACTTCGACATCAAGACCGCCCCTCTGCCCGAAGCAGCAGGCTGTGCCTACAAGGGCATGCAGGTCGCCTGCGGGCCGCCAGGGCTCGATGGCGGAAAGAACATCCTCTACCGCAACAACGGCGACGGCACCTTCACCGACGTCTCGCAGAAGAGCGGCATGTGGGACACCATCGGCACCTATGGCCTCTCGGTCACCGTCGCCGACCTCAACAACGATGGCTGGCCCGACATCTACGTCGCCAACGACTCCACCGCCTCCACCTACTACGAGAACCAGAAGGACGGCACCTTCAAGGACATGGCGATCGAGTCCGCCATCGCCTACTCGCCCGACGGCAAGCCCCAGGCCGGCATGGGCGTCGCCGTCGGCGACTTCAACCGCGACGGCCTGCTCGACATCGTCAAGACCAACTTCGCCGGCGACACCGACTCGCTCTACCAGTCCCTCGGCGACGGCACCTTTGAGGACCACACCTATCTCTCCGGCCTCGGCATCAACACGCGCTACCTCGGCTGGGGCGTCGGCTTCGTCGACGTCGACAACGACGGCTGGCTCGACATCTTCATCTCGAACGGCCACGTCTACCCCGAGGTCGACGGCTCCCATCTCGACGCCCCCTACGCGGAGCACAAGTACCTCTACCGCAACCTCCGCACCGGCCAGTTCGAAGAGGTGACGAGTCAGGCGGGAAGCGGTATCACCGATGCCGTCCCTGCCCGCGGCTGCGCCTTTGGTGACTACGACAACGACGGCGACATGGATGCCGTCGTCAACTGCGTCAACGCCCCGCCCCAGCTGCTCCGTTGCGACTCAACGATCCAGCGCAACTGGATCAAGCTCCGCCTCGTCGGCACGAAGAGCAACCGAGCCGGCATCGGCGCTCGCATCACCGTCACCGCCACGACCGCGACGCAGGAGATGTCCGGCATCGGAAAGCAACCCCTTCGTCAGATCGACGAAGTCCGTAGCGGCGGCAGCTACTACTCGCAGAACGATCTGAGAATGCACTTCGGCCTCGACCAGGCGATCAAGGCCGACACGGTCGAGATCGCCTGGCCCTCCGGCCAGAAAGACACTCTCCGCGATCTCGCCGCCAATAAGCTTTACGTCATCGAAGAGGGCGGAAAGATCCTGAAGACCCTCGCCATGGGCGCGTCTCCTGTTATTGCAAAGCCTTCAGGAGCCACGCATTGATTCGCAAGCTCTACCCCTCACTCGCCGTCATTCTGAGCGCAGCGAAGAATCCCCGCATTTTGCTCGTGCTGCCCGTGCTGTTAGTCCTTAGCAGCCCGTCGGCCGCCCAGACGCCCTATCCACCGAGCGCAGCCCACCCCACCCCAGCCTGGTTCGTAGACGTCGCTGCCAAAGCCGGCATTACCGTCCGCGACGTGAACGGAAGCGCCTCCAACAAGCAATACATCGTCGAAGCCACCGGCTCCGGCGTAGCCATCATCGACTACGACCGCGACGGATGGCCCGACATCTTCCTCGTTAACGGCACTGATCTTCACCCTTCCGCGAGCCAGGGCAAAGCTCCCACAAACCATCTCTTCCACAACAATCACGACGGCACCTTCACCGACGTCACCGCCAAATCCGGCATGGTCAGCTCCGGCTGGGGCCAGGGTGCCTGCGTCGGCGACTACGACAACGACGGCTTTGACGACATCTACGTCACCGGCTATGGCCACAACCGCCTCTTCCACAACCAACGTAACGGCACGTTTAAGGAAGTGGCCGCCCAATCTGGCGTGGCCGGCAGTGGAGCAGAGTGGGGAACCGGCTGCGCCTTCATCGACTACGACCGCGACGGTAAGCTGGACCTCGTTGTCGCCGACTACGTCCACTTCGACCTCGCCAAAGTCCCCATGCCAGGAAAGGAAGCCGGTTGCACCTGGAAGGGCGCTCCCGTCATGTGCGGCCCGCGCGGCCTGCCCAGCGCGCCCAATATCCTCTTCCACAACGAAGGCACAAGCAATGGCCAGACCCACTTCCAAGATGTAAGCCTCCTCAGCGGCATTCAGAAGACCCTCGGCCACTACTGCTTCTCCGTTACCACCCTCGACTTCAACGAGGACGGCTGGCCCGACATCTACGTCGCCTGCGACTCCACCCCGTCCATCCTCTACCGCAACAATCACGACGGCACCTTCACGGACGTCGGTGCCGACTCCGGCGCCGCCTTCAACGAAGACGGCCGCGAACAAGCCGGCATGGGCTCCACCGCCGCGGACTACGATGGCGACGGCCACCTCGACATCTTCAAGACCAACTTCTCCGACGACACCTCCACCCTCTACCACGCCCTTGGCGACGGCACCTTCAGCGACGTCACCTTCGCCGCCGGCCTCGGCGTCAACCTCGACGCCCTTGGCTGGGGCACCATGTTCGCCGATGTCGACAACGACGGCTATCCCGACCTTCTCGTCGTCAACGGCCACGTCTATCCCCAGGTCGACGAAGCCAAACTTGGCAGCCACTTCAAAGAACCCCGCTTCCTCTACTGGAATCCCGGCAACTGGTCCCAGCCCGGCGCAAAGTTCAAAGACCTCTCGAAGACCTCCGGCCCCGGCCTCACCCAGCCGCTCTCCGGCCGCGGCCTCGCCATCGCCGACCTCTGGAACGATGGCCGCCTCTCCGCCGTCGTCAACAACCTCAGCGATCTCCCCATGCTTCTCGTCAACGAAGCAAAGAACCCAAACCACTGGCTGGGAATCAGGCTGGTCGGCACGAAGTCTAACCACGACGCTATTGGCGCTCGTGTCACCGTGCATGGCAGCAAGCGTAGCTGGGTCGACGAAGTTCGCAGCGGCTCCAGCTACAACTCGAGCAACGATCTGCGCCTGCACTTTGGCCTCGGTAACGAGACCCGCATCGTCAGCGTCGAGGTCAGATGGCCAAACGGGGAGAGTGAGCAGTTCGCGATCGGCTCAATAGATCGCATGACCGACCTCACCGAAGGCAGCGGAAGGACACTTCCATAGCGAAACCGGCGGTCAGCCCCCGAAAAAATGACCTAAAACGAATTAGCTAAGACAATTCCTTTGCATCTGCACTCCTATCTGTTCTACTTTGTATCAATCTTCTTTTGGCTGATTTTGCGGGCTTCTCAAAGATCGTCCGGGATGATGATCGGCGGTAGGTCACTCCATTTAGGTTGGAAAAGGCTCGATGTCTCCTTCCAGAAAATCTTCGCGCTCGGGGCTGGCCCGGGATTCGGGCGCCGGAGACACATTTACGCCGGAAGGCCCGCTCCATCGGTCCATCTACGAACAACTGCTGGCGGAGATCCAAAACGGCGTCTACAAGCCCGGCGAACGCCTGCCCAGTGAAGCCATTCTCTGCGAGCGCTTCCAGGCCTCCCGCATCACCGTAGCCCGCGCCTTCCAAACTCTTCAGCGCGAGCACCTCGTCACCCGCCGCCCCGGCTCCGGCACCTACGTCGAAAAGCCCGCACGCCAGGACTCGCTCCAGTTCGGTCTCCTCATCCCCGACCTCGGCACCACCGACATCTTCGACCCCATCTGCCAGGGCATCATGCGTTCACCCGCCGCCCGTCTTCACTCACTTACCTGGGGCCACTCCACCGGACACGAGAAAGACCTTGAGCGCGCGGCAGAACAGCTCTGCCAGCAGTACATTACGCAGAAAGTAGCCGGCGTCTTCTTCGCCCCAGCCGAGTTCACCGAGACACGTGGCGACGTGAACCGAACCATCGCGACCCGCCTCCAGGAGGCTGGTGTCACGGTCGTCCTCTTAGACCGCTGCTACGAGCGATATCCGCAGCGATCGCAGTTCGATCTTGTCGGCATCGACAACCACCGCGCTGGAAGACTGCTCACCGACCACTTGCTCGAGACCGGTGCTCGCAGGATCGTCTTCGCCGTACGTCCCCACTCCGCCTACACAGTGGATGCCCGCATGGCGGGCTATCGCGACGCTCTCTACACCTTCGATTCCCGGCTTTCTCCCGCATCGATCTCGGGTGACTTTGAGGACCCTTCCTGGGTGCGCAGGATGATCGACCGTGAACGGCCCGATGCGATCATCTGTGCAAATGATTACACCGCCGCCCATCTCATGCAGACACTCATCTCTCTCGGCATCCGTATCCCCGAGGACATCAAGATGGCCGGGGTTGATGACGTGCCCTACGCGAAGCTGCTGCCCACCCAGCTGACCACCGTCCGCCAGAACTGCGCGGAGATCGGCGCGGTCGCCATGGCAGTCATGCTCGATCGCATCGAAAACCCTTCGCGACCGGTAAGGGACGTCCTCGTCCGCTGCGAACTCATCGTCCGCGCTTCAACCTGCAGCAACATGATGAACTGACAACGCGTCTAGCCCAACATCCCCCGGATCTCCACCTTCACTTCCTCTGGAATCTCCGGAGTCGCACCCGACTGACTCGCCACAAAGCTTCCGCAGCGATTGGCGACCGAACTGATTCCCTCCAGCGTCGCCCCCTGTAGGTAAGCATGTACCAGGCCAGCCGTAAACGCATCCCCCGCGCCGATCGTGTCCACCACCTTCACCGGGTATCCGTTATGCCGGAAGCTCCCATGGCGATCCATCAGAAAGCTCCCGTAGGGCCCAAGTGTGATCGCTACCAGCCTGCACTGCGGCGCGACCGCCAGCAGCTCCGAGGCACACCAAAACGCCGCCCCGGTCAACGAATTCTGCGAGTCCTTGGCGCCACTCAGCCCCTGACTGATCAAGACGTTGCCCAGCATCCGCCCCACCTCTGCCAGTTCCTCATCACTGACCTTCAGCACGTCCGCATGGGCCACGCTCCATCGCAATGTCTCTTCGGTACAGAACGGCATCCGCAGGTTCAGGTCGCACATCCGTGTGCACTCCGTTCCCGCCGCCTCAACCACCGCCCTCATAGAAGAGCGCGATGGTTCGTCCCTCTGCGCCAGCGTGCCAAAGTAGATCACCGCCGCCGAACCCGCAAGCTCAGTCAAAGTAGTAGTCAGCGAGATAGCATCCCACGCGACGGGGCTGTTGATGACGTACTTCGGCCGTCCCTCATCGTCCAGTGTCACCGACACCGTCCCGGTCGGCAGTGAGCCGGAGGTCTGAACTCCCGACAGGCTGAGGCTCGTATCCTTAGCCAGCGCAGCCAGGCGACCCATCGCCTCGCGGCCAAGCTCATCATCCCCCACACAACTGACCAGAGAAGAGTACTCGCCCAGCCGCGCACTCAACACGGCGAAGTTCGTCGTCGCTCCGCCCAGCCGAGGGCCCGAGGGCAGCATGTCCCAAAGAAGTTCCCCGATAGCGATCTGCGGGGACGAAGGGCTGGTCAACATAACTTCTCCATTGTGCTCAAAGAGACATCGGGGGCATTGGGTGCATCCTTGCTCCGGGCTCTCGCAGAATGTTATGTCATATCCCCTCGGCTTGTCCGCGAATCGACATAATAATTTGCCGCACGCTACGCTGCCCGTCGCCGCGACCGGAGCCCGGTTGTCGAACGCGGTCAAAACTGTTCTCATGGTCTGCGATAAACGTCGCCGGCTTTGTTCCTTCCCAACCACTGCGACGGAGGTTCGACAAGCATGAAGGCTCTCCTCCTCTCCGAATACAGCCACCTGGCGATCTCCGATGTAGCCGCGCCCGTCCCCTCCCCCGATGAACTCCTCATCCAGGTCGCCGCCTGCGGCATCTGCGGTAGCGACGTCCACGGCTACGACGGCTCCTCCGGCCGCCGCATCCCGCCCATCGTCATGGGCCACGAAGCTGCCGGCACCGTCGTCGCTGTCGGGAACGATGTCAAAAGCTTCGCCCCCGGCGACCGCGTTACCTTCGACTCCACCGTCTTCTGCGGTGTCTGCGACTTCTGCCGCGCCGGCGATGTCAACCTCTGCAACGACCGCCAGGTCATCGGTGTATCCTGCGGCGAGTACCGCCGCGCCGGTGCCTTCGCCGAGTTCCTCACCGTCCCCGAGCGCGTCGCCTACCACCTCCCCGATGAGCTCTCCTTCCCTGATGCGGCCATGCTCGAAGCCGTCTCCGTCGCCCTTCACGGCGTCGCCGTCTCGGAGATGAAGGGCGACGAAACGGTCCTCGTAATAGGCGCAGGAATGATCGGCCTCCTGCTGCTCCAGGCTGCCCGCACCACCGGCTACGCCTCCGCCTGCGTCTACGTCTCCGATGTCGACGCCACCCGCCTCGCCCTTGCCAGTGACCTTCGCGCTGATGCCACCTTCCTCGCCACCGGCTCCGACCTCACCGCCGAGATCATGAAGCGCACCCAGGGCCGCGGCGTCGACATCGTCCTCGAAGCCGTCGGCCGCGACGAGACCATCGCCACCGCCATCGACTGCGTCCGCAAAGGCGGCACCGTCGTCCTCGTCGGCAACATCTCGCCCCAGGTCAACCTGCCACTACAGAAGGTCGTCTCCCGCCAGATCCGCCTGCAAGGCTCCTGCGCCTCCGCCGGCGAATACCCAGACGCCATGGACCTCATCGCCTCCGGCAAGATCAAAGTAGCCCCGTTAATCACCGCGATCGCTCCGCTTGCGGACGGCCCCCAGTGGTTCGAGCGTCTCCACTCCCGCGAGCCCAACCTGATGAAGATCGTTCTCGATCCCCGCCCTCAAACAACGGAGTCGCTCTAAGTGGCAGAGAACCTCTTCGACCTCACCGGACAGCTTGCCCTCATCACCGGAGCCTCGCGCGGTCTCGGCCAATACTTCGGTCGCGCCCTTGCCCGCGCCGGGGCAGACCTCATCATTACCAGCCGCAAGAAGGCTGATCTGGCCCCCTTCGTCGCCGAGATCGAAGCCCTCGGCCGCAAAGCGTATCCGCTCGAACTCGATGTCCGCGACCACGAAAGCATCCTCGCCATGGCTGCCGCAGCCGAGCAGATCGGCCAGGTCCACATCCTCGTCAACAACGCCGGCTGCAACGTCCGCAAGCCAGCCGTCGACGTCACCTGGGACGACTACAACCTCATCCTCGAGACCAACCTTCGCGGCAGCTTCTTTGTCGCCCAGCAGATCGCCAAGCAGATGATCCCGCACCGTTACGGCCGCATCGTGAACATCGGCTCCGTCACCAGCGTCGCAGGCTACGCCGACCTTGCGCCTTACACGGCAAGCCGCGGTGGCATCCGTCAGCTCACCATGAGCCTTGCCGACGAGTGGGGTCGCCACGGCATCACCGTTAACTGCTTAGCCCCCGGCTGGTTCCAGACCGCCCAAAACAAGGTCCTCTACGAGAACCAGGAGTGGGTCGACTACCTCGTCGACCGCATCCCGCTCAAACGCCCCGGCGAACCTCACGACCTCGACGGCGCCATCGTCTTCCTCGCCTCCGAGGTCAGCCGCTACGTCACCGGCCAGACCCTGCTCGTAGACGGCGGCATCTCCACCGGCGCAACCCGCGCCAACGTAAAGCCAGCAATCAAGCCGTCGGTAGAATCCCAGGAGAAATGATGTTCGCAAAACGTGTGCTCCCCGTAGTTCTCGCAATCGGCAGCGCCCTCACTGCAAATGCGCAGTCTGCCGGCAAGCTCAAGATCTTCTTCATGGATGTCGAAGGCGGCCAGGCGACGCTCTTCGTCACCCCCGCAGGCGAGTCGCTGCTCATCGACACCGGCTGGCCCGGCAACAACGGCCGCGACGCCGACCGCATCGTCGCCGAGGCGAAGAAGGCCGGCCTCTCGAAGATCGACTACGTCCTCATCACCCACTATCACGACGACCACGTCGGCGGTGTCCCGCAGCTCGTCGCGCGCATCCCCGTCGGCACCTTCATCGACCACGGCCCCAACCGCGAACTCACTCCCGGAGTCGATCACGACTACGCCGAGTACCAGAAGGTCCTGGCCACGGGCAAGTCAAAGCACCTCGTCCTGAAACCTGGCGAAGTATTGCCAATCAAGGGCTTCCACGCCACAGTCATCAGCGCCGATGGGGCTTTGATCGCCCACTCGCTCTCCGGCGCAGGCCAGCCCAATGAGGCCTGCAAGACCTCGCCCACCAAGCCTGCCGATCAGACCGAGAACGCCCGCTCCCTCGGCATCGAGATCGACTTCGGCAAGCTTAAACTCCTCGACCTGGGCGACCTCACCTGGGACAAAGAGATGGAGCTGATGTGTCCCACGAACAAGCTCGGAAAGATCGACATCTTAGTCGTCTCCCACCACGGCTGGTACCAGAGCTCGAGTCCAGCGCTCGTCCACGGCATCCATCCCCGCGTTGCCATCATGGATAACGGCGAGAAGAAGGGCGGCTCACCGGGCACGCTGGACACGCTGAACTCCACCCCGGGCCTCGAAGCTCTCTATCAACTCCACTTCGCAACTGAAAGCACCACCAAAAACGCCCCCACCGAACGCATCGCCAACCTTCAAGGCACAGTCCCCGACGCGGGCAATCCCCTCGAACTGACCGCCTCAAAGGACGGGAGCTTCAGCATCACCAACACCCGCACCAAGGAGACGAAACTCTTCCCGGCAAGATAGCTCCACGCCCCGATCCCCCAATGAAAACGTCATCTCGACCGAAGCCACGCGGCTTCATCGCGTGGCGCAGTGGAGAGACCCCCGCATTTCGCTTTTGCACTGAAACAGCCGCTAAACTCCGGCCTCCGCCGGCACGGGCTCGATCTTCCCCAGCAGCAAAACATAGCTCGCGATCCCAATCGCCAGATAGATCGCCGCAATCCCAAATACCCACTTGTAAGATCCCGTCGCATGCACCACGTACCCGGTAAGAATCGGAGCTGCGATGCCCGAGATCTGGCCCGAAAAATTGATGATCCCGCCCACCGTCCCCACGCTCCCGCGCGGCGAGATCATAGAAGGAATCGACCAGCCAATGGGCGCCGCCGCTGACAGTCCGCCGATGCAGAGGCTGATCCAGAACAACGCCTGCGCCGGCGTGTGCGCGTGCGTGGCCCCAAGAATCCCCAACCCGAACGCCGTTCCTGCCACCAGAATCGTCTTGCGCACCCGGCTCGCGTCCCACCCACGTTGAATCAGCGCATCGGCCCCCAGCCCCGCTCCAAGGTCGCATGCTGTAGCAAACAGCCAAGGCACGCCCGTATACAGAAACGAGTGCAGCAGGTCGAGATGCAGCGCTGAAGCCAGATAGCTTGGCAGCCACGTCAGCAGCAGGTAGAAGCTGTAGTTGTACGCCCCAAACCCGATCGCCAGCCCCAGCACCTTCTTCTGCCGGATCAGATGCCCGAGCGAGGCCCGCTCGCCAAGCTCATGGTTCAACTGCCCTGCGGAATCCTCCGTAATGTACGTTCGCTCAGCCTCGGTCAGCCTCGCATCGTCATCCGGATCGCGATAGACCTTGCTGAAGATCCCGAAGTACAGCAGACTCACGAACCCGGTCGCCGCAAAGCTCCACCGCCATCCCACCTTCACCAGCAGCACGCCGATCACCGGCACGCCAATCGCCGAAGCGAACTTCGCCGCCGCATCGAAGATCGATGTCGCAAAGCTCCGCTCCTTCGCCGGAAACCACAGTCCGATGGCCTTGGCATTCGCCGGAAACGTCGGAGCCTCGCCCACACCCAGCAGGAACCGAGCTCCGAAGAATCCGGCGATGCTCGACGCCGCTGCAGCAGCAAACGAAGCAAGACTCCAAAGCAGCGTGCTGATCCGCCCTACCCGCCGCACTCCAAACCGGTCCAGCAGCAACCCCACCGGCAACTGGCAGATCGCGTAGGTCAGGTTATAGGCGCTCGAAAGATAGCCGAACACAACGTCTGAGATCCCGAACGTCGCATTCAGCGCTGCATGAGAAACAGAGAGGTTCACCCGGTCGAAGTAGTTGACCAGCACGCCCAGCCCCAGCAGCCACGCAATCGTCCACCGGCGCCCACCCACCTTGTCGCGCCGCGTTATCACTTCCTCATCGATCATGAACACCCAACCGAACAGACGTCTAAGCATAGACTCGCCGGTCGCAATCGCAAACCCGTCGCCGAACATCACGAGCGAGGTAAAAGGAAGCAGCTCACCACATTCGCCGGTGATATCCTCCTCAGAAAGCTCCAAGCCAACTTCCAGCAACTTCGTCCCGGAACCGCTACCCGGAACAAGAGGACACCCTTTCCATGGCCCTGCCGCACTCCCTTCGCCTCACCGCCGCCCTCTTCTGTCTCTCCGCTCCATTCGCCTCCGCCCAACTCCATCGCGGCTACTACAGCGATCCCGCCCTGCACGGCGACAACCTCATCTTCACCTCCGAGGGCGATCTCTGGTCCGTCTCCGCCCATGGCGGCGAGGCCCACCGGCTCACCTCCGGCACCGGCATTGAGAGCCACGCCACGCTCTCGCCCGACGGCCAGACCGTCGCGTTCCAGGCGCACTACGAAGGCCCCGCGGAGGTCTACACCATGCCGGTCACCGGCGGCATGCCCCAGCGCCGCACGTGGGACGGCGACGCCGCGCCCGAAGGCTGGACCCCTGACGGACGCCTCATCGTCAACACCAACCGCTACTCCACTCTGCCGGACAACCAGCTCATCCTGATTGGCAGCCACGGCGAACACGAAGCCGTCCCCCTTGCGACAGCCTCGGAAGCCGCCTACTCCTCCGACGGCAAGACCCTCTTCTTCACCCGCTCCAATAAGCAGTGGAGCGAGACGAAGCGCTACAAAGGTGGATGGGCCGAAAACCTCTGGCGCTTCGACGGCCACTCCGAGGCCACGCCTCTCACCGCCGACTTTACCGGCACCTCGCACGCGCCCATCTACTCAAACGGCCGAGTCTACTTCCTCTCTGACCGCGACGGCGTCATGAACCTCTTCTCCATGGATGAGCAGGGCCACGACGTCAAGCAACTCAGCCATCAGCGCAAGTTCGATGTTCAGTCGGCGACGGTCTACGACGGCCACATCATTTACGCCTCGGGTGCCGAACTCTGGACCCTCGATCCCACCTCAGGCCACGAAGAGATCATCCCGGTTACGCTCTCATCAGACTTCGACCAACTCCGCGAGCACTGGGTCACCCACCCCGTCCAGTTCATCACCTCCGCGCACCTCGCTCCCGACGGCTCCGCCGCCGTCTTCACCGCGCGCGGAGAGGTCTTCACGCTCGCCCCGAAGAACGGCCGCATCATCAAGGTCGCCGCCGACTCCGCAACCCGCTTCCGCGACGCCCGCTTCCTGCCCGATGGCAAGAGCATCCTCACCCTCTCCACCCAGACCGGAGAGACCGAATTCTGGAAGTATCCCGCCAACGGCCAGATCACGCCTGAGACCAAGCCCGAAGAGTGGACCAAGGACGACAAAGTTCTGCGCTGGGATGGAATCACCTCGCCAGACGGCCACTACCTCGCCCACTACGACAAAGATCAGCAGCTCTGGCTCCTCGACACCAGGACCAAACAAAACAAGCTCATCCGCCAGTCCATGCACGGTGACTTCGCCGACCTCTCGTGGTCGCCCGACAGCCGTTGGCTCGCTTTCTCTGAAACCGCCGCCGATCTCTTCACGCAGATCGAAGTTCTTGAGATCGCCACCGGAAAAGTGCAGGCGCTTACCTCCGACCGCTTCAACAGCATGAGCGCGGTATGGAGCTCCGACGGCAAGTGGCTCTACTTCCTCTCCGACCGCAACCTGAGCACCACCGTCCAGTCGCCATGGGGATCACGCCAGCCCTCTCCGCACTTCGACCGCACCGTCCGCGTCTACCAGTTGGCGCTGACTTCCGATCTCCGCTCGCCTTTCCTCGCGCCGGACGAACTCCATCCTGAGAGCAAGTCCGATAAGGACAAAGACAGCGACGAGAAGAAAGAAAAGAAGGACGAAGACAAGAAGAAGGAAGCAGGCAAGCCCGTTGACAAGGCAGGTAAAGACACCAAGACCATCGCCGACGAGAAAGCCGATAAAGACAAGGAAAAAGACAAGAAGATCCCCGAGGTCAAGATCGACTTCACCGGCATCCAAGCCCGCATATCTGAGGTTCCCGCAGCACCCGGCAACTACTCCAGCCTGCAGGCCACCGAGAAGCGCCTCTGCTGGTTGAACTCCACCGACGAAGCAGACCCCAAGTCCTCCCTCCAATGCCTCGACATCGACAACAAGGGCGACGAGACCGACACCGTCATGGCCGACGTGCAGGGCTACGAGATCTCCGCCGACCGCAAGAAGCTGCTCCTTCACAAGGGCGAAGACTTCTGGATACTCGATTCAGACGTCAAGGGCTCTGGCCTCTCCGACGCCAAGGTGATGGGCAAAGCGCACATCGATCTCTCGCACTGGGCCTTCTCGACCACACCGCAGGCCGAGTTCCACGGCATCTTCCTCGATGCCTGGCGGCTCGAGCGCGACTACTTCTACGACCGCCACATGCAGGGAGTCGACTGGCCTGGAATGCGCGACCGCTACATGCCGCTCGTCGACCGCGTCTCCAATCGCGAAGAGCTCAACAACGTCATCGCCCAGATGGTCTCCGAGCTCTCCGCTCTCCACACCTTCGTTCAGGGTGGAGACGCCCGCAAGCCCGCTGACAACATCGCCATCGCTGCCCTCGGCGCACGACTTCGCCGCGATGAGAAAGCCGGCGGCTACATCGTCGAGCATATCTACGCCTACGATCCCGACCTGCCCGCTCAGGCACCTCCGCTCGCCCGGCCCGAGTCCCTCGTCCACGAAGGCGAAGTCATCACCTCTATAGACGGCACCGAACTCCTCGGCGTTCAGGACGAACGCGAGCTTCTACGTGGCAAGGTCGGCGTCCCCGTCCTGCTGCACGTAAAGCCCGTATCCGGCGAGCCTCGCAATGTCCTCGTCAAGCCCGTTACTGCTCGAGATGAAGCGAAACTTCGCTACGCTGAGTGGGAGTACACCCGCCGTACCACGGTCGAAGCGGCATCCTCGAACACCATTGGCTACGTCCACCTTCGCGCCATGGGTTCAGGCGACATCGACCAGTGGGCCCGCGACTACTACCCCGTCTTCAAGCGCCAGGGGCTCATCATCGACGTCCGCCACAACCAGGGTGGCAACATCGACTCCTGGCTGCTCGGCACACTCCTTCGCAAGGCCTGGTTCTACTGGCAGCCGCGAGTCGGCGAGCCCGACTGGAACATGCAGGGAGCTTTCCGTGGCCACATCGTCGTCCTCACCGACGCCGAGACCGCCTCCGACGGCGAAGCCTTCACCGAAGGCTTCAAGCGCTTCGAGATGGGTAAGGTCATCGGCACCCGCACCTGGGGCGGAGAGATCTGGCTCAGCGGCAGCAACGTCGAGGCCGATGGAGGCATAGCCACCGCCGCCGAGATTGGAGTCTACGGGCCGGAAGGGAAGTGGCTCATCGAGGGCCATGGCGTCGACCCCGACATCACCGTCGACAATCTTCCCCACGCCACCTTCTCCGGCAGCGACGCTCAGCTACAGGCCGCGATCGATCTCCTGACGCAGCAGATCAAGTCCGATCCTCGCCCCGTCCCGCCCGCACCCCCATACCCTGACAAATCCTTCAAAAACTAGCAAAGAGAGGGAGGACACTGTCCTCCCCCTCTTTGTTTGTCATTCCCGAAGGGAATCTGCTTTTAGAAGTCCACGTCGACGCTGTCGTAGGTCCAGTTGAGAATCTGAATCGTATTCGCCGTCGCCCCAGTGGCGGCGGTGAATCCCACAGACGCCGTTCCAAGACCCGTACTCGGGGCAAAACGCGTGGTGAAGACCGCGTAGCTCGTCAGATCCGTGATGGAGAGGCTAATCGCTCCCCGGAAGTAGCTGATCCGGGCGTGGAAGGTGTGCCCGCTGTGAAGATCGACGCGGCTGGGATAGAGATCGAGCGCGGGTGTTGTCGGAGACGCTCCATTGAAGTAGAGGCCAGTAGAATTCGGGCTTTCACCGGCGTTATCGTGCAGGTCGAACTTGATGGCGAGGCTATCGCCAAAACCTGCCGGAGCGCCTGGATTTCCTCCCCGGTATGGTCCCGCGTAGCCTAACGCTCCTCCAAACCCGCCCGTCACTCCGGGATAGCCATCGCTCGACCGGAAGAACGTGAACCCATCCCCGCCCGTGCCCTGGATCGCGAAGTCGAAGTCGGTCACCCATTGTTGGGACTCCACCGCGCCAAGAATATTGGTGCGGGTTGCCTCGAACGTGCCGCCACTCGTCAGTTGCAGCGCTGTCCCTGAGAGCGCAGAGCCACCGTAGAACTGAATCGCGCTGCCCGGATTCACAAACCCGTTGGGATAGTAGGGGGTATTTGTGCTGCCGATGGTGTCGCAGCAGCGCTCGCCGGAGTAAGTCCACTTCAGCACGCTGACCGTCGAAGCCGTAGCTCCGGTAGCTGACGTGAACCCTGCGTAGCCGGAGGTGTCGCCAAGAGCTCCGAAGAGATCGACAGTAAAGGTATGGGTGAAGGACTTCCCGGTATCCAGATCGTTGATCGTCAGTCCCAGGGCTCCGGTCGTCTCGGCATGCACGATCTGGGCCAGGAAGTGATCTCCGCTATGTAGATCGATGCCGCTCGAAGTGAGATCGACGGAGCCCGCTGGCGACGTGATGCCACCGGTCTCAATGCGAACCGAGTTTGCCCCCTCACCCTGATTGTTATGCGTGTCGAAGATCACGGCTAGGCTGTTGATGATCGATGCGCCTGAGCTTGCCCCCGGCGCAACACCGTAGCCAATGCCGCCTCCGTTCGACCCAATCGCATTCGGCCCATTCGACTGGAGCACAAACGCCAGTCCGTCTGACTCTTGGTTAGGAATCTGGAACTCGAAGCTGGTCTGGAAGTCATACACCGGGACGCGAGTCGGGTAGAAAGCGCTGCGTGCCTCGAAGCTGTTGCCGTCGGTCAAACGCAGCACTCCACCGTCAAGGCTGGCCCCGCCGTTCAGGGAGACTGATGTGAGTCCGGTAAAGCTCGTGCCCCCATTTGCAGACTGCGCTCCAGTCAGCGCCTGGGGCGGAGAGGTGCTCGCCAGGTGAGAGCTGTCCCCCTGGTATGTAGCCACCACCTGGTGAATGCCCGTGGCTCCCAGCGTTATAGCCGGGGACGTGGCGCTATCCAGCACAAAGATGTTTCCTCCCGCATAGTTTGTCGTCTGCGGAGTTGTAGTGGGTGTGAAATCGAGAATGTCGAGAAATCCGTCGCCATTGAAGTCCCCGACAGCAATAGAACCCGGCGTGTAGACACTCCCATTCAGATCAGGAATAGGCAGCCCGTCAAGAGGAGCGTATGACAGATAACCCGGCGGGGTGTTTTGCCCAACGTACACAATATACGCAGAATCGGGCGTCGGATTGAGTGTCTCAAGAACCGCGCCGGCGGGCTCAAGTGTCCCGTTGTGGTCGAAGTCGCCCGTCACAAGCGATTTGAAGATGCGGTCCTCGATGTTGAGAACCCCATATCCATTAGGCGGCTGGACGAACGTCCCATCCCCCACACCCGCCCACATGACAATGTTATTGCCGTCATAGATGAAGACATCGAGAATCCCGTCGCCTGTGTAGTCGCCTGCGGTAGTCAGGATCGGCGCAGTGGTCTGTGTTGCTGCCGCTACTGCAGTAAACGTCCCATCTCCATTGCCATGAAGCACCCGCAGCTGACTCGCGAACGTCCCGGAGTCCGTGACGATCAGGTCCAGCTTCCCATCTCCGTCCTCGTCTGCGATATACACCGGCAGATTCGTGATGTGGCCGGAGAGGTAGGTGGCTGACTGCGGAGTGAAGGTGCCATTGCCGTTGCCCAGCGCCACCTGGAGAGCATAGGTCTGTGTGCTCGGGTCCTGGATGGTCACCACGAGGTCAGGAATCCCGTCGCCGTTGAAGTCGCCCACGTACACATTCACAGGATTCTCCGTGAACGTGGTCGGTGTCACGTCAGTAAATGTACCGTCGCCGTTTCCGAGGCTTACCCGGACGGAGTGCGTGCTTGCATCGGGGACAGCTATGTCCAGCTTCCCGTCGCTATTGAAGTCCGCGACCTTGATGTCGCCGGAGCTTGTTCCAAGGTTCGGCGAAGACGAGGGTGCTAGGGTGAATCTTCTGTTCGCGCTCCCTAGCATGACATGTATAGCGTGAGCCCCCACCAGCAGAATGTCGTCGGATCCATCGCGATTGAAGTCCCCAGTCGCGACTTTGACCACGTCCCCGAAATAGTTCGACGGAATTCCCGTCAGGTCGAACAAATTCGCATTGTCGTAGAACCCTACAAACCCGTTATTCGTCATCGGGACGGAACCCAGGGGAGCGTTTGCAAAGCTGGTGTCGAAGAACGAGACGTTGCCCGTGGCTCCCGAATTTCCCAATGACGTTACTTGTGCCTGCAGCTTGTATTGTCCTGCCTGATCGGCGGGGGTGGCCGAAAGATTCGTCAGCGTCGTCAGGACGGACGATGGAACAGTAAGTTCCTGCACGGCGGAGCTGCTTCCTGAGTACACCGATGTTCCCGCGAAGACAGCGTAGATTTGATGTGTGCCGGGAACCAGACTCTGCGCTCCGACCACGATCGCCGCACTGCCA
This sequence comes from Granulicella aggregans, assembly GCF_025685565.1. Lineage (NCBI taxonomy): Bacteria > Pseudomonadati > Acidobacteriota > Terriglobia > Terriglobales > Acidobacteriaceae > Granulicella > Granulicella aggregans. Next base: position 1,472,826 of record NZ_JAGSYE010000001.1, read on the forward strand.
GTGGCGGTCAGCTGCGCGTGGCCGATGGCTATCGTGTTCTCACAGTTGGCAACGGAGCCCTCACAGAAGTAAACCAGCCCAGGGTGAACGCTGCTCGATCCACCCGTCACCTTGGCCGTGAAAGTGAGAATGCAACCCTGGGTGAAGCAGGGCGCACTGAGGGTCAGGGTCGTCGTGGTCGGCGTCAGAGCGTGCGCATGAAAAGGAATGAGAGCGGTGAGAGCGAGAAGCGCGAAGGCGACGACAGCAGGTGGGACTCTATGGGCTGCGGGCATGGTGGTCTCCAGGGGAGTTGGAAAGTTACGCCGCGTGCGCCGATAAGCGTACACCATGCGGGTCACGGTGACTAGAAGTTGCATCGCAAACTCAAAGCAATTCATCGCAGCGTAAGAGGCCTGAACTTCAGGCGGCGTGGCCCCGTGGCTCTCAGAGTTACAAAGCGATAGTCGAAGCTACAAGAACCTCCGGGAAGTATTCATCCCGGATGAATTCAAAGGTATTTCGATAAATTCTGAAGAATTCATCACCACACGGGAATGTGACGTCAGCCATAAAAACTCGCGGTTTGGGTTCCACGAGATTCAGTGGTACAAGGGAAGCTCAGCCTTCTTAGGAGATCTACTTGGCCGGGCTACCTCCTCGGGTACGAACATGCATCTTTCTCTCGCTTGCTTTGATCTCGTTTGTCATTCCTTCTTCGACATCGACTCTCCGGGCCCAGACGCTGCCAACTGCCTCCGCCAGCGCGCAGATCTCCGTGTTCGCCGGGGCCACAGGCGTTGAGACGGGGTTCCACGGTGGGAGAAATCTTGCTGTCACCGCCGGAGCCGACATTGCCTTGCAGCGTCACTTCGGCCTGAACCCCTCCCTCGAGGTTCGCGGATACTTCCCCGTCGATAATGGTGCCGTCGATGCGCAGCGGAACCTGCTCGGCGGTCTTCGATTCAGCTCGACCTTTGGCCGCGTTCATCCCTACGCAGATATCCTCTTCGGTCGCGGCCGCATTAACTACATCGTGCCTGTCCCGGATCCGCAACACGCCTTCGTCTATGTGCGGAACTCCTCCAATGTTCTTTCACCGGGAGTAGGGCTTCGCCTCGATCTCACCAACCAATTTGCATGGATGCTCGACGCCCAACTGCAGCGGTATAACTCGCCGGTCACAGTCTCCGGTCACATCGACGCGGCTGCGTTTACTGCCGCGGTGGCCTATCGATTTGACTTCAACCATCATCGTCGCTCATCCAGGCATTAGTAGATATCGTGCAGACCTTAAATCACTCTCGACTAACTCCTATGCGTCACCTTGCCCACCTCCGAAAGATCTATCCCTTCGCGGCGATGCTTATGCTGTCGGCGATGACGTTACTGCTCGGTTGTGGCTATCTGCGCTTTCCTTATTCGAGCGGGCCATCTGATTTCACCATCTCCGTTACACCTGCCACGGCATCCGTAGTGGCGGGCGCGCCGGCAACCGCATACGGATTCACCGTGAATCCGACCGGCGGATTCAACGGCCCGGTAACCGTATCTCTCCAAATCCCTCAGGGCTTGACCTGCGTCCCGGTAGCCTGTTCGGCTCTCCTTCCGAACTATGCCGCGACCAATGTTCTCCAGGTCGCCACCTCCACGACCACACCCGCGGGCACGTACCAACTGCAGTTTGTCGCGACCTCCGGCGCGCTCTCACACACGGTAACGGCAACCCTGGAAGTGCTACCTGCCGCGTCGCCGGACTTTTCCATTGCTGTGACGCCCACTCAATCCAGCACCGTAGCCGGCACCGCCGCATCGCCCTACAGCTTCGTCGCGACACCCATCAACGGATTCACTGGGACCATCAATGTCGCCGCTGCCGTTCCGTCGGGATTCACCTGCGCTCCCGTCTCCTGCGCCGTAGCACTGACCGGCAACCAGGCGCCAGTCCCAATCAATTGATCCTGGACTCGCAACGCTCACGCATCCTGGTGACAGACTCAGCCCATAGTCAGCTCCTTGTATACAGCCTCGACTCGGGCGCACTCCTGAACAGCATCCCCACCGGTCCTACCCCACAGGGCATCGGGCTCACTCCAGACGGCAGCAAACTCGTGCTGCTCACGGCAGGCGACTACAAGGTCTCCGTTCTCGACGCCGGCACCTACAGCCTGCTGCAGCAGATCACGTCGCCTTCAAGTGGCAGGAACTTCTTTACCACGGGGCCCATCGGCCCTCCGGTCATGGTCGCAACCATGGCAGGAAACAAAGCCTACGTCGCCACGCAGGCTGGATACCTGCAGGGGCCTGCGGCAGCTTATTCCTACTCGATGCTCTACGACTTCGACCTCACCGCGAACACGCTCTCTTCCGACCCCATCAATGCGACCAACTACGGAGGCGGCGAGCCCTTCTACATCGTCTCCAGTCTCGATGGATCGGCTGCCCTGATCGGCGGCGAGATCGCGAACACTGTAGGTGGCGCACTCATCCCCTCAGATACCGATCTGGCAACCTTCACCGACCTGGCCGTCGCTCCGGACGCTCAGTCCCTCGCCAATAACGGGGTTCTTCTTGACAGCTCCAATCATTGGCAAAACAGCCTCACCGCCGACCTGCAGATTCAAGGTGGCACGGCGTTGGGCGAAGACTTTCTCTACGGGGCACAGTTCAATGGATCGGGCTCACTCTTCTATCGCTCCACGGCGTCGCATATCCGCATCTACGATGTGAAGCACGGCAATCTCCTCCGCACCCTGGAGGTGCCGGGTGGCCTCATCGGCTCCAACGGCACCGAGACCACTTCGCCTACGCGCCTGCTCGCTGTCAGTCCCGCAGACCAAAAGATCATTGCCGCGACTTCGAACGGCGTCTCGATCTTCAGCTTCGCCTCGGATCCTCTCTCCATCAGCGAAGCCAACAATCTGTCGGGCCAGCTCACCCTGCTCGGCAGCGGCTTTACCAGCGCCACTTCGATAACCGTTGATACGCTGGCGGCATCAGCGAACTTCGTCAGCCCGACCCAATTGAACGTAACTCTACCCGCGCTGGCCTCCGGGCCTCACAGCGTCACCGCCACAAATCCAAATGGCGACACCTACACCCTGACGCTCGCGTTCTCCACCCCGTAGGCTCCTTGCGCCTGTGAATGGCTCGTCCACGACGAAATCCTCCGGACGAATACGCCCTACGCGCACGCAGCCCGGTGCGTAGGGCTTATGGGTTAGGTCTCGCACGAATCGCTGCGACTCGATGGCGATAACACTCGTCTCTCACCTTGCGTGGTAAGTTTGTACCGCATGCGGTCAAAATACGCACCAGAGGACTTCGCGAATGACCTGCACCCTGACTTCCCCAATGACCATAACGCTCCGGCTCTCTCTTTCTGCTGCCATACTCCTGATGATCTCTGGCTGCGGTGGAAGTTCTACGCCGTCTGTACCCGTATCTACCCCCACCTCCGCTCCCCAATCGCTGGCAAAGTTCGCCTATGTCGCCAACGACCTCGATAACTCCATCTCCATGTACACCGTCTCCTCAAAGGGCACCTGGACGCCGACCTCGCCCGCAACTGTCGCCGCCGGCACCCAGCCTGCAGTCGTAGTCGTCGACTCCCAGGGCAAGTTCGCCTATGTCAGCAACATTCGGGACGCCACCATCGGCCAGTACGCAATCAACCAGACCACCGGCGTACTCACTCCGCTCTCTCCCGCAACCGCTCCTTCAGGCGCTCTTCCGCAGGACTTCACCCTGCACCCGTCGGGCAACTTCGCCTACTCCGCGAACTCAAACGATGGATCGGTAACAGTGTTTTCTGTGGATCGGACAACCGGACTGCTTACGCCCAAGGGGAATGTCGCTCTTCCCGGCAACAGTGTCTCAAGCCCGATCGCTGTGACCGTGAATCCCGCCGGCACATTCCTCTACGTCATAAATGACGCCGTTCAGGTTCTGGCCATCGATGCCACTACGGGCGGCCTAACCCTCCAGCCGTCCTCGGTCTACGCGGGTGAGCGTGCCTTCAAGCTTGCCTTCGATACCACCGGCAAGTTCGCCTATGTCCCCGATAATGGAAGCTCCAACGTGTACGAGTTCAGCGCCGACCCGGCCACCGGCAAGCTCACACCGCTGAGCTCCAGCCCGGTGAACTCAGGAAATCAGCCCGCGTGGGTGGCCGTCGATCCCACCGACAAATTCGCTTATGTAAGCAATCGCTTTGGCAGCACCGTCTCCACCTTCAACATCGCCGCCAGCTCTGGCCTCCTCACGCCCTCGGCGTTGGACTCTGCCTCAGGGGTCGATTTTCCGTGGCCAATCCTCTTCGACCCGTCGGGCCAGATCTTATATGTATTGAATGAGGACGGTGAGAACGTCACCAGCTATGCCACGCACTCCGACGGAACCCTGACACAGCTCGGAACGGTCCCGACCGGACATGCGCCGTGGTCCTTCGCTCTGGTCTCTGCCCCCTAGCCAGATGCTCGCAGAGACGAGCCGCAGCCTTCAGGCACTGGTCTCGAGGAGCGCGGCCGACGATCTGTTAAATTCGGCGGCCGCCGCCCCAAACGCCTTGCGCATCTCCGCAAGGTTCTCCGCTTCAAACAACGTTTGGTGCGTTCCGGGAACCTCGTAGATCGTTACGCACGGGCAACGCCGCATCCATGCTACGTCGTCGCGTGCGGAGACCCTGGTACGCAGCAGCGCAACCGGTGCGCTAAGCGGCACCGGCTCATGATCGAGCTCCACCAGCCACGGTGCCAGATGTCCGATCAGCAACCGCATGCTTAGCTCCCGCTCTGCAACCGCATCAGCGGCGAGCAGCGAGTTCATTCCGCCCGATGCAGAGGCTCTCCCAAGCATCTTCAAAAGCGGCTTTCCGCCAAGTCGCAACAGAGCTCTCCACGCCTTCGACCTTGCAAATCGTGCAAGGTCCATGAACCGCCGTTTGCGCAGCAGGTCCATCCCTTCGGCGAGTGCCCGCCCCTGCCATCCGGAAGTCGGTTTTGACGTCTCGATCATGAACGAATCGACCACGCAAAGGCCGGCAATCTCTCGCCCCTTTGCCTGCAAGCGAAGCGCCGCCGCATAGCCCAGGTGGCCGCCAATCGACATGCCCATGATCCTTATCGGCCCCGAAGGAACCTTCTTCTCGATCTCGGCAGTCAGCTCTTCGAGGAGTGTCTCCGCCGAAAACCCCTCCGCCATCGATCGCTGCCAGCCGGGATAGCGGATTGGCTCGAAGCCGACCGGAAGATCCAACCCAGCAGCCATCGCGGCGAGATCGCCCTCGCCGCCGCCGCCCGCTCCGGGCAGATACACGAATTTAGTGGACTTCTCCGTCATGCAGTGGGCGCGAACTGTGTGGCAACGTGTCGGGTGATGGTTCGCGAGGTATAGTCCGCCCCCACGACAAACCGGAAGAGCGGGCCAAAGCTCATCGCAGAGGCCGCGCCGACAAATCGCAGCCCAGGCACCGACGACTCAAAGTTGGCGTTCAGCTTCGGATAGCTATCGATGCGTTCGATCTTGTCGCGCAGACTCGCATCCAGAAATTTAATGCTGTCGACATCAACCCTGTAACCGCTTCCGGCGAGCACGTGGTCGAAGGTCATCTTCTGGCTCGTGTCGGTTTTCGAGTTTCTCACCGTCAACGCAACATGCCCGCAACACTCGCTTGCTCCAACTACCTCCGAATCGAAATGAACAGGGACATGCTTCTCAAATCGCTCACGCAGCCACCATGCTCCCTCCGCCGGCAGATGGCTCTTCACAAATCTGCTGCGAACATTCGTCGGTATCCGGTGCATGGCTCCCGGAAAGTTGGTCAGAGCCCACGCCTTTGGCCCTGTACCAAGCCCTGAGATGGGCGATCTCAACTGCTTCCACAAGCTTCGTTTCAGAGGGACCCGGTGATGCCATCGGATAGCTCTCTCTCGAACCAGCAAGGTCGGCCGAGCGCCAGCCTCCCGCAGCAACGCACAGGCTTCAAGAGCGGATTGTCCCGCTCCCAGAACCGCGACACTCTTACCCTCAAAGGCTGCGAATCGGGTGACGTCGGCAGTATGACTTACCAGCGAAGGCGACACCGATCCAAGCGCCGAAGGCGTGTTGGCGAAGTACGAAAGCCCTGTCGCCACCACAACCTGGTCCGCTACAAGATCTTCGCCGCTCGAAAGAGTGAGAGCAAATCCCTTGTCGTCTCGCTTGATATTCGCGACATCGACGGGCTCGACCCACGGCACCTTGCTCTCCTGAAACCAGCGCCCATAGGCCGCGAAGTTCGCCATGGAGCAAGGCTCAAAGGTCTCGAGGCCGCGCGGCGTGTTGTAGTCCGCAAACGAAAATCCCCGCTCCGGCGCGGAGAGGTTCGTCCCGAAGCAGTAGGACTTAAGATACCGTTCGCCCGCCGCCTCTGCGATCTGCGACCAGAACTGCATCGGACGCCCGAAGATGCGGTGGCCGATCTTCTGGCCCGCAAGATGCGCCGCAAGCGATAGTCCATAGGGCCCGGCGCCAACAATGGCGATATTCGCTCTCGTCACGCGGGGACCGTCGGAATCAGAGGTTCAACTTCAGTCACTTCGCGCTCGGTGGAACGCAGAAATCTTCTTGCAGCCCGAACACCGAGAAAGATCTCCGAGAACGCATGGACGATGCCTGGTATCGGGTCGCTCACATCAGCGGCAAAGTAAACCGTATTCGCCTTGTTCCTTCTCTTCCACTCACGCCAATACTCTCGTTCACTCGGATTCGCCCGACCACTCAGCGCCTTCGCGGTAAGAATCGCCCACAGAGTAAATCGGTCGTAGAAGACTGCCGGGCGATCGCTCTCGTCTGCCTTGGCCTTCTCCACCACTTCGCGTAGCTCAGCTGTTTTACCTGCCGCATCCAGATAGGCCATCAGCGGCAGCGGCATGCCGCGAAACCCGTCCATCCCGACCTGGTTGAAGAGCCTTGGATTGAAGTCGATGATCGCCCAGCTATCGCCAAAGCTGATGAACTCCACTTCGAAGATGCCAAAGTACCCGAGCTCCTTGCAGAGCCGGCGAACCGACTCCGACAAGGCAGGATTTGCCGGCTGAGCCTCGAAGGCTACGCCGACCCCGGCCGGCATGCTGCGTTGAAAGACCTTGCGGGCCTGGCGGGTCACGAACAGTTCTCCCGTCTCATCCACGTAGCCGGAGACCGAATGGACGCCCTTCTTGCCAATATCCACAAAATGCTGGAGAAGAGGTATGTTCGCATGCGGCAAGTTCGCGTCCGATGACTCCGGATGCTCTCGGGACATGAACGCCTCATAGTTCTCAATCAGCTCTTTCGCCGAATGAGCGACCATCCCCTTATCGTTGTTTGCCCGGTGGACCTGGGTCCGCGGCTTGATCAGGATGGGGTACAGAAGAGTCGGAGCCGAGGCGATGACCTCGCTCATAGTGCGAGGCTCCCAGGTGGGTAGAATCTGGAGCCCGGCGGTCAGCGCCGCGTCCGAGAGGAGCTTCTTGTCGAGAATCCGCTGCATCGTCCGCACCGAAGGCTGGTGAAGCCGGAAATGTTCCTTCAATACCGATGCGTGGCTCGTATACAGCCACGCCGTCTCATCCGATGTTGGCAGCAGGACTTGATCGGGAACGGCGCTGCCAAGTTTCACGACAAGGTCGAGGAACTGCTCGCCGTCCTTTTCCGCAGGGCCTTTGTAAGTCTTGGAAACGTATCTCGACCAGGCAGCCGCCGATAAAGCTCCGTTTGCAATGACGCCCGCCCTCAATCCGTGGTTCGCTAACTGCCGCACTGCAGCCAGGGTCCCACCCGAACAACCGGTCGCTAAAAGCACATCAAAAGGAGCACGAGGATCTGATTCCCGGGGGTTCATTCCGGGTAGAAACCCTTCGCGCAATTTCCCCGTCTCTAAAGACTGCCGCGTACCTGATCGTGCCATTGTCGTACCAACTTGCGCAGAAAACCTTCAGTGTCTCAATCGCATCCAATCAGAAGATAGTCGCGTTTCCGGGAACGCAGGTATCAAAAAACGCCCAAGTTACCTAAAAAACGGGCGCCAGGTGCCCTCCGTACCGTTATCTAAGTGGGAGACCGCTCGCGAGGAAGAAGAAGAGGCGCTGGACTAGAAAATCGCTTAAAGACCTCGTCTTGCCTAAGGGCACGGCTGAAGCCGTGCCGACCGATCCTAACGCTTGCCCTCACTCACCAGCTTGATCATCAGCGCTTCCAGCCGTTCCGGATCGATTGTGCGAACGACCGTGGCCTTCCGTTCACCAAGACCTGGTTCATAGCCCGGCCGCCAGGATAGCGTATCGCCGTAGCTCGGTCCGAACTGGCTGTTGTAGTCGACGAACAGCGTCTCGCTCGAGCGAACCAGTGTGGGATCGATCCACACCGCAGCAGCGATCTCATCCCAGAGAGGAAATCCCGCCGGTTGCAAGCGCAGGTGCGCTGCGAGCTCCGGTGTCGCGACGTTAGCCATACGATCAAGCAGACTCCTGGTCATCTGGGTCGCTGTCGCAGGATCGGCCGGGACGACCGTGACCTTCTTCCAAGGGCTTCGTGACATGATGCTCGCCGCCTCCGGATCGAAGCGAATATTGAACTCTCGCCGTGGAGAGTTCATATATTCACGGGCAAAGTCGGAAGCGGACCTGTTGTTCAGCATCTGCTGTGGATTGAAGCTGCCGCCCATGTACACAAGCTCTTTCGCAAGTCCGGCAAACGACGGGTCGAGCCGCTGCGCAAGTGCCAGGTTCGTCATCGGCCCTGCCGCGATGATCGTGATCTCACCGGGATACTTATGCACCATGCGGATCAGGAAGTTCGCGGCCAACTCTTCCGAAGCCTTGATCTTCGGGTTGCCCTCGGGCAGATCGATGGGGTCGTCCGGGCCATGATAGACAACCAGGCTTTGCGCGGTCGGCTCGACCCACTGCTTCATCCAGGCACCCTTCCACACAAGCTTGCCGTAGAGCGCCTCCCAGCGGTCGGTCAGAGCCTCAGAGTTAACCAGCGGATAAACGGCACCTCCGGATACAGGAACATCGGTTCGTCCGATGATCTCAAGTCCGCGCAGCGCGGACGCGACCGCCTGCTTCTCCCACAGGTCTCCCGTCACAGAGGTGAGGCCGAGCACCTCGACGGTGGGGTCTTTCAGCAGCATGATATGCATCATCCCGAAGCCGTCATCGTCGATGATCACCTTGCGCTTGCCCTCCGCATTCGCGGTGCCGGTGCTGACAAGCAGCAGAAGAGCCAGACCAAACCGCCAGGCGACCGAAGTCGTTCGAAGCCGGACGGGACTTTGGACAAAGGTAGTGGAATGCGTCATGCGGCTCCTTCGTTCTGTTCTGAAGCATTGCAGCGGAAGACGTGTGATTCTCTCGGGTCGACTGAAGAGGGTCTCTTCCACGAAGAGACGCACGCCCTCATCGTCTGAAGCTCTGCTCTGGAAAAGACTGGAATGGCTAGATGATACCTGAACCGTCAGCCTGCAACCGCTAGAGGGATAGGCCTTACTGCAGCAGAGTTCCCGCGATGTGCGTCTGAAGCTCGGAGAGCCGGTCCAGGTATCGTGTGGAGAGCTCGTCATGCGTCAGGAGCATCTGCACGGTTTGCGCGTCGAGAGGCTTCGAGAGCAGGAAACCCTGCACCATGTCGCAGTTGAACTCCTGCAACCGAGCCAGCTCCTGGATGGTCTCGACGCCTTCAGCCACGATCTGCATATCGAGCCGGCGGCCGAGGTCGGTAATAGACCGGACCATCTCCGCACGGTCGTACTTGCTATCCAGATTCGTGACGAAGCTCTTGTCGATCTTGACGATGTCAAAGGGAAAGTTGAGCAGGTAACTCAGCGAAGAGTAGCCGGTGCCAAAGTCATCGAGGCAGATCCCGATGCCGAGCGAACGGGCGCTGGCAAGTACCTCGGCGACACCTTCATAGCCGCTTAGAAGGACCGACTCGGTGATCTCCAGCTTGAGCAGCGCCGGGCTAAGGCCAGTCTCGGAGAGAGCCCTCTGGATAGTCTCGAGAAGGTCGGGATTGGCGAACTGGTGCGCCGACACATTCACGCTGACAGAGAGCGCCGTTCCGAACTGCAGGTTCCAGGCATGGCACTGCGCGGCGGCTTTTCTCAGGATCTGCCTGCCCAACTCATTGATCAGCCCGGTCTCCTCCGCAAGAGGAATGAACTCGGCCGGGCTGATGATGCCGCGTTCGGGATGTCGCCAGCGCGCAAGCGCCTCGAAGCCCACCACGGAATGGTTCCATAGACCGTAGATCGGCTGATAGTGGACCTCGAAGCTCTGCGCGTCCAATGTCGAGCGCAGGTCCGTCAGCAGGGTGTTCCTGTTCTTGACTCCTGCGATGAGATCGGGGGTGAAGATCTGGATCCGGTCCTTGCCTGACTGCTTTGCCTTGTACATCGCGGTGTCGGCGTCCTGAAGCAGCGTGTCGGCCCGATCGCTCGAGCTGCTGAGCGCGAGGCCGATGCTGGCGCTTAGATGAACCACCCGCCCATCGATCTTCATCGGCGCGCGCATCTTCTTCGCGATGCCGTCGGCGCAGGTCCTCGCTTCCTCAAGCTGGACCTGTTCGAGCAGGATGACGAACTCGTCGCCGCCATGCCGCGCGATGATGTCTCCCTTGCGCACCGACGACCGCAGCAGGCTCGCAACTTCTTTGAGCAGTTCGTCGCCAAACGAGTGGCCAAAGTCGTCGTTGACTGCCTTGAAGCGATCGAGGTCGATGAAGAGCAGCGCGGTTCCGCAATGGTCTGCCTCCGGAGGCTCGTTGAGGCATCGGGAGAGTTCATGTTGCAGGTACGCGCGGTTCCCGAGCCCGGTGAGGGCGTCATGCGTCAGGGTGTACTCGATCCTGGTGTGAAAACGATGCGACTGCCACTCACGAAGGCTGATCCGTATCCCAAAGAGCAGAAAAGCTAGGGCCACAACGATCGTCCCCAGTGTCTGCCGATGCAGGGCAAGTGTAGCGGCGGCTCCCAGCGACATGGCCGCAAGCCCCAGCGCGCTGACGCCGTGGAGATGAGTTGGATCGGCGAGCCAGCTGGACTTCCGCAGCTCAACGCGAACCGGGTTTCCGCGGGCGATCAGGATGGAGTAGACCGTGAACGCCGGCACCCAGCAGAGGTCCACGAAAGTTCCGGAGGGAAGGCCGTAGATCTCGGCGATGTATCCGATCGAAGAGGACGCGGCATACAGGATGGAAAATACTGTGAGATAGCGGTAAAACGTCCTGTCGGAGCCGCGCAGGGTCATCGACAGGCGAAGCGCAAAGGCCAGCGGAAGAGCAAGGCTCTGGACCTCGTACGCAAGGTTGAAGCTGATGATGTCCGGCTTGGCGAAGACGAGGGCAAAGAGCGTGCAGAAGAAGATGCAGGCTTGGACAAGATCCAACCCGCCGGGTATGTCCCGCTGAGGCGACGGAGGCAGCCGGAAGGCCACGAGGATCATAGGAAACGGGAAGAGAAGCCAGAAGGTCTCATACACCGGGACCCAGGTAGGCGATTGAGTGACGACCCAGGCGAGGAATGCGATCTGCGCGGCCGTCCACAGAAGAAGCCCCATGCAGACCAGGTTCCAGGGCTGTCGCGAATGCCGCTTTTCTAAACGGCCTTCCGACCAGCAGACCCAGCAGGTCAGAAGCACCATGAAGATCTGAATGGTGTTCGAAGCGACCTTAGCGTCTTTCAGGACAACGAACGCGAGCAAGTGGATCCCCTGCAGCGCGACGGCACCGATGACGAGTTGCTTTCTCCTAAGATCCACCTGGCTCCTCAGTGGTGCGACTCTAGGAACTTGTTGAGATACCCGGTCTTGCTTTAGGGGCACGGCTTCAGCCGTGCCGTAAATGCTCTATTCGTAATGCGGGTTTAGCCCCTGGGGTATCCCTTCTGCCATGTGCGCCAAAACTCCATTCTGGGCGCACCCCGTGCCATACGACGAAAATCGGACCTTCCGTAACGTTCAAATCCCGGTACTGACTTTCTAACATGCCGCCGAGCGGAGATCACACCGTCTCCATAGGCACTTCGGCCATTGGAGCGCCCGCGAGTTCACCCAGCTCTCCAACAATCACACGGTTGCGGCCACTCCTCTTCGCCCGGTAGAGCGCCTCGTCAGCTGTAGAAAGCGCCAGCTTTTGATCGACAATGGGATTGCCGGACGAAAGGTCGCACGGCTCCATGCACACCGCTCCCAGGCTGCAGGTCAGCGTAAACTCGGAGGCGCCATCGACCACCGTAAGGTCGCTGATCGACGCGTGCAGCGCGGCCAGACGTTCTTTCACCTCGGCCCGTCCAACGTTCACCAGCAGGATCAGAAACTCTTCGCCCCCGTAGCGCCCAACATGGTCGTAGTCACGGACGCTGCTGCCCAGCATGGAAGCAAAGTGCCGCAGCGCCTCGTCCCCCGCCAGGTGCCCGTACGTGTCGTTCACCCGCTTGAAGTGGTCGATGTCGCCAAGCACCAGCGTCAGCGGGCTTCCTTCGCGGACGCTCCGTCCCATCTCCAGGCGAAATGCCGCTAACATCGCTGAGCGATTCAGCAATCCGGTCAGAGCGTCATGTGTCGCCTGCCGGCGGAGTTCCTCGCGGCTGACCTCGAGCTCCGAAGTCCGCTCCTGTACCAGCCTCTCGAGATGCCTCTGTTGCGCAAGAAGGCGCTTGGTGCGGAGGTGCAGCAGAAGCACGATACACAGGAACGCCGCCGCGGAGCACAAGGCGTAAAACCACCGCGTCCGCCACCACGGGGCTTCGATCTTGAAGTCCACGGTAAGCGTCTCTGACCGAATTCCGCTGGTCAGATCATGCGCGTACACCTGGAAGTGATAGCTTCCCGGCGGCAGGGACTGGAAGTGCGCGGTCTCGTTGCGCGTCTCCACCCAGTCATCCTCCAGGCCCTCGGTCCGGTAGTCGAAGACAAGCCCGGTGCGATTCAGAACCTCGGGGGCCGCAAACTGGAAGCTCAGGTCGAGCCGGGACCAAGGCATGTCCAGCGTTCCCGTCAGCGGCAGCTCCTGCGCCCCATGTCTCGCCTCAACCATCGCGATCCGCGGAGGCCGGTCGGCGAAGATATGTTCCGGATGACGAATGCGCCCCAGTCCGCCGCTGGTGCCAATCCACAAGGAGCCATCCGGGCCGAAGGAAAGCCGATTCTCGTTGCAGTCGTTCCAGATCAGCCCGCTCTCCTGCGTCAGGTGCCGCCACGTTGAGCCATTGAACGCCAGCAGACCGTCATCCGTTCCGATCCACAACCACCCGCGGCTATCCACCACGGCTCCGATAAGGGCGAGCGAGCGTGAGTCCTCAGGAAGAACAAGCTGTGTCGCCTTCAGGCGAGTTGCCGGTCCCTTCTGGCTCTTCTCCGGGATGGCGTGCCAGAAGGTGGAATCGTTGACCGTCATCCACAACGAGCCGTCCGGGTCGCAGGTCACATCCCGGATACGGTCGCCCGTCGTCGGAAGTCCATCGATATCCGGCCGTGTCCACAGGTCCTGGTTGTTCGCGAACGTGTGCTGGACAAGGCCATGCTTGTTGATGAACCACGAGCTTCCCCCGGTTCCGAGGCAGGCGTTGGAAAAGTTTGGTGCCATCGCACCTGCAGGGGTTCCCATCAGAGACCCAAACTGTGGCACCGGTACCGGCTTCGGCTCCTTCAACGTCGCGGCGTCGAAGACGCCACGACGAGTAAGGACGAAGGTCCGGCCCGTCGGCTCCTGGAACATCTCATAGACGTAGCTCTGTAGATCGGCGATCTGGCTGATGCGATCCGGGTGCTGCTGAATGCGGAGCATGGCACCCGATGAGGTTCCAGCAAGGATGCTGCCGTTCCCCTCGGAGACCATGCCGGTCACCTGCCCATACTTCCAGCTCTCCGCCGGGAAGGGAGCGGTGACTAGGCCCGTTGCGGGATCAACGCTGGCCGGTCCCTGCTCGGTGCCGACAAGGGCCCGCTCTTGCTCGAATAGCCCGACGGACCAGACGTTCGAGGACGGCAGTCCCTTGCGCTCGGTCCAGCCCTCCCAGTCCTGGTATCCAAGCCATTGATACAGCCCATGGCCGTTGCTTCCCGCCCATAGATCCCCCGCGGCGTCGAAGAGGAACGTCCTCATGTGGGTCGAGGAGAGTCCATTGTCCTTGCTGATATTTCTCCAGGACCTCCCATCCCACAGATCGATGCCGATACCCACCGACGTGATGATATTGCCCCTGGCATCTATCGCAAGCGGGACCCAGTCGTAGGTTCCGTTGTGCGCCGAGGCCGGCACCGAGTGGTCGACAAATCTGTGCGAAGCCGCTCGCTCCGGGCCTCCGCGCGAAAGCTCAAGAATGTGATGTCCGCCAGCCGCCCAGATCGACCCATTCCGATGAAGCAGAATCGTCGAGTAGACGTCAGGCGTTACCCCCGAACTCTCGTTCCACTCGGTCAGCACTGGCTCGCTGCCACCCTGCTCGGGCGCGCGCCAGGAGCAGAGCTTCCTTCCGCAGGCCATCCAGAGCGTTCCATCGGGCAGCGCAGCGAAGCCGCCGATATGCTCCAGGTCGGGATGGCTCGCCAGATAGCTTGATGTGAAGAAGAGGCTGTCATTCACTGGCGCGGGAGTCGCCGCCCCGGTGCCCGGCCTGGCGGCACCGCTAAAGGGCACACCCTGCTGGTATCTCAGCCGGTGCAGATTGCCCTTCGAAAGAACCAGCAGTTCCCCCGGAGACCCCGCCGCAATGTCGTTCGCATGACTTACCTGAATGCCGTTCGTGCTGGCTAGCCCGAAGGATCTTCCATTCCAACGATAGAGATTCTCGTCCGTGCCCGCCCATAACGAGCCGTCGGGACCGAAAAAGACCGCTTTGACGTTCTGTTCGAGAATCCCCTCCGCTGTGCCGTAGCGATGAAAGCTCGACCCTAGGAAGCGATAGAGACCGTTTTCGGTCGCAACCCATAGAAACCCCTGCGGGTCGGTCGCCAGCGCGTTCAGGGAAAGATCTTCGAGGCCCTGCGGCTGCCGGAATGCCCGGTAGACGTACTCCTGGGACCACGCAAACATGCTTTCACAAAGCAGCATCGCGAGCAGCAAAATTGCCGGCATAGACCGGGATCGGCGAGTCGCGACTGCAACGCGGAAGATATGCAAGGGACACTCGTTCTGCGGGCCGGAGCCACGCCGTCGGATCGGCGGTAGCTAGAACTTACTGCTCGCGCATGCAAATGTAGATTCGACTTTCGAGGTATTCCGTAACACTCGCGCTGCGATGTGTCAGATGGAGTGGGGTATCCAGCACTCGCTCTTGCCATGGAATTCAAGCCGCGGAAAAAGATCACTGAGCAACGTGCAAGTTCATCGATTCTCGCAAGTGAGCGCCAGCGCTTCAAGCGGTTTTCGTTCCGCATTTACGCCCCACATGGCCTGAGCAAGGCCAGCGGCCACCATAGCCCCGCTCCCGGCGAGGTAACCGAGGAAGAGTGGTGTGCGGGATGGGCCGCCGACGAGATGGCCGAAGACGAGCGGGCCGAAGGCTCCTCCGGCGAGGGTGCCGAAGGCGTAGAAGAAGGCGATGCTGCTGGCGCGGACGGACTGCGGGAAGACCTCGCTGACGGTCAGATAGGCGGAGCTCGCGGCGGTGGAGGCGAAGAAGAACGTCGCAGTCCAACAGATGATCTGGGCGCGGAGGCTCAAGATGCCGTGCAGGAAGAGCCAGCTTGAGCCGAAGAGCGCCACGCCGGAGAGGACGTAGGTGGCTGCGATCATCTGCCGGCGGCCGAGGGTGTCGAAGAGCCTGCCAAGGACGATGGGGCCGAGGAAGTTCGCGACGGCGATGGGGATGAAGTAGTAACCGACCTGTTCGGCAGGGACGGCGTAGAAGCGCAGGAGCACCAGGGCCAGCGAGAAGAAGACGGAGTTGTAAAAGAAGGCTTGCGAGGCCATAAGGATGAAGCAGAGGACCGCGCGGGAACGATAAGGTCCGATGAGGAGGGTAAGGAGTCGGCGGATGGACGAGTCGGACTCAATGCGGAGCGGCACGGGCTCGGCTTCCAGTGTGAGTGGGCCAGATCCGAGGGGGACCTCTGACTCGATCTGTTGCATCACTGCTTCGGCTTGCTCGGTGTGGCCTCGGCTGAGAAGCCAGCGCGGGCTTTCGGGAATGTAGCGGCGCATGAAGAGCACGAGGATGCCGAGAGGCACGCCCGAGTTGAAAGCGATGCGCCAGCCGAGGTGCTGGCCGAAGAGATGCGGCGAAAGGAACGCCGAGGAGACAACGGAGCCGAGGATGATGCCGCCCCAGAAGGTGGCGTTAATCCAGAGATCGACTCGGCCGCGGAGGTGGGCGGGCACGAGCTCGTCCACGGCAGAGTTGATGGCTGCATACTCCCCGCCGATGCCTGCGCCCGTGAGGATGCGCAAGAAGGTGAAGCTGGCGATGCTCCAGGAGAGGCCGGTGGCGGCTGTAGCGCACAGGTAGAGCAGCAGCGTCCAGGTGAAAAGGCGGCGGCGCCCGAATCGGTCTGCGAGGTAGCCGAAGAGGAGGGCCCCGAGAACGGCCCCGCCAAGATAGAAGGACGAGCTGAGGCCGAGCTGAGCGTCCGTGAAAGAGAGGCCGCCGCGGCTTTTCAGGGCCCCGGCGAGCGAGCCGCCTAGGCTACCTTCGAGTCCATCGAGGAACCAGGTGACGGAGAGCGCGGAGATGACACGAAGATGCCATCTGCTCCACGGCAGACGGTCAAGCCGGCCCGGGATGTCACTCTCAATCAAGCGATCGTTTTCCATGGATTGCGGCCCTGCGGAAACAGAGGGTGGGATGCACGGAGCGTCGCAAGGACTGTACTGTCTTGTCCAGAAATCCGCGTGGCTGTGCAGCCTCGTCTGATCTTGGAGATACCGGTCTTGATCCGGAAGATGCCGGACAGGAGCTAACCCGCAGCCGAGCGCCCCGCAGGCTGCTCGAGAGGCTATGTCCTCTCGCGCCTCAGGAGACGCGCCACTTTGTGGACAGCATCGCGAGCTTGTCGTTGAGCGTGGGCTGAGCTGGAGGCGCGGCAATCGGCTTCGCCTTTGGGCTTGGTACGATTGGCCTGCCCGCCGCCGGAGGCATCAGCGCTTTCATCGACAGGGCGATCCGCTTCGACTTCGCGTCCGCGCTGAGGACCTCCACCTTTACGATCTGCCCCGCCTTCACGGCCTCCGACGGCTCCTTGATGAAGCGGTTGGAGAGTTCGCTGATGTGGACGAGGCCATCCTGATGTACCCCGATGTCGACGAAGGCCCCGAACTTCGTCACGTTGGTGACGACACCTTCAAGCACCATGCCCGGTTGCACATCCGACAGCTCCCGCACAGACTCCAAGAAGCTGGGAGCGACGAACTTGTCGCGAGGATCGCGTCCCGGCTTGCGCAGCTCTTCCAGAATATCGGTGACCGTGAAGGTGCCCGCGGCGAGGACCTTTACATCGACCTTGACCAGAAGCTGAGGATTGCGGATGAGCTCGGAGACCGATGTCTGCAGGTGTTCGGCCAGTCTCCCGACGACCGGGTACGACTCCGGATGCACCGCAGTCGCATCCAGCGGATCGTCGCCATCGCGAATGCGCAGGAAGCCGGCAGCCTGCTCGAACGTCTTTGCGCCGATCCCAGCGACCTCATTCAGTTGTTTGCGCGACCGGAAGCGCCCATGCTGATCGCGATAAGCGACGATGTTGAGCGCGGTACGTTCAGTGATCCCTGAAACGTAACGAAGCAGGGTCCATGAGGACGTATTGAGATCGACGCCGACGCGGTTCACGCAGCTTTCGATCACCGTCTCGAGCGACTGCTGCAGCTGCCTCTGATCCACATCGTGCTGGTACTGGCCCACACCGATCGATTTTGGATCGACCTTCACCAGCTCCGAGAGCGGATCTTGCAGGCGGCGTGCGATGGAGATCGCACCTCGCACAGTGAGATCGAGATCGGGGAACTCCTGCCGCGCGATGTCCGATGCCGAGTAAATGCTCGCGCCCGACTCCGAGACCGTGACGGAGAAGATGCCATCGAGCTTGTGGTCCCGAAGGAACTCGCGGACGAAGAGGTCGGTCTCGCGTGAGGCGGTCCCGTTGCCTATAGCGATGGCGCGGACGTTGTGCCTTGCAATGAGCGAGGCGAGCGTATCGCCCGCGCCGGAGGCCGCGTTCTTCGAGGTGTGCAGGTAGAGGACATCGTTCGCGAGGAACTTGCCCGTCTCATCGACGACCGCAACCTTGCAACCGGTACGCAGGCCAGGATCGATGCCGAGGACGGAGATAGGGCCTGCGGGCGCGGCCAGCAGCAGGTTCTGCAGATTGTCGCGGAAGACCTGGATCGCATCGGCGTCGGAGCGCTTCTTGAGTTCGAGGCGGATCTCGCCCTGTATCGATGGGTTGAGAAGGCGTTTCCAGCAGTCCTCGATGGCGAGCTCGAGATGTGGCGTCCAATCGCCTTGCGCGCGGAGGATGCGCGAGCGCAGCAGTGAAGTAGCGCGAAGCGGTTCAAGCTCGATGAGAAAGTAGAGGACTGCCTCGGTCTCGCCACGACGTATCGCCAGCATGCGATGCGAAGGAATCGTCTTCACCGGCTCGCGATAGTCGTAGTACATCTTGAACTTTTCCTGTTCGTCGACCGCGTCCAGCGTCTTCTTGCTGACGATGATGCCTTCGTCAAACATCAGCTGCCGGACCGGCTTGCGCAGATCCGCATCCTCACTGATGGTCTCGGCCACGATGTGACGAGCGCCTTCGAGCGCGTCTTCGACGGTTGCGACTTCCTTCACCGGATCGACGAACGTCGCAGCGAACTCGGCCAGCGGCTGGCCCGTCGCCTCCTGCGCCCAGAGATACTGCGCCAACGGGTCAAGGCCGCGGTCGCGCGCGATGGTCGCCTTGGTGCGGCGCTTGGGCCGGTACGGAAGATACAGGTCTTCCAGTTCGGACTTGTCGAGCGTCGCGTCAATCCGCGCTTTCAGCGCGTCCGTAAGCTTACCCTGCTCCAAGATGGACGCAAGGATCGTCTCTCGCCGGCTGACGAGGTCGCGGAAGTAAGCTAGCTTCTCTTCGATGTCGCGGATCTGGACTTCGTCGAGGTTGCCGGTCGCCTCCTTGCGGTAGCGTGCGATAAACGGAACAGTGCCGCCTTCGTTCAGCAGGCCGATGACAGCCGCCAGGCTGTGCATGGGGATATTGAGAGTCTGAGCGATGTGCAGGAGGATTTCGGGGGAGAGCGTCTTCGGGTCGGCCATGGTTGCTCTCTCTATCGTAGCGAGAAACGATCTGGAAATGATCGAGCGACGCAGATTGCGAGGGCCCAGCGCTCAGCAAAAGACGGAGTGAGCATGATGAGCGAGGTGCCGAATAGGCACCCCGGTGGAAAACAGGCCGCCCTCTCCCGATGGCGGCCCGCACCAGAATGAGGACTCAGCCCGGATGGATGCGAGTTCTGCGTCTGGAAAACATCAAGACGATACCGATCATCCGGATCGAACCTTATCGATCTCAAGGCTCTTCTCCAAAGCCAGACCTTCATCTGGTCCGAATCAGGCAATGGGCCGCTTTCGCAACCCGGCACCAATGGCAGCATCACCCTTCGGCTGTCCTGATCTCCTGATCGATATCGGCAACATCGGTACGCGCTCGAAGGAACTCGGGGACTGCGGCAGCTTAATATGCAGCCGGTGAAGGATTGCGATCTTGATCGAGCCTTTGCTCACAGTGAAGTCCAGCGCATGTCCTCCCGCACACCGGTCCTTCTGGATGAAGTGAAGATGAAAGCCAGCCACCTCCAGGCCTTGTGCATATGCCGGCGAGCGAAATCCGACCAGCTTACCTTCAACCTCGGGAAACTCATGAACAGCCTGTGAGGCGGTAGCCTTTGTCAGAGGCGGATAGGGTTTCTCCTGTCGCGCTACGGTTCGCGTCTTCATCCCGGTAAAGTGCCCATCGATGCAAATCGCGGAGAAGAGGTTAGCCTCTGTGGCCGCTTCGATCAGCTTCAGCAACTCCGTCTTCACGATGGGCTCTTCAATCGCCAACTCCTTTTCCGGCTGGAAGAAGGTCACCACCGAGAACGGAGTCTTCTGCTCGGGCGAAACCTTTGTTGCACTGCCATCGGCCCGCAACTGGTAGAAGCACCCGTCTAGCGCGACCATCTCGCCGTCCAGAGCGTTGAACGTCCCCAGCCCGAGGTCGCCATGCTGCATCAGTTCAGAGAACGTCGTTCCGCCGTCATACACGCCCTGCAACAGCGCTGTCGGCAGCGAGGTCTGGTACACCTCACTCTCTTCAGCCGCCGTTGAAACGCGACCATGTTGTACGTCCCGTCGCGAAAGATAAAGACGGTCATAACCTGGCCGCCTCGAAGACAGCGGACATCGGCAGCGTTCTCACCTTTGCGATGGCCCACGGCAGGCTTTGGGCCGCAGGCACAAACGGCGTTGCCTACTTCGACGACGGCAGCTTTCACAGCCTTCATCTACGCGGCGGCAGCCCGCTTCGTGGCATCTCCGGAGTCATCGAAGACAGGTCCGGAAACCTTTGGATCAACACCAACGCAGGCATTCTGCACATCCCCGGCGATCAGGTCACAAGCGTCCTCAAAGGCCAGCAACAACAACTGGACTACGACCTCTTCGACGAGCGTCAGGGAGTATCAGGCGGAGCGACCCAACTAAAGCCCACCCCTTCCGCGGCTGCCGATAAGGACGGCCTTCTATGGTTCGCGACCTCGGGAAATGTCTTCACCCTTGACCCCGAACGGCTTACTTCGCATCATCCGACTCAAGATATTCTGCTGCAAAGTGTCTCCGTCAATGGTGTGCCTGTCATGGATCGCGAACATCGCCTGACGCAGTTCACACGCCGGGCTAACGAGCTGACCAATCTCGAGATCGACTACATCGCGATGGACTTGGGCTCGCCCGAAAAGATCACCTACGAGTACATGCTCGAACCGGAAGACAAGACCTGGCAACAGGCGGGCACGCGCAGGCAGGCGTTCTACAGCCACCTCAAGCCAGGTGAATATAAGTTCCGGGTCAGGGCCCAATCCGGCCCCACCGCTCCCACCTTCAGCGCGCGCGACGCCCGAATATCCCCCGAATACGTCGTCAGAATCACGATCCGCGCATGCGGGAACTCCTTGCGGATAGCCTCCATCGCGTCGATGCCATTCATCTCCGGCATCTGCAGGCCCATCAGGTCGATATTTTCTGTACGCTTCGACCGCTTCCAACCCATTTTTGGCCTGGGCAACAAGTTCCATATCCGTCTGTTGTTGCAGCGCGAATGCGATCCCGTCGCGGACAAGCGGATGGTCGTCTGCGCATAAGACTCGAATTCGGTCAGAAGCAGCTATAAGCCCATCGCTCCGGTGCATAACCGTTTGGCTCTCACCAGTCATCAAGTGAAGTTCGTACGCGCCACATCGCGACACTCCCCCCGAAAGGGGTGCTTCGGCAACCCCCTATCTTTGGGTAAAGAGCCCCAACCGCAGTGGCCGCGTGGAACTTCGTCGGTGTCTTTCTTGCCTCGAGACCAGCCAGTCATCGAATCGTGAGGATGCGCCGTTGACGCAGCGGATACAAACGGTAACGCCAACTCAGGATGCCATCTCTACCGCACGTCCCTAACGCCGCAGAACCTTCCTGAGTCAAACAAGGGGCTGATACAGTATTGCCATCGCGGGTACGTCACCACAGAGGAGAACAGTGCCAAGCAAGGGCCGTGCGGCAGGAGTTTATCTACAGGGTCGACTCTGCGTCGGGCTGCTTGTCTGCTCGCTCGGGACCTACGCGCAATCGTTCGATAACGTTCCCACGTCTCTCGTCCGGGTTCATGGCGTCGTCGTCAATGCTGTCACCCATACGCCGCTCAGTCGCGCCCTGGTGACGAGCGTCGATCGGCGCATGGCCGTCATGACCGACGATAAGGGGAGATTTGAGTTCGACGTCAACCCCGCGGCGGCCAACCCTTCCAACTCTTCCGCTCTTCGACTCCGCGGTCAGGTTCAGGCCCCGTATATCGTCGCAAGGAAGCCTGGCTTCCGCGCTCCGAACCTGCCGGCACTGCTCCCGCTTGACGATCTCGCAGCCCTCAAGGCAGAACTGCGGCTGCAGTTGATGCCGGAGGGCTCCATCTCCGGAACCGCCGTTGGAGCGGCAGACGAAGTTCCCTCCGGTTTGAGCGTCGAGTTGCTCCGCAGGCAGTTGCAGGAGGGCATCTCTACCTGGAACCAGGTCCAGACGCAGCAGGTAGACGCTCGAGCGAGGTTCCACTTCGGCGGCCTGATGCCGGGAGACTACAAGCTCGTTACCACCGAGTGGGTCGAACAGGTCGGCCCCATGTCGACGACGGCAAGCCGGCCCGTCGCCAGCTACCCTCCACAGTTCTACTCCGCCGGCTCGCCCGGAACTTCCGCTGCCATCATCCATCTAAGCGGCGGCCAGAACACCGTGGCAGACCTGAACCTCCGAAGCGCAAAGTACTTCCAGGTCGAACTCCCTGTGGCGAGCGCAACTCCAGTCAAGAACATTCAGGTCCAGGTCGCAAGTGAGAACGGCCCGGGATACACTCTCGGCTTCAACCCAAAGTCGCAAAAGGTTGAAGGAATGCTGCCGGACGGGGTCTATCACCTCACCGTCGTCGAAATTGGAGACGGAAACGCGCTTGGCACGAACCCGAACATTCGCGTTGGCACCGGCAATCTCAACGTTGCGGGCAGGCCGGTGCAGGGTGCCGCGATCGCCTTGGCCCCCGGAACCAGGATCACGCTCGAAGTTCGCGAAGACTTCACCGGCCCGGATCCAGACGCGGCAGACGCCGCACCGTCTCCTCTCCCGGAAGGCTCCATTCTGACTGCGAATACCGCTCCGCCGCCCGCCGCTCCGCAGGAAGTTGATGCCGCTCCGCCGCCCCCACCTCGCCCGGTCGAGGTCTTTCTCACCCACGAAGACCTCGGAAACCAGGAGAGCAACATGGCCATGCCCGGCTACTTTCCCTCGCTGCAACTGGATTCGCGTACCGGGAGCCTCGTCTTTGAGAGCGTCCTCCCCGGACGGTATCGAGTGCGTTTCAACGCCCGGCGAGGATATGTAGCCTCCGCCACGGCAGAGGGTGTCGATCTGCTCCGGGAGCCTCTCGTCGTTCAACCCGGCGCGACCGGCCCCGCGATCTCGATCGTTCTTCGGGATGACACTGGCTCTATCGCAGGCACCGTCACCGGATCCACCGGCCGCCCAATGCGGGCGTTCGAGAACTACGTCGTCGCGTTCCCGATGGGCGACGAAGATGTCGCTCAGCCGGCCTTCGCAAACTGGCAGCCTGATGGCAAGTTCACGATCGCGAACGTCGTTCCGGGAAGGTATCTCGTTCTTGCAGGAGAAGGTCGCCCCGTTGCCTTCGAGTACCGTAACAAAGCTGCGATGAAGGCCTATGAATCGCAGGGTGCCGTGGTCGAAGTGACCTCTCGACAGACCGCGGAGGCCTCCCTCAAACCGCTTCCCCCCGAAACCGCCTACGGCGATCCTGGCTATGTAGACGAGGTAGAGCATTGAGTCTCTCTCACAACCGGCGCACCCGCTTGATCGCCGCTCTTTCACTCCTCCTCTGGGTCCACGGCGCGAACTCCCAGGGAACCCCATCGACAGTCGGTACGCACCGTATCGCGGGGCACGTGCTCAGCGCCGCCGACGGGCATCCGTTACCGCGGGCCTCAGTCTCGATCGCCGTGTCGCAGGGAGGCACCCTTGTCAGCTCCCTTACCACCGGCGACGACGGAGCCTTCTCCTTTGAAGGCGTGGCCTCCGGCAAGTACTCGCTCTTCGGTATGCGACGCGGCTTCATCCCCTCCGCGTATCGCGGGCACGAGCTGTACTCAACCGCTATCGTGACCGGTGCCGGAATCGATACGGAGAACCTCGACCTTCAACTGGAACCGGAGGCCTCTATCATCGGTCGCGTTCTCGACGAATCGGGAGATCCCATCCCCTCTGCCCAGGTCAGCCTCTACGCCGAGAAGCAGGATACCGGAAAGAAGCTGATCAACACCTACTCCTCCACGCAAACCAATGCCTTAGGCGACTACGTCTTCGCGCAGCTTCCCGCAGGAAACTACTTCGTCTCCGTGAGGGCCGAACCCTGGTATGCGGTTCCTTCCTCGCCCGGCGATCCGCAGGCGCTCTTCCCCGACGGCATCGACGCGACGCTCGACGTCGCCTATCCACTTACTTTCTACGGCGACACCATCAAGCAGGAAGCCGCTCTGCCCATTCCCCTGAAAGCAGGCAAACGGACGCGGGCGGACGTTCATCTCTCCCCGGTCCGGGCCGTCCGATTCAAGACCGGCAGCAGGCCCGGGGAGCCCGCATCGTTTGTATTCTCGCTGAAAACGCCGGTCTTCGACGGCTTCGAAGATATATCCGTCTCGCCACAGACAAACTCCGCAGGAGAAAATGAGGTCGTCGGCCTCTCTCCGCGCAAATATGAGTTTGAGACGGCCGCTCAAGCCCCGGATGGCACGTCGTACTCCGGAGTAGTGGACCTAACGCAAGGATCGGCGGAGGCTGATCCCCGGCGCGCCATCGCAGAAGGTTCCATGACCCTGAGCCTTGTCCAGGAGGATGGAAGCAAACTTCCGCTTCAGTCCTCCATCATGCTTCGAGGCAGCAGGCCGCTCTCCAACAACCGGCAGGAGATCGCCGCCGACGGCACCGTCACCTTCAGCAATCTCCCACCGGACGACTACCACTTCTTCGTCTATGGCGGGAACACTGTCTGGCAGACCCTGCGAATCGAGGACGGCGACAAGCAACTCGCGCAGGATCATCGGGCACTCGAAGCCGGCGAAGCCGCAAACCTTAAACTCTTCGTCGCTGGAACCGCGAAGGCGGTCGAAGGCACGGCCGTCCGCGAAGGCAAACCAATGGCCGGAGCGATGATTGTTCTCGCTCCGGTCGATGAGCTCGACAACCCTGACCTCTTCCGCCGCGATCAGAGCGACCTCGACGGGACCTTTGCTCTCATGGGTGTTCCGGCAGGCCGATACATCGTTGTCGCCATCGACGATGGCTGGAAG
Organism: Granulicella aggregans; assembly: GCF_025685565.1. Taxonomy (NCBI): domain Bacteria; kingdom Pseudomonadati; phylum Acidobacteriota; class Terriglobia; order Terriglobales; family Acidobacteriaceae; genus Granulicella; species Granulicella aggregans. The sequence continues at coordinate 1,497,885 of NZ_JAGSYE010000001.1, forward strand.
CTGGAGTGGGGAAAGCCAGAGATCCTCACTCGATTTCTCTTGAAGGGAATGCCCGTTGCGGTTCCCGCCACGCAGAGAGAACCCTTCCACCTGCCCAGCCCGGTCACAGTTCAGGAGCGCTGACATCGCATCATGAACGATGCGGACAAGTTTTGGAAAAGAATGGAGCCGATGAGCGGAGTTGAACCGCTGACCTACTGATTACGAATCACGTTCGAATTGATTCTAAAGAAGTTATACGCTTTACCACCGACGCACATCAATCTACTATGGGTTGCTGCAAGTTACTGCACCCAAAGAGCTTCGTAACCCAGAGGATCGCAATTCGTCGTAAACCGTCGGGGTTGGTGGTAGGCACAAAATCCGGCACAAGCTGCCCAAGTTGCTCACACCCGACTGAACAAGTCTGGAAGACTAATCTTCAGACCTTTAGCAATCTTCTCGATATTGACAACGGAGACGTTCCGAACGCCCCGCTCAACACCGCTGTAGTAGGTACGGTGAAGGCCGCAGCGTTCCGCAGCCTCTTCCTGATTGATCTGTCGCTCTTCGCGAATACGGCGGACGGCGCGTCCTAGTCGAATTCGGATATCGAGCGGCATCACCAGTGATCTTCAGGCTATGTAGCCGATGCGTACACACTCTATAAGTCATAACCTTCTTGACTCGATATGGATCATCGCCGAGACTCAAACAAACGAGAGAAGTTGCTGAGTCGCGAGAGGCGGTCGTATGAAGGGGAGCTTCATTGTGTTCGGGGTTCTCAGTGTCGCGCTTGGTGCGACTTCCAGCTTAGGGCAGGAGCGCAAGAAACAGACGGTTCCGTTGCCTGCTTCGCCACAAGCAGTGTGTACGTTCATTACCAGCCAAATGACATCGATGGTGCCGCAGGCTCCGACCCTTTGCTCCGGCGAACGAAGTGAAGTAGCTGGATACTATGAAATCAGCGTCGTTTCACCCACCGACGCGCTTGAGGGAAATCTACGGCGAGCGTGGTCTTCGGCTTTATTCCAAACATTTGAGCACCTAGTAGATGAGCCTTCTTTGAAGGGCGCGTGCAAGACCGACATAATCTGCGACACGAAGATAAGTGACACATCGATGTCTCGCGAGAGTCTTGATTACCAAATCTTTCTCACTCAAAATTTTGTTGAGCATGTTCAACTGGCCGGCCACGCGTTCCACGCTCCATCACTTTCAGAGAGGTGGTACCTGCTCTGGTGGGATGCGCTTATGGTCGGCAAGGAATCAGACAACAATTCCTCGGCAGCGGCGGCTCGGTCGGTTGGTGAACGTGCTTGCCAAGACTACATGGACGCCGAAGCAAAACGAACCGACACCAAATGGGGTACGGGGCCGCAGTGCTTCGTCATGCTGGCAACCGAAAAGAATCTATATCTGACCCTGAACTTTCCGACGCTCGTCTCCGCGCTCGTGGACAGAAGCGACATCGTTTCAGTCTTGGGACGGGCTCTGTCTTCCGCAAGCTATGACGGTGCCGTGGTCGTCCGGTCACCCTATCTGGACACCACGTCCGGCAAAGAGCGTGTCTTCAAAATCTACCCTATCAGGGGGCTTCAATTTGCCTACGATGAGCAACAAAGTGGCATGCGAAGCCTAGCAGAAGCGACTCTCCTACTTGAAGAGCGCTATCGCGGGTACGGACAGACTACTGAATACTCGTTGTCTAACGCTGGCAACTCGTCAATTTGGATCAGGACGGCAGCAGTGTTCGAATTCCCCCACGGCAAGGTCGATAGGACTACTGTAGACCTCACGGACGGCACCGAGTGGAAGTTGTCTGACGAGAGTAAAGCTCGGTGTGGAGTCGTTCTGGGAAGTGAGATCACAACGTTCGGCGTCATAGACAAAGCTCCGATTCTCACGGTCGACAGCAAGGGGCAAAGTTGCTCCCTAGATGCCATGTTTCTACGAGGTTGGTGAATTCTTACTGCTTGTGTTTTCCGTATCGATCCCGACCCGTCACCGGACTGCGATAGTGGCCGTTTTTATGATGGCTGTTCGTGGCGCCAGCATAGTATCCGTTATGGGATGCGGAGTGTTTCGCGCCTCCGTAGTAGGGTCGCGCTGCTGCCCGTGTACGCGCTCGGCGCGGGGTCGAAGCACTGGCAGCGAGCGGAAGTAACAAGCAAGCCATGAGTAACGTGAAGGCGAGTCTCATGACTCACAGGCTACACCAGAGACGACTCCTACCTTTGTGGTTTTGTACCTGCCCACCCGCAACCTTTCCAGTCGATTGGACCTTTACGTGGCGAGCAAAATCCGCCTACCGACGGGATTTCGCGTACTCGCGCAAAGATTCTTGATAAAGCCTGTTGCTCTCTTCGGGGCTCAATGACTCTAAGTCACGTCTCGTGATCGAGGCCGGCGCAACGGTCTGTGGCTTCTCGCCGCCATCGCTGAACAGTGCTGAATACTTACGGGCAGATTTCCACGCCTCCCACGCCTTGTCCAATAAATGGACGGTCAGTATCCGATGCCCGACTAGCTTCTCCTTCTGGAACTCTCGGAATGTTGCTGCATCAACCTCGCCGGCATGAGCGTGATACCACGCAAACTGCGCGGCTTCTGAAGAAAGTTCGGGATTGCGGGCGAGAAAATCAGTGGGCGAGTCGTACTCGACGGACGCTCCGTTCAAAGCCCAACTGACGTAGTTCACGACCGCTGATTCTAAGTCATTCATTCTGATTTGGGCGATCAGTTGCAGCTTCTCTTGCTCGGTCAGCGCGCGGCGTGTGCCCTTTGGAACATCCAGCTTGCCGGCCTTTAGCAACGACTTGTATGCGCTCGTGAGGTCGCCAGGTGTCCAATGTCCGGAATCATATAGCCGGTTGATCGCGGTCTCCTCATCTAGCCATGTCCTCCCTAAGTGCCTGTCGGCAAGGTGGAGAACGATTGCAGAAAGGTTTCGATCCGTCGCCATGTACTCCGGATTACGAAGCCGAAACTCTTCGGCAGCTTCCCCGATCTTTTCGTCAATTAGAGCAGCCGCCATCTCAGGGTCCTTGCGTGCGAGTTCGCGGCGGATCGCTGGATCGCGGAGCATGGTCTCCACGCTGGGCATTTTGAATTGCTTGTCGGAATCCAGGTTCCAGAAACCGTGATCCTCCGTCGGCTTCGCGGCGGTTGAAATGCCGAGCCCGCGCCAGTCAATGTTTGCCCCTTCCAAGAATGGGTCAATTTCTACAGGTGTTTGCTTGTTGGTGCTCATAGTTCTCCTTGCGCGTGGCGCGGTGAGTGGTGCGTTATGGTTGGCGATCAGTAGTGCGGACCGGTGCGGCGGTGGGAAGAAAGGGGAGCGCGCAGCGTTCTGCTAGTTCGCGGGTATCGCGGTAGATGCGAATTCTTGCCTTCTGATACTGGACCGTCGCCATCCAGCGACCGTCGGGCATTTGTTTGAGCGTCAACATCAGCGACCTCTAAAGTTGAAATAGTTGAGCGGGCCTGTCGTCCCGTCGTCTGTGTCAAGCACCTCGGGAGGTTCCTTACCGTTGAACATCAGGTAGTCCATCCGACGGATGAGCTTCTGAACCGCAGTCGTGGAGGTGGGTGGACACCTTAGTCGACGAGAAAGCTCACTCGGGTCGAGGGCTCGAATCTCCTCTGCTGTGAGGCCGTGTAGACCGCTCATCGGGAGACCTCGGGTTCAGCGAGCGCTTTGGATACTGCTTCGGTCAGATCGGGCGAGAGAGTTTCCGAAGAGTTGCGAAGGATCGACCGGAGGGCGCAAGACACCTTCAGTCGCACGACGGCACTGCGGGTGTTCGCGACAACGGGCATGAGGCACCGGGCGTCTTCGTTGGCTGTATTAGCATTGCCGCCTAGTAAACGTATGGTGAAACAGATGAGCCATAGCTTGCCCGTCGGGGTCTGAGAAAGATCTGAGAGAGGGTTGAACTCGGAACCGCCATATGGATGCGCGGCGCACATCTCCTCATACCGGGCGTCTAGTGATTCGAACTCTGCGTCGTTGGAAGGGTCGTATCCCTTCGGTGGCTTGCCCCTTAGATTGCTGCTGGGTTTCTCAGGGGTTAGGGCTGCTCTCTCAACTGGAGACAGTCGCGATCTATTGAGAAGCTTCTGTACGTGTTCGGGGTTCATTCGTTTTCCTTTGGGGCGGGTTTGTGTTGTCGTCTGAGGCATTCCAAGGCGTAGGCCTCGGCGCAGGCGCGCATCAATCTCTGGGGTGTCGACGTGTCGCGAAGTACGCGGGTCAAGAGGGCGAGTGGTGGACGATCCAGCGCTCTTAGAGCTTCCAGGCGGGCGGCTTGGGAGCATCTCGGATCGGCTAAAATTCTGCGGTAAAAGTGCTCAGGGCTCGGATTTCTCATAAGGGCGTTTCGGAGGCAGTGGCGGGGCGGAAAGAGGCATGCTCACGGGGTGGTGGAGTGCCAAATTTTTGCAATATTTTTTTCGAGAGGTGGGGTGGCTTTGCGAAAGGAGTGGCCCGGTCGCGTGGCGATACAAGTCCAAACCGGGGAGTGCAAGGGGTAGGGCCGGGGCGGGGTTAAAAAGACAGCCTGACCCCCTTTTCACCCTAGGTAGAATCGGCGTCAACCGGCACAGCAACCACCCATAAATGCCCCCGCGTCTGTGACTGGCGAGCATCCGGCTTCAAGGCCTCGCGACGGCGACTACCGAACCCTGCGAGGGGCAATCAAACGTTGCAGGAAGGATGGAAGCAAATAGTTCTTGACAGGCTGGAGACTGCTGTTACATTTGCTTCTACGTGCATTGCTGTAAATGTTATGCGCGACGGAGACAGTTATGGAAGGCAAGTTTGTCGCCTACTACCGCGTATCAACGAAACGGCAGGGAATATCAGGCCTCGGACTAGAGGCTCAACGGCAAGCCGTCCACCAGTACTTGAATGGAGGGCCGTGGAATCTCCTGTCAGAACTGACAGAAGTCGAAACCGGCAAGCGTAACGACAGGCCGCAGCTAGAGCAGGCACTTGGCCTCTGTCGCCTTCACAAAGCGACGTTGGTCATCGCCAAGCTGGATCGTCTCGCTCGTAACGTGAACTTCATTTCATCCCTAATGGAGTCAAAAGTGGACTTCGTTGCCGTCGACTTCCCCACTGCCAACCGCCTCACGGTGCATATCCTTGCTGCGGTTGCGGAGCATGAGGCAGAGATGATCTCCACTAGGACAAAAGCTGCGCTTGCTGCTGCAAAGGCGCGCGGTACGGTGCTCGGCGGGCGGCGTGGGGATCACAAGCTCAACCACCGTAGAGGGAACCGCCTGAGCGCTAAGGTCAGAGGTGCCACGGCGTCGAAGCGAGCGTTAGACCTGCTGCCCATCATTGCTTCGATCAAGGCTGCCGGCGCTACGTCCCTGCACGGCATCGCTCACGAACTCAACGAGCGGGCTATACCAACGGCAAGAGGCGGGGAGTGGAGTGCAATCCAGGTCAGCCGCGTGCTAGCTCGTGCCGAAAACTGAAAATCGAAAAATGGATCACGCATTTGGCCGCAAATCGGCGAGGGCATGAAGTCAGGCAACCCACCCCGATGCAGTCCATTTGTTGGAGCACCGACCTTCCGAACTTGATAGCCTTTGGCGAAAATAACAAGTTCATCAAGTTCAAGTGCGTGAGGGTTCGAATTTTCGAACTTGGTAAAGGGATGTTGCTGTAAGTCCTTTAGAACATGAAGATGATAATAAAGTTGAGTCAACAACATCATTATCAAGTTCGACTATCACCGGAAATCGGATCATCATCTTCGAGCATCAAGTTCTCTGGCGAATGCCACATCCAACCGCCTAATCCGCTCTTCTTCATCTGTACGCCCAGATTCTTGGCAGCTTTGCGGACGGAGGATTCCCCGATTCCTATATCTTTCGCTTTCTGAAGAACCGCCTTACTCTCGATCTTGGGGATCTTGGAAAAGAGATGCCTGAGAAAGTCTTGGGCCATGTCGATCTTCGTTGCTGGGGGTTGGTCTTGGTCTTCAATCGACAGCAGTATGTTTCGCGCACTCCCTTCGATTTGCTCCCCCCATTCAACCTTCGTTGTCTCGATAACTTTCCCGTCCTTTGCGTAGGTCACGACGGATAGCCGATAGCGATGCCCCCCGGTATCTTGCGAGATGTTCGATTTTGACCTCGCCAGAACGCAGTCACCGTTCTCCTCATCCTTGGCCGTAACGAGCACCACCCTTGCAAACGCGCCAAACGCCTGTGAGCCGAGGACACGATCAACGGTGTTCCTCCCGCCGCTATTCTTTGCGAAGTGTGTGATCCCGATGACCGCAACGTTATACGCGCTGGCCAGATCAACGACCGGTTGTAGAGCGGATCGGACATCGTTCGCGCGGTGCATGTCACCTGAGACAGTTGACACAATGGGGTCGATGATAAGCATTTTGCATCCGGGCTTTTCGTCAAGATGCTGCCGGACAAGGTCGATGTCTGTGGCGGGGTCAAACATTCGCTCCCGACCGTTTTCTGTTGTCTTTGTCGGGGTGAATACTCTGTCCGTGTTCGCTCCCGCCGCAACGAGACGCGGTTTGATCGTGTCCGCCAGTCCGTCTTCAGACGACCAAAGCATAACGTCTCCTGCCTCTTTACACCGTGTTCCGTCAGGCCATAAGCCGCCATTCGATATCGTTGCGGCAAAGTTGATCGTCATTGTGCTCTTGGCGGTTCCAGGTGCCCCCGCCAGCAAGGTTAGCTTTCCCCGAGGAATGAAGCCGTTCCAAAGCCACTGGATAGCTTCATCCCGAATGTCTGACATGCTCACCACCGTCAGGCGAGGACTAGATTTTTGCTGTGTGGTCGTGGTCGAGGCTGACCCCGCGTTTGGGTGGGACTGAGTCTTCGCCACAAAGGTGTGCTTCTGGCCCGTCGTCTCTTCGAGGTGATGGCGGAAGTCCTTCCAAGTGACGCCAGCACACTTCGCGGCCTGACACTTGAAACCGATACCGTGGGAAGTCAGCGAGACCATCGTCTTGCTCCCCGGCTTGTCATGGCTTCCGATTGGGCAAGCGTGCAAGATCCATTTCGACCCACCTTGGAAAGGCTGTCGACGTTCGTGAGAGATCCCGTAGGCGCCCAAGAAGTCTTCGATGTCGCTATCAGAAAGGTCTAAGCCGTCGGCTCTGATCGCGTCTCTTTGTATGACGGGGTCGACGATGTTTGATGCCTCGATGAGACGGGACAAATCGCCAGTGGTTGCGACCTTAGTCGTGACTGTTCTGAGCTTCGAGGCTCGCCAGCGGTTCCCATCCTCGCCTTTGCGGGTCAAACTTCCATAGAGCTTGCACACCCGCCCTGGATTAGACACGGTCGTGTCCACCTCACTGGCTTCGATATGGGGACGACCTAATGCAGCCACCGCCTGGACAAAACGCTTAACTAGCGAATCGGTTTCCGGAGAACGCGGCTCTCTGAATGGAACGAGTAAGTGCCAGCCATTGCCGGAGTCGGCGGTGATGCACGGAATGCGATGCGTTTCGAGCAGATCCTTTATGACTCGCGCATCAGATAAGGCACTGCGCTTTTCTTCGTCAGATGCGGAGGCTCCGGAGCCCTTTATCGGATCGATGTCCAGAAAAATGAACCGCCAAGATACGATGTCCAAGTCTTTAGGCGCCACGCCACGCCACGTAAATGCTGCTAGCGGATAGTCGGGTCGTAGGGTCTGTAATCCAACCCATACCGCTTCTACGTCAACATCCCAACTGAGAGCCCGCGCCTTTCGAACGAACTCGGAGCGGTTCGAGTACACGCCGCTGCCAACCTCCCCGGTACGTTTCTTCCCTCGAAGTTCCAACGGTCCGGGCTCCGGAAACAATTCTCGAACGGTGCGCGCAATCTCGTCTTCCGGGGCGTGGTCCTGGGTCGCGACCGAGAAGTCTTCAATAGCAGGGTCGCCTTCAAAGCCAAAATCAAAAACGTTATCGACTGTGGCGTGCATTGGCGGGGGTGTCCTCGTCTTGGATTTTGATTTGGCGTGTTGTGCGGATGAGGACGGCCTTGCCGTCACGGATATCTATTTCGACGTTGCCCCAACTCCGCGACTTCTCGGCGTCGGTCAACAGGGTCTCAATTTGCTGGATGATCTTGGTGTGCATAGTCTCGTGGGTTCTCCACTGAATTGCTACTGGCTAATTCAATGGGATTTGAATCTCTAAAAACGGTCAATAGGGTGCGCGCTGCGTGAACTCGCGAGTGTTCGACAGGCCTTCGCAGGAAGGCAGATAGCAAGATGGCCAGCTATCAAACAAAGGCCACGAACGCAGCCACGGGCTCCCTAGGCTGTCGAAAAATAAACATTCGACAGCCTGATCCGAAGCGCTAAAGAGGCCTGAACTCAAGCTCGGTCGTCTCTAGCGGCGAATGGACCTCAAACGGAAGGTCGAAGTCAGGATTCCCGCTCGCGGCAAGCAACAGGTCGGTGAGTTGGCGGTCTTCAGTCTGGTTCGTGTACGTGATAAGCAAAATGAGGGCGGCATTGGCGCGGAGTTTTGACATGGACTTCCTTACTTGGGTGGGGTTGGTGGTGCGGTGGGTGAAGCGGGAGGATGGTGCAGAGCGGCGAAGGTTGGGCGAGCGGCGAAAACCGGGGAGAGGGTTCTCAAGCCTGTGCCTATAGGGTTCTTGGAGCTTTACGGTCGTGATTGAAGGGCGAGCGTGGATTCGGAATTCCGGCGCCGGCTGCGGCCAGTCGGGCAATCTCGTTGAGGCTGACGACAACCCCGTGTGCTTTCTTAAGGTGTTCGCGAAGGCCATCGCACGTGCGGTCAAAGGCAGATGGAAGCCATTCCTCCCGAGTCGAGTAAGGACGATACCAGAAGGGCTCGCATCTTTCGCAGCGGACGCGGAAGCCTCCCGAGGGGGCACTGCCGACGGTTATTCCGATTTCGTTCAGGCTGGACGGTGCCGTCATTTAGCCGCCCTCGTGGAAGAGTTTGCGAGGACGACGGGTCCGGCCTCTGCACGCGCCATGAGCGCGTCCCACTCATCGGCGGATACGTGACGGATCGGCATTGAAGCGCGACTGGTGGCGCGCCACATGGCGGCCAATGAAGGGTCTTGATCTCTAATTTTCATTCGGGGGAGGGTACAACGAAGATATCGCCGCCGGGTGGCGGGGCTGGGTGGGTACTTCGGCTTTCTAGGCCGGGTTCAGGGCGTCAGCGAGGATGCGGCGAACTAAGAAGCCGACGGATGCGCCTGTTTCAGCAGAGCGGCGACGGAGTTCGGTCTTGGCTACGGGGTTGATGTAGACAAGCAGCGGCACGTTCTTGATAGCGTCTGATCTCATTTGTCCTCTGTAGGGGATATACGATTCAAAAAATCGTTTGGTAGTGCCCATCTCTGCAAATCCTGTGGAAAACTGGGGTATCTAAACCCGCAGCCATAATTCAAAGCATTGAAAATAAGACACTTGTAAGTGTCCATAAAATAGACAAATAAATTTTCCAATAAAACTCATTTGAGTTATAAAATACGACGTTGACATGTGAGTTGGGCCGGGTTAATCTCCTTTCATCATCAAGGAGGATGTATGACCCTACACGAGTCTGAACTGACCGTCGAAAACCATAACCTACTGGCCGGCTTCGCGGAGATAACCCGAAAAGACATCATCGAGTGCTACAACGATGCGCTGATGTGGGGCATAACCCACCTTGAGCCAGGAATAACCTGTGACCACGCGGTTGAGGAATGGCTGTTAGAAGTCGCATTGCCTTATGTCAAGCGGCTGCGCGATAGCAGGTTTAGACCGTTCCTTGTGATGTAGGTTGGCCGCAAGTTGTTAAGGTGCTAGGCGGGGCAGGGGCGTCCCCGCCGTAAGCCCTTAGGCGCGGAACTTGTTCTATTCGCCTGCTCTCTCTCTCCAGTTTACGGACTACCTTTTCAATCTCGCGGCGGACTTGGGTCCAGTCTTTGGACATATCGTAGAGGTGCTTGATGGCGGGGGAGATTTTCGGGATTGGGGCTGTCAGTTTTATGTAACTGGGACTCGGGCGTGCAGTCTTCCGCAACTCTGAATTCCGTCTGATTTGTGATTGCAGGGCCTCCAATACGTCGATCTGAACTTTGGGGGTTCTCATGCTGCACCAGCCTTTCCAGTTGCCGGTACAGCCGCGATATGCCCTGCCTCAACCAGGGCAATGCAATCACTTCGCTTGAGAAATACCCGGCCTCCCAGCTTAACAAACGGGACCCGTCTCTTCAGAAGCCAAGCCCTAACCGTCGACACCTTAAGTCGAAGCAAGGCGCTTGCCTCGCCCACTGTGAGCAAATCGAAATTGTCCATTGCCATCCCTTTAGTTCTGCGTAGTAGTTGACATCGAGCCTTCTCTGACTATAGCTTTAGGTCGTGGGGAAAGAAAGGCTAAAGGCGGGGTCGTGAAACCAAAGCAGTCGAAGACCTCTAGTGCTGGCGCGCAAGGGGCGTCGGCCCCTTACGAACTTCGCACGGTGATTTACGCCGATTGGAGGATGCCTACCCAGTTAAAAGTGTCGGACGTACACGGCATCACTGGAGGCCTGCACAGTTACGTGCTCACCGGTGCTCTCACAGATGTCCCCGCAAATCCTTCCAAGTGGAAGGTTCCCCCGCATCGCGCATTCGCCAACCTGCCGATGTCGCACCCGGACACGTCTGCCAATGAAAATCTACCGGATCAGGCGGCGATGATTGGATTCATCAAGAAGTACGGTTTCCTCGCGAATGTCTCCAACAAGGGAGCAATCCGCGAGTCGGTTGAACCTCGCATCAGGCCCACCAGTGCGCTCGTTGCAGACAAGCGTTTCGGAAGGGATTTCTTGGCGGGCCTTGCCGTCGACCATAGCCCCGGCTTGTTGCAGTTTGCTTGGGAGACCAGCGACGAAGACGCCGTTGTGGTCATTCAGTCTGAAGCATCACGCGGCTTGACATTGGCACTCTCGCCCCATAACAGTGCGGTTTCAATTGTCGCGCCCAACCTCTGGACGTTCATCTGTCTGCTCTTCATTCGCGATCACGGGGCCGGCAAGACGGGCGTCTGTCTCAATCCCGAGTGTCCTGCGCCGTACTTCATCCGAAGACGGCGAACGCAGAGAATCTGTGAATCGGGCGATTGTGTGAGTTGGTTCCAGCGGCAACACGCCCTAAAGTGGTGGCGCGAAAACAGGGGTAAGGGAGCAACGATACCAAGCACAGGGGTGGAAAATGATCTATAAGCGCGGGCGCTTTTACTGGTACCGTTTCACTTTCGAAGGCTTCGAAGTTCGGGAGTCCACGAAGCAAACTAACGATAAGACAGCCCGAGCAATGGAATCCGCCCATCGCACCCGGCTTGCAAAACTGGCCAAAGACAAAGACGAGGCGCGGGACCGACTCGGATGTTCTCAAGTCGAAACCTGTCACGAGTGCGAGAGACTCTTCAATGCTGAGAAAGCTCTCCGTCATGGCGAGAACACGTTCTGCGCTCCAAAGTGTGCGAATCAGTGGGGCCGAGCCCGGTCGATGCCAACCTTGGCGCAGTTTCTTGCAGACAGGTTCCTCCCGCATGTTGAGGTGGCGCTCAAGGCCAAATCGAAGTCTGTGCAGTACTACCGCCAGGGTGCAAGGATGCTTGAGAGGTCAAACATCAGCGGTGTTCGGCTCGACGAACTGACGGGGGAGCACGTTGGGCGCTTTGCCTCCGAGAACGACCGGCTATCCGCGTCTGGCATCAACATGGGGCTACGAACTCTGAGACGAGCGGTGAACCTAGCTTATAGCTGGGGCGTGATCGAGAAGCCGGTGAAAGTCGCACTCGCTACGGGGGAGGTGCAAAGAGAACGTGTACTGAGCGAACGGGAAACAGCACAGTATCTCGCTCACTGTCCGCAGCCGTGGAGAGACGCCGCGACCATCATGCTTGACGAAGGCGCCCGACCGGGGGAAGTGTTTGTTCTTCGATGGGAATGCGTCTCACTGGCTGAGGATGGGAGCGGCTTCATCAAGATCATGGATGGCAAGAGCAAAGCCGCACGGCGGACCCTACCTACTACCCCAAGGGTCACCGATCTCCTCAATGCGCGCCTAAAGGCTCAGGGATCGCCTACGGAGGGGTTTGTTTTCCCTACCAATAGCAAGGACGGCCACCTCGAAGTCCAAACCGCCAAGCGTCAACACCTAGTGGCGCTGAAAAGTTCGCAGGTCAAACCTTTCGTGCCCTATGTCCTCCGGCATACCGCCCTGACTCGGTTGGCTGCGGCGGCTCGGGGGGATGTGTTCGCGTTGGCAAAAATTGCCGGCCATTCCAGCATTGTTATCACGCAAAAGTACGTGAAACCCGAAGCCGAGACGGTAAGCGCAGTGTTTTACCGGCTAACCGCAGAGAATGGCGAAGCGGAGCCCCGGCACAAAATCCGGCACATTCAACCGGGAGCCCCACCGCTCGTAAGCGAGGCGGCTTCGTAAGCTATTGATTTTATGTAAGAAATTATGGAGCCGATGAGCGGAGTTGAACCGCTGACCTACTGATTACGAATCAGTTGCTCTACCAACTGAGCTACATCGGCCTGATACAGGAAGCGCTTGAAAGTCTGAGGCCCAAAGAAGAATCCGCCTTCACACCCTGCGCTCCTTTAGTCTACCGGGAACCTCTCCCGCACGCAATTCGCGTTCCCATTTCACTGCAGACAGGAAGAGGCCGCCCGGCAACAGGGCGACCTCTTCATCAGGGAGAACAGTTCCAACGGAGGCAAAGCCATCAGAACTTTCTGGCTGCATACTAAGATTTGAGAAATACCGTGTCAAGGCGAAAAGATTGGCGGAATAAGCCGTTATTGTTCAATGAGTTAACGCGTCCGGCAATCCCGTTTTTCTTCGTATTTTATTCGCTTTATAGCGAGCTGCATCAAGCCAATCCTGATTGAAATGAGCGCATTAGCTCGCCGGTTGCACGATGAATGGTGCACACTTCAACCGCTGGCGACACCAACCCTCAGTCGCGAAGCCAATCCCATAAGTCGTCGGCAAGCGAAACTTCTATCGCAGCGGCTTCATACGCCCGCCATCGCCCGGCCGGTCCCGCAAGTCGATCCGCAAAAACTCCGGCTCCGTCGCCGCGGGCTTCCCTTGCAGTACCCGAATCAGCGCCCGTCCGCCGCCAAAGAACAGTCCCAGCACCACCGCCGCCAGCATCAGTGCGGCACTCAGCTCCGCGATGCTCGTCAGCAACGTCGCCGTCTTGCGAATCTCGGCGTGGAACTCCAGCGGCATCGGCTTGTCGTAGCTCACCTGCAGGTTCAAGTGGGTATTTTCGACCAGTTGCTGTGCGTCTGCGGGTTGCCAGTTGCCGGTCGTCAGCAGCACCAGGACACCGTCCCGCTTCAGCTTCACCGTCCCTGCCGCCGCACCTTGGCGGTTCATCTCCGCCTCGATCTGCCGTCCATGCGCTCCGGCAATCTGCGGCGTTGGGTAGAGCAGCAACGTCAGCGTCCCCTTGCCCGCGTACTTCGCGGTCACCACCTCGGCGCTCTTGTCGAACCCGATGATCCCAGCCGGCAGCACCCCGCCCATCGCCTCATACCCCGAAGACCCCAAGGCATACTTCACCGTCTCCGGCAGCAATCCCTTCGCAGGCAGTGTCGTTGGCAGCAACGGAGGCAGCCCCTTGGTCCCGCCGATCTTCGGCAGATCCGACACCATGTCGCTCAACTCCGCCACCCGGTGGCCACCGTGAAACTCCGCCATTAGAACGCTGGTGCCGCTCCACAGCAGTACCGTGTCGCCCCTCTGGACAGCCGTTGCGCCTACCTTCGACTCAGGAAGCGGCTTGAACTCCGGCGTTCGCAGCAGGGTGAACGCCGAGTACGCCCCGGTAGCATCGCCGAACTGAAAAGCATTAATCGCGACCGTCTCCCCGCCGCCCTCACGCTTGTAGCTGGAGTTCGCCGTCCGCGACAGCCCGTCTTCGAACAGGACGCTCCGCGTGGTCGCGTCGTCGGCCGCCGGCGGAACGCCGGAATCTGCCGCCTGCTGCCACTTGCCAAACTGCTTCGGCAGCAGCGGAGGCGCAGGTTCCACAATCTTCACCGCCGCCGGCGAAGGTGCAGCTTGTGCCGTCAGGCGAGAAGGATGCAGTGAGACAGTAATTAACAGAGCAGCGGAGACCCCAGCAGTGCAGGCCGCAGATTTGCATAAAAGACCCATATCATCGGTCAGACTACCACCAAGCGACGATGGTAAGCGCGGTGCGTAACCTCTACTTCGATCCGATAGAAGCTCTTAGCGTCGGTGCCTTCACCCCACTCAGCCCCGACTCATACCGAGCCACGCCCTGGTACAAGCTCTCCGCCACGCGCTCGCGGTACTCGGGCCGCTGTAGCTGCTCGGCATCCCGCGGATTCGTCACAAACGAGATCTCCGCCAGGATCGACGGCATATTCGCTCCAATCAGCACCACGAACGGCGCCTTCTTCACGCCACGGTTCTTCAGCCCGTCGTTGCCCTTCTTCAGCCCGGAGTACAAGCTGTCCTCCACGTCTGAGGCAAACTCCCGCGACTCGTCGATCTTGTCCTTAAGCGTGATCTTCTTCACCAGGTCGCTCAGCTGATGGATCGACTGGTTCGAGACCGCATTCTCTCGAGCCGCCGTCTGCAGCGCGTCCGGGGAGCTTGTGAAGTTCAGGTAATACGTCTCCACCCCGCGCGCCGAAGCGTCCGGCGAAGAGTTCGCATGAATGGAAATAAACAGGTCAGCCTGTGCCTTGTTCGCGATCGCCGTCCGCGTCTCCAGCGGAATAAACGTGTCGTCCGACCGCGTATAGACGATCTCCGCGCCCAGCCGCTCATGCAGCAGCTTGCCCAGCCGCAGCGCTACATCCAGTACGACATCTTTCTCCTCGATGCCGTCCGCGCCCAGCGTCCCGGAGTCGTGCCCGCCATGCCCGGCATCGATCACGATCCGCCCAATCTTCAGCCCCAGCGCCCGCACCAGCGAGGTCGACCCGTCCGCCGTAGGCACCGCCGGACGCGCCGGAATCGCATCTCCGGCGGCCACGCCGTCCGCAGGCTTCGTCTTGGATCGCTTCCGCGCCGCCGCCGTCTGCGGCCAGTCGTACGCAACAGGTGCCCGGTCCGTAACCACCTCCGAGATCGGCTTCGAGGTAGGCCGAGTCGTCGCCTCAACCCGGTCCGGCTGCGTGCTCAGCGCCGCGACCTCAGTCGTATTGTTCGCCTTTGTCGCAACGGTATTTGGCACACTCGGTCCCGTCCGTCCAGAGGTTGTCGGCATGCTCGGCAGCGAGCTCGTTCCCGCCACAGCCGGCGGCAAAATCGTCGGCGCGGCCACCGGAGCCACAACCGCCGCATTCCCAGCCTTCGCCGTCTCCATCGGGGCCGTCTCACGCCGAGTCGTAGCCTTGCTTCCGCCATGAATGTCGATGATCAGCCGGTAAGGATTCGGCAGTAAAAACGCCGAATACTCCGACACGTCATTCACATCCAGCACCACCCGCGTCATGTTGTCGGAGAACTGCGCTGCCCGGATCTTCTTCAAAAAACCGTCATCCGTCACCGAAAAGCTCTTTCCCACCAACTCCGGAGCCAGCCGGCTTCCATGCAGGTCGAAGTAAATCCGATCAGGATTCGGCACCCGAGCCGCTTCAAACTTTACGTCCTCGCCCAGATCGATCGCCACCCGCGTGTACGTCGGCGTAGACCAGTGCCGTATGCCCTTCACCTGCGCCAGCGGTCCTTTGCGAGTCTCCGGTGCCCCACCGCCCGGTCGCCGCGCCGAGACCGGCAACCCGCCGCCCTCCAGAGGACTAGGAATCGCCGCATCCTCATCAATCGGATCCCGGCTCTTCTGCTCCCCTGGATCCTTCTGCTTTGAGATTGTGGCGGTTCCCACAGGGGCCTCAGGAATCGACGCCGCCTGTCCCCGTGCCGGTAAATTCTCGTGGTGCGGCGCAACGGGCTTCGCAACCTCCGCCTTCGTCGCAGCCTGATTTCCACTGGAACCCGCGCCCGAAGCAGCCGACAGCACCGCCTCATTCGCCCCCGTCCGAACCTTCGGAGCCTTCAAACTCTCAAGCCCCGCCCGGGCCTCCTCCGCCTGCTCGCTGTGCGGATACCGCTTCAGCAGCTCGCGATAGTGATCCTTCGCTGCCGCCTTATCGTCAAGATCGTTTGCCTCAATCTGCCCTTCGGCCAGCAAAGCCGGAATCCGCAAGCTGCTCCCCGGATACTGCTTCCGCAGAAACTCATACTGCCCCACCGCCGCCTGCAGGCTCCTCGTATCGTGCAGCACCCGGCCCTGCTCCGCCAGCAACTCCGCCACGGCATAGACACTCGCGGCAGCATGAACATCGCCCGGCCCATCATGGTAGATCGCCCGAAACCGGTCCATCGCGGCGGTAAACTCCGCCCGCGTCCGCTGGTCCGCGGGAACCGATTCAAGCTCCTCCCGCCCCCGCTCCGCCTGTTCCCACGGAGTTCCACGTGGCGGCTTAGGCATGCTCCGCGAAGTCGCATACGCAGCCGAGCAAAGCACCGCAGCCAGCATAAGCCCGCCCGTAAGCGCGACTGGCAAAGTCCGGCCCGAACGCCTGTACGAGCCCATAAGGCACCGAGATGGAGAGAAAGTCGTCAAATCGCCAAAGCACCCGCCAGCCTAGTTTAAGCGGCGACAGCCGATAGCCCGTTTACATTTCAGTTGGGGTACACCCGGTAACAACCCACGGTTCCCAAATCTTCTCCCGCTCGGATTCGTCATCTCGACCGAAGCGAAGCGCAGTGGAGAGACCCCCGCATTTCGCTCGAACTGCCGCCAAGGCATCGGGTGCCCATCCATGGCTCGCCCTTGACCATGGGTGGGACGTAAAAAGCCTGAACAGCCGGGGTGCCCCATATCTGGCAGCTTCATCGCCAGATGTGGGGCCAAGCCACGGGTCTACAGTGACGCCCCCACAAACTCCGCCGCCGCCTTCAACGCCTCATCCAGCTTCCCCGGCTCCGATCCACCCGCCTCCGCCAGATCCGGCCGTCCACCGCCTCTTCCGCCGACGATCCCCGCCAGGTGCCCGACGATCTTCCCCGCCTGCAGCTTCCCGGTAAGGTCCTTGGTCACGCCCACAATCAACGTAACCTTCCCTTCAGAAGCAGCGCCCAGCACCACGACGCCCGACCCCAACTTCCCACGCAGTTGATCCACCAGGTCCCGCATCTGCGCCTTATCCAGCGAATCGACTCTCTGAGCCAATACTTTCACGCCCTTCACGTCGACAGCCGAACCGGCAGCATCCGACATCGAAGCCGAAGCCGCCTTCATCCGTAGCTGGTCGAGCTCGCGCTTCAGCTTCTTCAGCTCCTCGTCCTGCGCGGAGATCTTATGCCGCAGCGCGTCCACATCGCCGCCGCCGGTAAGCTGCCCCACCACGCGTGAAAGCTCAAAGCCGCGCCGGAACTCGCCCAGCGCTCCCGTCCCCGAGATCGCCTCGACCCGCCTCACGCCGCTCGAAACCGAGCTCTCCCCGGTGATCTTGATCAGCCCAATCTCGCCCGTCGCCCCGGTATGCGTTCCGCCGCACAGCTCGACCGAAAAATCGCCAATCTTCACCACCCGTACCTTGTCGCCGTACTTCTCGCCAAACAGCGCCATCGCCCCCAGCTCATTCACGGCGACATCGATGGGCACATCCACCAGCGTCTCCACCTTTGTGTTCCCGAGCACCTGCTCGTTCACGATCGACTCAATCTCCCGCAGCTCCGGCTCCGCGATCTGCGCAAAGTGCGAAAAGTCAAACCGCAGCCGCGACGGGTCATTCAGTGATCCCGCCTGCTTCACATGCGTCCCCAGCACCTGCCGCAGCGCCGCGTGGAGCAGGTGCGTCCCGGTATGGTTCCGCTCCGTCGCTAGCCGGTTCTCGCGGTCGACGACGGTGTCCACCACATCGCCCACCGCAATCGCCTGTTTCGCCACGATCCGATGCGCAAAGACGCCCTGCACCGGCTTGGTCGCCCCGGACACATCTGCGATCACCGTATGGTGATCGCTTGCATAAAGCCACCCCACATCGCCCACCTGCCCGCCCGAGTCCGCATAGAAGCTGGTCACATCCAGGACGGCTTCGCCACTCTCACCCGCCGCCAGCACCGGAACGCCAACGCCATCCTTGACCAGCGCCAGCACCTTCGCCCCATCGACCCGCAGCGCCGTATACCCTTCAAACTCGGTCTTCGGCAGCTCCCGAAACGCCGGCGAAGCCGACTTCTGCGACCCACCCTTCCACGAAGCCCGAGCGCGCTGTTGCTCTTCTTCTTTGGCCGCTTCGAAGCCAGCGTCGTCGAAGATCAAGCCCGCATCTCTGACGGCGTCGGCGATGAAGTCTTTTGGAAGACCGAAAGTTTCGTAGAGGCTGAAAGCGATAACGCCTTCGAAGATATTGGCTTGCGCTCGATCCCTTTTTACAATTGCTTCTTGTTCCGAAGGATCGATATCTACGCGGAAAGGCCCAAGAATCTGTTCGTCGCTTTCTGCGGCTAAGTTCTGCTTTTCAGCGATATTCTCATTCAACAGTTTGCTTCCATTAGTGAGCACCCGGGCAAACTGCTCTTCCTCTGCCAGCACCACCTTCGCAATGCGAGGAGCAGTCTCTACAAGCTCCGGATAAGCTACCTGCATTTCATCCCGCACCGCGAGCACCATCTCGTGCATGAACGGCTGCTCCTGCCCCAACAGTCTTCCATGCCGGATCCCGCGCCGTAAAATCTTCCGCAGCACATACCCGCGCCCCTCGTTCGCCGGAAGCACCCCGTCGGATATAAGGAAGGTAGCCGCCCGGGCATGATCCGCAATGATCCTCAGCGAAGCCGCACCCTTCGCGTCGCTTACACTCGCCTCAGCCGTAGTCAGCCCGGAGAACCCCGTCAGCTCAGCAGCCCGCGCGATCAACGGCGTAAACAAGTCCGTCTGGTAGTTCGAAAGGACTCCCTGCAGCACCGCAGCGACCCGCTCCAACCCCATGCCCGTATCGATCGAAGGCTTAGGCAGCGGAGTCAGATGCGGCCCTTCAGGAGTTATCGTGCGGTCGAACTGCATGAACACCAGGTTCCAGATCTCGACATACCTCTGGTCGTCGTGCGGAAACGGCTTGTCCTCTCCCGTCTCGCTCGCCTCGATCCCAAGGTCGTAAAAGATCTCCGAACAAGGCCCGCAAGGTCCGGTCTCGCCCATCTGCCAGAAGTTGTCCTTCGCGGACATCTCGAAGATCCGGTCCTTCGGCACGCCCGTCTCGATCCAAAGCTGCTCCGCCTCGTCGTCTCTCGGGACGCTCGCGTCGCCCTCAAAGATGGTCACATACAGCCGAGCCGGATCGATCCCAAACCACTGCGGCGAGGTCAGCAGCTCCCACGCATACGCAATCGCCTCGCGCTTGAAGTAGTCGCCGAAGCTGAAGTTCCCCAGCATCTCGAAGAAGGTATGGTGCCGCCGCGTGAAGCCCACGTTTTCGAGATCGTTATGCTTGCCCCCCGCGCGCACGCACTTCTGCGAGGTCGCCGCCCGCGAGTACTCGCGCCGCTCCGCCCCCAGGAAGACGTCCTTGAACTGGTTCATCCCCGCGTTGGTGAACAACAGGGTCGGGTCGTTCTGTGGCACCAGCGAGGACGAGTGCACCCGCCGATGGGTCTTAGTCTCAAAAAACCGCAGAAAATCTTCACGAATCTGGCTGCCGGACTTGTAATGCATATGCGTGAAGTTTATCAGCGGCCACGCGCCCACGCCGGACTACAATCCCTACAGGAGCAACCGCCATGCGCCAGGTTCAGCTAACCGACGACGGACAACTAGCCACCCTAGTCAGCGAAGCTGAAGCGGGCGAGAGCATCACAATCCTCCGCGGCGAACGCCCCGTAGCCCAAATCATCCCCTTTCCCGAAGCTCCCGTAGCCATGACCGCTGATCGTCTCGCCGCGATCGAGGAGCTGAAGGCGATCATGGACAAGGGCTACGATCTTGGCATCGTCTGGAACGGTAGGGAAGAACTCTACGAGCGTGGCTCGGATGGCGAATAGTCGAGTCACCTTCGATACCAACATTTTGATCTATTCAATCGATGTGAGAGATGCTCGAAAGCATGCCATAGCGAACGAGATCGTCAATCGGTTGTCCTCTGCTGGTTCGGTTCCACTCCAATGCTTGAATGAGTTACGCGGCGGTCGCAAAGAAGCGACTTCTAGGGCCCACTGAAGCCGCTCGAATTGTGGCAACTCTTCTTCGAGCCATGGACGTCATGCCGTCGAGTCAGGAGGATTTGGTGGAGGCGATGACAGCGCACCAGACACACAACATCCCGTTCTTCGATGCGCTCATGTGGGCCACAGCAAAACGCGCAGGCTGCACCACCCTCATCACCGAAGACTTCCAGACCAGCCGGGAACTCGGCGGCGTCAACTTCGTGAACCCGTTTGCCCCAGACTTCGAAATGGCCAGCCTGAGCCTCTAACTCCTGCGCCGTCGAAGCAAAAACGGCCCGGGAGATCACTCTCCCGGGCCGCATCTGTCTTTGTTGCCTTAGTTCACAGTCAACGAGAATGTAGTCGAAGACGTCAGCGTCCCCGATGTCCCGGTCACGGTGATGGTGTACGTCCCCGAAGGCGTTCCCGTCTGCGCCGGAGCCTTGTTGCTCCCCGATCCGCAGCCCGTCAGCGCAACCATCGAACTCAGCCCCAGCGCGCAAACCGCCAGCGCCGTCAGCGTCATCGACTTCCAGCTCTTGCTCCGTTTCCGTGGCAGGAAGATGAAGAACAGCCCCGCCACAGCGACCCCGCCCAACCCTCCCGCAGTCGAACTCGGGAACGAGGGCACACGGTTCTCCGCGCTCGCCGCCGTGGTCGTCAGCACCACCGAGACCGTCTGCGTAGAGATCGCCGTGCTGGTGCTCGGCACCAGCGTAACCGAGGTCGGGTTGACCAGGCACGTAGCTCCAGAAGGCGCTCCCGAACACGTCAGCGCCACCACGCCGCCAAACGTCGCTCCCGAAGTGACCGGTACCGAAACCAGCCCGGTGCTGCCTGCGTTCACGCTCACAGCCGTCGGCGATGCCGGCCCAACCGTGAACGATCCCGCCACCGGCGTCACCGTCACCGTCAGCGGATTCATCGACGCCTCAGGGATAAAGTTCGAGTCCCCAACATAGGTCGCCGTGATGACGTTCGCTCCCACGTGCGTAAAGTTGATCGGCACGCTCACCGTCCCCTGCGAGAGCGAAAGGATGGCCAACTCCCCGCCATTCGCGAAGAACGTGACCCGCCCCGTCGGGATCAGCGTGCTGTTGAACGGAACGGCCGTGGCCGTCAAAGTAACGCTCCCACCCTGTGCCACCGTCGTGGCACTCGCGGTCACAAACAGCGTCGACCCGGTCGAGCTGGCGTTGGTCGTCGCTCCGGTCAGCACATTGTTCACCGAGGTCAGCGTGCTCGAGTAGCTGTTGCCCAGCGAATCGCTCGACTGGTACGTTCCCGTCGACGACGCCCCGCTGTGCCCGGTTAGGTTCTGGCTTGAGTCGTAAGCCAGCGAGTCAGTCGCCATCACTGACTCCGAAGCGTTGGAACTGAACGTCCCCGGCCCAAGCTGGTTGTCCACATCGTTCACTGTCGCCGTGGTCGTCTGCGCGTAGGTGCCGTCCGTGTTCTGGGTGTAGGTGATAAAGGCCTGTAGCGGATTTTCCGTGTGGTATGCGGCCGTCGTCGTACCGGTCGGGCTGACCGTCGTGACCGTCGAATCCAACGTCGAAGTCAGATTGTCCAGGACGACGTTTTGCACCGGCGTGTTCAGGTTGGTCAACTGCTGGGAGTTCTCAAAGTTCACCGTCCCCGCAACCGTCGTGATAATGCGTCCAGCCGAGGTATTCACGAAGCCCGAGATCGAGAAGCTCCGCTGCAGCGACTCGGTCACCGAGGCATTGCCGTTGCCGTTCGCATCCAGGTTCACCGAGGAGTTGACGCTGGTGCCCGGATTCACCGTCAGCGTGTCAGTGCTCAAGAGACCGGTCGTAGTCGCCTGGCCATGGTCGGTGTAGACCAACAGGTCCGCGCTCACGGTGGCGCTGCCAATTGTGTTGATGTCGTTGATCACGAAGGTATGCGCGGCACCATCCGCAAGCACTCCGGCAAACGGCGTCAGGTTGATCCGGTAAGGCATCAGATGAAGCGCCTGCGAGGCCGGAATCGGTCGCCAAAGGTACGGGTCGATCCCTCCGGCAAAGACATACGGGTGATTGGGCGCGATCCCGGCGGGCTTGCCGTCGATCGTCACATCCAACTCGCGCAGCGCAGTCCCGTTCCCGTTCCCACCTCTGATCAACGGAGCAACCTGCGCGTTTGGCGTCGAAAGCCACCAGAACTCGTCCGGCTGCGCGATCACGTCGAGGTAAAGCTGCGTCGTGTTTTTAGGCAACGTCACGCTGACGGTCAGCGGATTGCTCGTCGTAAAGGACTGCACCGGGTTGCCGGAGCTGGCGACGATCGGGATAACCTGGTCTGGCACCGTTGCCGCTAGGTTCGCTTTCGAGTCCGTCGGATAGAAGTCCAGCTCGGCGCTCGCATAAAGCGGGCTGGTGTTGGTCGAGTCCACAACGATGTTCGAAGCGGCCACCACGGTCTGCGACGCATTCAGCAGGGCCGACAGGTCCGTCACATCTCCCTCGACGTGCCACGACGGGCTCAGAGTCGCGGATGGAATCGCTGTCGTACCGCGGAAGAGCGTGGCGTTCCCAAGAAAGAACTCAGTGTTGCGTTCTGTCTGGGCTCCGGCCGCAACCGTGAAGTCGGCCGTAAACACGACCTTTGCCCAAGGGCCGGGGCAAGCTGACGGAGGCGTGTAGGTAAAAGTCTGGCTGGTCGCGCTATTGAAGGTGGTGTTGCTGAACAACTGTACCTTGCACGGCGTCGTCGTTGGCCGAGTCACAGTAGGCTCCGGACTTACCGGATTGGCGGACCCGACCGTCGGCGGTGGGGCAACGACGACTTGGGCACTGGAGGAGGAGCCAATCGCAAGCGCGGTGCCAAGGATGAATACGAATCGATGCGTCGATCGGAGGGGTAGTGAAGAGATCAGGCCCAAGGTGCCACTCCATGTTGCGTGAAATAGGGAATGCGATTTACGCGCCTGTAACAAATAACACAATTGCACGTAGATCTGGCAATAAATCCCTGCGAGGTTATTGACTCAGTGCACGCTAATCTTATCTAGGATGGCGCTGCACACAAGAGGTTGCCCGCTGCGGTTCTCTCAGCAGAAAGGGATTGAACTTTACTGGGAGAGCTGCTGCTGGCGGCCAGATACTCCCGGTCGCCACGTAATCCCTTCGAGCCGCAGCGTCTTGTCCCCGGTATCCTTCAGCCCCGGGAACTCGGCCCGCCAGCGCACCATCTCCACCATGCACACCAGCGCATCGAAGCCGTCCTCGCTGCCCTCCGCCGCTGCCAGCACCTTCCGCGATATCCCGGCAAACGCTGCATCCGCCTTTCGCCGCTCCTCCAGATAAGCCTTCCGCGCCTCGGCGTTGCTCTTCTTCACCGCCCCGGTCAGCAGCCGTGTATACATCTCCACCAATAGCGGCATCGGCGCGTCCTCTCCAAGCTGCGCCGCCTCAAATGGCCACGTCCGGAACCCAGCCTCCCGCAGCTTCAGCAGCAGCGGCATCGCCCTAAGCGAGCCCGTCCCCACGCTCCCCGCCCCGCCGATCTGAAACGGAGACTTCGGCGTGATCCCCAGCACCGCCGCCGCCCGCTCCGGCTCCTCCATCAGCAGCTTCGGCGTGATCTTGTTGTCGACATCCGTGAACCGCATCATCCGCATCAACCCCGCCCCGCAAAACTCCTCCGGCCGCCTTCCATGCCGCCGCGACCCCGCCTTGCCCCAGAACCGGTCGTCCGCGCAGTCGCGGTGCAGCCACTCTTCACCCTTGCCGTCGGCGACCTTCTTCCATAGCTCGAAGACCGTCCGGCAACGATGCTCCTTCAGAAACCACGCTGGATAGCTGAAGCAGCAGTCGATCCCCACCACCATCCGCGGCGTCTCCCGCGCTAGCTGGATCAGCCACTCGATCAGCACCTCCCGCGTCCGTCCCGCCTCCAGCACAACGCTCTCCTTACCGTTCTTCCCAGCAGACGCCGCCGTCCAAACCCCAGCCCAGATATGCCGCCGCTGCCCGGCCGCGTCCACCCGCCCCGACCAGTCGATCGCCACTACCCGCTCCGGTCCACTCAAATCGCTCAACCTCCTCACTTACGACTTCTTTATGACGATCCTACGCAGTCTTTATGCTTCACTGCCTACACTCGCCTTTAGCCGGTCGAGAGATCGACCGGCTATGAGGCCCCATGAACCGCATCATCTCCAAGCTTTGCCGCTCCGTTGCGCCGCTGTTGCTTGCGCCCAGCCTGATCGCTCTCCCCGCCAGTGCCGCCACATTCGCTTTCGATACACCTGCCACTACGGCTGCTGCACTAAACGCCGACGGCACCCCAACCTCCACACCCGATAACGGCTTCTTCCACCGCCTCGGTCGCGCCTATCTTGCCGACTGGGCCGGTCACGGCCCCACCACTGCCGTCCCTCAAAAGGACCGTCGTGGAACCCCCGGCCCGCTCTCTTCACCGCCGTTCCCCGCCTCCGACTGGCCGATCGGCGGAACCGTCACCATCGGGGTCCCCGACGGTCAGACCTATCCGCTCATGCAGGCCATCAACCAGAACAAGGGAGTCAACAAGATCTACGGCTTCATTGAGATCGGTGCCAACGGCTCGACCAACAATAAAAGCAACGCCAGCAAGGGCATCCTCTCGAACTTCCCCTCCGCCTACGACGTGTACGCCAACACCGTCCAGCTCGATCAGGCCGTCCTCTACTTCGAAAGGCTTGAGAACACGGCCCAGACCGATCACTTCGACTGGGGTTATCGCCTCACCCTGCTCTACGGCACCGACTACCGCTTCACTACCTCGCACGGCATCCTCAGCCAGCAGCTTCTCCTCAAGAACTCCCAGTACGGTTTCGACCCCGTCATGTTCTATCTGGAGGGCTACTTCCCAAAGGTCGCCAAGGGCATGACCGTCCGTGTCGGCCGCTACGTCTCGCTACCGGATATCGAAGCCCAACTCGCTCCGAATAACTACACCTATTCGCACTCCATCCTCTACACCGTGGATTGCTACACCCAGGTTGGCGTGAACGCGACCGTGAAGCTCAACGACCACTGGACGGTGCAGGGCGGAGTCTCTCCCGGCTGCGACACCGCGCCCTGGACCACCGACGCCAAGCTCACCGGCAACGCCTGCATCACCTACACCTGGTCGAACGGCGGCGACGCCCTCAATAGCTGCGATAACTCCATCAACGATGGCAAGTACGCCTACAACAACCTCACCGCCTTCTACGAGACCTGGTACCACCGCATCAGCCCCACCTGGCACACCGACACCGAGGCCTGGTACCAGTACATGAAAGACGTACCCAATATGTACTGGTACGACAGCGGCGGCCTCTACGCAAACTCCGCCGCAACGCCTTACCCCGAGATCACCGGCGGCGGCGTGAACCTGAACTTCGGCGCAGTCTGCCAGGACCCTCGTCTCCCGGCAGCGAAGCAGTCCACCCGCTGCTTCGCTCCCGAGTGGGCCATCACCAACTACGTCGAGCACAGCTTCTGGAAGAACCAGGCCTCGCTCAACATCCGCAACGAAGTCGTCGACGACATCAAGGGCCAGCGCACCGGCACCCCCGCGTACTACGAGGAGCACATGGTCGGCTTCAACTTCTGGGCCGGCTCGACCATCACCTTCCGCCCGGAGGTGAGCTACACCCACGCCTTCGCTAAGTACGGCGTCACCGCCCTCAACATCTCCCCCGGAGCCGCGATCGCCAACCTCGAAAGCGTCACCCTCAACGGCCCCAAGGCGATCATTCCAACGGGCCTCGGCAAGACACAAGCCCTCACCTTCGCGACCGACATCATCTTCCACTTCTAGAGAATTTCGACCACAAAATCGGGTGCGGGTGCCCCACCCATGGCTCGCCTTTGGCCATGGGTGGGTCTGCCACTGCATCATCCCCCCCAAAAAATCTGTCATCCCGAGCGGAGCGCAGCGCAGTCGAAGGACCCCGGGACCGCCGACACCGCCCAAACCTTTCAGCCTCGCCCCCGCCAGATTCCCATTGCGCCTTCAAACCAGCAATGGGATACTCGGCGTACTTCCATGAATCTCTTCATCTGCCGAGCAAGGCGAGCCTGCGCCCTTCCCCGGGTACGAAATCTCTCTGTCGCTCTCCTCCTACCCCTGCTCGGCGTTGCGGCAGCCCCCGCCCAACAACCAGCCAAGCAGCCCGAACTCGCCCGTCGCCCTGACCAACCCGTTAAAAACCCTCCACCACCGCCCCTCAAGGTACCCGAAAAGCTCGACCCAGCCCACGCCCCCAACGCAAGCAGCGTCTACCAGTCCCTACGCCTCCGCACGGTCAACGGCGAAGCCTTCACTGTCAGCCACTTCTCCTTTCAGCGCGACGCCGCCGTCTTCACCCTAGACTCCGGCACCGTCTACCTCTACGGCCCGGTAAGCGGCATCACCACCGGAGCGGTCTTTCTCGGCGAAGGCTCCATCCATCTCGTCCCGCCCGACGCCATCGAGCGTCGCCAGCTCAAGAACGTCATGAAGACCGACGTCCTCGACCAGCACTTCACCAGTGCCGTCTTCGCCTTCACCGACGCAACTGCGGCCGAACTCCTCAAGGGATCGAAAGGCACCGCCCCCGGCTCCGGCAACGCAGCCGGTCAAGGCGAGGAGATGCGCACGCTCTTCCGCCACGACCTCAAGTACGACCTCGAAGCCCGCCTGCTCGAAGACATGCCCGCGCCCGGCACCACGTCACAAAGCAAAGGCTCGTTCTTCGTCGCCGAGATGAAGGGACCGCTCTTCTCCAAGCGCCTAATCTACATGGTCGATTCCCACGGCGCAATCGGCGTCGCCCCCGAAGAGGTCGCCCTGCTCACCTCCGCCGACGGCACCTACGACATCGCCCTCGGCTTCCCGTCGGACGCCCAGCGCAAGCTCCCGCGTCCCTCCAACAACATCCCCTTCCGTACCACCCAGCAGACCATAGACGCCACCATCGAGCGCAACGGCAAGCTTACCGCCACCGCTGTCACCGCCATCACCGCGGCAAAGGACGGCGTCTCCGTCCTTCCCCTCGAACTCTTCCCAACCCTTCGTGTCAGCGGTGTCTGGGGCCCAAACGGCGAGGCCCTTGATTTCATCCAGGAAGACAAACTCCGCGACGCGGACTTCGCCATTGTTCTCCAAAAGCCGCTCAAAAGCGGCGAGAGCATCCAGCTCACCACCACCTACTCCGGCAAGGAAGCCGTCCTCGACATGGGAAACGATAACTACTTCCTAGTCGCCCGCGAGAACTGGTACCCCAACATGCGCGGTGAGTTCGGCAACTACGCCTTCTACACCATGACCTTCCACACGCCGAAGACGGTCGAGGTCGTCGCCACCGGCAACCGCATCACCGAAAAGACCGACGGCAAGCAGCAACTCGCAGTCTGGCAGAGCATGACCCCGCTCGCCGTCGCCGGATTCAACCTTGGAGCCTTCCAGACCAGCACCAGCGAGCGCAATAAGGACCTCCAGGTCATCAGCTACGCGAACACCGGCCTCGCCGACAACTACCACGGCCTCGCAAACTCCGGCATGGCCGTAGGCACCCTTTCGACCACCGGCATGCTCAAGCGCGCCACCTCCGAGGGCGACGCCGCCATCCAGATCTACACCGACTTCTTTGGCCCGCTCCCCTACGACCACGTCTCGCTCACCCAGCAGACCGCCTGCAACTACGGCCAGAGCTGGCCCACCCTCGTCTATCTCCCCATCTGCTACTTCTGGGACTCCACCATCCAGCACCAGATCGGCGTCCTCGACGGCGACCCCAGCTACTGGAAGGTCGTCACCGCCCACGAGGTCGCCCACCAGTGGTGGGGTCAGACCGTCGGCTTCGCCAGCTACCGCGACCAGTGGATGAGTGAGGGCTTCGCCAACTTCTCCGCCTCGATCTTTCTCTTGCAGACCAACAAAACCAGCAAGGAGTACATGGACTTCTGGGCGCTGCTCCATCGCCGCCTGCTCGAGAAGAACGTCATGGGCTTTCGCCCCGTCGACGCCGGCCCCGTCACCATGGGCGCCCTCGTCAGCAACACCCGCACCGGCAACGTCTACACCAACCTCGTCTACCCCAAGGGCGCCTTCATCCTGCACATGCTGGAGATGCAGTTCTACACCCCGCAGATGGGCGAAAAGCCCTTCAAGGCCGCCATGCAGGACTTCGTCAACTCCTACCGCAACCAGCCCGCCACCACCGAAGACTTCAAGGCCGTCATGGAGCGCCACATGACCGCTTCCATGGACATCGACCACAACCACAAGCTCGACTGGTTCTTCAACGCCTACGTCTACGGCACCGAGGTCCCGAAGTACGACCTCACCTCCAGCTTCGAGACCAAAGACGGCGACACCATCGCCCACTTCAAGCTCACCCAGTCCAAAGTCTCTTCAGAGTTCGAGATGTCCGTCCCCATCTACATCGAGCTTGACGAGAAGAAGACGATCTTCCTCGGCCACATGCCCATCAAAGGCTCTAACTCGATCGAGCAGACGGTCAACCTCGGCAAACTGCCCAACCCGCCCAAGCGCCTCGTCCTGAACTACAACTATGACCTGCTCGCCGAGTAGGGAAGTGAGCTAAGCTGGAACCGCAGCGCCCCCGGCCACGTATCTCCATCACGAAGGAGTTCCCGTGCTCAAACTGTTACTCTTCTGCATCCTGATCGTCTTCTGCTGGCCGCTCGCCCTGCTGGCTGTGGTTCTCTATCCGCTGATCTGGCTCATCCTGCTACCCTTCCGCCTTGTCGGCATCGTCTTCGAAGGCGTCTTCGACCTCATCGGCGCCCTCTTCTCCCTCCCCGGCCGCCTCGTCCGCGCGCTGTAATACTGCGCGTTTAAAGTTGCCGTAACGACGCTCGGGTGCCCCATCCATGGCTCGCTTTTGGCCATGGTTGGGAACGTAAGACGCTCAGGAAGATATTCTCGGCCGGGTAACCCATATCTGGCAGCTTCATCGCCGGATCTGGGACCCTATCGCCAAGGACTAGCCCTTCGTTCGCAACCTCTAAAACTGCGGCAGATCATCCTCAAACTCCTCCTCCACCGGCACCTCCACCTTCCAGCTCCTCAACAGCTTGAAGATCGCCGTAGAGCTGAACCCCGCCCGCATCAGCCGGTTCATCACCCGCACCGTCTCCTTCTGCGCGTCCGCGCCCGAAGGCTGCTTCATCCGTTTCTTTTCGCAATAAGCCCGGGCCAGCGCTACCTCATCGACATCCTCATACGCCGTCGCAATCGTCGAAGCGACCAGCTCCTTCGATATCCCCTTCTGAGCCAGGTCCTGCTGCACCCGTCGCTTGCCGAACTTCTGGTTCTCCTTGCGCAGCCGCGTGTAGTCCGCCGCAAACCGGTCGTCCGACAAGTATTTGAGATCGATCAGCCGAGCCACCACCGCGTCCATTGCCGCCTCGCCCGCCTCACCTTCCTCGGCGCGGTTCCGCATCAGCCGCCGCAGATCGCGCACCGTTCGCATCTTCCGCGCCAGCGTGCCTACGGCGTACTCAAACAATCCCGCCTCGCCTACCGGCTCCCGCTTCTTTGGCCTCTGAAACCCCATACCTAATCCTTAACAACGCGAAGCGGTATACAAGTCACGAAGTGACCGCCGCCCGCGTAGGGCGCCCGTCCGGCAGGACAGATCATTGCTTCGTCTCCGCATACTTGCCCGAGTGCGTCCACTGATCGCACCAGTCCCCCACCGTCTCGTACCAAAGCTTCGAGTTCTGCGGCTTAAGAATCCAGTGCCCCTCATCCGGGAAGTAGAGCATCTTGCTCGGCACACCCAACCGCTGCAGCGCCGTAAACAGTTGGAAACCCTCCGACACATCCAGCCGATAGTCCTTCTGCGAATGGATCACCAGCGTAGGCGTCTTCGCATTCTGCACGCTCAGCATCGGCGACCACTTCCTAAAAGGGTCCTCGGCAATCGGCCCCGAAGCGTACTTCCAAGGCTGCCCCGGCTCGCTCGAACCCGGCCGCCGGAACTCCCACTCGTTGAACCACATCTCCTCGGTCGACCCATACGCGCTCTGCGGGTTGAACATGCCGTCATGCGTCACGATGCAGGCGAAGCGGTTCGTATGCGTCAGAATCCAGTCTGCCATGTACCCGCCATAGCTCGCACCCAGAGCGCACTCCCGCGTCTTGTCGATGAACGGATACTTCGCCTCTGCGTAGTCAAGCCCCTTCATCAGATCGACATAAGGCTTGCCGCCCCAGTCGCCGTTCACGCCATCGATAAACGCCTGCCCATAGCCAGTCGACCCGCGCGGATTGATCATCACCACTACATACCCGGAGGCAGCCATCAACTCCGCGTTCCAGCGATAGCTCCACGCATCGCCCCACGCCCCCTGCGGCCCGCCGTGGATCAGGAATTTCAACGGGTACTTCTTTGCCGGATCGAAGTTGGGCGGACGGATGATGAAGCCTTGAACCTTAGTGCCTCCCGCGCCGGGGAACCAGAAAGACTCCATCTTCGGGAGATCAAGCTGCGACAACAGCGTGGCATTCACGTCTGGGAATGCGTGGTCTCCCGTAATCCCGACACACGCAATTTCGCGCGAGTCGCAATGCCCAACGGACTTCTTGACCAGCTGGGCCGGGGAATCTGCCGTCATTCGTGTTGCGACAAGCTCGGTTCCTAAATTTGAGAGGCGAATGTCTCCGTACTCTCCAGGCCCAAGCTCCAGCGTGTTCTTGTAATCGTCGGGAGCATTGGCATACCCGGTGACAAAGATCGGCTCTTCACCCTCTTTCGCGCTGGTCAGGTAGAACTGGTTCTCTTTCGTCCAGACGAACTCGTCAATCCAGCCGTCGAACTTGGGAAAGAGCTCCTTCGTCGTCTTTGCCTCGCGGTCATAAAGCATCAACCGGAACCGATCTGACTCATACCCCGCCCGCGCCTGCGACCTGAATGCTAGAAACTTCCCATCAGGCGAATACGCTGGCCCATCGTCGCTCCCCGGCGAGGTCGAGATCTTCTTCGGCGACCACCCTTTGGAGCTGTCGCTCTGGGGCTCCGTACCAGTCGCATCATGCTGCGTCACGTCAATCGTGTAAATCTCGTTGTTCGTGCTCGCCGCGGGCACTTTGTCCGGGTTGAGCACGAAGGCGAGTTCCTTCGAATCAGGTGCCCACGCATATCCGACAGGCCCGCCCAGAGAGAATGTCGGAGCGATCACATCCTTACCCCAGTCCTCCACCGGCGTCAGGTCGAAGATGTATCCGGCGCGGCTCACATGCAGCATCAGGATGTGCGAGCGCTTGGCCCCCTGGAAGTGGTCCCAGTGCCGGTAGAGCAGCGAATCGAACACCAGCGCCTTGGTCGGCGCGCGGCTGGACTCGGTCTCCGCCTTCTGGTTGCAGCTCTCGTCGAAGAGCACTCCCTTCGAGCACTCCGGATACACGTCGCTGGTAAACGCCATCGACTTCCCGTCCGGGCTCCAGACCGGCGCATCCGCCTCGGTCACGATATGCGTCAGCTCGACCGCGGGAATCAACCTGCCCTTCTTCTCATCCCACGCCGAAAGATAAAGCTGGCCCTTCGCAACGAAGACGACGCGCGTCGCGTCGGGCGAAAACCTTGCCTCCGATTCCCCCGCGCCGTTGGTCAGCTGAACCTCCTTCGCGCTGCCGTCGGCGGGAACCACCCACAGGTGGCTGGTCTTGCTATTCCGCGCAAGATCCACATCCACAACAGAAAAGATCACCCACTTGCCCGACGGCGAGATCTGCGGATCGCTCACGCGCTTCATCCGCATCATGTCTTCAAACGTCATGGGATGTTTGGGGGTACGGCGTTCGATCGGTGCCTGGGCAAAGACGGAGGTGCTGGCCGCCGCAAGAAGGAGAAGAGCGATGAATCTCATCGCGCAAGTCTAAACGACACGTCCATACTCGTGGTGCCATAACCTACCTGGCCGTCATTCTGAGGCTTAGCCGAAGAATCCCCGCGTTTCGCTTGTAGCGCCTCAAATGTCTGGCATGTCCATGCCTAAGAAAACCGGTAAAAACCGAATGTTCCACGTGGAACATCTCAAGTCTGCTGCACTCTAGCAATTTTCCACGTGGAACATTCGCCCGAAACTCTTTATTTTT
Source organism: Granulicella aggregans (assembly GCF_025685565.1). Classification (NCBI taxonomy): domain Bacteria; kingdom Pseudomonadati; phylum Acidobacteriota; class Terriglobia; order Terriglobales; family Acidobacteriaceae; genus Granulicella; species Granulicella aggregans. Next base: position 1,530,160 of record NZ_JAGSYE010000001.1, read on the forward strand.
GCGGGAGAATCCGCGCATTTACTCCGCTAAGCGTCTCCGGGGAACATTTCACAGGTCTGGCCGTCTATTCTTAACGTCAGATGTGCGAAGAAGTGGGGTTCAAGATGCGTTGGCTTGGGGCGATTCTGCTGTTTGGTGTTGCAATGACTGCATTTGCGCAGGATTCGGTCGAGGGCTTCGGCCCGCTCGACCCCTCGCCGCCAGTTGGAATGACGGCCCAGCAGATCATCGAAAAGTTCGGCGCACGGGAGAGCGAGTTCAAACGCGCCCGAGAGAACTACACCTTTCGCCAGTCCGTAAAGATCGACACCATCTCCGAGGACACCAATAAAGTTGACGGCGAGTACCAGCAGGTCACCGACATCTCCTTCGCGAAAGACGGTCGCCGCGAAGAGCACGTCGTCTTTGCTCCCCAGAACACGCTCCAGCGCGTGATGATGACACCAAACGACTTAGACGAGATCGAGCACCGTCTACCCTTCATCCTAACCACGGAAGATCTTCCCCAATATGACGTCACCTATCTGGGGAAACAGCACGTCGACGATCTCGACACATACGTCTTCGACGCCGGCCCGAAGACGCTCGAGAAGGGCAAGCACTACTTCAAAGGCAAGGTCTGGGTCGACACCCAGGACTTCCAGATCGTCCTGGTCAACGGCACGACCGTACCGCAGGACACGCGCCGCGGTCACGAAGACCTGCAGCCCCCGTTCACTACCTACTACGAACAGATCGACGGAAAATACTGGTTCCCGACATACACGAAGGCTGAAGGCAACCTGCACTTCGCCGCGCAGCAGGGCGCTCTGAGCCAGGACGTTCATATGCGGTCGACGGTAAAGTACACAAACTACAGCCAGTTCCGCAGCACCAGCACGATCCTCTTCAACGGCAAGCAGGTCGAGCAGGCACCTGACGAGAAGAAGCCCGAAGACAAGAAGCCACCACAATAAGAGCGCCCTGCGCGGGCGGGTCTTTATGTCTCGCAGTGAGCTTCGGGGTGTTCGCGCTGGCTCGTAATCCACCGGTCCATATACGTCTCGGAGCAGCGAGCGCCGCACAGGTGCTTGACGTCGTCCTCGTGCGCCTGGGCCTTATGCCAGCGGGTCAGTTTGAGCAGTGGCTGATCCTCACCGGGGTTTCCGCCGTTAAAACAGTCAACCCAGGCCATCCACCACAGGTCGGTCTCCATTTTGAGCTTGCCGCAGACATCGCAGTGGTAACTTTCGCTTCGAGACATCATCCAACCTCTCTCGCTGAACGTATCACATCAGGAGAGGGCGTTTCCGGTTCCGATTGAAGACGAAATTCCGCGCCATTTTGCGAGATATCGTGTCGCCTATTGACGAAATCATCACAAGCGATCACTGTATGCAATGCAAGAAGCTGCAAAGGGATTTTCGGGTTTGTGGAAATGAAGGAGAGATGTGCGGGCTGGGAGGTATCGAGGTAACAATTCGTTTCGAACTTCGGATGGTTACCTTCAGGATAAAAGTAATCTGAAGAAAACAAGCGGCTTCAATTCCGAAGATTGATGCGATTATAAGGGCGTTCCCACGATTCATGTTCCAAACATTTAGTTGCCTGACATGGTCCATTTAGTTTCACAAGCCTTGGTTTATCGGTATCTCTGAAACAGACTGCGATGCAAAACCCGTTGGGCACGAAAGCAGCGGCCCTGCTGGTGGAGATCTTGCGCTTTGTGGAATGTTGAGCCTGACAGACCCTGAACGTTGAAGAGTTGTTATAGATGTCGCCCCTTTGAGGCGAGGGCCCAGTTGGATTTGACACAGCAAAAGGCAGTAAACGGTTCAGACGATACAAACATGGAGCTATATCAATGCGCACGTACTTTGATGCACCCTTTCAACGGATTGTGAGTGCCCCCACCTGGCGGGCGCGCTTCTTCGAAGCAGCCGCGAAGGCCTCTGGATCGCTCGTAGACTACTCTCTCCGCCACCGCGACACGGTAAACGCCGCAGTGTGGATGGACCGTCTGCGTTTCTTCCGCGAGAAGGCCCGTCTCTGCAGTTAAGCGACCTGATCTGATTCGAAACACACCAGGCAGAGACATTCGCTTCTGCCTCTCCACGAACTACCGAGACTCTGGAACCCTGCGATTGCACTTCGAATCGCGGGGTTTGTTGCGTCTGGGGTCTGGACGCCAGCTACTCTTCCGCGAACTGTCCGATTCCGGACACTGATTCCCGAAAGCGGACAGGGAGGGGCCCGGAGATTATTCTAAGTCTTTTGTTTGCTTGATCCTAAGGGCTCCAAAGACGGAGCGCCAAGTGCTTCTATCGCTGGCGATGGATATCTCTAGGCCAGACTTGAAGGTTCGTAGGCAGCGTCGTTCGTGGACGTTTGCCGCAGTGGCGCTGGTCGCGGTGGCGGCGGTTGCGTTTTTCGTAGTTCGACTGAAGCCCGCGGTTCCTTCCGTCGAGCGGAGCGCGATCTGGACGGATACGGTGAAGCGCGGGCCGCTGGTGCGGCAGGTGCGCGGGCCGGGGACGCTGGTTCCGCGCGAGGACAGGATTCGGCTGATTCCGGCAGAGACGGAGGCGACGGTGGTGCGCATCCGGGTTCTGCCGGGAGCTAAGGTGACGCCGGATACGGTGTTGATGGACCTCGTCGATCCGACGCTGACGCAGCAGTTGCTGGACGCGCAGTTGCAGTTGAAGGCGGCTCTGGCGGACCTTGAAAACACGCGTGCGAAGGTGAACAGCGACCTGATGACGCAGCGAGCGGGGGCGGCGACGGTGGGCGCGGACCAGCAGCAGGCGGCGCTGCAGGCACAGACGGATAAATCTCTCTATGACCTTGGCGTGATCAGCGGGCTGACCTACAGCGCTTCGAAGGGCAAGAGCGACGAGCTGAAGGAGCGCGACGATCTCGAAAGGCAGAGGTTGAAGCTGAACCAGGCGTCGATCTCGACACAGATGGCGGTATCGCAGACCAAGGTGGAGCAGGCGAGGGCGATCCTTGCGTTGAAGCAGAAGCAACTTGACGCGTTGAGCGTAAAGGCGGGGATCGACGGCGTGTTGGTTGACCTGCCGCACCAGGTGGGAGAGCATGTCGCTCCGGGGATTACGCTGGCGAAGGTGGTGCAGCCGGACCAGTTGAAGGCATCGCTGAAGATTGCCGAGACGCAGGCTCGGGACATCCAGATCGGCCAGCCGGCTGAGATCGACACGCACAACGGGGTGATTCCCGGCAAGGTGCAAAGAATTGATCCGGCAGTACAGAACGGAACGGTCACGGTTGACGTAGAGCTCATTGGAGCGCTGCCGCAGGGCGCGCGCCCCGATCTCTCTGTAGATGGAACGATTGACCTGGACCGGATGGCGGACGTGGTCTATGTGGGCCGCCCGGCTCTCGGCAATGAGAACAGCACGATCAGTCTGTTCCGGTTGTCGCCTGATGGAACGACGGCGGTGAAGGTGCCGGTGAAGGTTGGACGGGCATCGGTGAACAGCATCCAGGTGCTGGAGGGGCTGCAGCCGGGGGACACGGTGGTGTTGTCGGATATGTCGAGATGGGATGCGAATGACCGGTTGCGGATTGAGTGAAGTCTTACGTCCCACTCATGCGATGAAGCCGCATGAATGGGGCACCCGGGGATTTGTGACCGCGAAGGATGACAGGGCGGACTTGGGAGTAGAGAGATGGGTGGAGGACACATGCAGGGAGCCTTTCCTTCGTTCGGCATGACGGATCTTGCGATGTTCCTGATTTCGACGGTTGAGATGTTGAAGGTTACGGATGTTGTATTTGAGGAAGCCGTCTCCATGTTGGATTTCATGGTCGACGAGGTCGCATCGGTGACGGATGTCGTGTTCGAGGAGGCTGCATTCTTTGCGGAGTTTCTGGATGAAGCCGCTGGAGTGATGGCGAATATTTTGTTCAACGCGACGACGTCGGTGACGGAGTTTTAGGCTCCGACGCTTCGTTGAGGCTGACGAGTTTAGTAGCAGATCAGGCAGCGGTAGATCGAATTTGAGGATAGGGAGAGGACACGATGGCGGAGAATCTGATCGAGATTGAGAAGATGACGAAGGTCTTTTACACGGACGAGATTGAGACGCACGCGCTCTCGGGCGTTCATCTGAATATCGCGCGCGGCGAGTACGTGGCGATGTCGGGGCCGTCGGGCTGCGGGAAGTCGACGCTGCTGTCGATCATCGGGCTGCTGGACACGCCCAGCGATGGACGCTACACGCTGAACTCGAAGGAAGTGGCGAATCTCAAGTTCGGCGACCGGTCGCGGATCCGCAACCAGGAGATCGGGTTCATCTTCCAGAGCTTCAATTTGATCGGCGATCTGACCGTGTATGAGAACGTCGAGCTGCCGTTGACGTACCGCGCCGGTATGCCGGCTTCGGAGCGTAAAGATCGCGTGCAGAATGCTCTGGAGCGGGTGAACATGGCGCACCGGATGCGACACTATCCGGCGCAGCTTTCGGGCGGTCAGCAGCAGCGTGTCGCTGTTGCAAGAGCGCTGGCGGGGACACCTTCGATCCTGCTGGCGGACGAGCCGACGGGAAATCTGGACTCGAAGAACGGCGAGGCCGTCATGCACTTGTTGGCCGATTTGCACGCTGAGGGCGCGACGATCTGCATGGTGACGCACGATCCGCGGTTCGCGGCTCATGCGCAGCGGCAGGTGCATCTGTTCGACGGCAAGGTGGTGGCCGAGGGCGAACTGCAGCAGTTGCTGTCCGATCCGGAGCACAACGCTTCGACGGTGTCGAGAGCTACGGCGTAGAGATTCGAAGTTTTTCGTCCCACTCATCGCGTGAAACAAGAGCGCGATGAATCGGGCACAGAGATACATCTCCCCGCCTTTATGGAGGTGGCGGGAGTTTCACATCTCAAAATCGAGATGTGGGCACCCGAAGAAAAAGCAGATTCCCTTCGGGAATGACAAGCAATACCGGAAGAAGCAGTACCGGGAACGTGCAGTGCCGGGCCGTAAAGTGCGTTTCGCACAGATAGGAATCCAATGATCGCAACAGTTCGTCAAGCACTTCGAAGTCTTCGTAAGTCGCCGGCGTTTGCTTTGACTGTGATTGCGACGCTGGGGATTGGGATTGGCCTTAACGCGGCGATCTTCGCGGTGGTCGATTGCGTGTTGCTAAGGCCGCTGGGTTATCACGATGCGGACCGGATCGTGGCGTTGCGGACGCGGTTTGTCAGTGAGAACAGATCGTATGGTGGTCTGGGTGGTGGTGATTATGTCGACATTTCAAAGCAGGTGCATGGGCTAGAGTCGACGGCCTTCTATCAGAGCTGGGCTGATGGCCTGTCGCTCAATGGCAAGAGTGTTTATCTCCAGATGGCAGTGGTAAGTCCGCGCTTCGCGGAGGTGATGGGCGTTCAGCCGGTGGCGGGTAGGCTTTTCAATCCCGAAGAGAAGGACGGACGAGACATCCTGGTCAGTGAAGGATTTGCACAGGAGTACTTCGGATCTTCGCAGGCCGCGCTGGGGAAGTCGGCTTCTTATGGCACTCAGATCTACACCATCGTTGGAGTTCTGCCGGGGGCGTTTTCTTTTCCCGACAAGACGCGCGTCTGGATCGAGCAGAAGCAGGTGCCGGAGAACCTGAACCGGACCGCGTACAACCAGGAGGGGGTTGGCAAACGGAGAGCGGATGTATCGCCGGAACAGCTTGCGGCGGAGTTCGCTACCTTCTCGGCGCACTTGCAGAAGGCCTACGTGGAGGATGCGCATAAGGCGCTCGAGTCGGTCCCGTTGCAGGAGCAAATGGTGGGGTGGATGCGATCGAGGTTGAGGCTGCTGATGGGAGCTGTGGGGGTGATCCTGGTGATCATCTGCGCGAACATTACGCACCTGCAGTTGGTGCGGGCTACGCGGGAGCTTCGATCCGTAACCATTCGAACCGCGTTGGGAGCGAGCCGTTCGACGTTGGCCGGACGTGCCTTGCTGGAGGCGGCGATCCTGTCGCTTGCGGGATCTTTGGCTGCGGTTCTGGTGGCTGCCCCTGCTTTGAAACTTCTGGTGAGTCTGGCACCGACGTCTATGCCGCGACTGGAAGAGATCCATTTGAATGCGGACGTGTTCGTTTTCTCCTTCCTGATATCGTTCGCGGTGATGGCCATTACGGCGTTGTTGCCTGTATGGCGGTCATGGCATATCGATCCATCGACGGCGATGCGGGCAGATGCTGCGCGAGGTACGGAGACGCACGGGTCGCTGCGGTTGCGCGACGGCCTGATCGTTGCCGAGGTCGCGCTGACGCTGACCCTTTCGGTGGCCGCGATTCTGCTGGCGCAGAAGCTCATTGTGGATTCGAAGCAGGACCTTGGGTTCAATGCCCAATCGCTGGTGACGCTGGACATGCATGTGGTGGGTTCCCCCTCTTTGCCAGAGGCCGCGAAGGACAAGTCGCCGGCTGCGCTTGCGGAGTTCCAGGAGAGGCGGCTTGCGGTGACGCATGAGCGGATGAACCGGCTAGACGATGTGCTGCGGTTGATTTCCGGTACGCCGGGCGTGACCTCCGCCTCGGCGATGGACGGAGCGCCGATGCGTGGCGTGGGAAATGTGAGCTATGCGATCAAGGGGCGGCAGGTGTTCGCGCCGGGCGTGGAGAATCTGCCGGTAGCGAATCTGAGCCCGGTAACGCCATCTACCTTCGCGACGCTGGGGGTGCCGCTGCTGCGCGGACGATGGCTGAACGCGAACGACCGAATCGAGTCGCCGAAGGTGTTGCTGATCGATAGCACGCTGGCGCAGGCGGTCTTTCACGGGCAGGACCCAATCGGACAACAGATCATGTGCGGGTATGACTCGGAAGGCGAGTGGTGGACGATCGTGGGCGTAGTTGGCGGGATTCGCGCCCGTGCGCCGGGTGTCCCGCCGACGCCGACGATTTATGTTCCGGTCGCCCAGCACCCGTCGATCGCAACCGACATGCAGCTGGTGGTTCGGACCGCGCTCGATCCCGCTGCTATGGGGCGCACGTTGCAGGAAAAGCTCATGGCCGTGCACCCGGAGCTGGCGATCAAGGTAAGCACGATGCAGGAGGCCCTCGGCGGAAGCCAGCAGGGAGAGAGGTTCGAGAGCCTTCTGTTTGGGAGCTTCGCGGGTGTGAGCGTTCTGCTCGCGGCGGTGGGGATGTACGGGGTGACGGCGTACTCGGTGGCGCAGCGGAGGTTTGAGTTTGGGCTGCGGGTGGCTCTGGGAGCGGACAGGCCGCAGCTGTTTGGGATGGTGCTGAGGAAGGCGATGGTGTTTGCAACGGCTGGGGTGGTGCTGGGTATCGGCCTCTCGCTGGGGCTGATGCGCGTGCTCGCGAGTGTGATTGGCAGGCTGCCGAAGTTTGATCCGGTCGTGTATGGGCTGGCTTCGGTTGCAGTGCTTGTGGTCGCGCTGCTGGCGATGTTTCTACCGGCGCGGAGTGCAGCGAAGGTCGATCCGATGTCGGTTTTGCGGAGTGAGTGATTAGGGTTTGGGGCTGAAAGGCTTAGGCGGTCGTGGTGATGTTGGCGGTGCCGGGGTCCTTCGACTACGTTTGGTGCGAAAAGCGCACCAAACTTCGCTCAGGATGACGGAGTTTGTGGCGGGTGGGGTAGAAGCAGATCCTCCGACTTCGTCGAAGGATCACAAGGGTTGGGTTGGGCTTAGTTGACTTGAGTTGCGGCGGTAAGAGGAGAGCGATATGAATTCGATCTGGCAGGATGTCAGCTACGCGATGCGGCAGTTGCGCAAGGCTCCGGGGTTTGCGATTACGGCGGTGTTGACGCTGGCGCTGGGCATCGGCGCGAACACGGCGATCTTCACGCTGGTGCACGCGGTGCTGCTGCGGAACCTGCCAGTAGCCGATCCGTCGACGCTGGTGCGGCTGGGTGACAAGGACGATTGCTGCGTGGATGGCGGCCTGCCGAATGACGATAACTACTCCCTGTTCTCGTGGGAGTTGTACAAGCATCTGCAGGCGAGCGCGCCGGAGTTCGAGAACCTTGCCGCGATGCAAAGCTATCCGTGGCAGATGACGGTGCTGAACAACAAGCCGGGATCGCTTGCCAAGGGATCGCCTGCGAGTTTTGTCTCGGGCAACTACTTTCAGACGTTCGGGCTGCAGCCGTATGCCGGGCGTCTGTTGACGCCTGCCGACGATATGCCGGGAGCTCCGATGGTGGCGGTGATCAGCTACCAATCGTGGCAGAGGGACTACGGCGCGGATAAGGGCATCATCGGCAGCACGTTCTACTTCAAGACGTATCCGGCGGTGATCGTGGGGATCGCTCCGCCTGGATTTTATGGCGAACGGATGATCAGCGCGCCGGCGAACTTCTACCTGCCGTTCTCCAACGAGCCAATGATGAATGGATCGGCAGCGCTGCTACATAGCAAAGGCGCTAACTGGGTGTATGTGCTGGGCCGGGTGAAGCCGGGGACGCAGCTTATGCCGTTGCAGGACAAGCTCTCCGCGGCGCTGCGGCAGTGGCTGGCGGACAACGTCGAGGTCTACAAGCGAGCAGACGTGAAGAAGCATCTGGATGCGACGCATCTGAAGCTGACTCCGGGCGGTGCGGGCATCGCGAACATGCAGGATGAGTACCGCAGCGGGCTGTATCTGCTGCTGTCGATCTCCGCGCTGGTGCTGCTGATCGCTTGCGCGAATCTGGCGAACCTGGTGCTGGTGCGGGCGATGGCGCGGGCGACGGAGACCAGCCTGCGCATGGCGCTGGGAGCGCAGCGCTCGCGGATACTGCGGCAGATGCTGACGGAGAGCGTGGTGCTCTCGCTGATTGGCGGAGTGGCGGGGCTGCTCGTGGCGTATGGCGGAACGAAGCTGCTGCTGTCGCTGGCGTTTCCGAACTCGCCGACGCTGCCGATCACTGCGACGCCGTCGCTACCTGTGTTTGGATTTGCCTTTGCGCTGGCGATGGTGACGGGAGTGGTCTTCGGGCTTGCACCGGCGTGGATCACGGCGCGGGCGCAGCCTGCGGAGGCTCTGCGGGGAACGGGCAAGGGCATGGGCGCGGCGCGGGGAAATGCTTCTCTGCTGCAGCGGGGGCTGGTGGTGCTGCAGGCGTCGCTCTCGCTGGTGCTGCTGGTGGGTGCGGGACTGCTCTCGAAGAGCCTGGGCAAGCTGGAGCATCAGGACTTCGGCTTCAAGACCGAGAACCGCGTGGTGATCCACATGGACCCGGAGAGCGCGGGATACAAGCCAGAGCAGTTGCAGGGGCTGTTCGATGAGATCACGCTGCGGTTCCACGCGATACCGGGCGTGGAGCAGGTGGGCCTCGGCGGCTACTCGCCGCTTGAGGGCGATAGCTGGGGCGAAGGTGTGTGGCTGAACGGAAAACCGGAGCCGAACGCCGATCAGGACATCGGATCGCGCTGGCTGCGGATCAATCCGGAGATGTTGCCGCTGCTGGGCGAAGACGTGATTGCCGGCCGCAACTTTACGGACAGAGATACGGCGGCAGCTCCAGGAGTGGCGATCGTGAACCAGGCGTGGGTGAAGAAGTTTCTCAAGAACGGCGAGAACCCGATCGGCGTGCGGTTTGGGACGAACGGGATGAAGAGCACCACCGACTACACGATTGTGGGCTTGGTGAAGGACGCGAAGTGGGCCAATCCTCGCGAAGATGCCGAGCCGCGATACTTCCGTCCGCTGATGCAGATTGCGGCGAGCCAGAAGGAAGATGGCGAGGTGCGGTCGCTGCATACGGGAACGATCATGCTGCATACGCATGGGCCGATCCCGGGGCTGGAGTCGCAGGCGCGACAGGTGCTGGCGAGCATCAATGCGAATCTGCCGGTCACGTACTATTCGACGTTTGAGGAGCAGATTGCGGGGCAATTCTCGCAGGAGCGGCTGATTGCGCGGCTGACGCTGCTGTTCAGCGGGCTGGCGCTTCTACTGGCGGCGATTGGGCTCTATGGTGTGACGGCGTACATGGTGGCTCGGAGGACATCGGAGATCGGGATACGGATGGCGTTGGGAGCGAATCGCGGCAGCGTCGTGGCGATGGTGCTGCGGCAGGCGTTAGTGCAGGCGGCGTTGGGACTGGTGATCGGAGTCCCGGTGGCGCTGGCTTGCGTGCGGTTTATGAAGTCGCAGCTCTACCAGGTGGAGGGGACTGATGCCGCGGTGATCGCGTTTGCGATCGTAGCGCTGGTGGTATCGGCGTGCGTTGCTGGGATTATTCCGGCTAGCCGGGCTGCCGGGATTGATCCGATGGTGGCTTTGAGAAACGAGTGACGGTTTACGTTCCCACCCATGCGATGAAGCCGCATGGATGGGGCACCCGGGGTTTTGTGGCGGGGTTGAAGAACGACGGGAGTGCTACCGCGGAGAAGCAGGTCCTTCGACTTTGGTTCGTGCGATGAAGCTGCACGAATCTTCGCTCAGGATGACAGCGTTTTTAGGAGCTATGGAGAGCACGATGATGACGATACTTCGCAACCTGATGCAGGACGTTCGCTATGCAGTGCGGCAGTTGCAGCGCGCGCCGATGTTCGCGCTCACGGCGATTCTTACGTTGGGACTGGCCATTGGGGTATCGACGTCAGTGTTCAGCGTGCTCGATGCGACGATTGTGCGGCCGCTGCCGTATCACGACCCGGATGGGATCGTGTCGCTGCGGACGATGATCGATGGCTACACGCAGCCAGCGTCGTGGCCGCAGTATCTGGATTGGAGGAAAGATAACCAGACGCTCAGCGCGCTGGCGGGGTTCCAGGTGGACTCGGCGAATCTCGAGAGCGACGGTGCTGCGGACCCGGTCCATGCGGTCGATGTCACAGATAACTTCTTCGATGTCTTCCAGGTGAAGCCGTTGTTGGGGGGGACGTTTGTTGTGGGCGAGCAGGAGGCTGGACGCAACGATGTCGTGGTGCTGAGCTACGAGATGTGGAAGGAACGGTTTGGCGAGAGCCGCGACGTCGTGGGACATACGCTGCGCGTGAACGGCGTGGTGAACACGATCGTGGGCGTGATGCCTGCGGGGTTCCGCTATCCGCTGGGAACGACCCATGCGATCTACCGGCCGATGCATCTGACGGCGTCGCAGCTTACGAATCGGGGCGGACACTTTCTGCCGACGATTGGAAGGCTGAAGCCGGGCGTGAGTCTGGATCAAGCGCAGGCGGATATGTCGCGGGTCTTCAACGACCTGGGGCGGCAGTATCCGGACGAGAGCGGCAAGACAGTAAAGATGCGGACGCTGGCCGAGGCGACCCTGGGTAAGACGGAGGCACCGCTGCGGGTGTTGACGCTGGCGGTGCTGGGCGTACTTCTGATTGGGTGCGTGAATGTGGCCGGGCTGCTGCTGGCTCGCGGCGTAAGGCGGCAGAAGGAGTTCGGGCTGCGGGCAGCTGTGGGCGCGGGGCGCGGACGGCTGGCACGGCAACTGCTGACGGAGTCGGCGTTGCTCTCGGTGGCAGGGGCGGCAGTGGGTGTGGTGATGGCGGCGGGGCTGCTGCAGGCGATGCGGCAGTTGCTGATCGCTTCGCTGGCGCGCGGTGCGGATGTGGAGTTGAACCTGCAGGTGCTGGCGGCGACGGTGGCGATTGCGCTGGTGACGGGGATTGCAGCGGGTGTGCTCCCGGCGCTGCGGTCATCGCGGATCTCTCCAAGTATGGCTCTGCGTTCGGGCGGGAGCGCGGGGACGAGCAGAGGGCAGAACCGGCTGCGCAGCGGCATGATTGCGGTGCAGGTGGCGGTCGCGCTGGGGCTGCTGGTGTGCTCAGGGCTGCTGCTGCGGAACCTGCAGGCGATGCGGAATACGGAGTTGGGGTTCGATCCTTCCAAGCTGCTTTCGGAGGAGGTCTTCGTCACCGCCGCCAATTACCAGACGGGGACAAGCGGGCGTGACATGTTGACGGGCTTTTATACGCCGCTGATTGAGAAGGTGCGGGCGATACCGGGAGTGAGCGCCGCTGGGGCAATCAACATCCTGCCCATTATGAGTTGGGGCAATAACAGTGATGTGACGATCGTGGGCCATCCGCCGCCGCCGCCGCACCAGGAGCTGTTGGCGGAGAACCGGATCGTGACTCCGGGAGCGCTGGACGCGATTGGAGCGAAGCTGGTGAAGGGACGGTGGCTCGATCAATCGCTCGACCGCCAGGGCGGTGAGCTGGCAGCGAATGTGAACGAGGCGTTCGTGCGCAAGTTTTTTGCGCCGGGCGAAGAGGCTTTGGGGCGGCAGATCAACTGGGGGCCGATGAAGGTCAAGATTGTTGGCGTAACCAGCGACCTGCGCCAGGACCTGGGCCAGCCGGCGCTGGCGGAGATGGACATCCTGGCGGCACAGGTGCCGCCGGAGTATGTGGTGGAGACCTTGTCCGATATGCAGTTGGTGATGCGGACTTCGGTTGCCCCGGAGACGATTGCCGGGCCGCTGCGCGAGGCGATGCACTCGGTCGATGCGTCGGTACCGTTCCGTGAGCCACAGACGATGCACGAGGTGATTGCGGAGACGCTGACGTTTGAGCGGCTGGAGAGCTGGCTCTTCGGCATCTTCGCGGCGCTGGCGCTGGTGCTCTCGCTGGTAGGCATCTACGGCATGGTGCATCACGAGGTGGAGGTACGGACAAGGGAGATCGGCGTGCGGATGGCGTTGGGGTCGTCGCGAGGGCGCGTGGTGCGCAATATTCTTTCGCGGGTCGCCATGCTGATGTCTGTCGGGGTTGCGGTTGGATGGGCGCTGACTCTGGCGCTGCGCAGCGTGATCGCTTCGGTGGTGGAGTTGAATGCTGCGCATGATGCTCTGCTGCTGGGAACGTTGACGTTAGGGCTGGTGGTGATCGGGATCCTGGCAAGCGTGGTGCCGGCGAGGAATGCGGCGAGCATCGACCCGATGGAAGCGCTGCGGAACGAGTAGGCGAGGGAGCAGGGAGTAGGAGAGCGGGCGATGAAGATGGTTGGCAATCTGGTGCAGGACGTTCGTTATGCGGTGCGGCAGTTGCGGAAGAACCAGGGGTTTGCGTGCGTGGTGGTGGCGTCGCTGGCTCTGGCCATCGGGGTGAACACCACGATCTTCTCGTATGTGAACCGGATGCTGTACATGCGGCTGGGGCTGCCGCATGCGGGCGAGCTGCGGTTGCTCTCGCTGAGGGGTGATGAGCACATGCTGGTGCATTCGTTCAGCGGGAACGGCTCGATTGGCGCGCACGATTCGCACCTCGATGCGTTCTCGTACCCGGTATACCAGGAGTTGCGCAAGCGGAATACAGTGCTTGGGGATCTGGTCGCGTTCAACGATCGGGGCAGCGAGAGTGTGACGCTGGATGGGGTCGCGCGGACGGCCTCGGCAGAGGCGGTTTCGGGCAATTTTTATACCGTGATGCAGATTCGCCCGGAGTTGGGACGCGGAATTCTACCGGGTGACGACGGCGCTCCGGGATCGGGTTCTGTCGTGGTCATCAGCGATCGCTTCTGGCACAGTGCGTTTGGAGGCGCCCGGGATGTGATCGGCAAGGTGATTCGTGTGGGTGCGACTCCGTTGACGATCGTGGGCGTAAACCCGCCGGAGTATATCGGTGCACAGGCCGGTTCGCCCGCGGTGCCGGAGCTGTATATCCCGCTCTCGCTAGCAGCGGTGCTCAACCCGGGCCGAGGCGATATGGACCTGGCCGGACCGTCGCTCTGGTGGCTACAGGTAATGGGGAGGGTGAGGCCGGAGGTCTCGAAGACGCAGGCCGAGGCCGCGTTGAGCGTCGCTCTGAACGCCGCGGTGCGCGCAACGACGACGCTGGAGAAAGATGAGACGATGCCGCGGGTCGTAGTGCAGGACGGCAGCCGGGGCGACGACTTCGGCATCGCGGAGCTGGCGAAGCCGACCTACATCCTGATGGGGCTTGCCGGTCTGGTGCTGCTGCTCGCCTGCGCGAACATCGCCAACCTGATGCTGGCGCGGGCGACAGTGCGGCAGCGCGAGATGGGTGTGCGGATGGCGCTAGGAGCGGGGCGGGCGCGCATCCTGCGGCAATTGCTGACGGAGAGCCTGTTGCTGGCGGCTATCGCCGGTGTGTGCGGGCTGTCGTTGGGATATACAAGCCGCAACCTGATTCCGGCCCTAATGAAGAGCGGATGGGAGGGCGGCGAGTTCAACGTTCCGTTCGACTGGCGGGTCTTCGGGTTTACGGCGGCCATCACGCTGACAGCGGGTGTCGTCTTCGGGTTGGCCCCGGCGTGGCGAGCTACGCGGGTCGAGCTGAATACGACGCTGAAAGAGGGCAGCAGGTCGGCGACGCGCTCGCGGAAGTCGCGCGGCGGCAAGGCGCTCGTGGCGTTTCAGGTGATGCTGTCGACGCTGTTGGTGATGACCTCGGCGCTGTTTGTGAGAACGATCACGAAGCTGGAGGCGGTCGATCCAGGATTTCGTGCGAAGGGGCTGATGTTGTTCAGCGTGTCGCTTCCGGCGGCGGAGTATCCTGCACCGAAGGACATTGCTGGGCTATACAGGATCGAAGCGGCGCTGGCCGCGGTTCCGGGTGTGCAGGGAGTGACGGCGAGTTCGATGCCTCTGGTGGCGGGATGGCAGTCGAGCGGGAGCTTCTATGTCGAGGGAGCTCCGGTGCCAACGAAGGAGACGCAGGGCGACTATGCCTCGTTCGCGCGCGTGGGTGGGAGTTTCTTCTCGACGATGTCGATTCCGATCCTTGCCGGGCGCGGGCTGAACGATCATGATACGGAGACCTCACCGCATGTGGCGGTGGTGAATCAGGCGCTGGCGCAGCGGTTCTTTCCAGGTGTGAATCCGATTGGGAGACGCTTCCGGACCAGCTACGATCCGAAGGACGCGGCGGAGTGGATCGAGATCGTCGGCGTCTGCGCGAACAGCCACTATCAGAGCCTGAAAGAAGAGACGCCACGAACCTTCTTCACGCCGTACCGACAGGCTAAGGAGATGGCGGACGCCACGTATATGGTGCGCTCGGAGCTTCCTGCGGCGGTGCTCTTGCCGGCGCTGCGTCATGCTGTCCAGCAGGTGGACGCGAACCTTCCGATGCGGAACATTCGCACCCAGCAGGAGCAGATCGACGAGACTATGCAGCAGGAGCGGATGTTTGCGACGCTGACGGCGGGGTTTGGCCTGCTCGCGCTGGTGCTGGCCTGCGTGGGCGTTTACGGGATTATGGCGTATACGGTCTCGCAGCGAACGAATGAGATCGGCATCCGACTGGCGCTTGGCGCTTGGCGCGGGCAGATTGGCGGAATGGTATTGCGCGAGGCCTCGTGGATCGCGGGCGCGGGCGTTCTGCTGGGCTTGGCGACGACGCTGTTGCTGGCGCGGTTGGTCCAGGCAATGCTCTTCGGGGTGAAGCCGTATGACGCGGTAAGCCTGGGGGGATCGAGCTTGGTGCTGCTGGCGATGGCGCTGCTGGCGAGCCTGATTCCGGCGGTGCGGGCGGCGAGTATCGACCCGATGGAAGCTTTGAGAAACGAGTGAGATTTTACGTCCCACCCATCGCCAAGAACGCGATGGATGGGGCACCCGAGCACCAGGTGAGTAGGGAGAGGATAAGAGATGATCATGCAGAATCTGCGACAGGATTTGACGTATGCGCTGCGGCAGTTGCGGCGCAGCCCGGGGTTTGCGGCGGTCGCGGTGATGACGCTGGCGCTGGGCATCGGGGCGAACACGGCGATCTTCTCGCTGCTGGATCAGGCCCTGCTGCGGGCGTTGCCGGTAGACCATCCGGAGCAGCTCGTAGTGCTCGAAGGGACGGGCAAGGCTTGGGAGGGTGGCACGAGCACCCATGGTGGGGATGCCGAAGCCTACTTCAGCTATCCGATGTATCGCGACCTGTTAAGCAAGGCAAGCCCCAAAGTGATGACGGGGATGATTGCGACCTCGCCTGCGGAGTTCGACATTACGTATCGCAATGCATCACAAATCCAGAGCGGCGAGGTGGTCTCGGGGAACTACTTCACGCTGCTGGGAGCGCGTGCCTACAAGGGCCGGCTGCTGACGGCCTCGGACGATACGGCTCCGGGAGCGAACCCGGTAGCTGTGCTGTCGTACAGCTTCTGGCAGGAGCACATGGGCGGCGATCCGTCTCTGCTGGGGCAGGCGGTCTCGCTGAATGGCCATCCGTTCCAGGTGATCGGGATCGCTGCGCCGGGATTTCATTCGGCGGTTTGGGGCGAGATGCCATCTCTGTTTGTGCCGATGTCCATGCTTGACCAGGCGAGCCCAGGGAAGGGTGTCCGGCTGACGAGTCATCGCGATAGGTGGATGAATATTCTCGGGCGGCTTGCTCCTGGAGTGACGGCGGAGAGCGCGCAGACTTCTTTGGCACCGCTTTGGCATGCGCTGCGCGCGGAGGAGCTGAAGGCGATGGGAAAGCGGTCGCCGCGATTTGTGCGGGAGTTTCTGGACAACAGCCGTCTGCTGCTGCTGCCCGGAGCGCAGGGGTTCAGCTATCAGCGTGGCGGCTTGAAGACGCCGCTGCTGGTGGTGATGGCGATGGCGCTGTTGGTGCTTGTGATCGCTTCGGTGAACGTAGGAAGCCTGTTGCTGGTGCGCTCTGCGGGCAGGGTCAGGGAGTTTTCTCTGCGGTCGGCGCTGGGCGCGGGCCAGGGACGCATCCTTGGGCAGCTGCTGTTGGAAGGGCTCCTGATTGGAGTGTTTGGCGGATGCGTGGGGCTGCTGTTGGCCCCGGTCGCGCTGCACGCGCTGGTGCATCAGCTTGCCGGGCCGGATAACGCGACGGCGTTCTCGGCGGAGCTGGATGCGCGGGTGCTGGCGTTCAACTTTGCTGCTGCGCTTCTGGTGAGCCTTATCTTTTCGCTTGCACCAGCGCTGCAGCTGCGCAGGCCGGATCTTGCAGTGACGTTGCGTGGATCGAACTCGAGCGCATCGGGAGGGATGCTGAGTCTGCGGCGCGTGATTGTGTGCGCCCAGATCGGGTTGAGCGTGCTGCTGCTGGTGGCTTCGGGGTTGTTTGTGCGAACGATGCAGAAGCTGCGGTCGGTGGATGTGGGCTTCAACGCGACGCACCTGGTGGGCTTCTCGATTGCGCCGCAGCTTGCCGGATACACGGTCGAGAGAACACCGGCTTTAGCCGAGGAGATTGAACGCACGATGGCGGCGTTGCCGGGCGTGGACTCCGTGGCGGCGACGACGACTCCGGAACTGAGCGGCTCAAGCCACGGCGGCAACATCTCGATTGAAGGCTATACCCCCGCGCCGGATGAGATCGTCGACGTCGAGAAGGTCTATGTGAACCCGGGCTTTCTGAGGGCGATGCAGGTTCCTTTGCTGGCTGGGCGCACGTTCACCGCACAGGACGATGCCACGCATCCGCAGGTGACGATCATCAACGAGGCGCTTGCCATTCGCTACTTCGGATCGGTCCGCAATGCGGTGGGCAAGCGGGTCATGGACGGCGGCTCAAACAAGCCGGTGTACGACACGGAGATCGTGGGTGTCGTTCCGAACTTCAAGCAGAGCAGCATCCGCGATGCCGTGGAGCCGACGGTGTTTCAGACTCTCGCGCAGGCTGGCGTGAAGCGGTTCCCGACTCAGATCTACTTCTATCTGCGAAGTGAGTTGCCCGCAGCCAGCGAGATAAGCTCGATTCGCCGGACGATGCAGCAGGTGGATCCGGTGCTGGCGATCGATGACGTGCGAACGCTCGACGAGCAGATCGACATCAACCTGGCCAATGACAGGCTGACGGAGTTGCTGGCGATCAGCTTTGGGCTGCTGGCTACGCTGCTGGCGGGAATCGGACTGTATGGCGTGCTGGCTTACGTGACGGAGCAGAGGACGCGGGAGATTGGCGTGCGCATCGCGCTGGGGTCGAGCAGGGCGGCGATCTCAGGCATGGTGTTGAGCGATGTGCTGAAGCTGGCGGGGATCAGTATCGCCGTTGCGATCCCTATGGCGCTGGGGCTGGCGCGGCTTTTGAAGAGCCAGTTGTTCGGCGTTTCGGCGAGCGATCCGATGACTTTCATATCTGTAACTATTTTGGTTGCAATGGTTGCGGTGGTGTCGGCGTTGCTGCCGGCGCGGCGTGCGGCGAATGTCGATCCGATCGAGGCTCTGCGGACGGAGTGAGGGTTTACGTCCCACCCATCGCGATGAGACTGCGATGGATGGGGCACCCGGAATGAATGGGCACGACAGAGTGAGAGAGGTATTTTTATGCGTTCCTTGTTGCAGGATTTCAGATACGCGCTTCGGCAGATGAAGCACGCCCCAGGGTTTTCGGTGAGCGTGGTGGTGGTGCTGGCGCTGGGTATTGGCGCGAATGCAGCGATGTTCACGGTGTTGGAGGGGACGCTGTTCCGGTCGCTTGCGTATAGAGACGCGAAGGATCTGGTACGGCTGAACAACACGAACGCCCAGGGCGTCGAGGGCTGGTCGAATGTCGCGGACATCTCGTTGTGGCAAGCGCGGGCGCATACGTTGAGCGCGATCGCTTATCACGATGAGAATGCCGCGTACCTCTTCGCCGGGAATGCCGAGCAGAAGGTGAGCGCGGTGACTTCAAGCGCGAATCTGCTTGGAGTGCTAGGCAATGCTCCTGCGATGGGACGCTTCTTTACCGAGGAAGAGCAGCAGTCCGGCCGAGAGCATGTTGTCGTGCTGAGCGACACGGTGTGGCGCAACCAGTTTCATGCGAGCGCGGGGATTGTGGGGCAGACGATCCGCATCGACGATACGCCGACGGTTGTGATCGGCGTGATGCCGCGCGGTTTTGCGTTTCCCGCCGATGGGCCGCCTGCACAGGTATGGATGCCGGCTGCGCTGAACGCTGCGGCGACGACTCGGGCCTTCGATGCGCCAATGTTTCAGGTGGTCGCTCGGCGACTTGCGGGCGTGAAGATGGAGGCAATTCAGAGCGAGTTGAATGCGATCCAGAAGGACGTTCTGCCGCTGTATTCGAGTGCGATCGCTTCGCTGCTGGCGCCAACGCATTTTCAGCCGGTCGAGTATCGCAAAAGTTTAAACGCGAAGGACCAGCGGACGGCGCTGCTTGCGTTGCTGGGCGCGGTCGGAGCGCTGTGGTTGATCGCTTGCGCCAATGTGGCCTGCCTGATGCTGGCACGGACGGCGGCGCGGCGGCGCGAGATGGCGGTGCGGTCGGCGCTGGGAGCGGGCCGCTGGAGACTGATGCGGCAGACGCTGTCGGAGTCGCTGGTGCTGAGCCTGGCGGGCGGCCTGGTGGGGCTAGGGCTCTCGCAGATGACGCTACGGTTCTTCCGGCATAGTCTGACGACGCAGCTTAGCCCATACCTTTCTCTGTGGCCGGATGCGCGGGTACTGGCTGCTTTGTTGGCGTTGAGCGTGGTGAGCGCGGCGCTGTTTGCGTTTGTGCCGGCGCGGATCGCATCGTGCGTCGCTGTGGACCAGGTACTGCGTCAGGACGGCGCGCAGACGGGCATGGGGCGTCAGCAGCACCGGTTGCAGCGGGTGCTGGTTGTGTCCGAGCTTGCGCTGACATTGGTGTTACTGGTCTGCTGCGGTCTGCTGCTGCGGACTGTGTTTGCGTTGAAGCAGGTCCCGCTGGGGTTTCGCACGGAGCATGTCTTTGCAATCGAGCCGCGTCTCCCGGATTACAAGTATGCAAAGCTGGACGCGAATACCACGGTCTACAAGCCTCTGCTGGAGAAGCTGAAGGCGATTCCCGGGGTTCAGTCGGCTGCGATCACGACGCTTGCGCCTCTAAACAAAGGCTTCACGATGCGGCTTACGCTGGACATGGGCAAGCGGGCCAAGGGGGGTGCGCCGTCCTCGCCCATCACGGCGAATATGCGTGCGGCGGGACCAGAGCTACAACAGGTCCTTGGGTTTCGAATGCTGCGGGGTCGTTACTTCAACGAACAAGACACGCCGGATGGACAGCTTGTGGCTGTCGTGAACAGCGCCTTTGCGCGGCTCTATGAGGCGAGAAACGCGAGCGTCAACGACTTCTCGATCAGTATGGGGACGAGTACGGGAGGGCCTTCACGAGCTTTCAAGATCGTTGGAGTGATCGACGAATTTCACCAGGTTGGAGTGGCGGAGGCCGCTGCCCCGGAGATCGATTTGAACGCCGCGCAGATGAAGCCTACAGATGGCTTCTACCAGTCGACGTTGAAGGCCCATGCCGAGTTGATGCTGCGCTCTTCACGCGACGCCAAGAGCATGGAGCCGGAGTTGCATCACGTGATGCAGGAGTTCAATCCCGACCTTGCCGACGCGGAGATTCGCACGATGGACCAGATCGTTGAAGATGCGATGGGGTCGCAGATTCTGGCGGCGCATCTGCTGGAGGCGCTCGGTGGGCTTGCGCTGATCGTCGCGCTGGCGGGGCTGTACAGCTTGCTAGCTTATTTGGTGACGCTGCGAACGCGGGAGCTTGGGTTGCGGCTGGCTCTGGGAGCGCAGAGGGAGGACATCCTTTCGCTGGTGTTGCGTGGGGCGGGAGTTCTTCTCGTTGCGGGGACGTTGGCGGGTGTAGGCATCAGTCTGCTGGCGGTTCGGATGCTGCATAGCTTTTTGTTTGGCGTTAAGGAGTATGACTTGGTGTCGTTGGTTGGGGCACCGGTGTTGTTGCTGGTGGTGGGGACGTTTGCGGCTTGGTTGCCGGCACGGAGGGCTTCGCGGTTGGAGCCGATGGAAGCTTTAAGGACGGAGTGAAAGTTTACGTCCCACCCATCGCGATGAGAATGCGATGGATGGGGCACCCGGAATGACTGGTAGTCGAACAAAGACATTTTTGGAGATACGGCACTCTTGGAGTTACAAATGTTCACACTGATTCAGGACGTTCGGTTCGCGTTTCGGCAGCTTCGCAAGAGCATGGGATTTACTCTGATGGCGGTGCTGACGCTGGCGCTGGGCATCGGCTCCGCGACCGCAGTATTTTCGCTGGTGGATGCGGTGCTGCTGAAGCCGCTGCCGTTCGCGCATCCCGACCGCATTATGGCGCTGGATACGCTCTCGCCGTCGCGCGGAGGCACCGCTCCGGCGACCATGCCGAACGAGACTTCCTTTCCGAACTTCGAGGACTGGCGGGCGAGGGCCAGAAGTTTTGAGAGCATGGCGTCGTGGCAAGGCAACTCCTTCACGCTCACCCTGGACAACTCCCCCGCGAAACGGATCGACGGCATGACTGTTTCGTCGGACTTCTTTCGCGTCCTTGGAGTCGGCCCCGCGCTCGGCCGTACCTTCACCCGCTCCGAGGAAGGCGCGGGCAATCGTTCCGTCCTTATCAGTCACGGTCTCTGGCAGTCCGCATTCGGCGCGAACCCGGCGGCAATCGGCCAGACCATTCATCTTAGCTATCAGAGCTACACCATCATCGGTGTGCTGCCCGCGTCCTTCCAGTTTCCGAACGCACCGGACGCGCAGGTGTGGACGACGCCCGCCATCGAGCACGAGGGCAGGAACCCCTCCGCGAAGCAGCGCGGCTGGAACCAGCTTCAGGTGATCGGGCGACTCGCTCCCGGCGTCTCGCGCACCCAGGCCAAGGCGGAGATGGACACGATCCAAGGCTCGCTCGCGGCCCGTTATCTCGACGACAAGACCGAGACGGCAGTCAGCGTCACACCGGCGCTCGAAGACCTGGTCGGCGCGGTGCGGAGACCGTTGAACATCCTGTTTGCGTGCGTCTGCTTCCTGCTGCTGATCGCCTGCGCGAACGTGGCCGGACTCCTGCTTACGCGCACCGCAGCGCGGCGTTCGGAGCTGGCTCTGCGCTCGGCGCTGGGCGCGACTCGGCCGCAGATCGTTCGCCAGCTTCTCATCGAATCGCTCACGATCTCGCTCCTCGGTGGTGCCGTTGGATTTTCGCTCGCGGCCTTCGTACTTCATATTGCGCCCAGCGTGCTTCCCGCCGATCTTCCGCGGCTGCACGAGCTTTCGCTCGATTCGCGTGTCTTCCTTTTCTCGCTTGCGGCATCGCTGGCGACCGGACTGCTGTTCGGTGTGCTTCCCGCGTGGCGGTCGTCGCGGCTCGACCCCGCGCTGGCGCTTAAGGACACGACCCGTTCGAGCACGGCCAGCCGCAGCCAGAACCGGTTGCACAGTGCGCTCGTAATCGGCGAGACGGCGCTTGGCCTGGTCCTGCTCATCGGTGCCGGCCTGTTGATTCGCAGCTTTGACAAGCTGCTTAACGTCAACCCAGGCTTCAACCAGACGCACCTGATCACCTTCCGTGTGGGTATGTCGCCCAAGCTGTTCCAGGACGAGAGGGCGCTGCAACTGATCCAGCAGTTGCAATCGCGGCTGGCCGCGTTGCCCGGTGTTCAGCAGGCAACCTACGCGTATCCTCTGCCGCTCACCGGCGGCGACATGAGTATCACCTTCACCATCGTGGGCAGGCCCAACCCTCCGGGAGAAGATCCCAGCGCACGCGCCAGCGTCGTGGCATCCAATTTCTTCAGGTCGCTGGAGATGCCGCTGCGCCGCGGCCGCTTCTTTACCGCTGCGGAGGACCGGCCCGGCAGCCCTCCCGTCGTCATCGTCAACCAGGCCTTTGCCGACCGCTTCTTTCCTGGCGAAGACGCGGTGGGCAAGCGCATCACGTCCGGCCTCGCTCCCGCCGTTCCGGGCGATCCGGACGGCCCCGGCCAGCCGCAGGAGATCGTCGGCATCGTCGGGAACGTAGTTCGCGCAAGCCTGGCCGAAGCGCCCATCCCGGAGTACTTTGTGCCGTTCGCGCAGGCTTCGATTGGGCAGCCGACCTTCGCGCTTCGTGTGGCGGGCGACCCTGGCAGTTATATCGACACAGTGCGTTCCCAGGTGGCACAGATGGACCCGACGCTTCCGGTCTACGCTGTCCGGACCAACCTGTTAGCTCGCAGCACGGCGCAGCAGAGGTTTCAGACGATCCTGATCTCGGCGTTCGCGGGGATTGCGCTGGTGCTCTCGGCGATTGGTTTGTATGCGGTGCTGAGCTACATGGTCGTGCAGCGGGCGATGGAGCTTGGGCTGCGGATCGCGCTGGGAGCGCAGCGGGGCAACGTGCTCTCTCTGATTCTGCGGCGCGGAATGCTGCTGGCGGTGGCGGGGCTGGTGGTGGGGCTGGGGGCTTCGTTTGCGCTGACGCGGTATATGGCTACGCTGCTGTTTGCGACGAAGGCGCTCGATGCGGTTACGTTTACGGGGATGACGGTGTTGTTGTTTGGTGTTTCGGTGGTTGCTTGCGTCGTGCCGGCTTATCGGGCTTCGCGATTGGATCCGATGGAGACGCTGCGGTCGCAGTGAGGAGTTCGAAGACGTACCTCAGCGGCTAAAGCCGCTTGGCTACGGAGACGGTTATGGCACGGCTGAAGCCCTGCCATTAAGCAAACCTGCCATTAAGCAAAACAGTGAGGCTCGCAAGATGTCGTTAGCTAACGAGACCCTGATGGTTATCGAGACAGAGTTAGTGGGAGTAAAGGGAACGAAATGATTGAACTGAAGAATCTTGAGCGGATTTACAAGACGGGGAACACGGAGAACTTCATCCTTCGGCGGATCAACCTGACGATTCGCGAAGGTGAGTTTGTGACTGTGATGGGGCCAAGCGGGGCGGGGAAGTCTTCGCTGCTGAATATCCTGGCGATGCTCGATGACTCGTGGAAGGGCGAGTTCTTTTTCAAGGACCTTGCGGTGCACGCGATGAACCGCAAGCAGAGGGCGGATCTCGCGCGGAAGCAGATTGGGATGGTGTTTCAGAGCTATCACCTGCTGGATGACCTGACGGTGGCGGAGAACATCGACCTGCCGCTCTCGTACAAGGACATCTCGCGTTCGGACCGGCAGTCTCTTGTGGCGGACACTCTGGACAAGTTTCAGATCGTGGGCAAGAAGGACCTGTTTCCTTCTCAGCTTTCTGGCGGGCAGCAGCAACTTGTGGGCATAGCGCGAGCGGTGATTCATAAGCCTGCGTTGTTGCTGGCCGATGAGCCGACGGGGAATCTGCACTCGGCGCAGGCGGCGGAGATTATGGAGCTCTTTCGCGGACTCAATGACGAGGGCACGACGATCGTGCAGGTGACGCACTCGGACTTGAATGCGACTTATGGGACAAGAACGATCGAGCTTCGGGATGGCTGGTTGACGATGGACACAGGGAATGCGGAAGTGAAGGGCTAGGGATGGTTGAGACGATGAGAGAGTTTGGGATGAGCGGCGGTGTGATGAATGTGGCGCAAAGGGTGCCAATGCGGCGATTCTTCGCTGCGCTCAGAATGACGGCGGCTTTGGGAGTTGTGGCTACGCTTGCGGTTGTGCCGGTGATGGGTTATGCGCAGGCCAATGCTCCGGTCGGCACTCAGGCCAATTTTCCGGTGAATGCGCCGCGCCCGACGCTGCGGCTGGATGTGCCGCATTCTTACAATCCGATCGATGCGTATCGGCCGGCGACCGTGCCGCTGCCAGACCTTGCGAACTCCGCGCGGATCGATGCGCTGGTGCATGACGGCGTGCTGGAGCTTTCGCTAACGGATGCAATTGCCTTGGCACTCGAGAACAATCTTGACCTTGCGATTGCCCGATACAACATTCCGATTGCGCAGGCCGACGTGCTGCGGACCAAGGCTGGCGGCGTGTTTCGCGGTGTCAATACGGGCGTAGTGCAGAACACGCCGGGCGGCGGCGTTGGAGGCTTTGGGTCGGGTGGTTCGGGCGCGGGTGCGGGTGGAACGTCGGGTGGCGCGGGTGGTGCGGGTGCGGGAGCTTCGGGACTTGTGCAGTCGACGCTCGGCACGGGGTCGGCAGTGTCTTCGTACGACCCGGCGATCACGGGAAACATTAACTACAGCGACGTCGCCCAGCCGCTCTCGAATACGACGGTGTATGGCGTGCAGGCCCTGAAGTCGATCACGTATACGGGGAACTTTGGATACTACGAGGCGTTTCCAACCGGGACGTTGTTCCAGGCGCAGTTCTACAACCAGCGGAATACGAACAACAGCCCGTTTACCTATCTGAAGCCGGAGCTGGATGCGTCGTATACGCTGACGTTCCAGCAGCAGTTGCTGGCGGGGTTTGGGCTGGGGCCAAATCTACGTTACCTGCGGATTGCGCGGAACAATCAGAAGATCTCGGATGCTGCCTTCTCGTTGCAGGTGATCACGACGGTCACGCAGATCGCGAATATGTACTGGGATCTGGTAGCGGCGTATGAGGATGAGCAGGTGAAGTCTCGGTCGCTGGAGTTTGCGAACCAGACTTTGACGAGTGGGCGAAAGCAATTGGAGCTGCAGGCGATTCCTGCGATGGATGTGATGAAGGATGAGGCCGAGGTTGCCAATCGCGAACAGGACGTGAGCATCGCGAAGAGCACGCTGAAGTTTCAGGAGCTGCTGATCAAGAACGCGCTTACGAAGAACCTCGACGACCCGATTCTGGAGGCGATGCCGGTGAAGCCGGTGAACGTTTCGACCGACGATGGGACGACCGCACCGGCGGGCGCTGCTACGGAGGACATCGTGGCGCAGGCACTGGCGCATCGCGTGGAGGTGGCGATCTCGGGGATCGACCTGCAGAACCGAGACATCAGCAGAAAGGCCGCGAACAATAATCTGCTGCCATCGCTGGCCCTGGTGGGGCAGTATGGCGGTGCGGGGCTGGCGGGCCTCGGGAATCCGAGCGCAGGGGTGA
The DNA here is from genome assembly GCF_025685565.1 of Granulicella aggregans. Lineage (NCBI taxonomy): Bacteria > Pseudomonadati > Acidobacteriota > Terriglobia > Terriglobales > Acidobacteriaceae > Granulicella > Granulicella aggregans. Next base: position 1,555,732 of record NZ_JAGSYE010000001.1, read on the forward strand.
GTTCGAACGCTCCGCTTGGATTTGGCGGAGCGTTGAACAATGCGTTCAATAATTCGTCACCGGACTATTACGTTGGCTTCCAGATGAACATTCCGATTCGCAATCGGATTGCGAAGTCGGACCAGTATCGTTCGGAGCTGGAGTCGCGTCAGGCGGACCTGCGGCAGCAGCAGTTGAAAAAGCAGATCCGCATCGAAGTGCGCAACGCGCAGTATGCGCTGGACCAGAGCGTGGCTCGGGTGGTTGCGGCGGGCAAGGCGCGGGAGCTGGCGCAGAAGACGTTTGAGATTACGTCGAAAGAGCAGCAGCTTGGGGCGGGATCGGCGTTTCAGACGTTGACGAGCCGGAAGGACCTGGCCACGGCGGAGTCGGCGCTGCTGGCGGCAAGGACGGCATATCAGAAGGCGAAGATCGAGCTGCAGCGGTCGGTGGGGACAACGCTTGAGGAGAATTCGATTTCGGTAGAATCGGCGAGGAATGGAAGTTCGCAAGGACGCTAAAGACCCGCTGCGCGCGGGGCGGTCACTTCGTGACGCGTGTTGGGCTTCGCTCGGGCCGGCCGTTGGTCGGGACGGAAATATTTATGCCGACCAACGGGAGTGCCACGCGAGGCGTTAGAAAGGCGCGTGAGCGCCCCGGCAGGACATGTTTAGAAAGGTCTTATGACCGGAGTTTCAAGTAATAAGTGCCGTCTGTTGGTGGCGGACGATCAGCCGCAGATTCTTGAAGCGCTTGAGCTCTTGCTCGAGCCTGAAGGGTTCGAACTGCTGACGGCGCATAGTCCGGCGGCGGTGCTGGAGCTTTTGTCGCACGAACAGGTCGATGGGGTTTTGATCGACCTGAACTACACGCGGGATACGACCTCCGGTCGCGAGGGGCTCGACCTGATTGCGGCGATTCAGGAGCGCGATTCGCAACTGCCGATCATCGTGATGACGGCGTGGGCGAACATCGACCTGGCGGTGGAGGCGATGCGGCGTGGCGCGCGGGACTTCATCCAGAAGCCCTGGGACAACGCGCGCGTGCTGACCGTGGTGCGGACTCAGCTTGAGCTGTATGCGGCGCAAAAGCGGGCGCAGTGGCTGGAGGCGGAGAACCGTATCTTGAGGGCTGAGGGTGCGCCGGAGTTTATTGCTACGGCGGCGGCGATGCGGCCTGTGGTGGAGCTGCTGGCGCGGATTGGGCCTTCGGGTGCGAACGTGCTGGTGACCGGTGAGCATGGGACGGGTAAGGAAGTGGTGGCGCAGACGCTGCATCGGCTGTCGCCACGAGCGCACCGGCAGCTTGTCGCCGTGAACACTGGCGCCCTACCGGAGGGGACGTTCGAGAGCGAAATATTCGGGCATGTAAAGGGCGCGTTTACCGATGCGCGGACCGACCGCATTGGGCGGTTCGAGCTGGCGAATGGATCGACGCTGTTTCTCGATGAGATTGCCAATATCCCGCTGCGGCAGCAGGCGAAGCTGCTGCGGGTGCTGGAGACGGGCGAGTTGGAGCGGGTGGGGTCTTCGACGACGCGCAAGGTGGATGTGCGGATGATCTCGGCGACGAATGCCGATCTGCGGGCGGAGTCGGAAGCGGGGACGTTTCGCAGCGATCTCTATTTTCGATTGAACACAGTGGAGATTCATGTGCCTCCGCTGCGCGAGCGGCGTGAGGACATTCCAGCATTGGCGGCGCACTTTCTATCGCGGTATGCGGCGCGGTATCGTCGCTCGGTGGAGGGGTTTGAGCCGACGGCGTTGCAGATGGTGATGAGCTATGGCTGGCCGGGCAATGTGCGCGAGCTGGACCACACGATGGAGCGCGCGGTGCTGATGGCGCGGGGCAGCCGGATTGAGCTGGCGGACCTCGGGCTGCAGACTGCCAAGGTGGCGTCGTCGCAGGGACTGGATGAGATGTCGCTGGAGCAGGTGGAGGCGGTGCTGATCCGCAAGGCGCTGGCGCGGAGCCAGGGCAATGTAAGTCATGCGGCAGATGCTCTGGGGCTGAGCCGGGGAGCGTTGTATCGGCGGATTGAGAAGTATGGGATTTGAGATCGCCGCGCCTGAGCTTTGTTGGAAGAAAGGTCCGAGCGGTTGTGGTTGTACGAACGGTATCGGGGTCCTTCGACTTCGGCAATCGCGAGCAAGCTGCGAGTGCCTTCGCTCAGGATGACGGGATTTACACTCTTGAACGAACTTCAATCTGAAGAAGCGAAGCAGCGGGCGGCAATATCTCTGACATAGTTCCCAACTCGCAGCAGCGGCGGCGAATGCCTCTTGGCAAGACCGGCAGGCGGCTGAGCTTCGAGCGGCGGCTCTCCTTGTGGATGGTGGCGCTGGCCCTGCCGGCGGTGGTGCTGGGGGGCTGGCTAATGGTGGTTGAACACGCTTCGATCACCGCGATGGTTGCGGCGGTTATGGTCTTTGCGCTGGCGTGGCTGCTGGCTGCGAGCTCGTTGATGGAGCTGATCACGCGGCCTATGCAGACGCTGGCAAACGTAGTGGCGGCGCTGCGTGAGGACGACTTCTCGTTTCGTGCGCGTGGAGCTCGCAGGGGAGACGCGCTGGGCGATCTTGCGCTCGAGATCAATGCGCTGGCGGGGACGCTGCAGGCGCAGCGGTCGTCTGCTCTGGAGGCGCTGACATTGGTGGAGCGGGTGATGAGTTCCATGCAGTCGCCGGTGCTGGCGTTCGACTCGCTGGGCCGATTGCGGCTGCACAATGCCGCGGCGGATAGGGCGTTTGGTCTGGTACGACCGGCATCCGATGGAAAGAGCGCGGAGGAACTGGGACTGCGGGTGCTGCTGGATGTGGCGGACGAAGGGCAGTACTCTAACTCAGCCAAGGCGAACGATGCGACGCGATACGTGGTGCGGAGGGCGACGTTCCGGCTGCGGGGAGCGCCGCATCTGCTGCTGGTGCTGTCGGATGTGGGAGCCGCGCTGCGGGAAGAGGAGCGGCAGGCGTGGCGGCGGCTGATCCGGGTGCTGGGGCACGAGATCAATAACTCGCTGACGCCGATCAAGTCGATTGCCGGAAGTCTGCGGGGGCGGCTGCCGGAGACTGCGGGCGTTGAGAGCGGGCCGAACCTGAATCGCGATCTGCAGCGCGGGCTGGCGGTGATTGAGGATCGCGCGGCGTCTCTGAACCGGTTTCTGCAGGCGTATCAGCAGCTATCGAGCCTGCCGGCGCCGAGGCTGGAGGCGGTGCCGCTGCGACTGCTGCTGGAGCGGGTGGTTCTGCTGGAGCTGAGAGTTGCGGTGCGGATGATTGCGGGGCCGGAGGTGGTCGTGCACGTCGATCCGGACCAGATGCAGCAGGCGCTGATCAACCTGCAGCAGAATGCGGTGGATGCGGCTTTAGAGGCGGCGGGGGAGGCTTCTGAGACTGATGCGGAGGTCTCTGTCGCATGGGAGGTTGAGGCAGGGCAGGTCGCGATCCGGATTACGGACAATGGGCTGGGGCTGCTGAATCCGGTGAATCTGTTTGTGCCGTTTTATACAACCAAGCCTAAGGGGACGGGGATTGGGCTGGCGCTGGCGCAGCAGATTCTTATCGTGCACAAGGGAAGTGTGGGCTTGACGAACCGGGAGGATGGAAGAGGCTGTGTCGCCGAAGTCCGGCTGTCTTTGGCGGGGTAGAGGTGCGGCCTGCACGAAGTGTGCAAGCCGCAGCATGCTTCAGAAGGCGTACCTCAGCGGCTAAAGCCGCCGGGCAAGTGAGAAGTTTACGGCACGGCTGAAGCCGTGCCCTTAAGCAAGACGGAGTCTCTGTTGCGGAACAAAGTAGGGTCTCGGCTGCCGCGCTAAGCGAGGGTCATCGGGGCGAGGCTATTCTTCGTCGTCATCCTCATCTTCGTCTTCATCCTCGTCGTCGTACTCGGGTTCGTCTTCGTCTTCGTCCTCATCCTCATCATCTTCGTCGTCTTCATCGAAGTCATCTTCTTCGTCGAGGTCTTCTTCGTCCTCATCCTCATCCTCATCATCTTCGTCGTCTTCATCTTCCTCATCATCGTCATCATCCACGGATGCGGCGAAGAGGCTGTCGAGAGAGGCCTCGAAGAGGAAGGACGTAGCCGTGGCTTCGAGGTCGAGCGACGCCGGATTGAGGAAGAGAGCTTCCGCGCCGAGGGTGAGTTTTTCTGTAACTTGTGTCATCTATCGTCTCCTGATCTTGCTTCGGGGTGGATGCGCCTTCCTGCCAGGCGGTTGTTGGTTACGGAATTCGCTGTCAGAAGTGTGATTGTAAATATCTTCTATGAACTTTCAACCCTCTGCGAAGGGAGCGAGTTGGCTTGCCGAGGGCGGCGGAGTTATGAGACTGACGAGGACCAGCGAGAAAAGTGAGGTGAGCAGTGCCGGAAAGATGGCGTCGCGCTCGGTGAGAATGGTGGGGAGATGGGCGTGGATGAAGGCAGAGTCCCAGGTGATGGTGACCAGCGTTCCCAGGGCGATGGAGATCACCGCTGCTGTGGCGGTCGTCCGCTTCCAGAAGAAGGCGGCGAGGATGACCGGCGTGAGCGCGGCGGAGTAGATGGTGTAGGCGTAGAGCGCCTTCTTCAGGACGGACTCGGTGTGCAGCGACTGGTAGAGCGCCCATAGCCCGAGCAGGACGACCATGAGGCGGCTGACGATGAGGATGCGCTTGTTGGAGGCGTCGCGGGCGATATAGCGAACGAAGACGTCGTTGACGAGGTTGGTGGCGGGGGAGAAGAGGTAGTTGTTGGCGGTGGAGATGATCTTGGCAAAGATGGCGCCGACGAGGACGACTCCCATCCACAAAGGAAGGCCGTGCATGCCGGTGTAGGCGAGGATCTCGCGGGGGTGGGAGTGGACTTCGCCGGTGGGAAAGAGAGCGGAGCCTACGACAGCGATGGCGACGATGACCGTCTCAAGGATGACAGCGCCGATGAACCAGCCGACGACAGCCTGGCTGGCGGCCTTCTCGGACTTGGCGGAGAAGAACTTCTGGTACATGGACTGGTTACCGAGCATGAGCAGGCAGGTGGGGAGGAAGATCTCCATCGCTTGCGCGAAAGAGAGGTCGCCGAGCACCTGGAAGTGGCTGGCGGGAAGCGCGTTGTGGATGCCGCTCAGACCTCCGGCGAGATGGATGAGGACGGGTAGTGAAGCGAGCATGGAGACCGTCGCGAGCAGGCCGATGACGACGTCCATATAGGCGACCGAGGACATGCCGGCGATGGCGGTGAAGACGATGACGAAGCCGGCGATGATGTACTTGCTGAGGTTGGCGGTGATGAGGTCGGGGAAGATGAGGTGGAGGATGTCTCCGCCGCCGATGAACTGGTAGCTGGTGATGGCGGTGTAGGTGAAGAGGATGGCGATAACGCCGAGGACGCGGGCGGTCTGGTTGTAGCGGGCTTCGAGCAGGTCGGGGATGGTGAACTGGGCGAACTTGCGGGCGCGGGGAGCGATGAAGTAGATGAGGATGAGGCCGGCCCATCCTCCGGCTGACTGCCAGAGGGCCGCGAAGCCGTGCTTGTAGGCGTTCTCCGCCCCTCCCAGTAGTGATCCAGAACCAATCCACGACGAGAGCAGCGTGAAGATGAGGACGAAGGCGGGCAAGCTGCGGCCGGCGACGAGGTAGTCTGCCTTGGTCTTGGTCTTGTTGACGCGGCTGAGCGAGACGGCGAGAAGGGTGATGCTGATGACGGCCAGGACGGCTGCGTAAGGATTCATGTTGGTTGGGGGTTAGTGTACGTGAGCGGCAGGGTTTAGGGGGTAGGTTTAGGGTGTAGGGGCGATGAGTGATGGCTATGCAAGCTGGACCTGTGGCGGAAAGATTCGAGCGGTATGGGGTGATGTGGGCGGTATCGGGGTCCTTCGACTGCGGCACTTGCGATGAAGCTGCAAGTGCCTCCGCTCAGGATGACGGATTTTGAAGTGAGATTGAGAAGAGGGCGGATCTAGGCAGCGGTGGGATTGGTATGGGTTGCGCCGCCGCAGAGGCGGCGTTCGGTGACGGCGGCTTCGATCTCGCTGTTGACCTCGGCACCGAGCAGGAGAACTACGCCGGTGATGTAAAACCACGTGAGCAGGATGATGACTGCCCCTAGCGAGCCGTAGGTGACCGAGTAGTTGTTGAAGAAGTGGAGATACAGGCGCAGGCTGAAGGATGCGAGCAGCCAGGCGACGATGCCGATGGCGGCTCCGGGAGAGAGCCAGCGCCAGCGGCTCTTCTTGACGTCCGGGGCGAAGAAGTAGATCACGGCAAAGATCAGCGCGAGCAGAGCGGTGGCCACGATCCATCCGATGAGACGGCTGAGGATCGCGGTCGCGATGGCCAGCGGGCGGTGGTAGATCAACTTATGGGCGAAGGCGGCGAGCATGTCTCCACCGAGCATCGCCGCGAGCAGGCCTGTGACGAGGACTGACAGCATGGTCGTGACGCCGATGGCGGAGAGGCGGGCCTTCCAGTAAGGGCGGGTCTCGGGGACTTTGTAGACGAGGTTCAGGCTGTCCTGGATGGCGGAGAAGCCGACCGAGGCAGACCAGATCGCGGCGACCAGACCGAAGGTGACCTTTCCGCTTGTGGATGCGGCGGTCGTCTGGTTGAAGGTTTCGAGGACGATTCCCATGGCAGAGGGTGGGATCACGACCGATAAGTAAGACAGGAGAGTGAAGTAGATGTGCGACGCGGAGCGCGCGGCGAGGCCAAGCATGGAGCTGGCGCTGACCAGGGTTGGGAAGAGCGCGAAGAGGAAGTAGAATCCGAGTTCGGCGGCGCGGCCCAGGAGATTGTCGGCCAGAAAAGACTTGGCGGTGCGTTTGATGACGGTGCTGAGTGGCGTGCCTTGAAGGTCCCAGAGCGAGCCGAGCGGCGAGGCCGAGACGATGGTCCAGACGGTTCGCTGGCGGGCAGCGTGCAATTTAGCCGGGTCGGCGGACTGTGTTTGCAGAGTCGGCGTGAGCAGGGGCACCGCTGGGGGATCTGGGGGGTCGATGTGGGGCATAGATGGGGTACCTTCCGCCCAGATATAGATGCGCCGTTCATCGAAACAGAAGGCCGATGGGTTAACGTTAGGCATTGGGTGATCGAAGTAGATGCTTCGGCATCCAATGTCCATGGAGAACTGGCCGGTGAAGAGAGCCGCTGTACGCCGCAGGCGACCGTTCAAGATTCAGAAGCTGGAGCAGCTTGTTCGGCTGGTGCGTGAGAGCCACGAGCAGCCGATCTCGGGCGAGCCTCGCCTGCCGGAGATCGCCGAGCCGGGAGAGACTGCAATTACGTTTCTTGGGCACTCGTCCTTTCTGCTGCAGGCGGGCGGGAAGAACATCCTGGTGGACCCAGTGTTTTCAACACGGCTAATTGTGCTGCGGCGGCAGCGTGCGCCGGGAGTGCTGGTGCGCGACCTGCCGCCGATCGATCTGGTGCTGCTCACGCACGCCCACATGGACCATCTGGATAAGGCTTCATTGCGACGGGTGATCCGGGCGACGAGGCGTCTGCGGGGGACTACGCCGGAGGTGGTGGTGCCGAATGGCGTAGAGGATCTCGTGCAATGGATGGGCTTCGAGAAGCTCCATGTAATGAGCTGGTGGAACGAGATCGAGACGCTGGGCCTGAAGATTGTGATGACTCCGTGCAAGCACTGGGGCGCGAGGATGTTCCGCGACATGCATCGGGAGTACGGCGGGTATTTTATTGCGCCGATGGATGGCGCGCAGACGATCTACCACTCTGGCGATACGGCTTACTTTGAGGGATTCAGCCAGGTAGGCGAGCGGTTGCGGCCGAATGTGGCGTTGCTGCCGATTGGAGCGTACTTCCCGGACACGTACAGGACGGTGCATACGTCGCCCGAAGAGGCTGTGCGCGGGTTTGTGGAATGCGGTGCGAAGTGGATGATTCCGATGCACTTCGGGACGTTCAAGCTGGGACGCGAGCCCATGGGTGAGCCGGTCGAGCGGCTGAACGCCGACGCTTCGCGGCTCGGGATTACGGACAAGGTTCGCGTGCTGGCCGAGGGCGAGACGATGCTGCTGTCACGAGACGGTGCGGTGCTGCCTTCGCGTTCGGCTGCTGCAGAGAGGGAATCCTCCTCGCCGGTGGCTGCATCGTATGGGCATGGCTAACTCGGTTCTGAACAACGTCAATGCAGCGGCCAGCGGAACGTTTTCGCTGGGCGGAGACCTCCCGGTACATCGCCTGGGATATGGCGCGATGCGCATCACTGGCGAGGGTGTGTGGGGCGAGCCCAAAGACGCAGAGGGTGCGAAGAAAGTTCTGAAGCGCGCTGTGGAACTGGGCGTGAACTTCATCGACACGGCGGACGCCTATGGACCGGACGTGAGCGAACGGTTGATTGGTGAGTCGCTTGCTCCTTACGCGAACGGCGTGGTGATCGCGACCAAGGGCGGGCTGACGCGGCAGGGTCCGAACAAGTGGCTGCCGGTGGGCCGTCCGGAGTATCTGCAACAGCAGGTGGAGATGAGCCTCCGCCGGCTGAAGGTCGAGCGGATCGATCTGTGGCAGCTGCACAGGATCGACGCGAAGGTTCCGGTGGAGGAGTCGCTCGGAGTCATCAAGAGGCTGCAGAAGGCAGGAAAGATCCGCCATGTGGGCCTATCCGAGGTGAAGCCCCACGAGATCGAGCAGGCGCGGAAGGTGATCGATATCGTCAGCGTGCAGAACCAGTACAACATCGGCGATCGCAAACACGACGACACGTTGGAGTACTGCGAGAAGAACAACATTGCGTTCATTCCGTGGTATCCGGTGGCGGCGGGCAAGCTGGCCCAGCCTGGCGGCAAGCTGGACACGGCGGCGAAGCAGCATGGAGCGACGGTGTCGCAGCTCTCGCTGGCGTGGCTGCTGCAGAAGTCGCCGGTGATTCTGCCGATTCCGGGCACGACTTCGATTGAGCACCTGGAGGAAAATATTGGGGCGGCGCAGGTGGAGTTGAGCGCGGCGGAGTGGAAAGAGATTGAGGATTCGGTGAAGTAAGGGTTTGGTACGGTAAGAACGGCCCGGGGTCCTCTTTGAAACTTCGGGCCTTTCTGTTTTTGATGGCTGAAAGATTCGAGCGGTCGGGGTGGGGGGAATGGCGATGCAGGTCCTTCGACTTCGGCGCGTGCGATGAAACCGCACGCGCCTTCGCTCAGGATGACGAGTGTTGCGGTTGAGTGGAGGAGAGCGGTTCGTGCTTCGCACGAATGTCCCACCCATCGCGATGAGACTGCGATGGATGGGGCACCCGGATGTGGGGCTGGTAATGGACCTCAGTGCATTCGGCCTTTGGCGCTGGGCCTTTCGATCTTGATGGCGATGGGGTTTGAGGGTGGGCCTTCGCCGTTCGAGTTGCTAGCGGTGACCGTGTAGTAGCTCATCCCGATGGGTGCCTGGATGCCGGCATAGGTGGGGGTGGTCAGACCGATGGCGATGGTGTGGAACGGACCGCTGGGCTTGTCAGAACTGGCGATGGAGTAGGTTATTGCAACTGGGTTTGCGGGCCAGGTGAGAGTTATGCTGCCGCCTTTGATTACTGAAGCGATGTTCGTGGGGGAGGCAGGAACTTTGTCGCCGGGGAGCAGACCGTAGATGCAGAGGCCGCCGGTGCCGATGTTCTCTTTGCCGAAGCTCGCTAAGAAGACCTTGCCGTTGGCGATAGTGGGTGGGGCCATCTTGGAGTAGCCGTCGCAGTCGTCGCGGTCGCGGTTCTGCCAGGAGTTCCAGAGTTCGTGGTTGATGTCGTCGGCGTCGTAGGCGTGGAGGATGCCGGGGCGGGTCTCGTGCCAGGAGTCGCCGCTGGCGTGGATGGCGGCCCAGAGGATTCCATCGTGACCGCCATTCGCCGAGAGCGAGAGCATCGCGCCGGGGTGGCCTTCGTTCGATTCGGGGCGGGTGATGATGGGCGTCTCGCCTACCTTGCCGTCGGTGATCTTGTAGACGCGCTCTTTGTCCCGTTGGCCCCAGATGTAAAGAAGATCGCCGTTCTTAGCGCTCTCCCAGAAGACGACGCTGTGCAGGTGCGAACCGGTGGCCTGGAAGTGCTGGATGGCGTGCTGGTCGCCGAGGTGTCCCAGGTGGCGGGCGTCGAGGGTGTAGAGGACGCCTTCTTTGCCGCCGCCTACGACGAGGTTGGTGCCGGGGATGAGGGTCGCGCCGGAGGAGTCGAGGTCGTTGTCCTTGGCGTCGAGCTCGCGATGGTTGGTAGGGGTGAACCAGTCGAGGAGTTTGAGCGAGGGCGAGAGCTTCATGAAGCTCTCGCTGAAGTCCGTCACGCCGTTCCACGTCCCGTTGCCGGTGACGATGTAGATGTTGCCGGCGGCGTCGACAGCCGGGGCCTGGCCGGACTGCCAGATGCTGGCCTGCCCGCCCTTGGGCGAGGTGTTGAGGACGGCGGTCTGGCGTAGGGTGCGGGCGTCGTAGCCGAGGAGGAAGCCGTGGTAGGGCTCCTTGTCGCAGTGCGAGGCGTAGCCGACGTAGACGGTGTGGTTGGTGAGCAGAAGCGCTGGGCGCTGGTTCTGGAGTAGGGGATCAAAGGCTGGTGCGGCGATGGCGACGGGGCTGTTGGGGAGGTCCGCGCCGCTGGCTAGGTCGAGGGCGTGCAGGCGCTGGGTGAACTTGCTGCCGACTCTTGTGAGGGCTACGACGTAGAGGGCGTTGTGGGGTTTGTCGATGACCGGGGTGCCGATGATGCCCATGCTGCCGTTGATATCGAGGCAGCCGAAGTCGGCGTCGTAGAGGTTGGCGGGAGCGCCGAAGTTGACGTGCCAGATGGGCTTCGCGGCGGAGTCGGTGCTGTTGGCGTCGAAGGCATAGACGCTGTTGTTGACGGTGGTGATGAAGACGAGGTCGTGGGTACCGGTGCCGAAGCTGGCGTCTTTGAGCTTGACGTCCGTGACGACCAGAGGCTGGGAGTAGACCTGGTCGTCCACGGGGAACTTGGCGAGCAGGCCGAAGTTCGTTGCGTTGACTGTGGCCGGGGTGAGCACGGTCTCCTGCGTGTTCGCGCCGGTGCGGGCGAGGTCGTTGTGGCTGGTGGTGACATCGACCTTTTGCTGGGCGGATGCGGCGGCAGACAGCGCTATCAGGGCAAAGACGAGGGCAAAGGCGAGATGAGGGGCTCTCTCCACTGCGCGGCAGACGATCGTGCCGTCCGACGCTTCGGTCGAGATGACATTCTTTGATGACGAAGTGGGACGAGAGTTCGGCGCGGCGGAACGGCGCTGGATTGGCATGGAGGGAGTCTACTAGAGGTCGGACCTCTTTGGCTTTCCCTGCTACTTTGGATGTTCCGTGACGATGAGGGCTCGGGCGATACCGTCGCCGTTGCACAGATACTGCCGTGGAGTGTTGGCGTCGATCCAGACGACGTCGCCAGTGCCAAGCCAGTGATGCTCGTTGGGGAGTGCGATCTCAAGTTCGCCTTCAAGGATGTAGACGAACTCCGTGCCCCGAAATATCTTCGGGGTGAACTCGCACTCTTCACCGTTGGGGTGGAAGTCGGCGAGGCAGGGCACCATGTGGCGGTCTGGAATGAGGGCGCTAAGACTCTGCGAGACGAAGCGGGAGTTCTTTTGCTTGCGGGTGATGGGGATGCGGTCTGACTTGGACAGACGGCGGAAGGTGACCTTCCGCTCAAGCTTGAAGAAGCAGGAGAGGTCTTTTTCGAAGACGAGAGCGATCCGTGCGAGGTTGCGAATGGTGGGGACGACGCGTCCGGTCTCGAGCTGGGAGAGGAAGCTTGCGGAGAGGCCGGAGAGACGGCCGAGTTCGACCAGGCCCATGGAGCGTTTGAGGCGCATGGAGCGGATACGCTCGCCGATGAGCTTCTCGTCGATCTGCTGCTCGACCCGGAGAGGATCGACGACGGTGAAGTCGTTACTGGTGGCTGTTTCCCCAGTTATGGGCTGATCAAGTTCGGGTTGTTTGGTCGCTGGCATCACCTCTTAGGATGACGCTGGAGTCCGATTTGAGGGCTGACATTCGTCAGGCCTGTTGATCGGGTGAAATCCGGCGGCCAAAGATTGCTGTGCCGATGCGAACGCAGGTGCTGCCCTCTTCAATGGCGACGGCGAAGTCGTTGGACATACCGGTGGAGAGCTGGGTCAGCGATGCGTGGAGTTGCTGCTGGGCGTCGCGGAGCTCGCGGAGGTGACGGAAGTAGGGGCGGGCGGTTTCGGCGTCCTCGCTCCAGGGTGGAACCGTCATGAGGCCGACGGCGGTGACGTTTTCGAGCGGAGCGATGGCGCTGAGCAGGGCGGGGAGGTCGTCCGGGGAGATGCCGTGCTTCGATTCTTCGTGGGAGAGTTTCACCTCGACGTAGATGGGGAGCTTCTTGCCGAGCGCGGCGGCGGCGCTGTCGAGGCGCTGGGCGAGTTTGACCGAGTCGACGGTGTCGATGGAGTGGAATAACTCGGCGGCTTTAGTGGACTTATTGGATTGGAGGGGGCCGATGAGGTGGTACTCAGCGTCGGTGCAGGCGGAGAGCGAGGGGAACTTGCCGGCGAACTCCTGAACGCGGTTTTCGCCGAAGAGGCGCTGGCCGGCGGCGTAGGCCTCGAGGAGCGCTTCGACGGGGTGGACCTTGCTGACGGCCATCAGGGCGACCGAGGATTCGGGGCGATTGGCGCGGCGGCAGGCGGAGGCGACCTCTTCGCGGACGCGGGCGAGATTTGCTTCTATGGTCATGCTTGTTGCATCTTATCCTTATAAGGATTGGGGAGCAGCGATGAGCGGTTGGATGTCTGGCGCGATCTGTTGTCCCCGATGTTGTATGGATGCGTATCGCACCGTTTCGACGCAGCGATAGGCACAGGTTCCCCCTGTCACCACATTTTGAAGCTCCTGAGGTCCGTGTCCGGTTGATGAGACGGTCGCGAGTTCTCCGGAAGACTTCACCTACACTTTGCAACTCAATCGAAAAGGAAAAGCTATGTCACTCCAGCTTGGCGATATTGTTCCTGACTTCACAGCGCAGACTACCGAAGGCGAGATTCACTTCTATGATTACATTGAGGGCAAGTGGGCGGTGCTGTTCTCGCATCCCAAGAACTTCACGCCTGTCTGCACGACGGAGCTTGGCTACACGGCGTACCTGAAGCCGCAGTTCGATAAGCGCGGCGTGAAGGTGATCGGCCTGAGCGTGGATAAGCTCGAATCGCATGAGCCGTGGTCCAAGGACATCGAAGAGACGCAGGGGACGGCGCTGAACTTCCCGTTGATCGCCGACACCGACAAGACGATCGCGAACCTCTACGGCATGATCCACCCGAATGCTTCGGACAGCGCGACGGTGCGGAGCGTGTACGTGATTGGGCCGGACAAGAAGCTGAAGCTGTCGTTGACCTACCCAGCATCGACGGGGCGGAACTTCGACGAGATCATCCGTGTCATCGATTCGCTGCAACTGACGGCGAAGCACCAGGTGGCGACGCCGGTGAACTGGAAAAACGGTGAGGATGTGATCATCGTTCCGGCCGTCTCGGATGAGCAGGCGAAGGAGAAGTTCCCGGCGGGATGGAAGACTCTGAAGCCGTATCTGCGGGTGGTTGCACAGCCTCAGTAGTTGATGTTTTTGGAATGACTACGGCGGCTGGCCCTTTGGCCGGCCGCCGTTTTGCGTCTGATGTAAGACGATCTGGAGTAAACTAGCGGCCATGGCGAGCGTGACGCTGATCCCGGTGGCTGAATATCTGAACACCTGCTATAAGCCGGACCGCGAGTACATCGATGGAGAGCTCCGGGAGCGAAACGCGGGCAAATGGGACCATGCTCGGATTCAATGGCTTCTGGCGCTCTGGTTCGGCCAGCATGAACGGGAATGGAACATCATAGGAAGTACCGAGCAGCGGACTCGCGTCTCTTCAACGCGCATCCGGATTCCTGATATTGTCGTGCTGCGGCCAGGGACGCAGCAGGATGTCTTTACCGATCCTCCACTATTGGTGATCGAGATCCTGTCGCCCGACGACACCTACTCGGACACCGAAGAACGCGCGCGAGACTACTGGAATATGGGCGTCGAGACGATGTGGATCATCGACCCGAAGACACGCAGTGGACGGATGTGCTTCGGAAGCGAATGGGTACGGGCCACGCGGCTTGAGGTTCCTGGAACGCCGATTTATGTGGAGCTTGAAGAGCTGTTCAGCCAGGTGCCAGCGACGACCGGAATAGAGCCGGCCGCAGGGTAGCTTGAGTGCCGGCGGGGCGTGCTGAGGATCGACCTGCCCGAGAGGGTGGTGAGCACGGCCTTCTCCATGTTCCTCTTTGTTACTGATTGAGAACTGGCAACCGATCATCGGGTGAATCATGGCGCGGGCATGCAATATGGTGCTTCATCTTGCGGTTCCTGACTACGTTTTTCCGTTGATCGAGGGTTAATCCGCCTCGATACGCTTGATCCTGCATGGGAAGAAAAGGGATTGTCTTCGTACAATTATGCAGTACTCACACTCACCTCAAGCAGAGCTATAAGGTCCTCCGAGCCTCCACGATGAGAGCCGGATAGAGCTTACATCGGTATCCATTCCGCGCCCGCGGAACCAGCTCCAAAAACGTATTGATTCAATCGCACGAAGTGCCTCCGCTTCCCCTTGCCGGGAGGACGGTCGAACTTACCTCTTTTCCAGCAACGCACATGCGGCGGATACAGGAGACTCCATTGATTAAACGATTGTCTTGTTTTCTTATGTTCACTTTTTGTTTCGTGGCCGCCGCATTCGGCCAGGCAACGTCGGTCAGCGGCATTGTCTCTGACCCCACCGGCGCAGTCGTTGTCGATGCGGCCATCACGCTTACCAATATCGATACCGCTGCCGCGCGTACCGGGACAACGAACAAGCAGGGAGCCTACCAGTTCTCGCAGGTCGCGCCCGGCAACTACAGCATCACTGCTGTTTCGCCAGGATTTGGCAAGGCGACGATTGCCAAGGTGCAGTTGCTGGTGAATACGCCTTCGACCTTTGACATCACGCTGCAGGCTTCTAGCGAAGAGATCGCCATCGAAGTGAGCAGCAGTGCGTCCCAGGTAAATACTTCTGACGCTTCGCTGGGAAACGTTATATCGACCAAGCCGATCGTTCAATTGCCGCTTGAGGGTCGCAATGTCACGGGGCTGCTCGCATTGCAGCCCGGCGTCACGTTCATCAAAGAGCCGAATCCAGGCGCTAAAAATGACTATCGCAGCGGTTCCGTGAACGGTGGTAAATCGGACCAGGCGAACGTTCTACTCGACGGAGTCGATGCCAACGACCAGCAGAACCGCACCTCGTTCACCAGCGTGCTCCGGGTCACGCCGGACTCCATTCAGGAGTTCCGCACGATTACCAGCAACCCGGGCGCGGAACTCGGCCACAGTTCTGGAGCGCAGGTCACGCTCGTCACCAAGGGTGGCACGAACACCTTTCACGGATCGGTTTACGAGTACAACCGCAACACGGCGCTTGAGGCGAACCAGTTCCTGAACAAGCAAGCCACACCGGTACTCGCCCGGCCGGCGCTTATCCGCAATGTCTTCGGCGCTTCCGTGGGCGGTCCTATCAAGAGAGACAAAGTCTTCCTGTTCATGAACTACGAAGGCCGTCGCGACGCGAGCGCCACCACGCAGAACCGGACTGTTCCTACCGACGCTTTCCGTGCGGGTACGTTCACGTATGCGAAGACAGCAGGAGGAACCGGCACGCTGACCCCGGCGCAGGTTCAGGCGCTCGATCCGCAGGGTATCGGTGCGGGCGCTGCCGTGCTCGCCGACCTGCAGAAATATCCTCATGCGAACATCGCCGGCGGCGATACCATCAACACCGAAGGCTACACGTTCAATGCGAAGACGCCGCTGAAGTACAACACATATATTGCGCGCGCGGACTACAACATCGACAGCGCAGGCAAACATACGATCTTCTGGCGCGGCAACCTGCAGACCGACAACTACGCCAACGGCGCTCCGCAGTTTCCCGGCGAGCCTTCGAGCAGCGTCTATGTGAACTTTAGCAAGGGGTACGCGATCGGCTACAACTGGATCGTCAAGCCCAACCTGGTCAACACGGTCCGCTTCGGCTACACCCGGCAGAGCGTGGCAACCACCGGCACGCAGACCGCTTCTACTGCGTACTTCGATGCCATCACCCCGCTGTACGCCATGGGCGCGGCCAGTTCCACGCAGGCTGGCGGATATGCGACCGCACAACAGCTTCCGGTGTACGACATTCGGGACGACGTAACCTGGAGCAAGGGGCGCCACACCATCGGCTTCGGCGGGGAGCTCTTCTTCCTCCATAACCACTACGCGACGAACTCTGCATCGTTTTCGAATGCGTTCATGGATGGTCTCTACCTGATCAACGATGGCGGCGGGTTTGTTGTTCCCGACGCCAAGAAGACGACCGCGTATGAGCTGCAGTTCGCCAATCTGCTGGGACTGGAGGCGAAGTTGCAGCGTCGCAGCAACTACGACCTAAGCGGGAATACGCTGCCCGACGGAAGCACGGTCAAGCGCAACTTTGCCGAGAAGCACTTCGACCTGTACGTGCAGGACAGTTGGAAGGCGCGTCCGAACCTCACACTGACCGCGGGCATTCGCTACACCATGAGCCCGCCGCTTACGGAGACCCAGGGCTTCAATGTCAGTTCCACGGAGGCCCTGGGCGATTATCTGAAGAAGCGCGGAGAACTTGCCGCCAGCGGTCAGTCCCAGGCGGGTGCCGGAAACGTGGTCTACGACCTCTCTTCCAAGCTTGGCAAATCGCTTTATAACTTCCAGAACGACTTTGCGCCGCGCGTCTCCTTTGCATGGTCGCCGAGGTTCGAGAATGGGATGGGGCGCGCCATCACTGGCGATCAGGACCAGTTCTCGATCCGAGGCGGCTTCGGTCTCTTCTATGACGCCTTCGGCCAGGGACTGGAGCGCGACTACAGCAACGCTGTCGGCTTCTCCACTCTTACGCAGAACGGGCCCGGCCAGGAGATTGCGAACGTTCCGCGCTACACCGGTTTCTACGATGTCCCGTTCAACGCGCCACTCTTCCCGGTTGCCGTTCCAGGCGGCTTCCCGCAGACGCCTGCCGTCGGCGGTCTAGCGCAGGCCAGCACGGTCGATTCGTCCATCCGTTCTCCGTACTCCATGACGGAGAACCTGACGGTTGCGCGCGAGTTCAAGGGCGGCTTCCTGGTGCAGGCGTCGTGGGTGGGCCGACAGTCGCGCCGTTCGCTTACGGGTGAGGACATCGCTGCTCCGACCGATCTGTACGACACGGCCTCGAACATGGACTACTTCCAGGCCGCCAAGATCCTGAGCCAAGCGGCGCAGGCTGGCACGGCCGCAAGCAACGTCCCGACGGTTGCTTACTGGGAGAACCTGTGGCCCGGTGCGACAAGTTCGACGACGACCGCAACCCAGGCCATCTACAACCAGTTCGTCGCGAACAAGAACGACTGGACCTCCGCGCTGTTGAACTTCGACAACGGGTGCAAACCTTCGTGCAGCAAACTGGGGCCGAACACCATGTTCAACTCGCAGTTCGCCGCTCTTTATGCCTTCCGGTCGATTGGTAATGGAAGCTATAACGGCATGCAGTTGTTGGTGCGCAAGTCCTTCTCGAAGAGCTACCAGTTCGACTTCAACTACAGCCTGTCGAAGTGCCTCGATCTTGGGTCGTCTCCTGAGAGCACTGGTGCCACGACCTCGACCGGATCGATTCTGAACACCTGGGCGCCGCAGCAGATGAAGGCTGTATGCGACTATGACCTGCGGCATCAGATCACGGCCTTCGGGGTGGCAGAGCTTCCTTTCGGCAAGGGCAAAATGTATGGCTCCCACGTGAACAAGCTGACGAACGAGTTCATCGGCGGATGGCAGCTTACCACTGTCTTCCGTACGACCAGCGGCTTCCCTGGAAGCGTGCAGAATGGCGTGGGCTATCCGACGCTGTGGGACTTCACGGGATATGCGACGCAGACAGGAAAGCTGCCGAGCAGGGGCCCGAAGGGGCAGCTGTTCTCTGACTCCGCTGCGGCCTATGCTGCCTTCTCTCCAACCTACGCGGGCGAGTCCGGTACCCGCAACAACCTTCGTGGCGATGGTCTTATCACCTGGGACGCAGGGATTGCGAAGCGCTTCGATCTGTATAGCATCAAGGACCAGCAGCATAGCCTTCAGTTCCGCTTCGAGGGCTTCAACCTGACCAACACGGCGCGGTTCGACATCTCGACCGCATCGCTTACGCTCAGCACTCCTGGAACGTTTGGCAAGTATCTGGGGCCGCAGCAGTTCATCGATCCGCGCGTCTTCCAGGCGGCCCTTCGCTACGAGTTCTAACCCTCAACTAATTGCGGTCTCGCCTCGTCCATCAGCACATGCGGCGAGACCGCAAAACCTTCGTAAATCTGTATCTTCGCGGCATGTTGTACTGAATTCTTAGGTATCTCGCCCAATCTGAAGAAAAAAGCTGGATTCAACGGCATAGAACAGCGCAAACCACGGGTCACTGGTTCCCATTTTGTCCCATATTCCCTACTCTTTAAGCAGTGGTCATCACCTCCGCTTTGTTTCGCGACACTGCTCGTAGCAAGCACTCAAGTGAGGAAACGTTGACGGGATTTCATCTCTCAAAACATAGGGCCTGGGTCGTCGCGGCGATTCTCGCCACGTCGGCAGCCGGTACGTTGGCTGAAACGAAGGCCGCCGCAAAGGTGGACCGTGTCGATCTGGAGTTGATGACGACCAACGAAGTGAAGGATGCGATCGCTGCCGGCAAGACTACGGCGCTCATCTTCAACGGGGGCACCGAGACGCGCGGGCCGCAGGCAGTAAATGGCGGTCATACGTTTGTGGCGCATGCCAAGGTGGTTGCTATCGCGCGCGAGCTGGGTAATGCGGTCGCCGCGCCGGTGCTGCCCTTCTCGCCGAACAACGCTAACCCAGACCTTCCGGGCACGATCGGAATTACGGCGGAGACGTTCAAGGAAGTGAATAAGGAAGTCGCGGAGCAGATTATCCGCAACGGCTTCAAAAACGTCGTGCTGATGGGCGACCACGGCGGCGGGCAGAAGGAACTCGCCGCGCTTGCTACGGAGCTCGACGCGAAGTACGCGCCCCAGGGCATCCGCGTCGTCTACTGCGAGGACGCTTACAAGAAGTCTAACGACGACTACGACGCGTGGATCGCGTCGAAGGGGCTTTCGCCAGGCGGCCATGCTTCGATCAACGACACTTCAGAGATGATGTACCTTGAGCCTGCGCCCGATGCCTGGGTGCGTCGCGACAAGCTGCCGATAGCGGTCGAGCAGATTCCGGACGGTGCTCCTCCTGCGCAGCCTGGACATCTCAAGCATTCCACGAACGGCGTCAGCGGCGATGGCCGCGCTTCGACGGCGGAGATTGGCAAGTACGGCTACGACATTCACGTCAGCGAATCGGTGGCGCAGATTCGCCAGCTTCTCGCTCCTGCGGCAACGTCAACACCCTCGAAATAACACCGCAACGGCACCTGTTTGGGAGATGGATTGATGCGCAATCGGATGATGATGGCCGTCTGCAGTCTGGGTCTGGTGACCGCCTATGGGCAGGCGCCGAAGTCCCACGCGACGCCCGCTTCTCATATGACCGTAGACCAGCAGAAGCAACTGGTCGATCGCTACTGTTCGGATTGTCACAATCCGGATGAGAAGTCGGGCAGCATGACGCTGACCGATCTCGACCTGCAGCATCCCGAGAAGAACATCGATCTTGCGGAGAAGGTGATCCGACGCGTTGGCGTGAACATGATGCCGCCTCCGGGCAAGGCTCGGCCTGACGCTGCGACGATGAAGCTCTTCGCCACGTCGCTGGCGAGTGACGTGGATAGCTACGCGGCGACCCGGCCTGCGATCGGTAATCCTGCCCTGCATCGCTTGAACCGGGCAGAGTATTCGAACTCTGTGCATGAGCTGCTTGATGTCGATGTCGACGCGGAGAAGTTGCTGCCCAGCGACGCCATGAGCCACGGCTTCGACAACATGTCCGATGTGCTGACGCTCTCGCCTGCATTGATGGAGGCGTACATTCGCGCTGCCGGACAGATCAGCCGGCAGGCCATCGGCGACCGCGGCGCCGCTCCGCTGAGTTCGACGTACAGCCTGCCTCGGGTCGTATCGCAGGTGGGCCATGTCGATGGAGCTCCGCGCGGCACGCGGGGCGGCATCTCGGTTGTCCATAACTTTCCCGCGGATGGTCTCTACACCTTCAAGGTCACGTTCTACTTCTCGCTTGAAGGCCAGCTCTTCGGAGCGATGCAGGGCAACGGGCAGCAGATCGAGATCTCTATCAACGGGGCTCGCGCTGCTGTCTTCACGCTCAATCCGGCGATGACCAAGTTCGATGAGCTGCGCACGCCGGCGATTGCAGTCAAGGCTGGGCCGCAGCGTATCTCTGCCGCCTTCATTAACAACTTCGATGGCCCGGTTGAAGACGCCGTGCAGCCTTTTGGCTTTTCCTTGCTCGATCTCAACCAGGCCGATATTCCTGGGCTCACCACGCTGCCACATGTGCATGAGTTCACTGTTACCGGACCGACGAAGGTTGAGGGCATCTCGGAGACGCCTAGCCGCAAGCTGATCTTCTCCTGTCATCCGACTGTGGCCGCACAGGAAGAGCCCTGCGCGCGCAGCATCGTGACGCGGCTTGCTTCGCAGGCTTATCGCCGGCCGGTCACGACGGCTGAAGTCGCAAAGCTGATGAAGCTCTACGAACTTGGCCATGAGAATGGCGGCTTTGAAGGCGGCGTCGGCGTGTCGCTGCAAGCGATCCTCTCGAGCCCATCGTTTATCTATCGATTTGAGCGCAGCCGTCAGCAGGGTGTCCGGAAGAACGTGAAGGATACTGTAGCGCCTTCGGGCTCGCTCTACCCTGTCAGCGATCTTGAGCTGGCATCAAGGCTTTCATACTTCCTCTGGAGCGCCGCACCGGACAAGACGCTGCTCGACCTTGCCGAAGCGGACAAGCTACACAACCCCATCACGCTACGTGCGCAGGTAAAACGCATGCTGGCCGATCCTCGCTCGAAGTCGCTCTCAACGAACTTCGCAGGCCAGTGGCTTCATCTTCAGAACCTGAAGGGCGTACAGCCGGACGGCTACCTGTATCCGGCTTATGACAAGACCCTCGGTGACTCTATGCGGAAGGAGAACGAGCTCTTCTTCGGCAGTATCGTCCATGACGATGCGAGCGTCCTTACGCTGCTCAACGGGCACTACACCTACGTCAACGAGCAACTCGCCAATCTCTACGGCATCCCCAACGTCTCCGGCAATCGCTTCCGCCGCATTGAGCTGACCGATGAGAACCGCTTCGGTCTTCTCGGCCAAGCCAGCATCCTCACGCTTACCTCCGCGTCAAACCGTACCTCGCCCGTCATTCGTGGCAAGTATGTGATGGAGATCTTCTTCGGCACGCCACCTCCGCCACCTCCGCCCAACATCCCGGCGCTGAAGGAGCATGGGGATGGTGGTTCGGTGCAGACCGTGCGCGAGCGTCTCGAAGAGCATCGCAAGAACCCCACGTGCGCTGCCTGCCACAAGTTCATGGACCCCATCGGGTTTGCGCTGGAGAACTACGATCCCATCGGCGCATGGCGCAGCTTCGACTCGGGCGCTCCAATCGACTCAGCGGGCGTTCTTTACGATGGCACAAAGCTGAGCAGCCCGGCCAGCCTGCGGAACGCGCTGATGGCGCACTCCGACGCGTTCCTCGGAACCTTTACCGAGAACCTCTTCGCTTACGGCATGGGACGCGTGCTCACGCCAGCCGATATGCCGGTTGTGCGTTCCATTGCGGCCTCTGCCGCGCGGCATGACAACACCTTTTCATCGTTCGTCATGGGCATCGTCAACAGCGAACCTTTCCGGATGAGAGCCGCAGAGCCAGCTTTGCCGGCGCGCTTTACAGCTTCGATTGATCTCAACGGTCCGGCCTCTTCAACCGGCGCGGAACACCACTAGAATTCAGGACTAAGGGAGCGTTCATGTATCTCACAAAACGGCATCTATCTCGCAGGACGATGTTGCGCAGCATGGGAGCGACGGTCTGTCTTCCTTTGCTGGATGCGATGGTTCCGGCGCGCACGGCGCTTGCCGATACCGCCGCTCGACCCATGTCGCGCCTTACCTGCATCGAGATGGTACACGGCGCTGCCGGCAGCACGATGGACGGCACGAACAAGCACTACTGGTCTCCCGCTGGTGAAGGCTCGAGCTTCGAGATGTCCGATACGCTGAGCCCGCTTGCGAACTATCGCGACTACATGACGATTGTGAGCGGCACTGACCTTCGTCCGGCCATGGCATCGACGCCTGAAGAAGAAGGCGCGGACCACATGCGCTCCTCGGCTGCGTACCTGACCGCGGCGCACCCCAAGATGACGGAAGGCGCGGACATCTACAACGGCACCTCCATCGACCAGCTCTACGCGAAGCGCTTCGGGCAGGACACGCCGCTGCCTTCGCTGCAGCTCTGCATCGAGAGCGCGGACGCATCCGGCGCATGCGACTACGGCTATGCCTGCGTGTACTCAGACACGATCAGCTGGGCCAATCCCACCACGCCGCTGCCGATGACGATGGACCCGCGCATGGCCTTCGAGACGCTCTTTGGCGATGGCTCCACGCCCGGTGAACGCCTGCAGCGGCAGAAGGTCAACGCCAGCATCCTCGACTGGATTGGCAGCGATGTGCAGAGCCTGCAGAAGAATCTTGGCGCAGCCGACCGCAGCCGCATGAACGACTATCTCGAGAACGTTCGCGAGATCGAGCGTCGCATCCAGCACATTGAGAAGTACAACGCCAGCGGTGAGTCGCGCTCGCTGCCTTCCGCCCCGCTCGGTGTACCGGATAGCTATGACGAACACGTAAAGCTCATGTTCGATCTGCAGGTGCTCGCTTTTATGACGGACGTGACTCGCGTCAGCACCTTCAAGATGAGCCGCGACGTCTGCATGCGCGTCTTTGCGGAGAGCGGCGTCACCACGCCGTTCCATAGCTGCTCGCACCACGGCGAGACACCGGCGCACATCGCTGAGTTCGCGAAGATCAATAAGTACCACGTCAGCCTGCTGAGCTACTACTTCGAGAAGTTGAAGAATACGCCTGATGGCGATGGCAGCCTGCTTGACCATTCACTGACGCTCTACGGCAGTCCGATGGGTGACTCCAACGTGCACAACCACAAGCGACTTCCGCTCTTCCTGATGGGCAAGGGCGGCGGTGTTCGCGGCAACAATCATGTGAAGGTGCCGGACGAGACGCCTATGGCCAATGTTCTGCTGACCATGATGAACAAGCTGGGCATGAACATGGACCACCTGGGCGACAGCACCGGCGTCATCAACATCTAGCCAGCGGTGCGAAGGAGGTATGCGATGATTCAGCGGAGATTCAATCTAGCAACGGCCATGCTCGCGCTTCTGCTGGCCCCTGCTGGCCTTGCGGCGGATACCATGACGCAGCCGGACATTCGCCTGCCCGAGGCCGTGAAGAGCGGCAACACGCTCGAAGTGAAGAAGCTGCTCCGCATACACGTTGCGGTCGATAGTCCTGAGGGTGATGGCTCTACAGCACTGCACTGGGCCGTGACTACCAACAACCTCGCGCTCGCCGAGCTTCTGATTGCAGCGCATGCAAACGTGAATGCAGAGACGCGCCTCGCTGCGCTGACGCCGCTCCACCTCGCCAGCCAGATGGGCGATGCAGCCATGATCGACCTGCTGATCCAGCATGGCGCGCTCATCAATAAGCCCAATAGCCTTGGCACGACGTCGCTGATGATGGCGGCAGCTTCAGGGAGTGTCCCGGCCGTTACGACGCTGCTGAACTACGGTGCGGACGTCAATCTCCGCGAACATGTTCACGAGCAGACCGCTCTGATGTTTGCGGCGAATCTCGATCGGGCTGACGCGATCAAGGTGCTGCTCGCGCATGGGGCCGATCCGAACGCCTCCTCCAAGGTCGTCGAGATTCCGAAGATCAACTTCCGCGAGAAGGCCACCGCCAAGAGCGAGCAGAAGGCTTCCGAGTCGGCCACAGTCAGCAAGAAGGAAGAGACCGTCAAGGCCGAGGCTACTCGTGCCGATGCGACCAAGCCGGACTACAAAGACCCGCCGGTTGCCAAAGCGGAAGCCGCGAAAGAAGACGACACCATCGCCGCGTTCCGGAAGGCCGCTGCGGAGCGCAATGCCCACGTTATGGGCGGAATGACGCCTCTCCTGTACGCCGCGCGCGAAGGGAACATCGCCGCAGCGAAGGCGCTGCTCGATGGTGGAGCGAAGATCAATCAGGTCAGCGGCAGCGAGCACTCGACGCCGCTGGTCCTCGCCATCGCGAACGGCCACTATGACTTTGCCAAACTGCTGATCGATCGCGGAGCGGATGTGAACCTCGCGAACGACATGGGTGTCGCTCCTCTCTATGCGACGATCGATGTTCGCTGGCCACCGCACGAGTGGTCTGCCGAGCCGATCGTCGACCAGGAGAAGACCGACTATCTCACGTTGATGAAGCTGTTGCTGGCCAAGGGTGCGAACCCCAATGCGCAGATCAAGAAGCAGGTATGGTCGCGCATCCTCAGCGAGAACCGGAACTGGATCGATCCCACCGGCTCAACTGCCTTCTGGCGTGCAGCGCAGGCTGATGATGTGAAGGCGATGGAGGTGCTGAAGGCTGGCGGTGCCGATCCCAATATGCCATCGAAGATCGGCACCACGCCGCTGATGGTTGCCGCAGGTCTCGGCTGGTCCGCGAACTACAGCACTACCTCGCCCACGCGTCTTGCGGCGATTCAGTACTGCATGAGCCAGGGTGCGGATGTGAACGCGAAGGATACTCTTGGCTACACGCCTTTGCACGGCGCGGCCTTTGTTGGCGATCTCAAGAACATTCAGTACCTCGTGGATCATGGCGCAAAGATCGATGCCAAGACCAAGGCCGGAGATACCGTGGCCGATCTCGCAAACGGACCGTTCGAGAAGTCTCTCCCGAATCCAGAGGCGGTTGCGCTGCTTGAAAAGCTTGGGTCGGTCAACTCCCATAACTGCCGTTCCAGCGACTGCGTTCCTCCGGTGAAGGAAGACAAGAAGCCAGTTGTGGCCGAGGCCAAGGAACCGAAGAAGCCGGTTGCAGCCAAGGGCTCCTCGGACAAGTAAGATTCAAGTGCGTGCAGGAAGCAGATTCATGCAGCAGCGCTGCGCCTCCGCCCGGAGATTGTGTGACCTTCAGTAAAGACTCTGCCCCGCAAGGCGCGGCAACATCCATCGTCGTGAACTGCGGACAACTCGTCACTGTCGCAGGCCCATCACGGCCGCGAATGGGTGCCGAGCTGCTCGACCTCGGCATCCGCAACGATGCCGCGATGCTGATTGCCGATGGCCGCATCGCAGCCATCGATAGCTACGCGGAGATCAAGGCTCTGGCTCCGGCTGACGCGGAGATCATCAACGCTCAAGGTCGTACCGTCATGCCGGGCTTTGTCGATGCCCACACGCATCTGCTCTTTGGCGGCAATCGTCTTGGCGACTTCGAACAGCGCGTCGCGGGACGTACCTACCAGGAGATTGCAGCCTCTGGCGGAGGCATCGCCTCGACACTTGGGTATACACGCAAGGCCTCCGAGGACGACCTCATCGCAATTGGCCAGCGCCATGCGGAGTGGTTCCTTCGCGGCGGCACTACGACCATCGAAGCGAAGTCCGGCTATGGCCTCTCCGTTGAGTCCGAGTTGAAGATACTGAGTGCGCTGCGGTCGCTACAGCTGCAGGTGCCGATGAGGATCGTGCCGACGCTGCTTGCCGCGCATACTGTTCCGCCCGAGTTCCGCGCAGACCGCGAAGCTTACATCGCACTGATCACGGAGCAGATCATTCCCGCCGTTTGCGAAGAGAAACTTGCTGCCTACTGTGACATCTTCTGCGACGACCACGCTTTCACGGTGGCGGAGGCGCGGCAACTCCTTGGACACGCGAAGCGAAGTGGCCTCGAGCTTCGCATGCACGTCGAACAGTTCCGCTCCGATGGTGGAGCGAAGCTTGCGGCAGAACTTGGCGCAGTCACCGCCGACCATCTTGAATGCATGTCGGTCG
This sequence comes from Granulicella aggregans, assembly GCF_025685565.1. Taxonomy (NCBI): domain Bacteria; kingdom Pseudomonadati; phylum Acidobacteriota; class Terriglobia; order Terriglobales; family Acidobacteriaceae; genus Granulicella; species Granulicella aggregans. Next base: position 1,581,785 of record NZ_JAGSYE010000001.1, read on the forward strand.
ACGACATGCCCGCGCTGAAGGCCGCCGGAGTGCAGCCTGTTCTTCTGCCTGCGTCGGTCTTTGCGCTCGGCCGCAGTGAATATCCCAACGCCCGGGCGATGATCGAGGCGGGCCTAGCGCCCGTCATCGCTACGGACTTCAATCCAGGCTCCTCGCCCACTGCATCGATGCCGTTTATCATCACACTGGCCGCACTTTACATGAAGATGCTGCCCGCGGAGTCGGTAGTAGCCTCTACCATCAACGCCGCAGCAAGCTTGAACCTCGCGCACGATATCGGCTCACTTGAAGCGGGCAAAAAGGCCGACTTCGTCATCCACGAGTTCGATGACTATCGAGAGCTCGCCTACTTCATCGCGACACCCTCGAGGCCCCGCGTCTTTGTCTCCGGACAGGAGGTCTGCTAACTGTGCTTGGGACTCCTGAAATTTTACGCACCCTGGTCGGCATCGAAAGCGTCTCGTCGCTTTCGAATGCTCCACTGCTCGACGAGATTCAATCACTGCTGGAACCCCGTGGATGGTTCATCCAGCGCTTTCCGTACATCGCGACGGATGGTCTTGAGAAGGCAAATCTCCTTGCCATTCCAAGCCGCTTCAAGGACGCGCTGCCCGACGTCGAACTGCTCTTCGTGTGTCATACGGACACCGTTCCGTTTCGGCGCGAATGGGCCGCCGCCACAAACCTGACGGAACAGGACGGCTTCCTTCATGGCTGCGGATCGTGCGATGTAAAAGGCTCACTGGCCGCGCTCATCTCCGCCGCGCTCCAGGTCGATACAGCGTCCATGAAGTCTCCCGTGGCCTTCGCCTTTACCGCGGAAGAAGAGATCGGCTGCATCGGCGCAACGAAGCTCGCGGCCAGTGGGGCGATCCGTCCGCGCAACGTCATCGTATGTGAACCTACGTCGCTTCATCCTGCGACGGCAGGGAAGGGATATGCATTGGCGGAGGTCAACATCCGCGGACGTGAAGCGCATAGCGCCTTTCCGTATCGCGGAGCCTCCGCCGTCAACGCGGCCGCGAGCTTCATCGTCAAGCTAGAGCACCTGCAGAAACAGCCTGCGGCCAGCAGCGATGCTCGTTTCACGCCGCCTGTTACCACCTTCAATGTTGGCGTCCTTAACGGTGGCACGGCGAAGAACATTGTTGCAGGCGCATGTAGCTTTCTTGTCGAGTGGCGTCCCATTCCCAGTGAAGATCCCGCGCTCGGTGGCTTCATTTTGAAAGACATCGCATCGGCTCTCTCAAGCGAACATCCCGGGTGCGAGATTGAAGTGAAGGTGCTACGTACGGATGCTGGATTTGCAAACCCCGCGTCCGATTTACTTGGAGCGACTCTATGCCGCCTGCTTAATCGCACAGAGATAGGGATCTCGTTTGGCTCTGAGGCTGCGCGCTTCGCCGCAATCGCGCAGTCGGTTGTGGTCGTAGGCCCGGGGGATATGGAGACAGCGCACAGCGAACGTGAGCGCGTCCCCATAGACGAACTTGAAGAATGGACCGGCATCATCAAGCACCTTTTGCTGCAAGGCCTCAATTGATCCTCATCACGAATCAAGCACGACATTCTCAATGGAAGTGAGTAACACCATGCCGACACTCTATCGCCCCGAACTTCTCTACCTGGAAGGAGCCTTCCAAAGCGGGATAGGGCTGCTCGTGGGAGACGATGGCGCGATCCTCAACATAGGCGCGGACATCTCCCCCGAAGGTGCAACGGTCGTCGGCATGGCCGGACGGGCGATGCTGCCGGGCCTCGTCAACGGCCACTCGCACACGTTTCAGCGGCTCATTCGTGGCGTTGCGGAACATCGCGGAGTCAATGGCGACGACTTCTGGGCTTGGCGGAATACGATGTACCGCGCTGCATCGCGGCTCACCCCCGAAGAACTCTACGATGTTGCCCGCATGGCCTTCCTCGAGATGGCGTTCACGGGGATTACGGCAGTCGGCGAGTTCCACTACCTCCATCGCCAGACCGACGGCACGGCCTATGATGATCCCAATCTGCTCTCCAAGGCTGTCATCGACGCAGCGCGCTCGGTCGGTCTGCGCATCTGCCTGCTTCGTGTCGCTTACTCGCGCGCGGGATATCAACTGCCTCCAAACCCAGGCCAGGCGCGGTTCTATGAGACCAACGTCGAATACATCAACAGCATGGAGCGACTCGCCGCGGACATCCAGGGCTTTGATCCGACGGTGAGCTTCGGTGTTGCTCCGCACAGCATACGCGCGGTCACGATCGACGAAGTGAGGCGCATTAGCGAATGGGCGCAGTCGCGCGGCTTGCCCATCCACATGCACATGGCAGAACAGACTGCCGAGCTGGACGCGTGTGTGCGTGAGTATGGCTATACGCCTGTGAAGCTGATGGCGGAGAAACGCCTGCTCACAAGCAGCACCACACTCGTTCACGCGATCCATGTGACCTCCGAAGAGATCGCGCATCTCGCACGTGCGGGTACCACGATCTGCTCCTGTCCGACGACCGAGCGCAATCTCGGCGACGGCATCATCGATGCAGACCAGGCGTGCGCCGCCGGGATTCCATTCTCTTTCGGCACGGACAGCCAGGCGAACATCAATCTGCTTGAGGATGCGCGTGAGCTTGACTACCACCTCCGCCTGAAGCGTCAGCGCCGGCTACTTCTTGATGGCATCCACGGCGAAGAGATTGCCCAGCGGCTGTTCGGCTATGCGACAACTGGTGGCGCGAAGAGTCTCGGCATGAATACGGGGGAACTGAAGGCTGGCCTCCCCGCGGACTTTTTCACCGTCGACCTCAAAGATCTTTCGATTGCCGGAGCGACGGCTGGCGAATTGCTTTCGACCATCGTCTTCGGCTCTGAGCGGACCGCGGTCTGCGATGTCGTAAGCAACGGACGTGTTCTTGTGGCAAACAGACAAAGCCCTCTAACCGAAGAAATTGTCACTCGTTACACCGCAGTTGCTCGTCGGCTCTCGTCTCTGCCAGCGTAAGTTCGGAGCCGACCGCTTTTCGCAGAGGATACAGCGGTTCAAGGCGGTCAAAAGCAGGCAATCAAGCTATAGCGGGCAAAAGTGGCGTTGATTCCCCATTCACCGAGCTACCTGTTCTTACGTAGGATGAGACCATGATCCAGTTAGATGGAATGAGCTTCAGCGTTGATGAAGTTGTTGCAATTGCCTATGGCCGCGACCAGGTTTCAATTGCTCCCGCCGCACTTGAGCGCATGTCGGTTTCGCGCCGCTTTGTGGAAGAGGCGATGCTGAGCACGCAGCCTGTCTATGCGTTGAACACCGGCGTGGGCCTGCTCGCAAACATCGCGCTGGGTCATGCAGAGATCGAAGAGATGCAGATCAATCTTGTGCGCTCGCACTGCTGCGGCGTCGGCGACCCGCTGCCGCACGAGGTGGTTCGCGGACTGATGGCGATCCGCGCGAATGTGCTCGCCAAGGGAGTCTCGGGCATCCGCCCGGTCATCGCGGAGAGAATCTGCGATCTGCTGAACTGCGGCATTACGCCTGTGATTCCATCGCGCGGAAGCGTAGGTGCGAGCGGCGATCTCGCTCCTCTTGCGCACATGGCGCTGGCTCTTATCGGCGAAGGCGACGTTGAGTATGAGGGTGAGGTTCGTCCCGCATCGGAGTGCCTGGTGCTCGCGGGCCTCGAGCCATTGCAGCTTCAGGCCAAGGAGGGTATCTCGCTGCTGAACGGCACGCAGGCGATGCTTTCGATTGGCTGCCTGCAGTTGAAAGAGATTGAAACGCTCTTCGTCGCCGCGCAGACATCGGCTGCCATCACGATGGAAGCGCTGCGCGGCACTCCGGTTCCGTTTGATCCGCGGCTGCACAAGGTGCGTCCGCATCCAGGCCAGATGCACAGCGCGCAGCACATGCGCTCGTTGCTTGCCGATAGCCCCATCCCGCGCACGCAGGGCGTGAACCGGAAGATTCAGGATGCCTACTGCCTGCGCTGCATTCCGCAGGTGCATGGTGCCGCGTGGGACACGCTGCGCGAAGCTCGCCGCGTCTTCGAGATCGAGTTGAACAGCGCCACCGACAATCCGCTGGTCTTCGAAGAAGACATTCTCTCCGGTGGCAACTTTCATGGCGCTCCGCTTGCGCTGAATCTCGACTACCTTGCGATCGCGATCTGCCAGATTGCGGGCATATCCGAGCGCCGTACCGAACGCCTGCTGAATCCAACGCTGAACGAAGGGCTTCCGGCGTTCCTCGCATCGGCACCGGGCATTGAGTCCGGCCTGATGATCGCGCAGGTCACCGCCGCCGGTCTTTATGCGGAGATGCGCGTGCTGGCCACGCCGGCGTCAACGGGATCGCTGCCGACCAGCGGCAACCAGGAAGACTTTGTGAGCATGGGCATGACCTCCGCGCTGAAGCTGGAGCAGTCGGTCAAGCTCGCTCGCATGATCGTCGCTATCGAGCTGATGGCGGCAACGCGTGCGCTCGACTTCCGCGAAGACAGCGATACTACCCCCCTATTGCAGGAGGCGATACGCCGCTTCCGTGAGCACGTGCCAGGCTGGTCGAAGGACTGCGTTCTCTCCACCCGCATGACGAGTGCGGAGAAGTTCATCGCCTCGGGATTGTTGAACAATATTGAGGTGCAGGCTTCCGTAGCTGCATGAAGTCGTTGAGGAATCGTTTGCGCAGGCGCTAGACTTGCACTACGCCCACAGGAATTGCCCGGTCAAGCTCTGGAGACCGCGTCGGGTCACCGCAATCTTTTTCGAAAGAAACGAGGATTTGGCGATCATGACGATCAAGCAGATGCTCTTTGTCGCTCTCGCCCTCTGTACTGTGGTTTTCTGTGTTCTCTGGTATCAGGAGGCGCGGCGCAAGCAGTCGCTTTGTTGGCCGAGTCTGCGTGAGTGTGGCATCGGCTTGTTCACGCTCTTTCTCGACACGCTTGGCATCGGTGCCTTCGCGACGACGACGGCGCTCTACCGTGTGTGGAACCTCGTTGCCGATGAAGATCTTCCCGGCACGCTGAACATCGGCATCACGCTACCTGCTGTGGCGCAGGGTTACATTTATATGTCGGTGGTCGATGTCGATCCGAAGACGTTGACGTTGATGATCATCGCCGCCGCCGCCGGTGCGTGGTTCGGCGCCGGCATCGTCTCGCGCTGGCCGCGGCGCAAGATCCAGATTGGCATGGGCACTACGTTGTTCGTAACGGCTGGCTTCCTGTTGGCAAGGCAGTTTGATCTGCTGCCACTTGGCGGGGAGCTGTTGGGTCTTGACGGGCCACGTCTGCTAATCGCCGTTGCTGCGAACCTGCTGTTGGGAGCGTTGATGACGCTTGGCATCGGCTTCTTCGCGCCGTGCATGATGGTCGTGTACATGCTGGGCATGAGCCCGCGCGCGGCGTTCCCTATCATGATGGGCTCCTGCGCTTTTCTCGGGACGGTCGGCAGCATTCGCTTTATTCGCCAGAACCGTTACAACTGGCGCGCGGCTATCGGCATGACGATTGGCGGGCTGCCTGGCGTGTTGCTGGCGGCGTACTTCGTTCGATCGTTGCCACTGTACGGGCTGCGCTGGCTTGTTTTCTGCGTGATGATCTATACCGGCTTCAATATGCTTCGCGCCGCCAGCAGGGAACATGCCCAGAGCCTCAGTAAGGAAGCGCAGCCGAGCGTTGCGGAGGCGTAGTCATTTTGCACTTTAGCCCGCGTACGGAATTCTGGAATCGATTCAGGAGAGGCCTTTGACTATGGAGACGATGAACGAGCTTAAGCCATTCCTGAGCGCGACGCGGGCGGCGATTCGTGAGTTGCCGCTGTATAACTCAGGCCTCTCCATCGATTACGTCCGCAAGCACTATGGCGTTGAGAAGATTGCCAAGCTGGGCAGCAATGAGAATCCCTATGGACCCAGCCCGAAAGTGATTGCGGCAGTTGCTAACGCTGCTCCGGAGATAGCGATGTATCCGGAGGCGTCGTGCGATTCGCTGCGGGTCGTGCTTGCCGAATATTTGCAGGTGGCTCCGGAGCAACTCATCTTCGGCAATGGCTCTGAGGATCTCATCTCAGTCGCGGTGCATACCTTTCTCTCGCCTGGCGATCGCGTCGTTACCTTCGCTCCGTCGTTTGGATTGCATGTGATCTGGCCGCAGGCTGTCGGCGCTGAGGTCTCGACTGTATCTATCGGCGTCGACTACAGGATGGACGTGGACCAAGTGATCGCGGCGCTCACGCCTGGCACTCGCATGCTGCTCTTCGGCAATCCATCGAACCCGGCTGGCACATCGATTACTGCTGAAGATTTGCGCAGCATCCTGCGTCATCTCACACCAGAGACGCTTGTGCTGTTCGATGAAGCTTATCTCGAATATGCGATGGCTGACCCGTCTTATCCGGACTTTCACGCGATCCTGGCCGAGTTCGATATTCCGTGGCTGATGCTTCGGACCTTCTCGAAGGCGTATGGACTTGCAGGACTTCGTATCGGATACGCGATCGCATCCGACCCTGTGATGATCCAGTTGATGGACCGTGTTCGCGCGCCCTTCAATGTGAATCGGCTTGCACAGATCGGTGCGATTGCGGCGCTTGGGGACCGCGCTTATGTCGACACGGTCGTGGAGCGCACCGTCGCCGAGCGCGAACGTATGCGTGCAGCGCTGGAACAGATGGGCTATCCATCGGCGCCCTCAAACGCGAATTTTCTTTTTCTCGATGCTCGCGACAATGCTGCCGAAGTAGCGCGGCGGCTGCTGCCTGGCGGAGTCATCGTAAAGCCGTGGATGGAGCCTGCGTTCAACACGCATGTCCGTGTAAGCGTTGGATCGATCGAGGCGAACGATCAGTTTCTTGCTGCATGGAAGGCGCTTGCGCACTGATCTCGATCGCAGCACCGGGTCAATATTTTAGGAAGTATGTGAGGACTTAGCCATGTCATCTACCGTCATCGACACGCCCGCCGAGCAGGCCACGACCAACCGCTTCGATCCTTCACGCAAGATCCGCGCGCCGCGTGGCTCCGAGATCACCTGCAAGAACTGGTTGAGCGAAGCGGCCTATCGCATGATTCAGAACAATCTGGATAGCGAAGTCGCCGAGGCCCCGGAGAGCCTGGTCGTCTACGGTGGCATCGGCCGCGCCGCTCGTAACTGGGAGTGCTTTGACGAGATCCTCAACTGCCTGCGGAATCTGGAGGCCAATGAGACGCTGCTAGTTCAATCGGGCAAGCCCGTCGGCGTCTTCGAGACGCATCCCAATGCGCCGCGCGTTTTGATCGCGAACTCGAACCTTGTGCCTGCGTGGGCGACGTGGGCGAAGTTTCACGAGCTCGATCGCAAGGGCCTGATGATGTATGGCCAGATGACAGCCGGAAGCTGGATCTATATCGGGTCCCAGGGCATCGTGCAGGGAACATATGAGACCTTCGCCGAAGCCGGGCGGCAGCACTATGGCGGCGATCTTCGCGGGCGCTGGATTCTTACCGCTGGCCTCGGAGGCATGGGCGGAGCTCAGCCTCTTGCCGCGACGTTTGCTCATGCCTGTTCGCTGAATATCGAGTGCCAGCAATCGCGCATCGACTTCCGTCTGCGCTCGCGCTATCTCGACAAGCAAGCCAGGGATCTTGACCACGCGCTTGAGCTGATCCAGTACCACTGTGAACGTAAGGAGGCCGTGTCTATTGGCCTTTTGGGCAACGCGGCAGAGGTGCTGCCGGAGCTCGTGCGTCGCGCACAGGCTGGTGGGCCACGGCCTGACCTTGTTACAGATCAGACCTCGGCGCACGATCTGATCAATGGATACCTGCCGGTGGGCTGGACTGTCGAGCAATGGAAAGAAGCTGCAAAGGACTCTTCGCAGCACGCGGCGCTTCGCGATGCAGCGGCGGAGGGATGCGCCGCCCATGTGAGCGCGATGCTCGCTTTCCACGAGATGGGCGTGCCTACTGTTGACTATGGCAATAACATCCGGCAGGTCGCGCTCGAAGCTGGTGTGAAGAATGCGTTCGATTTTCCAGGCTTCGTTCCCGCTTATATTCGTCCGCTCTTCTGCGAGGGCAAGGGGCCTTTCCGCTGGGTCGCACTCTCGGGCGACCCGGAAGACATCTACAAGACCGACGCAAAGATCAAGGAGATCTTTCCCGAAGAAGATCACGTTCATCGCTGGCTCGACATGGCTCGCGAACGCATTGCGTTTCAGGGCTTACCCTCGCGCATCTGCTGGCTGGGCCTGGGGCAGCGCCATCTTGCGGGGCTTGCGTTCAACGAGATGGTGCGCAACGGCGAGCTGAAGGCCCCCATCGTGATCGGTCGCGACCATCTTGATACGGGGTCTGTGTCGAGCCCGAACCGTGAGACGGAGTCGATGCTCGATGGCTCCGATGCTGTGTCGGACTGGCCGCTGTTGAATGCCATGCTGAACACTGCAGGTGGGGCGACCTGGGTCAGCCTGCATCACGGAGGCGGCGTGGGCATGGGCTATTCGCAGCACTCCGGCGTGGTCATCGTATGCGATGGCACGGAAGAGGCGGATGCGCGGCTGAAGCGCGTGCTCTTCAACGATCCCGCGACCGGTGTGATGCGACACGCGGACGCTGGCTATGCGCTGGCGCAGGAGACTGCGCGCAAGGCACACCTCAAGCTGCCGCTGCTTCCGAACAGGTCCGTCGAATAAGGAGCTTGATGGAGATTCAAGCGCCCATTGCGATCGACAGCGTGGCCTCCATCCCGTGGAAGAACGGTGGAGGCACCACGCGACAGCTTGCCGTTGCGCCCGCGGCGGCCGGGGCAAACGACTTTTTGTGGCGGATCAGCATCGCGCAGATTGATGCGCCGGGAGAGTTCTCTACGTTTCCGGGGGTTGATCGCACGATCCTGCTCTGGCGCGGAGATGGTGTCACGCTTCGCTCCCCAGCTTGGCCGGATCATCGGCTCGACGAAGAGCGTGTGCCTTTCTTCTTTCGTGGTGAGGAAGACGTGTCTTGCGATTTGTTTGGCGGCCCTACGCAGGATCTGAACCTGATGGTGAGGCGCGGCAAGGTCGGTGCGACCTTCGAGATCATCAAGGAAGCGCGATACCTTGTGCCGACCTGTGATGACTTCTTTCTCCTCTGCTCACAGGGAAGCGCGCAGTTGGCAACGCTGACCCGTGAAGAGGGTCTCGACATTCAAGCCGGTCAATACCTGCGGGCTTCGAAGGTCGGAGAGAGGCAAGCATTCGTTCTAGCAAACAGCGGAGCGTTGCTCGTGGGCATCGCCGTTCGCATCTTGAAGTAGCCTCCGGTTCAGCGCAAGCAAGACTTCGCTGTGTTATAAGAAAATCGCGGTAAGATGAGTTTAAGCCATTGATTCAAGTGCGTATATCCTGGAATTAGCTTGGATCAACCGCCGGATGCGGTTTTCGCAGCGTCAATTCACTTCGATTCTTTGCGGCCATCGCATACGGTTAATGCAGGCGAACTCTCCGCAGGCTCTGCCGCGTCCCCGTTGCACGCGCTCCTGCCTCAAGCCATCAACTCAATTGAATTGCGCCTTACCCGTGTTGCTATAGCACTCTTGCCTGGGAGGACTTCAGATGGACAATGGTTCTGTTCTCGACAACATCGGCCGCAAGATCCTGGTTGAACTCCAAAAAGATCCACGCGCTACGTACGCTGAACTTGGCCGGCGAGTTGGCCTTTCGCCCTCCGCGACGGCAGAGCGCGTTCACCGTCTTGAAGAGGCGAAGATCATTCGCGGCTATCGGATCGATATTGATCCCGCAGCTCTTGGGTACGCGGTGAAGGCGCATATCCGCATGGTGTGCGATGGCGAGCGCTATCGGCAGTTCACGCAGTTTGTGAAGACGCTTGAAGCGGTGCGCGAATGCGACCACGTGACCGGCGGTGACGCCCTGATGATGAAGGTGCTGGTCTCATCGATTGAAGAACTGGAGCAGCTCATCATGAAGCTCCTGAGCTACGGCGTACCGACGACGAGCCTTGTCCTCTCGCACACGGTGGTGCGCCACGAGTTCAATCTTGAGTTGGAGAAGCCGACTCCCAAGCGCCGCCGCGCCTAGCGGCGCGATCCATCGAAGATGGTTGGGTTCATCGTCTTCGGGGCGGAAGGGTTGCTCCAGGAGCTCACGAAGATGCGCGAGTCTTGCCGGGGACGGGATAGGCCGGCGACGCATTGGGCAGCGTGATGACAATATGCTCGAATATAACGCCAGGGTCGAGGTAGAGAAGGCGCAGGGTGTGGCGACCGGCGGTAAGGTTGGCGACAGGTATTGTTAGGATGGCGGAGTTGCGGAGTACGTTGGCGGCCCAGACGGGGGCGGAGTCTTCATGCCACTCGCCGGTGCTACCGGTGTCGAGGATGGAGGCTGGGGCACCGTCGAGGCTGACGGCGAAGCGCTGAGCATGGTCTGAGTCCAGAGGGAACGTGGGCAGGACGTGAAGGGTGACCGTGGCTGGTCCGGCAACGGTGGTGGTGAAGTCGTAGTCGAGTGAGGGCTGCGGGGCGAGGCTCGCGGTGGGTTGGTTCGCGAGCAGGCCGGGAGAACCATAGGTAACGGAGCCGCCTTCAGAGATGCCTAACTCGGGGAGTACATTCCAGCGGGCAAGTGTTCCATCGACCTTGCGGTTGAAACTGGTCGCATTGATGGAGATGGTGGCATTGGGGTCGCCCTTGCCCCAGTCTGAGGGCAGCGGTTTGGCTGCGTCCGCCATGGTCGCGGTGGCGGGCATCTCGAAGACGTGGCGATCACGGGGAGCGGCGGACATTATGCCCTGCCATTTGCCCGTTTGGAGGTCGTTGTATTGCGCGGTCAAACTCTGTATGCGTTCGTAGGAAGCACGGGCCTTGGCGGTGTCGGTGGCTAGAGCGGTCGGGCTTTGGTCGTGGGCGTCGAGATAGGTTCTATCCGTAGATAGGAACTTCTGGTTCATCGCCGCCGCAGCTTCGACAGGGTAGGCTACGAGTTCAAAGTAGGACGATCGCGCGGCGGCAGGGAGCTTCTGCTCGAGGGCCTCGGCTTCGTCGTAAAGCTTCTGCCACGCGGCGAACCGGATTGCGTTTTGGTCGCCGAAGGCCAGCGGATTGAACGCGGTGCGATTGATGCCGTCGTTGTAGCCGTTGAAGCCCATGAACTCGGGTTTACGGATGAAGTTGAGATGGTAGTAGCTGTCGTAGAGTGTGGCGAGTTCTTGGGAGTCTACGGACGGAAGCTGCTCGGCGAACCAGCGTGCGAGGAAGTCGTGCTGGGATTCGCGGGAGACGGTCGGTTCATCCCAGGCGAGCTGCATGAAGTAGTCGATGTCGGACTCGGCTGGTTTGAGGTCGCCGACGTTGAGGACCCAGTAGCGGCGAACGCCGTGGTCGAAGGCCTTGGTGAGCTCTTCGCGCATCAAGGCTGGCGGGGTGGAGCAGAGCCAGAGGTAGTCGTGGGGAAAGCCCCAGTAGGAGACGTGGTAGTAGAGACCGGATCCACCGGGACGTTGTTGTTCGGCCACGGTCGGGAGCTGGCGGATGTAGCCGTAGTTGTCGTCGGTCCAGCCAAGGGTGACGTCAGGCGGGACCTTCATGCCGGCGCGGAAGAGCTGGAGGGACTCTTTGTAGAGCCAGATGACCTGAGGGACTTGGGTGAGGTCGGGGTTGACGCGATGCGCGAGGAGAGCGCGCTGGTCGCCGATGGCCTGCTCGACGAGGCGGGCCTTGACCTGGTCGTCGCCGGTGGCTTCGAGGCCGGTGTCGTGAACGCCGCGCAGTCCGACGGTGTAGAAGTTCTCGTACTTGCCATTGGCCTGGAGGCGCTGGTCCCAGTAGCGGATCATGGCGTCGCGATTGAGCTGGTAGTTCCAGGGCCCGTCGCCTTTGGGTGGCGCAGCCTCGGACCACTCGCCGACGTTGTTGCGCAGAAGTGCCTCGGAGTGCGAGGAGCCCATGACGATGCCCCACTTGTCCGCGAGGATTGCGTCTTCCGGCACAGCGTTGAACGGCAGCGTGCCGGGGTGCATGGCCGGCCATAGCGAGTTGGCGTGCAGTCGGAGCAGAAGTTCGAAGATGCGGTCGTAGGTGTTCGGTCCGATGGCATGGAGTTTAGAGTCTATCTTCGCGGAGGCCCAGGGACGCAGTCCCCAATCTTCGTCATTGAGGAAGATGCCGCGATACTGGACGGAGGGCGAAGGCTGCACGACGTTATGGGCGGAGATGTAGATGGAGGCGCGATGCGCGACCGGCACGTCTGCCCACCAGTACCACGGAGAGACGCCCATCTGGCGCGAGAGTGTAAAGAGGGCGAAGGCCGCGCCGCGCCGGTCGCTGCCAGCAAAGACGAGTGCGTGGGCGATGCCTGGGAGCGGGTGGTCGAGTGTGGTGGTGAGGGCGGACTCCCATTGGCCGGCGATAGCGGCAGTGTCGAGGTGCGGGAGCTGGGGCAAGTGCGCGACAGTGCCGACGAGCACCACGTCCGCGTTGCTGAGACCTGTAAGAGAGGATACGATGCGGGGACGATTGCCAGTGACACGGTTCACGTCGTCGGCGAAGGCTTCCACCGCGGTGCCGAGCGCGGGTGCGTCCTCCGGCGACAGAAAGATGGTGGCAGTGTGCCCTGAAGCGGAAAGACGAAAGGTGCCGGGGCGCGAGCTGAAGCCAACAAGGCGAGGTTGCGCGGCAAGGACGGGAGAAAGTAGCAGCAGAACGGCAAAGAGACGGACCAGATTCGGGATGCGGTGGCGGTCGATGCGCATGGGCTTTGAAGCTCTATTATCCACATCCCTGATGAGGGCCAGCTTCGGGCGCCTAGCCAACACTCAACGTGTGGTGTGCGGGGTATGATTTCTAGTATCCCGTCGGCCCGGATACTGATTGGGAACGCTGGTCTGGATGCCCGCAGTCTTTTGGGAGAAGAATGCCTTTCGAAGTACCGCCTTTAGAACTCGATCCAGACTCGGCCTGGGAGTTGTTGCAGCGCGTTGTGAATAGCCAGGAACTTCGCCGGGCGACACGCCTGCGGGAGCTTCTGCTCTATGTGGGTCAGCGTTCGCTCAAATCGCACGCGGCGAGCATCCGCGAGCAGGAGATCGGGGCGGCGGTCTTTGGACGCCCAGAAAACTACGACACCAATATCGACAACATCGTCCGCGTGAATGTGTCGGAACTCCGCAAGCGTCTATGCCACTACTTCGAGACGGAGGGCGCGGCGGAGCCAGTGCTGATGGAGATTCCCCGGGGCGGATATCTACCGGTCTTTGTGGCGCGTCCGGCCGTCGAGGTGGTCAAGCCGGTTGAGTCGCTCGAAAATCCTCCTGAACCCCATCGCGAGATACCTGCGATAGAAGCGAAGCCGGTCGAAGTGGTCACCGCGAAATCGGCGCGGAGCGGTCGCGACGTGGGTACATGGGTCCTATGGCTTCTGGGATCGGCTCTGGCCCTGGCGCTGGTCGCGGCGGCTGTCTTCTGGTGGCAGGCTCGGACCTTGCGCAATGAGTTGCAGCCATGGCAGGCGGACGCGGGCCGGGCGGCGTTCTGGGGGCAGTTCTTCGCGTCTGGCGAGCAGATGGACATCGTGACCGCGGACACTTCCTATGCGCTGGCGGAGGACCTGCTGCAGCGGCCAATCTCGCTGGACGATTATCTGGACTACGAGTACAAGAACTACGCCAACATGCCGGAGGTTACGCCGCAGACGCGGGACGCGCTGAACCTGGTGCTGAGCCGCAACACGGGCAGCGTGGGGGACTTCGAGGCGGCTGAGCAGGTGCTCGCGCTCAACGCGCGTTCTCCGCTGACGCGGCTGGCCTCGGCGCGGTCGTACACGCCACAAGCGATCAAGAGTCACAACGTCGTCCTGATTGGGAGCCGGCAATCGAACCCGTGGGTGGAGCTTTACAAAGACCGCCTGAACTTCTATGTGGAGTACGATCCGGCCCGGCACCGGTCGTATGTGGTCAACCGGGCTCCGTTGAAGGGCGAGCAGGCCGTGTATGAGATTGTGAATGATCGGAACCGGGACCTCAGCGTGGTCGCGTTTGTGCCGAACCTGAGCGCCCACCGGTATGCCCTGATTCTCGCCGGGACGGACTCGCAGGGGACCCGGGCGGCGGGTGAGTTCATTACCTCCAGCGAAGGGTTGGCTGCGATCCGGCAGCGACTTCCGCAAGGGAGCTATCCGTACTTTGAGGTGCTCCTGTCGTCGACGCGTCTGGAGGGAACTACCTTGCAGACGGCGATCGTGGCGGTGCGTGGGTACACAAAGTAGATTTCTAACGGGCAAACAGCGATCTCTCACTGTAAAGACATGATGTAAATGTTGGATTGCTTACTTGTGCGTGGCGTTTTCGATGCGGACAATCGTCCGTTATGCCCCTCCGACCCCTTTTCACCATCTGCCTAATTCTGAGCGCTTTGAGTCCACTGCAGGGCAGCTCTGCTGCGGCACAGGTGGCGAAATCGCCACAATCGCTGGCCGATCAGGTCAACGAGATGATCGGTACGGCGGCAGAAGGGCAGACGTACCCTTCGACCGGTGTGCCGTTCGCCATGACGGAGTGGACGCCCCAGACGCGGGCAGGGGAAGACAAGTGCGTCTCGCCGTATTACATCGTGGACAAGCAGATTCAGGGGTTTCGCGGCAGCCACTTCTTGTCCGGTTCCTGCGCCCAGGACTACGGCAGCTTTACCTTGATGCCGCTCAAGGATGCAGCGAAGCTGGGTGCCGCACAGTGGGGGGCAGGCTTCCCGCGTCAGAGCGAGCTAGCACGGCCCTACAAGTACAGTGTGGATCTGGATAGCGGGATCCATGCGGAGATAACCGGTACTCAGCGGGCGGGGATCATGCGGTTTCGGTATCCGGCGGGGCAGACGGTCGGGTTTCTTGGATTGGAAGGCAACCTCCGGCTGGGGCATGGGACAGTCCAGATCGACGTCAAACGCCAGGAGATTACTGGCGAGAATCCAGTTCACCGGATCTATGCCGGGGATGGACAGCCAGCGGGATTTTCAGGGTGGGTCGTGGTGCGGTTCGACCGTCCGTTTGAAGTAGGCGGGACTTGGGCCGGGGCAAATCGGGCCGACGGAAAAACGGAGCAGGTTGCGGACGCCATGCCGCTAGGTGCCTTTGTTTCCTTCGCGTTGCCGAAGGACGGCTTGGTGCGGGTTCGGATCGGGACATCCTTTGTGAGCCTGGAGGAAGCGCGAAAGAACCTTGAGGAGGAAATCCCCGGCTGGGACTTCGACGGTGTGGCCGCGAAGGCCCATGCGGCCTGGGACAAGGCACTGGGCGGGGTCGAGGTGGCGGGGAACTCGCCCGACAAGGTCACGTTTTACACGGCGATGTATCACGCGATGCTGCTGCCAAGGACATTCTCCGATGTGAGTGGAACGTATCCGAAGTTTGCCGACGGAAAGGCGATCGAGCGGGCGGAGGGGTTCATCTACTACTGCGACTTCTCGGCGTGGGACACCTTCCGCGGGGTGCATCCACTGTTTACGATCCTCGAGCCGAAGCGCGACCTGGACATGGTGAAGTCGCTGATCGCGAAGGGCGAGCAGGGCGGAAACTTGCCCATCTTTCCAGCATGGAACAGCTACACGACCGAGATGACCGGCGACCATACGACCGCGATCATTACCGACGCCTATGTGAAGGGAATTCGCGGGTTCGATACCGCTGCCGCCTATAGGCTGATGCGCAAGAATGCGCTGGAAAAGCCGGAGTTCGAGTTGTACAAGAACGGCCGCGGACGGCGGGCGCTGGATTCCTACATGAAATACGGATACATCCCGCTGGAGGACAAGGTACCCTACGCCTTCCATGCGAACGAGCAGGTATCGCGAACGCTGGACTACGCCTACGACGACTTCGAGGTGAGTGTGATGGCGAAGGCGCTGGGACACTCCGACGACGCAGCCCTATTTGCGAAACGATCAGAAGATTGGCGCAATGTGATCGATCCGGCGGTGGGATTCGCGCGCGGCAGACACTCCGATGGAAGCTGGGTGACTCCGTTCGATCCGGCGGCGAAGGCGAGCTACATCACGGAGTCCACCCCGTTCGTCTTTACCTTCTTCGTCCTGCATGACGTGCCCGGCTTGATCGGCTTTCTGGGCGGCCCGAAGCCGTTTGAGGCGAAACTCGATGCGCTCTTTGCCAAGGCTCTCTACGACCATGGCAACGAGCCAAGCCACCACATTGCCTATCTGTACAACGAAGCCGGTGTGCCGTCGAAGACGCAGAGCCATGTCCACGAGATCATGACGACGCTCTATCACAATGCTCCAAACGGTCTGGCTGGCAACGATGACGCAGGACAGATGTCGGCCTGGTATGTGCTCTCGGCGATGGGCTTCTATCCCGTGACTCCGGGAACTCCGCGGTACGAGATTGGGACGCCGCACTTCGATGAGATGGTGCTGCATCCGGAGAATGGCAAGCCGCTGCACATCATGGCGAAGGGCGCGGAGGCCGGAGCGTTCTATGTCAGGTCTGTGACATGGAACGGCGTGCGGCTGGATCGAAGCTACTTGCTGCATCAGGAGATTGTGGGCGGAGGCAATCTGGTCTTCGAGATGAGTAAAGAACCCATTGCCGCAAAGTGACCTAACGAGAGGTTTCACCGTGGACTTACTGTAAATTCACTTGTCCATCGTCGTCTGAGCTAGGCAGTGTTATCGCCGTTCTTCTTATAGAAATATTTGCGCTGTGAAGCGGCCCGACCGGCGCTCTACAGCCGGAACAAGAGCAACAAAGCCACCAAGAGAGGTACAACGCGAAAGCGTAAGAAGGAGACCAGAATGAACGCACCTCAGAAAAAGATGGAGTCATCCACACACCTGATTGGCCGTAAGAGCGGCAAGAAGCTGACCGTCCAGTATCTGCTTGCGCTGTTCGTGTTTGTTCTCTGTCTTAGCGCGACGCCCGCGCTGTTGGCGCAGGGCATCACGGGAACGATCACCGGCACGGTGGTGGACTCGACGGGAGCGGCGATACCGGGGGCGACGGTCACGGTAAAGGACCTGGGGACGAACGCCGTCCACACCGTGACCACCTCCGACGTGGGGAGCTATACGGTGACTCAGCTGCCTCCAGGGCAGTACACCGTCACGGTCGCCAAGGCGACGTTCAAGTCGTATAAGCAGAGCGCGATCACGCTCTCGATCGACCAGGTGGCGCAGATCAACGCGGAGCTGACCGTCGGCGGAACCGACCAGACGGTCGAAGTCACGAGCGCGGGGCCGACGATCCAGACCGAAGACTCCTCGGTGGGTTCGGTCATCGACAGCCAGGCGATCCAGAACACGCCGCTCAATGGCCGCCTGGGAATTAACGGTCTGGTGGCGTTGGCACCCGGAGTCCAGGGCGTGGGTGCGCAGGACCAGCTCGATACGCGCGGAGTCACGGCGGCCATCGGGACGGGCGGAAGGAACGCTTACGGCGGCCTGGGTTCGACGCTCGATGGCGTCACCAACCAGGAGGTCACCCTGCAGCGTGGCGAGGGCGAAGTCCCCTCGCTTGACGCCATCGCTGAGTTCAAGATCCTCACCACCGGCGCACCGGCAGAGTTCAACCAGCCCGCTCAGATCATCGTCGTCAGCGCCAGCGGCACCAACAAGCTGCACGGCGGGGCCTTCGAGTTCAACCGGTCCAAGGGCATGGGTGCGAAGAGCTACTTCAGCGGATCGCAGGCGCGGCCGCCCTACCAGCGCAACGAGTACGGCGGGAACCTGAGCGGCCCCATCTTTATCCCCAAGCTCTACAACGGTCGTGACCGCAGCTTCTTCTTCGCCGCCTTCGAGGGGTTCCATCTCACCCAGTCCTATGCGCTCAGCACGCAGCAGCCCAGCCTGCTGGAGCGCCAGGGCGACTTCAGCGAGTTCCTCGCCGGCGGTGCCTGTGAGCAGAAGGTCAACGGCGTCCTCACCCCCACCATCATCATCAATCCGGCGACCGGGCTTCCCTTTCCGGGTAACGTCATCAATACGACGTTGAATCCCGTCGATCAGCAACTGCTGAACATCCTCTATCCCAAGCCAACCACCAGCGGCTGCGGCACCAACACCTTTGAAGAGGTGCAGGAGCTGAGCAAGTCCACGCGGTTTTCGCTGCGCGTCGACCACAAGATCGGCCCGAACGACCAGGTCCGCTTCACCTGGCTGCGAGCGTTCTACGGCCCAAACGCGACCAACGGATCGGACAGCCTGCAGGGCGGCAACGCGCAGGACGGCGAGCACAACAGCAACTTCATCGCCGGCTATACGCACACCTTCTCATCGACGCTGCTGCTCGACGTCTACGGTTCGTACTTCCACCTTCCCATCTACCGCACGCCTCAGAACTACAAGACCGACTTCTCTTCGATCATTCCCGGCCTCGGGCCGGAGCTAATCGAAGGCGCACCGCAGATCACAATCACGAACATCCAGAGCGTCTCCGAGTCGGGATCGAAAGACCTCGAACAGGACGGCCAGATCGTCGGTGCCCTCACCAAGGTCTTCGCCAAGCACACCGTCAAGATCGGCGCCTCCTACCTCTACGACAACCACTTCAACGACTCGGCGGAGAGCCCGCAACGCGGCTCGTTCACCTTCAACGGCCACTACTCCGGCATCGCGTTCGCCGACTTCCTCCTCGGCGATCCCGTCTCGACCGGCAACGCGACGCCGAACAACTACATTGTCCGCAACATCTCTGCCCAGTATGCGGGATATGTGCAGGACGACTGGAAGCCGGTTCCGAAGCTCACCATCAACGCCGGCCTGCGTTACGACCTGCAGTGGTTCAAGCCCAGCCCCTATGGTGCGGAGTCGCTCTACATTCCCTCGCTGAAGGAAGTAGTCGTCTTTGGCAAGGCCTATCCGTCGGCTTCGATTCCCGCCTTTATCAACGGTGCGATCCCGATCGCGCTCTCCTCGCAGGTTGGTCTGCCGAACAACGTCTTCAGCTACCTCGGCCAGGCGAAGAAGAACTTCGCCCCGCGCTTTGGCTTCGCCTATGAGATTCTGCCGAACACGGTCATCCGTGGCGCGGCTGGCCTCTACTTCAACCTGCTGGCGTCTAACTATATCGATACCGCACCCTTTACCACGCTCCCCTTTGTCAGCTCAGAGAGCTATACCAACTCGACGTCCGGCACTCCGGCCTTCACGATGAACAATCCCTTCTCGGCGACGGGCAAGTTCACCGCGAACCCTTCGGTCCTCACCCAGCCCAAGACGACTACCCCGTACACCGAGGAGTACAACCTTGCCGTGGAGCACCAGTTCAAGAGAGGGTTGGACGTCCGCGTTGGCTACGTCGGCCAGCACAACCTGAAGCAGAACAACTTCGGCGGCCCTGGAACGACGACGCCAAACATCAACCTGCAGAACCCGCCGATCGTTGGCGTGAGCGTCCAGAGCACGAACCTGGTGCAGCCGTTCTCCGCCATCACTGAGAACATCGACCCCATCTTCCACAGCTCGATGAACTCACTGCAACTCGGCCTGCATAAGCAGTACAGCCACGGCATCGCCTTCGGCGCGGAGTACCAGTGGACGCGTGTGCTCGGCACGGAGAACATTGAGAACCCGTCCGGTGCAACGCCGAACGACAGCTATGGACCGGTCTCCGGCATCACGCCTCAAGTGCTGGCACTCAACTACTCCTACCTGCTTCCGTTCGGCCGTGGACAGGCGTTTCTCTCCGGCTCCAGCAACCTGGTCAGCAAGATCGTCAGCGGATGGCAGATCTCCGGCATCACGGACATCCAGACCGGACAGCCCTTCTCGGTGACCTATTCCGCACCGGGCTCGCCGGCTGGTCAGGTAAGCGGCCGCGCGAACATCGTTCCTGGTGTGCCGCTCTATCCAAGCAAGAAGACCAAGGCACAGTGGTTCAACCCGGCGGCGTTCGTCGCGCCTCCGTGCTACACCACAACCGGGCTTAGCGGCACCTGCGCCACGGTCTACGCCAACGCCGCCGGGGCAACCACCTACGCCACCTACGGAAACTCCGGCTACGACATGCTGCGCGGACCCCGCTTCCAGAACTGGGACATGAACCTGCAGAAGAACATCCTGTTCAAGGAGCGGTACAACGTGCAGCTTCGGGCGGACTCGTTCAACGTCTTCAATCACCCGAACTTTGCCACCCCGAACGCCGCGATCAGCAACACGTCGAGCGTGGGTACGATCACCGGAATCTCCGGAACGCCCGCCTATGAACAGCGCACGGTGGAGTTCGCGGCGAAGTTCAGCTTCTAGTCCGCAACAGGGCTAAGCCGCAGCCCGTTCCTTAGCATTTGGGGAACGGCATAAGAGGTTGAACCAGCAGGGGCCTGAACAAATGTCCCACCCGAATGCGCAGCACCCACAACCGGGGAGCTGCGCATTCGGCGCTTGGCCTGAGCTTTCGAAGAAAGAAGAGCTGCCATGATTCCTGCGAGAACGATCAAGGCTCCCCGTCTACTTTCGCTCGATGTGCTGCGTGGTGCCACGGTGGCGCTCATGATCCTGGTCAACAACGCCGGGGCCGCGTCGATCGCTTATGGGGAGCTGCGTCACTCGGCCTGGAACGGATGCAGCCTGGCGGATGTCGTGTTTCCAATGTTCCTGTTCATCGTGGGGGCTTCCATCGCGATTGCGCTGCCGCGCAGGCTGGAGCGAGGGGATACGCAGGTTGCGGTGCTCGCGCAGGTGCTTCGACGTGCGGCAGTGATCGCAGCGATCGGGCTGGCGTTGAACGCTCTGCCGATGTTTCACATGGGTGAGCTGCGGTACTATGGCGTGCTGCAACGGATCGCGCTGTGCTACCTGTTTGCGAGTGTCATCTTTCTGTACGGGCGCGCACCCGCGTGTGCTGCGGTTGTGGTCATGGCGCTGGTAGGGTATAGGCTGCTGTTGTGCGATGTCCCTGTGCCGGGATTTGGGCTGCCGGGAATCGATGTGCCTCTGCTCGACCCGCGTGGGAACCTGACGGCGTGGCTGGATCGGAGGCTGGTGCCGGTCACGCATCTCTATCATCAGGGGTTTTACGATCCGGAGGGGCTGCTCAGCACACTGCCCGCAGTAGCAACGACGCTCTTTGGAACGCTGAGTGCCTTGTGGCTGCGCGGTGAAACTTCGGAGCGCCGAAAGGCTGTCTGGCTGCTGCTGTGCGGGGTCCTGCTGCTAGGCGGCGGCCTCGCGTGGGGACAAAGCTTTCCGCTGAACAAGCGCCTGTGGACGAGCTCGTTCGTATTGTTCAATGCGGGTCTGGACATCGTCTTGCTCGCAGCCCTGTATCGGGGAATTGATTGCCGCGGAGAGCGGGACTCACGGTTGCGGAAGAGCCTGGTGCCGTGGCTGGCGTTCGGCAGCAACGCGTTGACGGCGTATATCTTCAGCGAGGTGCTGGCGGTGTTGTTGAGCGCAATTCCTGTGGGGCATCAGGAGACGCTGCAGCAGTGGCTGTTCCGGTTGATCCCGCCGGGTCTGGGGTCTCCGGCGTTTCTTTCGCTGATCTATTCGTTGTTGTTTGTGGCGGTATGTTTTGTGCCGGTGCTGGGGCTGTACCGGCGCAAGATCTTCATCAAGCTCTAGCACCTTCGATGCCCGTAGTGTCTTCTTCATTCAATCGGCCTTGCTTAAGGGCAAGGCTTGAGCCGTCCCGCAAGAGCTTCCTGTTGTCTTCCGGCTTTAGCCGCTGAGGGACTCTCTTCGGTCCGAGTCCGAATGGCTAAGGGTCAGGGGCCCTGCCATGTGTCGATCGTGGGTGACATCTCACCGGTCGACAGCAGATGTCGTAGCGCAGCATGACGGATGAGGTGCCGGCGTCGAGTTGGACCGCGTCCTTGTGCGCGGTCAGGATTCTGCCGCCAACGATCATGGAGTCGATGAGCCAGTCGACTGCACGAACGACGTTGGGATAGGCCCCCAACCTACCCGTTCGAGTAGGTTGAAATGTACTCTTCACGAGTCATTCATCTTCGGAACTCTTTGCTAAGCTAAGCGCAAGCCAAAGTTGACAAAATTCATCTCTCTCGATCGGCGAAGGTGCTCATTCGCTGTCGTGGATGAGCTGCGCTTCAAAGTCACCCGTTCTTCGCCATGTCCACGATTTCGCAACGGCTCGATGAGAGCGATCTTAGTCACCGCACCTGGAGAACAAGTAATGATCTTGAACAAGCTTCGTGGCCTAGCCTGGTCTTTTCTCGGCGCTGCCTCCCTTGCGGCATATACCGCGTCAGCCCAAACTGTGTCACCGCCGGTCGCGCAGATCACCAAGCCGGTCGATGCTTCTGTCAGGCATACCATCGCGGACAGCGTTCCCGTGCAGGTGAGGTCGGCATCCGATCTCGGTCGCGCTTCAGCCGCGTTGCCGATGAAAGACATGCTGCTGCGGCTCAAGCCCAGCGCTGCCCAGGTTACCGCGCTCAACAAGTTCGTCGCGGACGTGCAGAATCCGAACTCTCCCAACTTTCACAAGTGGATCACTCCCGCGGAGTTTGGCTCCCGCTTCGGTGTCTCCGATGCCGACGCGAAGACGGTTGCCACGTGGCTCACTTCGAATGGCTTCACCGTCAACCAGGTCGCTAACGGAAAAGGGTGGATCCGATTTTCAGGAACATCCTCGCAGGTCGAGAGCGCGTTCGCGACGGAGATCCACTCGTACTCGGCGGCGGGCGCGAAGCAGTACGCGAACGCCAAGCCGATCTCGATCCCGGACGCCCTCTCCCCCGCAGTGGCAGGTCTTCTAAGCGCCAACAGCTTCACCAAGCGTCCTCTCCACAGCCCGGTTGCGAACATCAAGCGCGGATCGGACGGCAAGATGCTTCGTACCGCCGCGGCTCTTTCGTCCGCCGATACCGCTGCCGTCGCCGCCCTTGGAGGCGATAAGAACATCGCCCAACCGAACTTCACTTCGCAGGAGTCTCCAGAGGTCACCTTTCTTGCGCCCGGAGACTTCTCCCGTATCTACAACACCAAGCCGCTGATCGCCGCGGGAACCGATGGCACCGGTGTCTCCATCGCCATCGTAGGCCGGTCCGACATCAGCCTCTCCGACGTCGAAGCGTTCCGTACTGTCTTCGGGCTGCCCTACAACGACCCCAACTTCATCCTCGCCAACGGAGATCCCGGGGTGATTCCCGGTGACGACGAAGAGGCCATCCTCGACGTCGAATGGTCCGGAGCCGTTGCGCCCAAGGCGAAGATCAATTACGTCATCGGCGCCAGCACCTACTCGACGGACGGCGTCGACATCTCCGCCTCCTACATCGTCGACAACGTCGTCTCGCCCATCATGACTGTCAGCTTCGGCGCGTGCGAGCAGTCCCAGAGCCAATCCGAGATCGACTTCTACAACAACCTCTGGGAGCAGGCCGCCGCCGAAGGCATCTCCGTGTTCGTCTCCGCGGGCGATAGCGGCTCCAGCGCCTGCGACGACGTTCCCTACGAATACATCGCCACGCCTTACAGTCTTGGCGTCAGCGCTCTCGCTTCCACGCCGTTCAACACCGCCGTCGGCGGTACCGAGTTTGCTGACACCAGCACCAACACCTACTGGAACACCAGCGTCAACTCCGACCTCTCCTCCGTCAAGGGATACATCCCCGAGACAGTTTGGAATGAAGCCTGCAACCCGTATCTTCCCGTCAGCGCTACCAACTGTTTCTACGATCCCAACACCTACGGCACCTATGCCGGTGCCGGCGGAGCGAGTAACTGTTCCGTACACCCGGACGGCGATACGAAGAGTCTCTTTACCGGCCTCTTCGACTGTCAGAGCGGTTACCCCAAGCCAGCGTGGCAAACCGGTCCCGGCGTTCCCCAGGATGGAGCCCGCGACATTCCCGACGTGTCGCTGGCCGCCGCGGGAGGCCACGATGGCTACATGATCTGTTACGACGGCTCCTGCCAATGGACCACGAATCCCGACGGCTCGATTTCACTCAACTCCGCTGCGATCATCGGCGGAACCTCAGCTTCCTCGCCCTCGATGGCCGGCATTATGGCCCTGGTCGAACAGAAGAATGGGCAGTATCAGGGTCTGGCGAACTATCAACTCTATAAGTTAGCCAACCTGCAGGCATCCAACTCCTGCGACTCATCCACCGAAACCGATCCCACCCAGGCCAGCTCCTGCGTCTTCAACGACATCACCGCTGGCAGCAACGCCCTGTTCTGCGATTTCGGCAACCCCGACTGCACCACGCAGGTGGGTAACGACGGCTACGGACTCCTGTCTGGATGGTCGGCAACTCCCGGCTACGATCTTGCCAGCGGCCTTGGCTCGGTCAACGCCGCCAACCTTGTAAGCGCCTGGGGCTCGACCTCCCTCGTCGCAACTGCATCGACTCTCACTGTCTCCTCTACGAAGTTCGCTCACGGCACACCGGTCAACGTGACCAGCGTCGTATCGCCTACCACCGGTTCGGGAACTCCCTCGGGCGACATCCTTCTCAAAGCCACTGGAACCTCCATCGCCACCCCGGATATCCCCGAGACGCTCGTCAACGGTCAGTATGCCGCTTCGCTTAACAACCTGCCGGGTGGAACCTACAACCTCACGGCGCAGTACGTTGGCGACGCAACCTACGCCACCAGCACCTCCGCTCCCGTCTCGCTTACGGTCACGCCGGAAGACAGCGTGATGACGCCACAGACCCTGGCTCCGTCGCGGTTCCTCATCCTCGGCAAGCATCCCATCGTTCCGGCGACGGGCATAGGTCTGGGGACCAACTGGTACATCTCCATTAGCGTTGCCGGCAACTCCGGCGGCGGTATCCCGACAGGTTCCATCGCGATCAACGATGGTACCAAGACCATCGGCACCTACCCGCTCGATAGCACTGGCTCGATCTACATTATCTGCGGTCCTTACACGGAGTGCGACTACCCGCTCGGCACGGTGAACTTCACCGCAACCTATAGCGGCGATAGCAGCTTCAATAAGTCCACCTCGACCTTCCCCTTCACGATCAACAAGGGATCGATTGAGTTTGAGGTCCTGCTTAGCTCGCTAACTCCGCCTGCTGGCTCTACCGTTGTGGCCCAGGTTTACTTCAACAACGATCCTGTGGTCCTGCCCACCGGCACCGTCTCGCTCTACCGCGACGATACCGGCGCTCTGATCACCACAGGTACCATCGGTGCGGACGGCACCGCCAACATCCCCTTCGTCGCGGCCGCCGGTGACTATCATGTGACCGGAACGTATCCCGGGGACAACAACTACAAGGCAGGCACGCTGTTTGGCTATGACGAACTCATCACCAGCGCAGGCGGAGCTATCACCACCTCGACGACCCTGAGCGTCAACTCCACAACCTCCGTCATCGGCGGTAAGACGCAGGCGGTCATCGTCGTCACACCTTCGAGGACAACGGCCTCCGCGACCATCCCTTCGGGAACGGTCACGGTGCATACCGCCGACGGACTCCAGGTAGCTCCTGTGAACCTCGTGGGCGGTCAGGCGACGGCCTTCCTGAGCTGGGGCGCAGGCAACATCGGCGTGGAGAAGGTCTACGCCACCTACGACGGAGACGCCAACTTCAACGGCAGCAGCACCGCCATCATTCCCATCACCGTCAATAAGGCCACGGCTACCCTGCAACTGAGCGCGCTCTCCGGCTACGTTGCGGCGGGAGGACAGACGAGCGTCACCGCTGCCATCGTCAGCACCCCAACCACGCTTGCGGCCGCTCCTCCGACCGGAACGGTTCAGTTCTTCGACACCGTTGGCACCGCCGCCGCCGTCCCGCTCGGAAATCCTCAACCCATCAACGGCGGTAATGGTGGCAGCCTCATCGCCACTCTCGCTCCCGTGCTCGCCAGCGGTATCCATAGCATCACCGCGGTCTACTCGGGCGACGTCAACTGGAACACCGCCACCACCGCCACTGCTGTGACCATCGACGCAACGACTCCCGACTTCTCGGTCGTTGCCACCCCCAACCCCCTGATCGTTGTCGCCGGCCAGTCCGCGGCGGTCGATGTCACCAGCCAGAGCGTGCTTGGCTTCAACGGCCCAGTCGCCCTTAGCTGCGGCACTCTACCCGTGGGCCTGACCTGCAACACGGCAACTGTAGCTGCGGGTGCAAGCGGAACCATCACCATCACCTCCACCGCCCCTGGCACCGCGACCCATGCACAAAACAGCATGGCGGCACCGGCACTGGGTGCGACCGGAGCAGGAGCGCTTGCCGCGCTGCTGATGCTGGTCATGCCGAAGCGCCGCCGCCGCGTGCAACTGCTGCTCGTGGTGTTCGCAGCCGGTATCGCCGTCTCGCTCTCGGGTTGCGGCGGTAACGGTTCGCCGAAGTCCACCGCGCTCGCGCTTACCTCTTCCAGCACGAAGGTGGCTTCCGGTTCGGCGGTCACTCTGGAAGCCACAATCAGCTCCTCGGACAATGTCACTGGAACCGTAACGTTCTCCGATAACGGCACCGCCATCGGTACACCCGCAACCGTTAGCGGCGGTGTAGCGACGCTCTCTACGAGCACGCTCTCCGTCGGCACCCACTCCATCACGGCAACCTACTCCGGTGACAGCAAGAACCTGAGCAGCCAGAGCGCCGACACCCTCAACCAGACGATCACCGGCACGTTCAACCTCACCCTCAACGCAACCTCCGGAACACTGAGCCATGCTCTTACCGTTCCGGCCACCCTGCAGTAAGAATGGCGCGGTAAATCTGAACCAAGGGAGGACCGCCGAGGCATCGGCGGTCCTTTTTCTCAGTCGAACGAAGACGCAGCGAAAAGATCGAGACAAACTCTTGAGCCTCTCTACCTCTCCTGAATTCGCGAGCCCTTCGTCGCCGTGGTGTACGTTTCGCGTACGGATTGCCGCAAAGATCTTCAGCTTCCTTCTGCTCGCTGCCTGTTGCTTGTCAGCGTCGGCTCAGAGGACGATTCAGGTACCGGCCGACTACGCAAAGATCCAGGATGCGATCGGCGCTGCGGTCGACGGCGACACGGTGCTCATCGCCCCCGGCACCTACTACGAGAACCTCGACTTCTTAGGCAAGGCAATCACGGTTACAAGCTCGGCTGGTCCGACGACAACGATCGTCAACGGCTCGTTCAAGGCTCCCGTTGTCACCTTCCAGTCTCAGGAGACACGCGCGAGCATTCTCTCGAACCTGACGCTCGAGTACGGCAGCACTACCTTTGACTACAAGGGCAATCCCAGCACTACGGGCGGAGTGTATGTTGGGCCGCAGGCCAGCCCCACGATCCTGAACAACGTGTTGACCACGAACAGCTGTGCGGGCGTGTACTCGAACTCCGGCAACCCGCTCATCCAGGGCAACGAGATTACGCAGACGCTGTTCAGTGCGGCGTTTATCTGTCTGCCACCTGGCGGCCCGGCGATCTCGCTGAATGGCGGATCGTACGCGACTCCCTTCAAGGACCTCACGCCGGTGGTGATCGGGAACACGATCGAGGAGAACAACGCTCCGGAGGCAGTCTCCGCCACCGGCATCTATATCTTCGGCGGCACATCGGCCATCATCGAGAACAACATCATTCGCAACAACCTGAGCGGTGGCATCGGCGCTGCGTTCTCGATGAACGACCCGTCGAGTGGGGGAGGTGGGTCGGCGAACACCGCAGGAGTCCTGCTCTTTCTCCAGAACCTCGTCTACGGCAACAAGGCCACTAAAGGAGACGGAGGCCTCAGACTCTTCTTCAATTCTGCTGGAGCCACGCCCGCTCTTTCGCTCATCGCCAACAACACGATCTCGAACAACACGGGCTTCCTGTCCGCGAGCTCGGCGACTTTGCCCTCGTCGACGCAGGTCGATCTGCAACAGGCGCTATCGCCGGTGAGCCTGGTCAACAACATCATCCTTGGCTCGGGATCTATGCCGGCGGTGAACTGCGTCAGCACCAAGGGATTCGACAATCCGACGCCGCCGGTGCTGGACACCAACGACATCTTCAACGGCACAGGTGCCGCGCTTGGCGGTAGCTGCGATGGGCTTGGAGATCTCTCCTTCAACCCAAGGTTCACCGATGCGAGCACCGGCGACTTCCACCTGCTGCCGGTCTCCGCCGCGATCGACGCCGGCAAGAACAGCGTCCTGTATCTCCAGACGAAGGACCTTGAAGGCAACACCCGGCCTGTCGACGCCACCGGGCAGGGATATCCCATCGTCGATCTTGGAGCGTACGAGGCGCAGGGAACAGTCGACGCGAATCCAACGACCATTACTCTTACGCCCTCGAGTATCTCTGTCAACGCTGGCACGACTATCGATCTTGTCGCGCAGCTCCACTCCGCAAACGGCGTACCCACGGGCACTGTGGCTTTCCTTGAAGACGAGAAGCCGCTGGGCTCTGCAATGATCGCCGGGGATGGCTCCGCGTCGGTGACAACGCCTCTGCTTACACCCGGGGTTCATCTCTTCACCGCCAGCTACGCGGGAGAGGGAGAGTTCACCCCGGCTATCCCCGTCAAGGTCTATGTCTTCGTCGGCAAGTACACCCCCACGATCAATCTCACCTCCGACATCAACCCCTCGACCTTTGGCCAGACCGTGACCTTCACCATCACGGTCCGCACACCGGACCATGCAGTCTTGAAGCCCATCGTTCTTGACGACGTTACCGGAATCCAAATAACCCTCGACGAACCGACTCCGGACGCCAACGGCAATGCCTTGTCAAAGATAAGCAATCTCTCCGTAGGGATTCATCATCTCGTCGCGATCTTTCCCGGTGACGAATCGCACGTTTCAGTCGAAGCAGCCTATACCCAGGAGGTCAAGCCCGGCCTGACCTCCAGCCTCGCGTTCAACTGCACGCCCAATCCAGCGGGCTCAGATCAGTCCATCAACCTTGCCGCCATGGTCACGGGCTCAAGCGGTACGCCGGCCGGCACCGTCAACGTCACCTTCAATGGGAA
Source organism: Granulicella aggregans (assembly GCF_025685565.1). Classification (NCBI taxonomy): domain Bacteria; kingdom Pseudomonadati; phylum Acidobacteriota; class Terriglobia; order Terriglobales; family Acidobacteriaceae; genus Granulicella; species Granulicella aggregans. Next base: position 1,610,610 of record NZ_JAGSYE010000001.1, read on the forward strand.
CGCCTACGCCACTCTGGTGCTGAACGGAACGGGCTCTGCCTCCGGCATCTTTCCTCCACTGCCTATCGGCACCGATACGCTTTTCGCCACCTACGCGACCACCAACGGCTACGCTCTCAGTTCCTCCGCGTGCCTGATCGATGTGCACCTGGCAACGAGCATCACCCATCTCTCCGCCAACCCCTCACCGTCGCCGCTGGGCAAGCCGGTTACGCTGACTGCGGCGATCACTGGAAGTGACGGAACGACCAGCCTGACCGGCGGCTCGGTTGCGTTCTCTTCGTCGCTCGGCGGCCCGCTGGGGAGCTTCTCCGTCAACGCCGCTGGCACTGCGCAGTCGACGCTGTCGAACCTGCCTGCGGGTCAGCAACAGATCACGGCAACGTTCTCCGGAGTCGCCAGTCACGGCCCCAGCTCGGCCACGATTCCGCTCGACATTACGCTCGGCGACGACGCGCTCAGTCTCTCGACGACGCCGCCTCGCACGACGAGCTTTCAGCCGGTCACGTTGAAGGCGCAGTTCCAGACCGACCCTGTCTCCAGTCGCGTCGCTGGAGACACAATCCTGTTCACCGCCAATGGCAACAGCCTGGGCTCCGCGGTGACTGATGCGAATGGCAACGCAAGCCTGGTCACCACCGCGCTCACGACCGGCACCTATAGCCTGGGCGCGAGCTTTGCCGGAAACTCTTCCTATGCCGCATCTACCGCTGCGTCGGTGAGCGAGATCATCGATCCGGCACCTACAGCGATCACTCTCACCTCAAGCTCCGCGACCGCCTTTCACTCGCAACCGGTCACACTTACTGCGACGGTGACAGCCCCCGGAACTACCGCGATCCCAACAGGAACAATCACCATCACGGACACGAGCACTTCGGCTGTACTTGCAAGCCAGTCTGTCAGTGCGCAGGGAACGGTCAGCGCAGCGATCTCTTCGCTTGCCATCGGCTCGCACACGCTTGCGGCGACTTATACTCCGCTCAACCAGGTCTTCGCTCCGTCCTCGCCCTCTACGCCAGCGACGGTGACGATCGAGCCACAGGACTTCACGGTTGCCGCCGCGGAGACCTCGATCACCATCAAGACCGAGTACCATGCGGACGTCGATCTGATGGTCACTTCGCTCGGAGGCTTGAGTGACACCATCGCCCTGAGCTGCGGCAATCTGCCTGCTTACGTCACCTGCAGGTTCGCGCCATCCGCAGCTACGCTGAAGCTGGACGCGCCCACTCCTGTGACGCTCACCCTCGATACCGACGCGCTTCAGGACTTTCGCAGCGACCGTTCTGCTACAGGGAACCGGCCCTTCGGCCCAGCAGCGCCGGTTGCGTTCTGCTCTTTGCTGTTCTTCTTCCTGCCGCGCATCCGCCATCGCGTGCGACTTCTCGGCCTGGTCGCCATGTTTGCGCTGTTCTTGTCGACGGGATGCTCGGCGCATCTACCGGCGCACACGGCACCCGGAACGTATCGCGTTACGGTCAACGGATACTCTCCCGTCCTCAATCAGAGCCGGAGTTTTGACCTTACTGTTGTCGTGACGGAGTAATCGGCCTATAGATTCAGGAAGCCGCGCTGCAGTGCGATCACGACGGCCTGCGTCCTGTCGCTGGCCTGCAGCTTCTGCAGGATGTTCTTCACGTGCATCTTTACGGTGTCTTCCGTGATGAACAGGAGTTGAGCGGCTTCCTTGTTGCTCTTGCCTCGCGAGATCAACGTGAGAACCTCGACCTCGCGTTCACTCAGCTTGCGCGATCCGATGTAGGTCGCCAACTTCTCCGTGGTCTCAGCAGGCAGGGCCTTTCCACCTGCGACGACACGACGCAATTGCTCGGCCAGCGCCCCGCCCTCGATCCCTTTCAGAAGATATCCGCACGCACCCGCGCTGATTGCTTCATACACCGATGCATCGCCCTGCGCCGAGGTCAGCATCACCACTCGCGTCAGTGGATCGAGCGCGAGCAGCGTTCGCAATACTTCAATGCCGCTCTGGTCCGGGAGCCGCAGGTCCAGCAGCACCACATCCGGCTTCTCCGCCTGGAACATCTCGATGGCCGCTTGTCCATTGGCCGCAAGCCCGGTCACGCTGATGTTGTATCGCGCGAAGATGCCTGCAAGGCCCTCTCGCACCATCGGGTGGTCGTCGACGATCAGTACCTTCAGCGTTGCCGTATGCACAGCTTCAAACGCTATCATGCGCGACCTCCATCTCTCTACTGCATAGGTTCATGGAACGTTGCTTCGTCACGCCGCCATCGAAGCCGCCACCATCGCGTCTTCGCAGGCCGCAGGTCTGTCTCAAGCCTGATCCTGGTCCCTCCTCCGATTCTGCTCTCGACGGTCAGCAGGGCGTCGATGCGCCGCGCGTGTGCCTGCATGCCTGGCAGCCCGAAGTGGCCGGCGCGCCCTTTCGTCCGCATCTCCTCACTCATCCCGACGCCGTCGTCTTCCACCTGCACGGTCAGCTTCTTCGCTTGATAGAGGACTTTGACCTGGATCACCTTCGCGCCCGCATGACGAAACGCATTCGCCACGGCTTCGCGGCAGATGCTGTAGACCTCGTCGCGCAGGAATGGATGCAGCTCTCGTGGCTCGCCCTTGCTTTCCAGCACGAACAACGGCAGGTCTCCCAGGCGAAACTCCATCTCCACGTGGCCCAGCAGCTCAAGCAGGCTGTACTGGATCCCGGCCATTGAGTGCAGGTTCGAGACGATATCGCGGCTGCGGCCGATCATCTCGCGCATCCGCGCCGCGAGATTGCTCAACGAGTCTCTTGCGACCTCGGGGTCTTCGTTCAATTGCAAACCCAGCAACTCAAGCTGCAGCGCCGTCCCTGTCAGGTCCTGGATGAAAGTATCGTGGATATGGGATGCTAGCCGCTCGCGCTCCGCCGAGCGCTCCTGGAATCGCAGGTTCAAGGCTTCTGCCTTACGCAGCGTCCTTCTTCGCGTCACCTCGACCACGACCACGGCAAGGCCAGCGATGGCGACGAACAGAAACCATCGCGTCTGCCAGAAGAACGGCTTCAGCCACACCGCGACGGCGTCGGCGACCGGCCCCGGCTCGCCGGTCCTGCTCAACGCCTGCACTTCGAAGCGATAGCGCCCTGGCGGGATGCCCATGTACGAAGCCTCACGCGCCTCGCCCGCGTTCACCCAATCACTGTCCCAACCCGTCAGACGATAGCGAAACCGTACCTGCTCCGGCGCGATGAACACCGGCGCCGTAAAGGAAAACGTCAGCCGATGCCTTCCCGGCTTTACGGTCAACGGCCCAGCGCCGAAGTGCTCTTCATCGACAGCAATATCATCCAGGACTGCTCGAGGCAGTTCCCTTGCCTCGACACCGGGCTCCGCTACCGCAGGCCCGGAGGCCGTCGCAAACCATAGTCGCCCATCGTCCGCTCGCACGGCCGTCACCTGCCCCATGGGCAGCGCCGCTCGGCTTCGCAATCCATCGGCAGCGGTAAATAGCTCGGGCACAATTCGCTTCGAATCCTTCAGGAACGCTTCGATCTGGGCCCGCGATATCCGGCACACGCCTCGCGCTGTAGCGAGCCACAGATCTCCGCGCGCATCCTCCGCCAACGAGAAGACAGCGTCGCCCGGGAGCCCGTCTTCCTGGGTCAACGCCCAGCTCTTCGAACCGTTGTGCCCGTCGCTTTCGTAGACCAGCCCATTCGAGGTCCCGAGATAGACTCCGCCATCGTGCGAAAACGCGATCCCATTCACCACACTCTTGGTGGCGAACGCCTGCTGCCATCGATGTCCATCCCATCGATAAGCACCGGAGCTTGCGCCCGCCCACAACACTCCATGGTCATCGAAGGCGAGTGCCCACACCATCGTGTCCGCGATGCCGTCAGCCGCTCCGAACGCGGTGATCACACCGTCGCGCCATCGATAGACGCCCTTGCGCAGCACGCTGAACCAGAGGCTCCCGTCCGCGGCCCTCACGGGCGATGAGACATACCCCGCAGGCACGCCTTCTATCTTTTGATAACGTCCGCTTCGGAACCGGTAAAGGCCGTAGTCCGCCATCGCAACAACCGGGTTTCGCTCATCGTCCGCAAATCCACGCACCTGTCCGCGTCGAACTCCCTGAGCGACTCCGAAGCTTTGCCACGTATCGCCGGCCAGTCGCGCCACGCCCTCTTCGAGCGTTCCTACCCAGATCGACCTGGCCTGGTCCTCAAAGATCGCGTCGTACTGAACGTGTCCCTTCGGCAGGCCATCGCGCTCGGTGTAACTGACGAACGTCCCCTTGTGCATCTGTTGCAGGCCGGAGATCGTGCCCACCCAGATATCTCCGCTCCTGTCCTCGAAGAGCACGCGAGCATCGTTGCTCGCCAGCCCGTCACGTACGTCCAGCATCTCGAGCTTGCCATCGGCGAAGCGGCTGATCCCTTCAAGACCTCCACTTGCCATCCACAGGCCGCCAGAGTGATCCTTCATCACATCGACCAGTTCGTCCGGGCCTTGCTTGCCAGTCACGGTAAAGTTGTCCTTCTCGTACATTGAGAGATGGTGACCATCGCCCGCATATAGCCGCTTGTCTGGCCCGTAGTAGAGAAGGTTCACGTTGGGCAGAGGGTACACCCGCACGACTCGCCCCTCTCGCACCTGCGTGATTCCCTCGCCGTCGGCGAACCATAGCTGCCCCTCCTGATCGACGGCGGCGCTTCTGACCTTGTCCAGTGCGATCGGTAGCTTCACCGGCTCAACACCGGCACCATCGGCCCGATACATCCCCGATTTGGTCCTTACAAAAACGGCTGGATCATCCGCTCTGCTCAAGATCTGTTCGATAGGCAAAGTCTTGCCACCGAGCACGACTGCGCTAAATCGCTGTCCCTGATACTTGAACAAACCGGTAGACGTTCCCACCCAAAGTGTCCCCTTCGCATCGACCGCAAGGGCAGTGATGCGGTGCCGCAGGGCAGGCGGTGCATCCTGCGCGAACGTCCGAAACCTGAGGCCGTCAAACCGCGCCAGGCCGCCATTTGTCCCTATCCAGAGAAAGCCGTCAGGTGTCTGCGCAATGGCGGTGATAAAGTCCTGCGGCAATCCCTGCTCCGTGGTCCACGTAGTCAACACCTCATGACGAAGCGGCCGTATTGCCGCGCCAAAGGACAATCTTGTATCACTTTCAACGAGCGCGGCAAGGATCAACAGCGGCGCGACGAGGAGCCATTTTGACTGCGCTCCTGCGGCTTTAGACCTGATGTGGGCAGGCTTCCATAAGCTTGTCATTGCGATCTCTTATCATCGCATTCGATCCGGGAAAGCGAGCCTTTCCGTGAATGCTGCAAGGGAAATCCGCTTATGGAGAAGGTTTTTCGATGCGATCTTCCAAAAAGTCAAAATGGAAGAATGGTCGGCCCTAGTGGACGTTTTCCGAAATTCCATGGCGTTCCCGGACTTTCGACACTGGGAGCTTGAGCGTGTGCCAACGTTGGCCCGTATCGCTGGATCGATATCTTTGGCAAGCCTTTGACTCTGGCATTGTGGTTGATACAACGATGAAGCTCCTAAATGGGGAGCTTCATCGGGACAATCGTCTTAGAGCGGCTTTCCGCGATCCAATGGTTCGGCGCTAAGTCGGGGTGGCCAGACCGATGTTTGTACCAGTTGGATCGCTAGTGTAGCGCATTGATGAAGGGCCCAGCATTTCTATACCAAGGTCAGAGTTAGTCTTCGACCGGTTTAGGTTCCAGCCAGTACGCGGCTAGCCGCGTACTGGCTGGCGAACTCGCTTGGCGTCCTGTCCGCGAGAGATGCGTGAGGACGACTGTCATTATATTCGCGTCTCCAGGCTTCGATCAGATGCTTTGCCTCCTTCAGATTCATGAACCAGTGGGTGTTCAGGCACTCGGCGCGGAAGGTCCCATTGAAGCTTTCTACGAAGGCGTTGTCAGTCGGCTTGCCGGGCCTTGAGAAGTCGATCTTTGCCCCGTTCTGATAGGTCCACAAGTCCATGGCGTGACTGGTGAACTCGCTGCCGTTATCACAGAACAACACCTTGGGGACGCCACGGTCGAGTTTCATCTTGTTCAGAGTGCGCACCACGTCGTCGCCCTTCAAGCTCTGACCAACCTCTGGTCCAAAAATACCGAGGCCGATCACCACAGGCCGTCGGCATCTGACCCATTAGCATCGGTGAGCAATCGTCAGGCCGCTTTTTCTCTGTGCTTTTCGGTGCTAGGCTACATTCGAACCATTCCCTCTGAGGTATTGCCATGATCGACTTGTACTCAAAGCTGCGGGCGGCGTTGACCAAATTTAGGGATCACCAAGCTCCGGCGCACAGCAAAGACGAAGATAGCTGGCTCGAAATCAGCTTTCGCTTCAGGCTCCAGTTCGGCGACAAGACCACGGATTAGTGAACGGTGGGACGGAATCTCGACGCCGAACGAAACAGGGACCGGATGGACGCGATCGCGTGGGCAATTATCGACGCGCACGTCCCGCCGGTGCGACCGCTTGGCTATAAGAGTTCCCGGCCTGCAAACTTCGCGGAACTGAGTAAGGCGGTCGAAGCCTTCCGTTCCGACTATCCGGAGGACCTTGATCCGTTGCCGGGTACGTGGCCCGCGTTCGAGCACGCCTGGTCGAATTTCCTGCACGAGTTTTTCTACTGGAGGCTCGCCGACTTCTTTGCTGTGCCGCCTCCCGAGACTCTCGGGCTCGAGCGTGGAGCCCTTCTCGCAGGTGCGGCGGAGTACCTGTGTCGCCGGTACGACCTCGACCTTCCCGACTGGATCGACGATCCGCAGTATGTCTTGCCAGAGATCTACGACTTCTGGGGAGACATCACGCCCGAAGTCCGCGCCATGCGGTTCCGTCGTGTGCAGCGATCATCTCCCGAATTTCTCAAGCGGAACGTAGTCTTCGAGGCTCGGAATCTAATCGTGCTCTAAATCGCTGCATCGCACGCTGTTCACACAGGGTACGGCAAACGCAACAGGGTAACGAAGAGCAATTCATTCTCGCCGATGGATGATAGGGTCTCTCCCCTTTCATCAAGATGCGCCAAGGATCGCGCATTAGGGTAATCCGCAACTCAAGCCCGAAGCCGGCGATTCCGGCTGTGAAGGAATTCTGCCGTGAGCCAGAGCATTGCAAAAGCCATGATGCGGTAGGAAACCATCCCATGCCCGCTTCTTCTCAGAACGAAGAAGCCAAGAAACATCGCAGCCAAATTGATCAGGCTGCACACGCTAAGGGCGAACGCATATCTCTTGGACTCTGGGGCCTCTTGGGATTTGCCCGGCAACCCTAATCGGGCAAACAGGCCTGCACCCAGAAACCCTTCCCAAAATGAGTCTGAAGCTAACTTCAAGAGATCCTCCTGGCTGCCGCCTAGACTACAGTTCCCTCGCTTCAGGGGACTTATTTCACATCTCACTCTCTATCCCGCTCTCATCCTCAGTTGTCAGCGCCGAGCCAGAGGCACTAAAAGCTGTGCCTCGCCGAGTCCTCGATTTAATAGAAGTACATGATTGTCTTCTCTTCCACGTGTGGATACCGTCGCATAGGGATATAGACGTTCATAAGCGTATTCCATGAGGCCCTGTGTGGAGAACTGGATTGACCAGGCGCAGCGGCGAGCGCGGTTTCTCTTTGAATCGACCCGACGCCTGGTGCCGTGAGCGTAGGGAAGGAATACTGTGGTCGGAGTTCGAAGCAAGCATTAATGGTTGCTGTGATTGCCCATGACGACTCTAGCTCGGGAGGTAGCACGATGAAGTTGCTGCTCGGTCTTTTGATTAGTTTCGCGGTCGGTGTGGGATGCCGGTTTTTCGATATCCCCGTTGGCAGCCCGCCCGTTGTCCCTGGTGCCTTGTTGGTACTCGCGATGACGCTTGGCTACTCGTCGACAAACACGTTTCTGAACCGGCGAAATCGTCCGGCGACTACCTCTTATCTCTGCGGAGGGCCGTCAGGCAACACAGCGAGCGAAGAGATGCGCGATAGACCCTTGGCATCGCAAGGCACAAAAGAAAGGACTAGAGCATGAGTGGATACGATTCTCTCTTGAAGCCGCAGGATTGTGTGCTCCTGCTGGTGGACTTTCAGGCCGGACTTGGCTTTGGCGTTGAGTCAAGTCCACGGCAACCACTGGTGGCGAACGCCGTTGCCCTGGCAAAGACTGCTGCGGCGTTCAGCGTCCCAGTGGTTGCCTCCACATCGGCGTCGCATGTTTACAGTGGCCCATTGTTGCCTGCCTTGCAGGCGGTGCTGCCCGCAGTCAAATCCATCGAGCGCAGAAGCATGAACGTTTGGGAGGACGAGGCTGCGCGGTCGGCGGTGCTGGCAGCGAACAAGAAGCGTCTCATCATCGCCGGATTCCTTACCGAGGCGTGCGTTTCCTTTCCCGTCCTCTCTGCGCTGAAAGATGGTTTTGAAGTTTTTGTTGTCGGTGATACCTGTGGCGGGTTGACCCCTGCCGGTCACGAACTTGCGTTGCGACGAATGGAGGCGGCAGGGGCCCAGCTCGTAAGCTGGATTCAAGTCTTGCTGGAGTTTCAGCGCGACTGGACTCACCACGAAACCTATGAGGCGGCCCGGGCGATTGTTGAAGAGAACGGGGGCGGGTATGGGATGGGGCTAGCCTATGCACGCACGATGATTCACCCGACCTGAATCCCAGAGACCACATCGCGTTCGAGGAACAATTCATGCCAGCGCCAATCGTCGGTTTACATCACGTCACTGCGATCGCCTCTGATCCGCAACAGAATCTCGACTTTTACACCCAGGTACTTGGGCTTCGGTTCGTCAAGCGGACTGTCAACTTCGACGATCCGGGGACATACCACTTCTACTTCGGCGACGACGCTGGCTCGCCGGGGACGATTCTCACATTCTTCCCGTGGCCTCACGCCGCCAGAGGAACTACGGGGCTCGGCGAGGTTACCAGAACGGCATTCAGTGTGCCTCTCGGTTCGCTTGAGTATTGGCTGCAGCGTCTCAGCGATCAAAGGATATTGGTGGAACGTTCAGGGCGTCGTTTTCAGGAAGATGTGCTGACCTTTGCCGATCCCGATGGCATGAAGATCGAGATCGTTATTCATGCAGATGCGGGCGAAGCGAATGCGCCGCGCTTTGCATCCGTGCCGTCGGAGTATGCGATCCGTGGATTCTTCGGGGTCACGCTCTATGAGCAGCAAGAGGGTGAGACCACGAAGATTCTCAATATGATGGGATTCCACAAAGTCGCTGAGGAAGGCAATCTGCTACGCTTTCGAGCGGAAGGTGACGCTCTTGGAAACCACATCGACCTGCTGATCGATCCGGTCGGCGGCTACGGGCGCCCTGGTGCTGGGTCCGTGCATCACATCGCGTTTCGGGCCAAGGACGATGCCGCGCAGCGTGAATGGCGAGAAGGGATTGCGAAGTATTTGGACGTGACTCCTGTGCTTGATCGGACCTACTTTCATTCGATTTACTTCCGAGAACCGGGAGGCGTGCTCTTCGAGCTTGCGACGGACCCGCCGGGCTTTTCGCTCGACGAGCCAATCGAATCGCTGGGGGAGGCTTTACGCATCCCCGAATGGCTGGAGCCACGACGGGAGTCAATCGAAAAGCGGCTGGCACCCATCACGCTGCACAAGGAGATGCCGCCGATTGAGGTTTGTAATGGAGGGAAAACACTATGAATCTCGATCCGCACCGGCTTGGCGCTGTTCGAATGTCTGGGGCTCCCATGAAGGAGGCGGGTGGAGCTGTCATCCTGCTGCATGGGAGGGGCGGTTCGGCAGACGACATTCTTTCGCTGGCTTGTCCAATTAAGCTGCCGGAACTGACGTATATCGCCCCGCAGGCTCTGGGAAATAGCTGGTATCCCAATTCCTTTCTAGCGCCAATTGACTCGAATCAACCCTGGTTGTCGTCGGCCCTCGGCAAAGTGCAGGCAATCGTAGACATGCTTGATCAAGCTGGTATCGGGGCAGACCGCGTGGCCATTGGCGGGTTCTCTCAAGGGGCGTGTCTTGCAACAGAGTTCGTAGCGAGCCATCCCAGACGATATGCGGGATTGTTTGCCCTTACTGGAGGCCTGATCGGACCGCTGGGTAGCGAACTGACTCATGGAGGCAATCTGGCGGGCACACCGGCATTCTTTGGTTCGAGCGATCCAGACCCGCATGTTCCGTGGAGCCGAGTGCAGGAGTCGGCGCGGATCTTCGGTGCGATGGGAGCCGATGTGAACATCAAACGGTATGAGTACCGCGCGCACACGATCAGCAGCGACGAGCTAGAGGTTGTCCACCAACTGCTGCATGATGCCTTCTTCGCTTCGCGCTGAGCCGCAGCATTCACGCCGTGATCAACGGGATGTTTGATGTTGAGCGATCTCTATCGCGGGCGCTCGTCGGCGATGAAGTGCCGGACCCGCGGCGGTTCTGCTCCCAGATGAAGCGCCCACACACGATCATGAAGCAGTTGATCGGTAACGGTCACAAGCTCATGCTGGCGTTCGTGGCCAAGCCATGACTCAACCACAAACTCTTCGAGGTAACATCCTGGCGTGATGGGATCCGCAAAGAGACCCCATTGAAGTGCCCCATCCCGCCGGCGAAATGCCTCCATCTTTTCCATTTCGCCACGAAACTCCTGTAGCCGCAGAGGATCGATCTTGTACTGTACCGTCACTAACACTGGAGCTGAGTCCTGCGGCCTGTCGATAGACATTTGCGGCTCGGGCCAGGTGGGGGCCGAAGCAAGGTCCATTGCCTGGCCACCCTTGAGAGAGTGGCTCACAGCAAGCGGGATAGTTAGCAGCAGAAATGCACCTGCGGCAGCGAGAGCTGCACGAACACCAAAATGAGTCGCCATGGCACCCCAGATCAGGCTGCCAAGCGCCATGCCGCCCTGAAAGACCAGAAGATATACCGCAAGCGCTCTCGCTTGAATCCAGGCTGGCACCACAGCTCGCGTCGCGACGTTCAAGCTCGATAGCAGCGCGATCCAGCCAACTCCAGCCAGCAGCATGAGCAAGATGAGCATGGGGAAGGAGTGGACGAACGCCGAAGCAAGGGTAGCGACTCCGAAGAAGGCGGTCGCGGTCCCCACGAGAGCATCCAAAGACAGCCGACCTCTGATAGATGGAAGCATGGCAGCGCCGATGAGCGCTCCCGCACCTAATGATCCAAGCAATACACCATACGCCGACGGTCCCCGCTTGAGCTCACGCACGACTATCGGTAGCAACGCCCATAGAGCACTGCCTGAGACCACGAAGCTTGCGGTCCGCACCAACACCGTCCTTAGTTCGGGTGAGTAGCGAACGTATCGCAGCCCCGCGCGTACCGCACCTGTGAAACGCTCGGCGGGCAGCACGGACTTCTTTGCTGTCTCGCGCCACCGGTGCAGCACAACGAGAACAGCAGAGAACGATAAGGCATCGACAGCGAAGTTAGTTCCTGCACCGAACCTTGCCACTACAAAGCCGCCCAAAGCCGGCCCGATTGCGCGCGCCAGATTGTAGCCAACGCTATTGAGCGAAACAGCCGCGACGAGCTGTGACTTCGGAACCAAGTCGCTGACGATCGCTTGAAAGGGCGGAGCCTCCAAGGCTTCTCCCAGACCGACTCCACATGTGAATGCCAGCAGTGCAGCCGGAGTTACACGACCTGATAGCGTACATACCGCCAGTCCCGAGACAACCGCCAACAGGGAGTAATTGCTTACGAGCAGGAGGAGCCGACGCGGAAAGATGTCTGCCAGAGCGCCTGCAGGAAGAGCAAGGAGGAATATGGGAAGGCCGGCAGCGGTTTGTACCAGAGAGACCAGCATCGGCGAGGTCGTGATCGAGGTCATCAACCAAGCGGCGCCGACGGCCTGCATCCAGCCGCCTAAGTTCGAGACGAGCGTGGCGAGCCAGAGCGACCGGAATGCCGTGCCCCGAAGCGGACTCCAAGAAGAGGGAGGACTGGAAGCGCCGCTTGTTTCTTCCGAAGTCGAGCTCATGCTCATCGGGACGGAACACTCCCTTCACAGATTTACGCGCAACGTTTCACTCACGATAAGTGCCGCAGAAAGGAAGGAGTATCACGACTTTCTATTAGTGAGGGTATCCGCGCCGACTAATAGAAATTGATGATAGGCACGCTCTACCTTCAGGCATAAGGTGAACTTGATCCGAAGCGGTCTTTGCGATTACCGCATAGAAGACTCGCGGCAATCTATGACACGAACCATCAAAGGAGAATGCAATGTCCAGTCCATTCCATATTGCGGAGCGAAGCGAGAAGGGTCTCCTGACTCCTCACAACTGCGTCCTTGTCCAGATCGATCTTCAGCCGCAGATGCTCTTCGCGGTGACGAACTTCGATCGCCAGGCAGTGATCAACAACAATGTCGTTCTAGCCAAAGCGGCCTTGATCTTTGGTGTTCCCAATGTGCTCTCAACCGTCGAGACGAAGAGCTTCAGCGGGCTCGTCTGGCCGCAGATCCAGGCTTTGTTTCCTGACCAGAAGCCGATCGAGCGGACGTCCATGAACTCATGGGACGACAAGAACTTCGTCGCAGCCGTCGCGAAGACGGGCAAGAAGAAGATCGTCTTGTCGGGTCTTTGGACGGAAACCTGCGTTGCGCTCGCCACGATCCAGGCCATGTACGACGGCTATGAGGTCTACGTCGTCGAGGACTGCTGCGGGGACGTGAGCGCGCTCTCGCACGAGAACGCGATGAAACGCGTCATCCAGGCGGGAGCGAAGCCCGTGACAGCGCTTTCCGTGATGCTGGAGTGGCAGCGGGACTGGGGCCTGACCGATACCTATGCTGCCGTGATGGACGTGGTGAAGAACCACGAAGGCGAATACGGGATCGGGGTGGAGTATGCATACACGATGATCCACGGAGCCAAGCCAACGAAGTTCCCGGAGTATGTGATTCCCGGCGCGGCGTTGGTCGGCAAGTAACACAACAAATCTGGCTCACCTTCGTTGCCTGGACGTTTGTAGCAAAGGAGCGAACCATGTTGTCATTTCGTAAAGCGAGCACGGCCTTGGGCACGGCCATCTTGGCGATGGCCGTGCTCTCTCATTCGTCTATGGCACAGAGCGCCAGCCATGATTTCGCTGCAGGCGGCGAGTTGGCTGTGGGATCGCAGTATGACACGACCCACGTCTATGTCTCGCCTGCGGACCTTAATGCGTTTGTCACGAGTTTCACAGCGACATTTGGCGGGCATACCTCGAAGAAGATCGTCTCAAATGTTCTCCCCGAGGCAAGCAGCACCGAGTTTCAGTATGTCTGGACGCCATCCGGCAATCTCTCCGTGTTTGCCTTTGATACGCCGATTCCATATCCATTTGGATTGGAGCGGACCGGTCTGCTGGTGACTGATCTGCCGGAGGCTGTCAAAGCAGCCCGAGCGTCCGGTGCCGAGATCGTCGTGGAACCGTTCAAGGATCCGATTGGACTCGATGCGGTCGTTCAGTGGGATGGAGGAGTGAAGACCCAACTCTACTGGCACACGACAGCTCCCAGCTATGAGGCGTTGGAGTACGTACCGGAGAATCGAGTATATGTCTCACCAGACCGCGCGGAGCAATTCGCCCGCCAGTATCTGGCGTTTACACGAGGCAAGTTAGTCGCCGAAGAGAAGAGTTCCGATGGGGCTGAGATAGGCCGGCCTGGGACAACGTACCGACGTATCCGTATCGAATCGAAGTTCGGCAAGCTGACGATCCTAGTGACAGACGGTCACCTTCCTTACCCGTTCGGTCGAGAACTCACCGGCTATGAGGTAAAGGACCTGGATTCGACGTTAGCAAAGGCGAAGAAAGCCGGAGCGAGTGTCCTGTGGGGTCCGTACGACGCAGGAGATCGCAGCGAGTCGATCGTGCAGTTCCCGGGCGGTTATATCGCCGAGGTCCACGCACTCAAGAAGTAGCCAGATATGCCTTATTAGTACGCCGCTACCGCTCCGCTCCGCGAGCGGCGGCAGGATCTGTGCGCTTTTGCGAGCCCAGTAACTCAACCCAAAAGGAGTCTTTCATGGTTCCCAACACAATTCTCTACAACGGAAAGATCGCTACAAACGGCACCCCGCGCTTCGTGGAAGCGGTTGCTATCGAAGATGGCAAGATTACGGCCATCGGAACTGACGGCGAGGTGCTCGCGCTTCAGGGGCCCAGCACAAAGCTCATCGACCTAAAGCGGCATACGGCGATCCCGGGATTGAATGATTCGCATATCCACACCATCCGTGGCGGCCTCAACTTCAACATGGAACTGCGCTGGGATGGAGTACCGTCACTGGCCGACGCGCTAAGCATGCTCAAGGAACAGGCACAGCGGACCGCTCCGCCTCAATGGGTGCGGGTTGTCGGCGGCTGGAATGAGTTCCAGTTTGCCGAGCGGCGCATGCCGACGATCGCTGAGATCAATGAGGCAGCGCCAGAGGTCCCGGTCTTTGTGCTTCACCTTTACGACCGCGCGTGGCTGAACGGGGCTGCACTGCGCGCCGTTGGTTATACGAAGGGCAACGTTCCGTCATTTCCTGCCGGCGAGGTCGAGTATGACAGCAACGGCAACCCGACCGGCATGATTATCGCCAAGCCGAACGCAAACATTCTCTACTCGACTCTAGCCAAAGGGCCGAAGCTTTCGCACGAAGACCAACTCAACTCGACGCGTCTCTTTATGCGCGAGTTGAATCGGTTCGGGCTGACCAGCGCTATCGACGCCGGTGGCGGCTTCCAGAACTTCCCCGACGACTACGAAGTTATCAACGAGCTGCATAAGAGCGGCGATATGTCCCTACGCATCGCCTACAATCTCTTCACACAGAAGCCAAAGCAGGAGTTGTCCGACTTCCAGCGCTGGACGGGAATGGTCAAGCCTGGTCAGGGCGACGACTACTTTCGAGTGAACGGCGCTGGCGAGATGCTCGTGTTCTCCGCAGCAGACTTCGAGGACTTCCTGGTTGAACGTCCCGATGTGCCGGCGGTGATGGAAGGGGAGCTGGAGGCGGTGGTGCGCCATCTTGCCGAAAACCGCTGGCCATTCCGGCTTCATGCGACCTATGACGAGACGATCTCCCACGCGCTGAATGTCTATGAGAGGGTAAACCGCGATGTCCCGCTGGAGGGACTGCATTGGTTCTTCGACCACTGCGAGACGGTCTCGGAGCGCAACCTAGAACGCATCAAGGCTCTCGGTGGCGGAATCGCGATCCAGAACCGGATGGCCTTCCAGGGCGAGTATTTTGTTGATCGTTACGGCAAACAACAAGCGGCGCACACACCGCCAATCCGCAAGATGCTGGAGCTCGGAATTTCGGTCGGCGCGGGGACTGACGCCACCCGTGTCTCCAGCTACAATCCATTCCTCTCGCTCTATTGGCTAATCACGGGCAAGACGGTCGGCGGATTGGGACTCTATCCGCAAGAAAACCGCATGAGCAGCGAGGAGGCGCTGCGGCTTTACACAATTGGTTCGAGCTGGTTTTCGTCGGAGGATGGCAAGAAAGGTTCGATCGCAGTGGGTCAGTTCGCGGACCTGGCTGTGCTCTCCGCCGACTTCTTCACCATCCCTGAAGAAGATATTCGCGATCTAGAGTCGGTCTTGACGGTCACGGGCGGCAAGGTGGTCTATGCGGCGGATAACTTTGAGCCGCTCGCGCCGCCGTCGTTGCCGGTCAGCCCAGATTGGTCGCCCGTCAAGACTTATGGAGGCTACGCGAAGAACAATTTGTATCCCGCAGCTGTCCATGCACGGACGCAGCAGCCAGTCGCGCAAACAGCACACCGGCATCGGTATGTGCAGAGCGATGGCGGTGTATGGAGTCTTGGCTGCGATTGCTTTGCGTTCTAGGTGAAGGAAGTAGGCGCGCCGAGGCCGGAGCAGAGCCGAGTCTCGATTCCGACTCTTCAGACCAGAGAGGTGCCATGCAACCCCGATTGAGACAACACGGCCGACGGCGCAAAGTCATCGCGGCGTTCAGTCTCTCACTCGGCATTCTCTCGCCTATGTTCGGGCAAACGGGCGTACTCACCGAAGCACCTCCAGCCGACCGAAGTTACAAGATTTTGCGGGAGGATGAAGACTGGACTTTCCTGAGAGAGAAAGCGCTGCGGCGAGACATCTGGGACCCAGTCAAATACATTCCAATGAGTTGGAAGAGCGATGAGTGGTATTCGACTGTTGGGGGTGAGATCCGCGAGGTATGGGAGCAGATCGGCAATGACGAGTTCGGTCAGACCCCTTATTGGAATGGCTATCTTCTCCAGCGCTACATGGTCCACGTGGACACGCATTACGGCCCGCACCTTCGTACCTTCGTCCAGTTGAAGAGTGGCCTCGAAGACAATCGTATTGGCGGCCCGCGAATCATCGACGAAAAGCGACTCGACTTCCTCGCGGCCTACCTTGAGTTTGGCACTGCCGGTGAGCGAGAGGATCGTGACTTTATCAAACTCCGCGTTGGCCGCCAGGAGCTGAACTATGGGTCTGGCAGACTCGTCTCGGTTAGGGAAGGCCCAAATGTCCGCCAGAGCTTCGACGGTTTCAAGGTCCGGGGTAAGGTTGGCGGTTGGCACGTCGACGGCTGGGCCGTGCGCCCCGATCTCGACAAACCTGGCTTCTTCAACAACGCGCCGAACCACGCGACCGAGTTCTGGGGAGTGTACGCAACCCGTCCAGTAACGAAGCTTGCCTCCGCGGACGGCTACTACCTGGGACTCGATCGTCAGTCCGCGACGTTCAATCGTGGAACGGCTCATGAACTGCGTCACACCCTTGGCGTTCGGCTTTGGAGGCCGATCGCCCTGAAAGAAAAGCGGTGGGATTTCGACGACGAAGCGGTTTGGCAGTTCGGCAGCTTTGGTACAGGAGGGATCAGGGCTTGGACAGTCGCCTCGGACCACGGCTACAGCTTCCTCGATACTCCACTGCGCCCCCGCGTGAGCGTGAAGGCGGATCTCTCCAGCGGCGACGATCCGAATAAGAAGGATCTTGGCACATTCAACCCGATCTTTCCGCTTGGCAACTACTTCGGGGTTCTTGCCTCGACCGGCCCCGGTCCAGTGAACTTCATGGACATTCATCCCAGGCTGCAGACGCAGTTCCCGCATGGCGTGACGGTCTCTACCGATTGGGTCTTCCAATGGAGGCAAAGCACCTTGGATGGAATCTATACGGTTCCAGGTTCGCTCCTGCGACCCACAGGAACGAGCCGCGCGAGGTATGTGGGCGACCGGCCCGGAATTGAGGTGAAATGGCAAGTAGATCGCCACCTCTGGATGCAGGCAGACTACGGCATCTTCGACCCCGGCAACTTCATCAAGCAGACCCAGCCAGCGAAGGACCTCAATTATTGGGCGCTCTGGGCCGGGTACAAGTTTTAAGGAGGTCGCATGAACCGCTTACAGACCGCTTCTCTGATCACGGCGCGAGTTCTTCTTGCGCTTGTATTCCTACTGAACGGCCTCGGGATTGTCGATCAGAGCGAAGCGCTCCGCGAGTTGATCGGTCGGGGGGCCCCGGTCAGCATCGCGCCCACACTCTTATGGATTGCGCGAGCCGTGGAGGTCATCGCCGGCGCTTCGCTGGCCTTCGGGATCGCTCCGGAACTCGCCGCTGTTGCACTCATTGGCTTCCTGATCCCCGCGACATGGGTGGGCCATCCATTCTGGCTCGAGAAAGGCGAGAGCATCTACATACCGCAGCTCATCAACTTCTTCAAGAATGTGGCGATCATCGGGGGGCTGCTATTCGTCGCATCCATCGGCAACCAGACGTCCCTGTTAAGTACGTCCGTACTGTATCGCCGGAAACTCAAGCCCCCAAGTTAGCTCAAAATCTAATCCAGAAGTTGCCGGCGTCAAGCGCCGTGATGACCAGTTTGTGCGACTTGAAAGCAAGTCCACCCCTCGGGCCACGAGGAAGTGTTAATCCCAAAGGACTAGGCCAACGATATTGAGGGTGGCAGGAGCCTTAGTGTTACCGCTCGCAGAGCAAACATTCATATCTGGGTTCCCATTTTTTGGGGCAAATTTAGGCCGCCTCCCGAATCTTCGGGAGACAGACTCCCACGCCAGAGCGGAATTCGGAGCTTGATGGACATTCTGACGAGGTCCGCCAAAGATTCAGCTTCCATCTTCCGCATGACTTGGCTTCTATGGATCTGTAGAGTGACTTCGGATATTCCCAGCAAAGACGATGCTTGCTTATTCAATAAGCCCCGGACAACCAGGGAAAATACTTCCCTTTCGCGCGGTGTCAGCCGAGCGAAGCGGCTCCTCAGCTTCGCCGCTTCTGCCTTCTGCGCACACCGCCGCCTATTGAATGCGAAGGCTTTTCTAATTGCTGTAAGTAACGCCGGTGAGTCGAGTGGTTCGGTCAGGAAATCAAACGCGCCCGTTTTAATTGCTGAGACGGCGGACGCAACATCAGGGTGGTCGCTGATGAATATGATCGGGGGAGCTTCAGCCTTCACCATCTTCCTTAGCAACTCTAGACCCCTGCAATCGGGCATGCAGAAGTTCACGATGACGCATGATGCCCTCTCCCTGTCGCTGAATCGCACGTACTCCTCTGCCGAAGGGAAGGCGATTACCTCTATCCCAACTGCGCTCAGAGCGGCCGAAATCTCGGTTCGAACATTCTGGTCGTCCTCAACGAGATGTACGATCTCTCGTTCGGTCTCGCAATCCGCAACGCGGTGATCTCGGAGGGATGTCTGCTTTAGAAAGGGCCTAGGAGTCAAGACGACTTCGCTGGCAAATTCGA
This sequence comes from Granulicella aggregans, assembly GCF_025685565.1. Lineage (NCBI taxonomy): Bacteria > Pseudomonadati > Acidobacteriota > Terriglobia > Terriglobales > Acidobacteriaceae > Granulicella > Granulicella aggregans. The sequence continues at coordinate 1,629,353 of NZ_JAGSYE010000001.1, forward strand.
GAACTGGCATGGTGACCACCTTTGAACTGCCATGACTTCTGTGACACAACGTGTCAAGGGAATACAAACAAGTCATGGTGTTGCGTGATACCAAAGCTCGAGAATGGGAATCACGCTAATGGAATTCTGTTATGCGGTAATTATCTGGATACTATTGACGGGACGAAATCCCCATTGGGGGCGTCTCAGACAGCTCTTTCGGATGGAAATGAGGTGCCCCCAATCCGAACGTCACGACAAGCGACTGCGCTGGTCCTATGTGCGGTTCCCGACAGAAGAGCGGCGTCGCATTGAGCTATCGGCGGGGGGAAACAATAAGAAGCTTTCTTCCAAAGAGACGAGCGTCAACGGAGTATGCGCCAGGACCTAAGACAGCTACTACCGCGCTGCTCAGTATCGAAAGAGCAAGATGAAAGCCATGCTCTCCCTTAACCTCCCAGGTAGCTGCCAGTTGTATGAGGCAGCTGAGGACTGCCGCGTAAGGAGTCAACAGGCCGAGGCAAAGAAAGATAGCGGGCAATATAAAAGCCAGGGATACCCATACTGTTGTTACGAGCGTCCAGTGAGCGGAGCCCTCCCAGACTAAGTTGATGGCAACAAGAATGCGCAGGAGAAAGAGCGCCGCGCCCGCCGTCCCCGTTGGGAACATGGAATATAGTCTCTGCACACGGGTGAGGTTACTCTGTCGCGCTGGCGACAGATAGCCCCGAACGGAGGGACAATCAACTATTCTTTCGGATAGTGCAAATCTCTACCAAGGCAATGTATCTTATCGTTCACGATCTTCCTGTAGGCGCATGCGGAAGATTGGCGCTCAGCTCGAGTTGTGGAGCCGGGTAGACAGCGGCATTGAATGGAACTCGCAGCCCCTCGGCGGTGGCTCATTCGAGCGGCCTGAATCGATCGCATTGAATCTGTCTGATATGGTTCGCGCTGGGACAGATTGGAGTCGGACGACCATGACGAGAAAGATCACAGTGATTTGTGTTGACGATCATCCTGTTCTCCGAATGGGCATCGCGGCAATCATAGCCGGTGAGCAAGACATCGAGTTGGTGGCGGAAGCAGCGAGCGCGCAAGACGCCATCGAACTCTTCCGCATCCATCGCCCAGATGTCACTTTGATGGATCTGCAGATGCCTGGCATGAACGGCATCGAAGCGATGCTTGAGATACGCGAGGAGTTCCCGCAAGCCCGTTTCATTGTGCTCACGACCTACCAGGGTGATGCGCAGGCGCTGCGCGCGCTGAAGGCCGGCGCGTCCGGCTACCTTCTGAAGAGCATGCTCCGGAAGGAGCTAATGAATGCCATCCGCACGGTGCATGCCGGACGCCGCTGCATTCCGCCCGAGATCGCCGCGGAGCTGGCTGAGCATGTGACCGACGATGCGCTCAGTGATCGAGAGACGGAAGTTCTTCGCAGGGTGGCGATGGGCACCCCAAACAAGATCATAGCCGTTCACCTTAATGTCTCGGAGGCGACTGTAAAGGGACATATGAAAAGTATTCTCTCCAAGCTGGGGGCAAACGACAGGACCCATGCTGTGACGATCGCGATGAAACGGGGCTTCATCGATGGATAGTTCCGTACATCAAAGCAATTCAAATAATTCGCTCACCGCTGGTTTTCGTAAAGTGCGCCTTCGATGGCGGACCGGAACGATCTCTGAGGTCTATCTTGTAAGGTCGCTAACTGGAGTCTTAACGCTAACTACCATCGCGCACGCCCAGGTTCTACAGGACTACCATCACACCTGGTTGATCAACGAGAGTGGCGCTAGCACGGTCTAGGCCGTACAGCAGGCTCCCAGCGCATTCCTCTGGGTGAAAAGGTCAATCGGCGTCTATAGATTTGAGGACATACACTTTGAATCGATTGACCAAGTTACCAATCGAGGGGTACACAATTCGACATTGCCACTGTGTTTCCATCTCCTTCAGGCTTCCTTTGGCTCACCACGCGAAGCCAGGGCTGCTGCTGTGGAAAGAGTTCGCAAGTGTAAATTGCGACCTCGGGTTTTCCTCGATCAGGTGGCTTTTCCGCCACTCAAGAGTCTTTGAATTCGCCGCCGAAGTGAATGTTCTCGATTATGTGGCAATCCAATCCACTCAGGTATCCATAGATCCACCTCGGTACCGGCGCCGGACTGGCTCCATATCTTTAGTTCGGCGCGAATGTACTCGGCCCGCTCGCGCATGCCCTTGAGCCCCCAGTGCCCGATTCGCCCGCTCTCAAGAATCTTCGTATCGATACCTCGGCCGTCGTCCCGGACGATCATCCGCACGCCCGAATGGGAGTAGGTAATCTCGGCCTCAATGGTTGCCGCGGCCGCATGGGTAAATGCGTTGACCAATGCCTCCCGCATAATGAGATACGCCTCATCGTGTACGATCGCGTCAAGCTCTTGTGGTTTGCCGAGTACGGAGAATCGGAACTCTGCCGGATGACTCAGTGCCAATTGCTCACCGCACCGGGCAAGGCGTTCGGACAATTCTCCACTGTGGATGTTCTCTTGACGGAGTCCCTGCACGCTTTGCCGACCTTCCAGCAATACCTCATCCGCGGAATCCAGCACCTTTTCCATAACCCGATGTGCTGTGTGATCGCGGGGAATGCTGGCCATCACGGCTTGAAACTGCAGGATCAATCCCTGAAACCCCTGAAGTAAAGTATCGTGCAAGTCACGTGCGATTCGATTGCGCTCGCTCAACCGCTCCGCCAGACGGATATTGTATTGCTCTTGGATCTGATGGACCCGGAAGCGATAGACGCCCCATAAGACCAGGCAGATCGCAGTTCCGTTCGCGCTTCTGAACCACCACGTCTCCCAGAACGCAGGCAATATTTCAATATGAAGTGCGATTCCGGGGTCGGACCAGACCCCTCGGCTGGTTGCGCCCTGAACTCGAAATGTATAGTCGCCCTTCGGCAGCGTCGTGTAACTCGCGATCCTCTGATCGCTTCCCACTTCGTGCCACTCGCTGTCCAGTCCGTCCAATCTGTACCGGTATCGGTTTGTTGTGGTGTTGAAGTAGCTCAGCGCAGAGAACTCGATCGAGAAGCCATTTTGCCTATGTGAAAGCTGAACCGTATTTGAATAGGCAATCGACTGCTTCAGAGGAGAATCTTGCCCAATCGGAACCGAAACTCCTGCAAGCTGAAAGTCGGTCAGCACAGTTGTTGGAACGTACGAGGAGTCTTCGATCCGATCGGGAAAAAACGCAGTTGCTCCGCTGAATCCGCCAAAAAACATCTCGCCCTGCGGACTCTGAAAGCATGTGGACCAGCCCGTAAAGTCAGATCCGGGTAGGCCGTCCGCGACCGAGAAGTTTACGAACCGCTGCGTCCTCGGATCGAATCGCGACAACCCGTTGTTGGTCCCCATCCATAAATCGCCTCGCTGATCCTCCAGAATGCAACTCACCACGTTGCCGGCCAGCCCATCTCTTTCATAAAAACTGTGGGCCTTTCCGGTTTCAATATCGAATTTGTCCAGTCCGTTTTGAGTACCCAGCCAAAGCGTCCCGGTCCGGTCAAATGTGACAGAATTCACTCGGAGGTCGCTCACGCTCTGGGGATCGTCAGGGTTGTGTTGGTAGACATTGAATTGACCGGTCTTCGGATCGAAGCGATGCAGGCCGGTTTGAGCCCCCAGCCAAAGCATCCCTTTTCGGTCCTCTGCGATTGCCGAGTATTTGACGCTCGATTGTGCGTCCGGAGTGAACGTGACGAAGGTATCTTTTGCCTTGTCCAGTCGGCTGACGCCTCCATAGGTGCCCGCCCACAGGGTCCCTTCACGGTCAAACATTAGTCGCATAATCGGATTGTTGTTGAGATTGTTCGCGTCGGGACGGCTCAAATATGGCCTCAGTTGACCTGTCTCTCGATCGATGATCTCGACTCCCCGATGATAGGTCCCTGCCAATAAGTCTCCCGAGTGATCCTCAACGATCGAAAGGATTTCGTTTCCCACGCCGACTCCTATAGGAACTGTATTCGTGCCTGCGCGTCGGTCGATGCGGTTGAGACCGCCCATCGAGCCAATCCAGAGGATGCCGTACCGATCCTCATAAATCGTTGTTACTAAGGGATTGACGAGGCTGCCTCGCTTCTGGGTGAAGCCCTCGAACTGCGGTGCTCTTTCACTAAAGAAGTCTGGCTCCATTTCCTGAAAACAAGTCCATATATCACCCTCCCGATCTTCAAATATGGAAATCACATTTTCTGACCCGATACTCTCACTATCCGAAGGTTGGCTTCGATAGCGGACGATCTGCCTCCGCGCCCTGTCCAGCTTCAGCAAGCCTGAGCCCAGAGAAGAAAACCAGATCGTACCGTCCCGCGATTCGAGTATGTTAACGATGTGGATCGGTGTCCGGACTCCATCTTGATCCCGATAGACCGCATGACATACTAGCCTGTTACTTCTGCGGTCCAGCGTCGCCAGCGTGCAGGAGTCTGAGGGGGTTGTGACCCAAAACTCCCCAAGCTTGTCCTCGTGAAATTCCCAAATGCCAGCCGAATCGGCGATGTGCCGAACCACCTTGCCAGTCTTGCGATCCATCTCGTCTAGCCCGCCGCCGTCCGCGACCCAGAGGTGCCCAGAACGATCCTCTCCGGTAGAATTCACATCGTTGTGCGAGATCGTGGCGTCGTTTCCGGATTCATGGACGAAGTGCGTAATCTTTCCGCTCGCTGGGTCAAGCCGGTAAAGGCCTCTGGAAGTCGAAAGCCAGAGCATCCCATCGCGATCCTCGCTGATCTGCGTTACCGGTGTGGGTACCCCACCCTGAACTTGCGGTTCGATAATGAAGTGCGAAAAGGTTTCGTTTACAGGATCGAAGCGGTCAAGAGATTGATCGCATCCCACCCACAGAGTTCCCGAATGATCGACAAATAGGCTGCGGATGTACACCCCACTGAGACTGTCGTTTCGTCCTGGCTCATGCTTGAAGACGCGGAACTTGTAGCCGTCGAAACGATCCAGACCGTACTGGGTCCCGAACCACAAAAATCCCAGACCGTCCTGTACAACTGAAGAAACCCGAGTTTGCGACATGCCGGTACTGGCGGGCAGCCGCCTGAAGCGAATGTCGTGGCCAATCACAACTCCAAAATCGCGCGGGAGAGAGCCGATCTGCTGCTGACTTTGATTGACGCCAGCATTCTTTGGAGAATTCCCGGCTTCTGCCTGAGCCCCGAAAACGGCACAGCAAACAAACAACACCGTACTTAGGGCAGGATAGAGTTTTGGCAGTGACCACGGTGGTCCATCGAACGATTTGAAAGACCGCCATAGACACTTCATCGCATGAACCCGCTTCACGGTTGCTGATTGCAGATATACCGCATTCGCAGTGCTCCAAGCGACAAGGAAATTTGACCTTGCCTCGACGTCGTCCAACTTCCGGCCTCCCGCCCTTCGATTAGCTCGCTGAGGGATAGGTTTGCAGAGGAAGGTCCGAAACAGCCTTCGCAAGAGAGATTAGTCAAACCTACTTTGGAGAATGGCGATGAGGCTCGCGCGGGTTTTCTCACGAATGTGCAAAGTCTGTTATCGATGTTCCCGACGGGCTTCCGGGCATCGCGCTCCTGCTTCTGCGAGTTGTCGTCGTAGCCCCCTTCCTTCATGTTGGAGCAGCGTTGGAGGCTTGTAGCTTCGCCTTGGACACTCGTCCTCGATGACTCCAACCAGCCGATCTGTGCATCGGCCCCTTCACCCCATATTCCGATCCACCGATGCTTCCACCTAATGGGTATTCAATAAACAATGGTTCTCCTTGTAAGTCCCTGTATTGTGATTTGGGCTGTGGCCGCCTTACGTAACACTGTCGGCACGATCCCTTGCTCCTCTCCTATTCCTTGAAGGGGTGTAAGAAAGGCAAGTGCCGCGGCGGATACGCCAGACGCTATGAGGTGCCTTCGCGAAATCCTCGATCCACGATTGAATCGCATAAAGGTGTTCTCTGAACCGCGAGGATTGCAACCTGGCTAGTGTTCCAACCATGCTCGAGACCTTGTCATTCGACAGCTGCAATCACCGAGGGAATGAACGAGGCCACAAGATCCTGTTGTTTCACCTTGCCCTGAGCCACATCGTTTGAGCCGCCCGCGTGAATGAAGTCGACATCCGATATGCCGATGAAACCCAGGATCATCTTGAGATAGGAGGTCTCTCGGTCCCACGATTCCATAAAGGCCCCCGCCGTATACACCCCTCCGCTGGCGATGATTACCGTACACGTCTTTCCCTTAAGCAGACCTTCATAACTTGCACTGAAGGTTAGGTTGAATCGGACGATATGATCGATATAGGCCTTCAGGATTGCAGGCGTTGAAAAGTTGTACATCGGCGTCGCGATGAGGATGTAGTCGGCCGCAAAAAGCTCGGCAATCAGTTCGTTTGAGATGGAAATCGCTTCAGCCACCGCTGGAGAGTGATCCTCCACCGGTGTATATGCACCGGCGATCCAGGGCAGGTCAACGAATGGCAACTCCGTTTGGAACAAGTCGCGCTCGATCACCTCACCTTCCTTGTGCTTGTCCCTCCAAGCGGCTGTGAATTCCGCGGCAAGAGCGCGGGATATCGAATATTCCCCGCGCGGGCTGGCAAGAATCGTAAGTAACTTCGGCATGTGAACCTCCTATGGCTCATCAGTGAGGGTGAGTGTTCCGGTGGAAGTGATTAACCTCTTTGCTGGCGTGGAAAGGCGACTCTCTACAACCCCAGGCCGTCGACCCTGGATAATCGTCAGGGCGGTGACCAAGCGGCCAGCGCAGCTCGCGATCAGACTCGGAGATTGGTAATTCGTTGATGCTGGCGAATCGGGCGTACATCAGACCCTGTTCGTCAAACTCCCAATTTTCGCTTCCGCAGGCCCTGAACCAGTTACCGGAGTCGTCGTGATACTTATAAGCGAAGCGGACGGCGAGGTGTCCGTGCCGGCTTCGTCATAGAAGATGTCGACTTCATGGACGCGGATGGTTGGATAGTGAACGGGAACGGGAACGGATGGGGTGAGGTCGTTGCGCATGGGGACTGGCTCCTGGAGGATTGGGCAGGCCGAAGCTAACTTGCCTTGCCGACGACCTTAATCCCGTCAGAGCGCCCGTGGCTATAAGGTCTTTGTATTAGACCCCCTGACCTTTCCCTACTAGCCCAATGCTGGTCTATGACTCTTCCACACGTAAGCCTCGTTATAAGAGAAAGGCATGATAGCGAGACCGGGCCCGGAGAAGTAGCTTGTGTGTTGAGTCATAGTGCCAAGCTCAAGTGTCATAAACGGGAGGCGCAATGATCTGTACTCCACTGATCGCAGCAGGACCTACCGCGATATTTCGCACAGAACCGATTGGTGGACGGGCCTCATGTTCCAGATCACTCGATCGTGCCGCAAGGGAGCTGAGTGCGTTCGTTGCTGCAGTCAGCAGGCTCTATGGAGTCGCCGCAGCTGACCGCGCAGCAGATCATTGGCTCGAAGCATTCGGTGAGGTCGATAGTTGCCCTCTACCGGCGGACGAGAACGGCTGGCGCTCTATTACGATTCACGCCGCTATCCACCTATCCAAGGCGCCTTGCATGTACCGACATTACGAAATACTGAGAAAGGAAGACGATGATCGTGACTAGGACAAGCGACATCCTCGTTGTTGACGATAGTCCCCTGCTTCGGAGCGTTTTGCTTGAGATGCTTCGGGAATGCGGCTTCTCTGTTCGCACGGCCTCAGACGGTTTCACCGCACTAGCTACGATGCGAGATCGCCTGCCCGACGTTCTGCTGTCGGACCTCCAAATGCCAGGCATGTCCGGATTCGAACTGTTGTCCATAGTGCGGCATCGCTTTCCGTCGGTGGCGGCTGTCGCGATGAGTGGAGCATATGCGGGTGCCGACATACCATCAGGCGTTGCGGCAGATGCTTTTTATCCAAAAGGCGCTTGTAGTTTCGATCGACTGATCGAGATCGTGACTTGCCTGACGGAGTGCGGCGATCTACGCCGGCCATCCGAGATGGTTACGGTACCTACGCCGATGATCTCGCACAACTCATCGAAGCACTTGATCGGAAGGACGCCATGTTGGTCGGACACTCGACCGGGGGCGGCGAGGTAACGCGCTACGTTGGCCGGTACGGGAGCAAGCGAGTCTCGAAGCTGGTGTTGGTCGGTGCAATCCCGCCATTGATGCTGAAGACGGATCAGAACCCAGGAGGACTTCCGATCTCGGTCTTCGATGGCCTTCGGCAGGGCGTCACTGCCTATAGATCCCAATTCTTGATAGACGTCAGCATCCCTTTCTATGGATATAACAAGCCTGGCGCCAGGGTCTCGGAGGGTGTGAAAGAAGCTTTCTGGCGGATTGGTATACAGTCTTCGATCATCGCAACCTATGAATTTATAGGAGCGTTCTCGGAGACCGACCTGCTCGAAGATTTGAAGAATATCGGCATTCCGACGCTCATCCTTCATGGCAATTCGGATTAGATTGTGCCCATCGAGGATTCGGCCCTGTTGAGTTCGAAGATCGTCAAGAACGCGACGCTGAAAGTCTATCCGGATGGTCCGCACGGCATGAGGGTAACGATGGCGGACCAGGTGAACGCCGACCTGCTGGCGTTTCTCCAATCGTAATGAAGCGGCTTCGAAGCGATTAGTCGACAGTAAGTAGGCTTCAGTCGGAGTTGCAGCGACCCACTAACCAACGGGAAAAATCTGGAGGAGTAGTCGATGGTACGCACATGGATATTCGAAGGTCTTTCATTGGCAGCGAAGCTCGACAGCTTCGGCATAGGACTCTTACGCGTCGCCTTGGTGATCGTCTTAGTCTGGATTGGCGGCCTGAAATTCGCAGACTATGAAGCAGACGGAATCGTACCCTTGGTCGCCAACAGTCCGGTGATGAGATTCTTGTATCGCCATCCCACCGAGTATCGATCCCACATGAACAGAGAGGGAGAACTGAAGCCACAGAATCGTGAATGGCATGTGCAGAATGGTACATATATCTTTTCGCATGGCTTGGGAATAGCCATCATCTTAATCGGATTGTTGATCGCTCTCTATCCCATAAGTCCAGGGATCTCTGCTGTCGGGAGTCTGTTGCTCATCCTTATGTCGTTCACGACGCTGTCGTTCCTTGTGACAACTCCAGAGGTGTGGGTGCCCGCCCTCGGAGATACTAACCACGGATTTCCCTACCTCTCAATAGCAGGCCGGCTCCTCATTAAGGACGCAATCATGATGGCAGCCGCAGTGGTCACGCTTGCCGACTCCGCCAAAGCCGCCTTGAATCGCTGAGGATTGCAATCGGTGGCCGGAGGGCAAAGTAACTCAGGATTACGAGGGATCAAAATGTCGTCTGCGCCATTATTGCAGAGCCCGCTCATCGCCGAGACACAGACCTTTCCGGTCCTCACGGATGCACAGATCGAACGTCTGCGTCCGTTCTCCGAGCAACGCAGGGTGGAGTGCGGGGACATCTTGTATCGTCCTGGTGAAGTCGGCGTATCTCTTTACATCCTTCTCACTGCTCATGTCGAAGTGGTTCAGCCAGATTTGAACGGTGAGCGCTACTTCGCAACGTTCAGCCCGGGTATGTTCACGGGCGAGTCCGCCATGATCGCGGAGCAGAAGATGATCGTCCTCGCCAGGGTCACCGAGGCAGGCGAGGTTCTGAAGATCAGACCTGAAGCGCTTCGAACCGTCGTTGCAAGGGACTCCGAATTGGCGGAGTTGTTTCTGCGAGCGTTTATGCTCCGGCGGCTATCGCTGATCCGGAAACAACTTGGCAATGCTGCGCTCATCGGCTCTCGCCATTCGGCAGACTCGATGCGGCTCCGGGAGTTCCTCGGGAGAAACGGTCACCCGTATAACTTCGTCGACCTCGATACCGACTCATCCGCTCAGGACCTGCTGGATCGCCTCGCCGTCAAGATCGAGGAAGTACCGATCGTCATCTGCAATGGGGAGACGGTGCTCCGCAATCCTTCCACGATGGAACTGGCAAAGTGCCTTGGCCTGAACCAGGGTATCGATCATAGTCTGCTGCGCGACTTGATCGTGGTAGGCGGCGGTCCGGCGGGTCTCGCTGCTGCTGTGTATGCGGCCTCCGAAGGTCTCGACGTGCTCATCGTTGAGCACCATGCGCCGGGAGGACAAGCGGGATCGAGCTCGAGAATCGAGAACTACCTCGGGTTTCCTACAGGCATCTCCGGGCAAGAACTCGCAGCAAATGCAAAGGTGCAAGCGCTAAAGTTTGGGGCAAAACTGGCAGTTGCGCATTCTGTCGTCGAATTTCGTTGCCGCCGGACACCCTTCGAATTAGTGCTGGACGACGGGAGCCTTCTATTTACCAGATCGGTCGTCATAGCCACCGGCGCCCGCTATAACAAGCCGGATGTGCCGGGGATCGATCGATTTGCAGGCAATGGTGTTCACTATGGAGCGACGTACCTGGAGGCCCAGCTTTGCGAGGGTGAGGATGTCGTGGTGGTTGGCGGAGGTAACTCCGCTGGGCAGGCAGCAGTGTTCCTCGCGCAGACGGCACGCAAGGTTTACATGCTGGTTCGCGGAGCCGACATGGCTTCGACGATGTCCCGATATCTCATTCAACGGATCTCAAATAACCCGGCCATCGAATTGCAATGCAACACGGAACTCACGGAGCTTGCTGGCAACAACCATCTTGAAGAAGTCTTATGGAGGGATAAGGTCACCCAGACTTTATCATGCGTCCAAGTGCATCACGTATTTGTCATGACGGGCGCTTCACCCAACACCGCGTGGCTTCAGGATTGCGTCGCCCTCGACGAGAAGGGCTTTGTTCTGACTGGCCCCGACTTGCCGCTAGAAATGAAATCAGACACCGGTCAGGCGTGGCCGCTCTCCCGTCCGCCGCAGAGACTGGAGAGCAGTCTTCCGGGAGTGTTCGTGGTCGGCGACGTCCGTGCCGGCAGCGTGAAGCGTGTGGCTTCGGCGGTGGGTGAAGGGGCTAACGCAGTCAGCCTCGTTCATAGGTTTCTGGCGGAGACCTAGACTCCCTAAGCTTCAACGGCGTTCATCCCTGCACCTTCGCAGGTGGCATGCTCAATTCGAGGGGCGGCCCACAGGGCCGCTCTCCTATGTGCGGAAAGGACAGCAGAGAACTGGGTATACAGCCACCATCACTGAACGAATGTAATGGAAAGCTGTGATAGTCACTGCCAAGCGATATTGATACCGACAAGCTCGACGGCAAGGTCACCGAAGACTTCTGGAAGCGGAAGATGGGCGACTGGTAGATGGAAGAACAGCAGGTAAGGATGGCCTTGGACGGGCTCACTCTCGCCGGAACGACCAATCGGGCACTGGATGCCGAGAAGGTGTTCGAACTTGCGGATCATGCTTATTATCTTTATCTTAGCCAAGATCCGACGGAAACAGCCAAACTGCTCAGAATGATGTGTTCGAACTTTTCCGTGGATGCGCTAAGTGTAACGCCTACATACAGATACCCATTCAACTGATCTTCCAAAAAGTCAAATGGAAGAATGGTCGGGACGACTAGATTCGAACTAGCGACCTCACCCACCCCAACGCAGGCCGCACGGGAATCTAGCCAACTACGACTGATTTTGCAGTGCATTAGGAAGCTGGTAGCAACCGATCGAAACCCATAGTGTTCCCAGACTGTTCCCACGAATGTTCCTTCGGACTGGCCTCGCATTGCAACCGCAGCGCGAACGGTGGCCAAGCCCACGAATTCAAATTTTCGTCAGCGACAGCCTGAAATGTTAGCCGGTATTTAGCTGTCGTGCGCCGTCCTGACGTCGGTTCTTAGAAAGCAGCAGGTCACGAGACGATTGCGATGGCTGGTCGCATATGTAGAGCCGGATCCGTGTCGGACACCTTATCCAGGTTTTGCGTCGGTTCCTCCATGGGTCTGGATCTCCAACCCAGCCACGTATTCGCGCACCGTTCGGTTGCGATAACCCATAATGAGCTTTAATCCTCACAAAGATGATCCCCAACAGCATGCTCAAACGATGGTGCCAAACGCCTCGGAGCGCCATACATATCTCATGAAATTGAGCTGATTCGTGCGGAGTCTTTCAACATCCAAGTAGGTTTTTCGTCAACTGAGAATACCCGGCGCGGATCGCTTCCGAGAACCAGATTTTCGAGGACCTCACGACTATGAGCCGGGTCTACAACACCCGGGGATTCAGCTCCTCCACAATAAAACGTCCCCATGTCTTGAGGACCGCCTTCGCAACGTTTCTGTATGACTTGGAAGGAATCGAATTGAGCGCCGGGGCGATGGCAGCTTCGAAGCCTTTTCCAGCGCCCGTTCTATCAAGCATCCAAGCCTCGCTTGCCAACCGAACCTTCGGGAGCCCCAAGGCCACCAACGCAATCTGCGCCCTCAGCCCCTTTTCTTCAATCTGGAGCAGGCTGGATCCCCGTTTCGTCAGCGCCGCATCGGGACCGTCGTTCTCGATCAGACCAAGAGCCCTTAAGTCATACAGTGGCTTTTCCAAATCTTTCGTCCTCAAAATTCTGCCAAGGTTTTTGAACCGAAGTAGCACCTCGTAGTCCTTCTCTGGACGCCACTGCGGAATAAACACTGCCGCGCCTGCAGGTCGCTTGGGGAGAAGCCGCAGCCGCCGACCAAAATCCACGCCAGCGTATCGGAACCAGGCGATGAAATAGCTGGCATATGTCCGCCATGTCTTGGCACGAAAACTGTATCTTTTAAATGCTAGGCTAAGGGCTTCGACAACATCCTCATGCGAAATTGTGTCTCCTTCAATCCGCGCCAGAGTTCGTGCCAATATATGCTCCTGGAGTCTGCCTCGCATAAACGCCTTGAAATCATCTTCGCTTTGAATCGTTGGTCGGATGGTATACCGGTCCTCATCCTGGGCCTTGGTGACCGCACCCAAGTACCGGAGCTCGCGGAGACGATTCAGCGCCGTCCCCTCACTGAGCCCCGGCGAGCCGGCAAGGATCTCATCGAGGCTGGCGGTTCTTCGCCCGAGAAGAAACTTCAGGGTCTTAACGCATGGCGTCGGGAACTGCCTTAACAAAAAGCTCTCCCCAATCGGGCGAATCTTCCCCTCCACGAGATAGTCACGAAAAATGTCCCAGTAGACGTTGTATTTTGTTCCGGACTTGACGATTAGACGCCGGTTCAGTTGAAGCTGCTGGATAACTTGTTCGCTTACTTTTTCGTCAATCTCAGCAGCGTCGAAGGGGTCGCCCTCATATCCTCGCTTCGCGATGTATCTAAGAGCGCGAATCTCATCGGGCGATAGTATTTCTTCGTCTTCCTTCATCAATTCATCGACGTTTAGGTTTTGATCCACCAGTTCGTCGGGGCGAATTCCTTTACGCAGCTGATGGTAGCAGTGAATTGATAAACGCTTGATCAGCCATGGAAATCCTTGGGAGCTTTCGCTCAGTTTCCTGCGCAGGTCAAATGGGACAGCGTGGCCGCTTTCGTCCTCGAGCTGCCGGAGAACCAAATTGATTTCGGAGTCTAACATTGCGTCAACCCCGAAGGGCTCAGCCAAGTCGCGAGCTTGCTGCCATAGGCTATACGCCGGGTTGTCAATTGGGACGTTAATCTCAGATTTCCAGCTAAACCCAACAATCAAGTTCCCGGACTCGGCGTTAACGTCCAACATGAATTTATGGAACGCCTGAAACAGGTCCGCCTTGCGAAACATGTCCTCAAACTGATCGAAAACGAGAACTAGGACCTTGCGGTTTTCTGAAAGCCAATCGAGAAGAGCCCGTGCCTCAGGGGAGGCAAGAACATCGTAGTTAGACGCGACATTCGCACGACTAAATTGGGGCGGGACGAACCCACTTTTTGCCGCAGAGGCCACCATCTTCGCAAATGCCATGCCCACAAAAGCACCGGTATTGGCGGACCGCGAATCAACTGCCATGACATGGAGCCAGTGCTTGTTTCGTTTGTTCCGACTGCGTGCCCTTAGTTCCGCTATCAACGAGCTCTTGCCCCAACCAGATTTGCTTTCGATAAAGAAAACCCTTCTAGCTGAAGTTGATTCGAGGGGTGTGTGCAGAAAAGAGTAAAGATGGTGTCTTACGTCTTTTCTGCCGATAAAAAACTTCGAGCCGACTGGCCGATAGTCGTCCCACTGCTCAGCCTCCTGTATCTCAGCGACAGCATCGAGGGGGGCTGCAAAAGTTTTTGCTATTTCGACGGATTGCTCCTCTACTTTGTCGAGCCCTCGTACGTCATCGAGGTCCGCGATGAATCTCGCTGCGTCGGCTGACAGTTCGCCACCGGATGCTGGAGTCACATGGTAATGCGTAGGAACCACTGTGTCGGAGAGAATCGTAATCCAGAAACGACCCAAATACGAGTACAGCAGGATCAGCTTTGTCGGCGTCATTCCGGCGGGTGCAGCATGAGAGGGGGCGGGGCCGACCAGTCGCGCGTGCTGGAGAAGCTCGCAGACTTTGTCGGGTCCCCAGAATATCAGATTCTTGTGTTTTATCGTCGGAACAAGGCCGGCAGCCTGGTGCTGAAGTTCGGTTGTGTGGACGAAAAATCCGTACTTGGCATGCTTTGCCACAAGCACATTGAATGAGAAATTCTTGATATCGCCCGAATCAATGCTCGTGCGCGCCTTGCATTCAACAAGCGCCGTATCAGCTGGCCGATCCAAGTGCTCGCATAGAAGGTCAATTTCGCTTCCGGTGAAATTGACTCTTTGGACCACTTTATAGCGTTGGGTCTCCATCACAGAACGCAACAGGTTTTCGAAGAAGTCGCCTTTGGACTGTTGAGTTGCGGAAGGATCCGGAATTATCTGTACCTGCTTGATCATCTATCCTCTCAGGTGGCTTCTCGACGCAGCATGGCAGAAGACGCATGAGGCTGCTAGGCAACACACGTTGATAATGAACTGGCTAAGCGCAGACAGGTCCATCCAAGCTTAACCGAGTTCCGGGCGGCGACCTGACCCAAAGTAAGTAACAATGGTGAGGCGAAGCAGGTTTATTCAAGCCGAGATATCCATGGTTGGAAACCCCTAAGACCGCTGGACTTCTGTATCTTCCTGCTCCACTTCGTCAAAGAGCCGTTGTGCATTAGCCAAGGGTGCATTCGGCCTTTCGGTCTCTCCGTTGTTTACCGTCTTCACTCCTTGTGAGGAGGTAGCGGCCGGCAACTCTAGATGCTCCTGTGGGCCGATAGACTGTGACGCCTCATGATCGCCCTTCGACTCAGAGCCTGTCTGTGCCGGGTCGCTCGCCGAATCAACATGCTCTCGGCGAACGGGTTGGTACAGCGAATCTGGAATCGCATCAATCGATTTAAGGATCCGGAGAAATTCATTCACGATGCCTACTCGGCCTTTGATATCGGAATTGCGGTGCAGCTTCAGAGACTCTATCCCGTCGCGTTGTTTGAGGAAACGTTCGGATATCAAGAGGTCGGTTATTGACGGAAATGTGGCAGCAAGTTGCGGAGCCTCAATGAGCATCTTAACGATTTGCTGAATCTCCAAGATATACGGTGAGGTTGGCATGGCAAAGGCAGACTCTTCAAGAGCGGGGTGTATGCCTGTGTGCTGGTAAACCATTTCGGATGTCAACCGATGCGCTGCCCGAAAGATCCGCTTCGCGAACTTGGCGTCTATATGCCCATAGGTCAGTCCTTTTTGAATAAAGCCGTCGCGCTCTAAGGGGGATAACCCATTTGAGCGTTCACATATCTTCATCAGGAACATGCTCAATTGCGCCACGCATTCAGAGATGAGAAACTTTGTCAGCGATTCGGATACAAAGCGTTGCTCTCTGAGCTGCCGAGACAAGGAACGAAGATAGTGTAGTAGGAAATTTATCCCAGCAAATGGCTCGTGAAACCGGACTTCACCCGCGAGAGTTAGGTACAACTCGCGATTAGCTGGTTCGACCTTCAGAGCTTTTTGCCATTCGGCCTCGTGGGCTTTGAAAAAATTGCTATCTGATACGCCAAGCCAAATCTCTGACGGGATTCCGATCGCCTTTTCTAGTTCTTCGAGGCGGGGTAGATCCAGTATTTCGATTCCTGCCTCCTTGGCGAAATCCTTGATATCCCACTTCGTGCTACGCCGGACAAGCGTCGCACTGCTTGCGTTCACGTACTGTTTTAGCCCCGCTAACCAAAAAATGCGGTCTAGGGGGCCTTCGCCCCCACTTTTGCACTCCAGGATACGCATCTCCGGTCGGAAAAGCTCGGAATATTTGATTGCTAAGACGTCGAGATCCGTGGCGTGATTCAGATACTCGGCAGTGTATATTTGGCGTCCCTTCCGCACAAAAAATCCCATGTGTATAAAGAGTCGCGCGACGCGACATTCTAAGGCATCGCCGGCAGCAACATTCGGCTTGGGCAGCGACGGTTGCTTTTCGGGTATTCTTGCAGAGTTCCTAGGTTTACTCATCGCCTGTTCCTATAAGAACGTAGTTCAAATGCTAGCCCGTCCCTCAAGTCGACGAACTCCTTGGGCAGGTCCCTCTTAAGCCTCACGGCATCTGGGGAGCTGAAGTTCTTGCCTCCGCCTTCCAGAAGCTTCAATGGTACCGATTCTGGAGGGGGGAGAATTACATTTTGCTCCAGCACGTCCCGCACCGACTCAACAACATCTTGTTTTCTGAGCTCCATATGAAATCGCCCACTGTATATTCTCGACTCGACCACACTTACGATGCCCCTCGCAAGCGGCAAAGGATAGTCCTCTCCTATCGCGGTCGCTGGCCCGACCTGTCCGTTCCGCAGGAGAGAATTTATTAGGACTGCGGGCTGCATAATCTTCCCACGATCTTGCGTCGAGTAGATTTGGCCGTAGCGTAGTGAATTCAACAGTAATTTTGAATCGTCGATCAGGTCGCGACTTGGACCCTCTCCTTTAGCGTTGGTAAAAATGCCCCAAGCGTCTGGCGCGGTCGGAAACTCGCGGATCGTGTTTCCAGATTTAAGTGAGATCGCAGACACGTCTATGATCCCAACGTTGACGAGTAGAGTTACAACCTGGTTATTTGTTCCTTTTGGGAATGGGAAGCCGGGTTTTCGCTGGACATGCCGTAATATCTCTGTCGCTTCATCCCTCTGAGCCTGCGGCAATCCCTTGATAACCTTGTAAGCATCTGAAACATTACTCTTGTAAACGTGCGGACTGTATGTTAGAGCATCTCCGCCCTCTGTCTCTGCGGTCTTACCGAGGATGCGAATTGCTACAAGCGTATGGATGGCGCTGTTGATCTCGGAATCCGAAAAACCTAGAGTGGCCAAGTGTTGGGTCAATTGACCCATCGGCGTCGGTACATGCACCGTGGATTCCAAGACTTCCAGCGCAGCTCTTGCATTTCGAGTAATGTTGTACCGATCCAGCAGCCGTGAGCATACTGCCATGACCTCCGCCTTCTCACGAACTAGCGCGTCAACACGTAGGACTGCGGGAGGAGAGACGCTGGAATCCCTGTGCACTGCGATTGCCCCCAGAGCTTCGAGGTGAACCAGACCTTCCGTTGCCTCTCTGCTCTTCAAGCGGGCATATTTGCGGAATATTTCGAATCTAGGGCCGTCCACTTCTCCTTCGGTCAGCGAACGCACCGATGAAAGAAACCCGGCAACCTTAGCCGCCAAAATAACGGCTTCATAATCCTCGAAAACCGGATCTTCTGAATCGAAACAGCTAATTGCCTTATATAAGGCGATAGCCCAACTTCCTCGGCGCACCTGCTCAGCTACCTGTGGCATCCGTATCCCCTGCGGTTCAGTTATTTGGATCTCTTTGTGAATGATAGATCGTAGACGAGGTATCGCTACACAGACAACGTGGGGACACCGGGGGATTGGTTCGTCAGCCGCGATCTTTCTCCGCGTTTGGGTGTCAGTGTTAGGTATACCTCAAACTGACATGCATCACCTGACACCTGGCAACGCATTTAGCGTCAGTATAGGGTCGAAAGTGAATTACTTGACATCAGCCACGGGAGGTCTTAGAGTCTAACCTGACACTCCGGGGAGGAGCGATGGTGGCAGCGGCAAGACGAGGTGGCAAACGAGTCGGGTACATTCGGGTAAGCAGTGCTGACCAGAACGCTGCCAGGCAGCTCGAAGGGGTTGAACTCGACAAAGCTTTTACCGACAAGGCGAGCGGCAAGGATGTGAAGCGGCCACAGCTTCAGGCGGCACTTGAGTATCTGCGGGACGGCGACGTGCTGATCGTTCACAGTATGGATCGGTTGGCGCGCAACCTGGTCGATTTGCGAACGATGGTGGAGAACCTTACTGAACGAGGCGTTCAAGTGCGCTTCGAGAAAGAAAACCTAATCTTCACGGGCGACGATACGTCTGCCGCAAAGCTGTTGCTGTCGGTCATGGGGGCAGTGGCAGAGTTCGAGCGGTCTATGCTTAAGGAGCGTCAGCGGGAAGGGATTGAGATTGCAAAGAAGGCCGGCGTCTATCGAGGCCGCAGGCCGTCTCTGACTCCTGAGCGTGCAAGTGAGCTGCGTAGGCGTGTGGCCGACGGTGAGAAACGAGCTGGCCTTGCTCGGGAGTTCGGGATTTCACGCCAAACGCTTTACCAGCACGCGCCGGTCAAGTGACACTCTTAGCCAAAACCAAATTGCTGCTACCAGCAACTCGTACCAAATCAGTCTGGGGAAATCTCGATGTCAGATGTGAACTCTTCAAACGCCGGGCATGTCGAGCAAGAGACAGAAATCGACTCCTACGATCCCGATCAATATCAGCACTACACAGAGTTTGAGAGCGACTGGTTCAAGCCGGATTACAGCAACAAGTGGGTTCTGAAGTTTCTCCAGTTCGTATCGGAAGATCATCTTCTCCAAGCTGCCTGGGACAGGATTGACCAGCAACGTGAGAGTCAAGAGGATCTTGTGAGCCTCGTTTGGGGAGCTGTAAAGGACGGAAAACGACGCCCCGAAGAAATCGAAGCAGCCCAATTACAGGCTGACCAACTTCGCCGCACACTCGCGAAGATAAATCGTTCTGTCGCAAGGGCAACGTCTGAACTGAAAACTTCGGAGACTACATACCCAGGAGTCTTAGTCTACGACTCGCCCGGCTGGCCGACGCAGATGGGTGAATTGGGGGAACGCCTTGGCGAGTGCGCTCGATTGGGTTTAGAGCTAGAAGACCATTTCAAACGCAACGCGCATCGAGGTAGGAGATCGGACGTCAGCGAAAGCTTCTACGTCTCAGTGAAGGGAATGAGAGACCGGCACCCGCTTACTTATGAGGATATTGCTGGCCTCCTTCGTGCCGGTTACTCGGCGGCCGGCGTAGCGCAAGAGGTCGACGCGAAGGACGTTCGGGAACGGATGTTAAGCGGGGAACAACTCTTCAAGCTGGTTCACGGTTAATCTGGCCGTATGTCCGACGGACAAAATCGGCCTAAAACCCCCGATTTTGTTCGGTTTTAGAAATTGCCGCCGCTTGATAACTTTGAACTCGGGAGGTTGGGGAGCTGGCTGCATCTTGTAATACGTCATGCCGAGAATCGAACACACTCGTGCCTAAGGAGACAGCATCCATTCTGTTTTCTGTCACTTAGCGAGGGCGCACCAAGCCCCATCGCGGAAACTCATTGTCTGCATATTTTGATCCGCTAGAAAGGATCTCAAACGATATATCGGGGTTGCTCCAGCGTCATGGCTTCGACCGCGATTCGATCCGCGTAAGGGACTGTTACGGCTGGACTCATTGCAAGTCAGCATTTTGCATAAAGTGCGCGAGTCGGAGGGTATGGAAGCAGCGTAGCCACCTCAAAAGGGAGTTGCCGGCTCTGCTTGAGGTTGCTCCTTCTCGCCAGCTCTGGTTCCTCACCGGTGCCGCCGAGGATGGTTCCGATGTCCGGGAGCTATCACAGGCAGCGATGCTGGGGATGAATCGAATCGTGAGACATCCACGCCTAAAGAACAGGGTCATCTCCAGCTTCAGCGTGCTGGAAATAGCCCACAAGACCAATCGGGTTGATCCCTGTTGCCACGTTCATACGCTCGTTGTCACAGAACCGATGCACCAGGGCAGACACCGTATCTCTGAACGCGAGTGGATTGAGCTGTGGGAAGAATGCTGCCCTAGGCCAAGGAAGCGTGATCCCACTGTCCCTCTTGTCCGATCGAACGCTCGTAAACCCAAACCGAACCTGAGCTTTGTGGCAGAGAGAGTGCCAAGAACAGCTCAGGACATAGCCAAAGTCATCCACTACTGCACGAAGTGGGCGACACCCTGGAGGATAATAGACAGCTACCGGACCTTGCTTGCCAACCCCCACCTTTTCATTGAGCGGATCAATGCGTTGGTGGGAGTAACCAGATTCTCTGGCGAGCTACACGCCTAACCCTCACCCCTTCAATCGCCGGCTCTGACTACAACCCTCTGCAGGTTCTAGGTCTCGGCTCGGAATCCCTTGAAATCATGTTGTGCCACTTCGGCCTCACGGCCGCTTGGGGACAACTCACCCTAAAAAGGAACCTATGAAACGTCTAGCAAAACAGCCGAAGCCGGTTGCGGCAGAACTGTGCCCTCCGGAGCCTGTAACTCTCACCGTAACCGCGATGCCTTTGATGTTCGCCTATGCCCTTGATGGCCCAACGGAGATCCAGCACCATCGCAGTGTTCGTAGTAGCCTTGGGCCGCATTTTGGTCTGATCGCCGCGACCATGCGTGGGCTAGAGATGTTGACCAACTCCAGGGTAGGCCGTTTTATCGACGACCACCTCGCCGCTGGAACCCTGTCAATGTCCGATCCTGGCGATGCTCAATCATCGTCCGGCCCAATTCGACCAGAAACTCCGAAATTACCCCTGCGGATTTTCACTGATAGCCAAGAACTGATTGTCGTGGGAGAGACCAGTCTCCCGGCCGCTCCCGAGTCGACGGTCAGCGACTTCGCTCAATTCAGACGGCAGCTTCTCCGGTTTGACGTTTGTTGGGAGCTGGTTTCGTCTCGCGCCGAGCGATTGGTCAACCTTCAGGCGTGGGCTCTGCAAACCTGTCTGGTCTGACGTCGCCTGACGAACGGGAGGAGGGGGTGGGTCGATTCCGGGACGAGTCGGCCCTCCGCGACCCACGCGCTAGTCATTTTTTTATGCCAACAAAATACGAACGTGAACCCAACGTGCAGAGTCTGCACAGTTCCAGCGATTGAGCGCCATTGCAACCCCGCAAACCGCTTCTTCACGGGGGCTTCGGGTTCGATCACCCGAGATTAGGGGAATTTAGACCAAGTCCCAAGCCTAGTTGTTGATTTTGAGTCACGCCTGATCGCCCACGACGTGACGCCGTTGTGGGCGCTGGCTCCTCAACCAACCCTTACCTCAAGCCTCTCCCTCAGCCCTCTTGGGAGAGTCCCGTAGACCGGGAGAAAGTAAAGACTATTGCCCACTCAGAATCTACCTACACAAAATGATCAGCCCGTTGCCAGCTTTGAACCTCTCCTGCCAGCCAGCGCGGCGGCCGCTCTTTTGAGCGTCCACCCCGTCACCATCTTGCGGTGGGCGAGGGAGGGCAGAATCCCATTCTTCCGCCTCGGCCGTCGAGTCGCCTTCCGAGCCTCCCAACTTAACGAATGGCTCGCAACCGCATACACTGGCATTGCCGTTCGCGCTGCCTAAACCGAAAAAGAGGGCAGCATGAAACTAATCCACAAGCGCAATCGCTACCAACAAGGTTCTTTGACAAAAGAGACGAGAAACAGAGGATCTGACGTGTGGGTCTATCGTTGGCGCGAGCCTGTAGGCAATGGGCAAACCTGTCAACGTAAGCGCATCGTCGGGACCGTCGACGAGTACAAAACGAAGTCGGCAGCACAGCGGGCAGTGGATGGATTGCGGCTCGATATCAATTCGACTGTTACCGCCACACAAGCGAATCACACCGTTGCAGAACTCATAGCCCACTACAAACAAGTTGAGCTTGAGAGTGGGAGGCACACCCCGAGAGTGCGACAGGTCTACAGGCACAACCTGGACGATCTAATTCTTCCGAAATGGGGAGTCTACCGATTGAAAGACGTGACGGCGGTTGCGGTTGAGAGATGGCTGGAGTCTCTGCCATATGCGCCAGCGACCAAAACCAAGGTCAAGGGCGTATTTGGGACGTTGTTCCGCCACGGAATGCGGTATGAATGGGCAGCCAACAATCCCATTGCTCTGGTGCGGTGTAGCAGTAAGCGCGTAGAGTTGCCGGCCGTCCTCGCGCCTGAAGAGATACGTGCCATCTTGGGGGAACTCTCCGAACCCGCTCGGACTGTCACCCTGCTGGCGGCCATAACTGGTATGCGGCGAGGTGAGCTGTTTGGGTTGAAGTGGGAAGACATGGATTTTGAACGTCGGACTATCCGCATCGTTCGCAGTCTGGTTGACCAGATTGAGGGGCAACCGAAGACAGAGACCTCAAGGAAGCCTTTGCCGATGTCTGATTTCCTTGCGGCTGCCCTGAAGAATTGGCGACAGCAAACCAGCTACTCCGATGCCTCAGACTGGGTATTCGCAAGCCCTATGTCCTTTGGCAAGCACCCTTACTGGCCGGATATGGTTCTACGTCGTCATATCCTACCCGCAGCAAAGCGGTTGGGGATTGATAAGCGTATCGGCTGGCATACATTCAGGCGCACGGCAGCATCGCTCCTAATGTCGTCTGGTTCAAGTGTGAAGACCACACAAGAACTAATGCGCCACGCAACGGCCGGGATCACGATGGAGCTGTACGCTCAGGCCGTGACAGAAGACAAGCGGCAGGGACAGAACGCTTTATCAGACCTCATCGCCGGAGCGGGAAGTGCGAGTCTTCCAACGTGCATGTCAGCTTAGTGTTCCTTGCCGTTCCCACGCTTGTTCCCATTCGTGGGTTTCTAAACCAGTAAGTGATTGAAAGTAATGGTCGGGACGACTAGATTCGAACTAGCGACCTCACCCACCCCAAGGGTGCGCTCTACCAGGCTGAGCCACGTCCCGACTGTATTGCTGCCGTCTGTCAGGCTCAAGAATCGGGGGATTCAGGCCTCAGACGGCGGGGTATGTTGCAAGATCAAGTGTACACGATACGGGGTGTAGGCCGGAGGAAGCGCGGC
Source organism: Granulicella aggregans (assembly GCF_025685565.1). Classification (NCBI taxonomy): domain Bacteria; kingdom Pseudomonadati; phylum Acidobacteriota; class Terriglobia; order Terriglobales; family Acidobacteriaceae; genus Granulicella; species Granulicella aggregans. The sequence goes on from NZ_JAGSYE010000001.1 coordinate 1,652,454, forward strand.
TCAATAAAGGGTGGTGGCCGACCCACTCATCGCGTAAGACAACGACGCGATGAATGGGGCACGGACCTGGATAAAGGCCGTTCAGTGGGTAGGGGCGACGAATTCCTTGGGCAGGGCTCCGCCTTCGCCGAAGAAGAACTCGTTCATCTGCTCGACGAGAAAGTCCTGGGCCTCGCGGGTCCAGGGCTGGAGGCGGTACTCGTTAAGGAGCATCTTCTGGCGCTCGACCCACTCGCCCCAAGCCTTCTTGCTGACGTTCTTGTAGATCTTCTGGCCGAAGTCGGAGTCGAACGGGGTTTCGTCCAGACCCTCCATCTCAGCCTTGTACTTTACGCAGAAAACCATGTGTGCCATTGTGTGCGGAATCTCCTGAGAGTTCTATTGTAAGGCGAAGGCTGGACTGTGGGGTCGCCGTCTCTTTCTTCCGGCTGAGTCATTTTTCTTGCGGCGGGTGAGGTACACTTCAGGCTCCAAAATTCCCGATGACCAGAGAAGCGCTGAAGCAGGTTTCTCCGACGGAGTTCCCATGCAATTGAGTCCATCCGTAGACCCCTGGAATTCACTGGAAGTCGCAAAACTTGCGATCGGCCTGCTAACGCCGGCGGCCGTGGCTGGCCTGGGCTTTTATCTTCAGCGAGCCGCCGAGCGGCTGCACAATAAACAGATTGCCAATCAGAAGATCATCGAGAGGCGGCTGGCGATCTACGACGAGATCGCGCCGATGCTGAACGATCTTCTTTGCTACTTCACCTATGTGGGCAAGTGGCGGGAGATGGATCCGCCCGATGTGATCAAGCTGAAACGCGAGTTGGACAAGAAGCTGCATCTGGCGGCGCCGCTTTTTCCCGCCAGTTGGGCGGATAATGCTCGCGCTTTTACCCATGCCTGCTTCAAGACGTTTGGGAGGGAGTGGGGCCAGAATGCGCAACTGCGGACACTCTGGAAGAACCGCGTTGGAGTTCACACAAAGACATGGCAGCCGGAGTGGGAGGTGTGTTTCTGTGATGAACTCGCCCGGCCGCCGGAGATTCAGCAGCTGTACCAGAATGTAGTTGCGGAGTTTTCGCGCTCTTTCGGCGAGTTGGACTTTGTGCCGTCGAACGCGCTGGCACAGCCTTGGGAGGTCTGGAAGCAGATCGGTGAGACGCCGCCAGAGACGCCGCCAAAATCATAAGGGAGCTATTTACGCTTTCCCTTTGCCTTCTTATCGCGGGTGCGGACCTTTGTTTTTGTCTTGCCCTTGGACTTTTTCTTGCCGCTGCGGTTGGGGCTGGAGTGTGGGCGGTCGCCTTCGGGGCTCGCGGCGGTCTTGGACTTCTTTCGCGGCTTGATAGCTGTGGGGTCATCTTCGGACGGGACCAGAGCGAACTGCAGGCGACGCTGCTGGCGGTCGATGCGGTCGAGCAGGACGTGGACGCGCATGCCCATCTTGAAGACGCGGCCGTTGCGGTCGCCGACGATCTGGCGGTCGGTGTCGCGGAAGCTGTAGCGGTCGTCGACCAGTGAGGTCAGCGGGACCAGGCCCTCGATGAAGAGGTCGTCGAGCTCAACGAAGAAGCCGTACTTGGTGCAGGAGAGAACGACGGCCTGAAAGTCTTCACCGACGCGGTCCTGCATGAATTTGATCTTCTTCCACTCGATGAGTTCGCGCTCGGCGTCGGCGGCGCGGCGTTCGGTCTGGCTGCACTCGCTGGCGATGGCGTCGAGTTCAGCCTCGGGGATGGGCGCTTGCGCGTCGTTCTCGGCGGCCTCCTTGTTGGCGGTCTCCATGCTGCGCTTGCGAGCTTCGGAGGACCACGGCTGCGGCGCGTCGCTGAGGATGGCGCCCCCGACGGGATCGGCACCGGAGTCCAGCAGAGCGCGGAGGAGGCGATGGACGATGAGGTCGGGATAGCGGCGGATGGGCGAGGTGAAGTGCGTATAGCTGGGGCTGGCGAGGGCAAAGTGGCCGACGTTCTTCTCGCTGTAGCGGGCCTGTTTGAGACTGCGGAGCATCAGGTAAGCGAGTATGCGTTCTTCGGGCTTGCCGGCGATTCTGGCCGTGAGCTTCTGGTACATCTGCGGCGTGACCGGAATCGACTCGGGGATCTCGTGCGTCTGCGCCTTACGATCGGTTCCGCGAACGTTGCGGCGGTCGCCCCTGGTCTGGATGCGCTTGACGGGAAGGCTGGAGAAGCCGAGCGAGTAGCCGAACTGGCTCGCGGTCTCTTCGAAGTCGACGATGCGCTTGGGGTCGGGCGTCTCGTGGATGCGGTAGATGCTTGGAACGACCTGCGACTCGATCCAGGTGGCGACGCACTCGTTGGCCGAGAGCATGAACTCTTCGATCAGCCGGTGCGACCAGCCGCGCTCGGACCGGACGATGGCGTGCATGTCGCCGTCGGGATTGAAGAGGATGACGGGCTCGGGGAGGTCGAAGTCGATGGAGCCGCGGCGCTTGCGTTTGGCGTTGAGCTTCAGCGCCAACTCGTACATACGCTCGAACTCGGGGACGAGGTCGGCGAACTGCTCGCGCGTGGAGGAGTCGCCGTCGAGCACGGACTGAATCTGCGTGTAGGTCATGCGGCGGGCGCTGCGGATGACGCCTTCGCAGATCTCGTAGCCGAGGACCTCGCCGCGTGCGTCGACCTCCATGATGCAGGAGAGGACGAGGCGATCTTCGTCAGGACGCAAGCTGCACATCCCGCTCGAGAGCGTGTTGGGCAGCATGGGGATGGCGCGGTCGGGGAAGTAGACGGAGTTGCCGCGCAGACGCGCTTCGAGGTCGAGCGCGGTGCCGGGCCGGACGTAGTGGCTGACGTCGGCGATGTGGACCTGGAGCTCCCAGTTGCCGCTCGGCATGGGAGTGACGAGGACGGCGTCGTCGAAGTCGCGGGCGGTCTCGCCGTCGATGGTGACGATGTTGAGGCCGCGGAAGTCTCTTCGTCTACCCTCTTCGTCAGCGATGGGCAGCGCGGCGGATTCGGTGGCTTCGGCGAGGACGTTGGCGGGAAAGACGTGTGGGAGATGGTGCTTGCGGATGATGATCTCGACGTCGACACCGAAGGCGTCGGGCGGGCCGAGGATCTCCAGCACGCGGCCCTTGGCGGGGCGGCCCGCAGAAGGGAAGTCGGTGACTTCGACATCGACGGCGATGCCTTCGAGCGGGTCGAGCTTTGACTCATCGAACCAGTGCGCCTGCTGTGTCTGTGCCTCTTCGCCGAGAACGCGATGCGTCGTGAGCTGCGGCGTGGCGGGCATCTCCATGCCATCAGGGATGAGGATGGGCTGGGTCATGCGCTCGTCGAGCGGCGTGATGTAGTTGCCGTGGAAGAGCGGGGCGTTGTCCCAGACCGCGCGGCGGCTGCTGGACTTGGCGTAGTGGAAGATGCCGACTACGGTGGGATTGCGACGGGTGAGAACCCGAGCAATCCGTCCCGACCGGCGGCCGTCGCGGCCGGGAGGGGCCTCGTCGACGAGGACTTCATCGCCCTGCATGGCACCATTGATCTCGTTGGGCGGGATGAAAAGATCGTCGTCGCGGTTGGTACTGCCGTTGGGCCGGACGAAGCCGTAGCCATCGCGGTGCAGGTCGAGCTTGCCGGCCAGAAGGCGGTCGCGGGTGGCGCGGTTTTCTAGTGGCGCGACAGCGAGATGACGTGGTGCGCGGGCGGTCTTTGCGGGGATGGCCGAGGGCATCGACCACTGCTCGTTGTTGATCTTGACCAGCTCGCCGCGCGCGGTAATGCGGGCGAGCTGTTCGAGCAGCAGGCGGCGCTCGCGCCCTCCGCCAAGGCCAAGCTCGCGGACGAGCTGCTTGTATCCCGCGCGACTGCCAGCGGACCGCTCCACGCGGCGAATCAGGTCACGGTCGGTTTGCGGGTACGGCCCCTGCTTTGCCATAAGAACATTGCGGCAGGCGTTGTGGGAGCAATCGCAGCAGCCGACTTCAGGCTACACGATGCGAGGCGGTCATGTGCGGCTTGCGGATAGAATGCTCGCACTGCCCGAGCCGTGGCTGGGCGGGATTGAAGCGGAATGCGGGGTTGAGTTGTGATTAAAAGAAGGCTGCTGCTGGCGAGGTTGGTCGCTGTCTGCGCGTGTATTGCGTTTTCGATGGTGTCCATCGGTCAGACGAGCATTCCACCATCTGCCGATAACTTCACCGGTCATCCGCGCGTGGTGATTCTGAGCGACATCGGCAACGAGCCCGACGACCAGATGTCGTTCGTCCGGCTGATGCTGTACTCGAACGAGCTTAACCTTGAGGCGATGATCGCCTCGACATCGGTATGGCAGAAGACCGCCACGCATCCTGAGACGATGCATGCGATTGTTGCTGCGTATGGGCAGGTGAGGGCGAACCTTCTTCTGCACGCCAAGGGATGGCCTGAAGCAGAGACGCTGGACAAGCGAATCTTCGCGGGGCAGTCGGCGTATGGCATGGCGGCAGTTGGGAAGGGCAAATCGTCGGCTGGGTCGCAGGCGTTGGCGAAGGCTATTGAGCGGGATGACCCGCGTCCGTTGTGGGTCTGCTTGTGGGCTGGAGCGAACACGCTGGCACAGGCGTTGATCGATCTTCGCGAGACGCACTCTGCCGCCGAGATGGATCGTCTGGTGAGCCGTCTGCGGGTGTCGTCGATCTCCGATCAGGACGATGCGGGTGCGTGGTTGCGGCGCGAGTTTCCGGGGCTCTTCTATATGGTTCAGCCAAGCTCGCAGAATGGCGAAGAGTATTACTACGCGACGTGGACGGGCATCAGCGGCGATCTTTACTACCGCAATGGAGCGGGTGCTGACACAAGTCTTGTGACGAACGAGTGGCTAGAGAGCAACATTCGCGACAAGGGGCCGCTGGGCAAGATGTATCCGAAGTTCATGTTCATTATGGAAGGGGATACGCCTTCTTATCTCGGCCTGATCGACAACGGATTGAACGCGTATCGCAGACCGGATTGGGGCGGATGGGGTGGCCGCTACGTTTATCGCCAGCCCTATGGCGAGACGCACCCGGTATGGGCGCAGGGCGGCGATCTGTTTATGCGGGCCACGTCGCAGGACAAGGTTCGCGGAGTAGACGGCGTCGAACATGTCTCCGACCAGGCGACGATATGGCGGTGGCGCGAGGCGTATCAGGACGACTTTGCCGCGCGCATGGACTGGACGATCAAGGACTTCGCCCATGCCAATCACGCTCCGCTGCTGGTGGTGAATGGGAAGGCCGGGAAAGGCGTGATCGAGGTGAGGGCGGATGTGAGGCAGACCATCACGCTGGATGCCGCGGGCAGCAGCGATCCTGACGGGAATGCGCTGCACTACCGCTGGTGGGTGTATGAGGAGGCGGGGCTGTCGGGGACGCATGGAACTGACATTGCGATCAGCAACGCGGACAGTGCCAAGGCGACGGTGACGATCAAGTCAGCGTGTCGGGAGGCCTGGATTCCGGGGCTTATTCCATGCAAGGGTGAAGGCGTCGCGCACATCATCCTCGAAGTAAAGGACGATGGAACGCCACAGCTGACATCTTACCGGCGCGTCGTGCTGCATGTGCGGCCCCCCGCTGCGGCCGCCGATGCACCGCGTTCTCGAGACTGAGCTGCTGGCGGGGTGTATGTTCTTGCTGAAAACGGCGGCACCACCTATCCTGGCCGTACCTGAATCAACTGACCATACCAACGCAGCAGAGGAGCCTTCGTGCCAGACGCAATCTTCATCAGCTATCGTCGTGACGACTCCGAAGGCGAGGCCGGACGCCTATTCGACGACCTGACGCGGGCCTTCGGCGACGACGCTGTCTTCATGGACGTGGCAGGCATCAAGCCCGGCATGGACTTTCGCAAGGCAATCGAGGACAACGTCTCCAGTTGCGGCGTCTTCCTCGCGATGGTCGGGCCGGCGTGGGCGACCATTGTCAACGCCACCGGGCAGCGTCGGCTCGAAGATCCAAACGACTTCGTAGCGCTCGAGATCGCCTCTGCCCTTAAGCGCGAGGTTCCGGTGATCCCGGTGCTGGTGCATGACGCCAAGATGCCCTCCGCCGACCTGCTACCGGAGGCGCTGAGGCCCTTTGCCTATCGCAACAGCGTTGAGCTTACCCATGCCCGCTGGACCTCCGATGTGGCGCTGCTGATCGAGGCGCTGAAGGCCTATGTGACTCCGAAGAGTGCGTCCGGACCGCCGGTTCATGCAACCGTTCCGGTGCAGCTTCCCGCTCCGCATCCTCCCTCGGGCACCGTTACTCCGGCCACGGATGTCAAGAAGAAGCCCACCGGATTGATCGCGGGAGTTGCGGTCGCGGCCGTGCTCGTCATTGCGGCGATCGTCTACTTCGCGACTCGTTCCAATCCTGCTCCAGCTCCCGACCCGAATCACCCGGACGTCGCCGTCGCGTCCGCAGCAGGATTCGTCGGAACATGGGTGCGCACGGGCGGCCTGGGAGACGCAGACGCGCTCGGCAAACTAATCATTGCCAGCTCGGGTCCCAGTCTGACGGTCCACGCCTTCGGCAGATGCCAGGCCGCAAGTTGCGACTGGGGCGTACAGCCGGGCACGATGAGCGGGCCAAATGTGGTTGCCACTTTCTCCGCGCCGCCTAACGGCTCCGACACGTCGCGCACCGCAGTGATCACCGCGCATCCCGTGGCTGGCGGTCTGGATGTCGTCATCCAAAACAACTTCCAGAATCCCGCCGGGCCCCGGGTAAACCACTCGCATCAACTCTTCGCCAGCGGCCAGTAGCCGCTGTAAGCTACTTTCCCCAGATGGAATCGAGGACCAGGTCCCGGTTGCGGTGGTCGTCCTTCTCTGCGACCGGCTGTGCGCCAAGATGCATCACCTGCCAGCCTGTCGCCGCGTTGTACTTCGGCCATGTGGGCAGACCGGCTCCGTTGGGGTCGCCAGTCTTCGCGAAGTTGCTCCAGTACTGCTGCATCTGCTTGCTGAGGGCCTGGTCTTCGGGCGTCCACTTGAAGTCAGTCAGCAGGTGCTGGCTGCCGAAGACGTAAGCGATCTCGCCGGAGTGGTATGCGGAGTCGCCGGCGGTATGGAAGGGATCGGCTGGGACGACCTCGTCGAAGCGGAAGCGATAGATGGGCTGCTTGCCCGTCGTCGCCTGGGCTTCTAACCACTTCCAGGTGGAGTAGGCGATGAAGCTGTCCGCGGTCAGGTCCGAGGCAGCGCGGATGGCTTCGGCGTCAGAGGCGGCGGTATATGCGGCGAGGACCTTCGGTGCATCGTCCCCAAACTGCTTGTTGACCGACGCCTGGAAGCTCTCTACGGTGGACTTGCTCAGCACCCCGCCCTCATCGTGGTTCCAGCCGGCCAGCAGGGGAAGATCGTTCTGCTTGCCCGCGGCAAAGATGGCGGGAACGCTCTCCGGAAGAAGGTAGCCGTCGATTACGGGCGAGAAGCGGACGAGTTCTTTGCTGGCGGCCGGCTTGGTTGCCCGGTCCAGGAGCTCCTGCGCGGGGATGGCGCGAAGCTGCTCCAGGGTGTCGGCGTGGTAGACCTTGCTTGCGAACTCCGCGTCCTTCACCTCGGCATCGATCCGCGACCTCATCCCCAGCGTGCTCTTCGAGAAGGCACCGCCGCTCTCGCCGATGGCTTTTTGGAATAGACCTTTATCCACGGGCGACGCCATGTGCGAGCTGACCGCGAAGGATCCGGCGCTCTCGCCGAAGAGGGTCACGTTCGAGGGATCACCGCCGAACGCGGCAATGTTCTCTTTGACCCAGCGCAGGGCAGCCGTCTGGTCGAGCAGGCCGTAGTTGCCCGAGGCTTTGTTGGGCGACTCAGCCGTTAGAGCCGGGTGGGTGAAGAAGCCGAAGATGCCGAGGCGGTAGTTCATCGTGACCACGATGACGCCGTTCTCCGCGAGCACCTTACCATCCTGGCGTGCCTCGGAGGTGCTTCCGCCCTGGTAGCCGCCGCCGTAGATCCAGACCATCACGGGCAGCTTCGCCGCTTTGTTCTTCGCCGGGGTCCAGACGTTCAGGGTCAGGCAGTCCTCGCTGGGGCCGGGGTCGCGGAAGATCATGTCCTCGAAGAACGGAGCCTGCATGCAGTGCGGGCCGAAGCTGGTTGCCTGGCGCACGCCTTTCCAGCTCGCGGCGGGCATGGGCTCCCGCCAGCGCAGCGGACCGACGGGAGGGGCGGCGAACGGGATGCCGAGGAAGGTGCGGACATCGCCCTCCTGCTTGCCTGCGACCTTGCCGAGCTTGGTCTCGACTTCAAGCGAACTGCCGGATTGGGCCTGGGCGATGCCGGCAGAAGAGACGAGTGCGGCGAGCGTAGCGGTCAGCAGGAACTGCTGAAGACGGGTGGAAGGGAACAGGCTCATATGGAGCGAAAGTTTACTCTCTTAATCGATTTATCGGCAAAAGAGGAAGGCCCGGATCGATTAATCCGGGCCTTTACAGTCAATCGGCTTGCTGCGTTAGAACTCATAACGGAGGGAAAACTGCATAACGCGTGGTTTCGTGAGAAGCCTGCTTGCGACGCCCAGGTTGCCGCCGGTGAGACCGTCTCCGATCGAAGCGGGATCGAAGCGCACCGTGTTGGTCACGTTGTAGACCTCCCAGGCGAACTTCAACGTTCCGTAACGCTCCAGGCCCCAGCTCTTTGAAAGTCCGTCATCGATTCCAAAGTATCCATCGCCACGGAATTTGTTACGTTCTCCCGCCTCACCTGGATAGGGCAAGCGAACCGGCGTACCGATACCCACATTGTTGTTGATACCGTTGGGATCTCCAGGATAGTTGCCCTCGGGATCATCGAAGAATTGCGGATCACCGCTCTGGTCGAAGTGCCTGCGCATCTTTACGTGGCCCGTGACGACCGCATAGCTGCCGTAGGTCCAGTTGGTTGTGTATCCAGGTTCAAAGAGAGAGAACGGAAGAGCTCCGGTCGCTCGAGCGATTCCGGACAACTGCCACCCGCCAATAAAGACATTTGCCAGCTTCCCGGAGGTCGCAAGGAAATGACGTCCGCTGCCAAACGGCAGTTGATAGACGAAGTTTCCGGTCAGGAGATGACGGGTATCGAAGTCCGCGACTCCTTTGTTGAGCTTCGGCTTCCAGGTATTGAAGATGATGCCGAAGTTATTACCGGAGGCGAAGTTATTGGCTTCGGTGTCTGAGCCAAGGTCGATCGTCTTCGAAAATGTGTAGCTAAGGTCAAATTGAAGACCATGGCTGCTGGGGTGTCTGAGAACGAACTGGGCAGCATGGTAGGAACTGGTTCCCATGCTGGACAGAGCGAATAGAGAGGCGAATTGATCCTGCCAGAAGCGCGGTTGCTGGCCCGCTGGGCACGGGTATGCGGCCCCGATGAAGGCTCCGTAGCAGTAGAAATCGAGGTCTGCAAGGGCCGTGGTCGCGCCGAGGTTCGCACGGGACGGAACCCACTCGTCGTTGTAGATCGCCTGAGTTGCGCTCTCTCCCGGGTAGTCGAAGCCAGCCATATAGGGAAAGATGTCCTCAAAGAACTGGATTGGAGCGACGGACGCATTTGGATTCGAGGAATTCGCGTCAACCAGCTTCGACAACTGCGTTCCTGCGGTGAAGTAGTCACCCCCGCCGGCGGGATCGTTGAAGTCGGTAGGCTCCGCCAGATCTAGGTTCTGTAGCAGGTGACGTCCAAGCCTTCCGACATAGGCGAGTTCGAAGGTCAAACCCGCAGGGAACTCGTGCTGGAGCGAAAGATCGAAGGACTCCGAGTAAGGGGTCTTAATCTTGCTGTCTAGACCAGTGGTGATCGCGAAGTTGTCCAGCGGCGCGGTAAATGGAAAGGCCTGAGTTGGGGGGGCGGTGCCATTGTTGAATGGAAGCGTCCGGCGATCCGTAAACCGTGGCGAGGACTGAAGCGTATTCACGCCCGCCTGATTCGTGACTTGGCTGCTGACGCCGAACGATCCATGCTGATCGAACGCATTGACCAGGCCCTCGCCATAGTGATCGTAGTAGATACCCGCGCCGGCCCGGATGGAAGTCTTTGGGTCAGGCGAGAAGGCGACGGCAAAGCGAGGAGCAATATTATTCTTCGACTTCGGCCAGTAGCCCGGCTTTCCGTAAGTTGGGCCTGTGGGAGCAAACTGCAGGTCGGGCTCGTAGATCACTCCCTTTTGTGCTGCCGCCTCGCGCTGCATGAACCAGGCATGCGTATCGATGGTTGGAGCAACCTGCTGCCCCGTGGTCTCGTAGGGTGTTTGCAGGATGGTGTGTCGCATGCCGAAGGTGAAAGTCAGGTTGGGCCGTGCGCGCCAGGAATCCTGCAGGTAATACTCGAACTCATTCGCCTTGAAGTGGCGAGTGAGGAAGGCTCCTTCAGGCAGGAGCGACGCGGAGGTCGGGCTGTCGATGTGGTAGTTGTATACGTCCGTGACGGATGGAATCACGCCTACGAGGTTGGCAAACGCGATGAGGTAGGAGTTCTCGTCGGAGTAGGTTGGAAGTCCCAGCGTCGCGGGGTCGGGTGGATTGCCGCCCAGCCAGTATGGATTGCTGCTCCCACTGTTGAAGGAGTTGCTATTGGTCGAGTTGTTTTGGTGAACGAGCCGCCAGTTTCCACCAACCGAGAAGTTATGTCGGCCTTTGCTCCAACTGAGGTTATCGACGATGTTATTGACCGGCACGCTGTTGATGGAGGTGCGTGTCTCCGCCGTTGGCGAACTGATAAAGCGGAAGTCGACGTAGTCGCCTGAGCCTACGCCGGTATTGCTGTAGCCCTGCCGGATGTATCCGTAGCGGATATCGTTCACGATGCTCGATGAGATGGTCCAGGTATCCCCTGCCGTGATGCCCTTCGTATTATCGGAAAGTACCGACGAGGGGCCTTGCCCAGGGAACTGTTCGGTCTCGCCGGTGATGTCCTTCTGCAGGTTGCCGCGAACAAACAACCTGTGCTTAGACGAGGGGTTGTAGTCGATCCTGGCAATGGTCGTATTGAGGCGAACTGGGTTCGGCGACGAGAACGAATACGATCCCGTCGTTAGTCCATCACCGAGGGTCGAGCCATTTGCCGCCGGAAGCAAGTTGAAATAGGCAAGTGCATTCGGATCCGGCCCCGGACCCGGCGTGTACCCTGCTGTGTTGCAGACCTGGCAGCCACTGTCTAGCTGCGTCACCTGGGCCGGAGTCAGGATGCCAGCACCGTAGTTCAGGCTGCCTTGTTGATACGAGGCAAAGGGTGTCGTCTGATTGACTTCCGTGTTCTCCGCCTGACGCTGACCCTCGTAGTTGCCAAAGAAGAAGAGCTTGTCCTTCAGGATGGGGCCGCCGATTGCACCACCAAAGATATTCCGAATCAATTTGCCGGGGACATTCGCCTCGTCTGAGTTGAGCTGAGCCTGCTTATGGAACCAGTCGTTGGCGACGGTGAAGGTTGGGCGATGATACTCATAGAGCGCCCCATGGAACTGATTGGTTCCGGACTTCGTCACCAGACTGATCTGCGCCCCGGAGGAGCGTCCGGCATCGGCATTCGCGTTTCCCGTCGTGACACGAAACTCTTCGACGGAGTCCTGGGTCTCGCGGAGGACACCTTTGAACGCTGTCCCGGTCACCTGATCGTTATCGTCTACGCCGTCGAGTGTGACGTTGCCCTGGTCGGAACGACCGCCATTTACAGCTCCGCTGCGGCTATCGCTTGTGGTCGGAAGATAAAGTACGCCCGGTTGCATCGAGAGCAGATCGGGTACATTTCTTGTCTCACTCGGCAGTGCCTGAATCTCTGCGTTATTGGCTGAACCTCCCAGTGACGCGTCCGTGATGTTGAGCGTCTGCGCCTCTCCGCTCACGTTGATAATTTCGTTCGTTGCCTGCGGGCTCAGCGCAAAGTTAATCGTCGCGGGTTGATTTACCAGCAGCTCCGCGAACTTGACTTGGCTGCCGAATCCAGGGGCCACCGCCGTAATGGTGTACTTGGCCGGGGGAATCTGGGATAGCTGGAATTCGCCGTTTGACGACGAATTGGTCGAAAAGTTCTGCCCGGTTGCCTTATTGGAAAGGACAACCGTGGCTCCGGGTACGAGTGCGCCGGTGGAGTCTTTCACGGTGCCGCGGAGCGAGGTGGTGGCGTTTTGTGCCAGGAGTGAGGGTGCTAGCAAAGTCGAGCCCAGGTAAGACGTGGCCAGAGACGCGACAAACAGAAACACTGCGGGTATGCGAGAGCGTCCGATCAAAACTTCCTCCGAAAGAAGCGACTACAGTTTTCCCGCTTTGATAGGTGCGGAAACGGGTCTGTTCGAATGTGAATTTGAAAGCGCGGTCTAAATTGTGAGTGCGTGTGCCCTAGTCTTTCGCAGAGAATTCACAATTGCAAGTGAATTATTGTCAGGGTTTCATCACAAGAAGACGTGCCTTATGGTGATTTTGACGCGGGAGGACTTCGAAAACCGCAGTCACGATCCCGGGCAGGCGGATCGAGACGGTCTCCTCCCAATAAGGCCCGTACATCCGCTCATATTGTCCGCTTATAATGAACTATGGCACCTGTCCACCCAGTCTCGCCGGAGGCTGCGACCCCCGAAACTGACCTGTCGGCCCAGGTGAGTCCTGCCCTCGAGGCAGATGGAGTTGTCGAGTCCAGCGTCCCGCCCGGTGCAGGGGAGGTCTTCGCCGAGCCGTCCGCCGTGCTCGTTTCGCCACCTTCGGACGGACCTCTGGGAACCGACGCCTTCGCCGCGGCCTACTTGTCCGGATTCTCCGACGACGAGATCAAGACTGTCGATCGCGACTTCCAGACGCTCCTGAAGACAGTTCGCGCCAATCGTCCTGCGGACGACCTCGAGGTGATCTGTGCGGCGTGGAGGTTCTGCCTCCAGCAACATGCGGGACAGAAGCGCGCCAGCGGAGAGCCATACATCATCCATCCGCTTGAGGTGGCCCAGGTTCTGGCTGAACTCAAGATGGACTCAACGGCGATTGCGGCGGGACTGCTGCATGATGCGGTCGAGGACACAGACGTCACTTCGGTTGAGATCGCGAAGCGCTTCGGCGACCAGGTGGCGCACATCGTCGAGGGCGTTACGAAGCTCGACAAGATCAAGTTTGCGAACCGCGAGGACCACCAGGCGGAGAACATTCGCAAGATGCTGCTGGCCATGGTGGACGACATTCGTGTGGTCATCATCAAGCTGGCCGACCGGCTGCACAACATGCGGACGCTCGAGCACCTGAAGCCCGAGAAGCAGCAGAAGATTGCGCGCGAGACGCTGGACATCTATGCTCCACTGGCGCATCGGCTCGGCATGGGTAAGCTGCGCGGGGAACTCGAGGACCTTGCGTTTCGCTACACCGATCCCTTCGCGTACCAGCAGTTGACCGTGGAAGTGGACGCTCTGCGCGGCGAGGGCGAGAGCTTCCTGCACAAGATCGTCGGCGAGGTAGAGGCGAAGCTCAAAGAGCACCACATCAAAGGCCGGGTGGAGTCGCGCATCAAGCGGCTTTACTCGATCCAGCAGAAGCTCGAGTCGCAGAAAATTCCCGTCGACCAGGTCTACGACCTGCTGGCGATCCGCGTCATCTGCAACACGGTTGGCGATTGCTACGCTCTGCTGGGTCTGCTGCACAGCGTGTGGCGGCCGGTCCCAGGCCGCATCAAGGACTTCATCGCGATGCCGCGGCCGAATCTTTACCAATCGCTGCATACCACGTTGATCGCTCCGGGCGGTCACCAGTTCGAGGTGCAGATCCGCACCGAAGAGATGCATCGCGTCGCGGAAGAGGGAATCGCCGCGCACTGGAAGTACAAGGCTTCGGACTCCGTCACTGCCAAGGATGAAGCACGCCTCGCATGGGTGCGGCAGTTGATGGAGTGGCAGCGAGAGATGTCCGACCCCAACGAGTTCATGTCGACGCTGAAGATCGACCTGTACCCGGAGGAGGTCTACACCTTCACGCCCAAGGGCAAGGTGGTCGTGCTGCCGAAGGACGCGAGTCCGATCGACTTCGCGTACACGATCCACACCGAGGTCGGAAACACGACGGTGGGCGCGAAGGTGAATGGGCGGATCGTTCCTCTGCGGACGAAGCTGCGTAACGGCGACATCGTCGAGATCACGACGCAAGCTGGTCATGCGCCGAGCCGCGACTGGCTCAGCTTCACCAAGAGCAGTCGTGCTCGCAACAAGATCAAGCACTGGATCAACGAGCACCAGCGCGAACGCGCGATCGAGATTGGCCACAAGCTGCTCGAGCGCGAGGCGCGCAAGTATAAGGTGTCGCTGAACAAGTACGGAACTGCGGACTACGAACGCGTGGCGACAGAGTACGGGCTTGGCACGGAAGCGGAGCTGCTGGGCGGCATAGGCTTCGGGAAGTACTCGACGCGGCAGGTGTTGAATAAGCTGGAGCCGGGATCGACGATGGCGGCTGAGCCAGCGCCCTCGGAGTCGGCGGTAGGCAATGCGATCGGGCAGATGTCCGATGTGGTCAAGCGCGTCTTCTTCGGCAAGGGTTCTGAGTCGCTGCAGGTGGAAGGGCAGGACGATCTGCTCGTCTACCGCGCGCGTTGCTGTAACCCTATCCGGGGTGAAGAGATCATCGGCTACGTGACGCGCGGCAAGGGCGTCGCGGTCCACGCAAGAAGCTGTCCCAATGTTCAGAACTTGTTGTATGAATCCGACCGCCGCATCCAGGTGGAGTGGGCCGCTGCCCCCGAAACTCCTAAAGACGCGAAAGCTCCTAAGCCGACGACCTATCCCGTCCGCCTTACCGTTCTTTGCGAAGACCGAGCGGGTCTGCTGAAAGAGTTCACCGCCATCATCGCGGATGACGGGACCAACATCCGATCGGTCGATTCAAAGCCGACTCCAGATGGACAGGCGCTGGTGGACTTCGTGGTCGAGACAGTCGATGTGCGACATCTGAACCGCCTGGTGCTGAACCTTCGCAAGGTGCCGGGTGTGAGAGAAGTGCACCGGGTGCAGAAGATCTAACGAATCACCCGGCAGAAGGTAGAGGAAGCTCACTCCTCGATGGTCGAATGATTGTCAGCGAACTCGCGATGCTGCCTCACCTGCTCAAGAAAGATCGCGACCTCCTGGTTCACGAGGTCCGTCCGGTCGTCCTGAATGGCGTGATCGCTGTCCTTTGCGATGATCCTACGGCTTTGGCTCGACAGCCCTTTCGCCTCCTCCTGCATCTGCTCCCAAACCACGGCATTCCCTTTGGCTACCGCCGTCGGCCAGTTCGAGGGAAGCACCTGCGGATCGCGGGAGAAGATCAAAATAGGCAGCGCGCCAAAAGGCCCGGCGTGAATCGTCTCTTCGCCGGAGACTTGCTCCGCATCCAGCTCGGCTTCGATGGCGTCCACCTGCGATGGAATGCATGAGTCAGCCTTGATCCAGATGGAGTATCGCTCGAAGCCGGGCGGCACCGAGGCACACATTCCGTGCATGCGATACCAACCCATCGCGATCAGCCATTTCTGCAATGGCATCTTCCGTCGCTGGTCTTGCTGGATCTTCCGTAGCTCTGCGGGAACGCGATCGTCCTGAAGCGGCGTCGCGCCATCGACGAAGACCAGCCCCGCGAGATCGCCCGGATAGTGCGCCGCATAGGAACGCATGTAGATTCCTGCGATGGAGTGGCCCATAAGAACGAAGGGCCTCTGGATACCCGCCTTCGCAACAAGCTGATGCAACTCCCCAGAGATGTGATCTGCGTCTCGAAGACCCGGCCGCGATGCGCTCCAGCCAAACCCCGCGCGATCGTAGGAACAGACCCTCGTCAGCGTCGACAGTACGGGTTGCACCTTGGCCCAGGCGGTAAAGTCATCGCCAAGTCCCGAGTCCAGGACTATTGTTGGGGAACCCTGTCCGGTGCAATAAAGATGCATCGCGTATCCCTCGACGTCGTAGAGATTTCCGGGAATCCCCGCTTGATGGCGATAGTGCCAGAGGCTCAGAGTGTTATAGGCTGCACCCGTTACGGCACCCAGGACTATGAGGAAGACGAGCCCCAGAGCTGAGCGCGATAGGATTCTAGAGAGTTTCATTGCGTTCGACTCTAGCAGGCGATGAGTGACCAGAAAGAGATCCGGCGATATCGAGGCGGCTTCCCTATGAAGAGAGTTCTTTTCCTGCTTCTATGCCTATCCAGAGCGGCCTTTTGCCAGGCGAATCAAGGGGAACTGCAGCTCAGGATCACGGGTCCGGACGGAGCGCCGGTGAAGGCTCCTGTGCGAATCATCAGCGAGGGCAATCGCTACGGCAACGTTATCTCGGCAGATGTTCAAGGCCGAGCCGTCGCGCAGCATCTGCCCTTCGGGCTCTATCAAGTAGAGATCCGGCAAGCTGGATTTGCGACGATCGCCCAGACCTTCGAGATCCAGTCCTCGATTCCCTTGAGAGCGACCATGCGGCTCAAGCTTTCCGCAGTCCGGCAGTCCGTTACCGTGATTGCCGGGGATACTTTGCTCGATACGGATCAGGCTGGCTCCGTCAATCAGATCGGCGAGGAAGATATTCAGAACCGCCTCAGCTCGATCCCCGGCCGCTCGATCCAGGACCTGGTGAACTCGCAGCCGGGATGGCTCTACGAGGGCAATGCTGTTCTGCACCCGCGCGGCTCCGAGTACCAGACGCAGTTCGTCATCGACGGCATACCGCTCACCGACGACCGCTCGCCCAGCTTCGGTCCTGAGATCGAGGCCGATGATGTGCAGTCGATGAGCATCTATACCGCGGGCATTCCTGCCGAGTATGGCCGCAAGATGGGAGGTGTGGTGGAGATCAACACGCAGCAGGACTTCGACCCCGGCTTGCATGGTCAGGTCACGTCGTACGGCGGCAGCTTCGCCTCAGCGGGAGCCTTTGCGAGGGGACAGTACACGTGGGGAAAGAACACGTTCAGCGCGAGCGGCGATGGCAGCCGGACGGACCACTATCTAAACCCGGTCGTGCCGCAGAACTACTCCAACACCGGAACCCTTGGCGACTTCGCCGCAGGTTACCATCGCGAACTGACGGCGAATGACCAGTTCAGCCTCAGCGTGCGGCATGAGCTCTCGCGCTACGACATCCCCAACGAGCTGGTGCAGCAGGCTGCGGGCCAGCGACAGAACGCGGACAACGTCGAGACGATGGGGATCGCCGCGTATCAGCACGTCTTCTCCGCGTTTGCAGCGGGTGATCTTCACGGGATGGTGCGCGACAACGCCAACGACTTCTACTCGAATCCGGAATCAACCCCGGTCGAGGTCTCGCAACACAACTCCTTCCGTGAGGGATACTTCAAGGCCGGCTTCACCTTCAATCGAGGACGCCAGGAGTGGAAGATCGGCGCGGAGACGGACAACATTTTTCTGCACGAAGACACCAGCTATCTCATCACAAGCGACGATGACAACAGCGGGGATGCAACGCCCGTACGCGCGAATCGCAGCCGTTTGGGCCGGCCAATCTTGCCGGCCGCGCGGGTTCGACCTAGTGATGACGATGACAACGTGCCCTTCACCTTTCAGGATCAGCGCCCGGACCTCGAGCAATCGATCTTCGTGCAAGACCGGATTCGGTTGAACAATTGGACGATCTCGGCCGGTCTGCGTTGGGACCACTATCAACTCGTGGTCAACGACCAGGGAGTCCAGCCGCGCTTCTCCATCGCTCGTTCTTTCCCTCGCGCGAATACCGTGCTGCACTTCTCTTACGACCGCGTCTTCCAGACACCATCGTTCGAAAACATCCTTCTCTCAAGCTCCACGCAGATTGAGTCGATCGATCCCGGTGACTTCCTGCGGCTGCCGCTCAAGCCATCCAAGGGTGACTACTATGAGGGCGGCCTGAGCACTGTCTTCTCGAAGCATCTGAAGCTCGATGCGAACTTCTATCGGCGCTTCGTCAACAACTACGCGGACGACGATCAGATCGACAACACGACCATCAGCTTTCCTATCTCATTTCGCAAGTCGATCATCTACGGCGCGGAGGGCAAGATCACGGTCCCGGACTGGCATCACTTTTCGGGCTTCGCCAGCTACTCGTACATGGTGGGCAATGTCTGGAATCCGGTGACGGGCGGCATCTTTCTGGGCGATGATGCCGACGCAGCGGCGGCAAACCTCAGCGGCCACTTTCCGGACTCGCAGGACCAGCGGCACAGCCTGCGCGCTCGCGCTCGCTACCAGGTCATGCCGCGCCTGTGGCTCGCGCTGGGAACGCAGTACGATACCGGGCTGCCCTTCGAGTTCGGTGGTGACCGCGATCAGGCGCTCGCGCAGTATGGGCCGGAGATCATAAACCGCGTCAACTTCGACCGGGGCCGCATTCTGCCGTCGTTCCAACTAAGCGCTTCGGCTGGGCTCGATCTCTATACGAGTGAACGGTTGAAGATGCATCTTCAGGCGGATGGTGAGAACCTCAACGACGTCCTCGATGTCATCGACTTCGGGGGACTCTTCTCTGGCAATGCTATTGGGCCGCCTCGGAGTTTCGCACTGCGCCTGACGACGAACTTCTAGCCCTCGATTCAGGTCAACCCGTACCCTCGACGAACCGGGTAACCCATTCGGTGTAGTTCCTGTTTCTCTCTTTCGATGTACAAGAAGGATCGATGCAGATGTGTTATTTCGAGACAGGGAGGGTGTAGATGCTGAAGATGACGGAAAGCGGAGAACGACGGCATGCCCGAGTCCGTTACAGTTCCGGAACGGTTATGGTCCGGTCTTCAAAATCAAGCCCATTTGTCGAGGGCTCACTGATTGACATCAGTGTCAGTGGCTGCTCCATTAAGACCGCCGAACCCTTGTCCGTTAGCCCCGAAGACGTCCTCGAGCTTCGCATTGACTTGAGCACGCTGGTCTTTCGCGCAATCGGCTTCGTGCGCCGCGCTAGCGCCGGCAGCCTGTCGCTTGGCATCGAGTTCCATCGCATCGCCGAGCAGGACAAGAGCGATCTCGAAACCCTCCTCGACTACTACGCTGAAGCTTAATTTGATGACCGTGCCTGTCTATTGAGACAGGTCCACGGTCATCCCCAGCGACTTCACCATGAAGATGTACTCGTCAGCGGTCAGGTCGACGCGCTTCGAGAGCGGCATCCCGCCACCATGTCCAGCGCGAGTCTCGATGCGTATCAGCACCGGGTTCGTGCCTGCCTGGTCCTTCTGCATCGTCGCCGCAAACTTAAAGCTGTGCGCAGGAAAGACGCGATCGTCGTGGTCGGCGGTGGTGATCAGTGTCGGCGGATAGTGCGTGCCGGGCTTCAGGTTGTGCAGCGGCGAGTACTTGTAGATCGCCTCAAACTCTTCCTTGTTCTCCGACGGCGCGCCGTAGTCTGCCTTCCACGCCCAGCCGATGGTGAACTTGTCGAAGCGCAGCATGTCCATCACTCCCACCTGTGCGACAGCAGCGCCGAAGAGCTCCGGCCGCTGCGTCACGCAGGCACCCACGAGCAGGCCGCCATTGCTTCCGCCCTGGATGGCGAGCTTCGGCGTCGAGGTGTACTTGTTGGCGATCAGCCACTCGCCCGCGCCGATGAAATCGTCGAAGACGTTCTGCTTCTTCAGCTTCATGCCGGCCTGGTGCCAGGCCTCGCCGTACTCACCGCCGCCGCGCAGCGTTACCTGGGCGTAGATGCCGCCCATCTCCATCCACAGGACATAGCTGGGAGCGAACTGCGGCTGCAGCGAGATGTTGAACCCGCCGTAGCCGTAGAGCAGCGTCGGGTTCTGGCCATCGAGCTTGAGGCCCTTCTTGTAGCTCAGGAAGATCGGCACCTTGGTGCCGTCCTTGCTGGTGAAGAAGACCTGTTTGGTCTCGAACTTCGCTGGATCGAACTTCAACTTCGGCTGGCGATAGACCGTCGTCTTCATCGTTGCCATGTCCAACCGGTAGACCGTGGCCGGCGTGGTGAAGTTGGTGAAGGTGAAGAAGGTCTCGGTGTCCGTGCGCTTGCCGCCGAAGCCGCTTGCGGTGCCGATCGCGGGAAGTTCATATCGTCCGATCAGCTTGCCGTCGCGTGCGTGGAGTTCGACGAGACTCTGCGCGTCGGCGAGATACTGCGCGATCAGCGTGTCATGCACCATCGTCAAGCCATCGAGCGAGTTCTTCGTCTCCGGGATCAAGGTCTTCCAGTTCTCGCGCTCAGGATGCTTGAGGTCGATGCCGACGACCTTGCCGTTCGGAGCGTCGAGCGTCGTCTTGAACCAGAAGTAGGTGCCATCGTTGGCTATCGGATCGAAGGCGGCCTCTTCGGTCGTCACCAGCTTGACTGGAGCGGCGTCAGGGTGCTCGAGGTCCTTGATCGTGATCTGGTTGTTCGGGCTGGTACCGCGGTTCATGGAGATGACGAGGTAGCGTCCGTCGTCGGTCACGCTGCCGCCGACGTTCAACTCCTTGTCATCCGGCCGCTCAAAGACCAGCGGATCGGAGAGCTGCGGCGTTCCCAGCTTGTGGAAGTAAATCTTGTGGAAGTAGTTCGCGGACTTCAGCGAACTCTCCTTGCTCAGCTTGTCGGGTCGCTCGTAGCCCTCGTAGAAGAATCCGGAGTTGTCCTTGGTCCAGCTTGCGCCGGAGAACTTCGACCACTCGACGACGTCGGGGAGGTCCTTGCCAGTGGTGATGTCGCGGACGTGCCAGGTCACCCAGTCGGATCCCGCGTCCGAGAGCGCATAGGCCATCAGCTTGCCGTCGTCGGTGAGGCCCATGCCGTTCAGTGCAACCGTCCCGTCCTTTGAGAGCGTGTTGGGATCGATCAGCACATGCGGCTCGCCCGACAGACCTTCCTGCCAGAAGAAGACGGCTTGGTTCTGCAGGCCGGTGTTGTGGCTGTAGAAGTACCGCTTCCCCTGGCGGCCAGGCGCGGAATAGCGCTCGTAGTCCGTCAGCGCGAGCAGCCGCGACTTGATGGCATCACGGCCGGGGATAGGGTCGAGATAGCTGCGCGTCAGTGCGTTCTCGGCGTCGACCCAGGTCTTCACCTCGGGCGAGTCCACGTTCTCCATCCAGCGATAGGGATCGCTGACCTTGGTGCCGAAGTAGTCGTCCACCTGGTCTACCGTGTGCGCTTCGGGGTACTTGAGCGGCGAGGCCGGCTGTTGGGCGATGGCGACAGAGGAGGACGCGAGGGCAGCGGCGAGAACAGGCTTCATGAACTTCATTGTAGGAGTGTAACGAAAAGCCCGCGACGCGCCGGGTGAGCGTCGTCGCGGGCTGCTGCGAAATGAAGCTTAGCGATGGCCCCAGTCGTGGTGGTCCCCGTGGTCCTCATGGTCCCAGTGGCCTTCATGGAGCACCCAGCCGCGATCGTAGTGGTCGTAGTGCGGGTGGGTCCAAAACGCGCCGGGGTAGGGTGGACGTTCCCAGTGGCCTCCGACCCAGCGGTAGCGACCCCCGAAGGGTTCCCAATATCCGTCGATCCAGACGAATCCCGGCCCCGGGATCGCGGGGCGAACTTCATAACGAATCGGTGGCGGCGGGGTGCCGATGTACACGCCGATCTGGGAGTATGCGGGTGCGGTCACCGCTGCTGCTGCAAGGGCTGCGCTCAAAAGCCATTTCATCTTCATAGACTTATCTCCTTTCGTGTCTTCCAGTCCTCTCAGGACTGCCGTCTTCTGAGATGCACTAACCCGGCCTCCGGGAAAAGAGTCGCGGTGCCCTGCGGAATTTATGATGGATGGGAAGCAAGAGATCCAGGAGACCAAGCATGTCCACGAACACGAAGACCGCAATTTCTACCGCCGACGCGCCAGCCGCGATCGGCCCTTACTCTCAGGCGGTCCGCGTGGGCGACATGCTGTTCGCCTCGGGACAGATTCCGATCGATCCGAAGACGGGCAACCTCGTGCCTGGCGGTATCGCCGAGCAGACGACGCAGGTGATGGAGAACATCAAGGCAGTCCTGGCGAAGGCAGGCATCGACTTCGTCCACGTGGTGAAGACGACGGTCTTCCTGAAGAGCATGAACGACTTCGCGGCGATGAACGCGATCTATGCGAAGTACCTTGCGCCCGAAGGTGTCGTGCCTCCGGCCCGCTCGACGGTTGAAGTGGCGCGGCTGCCGAAGGATGCGCTGGTCGAGGTCGAGGTAGTCGCGGTAAACTAGCGCCGCGAATCGCGGGGTCCACGCTATACGTCTAATCGAACGAGGAGATATCCATGTCTGAGACTATCGAAACGCCGAAGCGCGAGAAGATCCACAAGACCGAGGCCGAGTGGCGCGAGCTGTTGACGCCGGAGCAGTTCCAAATCATGCGGCAGAAGGGAACTGAGCGCGCCTTCACGGGAGCTCTGGTGGACAACCACGCCGACGGCATCTATCACTGCGGCGCCTGTAACGCTCCGCTGTTTACCTCGGACAAGAAGTTCGAGTCGGGCAGCGGATGGCCGAGCTTCTGGCTGCCAGTAAGCGCGGACGCGATTGAGGCGACCGAGGACACATCGCACGGGATGCGCCGCGTCGAGGTGACCTGTGCCACCTGCGGAGCGCATCTGGGGCACGTCTTCCCGGATGGCCCGAAGCCAACCGGACTGCGCTACTGCATCAACAGCGCTTCGCTGGCCTTCGAAGGCAAATAGAACCGAAACAAAGAGCCCGGGTGCCCCATCCATCGCGCCTTTGTCTTTTGCGATGGGTGGGACGTAAGACGCTCCCGAGCGATCCTTCCACAACCCACACGAACCAGCGCAAGCACGAAAAGCCCCAGCCGCCATCATCGCGGCTGGGGCACTTTCATTTACAGCTGGTTCTGTGGAGCTTAGCCCTTTACGACTTTGCCGGTCTTGATGCAGCTGGTGCAGACGCGCATGCGCTTGCTGATGCCGTTGGTGACGGCCTTCACGGGCTGCAGGTTGACGTTCCAGCGACGGCGGGTCGTGTTGTGGGCGTGCGAGATGTTGTTGCCGAACTGCGGGCCTTTGCCGCAAAGATCACATTTTTGTGCCATGACTGACTCCGTGTTCCAAACTTGACGATATCGTCGCAGGGCCTTCCAGCAAACAAGCCGCATTTCCAGATAAATCGGGAGACAATGGCTGTGGAAGTGGTAGGCACGTCCGGATTCGAACCGGAGACCTCTACCGTGTCAAGGTAGCGCTCTAACCAACTGAGCTACGCGCCTGCGTGCGTCATTTCAGTCTAAATGGAAGCGGGCCAAAGGGCAACCCACCAGCAGCCGCGCAATAGAGGGCTCCTGCGCTAAGATGGGCTATCCCGTGGCCTTCCTCGCCCAGTTCCGCGCCGCGCCCAACCTTCTTACGATGGTTCGGCTCTTTACCATCCCCTTCATCGTCATCGAGATCTTGGACGGGAACTTCGGCGTCGCCTTCTCGCTGTTCATCCTGGCCGGAATCAGCGATGGCTTCGACGGGCTGCTGGCGCGGTGGCTGAACCAGAAGACGACGCTGGGTCTCTATCTCGACCCGATCGCCGACAAGCTGCTGCTGAGCACTTTGTTCCTGGTGCTGACCCACGTGGGCATCATCCCGCGTTACGTGACGGTGCTGGTCTTCAGCCGCGACTTCGGAATTCTTCTGATCTCGACCCTGCTCTTCGCCACGCATACGCTGCGCGACTTTCGCCCCAGCCTCTTCGGAAAGCTCAATACGCTGGTCCAGATCGTAGCTTTGCTGACCATTCTGGGAGAGAAGGCGTTCTCGAGCCACGAGTTCACGACGCTTAACGTGGTCCTTGTGCGCTCGATCGCCATTCTGGCACCGGTCTCCGCAGCGCAATATGCTTGGATCGTTATTCAGCGAATTCATTCGACGGACGAGTCTGTCCGCAAAGGCGCTCAGGTTAGGCAGAGCTCGGAACCCCAGGCCACCGGCCTCAACATGCTTCCCGCGGATGCCCCACCGGAGAGTTCTGATCGCGTCGCGTCTTAGGTTGTATCGATCTATCCCTATGTCGTCCTTCTGAAGGCGTAGCCGAAGAATCCCCGTATTTCGCTCGTCCTGTGGGGAACTTGTGTGGCTCGTGCAGAAAAGGCGGGGGTTCTTCACTTCGTTCAAAATGACGGACTGCGCAGAATGACGGGCTAGGCGGAGTCCGCTGTCTCTTCTGCCGCGGCACGCTTCTGTTCTTCCTCTTCGAGCATCATGTCGCGGTATTCGATCGCGTCGAAGACCTCGCCGCACTGCTGGCACTCGACGAACTCGGTGTCCTCATCGCGCGCGACGACGCGCACTTGAGGATGTCGGCACTTCGCGGGGATGGGCGTTATGGGCGGAATGGGAAGATTTTCACCTGCCCCAGCAAACGTGTCAATGCAGTTTTTTGTGCGCCAGCCTTCTTGCGTACCGTATGAACAGGAGCGGGGACATTCGATGGTACAAGGGCACGGTTAGGCAAGTCTCCCGGCATCCTCCGAAGCCGGTTGCGCCGGGGAAAATCTAGGCTTACACTTAGGTTGTACAATCCAGACCATAAAGGTCGGTATTGTGCGGCAGGCACCTGGCCTTCGGGCCAAAGTAAGGCAAACCGCTATGCTTCGACTGACAAAAAAAGCCGACTACGGCCTGATGGCATTGAAGTATCTTGCCGAGCAGGCGGGGCCAGCTCCGGCTGGTCAGCCGGACGCGCACGTCAGCGTAGCGCAGTCGGCGAAGGACATTGCAGAGGCGTACCACATCCCTCCGCAACTGTTGGCGAAGATCCTGCAGACGTTGGCCAAGGCGGGAATTCTGGTCTCGCACGCGGGGACGAACGGCGGTTATGCGCTCTCACGACCGGCATCGCAGATCACGGCATTTGAGGTGATCCGAGCGATCGATGGTCCGCTGTTCATTACAAGCTGCATCACGATTCATGGTGCCTGCGACCTTACCAGTCACTGCACCATCAAAGAACCGCTCCGCAAAGTAAACGACAGCATCAAAGACCTGTTGAGCGGAATCCGCATCTCTGATCTGATCGAGACAGCGGAGAACAGACCTGGTAGCGAGGCCGCTGTTGGCGGCGGGTTGATCAGTATCGCGGTTTAGGCCGCCACAAAAGACATTAGGAATTAGCAGGACAAAAAGGGGAAGTTTCAGCATGAGCGCACAGACATTTGGTACTGATTTGATCGTTGCAGAGAGCAAGACTCCTTTGCCCGAGGGTGTGCACCTTCCCCTCTATATGGACAACCACGCGACCACCTCGATGGACCCGCGAGTCCTCGAAGCGATGCTGCCCTACTTCACCGGCGTCTACGGCAACGCCGCCAGCCGCAACCACGCCTTCGGCTGGGAAGCGGAGGCCGCCGTCGAGAAGGCCCGTGAGCAGATCGCCAAGCTGATCGGCGCGACCGCCAAGGAGATTATCTTCACCTCCGGCGCGACCGAGTCGAACAACCTCGCCATCAAGGGCGTTGCGCAGATGTACAAGGAGCGCGGCAACCACATCATCACCCAGGTCACCGAGCACAAAGCCGTCCTCGACACCTGCAAGCGGCTTGAAAAAGAGGGCTACGAGGTCACCTATCTTCCCGTTCAGCCGGACGGCCTGATCTCGCTCGATGATCTGAAGGCGGCGTTTACCGACAAGACCATCCTCGTCAGCATCATGTATGCGAACAACGAGATCGGCGTGATCCAGCCCATCGCCGAGATCGGCAAGCTCTGCCATGAGAAGAACGTGATCTTCCACACGGATGCCGTACAGGCTGTCGGCAAGGTTCCGGTCAATGTGCAGACGGAGAACATCGACCTGCTCTCGCTGACAGCGCACAAGATTTATGGCCCGAAGGGTGTTGGCGCTCTCTACGTTCGTCGCCGCAATCCCCGCGTCCAGTTGACCGAGCAGATCAACGGCGGCGGCCACGAGCGCGGTATGCGTTCAGGCACGCTGAACGTCCCCGGCATCGTCGGCCTGGGCAAAGCCTGTGAGATCGCCGGCGAGGAGATGGAAGCCGAGTCGAAGCGCCTCACCGAGCTTCGCGACTACATGCGCGCCAAGTTTGAGAACGCGCTGGACTACGTCCACGTCAACGGCAACATGGAGCATCATCTTCCCGGCAACCTGAACATGAGCTTCGTCTACGTAGAGGGCGAGAGCCTGCTGATGGGCATCAATGACATCGCCGTCTCGTCGGGATCAGCCTGCACCTCGGCCACGCTCGAACCCAGCTATGTGCTGAAGGCCCTCGGCCTCGGCGACGATGTAGCCCACAGCTCGATCCGTTTCGGTCTCGGTCGTTTCAACACCAAGGCGGAGGTGGACTACGTCGCAGACAAGCTCATCACCACGGTCATCAAGCTGCGTGAACTTTCGCCGCTGTACGAGATGGTGAAAGAGGGAATCGACTTGAGCAAGATCGAGTGGGCCGCGCACTAAGTTAGAGTTGAAGCGAGGTAATCATGAGGCGTGAAAAGAATAGCTGGATGGTAGCAGTCATCCTCGTGTTGTCTCAAGTTGTCATCATGGTCGCATGTGCGTTGCTGCTGCATGTACTGTTCCCGCAAGTAAGCGTGAGAATGTTCGGTTTTGTGGGAATCTTGCTCGCGAGTGTCGCTCGGCCCCTAATCCACTCGAAGCTCACAGGAGTTCCGCTACGCTTCGTTGAACGATCGTAGAGTTTGGATTCATTTACAAAGCGACGCATTCGTCGCCGTAACATCAAAGTAAGAGACACAGGAGACACAACCATGGCATACAGCGACAAGGTAATCGACCACTACAGCAATCCCCGCAACGTCGGACAGATGGATAAGAGCTCGGACGAAGTCGGCACCGGCCTCGTCGGCGCGCCGGAGTGTGGCGACGTGATGCGCCTCCAGATCCGCGTCAACCCCGAGACCCGGGTCATCGAGGACGCTAAGTTCAAGACCTTCGGCTGCGGCTCGGCCATCGCCTCCAGCTCGCTCGCGACCGAGTGGGTGAAGGGCAAGACCATCTCGGAAGCGTTGACGATCTCGAACACCGACATCGTCAAGGAGCTCGCGCTTCCCCCGGTTAAGATCCACTGCTCGGTGCTCGCGGAAGACGCGATCCGTGCGGCGATCGGCGACTGGAAGAAGAAGAACCACGTTGCCGAAGGCGCTGAAGTAGCCGTCGCAGCCCACTAAGCACGTTCAGGCCGACCGAAATTCGCTAGTCGGCCTGGACCTTTTTTTTATGTTTTTTGAAACGAAACCATTCAGGGTGCCGCTATTTCAGCGCTCGAAAATTATTTCGGATGATGGCTGGAGCGTGACTTTCCTCGGTCGCGATTCAGCGGTGTATGAAGAAGACGGTCGCACCATAGAGTTTGGCATTGACGTAGGTGGCGGCTTTCTCACAATCTTTCACAGCGGCCTCAGATGGGATGAGCTCAAAGGAACACCTTTGCTGCCTGATGAAGATATGCGTATCACTTTCAATTTGATGGATGCTTTCCAGTGGCGCGGATTTGTCGTTGATATAGCGACCTAAGAGAAAAAATAGACATGACAACACTCCTCCAACCCGGCACCTCTGCTCCCAAGCCCGGAGCCTCCGCGCCTGCTGATCCGCTAGCTGGCCAGACCGTCCTCGACGCCGAGGGACAGACCGGCCAGAAGGGCATCCAGCTCACGCCGCGCGCTCTCAAGCGCATTCGCGTCGCTATGGCGAAGGAGAACATCACGCCAGACGCTGGTGGCCTGCGCGTCGGCATCCAGGGAGGGGGCTGCTCGGGCCTCAGCTACAACATCCGCTTCGACACCCAGCCTCGCGAGCGCGACCGCGTCTATGCCTTCCCTCAGACGCATCTGGACCCCACTGCAGTCGACGCCCCACCGATTCGCATCTTTGTCGATCCGAAGAGCTTCATCTATCTCCACGGCATGGTGCTGGACTACGAAGAGACGCTGATGCGCCAGGGCTTCAACTTTATTAACCCCCACTCCACTAAGAGCTGCGGTTGCGGCTCGAGCTTCTCTACCTAGCAAAATTACTCGCAACTTGACACGATTTCCGATTTTGCTTCATAAACACCTCGGCCCACATCCCATCGAGGTGAAGTTTGAAATATCGAGAAATCATAAAGTTGATCGAGCAAGACGGCTGGCGACTCGCCAACACCGTCGGCAGCCATCAGCAGTACAAACACCCAACCAAAACAGGCCGTGTCACGATTGCCGGAAAGCCCGGAAAAGACGTTCCGGAAGGAACTCTGAAGAGCATTCTGCGTCAGGCCGGGCTAAAATAGCGAAATGCGTGAATACACCGTAATCTACGAGCGTGCGAACGACGGTGGGTGGGGTGCTTATGTCCCCGACCTCCCCGGTCTCGGAGTCGTTGGCGATACTCGCGAAGAAGCGCATCAACTGATCTCTGAGGGAATTGTTATTCACATCGCTGGCCTTATCGAGGATGGTCTCCCCGTCCCGGAACCCTCATCTTATGCAGGCCTGATCGCTGTTTCCGCCGCATGAACTACTTCGAATTCTTCTCTCTGCCCCGCCATCTCTACCTCGACGTTCCCGCCCTCGAGAAGCAGTTCTACGTCCTCTCGCGCAAGCTTCATCCCGACCGCTTCGCCGGCAAGCCGCCCGCCGAGCAGGAGGCGGCCCTCGCGCAGTCGTCCCTGCTGAACGACGCCTACCGCACACTCAAAGATCCCATCGCTCGGACGCAGTACCTGCTCACGCTCGAAGGCGTGCAGCTTGAGGAGCAGTCGAAGTCAGCCACAGACGCCGCGCGGACAAGTGGCGAGCAGAAGAAGCAGATTGTCCCTCCCGAGCTGCTCGAAGAGGTCTTCGAGCTGAATATGCAGCTCGCCGAGATGCGCGCCAACAAGCAGATGGGTGAGGACGAGCCCGAGCTTCGCCGCGAACTGATGACCGCCAAGGATGCCTTCGACGAGAAGATGGTCCAGGCACAGGAAGATCTCGAAGCGCTCTGGCGGAAGTGGGACGCCGCTCTTGAAGCTAACGATGAGCCCGCGAAGCTCGCCGCCCGCGATGCCATGGTCACCCTGCTGAACAAACGCAGCTACCTGCGCAATCTCGTTCGCGACGTCAACGAAGCGTTGGAGTAACCCCTCGGATCGTCCAAACACTCGGTGCCCCATCCATCGCGGTTCTTGTTTCATGCGATGGGTGGGACGTATAAATCCGAATCCGCGCGTCACACCGTATGCGTCGCCCACGGATCATACGTGCCGATCGACCAGACATGGCCCTCGGGATCGCGGCAGGTGAAGGCCTTCCCGCCGTAGTCCATCTCTTTCAAGTCCATCAACATCTCCGCGCCGGCCGCCTTGGCTGAGGCGTAGATCGCATCTGCATCGCTCACGATCAGGCAGGCACTCTGCGTCTCGCGCATTCCAATCTCGTCCGGCTGGGTCATCATTTTTCCGTGAACGGTCTCGTCGCCAGGCTTCGGTACGGAACCCAGCATGATCATCCCGTTGCCAAACGTCAGCTGCGCGTGGGCCACCGTATCGCCCTCGCCCATGTATACCGCGTTCTTCTCGAAGCCGAGCGCTGTACACAGCCACTCGATGGCCGCCAGACAGTTGCGATAGCGCATGGCGGGGATGACACTGGACCGGCAATCCTTCGTGAATTGAGCCATGTTGTTGTCCCCCTACATCGAATCTCAGTGCGCGTCGCGGAACGATTGCGATGCGACAATGAAGGTAGCGCCTGAAGGGCCGGCGCGCAAGATTTCGCGGTAAAAAGATAAGGAAATCCAGAACCATGGCAGATGAAGTCTCAGGTCGCGTTGTCGGCATCGATCTTGGCACGACCAACTCTCTCGTAGCATTTATGCAGGGCGATTCGCCCGTCGTCATCCCGGGTGAAGACGGCGACCGCCTCGTCCCCTCCGTTGTGGCCTTCAACGATCAGACCGCCGAGGGTTTTCTGGTCGGCAACGCGGCGCGAGCGACCTTGCTCACCGATTCCTCCAGTGCCGTCTACTCCGCCAAGCGTCTGATGGGCCGCGACCTCGCCGACATCGAGGAAGAGCTGAAACTCTTCCCCTTCAAGCTGGCCGAAGGTCTGAAGCCGGGCGAGGTCCTGAAGCTCAACGTGGGCGGCCTTTCGCTGACGCCACCGGAGATCTCCGCTTACGTCCTGCTGCAGCTCAAGAAGAACGCGGAGCGCTTCTTCGGAGCGCCGGTGACGAAGGCCGTCATTACGGTCCCCGCCTACTTCAACGATGCGCAGCGTCAGGCGACGAAGGATGCTGGACGCATCGCCGGGCTCGAAGTGCTAAGGCTCGTGAACGAGCCCACAGCCGCTGCGCTGGCGTATGGTCTCGACAAGCAAAAAGATGGCTTGATTGCCGTCTACGACTTCGGCGGAGGTACCTTCGACGTCTCCATCCTCAAGCTGCACGAAGGCATCTTCGAGGTCATCGCCACCAACGGCGACACGCATCTCGGTGGCGACGACATCGACAACCTGTTGATCGCGATTGCGCTCGACGACATCGCCGGCGACGCCGACCTTGCGCTTACGCCCGACTCGCTGCACTCTGGCGAGACGATCCAGGAGATTCGCAAGGCAGTCATCGACGCCAAGATCGAGCTCTCGACCGAAGACACCGCTCGCCTCAATGTCGCTTTGCCGAACGGCAAAGCCTACACGCGTGAGATTAACCGCGCGCAGTTTGAACAGCTTACTGCGGGAGTGATCGCCCGCACTGCCGCGCCCTGCAAGCAGGCGCTGAAGGACGCAGGCCTGACGCCTGATCAGATCGACGAGGTCGTTCTCGTCGGTGGCTCGACTCGTATCCCCGCCGTCCGCACTCTCGTGGACAACCTCTTCAACCTCTCGGCGCGCGGCAAGAAGCCGCATACCGATCTGAATCCGGATGAGGTCGTCGCTCTTGGCGCAGCCGTGCAGGCGCAGATTCTTTCAGGCTCTTCATCAGCCGCAACGGCTGATCTGCTGCTGCTCGATGTCACCCCGCTCTCGCTCGGTATCGAGGCCCTCGGCGGAGTTGTGTCGAAGATCATCCAGCGCAACTCGACCATTCCTGCGAGCGCCACCGAACACTACACCACCGGCGTCGATGGCCAGACCAACGTCGCCATCCATGTCCTCCAGGGCGAGCGCGAACTCGCCAAGGACTGCCGCTCGCTCGCCCGCTTCGACCTCAAAGGCATTCCGCCGATGATGGCCGGTCTACCGCGTATCGAGGTGAAGTTTCTGATCGACGCCAACGGAATCCTGCACGTCAGCGCGCGCGAGCAGCGTAGCGGTCAACAGGCGGAGATCGAGGTGAAACCGACCTACGGCCTGACCGATGAACAGGTCGAGGACATGATCCTAGCCTCGTTCGATAACGCCGAGCAGGACATTGAAGAGCGTCAGGTCATCGAAGCCAAGAACGAGGCCGAGGTCATCCTAACGGCCGTCGAAAAGGGCCGCTCGCACGACGCTTGGCAGCAACTCACCTCCGACGAGCTTGCCGCCATCCACATCGCCATCGACGAGCTCAAAGCGTCTGTGCTCGGCGGCCAATACCGCACCATCCGCACCGGAATCGAGCGGCTGGACAAGGCCACTCGTAGGTTTGCCGAACTGATGATGGACTCCGCCGTCTCCGGCGCAATGAAGGGCAAGACCATGTCCTCCGCCTCCGATGACATGGGCGAAGGTCCGACCGCGCCGCACCCCTTTGCCAAGGCTGACATCGACTAGCCACGGACGTTCGGGTGCCCCATCCATCGCAGTCTCATCGCGATGGGTGGGACGTAAAACCTTCAGTCTTCATACACAATCGCCAACAGCTCCCCGGCCAGCTTATGCAGCGGCCTCAGCAGTGGAATCCCGGCGATCTTCAGCGTCACAAGCAACATCTTCAGCGTCTTCTCGTAGAGCGCCATGGTCTTCTTCTGCTCAGGGCTGCGGTCATAGACCCAAAAGAGGATCAGACCCATCTGGTACATCCACAGGAGACGTCCGAGGTAGGGCGAGACGCTTGGCGGAAGTTTGACCCCGCTGTCATGAGCGGCGCGCTCGAACGTAGCGATGTCTTCTTCCCGGATGGTCGCCGTCTCCTTCGAGAATGGCGAGAGCGGATGCTGCGGGTCGGTGTGCGCGGTGAGGGCGCTGAGTAGGCTGCGGTTCGGCTCGAAGTAGGAGAACTTCTTCGAGATGATCGCGCGCAGCCGCGCCTCGAGCGTCTTCGCGTGGTCCAGCTCAGCAGCAATATCGACCTGCATCTCGCGGTGGGAGCGCTCGTAGAACGCCATCACGAGGGCGTCCTTCGAGTCGAAGTAATAGTAGGCCGCTCCGGTAGCCACGCCTGCTTCGGTTGCGATCTCCCGCATCGTGGCCTTCTCAAATCCGCGCGCGCGAAAGACAGAGAGCGCGGCCTCAAGTATCCGGCCGCGCGTCTCTTCCGACTTCTTTAGCTTCTTCTCTTCCAATTAGACCCTCACGCCAAGCGGAGGCGGAGCCACCGGGTAGATCGTTGCCTCGGACCTTGCACGGCCCCGCATCTTTGCAAACACCATGATATTGAAGAAGTGCATTGCGCCGAGGATGAGCAGCACAACGCCGATCTTCACGCTCTCAAGCTCGATGATCTCGCGAAAGGTCGCCATCGCGCTCGCCGTCTTCAGCGCCAGGGCAATATAGCCCACGTTGATCAGGTAGAACCCGACCACCAGCAAGTGGTTCACGCTGTCCGCCAGCTCTGCGTTGCCGTGGAAGGCGTCGACCAGGAAGACCCTTCCGCTCTTGTGCAGTGTGCGCGCCACCCACACCGTAAGTCCAATGCTGATTGCCAGATAGCTGAAGTAGCAGATCGCAACATTCATGACTTCACCTCACATCTCATATTATGAACATGTTCAAATAAAGCGTAAGACGGGTTCAACGCGCTGTCAAGAGAATTGTGAACGTGTTCGAAAATAAAGAGAATAAGTGGGCCATCTTTCCTCGAAGGCGTGCGCACGCTCGTTTCACCCGGCGAACGCACTTCCGGGCGGCCATCTGCACTAAACTGGTTAGGACATGTCTTTAACCCAAGTGCACTACCTGAGTCCCGAAGATTTAGCCACGCCCGCCGCCGAAAACATGGTGCGCGTCACCTTCTTGCCTGAAGGAAAGACCGTTGAGTTTCCCTTTGGCAGCCTCGACTACGACGGCCACGGCCTGCCCATGTCCTTCCTCGATATCGCCGAGAACTACGACATCTTTCTCGACCACGCCTGCGGCGGGGCCTGCGCCTGCACCACCTGCCACATCTGGGTGAAGCAGGGCGCGAGCGGCATCAGCGAAGCGGAAGACCTGGAGCTTGACCGCATGGAGACGGCAGCGGACATTCAGTTGAACAGCCGCCTCGGCTGCCAGGCGGTCATCGAGAAGCCGGGCACCTACGTGGTTGAGATTCCCAAGTGGAACCGAAACTACGTGCAGGAAGGCAAGCCCTCCACCCCCTCGGCCTAAACTTCAGCCCATTTGACAGGAGAGAACGATGCCCCGCGAAATCACATGGACCGATGTGCTCGAAATCGGTATCCAGCTGCAAGAGAAGTTTCCCGAGACGGACCCGTACACAGTTCGCTTCACCGACCTTCACCGCTATGTCACCGAATTGCCGGGATTCGTGGGCGATCCGGCAAAGTCGAACGAAGGCATCCTCGAGGCCATCCAGACAGCCTGGCACGAGGAGTACGAGGACGCGAAGTAGGCAGTCGCCTAACTTTCAACCCAATATCGCCAGAATAAGGTAAGTTATGCGGATGGAACACATCATTGATGGCGTACTTCGCTTTCAGCGCGAGGTTCGTCCGAACAGCGAAGCTCTCTATCGGAAGCTTGCCATCGCACAGTCTCCGCAGGCGATGTTCATCGGCTGCGCGGACTCACGCGTCGTCCCCGAGATCTTCACCGCCCAGGATCCCGGCTCGCTCTTCGTCGTGCGCAACGCGGGCAATATCGTCCCGCCGAGCTCTACCGAACCCGGCGGCGTTACGGCCAGCATTGAATACGCGGTAGCGGTTCTGGGAATTCCGGACATTGTGATCTGCGGCCACTCTGGCTGCGGTGCGATGACGGCGATCCTGAACGGAGCCCAGAATCTTACGAAGCTCCCCGCGGTAGCGCGATGGCTGCGCTACTCGGACGCGGCGTTGAAGGCGGTGGATGCGGATCTGCCTGCTGCGTCGCTTGAGGCGCGGCTCGACGCGCTGGTCCGGGAGAACGTGCTGACCCAGCTGGACAATCTGCTGACCCATCCTGCGGTCTCGGATGCGATCCTGAACAAGCAGCTCCGCGTGCATGGCTGGGTCTACGACATTGGAACTGGCCGCGTAGACAACTACGACGCTCGTATCCAGCAGTTCGTGCCTCTCACGGCGGAGACCTTCGCGGACGCGACGCCGTTGGTCTGAACGAGCTCTCGGAGGCGCAGCCGGCTTCAGTTCTGCGGGAGCTAAAGCTCGCGAGGATTTTCATGGTGGTTTACCGCGGCCTAGAGGTCGCTGCTACTCCGCTTCGCCACTTCGCCTTTTGGAGTTGCGGGCTTCAGCGCGGGTCCAACGCATTCCGATGGGCGAAGGGGCTTTAGCCCCGGGCCTTGCGCCTTAGCAACTGCGCGGGCAGCTTCGA
Organism: Granulicella aggregans; assembly: GCF_025685565.1. Taxonomy (NCBI): domain Bacteria; kingdom Pseudomonadati; phylum Acidobacteriota; class Terriglobia; order Terriglobales; family Acidobacteriaceae; genus Granulicella; species Granulicella aggregans. Next base: position 1,686,891 of record NZ_JAGSYE010000001.1, read on the forward strand.
CCGCGTTACGACCAAAACCCCGCCGCACACTGCCGCCCACACGATCGTGCCAATAGCGATGGCGAGGAAGTCGGCGCGATGCCCACGCGAGAGGTTCAGCGCTCTCAGGCATGCGGCAACTCCCGCATAGCCGAGCAGGCTTGCGAGCAGGGCCTTCCCGAGCTCTCCGTACTCCAATCCCTGAATATGCACGAGGCGGTATCTGTGCAGCAGGACTGCCAGCGTGACCACGCTGATGGCCATGCCGATGTCTGAAGCGATAGCCAATCCGGCCACGCCCATACCCTGGAAGAGCAGAGCGTAGATAGGGATGGAGATAAGCGTGACCGCCCATCCCGCTACGGCGGGCGTAAGCGTGTTGCCCGCTGCGTAAAAACTGCGGGAGTAGATGGCCTGCGCCGACCACACTGCGATTGAGATCGCGAAGATAGTGAAGTAACGAGAGGTCTCGGCTGCGTCGGTCGGGCTGAAGCGACCGCCACGAAAGAGGTCGATCAGCGGCATGGAGAGTGCCATCATCCAAGCTCCGGCCATCAGCGACGTTGCGACCACGCGCGAGACGGAGCGATTGACGGCGCTGGCGAAGTCCAAGGCCCGTCCCTGCGCAAAGAGTGAAGCGAAGAACGGCAGGGAAGCAGCTCCCGCGGCGGAGCCCAGGATCGTCATGGGAGCGTTGAATAGGCTCTTTGCCACACTCAGTTTCGAGATGCTGCCCGGCACCGAGGCCGCATAGTAATTGACGATCCACTTGTCGGCGTAGGTCAACGAGACCCCCACCATGAGCGGGAGGCTGAGCTTAAGCCATTCGCGGAACACAGGATGGCGTAGGTCAAAGATGAACTTGTACCGCCAGCCGTTACGATAAGCTCCGAACGCCGCGAAACCGGCAGGGCCAAGAACCATCCCCGCGACGACGCCATAAGCGAGCGAATCGATGCCGACGGAACGCGAGAGAAGGACTCCGCCCAGGATGATGCCGAGGTTATAGACCAGCGGCCCGAAGGCCTGATAGAGGAAGATCTTTCGCACCAGCAGCCGCGAGCCAAGCACGCCGCCCGCGAAGAAGAAGAGCTGCGCGGGAAGGATGATGCGGGTGAGGCGAGTGCAGAGCGCGGCGCTCTCAGGCGAGAAGTCGTGGAAGGCGAGGCGTGTGTATAGGGGAGCGAAGATCTCTGCGGCCAGTATGGCAACGCCCAGGATCGCCGCGACGCCATTCAGCACGATCAGCAGCGCGCGATCGGCTCCCGCCTCGTCGCCCTTTTGCCGATAGCGATTGAGGATGGTGATGAGCGAGATGGAAGCGACGCCGCCCACCAGAAAATAGCTGAGCATATCCGGCAATTGAAAGGCCGCATTGTAAGCGTCGGTCGCCGGGCTGGCTCCGAAAGTAACGTTGATGTATGCCGTGCGGACCAGGCCGAGTAGGCCCGACAGCAGGGTCGACGCCATCGTAATCAGTGTCGCGGAGAATGCGGTCTGGGTCTGCGACATGCGCAGCCACGCAAACCTGCCCGGATTACTCACCCATGCCAAACTCTAACTCTCCTGACCTATCCGGTGTAAACCTCCATTCTATCGGGCAGGGTCTGTGAAATCTGCGAGACTAGCGTGAGTGCCATGGAAAACCATCGTCTCCGGGTCTTTCGAGAAGTGGTCGAGCGGATGAGCTTTCGCAAAGCGGCGGAGGTGCTGCACCTCAGCCAGCCAGCGGTAAGCCAACAGATTCGCGCGCTTGAAGAGGAGTGCGGTGCGAGGCTGTTTGAGCGCGACGGCAACCAGATTGCCGTGACCGCTGCGGGCCGCGTTCTGCATGGATACGCGCTCTCTGCCGCCGCCCTGGTTGAAGAAGCGAAGACCGCGCTGGGAGCCTTGAATCATGTCGTCAGTGGCCAGCTTCGCGTCGGTGCGTCGACCACGATCGCCCAGTACATCCTGCCGCGCGTGCTGGGAGCGTTCCATCGTCAGCACCCACAGGTGCAGCTTTCGGTTTTGAGCGGAAACACCGAGGAGATCGTAGAGGCAGTCGTCGCGGAAGGCGTGGCGCTTGGTTTGATCGAAGGGCCGGCGATGAGGCGAGGACTTCGCGTGGAACCGCTGATGCGTGATCGCATGGTCTTGATTGCGAGCGGCAAAGGGCGGTCAGCAGAGGCCCAGTCGTCGATCTCCATCGAAGAACTAGCACGCCTGCCATTGCTGATGCGGGAGCGCGGCTCGGGCTCCCGTCGCGTGGTGGAGCGAGCTCTGAAACAGGCAGGCGTTGCCGTCAACTTGCTTCGTGCCGGGATGGAGCTTGACTCGACGGAAGCAATCTTGAGTGGCGTGGAAGCGGGACTCGGCGTGGGGTTCGTCTCTGAGAGCGCGATCGGGAAAGAACTGCGGCTGGGGACGGTTCGTATTGTCAACCTTCAGGGCGTCGTTATAGAACGCGACTTCAGCCTGATCTATCGAGCCGGCCAGGAGCCCGTTGGAGCAGCAGCGGCCTTCCGGCGCTTCGCAGCCTTCGATCTCCGAAGTTGACGCGTTTACGGTCATAAGAAATGCTAATGACCCATCTTAAAAATCGTCTCGACAACGCAACCCAGCAAGCGTCTTCTTGTAGCTGACATGATTCGTAATCTCTTCTATATCGGCATTATTCTCTCGGCCAGCGGGCTTATCTCGCCGCCGATCGCCCTTGCGGGCGGCCTGCTCTTCGGGCTGACCACCATCCACCACTTCCACGTCGAAAGCCGGAATCTTTCAAAGTTTTTGCTGCAGGCTGCCGTCGTCTGCCTCGGCTTCGGGATGAACCTGCAGGAGGTCGTCCACGCTGGCAAGTCCGGATTTCTCTACACGGCGATCAGCATCACCTTCGCCCTCTCACTCGGCGTCGTACTGGGCAAGCTGCTGAAGGTCCAGCAGACCCAGTCCCTCTTGATTGCCTTTGGAACGGCGATCTGCGGAGGCAGCGCGATTGCCGCCATCGGCCCGGTGCTTGAGGCGACCGAGGAAGAGATGGCGGTCTCGTTAGGCACGGTATTCGTGCTCAACTCGGTCGCGCTGCTCACCTTCCCCGCGATCGGCTGGGCAATGCACCTATCGCAAACGCAGTTCGGACTGTGGGCGGCGCTGGCCATTCACGACACCAGCTCGGTTGTGGGAGCGGGAGCGAAGTACGGGCCAACGGCGCTTGCAGTCGGCACGACGGTCAAGCTGGCGCGGGCTTTATGGATCGTCCCGCTGGCCATCGCGACTGCATCGATCCGGAAGAGCAAGACGCGCATTCACTGGCCCTGGTTCATCCTGTACTTCTGCGGAGCGGCGGTGCTGGCGACCTACGTTCCGCACCTCATTCCGCAATCGCTGCCTTTCTTCGCCGCGCTTAACCGGCTTGGCCGTGCGGCGCTCACCGTGGTCCTCTTCCTGATCGGTACGGGCATCACGCGCACGACGCTGCGCGAGGTGGGCGTGCGTCCCCTGATTCAAGGCATCACGCTCTGGATTGTGGTCGCGAGTCTGTCGCTTTACGCCATCGCCCGAGGATGGATCGCGCTTTAGGGCTATTCGATGTTGTCGAAGAGGCTGGCGAACTCGGGCTTCGTTGCAGCGGGCTTTGGCTTCACGGCCCGGATCGACTGCACCGCAGCCTTTGGCTTGGCTGCCGGGGCTTGCGACAGCATGGCAAGCAGCGACTGCATCTCGGCCCGCAGTGCTTGCAGCTTGCTTGAGATCGCGTCATTCGATTCAGGCTCGGCCGGAACTGCAGTAACCGCCGCAATCGAAGCCGCAGCCTGCGGCTCCTTCGAGCGAAGTTCGCCCTTCAGATACTGCCGGGCACCGGCGATCGTATAGCCCTCATCGTAGAGAAGCGTCTTGACGCGAAGCGCCATCTCCACATCGCGGCGACGGTAGAGGCGCTGCCCGGTGCCGCCCTTATTGGGCTTCAACTGCGGAAACTCGCTCTCCCAGAATCGCAGCACATAAGGAGCCACTTCGCACAGCTTCGCGACCTCGCCGATGCGGAAGTAGAGCTTGTCCGGGATCTCGCGCGCACCGGCTGGGCCGCCGCCCGAACGGGCCCGGTCCGCCTTCGCTCCGCTCCGAACTGGCTGACGCAATGCCATTGCAGACTCTCTCCGGTGCGGCGTTCTTGCAAGCCTGGTTCGCCGCCGTGCTTGCCAATAAGTATAGCGGCTGGTGTTCGGATTTATGAGCAGCGCTGAACCTGCGGCATTACCCTGAAAGATTCTGTGAACCGGCGAGCGCGCGATGGCGTATGTTGTCTCATACGTTTCGCGGAGGCACAGCATGTCCGGTTCCCACTCCAACCTCAGGCCAATCACCCTCTTGGTGCTCAGCGCTCTCTCCATCACCTTGATCCTCGGGTGCCGCGTCGAATCGAAGAAGAGCGAAAGCGGCAACGGCGACGACGTGAAGATCGCGACGCCGTTCGGCGGCATGTCCGTCAAGACCGATGACTCGGACGTCGTCAAGAGCACCGGGCTGCCGACCTACCCCGGCGCAGTTATCACGAAGAAGAAGAACAAGGACGACCACAACGACGGGGCCGCCGACATCAACATGAGCTTTGGAAGCTTCACGCTTCGGGTGAAGGCGGTGAGCTTCACCACGCCTGATCCTCCGGATCAGGTTCTGGCGTTCTACAAGAAAAGCCTGGCGCGCTTCGGAACGGTGATCCAGTGCAAGGACCACACGGCGGTGGGAACGCCGACGCGCACGCCGGACGGGTTGACCTGCTCCGACGATGAAAAGGACAGCCACGTCCACGTGGATGACGATGTGAGCGGAAAGACGGAGCTAAAGGCGGGTTCGAAGCAGCATCAGCATATCGTCGCCATCGACCCCGACGGGAACGGCACCAAGTTTGGACTGGTGGCGCTCGACCTGCCGGGGCACTTTACCTTTGGCGACAAGGATGACAAGGACAAAGACAGCGACGAAGGCAAGCAGTAAAAGGCAGCGAATAGCAGCAAGAATCAGGGAGTAGCAGCCAGCTTTAGCCCGCGGCAGGCAAGACCCTTGCGTGAGACGGGCTTCAGCCCCGGAGGGCTAACCCTAGCTGGCCTTCGCCAAAACGTCCAGGTGTACCGGGGCAATGCCCATTTTCAGCAGCCCAATCCTTTCGGCGGCAGCCGACGAAACGTCAATCACGTGGCCGGGGTCGAGAAGACCACGGTCGTTGATCCGCACAATCACGGAACGTCCGTTCTTCAGGTTCGTCACCTTCACTTTGGTTCCGAAAGGGAGGGTATTGCTGGCTGCCGTCAGCTTGCGGCAGTCAAAGCGTTCGCCGCTGGCGGTGCGGTGGCTGTCCAGCACCAGGCCATACCAGGTAGCGAGCCCTGAGGGGACATGCTTCAGCTTGGCGAAGCTGGCTTCTACGCGCTTCATAGTCAAAAGGCCCGGAGTCCGCGTAGGCACCGGCGGCGGGGGAGTCATCAGGGAGGTTGTTGGGGTGGGAGAGAGCTCACGATTCAGTGGAGCGGTTGGCGTGGTCTCAGGAGGGGTTACAGCCACCGGTTCGACCGGTTGGCCGAGTTGCGCGGCATTCACCAGCACGGTTCCTACAATCAGCGTCGAGCGCAGCGTTTCCAGAATCATCCATTCTCCATAAAGTACCTGCCGCAATTTGTGCGGCCCAACATCCAGTCACGGCTGGAACGTCTACAACGAACGTCCAGTTTACCAAACGAGCCGCCGAAAGTTACTCTCGAAGGTCATGTTTGCCCTGTCATTTGTGCAATTTGTAGGCAATCGCCAGAGCGAATCCGCCAAGTTAATAGGGTTGTACTGACACCTGCCCCATACTGAACTTGCCATGGCTCCGGTTCAGAGAGCCTGCGCCCACAGGACCTCATGTACCCCACCGCCGCGCCCTATTTTGTCTTCCTGGTCGCGGTCTGCCTCGTCTACTGGGCGGTTTGCCGGATTCGTGCCGCAAGGCTCGCGGTACTGCTCGTCGCCAGCCTCTTCTTCATCGCGAAATTCGGCCTCGGCTGCCTGTTGTTGGTGCCTGTCGCCGCGACTCTGGATTTCTTCTTCGGTCGCGGTATGGGCCGAAGCGAGTCGGCAACGATGCGGCGCGTTCTGCTGACATGCAGCCTGGTGTTGAACGTCGGCCTGATGGTCGCGGCCAAGGGGTTCGGCGCAAAGCTCGGCTGGCTCTTCACCTTCAGCCTCTCGTACTACTGCTTCCAGCAACTTAGCTACACGATCGACATCTTCCGCCGCGACGCCGAGCCGGAGGCGAACTTCCTGAACTACGTCTCAGCGGCCACGTTCTTTCCTTCGCTGACGGCAGGCCCGATCAACCGCCTGCCCGACCTGATCGATAAGCTGAAGAAGCCCTTCTCGCTCGACGACACCCGCAGTGCCCGCGCTCTTCTGCTGATCGCCTCCGGCCTTATCAAGAAGCTGCTCATTGCGCAGTTCCTCGCCGACAACCTCGTCAACAGCTTCCTCGACACGCCCAAGCTCTACAGCGGTTTCGAGGTTCTGGTCGCAGACTGGGGCTACGCCTTCCAGCTCTACTACGATTTTTCGGGTTATACGGACATCGCGATGGGCTCCGCGCTGCTGCTCGGCATCCCGGTGCCGGAGAACTTCCACCGGCCTTACAGCTCGGCCAATATTGCGGAGTTCTGGCGCAAGTGGCACATTACGTTCTCTCAATGGCTCCGCGACTACGTCTACTTCTCGCTGCCATCGGAGCGCCGTGTTGCCGCCGCGAAGTTCACCAACCCGGTCATCACCATGCTTTTGGGCGGTCTCTGGCACGGCTTCGGCTGGACGTTCCTCATCTGGGGAGCGATGCACGGCGTTGCTTTATCGGCAACACGCGCGTGGCAGGACTGGCGCAAGAAGCTCGGCAAGACGCCGACCGCGTTTGGGCGCTATGTGGCCGTCTTCTTCACCTTCCAGTTTGTCTGCGCGGCCTGGGTGTTCTTTCGTGCCGACTCCGCATCGGACGCGCTCGACGTCTTCAGCCGCATCGGCTCGATGACCTTCTCGGTCGAGCACATCTCGCTCGCCATCGTCCTCTATCTTGCCGCCGCAGTGCTGCTGCACATAGCTCCGGAGAGCTGGTTCGATGAGGCTGTCGCTCTCTTCAGCCGAACCCCCTTCATCCTTCAGGGAGCCGCGATCGCAGGCGTCGTTCTCGTCTTGCAGACCCTGGCCGGCAAGGGAGCCGCGCCGTTCGCTTACAGCAAGTTCTGATCACCATGAAGATACAAGTTGGACAGGCCGCATTTCCGATCAAGACAGCCCTCGCTGTCGCCACCATCGCACTGTCGCTGACGGCGTGGCACTGGCGTGTCGGCAAGGTCTCGGCTGTCTATCCGCCCGGTCTCGACTGGCACAGCCTATCCGCGGTGGGAGACCTGCCATGGCTGCATCGCCCGGCTCCAGCCAAGACGGTGACCCACTCGCCCGCCAAAGGGGCGGTCGGCACGGCGGCGCAGGCGCAGCAGCCGCCAGATGCGCTGCTGATCGACAACGCTGGTTCGCTCGATAAGTTTTACGCGTCGCTGGCGAAGCTTGATGCGCATTCTGCGCACTCGAGCGCCACGGTCGTTCACTTTGGCGATTCGCCTACGACCGCCGATTTGATCACCGGCGACGTCCGCCAGCAGCTTCAGCAGCGCTTCGGCGACGCCGGGCCGGGCTTCAACCTCATCGCCAAGCCGTGGGCCTGGTATCAGCATCGCGATATCGACGAGACCGACAAGGGATGGAAGTTCACCACTGCCGTCGGCCTGATGCGCGAAGGCCAGTTCGGCATCGGCGGCGTGGGTTTCGATGGCAGCAAAGACGCGTCCGCGCGGTACAAGTTCTCCGGTGCCAGCCCGGACTCTATGCAGTTGATCTGGAAGAGTCAGACCGGCGGTGGATCCGTCGCAGTCGATGCGGACGACAACGAGGTGGCAACCGTTTCGACCGCGACCCCGATCGATCAACTTCTCCAGGGAGCCCTTGCGACGCCCGAAACGCCTGTGGCGAAGCCGGTCGCAGTTTCGGCCCCGCAGTTCAAAGCCATCCAGCTTCCTGCCGGGACAAAGACCGTCTCGCTCAAGGTCACCGACGGCAACGTTCATCTCTACGGCGTGATCTTCGAGCGCCATCAGCCGGGCCTGACCTACGACAGCATCGGCCTCAACGGGGCGTCGATCACGGTGCTCTCCCGCGCCATCGCAAAGGACATGCTGAAGCAGAGCTTCGCGCATCTGCACCCGGACCTGATCGTCATCAACTACGGCACCAACGAGGCCGGCTTCGCCTCATTTATCGGCAAGCAGTACGAGGGCGAGCTTCGCCTGGCCATCGCCAGGGTTCACGAAGCGGCCCCCGATGCGTCCATCCTGTTGATGAGCCCGATGGACCGCGGCGAGCGCGGCGCGGGCAACGCCATCTCCACCATGGACACCATCCCGAAGATCGTCGACATCCAGCGACGCGTGGCTGCGGATACCGGCTGCGCCTTCTTCAACACTTTCCAGGCAATGGGCGGCGACGGCACCATGCAGCGCTGGTATGAGGGGAAACCCCGCCTCGTCGGAGGCGACCTGATTCATCCCACACCGCAGGGCGCGAAGATCGTCGCCACTGCGTTCGTCGACCAGATTCAGCAGGGCTACAAGCGGTATAAGTCCCGGATTGGTCTCGACACAGCGGCTGCGACGCCATCCGCCACGCAGGCAACCTCACCGATCGGCGAAAATAGATAGAGATGACCAGCCTTCCCCGATTTACCTGCGCCGTTCTGTTCGCTGCCGCTCTGCTTGGAGCAGGCACCTGCTCCGGCGTGGAGGCATCCGCGCAGACAAACTCCACGCGGAGACTTGTTCCACCGAAGAAGACAGCATCGAAGACGAAGAAGAAGACCGCTTCAGCGAAGTCGCGCGGGGCTTCTTCCGCGAGCGCGAAACATGCAAAGTCAACAAAGGTAGCCCCGAGTAAGACGAAGCGCCACCACGGTCCGCCGCTTACCGCGTACCGCACGGGGCACGGAGACAGCGGCGTAGGCACGACCAAGGTTCCAGCACCCTATACGGCCCCCGCGCCGTTGCCGTCCGTCGCCACAGGCCCAGCGCCGATCACACCTTCAAGCCTTCCGGGGCGAATCGAGTTTCCCGAACACCTCGACCACTTCTTCGCCCGGCTGAAGGATGAAGAGAGCGGCGACAACCAGCAGACCATACGTATCCTGCAGTTCGGCGACTCGCACACCGCAGCCGATATGTTCACTGGCCGCATGCGTTCGCTCTTCCAGCAGCGCTTCGGCAATGGCGGCGCGGGCTTTACGTATGCGGGGCACCCATTCGCGGGATACCGCATCCTCGGCACCAGCCGCGCCCAGAGTAGCGGGTGGATCGACGAAGGCGTTCACTTCACCAAGATCGTGAATACGGAGCTTGGTCTGGGCGGCGTTGCCAACACCTCGACGCACGCGGGCGATTCTATCGGCCTCGATGCTCCCTGCGCCCTGTTGCAGGTGCAGTACCTGAATCAGCCCGACGGAGGCAGCTTCTCGGTGACCGAAGATGGCAGAGAGCTCGGCCACGTCTCGACCGACAACCCGGTCTCCGCCGAGACCTTTGAATCACCCTGTACTTCGAGCTCCGAGAGCGGTCTGATTCATCACTTCCAGGTCGTCGCGGACTCCGGCCGTCCCGTCCGTCTCTTCGGAACCGTGACCGAACGGCCGGGAACCACCTATGAAGCTCTTGGCCTGAACGGCGCGGAGGCGGCGTTGATGCTGCGCTGGGACCAGCCCATCTTCACCAGCTACCTCAAGCAGCGCGACCCCAGCCTGATCGTCCTCGCCTATGGCACCAACGAGGCGAGCAACCACAACTGGACCTACGAGAGTTACAGCGAGGTAATGGGGAAGATCGTCGACATGCTCCATGCCACAGTCCCCGACGCATCGATTCTCGTCGTCGGCCCGCCGGACCGCAGCCTGCGCGTGGGGCGCCGCCGTTCTGCACATTGGCAGACCTTCGCCGCGACCGTTCACATCAGCGACGCGCAGCGCGATGTGTGCCGCACCCACGACTGCGCCTTCTGGGACTGGCGCGCACGCATGGGAGGCCTCGGAAGCATGAACCGTTGGGCCACCGAAGGGCTTGCCCAGCAGGACCATACGCACTTCACCAGCGCCGGATACATTCAGCTTGCCGACCTCTTCTACTCTGATATCATCGGCGCGTATGAGGTCTGGAAGGGGCTTCATCCAGCCGTTCCGCGTACCGTCTCTTCAGCCGCTCGCCAACCCTGAACCTTACTCCCCAACCGCAACTCCCCCAGCTGAAGGGCTGGACGAAGATGGCAGACCGCTCCCTCATTATCAAATCCATTCAGGCCGTATCCGCGTCGACAACCACCCCCGCTCCGGACGAGAGTCTCTTCGATGCCGGCCTGCTCGACTCCTTCACGCTGGTCGATCTCGCGAGCCAGCTAGAGACCAACTTTGGCGTCCAGATTCCCGACTCGGATTTGACGCCGCGAAAGTTCGACACCATCGAACGCATCGACGCCTACATCTCGTCGCGAGCGAAGTAGTCTTCTCCCATGAGCTACCTTCGAGCCTTTGGCAAATATCTTCCCGAGCGGGTCGTCTCGAACGACGAGCTTGCGGCAGCCCTCGAGGTTGAGCCCGCGTGGATTCTCAGCTCCTGCGGTATCGAGGAGCGGCGCTATGCGTGCGACTCCCAGAGCCTCGTGGACCTCGGCGTCGAAGCCGCGCTCGATTGCCTGAAGAACGCTGGCGCAGAAGCGGGCTCTATCGGCATTGTGCTTGTCTCAAGCGGCTCGCCGGATGTCTTCTGTCCCGGCCCGGCCAGCGCCATCGCGGCACGTCTCGGCCTAGGCGACACGCCGGCCATCGACGTCCCGATTGCAAGTGCTGGCTCTATCTCCGCGCTTGTTCTTGCAGAGTCTCTTGCCGCACGCTTCGGCAACGTGCTCGTTGTAGCCACCGAGGTGATGTCGCGCCGAATCCTGCGCACGCCCGAAGGAAAGAACAACGCCATCCTCTTCGGCGACGGCGCGGGCGCTTGCCTGGTGGGCCACGAAGATACTGGTTTTGCCCGCATCGAAGCCGTCGCGCTACACACGGACGGAGAGCGCGCCGGAGCCATTGTCGTCCGCGACGGGCAGTTCTCGATGGATGGAATGGCGGTCATCCGCCAGGCCAGCCAGAAGCTCCCATCTGTCATCTCGGAAGTCCTCGCGAAGGCAGGGATCGCCGCCGAAGAGCTGGCTGCAGTACTGATTCATCAGGCGAATCTGAACCTGCTCGACCGCGTGGCGAAGACGTTGAAGCTACTGCCAGATCGCCTGTTCACCAACATCCAACGCTACGGCAACACATCTTCGGCCTCCATGCTGATCGCTGCCGCCGAGTGGCGTGAGCGGACGCCCGAAGTCTCCGCGCCCATCGTGCTTGCCGCGTTTGGCGCAGGACTTACTTACGGCGCTGTCCTGGCCACACCCGTATCAAGGTAGATCGAGCTCCAAGGCTAAGCCTCACAAAAATCGTCATCTCGACCGGAGCCGCGCGGCACCATCGCGCGGCGCAGTGGAGAGACCCCCGTATCTAGTCTTTGTCTTTTTTGCTCTCGGCTTGGTTTCGGAAACTGCTACTTCAAGTTTTCAGACCGCCATAGGAGCTTGTTGAGATCCTCGGTCTTGCTTAGGGGCACGGCTTCAGCTGTGCCGTAAACGATTATTTGCAATGCGGCTTTGGCCGCTGGGGTGCGGCTTTCGCTTTGTTTCTGGCTTTTCAACAAGCTCAAAAGAAAAGCGCCATGCGGTGATGGCCGCATGGCGCTTTCTTTGTTGCTCGAAACGGTCAGTACTTCGGCATCGTCGGATCGATCTTCTCCGCCCACGCCAAAATCCCGCCCGTCAGATTCGAGACATTCGTGAAGCCTGCGTTCTTCAAGATCACCGCCGCCTTCTGGCTGCGCGCTCCTGACCGGCAATGGACGATGATCTCCTTGTCTTTCACCGACGCAAGCTCCGCGACACGGCCTTCAAGCGAGCCAACCGGGATCAACGGCGCACCAAGGTTCGCAATCGGATACTCATGCGGCTCGCGCACGTCGAGCACGAAGATATCTTCCTTCGCATCGAGCTTTCGCTTGAACGCTTCGACCGAGATCTGCGGAATGCCGTCGACGACTGGAAGATCGCCCACCGCCTGGTTCTGCGCCACTTCGAGCGGACCAACCTCGGTCGGTTTGGGCACGCCACAGAACTGGTCGTAGTCGATCAGCTCGGTGACCGTCGGGTGCGTGCCGCACACCGGGCAGTCGGGGTTCTTGCGCAGCTTCAGCGTGCGGAAGGTCATGCCAAGTGCGTCCACGAGCAGCAGTCGTCCGATCAGCGGGTCGCCGATCTTCAGGATCAGCTTGATGACCTCCGTCGCCTGGATGATGCCGACGAGCCCGGGCAGAATGCCGAGCACGCCACCCTCGGCGCAGGAGGGAACAAGTCCGGGCGGCGGCGGTTCGGGATACAAACAGCGGTAGCATGGGCCCTCTTCCGTGCCGAATACGCTGGCCTGGCCCTCGAAGCGGAAGATCGACCCGTAAGCGTTGGGCTTGCCCGTCAGCACGCAGGCGTCGTTGACCAGGTAGCGGGTCTGGAAGTTGTCCGTTCCGTCGGCGATGACGTCGAAGTCCTTGAAGATCTCGAGTGCATTCGCGCTGGTCAGCATGGTGTTGTACTTCACCACGTTCAGGTGCGGGTTGAGTCCCTTGAGCATGATCTCGGCGGAGTCGACCTTCAGCTTGCCGACCGTCGCGGTCGAGTGGATCACCTGGCGCTGCAGGTTGCTGGCGTCGACCGTATCAAAATCAACAAGCCCGATGGTGCCGACGCCTGCTGCCGCAAGATAGAGCGCGAGCGGCGCGCCGAGGCCGCCGGTACCCACGCACAGCACCTTCGCCGCCTTTAGCTTCTGCTGGCCCTCCATGCCGACTTCGGGCAGGATCAGATGGCGCGAGTAGCGGGCGATCTCGTCGTTCGAGAGCTTCGGAAGTTCTGTAGTGGTGAGTTCTTCAGTAAGAACTGGCATGGTGCTTGTCCTTCTTCTCCGCGTTCAGCGCGGAAGTTATGAAATTGTAATGGGAAAAGTTACAGATACACTCGACCGGCGCGGACCTTCAAAAGAAGTGGCCAGGAATGGTTACAAATTACAACAACAACCGCCAGCAATGGAGGGCGAGCCTCCGGCGATTGAGGGGATGATCGTCAGTTCGTCGTTCTCAGCCGCAACCGTCTCTTCCTTGTTGGGAAGGTAGCGAACGTCGTCGTCGTTCAGGTAGACGTTCACGAACGAACGCAGCTTGCCTTCGGCGGTGAACAGGTGATTGCGCAGTTCCGGGTAATTGGTGGCGAGCTGATCGAGCGTCGCTGCAACGGTTGCGCCGCCGACCTCGACCGTCTCCTTGCCGCCGGTGTAATTGCGGAGCGGCGTAGGGATGTGAATCTTCATGCTTCTCCTCTTTCCTTGCTGATCAACTCTTGTTGAGGCGTCTCGACAACAACGTCCTCGTCTTGAAATGCCTTGTTCTCTTCGCTCGTTCCGGTAAGCAGGAACGAGTTCGTCAGCACCGCCTTGCCCTTTTCGACGCTGGTGATGATGTAGCTGCAGCCCATCCAGTGCGCTTCGGCAAAGTCCGTCTGTGACCATTGTGCCGGATGATCGGGGTGCGAGTGATAAAAGCCGACGATATCGAAGCCCAGCCCGCGCGCCTGGCGCTGGATCTTCACCAGCTCCTGCGGCGCGATGTTGTACCGGTTGTGTGCGGAGTCTGTACGCGTATTGCCCGCGCGAACGATCAGGCTTACGCGGTTGCCCACTCCGGGCTCGTTTTTGCCGAGGAGCACGCCGCAACACTCATGCGGATAGGTCTCTTCGCCATGGGCGCGCAGGGCTCGAAAGTCTTCTTCAGAGATATGGATCATGCCGGTTCGCCCTCCTCCCAGAAACGTTCGCTGAGATACTTGTCCGCCGAGTCGCAGAGGATCGTCACGACGACCGCCTCGCGTCCTGCGGCGGCTTCCTGTTCCGCAATCTCGACCGCCGCAGCGACGTTGGCCGCGGAAGAGACGCCAATCAGCAGGCCGAGATGACGTCCCAGGTACTTTGCCATCTTGTAGGCGATCTCTGTGCCCATCTCGATGTTCTCGTCTGCGAGCTTCGGATCGTAGATCTTCGGCACGATCGCCGTCGCCATGTGCTTCAGCCCCTCGAGGCCATTGAACGGCGAGTTCGGCTGCATGGAGATGCACCGGATTGCCGGGTTCAGCTCCCGCAACCTCCGCGTGGTGCCCATGAAGGTCCCGCTGGTTCCCAGACCGGCGACGAAGTGGGTTACGCGTCCATTGGTCTGCTCCCAGATCTCTTCGGCTGTGGTGAAGTAGTGGGCCTTCCAGTTGTTGTCGTTCGAGTACTGGTCGGCGTAAAAATAACGATCGGGCTCAGCGGCGACCAACTCCCGGGCCTTGCGGATCGCTCCGTCGGAGCCGTCTGCGGCATTCGTCCAGACGACGTTCGCGCCGTAGGCCTTCAGAATCCTCTTGCGCTCGGGCGAGACGTTCGAAGGCACGCAAAGCGTGACCGGGAAGCCCAGCGCCGCCCCGAACATCGCGTAGGCGATGCCGGTATTGCCACTGGTAGCGTCAAGCAGACCGCGCTCTTTGCTGATCAGTCCCCTGGCCTGAGCGTCGGCAATAATCATCGAAGCAGCGCGGTCCTTCACCGATCCGCCAGGATTCGCCCACTCGGCCTTGCCGAGGATCTGCACGCCTGCCAACCGGGGGCTAAGTCCGTCAAGGCGCACCAACGGCGTCTTCCCGACCCTGTCGAGGACGCTAGTGCCAAGCGCGGTTGATGTTCTGACTACTGTTGCACTCATCGAAATCCTTGAAACCCTCTCAAAACCCGTCATCTCGACCGGAGCCATGCGATTTGATCGCATGGCGTAGTGGAGAGACCCCCGCATTTCGTCCTTTTTCTCAAACCGTCTCGAGACTCGAAATGCCGACCCACGTTGAACCTGAAATCGATCTATGCGACAGTTATTGAGTCTAGCTTATCGAAAACCCATGGCAAAAAAGACCACGCAGCGCAGCTTCAACGACGTCCTCTCGCTTCTGGGCGGTCAACGATTCGATGTTGCACCAGCCCAGGACGGTTCACGCCGCACCCCGGCCGGTTTTAAAGTCAGCAAATATGGCTGCGCGGCGGAGATCGCCGAAGCTCCTTCTGGTTCTGATGGCACGGTGCTGGTGCTGGCGCGCCCAGGCTGGCTGCTTGGCGGAGAGATCTCACGGCTGGTCGACAAGGGCTACCAGAAGTTCTTCAAGTCCAGCAAGATCGAGATTCCGGCGACCGCCGACCATCTCCGCGCGCTGCATACCTTTACTGAGGAGCTGAACGAGGCGACCGGGTCGGCTACGCTTTACAACCAGTCGCTTGGGACTACGAGCGATAGCTATCACTACGACCGGGTCAAGGGCCGGGAGTAGTAGACCGTTACTTTCGGCGGTTCTGCTCGCGCTGGAGTTCTCGGTAGGCCTCGCTCTTCCCGAGTCCGCGCGTTTTGGCCGCTCGCTTCAGCGCCGCCATCTCGCTTAGACCTTCGGCTTTGATGAGGGCTGCCACTTCGTCCGCGATGCTTCCCGCGACTACGTCTGAAGCCGCGACGGGGGCCAGCATCAACACCATCTCTCCGCGAACGCTCGCTCGCCCCGCCAGTTCTGCGCGGACCTCCGCCACCGTACCTCGCAGAAACTCCTCATGCAGCTTGGTCACTTCGCGTGCCAGTACGACCCGCTCTGACCCTCCGAAGACCGCCTCAATATCCGCCAGCGCCTCCAGAATCCGGTGCGGCGTCTCGTAGAAGATCTGCGTTGACCCATCCCGTGGCAGCTCTTCCAGAACCGTCTTCCGCGCTCCCGCCTTCGACGGCAAAAAGCCGCGGAAGGCAAATCGCTCCGTGCCCAGGCCGCTCGCAATCAGCGCTGAAAGCGCCGCGTTCGCTCCAGGGATGGGGAAGACGGGAACCCCGGCGGCGATTGCTGCGCTTGCGATCTGGCTGCCCGGATCGGCGATGCCGGGAGTTCCGGCGTCGCTCACGACAGCGATCCGCGCACCGGCCTTCAGCTCCGCCGTAAGCTCTTCCGCCCTAGAGTCTTCGTTGTGCATGTGGTAGCTGACGGTCGGAGTCTTGATGCCGAAGTGGTTCAGCAGCTTCTGCGTCTGCCGGGTGTCCTCGCAGGCGATGCGGTCGGCCTCACGCAGCACACGGAGTGCCCGTAGCGTGATGTCTTCCAGGTTGCCGATGGGCGTCGCGACGAGATACAGCCCAGGAGCGAGCGGCCCCGCCTTACGCTGAAGAACGGGCTCTTCTATTTCAGCCTCAGTGTGCTGTGCCTCGTCCACTTCGATCAGTCCTGGTCCTGCTGGCTGGCGCGGGCGTTGCGCTCCTGCAGCTTCTTCGACTGGTTCAGGATGCTCATGGACTGCGAGAGGTTCTGCGGCGTGATGATGCCGATGACGCGCTCACCTTCGACCACCGGCACCAACTGGGCACCGACGCCTGTAGTGATTCGCTGCAGCGTCTTCAGCAGGGAGTCGTTGGGTTGGGCGGTGTGGAAGCTGCGCGTCATCACGCCCTGTACGTAGCCGTTGCCGTCCGTCTGCAGCGCCTCGAAGATGCCCTGCCGAGAGACCGCTCCGACGAGATTGCCTGCACGCACGACCGGAAAGACGTCCTGTAGCGAGTGGATCGCCTGTTCCAGCGCATCTTCCAGCGTCGCCGACGCAGACAGCGTCGTGAACTCGGTCAGCATGACGTCCTTCATGCGAACGCTGTCCACCTTGGTCTGCAGCAGCACGCCCTGGTCCTCAAGATGCGCTGCGACCAGAACAAAGATGCCGATCAGCATCAACACCAGGTTCACCAGCACGATGCCCATGATGACCATGCCGATGGCCAGGTACTGGCCGAACTTGATCGCCTGCTGTGCGCTGGCGACCCCACCGCCGGCACTCGAAAATCCGCCACGCAGGACCCGCCCGCCGTCGAGCGGCGCGACGGGAAGGAAGTTGATTGCGCCCAGCAGAACCTGCGTCCAGGCGAACGAGCGGAGAAGCGCGTCCGGGGTAACCCAGGGGCGGTCGAGCAGACCCAGCCCCGGCGAGATTCCTGCCATCACACCGAAGAGGATCAGGCCGGTCGCGATGTTTGCCAGCGGGCCGACGACGGCCATGCGCTTCTCGATGGCCGGTTTCGCTGCCCGCGCGGTGTCATCCTGCGTCGCGTAAGTCGGGAGTCCGCCAGTAGGCAGCAGAAGGATGCTGCGAAGTTCAAGGCCAAAGGAAGCAGCGGCGATGGCTCGCGCGATCTCGCGTATCACCACTGCGAAGAGCAACATCAACCAGAGAGTGAAGCCGCGCGCGCTTGAACTCCCGGTTGCCGTGGCAAAGGTGATCGACGTTCCCAGCAGGAGCAGGAAGAACGCATGAAAGCGCACCTCCACTCCGAGATATCTTCCAACGGGAAACGACCACGTCCGCATCCTTCGATTGTATGCCCGCATTCAGCCGGACGAATTCCGTTCCGGTGTGCGTCTACACTGTCAAGATGCGCGTCATCGCAGGAACGTATCGCTCCAGGCTGCTGGTCTCGCCGCGCGGGAGCGCAACCCGGCCCACCAGCGACCGCCTTCGCGAGACGCTCTTCAACATCCTTGCCCCGAAGATCGAGGGCTGCCACTTCGCCGACCTCTACGCCGGAACTGGCGCTGTCGGCATCGAGGCGATCAGCCGCGGGGCAGCGCACGTCTGGTTCGCGGAGAACGCGGCTCCGGCGCTCGCTGCGATCCAGGCGAACTTCGCTGCCCTGAAGATAGCGCGGGGCTTCACGATCGAAGACCGGGGAACGGGAGCGCTCCTGCAGCGTCTCGCGAAGGCTGGCAAGCCGCTAGACGTTGTCTTTCTCGATCCGCCTTATGAGGCTGATGCGGAGTATGAAGGCACACTCAGCTTCTTTGGCAGCGTTCGTGGCCGCCAGTTGCTAGCGCCGGAGGCGATCGTCGTGGCAGAGCACAACAGCAAGGCCACCCTTCCTGATCGCTTCGGAGGCTTGGAGCAGTATCGCCGCCATAAGCAGGGCGACGCGTCCCTGAGCTTCTACCGAATTGCCGCGCCGCCGACGCCGGGCGACTCGTAACCGCCGCCCGTATGCTTGCCGGTGCGGAGATCGACGGTAAAGGCGATCTCCTTGTCCGTCGGCATGTTCCATCCGGAGCCGTGTAGAGTATGGCCCTCAATCTCGCCTAGTTGAACTCCCTCCCAGCTCAGTCTCTCCGTCTCCCATGCTAGACCCTCCCGTCCCCACGCCAGGATCTTATGGAAGCCCGCAAAGAGCAGCAGGCTCTCCTCCGCCGCCACGCAGACTGCGGCGACGGGCTTCATCGCAAGCAGCGTGCATCGCTCAGGCTGCAGGCTGTTGACGAGATAGGCGTATCCCCCGGCGACTGCGCAGAACTCGTCAGGATTCGGGCAGGCGAAGAGTCCCGTCGGCACCGATGAACTGGTAAAACCGAGCGCGCAGGTCGCGAGAAACGTTCCTCCCGCAGCGGGATACATCAGCAACTGGAGCGCCCCGCGGGCTAGCGCGTCCTCCTCGCCCGCGATCTGCAGCGGGTACGTGAACTGCCGCGCGGGAGCGATCATCGGCGCTTCCTTCAGCACCTGCGACCGCCATTTTGGTGGCCACACCTCGAACGATCTCCGCGCCTGCTCTTCCGTGTTCAAGCCAGCGCCTGGGCGATGTCGTCGATGAGGTCTTCGATCGCCTCGCACCCGGCACTCAGCCGGATGAGGCCGTCCGGGATGTTGTCATGTCCCCAGCGCTTGCGGCGCTCGGCAGTCGTGTGGATCGCGCCGAAGCTGGTCGCGTCGGTGATCAACTCCGCTCGGGAGAGGAAGTCGTCCGCCTTGGCCTTATCTTTCAACACGAAGCTGAGCACCGGCCCGAACGACCGCATCTGGCGGCGTGCTATAGCGTGACCCGCCGCGGTGGGCAGACCGGGGTACATGACGGCGGAGACTTCGCGGCGCGTGCCGAGAAACTCTGCGAGTGCCAACGCGTTCTCGCAGGACCGCTCCAGTCTCAAGGGTAACGACGCGATCGAGCGGAGCAGGAGCCATGCCTCCATGGGGCCCAGGATCGCTCCGGATCGCGTCCTTACCTTCGCCAGCCGATCGTAGAGATTCATCCCGGCGGCGTCCGTCGCGCCTTCGCGAACCGCGACGTGTCCGGCCAGCAGGTCGCCGTGGCCGCCGATCATCTTGGTGTCCGAGGAGACGGAGAAGTCCGCGCCCAGCGCCAGCGGCGACTGGCCGAGTGGCGTCGCCGTCGTGTTATCGACGCCCACCAGCGCACCGGCCTCGTGAGCCGCCTTTGAGAGTGCCGCGATATCGCAGACATCCATCGTCGGATTGCTGGGCGACTCGATCCAGAGCAGCCTCGCGCCTTCGAGAAGCGCCGCCTGGGCGTCCCCGGCAGTCGGAGCCAGCCGCATCTCCACCCCGAGTGGAATGAAGATATCCTGCAGCAGAGCGCGCGCGCCGAAGTAGCAGTCAGACGGAAGCACGGCGACGTCTCCCGGCTTCAGGACTGCGCTGAAGACGGCCGAGATCGCCGCCATTCCCGAGCCGTAGACCAGCGCCTTCGCGGTGTAGCCTTCGCCCGACTCCAATCCGGCAAGTGCGTCTTCGACCGCGGTCCAGGTCGGATTGTGGTCACGAGCGTAGGTGTAAGCGCCTTCCTCCGGATCGCCCGGAGTGTGGAACGGAGCGGCAAAGACGGGACCGTGATGGATGGGTTCGCCGGTGGCGACAGGGGTCAGGGTCGACCGAATAATTCGAGTGGCGTCACGCATAAGTTCAAGTCTAAATCTGTTCTCTGTGAGGGCCGGATCAGCCGAAGCGATGCTCCCAGCCGCCCACCGCGAGCTTGCGTCTCTTTCCGCTTTCGTCGATCGTCGTGATCGCCGCCCGGGGCTTTCTCGCCGTGAAGGTGCCGATGCGAGTAATCCGGACGCCTCCGATCGACGCCGGAATCCGCGTCGTTGGCTTGGCGGAGAAGAGAAGTTCGTAGTCTTCTCCGCCGTTCAGCGCAAGATCGAGACTGCCTGAGGCAAGAGGATGGATCGGCAGGGCGGTAAGCATGAGCTCGGCGGAGAGATGCGACGCGTCACAAAGATGCTTGAGATCGCTGGAAAGCCCGTCGCTGACGTCGATGCAGGAGGTCGCCAGCTTGCGCCGTAACAGGGCCTGGCCCACGGCAAGTCGAGGAGCAGGGAATAGCTGAGGGTGTTCGCCAGACTTCCTTATCTCTCCCGGAGCGTTTGCAAGTTCCTTCAGATCCGCCGCCGAACCTCCCAGATGCCCGGTGACGTAGATCAGGTCGCCCGCCGTAGCGGTCGATCGCAGCAGCGCCTTTCCTGCCGGAACAGACCCCACGAGAACGATGTCGGCGAGGATGTGTTCTCCGGGTGAGGCCGCGGTATCTCCTCCTGCGAGCGGGACATCCACTGCGTCCGCCAGCGCTCGCAGCCCGCGAAAGAATCCGTCCACCCAGCTCCGGTCTGTGCCGCGAGGCAGCGCAAGCGAGAGGAACGCTGCGACCGGCTTAGCTCCCATCGCTGCCAAATCGCTAAGACCGCGAGCGAGACAGCGGTGGCCGGCAGACTCCGGCGTATGCCAGTCGCGGCGAAAGTGACGCCCTTCCAGGCAGAAGTCGGTCGTGACAACGATCTCGTGACCGGCGGGAGGACGGATGACCGCGCAGTCATCTCCAATACCTACCTGGACTCGCCCCATGGAACGGTGGCCTGAAGCCGCCTTGATGGTGTCGACCAGGGCAAGCTCATTTATTTCGCCGGGAGGATTTCTCATGATCTCGCCATCGCAGGCTTCAGCATAAATCGATTCAGAATCTCTGCTTCGCAATGAGGCTTATACCACTTGGGAGGTATGCCCGGACGGGTCAATGTGCTCACCGGGAGTTGCCTCGCCGTGGCGCAGCTAGTACGATTAGAAGGCTCACAAGAGATTCGAGTATCCGCAGTGGCAAATGACCGAATGCGAATGAGAAATGCGAAATTCGATTTCCCCGCGCACGATCGTTCATCCCCGGAGCTTCGTCTCTCTTCGCGCCGTTTCGCTTTTCTTCCCTTGTGGAGCGGCCAAATCCGGGCGCAGGTCGTCGTTTGAATCTGTTGAAGAAGCGCCACTACATCCTGTTTGTCAGTACGGACGATAAAGGGGCGGTCACCAAAGTTCCCGTTCCGATGCACTATGCCTATATCTTCGTGGCGGCGGCGGTGATCGGCCTGTTCACGGTGACGGGTCTGGCAGGATCGTACTCCCGGATGCTGGTCAAGATGTCGTACTTCAACCAGGTGCGGAAGGACCGCGACCTCGCGCGTGCTGATAACGCCCATCTAACCGAGGCGCTGCATCAGAAGGAAGTTCAGACTGCATCGCTGGGATCGCTGGCGACGGAAGTCTCTGCTCTGTATGGATTTACCGCAAGCAAGCTCTCCCAGGTCCACCTCGGCGGACGGGCCGGCAAGTCCGCCGGCAACACTGCGGCGAATCTCGTCGCCACTGCGCCGCTCGCTGCCGCTGCTTCAGATTCCTCTTTGACCGACGAGAGCTACTTCAAGTCGCTCGATACCTTCTACGCCTTGCGCACCTCTGCCATGAGCGGCAGCGCTGCTCGCGAACTTACCGGAAGCACCTTCGGCCACATCTCGCTGCTCGGCGACCCCGACTCCGGCATCGTTGGCGACTCCTTCGACTCCCCAGGCGGCATCCCGTCGCTCTGGCCGGTGATGGGCCCCATCAGCTCCAGCTTCGGCCAGCGTGAAGACCCCGTCCTCGGCAACGGCGACGGTGAGTTCCACAAGGGCCTCGATATCTCCGCTCCGAGTGGCACCCCGGTCCGCGCCACCGCTGACGGCACCGTCAAACTCGCGGGCATGGTCAACGGCTATGGTCGCGAAGTCATCATCGACCACGGCCACGGCTTGGAGACCTGCTACGGCCACCTGTCCGCCTTCGCCGCCATGCCCGGCGAGACCGTCGTCCGTGGTCAGGTGATCGGCTACGTCGGCCACAGCGGCCGCGTCACCGGCAACAACCTGCACTACGAGGTCCGCATCCGCAACACTCCAGTCAATCCGCACAAGTATCTGCGCGAGACGATGGCTGAAGTCGGAAGCCTGCCCCCAGCTGGCAACTAGGGCCAATTGGCGTGTGCGCTTTATAGCGACCAACGGCTCCGTAGTTCGGTATCCGGGATAGGTGCCTCTCTTCGAACCTTGTCTCTCGTCGAACCTATAGACCCGTCATCTCGACCGGAGCGAAGCGGAGTGGAGAGACCCCCGCATTTCTTCATCCCTTGACGCGGCAACCCGGCGTGTACGGCGACCACGCAATCTCTGCCCCACCAATATGTTCCAATAAAGTTGTGAGCCACACCTTCGAAGTCTCCACCCCTGCAAACAAAGTCTCGGTCGGCGACGGCAATCTGTTCCTTATCGCTGGCCCTTGCGTCCTCGAGTCCGAGCCCCACGCCCGTATGCTGGCCGACGCCATCCAGCGCATCACCGACGACCTGAAGATCCCCTACATCTTCAAGGCCAGCTACGACAAGGCGAACCGCACCAGCATCCACAGCTTCCGCGGCCCCGGCCTGATCGAGGGCTGCCGCATCTTGCGCGCCATCGCCAAGACGACCGGCGTTCCCGTCCTGACCGACGTTCACACCCCGGACGACTGCGCCCGTGTCTCGGACGCCCTCGGCGACTCCGAGATCGTCCTCCAGATTCCCGCCTTCCTCTGCCGCCAAACCGATCTCCTCATCGCCGCCGCAAAGACCGGGCGGCCCGTGAACGTGAAGAAGGGCCAGTTCGTCGCTCCCAATGACATGAAGCACGCCGTGCAAAAGCTCCGCGACTCCGGCAATGACAAGGTCTTTCTGACCGAACGCGGTGCCAGCTTCGGCTACAACAACCTCGTCGTCGACATGCGCTCGCTGCCCATCATGCGCGGCTTCGCTCCGGTTGTCTTCGATGGCACCCACTCCGTGCAGACACCCTCCGCGGGAAACGGCGTGAGCGGTGGCCAGCCGGAGTTCATCCCCGTCCTTGCGCGCGCTGCCGTCGCCGCTGGCATCGACGGCATCTTCCTCGAGGTCCACAACAATCCGGCAGAGGCCAAGTCCGACGGAGCCAACGCGCTCAAGCTCGACAACCTCAAGCCGCTGCTGGAGCAGCTTCTCGCCATCCACGCCGCAATCGCCTAAGCCCGACGACAGCATGAACCTATAGCCGAGCGTGCTCATCGAATCTCCATGAGCACGTCCGCAACTCCTCCTATCCATCCCGGCACCCGCATCGGCCACGTCCATCTGAAAGTCGCGAATATCGACCGCTCACTCGCCTTCTACCGCGACGTCCTGGGCTTTGAGGTGAAGCATCGTTTCGGCGACGGCGCCGCCTTCATCGCGGCGGGCGACTACCACCATCACATCGGCCTCAACACCTGGGAGAGCGCCGGCGGCCCGCCTCCCCCGCCTGGAACGACCGGCCTCTATCACCTTGCGATCCTCTACCCGGATCGCGCTACACTTGGCAACGCGCTGCAGCGTCTGATCGATGCGGGCATAGCGCTCGATGGTGCCTCCGACCACGGCGTCAGCGAAGCCCTCTATCTCCGCGACCCCGACGGCAATGGAGTGGAGCTCTATCGCGACCGCCCCTTTTAAGACTGGCCGAGGCTGCCGAACGGCGAGCCCACCATGTTCACCCGCCCGCTCAATCTGGGCAGCCTGCTCGCCAATCAATCACCTAAGCGCTGAGCGAAGTCATCATCTTCCGAATCTCGGCGTCCTCTGGGAATCGCCGTATACCGGCATGAAGAATTGCCTCGGCCT
Source organism: Granulicella aggregans (assembly GCF_025685565.1). Taxonomy (NCBI): domain Bacteria; kingdom Pseudomonadati; phylum Acidobacteriota; class Terriglobia; order Terriglobales; family Acidobacteriaceae; genus Granulicella; species Granulicella aggregans. The sequence goes on from NZ_JAGSYE010000001.1 coordinate 1,710,923, forward strand.
CCTGGCGCATGTGGGCATGCACGTGTAGTGTGGCGGCCAGGAAAAAGTGAAAAGCGGTTACGCCTTTCATGGAAAGCCGCTGGTTGGCGGCCTCGCAAGCGTCGGCAGGCCTGCCCGCAAGAAAGGCTGCCGTCGCGTAGATATCGTAGAGTTCGGCGTTGCCGGGGCTCTGACGAAGGGCAGCATCCAGTCGGGCCATCCCGGATTCGCCATGGCCAAGGTTCACCTCCGCCGCTCCTAGCTTGGCCTGTGAGAGCGGGGACACGTCGCCGAGTTGGATGGCGCGTTCGTAAGCTGCGCGAGCGTTTTTGCCATCAGCAATCTGAAGATAAATGTCTCCCAGGGTGCTGTTCGCGAGCACGTTCGCAGGCTCCAGGTTGATCGCGCGATGAATGTGCTTGAGTGCTTCATCGTAGCGACCGAGACGGGTCAGGCAGATGCCGGCATAGACCCATCCACCGGGGTGGCAGGGACTGAGAGCGACAGCTTTTTCGAAGTATGGGAGAGCGTTCGCAGCTTGTTTGGCATGATCGAGCTCCGCTATGCCCGCCCCCAAGATAGCTTCGAAGCTATTCGGGGATTCGAGGACCTTCTTGAGCGCAAGGCTGTAGTACAGATTTTCCTTCTGCGAGCGGCATACCGCTGCGTCTTCGACGTATCCGAAGTGATGAATCACGAAGTCGGCTGTCCGGCGAGGGAGATGGAGCGTATCGATGCGATCGGCGACGGTCTCGTGGACGCAGTGCTCAAAGTAGATCCGGGGGTCGCGGCGAAAGAGACGAGTGTTGCTGGATGGAAAGTAGGCGGGATAGTCAGCGGTCTCCGGCGTCAGGGCCGGGTTTGCTCTGGCTTGCTCGCCGCTTGCGCGGAAGCCAGCGTCCAGGACGTAGTTCCAGGTCGTCACATCGTAGCCAAAGACACTGGGGTCGGCGATCAGCGACATGATCTTTGTAGCCGCTGCCGGGTCGAGCATCTCGTCAGCGTCGAGAAAGAGTATCCAGTCGCAGGTAGCGTGTTCGAGAACGGCATTGCGGGCGGCGGCGAAGTCATCCTGCCAGGGCACTGAGACGATATTTGCCCCAAACGAGCGGGCAATTTGCAGCGTGTCATCCGTTGAGCCGGTGTCGCCGATCGTGATGCGATCAGCGATGCCATGCACGCTCGCAAGGCAGCGGGCGATGCTGGCCGCGCCGTTCTTCACGATCATCGAAAGCTCAAGTGTCGGCATGGAAAGGCCAGGGGAAGAGCGGCGTCTATCTCACGAGCATATTGACCTTCGAAGGCAGCTGTATCTTCTACCAAAGTGCTATCGGGAAGCGAAGTCTAAGAACAGATTTAAGAATCCGTCATCTCGGCCGAAGCCACGCAGAGCTTTATCGCGTGGCGTAGTGGAGAGACCCCCGCATCTCGCCTTTGTTTTTGCCTGTTTTCGCGTTCTCAAGCCGTGAACCAGAAAACCTCGAAGTGATTAAACAGCTTCCGAAGCCTGCTTCCTCCTCGGCGCCCTGCCCGCCGACCAGCAGCCAGATCAAACGCCTAAGCCGTAACGATCAACCCGTTCTTCCAAAGCGCCATCACGACGTCCAACTGTGCCGCGTGCGGCGCTTCATCGCCTTCCGCCACCGCAGTCCACAGCGCGGGAATCGTCTTGTGCGTTCCTGCCCGCAGCAACTCAACCGCCTTCACCGCGTACCCCTTGTTCCTATTTGCAGCACTGGTTTCGCCAGCCGCAACACCCGCCACCAGACCCGCTTCGCATAGCCCAAGAAAGGCGGACTTCGGCGCGCTCTTCTTCTGCATGTAAGGCTTGTCCGGATACAACTGCCGCACTGCCGTGTCCCAACGTTGTGCCGCGGTCACCTGCGCTGGAACTTCAAGGCGCGCTGCGATCAACGCCGCTTCGCCGAACTTATTGGCCATTCGATTCCTCAATCTTCTACTGTCAGTTCAATTGTAGGCACTCCATCCACATCCCGCACCAAAGCCCTGTATTCTGGTGGTCATGAACGTTCTGGTCATCGACATTGGCGGCACAAACATCAAGGTTGCATCCACAGAGAACAAGGTCCCTATCAAGATCCCATCGGGCCCGCACCTCACCGCCAAGATCATGGTCGACGACGTTCTGGCCGCCACCCGCAACTGGAACTACGACTGCATTAGCATCGGCTATCCCGGGCCGGTGAAGGACGACGCCCCCACCATGGAGCCGCATAACCTCGCTCCGGGCTGGATCGACTTCGACTATGCCGAGGCCTTCAGGAAGCCGTACATCTTTATGAACGATGCGGCCATGCAGGCGCTGGGCGGATATAAGGGTGGTCGCATGCTCTTCCTCGGCACCGGTACCGGCCTGGGCTCTGCGCTTATCATCGATGGCAAGGTCATCTCGCTCGAACTTGCGCACCTGCCCTACAAGAAGGGCCTCACCTATGAGCAATACATCGGCGTAGCCGGTCTCGAACGCCGCGGCAAAAAGCGCTGGCGCAAGTCAGTGCTCGACATCGTTGCGCGGCTCCAGGCAGCCATGGTATGCGACTACGTTCTCCTCGGCGGTGGCAACGCGAAGCTGATGAAGGAACTTCCTCAGCACGTCATCCTTGGCGCGAACAGCAACGCCATTGACGGCGGCATCGCCGCCTGGGATGGCGTAAAGCTCTCTGCCGCGAAGAAGAAACTCAGGCAGAAGGCGCAGCCACTCAAGCTACTTTAGTGAGCGCCCGAGTCCCTGGAGTAGCAAGGTCATAAACGAAAGCCCGCGCCGGCTGTCCGCACTGGTGGAACGCCGGAAGAGCTGCCACAGTGAAGGTGGCTGGCGCTCTGCCTGGTGCTCTTGAGTCGCGGTTGTCAGCACCCCGCTCAGGCTGTCCAGCACCTCTGGATCGAGCTGCCCCAACAGCTTCACCGTCGCCAGTAGATTGCGTATCGCCGCGATGCCTTCGGGCGTCTTCGCATACTTCGCGATCGTGATGGCAATCGTGTCCTTCGCCGACACCATGCCATCGAGCAGATCGAGAATGCCCTGGTCATGCGCCGTCTGGAGCAGGTCCCACAGCACCAGCAGTGCCTCTCCATGCTCAACCGGAGCGGCTTCGAGGCGCTTCTGCAACTCCTTCTTATGATCCACCGGATGCGGCTTGAACGTAAGTGGTGCGGCCATCGGAGACTCCTGAACTCTTCCTAAACGTGTGTCGAAGCGATCTGTACCAGCTTGTCCGCTGGCTTCGATCCCGGTATGTGGTAGTCGGCGCGCGCCCACTTGCGTTCAATCTCGACGCCCATCGTCGGTGTCCGCGTGCCGTAGCGGAAGTTCTTGCGCGGCAGCGGATTCTCGCCTTGTTCGGGCAATACCGTCATCGAGACCGATGTCTCCTTGAACGCCGGTGTATGCGTCTGGCGATCGGTGTGGCTGCTGGTCAGTTTATTCACCGGCTCATCGACCGAGTTCAGCGACATATAAAGCTGTTTGCCCTGCACTCGGTCCGACACCAGGACCTGCACGCGTACCCGTCCATAAGGAGAGACTAGCTGGACATGCCGTCCGCTGGTGATGCCGCGCTCCTCCGCAAGCTCCGGCGAAACCTCGACGAAGCTGTTGGGCGTGATCTCGTGAATGCCAGCCGTGCGCCGCGTCATAGAACCCTGCTCAAAGTGCTCCAGAAGACGCCCATTGTTCAGGTGAAGGTCATAAGTAGAACTTACCTCTTCCGAGGGCTCGATCCACGTGACCGGGAAGAACCGCGCCTTGCCATCGGGGAAGTTGAACTTATCGGTAAACAGGAGGGGTGTGTCCGTTCCATCGGCATGGACCGGCCACTGCAGGCTGTTGAAGCCTTCCAGCCGCTCGTAGCTCACGCCCGCAAACAGCGGAGTCAGCGAGGCAGCCTCGGCCATGATCTGCGACGGATGCGTGTACTTCCAGTTGCCGCCCATGCGGTTGGCGATGAGTTGAATGATCTCCCAGTCCGGCTTCGATTCGCCAAGCGGTTCAAGCGCCTTGTAGATGCGCTGGATGCGGCGTTCGGTGTTGGTGAAGGTACCATCCTTTTCGAGCGAAGTAGCCGCGGGCAGCACCAGGTCCGCGTAGCGGCAGGTCTCGGAGAAGTTGATGTCCTGCACTACGAAGAATTCGAGCTGCGCCAGCGCGCTTGCTACATAACCGGCGTTCGAGTCGGACGTGACCGTGTCCTCGCCCTTGATGTACATCGCCTTCAACGACCCATCGAGGATCGCGTCGATCATCTGGTGGTTGTCCTTGCCCGTCGATGTCGGTAGCGTCACTCCCCATCCTGCTTCGAACTTCGCACGAACTTCTTCGTCATCCACCTTCTGATAGCCCGAGTAGACATTAGGCATCGATCCGAAGTCGCTGCATCCCTGCACATTGTTATGCCCGCGCAGAGGATACGCCCCGGCCCCAGGCCGCATGTAGTTGCCCGTCAGCAGCAGCAGGTTCGAGAGCGCCGTGGCCGTGTCGGACCCGCCGCAGTGCTGGGTCACACCCATCGCAAAGAGAATGCAGACGCCGTCCGCAGCAGCGACTTCATTGGCCACCGTAATCAGGGTCGCCTGGGGCACGCCGGTGACTTTCTCCGTGTACTCCAGCGTGTACGGCTCCAGCGACTTGGCGAACTCGTCGAAGTGGTTCACCCACTTCGCAATGAACTCCGGCTTATGCAGCTTGTGGTCGAGGATGTACTTCGCCACGCCGTTCATCCACACCGAGTCGGTCGATGGATTCGGCCGGAAGAAGATGTCTGCCCGCTCCGCCATCTCATGCCTGCGAATGTCGGCGACGATCAGCCGCTGCCCGCGGAACTTATGCGACCGCTTGATGCGCGTGGCCAGCACGGGATGGTTCTCCGCCGGGTTCGCGCCGACGATAAAGACAAGGCCCGCCGTCTCAATATCCGAGATCGATCCCGAGTCGCCGCCATAACCCACCGTACGCTGCAATCCCATCGTCGCCGGGTTCTGACAGTAGCGTGCGCAGTTGTCGACGTTGTTCGTTCCGATCACTGCCCGCGCCAGCTTCTGCATGAGGTAGCTCTCTTCGTTGGTCGTCTTCGACGAAGAGATGAACGCCAGCGCATCCGGCCCATGGTCGCGCTTCACCTGCTTGAACTTCGTCTCGATCACGTCGAGCGCTTCATCCCAGGTGATCTCGCGGAAGTGGTCGCCATCGCGCAGCAGAGGATGCACCAGCCGGTCGTCCGAGTTAATGTGCCCCCACGCAAACTTGCCCTTCACGCACGTCGAGATGCCGTTCGCCGGGCCATGCGTCGGCTCAATCTTCAGGATGTGCCGGTCGCGCGTCCACACCTCAAAGCTGCATCCAACGGCGCAGTAGGTGCAGACCGTCTTCGTCCGTTTCACGCGCTCTTTGCGCATCTCGGACTCCATCTCGGAGAGAGCGAGGATCGGGCCATATCCGATAGGCGGTTCAACTCCTTTGACCACATCGATCATGTCGTGCAGCGCTTCGTCGGGGAGATTTGTCAGGTATCCCGCATGGCCGAGCATCGACTTCTCCATCAGCGCATTGCACGGGCATACGGTCACGCAGTGTCCGCAGGAGACGCAACTCGAACCTTCGATCTGCGTTCCACCATCCCACAGAACGCGCGGATTGTCCGAGGCCCAGTCGATAGTCAGCGTCTCGTTCACCTGCACTGTCTGGCAGGCCTCCACACAACGCCCGCACAAAATGCACTGGTCGGGATCGTAGCGGTAGAAAGGGTTCGACATGTCCTTCTCATAAGGCTTCGGCGTGTACGGCCGCGACTGGTGCTTTACATCCAGCTCCGCAGTCGTGTTGTGCACGGTGCAGTTCTGGTTGTTGTTGTCGCAGACCGTGCAGTAGAGCATGTGGTTCTTCAGGATGCGGTCGAACGCCTCGCGCTGCGCGATGTCCACCAGCTCGCCTTCGGTCGAGACGTTCATCTGCCCCGTTACGGGCGTGGCGCAAGCTCTCACTAAAGCCCCGTTCACGCTGACCATGCACGTGTCGCAGCTTTGAATAGGGCCCATCTGCGGCAGGTAGCAGACCTGCGGAACCTTCTTGCCGTGCTCGCCCGCCGCGCGATTGAGCGCCTCTACCAGAAGCTCGCCGGTACGGGCAGGTACAGACTTGCCGTTCAGATTCAGTTGCGTGTCGGTCTCGGTAGGCAGTGGGGTATTCAGCAGGCGCATCATAAAATCTCCAGCCCTTCAGAACCAAAGGTTAGCAGAGGTTGCAGGATAGAACGTTGTCACGCTGAAGTGAGTGTCGTAAATGCCTGCGGCGGAGCCCCAAACCGCTCCTTTAAGATGGCAAGCGCCTCCGCGCGGGTGCTCACGAGGCCGTCCAGTTGCGCATCCTCGGCAAACTCCAGCATCTCCTTGAACTGCACTCCGGGCCGGTATCCAGCCACGATCAGATCGCGCCCGCTGACAAACGGCTTGGGCCGGGCGGCCTCCTCCGGGTCGTCGTGAAAGTGCTGTTTGGCGAACTCATACAACTCCAGATTGCCGTTTGAAGATAAGACATCCATGCGGTGTAGTTCAAGATGCTCTTCAAATTTTGGCATCCGCAAAAAGCGTTTCAGCGTCGCCTGCCGCATATTCAGAATGTCACCAAAACGCATGTGATTTTTCACCAGCGCGACGATCTGCTCGGCGTCCTCGTTCGAAAAGCGCAGCCGATGCAGGATGACTTCGGCCATGCGAACGCCTACCTCAACATGGCCGTTGAAACGTATCCGGTCGCCCGCGACGCCGGGCTTCGGCGCGGTAAACGTGGCCGGCTTGCCGATGTCGTGCAGCAGTGCGCCCCAGGCCAGCGTCGGCGAAACTCCCGCAGGCAGCTTCTCCAGCAACAGCAGCGTATGCACCCAGACATCGCCCTCGGGGTGATATTGCGGAGGCTGTTCGACACCCTTCAGCTTAGTAGCCTCCGGAAGAACGTAGGCCAACAATCCGCACTCATCCAGCAACTCAAACGCCCGGCGAGCATGGCCTTCGGTCAACATCATCGTCAGTTCCGCCGCGATCCTCTCGATGCTCACCTTGCTTATGCTCGCCGCCTGGGCACGGATCGCCGCCAAGGTTGGAGGGTCGATCTCAAACTCCAGCCGCGCAGCAAATCGCACCGCCCGCAGCATGCGCAGCTTGTCTTCGGCGAAGCGGGTCGCGGGATCTCCAATCGCCCGCACAGTCTTCGCATTGAGGTCCGCACGGCCACCCACAAAGTCCAGCACCGACGCATCCAGATCGCCAGTCTCGTCGAACGAGATGGGATCAAGCAACATGCCGTTGATCGTGAAATCGCGCCGGACGACATCTTCCTTCGGGTCGGTCGAGAACCGCACCGCGTCGGGCCGTCGGCCATCGGTGTAGATGCCGTCGTTTCGGAACGTAGCAATTTCAATATCGAGAGCGTCTTCCCCAGCTTCTGCATTCGCCAGGACCACGCCGAAGTGAGCGCCGACGGACTTCGTCTTCGGAAAAAGGGCCATTACCTCATCCGGCGTCGCGCTCGTCGCCACATCGAAGTCCTTCGGTATGCGGCCTAACAGAAGGTCGCGGACGCAGCCGCCCGCGAAGTAGGCCTGGTGACCGGCACTACGAATTGTTCCGGCGACGGAAAGGGCTGCCCTGTACTCAGGGCCTCTACAAAATGCTTTTGGATCGGGTGCCATCAACTTCCTCTTATGATGGTTAGATGCGGGAAAGCGGCGGAACAGCTTCCATGGGAACTGGGTTAATCCTCGGCATCGAAAGCTCCTGCGATGAGACGGCGGCGGCAGTTGTCCGCGACGGACAGCGTGTTCTATCGAACATAGTCGCCTCCCAGGTCGAACTCCATGGCAACTACGGCGGCGTCGTCCCCGAGCTCGCCTCCCGCGAACACCTGCGCAACATCCTCCCCGTCGTCCGCCAGGCGATGCAGGAGGCCAACGTCACCTACCGCGATCTCGACGCGATCGCGGTCACCGAGGGCCCGGGTCTCCCCGGGGCTCTCCTTGTCGGCATCACGTTTGCGAAGTCGCTCGCCTTTGGCCTGGACAAGCCGCTGATCGGCGTCAATCACCTTGAGGGGCACATCCATGCCGTGGTGATGCAGGGAGCGGGAAGAAGAGAGAAGGGAGAACTGCCCCTGCTCGCGCTCGTCGTCTCCGGTGGCCACACGCATCTCTATCTCGCGTCGCATGACGAACAGAGCTGGAGCTATCGCAACGTCGGTCGCACTGTCGACGACGCAGCCGGCGAGGCCTACGACAAGGTCGCGAAGCTCCTCGGCCTCGGATACCCCGGCGGCCCCTGGATGGACGCGCTCGCCGCACACGGCAACCCCCGCGCCGTCACCTTCAACTTCGGGCAGATCACGCCGCGGCCCAGTGCCGTTACGCCGAACAAGAAGGCCATCGCCGAGCGCTCCGGCCCGGTCTTCGACTTCTCCTTCAGCGGCATCAAGACCGCCGTCCTCCGCTACGTCGAAACCCACGCCATGAAGCCCTCCATCGAGGCTCGCCGCGCTGCTTTGGCAGAGAATCCGGGGATCAAACCTTCTGAAGCAGCCAGCCTCTGCGATCGGCAGACGCTCGACCTGATCGCGTCCTTCCAGTACGCCGTCGTCGGCAATCTGATGCGCCAAACCTTCGCCGCCGCCGAGGCCTTTGGCGCGAAGCACATCGTCGTCTCGGGCGGCGTCGCTGCCAACCGCGAACTCCGCGAGCGCTTTACCGCCGAGGCCGAACGCCGCAGGCTCACCGTCGCCTTCCCGTCCCTCGCCCTCTCAACCGACAACGCCGCCATGATCGCCGCCGCCGCGTGGCCGAAGTTCCTCGCTGGCAGAACTTCGGACGACACACTCGTCGCCACCCCACAGCTAAAATTAGGCTGAGCCCGAGAGCGGTTAGTATTTCAGCAAGCAAAGTGCCGGTACAAGGAGCTCCAACCTGAAGACCATCTTGCAGATCTTGTTTGGCGTGGCAGTGGGAGGGATCGGATTGGCGTTAGCCTTCGCGCTGATGTTGCACTTCAACACAGCCCCCTCAACCGCCTTCGCGTTCTTTCTCTTCTTCCCGACTCTCCAGTGGATCTCAACCCTCTCATTTCCGCGCGATCTGGTGCCGCGCTTCATCGTGACTTCAATTTTGTGTATGGGCAGCGCTTTCTGGCTGCTCCGTTCCAACTTCCCCATGTTTTGGGAGCATGAGGATGAGCCACTGGTTTATTCCATCACCTGGCGTTCGGCAGTCGCTCTGCTCGTTCTTCTAGCGACTCCTTATTGCGCCTCCTATCTGGCCGCTCACTCAATCAAGCGGTTTCGCCGCCGGGCCATATAGCCATCGACTAGAATCAAAAGGGACTATTTTAGAAAGCGGACTGCACGGCGCCAGCGCCCGGCAGCGGGTACTCTTTGCGCGTGTCTTCGGAATCAGAATCGCAACTGCAGCTCTTCAACACGCTTAGCGGCATGGTTGAACCCCTCGCTCCCGTCGGCGCCCCGGCGTTCCGCATGTACGCCTGCGGCCCCACCGTCTACGACTACGGTCACATCGGCAACTTCCGGACTTTCCTGCATGTCGACGTTTTACGTCGATTCCTAAAGCAGCAGGGCGTGCCCGTGCAGCACGTCATGAACATCACCGACGTGGACGACAAGATCATCCGTAACGCCGCCGCCGCCGGCAAGTCCATCGAAGATTATTCTGCCAAGTTCGAGCGGGCATTCTTCGAAGACATGGAGTGGCTCGGCATCGAGAAGCCGGAGCACCTGCCGCGTGCGACCGACTCCATCCCCGAGATGGTCGCCCTGATCCAGAAGCTCGCCGAAAAAGACACCGCCTACCAGATCGAAGACGGAAGCTGGTACTTCCGCATCGCCAACTTCCCCGAGTACGGCAAGCTCGCGAAGAAGGATCTCGAAGGCCTCGAAGACGGTGCCCGCGTCGATAATGACGAGCACGAAAAGGACGCCGCCCGCGACTTCGCCCTCTGGAAGGCCGTCAAGCCTACGTCGTCTGGTGAAGCCGAGCGCCACTGGGAGACCTCGCTTGGCCCCGGCCGTCCCGGCTGGCACATCGAGTGCTCCGCCATGGCCACCAAGTATCTTGGCGAAAGCTTCGACCTACACGCCGGCGGCGAAGACCTCATGTTCCCGCACCACGAGAACGAGATCGCCCAGTCCGAATCCGCCACCGGCCACACCTTTGCGCGGCACTGGATGCACGTCCGCTTCCTGCTCGTCGAAGGCCGGAAGATGTCGAAGTCCGACAACAACTTCTTCACCCTCCGCGACCTGCTGCTGAAGGGCTACCGCGCCTCCGCGATCCGTTTCCTCCTGATCTCCGTCCCGTACCGTCACCAGCTCAACTTCACCTTCGACGGCCTGATCGAATCGACCAACGCGATCGATCGTCTGCGCACCTTTCACCAGCGTATGTTGAAGGGCGGATTCGCCGCCGGACTGAACCCCGAGATCGCCACAGCCACGGCGAAGGCCCGCGCCGTTTATACCGCCTCGCTGGCCAACGACCTGAACACCGCCGAAGCCCGCGCCGCCATCTTCGATCTTGTCCGAGCCGCGAACTCCGCCGCCGACGCCGGTACGCTGCAATCTGAAAACGTAACCGAAATCATCTCCGTGTTGACGCTCTTCGACGGCGTCTTCGCTGTCCTCACCGACAACGACGCCGCCATCACCCGCGAAGCGATCGCCTGGGCCGAGCGCGAAGATCGCATGGATGAGGTCGCCGCAAATCTCGTCGAGACGCTGGCGTTCAGCGACGCCGACATCGATGCTCTCGTAGCCGAACGCACCCAGGCCAAGAAGTCACGCAACTTCGCCCGCGCCGATGCGATTCGCAACGACCTGCTCGCAAAAGGGATTCTGCTCGAAGACGGCAAAGACGGCGTCCGCTGGAAACGCAAATAGCGCTCTCATCAGGCCCATCTTTCACCCATTGACTTGTCATCCTTCGAGCCTGCGGATCACAGCTTCATCGTGATGCGCCGGCTCGGAGGATCTGCTTCTTGACTCTGCTACGAACCTTACTTACCGGGAAACAAAGGCCCCAGCACCGCCCGTACCTGCTCCGCTGTAAACGGCTTGGAGATGTTCCCCTTCGACCCAGCCGCCTTCGCTCGAGCCACATGCTCCGGGCTGTTCTCCGTCGTGATCATGATGATGTGCGTGCCCGGGCAGAGCTTTTCCTTCTGTATCCGCTCCATGAACTCCAGGCCGCTCATCTTCGGCATGTTCGTATCGGTCACAATCAGATCGTACGTCTGCTTGCTGCGCAACGCGGAGCGCAGTACCTGCACTGCTTCCTGTCCATCTCCGGCATATTCAAACTGGTTGATCGCGGGAATCGCGGTGTTCACCGCCTTCTGCACCATCTTCCGCAACAAAAGTGAATCATCGATTATCAACGCACGCATCGAGCAAACCCCCGTCCTTCTCCGCAGTTCATCGGCAGCGCGGGCCTGGGGTTGAGGGTGCCGCGAGGAAACTTCCGATGAAGCGAAACAGGACACCACTAGCTCGAAGGTGTTCCATTTTTCTGCACTGTGCCGGTAATCCTCTTTCGTTCCTGTCCGATAAAGGCATGTGAGAAGAGGTCTGCCCGGTATGGATGTGAACGAACAAGAGGAGCGGGACGAAGACATTCGCCAATTCCTCATCGAGAGCAACGAAAACCTCGCCACGCTCGATGACGAGATCGTCAAACTCGAAAAGACGCCCGAGAACAACGCGCTGATCTCCAGCGTCTTTCGCACGATCCATACCATCAAGGGAACGTGCGGCTTCTTTGGCTTCGACCTGCTCAGCGCCACCGCACACATTACCGAGAACATCCTCGCCCAGGCCCGTGCGGGCCAGCGCACGCTCACACCCGACGTCATCTCCCTCATCCTCGAAGCGGTCGACAAGATCAAGATTCTGCTGGTGAACATCGAGCAGACCGGCGTCGAAGGTGATGTCGATTGCGCTGAACTCATCGGCCGCCTGGAAAAGTGCCACGACGCCTGCGGCTCCGAAGCGGCGCAAGCTGCCCCTGCCGCACCACCACCTGTGCCTGCGCCACCCGCTCCGATGGTGGCCCCGGTTGCAGTTGCCGCAGCACCCGCTCCTGTTGTCGTAGCCTCACCGCCCGCGCCAGCTCCGGTAGCCGCACCGCCTCCTCCGCTCGTGCAGCCTGCTCCACCGCCACCGCCCCCACCAGCTCCAGTCGCTGCGGCACCGCCTCCAACGCCAGCGCCTCCTCCAGCACCAGCCGCGCCTGCTGCTCCTGCCAAGGCCCCCGCCGCTTCTACCGACTCCACCATCCGCGTCGATGTCGGCCTGCTCGACAAGCTGATGAACCTCGTCGGCGAGCTCGTCCTCGCCCGCAACCAACTCCTCCAGAACTCCAGCACGCAAAGCTCCTCGCTCCAGAAGACCACGCAGCGCCTGAACCTCATCACCAGCGAGCTGCAGGAAGGCGTGATGAAGACGCGCATGCAGCCCATCGGCGTCGTCTGGAACAAGCTGCCGCGCGTCGTGCGCGATCTCGCCTCTCAGGTCGGTAAGCAGATCTCGATCGAGATGATCGGTGCTGACACCGAACTCGACAAGACCATCATCGAGGCCATCAAGGACCCGCTTACGCACATCGTCCGTAACTCCTGCGATCACGGCGTAGAGAACCCCGCGACGCGCACCGCCAAGGGCAAGGATCCCGAAGGCCGCCTGCTGCTGCGCGCCTTCCACGAAGGCGGCGTCGTCAACATCGAGATCACCGACGACGGCGCAGGCATCGACCCCAACAAGATGCGTACCAAGGCCATCGAGAAGGGCCTCATCACCGAAGAGCAGGCCGCGCAGATGAACGACCAGTCCGCCCGCGAGCTGATCTTCGCCCCCGGCTTCTCGACCGCCGAGAAGGTGACCAGCATCTCCGGTCGAGGCGTCGGCATGGATGTGGTCAAGACCAACATCGAGAAGATCGGCGGCAACGTTGAGATCCTCGAAGGCAAGCCCTACGGCACCACCATCCGCATCCGTATCCCGCTTACGCTCGCGATCATCCCCGGCCTCATCGTCTCGCTCACGCCGAAGCCCGCTGGCCAACACGGCAGTATCGCCCGCGACGAACGCTTCGTCGTCCCGCAGGCGAACCTCCTCGAACTCGTCCGCGTCGAAGGCCCCAAGATCGAAGAGCGCATCAAGAGCCTGCACGGCACCCCGATCTTCCACTATCGCGGCCAGCTACTTCCGCTCGTCTATCTCCGCCGGATCCTTGGAAAGGCCATGCCCGAGGGCGACCCAGAGGCCGTCAGCATCGTCGTCCTGCAAGCGGAGAATCGCAGCCTCGGCCTCGTCGTCGATGCGATCCACGACACGCAGGAGATCGTCGTCAAGCCACTCGGTCGCCAGTTGAAGGGCCTCGACTGCTACCTCGGCGGCACCATCATGGGCGACGGCCTGCCCGCCCTCATCCTCGATGTCGCCGGCCTCGCACGCCTCGCAAACCTTCAAGGCCGCAACTCCTCAGCCACTGTCGATTCCTCGCGATCCGGTCCGCAGCAGGCCGCGCTGCCTACCAAGATGCTGCTGCTCTTCCGTGCCGGAAACTTCCATCGCATCGCTGTCCCCCTGCCGCTCGTCGCCCGCCTGGAGAAGATTCCCACCAACACGGTCGAGCGCGCCGCCGGCCACGCCGTGCTGCACTATCGCGGCGACATCCTCCCGCTCGTGGATCTCGCCTCCGTGCTCGAGCCCGGCTCCGGCCACGACGCCTTCGCGGAAGAGATCATTCAGCTTATCGTCTTCACCGACGGCGCTCGCCGCATCGGCGTCATCGTCGACCAGATCGTCGACATCGTCGACGAAGCCGTCACCGTCCGCCGCGGCGCTGCGGCTCCGGGGCTGCTCGGCTCCGCGGTCATTGGCGGCAAGATCACCGACCTCCTCGACCTACACGCCGTCGTCAGCGCCGGGGGAGGGAACTGGCTCAACTCCGACGACATCGGCTCGCAGGGCCACACCATCCTTCTGCTCGACTCCTGCCTGCCTGCCCGCGAGATGATCGCCGAGTACCTTGGTGCTTCGGGCTTCGATGTCACCTCTGCCAACTCCGTCGGGGATGCCATGCCACGCATTCGCCAGTCGCGATTCGACATCGTCATCGCTGCGGTACCGGAAGGCCGTTCCGGCTTCGATACGCTCAAGGCCCTTCGCCGCGACAAGCAGTTCGACCGCACGCCTATCCTCGGCCTCGTCGATCACCCCGAGCAGTTGGACGCATACGTCCCCGACGGCCTCTCCTACGACGCCCGCATCATGCGCTCGAACCGCGACGAACTCATTGCATCCATCTCCGCCCTCGTCCGTCCCAGCGGGCACTATCACCAGGCTATGTACGAGGAGGCGGCATGACCCCATCGACTGAAGACTCCCGCCAATATGCAACCTTTCGCGTTGCAGATTTGTTCCTCGGTGTTGAGGTGCTGAAAGTCCAGGAGCTTATCCGCCGCCAGGAGATGAGTCCCGTGCCGCTCGCGCCGAGGGCCATCGAAGGCCTCATCAACCTGCGCGGACAGATCGTCATCGCCATCGACACTCGCCGAAGCCTCGGCCTTCCGCCCGCCGAAGGCGAAGACACGCGCGTGAATATCGCCATTCGCTCCGGCGACTCCGTCATCAGCCTGCTCGTCGACGAGGTCTGCGACGTCATCGATCTTCCCCTCTCCGCGCGCGCTCCCGTTCCGGAGAACATGCCCTACGAGCAGCGCCAGATGATCGAATGCGTCTTCCGCGCCAAGGACGAACTCATGCTCGTCCTCGATACCAACAACGTCTTTGAGAACGCCTGCAGTTGAAGCCAAATCTAGATTTCCAACTCAGTTTCAAAACACGGAGAGGACCAGGTCATCATGGAAACGAATCTCGAAAATGTACACGAAGAAGCACAGCAGGTAGCGGACCCGATTGACCTCGTTCGCCGGCTCGCCGCCGTCGCTCGTACCCAGGCTGTGGTCGAACTCGATCTCGACGGAAAGATTCTCTTCACGAACGATGTCTTCGCGAGGCTGGTGGGTTCTACTGCGAATGCGCTTGTAGGCACGCTGCACAGTTCGCTTCTTCGCTCAGCGGACCAACGCTCACCCGAGAACCGGCAGCTGTGGGACGATCTCCGCCAGGGCAAGTTTCACAGCGGTACTTATAGGATGCTCTCTGCCGATGGCGATCCCATCTGGTTCGAAGGCTCGTTCAATGCCATCCCGAGTTCGGACGGCAAGGGCAACCGTGTCGTCATGTTCGCCCATGACATCACGAAGGTGGAGTTGGAGCGGCAGGACTCGCGCGCGATTCTCGCTACCGTGAATCGCATGAATATGTTCGCCGAGTACAGCCCGGAAGGAATCATCCTCACCGTGAATGAAAACTTTACAAAGGCCTTCGGATACGACGCCTCCGAGATCGTCGGACAGAACATCTCACGGCTCAACTTCTCCGATGCCACCAGCCAGGAAGAATTCAGCGAACTGTGGGGCATCGTCCTCTCGGGGCGGCACAAGAACCAGGCCTTCAAGCGCAAGTCGAAGGACGGCCGCGTCATCTGGATCGGTGGCACCTTCGCGCCAGTGCTGGACGATAAAGGCGGTGTGGTCAAGATCATCTCCATCACCAGCGAGATCACCCAGCGCATCGTCGACGAAGAGAACCGCAATCGCCAGTTGGAAGAGACCAAGCACACCAAGGCGATGATCGAGTTCACCAATGAAGGCATCATCCTCGACGCCAACGACAACTTCTGCCACGTGATGGGCTACACGTTGCCAGAGATCAAGGGCAAGCACCACCGCATCTTCGTCGATCCCGCATACGCAGCCAGCCGCGAGTATGTCCAGTTCTGGGAAGACCTGAACCGCGGCAAGTTCCAGACCAGCGAGTTCAGACGCATCGACAAGAATGGCAAGGATGTCTGGATCGAGGCCACCTACAGTCCGCTCTTCGACATCAATGGCAAGGTAGACCGCGTCACCAAGCTAGCCACCGATATCACCGCGCAGGTGCGTGCGAAGGCCGACGCGGAGGCCGCTGAGACTCGCGAAAAGGCCGCCACCGCCGAGCTCCGCCACAAGGTCGACTCTCTGCTCGCCGTTGTCGCCGCGACTGCCAATGGCGACCTTACGCAAACCGTCACGGTCACTGGTGAAGACTCCATCGGCCAACTCGCTGCCGGCCTCACGAAGCTCATCACCGATCTCCGCTCCAGCATCTCCGGCATCGGGCAGACTGCCGGAGCTCTCTCCGCAGCGTCGTCGCAGCTGCTCAAGATCAGCCAGCAGGTGCTCACCAACTCCGATGGCTCCTTGCAGAAAGCCAAGACCGTATCGCAAAACAGCGAACAGGTCTCCGCCAACGTCTCCATCGTCGCGGCAAGCTCGGAAGAGATGCTCGCATCCATCCGCGAGATCTCGAAGAGCGCTTCGGGTGCATCGCGCATCGCCCGCACCGCAGTGAGCATGGCCGACGAGACGACCCAGACCATCGGCAAACTCGGCGTCTCCAGCCAGGAGATCGGCAAGGTCATCAAAGTCATCACGTCAATCGCTCAGCAGACCAATCTGCTCGCCCTCAACGCGACTATCGAAGCGGCCCGCGCAGGTGAAGCAGGCAAGGGCTTCGCGGTTGTCGCCAACGAGGTCAAAGAACTCGCGAAAGAGACTGCCCGCGCCACCGGCGAGATCAGCCTGAAGATCGAAGCCATCCAGAACGACACCAAGGCTGCGGTCAAGGCCATCGGAGACGTAAGCTCCATCATCAACGAGGTCAACGATATCTCAGGAACCATCGCTTCGGCGGTCGAAGAGCAGACCGCGACCACCAATGAGATTGGCCGCAACGTGACCGATGCTGCGAGAGGCACCGGCGACATCGCCCGCAACATCACCCTGGTGGCGGAGTCGGCGGAGTCTACCACTGCCGGGGCGCGCGACACCGAGACCGCCGCCAAGGAACTCACCGAGATGGCCAACCAGCTTCAGGTGCTCGTACAGCGCTTCCGCATCGCCGCATAACCAACAGACACTTCGCCCTCTCGCACCGCGCGGGAGGGTCGCCAACCGAAGGGAACCGCCATGAAGAAGGCACTCGTCGTCGACGATTCAAGGGCCATCCGCACCATGCTCTCGCGCATCCTCGTCCGCTACGGCTTCGAGGTCGCGCAGGCCGGTGACGGATCGGAGGCGCTGGTCGTGCTCGAACAACACCACGGAGACTTCGATCTGCTCTGCGTCGACTACAACATGCCCGTGATGAACGGTCTCGAACTGCTGAGCGAGATGCGCGAGCAGCCGCGCTTTGACGACATCCCCATCATGATGGTCACCACCGAGACGCAGATCGACTTCATCACATCAGCTCTCGCGCTCGGGGCCAACGAATACGTTATGAAACCGTTCACCGACGTCATGGTTCTTGAAAAGCTACAGACCCTCGGTCTCGTTCCTTACGAATGAATCTCTCCAACGCTTCGAACCAACACTCCGCCAGAGACTGGCAAGACAGCCGCTGGCAGAAAGGAACTGCAGCCTTCATGACGATGCTTCTCGAAAGCAGCCACTCCCAGGCGACCAAGATCCGCGTCCTCGTCGTCGACGACTCCAGCCTCATCCGCCGGATGGTCTCGCGCATCTTCGAAAGCGACCCCGAGATCGTCCTCACCGGCACCGCGCGCAACGGCATCGACGCGCTAAGCAAGCTCGGCGAGATGAAGCCGGATGTCGTCACGCTAGACGTAGAGATGCCCGAGATGGACGGCCTCCAGACGCTTCGCGAGATCTCGAAGACCTATCCCTCCGTGCGCGTCATCATGCTCAGCAGCCTCACGGAGCGCGGCACAAGCACCACACTCGACGCCCTGATGCATGGCGCAAGCGACTACGTCACTAAGCCCACGCAGGGCACGGAGTCGGCCTACGAGCAGCTTGCCGTGCAGCTCCTCTCCAAGGTCAAACAACTCTTCCCGAAGTTGAACTCCAACAAGCTCGCGGCAAGCGTCGCCCGCGCCAACGCTACCTCCTCCGCGCCAGCTCTCTCGCATCCTCCGGCGGAGATCTGCTGCATCGGCGTCTCCACCGGTGGCCCCAGCGCGCTCTACGACATTTGGGGACAATTTCCGAAGAACTTCCCTCTGCCCATCGTGCTCGTGCAGCACATGCCGGCGATGTTCACGCAGATGCTAGCCGACCGGCTGCACAGCGTCGGCTCCATCCCTGTCGTCGAAGGCAAGGAAGGCATGATGCTGATGCCCGGTCAGGCCGTCATCGCTCCCGGCGGCTATCACATGCGTGTCGCGCGGCAAGGCCGCGAGCTCATCGTGACCCTCGACGAAGGCCCCAAGGAAAACTCCTGCCGCCCCGCTGTCGATGTCCTCTTCCGCTCCGTCGTTGAAGTTCTGGGAGGCCGCGCCATCGCCGCGATCCTCACCGGCATGGGCCAGGACGGTCTGCTCGGCGTGCAGGCACTGAAGGCCAGGGGTGCCGTCATCCTCGCGCAAGACGAGGCCACCAGCGTCGTCTGGGGCATGCCCGGTGCCGTAGTCGCCGCCAAGGCCGCCGACTACGTTCTTCCCCTCGACAGAATTGTTCCCGAGATCCTCAAGAGCATTCGATACCGATGACGAATCCAAACCCCATATCGCGCCTCGAATACCCTGGCTCCCAGTCGGCCAGCGCCGCGCCGCTGATCTCGCCGCGCAACTACACCTTCCTGCAGACCTACATCTATCGCGAGTCCGGCATCGTGCTCGACGAGGACAAGCAGTATCTCTTCGAGAGCCGCCTTCGTCCTATCGTCGTGCGCGAAGGTCTAGCCTCCATCGATGCACTCTGCGACCTGGTCGCAACAGGCCGCTCGCCCGCGCTCGCCACGCGAGTCATCGATGCGATGACCACCAACGAGACGCTCTTCTTCCGCGATACAGCCATCTTCGAGGTCATGAAGACACAAGTTCTTCCGGAGCTGATCGCCGCTGCTGGTTCACGCAAGCTTCGCATCTGGTCGGCTGCGTCCTCCACCGGGCAGGAGGCCTACAGTCTCGCCATTACGCTGCTCGAAGCACGCATCGATCCCGGCCGAGTGGAGATCATCGGCACCGACCTCTGCGAACAGGTCGTCGAGCGCGCGGCAACAGGCAAGTATGTTCAGTTTGAAGTGGGCCGCGGCATGCCCATTCTTCTCTTGATGAAGTACTTCACCAAGGTCGGCCTCGACTGGCAGATCAAGCCTGAGGTCCGCAACATGGTCCACTTCCAAAAGTTGGACCTTAGGGGAAGCTTCGCCGCACTCGGGAAATTCGACCTTGTTCTTTGCCGGAACGTGCTTATCTACTTCGACGCCGCGACCAAGGAACAGATCATCGCCTCCATCCACAAGACGATCCTGCCTGGAGGCATGCTTGTCCTCGGCTGTGCCGAGACGCTCATCAGCGTCGATCACAAGTACGAGCGCAAGGTCTTCGGTCACTCCACCTTCTACGCCGTTCGATAGGACAAACCCATGCTTGCCGAACTCCTCACTCCCGAAAACATCGACGTTCAGATCACGGTCGCGCAGCAGGCCTTCACGGTTCTGGCCGACATCGAAGTCTTCCCTGTTCCGCCAGCCCCCGAACTGGTGGTCCTCGATCCCAACGAGATCGCCGACATCCGCGCCACCATCTGCTACATGGGCGAGTCCGAGGGCAGCATTCGCATCGAGTGCAGCCCCTCCATCGCCTTCGCCTTCACCGAGCGCATGACCGGAGCCGAGTTGCCGCAGGCCTTCAACGAAGACGTCCGCGACGCCATCGGCGAACTCATCAACACCATCGGCGGCAACCTCAAAGGCCTGCTGCCGGCGGGCACACGCATCAACACGCCGTTGGTCTTCCCCCAGCCTGCGGACAAGCTCCACCACCATGAGCCCGAGCCACAGCTAAGCTGCCTCAACTTCAACTCGCAGTTCGGCCCCTTCAGGATAGTGCTCCTCGACACCCTTCCCGACGCGGCCTAGCGGCTGCTCCACATCTCGCCTTTGAGATATGGGGCACACGCTAGATATGGGAGCTGTGCCCCATTCATCGCAGTCTCACCGCGATGAATGGGAATTCGTGCGAAGCACGAATCGCTTTCAATACCACTAAGAAACGTCATCTCGACCGGACCCTGAGCGCAGCGAAGGGGTAGTGGAGAGACCCCCCGCATTTGCTTTAGGCTCTTACCGGCTCAAACGAAGCGCCAACTGCAACACCCTCTGCTCGGTAGTCGTACTGGTAATACTTCCAAACGCCGCCGCCCCAAAGCTGCCATTCGGCTGCGCAAACGCAGGCGTATTGGTCACGTTGAACAACTCCGCTCGAAACTCCACATCATTCTTTTCGAGGACGCGCGTGTGCTTCACCAGCGCCATGTCGAGATCGCGGAACGCCGGCCCGCGCACCGGATTTCTCGAAGCATTTCCCAGCGTGAACTCCGGTGCCGTCGCAAACGCGGCCGTGTTGAAGTAATGCGCGGGCGTCCGCCGGCCGGGGCTCAGCGAAGAATTCGCGATGATGTTTGGCCGCTGCAGCGAGAAGCCCGCAAACGCATTATTGTTCGTCGCCTGCGTCACCGTGACCGGCATACCGGACTGCAGCGATGCAATCCCATTCACGGCCCATCCCCCCGCGATCACACTCGCAATGCCGCGCGATGCGAAGCTATGCCCACGTCCCGCCGGCAGCTCATACGTTGCTGCAAGCGAGGTCACATTCGGCATGTCGCCATTAGACGAATCCCGCTCCAGCCGCGGCTGGAAGGTGTCTGCCGCGATCAGGCTGCTCGAGTTCGGCGACGACAGCACGGTCGACGAGAACACCGAGGAAGCATCGTCGATCAGCTTCGAGTGCGTGTACGCCGCCAGGAAGTAGAGCCCATGCGTCACACGCTGTTCTACCTTTACCTCTAAGGCGTTGTAGTTAGTTGTGCCGCTGTTATTGCGATACGTCGCAACGTTCTGGAAGCGCGGATACGGCTTCAACAACTGTGCCGCGGCGATCGTCTTGGTCCCGATCGGGCTGGAGACGGGAATCTGGCCGTAGTAAGGATTCGTAACCTTCCCAGTCAGCGCTGTCGGATCGGTCAATCCCACCGCAAGCTGCGCTGCGGTCAACTGGTTCAGGTTCGAGTCGGGAATGCCAACATGCACAATGTGCGATCCGACATAAGCCACATCTACGGAAAGACTATTCGTAACCTGTCGCTGCACCGCGAGGTTCCACTGCTGCACGTATCCCGATCCAGCCTTGCGGTTCGCGGTGTAGACGCTCTGCCCAAGTCCGGCATTTGCGTTCAAGGTGATCGGCGCTACAGTCGGCCCGTTCGCCAGCGTGAATGCGGAGTTGATGCTGTCCTGCGTCTTCTGCTGCACGTTCTGGATAAACGGAAACTGCGGCAGCGTGAAGGGTGTCGTGATACCCGACTGATCGATGAAGACGATGCCGAAGCCCGACCGCACTACGGTCTTCGGTGTCAGCAGATAGGTGAAGCCGAGCCGAGGCCCAACGTTGTCCCAGTGAAGCTCACGCGCACTCTTCGAGTTGCCATCCACGCCCGCGTAATCCAGCTGCTGCGTCGCAAGATTGAAGACCGCGCCCTGGTTGTTCTTCTCGGTCGAAGGCGAATGCAGCGTCCATCGCGCTCCGATGTTCAACGTCAGCTTGTCGCTCGCGCGCCAGTCGTCCTGGATGAAGTACTCCTGGATGTGGTCGCGCGGCCGCAGAATCGATGTCTGCAGATCGATCGAGAACGTATCGACCTGCCCGAGTAGAAAGCTTGCCAGCGCGTTACCGCCCATGGTCGTCGTGGACGCCGCCGTCTGCGTGTCCGTTCCCGTCGTCGTGAACGCAAACGATCCTGTGGGACTTGGCGGAGCCACGGCATTCAACTGGTAGAAGCGCACGTCCGCGCCCCCCTTGATGGAGTGCCGCCCGAACGTGTAATTCAGCGTCTCTTCGAACTGCCACACGCCCGTCTGGTACTTCGAGAACGTGCTCGCCGTCGATCCAATCTGCTGGAAGCCGGTAATCGTAAACAGCGGCAGCGCATTGTTGAACGCCGCATTCGTTGGGATGCCCGGGATATTCAACGCAGCTGACGCCGTATCGCCCAGCGTCGGCCCAACGATGTCGTTACTGCGCCGTGTATAGCCCACATGAACATCGTTCAACAGGTGAGCATTGAACGTATGCGTCTCGTCAAAGACCGCCTGCTGTCCAAGCACATTCGACAGCCCGGCCACGCTGCCTGTTCCAATAATCCCGCTCAGCACCGTACCTCCGCTGCCCGGCAACGAGGTGATCGGCAGCTCGACATCGCTGTAGTAGGAGTAACGCCCAAACGCACGGTCCTTCGTCTTATAGGCTCCATCCATGCGGAAGTCGAACTGGTTCTGGTGGTCGGCATCGTTCGCCGTCCGCGTGTAGTTGTTCGCGGCACCAGACTTCGTCGGCACAGGAAAGCGGTTCAGCAGCGCCAGTGCGACTGGGTCGAACGGCGTTGTAATCACGTCGTTCGCGAACTCCTGCCGAATGTACTTGCCGTCTACCGTCTGCGTCGTCGCGGGGTTGTAGATCTTTGATACCCCGGTAAAGATGCCCTGCCGCTCCAGCAGAGTCGGCACTGTCGAAGTCGCAGGCTTGCCGATCAACTGCTTGATGCCCTGGTAGTCGCCGAAGAAGAACAGATGATTGCGCAGCACCGGCCCGCCCAGCGTCGCGCCATAAAGGTTTCGCCGATACTCCGGCTTCGCTCCGGTGGCCGCAAAGTAGTTGCGCGAGTTGAGGTCTTCGTTGCGGAAGAACTCATATAGGCTGCCATGAAACTCATTCCCGCCCGCCCGCGTTGCCACGTTCACGACGCCGCCGTTGAACCGGCCAAACTCCGCAGGCACGTTGTCAGCTTCGACCGTGAACTCCGCAATGTCATCGACGATGGGGAAGAACGCGACCTGCCCCGGCTCCGGCTGCAGCGCAGAGATGCCGTCGTAAACATACTCGTTCGTACGCGGACGACCGCCATTGATGCGCGGCAGCACCGTGCCGGGCGGCAACGCCACTCCGGGAGCCAGTGTTGTGAGGTTGATGAAGTTCCTGCTGTTCAGCGGCAGGCCCACGACCGTACTCCCAGCGATGTGCGTCTCAATGTCGCTCTCGCCTGCCTGCATCAGCGGAGCGTCCGCCGTCACGCTCACCCTCTGCCGGTCGCTACCCACCGTCAAAGTCAGCGTAACGTCCACGGTCTGCCCGACCGTTGCGGTAATTCCACTCCGAGTCAGATGTTCGAACCCTGAGACTGCCACATCCAGCCGATATTCGCCCGGCACCAGTTGCGAGAACAGGTAATCTCCCGCCGAAGAACTGATCGCCTGCTGGGTCACCCCCGTCGCCGCCTGGGTCAGAGTCACCTGGGCGTTCGGCACCGCCGCGCCCGAAGGATCGACAACTCTCCCTTGCAGCCTGGCTGCGATCTGCGCGAGCGTGGGCGACGAGGCGATGACCAGCAAAAAGGCGACGAGGAAGAGGTTTCTTAGTTTCACGCAGGGATCTCCTGAAGTTGCTGCGTCAGGCGGCAACCGGTCTTGAAGGGAAGAGGAACGAACAGGCAGCATCTACCCGATGCTGGTCCGTGGAACCTGACCTGTAAGGTTTCCTAACGAAATTATATGTTTCGATTCATATAGTCAACGAATGAGACGCAGCTCTCCCCGACCGGGTTACAGCTCTTATTCAGCGTCCAGCCGCTCCACCATCACGTCTGTTGACTTGATCAACGCCGCCGCGCTGTCGCCCTTTTTCAGGCGAAGCTCCCGCACCGCGCTTGCGGTGATGATCGCCGTGATCTGGTTGTCCCCAGCGCCGATCACCACCTCCGCCAGCAGGCCCTCCACGCGAACGCTGAGCACCTTGCCGCAGATCTGGTTCCTTCCGCTCACCCTGCGAAACCGTGCGCGCGACTCAGCCTCCGGCTTGAGGCTGTCCTTCGCCAGCAGCGGCCGCAGCGCGATCTCGGCGATCCGGTGATGCCCTCCCGGCGTCTGCACGGTAGACAACTTACCGCTCAGAATCCACTGCTTGATCGTCGGGTAGCTGATACCCAGCATCCGTGCCGCTTCGCGAGGTGTAAGCATCGGTGTCCGGGTCGCCATGCACGCAACTCTACCAGCGTCGTGTCCCACCCGCAAAGCATCGCCGACGCGCGCCCAAGATCATTGCGCTAACTGGCCGGTCAGCGTCAGGTCCACGTCGACCTCCTTTGCCACCTTCAGAATGAAGATGCTGGGGTCCTTCATGCCCCATTTCACGTAGGGCACGACGAAATGGGTCTTGGCGGTGCAGCGGCCGCCTTCGATATGGATCTGCATGGGTACCGTCAACTCATGCGCGTCGCCATGCACCGTGAAGATGCCACTCACCTGGATCGTGGAATCGCCGCTGGCCGCAATCGTCCCCTGGTAGCTCTTCGGCGCGAAGGAGATGTCGGCAAACTTCGAGATCTCCAGAACCTCACCCCACATCCTCTCGTCACGAGGGCCGTTGCCGGTATTGCCGCTGCCAGCGGAGACGACAACCAGGCCCGAGATCTTCGCCGCGCTGCGGTCGAAATCGACCGCTCCGCTCTTTACATGGAACGTTCCCTCGGTATCGTGTGCAGACCCGGAAAGTTTGAAGGCGACGGAGCTGGCATCGGGATTCACCGAGAACCTCTGCTGCTGTGCGAGTGCGCGACACGGCGCCAGCCCGCTCAACAGAAGCACCGCAGCCGTAAACATCGCTGGAAAGCTCGACTTCATCTTGGTCACCCTCGAATCCCTTGCAGTCACTTGCAGTTACTTGCAGTCTCAGGCCAGAGTGAGCGTGTTGCGACACACCTAACTACATTGTGAGGCCAACAAGCGGCTCTGTGAGGAGCTGCCTCCGCCAGCCTGAAGCACCTCGAAACGAAAAGCCGCTTGCGCTCACTGCTATACTGCGCGCTATTCGTGAGGAAGTGATTGGGAGTTGGCTATGTTCAGGAGAGCTTCAGCCGCGGTATTCACTCTGGCCGCCACCTTTGCGGCGGTGCATCTCGGATCTCCGTCGGCTGCTGCGCCTTCCGTCATGGCCGACGCTAAATCGCCGGCGATCGCTGATTCAGTGTCGACACCCGCCTATGCGGGCGGCTGCAGCGCGTATGCGTCGACCGGTGCTGCGAAGCCGGAGACCGGACCCCAGGACGAAAACGCCGCTGCCGCTACCAGTGTGATCGACAGCTTCTTCAGCCTGGACGCGGGCAGGAATCCCGCCTTGCCCTCCACGGTCCGGTTTGCCATCGTTCTTGCGCCCGATCCTCGCCACACCAACCTCAGCCTGATGTTCGATCGCGAGATGGCGATGCTCGTGCAAGCCGCACAGGACCAGGGCTACGACTACAACTCCTCATGGTTGCCCTGGAAGCAGGATTCCTCGCCGGCTCTGACTCATCTAGGCGATCGCCAGTATGCGGAGGACCTAACCAGCCAGCGCGAGAACTGCCCGGGCGTGATCCTCTTCCGTCGCCGCACCCAGCCCGGAACCGAGGACTTCAGGCAAGGTCTGGTGGTCTTCGTCGTCGGCGAACAGGCCACGGGAGGCATCAACGAGGGGCAATGGTTCAATGCATTGTTATGGCTGAGCAAGCATGCGGGTCTCAACGGCCCCGATGCATCCGCAGGGAAGACTCCGACGAAATCCATTGCAGGCGATGGGATCCTGCGTATCCTGGGCCCCACGTTTACCGGATCGCTGCCTGCACTCCGCCGCAACCTCAAAGCTCTTTACGATCCAGACCCGCCGCAAGCCGGCGGTGCTCCAGCGCCGCCAGCAATTCTCCGCGAGATATTTCCATCGGCCCGCATTCTCAGCGGCAGCGTAAGCAGTTGCTCCGCCGTTCAGTGGTTCGAGCGTGAACTTCCGCGGGACACAGCGAAGCCTCCTGCCACAGCGACTTGGCATATCGACTTCGGCACCTTCCAGGAGAACGACTCCGTCCACATCTTCCGTCTGATGAAGTTCCTCAGCTCCCAAGGCACACCTCCATCCGACACCGCCATCCTCTCCGAGGACGATACCGCCTACTCCGAGCACGAGCGCGTAGACTCTCCCTGCGACTTTCCCTACGCCCAGGACAACCGCCCGATTCACCTCGTCTTCCCCCGCGACATCTCCGCCCTTCGCAGCGCTTACGAGAAGCAGGCGGTCTTCGAGGGGTCAGGCCCCGGCCTCAAGGATCGCGCCCATCCGATCCTGCACGACGATGCGTCGAGCGATTCCGGGCAGTCAGAGATCACCGACACCATCGCCAGCTCCAGCGGCAGCGTCGCCGCGATCGACCAGGAGGCCTCTCTCTATGGCATCGTCAGTATCCTGCGCAATCACCACTCGCGCTATCTCATCCTGCGCTGCACCAACCCGCTGGACTTCCTCTTCCTGACCCGTTTCTTCCACCGCGCCTATCCGCAGGCTCGCATCGTAACTGTCGGCTCTGACCTGCTCTTTCGCCGCGAGATCGACACTACGGAGTTCCGCGGCGTGCTCGCGGTCTCCAGCTATCCTCTGCTGCCAAGAGCGCAACACTGGTCCCGTATCACGGAAGACAAATGGAACGAGCAGGATCACAACCACCTCGTCTTCCAGGGCAGCCTCGCGGAAGGCATGTACCTTGCCGCGCGCTACACGTTGCAGGGAGCGAACCTGCCGAGCCCGAACTCCGATCCGCAAACGGACCAATCCTCCGCCGTTCCCCTGATCCCCTTTCAACAACCGCCGCCCGAGTGCGTGGCCATGACCGGCCCGTGCCCGGCGCTGAAGATGTACCGCGCTTTTCCCGCACCCGATTACTCCGATCCGTTCTGGTTTCATCCCACGATCTCGGCCCCGAATTCTACCCACGAGAAGTTCAGCACTCACCCATCCACCTGGATCAGCGCCGTCGGTCGCGATGGATACTGGCCGATAGCCGTCATCAACAAAGATCAGATCGCAGGCATCTGTCTTGAAGATGAAGACAATCGATGCGCCGAGAATGCCTCCGGCAAAGCGCCTCCCGTCTCTACTGTCCTGGACCTGATTGAGCCCGATCCCGCAAAGCTCGCGAAGACCGGCGATCCGCACACTCCCGCGTCCGCTCTCGTTCAGCACTATGAGTTCAAGCGAGCAGCTCCGCAGGATCAGCCCCGAGTCTTCAATCCCCGGCTCAGGATGAGCCTGCCCCTGCCATGGATCCTCGCCGCTCTTCTCGCAAGCGCGTTGCTCGGCTACCAGGTGTGGGGGTTCATCAATGGAGGAGTCAATCCCTCGGACGGCCTCTTCTCGGTCTTTCGTCTCTCGGAAGACCCGGCGCATGGCGTCCTGCTTGCCGTCGGCTGCTCCTTGTCCGTGATGTTGCTCTTCGAACTGGGTGGAGTCTTCTTCGTCCCTCCAGATTTCTTTCTCATCAGCGGTTCGAAGGCCTATATCTTCACCGTGTTCACCGTGCTTCTCATCGCGATCGTGGTCATCTGTTGCTGGTTTGTACGGCGGAAGGCGCAGCTGGAAGAGCTGGGCGCGCCACCTGATCCGGGCTACCTCTTTCGCGCCCTCGGAGCCTGCGCAGGCTCTGGCATCCTCTTCATGGTCCTCTTCTGGTTCTGCTACCTCTCGCGCCTGGACCAGGTCAACGCCATCCCCCGGTTTTATCGCATGATCCACATCACGGACGGCGTCTCGCCGCTACTTCCGGTACTCCTGCTGACCTTCGGCTTCTACCTTTGGAACTGGCAGGCGATCGCCGGAGACCTGATGCTCGCTAGGGGATGTCCCACGCTGCCGCGTCTGCGCCGCGAGGGCGCGATCCCAGGCGGCTGGTTTCAGATCGGACCCCTAGGTCGCACCTTTCCCCCGCAGCCGGCCGCCGGCGACGGTCCCAATACGCTGGAGGCGGAGAATACCCGCATTAGCCATACGCTCGGCAGGGAGATCCTTCGCTTTGCCCACCCGTTCTGTTTCGCCAACCGCATCATCGCCGCACCGGTCTTTCTTTTCATCGCAACGTGCGTCTGCTTCGAGTGGACACGTAACCTTCCGCTTCTGGGGCTTGAGAGCAGTAGCTTCAACATCGTGGTCGACGGCATTCTGCTGATCGCCCTCCTCTTCACCGCTACTGAGGCACTGCGCCTTTACTCCACCTGGGTGCAGCTGAGAACGTTGCTGCTTGCCCTCGGTCGCCTGCGTCTGCGCAGAACCATCTGCCGCCTCCGTCCCATCGAGGCGAACTCCATCTGGAGCGTCAGTGGCAGTGTGCGCCGCGTCCAGTACGATCTCTTCCGGGATCAACTCGACGCCGCGAAACGGCTGCTTCGCCTAACCCACGGAAACTCGTTGGGTCATGGCCCTCTCCAATACCTCCCGAATGTGGAGCTCTACGGAGAGTGCTTCGCAGAGCTCATCGAGTCCCAGAACCCCACCCGGACCGCCTGGTGCTCTCCCATCGCCCCGACCACACCGGCAGAACCTGCCGCCGCGCCTCCACCGCGCGAGCTGCGCGATGTTCTCGCCGACGCTGCCGGCGAAGTCTGCAACCGGCTCATCGGAATCTGGGACGCTGAGACAGAGTCGCTCAACCTCGAAGGAGTCGGAGCCGCCTCAGACGATCATTCCAAAGAGATTCCTCTAAGCGGCGAAGCCAAGGTCCGCGCCGCTGAAGAGTTTGTCGCCTACCACTACATCTCCTTCATCCAGAACATCGTCGCCCGCATGCGGACCATGACTCTCTCGATGATCTGTCTCTTCATTACCGTTTGCTCCGCCATCTCGTTTTACCCCTTTGTTCCGCGTACTGAGGTAAGTGTCTGGCTCGCAATCAACCTGCTGCTGATTGGTGCCGCCGTTGCTTACGTCTACGCGGGCATGGAGCGCGATGAGATCCTCAGCTATATCGCGAGCACCACGCCGGGCCGTCTGGGAACGGACTTCTATGTGCGCCTTGCAGGATTTCTCGCCGGGCCACTCATCGGCATCCTCACGACACAGTTCCCGTCGATCACAGAGACCGCGCTGCAATGGCTGCAGCCCGGACTTGACGCGATCAAGTAAGCGGAATGCGCACTGCGCATCATGCGGGGATATTATTGGAGCACCGAATGGGATTTGAACCCATGAATACTGGTTTTGCAGACCAGCGCGTTAGCCACTTCGCCATCGGTGCTCTTGAATCGCCTGGAGCCGGCAAATGCCACACTCCCCGCAATCGTTGATCCTATCGTACAACCTTGCCTTCGACTCAATCCCTAGCGGGTTGCGAGCGCAAGGTCCTTCCTCGCCAGATACCAGGTTGCCACGTTCAGCCCGGCTCCGCCACCGTTGGTCCTCCTCGCCGCATCGGCCAGAGTAGCCGGAGCAGGCACGATCACCTGCTGGCCTGGCTTCCAGTTTGCCGGGCAGCTTACGCCGTTTGCGTCCGCCGTCTGCAGCCCCTGGAACATCCTCACCAGCTCCGCCACATTGCGGCCAAGCTGAGCAGGGTAGTACATCAGCGCCCGCACCAGGCCCTGCGGATCGATCGCAAACACCGCGCGCACCGTGGCCGTATCGTTCGCCACCTCATGCACCAGCCCATAAGCCTGCGAGACCTTCTGATCGAGGTCTGCGATCACAGGAAAGCGGATCTGGACCCCAGCCATCGCCTCCAGGTCGCGCACCCACGCGATGTGTGAGTAGATCGAGTCGATGGACACGCCCACCAGTTGCACGTTCAGCCGCTCAAACTCGTCCTGGTGCTTGGCAAACTCGATGAACTCCGTCGAGCACACCGGCGTAAAGTCCGACGGGTGCGAGAACAGCAGCACCCATTTGCCCTGCGCTGTGTAGTCGCTCAAGCGGATCGGGCCGTGCGTGCTCGTCGCCTCGAAATCCGGTGCTACTTCAAGAATCCGTGGAATACGTCCTTCGCTCATAGCTGCTCCTATCCATGAAACCAAAAAGAATGCCCGGGTGCCCCATCCATCGCAGTCTTATCGCGATGGGTGGGACGTAAACCCTTCCCCAGCCCTTCATGCACGAAACAAAAACCCCACCCTCGCTTCTCAGCGTCCGGGTGGGTTTTCTCTGCTCTTCGAAATGCTTCGCTTACTTCGAGTCGCTTATCCCATCATCCCGGAACACACCACGTCACATCCGCAGCAACAGCAGCGGCAGCAAGGCGTGTTCGAGAGGGAAGTCATCGTCATAAGCTCTAAACTGAATCTGTACCGCAGCCTGCCCTGAGTTCTATGCGGGTATGGCCGAGGAGGCTGTTTGACCTCCTTGCGGTAACTTCGACCTTACGATTTCGAGGCTTTCATGTCAATCCCACCCCCGTCTTCCGGAAAAGGCGCCACCGGGTACGCTCTCGTCGATGTCTTCGCCGAGTCGCCCCTCGAAGGCAACATGCTCGCCATCTTTACCGACGCCCGCCATCTCTCGACCGCCACCATGCAGGCTCTCGCCCGCGAGACCAACCTCGCCGAGACCACCTTCATCATCCCGCGCGATGCGGCCATCGAAGCTGAGCGCGGCGTTCAGGTGCGTATCTTCACCACGCAGGAGGAGCTTCAGTTCGCCGGCCATCCCACGCTTGGCACCGCAACCTGGCTCTATCTCAATCACCCTGTCCTGCGCGGGTCGGAGACGATCACGCTCGATCTTCCCGTAGGCCCCATCACCGTGAAGTTTGATTCGCAGGACGCGACGAAGCCAGGCGTCTTCGCCACGATGCAGCAGAAGGCTCCCACCTTCGGCACAATCCACACGCCAGAGGCCATAGCAGCCGCTCTGGGGCTCTCCGTCGATGACCTTGACCCATCGCTGCCAATCCAGACCGTCTCCACCGGCATGGCCTTCTGCATCGTTCCGCTGCGCTCGATGGAAGTCGCATCACGCCTCTGCATACCGCAGGACCAGGCGCAGTCCTATCTCGACTCCTGCGATGCGAAGTTTTTCTACTGCATCACGCGCGCGGACGAAGGCTCGTCCGCCGACTGGCACAACCGCATGCAGTTCTACAACGGAGAAGACCCCGCAACTGGTTCTGCTTCCGGCTGTGCCATCGCTTATCTCGTGCACCATAAGGCGGCGGTCAATGACCAGGCAGTTGTATTCGAGCAGGGCATTGAGATCAATCGGCCCAGCCGAATCGAAGTTAGGGCCGCTTTTTCAACCGATCAACAATCGATTCCCGATTTGGTGTTCGTCGGAGGACGCACCATTCCCGTTGCATCCGGTTCCTTTTTCCTGCCGTGATACACCGGATTCCCACAAGGAAAAACCGCGTTTAACCGCCAATTCACGCATACTTCGACTTTTTGCTTCGTTGGCAAGAGCAAAGAAATCCTTCGCTTCGCCAAATCTTCGCACTTGCGAAGTCCATGAGCCGTTCGTAATGTTGGGAAGCGTTACAGGGACAGCGGACGTTCTTACGAACTTCCTCTTTGCTCCTCAAAACAGTCTTTCGCCTGCTTTACCACAACTTGAGTTGAGAGAAGCCTCGCTGCTTGTCCGCCCCGGTTCAGATCTCCATCAGCTTCGCTGATGCGGGCCCTTGAATCCGCTGCCGGACATCGCAGACGCTCGCCTTCACTCGCACATCGCCCCTGCTTGCAAGGCGATCTTCACCTCCACGTGTGAAGATCGCGCCCGCCGCAGTAAGGCCATCTGCGTTCCATGAAGCCAGCGTGGCAACCTGCCCTGACTCCTTGCACGATGCAAGGCGGACCAGCAAGCAGGGCTTCTCTCGCACCCGTGGCCGCGCCGTTCCATGCCTCTAAACGAGGTCGAACGGCCGGCCGGGGGCACTGCTTCCTTCCGGAGCAGACAGGAGAGCCTCGTCTCATCGAGCCTCTTCCGTCTTCCTCCCAACGGCGCAGACGCCTTTCCTCGCTCTCAATCCACCGGGCGCGATCGCGGGTTCGTCCGAAACCATGCTGCCACGATGCGCCTCGCAACAAACGAGCACATCCCCGCGGCCCTCTCCGCCGCACGGCCCTACCAGCCGCGCCGGCAGATCCTGCGAGCCCCAATGCGCCCCAAGAAGTCGATCCTCTGTGTTGACAGCAACGAACAGCCTCTCTCAGTTCGTAAGTTTCTCCTCGAAACCCGCGGCTACCGCGTGATCACCGCCACCAGCTCCCAGCAGGCTCTTGAGATCCTCCGGGCATCCATCCCCGGCACGCTCGACCTCATCCTTTCAGATCTCATCATGCCGCAGATGGACGGCAACGAACTCGTCCGCCGCGCCAAGCAGCTTCACCCCGGCCTGCCCGCGATGATCGTCTCCGGCACCGTCACCTCGTTCGACCGCGCCATCGCCGCCGATGTCTTCCTCCCCAAGGGCGCTTGCTCCGCCTCCGAGATGCTCGAGCGCATCCGCGTCCTCGTAGCTCGCAAGCGAGGCCCCAAGAAGGCCGTCAAGCCCGACTACATCGCGCCCGACTTCGCTCCAGCCTCGTCGATGTCCTCCTTCGCCCACGCCGCAGCCAGCTAGGCCTGCCAGGAAAGCTTGTCATCCTTCGCCGCAGGCGGAGGATCTGCTTCTTCTCCGGACCGCCACCAATCTGTGCCCCATTCATCGCGCCGTTGCCTCACGCGATGAGTGGGTCTGGGCGACGAACGCCTCCAGCTCAAGCCAAGCGCGAACCTTCTTCATCCCACCGCTGTAAACTCGTCGCAATGTTCTTCATTCACTCAGACATCCGGAAAGCACCGCGGCCAACAATGACTGCTCTGAAGCTCGCCCTTATGGCATCGCTCCTCCCCGCCACCCTCGCCTCCGCCCAGCTCGTTCACCAGATCCCCGAGCAGACCCTCACCGGCTGGCAGATGCAGGACACCTCCAAGGTGGCAGGCAAGCCCGCCGAGGTCTCAAGCCCCGCCTTCAAGCCGGAAAATTGGTACAAGGCAACAGTCCCCGGAACGGTCCTCACCACGCTGGTCGACAATAAGGTCTACCCCGAGCCCCTCTACGGCGAGAACATGCGTTCCATCCCTGAGAGCCTCAACAAGGCCGACTACTGGTACCGCACCACATTCATGGTCCCCGCCTCGCACAAGGGCCGCCACACCTGGCTGCACTTCGCCGGCATCAACTACGAGGCCCAGATCTGGGTCAACGGCCATCAGGCCGGCTCCATGCGAGGCGCCTTCATCCGCGGCGACTTTGACATCTCCGACTTCGTCAAGCCCGGCACCACCGCAGCTCTCGCCGTCCTCATCTCGCCGCAACCGCACCCCGGCAAGCCCGTGGAACACACCGTCGCCAACGGAGTCGGCGTCAACGGTGGAGATACCGCAATCGACGGCCCAACCTTCCTCTCCACCATCGGCTGGGACTGGTTGCCCGCCGTCCGCGACCGCGATACCGGCATCTGGCTGCCCGTCACTCTCTCTGCCAGCGGCCCTGTGTTGATCAAACAACCCTTCGTCACCAGCGAGATCGCCGCAGACCACGGAACCGCCGATCTCACCGTCGCCGCCACAGTCAACAACATCACCGCCGCGCCCATCACCGGCACACTCACCGGCACCATCAAGGGCCCCGGCGCAGAGCCCATCAAGTTCAGCAAGCAAGTCTCCATCGACGCGAACAGCGCCACATCCGTAACCCTGGACACCGCCTCCATCCCCGCCCTCCACATCAGAGACCCGCACCTCTGGTGGCCGAACGGCTACGGCAAGCAAAATCTCTACAAACTCACGCTCTCCTTTGAGCTCGCCAAATCTGAAGCTCTCTCCGACGCCATCACCACCAACTTCGGCATCCGCAAGATCGACTACTCCGTCTCCGACTCCGAGAACCTCACCCTCTCCGTCAACGGAGTCCGCATCATGGTTCGCGGCGGCAACTGGGGCCTTGACGAAGGCATGAAGCGCATCCCGCGCGAGCGCCTCGACGCGCAGTTCCACATGCACGCCCTCGCCAACCTCAACCTCATCCGCAACTGGGTCGGCCAGAGCACCAGCCCCGACTTCTACGACATGGCCGACAAGTACGGCATCCTCCTCTGGGACGAGTTCTTTCAACCCAACCCCAGCGACGGCCCCAACCCCGACGACATACCCACCTACCTCGCCAACGTCACCGACAAGGTTCTCCGCTACCGCAACCATCCCGCCATCGCCGTCTGGTGCGCCCGCAACGAGGGCTACCCGCCCAAGGCACTCGACGACCAACTCAAGATCATGATGGCGAAGCTCGACCCCACCCGCCTCTATCAATCGAACTCAGCCGATGGCCGCGGCGTCTCCTCGCACGGTCCTTATCACTGGCGCTCGCCGCACCTCTTCTACAACCTCAACGAGAGCTTCAAGACCGAGACCGGCTCCGTCTCAATCCCCACAATCGAGTCGATTCAGGGAATGATGCCCGAGAAGGACTGGGAGACCCAGAACGACGACTGGGCCCAGCACGACCTCGCCCATGGTGCACAACGCGGCGACGCCTACCCCTACGAGCTCGCCAGACGCTACGGCCCCATCCGCAACCTCGCCGACTTCGTCCGCAAGGGCCAGCTCGCCAACTACGAGGCCTTCCGCGCCATGTACGAAGGCCGCAACGCGCAGATGTTCAAGGCCACCACCGGCGTCATCACGTGGATGAGCCATCCCGCGCAACCCAGCTTCGTCTGGCAGCTCTATCACTACGACCTCGATCCCAACTCATCGCTCTTCGCCGCGAAGAAAGCCTCCGAGACGATCCACGTCCAGCTCAATGAAGCCAATCATGGCGTCGAAGTCGTCAACAACACGCCCGAGCCGCTGTCCGGCCTCAAGGTCCACACCACCCAATACCTTCTCGACGGCAAGATCGTCGGTGAAGACACAAAGCCCATCGCAAACCTCCCCGCCAGCAGCACCATCAAGGTCTATCAGTTCGTCGAAGCAACACGCGAAGCTCTCTACTTCGTGAAGCTCGATCTCACCGACTCAGCGGGCAAGCTCCTCTCCACCAACTTCTACTGGCAGAACGTAGCCCAGGAAGACTTCACCGGCCTCGAAAAGCTCCCCACCGTCACGCTCGACGCGAAGGCAACCTCGACCACCGAAGGCAGTAACACCTTCATCAAAGTCACGATCCACAACCCATCGAAGTCGATCGCATTGATGACCCATCTTCAGCTTCACCAGAAGCAATCCGGCAAGCGCGTCCTACCCGCCTTCTACTCCGACAACTACGTCACGCTCACGCCCAACGAAGCGCGCACCATCACCATCGAAGCCGCCACCAAAGACCTCGCAGACGACAGCCCTCTTATTGCCATCGACGGCTTCAACATCGACGTCAAGCCTTCGTCAGGCGAAGTCTCCATAGCTCCAAACCTCAACGCTCAACCCATGCACTGGCCCGCCTCCAACCTCGTCCCTCATCAATAAATCCGGGTGTCCCACGTCTCCACTCTGAGACGTGGGACACTTGCGCGAACGCGCGAACCGCAACCCCTCACCCATTCAAAACCGCTCACTTTTCTCCCCACTTGATTCTTGTCATCCTTCGCGAAGCGGAGGACCCGCTTCTGTCTTTGCCGTGGCCTGTTCTTCCTAAATAGCTACCAAACTCCGGGTGCCCCATCCATCGCGGTCGTATCGCGATGGGTGGGAACGTATACCCTCAACCCAGTCCCTCTCCACCCACCATGCTCGCTTACACAAAATCCCGCTTCCACGCGGTCCGCGTCCGCTTCGAGAACCACGTCCCCACCAGTCCGCTCAACGCGCGCCTATGGGAGTTCTTCCTCTTCACCTTCAAGCAAGCCTGGGCATGCCTCTTCGGCGGGACGCTCCTCACCCTCGTCCTCCTCACAAAGCTCTTTTATCCCCCTCACGCATTCCTCGCCCGCTATGACTTCCTCTTCCTCGTAGCCCTCGCCATCCAGGCACTCCTGCTTATCCTCCGCATGGAGACCGTCCGCGAAGCCAAGATTATCTTGGTCTTCCACATCGTCGGCACGGTCATGGAGCTCTTCAAGACACAGCTCGGCTTCTGGCAGTATCCCGAGGCAAGCTTCTTTCGTCTCGGCCATGTTCCACTCTTCTCCGGCTTCATGTACGCCTCGGTAGGCAGCTTCATCGCCCGCATCACCCGCATCTTCGACCTCCGCTTCACCCGCTACCCCAGCGCGAAAGCCACGTCAGTCCTGGCGA
This sequence comes from Granulicella aggregans, assembly GCF_025685565.1. Lineage (NCBI taxonomy): Bacteria > Pseudomonadati > Acidobacteriota > Terriglobia > Terriglobales > Acidobacteriaceae > Granulicella > Granulicella aggregans. Next base: position 1,747,144 of record NZ_JAGSYE010000001.1, read on the forward strand.
TTCTCATCTATGCCAACTTCTTCACCCACCACTACCTTCCCGACATCCGCTACCTGCTCTTCCTCTTCATCGCGATCCTCTTCGGCCCCACATGGATCTACTACCGGCCTTATCAGAAGCACCGTCGCATGCCGCTGCTGCTCGGCTTCTGCCTGGTTGCCCTCTTCATCTGGCTCGCAGAAAACATCGGCACCTTCGCCAACATATGGGTCTACCCCAACCAGCACAACGGCTGGCACGTAGTCCACTTCCAGAAATTCGGGAGCTGGCTTCTGCTGATGATCATCAGCTTCATCCTGGTCACTCTCGTCCACAAGCCACGCCCACCTGTGGCGACCGAATACCAGCAGCCTTGATGCTTGCATCCTCCTCGCGTCAATCCTTGTCATCTTTCGCGAACCGGGGCCGGGAAGCGGAGGATCCGCTCTTTCCTTTGCCATTGCCTATTCTCTTCCCTAAGCCACAACCGTTCGGGTGCCCCATCCATCGCGTCTTTGCGATGGGTGGGACGTAAGCAGTCAACCCGGCATACTCACCGCTGCGCCCCATCGACCGCCACCACTAACTCCTTCAGCTTCGCCATCTCCACATCACTCACCGCAACAACCTCAAGCCCCGCAGCATGCGAGTCCAAAATATGAAACCCTGAGGCCCGCACCTCCGTAGCACCCCCAGCCTCTGATCCAGCCTTCTCCATCAGGAAAACCGAGGCCCGATGCTTGCCCACGCTATAGATCAACTGCGCCGCCGGACGATGCCCAACATAAGTCAGGTTCGCCCCCTCCAGCGTCGTCCCTTCAGGCAATCCTTCCGGCACGTTGAAGCTGAACGGGATCTTCCCCTGGAACCATGGCTTCACCGTGTGCCGGTCGGAAGACAACACCTCCGGTGCTGCGCTTGCAGCCATCGTTGCTACATGCTGATCTGTAATCTCCGTCGCCAGCCCCTGCTCGATCTTCTGCGGGGTGAGACGCCACCATCCCATGCCTGCGAACGCAACGAACAGGGCCGCCGCAACCGCCCACTGCCTCCAAACCCCGCGGCTCGCAGTGGGCTTCGCGTCACGACTGTTACCTAATCGTGCGCGCAAATCGTCGGGCAACGTATACCGCCGCCCCACCTGCGCCGTCGTCTGCTTCAGCATCATCCTTGTCAGTGCGTCCGTGGTGCACTCCGCGCAACTCGCAAGATGGGCCGTCGCAGTCGCCATCTCCTGCGAAGACAGCTCGCCGTCAGCCAACGCGCTCATCGACTCATCCGATAGATGTTCCATCATCTCCGCACGCCTCTCGCAACGTCCTTCAATAGTTCCTCCCGTAGCTGCCGCCTCGCGCGCGCGATGCGCGACATCACCGTGCCCATAGGAATCTCCAGCACCGTGGCAATCTCGCGGTACTTCATCTCCTCCACATCGCACAGCAAAATCACCTCGAGCAGCGGTGCGGGCAACTGCTCCATCGCCGCCTCCACCGCGGCCCGATCGCTCATCTGCAGGAAGAGGCTCTCCGGCGTCGCCCACTCAACCGCTCCATCCGGGACGACCTCAGTTCCGCTCAACTCATCTTCGAGCGCAATGGTCCGCCGCGTTTCAAGCCCCGTCTTCGAAGTCAGAAAGGTGTTCCTCAAGATGCGAAAGATCCACGCCTTGAAGTTGCTGCCAGCCTCGAACCCGGCATAACCGCGCAACCCCTTTAGATATGTCTCCTGCACCAGGTCCTCGGCATCGGCAGGAACGCGCGCCAGCCACGAAGCGAGGTTGTAGAGCGCAGGCAGCAGCGGCTCCGCCATCTCCTCAAAGCTTCGGGTCGATTCCGCCTGTTCAGGCGCGGCACGCTTCCACGCTAATAACGTCATCGGTGCTCCGCTTCACCCATGCAAACTATAAAGCTTCGAAAATATTCCCGGAATAAATCTTGGGTTCGCTGGTTTACCTCTGCGGAGGAACAAAACGCATGAGCGATCAACATCTACCGGAACCAGTGCCGGAGAACCCAGCAACCACCCCATCATCCGACGGCATCGACCGCCGCAACTTCCTGTCCTGCATGGCCTGGGCCGGAACCGGCCTTATCTGGAGTATGGTGGGCGGCGTCCCCACCTCGAAGCTCTTCGCCGCCACGCCATCCAGCCATGCTGCCGCGCAAAGCAGCTTCAGCTTCGTTCAAATCAGCGACAGCCATATCGGCTTCAATAAGCCAGCGAACCAGGACGTCACGGGAACGCTGAAGCTGGCCATCGACAAGATCAACGCGCTCTCCGTCAGGCCGGAACTCCTGCTGCATACCGGCGACATCACCCACTCCGCCAAGCCCGCGGAGTTCGACACCGCCCAGCAACTCATCAAGTCCGCTAAGGCAGGCGAGACCTTCTACGTCCCCGGCGAACACGACTTCGCCTCCGACGACGGTGCCCAGTACAAAGCACGTTTCGGCAAAGGAACGCTGGGCACCGGCTGGTATAGCTTCAATCATCGCGGCGTCCACTTTATCGGCCTGAATAACTGTCTCCAGATCGACGCGCTCGGCAAGCTTGGCCCGGATCAGCTCGCATGGCTCAAGCAGGACCTCGCCGGCCTCTCTGCGTCGACACCGATAGTCGTCTTCGCCCACATCCCCTTGTGGATGGTTTACCCCGAGTGGGGCTGGGCAACGCAGGATGGAGCTGAAGCTCTCAGCTATCTCAAGCGCTTTGGCTCTGTCACTGTCCTCAACGGCCACATCCATCAGGTGGTGCAGAAGGTCGAAGGCAACGTCGCCTTCCACACCGCCACATCGACGGCCTTCCCCCAACCAGCGCCCGGCAAAGCTCCCAGCGCAGGCCCGATGATGGTACCTGCGGGCAAGCTCCGCAGCGTCCTCGGCATCACCGAAGTACAGTACATCGCGAAACACTCTCATCTCGCCATCGTCGATGCGTCGCTTGCGGAGAACGCATGAAACTCCGCACCGCCGTTCTCGCCTGGATCACTGCATTGCCAGCCTCGCTGCTTCTGGCCCGCGTCCATCCTTTCGGGGACGCGGGCCTCTTCGCCGCAACTCACCCCGCGCATCCCACCTCGATACCGCCGCAAGCGGACGCGATCCTCTCAGCCAAGTGCGTCGACTGCCACTCCGAGCAGACCCGCCCGCATCTCTATGGCCGATTTGCTCCCATATCCTGGCTGATGGAGCGCGACATCGTCGAAGGCCGCAAACATCTCGATCTCACAGCCTGGGACACCTACACCCCCGACAGGCAACAGACCCTCCAGTCACTCATCCTCAAAGAGGTCAGATCGAACGAGATGCCGTTGCCGCAGTACCGCATCATCCACCCCGACTCCGCGATGACTGCTGCGGACATCGAGGCTCTTACTTCCTGGGCCCATGCTTCCACCTCAAATGAGCTGCCATCCGCGACCACCGAAGGCGATTCTGCTGCGGGCAAGCTCGTCTTCGAGAAGCGCTGCACCGGCTGCCACGCGCTCGACCAAAGTCACGAAGGGCCGAAGCTGCGAGGAGTCTTCGGCAAACCTTCCGCGCAGGTCGCGGGCTTCGACTACTCGCCGGCGCTCAAAAGCTCGCACATCATCTGGAACGAGACCACGCTCGACAAATGGCTCACCGACCCTGACGCGTTTGCTCCGGGCAACAACATGAGCTTCGGTATCCCGAAACCGCAGGAGCGCAAGGACCTCATCCGATTCCTGAAGGACTCTCGCTGACCGTAGTCTCTACGCCTCGACCAGCCCATAGCGCCGCTGCCACTGCTGCTTCAGTCGCGCCCATACCGCCTCGCGCTCTTCCTTGGACACCTTCGGATCAGGCTCGCGTGCAAATCTTGCGGCCTCCACTTTCGCCAGCTCCAACTGCTCTCGATCGCGAATCAGATTCGCCACGCGAAACTCCGGCAGCCCCGCCTGCCGCGTCCCAAAGAACTCCCCTGGCCCGCGTTGCTGCAGGTCGAGCTCAGCCAGCTCAAACCCATCCTGCGTCCGCACCATCGCGTCCAGCCGAGCCTCCGCCTGCTCGCTCACACGCCCGCCGGTCATCAGGATGCAGTAGCTCTTCGCCGCGCCGCGCCCCACGCGCCCGCGAAGCTGGTGCATCTGCGCCATGCCAAACCTCTCCGCATGCTCGATCACCATCACCGTCGCGTTCGGAACATCCACGCCCACTTCAATCACGGTAGTGGCAATCAGCACATCCACGTCGCCGCGCTTGAACCGCGCCATCGCGACCTCCTTATCGTCGGAGCTCATGCGCCCATGCAACAACTCAATCCTTAGCCCGGCAAGCCCACCCTTCCCCAACTCCTCATACATCTCGGTCGCGGACCTCAGCTTCTGCTTGGGAAATAACTCCGGTTTTGCGCTCTTGCTCTTTGCAGCAGATTTCTTTGCTACCTTCTTCGCTGTCTTTATCCCGGCACTCAACGTCGCTTCTGTCTTCGCCTCGACTTCCTCATCATGCGCAAAATCCAACTCCGGCTGATCGTCCTTCGCTCCTTCAATCACCGGGTAAACGATGTAAGCCTGCCGCCCCGCCGCGACCTGCTTCTTCACAAACGCCCATACATCGCCAGCCCGCTCCTCCGTCGTCCTCCGCGTCACAATCGGCGTCCTTCCCGGTGGCAGCTCATCGATCACGCTTACATCAAGGTCCCCATAAAGCGTCAGCGCCAACGTCCGAGGAATTGGCGTCGCCGTCATCACCAGCACATCAGGATCGAGCGCGTCATCCTTCTTCATCAATCGAAATCTCTGCTGTACGCCAAACCGGTGTTGTTCATCCACGATCACCAGCCCAAGATTTGCAAAGTCCACCTTGTCTTCGATCAGCGCATGCGTGCCAATCGCAAGATGCGTCTCCCCGCGAAAGATCGTGGCTCGAGCCTGGCGTTTCGTCGCCTCATCCAGTGATCCGGTCAGCAGCGTCACACGATACGGCCTTCCCGTCTTCGGCGAGATAGCGTCACCCAGCAGCTTCCTCGCCGAAAGATAATGCTGCGTCGCCAGGATCTCCGTCGGAGCCATTAAAGCCGCCTGGTAGCCGTTCTCGATCGCCACCAGCGCCGCCTGCATGGCGACGATTGTCTTACCCGATCCCACATCGCCCTGCAACAATCGCCGCATAGGCTGCGGTCTCTTCATATCGGTAACGATCTCGCCCAGCACCCGCTTCTGCGCCGCCGTGGGATGGAAGGGAAGCACCTGCTTGATCGCCTTTCGCACCCCATCGCCCGTCGTGAACGCCGTCCCCTCGCGCTCCCGCATCCGCCGCCGCTTTAGCTCCAGCCCCAGCTCAAGGTAGAACAGTTCCTCAAAGATCAACCGCCGATGCCCGGGCGTGGTCGCTGCAATCAACTCCACCATCGGCGTCCCCGCCTCAGGAAAATGCACCGCCTTCAGCGCCTCGAGCCGTGCGGGCAACTTCAGCCGTGCACGCATACTCTTTGGCAAAGTCTCTTGATCGGCCAAAGGAAGACTCTGTGCCCCATTCATCGCGGCATCCTCGCGATGAGTGGGACTGCCACCACTCTCCATCTCCTCAAAGATCGACCAAAGCACACGTCTCAACCACTTCGATCCCAGCTTCGCGCCCCAAGCTGTCGTCCCACCCAGGGTCTCGTACACAGGAACGATTCGCCCCACCTCCAGCATGGAGAACTCAGCGTCCTCGCCCTGCGCATCGGTAGGCAGCAACTCGAACTGCGGCTGAATCATCTTGAACTTGCCCGCGCTCGATCGCGAAGGCTCCAGCTTCCCGTACAGCGCCACCATCTGCCCCGTACGAAACTTGTCCTTGAGATAAGCCCCGCGGAACCACATGCACTTCACCGTGTCGAGCCCCTGCCCCACGGTCATCTCGAACAGCGGCATCGACCGCGTATGCAGCAGCGCCGCCCCTCGCACCTCGCCGATGATCGATGCCATCTGCCCGGCCTTCAGTACAGAGATCGGCACCGGATTCAGCCGGTCCTCATAGCGAAACGGCAGGTGATACAGCAGGTCCTCGACCGTATCGATGCCCCGCTTCGCAAGCTCGACAGCAACCCGCTCGCCCACCCTCCTGACAAACTTCACCGGTGTAGAAAGTTCAAGCACCTCACGATGCTACCAAGCCCACCCTGCCACACCCGACAAACGCCGTCATTCTGAGCGAAGCGAAGAATCCCTGGATTTCTCCAGCCACGAAATTCGGGTGCCCCATCTTCGCGCATTGTCGTCGCACTAAGCCTTCAATGGCTGATACGTTCGGTACATCTCATCCCCAATCCCCATAAACGGCCGAAACGTAATCGGTGACCTCTCCGTCTCCACCGAGTATGCATCGCCACCCTCCACCTTCTTCGCCGCCACTAAGCTGGAGCGCGTCATCTCCGTCGGCCAGTGCCCGGTCGCCATGTACACCACCGGCCCACTCATCATCGCCGCAAACTCCGCTGTCTGCTGCGTTGCCAGCATCTTGCCCGGCTCGGTCGTGGAAGGCTGATTGACATTCATGCTCAGCGTCTCCAGCCGCACCGGCATTCCGAACTCCATCTCCACCACGTCGCCGTTCCGCCACCCACGCTTCACTGCATGGAACGTCCCTGGCCTCACGACGCCCTCGACCACGTTGCCGTTCACCATCACCCGAGTCCCCAGCCCTGCCCACTCCGGAATCCTTACATTCAGCGCGAACTCCCGCTCCGCCGCCAGCTTCAACGTCATCTTCGTCGTAGGCCGGAACGGGTACTCCGTCTCCTGCACCAGTGTCACCGGAGTTCCGCCCTGCTTCCATGTAACCTGCGAAGGCACAAATAGATTCACATGTAGGCCCGCTTCGCTCACAAAGTACGAGCTGATGCCGTAGTCCGCCGCAATCTGCGGAAGAGTGCCCGAGCAGCACGGCCACTTGTTTCCGTAGTACAGCTTGCGCCCATTCATGCTGTAGTCCGAGTAATAGAAACTCGACCCATCCTCCTGAATCGGCTTCGCCCCCAGCACCGTGTTGTAGAGCACCCGCTCCATGCTGTCGCCATACCGGCTATCGCCCGTGACACGCAGCAGATACCGCGTGATCTTGAAGTGCCCATAAGCTCCACACGGCGTCTCAAAGCTGTTCTTCTCGGAGAAGATGCTGCGCGCCAGATCATCCGTATGCGGCCGCAGCAGTTGCTCTCCTGGCCCCCATCCTCCGGTCGCATAGCTCTGCTCCTGCACGATGCGGAACCCATTCGTCGCCGCCCGAAGATGCTTCTCGCTGCCTGTCGTCAGGTAAGCCTGCATCGCCGAACTGAGCGCATTCACATGGCTGTACGCATGCTCGCCCGGCAGCACGTTGATGTCTTCGGATAGCGGATTGAACAGCAGGTCGTCCTCAAGAAACCGCACCGCCGTATCGCGATACCTCACGTCGCCCGTTCTCTGATAAGCGAGAAATAGATTCTCCGGCAGCGTGTACGTCTCGTCCCACGTGTCGCCGTCGATCTGGTGTGGCCGCGCGTGCTGCTCCATCCGCGAAAGCGCCTTCTCCGGCAGGTGCGGCAGCGCCGCATCGAGCGCTACCTTCATCGCGGGCTTCGCACTCTCCACTCCCGCGAGAGAACACGCATCGCTCAGCCCGCAGAACGTCTTGTCGAACGTGTACCCCGGCAGATGATAGCCGTCATAAAATCGGCTCACCAGGGTAGGTTGCAACCCCGCTACAAGCTGCTCCACCTTCACCTTGGTCGCCCGATCACCCGTAGCCGCATATCCCCGCGACAGCGCCGAGACATACTGACCAAAGCTGTGCCCCGCAACAAATCCCTCGGCCCCGCCATTGGTCGCCCAGAACCGCGAGTTCGAGTACCAGCCGCCCATATCATCGCCCGGCGCATCCAGCCCCGCACCTTGCCGGAACGGCTTGAGAAGCATGTCGTTGTCGAGCCCCAGAAACCGCGCCTGCGTCTGCTCAAACTGCGACCGCATCGGCCCCGGCAGCAGCGTCACCTGCCCATACTCAAGCTGCTTCAGCCTCGTACTCGCTCCCGCACCAGGGAGAAGGTCCGCCATCGCCCGCCCACCAAACGCCAGCCCTGCCGAAGCCGCGGCCCCACTCTTCAACACATCCCTGCGCGTAAACGAGCGAAACGACATCGCGATAGATCCCCCGGAGCCCGCTATTCTGAGTTGCAGAAATCCTACGCCACCCGTGCTACGACCCTCAATCGCCCGTAGTTCGACTGTCCCATGCCGACACTCGCAAACTCTGCGAGCCGATCCTCCAGATAAACTGGAAGAATGGACATCTCTCTCGCTGAGCAGGCGCAGAAGCCCGCGAGCATCCTCACCCGCACGCCGCTCATGGCGCTTGCCGTGGCTGCCTTCGGCATCGGCACCAGCGAGTTCATCATCATGGGCCTGCTGCCGGAGCTCTCGCGCGACTTCGCCGTCAGCATCCCCAAGGCGGGAGCTCTGGTCACCGGCTACGCTCTCTCGGTCACCATCGGAGCTCCGCTCGTTGCCCTGGCCACGGCACACATGGAGCGCAAACGCGCCCTGCTCCTTTTGATGGCCGTCTTCACCCTCGGCAACCTCGCCTGCGCCGTCGCGCCCACGTACAACCTCCTCTTCGCCGCCCGCGTCCTCACCGCTCTCTGCCACGGAGCCTTCTTTGGCATCGGTTCCGTAGTCGCTGCAAATCTGGTGCCCCGGAATCAGCGCTCGCAGGCCATCGCCCTCATGTTCTCCGGCCTCACCCTGGCGAATGTCCTCGGAGTTCCCGCCGGCACCGCGCTCGGACAGGCCTTCGGATGGCGCACCGCCTTCTGGGCCATCGTTCCCATCGGCCTCGCCGCCGCAACCGCCCTCTTCTTCCTCGTCCCGCCGCAGGAAGCAGGAAAGAGCAATCTCCTCCACGAGTTCAGCGTCCTCCGCCGCCCACAGGTGCTGCTCGGCATGTTTATGAGCACCCTCACCTCGGCCTCGCTCTTCTGTGTCTACACCTACGTCGCACCCACGCTGCTTGTCGTCACCCACGTCTCGCCACACATGGTCACGCTTACGCTGCTGCTCTTCGGCGTAGGCATCACCATCGGCAACCTCGCCGGCGGCACGCTCTCGGACTGGCATCCGCGGACCTTTCTCATCGCATCGATGCTCGCCCTCGTGGCCTCGCTCTTCGTTCTCTACTTCGCGGAGCCCTACGCCATCCCCTGCATCGCCATGGTCCTCATCTGGGGAGCGATCCAGTTCGGTGCCGGCGCTCCGCTCCAGTCCCGCGTCGTCGACCACGCCTCCGAAGCCCCCAACCTCGCCGCAACGCTCAACCAGGGAGCTTTCAACTTCGGCAACGCCACCGGAGCCTCGCTTGGCGGCCTCATCATCACGGCCGGATACGGCTACCGTAGCCTCACCTTCGCCAGCGCTGCGATCACCCTAGTCACGCTTGCTCTCGCCTTCCTCGCCGTCCGCCTCGATCGCAACAATCCCCGGCCCATCTCGCATGAGACCGGCCTCCGCATCTCCCACTAGCCCCTATTCCCCCATAAAGATGAAACGTCATCTCGACCGAAGCGGCGAACGGCATCATCGTTCGCCGCGCAGTGGAGAGACCCCCGCATTTGCCTTTTCTTTTTCCCGCCAAACTCAACTCTGTGCCCCATGCATCACGGCACCATCGTGATGCGTGGGACGGCCACGGCTTCCACCAGCCCTGAACCGAACCCTCCTCGCTCGCATCAAACTCGCAGGAGATACAAATGCAAATCGCCTTCCTCGGCCTGGGCAAGATGGGCAGCGCCATCGCTGGCCTTCTTCTTGATAAGGGCCACAGCCTCACCGTCTGGAACCGCACCGCCGCAGCCGCCAAGCCCCTTACCGATCGGGGCGCAAAGTCAGCCGAAACTCCCGTCGCTGCCGTTCAATCCGCCGACATCGTCTTCACCATGCTCACCGACGATAGTGCAGCCGAGTCCGTCCTCTTCGATCAAGGCACCCTCGCCGCGATCCGGGCGAATGCCATTCACATCTCGCTCTCGACCATCTCAGTAGCCTTGGCCGAACGTCTCGAAGCGGCACACGCTGAGCGCAAGCAGCGCTTCCTCAGCGTCCCTGTCTTCGGCCGCCCTAACGTTGCAGCCGAAAGCAAGCTCTGGCTAGCCATCGCGGGTGACTCCGCAGTCATCGAAGAAGCATTGCCACTCCTCGCCTCCATCTCACGGGGCCACACGATCATCGGCACGCGCCCCAGCCAGGCGAACGCCGCCAAGGTCGCCGGCAACTTTATGATCACGTCGATCATCGCCTCCCTCGCAGAGGCCTTCACCGTAGCCGAGTCGCACGGCATCGATCCCGCCATCTTTCTCGAGACCGTCAACAGCGCCCTCTTTCAATCGGCATTCGTCAGCAACTACGGCAAGTTCATGATCGATCCACCCGAGAACCCCGGCGCAACCATCAAGCTCGGCGCAAAGGACACAAGGCTCTTCCGCGAAGCCGCCCAGTCCACCCAAACTCCAACGCCGCTCGGCGACTTGTACCAGCAACACATGCAAGCGGCCATCGCCGCCGGTCGTGGCGATGATGACTGGGCCGCCGGCTACCTAAGCCAGACCCGCGCCGAAGCGAAGTCTTAGTTCGCCACGCTTTCCAGCAATACAAGAAGCGTCGCACTTTTGATCACTAGAAGATGCGTCATCTCGACCGGAGCGAAGCGAAGTGGAGAGACCCCCCGCATTGGCTTTTATCAAACTCTCCTCGGAGAAATCCGCCTCCGTGCCCCACTCATCGCAGTCGTATCGCGATGAGTGGGACGCAGAACGCTACCCGCCAATCGCATCCAGCCGCGCCACCACCTCCGGCGCCAACTGAATCTTCGCCGCCGCCAGATTCTCCTTCAAATGCTGCGACGACGAAGTCCCCGGAATCAGCAGCATATTCTCCGAGCGCTGATAGAGCCATGCCAGCGCCACCTGCATCGGAGTTGCGCCGATCTCTTTCGCTACGTCATCCAGCTCCGAAGACTGCAGCGGCGTAAATCCGCCAAGCGGGAAGTAAGGCACGTAAGCCACGCCCTTCTTCTCCAGCAGATCCACAAACGCATCGTCCTCGCGCTTCGCCAGGTTGTAGAAGTTCTGCACGCACACGATAGGCGTAATCTTCTCCGCCTCTTCGAACTGCTCCTGAGTCACATGGCTTAGACCGATGTGCTTGATCAGCCCTTGCTCCTTCAACTCAACCAGCACCGACAGCGCCTCCGCCAGTGACCCCGGAGCAGGAGCATCTCTGCCCAGGTTGCGCAGATTCACCACGTCCAGCGCATCCAGTCCAAGGTTCTTGAGATTGTCATGCACGCCACTCACCAGCACATCGCGCGAGTGGCTTTGAATCCACGATCCATCGCTGCCCCGCGTCGCACCGACCTTGGTCACAAGTACCAAGCCATCCTTGTACGGATGCAGCGCCTCCTTCAGAATCTGGTTCACCACATGCGGCCCATAGAAGTCGCTCGTATCGATATGGTTCACACCGCTCTCCACGGCCTCGCGCGCGACGGCCACAGCCGCAGCCCAATCCTTCGGCGGACCAAAGACATGCGGCCCCGCAAGCTGCATCGCGCCATATCCCATCCGGTCCACCGTCATCGAAGTTCCCGGAAACGTAAAATTCCTCGCGTCACTCATCCAATTCTCCTTTGCTGCCTTTTGCTGTTCTTTGCTGTCCTTCGCTCTTACCTGTGTTTAGATGAAGAAAGCTTCAGGTTAGGAGTTCGCATTTGCCGCCGCCATCCGCAACCCTCTTAGAGCCCCGTAAATCGCCGGTCCAGGCCCGTTCCGCCGCCAGTGTCGAGGCAATTTTAGAAGCCACCGTTCAGGTTTTGGTCTCCGTCGGGAAAGAGCGCCTCACCACCACCCGCGTCGCCGAACGCGCCGGGGTCTCCGTGGGCACCCTCTATCAGTACTTCCCCAATAAGACTGCGCTGCTGCAAGCCGCGCTTCGCCGCCATCTCGAGGCCGTCACCAACGCCATCGATCGCGTCTGCCAGGAGCAGCGCGGCCACCCGCTCGAAGAGATGGCCACGGCACTCATCACCACCTTCCTTGATGCCAAGATGCGCAACGCAAAAGCCAGCGTCGCCATGTACTCCATCAGCGCCGATGTCGACGGCATGAAGATCGCGCGGCAGATCGGCCTCCACTCCGGCAAGGTAGTCGCCGCCATGTTCGCAACGACGAGCGACCCTCCCTTGAGCGATCCCGCCCTGGTCGCCTCCATGCTGACCAGCGCCATGGCGGGCATTAGCCGCCGCCTGCTCGAAGGCCCTTCGCCCGAGAAACACGTCGAGCCCCTCAAGCAGGAGCTCATCTTCCTCGCCCGCGCCTACCTCAAAGCCTGTTCCGCCCGCTAAGCCCCCCACAACGAACTCGTCATCTCGACCGAACCCTGAGCGTAGCGAAGGGGAAGTGGAGAGACCCCCGCATTGGCCTTTGTCTTTGCTCGCAATACTCCTTAACCCCGCTAAGCGAAAATAGGACCATGAGCAACACCGAAAAGTTCACCGGCCGCGTCTCCGCCTACGTCGCCTACCGCGAACGCTACGACCCCGAGATCGTCCTCCCCGTCCTCCGCGAGTGGCGCGTCCTCGAACCCGACTGGCTCATCGCCGACATCGGCGCAGGCACCGGCATGTTGTCCGACGTCTTCCTCGCCAGCGGCAATCGCGTCCTCGCCATCGAACCCAACGCCGAGATGCGCCAGGCCTGCGCGCAACTCCACCCCGCCAACCCCAATCTCTCAATCATCGACGGCACCGCCGAAGCCACCGGCCTCGCCAGCGCCTCCGTCGATGTCGTCGCCGTAGGCCGCGCCCTGCACTGGTTCAACCTCGAAGCCACCCTGCCCGAGTTCCGCCGCATCCTCAAGCCGAATGGCTGGGTCATCATCCTCGCCTTCGGCCGTTCCAAAGAGGGCAGGGAAGAGAACATCGCCTACGAAGACTTTCTCCGCCCCTTCACCCAGGATGGCGAAGGGACCCGCGTCACCTACGCCGTATACCAGCGCCTCAAAGACCACTTCCCCGGCGACGAGTTCCACCACAAGGAGATCCCGGGAGAGATGTCGCTCGATTGGGACGCCCTCCGTGGCCTAACCCTCTCGCTCTCGCACGCGCCGCTGCCCGGTACGCCACAGTTCGCGCCCTTCGAGGCTTCCCTGACCCGCTACTTCGACAGATATCAGCAGGATGGCAGGATCACCCTCACCACCCGCTACTGGATCAACGCCGCTCGCTTCAACCAAGCCCTCTAAACCGCCCCTGATAGACTCACCTCATCACCCAATCCCGAGATCCCATGCCTATCGTCGAACTGCATAACGTCCGTAAGGTGTACGACACCAAGGTCGCCGTCCACGGACTCTCCTTCAAGATCGAACCCGGTACCATGTTCGGTCTCCTCGGCCCCAATGGCTCCGGCAAGACCTCCTCCATCCGCATGATGATCGGCATCACCGTGCCGGACTCCGGCTCGGTCACCCTCCTCGGCCAGCCCTTCGATCGCAGGAACCTGAACCGCGTCGGCTACCTGCCCGAAGAGCGCGGCCTCTACAAGAAGATGAACGTCCTCGATCAGCTCGTCTTCCTCGGCCAGCTCCACGGCCTCGACGCAGCCACAGCCAAAAAGCGCTCCCTCATCTGGTGCGAGCGCATGGAGATCTCCGAGGCCATCCCCAAGAAGACCGAAGAGCTCTCCAAGGGCATGCAGCAGAAGATCCAGTTCATCGCGTCGCTCTTGCACGAGCCTGACCTCATCATCATGGACGAGCCCTTCAGCGGCCTCGACCCCGTCAACGCAACCCTCCTTCAAGACACGTTGGTCGACCTACGCAAGGAAGGCAAAGCCGTCCTCTTCTCCACCCACCGCATGGACCAGGTTGAAAAACTCTGCGACGAGATCGCCCTGATCAGCGGCGGTCATCTCCTGCTCTCCGGCTCCATGCGCGAGGTCAAATCCACCTACCCGCGCAACCGCGTCCAGATCGTCTTCGAAGGCTCAGATGCCTTCCTGAAGCACCCCGCGATCGAAGAGGCCAAGAACTACAGCGGCCACGCCGAGATCAAACTAGCCCCATCGTCCGATCTCGCCTCCGCCTCGAACGCGGTCCTCACCGAAGCCCTCACCGGAGCCCGAGTCTCCCGCTTCGAAGTGATGGAGCCAACCTTGGAGGAGATCTTCATCGAGCGCGTTACCGCCCAGACTGCGGCCCAGAACACCGCCAGCGCCACCACGAACGGAGTCGCCGTCCATGCCTAGCAGCTTCCTTCACAACACCTGGCTCATCGCCCGCCGCGAGTACGTCGAGCGCATCCGCGCCAAGAGCTTCATCGTCATGACCGTCCTCATTCCCGCGCTCATGGGCGGCCTCACCTTCGCGATGAACTTTGCGACCGGCAAGAACGCGAAGTCCGATGTCAACATTGCCATCGTCACCCAGGACTCGAAGTTCGGCCTCGACCTCCAGCAGGAACTCGCGAAGCACAAGCACCCGAAGATCACCGCCGATGTCATCGCGCCTCCGGGCGCAGACACCCGCGCCGTTCTCGAAGGCGAGTTCAAGGACAAGAGCCTCGATGGATATCTCTGGGTCACGCCCCCGGCATCCGCACACGCAGCCCCTACCTTTGAATGGAAGACCCGCGCCAAGGGCTACCTCAACACCCAGACCGAGCTCAGCGAATCCATCCGCACCGTCCTCACCCGCGAGGGCCTCGCCCACTCCGGCATGGGTTCGCCCGACGTCGACGCTCTCATGCAGCCCATCGACCTCGACGCCACCACCGCCAGCAAGGACTCCGCGGCCTCCGGCGAAGCCGTTGCCTTCGGCCTCTTCTTCATCATGTACTTCGTCATCCTCTTCTACGGGATGAACGTCGCCCGCTCCATCATCGAAGAGAAGACCTCGCGTATCTTCGAGGTCCTGCTCGCCACCATCAGGCCCGAAGAGATGATGGCCGGCAAGGTCCTCGGCGTCGGTTCGGTCGGCCTCACCCAGGTAGGCATCTGGCTCCTCGGAGCCATCGCGCTTAGCGCACGCGGCCTCGTATCCCTCGGTGACGACTTTGCCTTCCACATCACCGCCCGCCAGGGAATCTTCTTCGTCGTCTTCTTCTTCCTCGGCTACACGCTCTACTCCGGCATGGCCGCCGCACTTGGTGCCATGACCAGCTCCGAGCAGGAGCTGCAGCAGATGAACATCTTCCTCATGCTGCCGCTCATCGCCTGCTCGGGCGTGGTCTTCACCGTCGTCTCAGACCCCAGCGGAACCGTGGCAAAGGTCTTCTCCTTCATCCCCTTCTGTACGCCACTCATCATGTACGTCCGCATCGCGGTCAGCCAGCCACCCTGGTACGAGATCGCGATCTCCATCGCCGCGCTATGCGCCACCATCGTGGCGATCCTATGGTTCGCTGCGAGAATCTACCGCGTAGGCATCCTGATGTACGGCAAAAAGCCGAACCTACCGGAACTCCTCCGCTGGCTCAAGTACAGCTAAAACTCCGAAGCTCCACAAAATCGGGTGCCCCATTCATCGCAGTTTTATCGCGATGAGTGGGACATTCGTGCGAAGCACGAACCGCTCTCCCCTAACCCGCCACCAACGCTCGGGTGCCCCATCCATCGCAGCTTCATCGCGAGGGGTGGGAAAGTAAGCTTTTTCCCAGCTAAACTACCCAAGTGCCACCACCCACCTACACCCCCACCCAGCGCCTGACCCTCTTCCTCGTCCCGCGCCTGGCCTCGCTCCTCATCCGCATCCTCGGCTCGACCCTCCGTTACGAAGATCTCATCGCTCCCGGAGTCACCCCCGGCTCGCAGATCCCCGGCCCCGTCGTCTACGCCTTCTGGCACCGTTGCCTGCTCTCCTGCGCCTACTACTTCCGCGGCCAGAAGATCGCGATCCTCATCTCCCGCAGCTTCGATGGCGAACTCATCGCCCGCACCGTGGAACGTCTCGGCTTCATCGCCATCCGCGGGTCAAGCTCAAGGGGCGGCGCCATGGCCCTAAAACAAATAGCCGACGAGTACGGTCGTGGCACCCGCTGCGCCATCACCGCCGACGGCCCCCGAGGCCCCAATATGGTCGCCAAACCCGGCACCGCCCAGTTCGCCCAGTTGGTCGGCACCTGGGTCGGCACCTTCTACGTCCTTCCACTCCGCGCCTGGGAGCTCAAGACCTGGGACCGATTCCTCATCCCCAAACCCTTCAGCCGAGTGCTCATCACCTGGCCTCCCCACGTCCCCGCCGAAGACGTCACCGAACAATCCGTCCAGGCCAATTTGGACCTCGCTGTCGCCATGACCCTCCCGCCCTTCAACCCAAAATCGTCGTCATTCTGAGCGAAGCGAAGAATCCCGAGAGATTACCTACCGCCCCGATCTCCCGACCGTTTCGGTCTCACACTCCTCTCTCGCCGCTTCAATTTAGGATTTTCCAATGAGCACTTTCTGGGTAGAGACCGAAAATCAACTCCGCGTGGCGATCGTGCCCCGTCCGCGTGGAGGAGACTGGCTCGAAGAGGAGATAGCTCATATCAAGCGAGATGGCATTAACGTCCTCGTCTCCATGCTTCCTGAAGACGAAGCGAACGAACTGGGCCTCTCTTCTGAAGCTGCGCTCTGTAGAGCAGCGGGAGTCATCTTCAAATCGTTCGCTATTACAGATCGAGAGACTCCCGCTTCAACCACCGCATTTAAATCATTCGTTGAAGGCCTCCAATCTGAACTCCGCGCGGGACGAAGTATCGCTGTCCACTGTCGAGCCTCAATTGGTCGTTCCTCCCTTTTGCTTGCCTCGCTGCTCTGCGCTGAGGGTTTCCAGCCAGAGGACGCCTTTACGCGTCTCTCAAAGGCCAGAGGTCTACAGGTCCCCGATACTCAAGAGCAAGTCCGCTGGGTCGAACGCTTCGTCGCCAGCCTTCAGCCCAAGAAACAACGGACAATCTAACCTTGCTCGTCTCCGACTTCAACTTCTCGCTCCCCGAAGACCTCATCGCCCAATCCCCGCCAGCGATCCGCGGCACCAGCCGCATGATGCATCTTGATCGCGCCACTGGCACCCTCAAAGACGACACCTTCGTCAACCTCCCCAGCTATCTCCACGAAGGCGACCTTCTCATCCTCAACGACAGCCGAGTCATCCCCGCCCGCCTCTACGCCACGCGAGCGCGCAGCCCGCACACTCAAAGCTCCTCGCCCGATCCAACGGGCCGCATCGAGGTCCTCCTAACCCAGCAGCTTCCCGGTAAAGAACGAGAAGACAACATCTGGTCCGCCCTCGTCCGCCCCAGTCGCAAGATCCAGCCCGGCGAACACCTGAACTTCGCCGACGAAACCAACGCGATCGCCCTAACGGCCGAAGTCCTAACCGCCGGAGACTTCGGCGAACGCACCCTCCGCTTCGCCCCCACTGCCGAACCCTTCCACGCCATCCTCGACAGCATCGGTCACATGCCTCTGCCGCCCTACATCCACCGCGATGACTCCGGCGAGGACCGCACACGCTACCAGACCGTCTACGCCAACCAGCCCGGCTCCGCCGCCGCGCCTACCGCCGGCCTCCACTTTACTTCTGAAGTATTGCAAGCCCTCAAATCCAAAGGCATTCAAATCGAGTACGTCACCCTCCACGTAGGCCTCGGCACCTTCCAGCCCGTCCGCGCCACCCACCTCGCCGACATCCGCCTCCACGCTGAGCACTACACTCTCACCGCTACAACCGCTGCAGCGATCAACAAAGCACTCGCAGAGAAGCGAAGGATCATCGCCGCCGGCACCACCACCACGCGCACGCTCGAACACTGCGCCCTCATCTCCAACGGCGAGCCGCTAGAGTCCCACTCCGGCCAGACCAGCATCTTCATCTCGCCCGGTCATGAATTCAAGATCGTACAAGGCCTCCTCACCAACTTTCACCTCCCGCAGTCGACGCTCATCATGCTGGTCAGCGCCCTCGCCGCGCAATCCCGTACGCCCGAGCAGGGAAGGGAACTCATCCTCTCCGCCTACCGCCACGCCGTCGAGCAGCGTTACCGCTTCTTCAGCTACGGCGACTGCATGTTGATTACCTAGCGGTCTATTACTCAGCGGCCGGCACAACCACCCGCGTGCTATGGAAGAACACCAGCGTCCACGCGCCATCCTGCTTCTTCAGAATCGCGGACTCCAGCCACTGCTGCGGTGCCGGTGCACTGGCTCCCGGCATCTGGATCGACCCGTCGTTCAGATAGGTAATCCACGCCCTGTCGCACTCCACCGTTACCTCAGGCTTCGTCACGTTCCACACAAACTTTGCGCCCTTGTCCTGAAACGCCTTCACAGCGTCCATCAGGCTGTCCATGCTTTCGTAACGCACTCCGCCATCGAACGCATAGAATCCCGGCGCAACCACCGTATGCAGCTTCGCGAAGTCATCGACTGTCGCCGCCTCGTACATGGTGCGCATGGTCTGCACTACGGCGGCCTTGTCTTTCGGGTCGGTCTTACAGTTTTGCGCGTTCGCACCCCGGCACTTCCCCAGGCTCAACAGACCGCACACAAACAGCGGTAATAACTTCCGCATCCTTGCACCTCACCCCTGAGAGTTTGCGGCAATCGTACCACGCTCAGGAAGTCCATTCGCCACGCCGCCTCTCGCAGCCGTACCATCAATTCATCATGTCCGAAGCGCCGCACACCTCCGCCAAGCCCCCCATCTACCTCCTCGATTCGATGGCCTTCATCTTCCGCGCCTACCACGCCATGCAGCGGCAGCGCCCCATGTCGACACGCACCGGCATCCCCACGGCCGCGACCTATGTCTTCGTCAACATGATCAACAAGCTGCGCAAGGACTTTTCTCCCCAGTACCTCGCAGCCATCTATGACGTCGGTGCTCCCGTCCATCGCAACGAGCTGGCGACGCAGTTGAAAGACGTCCAGAAGTTCAACATCAAGACCCAGGCCTTCGAGACCATCGAGTACGGCGGCTACAAGGCCAACCGAGCCGAGACCCCACCCGACCTCATCCAGCAGCAGCCTTACATCCGCCGCGCCCTCGAAGCCTTCCGCATCCCCATCCTCTACTACGAAGGCTTCGAGGCAGACGACGTCATCGGCACGCTCTCGCACAAGCTCGCCGCGCTCGGCCATCATGTCTACGTCATCTCGCCCGACAAGGACATGATGCAACTCGTCACCGACGAAGTCAGCATCCTCAACCCCACCAAAGACAATCTCATCCTCGATCCCGCTGGTGTCACGAATGTCCTCGGCGTGCCTCCCGAACAGGTGATCGACGTGATGGCCCTCCGCGGCGACTCCGTCGACAACATCCCCGGCGCTCCCGGCATCGGCGACAAAGGTTCCATCGACATCATCAAGGAGTTCGGCTCCGTAGAAGCCGCCCTCGACCGCGCCGACGAGGTCAAAAAGAAAACGTATCGCGAATCGTTACAAAATAATCGCGACAACATTCTTCTCTCGAAAGAGCTCGTCACCATCCACACCGAGGTGCCTATCGACTTCTCCATCGAAGCCATGCGCACCCAGCCCGTCGACAACGCCGCCTGCCGCGCCCTCTTCTCCGAGCTCGAATTCACTACGCTGCTCAAAGAACTCGCGCCATCCGTCGACAACACCGTCATCTCTTACGATTTGAAACCCACGCAGCTACAAATCGACCATCTCCTCACCGCCGCCCGCGCGATCAACCCCGAAACCGGCCGACCGCAGGGCCTAGCGATAGCCATCTTCGAAGACGCCACCGCCATCTCCGAAGAGATCGCCATCGAAGACCCCGCCGCCGAGACTGAAGTGGAACCCCCACCCGCCGAAACCATGTCCCTCTTCGGCGCTCCCACAGACACACCCCCCGAGACCTTGTCATCCTTCGCCGCAGGCGGAGGATCTGTTTCCTCGGCTACCACGGATGCTCCCGACCCCGCCTGCCGTCTAGGCCTTGCCGTCACCCCGAACGAAGCCATCGAAGTCTCCCTCGACGCTCCCGGCATCAAAGAGGCACTCACCGACCCCACCCTCCCCAAAGACCTCCACGACCTAAAAGCCGTCCTCCGCGCCCTTGCACCGCA
The DNA here is from genome assembly GCF_025685565.1 of Granulicella aggregans. Lineage (NCBI taxonomy): Bacteria > Pseudomonadati > Acidobacteriota > Terriglobia > Terriglobales > Acidobacteriaceae > Granulicella > Granulicella aggregans. The sequence goes on from NZ_JAGSYE010000001.1 coordinate 1,767,216, forward strand.
CTCCATCGATCTGCAAGGTGTTCGCGACGACGTGATGCTGCTCAGCTACCTCGTCAATCCCACTCACGGCTCCCATACGCTGCCCGACATCGCGGCCCGCACCACCAGCCGAGCCCTGATCCATCAGCCCACCAAGCTCAACCCCTCCGACCCTAATCGCCTCCCGGAAGCCGCCGCCGCCATCGTTCGCCTCGCCACCGCACTCACTACGCAGCTTGCCGAAGCAGGCACATTCGAGCACGAGATCCCGAAAGATGACCCCGCCCTCGGAGGTGCTGTGACCCTCGAGATGCTGGTCACCGAAAAGCCAACGCGGAAGGAGGAAGTCTCCCCGCTTCATAACGTCTACAAGACCATCGATCTCCCCCTCGTCCCCGTCCTGCTCCGCATGGAACAGACCGGCGTCCGCGTCGACAGCGAAGTCCTGCGCGCCCTTTCAAGCCGTCTCTCCATCGACATCGACAACCTCGCCGAGCGCATCTACGCCCTCGCCGGCGAGACCATGGGTCTCGATGGGCCACACCGCTTCAACATCAACTCGCCCAAGCAGCTCGGCGATGTTCTCTTCAACAAGATGAACCTCCCCAAGCCCATGAAGTACGGCAAGGGAAAAGTAGTCAGCACCGCGCAAGACGTCCTCGAAGAGCTCGCCGAGCACCACACCGCCCCCGCTCTGGTCCTCGAGTACCGCCAGATGTCGAAGCTACGCAGCAACTACACCGATCAGCTTCCCACGCTCGCCGACTCCGAAGGCCGCGTCCACACCACCTTCAACCAGATCGGCACCGCCACCGGCCGTCTCTCGTCGACGAACCCCAACCTGCAAAACATCCCCACCCGTACCGCCCTCGGCCGCGAGATCCGCACCGCCTTCATCCCCGCCCCCGGCAACCTGCTCATGTCCGCCGACTACTCCCAGATCGAGCTCCGCCTCATGGCCCACTTCTCACAGGACCCGCTCCTGCTCAACGCCTACCGCACAGATCAGGACATCCACACCCTCACCGCAGCTGAGGTCTTCGGCGTTGATCCCGCCACCATGTCCAAAGAGACCCGCGCCCGAGCCAAGGCCGTCAACTTCGGCATCGTCTACGGCATCAGCCCCTTCGGTCTCGCCGCCCAGCTAGGCATCGATCAGAAGGAAGCAAAGCTCTACATCGAGACCTACTTCGACCGCTACAAGGGCGTCCGCACCTTCATCGACGAGACCCTCGAAACCGTCCGCCGCGACGGCGCCGTCAAGACCTACTTCGGTCGCATCCGCCCCATCCCGGACATTCAGTCCCGCAACCCGAACATGCGCGGCTTCGCCGAGCGCACCGCCGTCAACACGCCGCTCCAAGGCACCGCCGCCGACCTCATCAAGCTCGCCATGATCGCCCTCGATCGCGAGATGACCGCACGCAAACTCCGCTCGAAGATGACCCTGCAAGTACACGACGAACTCCTCTTCGACGTCGTTCCCGAAGAGGCCGACGAGCTCAAAGCCCTCGTCAAACAAGAGATGGAACACGTAGCCGAGTTCTCCATCCCCATCGTCGCCGACGTAGGCCTCGGCCAGAACTGGCGAGACATCAAGTAAATTCCGTCACGCCGTTATCGGTCGAGAGCGAGGCCTACGTATAACGCTCCGATCACCTCGCCGGACGCTGAGATCACAGGATCGTAGGCGGCTACGAATGGCTTGCCAAGGATATAAACCGCTCCTTCGTGCCGAAGCTTCCTGGTCAACCGGGCCATCGCCGCGCCCTTGGGATTAAGGATCGTTCCCGTCGCGCGGCTGCCATCCGCCCGCTTGATGTTGGTAGCCGTTCGTACGAAGTCGCTTCCGTCCCGCACGAACAACGTGGCAACGCATCCAGTCCGCTGGTTGACACGGTCGACCAGAGCGTTCGCATCCGCCGCGTTGACTGACCCGAAGCGCAGGCCAGGAAGGGTACGGCCGCCGACCTCCGTGGTTCCATTCACGCGTGGAGCTCCCGCCTTCAAGCACTCGGCCCGAAGCTCTTCCATGGCGTGCTCCACACGCGGCCAGGAGTTGGCGATCTGGCGAACCAGGCTCTCCGAGTCGGAGCTTTCGCGGGAAGTTCCGCCCAATCCGCTTAGGAGAGCCAGATTCCTTCTAGCTCCTGTCCTTTGAAGCTGGCTTGCGGAGTCCACCAGCCGCATGCTCATCTCTGCGGCGGCATCGGCTTCAAACGTCGATGCCGAGGCCATCTTGTCGATCTCATTCAGTTGGGCGCTCAGACTTTCCAGAGCCGATGTCTGGCGATTGGAAGCGTCGGCCACTTCGGCAGACATCGTCTGCACCTGGTACATGGAGTCGCGAATGCTCTGGAGCGAATTCTGGACCTCGAGATTTCGCGTGATACTCGTGTCCGCGGCCTCTTCTCCAAGCAGCATCGACTTCTCCGCGGCGAGCGCGGTTGCACCCATCTTCCCGATGCTGGTTGCAATCTCGGTCGTCGACTCTCTTGCCCGGTCCGCCAGCGCTCGAATCTCCTGAGCGATCACATTGAAGCCGTCGCCGTGTGCGCCTGCATGCGCTGCTTCTACGGCAGCATTCAGCGCCAAGAGATTGGTCTGTCGCGCAATATCCCGAACGGTCTCGACGACGCGATTGACCTCGGTCATGCGTTGCACAAACTCCCGCATCAGAGAGGCGCTCTCTTTCGCGGTCTTCGACATGTCGCTCATGGAAGCGGCTGTGGCCTCCATCAGTTCATTGCCGCGCTCCGTGTCCCGGGCGACTGTCTCCGCCTGCTCGGCGGTCTTGAGGCTGTTGCCGGCGCAGCGTCTCGCTGAACTCTGGATCTGCCGCTCCATCGTCGCAATGTCCTGGACCATCTGGCGTTGCGCGTTGGAACGCTCCGCGGTCGCTTTCGACGTCTGCAGCAATGCGAAACTGAGGCTGCTGAATTCAGCGAAGGTCGACCCACCGGTCGTCGCCTTCGCACGACCCGGCATGGCCTGGGGCGAGTTCTTTCTGCTAAACGCATCGAGGAATCTGGACATACTACTGGACCTCAAGTCAGCCGGCTCAACGCCGGAAACGGAAGCAGGAAGATGCTTCGTTCCTCAATGCCGCGGCGTCCGGGCCGCACAAACGGCAGGCCCCCGAGTCATATCAGCGTGGTGCTCTGCTCACAAACAAACCTTAGCGGGTCACGTGACGTTCGGCACGTGGCCGAAGGTTGTAGCGTCCCAGACAATCGGGTCACGCTGCATCGTCGCCTTCCGCGTCCCCATCTCCCTGAATTTGTCAGGTCCCAGACCTGTTCCCAGACCTCTTCCCAGACCTTTTCCCAGACCTCATCGGGTCAAACTTCGGGCTGTCTCTCCGTCTCTGCCTCCCACTTTCAGGGGAGTTTCATTCAGCTCCTCCTGCGTCAAACTCATCCGGTCACGACGTAGAGACTCGTACCGAATGAGCGGGTCTTTGATCTTTCAACGGCAGTTCATCTCTTCACCCAATGTTCGCGAACGGGGCTGTTGACCACGCCGCTCGCAGCCGATAGGTAGCCGTCTCACCCGTGATTGGAGTGCAGTTTGTCATCCCCAGGGCCCATATCAGAGTCGTACTCGCGACTCTACAGTCGCGTTCTCTACGTCGTCATCCTGTTACAGCTAGCCCTCGGTTCCATCGCCTGGTTTGCCGCCAGATCGCTCCGGTTACAAAACTCCACTCTGATGGCCGACCGCCATCTTCTACTGGTCGAGTGGGCGCTGGGCCTGACGCCCTTTCTCATCATCACCGCCGTCCTCTGCGCCACCATGATTCGCCGCGACGCCCGTCGGCAGTCTGCTGGCCGGCAGCAGATGGAAGATGAACTTCGCCGGGCCCACAACACGCTCGAACGGCGCATCGAAGATCGCACCGCCCAGCTCCAGACCGAGGTGACCGAACGCCAGCGCGCCGAGCAGCTAAACCGCGGTCGAAATCAGCTTCTCGAGATGCTCGCCCAGGAGGAGCCGCCGCACAAGATCTTCCAGGCCCTCACCGACGTCATCGCCAAAGAACGTTCGCGCTGGTGCTGCGCCCTGCACCTCGCCCGCGAAGGCGATCTTCACATGGAATCCTCGAGCGGACTCCCTACAAATCTTCTCCGCAGTCTCAAGCAGCTCGACGTTACGATGACCGACGCTCCCGAAGCCGTGGCCCTGCGTGAACGCAAACCCCAGGTCATCGAAGACCTGCCCCGCGAACGCAAGCCCTGGCCTCAGCTCCTCTTCGCCAACGGCATTCAGTCTCTATGGTCGATTCCGATCTTCGCGCCGGATGGCTCACCCCTCGGCACCCTCACCATCTACTCTCTGCTCCGCTGCCAGCCCTCGCAACAGGATTGGGAGCTTCTCGAATCGCACTCCAAGATGGCCGCGCTCGTTCTCGAGCGATACCGCCTCCAGCAGGACCTGCGCCGCCACGCCTATCACGACAGCCTGACCGGACTTCCCAACCGATTGCTCGGAGAAGAGCAGCTGCACTCCGCCATCAAGCGCAGCTCACGAGCGGCCACGCCCGTCGCGGTCCTGTGGATCGACCTCAACAAATTCAAGCAGACCAATGACGTCCACGGCCATCTAGCCGGCGATGCTGTACTCAAAGAGGTCGCTCTCCGGCTCTCCGCCCGTCTGCGCGAGAGCGACACCATCGCCCGCATGGGGGGCGATGAGTTCATGGCCGTCCTCGAAGGCGTCACCGATCGTGCCGACGCCGAACACGTCGCCCAATCGCTGCTCCAATCGCTCACCGCGCCCATCCCGTTCCAGCGGCTTATGCTCTCCGCCTCCGCCAGCGTCGGCGTCTCCATGTATCCCGAGGACGGAGAATCAGCAGACCTGCTCGAAAGAAACGCCGACATGGCCATGTACGAGGCCAAGTTCGGACATCACGGCGTGCGCGCCTTCTCGCCCGCCCTCGACCTGGTCCTGTCCGAGCGCCGTGAACTCGCGAAGGCGATGACCGAGGCCCTCGAGACCGAGGGCTTCGCGCTGCACTATCAGCCTCAATACCGTCTGGATGGATCCCTCGCCGGATTCGAAGCCCTTCTTCGCCTGCCCCATCCCACGCTTGGGATGATCTCTCCTGCGCGGCTGATACCCATCGCGGAAGAGAGCGGCATGATCGTCGCTCTCGGCAACTGGGTCCTGCGCGAGGCGTGCCGTCAGAGTCTGGAATGGCAGCTCACCGGATATCGTGCCGTGCCCATCGCCGTCAATATCTCTGCGATCCAGTTCATGCGCGATGACTTCGCGGACCAGGTCGCCGATGTTCTCCGCGAGTCCGGCCTCGATCCCGAACTGCTCGAGCTTGAACTCACCGAAAGCGTGATGGTCAAAGACTTCACCGAGTCGACCCGGCAGCTTGAACGCCTCAAAGCTCTCGGCGTCAGCATCGCCGTCGACGACTTCGGAACCGGCTACTCCTCTCTGAACCAATTGCATCGTCTCCCCATAGACCGCATCAAGATCGACCGCTCCTTCATCCAGGCGCTCGGCGATCCTCGAGGAACGCTTCCGATCGTGGAGAGCATCATCTCGATGGCGCATCGCATGGGCATGATGGTGGTCGCCGAGGGCGTCGAGACCGAGCAGCAGGAGATGGCGCTGGCCGCAAACGGCTGCGACCTCCTTCAGGGATACCTTCTCTCGAAGCCTGTCGAAGCCATCAGGGCCGCTGGTCTGCTGGCTTCCACCGGCTTCGTGTTCCTGGAGGATCTTCCTCTTGACCGGTTTCCTGAGGAGCCTGTCGGTCGTGAGCGGGAGCTTGCCTCGGCCTCCTGAAGCGTTGCCTGGGCCGTCACCCGCTCCCCGCCGCTACTTCACCATTGGCTCCAACGCTCCCGTCGCCGTCATGAAGTACGGCGAGATCCCCGTCTGGGTCACCTTGACCCCATGCGTTGTTCCCAAGGGGTAAGCATCTTTCGGAATCGTCAGGATGAACCGGTTACGGATCAGGAAGAGGATGCCCGCAATTCCGTCTCTGCGGAACTCCGGCGCTGAAGTCAAGGTCAGACCGCCATCGTTCGCGCAGAGCAACTCCAGGTTATTTGCCGAGCGTAAGGCAGCCGGCGGGGCAAGGGAAACCGACGAACCAGGTGTTCCGTGGGTCGTTGTCAGCGCGTTCCGTGAGAAGTCGTCCGCGTCGGACTGCCGTTTGTCTCTCAGCCCGAAGATCGCCACGCCCTGGTCGAACGCATACTGCTCCACGGTCAGCCAGTCGTACTTTCCGCCCCCATTCTCGCCGCTTGAAATAAGCAGGATCACTCGCCTTCCCGGAGCATGCGATAGTCCCGCCACCGCGACCGCCACGTCGTCCCACAGCGGAAACGTCTTTCCGCATGCCGAGTGCTCCTTGCCTCCATGCAGCGTCGGGAACGACATCGCGTCGCTGACCCCCTTTCGCAGGGCCGCGGCGTCAGGAACAGCGTTATTCATCGAACGTGTCATCGTGCAGTCGGCCGCGTACATCGTGATGCGGTCCGTCGGCAGCAGCTGCGATCCCACCAGTCCCGCGAACTCGTCCCCCAGCTTGGAAAGATCGTGAAAGCTGTCCCTGCTTGCATCGATCAGGATCACCAGGGAGAGCGGATCCTCGCCCTCCCGGCGCATCGAGAGCGGTGTGATCTGCGTTCCATTGGCGGTCTTTAGCCTTAGCTTCTCCACCGGCACGTCATCGACAGGCCGATGGATATGGTCCGTGATCAGCAGAGCCATCTCAAGCGTAGGTACAGATGTTGCAGCGGCGCTCGGAGCAGCCGGAGCAACCACGGCGGCGGGTGCGGCCGCAGCCGGATCGGCGGTCTGGCTCTCCAGTATGGCGCAACTTCCAGGCAGAAGTAGGACGACGGTCAGCGAAAGCATTGAGCGAGCAGAGGTAAGCGAACGAGAGTGTCCCAAGTAATTCACCTTCTGCGGAGCTGTTTGCATCCGCGTAAAGCGGTCTGTGCCGCGCGCAGGAAGCATAGCATTTGACGGGAAGCCGGCCTCTCGAGCGCAGAGGCCGGCAGCTCTGACCAGCCAAATCAAGCACCGTCTTCTACTTTCGTGTCACTCTTGGCCCCTGACCCCCAAAAAATCTTGCCCATAATGGGCAAACCCATTAGCATCACCTCAAGAACAAATCCTAATTACTTCGAACCCTGAAGAGAGCTGCGTTTCAATCTCTTAGGTCATTCGCGGGTAACTTGAAATCTCTTCCCAGGCAAGCGGCTTTACAAGATTCATAACGTGAAAGGTAGATTTAATGCACTGGCAGACCATCCACCGTTTTAGATTTCTTTTGGTAATAATGCTGGGCATCTCCTGCCATTCCATCGCTCACGCTGCCTGCCAGGTTGAAGGCCCCTCGCTCGAAGAGACGACCAAGTACCTCATCGAAGCGGGCCGCTCAACCGTTCCCAACTTCACGCTCACCTATAGCATCGAGACCGGCGTCATCAAGCTCGACTCCGGCTTCCGCCAGAGTGTTCCCGTCTATCTTCTCGACTGCGAGTCCTTCGTCGTCAGCGGCCACCCGCCCACCAACGTCAAGGTCTGGTGCAAGGACAACGTCCTCTGCGTCAACAGCATGCAGAAGACCGGCGAGCCCTTCACCGAAGGCGCCCTCCGCATCTACTACGAAGCGGACGAGGAGCACGCCCTTCGCGTCTCTCGCGCTCTCTCGCACTTCGTCTACCTCGTTCAGAAGCAGTACGACGAACAGAAAGATCCCTTCGCCACCAAGAAGTAAGCAATTGAAGTCCTAACAGGAACCCGTCATCTCGACCGGAGCGAAGCGGAGTGGAGAGACCCCGCATTTCGCCCTTTCGAACCGCCCACCTGTCTGCTCCTGGAGCCGACAGGTGGGCCGTTCAGCATTTAGTCATAGGCGTAAGGATTCGTGTCCACCGTGGTCATACCGCGCGTCTGGTTACACAGAAACACCGACCCGGTAAAGTAGATCCCCGGCTTGGTAACGGTCTTCGCGACCTCGTACGCATGCTTCAGCTCCGCCACCGTCAACTGCACCGGAGCCTCATCCGGCTGATACGTAATCCCGTACGGATAGTCCTCGCCCGTCCTGCTGATCTCCACATGACACCCCACCACCCACGTCACGGCGTGCGTCTCCAGGAACCGCATCAGTCGCTCCATGCTCGCAAACCACTTGTCCCAGAAACTGATGTAGCACCGCCCGCGATAGAACATGTCTCCCGTGAAGAGAATCTGCGTGGACTCGTCGTAGTAAGCGAACTCCGACTCCACATGCCCCGGGCTTCCCCATATCAAAATCTTCCGCCCGCCCAGGTCCAGCGCCACCCGCTCCTCGGGATAGTTCGTCATCCCCCAGAAGCCGACCATCTCCTCATGCGTCTGCCCCATGAACCGAGTGTTTGGCCGGTCCCAGAACTGGTCGATCCCCGCGTAGTGGTCGTCATGCAGATGGCTGAAGCTCAGCAGCAGTTCCATATCGTTGGGCTTCCGTCCATTCCGCGTGCACCACTCCGCAATGCACTGGTCGACCACATCCCGCAGCCCCCAATCCGTCCGTAGCTGCGTATAACCCTGGTCAATGAAAAGTATCCGCTCATTCCCAAAGTAGAGGTGCATAAACGGAGCCTCATAGCTGTAAGCCTTGTTCTGGCGCAGATACGCCGTGTGCTCGTTGTACCAATGCACCTGCACCGCAGGGTCCTTGTTGTCCATGCACGAGGGCGACCCGCAGATCCACCTCTCCGGCCACGTCCCCGCCGCCGGAACTTCCGTCGCAAAATCAATCTGCTTCTTCGCAACAGCGGGCTCCGCAACCGCCTCGCGTTCCATCACCACCGACACCGTCGGAATCACCACCGAAACGATCGGCAAAGCCAGAAAACTTCTACGATCCATCAACCCACCCTCTAAGACCTCAATAAAGAACCGTCATCTCGACCGGACCCTGAGCAACGCGAAGGGGAAGTGGAGAGACCCCCGCATTTCGCCTTGTGCCCCATTCATCGCAGCTTCATCGCGATGAGTGGGTTCACCGATAAGCCCCATCTATGGCAGCCAGAACGGCACCGGAATCTCCGGCATATCCGCTCCTGTCCGATACACCTGTTCATCCGGCCCCACGCGGTTCAGCAGAATGAACTCCTCGCGAAACACAACCGTCGCCTTCCCAACGATCCCCGTCGCATACGTCAGCGCCTCATCGATCACCCTAGGCTCCAACTGCAGCACATGCTCAAACTCGCGATGGTTCCTGAACCGCGGATAGGCTCTCCCTGGCACAAACATCATCTCAATGTGTCCGCCCATAACCCACTTCACCGTGTGGCTCTCGCTCCACGCCTTCAGCCTTGTCAGCGAAGTCACATAGTCTCGATCGTTCGCGATCATGATCCTGCCCGGATACAGCAGGTCGCCCGTATAAAGCAGCTTGTTGTACGAGTCATAGAACGTCACCCCATCTTTATGCGTCCCCGGCGTGGGAATGACGGTGATCACCCTCCCGCCCAGGTCGATCTTGCCCGTCCCCTTCGGCCACTCTCCCAAACCATAGAACTGTTTTGCCGCCGCCAACTCCATCGGCGCAAGCGTAGTCTCCGGCCTTCCCACAAACTGCCCTCGCCCCTGGTGCTGCGCGACATCCTCACCCGACGTCAGCACCACCGTCAGCGGAATCGTCTTCCTTCCCCGCATCTGGCACCACCGCCGCACCAGCGCATCCACCGTCTTCCGCAGCGGATAAAACTCCGCCTCCGGAGTCGCTCCCGTATCGATCAGCAACGCCCCGCTGTTCCCGAACAGCAGGTACGTAAACGGAGCCTCCCAATGCACGCACGGATTCTCGCGCAGGATGTACGTGTCCTCGTTGTAGGCGATCACATGGACCCGCGGATCGGTATTCTTCGCCGCCACCACTGACCCATGAATCCACCGCAGCGTGATATCTCCCGCGGCCGGCCCGTCACACTCGTAGTCATGCACCACCGGCCCTGTCCGGCGCAGCGGCAGACACGAGTCCGTATTCCTCACCCCCGGCGGGTTATAAGCCTGCTCCGGATCGCCATTCGGTGTATTCGCCAGTTTCTTCGGCGGTACCACGACGCAAGGAACAGCCGTCTCTGAACTACCCGTTTGCATTGAATCCTCCACGCACTCCCCACCAAGAAGACGTCATCTCGACCGAAGCCGTGCAGCGACCGGGGTCCCCGGCGAACGTTCTTTGTTCGCTGGGGTGGCAGAGCACGGCGCAGCGGAGAGACCCCCGCATTTTCCCTTTGCCCCACAACCCCGCGCCCGGGCGCAACCCCGCCGGCGCCCCAATCCTCTAAAAGTGATAACCCGAGTCTACGCAACCGGCCGCCTTTGAATCAGCAACATGGCCGCTCTCTATCTCCGCAATAAGCACTCCTGCTCTTTCCACCACGACTTTCATCCCGAAATCCGCGTCATAACCAACATGACCTCGAGCTCCGCCTCTGGCCCGGCCCATCGCAAACGCAATCTCCTCGTACCGATTCTGACCGCGCTCCTCTGCGCTCCATCGGCCTTCGCCTCCGCGTCCTTCCTTCTCGAAGAACCCTACGGCACCTTCGGCGCGCTCAACCCCACCGGTCACGCCGCTATCTACCTCGACAACGTCTGCGCCGACACCCCCACCCACCTCCGCCCCTGCCGCGATGAAGAGCCCGGAGTCGTCATCAGCCGCTATCACCGCGTCGGCGGATACGACTGGATCGCCATCCCCGTCATCCCCTACCTCTACGCCGTCGACTCCATCAGCGAGATCCCCGAGCGCGTCGACAAAAAACAAGTCGCCGCCCTCCGCGACGCCTACCGCCGCAAATACCTCCTCGACATCGCCCCCAGCACCCTCGACGACCGCGCCCCCAAAGGCGACTGGACCCAGCTCGTTGGCGCATCCTTCGACCGCCGCGTCTATGGCCTCCGCTTCGACACCACCCCCGACCAGGACCTCGAACTGATCGCCATCCTCAACGACCGCCGCAACGTCGCGCACTTCAACCTCTTCTATCGCAACTGCGCGGACTTCTCCCGATCCGTCCTCCAGATCTACATGCCCGACGCCATCCGCCGCAACGTCATCGCCGACTTCGGCATCATGACCCCCAAGCAGATCGCCCGCTCCCTCGTCGTCTACGACAAGCACCACCCGGAGCTCCACGCCACCTTCTTCACCATCCCCCAGGTTCCCGGCACCCTTCACCGCAGCCACTCCGTTGATGGCGTCGCCGAAGCTCTCGTCAAGAGCAAAAAGTACGTCATCCCCTTGACCTTCTTCGCTCCCCAGGTCACCGGAGCGGCCGTCGCCGCCTTCCTCGTCAATGGCCGCCTCAAGCTCCCCAAAGACCCGCCGGATCTGGTTCTGACCACCACTGATTCCGCATCTCCCACGCAGCCCGCCGACGCCCAGCCCGCCAACACTCAGCCTGTCGTCGCCCCGGCAAGCGTTCCGACACCCCTCAGCAGATAAAGCCAGCGGGGATTAGACGAAGAACCGGGGAACAAAATCAACAAAATAGAAGTCGTCAGCTCGACCGAAGCGGCGGACAGCTTTCTCGTCCGTCTCGTAGTGGAGAGACCCCCGCATTCTCTCGCTCGGCCACTCTGATCAGCCGCGGGCAGAACCCACTCGCCCGCTGTTACACTAAAGATTCGCGCCGTCTCTCCAGCGCGGACATCTTTTCAGTTCCGCCAGATGGCCGGATCACCTCGCCGCCGCGGAACGACCCAAAGGAAGACAAAACCACCGTGGATCAGCAGACCAAAGAGACTCTCAAGCACGACCAGTTCATCGACACCACCAACTCCGGCATCTCCTGGGCCAGCGCCCACCGCAGCACCCTCATCACCGGCGCTGTCGTTCTGCTCGTCGCGATCGTGGCCGTCATCGGCGGTTTCGCCCTCTACAATCACCGCTCGGAGCAGGCAGCCACCGACTTCGGTGCCGCCTTGCAGGCCTACCAGACACCCATCGCGCAGCCTGGCCAGCCCGTGCCTCCCGGCGTCAAGACCTACTCTTCAGTTCTTGAGCGCGCCAAGGCCGCCAACGCCATGTTCCTCGCCGTCTCGGACAAGTACGGCATGACCCACGCGGGCAAGCTCTCGCTCTACTTCGCCGGCCTTACCGCCATCGAAGCCGGCCAGAACGCCGCCGCCGAGACCGACCTCAAGAAGGTCGCCGACGGCTGGAACTCCGATCTCGCCGCCCTCGCCAAGCTCTCGCTCGCGCAGCTCTACCGCCAGACCAGCCGCGACTCCCAGGCCATCGACCTCTACAACCAGCTCACCGCGAAGCCGACCTCTACCGTTCCTGCCGGCCTCGCCCAGCTTCAGCTAGCCGAGCTCTACGAGTCCGAAGGCAAGCCAGCCGAGGCCAAGAAGATCTACGCCCAGCTCAAGGACAAAGACGCCAAGGGCCCCATCGGCCAGATCGCCCAGCAGAAGCTGAACCCTGCTCCCGCAGGCGGCCCCGGCGGAGCGATCCAGGCTCAATAGCAATCAGCACAGACCAAAAAATCCGCTAGCTCTGCGGTAGAGAATCAGCCATTTTGCCCATCGTTACGACATCTTGTCGCTAAGGATGGGCAAAATGGCGTTATGTCGTCTTTCAGACGTGTATTTTCGTGCGACCAAGAGTAGTGTTGACAAAGTCAATGGCATGAAGCATTAATGTTCATCTGGCAAATAATCATGCGAGCTCGCATGGGTCGGTAAGGATCTTCCTATATCGTCGTGCGGCAAGCCGGTTCGTTGAAAAGCGAGTGTTGGAGATTCAGAAATTCCCAGTAGTGTTGGATAGGAATTTCTCATGCAAGTAGGTTCGAAGGTCGTTCACCCTCTCGTCGTGGGGTCCGGAGTCATTGCGGTTGTTGGTGTCTTTATTGCGTTCCCCTGGATGCTCACCAACATCTTCTCCGCCACCTATCTTCCACACGGCTTCTGCTTCATGTGGAATCCGCAGCTACTCTGGCTGCACGTCATCTCCGACATCATTATCAGCGCCTCTTATCTGGTCATCGCCGGGACCCTTGTGCATCTGGTGCGGGCTGCGCGGAAAGACGTTCCGCTGCAGAACATCTTCTTTCTCTTTGGCGCTTTCATCCTCCTCTGCGGCCTCACCCACTTCCTTGCAGTCGTCGTCCTTTGGAAGCCGCTGTATTGGATGGAAGGAGACGTCAAGCTGCTTACGGCGGCCGCTTCCTTGCTCACTGCCATCGTCCTTCCCTTATCAATCCCTAAAATCCGCGGTATTCTCACGAGCGCCAGGCTCTCCGCCGAAAGCGAGCGCCGCTTCCTCGCTGCTGCCAACTCCAGCCTCGACAGCATCTTCATCCTCTCCAGCATTCGCGATGCCGCGGGAGAGATCGAGGACTTCAAATTCAATTTCGTCAATCCAAATGCCGCCCGGTTGATCAGCCGCACGCCCGACGAAATCCTGGGACAACGCCTTTGCGAATTGGTCCCATTCAACCGAACCTCCGGCCTCATCGAGAGATACAAACACGTCGTTGAGACGGGAGTCGGTTTCAAGGAAGAATTTCACATCAGCGCAGAGCGAGTCCTCGCGTCCTGGCTGAAGATCCAGGCCATCAAACTCGAAGACGGAATCGTCATCACCACCAGCGACATCACGACGCGAAAGCGCCTTGAGTTCGAGCGAACCAAGGCGTTCACTCATTCACTGATTGACAGCTCTCCAGCGACTATCATCGTCACCGACCTTACCTACACCATCACCGCGATCAACCCCGCCGCGGAGAGAATGCTCTGGTACAAGCCTGAAGAAGTCGTTGGAAAGCAGACGCCGCTCATCTTCTACGACATCGAAGAGATCGAGGACCGTGCCAAAAAACTTACGACGAAATATGGGACGCAAGTCACCGTCAACGAGGTCATCTTCTTCGTCAGCCGTGCCCAGAACATCGACGACGAGGCCGAGTGGAGCTTCGTTCGCAAGGGGGGATCACGCCTCACCGTCCAGGTCACAGTAACTCCCCTTGTCGGGGATAGCGCCCACGACTCCGGCTTCATGATCACCGCCTATGACGTCTCAGAGCGAAAGCGCCGCGAAGAGTACATCTCGCACATCTCCCAGCACGACTCGCTCACCGGCCTGCCCACGCGCCACCTCCTCTTCGATCGTCTGGCAATGGCCATCGAACGCGCAAAACGCATGAGTACAAACTGCGCTCTCCTCATGTGTGATCTCAATGAGTTCAAGGGAGTCAATGACTCCTACGGCCATCACGCCGGCGACGTTCTGCTCTCCCAGCTCGCCACCCGCCTGAAGAGCACCATACGGGCTAGTGACACCGTCGCCCGCATGGGTGGGGATGAGTTCGTGGTTCTTCTGGAAGGGATACACAACGAGGCCGAAGCGATCACCATCGCGAAACAGATCAAGGAGAGCCTTCGTCTGCCCTTCACCTTGTCGCAAAACACCACCATCCACGTAGACGGCAGCATTGGCATCTGCATGTATCCCGAGAGTGCCTCCGACTCGACCAGCCTGCTCAGAAATGCGGACGTGGCCATGTATCACGCCAAGGTTGAGGGAGGTGTCCAGATTGAGATCTACACCAAAGCGCTTGCCCACACCTCTATGCAGAAGCAGGAGATCGCCGCCGGCCTGCGCGATGCCCTGCGCAACGGCGAATTGCGCCTCAACTATCAGCCTCAACTTGACCTCTGCGACGAGCGCGTCGTCGGCTTTGAATGTCTCCTGCGTTGGACCAATCCGCGCCTCGGAGCTATCTCGCCCGCCATCTTCATCCCCATCGCCGAAGCGAGCGGCCTTATTCAGCCGATCGGTGCCTGGGTACTCAAGCAGGCGTGCAAGGACATCCGAGCACTCAACCTGAAGCTCGGACGCGAACTCTTTATCTCGGTCAATCTCTCGCCCCGCCAGATGGAACAGAAGGGCATCCTCGAGATCGTGGCGGAAGCAATTCAGGAAAGCGGAATCGATCCGGCTTGGCTCGAACTGGAGATCACAGAAGGCGTCCTGATGAAGGACTCCGTCGCTACCACAGCGGTGCTTGAGGGCTTGCGTAAACTCGGCGTCCGGATCGCGATCGACGACTTCGGTACCGGCTTCTCCAACATGTCCTACCTGCTGCGCCTGCCCATCGACTGCCTCAAGATCGACCGCTCCATCATCGATGGCTGCTCGACCACCTCGAACATGTCGACCGTTGCAAGCGCAATCATCGCGCTCGCTCATCAACTCAAGCTCAGCGTAGTCGCCGAAGGTGCAGAGATGATCGAAGAGATCGAGTTCCTGCAGCACGAGAAGTGTGACCGCGTTCAGGGATTTTACTTCTCCCGCCCGCTTCCCTTGGATCAGATCGTCGCCATGAACCTCAATGGCCACGGCGACGGCCACAAGCTGCGCGGAGAAGCTCAACCGGCTGCCAGCCGCTAGCCGCTGCAACAGCGCTTCATATCGGCATCAAGACGCGCACGCCATAAGCATCGAGACTCACCGCCTCGGACACCGCCGCCCCGCTCAAAACATCCTTCATCTTCCCCGCCACCTTCACAGTAACCGGCTCAGCGTTGTAGTTCAGCACATAAGTCAGCGTTCCCTTGCTGGATCCCCGCCTGGTGATCTCCACGCCTCGCGGCACATCCGCGGCTACCTTCACCCCGGAAGTCGCGGCCAGAGTCAGCAGCACGCGCGCCAGGTCGGCCGGCTCGAGGTGCGCTCCCACATAAACCGCCTTGCCCCTACCAAAGCTGTGAGACGTAATCGCCGCCTTCCCCGCATACTGCCCCGTCGTATAAGTCGCCAACACGTCCGCTCCCTTGGGATCGAGAATGTCGCTCCATACCTTGCACTCCGCCTCGTTCCCAGCCAGCATCCCGGAGAACATAACTCCCTGCTTCTCCGAATAGATCGGCTGCGTGTCCAGCACCTCCACCCCCATCACATCCCTCAGCAATCCCGGCAGCGGAGTATCGACCACCCGGTCATTCTCCTCCTTCACGCCCAGCCGGAAGCCCGCCACAAACACGCCGCCGCCCTGCACAAAGCTGCGAATCCGTTCCGCCTGCTCCTTCGTGACGATGTACATCACCGGCGCGTACACCACCTTGTACCGCGACAAGTCCTTCGTCGCATCCACAATGTCCACGCCCGCGTTCGACGCGCCAACGCATCCATACCAGGTCATCAACTCGGTCGCGTACTTCAGATTCATCTGGCTTGGCTGAATCGTCAGCGCCCAATCCGAGTTCGAGTCGAAGCACAGTGCCACCTCCGCCACATACGGCGCGTTCAAAGCCTCACGCCCCAGCGACTTCAGCTCCTTGATCGTCTGCTTCATCTCGTCGAACCCCGGGCTATGCGACCGGTCATGCCGGATCATCCCGTGCCAGTACTCCTCCGCTCCAAAGTTCGCCGTGTCCCAGCGAAAGTAGTTGATCCCCATCGCTCCATGCGAGATCGCCTGGTACGTCCACAGCCGAATCTGCCCCGGCTCCGGCTGCGGAGAAAAGTACGGCTGCCCCGCCTTGCCCGACTGCTCTTCCATCACCAGGAACGGCTTGCCATCCTTCACGCTGCGCGAAAAATCATGCGCGAACGAAGCCACCGAAGAGTTACTCTGCCCACCAAAGAACAGCGCAAAGAATCCCGGATAGTTGTCCGCCGAAACGAAGTCCAGCTTCCGATACAGATCGCGATCGTCGATCGTATCGACCAGACCTGGAACGTTGTTCGTCGTGATGAAGTGCTTCGGACACTCCCGCCGCAGCATCGTCAACTGCTCTTCGAGATAGCTCACATTCGCGTAGCTCTGGTATCGGTCATAATCCAGCGTCAGCCCCGGATTCGTCGGAGCCCCCGAGGGCAGCGGCACTGGAATCTGCGACCAATCCGTATACGTATTGCTCCAGAAGACCGTCCCCCACGCTTCGTTCACCGCCTCCAGCGTCTTGTACTTTTCCCTTGTCCACGCCTGAAATCCCTCACCGCAAAACCGGCAGTAACAACGTGCATCGTTTCCCAGGGTCAGTTCGTTATCGATCTGCCACCCCGCCACCCCAGGCGTATTGGCAAACCGTTTTGCCATCTCTGTCGCTATCGTCAACGATAGCTTCCGGTAAGTCTTATTCGTCGGACAAGTGAACCGCCGCGACCCATAAGTCAGCGTGACCCCATGCTCATTCACGATCAGGATCTCGGGATACTTCTTTGACAGCCAGGAAGGCGGCGCAGCCGTCGGCGTTCCCAGGATCACAGCGATCCCATGCGCATTCAGAATCTTCACCGACCGCTCCAGCCATGCGAACTCGAAGAATCCTTCCTTCGGCTCCATCAACGCCCAGGCGAACTCTGCGATGCGGACGTTGGTGATGCCCATCGCCGCCATCTGGGTGGCATCGTCTTCCCAAAGATGTTCGGGCGTCTGGTCAGGATAGTAGTCCGTCCCCAGCAGCAGCAGATTAGAGGAAACGTTTACTGTGTCGCCCTGACTAAAAGCCACCCGCCCCGGCAGAACGCCCAACGTCGCCACCGCAGCCCCAGCACTCAGCACAAACATCCGTCGATTCATATTTCCCCCAAGGCCGTTGTTTATAGCAGCCCCAACCTACGATCGGCAATCGACGCCCCTGACAACGTCTCCTAAACCACGGTTCGCATCCCTCCGCAGAACGTCATCTCGACCGCAGCGAAGCGGAGCGGAGAGACCCCGCATTTAGCTTTTCTCCTATTCCTCTCAACTACTTCGCTCACAGCCCCTTCAAAAACTTCAGAAGCCCCTCAAAGTAAACCGCCTGGTCGTCCCACATCGCCAGATGGCTCCCATTCGGACAGATCAGCGACGTCCCATTCGCCACCATCGTCGCCATCCTCTTCAAATCTTCGGGATCCATCGTGTCGTGCGCCGCTCCAATCGTTAGCGTCTTAACCGTGATCTCGTGCAGCCGGTCCCAGCTCTCCCAGTCCTTGAAGTTCCCTGTCACCACGAACTCGCTCTTACCCTGCATCTCGTGATAGATCGCAAGGTTCGCATCGCGGAACGCTCGCGTCACCGGCTCCGGCCACGGCTTCGTTCTGCAGATCACCTGCGGATAAAGCTCTTCCATCATGATCCGCTCGTACTCCGGATTGTCGTAGTCCCGCGCTGCGTCCAGAATCTCCAGCCGCTCCCGCGACTCCGGCCCCAGCAGCCCCTTCAGATAATCGAGTCGCCCCAGGTAAGCCTGGATACCCGCCGTCATATTCGAGATCACTAGCCCCTTCAAGTGCCGCTGATACTTCAGCGCGTACTCGATCGAGAGCATCCCGCCCCAGCTCTGCCCATACAGCACAAAGTCCTCGAGCCCCAACCCCACCCGCACCTCTTCCACCTCTTCGCGATACCGCTCCCGCGTCCACAACGCCGGATCATCCGGCTTGTCCGAGTTCCCGCACCCAAGCTGGTCGTAGTAGTACATCTCGATGCCCGCCTGCGGCAGGAACGACTCCATCGCCTCCAGATACTGGTGCGTAAATCCCGGCCCGCCATGCAGCAGCAACACCTTGAGTGGCCCTTCGCCCATCCGCTTGGTCCACACCTTGTACCGGCCACCCATTACCGGCACCATCTTGATCCCCGCCACCTTGATTCCAACCGGATTTAGCCCGTCGCTCATCGCAGCAGTATACCCACGCCCCAAAAGGGCAGCGGAGTCGATAGACTCTGCTGCCCTTTTGCGTCCATCCGTGCACCCTGCGACGAGTCCTAGTGAGCGATCCAAGTCCAGTTCAGAATCTTGATCGAACTTGGAGTCGCTCCGGTTCCGGCCGTAAATCCGGCAAACGCCTGTGCCGGTATCAACGATTCCAGCCCGCTTCCCGAGTACAGCTTTGTGGTGAAGTTCTCGTACTCATCAAGGTCCGTGATGGAAAGCGTCAGATTCGTTCCATCCGACTCGATCCGCGCATGGAACGTATGCCCGGTGTACAAGAGAATGCCAGTCGATCCCAGATTGATCGAAGGCGTGGTCGGAGAGGCGCCGTTGAGATAGAGGCCAGTCGAGTCTGTCCCCTCGCCAGCATTGTTATGCGTGTCGAACTTGATCGCCAGGCTGTTGCCGATCACCGTTCCTCCGCCGTTCGGGACCGCCGGACCGTAGCCCAGGCCTCCGCCCTGCGATCCGATCGAAGCCAGTCGCTGGTTCTGGATTACAAACGCAAACCCATCCCCTTGGCCGTTCGCGATCTGGAAGTCGAAGTCGGTCGAGAAGAAGCCCTGCGGCAGTACCTTCTGGACCTCAAACGCTGTGGTCGCCTGGAACTGGGTGCCGTTGGTCAACTGCAGCGCCGATCCGTTGACCGCCGCGATGCCATTGAACGCAAGCCCTGTGCCGCCCGAATATCCATCGAACGCCTGCCCTGTCCCTGGAGCGAATCCATCCGGATAGGTCGGCTTCGGATAGAGAAGCAGCGCCGGAGCTGGCGGAAAGGTGTTGATATTGATGTTCCAATCGTAGATAGTCTGAACGGCTGTGCCGGAACCGGTTCCTCCAGTGAATCCCGCGTAGAAGGCGCTGCCGCCCAGCGGGTAAGCCGTCGAGAGGAGCAACGTGAAATCGGTGGACTTTTGCGTCACGAGATCGGTAAGCGTCACCTCGATCTGATTCGTATTCTGCGAGAAGATCCTCGCGTGAAAACGATGGCCGCTATGCAGATCGAGACCGGAGGGCGTCAGGTCGACTGCGGGCGACAGATTCGGATTGTTCGACGAAGTAACTCCGTTCTCCTCGAGCCTCACCGAATTGCTGCCTTCGCCCAGGTTGTTATGCAGGTCGAAGGCGATTGCAAGACTGTTCGTGATGCTCGCTCCGGTTCCGCCGGCAGGATTTCCGTAGCCAAGGCCGCTGCCGGAAGAGCCAATCGCGTTTGGCCCATTCGACTGCAGCACGAAGGCGAAGCCGTCAGCAGTGGCATTCGTCAATTGAAAGTCGAACTGCGCGTCGAGAGAGGAGATCGCGCTCAAATCGATTCTCTTCTTGGAGAAGAAGCTGCCGCTCTCGAACTGACCTCCATCGGTCAACTCGATCGCCGACCCCTGTAGCTTGGCGCTTCCATTAAGTTGAAGTCCCGTCTCTCCCGCAAATCCGCTGCCGTACGCAACTCCTGCTGAATCGACCTCGTTGCCGGTGGACACGCTCGCGCTGTGGAAGGTGTCCCCGGAGTAGCTGGAGATGATGTTGTGGACCCCGGAATCGAGCGATATGGCCGTGCTACTGTTCGCGACTAAAGTCTCATTCAATGACCCCACAAAGCCCGTGGAAGCCGAAGTATTCAGCGGATTCAACTCCAGCAGATCAGGTATCCCGTCTCCCGTGAAGTCTGCGTAAGCAAGCACGGGATAGACGTACCCAGATGGCTGCGGAAGTACGATGCCGGTCGTGTAAAAATCACCCTGCTGCCCGTAGGGGTTGGTGAACTGCTGGGCTCCAAAATACGTCCCGAGATATCCCTCCGAGCCGGTGAACCCCGCTACACCCAGCTTGCCATTGCCGATGACGTCGGCGGCGAACGGATAGCTGACCCCGTTGCTGCCGTGCTGAACGAAGGTATAGTCACCGTTCCCGTGCAAAAAGACGCCGCTGCCGAATCCTGTGAATTCGACGTCCACAAAGCCGTCGTTATCGAAGTCACCGACCAGAAGTGAACCCCCATTGCCCAGCTCACCATAAAAACTCCCCATCAGCGTGACAGCTGCAACGGGAGTGGACTGGAAAGTGCCATCCCCATTTCCGCCAAGAACCACGATCTGTTGCGTCACCACGTCATAGAAGGCCAGGTCCTGAAATCCATCATGATTGAAGTCCGCAATCGCTGGATTGGCGAGTGTGTCTCCGCCTAGCGAAATCGCTGCCTGCACCGCAAACGTGCCGTCGCCCTGTCCCAGCAGCACATGAATCGCACCCCCGCCCGAAGCAGTCTTGCTGACAAGAACCAGGTCTGCTATCCCATCCCTGTTCAGGTCGCCCGTCGCGAGGAACAGCGGACTGTCGGTCAAGTGAGTCGCAGTAGCTGCTGTAAACGTTCCATTGCCATTTCCCAGTCCGATATAAATCGAGTTCGTCGCTGCGTCCGGAATTGCGATATCGAGATTGCCGTCTCCGTTGAAGTCCGCCGTAAGCAGAGCTCCATGCGCTCCGGTTGGTCCTGCAGGCGTAGGCCCGGGCGTAAAGGCACCAGCTCCGTTGTCAAGCAGAACGTTCAATGTCGAAGCGCTATTGGTCTCCGCGATGTCCTGAAATCCATCGTTGTTGAAGTCCCCGGTCGTCGCTGCAACCGCCGTTGTCTTAAGCGCCGCAGGAACGCTGGAGAGGTCCAGCAAATTCCCGCCAAGGTACGAAAGGTAGGGAAGGTAGTCGACATTCACAACCACCGGCGCGGTCGCCAGCACAGCATTGTCTCTGGAAGCGTCTGTAAACGTAACGGTTCCGCCCGGCCTCAGGCTTCCCACGCTCTGCACATTCGCCGACAAAGTAAACCCCGCGCTGGCTGGAACCGCGCTACCAGCGACGCTGGTCGCCGCGACTGCCGCGCTGGGCGTGGTCGAAAAATCGTGATAAACAGAGGTGCTTCCCGCATAGGTCTTCGTCCCGTGAAAGATCGCCCGCAGTTGGTGCGGCCCCGGTGCAAGTTGAACCCGGATAGTCGCCGTCCCATTCGCCAGCAGCTGCGCCCGGCCGATCGGAGCGACGTTCTCGCAGTCCGCCGGTCCCTTGTCGCAAAAGATCACCTGCCCCGGATGCACTACCGTTGGACCTGACGTCACCATCGCCGTCAGCGTCGTGACGCACCCCTGTTGCAGACACGCGGGACTTACATCCAGGGCGGTCGATGTAGACGCCTGGGCACGGCACTCAGTCGAAGACCCTATCAGGGCAAAGACTGCCAGAACCAGGATGGGAAGCAAAAAAGACGGGGCAACGCGCAGAACTCTCATGTAGGTCTCCGGAGTGGTGAGATCGCTTATAGGCAACAGTGCTCGAGTGAGGAAGAATTTCGATGCCGGGTCGTTCCGCGTGCATCGACTTGGAGGGCTGATGCTATCTATCGGTAGCGGGTTGCTCGTAGCTTGGGGAGTAACAACAAGTCGGGCTATGCAGTCGAGCTATGACCGGATGCGCTGTGCCGCGCCTATCCCGCGTCGACGGAATAATACCTCGCTGGCATAGGAATATTCGAGAAAAATAAATAAATCCTCCGCCAACGCGAAAAACCCGCGCTTCGAAGTTGCTGCCTGCTTCAAAAGGAACTATCCGAAGTCGGAGACTTACACTCCCTTACTTACTTATGGTCCTCGTGCAGCGGCGTCCCACCCACAACCGCATACTCGTTCGCTTCGTTGTCAGGTGCCGCGCTATTAGGCCCGGCCTCGGCTCTCTTCCGTGCGATCTCCTTCTGCGACCGCAGCCCCGCCACCGTGCTCCACTGGTCGTTCTTCTTCGGCTCCGTGAGCCAATCCGAGACCGGCATCCCCAGGTACTCCGCCAGAGCATGAGCATACGGCTCATAGAGCTTCCGGATCGCCCTCAGCCGCTCCTCCGATGCCGGATCGCCGCACAGCACAATGTCGGTATCGTTCAGCAGCCCGCAGAGCTTGCGAAAGTCCGCCATCGGCAGCCGGTCGATCTCCTGCTGCGCCGCCCACTGCTTCTTCTCCTTCAGATGAAAGACCAGCACCAGGTCCACCAGCGCATGCCTTGCCATGGCGAAGGTCAACTGCGCCTGCCGTACCGGCGTCCCCTGCAAACTGGTAATCAGCACCGAACACGCATCGAGCACCGCCGTCAGCGCCGACAGCCAGCTCTGATTGTCATGCTGCGACCTGTAGTAGCAGAGAAGCGGGTACGACACATGCGACTCCAGCAGTTCCGCCGACCACCGCTCCCACTCCATCAGCAGTGCGACAATTGCCTCGTCGCCGCCGTCGAACCCATGCCGCCGCAGCAGCTCCCCAGCCGTCGGGGGCGACCCCGCCCGCCCATCCAGCAGCGCGATGCTTACCTCGCGCTTGGAGAACGCTCCGTACAGCACCGGCACATACCCAATCACCAGCGCGACGAAGCCCAGCCCCACGCCCGCCTCGGTAATAATCATCGCCCGCGCCGAGACCACCTGCGGCAGAATGTCCCCCAGCCCCAGCGTGAACAACGTCGTCCCGCTTACATAAAGGTCGGTCTTGAACTGGTCCAGCCCACTCGTCGCCACATGCCCGGTCACGTCGTGAAACGGCGACCCCATCGCATAGAACAGCAGCGCGAACCCGATCTCCAGCACCGCCGCCCACACCACTAGCAGCAGAATCAGGGATGCCGGCCCGTAGATCCCGTAAAAGTCCTCCCGCACCCGCTTGCTCTTGATCCGTCGTGCAATCGCCGCCCACGGCCCCCACGTCACCAGGAAAAACAGCCGGGTGATCCGGAAACGTCCCGCTGGACGCCGTGGCAGGATAATTGTCTGGAATGTGTCCAGACCCACCGCCAACAGAAACACCACTCCCGCAAATCCCGTTAAGATGTGCAAATTCCTTTGGCTCCGAATCAGATTCTAGGCTACGTCTGGCCTGACAGCATCTCTGGCCGCAAGAGCAATAAAGGAGCGCTATGTTGCCTGGACGACAGTAACTGATCGAAAATACCGGTAAGCTCAGCGGGCTTGTATCCCAAATCTGGCATCACGCTCACAGGGGTCTCATCACTACGCAACCGCTCTCCCAACGAAACCACACCATGAAACGAGTCCTGGTCATGGACGATGAACAAATCACAGCCGACACGCTGGGCCTGATCTTTCGCAAGCGGGGATTTGATACCCACGTCGCCTACACCGTCGACGCCGCCCTTGACTTCGTCCGTGAGTCCCATCCAGAACTCATCCTCTGCGACATCACCATGCCCGGTCGCGACGGCCTCGAGTTCATGGTCGAACTCACGCGCATGAACTCCTCCTGCCCGGTCATCGTGCTCACCGGCTACGTCACCAACCTGCCTCCGGTCCGCGAACAGATTCGCAAGATGCCGCAGAACACACACGTCTTCCTCAAGCCCTGCCCGCCCGAAGAGATCCTCCGCGAAGCCACCCGCATGCTCTCCGCCTGACCGTCTCCCGCGTCTGTTGCCACTCCTTATGCCTCGGCTGCCAACGTGAACAACTCGCCCGGTCTTGCTTAAGGGCACGGCTTCAGCCTTGCCATGAGCTCGTCACCTGTCTCGCGGCTTTAGTCGCTGAGGTGCGGTTTATCACTCCCGCGCAGTTACCTCACCAGGTCTTAAACGGCCAGATCAGCCGGAGCAGCGTGCGCAGAAGGACAAAGCTGAGACTGAACTCGGGATCGCCCGGAGAGACATCTCCCATCTTCGGATCGAGCCCACGCAGTTTTTCTTCTGTGATGTTGTCCGTAAATCCAAACGACCGCGACACTGGCTTGTCCTTGCGAACCGGATACGGTTGAAAGTTAGCGCAGGCACGTTTGCAGATCACGCATTCTGAGTGAAAGTAGGCATGGTCCGCACAGTGTGGTTGCTGTGGATCGGGGACCATCTTTCCCGGACGCACGATTTCCAGCGCCTCGCTTCGCAAGTGAATCGGACGAAGTACGACACCCTTTGGAGCGGGCTCAGGCAATTCCATGGCATGAAGTGTACTATCCCGCGTCCCCCATCCACGCTGCTTCACCGCATGGGTGGGTCCTTCGCGCCGGACTCCCGTCCACAACCGGACACGCATGTTGTAAAACGAACACTCGCCGCAATCCTCCATTGCCACCGTCCTAATCACGTCAGCAACTTACCTTTGGCAGCCAAATTGCCCCGATCTCCGGTGCCGCTCCCCATCAAAGGAGTCCCACCCATGCCGCACTTCGAACGCATCCGCGACGTCATCTCCGGCCCCTTCAGCCCCGGCATCATCGACCAGCGTCAGGCTGCCGGCTGGCAGCTCCTCTCCATCGAGTGGCGCCGCGAGCTGCCCGAATCCGAAGCCCCCAGCCCAGGTGCTTATTCTGACGACATCCCCTACGGCCTCCGCATCTCCGATGACTGCTCCCGCCTCGAGATCGACCCCACTGAAAATCAGGTCCTCCAGCAGATGATGGAACTCCTCGCCCAGGACTTCCCCTACCCCAAAAATCGTCAGCGACCTCAACGAAAAGGGCTTCCGCACCCGCGATGGCAGTCTCTGGACCCGCGTCGCCGTCTTCAACATGATGCCCCGCCTCATCGAAGCCGGCCCCCGCCTGCTCACCCACCGCACTTTCAGGTAAACCCGGCCACGAATCCGGGTGCCCCACATTCTCGCTTTTGAGATGTGGGACGCAAATACTCCCTCCGCCCGATAGTCCCCTCGCCGATACTGCCTTCTCCCGAAGTTGGAGGACCTGTTTTCGCTTTGTCGTTGTTGTTGCCGTCATCCTGAGCGAAGCGAAGGACCCGCCACACCTCTTACGTCCGCTCATCTGCTCGAACCTTTCGCCACACGACTCACTGCCAACCCGATCCATTTCCCCCGCCACCGGTGTCTAACTCCACATGGCCCTCGCACGCCGTTGGACCCGCCGACTCCTCCGCGCCTCTCTTTATGCCCTTGTCGCGGTCCTCCTGCTATCCGCCATCCTCCGCACCGCAACCTATCTCTACCGCCTCCGCGCCGAGCACCTCATGGCCGACCTCCAATCCCTCCAGCTCCGCCACAGCACCTGGCCCGAAGCCCAGCGCCTCATCACCCGATGGGGCCGTCACGGACACTACGAAGGCACCTGCGACGCCTCCTTCTGCCGCTACACCATCAGCCTCGAAAGCCCCGAGTGGGCGGAAGAATATACCTTCGCTAGGACGCAGCACTCTAAGGCCGTTGATTCAATAGGGCCGCCGACGCACAATCTGCTTCAGCGTCTTGGGAGTAGGGCCGCGCTAATAGATGTCACGTTCGTCGTCCAGGACGGCGTAATTCTTCGGAAAGGGGCCGTATTTGCCTACAGCGTTGTGAATAACGTCAGGGTCGACGATTCCTACTTGCTCATCGCCACGATTCACTCGGCCAGCCGACTCGGTAACGACGATGGCTGGTACCTAACAGGCACCGACCAACTCGCAAGACACCCGTTCTATACATTCACGAGGCCCGGCGGCTGCACATTCTGCATGATGGCGCGCGTCACCTTTGCTGCCGATACACCAGACTCTCAAGTCCGCAATCTCACAACCTTCGACCTTGCCTGCCTCACGAGCTTTAGACCCTGTACCGCGATCGAAGATGTCTATCCTGCCTCGGAAGGGTGGCACCTCTATGACGGCGCGACGGGAGGCCGCCCCGAGACCATCGAGACACAGAAGCAAAACGCCCCGCTTCCAGTGGCATGTGGCGTCCCAATCTTTGCCCGGGGCCGTGAGGCCGGCCAGATCTTTGCAGTGACCTCAATCACCGAGTCCCAACACACCGAAGAAGGCGTCATTCGCGAGCCAGCAAATCTCCGGCTCGACGAAGTCCTAAAGGGAAGCACATTCCATCGCTTGGGCGAAAGGATGAGCGTAGTTGCTGAGGCTGACGGTCGTTCCACACCTCTTCAGATAGAGACTCCGCTGACCCCAAGCAAACACTTCCTCATCATCTCCTTTTACCCAGCGGACACATCCTATCCACTTGAACTCAACCGCTGTTCCGTCATCCCGGACACCCCCGAAAACCGAGCTCAACTCCAACTCGGGATAGCTCAGAACGACACCCTTCGCCATTCCGACCCACGCGCCGACTGGTTCGTTCCTGAATAGATCGGGTGCCCCACATCTCGCCTCTGAGATGTGGGACGTAAAACGTTCCGCGCTCCAATAACCCGTGTGCCCCATTCATCGCGCTCTTGTCTCTCGCGATGAGTGGGTCTTCGCGCCCCGCGCGAACCGCCCCCGCCCACTCCCAGAATGCTAAACTTCCCTCTGGATGCCCGCCGGAGAAAACCCGCCTTCCTCACCCGATACCCTGGCCAGCCTGCGCCGCAAATCCCGCCCCAAGCTGGAAAAAAGCCGCCCCACCCAACCCGACCTCTTCTCCACCGCAGAATCCGCGCCAGCCCCAGAATCTAAAAAAGCCGTCATTCTGAGCGCAGCGAAGAATCCCCACATTCCGGCCTCTGCCACTGTCGTTCCCGTTGAGCAAGAACGCCGCATCTACTCCGTCCGCGCCCTCGTCGCCGACATCCGCCAGCACACCGAGTCCGCCTACTCCAACATCTGGGTCGAAGGCGAGATCTCCAACTGCCGCCCCGCCGCCTCCGGCCACGTCTACTTCACCCTAAAAGACGGCGAAGCCCAGCTCCCCATCGTCCTCTTCCGCCGCCAGGCCCAACTCCTCCGCTTCCGCCCGCAAGACGGCCTAGCCGTCCTCGTCCGAGGCCGCATCTCCGTCTACGAGTCCCGAGGCCAGCTCCAGCTCATCGCCGAGACCATGGAACCCCGCGGCGCAGGCGCACTCCAGCTCGCCTTCGAACAACTCAAGCGCCGCCTCGCCGACGAAGGCCTCTTCGACGCCGCCCGCAAGCGCCCCCTGCCGCCCTTCCCGCACTGCATCGGCGTCGTCACCTCGCCCACCGGAGCCGTCATCCGCGACATCGTCACCGTCGTCCGCCGTCGCCACGCCCGCCTCAACCTGCTCATCTACCCCGCCCTCATGCAGGGCACGAACAGCCCGCAGACAGTCATCGACGGCATCGCCTGGTTCAACGCACATCCCGACAGAGTTGACCTCATCGTCATCGCAAGAGGCGGCGGCTCCCTCGAAGACCTCGCCGCCTTCAACGACGAGTCCCTCGCCCGCGCCATCGCCGCCAGTGAGCTTCCCATCGTCTCCGCCATCGGCCACGAGACCGACTTCACCATCGCCGACTTCGTCGCCGACCTCCGCGCTCCCACGCCCTCAGCCGCCGCCGAGCTCATCACCGCCGCCCAGCACCGCATCGAAGACCGCGTCCACGCCCTCACCACCCGCCTTCAGCGCGCCGTGTCTTACAGCCTCATGCAGTCGCGGCAGCGCTACGCCCGCCTCTCCGCCGACTCCGTCCTCATGCGCCTCCGCGACAGCCTCTACCGCCGCGAGCAGCACCTCGACGACCTCGCCTACCGCGCCGACTCCGCCCTGCACCGCCGCCTCCGCTCTCACACCGCCCGCCTCACGTCGCTCACCGCGCGTCTCCAGCAGCAAGCCCCCACCGCCCGGCTTGCCCTCACCCACCGCCGCCTCGACCGCGTCCGCGAAGCCCTCATCCGCATCGGCAGCCACCTTCTCGACACCCGCCGCACGCGCCTTGCCTCCGCCACCACGCGCCTCCACGCTCTATCGCCGCTAGCCGTCCTCAACCGCGGCTACGCCCTCATCTACGCAGAGCCAACAAATCCGGGTGCCCCACATCTCGCCTCTGAGATGTGGGACAGCATGTCCGGCCAACCAAGCCCGGGTGCCCCACCCATCGATTCTGATGGGTGGGATGAAAACATCTCCCCCGCCTCGAACGGCACTCTCCTCCGCAACGCCGCCGACGTGAAACCCGGCCAACGCATCCGCGCCCGCCTGGCCACCGGCACCCTCACCGCCACAGTTTTGGAGACCCACGAATGAAGAAGCTCTTCGGCACCGACGGCATCCGCGCCGTCGCCGGCCAGGCCCCGCTTGACCCGCCCACCATCTACGCCGTCGGTCTCGCCCTCGCCCATCACCTCGGCAACTCGCCAAAGGTCCTCATCGGCCCGCCTCGCGTCTTGATCGGTTCGGATACCCGCGAATCCGGCACCTGGATCGCCGCAACCCTCACCTCAGGTCTCATTGCCGGCGGAGCTACTGTCGAGTCCGCCGGCATCATCACCACCCCCGGCGTCGCCTATCTCGCGGCCACCCACAACTTCGCCGCCGGCATCGTCATCTCCGCCTCCCACAATCCCTGGGAAGACAACGGCATCAAGCTCTTCGGCCCCGACGGCTTCAAACTCCCCGACGCCACCGAACTAGCCATCGAAGCGGAGATCTTCCGCCAGCTGGAAATTAGCCAGCTTGAGGAAAGCCGTCATCCTGAGGCGAAGCCGAAGGATCCCGATGCGGCTGACCTCACCACAACCGCTCGAACCTTTCAGCCACAGAACCCGGGTGCCCCACATCTCGACTCTGAGATGTGGGATAGAACCACCACAACCACGCCCGCCGTAAACGAATCCGACCGCCTTGCCTACATCAACTTCCTCTTGAACGCCGTCCCCGACCTTACCCTCACCAATCAAAAAATCGTCATCGACTGCGCCAACGGAGCCGCCAGCTCCATCGCACCGCAGCTCTTCGCCTCCCTGATCGAACGCGGTGGCGGCGAAGTCCACATCACCCACGCCAGCCCCACCGGCCGCAACATCAACGAGCACTGCGGCGCTCTCCACCCCATCGTCGTAGCCCAGGAAGTAGTCGCTCAAAAAGCCACCCTCGGCATCACCTTCGACGGCGACGCCGACCGCGCCCTCTTCGCCGACCACCACGGCAACGTCATCAACGGCGACGCGGTTCTTCTATTGGCAGCAAGAGACCTCGCCGCCCGCAACGCCCTCGCGAACAACACGGTCGTCGCGACGACGATGTCCAACATGGGCTTAGAAGCCGCTTTAAAACGGACGAATATAAAAATGCTCCGCGCCAACGTAGGCGACAAGTATGTCCTCGAGCAGATGCTCGCCACCGGCGCATCCCTCGGCGGCGAACAATCCGGCCACATCATCTTCTCCGGCCGCAGCACCACCGGCGACGGTCTCCTCACCGCTCTGCTGCTGCTCGACATCGTGCAAAGGGCAGGGAACTCCCTTGCCGACCTAACCTCCGACCTCAAGACCTTCCCCCAGGTCATCGTCAACGTGAAGGTCCGCGAAAAACGCCCTCTCGATGCCATCCCCACAGTAGTCGCCGCCATCGCCGCCGCCGAGCACGATCTCAAAGACACCGGCCGCGTCGTCATCCGCTACTCCGGCACCGAAGCCCTCGCCCGCGTCATGATCGAAGCCGAATCCGAACCCCTCATGCGCCACCATTCAGAGGCGATTGCCGCCGCCATACGGAATGAACTCGGCATCTGACCAGCGGCGCTAGCTTCTCCCTTGTCATCCTTCCACGAAGTGGGAGGATCTGCTTCTTCTATCTCGGCCGCTAATGCGTTGAGAGGCGCTAGACCGCAACCCTGAGCGTAGCCGGGAGTCGAAGAACGCGATGCTACTGGCATCGACGTCGCTGAAAATCACGGCCACCCGCTAAAGAGAATGAAATCTTTGCCGAGCTTCGCGTACTAGGCGCTCGAGGCTGGAGAGATATAAACGGGCTAATTCGACAGGCGAGTCAACCGGTACGCCATTGATCACCGGAGGATTTCTTAGGGAACAGTAAATAGAAGCTACTTCTGGCCGTAGTGAAATGTAGTACTTTTCAAGCTCCCCGCTCGGAGTTTTTATCATCCATCCGGACCCGCCTTCCGAATCTCCTACGAACATAGCCACGCTTCCTGGCGGCCGAGGGCCAAAATCCCTCTCGGGCTGAAAATCGTGGATCACAACCTCATTAGTCAAGGAGATTGACTCACCTTCTTTAACTATCTTGTTCCGAAGCACGTACATATAGCCCGCGATTGGATCAGCTTTCAACTTAGCCATTTCGGGTTCGTACCAAGCCTCAAAATCCTGAACAATATTCTTTAGGTGCGGTAATGCAAAAGTTACAGAACGTCCCCAATTCACTACATTAGCGAAACCCGACCGCAAACGTCCTGGAGTAGTTCGCATATCCTCCAGCCCGTGCTGAGCGGTGAGCAATATGAACTCGGCTCCTTGCAGAACTTCCTCTACACTTTTCTTCTGCAAGGTGGCAGCTCCCTATTTTGGAAATAGATCTCGCTTGTCGCGAACAAATTGATTGGTTTGTATCTTGGCCGCTTCGAAGAACGCCGGTCAGCCTTCAGAGGGCTAGCGAGATCTAAATTGACTCTTTAGAGAGAACGCCCTTAGCTTCTCTGCGAACACGCTTGTTATACTTGCGTTTTATCTCGGCACGCTGACCAGGCCGCCACTGTAAGAAGCGTCTCCATCGCGTGAGGGCATCATGCTCATATCCGGATTTGATCGGCACTTCGCCCTTGGCCATTTCATCTTCCCCATCTAAGCATAACTCTGTGCCGGTGGGCCGGGCACCGCACATCTCGCTCCTGAGATGTGGGACGTACGCCCCCTAAACCCCGCTCCACATCACCGCCAACCCCGCCATTACTCCCAACCCGGCTACCGCACCCGCCAGCCGCAACCCCGCCTTCTTCCCCACCAACTCCGACATCGCACTCAGCGAATAGACGCTCACCGGCCCCAGCGTGCACAGCAGCGCCACCACATAAGCCGCCGGAGCGCCCGCGCGATAAAGTACAAACGCCAACGCCACATCCAGAGCCATAGGAACCGGCAGCAGCGTCCCCACAATCGCCACCCCAATCACGCCGATCACCGACACCGGCAGATGCGTCCCATACGCCGGAATCACCACCGCCATCGTCGCGCCCAGCACCGCTGCCAGCAGCATCCACGGCAGCGTCATCAGGAACAGCCGCGCAAAGTTCCGCAGGTACTTCGCCCCAAACGCCGCCAGCCGAGCACCCAGCGAAGGCTGCTCCTCAAACGATCCCATCGAAAGAATCTTCCGCTTGTTCTCCGCCACCAGCAGCGGCACGCAAGCCAGCAGCAAGACCGGCACGGCCACGCGCCAAAGCGCAATGTGCAGTGGAAACAGCACAAACGCCATCGCCACCACCACGGGGTTCATCGTCGGCGAAGCGATCATCGCCGCCAGCGTCATCCGGGTGCTCGCGCCACCCACGATCAGGCTCTGTGCCACCGGCGTCGCGCAGTTCGTGCAAACGCCCAGCGGAGCTCCCGCCACCGCCCCGCACAGCACATTCCCCGCCGCAGATTCAAACCGCTTTGGCACCATCGCCCCGGCAAACAGCGTCATCATCGCCGCCCCAAACGGCACCGCGAAGTACATCCCAAACCGGTTGGTATACAGCCAGTTCACGCTCGTCTTCGCAATCTGCTCCGGCACCGGCATCTCCGGAGTCACCTTCAGCAGCGCGTCAAACGAGATCGTCCCGGCCACCTTCACCCCATTGCCCGCATGGAGCTTCTTCAGCAAAGCCGGATACCGCTGCTGCGTCCAGAAGATCAGCGCGATACTCACCGCCAGCAGGATCGACAGCGAGACCTCAAGCCTCGGCAAACGGCGCGTAGGAGCGGCAACGGCGACAGTCGGAACGGAGAACGGAGCAGTAGACATAGGCCTACCAGTCTGCCCGTTTATGGTGGAGACGTCCATCAATCAATAGATGGAGATTCGCCGAGATCGCCGCAAAGAAGCGCAACCTTCAATCGGCGCGCCACACCCCAACTCAAGAGACGTCATCTCGACTGAAGCGGCGGACGGTTGTATCGTCGGTCGCGCAGTGGAGAGACCCCCGCATTTCCTCTTTTCACCCCTGCCAAGCCACCCAGACCTGTCTTACCCCGCAACTTCGCTCGCATAGATCTGGTACGACACCTTCGGCCTCTCGCCGCTTTCATTCATCGCATAAACCCGGTCCCGAATCGCCGCGTCCTCCGCCGTCACCCGTTCCCGGCTCCGAAGATAGTCCAGCCACGACTCCATCAGGAACGTCTCGTTCAGCCGCTCCGGATCCGTCGCATCCCGATAGATCCCCCACCGTATCGCCCCATCCCGCAGCCTCACTCCGCGCAGCTGATGGATCGCCTTGGTGAACTCCG
The DNA here is from genome assembly GCF_025685565.1 of Granulicella aggregans. Taxonomy (NCBI): domain Bacteria; kingdom Pseudomonadati; phylum Acidobacteriota; class Terriglobia; order Terriglobales; family Acidobacteriaceae; genus Granulicella; species Granulicella aggregans. The sequence continues at coordinate 1,800,033 of NZ_JAGSYE010000001.1, forward strand.
CATAGTGCTCCGCCTTCACTACGTACTCCACGCTCACCCGCACCGGCCCCGCCGTCACATCCGACTCACCCGCCAGTTGCGGTGCCGGCCGCTGCCACTGGTAAGGAGTGTGGTCCGGCAACGGGCCCTCCAGAATCCTGAACCGGTGCACCACCGGCAGTGTCACCAGCAGCCCCGCCGCCGCCGCCACCAGCGCCACCGGCGTCGAGCTATGCTCCGCCACAAACCCCCAGGTAATCGACCCCAGCGCCAGTCCGCCCTGGAACGTCATCAGGTAAGTCCCCAGCGCCCGCGCCTGCACCCACGCCGGCACCGCAAGTTGCACCGAAGTATTCAGCGTCGCCATCGTGCTCGTCCACGCAAAGCCCGCAGCAATCAGCACCGCAATAATGATTCCTGGAGACCGCACCCGGGCCATCACCAGCAGCGTCAGCGCCATGTACGCCGTCGCTACGGCAATCATGCGGCTCGCTCCAAACCTGCGCCTTACCTTGCCCAGAACGGTCGCCGCGATGACTGCCCCCAGTCCCAGCGAGCCATTCAGAATGCCGTACCCCATCGCTCCCTGGTGCAGGTCACGGTTCGCCACAACCGCCAGCAGCGACCACACCGCCGAGACGAAAAACGTAAACGTGAACGCCCGTATCAGCGACGACTGTAGTGACGGCGAGTACCGCACATACCGCAGCCCCGACCGGATCGACCCCTCGATACGCTCCGCGGGCAGCACGCTCTTGAACAGCGGCACCCGCTTCCAGTTCACCAGCACCCAGATCACGCCCGCAAAGCTCAGTGCGTTCAGCAGGAACACCGAACCAGCACCTTTATCGACGCCCTTGAACGACGCCACCATCAACCCGCCCAGCGCCGGCCCCACTGCCCGCGCCAGGTTGTTGCTCGCCGAGTTCAACGACACCGTATCCGGAATCAGCTCCCGCGGCACCAGCTCCGGCACAATCGCCTGCCAGGCCGGATTGTTCATCGCCGATCCCACATTCATCAGAAACGTAAACGACAGCAGCGCCCACGGAGAGATATGCCCCAGAAACGTCAGCACCGCCAACACCGCGACCGTCGCCAGCATCCACGCCTGCCAGAAGATCAGCAGCCGCCGCCGGTCGAAGATGTCCGCCGTGGCCCCGGCCAGCAGCCCCAAGATCAGCACCGGCAAGCTCGCCGCCGCCTGCATCAGCGCGATCAGCAGCGGCGAGGTGGTCAGCGTCGTCATCAGCCACGTCGCTGCCGTGTCCTGCATCCATGTCCCAACGTTCGACACGGTCGACGCAATCCAGCGATCGCGAAACAGCGCGATCCTGAGCGGCGCAAACCCGCTTGAAGAAGTCACAGGCTGCAGAAGAGGCTTAATCTCTGGCGTCGAATTCGGGGTCTCAAAAGGCATCCATCCCAGTCTATCGGCATGACAAGCGCATGGCTGGTCCTTGGCTCGTCTCGCGTATTGGCACGGCTTCAGCCGTGCCAAAGATGCTTTTCAGGGAACGCGGCTTCAGCCGCTGAGGTACGCCTCATCTGCTGTAAAACGGCTTAAAGAGGAAACCCACGCAGCGCGGTGGGGGCTGATGCGTGGGTTTGCCTGTTATTGCAACGAAGTGGGTGGACTTCGCTGTGACCGACTCAACCCGAAGGGAGTCTTGCCACTCACCTACTTTAAGGTAATCATCCCGAAATGTCAACAAATTTACTGTCGGAGAAGCGCCCATCGCTCGTTATCCGCCCCCTTTACTCTTGGAACAGTCCAGACAATACAGGAGCAAAGCTTGAAGCAGTCAACACACACCCTCGAAATCACCACCCGCGGCCAGAACCTCTACGAGTTCACCTCCGCCGTCGCCCAATGGATCAGCCGTCAGGAGATTCACACTGGCCTGCTCACCGTCTTCTGCCGCCACACCTCCGCCTCGCTCCTCGTCCAGGAGAACGCCGACCCCACCGTCCGCACCGACATCAAGGCCTACTTCGACCGCATCGCCCCCGAAAACGGCCCGTATCGCCACGACTCCGAAGGCCCCGACGACATGCCCGCCCACCTTAAGACCGCCCTTACCCAGGTGCAACTCTCCATCCCGCTCGTAGAGGGACGCCTCGCGCTCGGCACCTGGCAGGGCATCTACCTCTTCGAACACCGCACCCGCCCCCACCGCCGCGAGATCGTCCTTCACCTCATCGGCGAATAGTTCTCACAAACGTCTCCATTTCTCAGTCACAAAATTCAGAACCAATCGAAAGAAACGTCATCTCGACCGCAGCCGTGCAGCCTTATCGCACGGCGTAGTGGAGAGAGACCCCGCATTCGCTTTTGTTTGCTCTTGTTTTTGCCGTTATCGGCAGCGGAGTCGAAAGACCCCGATACCGCTCATGTCCCACAACCTCTCGAACCTTTCAACCCAGACCCTCCCCAAACCAATCGTCCACTTCGTTCTAGAATCGGGACGTGCTATTCGACCGAGTCCGGCCCAGCCTCCATCTCGCCGCCGCCAAACCCGTCCTCGCCTCGTTGCTCCTTTTCTTCCAGGTCACGCCTCACCCCGAAGCTTCCCCGCAACACTTCCGCTACGAACGCACCATCCGCCTTCCGACCTCCGTGACGCCTCTTGTCGGCGAGACCTGCGCCGTCCTTGACGCCTCCGTCTTCACCCACGCCTCCCCGTCCCTCAAAGACCTCCGCATCTACGCCAGAAACACCGAAGCAGGTCGTCCCGAAATCCCCTACGCCATCACCCTCAGTGAGCCCCTCCAGCAGGACACCGACGACGCCCGCATCCTCAACCTCGGCACCCGCTCCGGCCACATCGTCTTCGACCTCGCCATGCCGTCGCGCCCCTACACTGCCGTCGCCCTCGATCTCGACGCCCACGACTTCATCGCCACCGCCGAGGTCTCCGGCAGCCAGCAACTCTCCGCGCCCCAACCCACCAGCCTCGGCAGCTTCACCCTCTTCGACCTCGCCAGCCAGCACCTCTCGCACAGCACCAGCCTGCCGCTCTCAGAGTCCAGCTTTCCCTACCTCCACATCGATCTATCCCTCGCCCCCGCGCCCGGAACGTCCGGCACCGCCGCGTCCCTGAACCGTCCAGAGATCGTCAAGTCCGCCTCCGTCCCGCCCAGCCGCGAGGCCCAGACCCTCTACACCACACTCCAGCAGACCTCCGCCGTGATCCAGCGCGGCCGCGAATCCGTGGCCACCTTTCAGGTCCCCGCTCGCGTTCCCATTGAACGCATCGCCTTCACTCTTGCCCCCGGCTACAAGGGCAGCTTCAGCCGCGCCGTTCGCCTCGAGGCCCGCGTCATACCCGGCAAGAACCCCGACCCCACAGTCGACTCAGCCCCGGAAGACGACACCCCGCCTTCCGCCGAGACTTCCACCGGCACCATCCTCAGCGTTCACAAGCTCGAAGCCGGCCGCGAGATCGCCCAGGAAGACCTCGCCATCCCCACCGCCATCGGCGCCAACATGCAGCACTTCGCCGAGCTCCAGGTGGCCATCGACAACGGAGACGACACCCCTCTTCCCATCGCCTCCGTCCAGCTCCAGATGCGTCAGCGCCGCATCTGCTTCGACGCCACTGTCGCCACCAACCAGCCCTTGCAACTTTTCTACGGTGACTCCACCCTCGAAGCCCCGATCTATGACTACGCCAAACTCTTCAAGCCCTCCGCCACGCCGTTGATCGCCACCCTGGCGCCCGAAGCATCAAACCCCACCTACACCCCCCGCACCGACACCCGCCCCTTCACCGAGCGCCACCCCGAACTCCTCTGGATCGTCCTCCTGGCAGTCGTCTGTATCCTCGCCCTGACCGCCTTCCGCAGCGCCAAAAAACTCCCCCGTTAGGTCACTGCCTTCATTCTGAGCGAAGCGGTGAATCTCCGCATTTGTTCAGCCACCGAAGCCCGGGTGCCCCATCCATGCGCAGCCTCACCGCGCATGGGTGGGAACGTAAACCTTATCCCTAGCCTTTTCGAACCGCCACCAACTACTTCACCACCGGCAACTCCACAAAACTAGCCTCTTTCCCTGAGTGATACACCCTCTCGGTAGCCTTCTTATAATCCTCCGGCTTGGCAAAGAAGATATTCGGCACAAACGTCTGCGGGTTCCGGTCATACAGCGGGAACCAGCTCGACTGCACCTGCACCATCACCTTGTGCCCCGGCAGAAACACATGGTTCACCGTAGGCAGCGCGAACTTATACGTGAGCGGCTCATTCGGCGGAATCGCCTTCGCCTCCGCCAGGCTCTCGCGATAACGCCCGCGGAAGATGTCCATCGACACCGCAAGCTGATACCCGCCCATCTCGACGTCACCGCCAACCTCATCCGGGTACACATCGATCAGCTTCACCACCCAGTCCGCATCGCTGCCGGTCGTCGAAGCCACGAGGTGAGCAATCGGCTCCCCGCTGATCTTCAGCGGCGAAGTCAGCACGTCGCTTGTATACGTCAGCACATCCGTCCGGCCAGAGAACTCCCGCTGATCGTCCACCAGCCACCGCACCCACGAGAGGTTCGGCGTATACCCCATCGGCTGGTTCGGCCTTGTACGAAAGGGAACAGGCTTGGCCGGATCGGACACAAACTCATCAAACTCCTCGCCCCCGGCAGGCACTTTGAACCCCAGCTTCGATCCCGCCTGCAAATACATCGGAGTCGCCTTCGGCTCGCACCCATGCGCGCATCCCGAAGGCCACGACTCCAGCCGCTCCCACGTATTCGTCCCCGTCTCATACGCGGTCACCGGAGCCGTCTTCAGCGGTGGCGGATCATCCTTCAGATAGTGTGCGAGGAACGGCGCAAGAATCTGCTCGCGAAAATAAAGCCCGGTATCGCTATGGAACTTCACCGCTCCCAGCGAACTCGCCTCTTCGATCTCCTGCCCATGATGCCACGGCCCAATCACCAGGAACAGCTTGTCGTTATGCGTGTCCTTCGGCTCCAGCGCCTTGTACGTCGCAATCGCTCCGTAGATGTCCTCCTGGTCCCATAGGCTCTGCACCAGCATCGTCGGCACCGTCAGCGGCTCTGCAGCCACTACCTTGTCGACCGCCTGATCACTCCAGAAGCTGTCGTATGCGGGATGCTCGATGACCTTCTTCCAGAACCCGATCTGCTCCAGCCCCCGACGTTTGCCCAACTCTCCCGCCGACCCAAACCTCATATAAAAGTCATAGTCGTCGAAGTACGTATTCAGCCAGTGATAGTCATTCCCTCGCGACCCCGCCTGCTCATAGATGTAGCTCATGTTCTGTTGCCGGAACGCCCCGTTATGGAACCAGTCGTCGCCGCGCCACCCATCCACCATCGGGTTCATCGGCACAGCAACCTTCAGCGCCGGATGCGGATGCGAGATTGGAATCAGCGCCGTAAATCCGTCATACGAGATACCCAGGATCCCCACCTTTCCATTCGACTCCGGCACATGCTTCACCAGCCAGTCTATGGTGTCGTAGGTATCGGTCGTCTCATCCACGGGAGTAGGATTCAGCGGTCCATGATTCGGCCGGTTCATCACATAATCGCCCTCGCTGCCATACTTGCCGCGAATGTCCTGCACCACGCGAATGTATCCACCACCGATGATCGTCTCCAGCGCATTGTCATACCCAAACAGCGCGCTCGCGAGATGAATACTTTGCGCATTGGTTGTCGTCGCCGTAGCGCTATAAGGAGTGCGCGTCAGCAGCATCCCCTCATGCTTCGCTGGCTTCTCTTTTAGAGACAGGGGAACCAGGATGACGGTATGCAGCTTCACCCCGTCGCGCATGGCGATCATCACCTCGCGCCGCTCATAGTCCATGCCCTCACCGGCATAGGTCGGCTGCTGCAAAGTGGTTGGCGTCTCACTTGGATAGTTGGGATACTGCGGAACGGTCTGCGCATGAGAAGACAGAGCAGCCACCGAAAACACTGCCGCAAACAAGACGATTCGCTGAGACATATGCAAGAGGTTCACCAGAGAGTGATTTATCGAAGCCGGGTAGCAACAGCCTACAGGACTTCAAGCTTTCACAACTCCCAACCCTTGTCATCCACCGCCAACCCTTGTCATCCTTCGCCGCAGGCGGAGGATCTGCTGTTGTCCTTGACGTTGCTCGTTCTTCCTCCACCAACCACAACTCCGTCATCCTGAGCGAAGTCCCTTGCAGCTTCACCGCAAGGGGCGCAGTCGAAGGACCCCGTCGCTGCTGACATTACCGTGTCCGCTCGAACCTTTCAGCCCAATAGCTAACGCCGCGGATCATTCCCCTGCTTATGGTGGGCCTGTTGGCGTGCGCAAACGGGTTTTCGCATCATGCGTTGTCGAAGCGCCGTGAATGATATCCAGGTAATAATGCCGCACGTAATGAGTACTCGCGGCGGTTCGATACCCGCGACCGCCGCATAGATCGCTCCAAGATCTACCAGCACGAAAACGAAGAGGCTGAAGGAAAGCAGCCAAACCCAAATCTTGTGTCTCAAAACTTCCCTCTACCGCGCCGCTGCCTCAATCTCCGCCAGCCAATCCGCCGACTTCAAAATCTCCCGCGGCTTCGATCCATCCGCCGGCCCCACCAGACCATCGTTCTCCATCATGTCGATCAGATGCGCCGCCCTGCCATACCCGATCCGCAACCGTCTTTGCAGCAGGGAAGTGCTCGCCTTGCCAAACTCAAACACCAGCCGCATCGCATCTTCGTAGAGCTCGTCGTTGTCCTCGCCGCCGCTCATATCGTCGATCTCTCTACCCTTATCGTCCTTCGGCCCTTCGAGGAAGCCATGCACATACTCGGCCTCACCCTGCGCCTTCCAGAACTCCGTGACCGCCGAGATCTCCTTCTCCGTCACAAACGGCGCATGCACCCGCTGCACCCGGCTCGTCCCCGGTGGCAGATACAACATATCTCCCCGCCCCAGCAGGCTCTCCGCTCCATTGCTGTCGATGATCGTCCGCGAGTCCACCTTCGTCGCCAACCGGAAGCTCATACGCGTAGGCACATTCGCCTTGATCAACCCGGTGATGACATCCACGCTGGGCCGCTGCGTAGCCAGCACCAGATGAATCCCCACAGCACGCGCCATCTGCGCCAGCCGGGTAATCGACTCCTCAACGTTCGCGCGATCCAGCATCATCAAATCCGCAAGCTCATCGATGATGATGATGATGTAAGGCAGCGGCTCCTGGTTCACGTCCTCAAACAGATACTCGCTGCCATGATCAAAGAGCTTGTTGAACTGGTCGATATTCCTGACGTGGTTGGCAGCAAGCAGCTTCAGCCGCCGCTCCATCTCCCGCACCGCATTCTTCAGAGCATTCGCCGCCAGCTTTGCCTCGGTAATGATCGGCGTAAACAGATGCGGAATGCCCTCGTACATCCCCAACTCAACCCGCTTCGGGTCGACGAGAATCATCCTCACCTGCTCCGGCGTGCTCTTGAACAGCACGCTCATAATCATCGCGTTAATCGCCACCGACTTACCCGAACCCGTCGATCCCGCGATCAGCACATGCGGCATCGCCGCCAGGTCAGCCGTCACAATCCGCCCGTTGATGTCCTTACCCAGCGCAATCGCCAGCTTGCTTTTGCTCTGCGCAAACGACTCGCACTCGACGACATCCCTCAGCCAGATCGTCTCGCGCTCATGGTTCGGCACCTGGATACCGACAGTCGACTTACCCGGCATCCGCTCAATCAAGATCGACTCCGCCGCCATCGCCAGACAGAGATCGTCGGCCAACCCGGTCACGCGCGCATACTTCACGCCCGCATCCGGCCGGAACTCGAACGTCGTCACCACCGGCCCGGGATTGATCTGCGTCACTTGGCCATCCACGCCAAACTCCGCGCACTTCTCCACCAGCACCCGCGCCTCATCACGCAGCGCATCTTCTCTCACCACGGCATGGTCTTCGCTTTGGAAGAGCAGCGTCGAAGGCGGCAGCTTATACCCGCGCACCGACTTCGGCGTAATCACCACCGCTACCTGGTCCGCATCCGCCCGCTTGCCGAATGAAATCTGTCCCGGCATCTGCGCCAGCGGCATCGCATCAGGCATCGGCTCCGGTTCAGCGAACGGAGCCATCGGTCGAGGCATCTCCACCAGGTTCCCCGGACGCGAAGCCGAGATCTCCGAACCAATCACCTCATCGAGCGCCCACGGCGCAGGCGCGCTATCCGGCAGATCGAATGCCTCCTCGTGGAACAGCGGTGCCGAAGCCGCCGCCAATGCCTCTGCATAGGGGGCCGCCGCTGCCGCAGCCGTTCCCAGCGCCGTCGCTGGAGGAGCATCCACATCCGTCCGCGGCATCCTCTGCCACATCGAAGCTGGCGCCGGAACCACCATTGGTTCCTCTTCCTGACTCATCGCCAGTTCGTCACGACGAGCCTTGCGTCTGCCCCACCATCCAAACAGTCCACCCAGCAGACTCGTGCTCGGCTCGTTCTCGTCAGCGGCCAGTGCATCCGCCATCTCTGCCGGCGACTTCTTCCGCGCCTTCTCCTCGGCCTTGCGCGCCCGTTCGATCGCCCGCTCACGCTTGCTCTCGTACGCCCCAATAATCTCGTCCGCCTCGGCGTCCGACCGCTTCCGCTTCCGGCTTAGCCACCACTCCTGAATCCGCTGCACAAAGCTGAACCGCGCCGCCATCCACTCGCTCGCCGTATTGAACGTGAACGTCGTCGCCAGGTACAGCGACAGCGCCACCATCAGCGTCAGCACGATCACCGCTCCCGGCAGGTTCAGGTAGTGCACCATCGCATCGCCCAGAATTCGCCCCGTCACGCCTTCAAGCGGCAGCGAGTGCATCCACAAAAGATGCCCCGGCAGCAGCGCAATCGCCGCCGGCGCAAACACCACCCAAAGCGTCAGTCCAATCCCCTTAGCCAGCCCTGAACCCGCCGGCATCGACCGCATCCAGCTGATCCCCAGCCGCACCATCACCAGCGGCAGCAGAAACACCGCAACGCCCATAATCTGCAGCGCCGAATCCGAAACCCAGGCCCCAATTAGCCCCGTCCAGTTATGCGCAGGTCTCCCCGTCACATAACTCCCCACCGTATTGAACGACGGGTCAGACGCGGTATAGCTGACCAGAGCCAGCAGCAGCAGCGCCGCCGACACCAGTACCATCATGCCCAGAATCTCATTGACCCTGCGATTTCGAGTTGGAGCGAGAACAAACCGGAGCGTCTTCAAGCGTTTGACCTACTTCGTTCGAGCGTTGGCCACCAGGCCGCGTCGTCCTCAGGTTCTGTCGTTCCGCGCAACTCTGGCAGGTACACTCGATTATTCCAGCTACCAGCGACTAAAGGGCGAAGATCGACCCGCCACGTACCTCCCTGCTCACCCACCCCGAACCCATCCACCCAAACCATTGTCATCCTTCGCCGCAGGCGGAGGATCTGCTTTTGCTGTTGCCGCTGCTTTTGCCTTTCGCCCGCCCCATGAGAAACGTCATCTCGACCGGACCCTGAGCGCAGCGAAGGGGAAGTGGAGAGACCCCCGCATTGGCAGTTGCGGGTTGTTCTTGTCTTTGCTTAGGACCGTACCCCACCAAATAAAATCCACAAGCAAACCCCACACCCCCCATCGCATCTAGATACCCATACTCGCTGCCGCGCGCGATAGACCGCACGGCAGTCCTTATCAAGCGTCGCGCAGGGGAACGGGTTTTCGCCATTTCCTCCGCTTGTCGCCGGTGACGGAGAATGGCCCACAACCGGCGGACCCTGCCACGCAACTCAAAGTTCCGAAGGGAAAACATCATGGCCGAATCGATCAACAACGAAGAAGTAATCAAGGTCCTCAAGAACGTCATCAACTCCCTCGAAGATGGCCAGAAGGGCTTCACCGATCTCGCCGAGCATCTTCAGGACCCTCACCTCAAGCAGTTCTTCGTAGCCGAGGCGCTCAAGCGAGCCAGCTTCCGCGGCGACCTCGAGAGCGAACTCCACCACGCCGGCGTCCACGACGTGAAGGAGACAGGCACCGTAGCCGGAGCTCTCCATCGCACCTGGGGCAACGTGAAACTCAGCGTCGTCAAGGGCGACCACGAAGTCCTGTCCATCGCCGAGCAGGGCGAAGACGTAGCCAAGAAGGCCTACGCCGATGCTCTAGAACAGCCGCTCCCTCTCCCGATCAAGCAGCTTCTCATCACCCAGCAGGAGCATGTCATCGCCTCGCACAACCACGTACGCGATCACCGCGACGCTCTGGCTCTGGCAGCAAAGTAAGCCCTCCCCGAATATCCAACACCGGCCAGCAGAGGATCCTCTGTAGGCCGGTTTTTTCTTTTCATCCCACCCAAGAACTCCGTCATCCTGAGCGAAGGCCTTCGCAGCCTCACCGCGAGGGCCGTAGTCGAAGGACCCCGAGACCTCCCGAATCACCCATGCCGCTCGAACCTTCCCACCACGAACCTTCATCGCGCCCGACCGCCCTCCAAAGTGGACCTTTACGCTTGAACTCGATGCGCCTACTCCTAGCAATCGTCTTCATCGCCGCCGGAACCCTCCACTTCCTCATCCCTCAGACGTACGTCCGCATCATGCCGCCGTACCTCCCCGCCCATCTCCTCCTCGTCCACATCAGTGGTCTCTGCGAGATCTTCGGCGGGATCGGCCTGCTCTTCAACCCACCCATCCGCACCCTCGCCGCATGGGGACTCGTAGCTCTACTCGTCGCCGTCATGCCCGCCAACATCTACATGGCGATGGACCATGCCAGCTACCCATCCATCCCTGCATGGGCGCTCTACCTCCGGCTCCCCTTGCAACTCCCGCTCATCGGGTGGGCCTGGCTCTATACCCGCCGCTGACTCATGCGTAGCTCCGCAAAAGGAAAACGCCGTCATCCTGAGCGCAGCGCGTAGCGCGGAGTCGAAGGACCCCGAGCGATTCCACATCACCCATACCGCCCAAACCTTTCAACCACAAATCGGGTGCCCCATATCTGGCAGTACCATCGCCAGATGTGGGATGTGTGCCACAGACTCACCCTTCCCCGCCATAAACTCCCCTAGCCCCATCCGAACTCCGCTTCTTCCAAACCACCTTGATCTCCCGCCGCCACCGCTCATCAATCGCCACCAGCGTCCACTCCACACGCGGCGAAAGATAGCGCAGCACCGTCTCCGTAGCCGGATGAATCCGCAAAGCCGGAGCCACCAGAAACAACCTCGGTGCCTCGCGCGCCAACCTCACTCCGCCAAAGTATCCGTTCCGCTGAAACTCTCCCAACCCCGTCACCGGATCGGGATTCTCCAGATGATGCGCCCGCACCCTCACCCAGTAGTCCAGCCCCTGCAGTGCCAGATGCAAATCCTCCTCCGCCTTCAACTCGATCACCGCCAGCCGCCCGTCCGCCGTCACCCCCAGCAGGTCGAGCATCCCCCGGTCCGCAGCCGCAAACGCCGGCACCTGCGTATACACATGTTCGGGATCGAGCCCCGCATCGATCGGTTCCACGTTCTTCCGCAGCACGCTCTCCAACCACCGCTCCGGAGCCATCCGGTAAAGCACGTCCCGCGTGCTCCCCATCGCACTCCGTCGCGCAAACAGCCGCTCCACCAGCTCCCTCAACTCGGTCTCGTTCTCCTCCGTCAGCGGAGTCTCATTCGCTCCCGCCCCAAACGTAATCTCCTCTACGCGATTGAAGCTCTCCCCCGCATATCCCGTCTTCACCCGCGCAAACTCCAGCCCATGGATCAGGAACGCCATCTCCCCGCCGCTCCGCACTCGCGTCTCCACCGTGCCTCGCATCACCTGAGGCACCAGCGCCAGCACCCTCTTCGCGGCCTCGCCAAACCGCTCCCGTGCCGCCGCCTCATTCGGAGCGTGCAACAGCCGCGTCACCAGATTCCCAAAGTCCCCCGCCTCCCGCGCCGCAAGCTCGTCCGTCTCTTCCTCGAAGACGTACAACTCCCACTTCGCCACCGCCGGATTCAGCCACGTCAGCCGTGAGAGCGTCAGCGCCTCCATCCCCGTCGGCACGATGACTCGAAGCCCCTGAAACAGTCGCCGCCCGCCCGCGCTCTCCCGGCACTGCGCCAGCCATAGAATCCCCGGCGTCAGCACACCGTCGACGGTCGCCTGCGTCTCCTCTCTGTTGACCCCAATCACCGCCCAAGCCTGCGTGCCCTTCACCTGCACTCCACGCGCATAAGCCGGCCCAAAGCTCTTCTCCAGATCCATCGAGGTGCGAAACCCCTCAGGATTCCAGTCCGGAAACTCCCGCAACAGCGCCTTCTCCAGCCGCCGCAGATACCTCAGCCGCGTACTCTCTCTGGACGAGGGCGTCCGCCGATCTTTGTCCGCCACCAGCTCCAGCATCTGCGGCTTCGTCTGCCCAAACCGCAATGTACTCAACCGCAGCGACGCCTTGCGCGGAGCCGCCTCCACCACCCGCCGCACCAGGTTCCGTTCTTCATCCCACATATGCAGCGAGCACCGCCCATGCTCGCCCCCCACCGTGTACTTCGCCGTCCGCATATCGAACAGCGGCCGCCCATCCTCCAGCAGCACCGCCGCCGGATGCTCAGCCAGAAACGTCTCCAGCGCCTCAGCCACCTGACGCGCCGTCTGCTCTCTTTGTCCGGGAGAAATCTCAGCTCCGGCCTTCATCGCACGAGCATACCTTTTTATTTGTCATTCCCGCAGGGAATCTGCGTTTCTTGTCCCAGCCGCGATATCACGGGTGCTTCACATCTCGCCTCTGAGATGTGGGACGTATACCGCTATGTGCCCATTCATCGCGTTGTTGTCTTAAGCGATGAATGGGACATTCGCGCCAAGCGCGAACCGCTTTCCTATCCTTACCCTGGACTCCGTCATCCTGAGCGAAGCATCGTGCAGATTCACCGCGCGATGCGCAGTCAGAGGACCCCGAGAACGCTCCCATCACCGATGCTGCCTGGATCCTTCTACCTAAGAACGCAAGAGCAGCAGCGTTACCACCCCTCCCTACGCCGCAGCTCTGTCACGTGCGCCGTATGGTGCAAACTATGCCATTGATACAGCAAGGTCGCTGCCGCGATACTCGAAGGCCCACGCTCCGGATGCCGAAACTCCCTCTTCCACTGCGCCTCATCGAGCGATTTCAGCATCACCACCCACCGTGCATGAACTCCCTCAAGAATCCCCAGCGGCACCTCAATCGGCCCCTTCGAATCCGCCAGTTCCGCCCACGCCTTCTCGTTGTACCCGGTTATCAGCGGCGATTCTTCCGTCAGCGCCAGCCGCACTCGAATAAAAGCATTCATATGGCTGTCCGAGACATGATGCGCCAGCTGCCGCACCGTCCATCCGCCCTCGCGATACGGCGTATCAATCTGCGCCTCCGACAGCCCAGCCACCGCCGCCCGCATAGCCTTCGGCAGCCCTTCAATCGTCGCCACCGCAGCCGCAATCTCCGCATGTCCGATCACCGCCGGCATCACGCACTGCCCAACCGGATACCGCAGATCAACCACCGCATCAACACTCGTCGCCATAAAATCCTCCTTCCAAAAACGTCATCTCGACCCAAGCAATTCCGGCACACAAAAAGTTTCGTCATCTCGACCGAAGCATCACAGCCCCATAAAGATCCGTCATCTCGACCGGAGCGCAGCGAAGTGGAGAGACCCCCGCATTTGCTCTCGCCGGTGCCTTTGCCGTTGTCCTTGCCGTCATCCTGAGCGGAGCGAAGGACCCCGATACCGCCGACACCACCCAAAGCTCTCGAACCTTTCAGCGAACACCTGAAAGGGCAGATCCGCCACGAACCACCTGCCGGTATTCTATCCACGTGACCCGCCACCTGCGATCCATACTCGCCCTCATTCTTCTCGCGGCCTCATCCCACGCCCAGACTCCCAAAACCTACATCGGCTTCGACCGCAACCTCTACCCCGGCGACGCCGCCCTTCCCGCCCTCCGCCGCCACTTCGACTTCACCAGCTTCTGGCTCACCAACCCACCGGGCGCGACTCACAACACCTGGACTGGCAAACGCGCCACTCTCGCCGGACAAGGCTTCGGCTTCCTCGTCCTGGCCAACGGCCGCACCGAATCCCAAATCAAATCCGCTCACTCCACGCCAGCCGAGCTTGGAAAGAAGGATGCCACCGCCGCTGCCGCCTCCGCCCAGCGCGAAGGCTTTCCGCCCCACACCCTCATCTTCCTCGACCAGGAAGAAGGCGGCCGCCTCACCGCCGAACAATCCGGCTACCTCTTCGCCTGGACCGAGACCCTAGCCGCCTCCGGCTTCCGTCCAGGCGCGTACGTTAGCGGTCAACCCGTCCCCGACGGCCCCGGCCAAACCATCACCACCGCGCAAGACATCCAGGGACAGGTCGCCGCCCGCCACCTTCATCCCATTGCCCTCTGGGTCTATCAGGACACCTGCCCACCCTCCAACGGCTGCGCATTCACCCCTCCGCCTCTAGCTTCCAGCGGAACTCCCACCGCCGAAGTCTGGCAGTACGCCCAGTCCCCACGCCGCCGCGCCAACACCGCCGCCTGCGCTAAGACCTACGCACCAGATAACAACTGCTACGCCCCCGACCCAGCCCTCGGCAATCTCATCCTCGACCTGAACGTAGCCGCCACCCCCGACCCCTCGTCCGGCCGCTAGCCAGCCAGGGGCAGGGAAGCGCAGCTCTACTTCTTCGCCTCTTCCAACAGCTTCTCGGAGTGCCGATGCGCCTCCGCCGAATGCTCCTGCGCCTGCTTCGAAAGTTCATGCGCGCTCAGATGATCTCCCTTGCCATGAGCAACGGCCGCCGCCTGATGAGCATGTGCGGCAAGGTTGTGTAACTCGGCGACTCGGTTATGCGTGCTCTGTGTCATAGTTTGTTCTCCCAAGCCATTAGACGCCAACCAACAAACTCCGTGCCCCATTCTTGCAGCCGTATCGCGATGAGTGGGACCGCACCTTCATACTTCCCCCTCAAGATTCGTCATCTCGACCGGAGCGAAGCGGAGTGGAGAGACCCCCGCATTGGCCTCTGTCCCTCGCAGAACCATTGAAATCGGGTGCCCCATCCATGCTGCTTCACCGCATGGGTGGGACATTCGTGCGTAAGCACGAACCGCTCTCCTTCACCGAGCCATGAACGCGGGTGCCCCGCATCTCGATTCTGAGATGTGGGATCGATCACCCACCCCCGACCCGTGCCCCATTCATCACGGCTTCATCGTGATGGATGGGCGGCCACAAACTCCCGCGCCGCCGCCCGAGCATCCCTCACCAGATCCGGCAGCCCCACCCCGCGATACCCATTCCCCAGCAGCCAAATCCCACCCATCGCCTCCACCCGCGCAAACAACTCGGCCATCCGCTCCAGGTGCCCGACTGCATATTGAGGCAGAGCTCGCGGCCACCGTCTCACCACCGTCATCACCGGAGCAGGCAATCGCCCCAACACCCGCTGAAGCTCTGCCATCGCCAGCCCAGCAATCTCTTCGTCGCCAGCCCCAAGCAACTCATCCGCCGCCTTACCCCCAAAGAACGCCCGCACCAGCCGTCCACCCTTAGGCACCCGCGCGGGATATTTCTGATCTACAAACGTCCCCGCCAGCAATCGGCTCTCTTGCGACCCCGGCGGCACCAGAAACCCAAACCCGGGCGGCAACTCCAACGGCCCGGCAAACGCAAACGCCGCCACCACCGCCGACGTCGCCTCAATCTCCATCAACGCCGCCGCCCGTTCATCGCTCGGCGCAATCAGCCTCCGCGCGACGTCCACCGGAGCAGCCATCATCACAGCACCGAACTGTTGCGTTCCACCAGCCGTCGAAACCATCCATCCATCGCCCTTCTTTGCCACCCCCGCAACCGGGCACTCCAGCCGCACCCACTCCGAAGGAATCTCCTCCACCATCCGCTCCACCAGTGCCCCACTTCCACCCCGCAGCGAAGTAAACAGCGCCGCAGCCCCCGCTAACTCGCTAACCCGC
Source organism: Granulicella aggregans (assembly GCF_025685565.1). Taxonomy (NCBI): domain Bacteria; kingdom Pseudomonadati; phylum Acidobacteriota; class Terriglobia; order Terriglobales; family Acidobacteriaceae; genus Granulicella; species Granulicella aggregans. The sequence continues at coordinate 1,815,966 of NZ_JAGSYE010000001.1, forward strand.
TGGTTCGCTAACTCGCTGCTCCTCTCCATCCCTAGCACCAAACTCCCAAACTCCCGCTCCAGCTTCACAAACGGCCCCATCACCGCCCGCACGCTCAGCTTCGTCACATCTCCGCCAAAGACACCCCCCAGCAGCGGAGCTCCAATCTTCTCCAGCACCTCCATCCCGAAGTGCCGCGCCACAAAGCTGGCCACGCTCTCATCGCCAATGGGAATCGAAGCCTTCAGCTCCTCGGCCCGTCCCACCTCCGCACGAAACGCCGTCTTCGCCTCGGCAGAAAACAGCGGCGAAGCATCGATCCCATCCAGCGCCGCCATCCCCTTCGGCACCATCATTCGCATGCCGTCTGGCATCACCACCAGCTTGCCGTCCTGCAGCACATAAGTCTTCCGCGTAGCGTCATTCGACGAGATAATCTCAGCCGTAAGCCCCAGCTCCCCAGCCAGCTCCCGCGCCCAGGGCTTATCCGTCACCCACCCATCCGGCCCGCACTCAATTACAAATCCATCACGACGCACGGTCTCAACGATCCCACCCAGCCGCTCCGAAGCCTCGAACACCACCGCCTCAACCGCCGCCCCCTCAGCCGCCATCCTCGCAAGCTGCCAGGCCGCAGTCACCCCTGCAATCCCACCCCCAACGATCGCGACCCGCTTCGTCACACTTCTCCTAACAAGAACACGTCATCTCGACCGGAGCGCGGCGAAATGGAGACCCCCCGCATTTCGCTTTCTCTTACTGCAGCCACCACTCCGTGCCCCGTTCATCGCAGCCCTATCGCGATGAGTGGGATTAGCCGCAGCAGTCTAAACCGTCACAACCTCATCCACCGTAGCCGGATACTCCCCCGACACCACTTCTTCCAAAGCCTGCACCAGCAGCGGTGAGGCGTTCAAACTCTCCGCCCGCCACAGCAGCAACCCAATCTCTCGAGCCATCTCGCGGAACGCAATGTCGATGTCGTACAGAATCTCGACGTGGTCGCAGAGGAAGCCAACCGGCTGCATCACCACGCCGACCTCGCCCTGCGCCTTCAGCGCATTCAGCGTGTCTTCGACCGTCGGCCCAATCCACGGCCCGCCGCTGATCCCCTGGCTCTGAAATGCGAAGTACCAGTCCTTATCCGTGAGTCCAACTACCCTCAACCGTTCCGCCACCTGCACCGCCGTGGCCTTCGCCTCCACCGGATACGGGTCGGGCGACTCCTGCTCCGGCGTCCCCGGCCGCGCTCCAATCACCGAAGCCGCTCCTGTACTGATCGTCCGGCAGGGCACCGAGTGTGCCGTAAACAGCACCGGTACCCGCCGTCCCGCAATCGCGCAGGCCTCCGCCCAAACCGGCCACAGCCTATCCGCGAACGCCCGCGCCAGCGTGGGATTCTCTGCCCATCCCGCCACAAACGTCATCTCCATCCCGCTCGCAGCCGCCTTTACCGCGCTGCGATAAAGACCCACGCTCGTTCGCGAGTTCTGCGGAGCCAGACACACCGCCTTGAATCGCTTCACCCCATCGGCCCGCATCTGCGCTACCGTGTCTGCAATGTACGGATGCCAGTTCCGCATGCCAACGTAGACCTTGGTATTTGGTCCGGTGTAGTTCAGCGCCTGCTCCAGCAGAAATCCCTGGGTCAGCGTCCACTTCGTCAGCGGCGGAGCCTCTTCGCCCGGAGTCGCCTTCAGCCCAATCTCCGCATAGCGATGCTGCAACTCCTCCACGACCTCCCGCGGCAGAGCCCGCCCACCGGTCACCTTGCTCAGGTACTCGGCCATCTCGCCCAGCACGTCCGGCGTCCCATGGGCCAGCAGAAGCACCGCATCATGCGGCTGGTCTGGCTCTGTCTCCAGCACAGGCTCCTCCATCAACACGGGAGTCTCGCTCTCCTGCTGCATCGGTTTCTCTTCGACCTGCTCGACGGGGAGATTCGACTCGTCACTCATCGCTGCTTGTACTCCTTCACCAACTCCACCACCCGAATCACATTCTCCACCGGTGTGCCCGGTACGATGCCATGCCCCAGGTTGAAGATGTGCCCTGGCCTGCCGCCTGCCGCGTCCAGGACCTCCCGCACCCGCCGCTCCAGCACACCCTGTGGAGCAAACAACGTAATCGGATCGAGATTTCCCTGCACACCGCAGCCCTCGCCGACAGACTTCCACCCCACCTCGAGCGGCACCCGCCAGTCCAGCCCAATCACATCCGCGCCCGTCTCGCGCATCGTCGAGAGCAGAGAAGCGGTATCCACACCAAAGTAGATCACCGGCACACCAAACGCCTTCACCCGTTGTACGAGCTCCTTCGTCCACGGCAAACAGTACTCGCGGAAGTCAGTGACCGACAGCGCCCCAGCCCAGCTATCGAAGATCTGGATCACATCCGCGCCGCCCTCGACCTGCTGCTTCGCAAATGCAACCAAAACGGTTACAAGTTTCTCCATCAGCAGCGGCCACGCGGGTGATTGCGAGTACATCAGTTTCTTCGTCTCCACATAATTCCGTGAAGACCCGCCCTCGATCATGTAACTCGCCAGCGTAAACGGAGCGCCACAGAAGCCGATGATCCCCAGCGTGTCTCCATCCGCCCTCGGCCCGGCAAAGTGCTTCGCGACCTTCTCGATCGACTTCGCCACATACCCCAGCTCATCCGCGCGATCTGTCCGCAGTGCCTGCACATGCTCCAGCGACCGCACCGGCGTATGCACCTGCGGCCCTTCACCAGCGACAAACTCAAAGTCCAGTCCCATCGGCGTAAACGGCAGCAGCAGGTCCGCAAAGATAATCGCCGCATCCACCCCCAGCCGTTCGGCTGCCGTGATGGTGACCTCCGCCGCAATCTCCGGCGTCCTGCAGATATCGAGCAGGCTGTGATGCTTTCGCACCGCCATGTACTCCGGCATATACCGCCCCGCCTGCCGCAAAAACCAAACCGGCGTCCGGTCCACAGGCCGTCGCAGGCAAGCCCGCACAAACCGGCTACTCCCAGCCTCCACCCCCAACGTATCCTCTGTCGCTACAGCCAATGCCTCGTCACTCAAAGCGCAAATCTCCCCATATCGATCACTTTGAGCCTAGCATCCTGGGCCTCCCGGAGACGCAACCTTTCCCTCTTCGAAACTCACGAAAGGTTCAATTCCGGCCCATTTTGTTTGTCATCCTTCGATCTTGTTTGTCACCCGTGGATTTGGTTTGTCATCCTTCGCCGCAGGCGGAGGATCTGCTTCTGTCTTTGTTCTTGTGGTTGTTCTTGCTCTTGTGGTTGCTCTTGTTCTTGCCGTTGTTTTTGCGGTTGTTCGTTCTTGCCGTCATCCTGAGCGAAGCGAAGGACCCGCCACCCGGCCCCCACCGCCACAGCCGCTCGAACCTTTCAGCCACGAACAACGGCGCTCCTAGGCGTCCCGCGATTCAGCCGTTCCGCCCCGCAGACTCCACACCCAAAGCACTCCCATCACCCCAAAGAACGCCACTGCAGCCACACCCAGCCCGGCCACCACCGCAGCCGTCATCGCTCCCAGAAAGTTCTCCGTATCTCCCGGCCTCGTCCGCCCGAGATACTCCACCATCAGAAAAAACGCCAACGGAAACGTCACCGCAAACCCCGCCACGCCCACCAGCAGCGAGATCGCAATCCGCTTGAACCATCCCTCTTCCGTCTTCGGATTCTTCCGCCAGCGAATCTGCATGCTCAGGCGAGTATAGCTTCGCTGTCGTGCACACTCTCGTGCATCCGTGCCTGTTCCGCCCGGCCCTCAAAGAACGCTTCCACCGAATCCAAAACCCCGGCGCCATTCTTCGCCTCGAAGATCGCCTTCCGCAGCCCCGACCCTCCCGGAACCCCATGCGTGAACCAGCTCGCGAACTGCTTCATCTTGCCCACGCAGTCCCGGTTCCGCTGCTCCCTTGCGGTCTGGCCTGACGCCATAATCGCCTCCGCACGCGCCGCCTCCGCGCGCTCCTCGATCGCAATCTCATCCACCAGCATCTGAAAGTACGTCCGGATCATCCGGTACCGGTCCGCATCGGTAGGCACCTCATACGTTCCAACACCGGTAGCTTCCTTGGTCGACGTGTACTGCGCAATCTGCCGAAAGATCCACGGATTCGCCGGCGCAGCCCGCCCGATCATCACCGCATCGCAGTGGGTCGCATCCACCATCGCCGCCGCATCCTCGGGCGTGCGAATGTCCCCGTTCCCGATCACGGGAATGCTCACCGCATCCTTCACGGCCGCAATGTACTCCCACCGCGCCTGCCCGGTGTAGCCATCCTCACGCGTCCTCGCATGAAGCGCGACAGCGTTCAGCCCGCAGTCCTCCGCCATCTTGGCGAGCTCCACGCAGACGATGTTTTTATCGTTCCACCCCATCCGGAACTTGACTGTAAATGGAATGGTGACCGCCGCCCGCACCCGCTTGAAGATCACCTCGATCAGAGGCAGGTCCCGCAGCAGCCCAGACCCACCATTGCAAGCGACAACCCGCTTCGCCGGGCAGCCCAGGTTCAGGTCGACCAAATCGAACCCCGCATCCTGGCATATCCGCGCCGAGTCTGCCAGCGTCTCCGGATTCGACCCAAAGATCTGCGCCGAGATCGGATGCTCATCGTCGTAGTAGGTCAGATACCGCTTCCGCTTCGTCTCCCGCATCCGCGAGAGCCCATCCGCCGAAGTAAACTCCGTCATGATCAACCCGCATCCGGACTGCTGATTCGAAGTCACCGCCTCGACACCAGCTCCGCTCTCGAGCGATCCCGACCCGTCCCCCGAAAACATGCTGGCATTCTTGATGAACCGCCGAAACACGGTATCGGTCACCCCTGCCATCGGCGCGAGCACTGTCGCCGGAGCGATCTCCACTCCACCAATATTGAACCGGGCAGGCACGCGCGTATGCTCCGGCATCGCATGCTCCGCCGGATCGTCCCAACGCTTCTGCTCCAATGTGTAACGCTTCTTCATAACTTCAGGCCCGTATCTCCCAGTCCGCTTCGTGTTGCTGCACATACTCATCGGCCAGCTTGGCAATCTTCGCCCGAAAACGCTCTGGCTTGATCACGGTCAAAATTTGAGGTTCAGCGTCCTCTGGTAGGTTGATAAGCAGAAATCCAACTCTTCCTACTCCATCGGGAGCGAAAGTCTCTTCTTTGATACTTGTTATGGGTTCAAAACCACTTCTTCTGCCCTTTCCGTCAATAATTCCTATGTATTTGAACTGGGCCGGAATCCCCGTTAGCTCTTCGAGCAGCTTTCTCTCCATGTCGAATTCATGGGAAACGTCAGGACTGCCACTTTCGAAATAGAGATAGCTGAATAACAGCACAGCATGTACATCACCTACTCCATCGCGGTTGATTGCAAGGACATCAACGTGGTGTCCATCCCATTCGGCATCGATGTAAATCTTGGGAATGGAGAGCTGATTCTCAAAGTGAGCCAGCACGGCGTTTTTCGCGCGACCCATCAGCCGTACTTCATCGATCTTCATACTTCCACCCCGCGATCTTTAGTTCTCTAGCCGTAGCGTCAGCCCATTTTGCGAATCGCCCAGCTCGCGTGAAGAGCGATTCATAATCGCTATGCTCCATGCGTTTCGCCGAGTAAGCAACCACGTTCTTCCTGGAAAGCAGGAAGCGCAAATGGCTAATCCCAGACCCATGCTGAGGATATCGCGCCACTAAGGCCTGGAGTGCATCGGCAGCTTTGTCATGCCCATCGGCCGCCAGCTTTTCATCGCCAAGTCCTGCCCGAAGAGCATCGCTGTATGAGATCGCCGAGTGAATCGCCAGCAGCGCAGAGGAGTTCCGAAAGGCCTGGTCTTCCTGCAGCAAGATCATCGCGTCAAACATGTCCACCGCACGATTGAGATAGTGTTGGACGAGCGCTTCTTGCATGCAGCATTTTCCCACACCCCCAAACCGAAAAAGGCCCCGCAACAGCGGAGGCCTTTCGGGTTCTATCGACCTCCGCCCTTACTTCGCGGCAGTCTCGGCCTTACCCGCATCCGACTTCGCGAACTTGCGGCGGAACCGCTCGACGCGGCCAGCCGTATCGATCAGCTTCTGCTTACCCGTAAAGAACGGGTGGCAGGCGGAGCAGATTTCGAGCACGATATCGCCCTTGTGGGTCGAACGCGTCTGGAAGTTTGAACCGCAGGCGCACTTGACGGTGATCTCGTTATACGAGGGGTGGATTCCTTCTTTTGGCATGATGCATTCCTATTCTTATCTCGATTTGCCCTCCGGAGTCGCGGTTCGCTTGCAAACGGTGCGCTCACGTTCACATCGAAGGCCTGTCGCAACCCGGTGACGCCCCGCTTTGCAGGGCAATCAGGCACTCCCAATAGTGTATCTAAGGAATCTGATTCGCCAAAGACAAATTCGATTCGCGACCAACGGGAGCGTCACGCGAAGCGGTATACACGTCACGAAGTGACCGCCCCGCGCGTAGCGGACCCGTCCGGCAGGACACGATTCACACAGTACTTCACAGCTTGCGACCCTGCCATACTAGAACTCGTGCCTGATATCTGCCCCATCTGCGAAGGACTCGGCCTCCACATCAACCGCCGCCCCGACGGCACCCAGTTCGCCGAGGCCTGCCCGTACCGCCTCGTCCAGCGTTCCCAGCGCATGATCACCCGCGCCCAGATTCCCCGCCGCTACGAGCACTGCACCCTCGACAGCTACGAGACCGGCTTCGGCGGGGCACACCGGACACTAGCGGCAGCGCACCTGCGCGCCCGCAAGTTCGTCGAAAACTACTCCCCCACGGACACCACTGGCACCGGTCTCCTGCTCACCGGCTCCATCGGCGTCGGCAAAACTCATCTAGCCGTCGGCATCCTGCAATCGCTCGTCGCCGAACGAGGTGCCACCGGGCTCTTCTATGACTACCGCGACCTCCTCAAGCAGGTCCAAAACAGCTACAACCGCCAGGTCAGCGAAACGGAGCTCGAGATCCTGAAGCCGGTCTTCGAAGCCGAAGTCCTCGTCCTGGACGAGCTCGGCGCCTCTAAGCCCACCGACTGGGTCTGGGACACCGTCGCCCACATCCTCAACACCCGCTACAACGACCGCCGCACCACCATCATCACCACCAACTACAGCAACCTCCCGCCGCTAGGTGGTGATGGAGGGCAGGGAAGCGCCGTCCGCAACGCCGTCCGCGAGGAGACCCTCGGAGACCGCATCGGCGAGCGCATGCGCTCCCGCCTGCAGGAGATGTGTGTCGTAGTCGAGATGCACGGCGAAGACTTCCGCCAGAAGGTCAAGCGCGCCAGCTTCGCCTAGACAGTTCTTCCCGCGAAATACGTCATCTCGACCGGAGCGAAGCGCAGTGGAGAGACCCCCGCATTTGCCTCTCATGGCGGTAAGCTGCCTATATTGACTCGCCGCCGAGCAGATCCGGCCTCGTCGTAGTCCCTGAAGAGCCTTCAGCAAACCGTCATCAACAGCAGTAGCGCCACCCCTGCCGCCGCCACCTTATAAGCCACATTTGGGCAAAGCAGCAGCGAGGCGGCCTTCTTCTCAGAACGCGCTACAAGATGAATTCCATGATGAGCAAGTGCGGCATGCGGCAGATGGGAAGCAGACATAGCTCAGTTCTCCAGTGAAACTCTGTGCGGACAACTTACTCATCGGCCACGCCCCCGGCAACTTGAGCACTCCCGGCCAGACTGATCTGCCGCCCCTGCATGACCATCGTGTTACACGTTTCTTACACGTTCCTAGGTCGTTCCCAGGCCGCTCCCGCCACCGTTCCTCACACCCGCGGTATAAAATCTCGCCTAATGAGCGATCCCCGCAATCAACCCGGCTCCCCCGCGGAAAGCAGTCCCGCAAAATCGTCCAGTGACGACGCCATCTTCTCCGCTCCCCCCGAAGAGCCGTCAAACCGCGGCCTCCTCATCGGGATCGTCTGCTTAGCCATCCTCGTCATCGTCGCTGGCATCTTCCTGCCCCGTGGCGAGCAGAAGGCGACCGCCAAACCCTCCAACACCATCCTTCCCGCTGACGCCTACGCAAAGTCGCTCGTCTTCTCCGAACTCGCCATGAGCGAGTCCACCAGCCTCTCCGGAGGAAAATCCACCTTCCTCGACGGTCACATCAAGAATGTCGGCTCCTCCACCCTCACCGGAGCCACCCTCCAGGTCATCTTCCGCAACGACGTCGGCCTCTCCCCGCAGGTCGAATCGCTCCCGCTCTCGCTCATCCGCACCCGCCAGCCCTACGTCGACACCGAACCCGTCAGCGCCGCCCCCATCAAGCCCGGCGACGACGTCGAGTTCCGCCTCATCTTCGAATCCATCCCCGAGAACTGGAACCAGCAGATGCCCGAAGTCAATGTCGTCCACACGACCTTGCAATAGCGGCGATTGCACAGCGTAAAACCGCCTAAGCCGCCCTTCGCAGCGCCGAAAATGTCGGCCCTCGACGACATTTACACCATCCCAGGCGTCTCGAAAAGGGGTACTTTCTCGCCACCTGGCGGAAGAAACTTCCACCCCCATTTTCGTTGCATCGCGAACCCAGAAATCCTGCACTCAAAAGTGGCCGTAACTCGCTGAAAAACCGTCGCACTCGCGTTTTCGCGAAATGGCCATCCGCTTGCTTTCACTCCCTGCGTGTACGAGATGTGAAGCGGTTTCGCTGAAGATTTCCCAAGCACGGCGAGATCAAATTCAGCATCACACCCTCCAGCTGCACGCACCAGATGCATCACCTGGGAGTAAACAAAATGACGAAGATGACGGCAGTAAATGCAGGAAAATTTTCAGTTCTTATCCTTGGCGCGACCCTGGCGAGCTCGGCATTCGCCCAGTCGGGCACCACGGACGGAGTAGCTCAACCCTCCCCCACCCTCCCCGCGGCACAGACCACCCAACCCGATGCCAACGACTCTTCCACCTACGCGACGGGCAAGCCGCTCGCCGGTCAGTCCAAGGAAGGCTTCTGGGGCCATATGAACCCCTTCGCTCGGAAGAAGTGGGTAAACCGTCAGGTCGATCCCATCAAGGACCGCACCAACGAGCTCGATCAGCTTCAGGCCAAGAACGCGAATGACATCCGCGACGTAGACTCTCGCGCGACCGCCGGAATCAACAAGGCTCAGCAGTCCGCCAGCCTTGCCGATCAGCACGCAGCCGATGCCCGCAACCGTGCCGACCAGGCAAATGGTCTCGCATCGGACGCTAGCAACCGCACCAACGCTCTGAACGGGACCGTTAGCAATCTCGACCAGTATCAGACCGTCACTGCTGCTCCCGTCGCCTTCGTCTCCGGTCGTACGACTTTAGGCCCCAAGGCCAAGGCTCAACTCGATGACATCGCCACCAGGCTGCAAGGCGAAAAGGGCTACATCATTGAAGTCCAGGGCTACAGCCGCGCAGGTGTCCAGACCTCGCAGGCGATGGCTGACTCCGTCGTCCGCTACCTCGTAACCGAGCACCAGGTTCCCATCTACCGCATCTATCGCACCGGCCTCGGTCGCAATGCGCAGAAGCCGGCTGATGGAGAGAAGCCCCTCACCAATGGCGTGATGGTCAGCCTGATGCATAACAGCCTCGCCACCATGGCATCCACTTCCGCTTCAGCCGCGCCTTTGGCTGAAACCGGAATCAGCCACGTGGACGGAAACCAGTAATCAAAAACGGGAAAAAATGAGAATACTGTGCAAAACAGAACATTCTTCTCCCGCGAAGCGATCTTAAGATAGCGGGACGCAGCCCTGTACAGAGCGCGCCCGCGACAGACTCTCCTAACCAGAGAGAACCAAGGCAGATTGGCCCCTCGCCCGAGGGGCCGTTTTTTTTGCTGCAAGAAAAATCAGTAAGCCAACGAAGAAATCGTCATCTCGACGAACCCCTACCAACCCAATGAAGCGTCATCTCGACCGGAGCCGTGCAGCTTTATCGCGCGGCGAAGTGGAGAGACCCCCGCATTTCGCTCTACTCAACCAAAAATCTGTGCCCCATTCATCGCAGTCTCATCGCGATGAGTGGGCCGCCACCAACTTACCCGATCGTCACCGGCCTCAGGTTCCCATCCGTAGGCCGGATAAACTCAATCTTCTCTTCCGCAGCAATCGCCACCGCCGCCCGCTCGCCCGAAGGATCGCTCAGGTTCATCCGCTCGATCCCCGGAACCGCTTCGACAAACTTCTCCGGCGAAAGCGGTCTCGCAAAGAAGTACCCCTGTGCCTGATCGCACCGCCGGCGAAGCAGGAACTTCAACTGGTCCCGCGTCTCCACACCCTCAGCGATCACCTTCACGCCCAGGCCATGCGACATCGCAATCACGGTCCGCACCACCGACGCCGCGTTCACGTCCGAAGCCGCCTGCCTTACAAAGCTCTGGTCGATCTTCAGCCGGTCCACCTGGTACTGCAGCAGATAATTGAAGTTGCAGAATCCCGTCCCAAAGTCGTCGATCGAAAGCCCCACGCCCAGGTCGCGAATCATCTGCAGCGTCTTCATGTTCGCCGACGAGTTGATCATCAGCGTGTTCTCGATGATTTCGATCTCAAGATCGTTCGGATGAAGTCCGCTCTCGTCCAGCGACTCTTCAATCGTCCGCAGCAGCTTCGCCTGCGCAAACTGGTGCGGCGACAGATTCACCGACAGCGACACCCGCCGTCCCAGCTTCTCCTGGATCCACTTCGCCTCCTGGCAGCTCTTCCGCATCAGCCACATGCCGAACTCAGGCAGGATGCCAATCTTCTCCGCCATGGGAATAAAGTGCGCCGGCGAGACCAGCCCGAACTTCGGGTGTCTCCAGCGCAGCAGCGCCTCCATGCCAATCACCTTGCCGCTCGGCAACGCCACCTGCGGCTGGTACTCCATGAACAACTCGTCCCGGTCCATCGCCTGGCGTAGCGCGCCTTCCATCGAGAGCCGCGAGTAGGCATCCTCCAGCATCTTCGGCGCAAACATCGCCATCCGGTGCCGTCCCGCCTCTTTCGCCCAGAACATCGCCGTCTCGCTCCGTCGCAGCAGCGTCTCCGTGTCTGCGGCAAGGTCCGGATACACGCAGATCCCGATGCTCGACGTCACATTGATCGCGTGGCCGCTCACCATGTACGGCGAAGAGATCGTCCGCAGAAGCTGCTCCGCGCAAAACTCAATATTCGAGATATCTGTGTGGTCCGGCAGAAGAACGATGAACTCATCGCCGCCGATCCGAGCCACCGTATCCGAGATCCTCACCTTCCCCATCAAACGATTGGCCGCGGTAGTCAGGATCTCGTCGCCCACCGGATGCCCGAGCGCATCGTTGATCCGCTTGAAGTTGTCGACATCCATCGTCAACACCGCAACCTTCGTGCCCGCCCGCTTGCTCCGCTTGATCGCCTGCGTAATCCGGTCTTCCAGAAGGCTCTTGCTCACCAGCCCCGTCAGGTCGTCATACAACCCGCCGGTCGCTGGGTCTGTCTCCACGTGTTTCCGCTTGGTCGAGTCGTGCGCGATCGCGATCATTCCGGTCCGCTCGCCCGCCGGTCCCGTCAATACCTTCAACGCCAGGCTGACCGGCAGCCTCGTCCCGTCCCGGCGAATGAACGTCCAATCCTGCTCGGGAACCGTGTGCGATCCCGGCGTCTTGGTCACCACCACCTTGCTCATGACCGTCGAGGCGCTGATGCTTATCCGCTCCGGCGGCGAAGAGATCAGGTCGATTCCCTGCAGCATCACGCCATCTTGCTCGCTGCGCTGGATCGCCCTTTGCTGCAACTCCTGCGGATCATGCAGCAACAGGATCGACGCCGACCCGATCAACTCCTGGCTGCTGTACCCCGTAAGCTGCTCGGCCTCGATGTTCATCGCCGTGATCGTCCCCGCGCCATCGGTCGCGATGATGCCAAACGGGGCCTGCTCAAAGATGTGTTCGCTAAACTCCGAGACACTGTGGAACTGGTCCTGAACCGCCTTGAACTCGGTCATGTCCGTGCTCGATATAGCAACTCCATCGCCCAGTTGCACCACGTGATGCCGAAGCCACTTGATCTTGGCCCCAGTGGAGGTCACGGGAAGTTCCACCGTCAGCGATGCTCCCGTCTCCACCACCTCAAAGTACCGCTCGATCTGGCTCGGCTCGAGGAATCTGCCGAAATGTTCGAGGCAGCTCGCCCCCACAAGACTGCCAGCCTTACCCTGGAGCCGCCGCTCACCCTCGGCGTTCACATAGCGGAAGCTGAAATCACGGATCGTGCCTTTGCTGTCGCGCACGCTGTCGAGAATATAGAAGGCGTCCCGCGAGGCCTCTGCGGCCGCCTGAAAGCGCCGCCGCTCCTCATTGAGCCGCTCCACGTCCATGGTCCGGAACGAGGTGGCCTTTCTACGGTGAATCCCCAGCATCGCCAGGCTGCCCACACCCAGCCCACCCAGCAGCATGCCCAGATTGCGTGCAAGTTCCTGCGTCGGAACTCCGGCCAGCAGGAACGTGCCGGCGGCACGATAGGCGCCTGCCGATGGCCACGGTCTAGTCGTCAGCAGATCCCATGCAGCAGAGCTGATATGAGGCCCCAAGAAACTCTCCCGCTAATGAATTTGCACAGCCATTCCGGTCGCCCGTTGTCAAACGTTACCATCTGACGTGGACGTTCCTAGTTACTTAAGTGGCATCCCCTGCTACACATTCTGTGTCCTTTAATGAATCAATCAACCCTCCCCAATCGCCTTGCCCCATTCATCGTGGCTCTATCGCGATGAGTGGGCAGCCATCAACCCATCCAAAGAATCGTTATCTCGACCGAACCCTGAGCTTGTCCAAGGGCAGTGGAGAGACCCCCTTTTCGCACTTAGCCTGCTCCGCTAACCGCATCTCCGTCAAGACTTCCCGCCAAATCGCACCGTCCGCCACGGTCTCCTGAACGCTCCCGAAGCCATCATTTTGCATCGCGCCCTGTATTCATGCATCCTTTACAGGAGCGTCGCCACGGCTGCGAAAGCCGGAGGCTGCGCGTCAGCGCCGCAAGCCTCACGGCAACGATCCAAAGGATGGTCCTTAAGTGAAACTCTCGCACGTCTTCCGCAACCTCGCTCTCCTTTCCGTTGCCACCTTCACGCTCTCTCTGGCAGCGCCTCAGACTCAGGCCCAGACGCCCTTCGTCAAGAAACACATCTACTCCGAGACCTCCGATCCCAAAGCCGACATCGCCGCTGCCTTCGCCCAGGCAAAGAAAGAGCACAAGCGCGTCCTGCTCGACTTCGGCGGCGACTGGTGCGGAGACTGCCAGGTCCTTGACATCTACTTCCACCAGGCTCCCAACGACGCCCTGCTCGAGAAGAACTTCGTCCTCGTTCACGTCTTCATCGGCCACATCGACAAGAACCTCGACATCCCGGAGAAGTACGGCGTCGCCATCCATAAGGGCGTGCCTGCCCTCGCCGTCGTCTCCCCCAAGGGCGAGACCATCTTTGCCCAGAAGACCGGCGAGTTCGAAGACATGCGCCACATGAACTCCCAGTCCGTCACCGACTTCCTCGAAAAGTGGAAGCAGTAGCCGTCCGCCTCTAACAGGACGTCATCTCGACCGGAGCCTCTCGCAGTCTTATCGCGAGAGGCGCAGTGGAGAGACCCCGCATTGCTCTTTCTTCCCCACCACTACCAACCGGGTGCCCCATCCATCGCAGCCGTATCGCGATGGGTGGGACGTAAATCCTCAGGGTGCCCATCTTCGCGCGGCTTCATCGCGCTAAGGTGGGCATTCGTGCGAAGCACGAACCGCCTTCCCCAACCCATCCCGAAAATCTTCACCTTCCCTCACCGCCCGTCTCCGCATATCCTGAAACTCCGAGGAGGAAGATGGCGATGAGCTCCACCCCGTCTTCAACGGAGACTCCCGTGACCGTCGCCTCCCAGCGTCCGCCCGGCACCCTCCGCAACGCCGCGTCTCTCGCACCGGCCCGGATGATGCGCTTCCTCGGCCTGCTCCACCGCACCTTCGCCGGCTTTCTCGCCCACGACTGCCTCCATCTCGCCCAGGCCGCGGCCTACTCCGCCCTGGTCGCCCTCTTTCCCACGCTCATCGTCTCCGCAGCCGTCGTCGCCCTGCTCCCGGACGCCGCTCCGCTCCGTTTCCAGGCAGCGCTCTTCTTCGATCGCGTCCTCCCGGGAGACGTCAGCCCCATCCTCGATGCCTACTTCCAGAACGGCCAGGAGACGATCCACTCCACCCGCGCCCTCGTTCTCGCCGCGATCGTCTCCCTCATCGGCGCCTCCAGCGTCATCGTCACCCTCATGGAGGGCTTCCGCCGCGCCTTCAACCTCCCCGGCGACCGATGGAGCTTCTGGGGACGCCGCTGGCGCTCGGTCGCCCTCGTCTTCATCGCCCTCGTCCCACTCTTCATCGCCAGCGTGTTGGTGATCTTTGGCCACGCCGTCTCCAGTTGGATCTCCGCCAACATCGGCGACTCCGCCCGCTGGCTCGTCCTCACCGTTGCCTTTCTGGTCCGCTGGACCGTCGCCCTCATCTCCAGCGTCTTCGTCATCGCAATCACCTACCACATGGGCACTCCGCCCGCGGGCCTCGCCGTCATGGAGGAGGACAACCGCAACGATCACCTCTGGGGCTCGGTCCGTACCGTCCGCGCCATGAGCACCATGGAGCGTTCCTGGACCCGCACCCTCCCCGGCGCAACCCTCGCCACCGCCATGTGGTTCATCACCACCCTCGTCTTCGGCTGGTACGTCACCCGCTTCGCAAACTACTCGGAGGTCTACGGCTCGCTCGGCGCCGGCGTCGCCCTCCTCTTCTGGCTCTACATCATCTCGCTCAGCGTTCTCGCCGGCGCAGAGTTCAACGCCCAGCTCTATCCCGCCTACTGCAACGCTCCCTCATTGGAACCGCAGACCCCTCGAGAACCCTTCGCCTAGCGCTCTTCCAACCGTCCTGTCATCGCACAGACGCAATTACCCAGTTAGAATTGCCTTCGACGGCAAATCCAGATTCGCAACCACCCGCAGACATCGCTCCTCTGTCTGCATCAGGGTAAGAAAGTACACGGCACTGGCCCCATGAAACAGAAATCAGCCCCATCGAAGTCCGCTACCAAGCTCAAGAAGAACTCCGAAAGCAAGTCCTCGAAGAAGAGCCTCGCGCCGCTTGAGGCCGCCGCCGTTCCCGCGCACCCGCTCGCACGCGGACGCCGCGCCAAGATCGTCGCCACCCTCGGCCCCGCCTCCAGCTCTGAAGAGGTCTTCCGCCAGCTCGTCCGTGCCGGCCTCGACGTCGCCCGTCTCAACTTCTCCCACGGCTCCCACGAGCAAAAAGCCGCCCTTATCAAGATGGTGCGCAAGGTCAGCCGCGAAGAGGGCAAGCCCATCTGCATCCTCGCCGACCTCCAGGGCCCCAAGATCCGCACCGGCAAGCTCGTCGACCACAAGCCCGTCCTGCTCGTCGCCGGCGAACGTCTTACCATCACCCCGCGCGAGATCGAAGGCACCAAGGAGCTCGTCGGTACCACCTTCACTACCCTCGCCGAAAACCTCGAACCCGGCTCCCAGATCCTCCTCTCCGACGGCCTCATCGAACTCCGCGTCGAGACGATCGGAGAGATCGTAGACGGTCGCGGCGACGTCACCTGCGAGATCATCAACGGCGGCATGCTCGGCGAAAACAAGGGCATCAATCTTCCCGGCATCGCGGTAAACGTTCCATCGCTCACCGAAAAGGACGAAGAAGACCTCATCTTCGCCATCGGCGAAGGCGTCGACACCATCGCCGTCTCCTTCGTCCGCACCGCCGACGACGTCCGCCACGTCAAGAAGCGCCTCGACGCGCTCAAAAGCGACGCCTGGATCATCGCCAAGCTCGAAAAACCCCAGGCCATCGAGCACCTCGACTCCATCCTCGAAGTCGCCGACTGCATCATGGTCGCCCGCGGCGACCTCGGCGTCGAAGTCCCCCCCGAAAAAGTCCCCGCCATCCAGAAGCACATCATCCGCCGCGCGGCTGAGTACCGCCGCCCCGTCATCACCGCGACCCAGATGCTCGAGTCGATGATCGACAACCCCCGCCCCACCCGCGCCGAGGTCTCAGACGTCGCCAACGCCATCTACGATGGCTCCGACGCCGTCATGCTCTCCGCAGAATCTGCCGCCGGCAAGTATCCCGTCGCCTCGGTCGCCATGATGGCCAAGATCGTCGTCGAGACCGAGCACCAGATGCGCACCGAGCCCCAGCATCAGCTCCCGCGCATCAAGCCCACCGGCCTCTCTGTCGCCGAGACCATCTGCGAGTGCATGGCCCACGCCGCCGAAGACCTCGATGTCGGCGCGATCGCCATCTTCACCGAGACCGGCGCCACCGCCCGCCTCCTCTCGAAGTACCGCCCCGACCCGCCCATCTTCGCCCTCTCCCCCAACGAAGAGGTCATCAACCGTTCCATGCTTCTCTGGGGAACCTACCCCATCCTTTGCAGTCGCTTCCGCGACACCGACAAGCTCATCCAGATGGCCGAGTCCAGTCTGCTTGGCCCAGGCTACGTCCACGAGCGCCAGATCGTCGGCATCGTCGCCGGCACCCGCACCCGCTCCGGCGCGACCAACTTCATGCGCCTCCACATGATCGGCGACCGCGAGCCCGACATCCTCGAAAAGAAGCCCAAGAAGAAAAAGAAGTAACCCATCACTTCAATTCGCACGAGATAGCCTCTTGCCTCAGCTCGCGTAAGGATGCCAGTCTCAGACTGTGCATCCTTGCCCTAGTTAAGGGCACGGCTTCAGCCGTGCCGAAGAAGCTTTGCGTGCCACACGGCTTTAGCCGCTGAGGTACGCCGCCCGAACATTCATCTCGAACGAAGCGAAGCGCGGGTGCCCCATCCGTCGCAGCCTCATCGCGATGGGTGGGACGTAAGCCGCACATCCGGCCTCGAAAACGCCAACCGTACCGAGGCACCCCCGCATTTCCGTCTTCCCCAGCACAAATCAAACTGCGGATCGCCCCCGTCTAACGTGAAGCCAACCCCAAGCATCCACGTTGGTTGTATAGGAAACCGAGTCGCCCCTTCGGTACTCTGACTCTGGCGTCGGAAGCGACCGATACCCGCAGTGCTCCATGTTCGTTCTTGGAGATCAATTGCCTGCGCCGTCTCAATGACGACAGTGTCTCGAGGGAATCCATGGAAGTCCTGCAACAACGTCGATCCGCCTGCAACGCATGCAAGGACGGTCACGACGAACCCTTTCCCTTCACCATGGCCTTCCAGCCCATCGTGAACGTCGAGACCGGTCGCGTCTACGCCTATGAAGCTCTCGCCCGCGGCCCGGAACAGCAGTCCGCCGGCTTCGTCCTCGGCCAGGTCAACAATGAAAATCTCTACGCCTTCGACCAGTCCTGCCGCGTCAAGGCCATCACCCTCGCCGCGCAGCTTGGTCTCGCCCAGACGGGCGCCATGCTCTCAATCAACTTCATGCCCGGCGCCGTCTACAGCCCCGCAGCTTGCATCCAGTTGACCCTCAAGACCGCCACGGCCCTCGGCTTTCCCCTCGACCGCCTCATCTTCGAGATCGTCGAAGTAGAAAAGGTAGCCAGCCCCCAGCACCTCATGGACATCTTCAATGAGTACCGCAAGTGCGGTTTTCGCGTCGCGCTCGATGACTTCGGCGCAGGCTGGGCCGGCTTGGGTCTCCTTGCCGATGTTCCAGCCGATGCTGTCAAGCTCGACATCGACCTCATCCGCGGCATCCACAAGCGCCCCCGCGCCCTCGCCATCGTCGAATCGATAGCGCTGCTCTCGGAATCGCTCCACTTCAACGTCGTCGCCGAAGGCGTCGAAACCTTCGACGAGTACCACGCCCTCCGCGACTGCGGCATCAACCTCATGCAGGGCTATCTCTTCGCCCGCCCTGGCTTCGAAAGCCTCCCTACCGTCACCCTCCCCGAACACCGCTAAGTCGCAAACCGCTCACAAAATACCGTCATCTCGACCGAAGCCGCAGTCTCATCGCGGCGCATTGGAGAGACCCCCGCATTTAGCTTCTCCCACCCAAAGCTCTCATTCCCGTTTCTGTCCTACACCCTCCACCCTTCCCCCTACACCCTCCCGAACCCTCTACAATCGTTTTATGGGCCGCATCCGCATCCTCTCCGACCAGGTGGCCAATCAGATCGCCGCCGGCGAGGTCGTCGAACGCCCCGCCTCCGTCGTCAAGGAGCTCCTCGAAAACTCCCTCGACGCCGACGCCTCCCGCATCCGCATCGACGTCGAAGCCGGTGGCCGCAAGCTCATCCGCATCACCGACAACGGCTGCGGCATGGTCAAGGACGACGCCCTGCTCGCCTTCGAGCGCCACGCCACCTCCAAGCTCCGCTCCTCCGACGACCTCCTCTCCATCACCACCCTCGGCTTCCGCGGGGAGGCCCTGCCTTCGATCGCCTCCGTCTCCCGCCTCAAGCTCGAGACCCGCGCCACCGGCGTCGCCACCGGTACCCTGGTCGAGATCGCCGGCGGCTCCATCATCCACTTCGAAGACGCCGGCGTCCCTCCCGGCACCGTCATCGAGGTCCGCGACCTCTTCTTCAACACCCCCGCCCGCCGCAAGTTCCTTCGCTCCGAACAGACCGAGCTCTCGCAGATCGCGGCCATGGTGACGCACTACGCTCTCGCCAACCCGACCAAGCACTTCGAGCTCCACTCCGCCTCGCACGCCCTGCTCACCGCGCCCGGAGCCCGCAACACCGCCGAACGCCTCTTCCAGATCTTCGGCGCAGACACCGCCGCCCTCATGATCCCCGTCGCCGCCGAGATGGACTTCGCCCGTTCCGGCCTGCCCGAGTTGCCGCCCTGGAAGCGCCCGCTCGGCGACGAGACCCCTGACTTCGGCCACCTCCGTATCACCGGCTTCGTGTCCAAACCTGAATTGCAAAAACTGAACCGCAACTCCATCTATCTCTTCGTCAACCACCGCCTCATCCGCGACCGCCTCGTCCTCCACGCCTTCACCGAGGCCTACCGCAACATCATCCCGCCCACCTCCTACCCGGTCGTCCTGCTCTTCCTCGAGATGCCGCCCGAAGAGGTCGACGTCAACGTCCACCCGGCCAAGACCGAAGTCCGCTTCCGCCAGCCCAGCTTCGTCCACGACTTCATCCGCGACACCGTCCGCGCCGCGCTCACCTCTGCCCGCCCCGCTGCCAGCTTCGCCGCCGCGCTTACCAACTCTCCCCACGCGTCGTCTTCGTTACTGATCGACGTGAACCCGCTTCCCGACGGTCCCGAATCCCCGGTCTTCCAACCCCGCGAGGCCTACACCTTCGGCACAACGCTCGACGATCCCCGCCCACCCATCCAACCCGTCTCCGAGCCTGATCCGGCATCCAACGCCGAGCCTTTCATCCTCGCCCCTCAGCTAGTCCCCGAATCCCCCGGACGCTTCGACTTCTCGGGCTCCATCCCGGTCGGCTACGACGAAAATCCAAGTCCCGCAGTTTCGAACGACGAACCCCAAACCCTTAACGCCCTGGCCACCCTCAAGCCCCTCGGCCAGCTCCGCGACTCCTTCATCCTCGCCGTCAACGAAGAAGGCCTCTGGATCGTCGACCAGCACGTAGCCCACGAGCGCGTCCTGTTCGAAAAGATCCTCCGCGACCGCGAAGTCGAAGCCGTCCAGCGCCAGCGCCTCCTCATGCCCTTGCTCATCGACCTTCTCCCCGCCCAGATGGTCGCCTTCGCCACCATCGCCGAGGAGCTCGACCGCAACGGCTTCGAAGCCGAGCCGTTCGGCCCCCGCACCCTCGCCATCAAGGCCGCGCCCGTGGGCCTCGAGGGCAGGGAACTCGAACGCATGTTGGAAGAGGTCCTCGCCGTCCCCGAGCGCGAGCAGCAGACCGAAAACTCCGAGACCCGCCGCCGCCGCATCGCCGCCTCGATCGCCTGCCACGCCGCCATCAAGGTCAACATGCCCCTAGAGCCCGCCAAGATCGACTGGCTGCTCCAGGAGCTAGCCAAGACCGAACACCCCACCAGTTGCCCCCACGGCCGCCCCATCGCCCTCAAATACACCCACAAAGACATCCAAAAAGCCTTCCAACGCATCTAAATTTTTAGGATATGCACGTTTATCAGAAAGCAAACGATCCTGCCTGAGTGACTTGCCGCGCTTAGCAAGCCGGTAGCTAGGCCAAATCTGCTGTATTTTGGTTGCCATGGAAAAGACTAGGATCAACGCGTTTCTGACAGAACTGGCATTCCAATGTGCATTCGCTGAACGCATCTATCAGGAATTGGATTTTGCGCTAGATAACAACGGGAATTCACTGCTGATCTTTTGCCGTCTTCAGTCTTTTCTAGGTGCGGCAGCTAACATTTCGAAGCTACTATTTGGCGATCACACGGCCAAGGGAAAGATAGCCTTTACGGCTAGAGAACCGCTGCGAAGTGCATTGGGAGTGCGCGATGGCGATTTCACTCACGCAAGAAGTGTAAGAAACCGTTTCGAGCATCTGGATGAAGATTTGGACGAATGGTGGGAAGCAAGCACAGGGAAAAACTTCGAAGACTGTAGCGTAGAGATAGATGGCTACAAAATGACAAATCTACCCGAAGAGGACAAATTTAGAATCTTCAATCGAACAACAGGAGTGCTGAGCGTACGCCGAGGGCATTCCGTCAATGTTCATGACCTTATGACAGAGATTGGTACTCTTGAAGAGTCTCTAAGGATCACCGGAGTGCTAACTCAGTACATAAAGACATGACCGGGCAAACCGTCTTCTTCTCGCTAATCTACAAACCCACCAGGACAGGATGTGAATTGGCGAGTCCTAGTCCCTTCGTATTGAAAGCAGTAGCCCGTGTGGTGAACATTATTAAAGATGTCCGAGTAAGTGGCGACTCCTTGGAGTATTAGCGAGGCTTGGCCGCTTTCTAGGGCCGAGACACACGCCTTGTCAGGTGTAAATTGAAGGATCTGATCTCCTGGTTTTTGCTGCGGGGCAACGTCAATCTCGTCACCGCTCTGCAGTGGGATAGACAGGTAATTACACCCAGAGCCGCCAAATTTGCTTTCAGTTTGTGCTCGGAAACGAAGTGCAGGGCTCAATCCAGAATTCACAAACTTGAAAGCTATCGTATTTGGAACGCCAGCGGTTATTGGAATATCGGCAACTTCAGGACCGCCGACAGGCAAAATCCGTGTTTCTGCCACTAGAACCCACGCACGTTGCCCCGCTCTGAAGTTATTGTTGGCATCACGCCATTGCAGATAGGTGATTATCGCGTAAGCAATGCCAAAAACGATACCTGCCAACTCAACTCGGGATTTCCATCTTCTAAGGAACCGATCCCATTTGCTATCGGGCTTGATTCCTCTCTGCCCTGAGTGCCCGGCTCGAGATAAAACCACTGCTTTGCCTGAACGGCTGTCTTGATCGGAATCATCGCCTTCGCCTTGATGAGCCATCTTGAGGAGCTTCTCAAGCGTGCGATTTAAGTGTTTGAGTTGCTCGATAGTTTCGCGCCACATTTCTTTGTTGTCCATGCTGGGCCTCAAGAATCACAAATACCATGAAATTGCTGGATCGCAAGTTGCCGCACAATCCCCCACCTTCCGAGATCATCATTGCCACGTGATCACCCGAATCCCCGCCGTCTCTATGCTGCTCCTATCCGCCTCCACCACTCTCTTCGCAGCGGAACCCCGAAAGACAGCGGTGATCTCCGTCGACGCCACCCACCCCGGCGTCTCGCCCTCCATGTTTGGCATCTTCTTCCAAGACATCAACTTCGGCGCCGAGTGCCCCACATCCCGCTTCCGCGGGTAAAAGCACAGGTGGACACCCACCTCCACCTTTCCTCCGAAGCCACCTCCTCCGCAAACTGCTACCTTCCCCTCGCAGCAAGTTCCACTCATCCAAGGAGGCGAAAATGGCAGCAGCAACCGCACTTGCCGTAGGCACGCAGGCAACCAGCAGCATGATCCTCGACGGCGACTTCGAGAACATCGAGTTCTCCGGAGAGATCCACAACGGACATCTCGTGGTCGAGGGCATCCTCGCCAACCAGGCGGCGATCGATAACATCCCCGTCGGCATCTATGTCCTCGAAACCGACGGCACCGTCGTCAAATGCAATCAGGCAGCCATCTCCGCCTGGGGACGCACTCCTGCCCTCGGAGCCTCAGAGAAGTACTGCGGCGCGCATATCCTCCGCTACCCATCCGGCGAGGTCATGCCCCATGAACACGCCCCTCCGACCGTCGTCATCAAGAACGGTGGCACCGTCCGCAACGCCGACGTCATCTGCGAGCAGCCGAATGGACACCGTCTGCTCGCCCTCGTCAATATCTTCCCGATTCGCAACCATCACGGCGAAGTCGTTGGTGGAGTCAACGTCTTCCGGCACAACACCAGCAAATCCGTCCCCGGACTCAACGCCTGAAGGACCAGACCCCGCCTTGCCCAGTGCCCACCCATGCAGCTTTACTGCATGGGTGGATCTCTGTTCTCACTCCAGACTTCTCTGTCTGGACGCCCGTAGCCGTGATCAAACGCCTCGACCATATCTCCATCTCCGTCGGACGATTGCTGAGACCCGCCGCTCGGTGCTATCGTTTTCACGCGGTGAAAAATACAGTTTGCAGATTTTGACCTGGCTGCGAGCACTTGCCGTTCATAGACGCCTTAGAGAAGGAAGCGACGATGAGCGCAGCGGTGAAATCGCCTCAGGCAGTGGCCGCGCAAATAAGTCTGGCTGCGACCGAGATCGTTCGTTCGATCGTTGACCATCCCAGTCAGGTCGCCGTGGAAGTGCTCGAAGTGAACCACGCTCGAGCGACCCTTCTGCTCAAGGTCCACCCCGAAGACATGGAGACCCTCCTCGCGCACGAAGGCCGCATCCTGCGCGCCTTGCGCACCTTCGCTTATGCGGTATCTGCAAGAAACAATCTCGCGCTTCAACTGCAACTTGAAGCCACCGGGTCTCCTCCGGTTTCGACACTCCCCCCGACCCTTGAAACTTCCTCACCTGAAGGGCAATCACAAAGGAGTGACGAAGCTGATGAGAGCCAATCTGGCATTTAACGAATCACAGGACAAGAGATTCATCGTTCTCTGCGCCATCGAGCCGGCTACGCCCGTCATCGTCACACCGTCCGTCTTTCTCTTCTCAAGCGAACACCCTTTCCTGGAGAACGTCGTCGCCGCCGGCCTTCGCGACGAAGACATGATCTCCGTCACCTCCACAGTCCTGCTTTCCATCGTCAAACCGGTCTTTCCCCAGCGCTGGGTGACCATCGAGGTCACCGAGTCGCAACGAGTGACCTTAGGCCTGCACCCCGAACGAGCTGCAAACGCTGACAAGCCACGCTTCAGTACGCACCCGGACACTCTTCCCGGGGCCTTCGGGAGCCTGAGGCAGATGCACGACTTCCTGCTCCAGGCACCATTTCCATTTCTCATGATGAAAGGGCCCGAGCACGTGCTCACGTTCATCAACCCTCCTTACGTCGAACTTCTCCACCGCGACGTGCGCCAGAACCTCCTCGGACTGCCGGTGCGCGAGCTCCTCCCGGAGCTGGAGGGTCAGCCCTTCTTTGGTCTTCTTGATGAGGTCTACAGGACGGGCGTTCCGTTCGTCGGCAAGGAGATCTTCGGCAGCCTGCGAAACCAGAAGACAGGCGAGATGAAAGATCACTACTTCGACTTTGTCTATCATCCGACCCATGATGAATCTGGCGCAGTCTCCGGCATCTTTGCCCAGGCCTTCGATGTTACGGAGCGCGTCCTGGCGCGCCAGGTAAGCGCCTCCCGCGAGGCGCAGCTCTACCGTCAGTGGGCGGAGCTCGACACCATGTACCGCACCTCCCCGGTCGGCATGTGTCTCCTCGATGTGGAGGAGTACCGCGTCCTCAGGATGAGCGACAAGCTGGCCTCGCTCATCGGCAGGTCGGCGGGAGCCCTCATCGGTCAAAGAATTCTCGACATCTTTCCCGTCGTCGAGGGCGCGGCGGAGCAGCTCCGTAAAGCCGCCGCGGGAGAGTACGTCCGCAACTTCGAGGTCGCCACCGCCGTGCATTCCATGCCCGGAGTCCTGCGTCAATGGCTGGTAAACTTTGGCCCTCTGCGCGGCGCAAGCGGCGCGGTAGAAGCCATCGCATGTGTCTCCCTGGAGATCACGGACCGCATCCCCTACGGCGAGGAAGCCTCGCGGGAAAAGGCCCTGCCATTCCCGTTGTTCTCTGACGCCGAAGGGTAGAAACTTAGCCCATCGGGGCCGGGTACCCCCCATCTCGATTCTGAGATGTGGGAAGGGAGCCACGGAACGTCCACCCGCAAAAGTTCGGTAAACGTTTCACCGCGCCGCCTCTTTTCCGATATCATCGCTGCCATATGTTCACCCGGATCACCGCCGCCGCTCTGCTCCTCGCCGCCTCCACAGCTCTCTTCGCAGCGGAACCCCCAAAGACAGCGGTGATCGCCGTCGACGCCACCCACCCCGGTGCCTCCATCTCCCCCTCCATGTTCGGCATCTTCTTCGAAGACATCAACTTCGGCGCCGACGGCGGCCTCTATCCCGAGCTCGTCAAGAACCGCTCCTTCGAGTTCTCTGAGGCTCTCACCGGCTGGCACGAGGTCCTCAAGTACGAGCTGCCCAAAGGTATCGATCCGCCCAAGGGCGAGCTCGACATCCGCACCGACTCGCCCCTCAACGCGACCAACCCGCACTACCTCCGCGCCCACGCCACCGCCCCCGGATACGCCTTCTACAACGTCGGCTACCGCGGAATGGGCGTCACCAGCGGCGCAGGCTACCGCTTCTCCGCCTACATCCGAAGCAACGGCCCGAAGTCCCTCCGCGCCACCCTCACCGACCCCTCCGGCAAGGTCATCGGCACTGGCAAGCTCGAAGGTTTCATGGGCAACGGCTGGACGCGCTACGAGACCGTCATCACCCCCACCGCCACCGTGGACAACGCCCGCCTCACCCTCTACGTCGACGACATCGGCGACATCGACATGGACATGGTCTCGCTCTTCCCCGTCGACACCTGGAAGAACCGCCCAAATGGTCTTAGGAGGGACCTCGTCCAGCTCCTCTACGACATGCACCCCGGCTTCGTCCGCTTTCCCGGCGGCTGCATCGTCGAAGGCCGCCAGCTCATCACCCGCTATCGCTGGAAGACCACCGTCGGCGACATCTCCGAGCGCAAGACCATCATCAATCGCTGGAACGACGAGTTCGACTTCCGCCCCGCCCCCGACTACTTCCAGTCCTTCGGCCTAGGCTTCTACGAGTACTTCCAGTTAGCCGAAGACCTGGGCGCAAAGCCGCTGCCCATCCTCAACTGCGGCATGGCCTGCCAGTTCAACTCTAGCGAGACCGCCGCGCTCGGCCAGCTCGACGAGTACGTCCAGGACGCCCTCGACCTCATCGACTTCGCCAATGGCCCCGTCACCTCGCCCTGGGGCAAGCTCCGCGCCCAGATGGGCCACCCCGAACCCTTCCACCTCGAGATGCTCGGCGTCGGCAACGAGCAGTGGGGCCCGCGCTACGTCGAGCGCTACAAGATCTTCGCCGCCGCCCTCAAATCGAAGCACCCCGAGATCAAGCTCGTCGTCGCCGCCGGCCCGGCCCCATCGGGCGAACCCTTCGAGAGCATGTGGAAGACCTGGCGAGAGCAGCACGCCGACTTCGTCGACGAACACTACTACATGAGCCCCGACTGGTTCCTCACCAACACCCACCGCTACGATCACTACGACCGCAACGGCCCTAAGGTCTTCGCCGGCGAGTACGCCGCGCAAAGCTCCGGTCAGACCAGCCCGGAGAACCACAACAACTGGCAGACCGCCATCGCCGAAGCCGCTTTCATGACCGGCCTGGAGCGCAACGGTGACGTCGTCCGCATGGCCTCCTACGCGCCTTTGCTCGCCAACAAGAACGCCTGGCAGTGGAAGCCCGACGCCATATGGTTCGACAACCTCCACTCCTACGGCACAACCGACTACTACGTCCAGAAGGTCTTCGCCAACAACGCCGGCACCCGAGTCATCCCCATCACCCCGCTCGCAACCGACGGCCTCTTCACCAGCGCCGTCCTCGACGAACGCACCCACGAACTCATCGTGAAGGCCATCAATAACACCGCCTCCGAGATGCCCGCCGAGATTCAGTTGAAGGGAATCAAGCCTTCAGGCGAAGCTAACGTCACAACCCTCGCAAGCACTGATCTGAAGGCCGAGAACACCTTCGATGCGCCCACTAACGTAGCCCCGCAGCCATCCACCCTAGCAGTAACTTCGCCGACGGTCGCTGTAAAGCTGCAGCCCTACTCCCTCACCGTCTACCGCTTTCCCATGCAGTAGCCAAGGCCATTTTTTTGTCATTCCCGCAGGGAATCTGCTTCTGTCCTCAACGAGGCAAGCCTGCTCGTTTCGCCGGGCACCCACATCTCGCTTCTGAAATGTGGGGTGCCCGTGCGCAGCTCGAACCACATCCTCGCTGCCACCCAAACTCCGTCATCCTGAGCGAAGGCGCGAAGCGCCGAAGTCGAAGGACCCCGAGCGATCACACATCACCCATGCCTCCCGCACCTTTCAGCCCCGAACCGTGCGTCAACCATGACTTGCTCTTTGCCGTGGTTGGATCTAACTCCCTTGCACCCTCAAGTTCCGCCGAGCCCTCACCGCCCCGGCCAGCTCCCGCAACAACCCCACCGTCTCCGCCCAATCGATACACGCATCTGTGATGCTCTGCCCATACACCAGCGCCTTCCCATTCACCAGCGTCTGCGACCCCGCCACCAGATTGCTCTCGATCATCGCGCCCATAATCCGCCGGTCCCCGCCCGCTATCTGCCCCGCAACATCCCGGCAAACCGCACCCTGCTTGCGATAGTCCTTTCCGCTGTTCGCATGGCTTGCGTCGATCATGATCCGCGGCAGCACCCCGGCCTTCTCCATCTGCTCGGCTGTAGTCTTCACCGAGGCCGCATCGAAGTTCGTCGTCTGCCGTCCGCCCCGCAGAATGATGTGGCAATCCGGGTTTCCCGTCGTCAGCAGGATCGAAGCCTGCCCCGTCTCCGACGTCCCCAGGAATGTATGCGAGTGGTTCGCCGACAGGATCGCCTCAACCGCAATCTGCGTATTCCCCGATGTCCCATTCTTGAAACCAACCGGGCACGACAGCCCCGATACAAGCTGCCGATGCACCTGGCTCTCCGTCGTCCGCGCCCCGATCGCTCCCCAACTCACCAAATCCGCCACATACTGCGGCGAGATCATATCCAGATACTCCGTCCCCGCCGGAACGCCCATCTCCGCCAGGTCCAACAGCAGACGCCGCGCGATCCTCAATCCGTCGCTGATCTTGAACGACTCATCGAAGTATGGGTCGTTGATCAGCCCCTTCCATCCCAGCGTCGTCCGTGGTTTCTCGAAGTAAACCCGCATCACGATCATCAGTTCATCGGAGAGCTCAACGATCGCCTCTTTCAACAGCGCCGCATACTCCCGCGCCGCATCCGTATCGTGTATCGAGCACGGTCCCACCACGACCACCAGCCGGTCATCGACGCCATTCAACACATCGACAATCTGACGCCGCGCCTCGAACACCGTCCGCGAGGCGTTCTCTGTAATCGGCATCTCTTCTTCAAGAAAAATAGGTGGAAGAACAATGCGGCTGGACTTGATGCGGAGATTATTGGTTTGGTATGCCATGGTCGCTCATCAGGATACTAGGTCTACCTGATGTTGCGACAAACCGGGTGCCCCACATCTCGCTTTTGAGATGTGGGAAGAAGCGCCACAACTTTATCGCCCCTCACAAGACCCGTCATCTCGACCGGAGCGCAGCGCAGTGGAGAGACCCCCTATTGGCCTTTGCACTTGCACCTGCACTTTCTTTTGTCCTTGCCGTCATCCTGAGCGAAGCGAAGGACCCGCCACACCGCCCACATCACCACTCCCGCTCGAACCTTTCACCCGGCACTCGTGAGGTGACCATCTCCTAAGGCCGTACCAGATAAAACTCCATCTGCCGCGGCAAAAACGTCTTGAACCCGTCATCGGTCAGATAAGCATCATCCTCCTCCATGATGAACACCTTCTGCCCATCCCACTCCGGCACCGCCGTCGCCGAGTTCAGCTCAATCGAGATATACGACCCCTTCCGCATCTGCTTCTGCTCACTCGTCGTCGCCTGCGCCGCGCGATAGTCCAGCCCCGCACCCAGCCCATGCCCCTGGTCGCCAATCGGGTGCGAGTACACCTTCGCCTCGATCCCATCCGCCTTCATGTCCGCCATGATGTCGTTGTACACATCGCCCGCAAACCGCCCCGGCCGCGACCGCGTCATCAACGACTCCTGCAGCGTATTCGTGTTCTTCATCGCAGCCTTCAGACCCGCCGGAACATCCTTCTCCCCCGGCAGCAGAACATACGCCTCCTTCTGCCAGTCCGTGTTCAGCCCCATGCACGTAATCCCAAAGTCCAGATGCAGCACATCCCCCGGCAGGATCACGGTCGACTCCGGCTCCACCCCCAGGAATCCCCGCGAGGTCTTCGGCACCCGCCCCTTCCGCTGCAGCCGGATATCCGGCTGAAACCACGTCGTCACATCGTGGTATCCCATCTGGTCATAAAGCCATCGCCGAACGTCGCCCACGGTCGTCTTGCCCGGCGTAATCACCTCGTTCGAAAACGCCCGCTTCGTCAACTGGTCGGTCAACTCCACCAGCGTTTTATAAGTCTCGAACTCCTCCGGAATCCGCGTGTCCGAATACTCCTCGATCAGATCCGCCGCCGGAACGAAGTGCGCCTCCGCATCGCTCCCCAGGGTCTTCGCCAGAAACAGATAGCTATCATGCGTCAGCGACCGCTGTACCCCACGCCGCGCCCCAATCGAAAGCCCAATATGCGCCGGCTTGTATTGCTCATAAAGCGCCGGCAGCACCTTATCCGCAGGCTTCGGATCATCCTCCGTCTCGAAGAACCGCTTCAGGTTGTCTTCCGCGTACCCGGTCACTGCGATCTTCCGCAACGACGTCCCGGTGTCGATAAACACAAAGATGTCGCGATTCCCCGTATAAGGCCGAGGCGGCGCAATGTACTCGGTCAGCGGATCGTTATGAAACTCCTCATTCACCACGATCCACATCTCGATCTTGTGCCGCCGCATCATCTCGAGGATCATCCCCTGCCGCTTCTCGAGCCACCCCTCGCGAATCGCAATCTGCTCCGACCACGAAGGCAGCTTTACAACCGGCCAATCCTCGGCCGACTTGGTCGGCGTCTCCGCCGAGGCCACAGAAAGAACACCCAAAAGAGCGAGAACAGGAAACACAGAAGATGCACGCATGATCGCCAGTGTAACCGCGCCGCGCGACGAAAGGGGGATTCGACTGGTTGCCCCACATCTCGCCTCTGAGATGTGGGAAGCAGCGCCACAGACTTCGGGTGCCCCATCCATGGCTCGCCTTTGGCCATGGGTGGGACATTCGTGCGAAGCACGAACCGCCTTCATCTTCAGGGCAGCGTCATCTCGACCGACCAGCGGGAGTGGAGAGACCCCCGCATTGTCTTTCCCGCTCTGGTAATTTCGTCGGAGGGGCCTCAAGGTATGCGGAGTTTTTTAAAAATCATGGCAACACTCTGCGCCGTCTCCATCGTTCTCTATCTCGGCATCTGCGCTGCCCTCTTCATCTTCCAGCGATCGCTGATCTACTATCCCCAGCCGCGTTCCAATCGAAGCTCCAGCACTCTTCTCTCCGTGCACATGGGCGACACTACCTTCAACGTCTCAGCGCGAGAGAAGCCCGGTCCCAAGGCTCTCATCTACTTCGGCGGAAACGCCGAAGATGTATCTCTCGACATGCCGGATCTCTCAGCGACATTTCCTGATCGAGCCATCTACCTCATGCACTATCCCGGATATGGAGGAAGTCCAGGGACGCCCACCGAGAAGGGAATCATCGCCGATGCTCTTGCTCTCTTTGACCACATACATTCCCAGCATCAGAATGTCCTAGTCATAGGCCGCAGCCTTGGGACAGGCGTTGCCGTTCAACTAGCGAGCTCTCGCCCCATAGAGCGGCTCGTTCTGGTAACACCCTACGACAGCCTCACCGACCCGGCGGCCCAGAACTATCCCTACTTTCCCGTCCGCTGGCTGCTGAAGGATAAGTTCGACTCCTGGCGCTACGCCCCTACAATCACCGTGCCCACGAAGATCATTGCGGCCGGACAGGACGAAGTGATTCCGCGAGCGAGTACCGAGCGCCTCAGAACCCGCTTCACAAAAGCTGCAGTCTCTTACGTCTTCGTCCCCGGAGTTGGCCACAACACGATCTCGGACGACCCGACCTATCTATCACTGCTCAAAGCGCAGTAGGCCTGTTACCGCCGCGCCTTTCGCAGTCCGGCATCCGGCAAATGCGGTATCCTCATAACAGTGTGTCGCGCGCGTTCATCGCATCCCGCCCCCCACGGTTTCCCAAAAGAAACGTTCCGTTTTTGAAAATCTAGTTGTCCCCAGCGCCCCTGTTTCAGCCGCGCGAAGGAATGCTGTAGCCCGCAGACGCCGGTTATCCAGCAGGAAGGCACCACCTTGAGCACCCCCGCAATCCCAACCTCCGAACAGCTCGCCCAAGCCCGCCTAGCGCAGTGGCATCAAAATGGCGAAGCTCTCCTCACCTTCGAAAACCTTCGCAGCTGGATGAACGTCGCCGGTCTCGTCCTCTTCACTCCCCGCGCATCGCAGCTTCCGGCACCCGCGCCGTCCATGGTCGAAGCCGTCCTCGGTGCCCCATCGTCCGAGCCGACGCTCGCCGACATCGACCAGGCCCGCACCCTCCTCGCCCGCCTCATCGCCGAAGGCATCGCCGTCCCGCTCAACCTGCTCGGCACCCCCGGCGAGACCCCCGACTTCGTCGCCACCGCCCCCGTCTTCTCCTACATCTTCACCCTCCGCGGCGATAAGGCCTGGAAGCAGCCCCCGGCCACCAGCGGCGCGGTCAAAGTCTCCCCCCTCGCCGCCGCTGCCCACGAGATCCTCACCAAGCGCCCCGCGCTCTCCGCCTACGACCTCACCACCCAGCTCGGCAAAGAAGTCACCGAGTCCGCCGTCCTCCGCGCGCTCAACGAGCTCTGGGCGCACCTCCGTGTCATCCCCGTCCCCCAGCCCGACGGTCAGGCCACCCTCTGGGAGCTCACCAGCGCGCGCTTCACCAAGCACATCAAGGCAGGCGCGAACGCCGGACAGCCCTCCGCACTCTCGGCTCTCATCTCCCTCTACCTTGGCTCCGCCATGCTCGCCAGCGAAGAGGAGATTGAAACCTTCCTCTCCCCGCTCGCCGCCCGCTCCCGCATCCGCGACGTCGTCCACGCCCTCATGGGCGCCCGTGAACTCGAAACCCTAGCGCTAGACGGCCGCACCGTCCTCCACGTCTCCGGCTCCCTACCCGCCTTCGCTGTTCCCGAAGATCTCGCGATCGACGTCCACGCCAAGCCGCTCGGTGAGATCGAAGTCGACGCAGCCGCCCCGAACCTCCAGGACACCGACGCCCCCCGCATCAAGAAGTTCGTCGCCAAGCCCCGCAAGCTCGGCACCGGCTTCCCCTCGGACTACGGCCGCAAGTTCTCCGGAGCCCCGCTCGGCGAAAACGACCGCCCTACACGCGCTCCTCGCGCCGCGAAGCCAGACGGCACCCGTGGCTCTGATCCAGCCCGTCGCCCCTTTACCCGATCGGCCAAGCCCTTCGGCGACCGTCCCGCGAAGCCCGCATTCGACAAGCCCTGGTCCGAAGACCGCCCCGCCCGTAAGCCCCGCACCGACTCGGACGCGCCAGCAGCGGATGGTACCTTCACCCCGCGCCCTCGCCGCACCTCCAGCGACCGCCCCGCCTTTGGCTCCAAGCCCGCATTCGGCCGCAAGCCAGCCTTCGGAGCACGTTCCGGCTCCAACGATCGTCCCGCCCGCCCGTCGTTCGGCGACAAGCCCCGCTACTCCCCGCGTAGCACCGGCGACGACTCTCGTCCACCACGCCGCGAGTTCACCCCGCGCCCCGAAGGCGCAGAAGGCGACTCCCGCCCTCCGCGCAAGACCTTCTCCAAACCCGGCACCTTCGGCCGCAAGCGCGAAGGCGGCTTCGAGTCCCGCCCGCCGCGCCGCGACTTCAACGCCGGCCCCTCCGATCGCCCTGCACGCCCGTCGCGTTCGTTCGACAGCGGCGACCGCCCATCTCGCCCCGCCCGTTCCTTCGACGGTGGCGACCGCCCCGCGCGTCCGTCCGCCCCGCGCACTCCCGGCTCCTTCAGCGCACGTCCCCGATCTGCATCGGGTACCGGCTTCGGCAGCAAGCCCAGCTTCTCTCGTGACCGCGATAGCTCCGCAGGCTCAGGCGACCGTCCAGCGCGTCCAACCTACCGCAAGTTCGACGCCCCGCGCGAGCGGCCAAGCGGCCCGCGCAGTACCGGCGACCGCCCGGCACGTCCTTTCAGCAAGCCCCGCAGCGAAGAAGGCGGCTCCGACCGTCCCGCGCGCAGCTCCAGCTTCTCCGGCGAAAAAAAGCCTTACAGCAAATCCCCCAGCAGCTTCGGAGCCAAGAAACCCGGCAGCTTCGGCCCCAAAAAGCCCGGCAGCTTCTCCGCAAAGCCCCCCGGAACCTTCGCCAAGTTTGCCGACGGCAACAACCCCTTCCGTAAGCCCGGCAAACCCGGCGGCAAAGCCAAGTCCTTCAAAGGCAAAGCCACCGAAAAGCCCCGCCGCCCCCGCTCCGGCGAATGATGCTTCTCTCCAAAAGAAGCGTCATCTCGACCGGAGCGCAGCGCAGTGGAGAGACCCCCGCATTTCGCTTTTGCTAAGCCACAACTCCGTGCCCCATTCATCGCAGCCTCCGGGGTCCCCGGCGAACGTTCTTTGTTCGCTGGGGTGATAGAGCGATGAGTGGGTCTGCCACAGACTTCACGCGAGCTGCACGAACCTGATGCCAAGAGGGCACAGCTCTACCTCTTACTGATACACTCCGCGTTGACAAAACCCACAGATGCGAAGAGTGCTGATACACTCCGCCTTGCTTAAGGGCACGGCTTCAGCCGTGCCACCAGCTTTCATTCGAAGCGCGGCTTTAGCCGCTGAGGTACGCTTTTGACCGCAAACTCCTTCGCCCCCACCGAAAAAGTCCGGCCCACCCCCCGCCAGCGCCCCGTCATCGCCATCGACGGCCCCGCCGGTGCCGGCAAGAGCACCCTGGCCGCCCATCTAGCCCGCACCTTCGGCTTCCTCAACCTCGAGACCGGAGCCATGTACCGCGCCCTCGCCCTTAAAGCCATTGAAAACGACTTCGGCTTCGACGAAGAAGAGCCCCTCCTCGAGCTTGCCTCCCGCACCCGCATCAAGCTCGAGCCCCAGCTCGAAGGCAACATCGTCCTTCTCGACGGCACCAACGTCTCCCGCCGCATCCGCGACAAAGATGTCACCTCTGGAGCCTCCCAGATCTCCGTCCATCCCCGCCTCCGCGCCTGGATGGTCGCCGAACAGCGCGCTCTCGGCCAGGCCGGCGGAGTCGTCATGGAAGGCCGCGACATCGGCACCGCCGTCTTCCCCGACGCCGAAGTAAAGATCTTCCTCGACGCCGACCCCGAAGTCCGCGGCAATCGACGCTACCAGCAGCTGCCCGGCACGCCCGACGCCCCAACAGTCACCGAAGCCACCCTTATCGCCGAGATGCGCGAGCGCGACCAGCGTGACCGAAACCGCACGGAATCCCCCCTGAAACCCGCGCCGGACGCCATCCTCCTCGACTCGACCAACCTCACCCTCGACCAGGTCCTCGTCGAAGCCGAAAAGATCGTCCGCAGCCATCTGCCCACGACCCCGCAATAAACCGAAGAATACGAGACGTCATCTTGACCGGAGCCGCAGACAGCTTCATCGTCTGCGGCGGAGTGGAGAGACCCCCGCATTGGCTTCTGTCTTTGCTTCCCCTCAGCCCTCGCATCCCAAGTCATGCCAACAGATGCCTTTTGTAACCTGTTCGTTTCTCCCATAAATGCACAAAATCGGCTCCATGGTGCACCTAAAACGGTGCAACCAAACGATTTATAAAAATATTTCCACACTTTTCTTGCCAGAGATGCTAACCTTCAGTCATCGTTTGAAACAGATTGGTTTTCTGCAACTGCTGTATGTACGAACCCCGATTTGGATCTTGCGGCAAATTCATCAGCACTAAGGAAATAACGAACATGGAACAGGGAACAGTGAAGTGGTTTAACGACGCCAAGGGGTTTGGCTTCATCAGCCGTCAGAACGGCGAGGATGTATTCGTACACTACTCGGCGATCAATTCGAACGGTTTCAAAAGCCTTCAAGAGGGCCAGGCAGTGCAGTTCAACGTAGTCAAGGGACCCAAGGGTTGGCAGGCGTCTGACGTCCAGCCTCTCTAGTCTTTTGCCTCAGCTGTAACTCCGGTTTCGAAGGAGCTCGCAAGATCCGACTCGAAACCTCGAAGTACGGCTAACGGCTGCATTTCGCTTCAAAAAGTTTTGCGGGAGGGACGGCCAAGGCTGTCCCTCTTCGCCGTTAAGCACCCCCACAGCCTAGTCCCTGCCAGAAACGTCATCTCGACCGGAGCATCGCGGCCTCATCGCGATGCGCAGTGGAGAGACCCCCGCATTTGTCTTTGCCGTTGTCTGTTTCTGCCGTCATCCTGAGCGAAGCGAACGATCCGCCACCCCGCTCACGCATCACGACCGCTTGAACCCTTTCGGCCACAATAAGAAAACACCTCACTCCTTCACCACCCCAACCCCCACAATCGCCGCACTCGTCTTGAACTTCCGGTAGTCCGAATAAGCCGCCGTCAGACTCCCATTGAACTTGAAGAACAGCAGCACCCGCGCCTCGCCCTTCCCCTCCACCCGAGCCGGCAGCCACACCTCGCCGTTCACCTTCGTCATTTGCAAGTTGAAGTTCGTCCCCTCGCGGATGCTCGCCATCAAGCCGCCACCCACCTTGAACGAATCCACAAATCGCCCTTCGATCCGAGAGATTGCCTTGTCCTGCTCGTCCACCCAAACTGTCCCGGCCATGTCCCGGATCACGCCCTCGAACCGGTTCTTCGTCTTAGCCTTCGGATCGCCCGTGTAGTCGACCGCGATCGTATCCCGCCCCGCCATCTGCACCCGCCGCGCATTGGTGAAGCTCCCCAACTCCAGCAGCCGCGACACCGTCACCTCGTCATTCCCGCGCGGATCGGTCTCTTTCCCTTTGGCGTCTTCCTTCGCCCGCCGCTCGCTCGCCTTCGCCGCCTCTTTGTCGATCCGTTCGGACTCCTTCTTGGCCTCGTCCGCCGTCAGCTCCCGCCCATCCTTCTTCACCAGCCGCTCGACCGGAACCCCTTTGATCCAGAAGTCGTCATACTCCTTCACCTCGGTCTTCTTCGGCGATCCCTTCCCATCCACCTCCACCTCCGTCACCACGGCATGAAAGATGTAGTCCTTCCGGGCTTCTTCCGCCGCCCGCTGCTTCGCCTCTACCTCATGCATCAGCGCCGGAATATCCGGCAGCGGCCGCTCCGGCTTACCTGTCTCCTGAGCGCCAGCGGTCACCGCTACCGCCAGCACCAGCCATCCTGCCCACCTCAACCCCGCACCCATCATCCCTCAACTATAGCGATCAGGACCTTACTTCATCGCCAGCGGAGGCAGCCGCTTCACCCCGCGCAACTCCTCATCCGTCCGCCGAATATCCGGCTCCATAAACTCCGGAAATGCCCAGTCACCGTACTTTGCCTTGATCTGCGGCAGCACCGCCTTCACCACCGCATCGCCGTTGACTCCACCCGTTTGCGCCTTCGCAATCGCCTCCCGCAGAAACGCCAGGTAGTCCCGAAACGCCTTCACATCTCCAGCGTCGCCCGCCTTATCTCCATGCCCGGGAACAAACTTCGCCCCTGGATGCTCCGTTACCAGCGCATCCAGCGTCTCCACCCACTCCTTCGTCGAGGCATCGATCAGATTCGGCAGCGTCTTATTCCAGAAGAGGTCTCCGCAGAAGACCACATTTGACTCCGCATCCCACACCACAGTGTCTCCGCCCGTATGCCCCTTCATGTACCGCAACTCCACGCCACGCTTCGGCCCAAGAAACGCCGTCGCGCCCCGCTCATACGTCACATCGGGCAGATAGAGCCCTTCCACCATAGCCCTCTGCTCAGCTGTCGGATTCTCGCCAAAGAACTTCAGGTTCTCCGTCCGCTCCCATCCGCGCACGTTCTCATGCGCCATCACCACCGCTCCAGCCCCTGCGAACACAGCGTTCCCAGCAACATGGTCCAGATGATAGTGCGTATTGACGACGTACTTCACTGGCAGCGTCGCCTTCTCGCGGATTGCCTCCAGCATCTTCTTCGCCGCCGCCGGATTCTCAAACGTATCTACGACCAGCACGCCATCCGCGCCAATCACAAACCCCGCATTCGACCCCGACTCATCCGCCTTCGCCGCCGCATTGTCGATCGCCGCCCAGGCCCCGCCGCCTAAATCCTGCAGCGTAAACGGCGGGACCGCCTGACCCCACGCACCCGCCCCAAACGCCGCGCATAAAGCCGCCGCAACACCCATCACCCGAGCTCTAGTCATGCCACCGATCTTACCGCCAGCACCCCATTTCTTTGTCATTCCCGCAGGGAATCTGCTTTTGCCTTGCCTTTGTCCTTCTCCCGCCCCAAACGAACCGTCATCTCGACCGAAGCATCGCAGCCTCATCGCGATGCGCACTGGAGGGCCCCCGCATTGGCCTTCGCACCTGCCGTGGCTTGTTCTGCTTACTCGTCGCATTCCGTCTTGCATCCCCGCAGAGTTGTACTTCCACGGCACACCTCTCCCCTTTTCCCGCGCGATTATCGAATTTCATCACTCAGCGCCCCGTTCAAAGGTCTAGCATTATTCATAGGGAAAGTTGTGTGTTCACCCGCCACAGCTCCCGCGAGAAAGGAAGTCATGGCGACCACCCCCGGCACCGAACCCCAAACCTCCCCTGAAAATCAAACCGAGCAGGCCCGCGAACGCGAAGACGTCTTCAACCTCTTTCGTACCTGGGGCCATCTCCAGGCCACGCTCGATCCCCTCGGCCAGTTCCTTCCGCCTGAGCCCTTCCCCATCGCTCCCCCCGAAGGCGAAGCTACGGCGGAAGCCCGCAGCTTCTACTGCGGCACCATCGCCGCCGAGTTCATGCACATCGGCAACATGGAGCGCCGCCAGTGGCTCCAGGCCCAGATGGAGCAGACCTACACGCCGAAGAACCAGGCCCACATCCTCACCCAGCTCATCCACGCCGAGCTCTTCGAGCAGGTCATCCAGTCCCGCTATCTCGGCACCAAGCGCTTCTCGCTTGAAGGTCTCACCGTCCTCATCCCGTTCCTCGACTCCATCTTCGAGACCAGCGCCTCACTCGGCGTTGAAAGCGCCGTCTTCGCCATGAGCCATCGCGGACGTCTCAACGTCATGACCAACACCGTCGGTCGCTCTGCATCCGAAGTCTTCGCCAAGTTCGAAGACGTCGACCCACGCTCGGTCCTCGGCGGCGGCGACGTCAAGTACCACGTCGGCGCGACCGGCACCTACACCTCGCCCGAAGGCAAGACCATCAATCTTCACCTAGCCTCGAACCCGAGCCACCTTGAAGCCGTCGATCCCGTAGCCCTCGGCCGCACCCGCGCCAAGCAGATGCGCCTCGACATCTACGGCGCCGACAACTCCTTCGGCAAGGAAAAAGTCCTGCCCATGATCATCCACGGCGACGCCGCATTCGCCGGCCAGGGCATCTTTGCCGAACTCCTCGTCCTCGCCGCTCTTCCCGGCTACGAAGTCGGCGGCACCATCCACGTCATCGTCAACAACCTCCTCGGCTTCACCGCTCTGCCGGAAGAGTCGAACGCCTCCCGCTACGCCTCCGACCTCGCCAAGCGCCTGCCCATCCCCATCTTCCACGTCAACGCCGAAGATCCTGACGCCGTCGTCCGCGTCGCCGCCATCGCCGCCGAGTATCGCCACAAGTTCCACTCCGACATCGTCATCGACCTCGTCGGATATCGCCGCCACGGCCACTCCGAGGTCGACGATCCCACCGTCACCCAGCCCCGCCGCTACGCCATCATCAAGGACCACCCCGTCCTCTACAACCTCTACGCGAAGCAGATCGGCGTCGACCCCTCCGCCGAAGTCGCAGAGGTCCAGCAGCACTTCCTCGAAGACCAGAAGGTCGCCAGCCACGCCGACCACAAGCCCCGCCTCGCCAGCAAGCCCGCCTACTGGGATCCCTACCACGGCGGCGACTTCGAGCCGGAGTATGAAGTCTCCACCGGCCTCCCCGCCGACCGCATCGCCGAACTCGTGCGCCTCTCCACGCAATCGCCAGAAGGCTTCCACATTCACCCCAAGGTGAAGAAGCTCTTCGAGCAGCGCCTCGAGATGGGGGCAGGGAAGCGCCCCTTCGACTACGGTATGGCCGAGCTGGTCGCCTATGCCTCGCTCCTGCTCACCGGCTTCCCCGTCCGCCTCAGCGGCCAGGACTCCCAGCGCGGAACCTTCAACCAGCGCCACGCTGTCATGGTCGACATCGAAACCGAGCAGCGCTACATCCCGCTCGCCCACATGTCGGCGGACCAGTCCCGCTTCGAGGTCTACAACTCCATGCTCTCCGAGGCCGCAGTCCTCGGCTACGAGTACGGCTACTCCCGCGACTACCCCGAGGCCCTCGTCCTCTGGGAGGCCCAGTTCGGCGACTTCGCCAACGGCGCACAGATCATCATCGACCAGTTCATCTCCGCTGGCGAAGCCAAGTGGGGACTGCTCTCCGGCCTCGTCATGCTCCTCCCCCACGGCTACGAAGGCCAGGGGCCCGAGCACTCCAGCGCTCGCCTCGAGCGCTTCCTCCAGCTCGCCGCCCACGACAACATCCAGATCTGCCAGCCCTCCACCGCCGCGCAGTACTTCCATCTCCTCCGCCGCCAGGTCATGCGCCTCTGGCGTAAGCCCCTTGTCGTCTTCACTCCGAAGTCGATGCTCCGTCACCCCGACGCATCCTCCACCCTCGCCGACTTCGCCGCTCCTCGCTACCTCGAAGTCCTGCCCGACAACGCCGTCTCCGGCCCTCGCCGACTCCTCCTGTGCTCCGGCAAGATCGGCCACAACCTCCGCGTCGAGCGCGAGAAGCGCAAGGACATGTCCGTCGGTATCATCTTCATCGAGCAGCTCTACCCCTTCCCCGAAGCCGAGATTCAGGCCGCCATCGACCAGCACCCCAGCGCGCAGGAGATCGTCTGGGTCCAGGAAGAGCCCGCCAACATGGGTGCCCACACCTACATCATGCCGCTTCTAAAACGCCTGACCGGCGACCGCGCTCTCACCAGCGTGAAACGTAGCGCAAGCGCCAGCCCCGCCACCGGCTCCGCCAAGGCCCACGAGCTCGAAGAAAAGACCCTCATCGACCTGGCCTTCGGCACCACCACGCGCTAACCGCGCGATCTTTGCCGTCGTCTGTTCTCTTGTTTGTCATTCCCGCAGGGAATCTGCGTCTCACCCGTCTCCCACTTCGTGCCCCATTCATCGCAGCAGTATCGCGATGAGTGGGACATTCGTGCCCAGCACGAACCGCCTTGCTCCCCTATCCAAATCCGTCATCTCGACCAAAGCGAAGCGTAGTGCAGAGACCCCGCATTGGCCTCTGCCGTTGTCTGTTCTTCGCCCCACCAAACATCAATGCCCGAATTTGCGACACCTCAAAACTTGATACGTCCTTCGTGTCAATGACATAGACCGATGCCCCCCATAGACTTTTCCTGACGTCGCCAACCCGGCAGACGAAAAAACTATGCCAAATCGCCTCTCACGACCTGCCTTTCTTGCATCTCTCGTCACCTTGGCTTTCTCGCTCTCGTTCGCGGCGAACGCTCAATCCGCCGGAGCCCTCGGCAACGGTCTCTCCGCCGCCGCCGTCGCCCGTGGCGGCACCATGGTCACCGAGCACGCCTCTCCCCTCGACGCGGTCGAAGGCAATCCCGCCGGCCTCGCCGGAATCCACTCCCGCGTCCTCGACCTCAGCGGCCTCGCCCTCGTCGCCCACGGCACCTTCACCAACTCCGCAAACTCAGCAGCCGACCCCGGCACCCTCCGCGCCTTCTCCGGAGCTTTGCCCTACGCCGCCTTCGCTGTGCCTCTCGGTAAGCGTTTCACCGCCGCTGCCGCCGTCACTCCTGAGTTCCTCATGCGCGCCGCCTGGCAGTACACCGACCCCGCCGGAACCGCCGGCGTCACCTACGGCTCCCAAAAGCAGGAGTCCCAGTTCATCGCCATCCGCAGCTCCGCCTCCATCGCCTACGCCCCCAGCCGCAAGTGGTCCTTCGGCTCCAGCATCGGCCTCGTCTACAACAAGAACCTCCTCCACGCCCCCTACATCTTCCAGGAAGAGCCCGCCCTCGCCGGCCTCAAAGTCCTCCTCGACCTCCACACCAAGGGCTGGGGCTGGAACGGCAGCGCCGGCGCTCAATACCAGCCCAACGATCGCCTCGGCTTCGGCTTCGCCTGGAAGAGCGGCACCTCCGTCCCCAGTCACGGCTACGCCCAGGGCAGCGCCTACGCTCTCTTCAACGCCCTCGGCGTAGGCGCCGACCCCACCTTCCACTACCAGGCCGAGGTCGATAACCACCTTCCCCAGGTCGTCTCCGCCGGCGTCCGCTGGCAGATCAACCCCCACATCCGCATAGCCACCGAAGGCGGCTGGACCAACTGGTCGAACTCCTTCAACCGCCTCCCCGTAAAGCTCAAGGAGGGCACCAACGCCGTCATCAACTCCGTCGCCGGAAGCTCCTCCATCCGCGACTACGTCCCTCTGAGCTGGCATGATCAGGGCACCTTCCGCGCCGGCGTCGAACTCCCCGTCAAGCACCAGTGGACAGCCCGCGCCGGCTACAGCTTCCTTTCAAACCCCGTCCCTAGCTCGACCATCACCCCGCTCACCGCGGCCATCCTCTCGCACGGCCTCGCTACCGGTCTCGGCTACCAGCCCGAAGCCGGAACGCCCCACAACCTCCTCTCACGCCTGCAGTGGGACGCCGCCTACCAGCTCCAGCTCCCCGCCAACCAATCGGTCGGCATCAGCTCGCTCCAGGCGGGCGAGTACTCCAACTCCCACATTCACGTCCTCACCCAGTCGGTCACCCTCTCCACCCGCCTCAACTTCTGATCACTCGACCCTTGTCATCCTTCGACGAAGTCGGAGGATCTGCTTTCCGGGGTACCGAGTACTGGGTGAACTGCCTTTCGCGCCTACTAACGAAACGTCATCTCGACCGAAGCGTCGGACAGCTTCATCGTCCGTCGCGCAGTGGAGAGACCCCCGCATTAGCCTTCTTCACCACGCGCTCAAAAAATCCTGTCAAGCCCCTCGGCCCTCCGTGTACCCCGCAACCAAAACATTCTAAGACACTTAGCGCAACCAGAAATTTGCCCATTTACCCCACTCGACCTGTTACGATTTAAATAGAAATCAAGAAAAAACCCGGCCAATGCCGGGTTTCGTGCTTAACCGCCTTTGTTTTGTCGACTTTAGGACTTAACCCCTTTCTTTTGACGACTTTGACCCCAGACGCGCCAGCTATACCGCTGATTCTAAGCAACTTAGCCGTATCTACCCCCCCCTTTTTTCGCCAACTTTTCCACAGCCTTCCACAGGAGCATTCACCATGCCCTACGAACTCTGCCGCCACATTAAGTCCAACGGTCGCCGCTGCGAATCGCCCGCCCTCCGCGAAAAATCCTGGTGCTTCTACCACGAGCGTCTCCACACCCGCCATCGCTACATCCGCGAAGCCAAGGCCACTCTCCCCGACTCCCCGCTCCGTATTCCCTCCCTTGAAGACCCCGAGTCCATCCAGATCGGCCTCTCCCTAGTCGTCGAAGCCCTCGCCACCGGTCGCCTCGACGACAAGCGCGCCTCCGTCCTCGTCCGTGCCCTCCAGGCCGCCGCCCGCAACGTCGCCCACGTCAGGAACAGTCCTTACTACAAGTCGGTCGTCCGCGAGTTCACTCCCACACTCG
Source organism: Granulicella aggregans (assembly GCF_025685565.1). NCBI lineage: Bacteria > Pseudomonadati > Acidobacteriota > Terriglobia > Terriglobales > Acidobacteriaceae > Granulicella > Granulicella aggregans. The sequence goes on from NZ_JAGSYE010000001.1 coordinate 1,857,993, forward strand.
ACGGCCTTGCCCTCGCACCTGCCAAAATGAGCGACAAGACCAATAGGACCGACGTCATCGCCGACAACATTGCGGCAAAACTCTTTGGCGAATGAGATAAGCTAAACCCATGTACGAAGACTTCCACGTCACCGACCGCTGGACCGGCGAAGACCTCCACTGCTCCTGGAAGGGAACCGTGGTCGCCATCGCCACCCGCCACGCCGACGCCACCGACATCCGCTTCTCCGTCAAGGCCGGCTCCGAGCACCCCCGCGCCATCTGGATCGCCATGCCCAACATGGCATGGGTCGAGCAGAAGCGCCGCACCGGCAAGGTCATCACCGACTACCTCGCCGCCCAGACCGCCGGCCGCTACCTCAAGTCCATCATCGAGACCGGCTACGACAACGGTCGCGAGATGTACACCATGACCGTCGAAGAGGTCCTCCAGCACGCCGAAGCCGTAGTCCGCGAAGCCGGCAGCACCGACAACCTCCCCTCGCTCCCGGTGATTAACGAGAACATCAGCCCCGAGCGCGTCTTCGGCCGCCTCCCCGCCGACAACGCCGGCCCCGTAGTCATGCCCCCCGAGCACACCGTCCTCTAGCTCGGCGCATCGTTCGTCTACCATCCTTTGTTTGTCATTCCCGAAGGGAATCTGCTTCTGTGCCGGTTCGGCAACCGGGTGCCCCATATCTGGCAGCTTCATCGCCAGATGTGGGTTCTCGAGCCACCCATCCCCTCTCCGTGGCGTACACTCTCCCCATGAACCTCGCGTTCACTGAGTCCCAACTCCCCGTCCGCATCCGCTTCGAGCAACCGCTCTCGGACGACGCCCTCGCGCGCTTCTCCTCCGAAAATGACCCCCTCCGGATCGAACGCGACTCCAACGGAGAACTCATCGTAATGACACCCCTACACTCCGATAGCGGAGCCATCGAAGGCGAGATCCTCTTCGAACTCGCGCGCTGGGCACGTACCGACGGTCGCGGCAAAATATTCAGCTCGAGCGCCGGCTTCACCCTCCCCGACGGCTCCATGCGCGCTCCCGACGCCTCCTGGATCAGCCTCGCTCGCTGGAACGCCCTCACCCGCGCCCAGCAGCAAAGCTACGCTCCCATCTGCCCCGAGTTCATCATTGAAGTGCGCTCTAACTCCGACCGCCTGATCAACCTCGAAGCCAAGATGGAGATGTGGATCGCTAACGGCGCTGAACTAGCCTGGCTCATCGACCCTGAACGGAAGACAGTCTCCATCTACCGCCCCGGCGATAACCCCGAACTCCTTCACGACCCAACCTCGGTGCAGGGAACCGGCCCCGTAGCCGGCTTCGAACTCATCCTCTCCCGCATCTGGCAGTAGCCACCAATCCGCAGGTGCCCCACATCTCGACTCTGAGATATGGGAACGTAAAACCTGTCCCTCCCCAAACGAAAAGACCGCACCCAAAAGGGCACGGTCCTGTCGTGTTAAGGGCACGGCTTCAGCCGTGCCACAGAACTCGCTTTCGTATTGCGGCTTTAGCCGCTGAGGTACTTCTCTACTGCCCCAGCGACTTCAGATCGATCACAAACCGATACTTCACATCACCCTTCACCACCCGCTCATACGCCTCAGGCAGCTTCTGCACGCTCGTCAGCTCAATATCCGAAACGATATTGTGCTCCGCGCAGTAGTCCAGCATCTCCTGCGTCTCGGCCATGCCGCCAATCATCGATCCCGACAGCGACCTACGGTCCGCCACCATCGAGAACGCCGCAATCTCCAGCGGCACCTCCGGCAGACCCACCAGGCAAAGTGTCCCATTCAGCCGGAGCAGCGACAGGTAAGCATTCATATCGTGCGGCGCCGAAACGCAATCAATGATGAAGTCCAAGCTCCGAGCATGGGCCTTCATCGCCTGCGGATCCTTCGTCACAACAACCTCGTCGGCCCCCAGCTTCTTCGCGTCCTCCGCCTTGCCCGCCGAAGTCGTGAACAGCACCACATACGCTCCAAACGAGTGGGCAAACTTCAGCGCCATATGCCCCAGCCCGCCGAGACCCACCACGCCGACCTTCATCCCGGGCCCAACCTTCCAGTGCTTTAGCGGCGAGTACGTCGTAATCCCCGCGCAGAGCAGCGGGGCAACCGCCGCCAGATCCAGCTTGTCGGAGATTGTGAACGTGTACTTCTCATCGCAAACGATGTTGTTCGAGTACCCCCCGAACACCATCTCACCCTCATACGTCTTCCCGTTGTACGTCGGGACCATGCCCTTCACGCAGTAGGGCTGCGCCTCGGCCAGGCAGTTCTCGCACACCCGGCAGGAGTCGACCATCACGCCCACGCCCGCAAGATCGCCCACCTTGAACTTCGTCACCTCGGCGCCTACCGCTGTCACATGCCCGACGATCTCGTGCCCTGGAACCATGGGATAGATCGACCCGCCCCACTCGTCCCTGACCTGGTGAATGTCCGAGTGACAGATACCGCAAAAGTCGATCTCGACGACAACATCCTTCGGCCCCGGCTCCCGGCGCTCAAAGTCAAACGGCACCAATGCCGACTTCGGGTCATGCGCTGCATATCCATGCGACTTCATTGAACTCTTCTCCTCATTACGTTCTAAACCTAAACCCTTGTCATCCTTCGCCGCAGGCGGAGGATCTGCTGTTCGCACTCTTACACGGCATCAAGAAACGTCATCTCGACCGAAGCATTGCGGCTTCATCGCAATGCGCAGTGGAGAGACCCCCGCATTTGCCTGCGCCGCTGTCTCTTCAGATGCGAGACGTTCTATCCCGGCCCAAAGTTGTAATTCACTGTAATTGTAGTGTCGACCGAGCAGGGGACCCCATTCAACAAATACGGCTGATACTTCCACGTCCGCACCGCCACTAACGCCGAGATGGCCTCGGTAGCACTGGGAGCATCCAACACCGTCAGTTGATGAATTCGCCCATCAGTCCCGATGACAGCGTGAAGATGGACCGCTCCCGCAGTACGGCTCTGCTTATCTTCTACAGGAAAGACGGGCACATCTCCCGATAGCTTCTTGCCCGCGATCACACCGCCAGCCACCTTCGTCGCGCCGCCGCTGACCGGCTTCAACGTGCTGTCCGGATCGAAAAAATGCTCCTCCTCGATTGAGCCTGCGAGCGTCGCAATATGCCCTTTTGCCACGGCTCGTGCATCCGTGGAGATCAGGACATCCACGGGAACGCCCCGGCCCTGAAACGTCCCGATGCTGTTTCGCGCCACGTTCTTCGAGCCATACCGAAACGTATCGCGAAGCCGGTCCTTGTCCTGGTCGAGGCAGTAGGTCGGAAACAACCCCAGCGGAGGATAGGCGACATGCTTGATCGGGTGGTCCATCATGATGCAGTCGAGTTTCACTTTGCCAAAGCTCTCGACGCGCAGATCCGGCACGGCATCCTTCATCTCGTCCTCTGCCAGCGGATGCACGACCTCATCCCGCAGCCGTTCGAGTAGATAAGGGGCCGAAGGCTGGCCCTCAGTCCAGTAAATCTCTCCACCCCGCCGAAGCCTGGTTGCATTGTAGGAAGGCGACGTGTAGATCAGTTTGTCATTCTCAGGAGACCACCACTCTTCGATCGTCCCCTCTTCCGCGGTCGCGCCCTTCTTATCCAGCAGTTGAAAGGTTATCTTCAGATGCCAGGGCTTCAACGCCGGATCATCGATCGAGCTACTATTGGCCGCATCGTGCAGCCGCTTCGCCAGCGCCGCCGGATCAGCCGCAAACGCCGAGCTCGAAACAGCAACGAAACCCGCGGCAACCAGCCACTTCCAAAGGCAGTTCTTCTTCACTCTCACCCACTACGCTCCTAATGTCGTCCCTCTGAGTGAAACGAAGAGACCACGCATCTGCCTTTGCACGCCGTGCCCCACTCAATCGCAGCTTCATCGCGAATGAGTGGGACAGCCACGACTTTCTAAGTCAGGCCAACGACCCTACTCGTCATAGTGCAGCAAGCTGAACACGTCATACTCCTTGAACTTCGCCGCACCCTGCAGGAAGTCCAGCTCAATCGCAAACCCAAGCCCGACAACCTCGCCGCCCAGCTGCCGCACCAGCTTCACGGTGGCTTCCATCGTGCCTCCGGTGGCCAGCAGGTCGTCGACGATCACCACCCGCTGCCCGGGCTCAATCGCATCGAGATGTATCTCCAGCGAATCCGTCCCATACTCCAGGTCATAGGTCACCTTCGCCGTGGGAGCGGGCAGCTTCTTAGGCTTGCGCACGGGCACAAAACCAGCATTCAGCCGATAAGCGAGCGCCGGTCCAAAGATGAACCCACGCGCCTCGATACCCAGTACAAGGTCCACTTCCTTGCCAATGTAGTAAGCCGCAAACGCGTCGATCAACTGCGCGAACCCGGTCTTGTCCTTCAGCAGCGTCGTAATGTCGTAGAACAGAATCCCCGGCTTGGGGAAATCGGGAACGGTGCGAACCAGTTCCTTCAGCGGTTCGCAGTTGATCTTCTCTTTCAACACCATCTACCAGGCTCCTTCAATCTCAAATGGCCCCAGAGCCTCGCCTTCGCTCTCGGCCAGTTCATGTTCGATGACGGCATCGACGCGGCTGCCGCGCGAGCCCTTCTTCACCGCCGCCCGCAACTCCGCAAGCTCGGCCTCTGTCCCCATAGCGACAATCTCGACATGCCCCTCGGGAACATTCCGCACCCATCCGCGCAGCCCAATCTCCGCCGCCTCGCGATGGACGTACCAGCGGAAGCCGACGCCCTGAACGCGGCCTCTAACAAGAAAGTGAATCACCATAGGCTACGCGATCCGGTACACGTAGGCGGCCTCGATAAAGCGCCCGCCAATCATCTGCCCGCCGAGCCGCATTCCTTGCACGTTGGCAGTTTTTCCAAATATCTTGTGAAGCTCTCTGATAAAGGAATCTTTCGTCGTGAACAACATCAAAGGAGGCAGCAGGTGCGTAAAACGCCCCTGCAGAATCCCATAAATCTTCTCCGTGGCATCGAGTCGATTCATGGCATCAAGAGAAGGAGACGAAAGCACGAGCCGCCAGTCGCCGTACTCGGGAAACACGGCCAAAAGTGCCGTGATGCGCTTCAGGCCACCAGCGTCGAGCGCCGCCAGAACTTCGTTGCCCACGTTGATGTCGGGACCTACCAGCGTTGCTTGATCCATGGCAGCACTCCATCTCTCCGGCGTTCGATCGCCCGTATCAGGGTCTCCGCTTGATCTCTAGACCAAATGGCATAGCGGCTCTCTTCCGTCCATCGGCGCACTTCGTTCCAACTAGCCTCAAGCTTCAGATTCGCCTTCATCTCCTTGTCCAACTCGGCTTTCATCAACGCCAGATCGATAAGCTCAACAAGGCTATGAGTGAAGACCTTCCTTGAACTGATCCTATCGGGAAAGTCGTGCCGCCTAACCGCTTTTGCAAAGCATGCCTTCAATGCACATTCGATGGCATAACCGGCGAGGTAATAAGCTCCGCTAAATTCGCCAGCTTTCAGCAAAACCTTCGCCTCACGAATCCTTGCGTTGGACAATCTCTGGAGGTCGGTCCGATTCATGCACCAAAGACTACTACGCCCGGCTCATATACGAGCCTTCCGCCGTATCCACGCGAATCTTCTCGCCTTCATTGATGAACGGCGGCACCTGCACCACAAGGCCCGTCTCCATCTTCGCCGGCTTGGTCACGGAAGACGCCGTCGCCGACCGGATCCCCGGCTCGGTCTCCATTACCGTCATCTCAACGTGTGTCGGCAGTTCGATACCCACCGCCTTGCCATCATGGAAGCTCACGCTGATCGACAGGTTCGGCGTCAGGAACTCCACTGCGTCGCCCAGCGTCTCGCGCTTCAGCATCGTCTGCTCGAAGCTCTCGTCCATGAAGTAGTAGTCTTCGCCGTCGTTGTAGAGGAACTCCATCTTGACCTCGTCGACGTAAACGCGCTCGATCGGGTCGGGCGAACGAAAGCGCTCCACGAACATCGCTCCCGTGCGCACATTCTTCAGCTTCGCCTGGATGAACGCCCGCAGGTTGCCGGGCGTCCGGTGCTCCACCGAGAAGACCATGTGGAGGTCGTTGTTGTACTTGATAATCATGCCCGGGCGCATCTGCGTTGCGGGAATCGACATGGTGAAGGTACTCCTGATCTTGTGTATTTGTGGCGGCGGGCAGGTACTCGACAGCGCTCCAGTCGATCGCGCCAGAGCTCGATTTCAGCTCACGAACAGCACTCCAGCAACAAGCCCGCAACCTTACGATTGTAGCTCAACCGCTGCTGCCCGCTCCCCACAAGGCGGGTGCCCCACATCTCGATTCTGAGATGTGGGCTTCACCACGCCACGTCCACATCGAGGGCTCATACTCTGTGCCCCATTCATTTGCAGTCTCATCGCGAATGAGTGGGACTGCCCAGGAGCCTCGCTCTATCCGCCTCCAAACACCCGCTTGAAGAACCGCCCTATCCCGCCGAAGAACCCTGTCGACCTCTGCGCAGGCTTTGGCTTGGTATCCACCTTCGCAGCCTCTTTAGGATTCTCGTCTGCCGGCACGGGAGGCGGAGTCGGATTGTCTGCCTTGTACACCAGTGTCGTCGCCACCTGCGTATGAACCACCCCGGGCTCAGCCTGCGGCGGCGGTGGTGGTGGGGCAAGTCCCTGGCTCACTGCGGCAGGGAAGGGGTACTGCGCAGCAGGCTGTGGTGGCGTAGGTGTCTTCGTCCCCGGCAGCAACGAGAGATCCGGAGCTGCCTCGATTGTCTTCACCGGCTGGTCCGGGCAGCCGCAGGGCGAACTCTCGTTGTCCACCACCTCATGCAGATTGCCGTGCTCGAACAACACATGCTGTCCCGGAAGCACCCGGTAGTTGTCGTTGCCAAAGAGGCTGCCAATCTCCAACGTCGGGTGTTGCCCCATTCCCGCAACCCGGTTTTCGATACAGGTGTCCCCATTGTTCGCGACACGTACGCGCAGATCCAGTGGCCCGTCTTCGGAGAAACTCACCCGCAGATCCGGCGTCATCATTACGTCGCTCATCAGCACGCTGGTATGCAGCTCGGCCGCGCCACGATCCAGCGACACCATCAGCGGAAACCGTGTGGGGGCAACCGACGCGGCTGTTGCATCCGCCGTCGCCGGTTTACTGTCTGCAGATCCCGCAGGTCCAATCTCCTGCTTCGGCGGGGCCGAAACCACTGGATTCCCCGCCGTCAGATGAACTCCGCTGGTCGAACAAACCTTCACCGACCCGCCCCGGAACAACTCCACGTAAGCCGGATGGTCCTTCGCCGTCACCGTCACGTTGCCAAGCAGTACCGACCGCTGGTTATCGGTCGCCGTGGTTCCAGCAACGACTGCGTCCACCGTCGCCACGCTTCCGATCGGCATCTGAGCCCCGGCCTGCGGCGCTCCAGCGGCAAGAGCGAACGCCCCCGCCGCCATCCCTGTCCCTACAGCTCGCCGTGCCCCACGCCCAGCCTTCATTGCATCCTCAGGAAGTTCTCGATGATCTGCTTGCCATGCACCGTCAACACGCTCTCGGGATGGAACTGCACGCCCTCGATCGGCAGCTCGCGATGTCTGAGCCCCATAATCGTGCCGGGCTCATCGGCGTCCGTCGTCACCGCCCGCGCCGAGACCTCCAGCACCTCCGGCAGGTCCTTGTCCTCGACGATCAGCGAGTGATACCGGGTGCAGGTCATCGCCGAAGGTATCCCGGCGAAGATCGTCTTTCCGTCGTGCTCGACCTCGCTGGTCTTGCCGTGCATCAGCTTCTGCGCGCGGATCACATTGCCGCCAAACGCCGCCCCGATCGCCTGATGCCCAAGGCATACCCCCAGAATTGGCACCCGGCGCGGAGCATCCGGCCGCGCAAAGTGCTTGATCAGGTCCATGCTGATGCCCGCATCCTGCGGCGTACACGGCCCGGGCGAGATCAGGATCCGCTCGGGATTCAGCGCTTCGACTTCCTCGGGCGTCAGTTCGTCGTTGCGCCGGATCACCATCTCCGCGCCAAGCTCGCCCATGTACTGGACCAGGTTGTAGGTGAAGGAGTCGTAGTTGTCGAGAACGAAGATCATGGAATGCCTGTCTTTCTACGAATTGCGTCCTCACTCAGAAACCGCTGAAGTATCTCTTCATCCACACGGAAGCTTGTAGTACGCAATTTTATGAATGCTTCTTCTAGCGAGATCTCATCGATCTCTGCCGCGTCCGCCAAAACCCGCAGGGTTGAGATCGTTGCCACAGAATACATTGCGGCCACCCCTCTTGCCGCACGGTCGTCCGTCAATACAACCGCCGGTGCCATTTCAATCGCGAGCAGAATGGCCTCACGCTCGCCCCGGCCAAGAACCTCAATGTCTTTTGGAATGGGTCTGGCACCCAGTGGCGAAACGCGAACCCAGGCCGGAAGGTTTGTCGCAAAGTCCCGGACGGGCCCGGGAGCCCTGACATCCAGCAGTTCCGTGAGCACCCCTGGGGAAGAACGATCTCCGAATAAAGTATGGGCAAAAGACCGATCGCGCCGATCAACGTGAGGTAGTTGATCATTGTCGTATCCGCTATAACGATCATCCTTGTAGTTGTGCCGCCCGGCTTTCGCGCAGTGCCTGGCTCACCAGGCGCTCCTGTTCCAGCTCCTCGGGCGTGTACTCGATCCACACCTGCCGCGCCTTCAGAAAGCCGTCCAGCTCATAGCGCGTTGGGATGTCGAGCGCCTCCATCAACTGCCGCCCGGAGATGCGTTCCTCGCGGTACGCCTGCACCAGCGCGTCTTCCATCACCGCCCGCGCTGCGTCCTTGCCTGGGGGTAGGTACTGGCCGCAAGGCTGTCCGGAATGTCTATGGTGATCTGCACAGTCAAAGAATACACCCGCCTGCATCTCGACTGGACAGCTCAGTTGCCCCGCGCCCGCTCGATCGCGCCATCTTGACAGTCGTCACACAAGTTGATATTATTGATTTAATGGGTTTTTTATAGACTTCAACAGTGTCCGCCTCAGGAGGAGTGTTATGAAGCATAAGATTCTATTCGGCATCGCGCTCGCTTGCGCCTTGATCGGCACCTCAAGGCTCACCACACAAACCCAGCTTGTCAAGGGAAGCCCCGACTCGGCGAAGGACTCACTGTCCAAGCCACCCGAATCAGCGAAGGAGGACCTGTCCAAGGGTGACTCCAACGCGAAGGAGTCGTTGTCCAAGCAAACTTCAGATGCGAAGGAATCCCTGTCTAAGGGAACTTCAGATGCGAAGGAATCCCTATCTAAGGGAAACAGCGACGGTTTTGGCATTCTCTAAGTCAAGTCCTACAACCCTTCGCTTTCTGTATACGGACTGGCTGAGATCACACTCGAATGGCAAGACGAGGATCTCAGCCATATTTGCGTCTACGGTACCCAACGAACGATTGACCCTGACCGCAAACGGATTTTTCTGAGTCAATGATCGGCTCCCGCCATCTCTGGATCGCTCTCTGCCTCCTCGATTGGAGTCTCAGCTCCGTTCTTCCGGCCGCTGCACAACTCCATCGCTATTCGGGAGATGTTCCGGTCGTTGACAAGACGAGCGGAGATGAAGTTCTCGTCTACTATGCGAGCGAAACCGCCGCCCAAGGGCCGACCGTAGAGAACGCGCACATCATCGCCGGATGGTTGCGTCAGATTGACACCCCAGACGCACACTTGGAGTCCTCCGCGATACTCAAGGACATTGACGTGTTCCCAGGGGTCATTCAGGAAGAGATTGCAGCGCTACGGAAGGATCCCAACCATGGCAACTTCCTTCTCTTCTCCAACGATCTGACCCGTCAGGGCCATCTGTGGCTGGGTAGGCGCGGCAAACCCGCAGTTCTCGCCGACTTCCATTGTCAGGCCGTGGAGAACCCAGACCCCTTGATCGCATATAGCCCTCTGAGCACTTCCAATTGCCTGACGGCGGCCTTGCGGGAAGCGGCCACTCAGTTCCGGGTGGACCAGCACACCTTCACCGTCGTCTTGAATGGCCACGGCTATCAGGAGCGTTCCCTGGTTCCTCGTCTCTGTGTTTGGCACAACGAGATCACGCCTGACGTGCTTGCGCGCATCTTCCATCGAGTCGACCTTGCTTCAGCGCGAAACTTCCGTGCGCGCTATGGCATGTCGAAGCAGGAGCTGGTAGACACCTTGGGGACCTCAGTGCCTGACATGCACATACGGCTGGTCGAGCTGCACTCCTGCCACAGTTCGCTACCGCAAGGAGCGCATCTGCCCAAGAATGTCGATGTCCTGTGGGCTTATGACGGCAATGTCAACTACAAGACCATCGACTATGAAAGAGTTCTGGCCAACGCCCCGCAAGCAGGCCCTTCAGAAGCCTTCGACTCCTATTTCCTGCGAATTCAGCGCCGCGATACGTTGATCGACTGGTACAAAGGACACCGCGCGTTTCTGGCTACGGGGATTTGGTTCGTACCCCTGCTGGTCTATATCAGCGGGTATCTTTTCTTCCTCATGCGTAGATCTTTTGCCTCAAGACATCCGCTTCCACAGCAAGGTTAAGGTCCGAGCGTCTGCGTTACGCTCCCCGAGCCCGCTCAATCGCCCTCACCACCGCTCGCGCCTTGTTGCCGCACTCCACATACTCGTTCTCCGCCACGGAGTCCGCCACGATCCCCGCGCCTGCCTGGATGTGTCCCTGCTTGCCATCCATAAACAGCGTCCGGATGGCGATGCAGCTATCGAGATTGCCGTTGAAGTCCGCATACAGAATGCTGCCGCCATACACGCCGCGCCGTGTCGGTTCCAGCTCTTCGATGATCTCCATCGCGCGGATCTTCGGAGCGCCGCTGAGCGTCCCGGCAGGGAAGCACGCCTTGAACGCATCGATCGGCGCAAGCTCCGCCTTCAGCTTGCCCTCGACCGCGCTGACCAGGTGCATCACGTGGCTGTAGCGCTCGACGAACATCAGGTCCTTTACCTTCACGGAGCCGAACTCGCTTACTCTGCCTACATCGTTGCGTCCAAGATCGACCAGCATAATGTGCTCGGCGACCTCTTTTTCGTCCGCTCGCAGATCGGCCTCAAGCGCCCGGTCAGCTGCCTCATCCGCAGAGCGCGGACGTGTTCCAGCGATGGGACGGTACTCGACATTGCGGTCATGCACCCGCACCAGAAGTTCAGGCGATGCTCCCACAATGTGGCCAACGCTGGCCTTCTTCTTAGAACCCGCCACCGGTTCCAGACCGAAGCGCAGGAAGTACATATACGGCGACGGGTTCACGATCCGCAGAGAACGATAGACCTCAAACGCATCCACTCCCGGTTCGCAGTCGAACCGCTGCGAGAGCACGCACTGGAAGACATCGCCCGAAGCCACATACTCCTTCGTCTTCGCGACCGCCTTCAGGAACGCCGCCTTGGGCGTCCGCGCCGTGATCTTCAGCTTGCCCGCGATCTTCTTGCGACTCATCTTCGGCAGTGCCGAAGCTAACCGCTTCTCCAGCTTGTCCAGCCGCTTCGAAGCCCGTTCGTACGCGCCTTCCTTCGGCTGCCGCTTCAGGTCGGCGGTCACCATCAGGTGGATCTCTTTCTTGACGTGGTCGAAGGCGATCACCTGGTCGAAGAACATCAGGCACGCATCGGGCACGCCCAGCTCATCCTTCGCTAGCGAGGGCAGCTTTTCGATCTGCCGCACGACATCGTACGAAAAGAACCCTACCGCCCCAGCCGTAAACGGAGGCAATCCCGGCAGTCGTGCCGGGGTGTGTCCGCTGAGTGCCGACTTCAGCTCCTCGAAGATGTCGCCCTCGAAGCTCCGCCGCTTCCTGCCCTCTTCTGCAAAGATGGAAGTCCCCCGCGACACCATCTTCTTGTACGGCTCGATGCCGATAAACGTATAGCGGCCAACGCGCTCGCCACCCTCGACGGACTCGAGCAGAAACGCCTCGGGCGCCTCCGCCGCGATCCTCAGAAACGCCGAAACGGGAGTTTCAAGGTCGGCGGTAACAGTCCGGTAAACCGGAACCAGCGTATGAGATTTGGAAAGCGCTTTGAACTCGCGCGCGGAAGGGACGGTCTGATACTGGCTCGGCATGGCCTGTTCATCATAAATTGCCATGCCAATCTCATACTCCAAGCATCCAACTCTTGTGACGCAAAAGGGCCATCCGCGAGGATTGTAAGTCGTCTCCGCCGAGGCCTATACTGCGAAGTCGTCTCGCACCCATGACGCTGCGAGACGCAACTGCCGCACTTGAGGTGGACCACTATGGCCACGGAATCATTGATACCCACCAACGAAGTCAAAAGGAAAAAGGAAACGACCATGTCTGCAACTGCAACTACCGCTCAACCCACGACGCTTGAGCAAACCGCCCCCAAATCAAGCAAGAAACAGATGACCCTCGAACAGGAGACCAACCCCTGGGAAGCGCAGGCTTTCCGCTTCGACCTCGCTGCCAAGAAGCTCAACCTCGACCCCGGCATCTGGAAGGTCCTCCGCTACCCGCAGCGTGAGATCATCGTCCACATCCCCGTCGCCATGGATGACGGCACCATCGAAGTCTTCACCGGCTACCGCGTCCAGCACTCCATCTCGCGCGGCCCTGCCAAGGGCGGCATCCGCTACTCACCCGACGTCTCGCTCGACGAAGTCCGCGCCCTCGCCTCCTGGATGACCTGGAAGTGCGCCGTCGTCAACATCCCCTTCGGCGGAGCTAAGGGCGGCGTCATCTGCGACCCCAAGAAGATGTCTCATGGCGAGCTCGAACGCATGACCCGCCGCTACACCGCTGAACTGATCGAGTTCATCGGACCTGAAAAAGACGTCCCCGCCCCCGACATGGGCACCGACGAGCAGACCATGGCCTGGATCATGGACACCTACTCGATGCACATGCGCCAGACCGTCACCTCGGTCGTGACGGGCAAGCCAGTAAGTATTGGCGGTTCAAGAGGGCGTCGCGAGGCGACCGGACGCGGCATCTCCGTCGTCTGCGACTCCGCGCTGAAGTACCTCAACATGCCGGTGGAAGGCTGTCGCGTCATCGTCCAGGGCTTCGGCAACGTCGGCTCGAACGCCGCCAAGCTGCTGCACGAGAAGGGCTACACCCTCATCGGCATCACGGAGTTCGACGGCGCTCTCTACGACGCCAACGGCATCGACATCCCGTCGCTCACCTCGCACCGCAAGCGTGCTGGAACGATCAACGGCTTCGGCGGAGCGCAGGCCGTCGATAAGGACGAACTGATCACCCGCGAGTGCGAGATCCTCATCCCCGCCGCGACCGAGAACGTCATCACCAGCAAGAACGCGGCGCAGTTGAAGTGCCGCATCCTCTGCGAGGGCGCAAACGGCCCGACTACCGTCGTCGCCGACGAGATCCTCGCCGAAAAGGGCATCTTCGTCATCCCCGACATCCTCGCCAACGCCGGTGGCGTCACCACCAGCTACTTCGAGTGGGTGCAGGACCGCATGGGCTACTTCTGGACGGAGAAGGAAGTCAACGACCGTCTCGATACGATCATGTCCGCCAGCTTCGACGACGTCGTCGCCTACGCCACCGCGCACTCGGTCAACAACCGGATCGCGGCGTATATGCTGGCGATCGACCGCGTGGCCTACACCACCAAGCAGCGCGGAATTTACGCTTAGCTTCGTGCAATGATTGGTTCCAACAGGGCGTCCCTATGCAGGGACGCCCTTCTTATAGCTCTACCGTAAGCGCCACACTGGTTGAGACGTTCGACGTGGCCGTGCCGCCGGTGGTGCCTTGGGTATTGCTCGGAGCAGCACCGTTCACTTTGAAGGTGTAGTGACCCGGCGCGGTACCGAAGTCCGTGCAATTACCGCTGCAACCGCTCAGACCTGCGATTCCGCAGATAACCACCAGCCCAAGCAAGCGGTTGAACCATGTGCGACGCTTGCGCAGGAACAGGAGCACTCCGGCCAAAGCGCAGACGCCGCAACTCAGCACCCGACCCACGCCGGCTCCGGGCGTTTTTGACGCTGCCTGGCTGCCATAGGGTAGGTTCGAGCCGCAACCGTGCGGAAACGTCGTGCTCAGATTCAGCGTCGTCGACCCGCCACCGCTGGGGATCGTCGCATCGGTGAAACTGCAGGCGGACTCGTTGGGCATATCACTGCAACTCAGCCCGACCGGGCCCATAAACCCACCGAATGGCGTGACTGTTACTGTCAGCGTTGCCGTCTGGCCAATCAGCACAGAGACTGGCGTGGGGGTCACTGTAAGCGTGTAGCCATAAGGCGGCGAGGTGACCGCGTTGTTCACCTGCTGAACCAGAACAGGAGATACGCTGGACGAATTCGCGCTATCTCCGGAGTACATCGCCGTGATGCTGTGGGTCCCTACGCCGAGCGTCGAGATCGTCGTCTGCGCTACGTTTAGCGTGCCTTTGGAAGTCACCGGCACAGCTGCGAAGGTTCGGCTGCCATCCCGGAAGCTGACTGTTCCGGCCGGCCGATTGGTGGATGCGACGCTTGTTGAAACGGTCGCGGTAAAGGTAACGTTCTGGCCGGTAGCGGACGGATTGAGGTTCGACTCGATCGACGTCTCCGTGCCGGGAACGATCTGTTCTTCAATCGGGTTCGATTGCGATGCGAGGAAGTCAAGGCTTCCAGCGAACCTGGCGGTAATCGCATGTGGCCCCGGGGCCAGCGTGGAGGTAGTGAAGAACGCGGTTCCGGTCCCATCGAGGGCTGCGGTTGCTATCGGCGTCTCGCCGTCGTAGAAGACGACTGGACCTGTCGGCGGCGTGTACTTGCCTGAGAAGACGGCAGTAAAGGTGACCGGTTGCCCCTGCCCTGCCGGGTTGAGCGAAGATCGCAGCACGGCCGTCGTGACCTCGGGAAGCACGGTTACCTGGACTGCGTTTGAGGTCGATCCCGCATACACTGGATCGCCGGAGAAGACCGCCGTCAGGACGTGCGTGCCCGCATCAAATGGACCTCCAAAGCTCGGACAGTAGGTCTCCTGGAAGTAAGCCGGTATGGTGCAGAACGGTGTGGTGTCTTCGTAAAAGGTAAGCGTGCCTCCGATCGCCGAGCTGACCTGGGCGTCGCCGCTGACGGTCTGGCCGTATGTGATGACGATGTCGCTGATGATGGTGCGGTCAGAGATCGGTGGGTCCGGACACGGATAGTCGGTGGAACCCTTGACGCAGAGATAGAGTCCAACGGTGGTGGGGTAGAGGCCTGAATCCGCCGGATGCAAGGTTGCGCCTTCCGGACGAGGCGCGGGGGGGCGAACGCCGATCTGCGCGCCAGCTGAAGGTGAGGCAATGACTAACAGCAGAGAAAACCAGAGCAGACAGGCAATCGCAGGAACCCGTAAACGAGCGATAAGGCACCCCTTTGAGACTCAGCGTGTGAAGGTTGCGGGGACAATATCGCTTAGACGTGGCGAGACAAAGAAGGCAACGGATTCGGACTGCAATAGACCACGGACCTGCGGAGAGTCGATCCACAGCGACTCTCCGCAGGTAGGTTATAGCCTTACGCCGATGCCCGAAGAACTCATCCCTGTTTTGTGCCGCTGGGTATCAAATCCAATCTCCACCACCCATTCCCGCGTGAATACGCGGCCGGCAATTCTACTCACCACAGCGGCCCCACAGGAGCCTGGTTGAAGACCGGCTTCGGTCCCCCGCTGTTCGAGGTGTGGATCAGGGAAAGGTACGGTTCCACCGAGGGGTCGTAAGTCACCGTAATTCTTCCCGAACTTCCTGGAGATCCATCGAGGCCGTCCGTGCCGTCCGAACCGGCAAGGCCATCGCTGCCCGGTGGAATGCCGCTGCCGCCTGAGCCGCCGCGCCCGCCCTTGCCACCCTTTCCGCCCTTGCCACCCGCGCCGCCCTCGGCGCTGATCGTCAGCATGCCTCCCTGCGGATCGACCAGATAGAACTTATCTTTTCGTCCTGCTGCACTGACCTTGAACTGCAACAGCGGATGCGTGCCCGCGCGGAGCGTCGCCTGCACCTGGACGTCCGGCGCATCGCCTCCGTTGCCTCCGTTCCAGCCGCTGCCTCCGGGGCCGCCATTTCCGCCGCTGCCGCCTGGAGAAGGATTCGTCGCGTCACTCGAGCCGTCGCTCCCGCTGCTGCCGTCGGTCCCGTTCAGGCCATCGCCGCCGTTCGAGCCATCGGCTCCGTTGAAGTTCGCGGAAAACGCATAGTCATACCGCAGCGGAATGTCCAACTCCGCCTTGAGGTCCGGATGGCTGGGCACTGTAATCGTCACATGCCCGGTCTTGCCGTCTGTCTTCCTGGGATCATGCGGTGTGCTGACGACACCTTTCTTGTCGACGGAGACAACCGTGGGCACAACTACAAGGTCCTTCCACAACACCTTTCCCTTTCCCAGGCCTTCGGTAACGAGCACCTTGCCATCGGGCTGGGTGAACTTCACGACCAGCGAAGACTTCTCCCCGGGCGCTACGCCGGCAGGGTCCTTCGGCATGCTTGCGTCCATCGAGGAGACCGGGAGCTTTGCGATCTGAAGTCGCAAGCCCAGCTTGACCTTGATGCTGTTGCATCCGCTTAGAACTAGCGTTGGGAAAAGCACCATCAGAGAGAGCAGTCTTGAGGCGCGGCGGGGCGTTGGCAGGCAGGTACAGCTCTTCATTACTCTCCAATCAGACGAGGTGTAAGCGTTCAAGGCCGGGCTGTTCCACGCCCGATCGGCATGGTGCGTTTACGCGTGAGCCTCATGCAGAGTTTCGAGGCGACACCTCAAGAGGCTAGAGCTCTAAGGAAACCTGATCGCACCTTGAACTATCAGCACTGCTCACTCCGACCGCAAAGCCCGCATAGGCTGCACCGAAGCCGCTCGCTGGGCCGGTATCACGCAGGCGATCAACGCCGAAGCCACCAGCACCAAAGCAACCGACGCGAACACCGACACGTCGAACTTGCCCACGCCGTACAGCGTGCTCTGCATGCTGCGGTCCACGAAGACTGCGCCAATCAATCCCAGCCCCAGCCCGATCCCTGCGAGTACCAGACCCTCGCGAACAATGAGCCCCACGACGCGCGTTCGGTCCGCGCCCAGCGCCATCCGCAGCGCGATCTCATGCTTGCGCTGCGCCACTGAGAACGACATCACGCCATAGACGCCCAGCCCCGCCAGCAGCAGCGCAACTACCGAAAAGCAGACAAACAGCGTCAGCGTAAACCGGTCGTCCGACATCAGCCGGTCGCGCACCTCTTCCATCGAACGAGGCTCGGCCAACGCGATCTCCGGATCGACCGAATGCACCGCATCGGCAATACTCTTCGTCATCGTCGCTGGGTCATTCGCCGTCTTTACCGCGATGCCCGCGCCCGGCCATGGAATCTGCCAGAACGGGACCCGCATCTCCGGGTTGTCCTCGCGCAGGTCGCCGCGCCGGATGTTGTGATACACGCCGACGATCTGCCAATCCTGCGGCGGACCCAGCTTGGTCACGCCCGGGATCAGCTGCTCCACGGAGATGCGCTGCTGCAGCGGGTCGGTGCCGGAGAGATACTTCCGTACAAACTCCTCACTTACGACGGCGACCTTCACGCTCGATGCCGTGTCCTGCTCGGTGAAGCCGCGGCCCTTCACGATCCTGATGCCGAAGGTGTCGAAGAACGCCGGGGTCGCCATGCCGAAGCCCGTATTGGGCCGCATCGAAGGATCGTTGAAGGCAGGCTTGCCGACGATCGTGAACGGCATCCCAAAGCCGGCGCCGTAGAGCGGCAGTCCGGTCATCGCAGTGGACGAGGTCACACCCGGAACCGAGTTGATGCGATCGAGCATCTGGTGGTAGTAAGCGATGATCTTCTCCGGCTCCTTCGGCCGCGAGTCCGGCACCGGCAGGAAGAACGTCAGGATGTGGTCGGTGCGCACGCCGAGGTCGACGCGCAGCAGGTTCAGGAAGCTATGGATCGCGAGTCCAGCTCCGGCCAGCAATGTCAGGGCCAGCGCGAACTCGCCGATGACAAGGCCCTGCCGCAGCCGGTGCCGTCCCGCGCCGACGCCAGTTCGCCCACCCTCTTTCAGCGTCTCTGCGGGGTCGATGCGCGAGGCGTACCAGGCCGGAGCGCTGCCGAAGAGCACGCCCGCAATCGTCGTTGCGAGAAGCGTGAACGCCAGCACCGGAAGGTTCAGGTGCAGGTCGGCCTCCGTCGGCAGCGTGCCCTCCGGCATGATGGCGATAAAAGTCTGCAGCATCCCGTAGCCAACGCCAATGCCGAGCAGACCTCCGGCAAAGGAGAGCAAGAGGCTCTCCGTCAGAAGCTGCTCGAAGATGGTCCGGCGCGAGGCCCCCATAGCGCTGCGCACGGCCAACTCCTTCTGCCGCGCCATGCCGCGTGCCAGCAGCAGGTTCGCGACGTTCACGCAGGCTATCAGAAGGATGAAGACAACGGCTCCCAGTAGTAGCCAGAGCGTCTGCTTGCGCTCGCTCGGCAGGAAGTCGTTCTTCAGCGGTTCGACGAAAGCTCCCCATCCCTTGTTGCTCTTCGGGTTCTCCTCCGCGATGTGTACCGAGACGGCATCCATATCCGCCTGAGCCTGCTTGATGGTGACGCCCGGTTTCAGACGTGCGACCGAGAGTAGCCAATGAAAGTCATGGTTCAGTTGCTCCGGCTTGAACGCCAGCGGCACCGCAAGCTGCGGCTGTCCGCGATCGTAGGCTCCGGGTGGCAACACACCCACGACGGTGTAGGGCTCGCCGTTGATGCGCATGGACGTGCCGATGATCTTCGGGTCAGATCCCAGGTGCGCCCAGAGCTTATGCATCAGGATCACCTCGTGGTCGCTGCCGACTTTGCCTTCTTCCGGAAGGAAGTCCCGACCCAGGAGGAACGTAATGCCTATCATCTTGTAGTAGCCCGGCGTGACCTGCCAGCCGTCGATGTTCTCGGGCTGCTCCTTGCTGGCGATGTTGAAGGCCCCGCCGGTGAAGGCGTTGATGTCCGTGAAGCTGCGGTTCAGCCGCTTCCAGTCGGTGAAATCGCCCGCGGAGATGCCGTTGTGAAAGGTCTGGATCTTCGACCACACGACCACTAGTTGGTCCGGATTGGGGTAGGGAAGCGGAGCCAGCAACGTGGCGTAGTCCACGGTAAAGATCGCCGTGTTCGCGCCAATTCCCAGCGCCAGCGTAAGCAGTACCGTGATCGTCAGGCCCGGGCTCTTCCACAGCAGCCGGATCGTGAACTTCAGGTTGCGGGTCAACTTCTCCATCAGACGGCCTCGCGAGTCGTTCGAATCTGAGCGATTAGGGAATGCTTTGTGGGTGGACTGTTTGCCCGCTGGAACGATATCCGCCAGAACGCACTTATTTCAAGCCAGCGGCTGGGAATCCCCTACCTGCCTCGCGCCATGATTACTAAGTGGTACCCCGCTTCCTGCATATCCCTGGCGGTTTGACCGATAGGGAAGAGCTTGAAGACCATGCCCGCACGTTGGAGCATTCGACGGCTGCAACGTTGCAGCAACGGGAGACTCGACTATGAAGCACAACTTTCTATCCGCACACCCCGCTTCAAGGAGACGATTCGCTACCATCGCGTTCCTCCTTGCCCTCTTCGTTCTTTGCTGTGTCCAGGCCGGAGCCCAGACCTCCTACGCCGACTATCCGCAGAAGCGCGGAAAGACCCAGGGAATCGGCTGGGACGAGCTTCCTTCATGGATGACCCTCGCGGTTGAAGCGCGCAGCCGCACCGAAGGCCAGACATCCTTCAGCTACGTTCAGAATGCCGACCGTACCTACGACCTCACCCGGGTTCTTGGCAGCGTCGAAGTCCGGCCCACCAGCCACATCACCGGATATCTGCAGTTCATGGACAGCCACGCCCTCGGGCTTCCGCTGCACACCGTCTCCGCCAACATGCGTGATGTCTTTGACTTACGCCAGGGTTGGTTGAGCGCCCATGGCGACGCCGGTCGCGTTCCCTTGACCGCTCTTGCGGGGCGGCAGGAGCTCAAGTTCGGTAGCGAGCGCATCATCGGTATCAGCGACTGGACCAACATCAGCCGCACATGGGATGGCTTCGATCTCCGCATCGGCGACAAGAACCGCGTCGATCTCTTCAGCACCTCGGTCGTAACCGTTCATCCGTCCTCCCTGGACCTGCACGGTGCGGGCCTCACCTTCCACGGAGCCTATGCTTCGCTGACGCAATTCATACCCCATGTCCATCTTTCACCCTTCGTCCTCTTCCACGATGTTCGCGGCGTGACCGGTCTGCAGGGACTCAAGGGCAATGAGGTCGAGACGACGTTTGGATCAGAGGTCCAGGGCAACATGCCGGCGCACTTCTCCTACATGGCCAATGGGGCGCTGCAGCGCGGAAGCTACGCCAACGACTCGATTCACGCGGGCGAGGGCTTCGGCAAGCTCTACTACTCTGCCGAAGCGTTGCCGTGGCATCCGCGCCTCGGAGTGGAGATCGACTACGCCACGGGCAACGACCACAGCAATCCCCTGCGGTACGGGACCTACGACCAGCAGTATCATCGAACCACAACGCCTTCGGAAACGTGGACCTCTTCGGCTACCAGAACATTCGCCAGGAGCGGATCAACCTCGACATCGCCCCGGCACCCAGCTTCACCATCCTGGTGCAGGGCGGCTTCCTGAACGTCGCGGAGCGGAAGGACAGTCTCTACTCCAGTTCGGGCAGCGCGACCATCAAGGCCCCGACGGGGGGATTTGCCTCGAACGTTATCGGACAGGAGTTCGATGTCTCCGGCAAGTACGTCTTCCACGATTACCTCGTCGCCAACGTCGGCGCTGGGCACCTTTTCCCCGGAGCTCTGCTGCTCGAAAACAAACACGGTGCGGCAGAGACGATTGGATACTTCGGACTTACGTACCGCCTGCGGATCGATAAGGTCCGGGTGGATCGCTAGCCCGAAAAGGGTATTTGGGCTGGGAGACGCAAACATGCGCTCCCAGCCATTTTTCTGCCTTAAGATCGACCCGGACGATCGGGCACGATGATCGACCAGGGTTACAGCTTCACCGAGATCGCTACGCTGGTGCTTACGTTCACCGCATTTGAAGCGGTTGCGGAAGGCGCTCCGGTCGCGGTCCCGTTTGCCGACGAGGTTCCATTCACCTTCAAGGTGTAGCCGCCTGGCGGGGTTCCAAAGTCTGTGCAGTTGCCGCCGCAGCCGTTCAGCGCGAGTAGGCCGCAGGCAAACGCCAGCGCGAGAAGTGGCCGCATTCGCCTCATCCTGCGCCGCCGTCGCGGCAAGACAAGAACCAGCAGGCCTGCCAGCAGCGGAGCCGCATAACGCACTGTCGAAGAGGGATGGTGCAGCCCCGCCTGCCCGGTGAAGTAAGGTATGCTCGAGCCGCAGTCGTGCGGCGCCATGGTGCTGAAAGAGAGCGTCGTCGATCCGCCACCTGCCGGGATGACGGTCTCGCCAAAGGTGCAGGCGGACTCCGTCGGCAGGCCGGCGCAGCTCAATGTCACCGCCTGCAAGAAGCCGCTGACCGGAGTGACCGTCACCGTCAGGTCGACCGTCTGGCCCACGCCCATCGCCACGGGAGAGGGCGTTACCGTGATCCGGTATCCCGGCGGAGCCTGCGTCAGCGGATAGTTCACCTGTTGCACGTAAGGTGGAGAGACGCTCGCGGAGTTCGAGCCATCGCCGGAGTACGCTGCCGTGATGCTGTGCGATCCGAAGCCAAGCGTCGAGATCGTCGCTTGAGCCACGTACTGGCTGCCTCTCTGGACAATGGGCTGGGTTGCGAAGGCGATGTTGCCGTCTCTGAAGACGACCGTGCCAGAGAGACCTCCCGTCGCACCGGCAGCGGGCGCGATGCTCGCGGTAAACGTCACGCTGTCGCCGATGGCGGAAGGGTTCAGGCTTGAAGTGACAGCCGAGACCGTCGGCGGGGGCACGATCTGCTGCTTGAAGACGGGCGAATCGGCTGCGGGATAGAAGTCCAGCGCTCCGGCGTAAGACGCGCTGATGTTGTGGGTCCCGAGTGCCAGGGTCGATGTGGTGAAGCTGGCGGTGCCAGTGGCGTCGAGGGCGACCGGCGTTAGCGGCATACCGTCCACGGTGAAGACGACCTGCCCAGTGGGAATCGCTCCATAGCCGCCGGTTGCGGTAGCGGTGATCGTTACCGCTGAGCCGAGGGTTGCCACGGGCTGCGAACTGCTCACCGCAACCTCCGACGTGTCCTTCGACACCGAGACCGTAACGGGCAAGGCGCTCGAGGATGGGTAGGAAGGGTCTTGGGGAAACGTCAGCTCCGCTGTCAACGTGTAGTCGCCCACGTCGAAGATGGTGGCGTTGGACGGACAGGAGTTATCGATTCCGATCTTGAGCACGCAGATCGGCACTGGTCCCGTTCCCGGATCCTTATAGATGGTGATGGTGCCGAAGGTCAGGCTGGGCGGGCTGTAGGCGACGACACCATCGAGGATCTGGCCGTAGGTCAGTGTGATCGAGGGGATGTACCGGTTGTCGGAGAGGATCGGATTCGGGCAGGGGTAGGTGGTTGAATCGTCCACGCAAAGGTTAAGGCTCAGGCTCGTCATCTGCGGCGCGTCGTCGGGCAGAGTCGCTTCGGGCGTCGGCGCGGCGGCAGCGACTTGGATCTGGCCCGCTGCCGGAATCACGGCCGTCACGGCGAGCAATAGAAGAAGAAGGCGGCAGACGCAGATGGAGATTCGGGATTGCAAGGCGGGGAACCTTCCAACGATTCCAACCGTTTCAGACAGGTTGGCGAATGCGATCAGCACAACGGTATCACGCAGCCATGGCGCTGCAGCCCGTCAAATTCCCAGGACAGGGCTCCGCTGGAGGCAAACGCGTGAGGAAGTTGAACGGTCAACGCCGCGATGTGACAGAATGCTTCTATCTGCCTCCGTGCCTCCCGATCATTCTCCTCGGGCGGTGAGAGGGCGGACGCGGACCCTGATGACGCCATGAACCTCCCCAACTCCATCACGATGAGCCGGGTCGCCAGCGTTCCTCTGCTGATCTGGATCCTGTCGCCGGTCTTTCCTTTCACTGGCCACGGACACACCGGCCTGCTGGGCGGCGAGCAGGAGATTATCGCGTCCCTGGTCTTCATTCTCGCGAGCATCACCGATGGCCTGGACGGGTACCTGGCCCGTAAGCGCAAGCAGATCACAACCATGGGCATCCTGCTGGACCCGCTGGCGGACAAGCTGATGGTGTCCACCGCGTTCATCATCCTGGTCGCGTACACGCCCGGGCTGGTGCCGCCGTGGATCGCCGTGCTGGTCATCGGCCGCGAGTTTCTTGTCTCCGGCCTGCGATCGATCGCAGCCGCGGAGGGCTTCACCATTGAAGCCTCCGAGATTGGCAAGCTGAAGACGGTCATCCAGATCGTCTCGGTCGTCGCCTCCATCCTGGCGCACCGGTGGGACTACTGGCTCTGGTTCCCGAACTTCCATGGCGGATACGTCGTCGGCGTGCGCTTCATCGCGCTTACGGCCATCTACTGGATGTGCATCGTCTCCATCATCTCGGCGGTGGACTACTTCGTCGGCTTCTGGAAGAAGATCGACCACGCCTCGGACGACCGCCGCGCCCAGAAGAGCTTTGTGCTCTCGCGCAAGGCCAAGCCGGCGTCTCCGGCGGTTCCTTCAGGCCCGGAACGGACCTCGCATATCAGCTAACCGCTGCCGCGTCGGGATTTGCGAACGCGACGTGAAACGCTCTGTACGCTCCGGACACCATGAGACGAAAGCATCTCGAAACGATTCTGGAGAACGTCCATGTCTGAAGCCCTGCACTCTTTCCTGGTCTCTGTAAGCTGCATTATTGGCGCTGCAATCCTGATCCCAGGCATCGAGGCGCTGGTCAGGCGAATCCGTCGCACCGATGCGAGAACTGAATCTCCTCAGGTCATCCAGTTGACGCCAGTCCGGTCGCAGCGGCGTAGCACCTTCTAGGCAGCTGTCAAACTACTGCAGGATCGGAACGCCCGCCAGGCCCCCTGCGATGCGCGCCTTCCACTCCGCTGGCCCGGTATTGTGGACGCTGGTGCCCTTGGAGTCGACAGCCACCGTGACCGGCATATCGACCACCTCGAACTCGTAGATCGCCTCCATGCCTAGGTCTTCGAAGGCTAGCACGCGCGAGTGTTTGATCGCCTTCGAGACCAGGTAGGCTGCTCCGCCGACGGCCATGAGGTAGACGGCTTCATAGTCTTTGATGGCGGCGATGGCCTCGGGGCCGCGCTCCGCCTTGCCGATCATGCCAAGCAGTCCGGTCTGCTCGAGCATCTGCCGGGTGAACTTGTCCATGCGGGTCGCGGTGGTGGGGCCGGCCGGGCCGACGGCCTCGTCGCGGACGGCATCCACCGGGCCGACGTAGTAGATGAAGCGGCCCTTGAAGTCGACCGGCAGCTTCTCGCCACGGTTCAACATGTCGGTCAAGCGCTTATGGGCGGCGTCGCGACCGGTGAGCAGCTTGCCCGAGAGCAACACGACCTCACCCGGCTTCCATGTCTTCACGTCGTCGTGCGTGACCGTGTCGAGATTCACCCGCCGCGCCGTGTGGACGTCGTAGACCAGCTTCGGCCAAGCCTCGAGCGGAGGTGGGTCGGCCATCACCGGGCCTGATCCGTCGAGCCGAATATGCAGGTGGCGGGTTGCCGCGCAGTTCGGAATCATCGCGACGGGCAGGTTTGCCGCGTGGGTGGGATAGTCCATGATCTTGACGTCGAGAACTGTGGTGAGACCGCCCAGCCCCTGCGCCCCGATGCCGAGCGCGTTCACCTTTTCATAGAGCTCGATTCTGAGCGCTTCTATCTTTGATTTAGGCCCGCGAGCGATCAGCTCCTGCATGTCGATGGGGTCCATCAGGGACTCCTTCGCCATCACCATCGCCTTCTCCGCCGTGCCTCCAATGCCGATGCCGAGCATCCCTGGCGGGCACCATCCCGCGCCCATACCCGGCAGCGTCTTCAGCACCCAGTCAACGACTGAGTCGGAGGGATTGAGCATGGCGAATCGGCTCTTGGCTTCAGAGCCGCCGCCCTTGGCCGCGACGGTCACGTCCACCGCGCCGCCTTCGACCAGCTCGACCACGACCATCGCCGGCGTATTGTCGCCGGTGTTCTTACGGCTGAACGCGGGGTCGGCGAGCAGGCTGGGGCGCAGGGTGTTGTCGGGATCTTTCCAAGCCTGGCGGACGCCCGCGTCGACCATCTGCTGCATCGTCATCATGCCGTGCGCGGCGCTCGGCTCCCACTGGACGGTCATGCCGACCTTCACGAAGGCGGTGACGATGCCGGTGTCCTGGCAGATGGGCCGATGGCCCTCGAAGCACATGCGGGAGTTGATGAGGATCTGCGCGATGGCGTCCTTGGCCGCGTGCGACTGTTCGAGCTCATAGGCGCGGGCGAGGTTCGCGATGTAGTCGACGGGGTGGTAGAAGCTGATGTACTGGAGTGCGTCCGCGACGCTCTGGATGAAGTCGTCCTGCTTGATGAGTGCCATGAACCTAGAATCCTCAAGGAAGATTCTAGGCTGTGCTGGCTAGCGTTGTCGCTTCGGAGCGAGAACTAGGACCTTCGCTTGAGCGCCTTGAACGCCTCTTCTATGGAGACTTCGATTTCAGTTCCTTCGAGTCGGATTATGCCCTCGGCGTGCTCTGTCATTGAGTGGGCAGTGCAGATAAAGGCAGCGCGGGTCTGCGGATCGAAGATCCAGACTGCAGGCACAGCCATGTCGAAGTAGTCCTGCGACCGGCGGCGCATGGCGGCGACACTGTCGCGAGGCGAGAGGACTTCGATGCAAAGCAGCGGAGCCTCGGTGACGATCGGATCGTCAGAGCCGCCATGCGCACGACGCAGACATCCGGGATGCGGAATCGCGTAGGAGAGACCTGTACACGAACCTTGGGCAAGATGAGGACGCTCCAGGCTCTTTGCCGAGAACGCAGCAGGAAGTAGAGTTCGCCCTGCAGCTTTGAATGGTCCGTGTCGCCCAAGTTCCGCTCCTCGATCGCTCCATCAACATAGTCGACATCAGGCCGATACGTCGTGTTGAGGTACTGCTCGATCGAGAGGAGTCCGGGGACTTGGGTTGTGCTCGCTGCGGCCATGCTGCACCTCGCTGCGCCTTATTATGCTCCCAATTGCTTACTTGATTCGGCCAAACCTGTAGACCACGCCCATGTTGAAGCCAATGTTCGTTTGGAAGGTTCCGACATCGTGGCCACCGGTGGCCAGTGGGCCGATCGCCGACGTCCCAACGAAGGTGGTTCCCACGAAGGTCGGCGTGAACCGGAAGGCGAGGTTGGGGTAGAAGTTGTAGTCGAAGTTCACGCCGGCGGTGATGACCGGCCGGTTGGTGGACTTCCACATGCCGACCGTCTCCGACGCGACGCCCTTGTTGCCGCCGCTGAAGTTGCCAATGGCGAGACCGCCGGTGACGACGGCACTGATAGCGTACTTCTCGCGCATGCGGAGGCGGTACGTAGGGCCGCCCGAGAACATGTACTCGTTGATGAGCGGCCGGAACTGGCCGTTGAGCGCGAAGGCGTTGGGGATGTTGGCGTTGCCGTAAGAGCCGCGAACGTCGGCGGTGATGCCGAGCTTCGGGTTCAGGAAGTAGCTGCCGCTGGTCGCCCAGGTGACTTCATTATTGCGCTTCAGGTACTCGCCGGAGCGAAAGCGAAGATATCCGCCGCCGCCGGCTACTTCGTAGCGGTGCGTATAGGTGTCCTTGATGGTGCGGTTGATGCGTGCCTGCCGGTTCACGTTGGTCTCGCGCCGCTGCCGCTTGCTCTGCGCCTGTGCCGTGATGCTTCCTGTTGCCATGGCCGCGACGGCCAACACTGTGACAAACCACTTCGTTCTGCTTCCGAAAACAAACATCAAGAATGTACCCCTGCAAAAACCTTCGATTGAAAGCGGCATTTTATAGCCAGCTTCTTTTGATACGTTTGAGCGAGTGCCGCACTCCGGAGACCTATCTCCGTTGGGCCTGGACGCATACTTCAGACGCACACCTTCATTAGAACATCCCACAGCGGAAGGGCGGTAATCGAATGGCACGCAAAAAAAGCAGTTCCGGTGGCTTCGGCTGGGGATTTTTGCTGGGGCTGGTAGTGGCGGCTGCCGCAGCTTTCGCGTATTTCAAGTTTGGCATGACCCCTGCGCACGTGCCGGACAAGCCGCTTCCCTTTGAAAGAGCCGCCGCACCCGTATCTCCGCCGCCGGTTCCGCATCCCGAGCGCGCGATAAGGACGCCGCCATTCGGCACCAGCGAAGATGTCTTCGAGGCGGGCGCGCACATCTACAAAATCCGCTGCGCGAGCTGTCATGGCACCCCGGGTCATGATGGTGCTCTTGCCCTTTCCACGAACCCTCCCGCAAGGCAGTTATGGAAGCGGCACGGCGACGCTGCCGGTGTCAGTGGGCTGGAGCCGGGCCTGATCTACGGGAAGATCGCGGATGGGGTTCCCCAGAACGGTATGCCGGCTTACGCGGGCCAACTCTCCGAGACGCAGATATGGCAGGTGAGCCTGTTGCTGAAGAGCGCCGGGCAGCAACTGCCGGATCCGGTGATGGCAATATTGAAGGGGGCGAAGTAGATTTTGCGTCGTTGCAGCGATGGTTGACCGCGTGCGCCGGACGGCTACAAGTGGAGTAGCAGCGAGGCTGGCCATGACACTCGACCTTCCAGAGAACCTTGAAGCCGCGATCAAGCTGCACGCCAACTCGCTTGGTGTCTCTCCCGCTGGCTACATATGCGAACTGTTGCAGCGCGATCTCGCAGAATCGCTTTCGCCACAGGGTGCCGCTGTGCCGTTCAAGTCGGGGTTGGGAATGCTACGACGATCTGGTCGCCGCTCTAATTCACCCTCAGCATGTTTTTACAGAGGCGGCTCTTACTGTCGCTGTTGTTGAAGCCATGAAGCAAGTTCTGCGTGCTGAAGTTCCAGATATGCCTGACCGCATCATTGCGGCGACCGCTGCCTATCTCAACTTGCCTGTGATTAGCAGGGACAGACGAATCCTCACCGCGAAGTTGAAGACGATCTGGTGACGGGGAAGATTCCTGCGTCGCCAGATCGTCGTGATGCGACTACGGCAACGTGTACGTCACGCCCAGAACGAACTGGAAGCTGTTCTTCTTGAAGCCCGGTGCGGGGTCGTTGAGGAAGTTGTCGGTCGTGGTGAAGTTCGCTCCCAGCCGCTTGTAGACGGGTAGAACGATACCAGCGGTTGCGTCGGCCGAGTAGGCGTTGGAGTTGTTGAAGGCCGGGAGCGCGTCTGCGCTCTCGTTGAAGACGATGCCTCTGGGCAGGTTGCGGTGATAGATCTCCGAGATGGTCGAGCCGACCAGGTTCTGGTTGCTCGAGGCGGTCTCAAAGGTCTGTTTCTCATAGTGAACGTCGGCCTTCAGGTCGAGCTCCTGCTTGGGCTGCTGGATCACCGTCCATCCGATGCCACCGCCGTAGACCTGTTGCAGGTCGAGGCCCTGCGAGTAGTCGTGATTGAAGTTGAGGTGGCCGAGGCCGTAGAAGCGGGGCGAGAAGTACTCATCCTGCTCGAAGCCGGCGGCGAAGACGTTGGTCTTGATGACGGTATCGGGTGCGCCGGTTGGCGGATAGACCGGCTGAGTCAGCTTGCCGTAGGTCTCGGTGAAGTTGAGCAGGCTCTTGCTCTTCGTTGGCAGATACGTCACCTGAGGGATAGCGCGAACGAGCGCCGTGCTCGCAGTAAACGTCGAGCCGTTCTGCGTGGAGCGGACGAAGGTTGCGCCGCCGGTCACGTTGCCGTGCCAGCCCTTCCATAGCGGAACGTGGCCGAGCACCTGCTTGTCGTAGGTGGTCTTGTCGATGATGAAGTCAACGTTCTTCGGTTCAACGCTCTCAAGGGTGCCGGTGGAGCTGCTGAGGGTCACCTTGCTGTCGGCGTAACCGACAGTGCCCTCCAGCACATTAGTGGTCGGGGTCTTCGTGTCTTTGCGCAGCAGCGCGAACTGGCCATGCGTGCGGAGTTCCTTGATTTTGGCGAACGGCACGGTGATCTCTCCGGCCATGTCGCTCTTGAAGACGACAGAGTCGCCGGCGCCGCGCTCTACGGTTCCGGTAAGTTGATCGCCATTGGTGAAGATGAGCACGTCGGGTTCCGGCTTGGGCTTGTCCTGCGCGAAGGCCGCGGAAGCGAGCGACAGAAATACGACCAGCGAAGTAAGAGCGCGGGAGAGAATCAGCGATTGGATCGGATGTGGCGAAGTTGTCGTCATATGGGGTCCTTTCAAAGGTACAGTGCTGGCCGAGGCGAAGTGCCTGCGTGGAAGTAAAAGAGAGTAACCTGAGGCAGCGAGGGACAGCGTGCATCCAGTAGTGCGAAGCATTGGCAAGGTGTTGCGGCTGGTCGGGATCTCGAGCCCTGAAGACTCCGAGGTAAAGAAGACCTCTGCGGCTGATCCTCCCTCCTGGAAGACAGCGAAGCCGCCTGCCGAAGAGACGAAGCCGAACAAGTGAGGGCCACCACTATTTACCCGTCCAGTTCGGACCGATGAAGGCCCGCAGCGTCTCGCGGGTGGCCCATGGCGAGGAGCCTGCATACTTGATGATCCAATCGTCGCCCGCGCCAATCTTGACGCGGTCCGGTGTGAACTCCGGCGAGAGAACATTCGCCATCAGCGCATAGCTTGCGCCGTCATGCAGGCGCAACGCCTTCCAGCAACCTCCGGGCACGGCCACTAGAGGGTGTTCGCCAGCGGCGTAGTTGCGGCCAAGTGTGATCTTCTCCGTGCGGCCGTCGGGATGGAAGATGAAGTAATCGACGGGGCCGCCTTCGATCAGGATGTGGGTGTCGTCGCCCGCCAGCCAATGCAGGTAGTTGATGGGCCGCTCGCGCGTGAGCATGTAGTAGACCTGGCTCTGTACGGCGACCTTTTTCCCGTCTACATCGGTCGTCAATGCAGAGCTTCCTATCAAGCCGAGATAACCGGACTCCTTCGGCAGAACACTTAGTTTCAGGGTGCGGATGATCTCCGCCGCCCGCGCATCGCTCGTCTGCGCCGCGCACACAGAAGCCGTGCCAGCACAGAGACAAACCGCCGCCGATGAGATGGCCACAGCCGACAGGAGAGCGCGATAGGAAATCTTCATGGCTAAAGGGTATCGCGACGCGGTCTATTCAGGCGGCTGTTCTGAGCAGAGGATAGCGAAGGTGTTGGGAGGAAGCGTCACCTTCGCGTTGTTGATAGCAATCTCGTTCTTCGATTGCGCGAGGAGGTAGTAGCCTTCGGGCACGTCAAATTGCGCGTCCTTCAATCCGAGATTCGTCAGTACCTTTGCCTTGCCGCGTTCCATTACCAGCCACTTTTCGTCAGGCTCGAACAAGATCTCCGTATGAGCGGTATCGCCATCGTTCAGTGAAGGCGAGGCGCGGCGGATGTGGATGAGCTTCGTGAACCATGCCAACATCTCTGCGTGATAGCCCTCGTGGACCTCGTCCCAGTTGAGCTTCGAACGCTGGAAGGTCTCGGGATTCTCCGGGTCGGGGATCGCGTTCTCTTCCCATCCGAAGGCGGCGAACTCTTTCTTGCGGCCGGCGGAGACGAGCTTCGCCATCTCAGCGTCATCGTGATCGGCAAAGTACTGGAAGGGCGTTGTAGCAGCGAACTCCTCGCCTTGAAAGATCATGGGGATAAAGGGTGAGGTGAGGACGATGCCTGCTGCGACCTTGGCCTTGTCGAGACCTACGATGTGTTCCAGCCGGTCGCCGGTGGCGCGGTTTCCGATCTGGTCGTGGTTCTGGATGAAGCCGATGAAGTGATGGGCCGAGAGACCCACGACCGGCCTTCCGTGGATGCGCTTCCGATACTTTGAATACACGCCGTCGTATACGAAGATGTCCTTCAGCGACTTCACAAGCTTGTCCAGCGATCCGAAGTCGTCGTAGTAGCCCTTGCCGCCCGCCTCGCAGTGCAGGATGGTGAAGAGCGCATGATGGAAGTCGTCGCTCCACTGCGCATCCATGCCATAGCCTCGTGCCTCGCGTGGGGTGACGATGCGTGGATCGTTGAGGTCACTCTCTGCGATCAGGACGAGCCGGCGGCCGAGTGTCGCGCTCTCGACGTCGACCTCGGCCGATAGCTGCTCCATGAAGTGGAGCGCCGAGCGGTCCATGAACTCATGGACGGCGTCGAGCCGGAGGCCGTCGAAGTGGAAGTCACGCATCCACATCAGGGCGTTGTCGCAGAAGAAGCGGCGTACTTCGTCGCTGCCTGCCTCTTCAAAGTTGATCGCATCGCCCCAGGGCGTGACGTGCTTGTTGGTCACGTAGGGCCCGTACTTTCCCGTATAGTTGCCGACCGGGCCGAAGTGGTTGTAGACGACATCGAGCAGGACGGCGAGACCGCTGTTGTGGCAGGCATCGACGAAGCGCTTCAAGGCGTCCGGGCCACCGTAGTTCTCGGTCACGGCGAAGAGAGCGACACCATCGTAGCCCCAGCCGCGGTCTCCTGCGAAGGATGCGACGGGCATCACCTCGATGTGAGTGACGCCGAGCGCCTGCAGTTCGTGCAGCTTGGTGATGGCGGAGTCGAAGGTGCCTTCCTTGGTGAAGGTGCCGATGTGCATTTCATAGATGACCGCACCGGTAAGCGGCGGTCCCTGCCAGGTATGGTCGCGCCATTGGAAGGCTTTTTGATCGTAGATCCGGGAGAGGCCGTGGACACCGTTGGGCTGCCACTTGCTCCGCGGGTCGGGCCACGCTTGCGTCTCATCGTCAAGCACGAAGCCATAGTCGTCGCCAGGGCCGCAGGCGTCCACCGTTACGTGCCAGAATCCACGCTCGTCCGGTCCCTGCATGGGAACAAGGCGTGCTGTCTCGCCTGAGCCCATCTGGACGGATACTTTTTTCGGGCGCGGAGCCCAAAGCTTGAACTCGTGCATGCTTATTCTTCCTCTTTGGTGAGAAGGGCGACGGGGAACTCTGCAAGAAGCTTCGACAGCAGATGCGATCCGCCGAGCAGAGGCTCGTCGGTGAGGTGATTGTGCCAGCGTCCCTCGGGAAGCACGATCTTCGTGTCTGCCCAGTCGTTATTCAGGCTCATCGTCCACCGCGGAACGATGGTTGCTATGGAGTCTCCGCGCAGGAAGGCAACGGCGTGCTCTGCCTTCCTGCCGGTCGCGAGGATCGGGGTGTAAGCGGCAGTCTCGCCAAACCGCTCCGGATGCCGGCGGCGCAGGGTGAGCCCACGATGGATGGTCCAGAGCTTGGGCAGGCCTTCATCGATACGCTGCATGATCTGTTCAAGGCTGGCGACGTGAACTTCTTTGAGAAGACGGCGGCGAAGATCGTAGTTGACGGGGCGGCGGTTGTCGGGATCGACGAGGCTGAGGTCCCATAGCTCCGTGCCCTGATACTGGTCGGGAACGCCGGGGGATGTCAGCTTCAGCAGCGTCTGAGAGAGTGAGTTCATCCATCCTGCGCGCTTGATGCCTTCTACGAAGGTCTCCATCTCGGCGACGAAGCCCTTATCGGAGAGCGTGCCCTCGATGAAGGTGTTGACCGCGTCTTCGTAGTCCTTGTTGTTCGCGACCCAAGTGGTCTGCTCCTTGGCCTCGCGCATCGCCTTCTGCATATAGGCCTTCATGCGGTCAGGCGTGATGGGCCATGCCGCGATCAGCGTCTGGTAGTAGAAGTATTCCGTGCCCTTATCGAGAAACTTTGCGCGATAACGCGCGGTGTTCTCCGACCAGCGATAGATGGCATCGGCGAAGGCATCCGGTATCTCCGAGAGCACGGCCATGCGGGCGCGGACATCTTCGCTGCGCTTGGTGTCGTGGGTAGAGAGCGTGGTCATGGTCAGCGGATGGGTCGCCTGCATCTTCGTGTTGTAGGCGTGGAACTCCTCGATGGTCGAGCCCCCGTTTTTTTGGGATGAGGCCGAGGGATCTGCACCGACCTCGTTCATCGCGGTCAGCCGGTTGTAGCAGTAGAAGGCAGTGTCCTCGACGCCCTTCGCCATCACCGGCCCGGTGAACTGTTGGAAGCGGAGCACGAACTCGCTCTCTTCCTTGCCGGTCACCTGCATGGTGAGCACGTCGCGGAGGAAGTCGAAGAGGCCGCCATCGATGTCGCTTCGATTGGCCTTGGCGCACTCTGTGGCCGCGGTGATGATCTCGCGATCTTCCGTGGTCATCTCGTTGCGCGACGGCACGACGTAGGTGCGATAGACCTGGAAGCAGGCTGCAACCTCGCGGATGGCGCGGCGAATCTCCGCGCGGGTAAAGTCGCGCTGGTTGCGGTTGGTCTCGCAGATGTTGACGAAGATGGAGGTGAGGCGGTTCACGTCACTGCCCAGGGCCTCCTGGGTGACGGCCAGCTTTTTGTCGTGGGCGATGGCGTGGAAGTCGGTCGAGCGGTCGGTGAACTCGGCGTAGATCGTCGTCAGTTCGGCCACACCTTCGGGCTTCACCAGCAGGTTCAGCGCGACGTTTAGGAAGTCGTAGCCGCTGGTGCCGTCGACGGGCCACTCCTGGCGAAGGAACTCGCCGGGCTCCAGGATCTTCTCGCCTACGATCCAAGCATCGGGCGCGGCGGTACGAAGACGGCGGAAGTATTCGAGCGGGTCGCGGAGGCCGTCAGGATGGTCGACGCGAACTCCATCGAGCACGCCTTCCTTCAGCCATTCCAGCACCAACGCGTGGGTCTCTTCGAAGACGTGTTCGCGCTCGATGCGCAGGCCGATCAGGGTGTTGACGTCGAAGAAGCGGCGATAGCCGAGTTGCTGGTCGGCTGTCTTCCAGTAGGACAGCCGATAGTTCTGCTGGCTGAGGAAGTCGTCGAGGGCATCCTGGTTCGCGTTCAGTTCGGTGACAGCGCGTTCGATTGCCTCGCAGGCGGCGGGCTCCTCCACACAGAGGCGTCCAAGCATGCTGTTAAGCACGGTCTTGTCGCGATGCCGCGTCAGGATGAGGCGGCGATCCCAGTATTCGGGCACGGGAAGTCGGCCATACGAGGCGGCTAGAAAGCTGAGGACGTCGGACTTTGCGTACTCCGCGGCGCGGGGCAGGATGGCGGTCAGCGAGAGGGGCGAGGCAGGGAACTCCTGCTCCGCTGCGCAGACCAGGAAGCGGCTGCCGCTGCGAGAGACCTTGATGCCGCCCGATTGCAGAACGCGCCCGTACTGGTCTCTAAGAATCGGCACCAGAACCTTATCGCGAAGGCGTTCTTCCTGCGGCTGCCAGTCGATGTCAAAGAAGGAGGCGTACCGGCTCGAAGGGCCGTTCTCCAGAACGTCCCACCAATAGTGATTCTCTCGGCCAAGCGACATATGGTTGGGAACGATGTCGAGGACTTGCCCCAACTGCACCTCGCCGAGCTTCTCGCAGAAGCGCTTGTGCGCGGATGCTCCGCCGAGTTCCTCATTCACACGGCGATGGTCGACCACGTCGTAGCCATGTGTGCTTCCGGGGGCAGCCTGCAGGTAAGGCGAGCTATAGACATGCGAGACGCCGAGTTCGCGCAGGTAATCCGCGATGGATGCAGCGTTATCGAAGCTGAAGTCTTTGTGAAGCTGCAGCCGGTATGTCGATTGGGGAGTACGGGACATAATCTCACGCCTGAAGAGCAGGAAATGTTGATAGTGCGGGCATTTGCAAGCAGGATAGACGTTTAGACCGACGGCAGACGCACATCTGGCCCAGAGTTAATGTAAGAAGCTCAAACGCCGTTGGAGGTTGCATTCGCTTCGCAATGCCGGGAGGACTAGGATCGTTCGCCGGGGCTATTGGTCATCGCCGGGCTCCACTGCCCGGAGAGGGTAAACGCTGCGTGAATCTGTGCGATATGCGACAAAGCCTGGGGGAAGTTGCCGACCATTCTTTTTGCACGTGGATCGTACTCCTCTGAGAGCAGCCCGACATCGTTATTCAGTTTGAGCAGGCGTTCGAAGAGCTTTCTCGCCTCGTCTTTGCGACCGATGAGATAGAGGCTTGTGACCATCCAGTAGCTGCATGCGAGGAATGACCCCTCGCTGCCTGGAAGTCCATCCACCGACTTCTCCGTTTTGTATCGGAGGATGAACCCATCTTCCGTCAGCTCTCTTCCGATCGCATCGACGGTGCCGATGATTCTTGGATCGTCGGACGGTAGAAAGCCGACCATACCGATGCGCAGGCAGGAGGCATCTAGTTGCGTGGAACCGTAGGACTGAACGAAGCTGTTGAGCTTCTTGTTGAAGCCCTTTTTGATGACTTCGGCGTGAATCTCCGCGCGAACCTTCTTCCATCGCGGCAGGTCGGCGGCGTGGCCGTAACGGTCGACGGTCTCGATCGCGCGATCGACTGCGACCCAGGCCATTACCTTCGAGTGCACAAAGTGGCGGCGCGGCCCGCGGACCTCCCATATGCCTTCATCGGGCTGCTGCCAGACGTCGCATAGGTGATTGACGAGAGCAGCCTGTAGAGCACTCGAAGAGACACGAAGATCGTCATCGGCCTGCGGCGTGCGGGCAAGCGCGGCGGCGACTTCGCCGAATACATCGAGCTGAAACTGGCCGACCGCGCCGTTGCCGATGTTGACTGGCTTGGAGTTCTCATAACCCGGCAGCCAATCGGCCTGCCACTCCTTCAACTCGCGTTCGCCGCATATGCCGTAGATGGTCTGCACCTGTGCGGGATCGCCGGCGACGGCGCGCAGCAGCCATTTGCGCCACTCGATAGCCTCGTCACGGTAGCCGGCAAGCATCAGGACCAGAAGGGTGAAGGAGGTATCGCGCAGCCAGCAGTAACGATAGTCCCAGTTGCGAACACCGCCAAGGCTCTCGGGCAGCGACGTTGTCACTGCGGCGACGATGCCGCCGGAGGGACGGTAGGTCATCGCCTTCAGCGTCATCAGCGACCTCTTCACGGCGAGGGGATGATCGCCCTTGTAGGTGCACTGTGCCATCCAATTCTTCCAGTAGCGCAGTGTGCTGGCGAGGTTCTTCTCTACATTGAGCGGCCTCGGAACATTACCCAGGGAAGAACTATAGGTCAACGTAAAGGAGACGGTCTCGCCTTCCTTGACCGTGAATTCGCCCACGGTTGAAAGGTCCCTTCCCCTCAGGTGAATCTCGCCGTTACCTTCATGGCGGCCGCGGACCACGACCATGTCCGGGCCGGCGACTGCGCGCAGCTCGTGATCTTTGCGGGTCACCCAAGGCACGGTGCGGCCGTAGTCGAACCGAAGCGCGAGCGTCGTCTCCATCTTCACCTTGCCGCGCAGGCCACGCACGATCCGGATGACGTTGGAGTCTTCGCCTCGCGCGGGCATGAAGTCGATCAGCTTGACGGCCCCGGAACGGGTTTCGAAGGTGGTCTCGAGCACCATCGTCGGCCCGGCGTAGGTCCGATGAGTCGAGAGGATCGTGGCTGAGGGCGCAATCTTCCAGTAGCCGTGGTCGGCTGTGCCTAACAAAGCGGCGAAACATGCGGCCGATGAGAAGGTAGGTAGGCATAGCCAGTCGATGGATCCCGCCTTCGAGACCAGGGCCGCCGTCTCGCAGTCGCCGATGATGGCGTAGTCTTCAATGCGGGATCCGTGCAGCGGCAGTTTGCCTTCGGAATGGGAGCTTTTAGGGATGCGTCGTGCTTTCGGCAAGATTTCCTCGTTCAGAATCGTTCGGCGGGCGGTAATCGGGCGGCCTGTTCAGTCAGCAACCGGTTGGCGCGAATATGGCATCTCTAAAACGAGATACCGGTTCTTCCGTAGTTTGATGCAAACGGAGTGGCAGTCTCGAATACGGGATTTGAAGTCACGAAAAAGTAAGCTGCCCCGAAGTGAATGGAGCGAAGAGGCTCATAACCCAGTTGCACGCCCCCAGGCACTAAGGCATATCTGATGAAACCAGTAGAAGGCCGCAAGCGAGTTGTGATCGAGGCAGTGAAGCCGAACGTCGAGTGTGGGCGGTATCCGGTGCGGCGCTTCCTTGGCGATCGCGTGAGGGTGTCGGTCGCGATGTTTGGCGATGGCCACGACCATGTCGGCGGACAGTTGCTCTATC
Source organism: Granulicella aggregans (assembly GCF_025685565.1). Taxonomy (NCBI): domain Bacteria; kingdom Pseudomonadati; phylum Acidobacteriota; class Terriglobia; order Terriglobales; family Acidobacteriaceae; genus Granulicella; species Granulicella aggregans. The sequence goes on from NZ_JAGSYE010000001.1 coordinate 1,894,952, forward strand.
GGGTGAAGGGCGAGCGCAGATGGCGCACCGTTCCGCTCGAGGCCGAAGGGAACGACATCTGGTCGGCGAGCTTCGTCGTCGATCAGATTGGAGCGTGGCAGTATGCCGTGCAGGGATGGATCGATCACTTCGATACATGGAAGACCGACCTGCGCAAGCGGCTCGAAGCGCAGCCTGATCCGGCGAACCCCGTCTCTACGGACTCAGAGCAGGACATTCCTCTCGCCCTACGCTCAGGCGCGATCATTCTGGAGCGTGCCGCCAAGTTTGCGAAGGGGAAGGATTCCATTGCGATCCGCGAGGTGCAGTTGTCGCTGGAGTGGATGGCGGAACAGAAAGCGGCGGTCTACGAGTACCCCATTACGCCCGGCATCTGCGAGTTGGCGGCGAAGTACTTCGATCCGGAGCTGGCGACGCGAAGCGCCGATTTCGATCTATGGGTGGATCGGGAGCGGGCAAGATTCTCGAGCTGGTATGAGCTCTTTCCTCGTTCCGCGGCTGTGCTTGAAGAGGGCGAAAAACAGCGGCACGGCACCTTTGCCGATGTTCGTGAACGTCTTCCAGCGATTGCGGCGATGGGATTTGATGTGTTGTATCTGCCGCCTATCAGTCCCATCGGTGTGGCCTATCGCAAAGGTAAAAACAACAGCGTTACCGCGGAGGAGGGCGATGAGGGCAGTCCGTGGGCGATCGGTTCGAGCGACGGAGGCCACAAGGCGATCCACAAGAAGCTCGGAACGATGGAGGACTTCGAGGGGTTGGTCGCTGCGGCACGCGACCGTGGGATGGAGATCGCTCTGGACATCGCCTTCCAATGCTCGCCGGATCATCCCTGGGTGAAGGAACATCCTGACTGGTTCATCATCAGGCCTGACGGCACGATTCAGTATGCGGAGAACCCGCCCAAGAAGTATCAGGACATCTATCCGCTGAACTTCGAATCAGACGACTGGCGCAATCTCTGGGAAAACCTGCATGAAGTGTTCGAGCACTGGATACGGCATGGCGTGAAGATCTTCCGCGTCGACAACCCGCATACCAAGGCGTTGCCGTTCTGGGAGTGGGTGATCGCGGAGGTGCACACGAAGCATCCCGAGGTGATCTTCCTGGCCGAGGCGTTTACGCGCCCGCACGTGATGTACTCGCTGGCCAAGGCAGGATTCACGCAGTCGTATACGTATTTCACCTGGCGGAACACGAAGGCCGACCTGCAGCAATACTTTGAAGAGGTGACGAGGCCGCCGGTCAGCGACTTCTTCACTCCAAATCTGTGGCCGAATACGCCGGACATTCTTCACGCCTCTCTACAGGAGGGTGGACGTCCTGCTTTTATGCAGCGGCTGATCCTTGCGGCGACGCTGGGCGCGAGCTATGGCATCTATGGGCCTGCCTTCGAGTTGGGCGAAAATACTCCCGCAAAGAAGGTCAGCGAAGAGTATCTGAACAGCGAGAAGTACGAGATCAGGCAATGGGATCTCGATGTCCCCTATTCAATTGCGCCGCTGATTACGCGGGTCAATGAGATACGGCGTGAAAACGTGGCTCTACAGAGCGATCTTTCGCTCGAGTTCCACCCGGTCGATAACCCGATGGTGATGTGCTATCACAAGCGTGGAGGGGACAACATCATCCTGGTTGCGATCAATCTTGATCCGAAGAATGAGCAGGCCGGCTGGATCGATCTCAACTTGAAGTCTCTGGGCATTGCGCACGACGAGACCTTCGATGTGGAAGACCTGCTGACGGGGGTGCACTACAAGTGGCACGACCGAAGCAACTACGTGGCGCTAAGGCCGGATGTTATGCCTGCGCATGTCTTTCGGGTGACTCACGCGAAATCTGTCACGGGCGAGGTTACAAAAGCAGAACCAGCAGTTGATGTGTCCGAGTAGATTGCCTTACTTCGCTGAAGCTGATTTCGCTGCCTCCAGCATCTCGCGCCGGAGGATGGCGTTGATACGCGACTGATAGCCTTTGCCTTGGGCTTTGAGCCAATCCAGGACGTCCGCGTCGACGCGTGCTGTGATCTGGCGCTTTACGGGGCGGTAGAAGTGGCCGCGTTCAGCGGTGCGCCACTGCTCTTCGGTCATCTCGGGGGCATCCGTGGTGTCGATCTCGGTGTCAGGACGCGCTGCGAGTGCCTTGAGGTTCTGGCGCTGGGCCTCGGTGAGCGGCGGCATCGAGTTCAGTTCAAATCGAACGATCTTCGTCTTCATAGCGTCTCCTCTCTTTCGAGTTTGCAGCCCGTGCCAAGATGATACGGATTACCTCAATGAAGCCGTCGTCCTCTTCCTCCCGGATCGTATGGACGACCATAAGCAGAATCAGGCCAGCGACGATTCTGAAGGTCTGCCAGCGTTCCTCTCCGTCCACGATTCGCTCTTTGACCGAGAAGCAAAGCGGGTCGAGAAATGACTGTATGGCTTCCTCGAAGCTGAGGCCATGCTTCCGTTGATTCGCGGCGTTTTGGCTTCATCTTACTCAAATCGAACGCCAGTTACGAGTTCTCTTGTAATTACAAATTTGCAAGTATTCAACGATCGCGTTTGCGGTTGTTCCGCTAAGCGCATCTTATGGACTTTGGAGTGTGTACGTGAAGAAAGCCGGAAGCGCTACTGATCCACTTTGGTACAAAGATGCCGTTATCTACGAGATCCACGTCCGTGCGTTTCAGGACTCGAACGCGGACGGCATCGGAGACTTTCCGGGGCTGATGTCGCGGCTCGATTATCTGCAGGACCTTGGCGTGACGTGCCTTTGGCTACTGCCGTTCTTTCCTTCCCCGCTGCGTGATGACGGCTACGACATTGCGAACTATGTCGATGTGAATCCTTCCTACGGAACGATCGACGACTTCAAGCAGTTCCTCGACGCGGCGCACCTGCGCGGCATGCAGGTGATGATCGAGCTGGTCATCAACCATACTTCGGACCAGCATCCATGGTTTCAGGCGGCACGTCATGCGCCGCCGGGATCGCCTGAGCGCGAGATGTACGTGTGGTCTGAGACGGACAAGAAGTATGACGGCGTCCGCATCATCTTCACGGATACGGAGAAGTCCAACTGGACTTGGGACGATACGGCGAAGGCGTTCTACTGGCACCGCTTCTTCTCCCACCAGCCTGACTTGAACTTCGACAATCCGCGCGTCATGGACGAGGTGCTGAAGGCGATGCGGTTCTGGCTCGACATGGGTGTGGACGCGCTGCGGCTGGATGCGATTCCGTACCTCGTCGAGCGCGACGGGACGAACTGCGAGAACGTGCCGGAGACCCACGTCAAGATCAAGCAGATTCGCGCTGCTCTGGATGAGGAGTACAGCAACCGGCTGATTCTGGCCGAGGCGAACATGTGGCCGGCAGATGTGCGGCCCTACTTCGGCGATGGCGACGAGTGCCACATGGCCTTTCACTTTCCGCTGATGCCGCGCATCTACATGGCGCTGCGGCAGGAAGACCGCTTGCCCATTACGGACATCATGGCGCAGACGCCAGAGATTCCGGAGTCGTGCCAGTGGGGCTTGTTCCTTCGCAATCACGATGAACTGACGCTGGAGATGGTGACCGACGACGAGCGCGACTATATGTATCTCGCGTATTCGGCCGACCCGCGCATGCGTATCAATGTGGGCATCCGCCGCAGGCTCGCGCCGCTGGTCGATAACAATCGCCGCCGGATTGAGCTGTTGAACTCGCTCCTTCTTAGCTTCCCGGGAACACCGATTATGTACTACGGCGACGAGATCGGGATGGGCGACAACATCTATCTTGGCGACCGCAACGGCGTGCGCACGCCGATGCAGTGGAACTCCGATCGCAATGCGGGCTTCTCGAAGGCGGTGCCGGCGAAGCTATACTTCCCAGTCATCATGGACCCGATCTGGGGCTACCAGGCGATCAACGTTGAGGCGCAGCAGAGCGACCCTTCGTCGCTGCTGTACTGGACGAAGAACATGATCGCGCTGCGCAAGCTTTTCCGCGTCTTCGGGCGGGGCAAGCTGGAGTTTCTCGATCCCGAGAACCGCAAGATCCTCGCCTATGTACGCAGTCTCGAAGCGGATGGATTCGGCCCTTCGGAGACGGTGCTTTGCGTTGCGAATCTCTCGCGGTTCGCTCAGCCGGTGTCGCTCGACCTGCGGAAGTTCGAGGGAATGATGCCAGTCGAGATGCTGGGCTATGTCTCGTTCCCGCAGATCGGCAATACGCCTTACGCCATCACGCTGGCACCGTATTCCTTCTTCTGGCTGGAGCTGCAACCGGCTCCCGAGTTTGTTGAGACGCCGGTGGTGAAGAGCGACGAAGCGTCGCTTGCGAACTTGAATCTGATCGGCAAGAGTGAAGGCATCAATGCGATCCTCACCGGACCTGGACTGACGTTATTGCAGGAGCTTCTACCCAACCACCTGATTCGGCAGCGATGGTTTGGGGCGAAGTCCCGGACGCTTGAGCGTGTGCGCGTGGTGGACTCGGTTCCGCTGCCTCGTGCATCGGGTGCTCCTGCGGCCTCCACCTGCGCGATTGTCTTTCTCGAGATCACTTACGGGGACGGAGTGGTCGATACGTACCAACTTCCGCTCTGCATCAGCAGCGGCGCGGAGGTCGAGCGCATCCGGGAGAGTTCGGCATCGGCGATCATTGCGACGCTCGATACCTCGACCGGGCCGGCGATTTTGCACGACGGCGCGGCCGACGAAGGCTTCCGCCAGCGGTTGTTGACCCTGATCGAGCGGAGTGGCGATCTGCCGTCGGCGATGGGAAGAGTCAAGGGACGGAAGAGCGCGGCCTTCGACGCGGCGCGTGGCGAGGGGCCGTTGCCTGCTCGGACGGGATCGGCGGAGCAGTCGAACACGTCGATTCTGTATGACGGGAAGCTGATCATGAAGTTGTTTCGGCGTCTCCAGCCGGGCGAGAACCCGGATACGGAGATTGGCCGCTTCCTGACCGAGGTAGCGCACTTCACTCCCATCGCGCCGTTTCTTGGGGACATCACGAGTACCGGCGGACCTGATGAGGAGCCGACTACGCTGGCCATGCTGCAAGGGCTGGTGCAGAATGAGGGCGATGGTTGGCAATGGACGCTCGATGAGCTGTCGCGGTACTTCGATAGCTGCGCGACCTGTCCCACACCGCAGGACGTTGGGAGCTTTCCCGCGTTCGACCGCGACTCCGAGATGCCTGCGGCTGCGGACGAACACGCGGGCCTTTACCTGAAGAACGCAGCGCATCTGGGACGACGCACTGCGGAGATGCACCTCGCGCTGGCGACTCCGACCGATGACCCGGCTTTTCGAGCCGAGCCGTTCACTGCGGAGGGCCTGACGCGGGATGCGGCGAGGATCGAGACGCAGATCACCAGCAGCCTCGAGGCGCTGCGCCGCGGCATGGTTGGGTTTCCTTCGACGGCGAGCGAGTCCAGCGACAGCGAGAGCCTGTCCGATCTGGCCGCGCTGATCCTGAGCCAGCGCCGGGAGCTGCTGGCGCGGGCGCGGCGGCTTACAACCGTCGCACCTAATCTTGCTGGGAAGAGAATCCGCATCCATGGTGACTATCACTTGGGGCAGACGCTCCGGTCCAAGGCGGACTTCGTCATCCTGGACTTCGAAGGCGAGCCAGCGCGGTCGCTTGAGGAGCGGCGGATGAAGCAGTCTCCTCTGAAGGACGTCGCCGGAATGCTGCGGTCGTTCAGCTATGCCGCATACGCTGGACTGAGTGCGTTTACGCAGCGGAGACCGCTGGCCCAAGGGCAAGATGCGCGTCCGCTGGAGCAGTGGACGAAGCTGTGGGTGAACGCTGTCTCGACGGAGTTTCTGAACGCTTACAAGGAGACGATCGCGGGCGGCCCGGGCCTGATCGAAGATTTGGCCCAGGCGCAGGCGATGTTGAGTGCTTATTTGCTGGAGAAGGCGCTCTACGAGTTGCTCTATGAGTTGAACAACCGTCCCGCGTGGGTGCGGATTCCTCTGCTGGGCATTCTGGCGCTGCCGCAGTCGAGCTAGGGGAACAGAGCCGGCGGCCAACTGCGCTGTGCCGGATGACATCCATATTAGGATTAGCCAAAGTCCGTTGAGCAACACACGGCCGATTGCGGGAACGTTGAATGGCAGCCATATCGTCCGAAGTCAATACGAGCAGCACGGCAACGGCAGCGCCTACCAGTAAGTTGTTGGTAGTCCTGACTCCGCTGCCTCCCGAGGCTCTCGAAGCGACGCTGGGACGACTCAGTCTCGCGTTCATTGGCAACAACATTACCGTCTCAACGCCCGACCTGGGCACGGATGCGGCGAAGAGCCTGGGACAGGACTTCGCGAACCTCGACATTGTGAGCGACGCCCTGGCGGCGTCGCCGTCAGGCAGCTGGTTGTTGACCGCAGGGGACTTCGTGAACCTTTACAAGTCGCTTCAGGACCACAACGCCGTTGCCTGCCTGCTGCTGGGACCGGAGGCACAGACGCTCCGCGTCGAGGCGATGCGGGCGTTGGCCAGCGCTATCTCGAATGGTGGCGATCTTGCCGTGCCGCGTTACGCGACGGGCCCTCGTGAAGGCCTGGTCAACTCAGCGCTGCTTTATCCGGTCAGTCGCGCGATCTTTGGCGGACAGCCGCGGTTTCCGCTGGCGCTCGACCTGGGGCTTTCACGGCGGATGGTGGAGAAGCTGGCGACGGTTGCGCAACGCTTCACCGCCGCGAGCCAGGGCGATGCATTGATCTGGCCGGTTGCGGAAGCATGTTCCTCCGGATATAGCGTCATCGAAGTGGAAGCAGGAGCGCGCAGCCTGCCGCAGCCCGCCGGGGGCGACCTGAATGCGGTGCTCGCGCAGGTAGGAGCGTCGTTATTCGCCATGATCGAGACCAACGCCGCATTCTGGCAGAGGTCGAGAGTAGGTGGGGGACGCCAGGTGACGAAGTCTCCCATTGGTTCGGACGATATGCCTGATGTCGAGCCGATGATCGAGTCCTTCCGTGTGGCCTACAAGAATCTGCAGGAGATCTGGTCGCTGGTGCTGCCGCCGAATTCGCTGCTGGCGCTGAAGCGGCTCTCGCAGGCCCCCGCCGAGGCGTTCAAGATGGGAGATTCGCTGTGGGCAAGGATTGTGTACGACTTCATCCTTGCGTACCGGCTGCGTACGATCAACCGCGGACACCTGCTCGGCGCGCTGACGCCGCTCTATCTCGCTTGGGTGGCATCTCATTTCCTGCTGGCACGGACGGGCGTCGACCCGGAGGTGCATATCGAAGAGATGGCGCGCACCTTCGAGTCCGACAAGGCGTATCTTGTGTCGCGTTGGCGCTGGCCGGACAGATTCAATCCGTAGAGAAGTTGTACGTTCTGCGTTGTACGTTTTACGTAAAACCTACAACGCACAACGTGCAACCGTTTCACCAAGGAGTTCGCAAATGGCAACCATCTCGCTCTTGCTGCAGCAGACCTACCAGGAGCCCGCGTCTGATCCGACGGCGGGATACGTACCTTCGAGCGGGCAGTCGATCTGGGAGCATATGGGCGTGGCCCTGCACGACTCCATGTATCGCATGCTGTCATTCTTCAGCCGCCTGCTGCCTTCGCTGCTGGCGCTGATCCTGGCGATTGCGATTCTTACAGCGATCGGCGCTTTGCTGGCGTTTGTGCTGAAGCGAATCCTGGTCGCGCTGAAGTTCGATGAGCGGCTGGCGAAGAACCGGTCAGCGGATATCACTTCGTCGATCCAGGACTGGGCCCCGTCGCACAGCCCTACGGTGCTGGTAGCGCGGACTGTGTTCTGGCTGTGCGTGGTGCTTGGGTTTGTGGTGGGCATCTCGGCCTTCGATGCTTCCTATTCGAGCGCGTCGCAGATGTCTGCTTTCCTGTTGCCCTATCTGACACACTCGGTGGGGGCGATCATCCTTCTGCTCGTAGGCAATATTCTGGCGCGGTTCCTGGCGCGGTCGGTGCTGATCGGCGCGGTGAATGCGAAGCTGGGATACGCCCGGTTCCTCTCGCTTGGTGTGAAGTGGATGGTGCTAGTACTGACGGCGGCGATGGTGCTCGACCACCTCGGGGTGGGAGGCAACATTGTGGAACTGGCCTTTGGAATTCTCTTCGGCGGGATCGTGCTGACGCTCTCGCTCGCGGTTGGGCTGGGCTCGAAGGAGATCGTGACGCGGTCGCTGGAGCGGAGCGGGGACAAGCTTCCGCCCCGTCCGATGGAGATGCCGGTCAAGCCGTCGGAGCAACTGCGGCACTTCTAAGGACAGGGTGTAGGGGATAGGGTTTAGGGTGTAGGACGACCGCGGCCAAGAAGGATTGTGGGTTTGCCGCGGAAGTCGGTGCGGGCTTCTTCGGTGTAGCCGAGTTTCGCGGCGAGATTCAGGGATGCGGCGTTGCCGGGGTCGATAATGCAGACGCTTCGTGGGCTGCCAAAGTGTGCTTCTCCCCAGGCGAGGAAGGCGCTGGCTGCTTCAAAGCCGTAGCCCTTGCCGTGGGCAGCGGAGGCGAAGACCCAGCCAGCCTCCGGGATGCCGACGATGGAAGGTTCGATCCCGCGGTGGAACTCGGCGATTCCGGCTTCGCCGAGGAATGTGCCCGTGGCCTTTTCCTCGACGATCCAGTAGCCGTAGCCTTTCAGAACCCAGTGGCCGACGTGGCGAATCATGCGCATCCAGATCTCTTCTTCCGTAAGCTGCCGGCCCACGGTGAAGCGAGTGACGGCTTCCTCCGACCACATGGCAACGCAGTTTGCGAGGTCGTCTTCGCGATGGCCGCGAAGTCTCAGACGTTCGGTTTCGATGATCGGGGTGCAGGATTGCTTGAGCAAAACGGTGTCTCCAGAGTCTAAAAAATAATTTACGAAACTCGTCACTCGAGTGATGCGCTTCGGGGCTAACATTCACAGTTGTTTGGAAGCACCTAAATATTCTGACCTATGAAGATCGTGTGAGGAAGAAACCGATGGCAAAGTCGCCGCGTTTAGCTGAGCATCCCCGCAGCGTTCTACCCGGGAGCGAAAAGTCTCCCGTCGTCTCCATCTCGACCGATGGGGCTCCCGCAGCCAAACCGGCATCCGCCGCCGCGAAGATCACCGTCTCGGTAATCGTGAAGCGCAAGACCGCGCTGAAGACCAAGCGGCTGGGCAAGGACCGCGTAACCCGGGCCGAGTTCAACAAGCTGCATTCCGCTGACCCCGATGCGATCAAGCTGGTGAAGCAGTTTGCGAAGGAGTTCAACCTGAAGGTGGAGGCTGACCCGAAGCAGGTGTTGCGCCGCACGGTCCACCTGACGGGCACAACCGCTGATATGCAGAAGGCCTTCGGCGTGCAACTGATGCAGACGGTCATCAACGGCCAGAAGTATCGCGTGCGTGAGGGCTCGATCACGCTGCCGGCCGGGCTGATCGGCTCTGTGACGGCCGTGCTCGGCCTGGATAACCGTCCGCAAGCGGTGCCGCATTTTCGTGTTCGCAAAGCCATTGGCGCAGCCACCCCTGGGGACGGCGGCATCGAGCCTCATGCCGGATCCGCAGGCGTCTCCTACACTCCAGTCCAGGTCGCGCAGGCGTACGGCTTCCCCAGCGGTGCCAGCGGCACCGGCCAGACCATCGGCATCATCGAGCTCGGCGGAGGCTACCGGACAACCGATCTTACCGCCTACTTCAAGAGCATTGGGCAGACAGCTCCAAGTGTCACCGCGGTCTCGGTCGACGGCGGCAAGAACGCGCCCTCCAAGGCAAACTCCGCCGACGGCGAAGTAATGCTGGACATTGAAGTGGCGGCGGCGGTCGCGCCGGGGGCGAAGATCGTCGTCTACTTCACCCCGAACACGGACCAGGGTTTTATCGACGCGATTACGACGGCGGTGCATGACACGACCAACAAGCCGAGCGTGATCTCCATCAGCTGGGGCGGGCCGGAGTCGAGCTGGACTCCGCAATCCATGGCGGCGCTCGATGCGGCCTGCCAGACGGCGGCGGCTCTGGGCGTGACGATCACGGTGGCTTCGGGCGATAACGGATCGACCGACGGCGTAAGCGACGGGGCCAACCACGTCGACTTCCCGGCATCGAGCCCGCATGTGCTGGCCTGCGGCGGAACGATGCTCGAAGCGACCGGATCGACGATCACCTCAGAAGTCGTGTGGAACGAGCAGGCTTCGGGTGAGGGTGCGACCGGTGGCGGCGTGAGTAACGTCTTTCCGCTGCCAAGCTGGCAGTCGAGCGCGAAGGTCCCCGCACCTACGGTCGCCGCCGGCGGGCGCGGCGTTCCGGATGTCTCGGGCAACGCCGACCCCAACACCGGCTACATCATCCGGGTGGACGGGCAGACGTCGGTCATCGGCGGTACCAGCGCGGTCGCGCCGTTGTGGGCAGGGTTGATCGCTGTCGCCAACCAGATGAGCGGAACGACGGCGGGGTTCATCAATCCGGCGATCTACGCGGCGAAGGCGGCGTCGAGCTTCAACGACATCACCTTGGGCAATAACGGCGGCTTTACAGCCGGGCCGGGATGGGATGCCTGCACTGGCTTGGGATCGCCGAACGCTCCGGCGTTGATCAAGCTGCTCGGCGGGGTGATTGCTCCGCCAGCACCTCCCACCAAGCCTCCCAAGAAACCCAAGCCACCCAAAAAGCCAAAGGCCCCGAAGAAGCCAAAGGCCGCAAAGAAGTAGCGTGATCCGATCTGGGCGGGTTCGGTTTTGAGGGGTGGTTGCTTTGGCGAAATGCAAGTTTCGGTCTATGCTAACCAACAACCCTGATGAACCCAGCACTCAGCCAGATCGTCGGTACTTCCCCTATCCGTAAAGAGGGCCGCGCCAAGGTGGTTGGCGCGGCCCGCTATGTTGACGACATCACGATGCCGGGCATGTGGTACGGGGCGACCGTCCGCAGCACGATTGCGCGTGGACGGATTCTCTCGATTAGCTTTCCGCCAGGCATCCCATGGGATGAGTTCGTTATCGTCACGGCGGCGGACATTCCAGGCGAAAACTGCATCGTGCATCTGGCGAAAGATCACCTCTGTCTTGCCGATACCTTTGTCAATCATCCCGATGAGCCGATCCTTCTGTTAGCGCATTTCGATAAGGCTGTGCTTCCGGCTGCGGTCGCTGCGGTAAAGGTCATTTACGAAGAGCTGCCGGGAGTCTTCACCATCGACGAGAGCGAGGCGCCGGGAGCTCCGGTTATCTGGAGTGCCGAGAACCATCCTCCGAACACCTTCAAGACTTATCTGATGAACGCGGGCGATGCGGGCGACCCGGCGGTGATGGAAGAGATCTTCCGCACGGCGGACTTTGTGGTCGAAGGCGAGTATCGGACCGGAGCGCAGGAGCAGCTTTACATCGAGAACAACGGCGTCATCGGGGAGTACTCAGAGACCGATGGCGTTACCGTGACTGGGTCGATGCAGTGCCCGTTTTACGTCGTCCACGCGCTGGAGTTGGTCTTCAATCTGCCGGCGGAGAAGTGCCGCGTGATCCAGACCGAGACGGGCGGAGCGTTTGGCGGCAAGGAGGACTTTCCTTCGGTTATCGGATCGCATGCGGCGCTGCTGGCGATGAAGTGCGGACATCCGGTGAAGATCTGCTACGACCGTGGCGAGGACATGGCCGGGACGACGAAGAGGCATCCGAGCCGGACGCGGCATCGGACGGCGGTCTCGAAGGACGGCAAGCTGCTGGCGGGGGAGATCGACTTTGCGCTCGATGGCGGAGCGTACATGACGCTGTCGCCGGTGGTGCTTTCGCGCGGGACAATCCACGCTTCCGGGCCGTATCACTGGCCGCACCTGACTGTCCGGGCGAAGGCGATGGCGACGAACTTGCCGCCGCATGGAGCGTTTCGCGGCTTTGGAGCGCCGCAGAGCCTATTTGCGATCGAGCGGCATATGGACCAGATCGCGAAGGTCGTCGGCCTGACGCCGGAGGAGATTCGCCGCAGGAACTTCCTGGAGACGGGCGGACACACGGCGACGGGCCAGCATCTCGCCGACAAGGTCGACATGCAGGGGCTGCTGACGCGGGCTCTTGCGGAGTCCAGCTATCACGAGAAGCGGGAGCGCTTCGACCGCGAGAATCCTACGTCGACGATCAAGCGCGGAATTGGGTTTGCGGCGTTCATGCACGGCGCTGGATTTACGGGATCGGGCGAGCGGCGGCTGAACTCGCTGGTGGAGATTGAACTCACGCCGGAGGGGCAGCCGAGGATTCTGGTGTCGTCGACCGAGTTTGGGCAGGGGACGAATACGATCCTGTGCCAGGTCTGCGCGCAGACGCTGGGAATTCCGTATGAGGATGTTCTGATCGCGCAGCCGGACACGCATCATGTGCCGAACTCGGGGCCGACCGTGGCGAGCCGCACAGCGATGATCGTGGGCAAGCTGGTGGAGCGGGCTTCGCAGTCCCTTTTTGCGTCCCTCAACCCGTATCTGATTACGTCGCAACCCTTGTCATCCTTCGCCGCAGGCGGAGGATCTGCTTTTCGACAGGCCGCCATCGCCTATCTCGCCGAGCATGGATCGTTGAAGGCGAGTGCGAGGTATGAGTCGCCCGGCGACATCTTCTGGGATGACGACAAGTATCGCGGCGAGGCGTATCCGACTTACGCCTGGGCGGTTTATGTCGCTGAAGTGGCCGTCGATATGACGACCTACTTCCCTAGCGTGACCCAGTTCCATGCGCTGCAAGAGGTGGGCAAGGTGCTGCATCCGATCCTCGCGGCGGGGCAGATTGAGGGCGGCGTGGCGCAGGGCATCGGATATGCGATCTACGAGAAGTGCGTCTGGCAGAAGGGCCACATGGCGAATAACCAGATGACTAACTACATCATGGCGACGAGTGCGGACATTCCGCCGATCTATGTCCACTTCGAGGAGACGCCGACGATCCATGGAGCGTTTGGGGCTAAGGGGATTGGGGAGCTGCCGATGGATGGGCCGGCTCCGGCGATCCTGAATGCGATTGAGCATGCGACGGGAGTTTCGTTTACCGAGATTCCGTTGCTGCCGGAAGATATCTTTGAGCGGATGACGCGGACGCCTGCGGGTGGGACGGAAGAGCTTGAGCCTGCGATCGCGGGGCCTTACTTCAGCGAGGTGGGGGCGTGAGCGACCTTTATTTTTGGATTGCGATGGATGTCAACTTTCTTGCAGGCAGCATCTGGGCCTTTTGGGGCCCATCCAAACGCCACATCGATAGACTGCAAGCTAGTCGCCCAGAGTGGACGTATCCCTTTTGCCGTCAGTTCTTCTACGTGATGCGAACCCTGTTCGCGGCCCTAGCCATCGTCCTGACTTTCTATCTGGCTCTCCACGCGCGAGAGGTCGCGCAGTAATGACCATTACCCTAACCATCAACGGCGAATCGAAGACCATCACAGCACCGCCGATGAAGCGTCTCCTCGACGTTCTCCGCGAGGATCTGCAACTGACCGGCACCAAGGAAGGATGCGGCGAGGGGGAGTGCGGATCGTGCTCGGTGTTGATGAGCGGCGAGTTGGTGAATAGCTGCCTGGTGCCTGTGTTGCAGGCGGCTGGCGCGAGTGTCTGCACGATTGAAGGCGTGGCGGTTGAAGGACGGTTGAATGCTGTGCAGCAGTGCTTCCTCGAGGAGGGTGGAGCGCAGTGCGGCATCTGCACTCCGGGGATGATCCTGGCGACGCACCATTTGCTGGATAAGTACCCGCAGCCTGCGATGGCGCAGATTCAGGAGGGCCTGGCGGGAAATTTGTGCCGATGCACTGGTTACAAACGCATCTTCAACGCGGTAGAATCCTGCGCAAAGAAGTCTCATGCGTAGGAGGCATCTACGATGCATATCAACTATCTCCGCGACATTCCCCTGGCTGTTGGTGCGCTGATCCTGCTGGTAGGCTTTTATCGAAACGGGTTTGAGATCAAGGCGTGTTCTGATCCCGAGAGCCCGCAGTGGCTCTGTCGCCTGGTCTTCTTCTTTACCGGAACGGTGCTGGTTTGTTTTGGGGTGCTGGGGAATTACGCTCCTCACTAGGTGCTGAAAAGAACGTGGCATGAGCGTCTTACGTCTCATCCATGCTCTACCACCCCAGCGAACAAAGAACGTTCGCCGGGGACCCGGACGCCACATGGATGGGGCATCCGGGGTTTCATGTGGTTCTGAGAAGCAGGTCCTTCGACTGCCCCTTCGACAAGCTCAGGGTCCGCTCAGGATGACAGAGTTTCGGAAGTGCGCTGACCGAGAGTGGGCGAGGGGGAGCGCGGGGTGGTACAAGGTATTCATGCGATCGAATGTATTGCAGTATGACCTGATTGCGCCGGGCTCGCTTGCCGCGGTATTGAGCGCGATGGCAGGTTCGCCGGGAGAGTTCACGCCGATTGCGGGTGGCACGGAGTTGATGGTCGCCCTGGGTGCTGGGAGGTTGGGCGCAAAAAAGCTGGTCTCGCTGTGGGGTATACCGGAGCTTCGGTTCATTGAGGTCTCGGATGATACTGTGACGATTGGCGCGGGGACCACGTTTAGCGACCTGCGCAGGCATCCGGTGATTGCCGGTGATTTCACGCTTCTGGCGCAGGCGGCGAGTTGGACGGGTTCCATTGCGAACCAGAATCGCGGGACACTGGGCGGCAACTGCGTGAACGCCTCGCCTGCCGCGGATTCGCCACCGGCGCTGCTGGTGTATGAGGCGGAGTTGAGGCTGGTCTCGGCGAGTGGCGAGCGGATACTGCCTTATGGAGAGTTCCATCTTGGATACAAGAAGACGGCGCTGCGGCCCGATGAGCTGCTGCACAGCATCCAGATGAAACGTAACTTTGGCGGTTACGTTTCATATGCGCGCAAGGTGGGGACGCGGAACGCGCAGGCGATCTCGAAGGTGGCGATTGCGGCGCTGGCGCGGGTGACGGGTGGCGTGATCGAAGAGGTTCGGTTGGGAGCGGCGAGTCTTCGGGAGACTCCCGCGCGGCTGGCGGTGACAGAGGCTGCATTGACCGGCCGGAGCGTAGCTAAAGGCGATCTAGCGGAGACGATTGCGGCGGCGCGGACGGCATTGGCCGGAGAGTGCAAGCCGATCGATGACATTCGCAGCACGGCGAAGTATCGAGCGGCTGTGGCGGGGAACCTGGTCGAGGAGTTTCTGCGGGGGGTGTAGCGGTCGTGTACATCGCGATGCAGCCGCGATGAATGGGGCACAGGTTCTCGCTTAGCAAAGCTTGATGGGGTTATCGCTTTGCAGTGGAGTAGATCGTCTGTGCGCGTGCCAGGTCTTCTTCCGTGTCGATATCGAGGTCGCCGTTGGCAAGTTCCATTGCAGATACGTTCGAGATAAGTTGGCGGGCACCGATATCGCCGCGAAGCTCCAGCAGTTGCTCGAAAGTAGCCGCGGGAAAGTAGGCAGGAACACCTTTGCGTCCGGCATAGGACGAGGCCACGATGGCGGTTCTGTCTCCCACGATGGAACTCAGATGTTCTGGAGTCACTGCAGGCTGATCGCAGGCCAGGATGACCGCACCCTCAGCTCCGTCCCCGCCTGCTGCGAGGACGCCGGTTCTTATCGACGCCGCCATACCTTCGGGAGCGTTCGGATTGAACAGCATCGTAGCGAAGGGCAGCGAAGACAGTTCCTGGCCGGGTGCGACTACAACGTAAACGGGATCGAGGCCGGCGAGCTTCGCGACGCGAACGGTGCGCTCGAGCAGGGTCTCCCCGCCGAGCAGGATGTTTTGCTTGGGCTGGCCGAGTCGTCGCGATGCCCCCGCGGCCAGAACGATGGCAGCGACCTTCATGAGAGCGATGCCGTATCGAGAAGGGCCTGGGAAGCGGTGCCGTCGAAGGCGCACTGCGCCTGGAGGTAGCGTGAGGCTCCGCCCTGTTGGATCTGGGCGGCGACATCCCCTGCCGAGAGCCGTCGCGAGTCCCCAAGTCGACCCATGCAACGGGCGTGAGCCTCTGCGAGAACAGCGAGCGCGATAGCCTCCGGACCGTCGCCGCCGAGGTCGAGACCGACCGGAGCAAAGATTCGCTCGCAGCAGGTGGCGAGCGGCAGGCCACACAGGAGAGCGGCCTCGCTAACGAGGAGACTGCTGCGATGGCGTGCTCCAAGCACGCCGAAGTAGCGTGGAGCGATCGGCAGCAGGGCGGCCAACCACTCGCGATCCTGCTCGTAGCTGTGGGTCATCAGGACGACGGCGTCGTTTGAGGTGACGTGCAGCGACTCGAGGTTGCTGGGCGAGGCCGCGAAGACACGGACGGCGGCGGGAAATCTCTCCGGGCGCGCAAGCTGGGCACGGCCGTCGACGACGATCACCGTCCATCCCAGGAGCGCCCCCATGTTGACGAGAGGTTTGGTATCGTCGCCCGCGCCAAAGACGATCAGCCGCTGCGGGGGAGTAAGCCGTTCGCGGAAGATGCCCAGGATCTCGGGCTGCCCGGCGTCAAGAGAGCGGGCGATTTCGTCCGGCGAAAAGCCGTCGCTTGCGAACAAAGTCTCTCCGCAGCCGGAGATGACGGCGCGTGCAAACTGCGCCTGGTCGGAGGGAAGGCGGGTGAGGATGGTGAAGGAGTCGCCTTGCAAGGTAGCTGCCAAGGTCCGGACCAGGGAGTCGAACTCGGGAGTGCCGGCGGGCTCGAAGAGCAGGTCGACGGTGCCGCCGCAGCCGAGGCCGTAGGGAACTTCTGCGGTGTCGTCAAAGAGTGTGGAGTAGCGCTCGACTACTGGACCGCGACGGAGTTTCCAGAGGGCCTTGGTGACGACTTCGGCCTCGAGGCAACCGCCGCTGAGGGTGCCTGCGTAGGCTCCCGGAGTATTGGCTGAGAGCAGTAATCTTGCGCCGGGCTGACGGTAGGAAGAGCCCTCGACGCGAACGAGAGTGACCATGGGACCGGTCTCTCCCTGAGCTGCAAGGTCCACGATTTGTCGTCGTTCCATCATCATTGGATGTCATGGCCTGCGCACAGGTGGCGCGGTGCTTCCAGTGATCTTATCCTGACAGATAGGATGCGGCTGCAGGTGGCGCGTGCCGGGACGAAATCTCTGGTAAACTAAGGTGTCGGTTGGCGAGGCCAGCAGGTAGATTCCGAGTCTTCCTGAGCAGTGCGGCGGCGCACCTTTCACCGGCAAATTCCATCCATAGTCGGGGCGTAGCGCAGCCTGGTAGCGCACCTGCTTCGGGAGCAGGGGGTCGGAGGTTCGAATCCTCTCGCCCCGACCATTCAAAGAATCAACAAGTTACGCAAGTTGCGTCACTGCCTGGAATACGAAGGCAGGGGTCGACGTGTGCAAGCCCCGGCTTTGGCGCAGGTCATTTTTGGGCCTCTAGTTCAAACCAAGAATGAATGGCGCTGCCGTGATCAAAGGCCCGGATACCTACTTCACTTTGAAGCGTCTGCCCAAATCCGATTGAGCCTTGAGTGGGCACATGAAGTGACGCGTGGGAAGATGATGAGAATGACGGCCTGTACCTCACAATTTTCGCGACCTCCGGCACTGCTATTCGGATCGAGGTGCCTCTGGTTGGTCATGGCGACAGCTCTCCTGTTTAGTCGATCCATGGAAGGACAAGCCCGGACTGAACAACCCTCGTGGAAGCCAATCGACACTCCGGCTCCAATCGAAACTGCCCGGCGCCAGATCGGTGCGGGGGAGTTTCGCGACGCGGAGGCCGGCCTTCAAACTTATCTATCGACTCATGAAAGTTCGGCTGATGCCCACGCGCTCCTGGGTTATGCGGAGATGCGGCTGAATCAGCCGAAGGCGTCCTTACAGGAGTTCACTCGGGCAGCGCAGCTAAGAACACCTACAGCCCAGGAACTTCGCAGCGTTGGAGAGGACTACGCGCTGCTCGATGATTTCATCGACGCTGATCACTGGATGAGCCGGAGTCTTTCGCTCGATCCAAAGGATCCTGATACCTGGTACAGCCTCGGGAGGATCCGGTATTCGCTGCAGCGCTTTCAGGATGCGGTTCAGTGCTTCGAGAAGACGCTGGAACTGGTGCCGCAGAGTGTTAAAGCGGCGAATAATCTCGGGCTGGCCTATGAGGGGCTCAACCGGATCGACGATGCGGTGCGTGAGTATCGCCGGGCGATCGCGTGGCAGGCAGACTCCGCTCATCCTAGCGAGCAGCCGCTTCTGAACCTAGCGATCATCCTCATCCACCAGGACAAGGGTGGGGAGGCTCTTCCACTTTTGACACAGGCGGTCGCGATCGCTCCCGCAGATCCTCATATCCACGACCAGCTCGGTCATCTCTATTTGAATCGTGGTGCGCTGCCGGAGGCGCAAGCGCAGTTCGAAGAGGCCGTCTCGCTCGCTCCCCAGAACGGTGCCTATCACTTCCTTCTCGGGCAGGTATATCGGCGGAGAGGGATGTCCGCTGAGGCAAAAAAGCAATTCGACCTGGCGGCAGCGTCGGACGGGAATCACTCGTCACCGGAGTGAGCTTGCCGCGACAATATCGATTTAGCACTTCGACCGAGATTTGCGCGAAGTTTTTCGGCGCGAAAAGAATTGACAGCCGCGTGTGAAGTTGCGTAGAAACGTAGCGCCTTAGAGTAAACGTTTCCGCAACTTTCAAGGAGAAATTTCTATGCGCCTGTCTGCTCTTCGCATTGGCCTGATTTCCGCAATTTGTTTAGCTTTTATAGGGTGCGGAGGAGGCTCGAACTCGGCTTCGACGTCAACCCCGACAGTTGCCGTGACGCCGGGGACGGTGTCGTTGCCGGCGGGTGGGACGCAAACGTTTACCTCGACGGTTACTGGCAGTTCAAATCCCGTGATTACATGGTCGATCAGTCCCACGGTGGGGAGCATCTCGCTGAGCGGGCTGTACACAGCGCCCGCATCCGTCGCCACGCCACAGAGCGTGACCGTGACGGCGACGAGCGTGGCGAACCCGAGCGTGGTGGGAACGGCGACGGTCTTGCTGACGGTGCCCGCTCATCCGTCGATCACGATCAGCCCTGCGACTGTGACCCTGACCGACGCCCAAACGCAGGCGTTCACGGCCACGGTTCTGAGCGCGACCAATACCGCGGTGACGTGGTCGATCAGCCCGGAGTTGGGAAGCATCTCGACAGCCGGGCTGTACACGGCGCCATCCTCGGTCACGACGGCACAGACAGTGACAGTGACGGCAACGAGCGTGGCGGATACGACGGTCTCCGCATCAGCGACTGTATCGCTGGCTCTGCCAACCCCGGACCTGGGAACGTTGAGCTCGATCGATGACATCTACCAGTTCACCATGAAGAACGCGAGCAGCGGCTTGACGCTGGGGATCGCGGGGCAGAGCCAGGCGGCGGGTGCGGCGCTAGTGGACGAGAGTTCGACTGGTCCCGACACCCTGTGGCACGCCATGCCGATGGGGACGAACCAGCTTCAGTTCAACGTCGAGAGCATGCTGACCCACCAGGTGATGGGCATACAGTTTGCTTCCACGGCGTCGGGCGCTGCGGCACTGCAGTATGCAGACAACGGAACGAACGACCATCTTTGGCAGTATTTCAAGCTGAAGGACGGGAACTACCTGATCCAGAACGTGAACAGCAATCTTTACCTCCAGGAAGACACGACGGTCTCGCCGACGATCGTCGACCAGGGACCCCGCGCGGCCACAGGCACAGGCTGCGCTTGCCAGGAGTGGACTCTGACCAAGACCACGACGGCGGCTTACCCAGCGCCCAGGGCGGTCAATGGGACAGGCATCTATGTCCACGATCCCTACATGCTGAAGGACACAAACGGCACCTACTGGTTGTATGGAACTCACCAGACGATCGCTTACTCAACTGACTTGACGACCTTCACCTACACCACGTTGACCACGCCGAAGGGTGCCTGCACCGCGGCGGAAGGTACAGACTGGATCACCGATGCGAACCACTGCCCGATCATCGGGCCCGACTTCAGTTCGTGGGCAGGACTGCAGACACCGCCGGCAGGCATCGGCAATTTGGATATGGACGTGTGGGCGCCGAGCTTGATGTACAACAACGGAACCTACTATCTCTACTACTGCCTCCCCTATGAGCCTTCAACGGGCGCTGAGGCGATCATTGGAGTGGCGACGAGCACGACCCCCTACGGGCCCTGGACCGACAAGGGATTCGTGGTTTCGTCATGGACGAACGCGACCACGGCTCCTCCAAGCAACAGCTTGTGGAGCTTCAATGCCTCGACGACCTGGAACGCAATCGATCCGGCTCCGTTTGTAGATGCGAGTGGGAACTGGTGGATGTCGTTCGGGTCGTTCGAGGATGGTATCCACATCATCCAGCTCGATCCCTCGACGGGCCTCCCGCTGAGTTCGAATCCGACGCCTTACCCGATCATCGCTTCGCGAATTGGTGGTGAGGAAGGCTCCTTCATCTATCCGTGGGTGGTGAATGGGACGCAGTATTACTTCTACTTTGGCCCCATCAACGTATGCTGCAGCGCCACAAGCGCTTACCGGACAATCGTAGGGCGGTCGACCAGTCCGAATGGACCGTTTGTGGATCGGGGCGGACTAGATTTGAGGAACTCAGGCGGCACGATCATCCTGAGCACGCACGGGAATATCGTCGGCCCTGGAGGTGGGAGCGTGTTTACCGATACGGTCAACGGCACGCCGACTCCAACATTGGTATACCACTACTACGACGGCAACAATAATGGGACACCGACCCTTGGCATCAACCGGCTCAGCTTTACGTCGGACGGATGGCCCGTGGTGCAGTAAGGCAGCAAGCGGCGCAGCCCTGCTCCTCCCGACGAGAGGATCAGGGCTGCGTACGTACCCTGGCGAACAGGCTCGAGCCGGAGAGCTGCAGCCGATGGGCAGCCTTGTCACTTCATCCAAAGCGAAATCGATTAACTAGGGGTTGTGATTTGAGCAGGACGGATTGAGTGGGGTCAAAACCGGGGAAACGTTTCCCGCCGAAGTCTGCTCTCCGATAGGGGTGGACAGGAGCCTCAACCTTTCGGTGGAGATTTTCCTTGACAGTGCTTGTACAAGTGACCTATTGTTGCCCTCGTTTCCCTAGGTTTGGTTGCGGCAAGTTAAGTAAACGCTTGCTGAGCACTAGAACTTAGCGGCACACGCCAAAGCCGTAGAGGACTTGGACAGTTCGGACTCAACGATCGAAAACAAGTCCGAAAGTCACGAATGTAGAGGCGACGCTGTAGCAGGACTTTTAGGAGAGCCGAATGAAGAATCTCGCAAAAACCATCAAACTTATCTGCTGTGGGCTGGCTGCGGCGCTTGCCTTGGGAGCTCCCATGGCTCAGGCTCAGTCGACACGCGGCGTTCTGGCCGGCACTGTAACCGACGCGACGGGCGCTGTGGTACCCGGTGCCAGCGTCGTTGCTGTCAATGAAGCCAATGGAGGCCGGAACGAGGCGATCTCGACTTCTTCAGGCAGCTACCGTCTTCCCGAACTGCCCATCGGGGCATACACCGTAACCACCACGGCTGCAGGCTTCCAGATCGCCAAGGCGACCGGTGTCCAGGTGACCATCAACAGCGTGACCGCGCTCGATGTGAAGCTGCTGATAGGCTCCGCAACTGAATCCGTCACCGTGGACGCGAGCGGTCTGCGCATCGAGACGCAGTCTTCCGATATCAGCGGCACGGTTTCGAGCAAACAAATTGAAGACCTGCCGTTGTCGCTCGCAAGCGGTGTTGGCGGTCTTCGTTCGCCAGAGACCTTTGTATTTCTGCTGCCGGGTACGACGGGTCCTGGCAGTGGCACCTCAGGCAATACCGGAAACGGCGTGTTCTTCTCGCGCTTGAGCGGCGGACAGGCATATGGAGCCGAAGTCCTACTCGATGGAGCCAGCATCCAACGCAGCGAGAACGGCTCATCCTTCGATGAGACCTCACCGTCGATTGAGGCGCTCCAGGAGTTCAAGGTTACGACCTCAACTCCTTCTGCCGAGTTTGGACGTACGACCTCCGGTATTGAAAGCTTCTCGGTCAAATCGGGTACCAACAACTTGCATGGCACGGCGTACGCGATCATCAAAAATAACGTGTTCGACGCGAATAACTGGTTCAACAATGGCTATAAGGCACTCGATTGTCAGAATGTTGCCGAGATTAATTGCCAATACAAGAGACCGCAGGATAGCAAGTACGACTTTGGCGGAGTGTTGAGCGGTCCGGTTCGGATTCCAAAGTTCTATAACGGCCACGACAAGAGTTTCTTCCTCTTCGCCTGGGAGCAGTACAAGCTCAAGCTTGGTGCCGTCACCACCTCGACGGTTCCGACGGCTGCGGAGCGTGGCGGCGACTTCAGCGATATCCTCGGCGCCGCAGTACCTGGCGGAACGCCCTTCCCCGGAGTCGCCTATAACGTTCTCCTAAACCCCTGCACTGGACAGCCAGTTCTTTATAACCAGGTCTTCGACCCGTCGACGACGCAGCAGATCAGCCCCGGCATCTTCTGCCGCACGCCTTACGCTGGTAACAAGATTCCGACGGTTGCGTTGAGCCCAACAGCAGCGACCCTGATCAAAGGGCTTCCGCTGCCGAACCAGGCACCTACTTCTACCGACGTCTTCGGTTACACAAACAATTACTCTCAGGCGGGTGTCGCGCCGAACACCAATACCACCTATACGATCCGTATCGATCAGAACCTCTCCGATAAGAGCAAGATCTTTGCGACCTATAGCACGCGCCAGAATTCAAAGCTGACCGGTGCTCCGGACCTACCGGCACCGTTCAATAACAACGGCTACCCTCAGACCTTCACGACCCATTACACCCGTGCTGGCTGGGACTATACGATCAGCCCAAACCTGTTGAATCACTTAAACGTAGGCTATAACCGGACCAACAGCATCAACCTTGGCCCCACGCTCGGCTCAACGGATACCGCTGCGTCGGCCGGTGTGGCCAACGACTATTCAACGTTCTTCCCCGTCCTGGCGTTCCCCAGCCCGGACGCTCCCTCGAGCCTTGGCCAACAGCAGAACGGTCAGAACATCGACAACGGCATTCGCGGCAACGACAGCATCAACTGGCAGAAGGGCCGGAACAGCTTCAAGTTCGGCGTTGATGTCCGGTTCCAGCAGTACTCGGTAATCCAGTACAACCAGGACACGCTGAACTTCTACCGCGACCAGACGGCCGGCGTCAGCAATAGCTGCTGCGGCTCGGGTAACCCCTTCGCCAGCTTCCTTGTCGGTGAGGTTGGAAATGGCTATCAGGCAGTCTTCAACGACCATCCACGGTGGAACTCGCATTACCTCGCTGGATTCTTTGAAGACGACGTGAAGCTCACCAGCAATCTCACGCTGAACCTCGGAGTTCGCTACGACGTAGACCTTCCCCGTCATGAGGCACTTAACCGTACGTCCCATCTGAGCTTGACTGCACCGGATGCGGCGGCAGGCGGCTTGCCGGGTGCGCTTGAATTTGGCACCACCTGTCACTGCGACTCGTCGTGGACGCAGTCCTGGTATAAGGATGTTGCTCCCCGGCTCGGCTTCGCCTACTCCCTGCCAGGTACGAATGGCAAGGCAGCATTGCGCGGAGGCTTTGCGACGATCTTTGGTCCGCTTCAGTACAACGACTTTGGCAGCTCCATGGCCTTCGGTTACAACCAGAACAGGTCCTTCTTCCTGGGACAGACGGCTACAACGGGTGGCGCCTTCACCCCGGCCTTCCGCCTTGATTCAAACTCACCTGCGGACCCAACCAACTCGAACGTGGGCTTCCCGGCGGTCAGCTACGCACCGAATCTCGATCCAACGCAGTTGACGGCGCCTAACGGCCCCGGCAGCTTCGACGCGGTCGGCGGCGAGGTGATTCAGAAGAAGAATGGCCGTCCTTCGATGACCAACAACTGGAGCCTGCAGTTCCAGGATGAGCTCGCACAGGACTTGATCTTCACGCTTGGCTATATTGGCCAGGTGGCGCAGAACCTTCGTTCCGGCGACCTTTCGAACATCAACAACATCACCACGGACAAGTTCGCCCTCGGTGACCGGTTGGGCAACTCGGCCTACTACATTCCTCAAGGTGGATCGAACTCCGGTGTAAGTGCTCCATACTCCACCTTCCAGGGTTCCCTCGGCCAGGCACTACGTCCTTTCCCACAGTACGATTACATCGCGGGTGATTGCTGCCTCGAGAACCTTGGCCACTCCTCGTATAACGCCATGGTCGTCTCACTGGCTCGTCGCTTCCGCAACGGGTTCAACCTGCAGGCTTCCTACACCTGGTCGAAGACGCTTACCGATGCAGACTCGACGATTCCGTTCAGCTATGTCTCCGGCAATCAGTTGGAGCAGGCGCCCGGATCGGGCAATCTGAAGCTGGACAAGGCAGTTAGCGCACAGAATATCCCGCAGACGTTCTCGCTCAGCTATCTCTACCAATTGCCATTCGGTAAAGGCCGCAAGTTTCTCAACAACAACCGTCTCCTTGACTTTGCGATCGGTGGATGGCAAGTTGGCGGTATTCAGCGCTATCAGAGTGGACAGCCCATCGGCTTTGGTTGCGCGACTGGCATTCCTTACTACCAGAATTGCATCACGTTCACAGCTGGCCCTGCTGCCGCGACTGGATTTGCCAGTGCTGCGTACAAGGCGAAGAAGAACGGTCCCAGCGTCTTCAACGGCCAATCCTGGTTCAAACCTGCCTATCGTCCGCCATCGGCTCCAAACGGTCCGATTGGTCTCGAGAGCGCAGCGTTCATCGACCAGAACGCAGAAGGTCCAGGCAATCCACGTCCCTACTCCTCGGACTGCGGGAATCAGGCGGCGAATAACTACTGCTCGTTTGTTCCTTTCTCCTTCGGCAACCTGCCCCGCGAGACGGAAGCAATTACTGGACCGATGTACCTTTCGGAGGATGTCAGTCTGCTGAAAGACTTTGCAGTCACAGGGAAGATAAAGTTCCAGATCAAAGGTGAGGCCTTCGATGTGTTCAACCGGCATCGCATGGGGCTACCCTCTCTGAACCCGAATGACTCCATCTCGCAGACCGGTTTCGGTATACCTACCTATACCGACTATGGCCCGCGCAACATGCAGGTCTCTGGAAGGATCACCTTCTAGGGCTTGCATCGATAGATCACCGAAGTAGACGAGGGTGGAGCGATGCTTCACCCTCGCCTATTTCGACGCCAGGGTTTGCGGCAGGGGTTTGCCCCGCAAATCTTCGCAAAGATAGAATTCGCCTGTGCATCTATGTATCTAGCTATCCCGATACTTGCGGCGCTTCTCTTCGGCCAGGTCTCCGATGTCGCGGGAGTTCCGGGAGCCTTGGCGGAGGCACGGGATCTGCAAACGAATGGCAAGCTGGACAAGGCGCGAGACATCTATGAAAGAGTGCTTTTGCTGCGGCCGCAAGACTCTGAGGCACAGGACGGGATGTCTTTGACGAGCGAACAACTAGCCCTTCATGAGCGTGCTGCGGGACATATGGATATTGCTTTCAACATCCTTGTCCGAGCGCAAAGGGCTGAGCCGGACAATCCGCGAATTCTGCTCGATCTCGGCATTCTTGAAGACGAGATCATGCTCTACCTCGAAGCCGCGAAGACGCTCGAACACCTCGAGACACTTGGGGCGGTCGATCCCAACACGTACTACGCATTGGCTCGCACCGACCTGCATCTTGGCAGGCTCGAGCCGGCGGAGGAGCAGATGAAGCGGTACCTGAAGGTTCGGCCGGACGATGCTTCTGCCCACTATGGCCTGGGGAAGATCTATCTCCAGGGAGTTCAATTTTCCAAGGCTGAGACAGAGTTTAGAAGATCCATTGAGATCCAGCCAAAGCAGAGCGAGTCGTACTACGAGTTAGGTCAGGCGTTGCTGGACCAGAATGAGTTCGAGGCGTCGATGGCGCAGTACCAGAAGACTCTGGAACGAGATCCGCAGCACGGTGGCGCTTTGGCCGGGATGGGAATCGCCTATTTCAAACTCAAGCAATACGACGAGGCGAGGAAGTGGCTTGTGAAGGCGACCCTGGCTTCGCCTGACTACCAGCCAGGGCATTACTATCTAGGACTTACCTTGGGCCGCCTGGGGGATGCTTCCGCTTCGCGAAGAGAACTTGACCTTGCGACCCAGCTTGCAGCGAAAGACAATAAAGAAGCCGCAACGAGGATAACCATCCTCAATCCCGAGGCGCAGCCATGACCTTCCGCGTCTCCGTGTGCGCTTCCATCCTGACTGCTATCTTCCTTTCGACAGGCGCGACAGGCGCCGCACAAGACGCGCAGGAGATCCAATCGATGGATGCGGGCGCCGCCGCGCTTCGACGAGGAGATGCAAAAGAAGCAGAAGAGTCTTTTCGGCGCGCGCTTCAGGCGAACCCTGCCTCCGCGGACGCTTATCTCGGGATCGGACTAGCGGAGCTCCGCGAGAACCTGCTGGAGGACGCCGTCCGCTCTCTCAGCAAGGCGAGCGAGCTTAATCCCTCCCTGCCCAGCGCGCACATGTTCGACGGCATTGCGCTTTTTCAAATGAACTCTTTCGACGAAGCTGCGGATCAACTGCGGCAGGAGATCAAGCTTCAGCCGAAGAGTACAGAGGCGCTCACCTGGCTGGGGATCATCGAACTGCAGGCTGGCCATCCGAAGCAGGCGGCTGTGCCCTTCGATCAGGCAGGGACTCTTTCGCCTGCCAGCCCGAGTGTTTTGTATTACCAGGTGCGGGCACACACCCTCGCCGCCCAGGAAGCTTTCCGCGCGCTCGCGGCGATCGATGGCGACTCTGCGTATGTCCATCGCGCGCAGGCAGAGATCTATTCGGAGTCGCACCAACCTGATAAGGCCATCGACGAATACCAGGCTGCGATCAAGAAGGCGCCGCGAGACCCGGAGCTGTACGAGGCTCTTGGTGACGAGGAACAAAGAGTGAGTCATACAGCCGAGGCGGTAAAGGCCTACCAGGCGGAACTTGCACTCAATCCGGACAGCTCCATTGCTTTGTACAACCTGGGGAAGATTCAGGTTGAGACCGCCGATGCTGCTCAGGGAGTGGCGCTGCTGCAACGGGCCGCTGAAGCCCATGCTGCCGCGGCACCAACTCTCTTCTACCTGGGATTTGGTCTGGCGAAGCTGGGTAAATACGAGGAAGCAGCGAAGAGTCTGGAACAGTCTTTGGCCAGTTCGCCCTCGGAGATGATCCGGCAAAGAGATCTTTACGAACTCGTTCGGGTGTATCAGCGGCTGGATCGCAAGGCCGACTTACAGCGCGCTTTGGATAGCCTCAAAAGCCTGAAGAACAAGTGACCGGGGCGAATTAGTCGAATTTCAATATGCGTTGTCTCGGACGCAAATTGAGCCACGCCGTTTTTCCTGAGTTATTGAGATAAACCGAATGCGCCAAATGTAAGGGAGACATTAGATGGAAAAGATTGGAAAGTGCCGAAAGAACATTGCAACCATGGCTTTGAGCTTCCTGGCAGTGTTCGTAGTGCTCAGCATGTCCGGTCGACGAGCTCTGGCGCAGGATCAGAGCACAGCTCCTGAAGCCTTAATCCTTAGCGGACAGTTCGCAGGTACGCACGATCCCTCGATCGCCGTCGACCACGGAACGTACTATGTCTTCGCGACAGGGGCGGTCAGGCCAGATAAGAGCGAAGCTCCTCCCCCCGCGCCGGCCGCCGGACAGGCGCAGACGGAGTACGTCCGTCCTCATACAGCTCAACTGCCGCAGTTTCCCATTCGCTGCTCAAAAGACCTGCATGCCTGGAAGCGCTGTGGGGCTGTCTTCCCATCCATCCCGGAGTGGATCCAACAGATGAGTCCGAAGACCGAGGAGCTATGGGCGCCCGATGTCTCCTACTTCGATGGCTTGTACCACCTCTACTACGCCTTTTCTGTCTTCGGCAAGAACACCTCCGGCATCGCGCTCGCCACCAACGAGACGCTCGACCCGGCGAGCCCCAGGTACAAGTGGGTCGACCACGGGCTGGTGTTGCGCTCTCTCGCCACCAATGACTTCAACGCGATCGATCCGAACCTGATCCTCGATACCAAGGGCGAGGCGTGGCTTTCATTCGGCAGCTTCTGGACCGGCATCAAGATGCGGCATCTCGATCGGAAGACCGGTCTCCTGTCGACGAAGGACACCACGGTGTACTCGCTTGCCGCCCGCACACACGGCGGACTCACACAGCCGCGCAGCCCTGACCTGCCTCCCGATACCGAGGCCATTGAGGCGCCTTTCATCCTTCATCACGGAGACTTCTACTATCTCTTCGTATCCTGGGATCTTTGCTGCCGTGGTTTGAAGAGCACCTACAGCACCCACGTGGGTCGTTCCAAGAGCGTGACAGGGCCATACCTCGATCGCGCTGGGGTTCCGATGCTGGAGGGTGGGGGATCGCCGTTGCTGGCAGGGAACAAAGTATGGCTCGGCCCGGGCGGGGAATCGCTATTGCATCTTCCCGAAGAGGACATCATCGTCTTTCACGCCTACAGCGGAGAGGATGGCCATCCGGCGCTCCATATCTCCACGCTTGGCTGGACAGAAGGATGGCCGACAGCGAGGCTTGAGGGTGACAGGCCCTGAGTAAGGCAATGAAGTGAACATCGTGCAACACAACCCTGGTCGACCAGGTCGCCCACCAAGTCTTACTTGGGAGAGGATCTGGGATCACTATCGTCTCAAACAGCTGCCGCAAGCGGGCTCAGCCTGCTGACCGCGCGTCGCCGCCTCTCTAAACGAACCTCGGAACGCAGCCCGGCTGTGCCTGCGGATCCAGCTGCGGCGGCCTTTGCCGTTCTCGCACCGCGTTGAGAAAACATTGAGAAAATCTTGAGGCCGATTTTGAAGACCATTCTGCCTTGCGCTGTGTAGCTTTGCCGCACTGACAGGTTCGGATTGAGGCGCGAATGGCAGAGATTACTCCCAAGGCGAACACCAGCGTACAGATAGGCCCCTGTACCCTCGTCTACACCCCGACTTCAGCTCAGATGCTCAATGAGAATGGGATACAGGTGTGGGCCATCTCGGAGACCATGTTCCCTCCATCCGTGGTGGGGACGCCTCCAGTCGTCAGCGTGACGGTCAAGACGACCTCGCACACGATTCACCCGCCACCACCACCGCCTGGAGGCGGACTCCCACAGATCGAGCCGCCGGTCGCCGGTCTGACTCCTTCGCTGGCGCCAGCCACAACGATTACGAATACGACGATCACGATTACTATGAGCGGCGCTCGCTTCGCCGGAACCGACATTCCTGCTGATTGTTCGATGGTCATCATCCAAACTTCGAACAGCGACGACCCCGGCACAGGATTTCCCTCGATTAACTATTCGCAGACCTTTGGCGGCCTGTCCTTCGACGGAGAAGACGACGATTTTCTGGGATATCTAACAGTCACTGCGCCGATTCCAGCCGGGAACCTGAGCCTCCCGCAGTCAAGTTCGGCGACCCTCAACTCCGGAGCCGGGCTCACCGCTTCAATCGACATTGCCCCTGGATACATGAACATCTACTCCGGGCTGGACGGCAACCCGGTGGCTCTTGTCGACTCGACCGCAATCGGCAACTTCGGCGTGGCGACGCTGACCGTGGCGGCAACCCAGGGCAGCGTGGTCCTCAGTTTTCCGGCTCCAGCACCCGCTTTTCAAACGGCATTTACGATCCAACAGCCGGAGGGATGGCTGGTGCTGCCACCGGGGTCAGCGACTACGATTGGAACGCTGAGCGGGCCGGCAAGTGGCGGCAGCTTCGACACCGCTTTGATCCTGGCCGGCGAGGATGTCTCCGCGAATCTGAGCTTTGTCGGATTTCTTCAGCTAAGACTATCGGCGACCGCGGCGACCCAGACGCAGTACACGCTGAGTCTAGCCTCGGGACTTGCGCTTGCTGGCGATGCGACTGGCGCTCCGGTGCAGGTCTCGCTCATCGGCTGCCAGATAAATTTTGTCGATACGGGGACGACGTCCTCGCTCCTCCTGTCCGCGGGGTTCGCGACACTCAATCCGGCCCCGCTCACCACGGGGTCGATCGCACTTTGGCCGACGACCGGCAACATAGCCGGAGGGGTCACCCTGGATTTTTCGACGAGTCCAGCGACCGCAAGCAACGCGTTTCTCAATATCGCGCAGGCGCTTTGCTCGCTTCCCGACGCGCTTACGCGGCCGTTGGCGTGGACTGGAAATACCGGCCTTGCGCTGGTGACGACACCGCCGCCCATCGCCCCGGAGTATGCCAACTACGTCATTCTGGGAGGGGTCGCGGCCGGTGCGACCCAAGTGGTGCTGACGGGGATCAGCATGGAGGTGACGCGGACGGTCGACATGGCCATCGGGTCTATCACCTTCCAGAACTGCGGGGTGCAACAGGCTGGCGGAGGCGCGCTTTCCTTCGTGCAATGGGGCGGCGACCCGCAAAACTTGACGCCTTTCGTGACGGTCACTCTGCCGCCGCAGCACATCAGCGAGAATGCCTATCCACTGAACGATGACAACACGCCGCAGGGGACGCTGGGACCGCCGCCGGTGACCGCGCGTATGGCAGGGGCTACTTCGCTGCTGATGGAGTTGCAGCTGGAGGGTGCTGTTCCGCTCAGCGCGGAGACGTTGTTCGACTGGACGAGCAACACGCTGATCAGCCCACAGCCGGGATCGAACGCACAACCCGATCCGGCTTCGGCCATGGTGCTTGAACTGCCTTACCGGCTGGATCTGGCGCTTGATCCTGACGCGGGATGGGTACAGCCAACCGCCCCTGCGCCGGACGCAGCAACCAGTCCGCTTTGGCATGCGCGGCTCGGCGTGCAGCAGGGCCGCTCTGATGGCAGCGGCTTCTTCGTGAACGAGCGCAGCGGGCTGCAGAAGAACGCCCGCGCCATCTGGACCTATGACACCCCCGGCTCGGGATCAGCGTTTGCCGACGAAGCCTTGACGGCCACCAATCGCGAGGACATCGTCTACGAGACCGGGCAAACCAATCTCTCTGGCACAGGCATCGCGGTCGATCACCTGATCCTCAGTCCGCTCGGTGCGTGGGCAGACCTGCGCTCGGTCTGGCCGCTTGGCGTCCCTCCCGCAGGTCACTCCCTCTCGGCCTGGACGCAGCTCATCAGCCAGGGACGCGACCAGTACATCCGCGCCGTTACCGTTGGCTATCTGCTGCCGTGGGGGCACGTGGCTTCGGTGGTGGAGGTGGCCGAGCGGCGCTTCTCGAGCGATGCCGGCAACACGGCCTATCTCTCGACCAAGAAGTATATCGTCGTGGGCGAGGTCACGCGCACCTACATGCAGCAGCCGAGCGGCGCGCCCATGTTGCGAGACGCGGTGCTGACGCAGGTCGATTTGCTGACGCAGATCACGCCCGCGATTGACCAGGCGACCGGGGTCATCACGGTTCCCGGCGACGGTACGGGACCTGCCTTCGTGCCCTATGTCAATGGGCAGCCGTTCCTGTTCCACGCACGCGTCTATGATAACGACCAACTGGCGCAACCGCCGCGAAAGACCGCGGACACGTATCTGGCGGCCGTCTTCGTCGATGCAAGTTCATCGGACGCTCTGATCACCGCTGCGCTGAATGCCTTCAACACCGGCTCGACGGCTGCGGCTACAGCGCAAGTCACGCCCCATACCGATCCGCTGCCGACGGGCAGCCTTGTTCCAGGCCAGATATCTACGCTCTCGACGGCGGTGTTGAACGGCCAGAAGCTGGCACTGGCTACCTCAAACGTTCTGGGCGACACCACGCACGCTATCTCCAACCTGAGCATGCAGGTTTCGAGCCTGATCCCGGCGGGCGTTCCGTGGAACCTGGCCGCTCCCGTATCGAATTTTTATCCTTCGCTCAATCAGGCGCTGGTGACCCTCCCCGCAGTGGGCCTGCTGACCTCTGCCGCCCCGTCGAACGTGGCCGTCAGCTATCTTCCGCAGTACCTCAATCCACTGACCGACGGCAGCAATCCGGTCGATGCCTACATGGGGCTTGCAAGTCCAATCGCTGCGGCACTCTCAGGAGCGAAGGCGAATGGGCTGGTCGCACCCTCGCTCGCCATCAGCGGCCTGTCGCGTACCTTCGGGGCGCTTACCGGCGACCCCGGCAACCCCACCGCCCCGCTCGCCGGTCTGCTTGCCGGCGCTCTCAATCCGGCCAGCTTCTTCCCCAGCGACGCCAAGCTGTTGAACCTGATCCCATTCACGGATCTGGTCGGCGCGGTCGAAGGCCTCACGTCCTTCGATACGACGCACATTCCGCAGGTCAAGGTCGATACCAGCGATCCGACCAAGATCGTGGCGACGATGAACTGGCTGCCGACGCTGTCCTGGCCGCCGCAGACGTCAACTACGGGATTGACGACCGGCGGGGCAACCGTTGCCTCGCAGCAGAACACCTGGAACGTGCCGGGCGGTTTCGTCAGCCTGACGCTGAATGGCAACCTGGCCGGTAGCATCACGCTTAGCAGCACGATCACCACGCCGGTTACGCCTGGGCCGCTGCCAGGGCCAGTCCCGGCACCGATCCCTGCCGGTGCTCCGGTCAGCACGATGGTTGCGACCGTCAATAACTTCAGCCTCAACGTGCTCGATCTGGTCCAGATCAACTTCGACACGCTGACCTTCACTTCGACAACCGGCAAGAAGCCGACCGTGAAAGTAGGTCTGTCCGCGACGCCTTTCGTCCTGACCGGGCAGATCGACTTCCTGCAGGTCCTCTTCGATGCGATCGAAGCGCTGTTCGATAGCGGCCCGGCCATCTCGGTCGATGACGCGGCGATCACCCTCAGCTTCGAGTTCGCCGTGCCGGACGTGGGGATGGGGATCTTCGACCTGAGCGGCATCGCCATCGGCGTCGACGTGATCCTCTCGCTCAGCACCGATCCGGTGGAGTTCCACTTCCACTACGCCGGCCCCGATAACCCGTTCGATCTCGCGGTCGACCTGCTCGGCGGCGGCGGTTATTTTCTGGTGGATGCTTCAGACCTGCTCAACACCGCGATCACGCTTTCGGCACAGGCAGGGGCCAGCGTCTCGCTCGACCTCGGCGTGGCCAGCGGTTCGGTCTCGATCATGCTGGGTGCGTTCTTCCAGTCGTCCTCGACTTCGGGACAAGGTCCGCTACTCGGTGGCTACGTGCGTGCAGATGGCCAATTGAACATCCTCGACCTGATCACGCTGCACGTCTCTTTCTATCTCGGCGTCACGTACGCCCCGGAGGCGGGCATCTTGTGGGGCGAGTGCACGGTCACCGTGGAGGTCTCGGTCCTGTTCTTCCATCAATCCGTTTCGTTGAGTCTGCGCAAGCAGTTTCCCGTCAAGCTGCCGTCGGTCCCGCTGCTGGAGCACGCGCGGCCACTCGATGCGACTCCGCCCTGGCCGATTCCCCGCGACCAGATCATGAGTCCGGCCGACTGGACTACCTATACGCAGGCATTTGCCTGAAGCACCGAAGCGTTACCCGAATCAGAAAGAAGGCAGCCGATGGCAGTAGCAGCACCTGGGCAGATTACATGGACGGTCCTCCCCGCAGGGTGGGCGACGGACGGCTCTCAGAGCGTCAATCTTTCGCTGGTCGCCACACCGCAGCTAGTCTCCGCCGATCCGGTCGCGACCATGGCGGATTTTCCGCTCTTCAACGGTGCGACGCTGTGGCCGGACCTGATGGCGGCGTCGAGCTTCGTCGTCACCTTCGCCAGCATCGACAGCGCCACGCTGATACCCAATCCAGCGGCGATCGACTCAACGCTGTGGAAGCTGGTCTTTCCGGACACGCTGCCGGTTGCTGCGTTTTCGAGCGGAGCGGCCGCGGCTGTCGCGGCACAGACGACACAGAGCTACTCCGTCCAGACCAACCTGCGGTCGGTGCTGGGCGTGTACCACCAGACGCCCGTCTACGGCGGTGGCATCAACCGGGGCAAGAATCCGCCCGTGCTGGAGGCGGTTCCGGCCGCCGCGGCACGTACTGTTTCCAATGGCCCAAACGCCTCCCGGCTGGCCCACCTTGTCCCGGACACCGAAGCGGAGCGCGTGGAGCTGCGGACTACCATCCGCACACTGCGGGCCAAACACAAGGTACTGAAGCCGTCCCACTTTGAGGAGCATGCGGCGAAGTCCGCGGGCCGGTTCACGGCAGAGATGTTGCACTTTGCTGAGATGGATGACTACTACAGCCAGCTCTCGGCGGGTGCGGCGGCACGGTATAATGCCGCTACGCAGAACCAGACCGTACCTGCGCAGCCGCTGACCGCCCCTTCCTTTGATTTTCACGCGGCGCTTACCGCCATCTCTCGCTACCCAGCGCTGATGCGGGCCCTCGGACTCATCCTCGACTTCACGCTGCCGGTGAGCGACGTTGTGGCGATCGGCGTGGCCAACAGCCAGATGGCAATGTCTCCCGCTGCCAGTCCCGCGTTTGCTGGATACTCGTTTGTTACGCCGCAGACCCTTTATACCTACGATGCCGGAGCTCCGACGTTTTGCCTCGCCACGTCCGGCGCAATACCCGATCTCGCAGACGGCTACTTCGCCATCCCGCCGGACTACAGCGTTCCCCTGAGCCTGCGACTCGAGGCTCTGGCAAGCCTGCTCCCGGAGCAGGCGGCACAGTTCAAACGCGCGGTGGCGCTCGATGCGACGGCCACTCCCGCCCCGCTACCCGCGCCCAACACCGCAGGGCTCGGACTCGCACGCAGCGGCGAAAACGGCCTCGTCGTCACCCTCACCACCATGCTCCAGATGCAGGCGGCGCTGGCCACGTCGGCCACACCGCAGGCTCCGACAGTCAGTGCGGAGACGCTCGTACGCGGCTTCCGCGTCGACATGCAGCCGGCGGGCTCTACCACGTGGTACTCCCTGCACCAGCGCGTCGGGACCTGCACGTTCACCGCTAGCGGACGCCAACTGCAGTGGAACGATGAAGGCTGGGCGCAGTTGCAAGCCTTCAACCCCGCGCTCGACGGGCCTGCGGCAAGTCTTTGGACGCATGAGACGATCTTCCTCTGGCAGGGCTGGAGTCTCTCAGCACCGCGCCCAGGCAAGATGTCCGGCCAGGACGGCACGCTGCTCGACCAATCCGCTGCCGGCACGAGCAACCTGGAGTTCTCCGTTACGGCAGCGGCGCAGCCGGGGACGCTGCCGTTGCTCCGCTTCGGACAGAGCTACAACTGCCGCCTACGCACGGTGGATCTCGCCGGATACAGCCTGCCGCTTACGACGGCGACGGATGCACAGTTCACCACTAGCCTGGGAGCCTTCCTGCGCTATGAGCCGGCACCGCCGCCGGTGCTGCTGATGCGCGACTCCGCCGGGCCCGGGGAGACCAACGGGACGGTCGTGCTTCGCAGCGACTGGAACGCACCAGCACCGGGGGACGCTGAGCGCCTGATTGCGCCACCGTCCACCTCGCTGCACATGGCCGAATGGCATGGCGCACTTGACCTGAATGGCCAGCCCAATCCGGCGCTGTTCAGCGATCCAACCTTCGTGGCACGGCTGAATGCGTCGTTCTCCGCGCAGCCTTACGGGGCGACTCCGCCCGCTGTGCCTTATCTGCCGGACCCGACCGTGACCGGTGCGGTCCTCGACTTCACTCCAGCGACCACCACGCCCACCGATCCGGTAACAATGCTCGCCTTCGACGGGACGTGGCCTGCACTGAACTCGTCGCGGCTCATCCTGCAGGAGGGCGCGTTCAGTGTCGTCGTCGATCCGGTGGGTCACACGGTTACGGTGAGTCTGCCGAAGGCTACGACCTACAGCATCAATCTGACTGCGGGACTCTCGGCTACGAACCTGCTTTTGTTTGACTACTGGAGCCAGATCGCCTCGGGCAAGATCAATGTGGCCAGCATTCCGAACGCCATGACTGGAGCGCTGAATGGCCGGACGTCTCAGCTCACTCCGTCGCGCGTCGTCAACCTGGTCCACGCTGTGCAGCGGCCGCTGATCGTCTCCGCTTTCTCTGCCGGTACTTATATGACACGGCCGGGCACCTTCGCGCTTATGTTCAGCACGATCAGCCTCGACGCAGCCAGTACCGGCAAGGCCGAGGTTCTTGCTGCCTGGCAGGAGTGGGTCGATGACGGCGTCAATGCGCCCTATCAGCAGAGCTACCAGGGGAGCGTAACCCAGGGCATGGTGTCGTTAAGTGACGTGGCCTGGTATACCGCAGGGCAGTTCCCTTCTTCCGCGCTACCGTTCGTCGAGCACGAGTTCCATGACACCAAGGCTCGATTGGTGACCTATACGGTGGTGACCACGACACGCTTCATGGAGTTCTTCCCAACGTCCGTTACCGACGACCCGGCAAACGTGAGCCAGACCAGTCTGCCGCTGACCCTCAACGTGCCCACCGCCACCTGGCCGCCTGCGCCGAAGGTGCTCTACGTGGTGCCGCTCTTCGGCTGGCAGCAAAGTACCGACGGAAGCGGCAACCCGACGCAGACGAGGTCCTGTGGTGTTCGCGTCTATATGGATCGGCCCTGGTACGCGTCCGGCGACGGTGAGCAACTGGGTGTAGTGATCCCTGTGACGGCTCCGCCTCCGCCGGCGGATGGCGGTGGTGGCACGCCTATCCACGGCGGCGGGGGCGGAGGCGGCGGAGTTGGAGGAGGTGGCGGTCCGGTCGCTCAGACCACAGTCACCACTCCCCCTGCCCCACCGACCGCACCGCCCGAGGTCCCGGCTACCTATGTGCCCTATGTCACGCAGTGGGGCGCCGACCCAGCGATTGGTGGCGTTGCCATCCCTTCGCCGTTTACACCACTGCCGCAGCACTTTCCCGGGGGAACGCTCGCCCCGAGCGTCGACATCGGCTCGTTTCCCGGCTATCACTTTCAGGCTGCGGACACGGGTGTCGCCGTGGTTGCCTTTCCGGTTCAGTTTGAGCCACCCGATCCATCGAATCCGACTGCGCCGGCCGATCTGGGTGCGACCCCCAACAATGGCCGCTGGTACGCCGATATCGAGATCGACACGGGACAGGCTTACTTCCCATTTCTGCGGCTGGCGCTTACGCGTTACCAGTCCTATAACTCAGGCCAGGAGATCAATTCCTGCTCCGAGATCGTTCTTGCGGACTTCGTGCAGATCGCAGCAGACCGCAGCATGAGTCTGGTGTTTGAAACCACAGCGCCGCTCACCGCGAATATCGTCGTCACCGGTCCCGTGAATCCGAACGGCAACAGCTTCCAGGCCCAGCTTGAGATCGACCAGGGCACAAGCGGCTCACCTCTGTGGATGCCGGGCGAAGAGGTGGTTCTGGTGCCGGTGACCCGCTTCCCGAGCCCTGTAACTCACTGGATCAGGGCCATCACGCTGCCCGTCGCTCGCGGCACACAGCCCATGCGCATCGTGGTACGGGAGTATGAAAACTGGCCGGTCGATGCGCCGGGGCGAGTAGCGGGAGCGGCGCCCTCGTCTGCGCAAAGACTGGTCTTCGTCACCAGTTACACCTTATAGCGAAGATTCACAGGAGATACTGGAGCCCCATGCCCGAGCGCGACACGCTTTATACCTCAGGAAGATTCTTGCTAAGCCGCAGCGGAACCAAGGTCATACTTCGCGGAGTCAATCTTCCGCTGCTCGATGATTGGGCATTTCCTCCATCGAACTATCTCTCCGCAGTAGCGCAGAGCCATGCAAACGCCGTTCGCATCCAGTGGTATGTGAACTACGGGGATGCAGATCGCCCGGCCTACTCTCTGTCTGATCTCGACAACGTCCTGACGCAATGTGCGCAGGCAGAGATGATCCCGATCCTGATGCTGGCGGATCTTACATGCGCGGCGGATACGAGTCTGCTCAACTCGGAACTTGTTTCCTGGTGGACTTCGAGCGATGTGGTCGCGGTGTTGGCGAAACACGCCGCGTACCTCGTGATCAATCTGGCAAACGAGGTGGGCTTCTACCACTGGGCAGGGGATTCGCAGGCGGTTCTCGACGCGTATTGCGCGGACTACGCCACGGCCTTCCAGAGTATTCGGAGTCAAGGGCTGAACTGTCCGATCATGGTCGATGCGCCGGACTGCGGCACGTCGCTCGACGTCTTCCTCGCAGTTGGCCAACAGCTCATCGAGTCTGACCCGCAGCAAAATATCCTGCTCAGCGCACACGCCTATTGGGCCGGATACGATGGGATGCCCTTTATCCAGCAATGCGTCAATGCGGCGCTCCCCATCGTCTTCGGGGAGATCGCGAATCGGCAGGACGAGGTAGTAGACGGCCAGACGGTCTTTGGCTTCTACTGTCTGGATGGCACCGGCGAAGGTGTAACCCCGGCAAACGGATTCACCTACCAGGCGCTGCTATCTACGCTCTTCCATCACGAGACCGGTTGGCTCGCCTGGTCGTGGGGGCCGGACGAGTGCGCGGCGCGCATGTTGAGCACAGACGGAACCTCCGCGGCTCTATCGCCCTACGGAGAAGACATTCTCAACAACCCGAGCTATGGTCTTGCAACGACGAGTCATCGGCATATGCTGCTCTAAGGGCTAGTTGAAAGGCCCAATCACAGCCACGAACGAACGACCCCAGGGCTGAAGCCCTTTATTCCTTTAATCCTATTCGTGGGGCTGAATCCCCACGCTACTCCCAAAAGACTTCCCTCATAAGCTGTTAGAAATGTCGCCGAGAAATTGTGGTGTCGGCATCATCGAGAAACGGTGACGTCCATGTGCGCTGAGGGGTAGACGCCGCGTAGCGCAAGAACGGAGAAGTTGCTGAACGTATTGCCGCCGATCAGCTTGCCCAGCTCGGAGTCCGCTGCCGTGTAGAACGTAACCGACGAGGTGCCGAAGCTGATCGCTGGGAACAGCGTTTGCTGGCGCATCTTCAACCCCTCACGCGGGGCGTACCACCAATTGGCCAGAAATACAGTTGCAGAGTTTGCCGGCGGGGCCGTCTCCGGTCCATAGATGAAATAAGGTGGCAGGTTCCACGAAGCTGCTGAGACGAACAAGTTGCCGTTCCCGCTGGATGGTGCGGCGTACTCGTAGGTCAACTGCGGATCGAACCGCGCTGGCAGGCCTGCCGCAAGGAAACTCTCCACCAAAGCCGGGTTGTTGCTCACGTAGACGAGCGTGTAGTTATTGATGTCGCCGGTGCCGTCGGGTGCGACGATGTTGATCCCGATCTGCGAGAGATTGGTTGGCCGAGGACTGTGACCATTCACGGCGACCGAAGCGCAGCTGGTGGCGCGAATGACGATGTTTGCGGTTCCCTTGTCGGCACCGTTGATGACAAAGTCGCTCGGCACCAGGGGAGCTGCGTTCGCGAGCGAGATCGG
The DNA here is from genome assembly GCF_025685565.1 of Granulicella aggregans. Lineage (NCBI taxonomy): Bacteria > Pseudomonadati > Acidobacteriota > Terriglobia > Terriglobales > Acidobacteriaceae > Granulicella > Granulicella aggregans. The sequence goes on from NZ_JAGSYE010000001.1 coordinate 1,934,099, forward strand.
ACCTTCGCCCGCGAACTCCGAGCAGTTGGTAAAGTCCACCGAGAAGTCCGGCCGAGTCTGGGCGGAAGCCGTGAGTGCCAGAGTCGTTGAGATCAACACCGCGATCACTGAAGTCCGGGTCAGCATCCGACGGACAGGGTTGATCCGGGCGGGGGGACGGTCGCCAGCGGTCTGGGCGGCTCGCGCCTCAATGACACAGTGACAACCGTAACCCCAAAACGCAAGACCTGCGAGAATTCCGAACGAGATGAGTTCAGACATGAAGGTGTTCCTCCCTTGGATGAAGCGTGCTTCCGGTGCATGAGTCAGGCGTCGTCTACAAATACGGCATCTCGTGAGTGGACCACCGTCTGGACGACGAAACTGGTGGACGAAACGAAGTCCGGCTTGTCGTCACCATGAGGAATAGAGGAAAAGCGGCGGAAGATCTTCAGGGAATCCTCAATGTTTTCTCAAGGATTTCTCAAAGGTGTAGGAAACTGTTTCAAGCATGCGATTTGTATTCAACAACTTCATCCTCGACTCAGAGCAACGGGTGCTTTGGAAAGAGGGTGAGGCGGTCCCGGTATCGCCCAAGGTCTTCGAGACTCTCGAGCTGCTCGTCATGAACGAGGGCAGGATCGTGTCCAAACAGGAGTTTATGAAGGCGCTCTGGCCCGACAGCTTTGTCGAGGACGGGAATCTTACCCAGAACATCTTCATTCTGCGCAAGCTGCTCGGCACCTCAGAAGAGGGCCGATCTTATATAGAGACATTCTCCAGGCGCGGCTACCGCTTTGCCGGTACGATCCGGCGTGAGGATGTTCCCTTGGAGGGAGAGACATCAGCACCGGCCAGGGCGGTCTTCGAAGAGGGAAACTCCGATTCGACAAGCTTGCCGGGACTGGTCGACGACTTAGCGAGTCCGATCGAGGCCCAGGTATCTTCGCCGGCTGCAGGCCATCGCATGACGAAGCCTTTGTTACTGGTCTTCATCACAGCGTTCATCTTCCTTCTCGTCGCCGGATCTGGTCTCGCACTCCGCTGGAAGACTCGCATAAGAGTTGGAGCCTATCGACGCATCACGAATGATGGAAGAACCAAAGACCTGCTCAATACACCTTCGATTCTCGTGCCAGTCGGAAACGCGCTTTACTTCACGGAGGTGATCGGCGATCAGAGCATTCTGGCCCAGGTCTCAGCCGAAGGCGGCGAGATCGCGTACGGCATGGCTCCGTCGCCAAGGGTGCATGTGGTCGGGTTCCAGCAGGGCTCTCCCGGCACTCTCTTATTTGGCGCGAACTGGCCGATCGATGCCAACCAGCCGTTGCTGGGACAGGACATTTCGTCAGCAACAGGCTCGCCGGTCTTCAACCTTCGCGCACAAGACGCAAGCTGGTCGCCCGACGGCGGCAAGCTGGCCTACTCCCAGCTCGGCAATGTCTTTGTCCGCTCTTCCGACGGGAAGACGATCCAGGTCGCCACGGTCCGGGGACTGGCTTATTGGCCGCGATGGTCCCCGGATGGGAGCCGTCTCCGCTTCTCAGAGAGCTACCAGGGATTCCATGATCGGCTGTGGGAGGTAGACAGCGCGGGCGGAGGCCTTCACCAACTCTTCGCAGACCAGGCTGATAGTGATCACGTGTGCTGTGGCTCCTGGACGAAGAGCGGTCGAGCCTTCGTCTACCTCTCAGTTCAGACGAGCAATAGCAAGATCCGTATACGGACCGAAGACGGCGGGATCGGAAGCAGATGGACCCAGCAATCCCTCGATCTCTCCGCGGCTCCGCTCGATCGATGGATTGCGCCGTTGCCCGGTCCAGACGGCAAGCATCTTTTCGCCATTGGAGAGCAGCTCCACGGCCGCCTGGTGCGCATTGACCCCGCAACCCGTCGGCCTGAGCCTTTTATCGGCGGCATCTCCGCCGAGGGAGTCAGTTTCTCGCCGGACCACGAAAGCATCGTCTGGACGGCCTATCCTGAGGGGACGTTGTGGCGGAGCCGCAGCGACGGCTCTGGCCGGGTTCAACTTACGCAGGCACCGCTAGTCGCTCGCTTTCCGCACTGGTCGCCGGATGGCTCAACTATCGTCTTCACGGCAGCGAGCCCGGGATCGGACTGGCAACTCTACACCGTTCCCGCGAACGGAGGCGAGGTCAAGGTGCTGGTGCCCGAGTCGAGAGGTCAGGGGGTCGCATCCTGGTCGCCGGATGGTAAGGCCCTTGCCTTCGGACATCTCCTCGACCCGGCAGAGGCGCGAAAGCAGCCGCTCGATATCGAGATCTTTCACCTCGAAGATCGAAGCTCGACTCCCATACCGGGTTCGAAGGGTCTATGGACCGCGCGCTGGTCGCCCGACGGCCGGTATCTTTCGGCCGTGACCGAGGACAACCAGACGCTCCGTCTCTACGACATGCAGAAGGGCCTATGGAGCGATCTGGCGCACTCCAACATCAATGACGTCGTTTGGTCACCGGACAGCAAATCGCTCTTCTTCGATACCAACCTGGGTTCCGACCCGGCCCTTTACCGTGTGCGCCTGAGCGACCGGAAGCTCGAACTCTGGGCTACTCTCAAAGACCTTCGCCGAGCTGGCTTCTTCGCGCCCTGGCTGGGCATGGCACCGGACGGATCGCCCATCCTCCTCGAAGACGTAAGCATCCAGGAGTTGTACTCGATCGCATTGAACCTGCCTTGAGGCGCAACCGGCACGAGTAGGATATCTGCTTCTGTCACGCTATCGCTTCGCTGAATCAAGCCTGGCCAGATCGGACTTCAGGGCCTCAAGCTTCTGCCCCGCTTCAGCCAGCTTGCCCGCGGCAGTGAGCCGCTGATAGTCCCCGAAGTTCTTGTTTGCGTCAGCGATGAGGGCCTTGAGATCTGCCGGAAGCTGGCTGGACGTCTGATTGGTTTGCGGCAAGGTTATCGGCGAGGAGTTTGAGGAGCTTTGCGCAGGCAGAGGCGTTTCAGAGGCCGTCAGCGACGAGGCTTCGCCGCCAAAGAGAGCGGCAAGTGCAGCCTGGAAGGTGGTGCCGTAGGCGAGCTTATCCTGAAGTGCAAGCACAACAAGGCGCAGTTCCGGCATAGGGCTCTGTTGCGCCTGCAGATAGATAGGCTCGGCATACAGAAGGGCGCGACCCGTAGGAATCACCAGCAGGCTGCCGCGCAGGACGTGAGAGCCCTGCTGGTTCCAGAGTGTCAATTGGCCGGAGAGCTGTGCGTTCTGATCGATGCGGGCCTCGATCTGTTGCGGTCCATCGATAAGACGTGTCTTGGGAAAGTTATAGACGGCGGTGGTCCCGTAGGCCTCGCCATCGGAACGTCCCGCAATCCAGCCAATAAGATTGTTCCGATTCGCCGGGGTAAAGGGCAGTATCTGGACAAACTCCTCCTGCGTTCCACCGGGCAGCTTCATTAGGACGTAGTTAGGCTGCATCGGCTGCACAGACTGCTGGCCGTTCGCGTCGCTGCTGGTCTCCGTAGCGACGGTCCAAAGGTCTTCGCGATTGAAGAACACCTCTGGCCGGGTCATGTGATAAAGGCCGTAGACCTCTGCCTGGAGGCTGAAGAGGCCCTGCGGATAACGCGCATGGCGGCGCAGGTCGGCAGGCATCTTTGCGGCGTCGGTGAAGAGCGTCGGATAGATGCGGCGGTAGGCACCAAGCACTGGGTCTTCCGTGTCGAAGACATAGAAGGTTGTCGTACCGTTATAGGCATCGACCACAACCTTCACGCTGTTCCGTATGTAGTTAACTGGGTCGCCGCCCAGTGAGTAATGAGTGGAGTACGGGTAGCTGTCGGAAGTAGTGTAAGCATCGATGATCCATGACAGTCGGCCATCATCTCCAACCACCATGTAGGGATCCTGATCGAAGGTGAGGAAGGGCGCGAGCCGCGCAACGCGATCGCGGATGTTGCGGTGCATGAGCAAGCGGCTCTCCGGCGTTACGTCGTCGGAGAAGGGCAGCGTACCGAGGTCACCGTGATCGAAGGCGATGATGAGGCGACGGGCGAAGCCGCCCAGAGCGATGCCGCCTGTGCCCTGATACGAGGTAAGGTTGTTGGCCTGTCCCTGCGGATAGTCAAACTCCTGCTGTCGCGTTTTGACGTAGACGTCGGTGTCGGTGAGTTCGCCGAAGTAAAGTTCAGGGCGCGTCACCTTCAGGCCTGGCACCGTGCTCTGAACCGGCATGTTGCTGAGGAGCAGGTTCGGTAAGCCCTCCGGCGTGAATCCGTTGACCGGGTTCATGGTGATGCCGTAGCCATGGGTGTAGATCAGTTTTTCGTTGATCCAGTTGCGGCTGCTTACCGGCAGCTTCTCGACGTTGAGCTCGCGGACGGCGAGCATCTCCTCGCTGAGTTTGCCGTTCAGGACGTAGCGGTCGATATCGATGTCGGGAAAGTCGTAGTAAGTCCGGATCTCCTGGACCTGACGCAGCGTGTCCTGCAGCGCCCTCCAGTCCCAGAGGCGGATGTTCTGAAGCGTCGGCTGATTGTGGCTGGCGTCGGCGGCCTCGAGCGTCGCTTCGGCGGGAAACTCGCTTTGCGAAAAATGATCGAGGCCGTAGGCCTGCCGCGTCATCTCAATGTTGTGTGTGATGTATGGCTCTTCGCGGACAAGTTGATTGGGTTTGACGATGAAGTTCGCAACGTACCAGCCAACGACCGTCAACCCTCCATAGCAAAGGACCGCAGGCAAGACAGAGACAACGATCCCTGCGACGCGAGAGTCTCGCACGGCATTGATGGCAGCGATGATCGCGCCAAGAACAAGAGCACCTGCAACTAACAGAAGGCCGCCAGCCGTGATGTGGGCATCGGTGTAGTTGATGCCGTCGAAGAGCGTGTGATGGTCGAGAAGCAGCTCGAACCGCTCCACGAAGACGGTCATGGCAAGCACGAGGAGAAAGAAGGCAGCGGTGCAGGAGAGGCCGCGCCAAGGTGAGGGCGCAAGACTGAGCCGGCGATTATCCAGAGTTCGCGAGCCGCTGGTGATGATCAGGAAGAGAACAGCCACAGCACAGGTGGCGATCGCCAGGGTGAGAAGCCAGTCATCAATCATCCGCCAGGCCGGGAGAGTGAAGAGGAAGAAATTGAGGGGACGCGAGAAGATAGGGTCGGTGACGGGACCGGCGGCGTGCGGTGCGTACCAGAAGAGAGCCAGGGTGGGCCACTGCGACATCATCGTAAGGCCGGTCAGGAGCGCTACCACGATCGAGACGACGAGCGAGATCACACGCAAGGCAGGAGCAACGGAGAGGCTGACACGTTGGCCGCCGAGGACGATCGCATGGTTTGTGGGCAGATCCGCGTGATGTGAGCGGCGGATCAGGAAGAATGCACCATAGAGAACGAGGAAGGTGATCGCTGCCGAAAGCAGGAAGACGGAAGACTCGATGAGAAAGGTCTTCCAGAACACCTCGCCGTAGCCCAGCGACTCGAACCAGAGGAGATCGACCCAATCCGAGAGGACGATCCGGGCAACGATGAAAGTGACAAATAGCAGGGCGGCGATGACGACGAAGCGGCCACGACGACTGGGACGTTTTGGATTGAGATAGTCTGACGAGTCGATGAAGTCTGGCACCGGTCCTCCGCAATTGCCCTAAGGAACAGAGGCGATAGCGATTCTACAGGGCGCGATCAGGAGACGTTTTCGTGTGAGTCAAATTGCTCATCTCAGGACACGAGCAATCCTCCCAGATACCAGCAACAGAACGTAGGTCGAGTGTAGGCTAAGGTTCATCTAGCGTTTAAGGAGTCACTGCGCTTGTTCAAGAGCCTGCAATGGGTACTGCTCCTCTCTTTCTTCGCCGCCACTTCCTGCCTACGCGGCCAGTCGACACCTCCGTCCAAATCCGCTGACAGCGATCTCTTCGAGATTACGATTCCTCAACTTGAAGATCTCTACCGGTCGCACCGCTACACCGTGACGCAGGTGACTCGCTGGTATCTTGCACGGATCCATCGCTACAACGGAATCTACCGCGACATTGAGACCATCGATGAGCAAGGAGCCCTGGCAACCGCGGCTCGGCTCGACCAGCAGGGTCCGGGCGAACACCCCGCGCCGCTCTGGGGAGTCCCCATCGTCATCAAGGCCAATACCTCCATCCAGGGACTGGTGACAACCGACGGATGGAGGGGTTACACGATCCCTGGTCATGAACTGATTGCGCCGAAAGACGCGACGATCGTCGCCAGGCTTCGAGCAGCAGGGGCGGTTATCCTTGGCCATACCAACATGCCGGACTTTGCGGCATCGGACACCAACCGAAGCTCTTCGTTTGGTCGTACCGGCAATGCTTATGATGTCCGTTTCTCCCCGGGCGGCTCGTCGGGTGGAACGGTCACGGCGATCACCTCGAACGAAGCCGTCTTCGGTAACGGCACGGACACCGGCAACTCCATCCGCATGCCCGCTGCCACCAGTTCCGTCGTTGGACTCTTTCCTACGCGCGGCCTCGTCTCCATCTCCGGTATCGCTCCACTTGATTGGCTGCTCGACAACTCCGGACCGATCGCACGCGACGTAACGGATGCCGCCATCGCCCTCACCGTGATGGCTGGCCCGGACCCAGCTGACCCACGCACGGCTGACGCAAGATCAAAGGCCATGCCGGGGCCCTACACGAGATACCTCAAGCCAGATGCGCTCAAGGGTAAGCGATTTGGCGTCCCTGCCTTCATCCTTGCGGGTGCGGGTATTCCTTTTCAAGGCATCTGCCCGGAGTCGCCGGATAAATTCGCTGAGGATCGCAGGAGCGCCATCATCCCGCTTGAACCCGAGACTCGAGCAGCCTTCCTCAAATCGCTCGATGGTCTGCGTGCCGCGGGCGCTACGGTCGTCTTCTCGGACGACATCCTTCCCGACTCCTTCGCCGAGATCGCATCGCACGTCTGTACGTTTCCCTACATCAAGGAGGGAACGGAGAGGTTTCTCCGCACCTACGGTCCAGGCCAGTACCACTCCGCTGAAGAGTACGCCGCTGTCGTCGGTTCGCCACTGCCAAATACGATCCTGAATGGTATGAACGACGTCTCACGCAAAGATCGCGCACCCATCGTTGAGACGACACTCGAAGCCGATCCTAACGCTGAGGTCAATTACTTCAGGCCCCGTCGCGAAACCCTTGCCGCATACAATGAAGCGCTGAGCCGGTTCCACCTCGACGGCTTCGTCTACCCCGCCACACAGATGCCTCCGCCGGACGAGACCATGCCGCAGAAAGGCGAGTCCGGCATCATCAGCGGCGGCCCGCACTCCGACACATCATGGGTGAACATGATCGGTGTCCCTGCTATCGTCGTCCCCGGTGGCTTCTACCCGGACGGGCTACCTTTCGGACTAGAGATCTCTGCCAGCCCGTGGCGCGATGGTGATCTGCTCGGGTACGCCTACGCCTACGAACAGCAGACCCACCACCGGCGACCGCCTATTCTTGTCGAACAGGGTCTTCTGCCAAACGCGCGTTAGGTCCAGATCTTTGCGCTGCAACACCATTCCGGTCTCGTTCGAAGCAAGGATTCCAGACATCGTGGGAGACGTGAAAGTGGTTCTCGAGCGGCTCGGCGAGTGTGTTGGCGACAGGTCACAAGTAAGACTCAGGCATCACTGTATTTCGCGCCCAACAGGTCTTCGATACGCACCGGCACCTTGCGCACTCGAACGCCGGTGGCGTGATACACCGCAGCTGTGATTGCAGGCGCTACTCCAGCCATTCCGATCTCTCCAATGCCACGTGCGCCATATTCATTGATGACCACGTCGGGGATGTCGAGGAAGTGGACATCGATCTGCGGCGCATCGGCGATGGTTGGAACAATGTAGTCGGCGAAGTTGTCATTGATGGCGTGACCGTTTCGTTGGTCGTAGATGGTCTCTTCAAAGAGACCCATGCCGACGCCCATGACGATCGCACCCTCCATCTGATTCTTTGCCGTGCGCATGTTGAGGATGCGTCCCCCATCGACCACACTGACCACTCGGCTGACGCGCAGTCTCGCGATGCCCGGATCCCACTCGACCTCCACAAACTGCGCTCCAAACGAATGCGTGGAGTAGTCGCGTGCTTTGGGGTCGGCGCCGAGGCCGCCGCTCTTGCCATCTCCATTGGCGCTGGCGAGGTTGGCAAGCTTCAGAATTTCGCCGTAGGGAACACCGCTCGAAGCGGGTTGATCTTTGGCGTGTACACGTCCGGAGGTGAACGCAAGTGAAGCTGCTTCCGTTCCCTTGAAGGGAGAGCCCTTGGTATTGGAGGCGACTGTCAGGACTACCTTGGTGGCAGCGTTGGCGGCATCGATCACAGCGGGAATGATGGTCGATGTAGCGGTAGAGCCGCCGGAGGTCGGGCCCGGAGGTAAGGAACTGCTTCCGAGGACGACACTGATCTTGTCGACGGGAATGCCGGTCTTGTCGCTGACCATCTGGGCGATGACCGTATAAGTGCCCGTGCCGATGTCCTGCGTGCCGCAGCTCAGCCTTGCGGTGCCATCACTTTGCAGACTTAGCGAAGCTTCGCAGAGGCCGCGGTTCGCTCCCCATGAGGCAGCGGCGACGCCCCAGCCGAGGATCAGGTCGCCTTTGCGCATCGAGCCCACCTCGGGCGTGCGCTTCGACCAGCCAAATCGGTCTGCGCCGACCTGGAGACACTCCTTAAGGTGACGGGAGGAGAACGGCTTGTTCTTTTCCTCGTCCGTGAGTGTATCGAGCGAGATTCGAAGTTGAACGGGATCCATCTTGAGCTTGATCGCGAGCTCGTCCATCGCAGACTCGAGAGCGAAGAGACCCGGAACAGCGCCCGGGCCGCGCATGGGAGTTGGCGTGCCGACGTTGCGGCGCACTAGGGCGGAGGTCACCTTCAGGTTGGCGGTGCTGTAGAGAAACGGGGTTGCCTCTCCGCAGTTCTCGCGTATGTCGTCGCCGAAGCTGGTGTGGTTGCGGTAGTCCTGCTGCAACGAGAGGAGCTTGCCGTCGGCTGTCGCTCCCAGGCGCATCCGCTGTTGCGTGCGGGGACGATGGCCCGAGTTCGAGAACATCATCTTGCGGTTCAGCGTGAGCTTGACGGGACGGTTCAGCTTGCGCGAGGCAGCGGCCGCAATGGCCGAATGAGGCCACGGAAAGAGCTTGCCGCCGAATCCCGAACCGATGAAGCGGGAGATCACCTCGACGTTCTCTTTGGGCTCGCCGAGCACCTGGGCCAAGACCGTCCGGTGGTTCATGACGCCTTGCGAGGTCTCATAGAGCGTGTACTTCTTCCCGTCCCAGACTGCGACGGTGGCGTGCATCTCCATCGGGTTGTGGGTCTCGGCCGGTGTGACGTATACCTCATCGACCTGCACTGCCGCTGAGGCGAAGGCAGCATCCGTATCCCCGCGATGGCTGAGAACCTGCGGACCGCCGGGCTGGCCCTCGGGCGGCAGGGTGTCAGAGAGCACGGGACTTACGTTAAAGTTGGCCGGCTCGTAGTTCACGCGAACGGCGGCAGCGGCGGCCTGCGCCTGCTCGAAGGTCTCGGCGATGACGGCTGCGACGTACTGGCCCCAGTAAGAGACCGTCTCGTCTTCAAAGGCTGGCCGAGCCTCGCTGTTGCGGCCGCCCGAGGCGTTCCGGTAGAGCGGCATGATATTTCCGTGGTGCATGACGAGCAGGACACCGGGCATCCGCTCTGCTGCCGAGCTATCGATATTGCTGATCTTGCCGCTGGCGACCGAGGCGCGCACTGGCACCGCGTACACGAGTCCCGGGAAGTTATAGTCAGCGGCATAGCGTGCCGTTCCCGTCGTCTTCAGCGGGCCGTCGATGCGAGCAAGCGCTGCTCCGATGATGGCTGAGGGCGGGGGAGTTCCCGGCGGGACCACCTTGGGAGCTGCGCCTTCCTCACTGCCAATAAACTCGCCGAACTCTTCAAAGGTCATATTGAAACTCCTGCGGGAAAGGCTTCTAGGCGGTTTGAGTGGTGACGGTGAGAGCGCGCACAAGGCATCGTTTTGCGAGTTCCACTTTGAAGCCGTTCTCGCTGGCTGGTTGTGCGTCCTTCATCGCTGCTTCGGCCGCCTTGCGGAAGGTCGCGGCGTTGGCCGTCTGGCCTTGCAGTACATGCTCTGCTTCGTGAGAGCGCCACGGGACGGTGCCTACGCCGCCGAGCGCCACATGGGCTTTTTTGATCTTGCCGCTGTTTACGTTCACGACCACGGCTGCCGAGGTCAGAGCGAACTCGTAAGCGGCGCGATCGCGAAGCTTGAGATAGTGCGAGCGGGTGCCTGGCTCCAGAGGAGGAAGCGTGACACTGACGATCAAGTCACCTGGATCGAGAACTGTCTCCCGATGCGGGGTGTTACCAGGCTTGAGATAGAACTCCGCGATCGGAATGCTGCGCTTGCCCTTGGTGCCCTGCACCTGAATAGTCGCTTCGAGGGCAGTAAGCGCGACGTTTTGATCCGATGGATTGGTGGCAATGCAGTTCTTGCTGGTGCCTAAGATGGCAAGCATCCGATTGTGCCCGCCGATCGCCGAGCAACCGGTGTCTGGCTCACGTTTGTTACAGGCATGCGCTGTATCGCGGAAGTACACGCAGCGAGTGCGCTGCAGAAGATTGCCGCCGGTGGTTGCCATGTTGCGAAGTTGCGGCGACGCGCCCGAGAGCAATGCCTCTGAGAGCACCGGATAGTCACGCTGCACTACAGCATGGTGCGCGACCACGGCGTTGCGCGCTAGGGCTCCAATCACGAGGCCGCCACCTGGAGCCGGTTGAATCTGATCGAGCGGGAGACCATTGATATCCACGAGTTGATTCGGACGCTCCACATCCAGCTTCATCAGGTCGACAAGCGTCGTGCCGCCCGCGACGAAGCGAATGTCTGCGTACTGCTGTGCGGTCTTCGCCCGCGCCGCCGCTTGTATGGACTGGTCGATCGTCGTGGGCCGGCTGTACTCAAATGTCTGCATCGTTTACTCCATCCAGGGACGACCGTGCGTTACGCAAGACGACGCGCTGCCTGTACCGCGGCAACGATATTGGGGTAAGCCCCGCAGCGGCAGATGTTGCCGTACATGCCCTGCTTGACGTCGTCGTCTGTCGGGCCGATGGGTTCGGACTTTAGCGCGACGGCCGACATGATCTGGCCGGAGGTGCAGTAGCCGCACTGGTAGGCGTCGTGTTCGACGAACGAGGCCTGCATGGGATGCAGGTGATCTGGCGTGCCCAGGCCTTCGATGGTGTTGATCTCATCGGCGGAGTGCATGATGGCGAACGAGAGGCACGAGTTCACCCGCTGTCCGTTGACATGCACCGTGCAGGCACCGCACTGTCCGTGGTCGCAGCCCTTCTTGGTGCCGGGGAGGTTCAGGTTCTCACGAAGGCAATCGAGCAGCGTCGTGCGCGGGTCGAGATTCAGAGAGTGCTGCTCCCCATTGATCTTGAGCGTGACTGGAATGCTGCCAGCCGGTGGCGGGAGCACGTTCGTCTGGGCAGCTATTGGCGGCGCAGGCGCCGCTAGAACCGGCGAAGCGGTGGCCGCGAGACCGGCAGCGCCGAGGTGCGACAGGAAAGACCGGCGGCTTACCCGGTTCGCCGGGGCCGCCTCAGAGATTGATCTTTCCTCTTCGCCTTGCTCGGGGTTCGACGGGGGCAAGTGATCGTTGGCCAGGATGACACCTCACACAGAGAATACGTTCGCCGCTCCACGATAAGTTTCACTGAAAACTTTCAGGCTGTACAGGCAACACGGGGTCTAGAGAGAGCGTCATATGCGGCTCGTAAACACAAAGGGGCCTGCGTTTTCAACGAGTACATTGCCGATTTATTGTCGCTCACGAGGGATCTCATCATCGAGGTTCTGTTGGCTGCAAGCTGCAGGGGAGTTTACGGGATTGCATCGCGTCACCCTGGCACCTTCCGGCAGAGCTACTGAGAAGTGTCCGTCCCAACGCGCCGGCTCCGAGGACGGATAGTCAGTCGACAGGATCTGCGCTCCGCTGGCAGCCATCGTGTCGCGCCGCAGCGTGTCGTTGTTGCGTGCCTCGCGCGTGTCGGCGTCTGTGCGCGTGCGGATGAGGTAACCCTGGCGAACAAGAGCAGCGATGTCGCCCGCAGGCCCATCGTTGCGCTCGAGGAACGCGGCGTCAGGCTGGCCCGGTGTTGAGTTGGTGAAGAGTACACGGCCACGCAGCGAGGGGTGACCTTCGAGATAGAAGGGGCCGACATTCTTTTGATCCATGAGAAAGACGACCTTTCCCCGCGCACTTTCAAGGGAGGGCCAGCCGCCGGCAAGCACCGCCTGTTCGAGCGAGTCATAGGAGCCGCGCACGTCGTCCGGGGTGATGAGTTCATTGGCGGGGAAGACAGAGCGGATCTCGGCATCGAGCGCGTCGAAGGTAGAGGACGTGAAGGGCTCAGGTTCGGTTAACTTCAGGCCCTTCGGCAAGCCTTGCTTGGTCTCCACCAAGATGAAGATTGGGATGTGGCGCGGGTGAACGTGCGACCACTGGCGCACCTCTTCGAGGCACGCGGTGAAGGGCTGGCAAGTGCTGCGGTAGTCGATGTCCTGGACGTGCATGACCTTGAATCCGGGCTTCTCCATGATGTGGTCGGGATCGAACGGTGGGTCGGCTGGGAGACCTGCTGCTGCGGTCATCTGCGGACCTGCGGGATGCGCGTAGCGGCCGCCCTTGCTGTCGGCGAAGACATCCAGTTCAATCTGCCGCACACCAGCATCAAGTTGTTGGGTAAGCGGCGGGTGCTGGTAGTCGAGGCCCTCGAAGGCCTTGGCGTATTTGGCCTGCATCAGCTTCGCCTCGCTGGGCGCAATGCCGGCGTGGTAGCTGTTGTGGGTCCCGACGACCTGAATCTGGTTCAGCTTGACCGTGCCCGGAGGCAGGCTGGCGATAGTAGCCTTGTCCTCGGGCGCGTTCGAACGGAAAGGTTCTGTCGGAGCGGCCGCGCGGCAGAGAGGCGAATTTGCATCCGAGAGCGATGGTGGTGGCGTCTTGCGACCCCAGTCCGTGGGAGCTGAGCCCATCGTGAAGATCAATGTGCCACCCTCGGCGATCTGCGCGTGGCGGAACCATGCCTGGTCCAGCGGTTGTCCATTGAGCGTCGCCGATTGAATGTAGCGGTTGATGTGCTGCTCGTCGAGGTTCTTCGCCACGATGTGCAGCGTCTTGCCGGGAGCGACCTGCAGATCGGCCTCGGGAAAGCTTGGCGTGCCAATCAGGTAGATGTCCTGTCCGGCGTTGGGATAGAAGCCAAGCGAGTTGAAGAGGAACCAACTGGACATGGCGCCGGAGTCGTCGTTGCCCGGGATGCCGCCGCGCTGGTCGCCAAACCACTTCTCCAGTTCAGCGGTGATGACGTCGGTGGTATGATCGGGCCGTCCAGCGTAGTTATAGAGAACCGGCAGCAGGAAGCCGGGTTCGTTGGTCACGTCGAAGTGCTGGCGATAGAAGATGTTGTCGAGCCGTGCAACGAAGGCGCGATCGCCGCCCGCCATCTGGATCAGCTTGCGCACGTCCTGCGGCGCGTAGAGCGAGTACGTCCAGAGGTCGCCCTCGTAGAAGAAGTCAGGCCAGGTTCCGCGTACCTGAAGATCGGGTGCTGCCCAGGTGCCGTCAGGGTTGCGTGGGCGCAGGAAGCCTTTGAAGCCTTCAGCGCTCAGGTTCTTGTCCCAAAGGTTTTGCCAGTTGTTGGCGCGTGTAGCGAAGAGCTTTGCTTCGGCCTGATGGTTGAGTCCGCAGGCGACCTCGGCAATGGCGAAGTCGTCGTAGGCGTACTCCATCGTCCGTGATCCGGACCGCTCGTCGGCCAGCGTCACGTAGCCCTTGGCGTTGTAATCAAGGATGCCGCCGCGGCCTTCCTTCTGCGCGTTCGCCGGCGGAACGGAGGCGTCCTTCAGCATAGACTGGAAGGCGGTCTCGTAGTCGATGCCCTTCATCTCTTTGACCCACGCATCGGCGACGACGACGTTCGCATTGCTTCCACCCTGGGTGCGGCCGTTGTCGTTGCCGCTGCGAGCGTCCGGCATGTAGCCGGTGTGGCGATAGATATCGATCAGCGAGCGCACGAGGTCGCGCTGGCGGTCGGGCGCGATCAGCGTCAGCAGTGGGCCGGAGCTGCGATAGGTGTCCCACACCGCGTAGTAGTCGTCGTAGTAAGGCTCGTCCGACTTCCAATCCGGATTCTCGCCTGTGCGGTCGGAAGGCATCAGCATCGTGTGATAGAGCGCGGTGTAGACCTGCGTGGTCTTCGAGGCAGTGGCACCCTTAAGCGTGATCTTTGAGAGGGCCGCGTTCCACTGGTCGTGCGAGGCGCGCCGCACCTCATCAAAGTGCCATCCGGGTGTCTCTTCCGCCAGCGTCTTCCGCGCCTGATCCGTGCTGATGAATGAGAGAGCGACCTTGGCTTGGACCACCTGGCCCTTGCGCGCGGCGAAGTCGAAGCTCGCGCCCAGCGGCTGGTCGGAGGCAACCGTCGCATCCGCTGCGCTGGTCGGGTCGGCACCGGCCCAGGTGCGGGTTTCTGCAGCAGGAGTGTCGAGGGCAATCGCGAAGTAGACCTTGTACTCGCCGCCCTTGTTCCAGCCTCCGGCATAGCGCCCGACGCCGACTGCTTCATGGTTCGAGAGGATATGGACCTCGCCGCCGAGGAAGCGCTGCGACTCGGAGCCCGACCCCTTATCAAGGCAGTGCGCGATGTCGAGCGTGATATGGGCATCGGAGGCTGTCGCGAAGGTATAGCGGTGCAGGCCAACGCGGCGGCTCGACGTGAGCTCTGCACGGACGTTGTAGCGGGAGAGCGTCGCGGCGTAGTAGCCCGGATGATTGATCTCGTCGGTGCGCGGAGACCTGGTGTCCTTACGGTCAAGCGGGCCAGTCACCGGCATGACCAGGATATTGCCGTACTTACCCTGCGCGCCGGAGAGGTGCGTGTGGCTGAAGCCGAGGACACGGCCACCGCTCGTATAGCCGAATCCCGAGGCGCGGCCGTCGAAGGTCTCCATGTCCGGCCCGAGCTTCACCATGCCAAAGGGCGCGGAAGCGCCAACGAAGGTGTTTCCGCCCCAGTCCACGCCGAGGAAAGGATAGACGCTCTGCGTATAGTCTGCGCTCTTGGAGTGCGCAGCCGAGGGTTCGACAGCATGGGCCGCTGGTGCAAGGGCGGTGCAGAAGAGGGTTGCGGCAGCGAGGCACCCGATGCGGCAGGGAAAAAGGGACACGAGGCAGATCTCCTGAGAAGGGAAATTGAACGGTGAAAGAGACTCAGTTCAGGAAAGATGCGGGGCTAGAGATTCGCCAGCCCCGCATCAGAGATTCATCATAATTAGAACGAGTAGCGCAGGCTTGCCTGCAACGAACGCTGCAGGTTCTTGCTGGTGACCTTGCCGAAGGTTGGCGTCTTCGACCCGAAGAAGGTCGAGTCAACGTAGGTGGTATCGGGAGCGTTCCAGTTGGGATGGTTGGGGAAGTCGAACGCATCCACCCGGAAGTTGAGCGACTGACCTTCGAAGGTGGCAAACCGCTTCTGCAGCGAAGCGTTGAAGTAGTCCTGTCCTGGAGCGCGCAGAATGTTCCGGTTATGCTGCGTGGTAAAGGTGCCAGGCGCCGGCGTGGTAAAGACCTGTGCGCCAACCGTGCCGATGTTGAACCACGAGTTGCTGTCCGTTGAGCTGTTCGAGAACTTTCCATTTCCCTTCAGGCTTGCACCAGGAAGAAACTGGAGAAGCTGCGGGCCGCTTCCCGGGCCGACGCCGGCGATGTCCTGCGTCGTTGCGATCGAGAAAGGAGCTCCGCTCTGGAACTGATACACCTGGGTCAACTGCCAACCCGCGAGGCCCTGGTTCAGGAGATGACTGCCGCTCTTGAAAGGAATCTCGTAGACCGCGTTGAGCACCAGCACCTGGCGCACGTCGTAGTCCGACGGCCCGCAGATCGCCTTCGGATCGAAGGTGTTCGGAACGACGCTCTTTTGGAACGAGGCACAGTCGCGAGAGGATGCGAAGGTATACGCCGTGCCAAAGCCCAGCCCATGCGTGAAGCGCCGCGTGATGTCGACCTGAAGTCCCTGGTAGAAGGCAGTGTCACCTTGCTCCACAAGATTGATGGCCGAGTAGCCCTGATACGGACGCAGCGCGTTCGCCGAGATTCCCTTGTTCGCCGGATTGGTCAGCGTTCCCGGCTGAAGCTGGTTGATGTTGGCTCCGTACTGCTGGTGCAGAGCGTGACGACCGACGTAAGAGACCTCCGCAACCGTCTGGAAGCCGATCTGGCGTTCTACCGAGGCGTTCCAGATGTAGGCCTCCGGTTGCGGTGAGTTCTGGTCGATATCGCCGGAGAGCTGAGGGTATGTCCCATTGCTACCTGCGCCCGGATTGTCGGCCGTTCCGCTCGATACTGACGCCACCTGCTGGAGCGGCGGAATGCCGCCCGCGAAGACGAAGTCCGAGACGCCCTGGCGGTTGGTGTAGCGTCCGAATCCGGTACGGAAGACGGTCTTGTCATTCACCGAGTAGGCAACGCCGACGCGCGGCTGGAAGAGAAACTTCTGCACATTGGTATAGCCGCGCGGAAGGTTGTGGAAGAGGTTCGCATACTGGCCCGCAGCGGCGGCGGGGACGTGGCTCTTCGCACTGCCTGTAAAGCCATCGCCCCAAAGGACAGTACCGCTCAATGGATCGCCAGTACCTGCGATCGGGTTGCCCGTCGAAGGATTCACCTGGATGGCAGTCGACGCGTTGTAGTAAGCCGGGTCGAAGCTGCCGGCGTTGTTCCAAAGGCTGTAGTAGGGATGAATGCTGGTGTAGCGGACCCCGTACTCCAGGTGCAGCTTTGGCGTGGCCTTGAAGGAGTCCTGAGCGAAGAACTCGTAGAGATTGCCACGGTAAGGCGTCTCAGCCCGGGCACCGACCTCCGAATAGGTGTAGTAGAGACCGAGCGCCGCGTCGGCGAGGTCGTACCCTGTGCCAGCCTTGTTGTTCGTGCCGTTGAAGTCGAACTGGCCGTTCTGGTTGTTGGTCTGTCCGGCCGTCGAGGTGGAGAAGGCGATCTGGTCGCGGTCATTCTCTCCTGACCGTTCGTAGAGCGCCCCGGCCTTGATGGTGTGATCGCCGATTACGCGAGTGAAGGTGTCGGCATAGTCGAAGATCTCACCCTGCGAGTGCGAGGGATAGGCGCTGCCGTCCATCGCCGTGATACCGCTGTTGGTTGAGTCGAACTTGATCGTAGGAATCTTGTTGGGCAGGTCTTTCGTTCCGGGAAACAGGAAGGGATAGTTCACGCCGTACTTCGTGCGGTCGTAGAGACCGGTGGAGGTATCGATGCTCAAACGTGCCGCATCGTGGCTCGCCGTGAGCAGGACTTCGTTGAGCGTCTTCGAGTTGAGGGTGCGCACCCAGCTCAGCGAGCCGGTCTGGTTCGGACGGTCGTAGAGGCGCGGAACCGTGTCATAAGCCGCGGAGAACGGATTGTCCTCGTGATAGAAGAAGTGGATCAGGCGGAAGCGGATGTAGTCCTTGTCGGTCGGCAGGATGTCGAGGTTGCCACTGTCGATCTGCTGCCGAGCTGGGTACTTCGCCACCTGAAGCAGGTTGGCCGAACCGACCTGGAAGTTCGGCGTAGGGTCGGGGAAGATGGACAGGAGACCAACTCCATTCGGGCTGAGCCGGTACTGGGGGATGATGTTTCCGGGGAAGCAACCGGGACCACCGGCGGTCGGATCGCAGGCGAGGCCGGACTGTGGGTCCTTGATGTGCTGCGCGACCGAACTGAAGTCGCCGGTACGGAAGGCAGGATTCGGTACAGTCACGGGGTTGTTGACCGTTTGGGGATACTGGACGAAGCCCTCAGAGTAGAGGAAGAAGACCTTTCCCTTCGGGAGAAAGTGCGGAATGTACAGCGGCCCTGTGAGATTGAATCCGAACTGGTTGTAGGTGAAGGGCTGCACGTAGTTCGTCTTCAGCGCCTGCGGATAGAGGGGATTGCTGTTGTTGACGCCGTTGGTGTGGTTGCGCACCCAGGTATTGGCGTTCAGCACCGGATTCTGCAGGTACTCATAGGCGCTGCCGTGGAAGTTGGCGCCGCCGCTCTTGGTGATGATGCGGATCTGGCCACCGATCGAGCGGCCATACTCCGCTCCGTAGTTGGTGGCGAGCACCTGGACCTCCTGCACCGCATCAAGATCGGGCACGCCCACCGAGTCGCCGCTGGCGCGGATGCGGACGGCGACTGCGCCGTCGAAGGTGAGCAGGTTGTCGCGCTCGCGTCCACCGTTAATCTGGATGCTGCCCAGGCCGGTGCTAAAGTTGAAGCTCGAGACGTTGCTGGCCGCACCCGAGGCGTTCGCCGTGATCGGGCTTCCCGGGCCGCTGGTGATGCCGGCCTTGGTCAGCGCGGCGTAGATCGGGTTGCGACCGTTGATCGGCAGGTTGTCGATCTGGTTGCTGGTGATGACACGTCCCAGCGTCGACGTGTCGGCGTTCAACGGCGTCTCCTCGGCGGTCACCTGCACCGTCTCTGTGCCGGAGCCCACCTTGAGCGAGAGATTGACGGTCGAGGGCAGCGACGGGTCGACGTTGTTTCCGCGGACCGCCTCCACGGCAAAGCCGGTAGCGGCGACCGAGATGGTGTACTTGCCCGGCGCGATGCCGTTGACGCTATAAGCGCCGGAGGCGTTGGTGGTGACCGTGCGCGTCAGGCCTGTTGTCTCGTTGGTCACCGTGACCTTCGCGCCCGCAACAACCGCACCGGCCGGGTCGGTGATGGTACCGGTGACGGCGGAGTTGTCTGATTGCGCGTAGAGGGCAGCGGGCGGCAGGAGGATCGCGGAGGAACCAAGTGTTGCTGCCAGCAACGCAGCGTGGATGAGGCGCGCGGCCCATGACGAGGTTGGACGGCTCAGACGAGTACTCTGAGTGGAAGATGAAGATGACGGATGCGTAGACATGGTGCCTCCAAAGGGTTTGCGCCGAGACGATAGGCCCAGGTGGGTTGCGGGCGGTTGCGTCTTGCTCTCGCTGACTTGGCGTTGTCGGTGCGTTCCTCATCGTCGGCTCAGTTCCATGCTCCGAAACAGGGGTTTACACGGTGTAATCCGGTTGCGTACACGGTGTCTCTGGCTCGTTTCGTATTGATTCGGAGGGACTTACGGTTGTATGAAAATCCTGCTTGCCCCGTGTAGGCCTTACCCCCATCTTTCCCTCCTTTTACCGAACGTTCACCGAAAGGGCCTAAGTTTAGAGCTGGACGACACTTTACCTCCCGCTGTCTCTCTGAAAGGTCGACGATGCCCACAGCCTCATCCGGGAAAGAACCGCCGAGCCTATCCGTGGCGGTGCCCGCGAGAGTGCAGTCGGATCGGCGACGATTCCAGGATGATCCGCGTTGGGCCCTGGTGGAACGGATCGCCGAAAGCCGTAGCCTGGGCAAGTCTCCGCGGCTAGCCGAATTCCTCCGCTACGTCTGCGACCGTCAAATTCGAGGTCGGGATGCCGAGATCACGGAACAGCGCATCGGGGTGAAGGTCTTTGGGCGGCCCGAGGGCTACAACTCCAACGAGGACAATATCGTCAGGAACTATGCGCGCACCCTGCGCAAGCGCCTGGCCGACTACTTCCGCAGCGAAGGCCGGGATGAGCCCTTACTCATCCTGATCCCGCGCGGCGGCTACGTTCCGGTCTTTACTCCGCGTGGAGCGTCCCAGGAGTTGGAGACAGAGTTCGCCGAGGAGAACGACGCAACGTTGGAGGAGCCGTTGCCGCTCGACCCGCCGGCGATTGTCGCCGAGCAAGGACTGCCGCAGCTCGTCGACCATGTTGTTCCTGTCCGCGCGCCTCACGAGACGTGGCGATCCACAAAGGCCCTGGCCGCTGGCTTGCTGCTGCTCGTATGTGTCGGGATAGCTGGCTTTCTAGCAGGACGCGGCCACTTCGCCGGAGCGCTCCTTGAAGGCGAGACGACTCGCGCGAATCATCTGCTCTGGAGCGAGATCTTCCAGCCGTCGCGCGACACCTTTGTTGTCCCTGCCGATGGCGGCCTGGTCATGATGCAGAGCTTTATGCGCGAGAAGGTATCGCTTCCGGACTATGTCAATGGTGGCTATCGGTCCAGCGAAGAGATAGCGCGTGGCATGAAAGGTCTTCTTAAGGACAACTCCCCCGAGGACGAGGCGGCTTTGACCCACAAGGTCTCAGTCCTTGCAGCCAGGAGGTATACAAGCGTCGTTGATCTTGATCTGGCGGTAAAGCTGTCTCAAAGGGCGGAGGTCTTTCCGGATCGGCTGGTGATGCGATTTGCACGCGATCTGCGCATCGACGATCTTCGGGCCGGTAACGCAATCCTGATCGGCTCCAGTGACGCCAACCCGTGGGTTAGTCTCTTCGAGCGGCAACTGAACTTCCAGTTCTCGCGGGGCAACGAGTTTGGCGGCTCGGGCACGATCCTCAACACGCATCCGCTCCGCGGTGAAGCCGACCACTACGCCAGTATCACCGGAGACCCCGCAAATCGCACCTACGGCGTCATCGCCTACGTTCCCAATCTCGAAAACACCGGCCATGTCCTCATCATCGAAGGGGTGAACATGGCTGGCACTCAGGCCGCCGGCGAGTTTCTCCTGAACCCGGACAAGATGAAGCCGATGCTCGACCGGGCGAGGAACCGGCAAGGGAAGCTGCAATCCTTCGAGATCCTGCTCGGAACTACCAGTATCGGATCGAGCGCCTCGACTTCAACTCCACTCAGTGTGCGAACTCAAGCCGAGGCAGGCAACTGACGCGATCGCGCTCTAAAGCTTCTGAGTCTGACACCGAGTCCCACACGTCCAATCTCCGTCGATCAATCGGCTCAAGGACATACCCATGGAATACAAGACACTTGGCAACACCGGCCTGCTCGTCTCCACGCTCTGCTTTGGCACCATGACCATCGCCGGGGATGACGAGACAGCCCTCTCTGAAAATGGTGCCATCTGGAAGTCCATTGGCAACGTCGGGCAGGCAGGCTCTGACGAGCTCATCAAGGCGTCCTTCGACGCCGGCATCAACTTCTTCGATACCGCCGATGTCTACTCCGAAGGCCGCTCCGAAACCGCTCTCGGCCAGTCCTTCAAGAACCTCAACATCGCTCGCAAAGACGTCGTCATCGCCACCAAGGTCTACGGTCGCGTGGGCCCTGGCCGCAACGATGTAGGCGCATCCCGCGGGCATATCATGGACGCAGTCGACGCCAGCCTCAAACGCCTCCAGACCGACCACATCGACCTCTACCAGATCCACGGCAATGACATCCTTACACCCATCGAAGAGACGCTCAACGCTCTCGATACCCTCGTCCGCTCCGGCAAAGTCCGCTACATCGGCGTCTCCAACTGGCAGACTTGGAAGATTGCCAAAGCCCTCGCCATCTCCGAGTTCCGCAACCTCGCCCGCTTCGACACCTTGCAGGCCTACTACTCCATCGCAGGCCGCGATCTTGAACGCGAGATCGTACCTCTGCTCGAAGCAGAGAAGACCGGTCTCCTCGTCTGGAGCCCCCTCGCGGGTGGTCTGCTCTCCGGCAAATTCAGCCGCGAAAACCAGAAGCCCGAAGACTCCCGCCGTTCCAACTTCGACTTTCCCATCGTCGACAAGGAGCGCACCTGGAAGATCCTCGACGTCATCGCTCCGATTGCGAAGGCCCACAACTGTTCTGCCGCGCGCGTCTCTCTGGCATGGCTGCTTGCGAAGCCCGTCGTTACGTCGATCATCATAGGAGCCAAGCGCCCGGACCAGCTTGCCGACAACATCGCCGCAGTCGACCTCAAACTCTCATCTGAAGAATTGAAGCAACTCGATGAAGTCAGCACACTCCCGCCCGAGTACCCCGGCTGGATGCTTCCTTTCCAAGGCGCAAACCGTCTCGACCCGAAGATTCCTCGCCCCGGCACGGTGAGCGCCGAGGAAAAGTAAACAAATGCACGTGGGCCCAAGGAACGACGTGAACTCTGAAGAAACTGGGCGTCTTAAGCAAATGGAGCAGAAGGTCCTCTCTTAGAGGAAGTGCCCCGCCTTTACCTGCAACTCAGCCGCACGCAAAGCGATTGCGTGAATCTCCTTCATGCCAGCGGGATTGTCGATGCGCCGCATGGCGGTGAGTTGGCGGTCGGTGAAGTGTAGATTGAGATGCTCGCGCAGCCATGCAGCTTCTAGAGGTAAGTCGTAGCGCTGAAAGCGAAGCAGGGCCCTCCCCCCGAAGATCTCCCCTGCAAGGTCGCCAAGTTCGCTGTTGATCGGCCAGGGTTCGGGCGTATCCCCAAACCATTGCAGCAAGGTGAGAGCGAGCAACTGCCCGTCGGCGACTGTGTCCATTAAGGCACGGAGAGCGAGTCCTCCGGCGGTGAAGGGCGGTTTTGCGCCAGCAGGAAGGCGGCGGCGGTATTGTCCAGCTCCGATGGATAGCAAGATCAGATTTTCGGGGCCAACCTTCCATTGCAGACCAAAGGCTCGCGCCTGGCTCAGCATTAAGAGGGCCAGAGACGGATTGTTGTAGGGCGAGAGTCCTCCGTCAATGAATAGTGCCCGGTCGCTGCCCTCGATTACCTGCTGAAGCTGAGGGCGGAAGAAGCCAGGCGCGGCGGTGCTGGCGCGCACCATGTCCGCCAAGCGGTATCGGCGATTGCCGATAAAGTTGCCGTCGGGCGGGTCGTTCCAGAAAGGAGCACGGGGATTGTTGGAGATGAGCCAGGGACTGGAGGTGTCGAAGCGGCGTGCCATCATCGCCAGACCGGTGCGAATGCTTTCGCTCTCCAGGGTGCGGTCGCCGAACAAGTCATTCAATAGCAGCGTTAGGGGGGTTGCGTCGAAGAGGGGTGCGAGACCCGGAACCCGCCACCGTCTGCGCCGAAAGGCCTTTGGTGCCAGGTCGAGATACATTTGGGTGACTTCTGCAGCCGAGTATCCGATGGAGAGGCAAGCGGCGATGATAGCGCCGGTCGAAGTTCCGCCGACAAGATCAAACCAATCGCAGAGACGGAAGGCTGGGTCTCCGCCGCGACTCTCGCGCAACAGAGATTCGACGCGCTCCAGGAATGCGAGCTCGATGATACCCAGAGTACCGCCGCCATCCAAAGACAGGATTCGCTTTGGGCCGAGGCCGAGAAGATGAGCGTCGCTTTCTTTCGACATGGCGGCCTAAGAAATCTTCGGTGAACAAGAGGTCGACGAGGGTGCAAAGTCATTGCTTGCAAAGGGCGCGTTGACTTCGTGATGTGAGTAAGGATCGATGAGTTCTTGATTGCAGAAAATATAGCATAGCCTTTTCGGCATTTAAGGAAGCCGGTTCGTTCGGCGATGACTGCGGAACGATCATCAAGACCAGCCGATGGTTGGCGTTGCCAAAGATGCTGCCATTCTTGACAAAAGATTCCTGGATTCTTGAACGGCTCATCGTAGAATTCTCCTACGCTTATGGGCAAATCAACCCGGCCTCCGAAGAGTGCGGTGTCACTGGTAGTGGCAGTTTCAGGCCACCGTGATCTGTATCCCGAAGATATTCCATCGCTGCAAAAGAGCGTCTATGAGATTCTCAAGACGCTGCATGAGAGCTATCCAGATACGTCCCTGCTGCTACTGACCGGGCTGGCTGAGGGTGCGGATCGAGTGGCAGCTAGAGCCATGAAGGAGCTCGGCTTCCCCTATATTGCCGTGCTGCCGATGAATGCGGATCTTTATCGGATGGATTTTCAATCGCCTGAAAGTTTGGCAGAGTTTGACGGCATGCTGCAAGACGCGGCCGGAGCTCTGGAATTGCCGAACTGCGAAGGGGTGACCGATCACGATTTGAACTTTCCAGGCGCGCCGAAACGAACTATGCAATATGAGGCGCTCGGCCGATTTCTAACGCAATATAGCCAGGCGCTTATTGCAATATGGGATGGAGACCCCGAGGTCAAGCAAGGCGGAACTAATCATGTAATTCGCCTGAAGCTTGGCGACCTTACCGCATTTGAGAAGAGAGATGATTTCGCCACTCGAAGGGTCGGCACCGGGCCCGTGTACGTGGTGTATGCGCGCCGAAAGAGTTCCGAGGCTCCGCTCATGCCTCGCCTTGAGTCCACTGTGCGCTGGCCGCAGGGTGCGAACGAGGAGAGCTACTCCGAAGCGTATCGCTTGCTTAACCGGTTCAATCGCGACGTTGCGGAGGGCGGCGAGCCGCTGTGCAAGCGAGCAGAGAAGAGCCGGAACAGACTTGTGGAGGAGCACAAAGTGGCCGACTTGGCCATCAATATGGAATGGGCGGCTCGGGTCTACTCCTTTGCCGATGCTCTTGCGGATCGCTATAACTACTGGAGTATTCTTCGATGGCAGGTTGTCTATCTCCTGCTCGCGATTACAGGGGTTTTTCTAATTTGGGTGCACTTCAATGACCTGGAGTCGAATTGGCACCCGCTGGTGGCTTATTATGCGGGTTTCCTGGGTGTCGCGGCCTTTATCAGCTACGAACAAATTACAAAGAGACGGGAACGCCACGAAGACTACCGCGCGCTCGCGGAGGCGCTTCGCGTGCAATTTTTCTGGATGGTCGCTGGACTTCCCGATCTTGCGGCGGACCATTACCAGACTCAGCAAGCCGGCGAGATGGCCTGGATTCGCGACGCGATCAGCGAGTGCGCGCTGTATCAGCAACCCGCTGCCTGGAAGCCCGGCCATCGATGGAAGCCTGCACAAAGTTATCAACTTACGTATGCCTGGATCTCGGGGCAGAAAGAATTTTTCGCCGGCAAGAGCCTGCGCTACGACAGGCTGCACAATCGCTACAACACGATTGCTCTAGTAGCAGGAGCAATCGGAATTTCGATTCCGGTGGCAACATTTATTGCAGTCGTTTATTTCGGAATGTCAGATGGTCGCGCACACGGCACTCATATTGTGGCTGCGATTTTGTTGTGGTGGGCGGCTCTGGGCTGGAGTTATATTGAGCGGCGCGGCTGGGGATACCTGGCGCGTCAGTATGCACGGATGTATCGCGTGTTCAGCAAGTCCGAAACAGACTTGAGGAGCTTCGAAGAGCGAGGAAATTTTGAGTTTTGCCGGCTGACGATCTTTGAGTTGGGCTGCGAGGCTCTAGCGGAAAATGCAGAGTGGTTGGCTACTCATCGGGAACACAAGTTATCTCTAAAGATGCTGGTGGGGTAAGAACAAAGTTTTGCATCGCATCCCTCGCCGGAGGACAAACCGCGGTATGCATATTGCTCCGAATGACTTCACTCATCCGACCGACGAGGCAGCCCTGGATAATCTTGAATCGATTCCTCTGTTTGGGGAGTGTTCTAAAGCGTTCCTGAAGGTGTTCGCCGAAGAGTTCTTCTTTGGCTTGAACATGGCCCAGAAGATTCGATTGGGGCCGCTTCAACTTCCTAAGATCTATAGCCATTTGCCGCCGATCTGCGAGAAGCTGGGTATCGATCTGCCTGAGCTTTACCTCGAGATGAACCCCGCTCCGAATGCCTATACCTACGGCGATTCAAAGGTGTTCATCACGGTGACCTCCGGGTTGGTGGAGTTTCTGGATGAAGAAGAGCTGCACGCCGTGATCGCGCATGAATGTGGCCACATCGTATGCCGCCATGTGCTGTGTCACACGATGGCGGATATGCTGACGCGGATCGGCTCAAGCATCTTTGGGCCGTTTGCTGCGGTATCGCTTCCGGTGCAACTTGCATTGACCCATTGGGCTCGGTGCAGCGAACTCTCCGCCGATCGAGCTGCGGCGCTGGTGATGGGCAGCGGTGACCCGATCATGCGAACCATGATCCGGCTTGCGGGGGGTTCACGCGCGATCACCCAGGATGTAAATCTGGACCTGTACCTGGAGCAAGCGGTTGCCTATGATGCGCTGCGTGAGACTTTGTGGGACAGACTTCTGCAAGGCGTCGCGGTGATGCAGCAGGACCATCCTTTTCTGGCAGTGCGGACGCGGGAGATTCGCGACTGGTGCCAGACCGGGCGATTTGTACAGATGGCGGAATCGTTGCGAGTCCCACCGTCTGGAGAGCGTTGTGCGCAATGCGGCAGCCCGCGGCAACCGGGCTGGAAGTTCTGTAGCACCTGCGGTCGGCGCTTCGACGCGGCTGTCGCCTGAGAGGTTCCTAGATGGGCATTTTCAAGGCATCAAAAGAATTCGGAATAACAGTCCCCGACCTTGAGCCGGTAGCTGAGGCCGTGATGCAGCACTTTCGCGAACAAGGATACGATGTCTCCGGTGACCGGACTCTGTTGCAGGGCTGGGATATCAGTCTGCACAAGGGAAGTGCTTTCAAGGCAGTGCTCGGGCTGCAGAGCGCTCTGAAGATTCAGATTGAGACTGCGGGGACGGTGACCCAGGTGAGAGTCGGCATTGGGATCTTCGGACAACAAGCCATCCCTACGGCGATCAGCATGCTGGTCTTCTGGCCGGTACTCGTGACCCAGATCTGGGGCATGGTCTCCCAGGCGCGACTGGACCAGGAAGCGATAGACGAAGTGGGGCGGGAACTAGAGCGATGTGCCGGCACGTCGTCAAACTACACGACGGGAGGCTCGCACCCGTTGTTTTGTACTGCTTGTGGAGGGCAGCTAAGTGCGGGGATGCGGTTTTGCCCTCATTGCGGATTCCCACAATCAGGTGATTTAAGTCCCGGCTAAGTTTTGCTTTGGTGCTTGCTTCCTGACGTGTATTCTCGTTGCCATATCGTGGAACAACGTTGGAATGAATCTGAATTCCTATGTGCCTAGAGACTTTTGGACTTCGGAAGGTAGTTGGAGGCGGCTCCCAGGATGGCAGTAGTACCCGGTTTTGACTATGACATCTTTGTAAGTTACGCGCACACGGACGATTTGGTTGACGCTGCCGAAGGACCGGGAGGATGGGTCTTCCGTCTGGTGAATCTGCTAGAGCGACTTAGCGCAAAAAATGATTTTGTCCGAGCCTTACAAGGAAGAACGGTATTCCAAGCCAAGCCGGGGCAGCTCAAGAATATCTATACAGATCTGACGCTGGTCGATTTTAAGGATTCAGGCGATGAATTGCGATACTACACGGACATTATCGACGCCTTAAAAGAGACTCTATCCGCGTTTCCGAAGGCAGTAAGCTTTTCTTATATCGCCGCTGACGCCTCTGTACACGTAGGAGAATTGCTGGCGAACAGTCCTGAAAAAGCTTCAGGTGCCGAGCCCTATCTTTCAGAATCCCGCGCTTGGTTCGATCGACAAGGACTGATGACAAAGACCTCGACTTACTCAGAAGACTTTACTCAGTACTGCAAAATCTATAAGACGAGAATCAAGATGTACGGCGCAATGCACCACCCCGATCTGGCTCTCCAAGATATCAATACAGTAATGACGACATGCCAAGCAGTATTGGATAAATACCCTTGGGATATTTATCTCCGATATCAAATCATATTGAGCAATTACGAGGCCGGTAAAGCTCTGTTTGACGCTCATCGATTCAAAGAGGCGCTTCCGTATTTGAACTATGCCTCTCACTGGGGAGACAAACAAAGCACGCAGCTCTTGGCTAAACTGTACCGGGAGGGATTGGGGATAGACAAAGGAGATAAGCGCGCGCTGGAGTTGGACGCCTTGGCAGCAGGCCAGATTCTTACCAGTTACACAGTCCAAGCGGACTTCAATGGCGTGCAACAGCCGACCAAGTTTTATATCAGGGACTGGCCTTCCGAATATCCCTATGAGGGGATTGATGATCAGGCAATTTGGTTGAAGGAGGCGCGGGGTGCAACCTTCCCGCCTGATGTCATCGATTCGTTCCATAAGCTTGTAAAGATTGCCAAAGATAACAAGGTGTCGTTTCGAGAACTGACCGAATATGCCTTAAAATCCACGGACGATAAGGCTGAAAGAGCAAAGCCGGCACCTGTCAAAAGAACAGGCCCGAATGAGCGCGCCAGACCCCAATACGATCTAGCGCTGGGGTTCGGAAAGCAAGAAAAATGGCCCGAGGCCGCAAAGGCTTTGGAGGGGGCGCTAGTCCTGGATCCGGAATCCGCCGATATTTTGGAGCTTGCGGTCGGGCTCTATCACGACAAACTGTTCCTGTATAAGCGAGCATTCGAATTGAATGCTCGTCTTGTCGACCTCGGAACGGGGGCGGGGGACGACGATTTTGTAGAGAGTCATCTGACAACCTCTCGATTCGAGTCCTGCACAGTGCTTTCCGCCATTGATAGGGACAAGAGCCCTGAAAAAAGTCGAAAGCTGGTGATGATGGCCCTGAACTTCGCGTGTCTTTTCGGGGAGAAGAAGTATGGGGCGGCACTCAGCGCAGGCCGAAAACTTCGGGCGGATTTAGGCGGTCTTGAAAGAGTGGGCTGGAATTTTGCTGGAACCAAGCACTTTCTGGGAGAGGATAAGGCGTTTGCGAAGAAGTCCACCGACTGGGTCAGTTTGTTCGAGGCGCTTGAGGAAGGAGACGAGAAGAAGGCGCAGGCGGCGCTCACCGCGTTGGGAGTGCCAGAAGCGGGCAAGTAGCTGAGGGAGGTTGTGCCGCGTCATTCTCCGTAGCTGCTCGACTCTCTATGAATGGGTTAGCGCAGGCCAACCTGTAAGCACTTCCAAGGTGCCGCAAGAACTTAGCCCAGGGCACTTCCGGTATCGAGCGCGCAGCAAGTGCCCAGCCGGAGCCATTCAGCGAAGGAAGTCACTTTCGTCGCTTCCCCGGCTGACACTCGACAGAAGATGGATGCGCTTTACGAAAAAACTCCAGCCTGCTGAAGGTCTTTCTTCATGCCGTCCCAACTGATGCGCGTTGAAGCTTCCGGAGTGCCGCCGCCCTTCCAGTGGGTTTCCAGGTTTACCGCGTCTGAATAGCCGATCTTTTCAAGTGCACGGAACTGTGCTGCCCAGTCGATGTATCCCTTGTCGACCGGCGACCATACGATCTTCCCGGTGTCATCCTTGATGGCGTTTTTGACGTGGCAGTGATGGATGCGGTCTTTGGGGATTGCGTCCCAGCCGTTGGGGAAGGCGTCCAACTCGCCTCGCATAACCGCGTTCCCCGGGTCCCAGTTAAGAGAGAGATTGCGCGAAGGAACGCCAGCCAGTGTCGCCGCTGCCTCTCGCCCGGTTGCGGTGTTGCATGCGAACTCGTTCTCAAGGACGAGCATCACACTCTGGCTCGCTGCCTTTTCCGCCGCCTTCTGAAGTGCTTCGTTGATGCCGGCACGGTAGGGCTTCACGTCGTCGATGCGCCAGAAGTCGAAACAGCGGACCTTGTTGGTCTTGAATTGTTTTGCGAGTGAGATCGACCGCTCCAGCACCTCATCCTGGTGCTTGAAATTGACTTCATCTGCGCCGTGCATGTCCTCTTTGGTTCCGGCCCCTGACACGGGAGCTCCGGGCCAGTTGACCTTATAGAGCGGGCTACTGATGTCGGTGACGGTCAGGCTGTACTTGGCGAGTATCTTCTGCGCGTTGGCGATGTCGGCATCAGGGCTGACCTGCAGGTTCTTGCCCCATATCTCGCGGAGTTCGACATAATGCAGACCGAAGTCCTTCGCGATGACGTAGCAGGCGTGGTCGAAGTCCTGTGAGATCTCGTCGGAGATGACGCCGATCTTGAACTTCGAGGTGGCGGCCCAACTGCGCGCCGGCAGCAGTAAGGATGCGGAGACGCCGGCCGCGCCTGCAATGAAGTTACGCCGGGAGAGAGGATTCATTGGATCAAGCTCCTTATTCCGTATGAAGGTTTAGACGGCGGCATCGTCCCGGAAGACTGCCCGCTGGTGGATTAGTTTCAGTTCGGGGAGCACAATTGCAATCCGCAGGACTGAGGCGTCCGGCTGGCGGAGCGACCGAACGCCTCCATTTTCTCGTACAGCGGGTTAGAAGGTCAGCTTCACACCCGCCTGCAGGACGCGCGGACCTCCGACGCCGTTTACATTGCCGACTCCACTGCCAAGCGTGCCGGAGATCTGCCCGAGGTGCGACCCAAGCGAGCTGTTGGGAAGTCCGAAGGCAGGCGTATTGGTCAGGTTGAAGGCATCAAAGCGAGCTTCGACGGCAGCCTCACGAAAGACAGGAAAGCTTTTGAAGACAGAGAGGTTGTCAGAGAAGTAAGCGGGGCCGCGGAACTGGTTGCGCCCGGTGTTGCCGAAGACGCACGGTGTGGTGTTTGTCGCCGAATAGGCGACGCACGCGGCAGGTGCGGCGAATGCAGCAGGATTGAACCAGGACGCCGTACCTGCACCGGTCACGTTGTGCGTGACTTTGTAGGGGCCAATCTTGTTCACGGTCTGCGTGGTTCCACCCGTGGCACTGCTGGTCGAGACGGTAAAGGGCAGGCCCGAAACTGCGGACAGAATCGCCGAGACCCTCCATCCACCCAAAGCATATGCGGTAGGGCCAGAGTTGAAGTAGTGGTGTCCATGTCCAGCGGGCAGCTCGTAGGTTACGGTCTGCTCGAAGTTGCGCGTGCGGTCGAAGTCTGCGACAGCGTAGTTGCGGTGAACCGGACCGGCCCAGAAGAGCAGTCCGCCATCCTGCGCACCGGTCTGGTAGTTCTGCGCCTTTCCCCAGGTGAAAGCAGAACTAAATGCGATCCCATTGGTGAAGCGACGGGAGAGCTGTACCTGTAGCGATTGATAGTTGGTGGAATAACCGAGAAAGTACTCAGTTACCGAGGCAGTCTTGCCGAACGCCACCTTCAACGGATCGTACGCATTGCTCTGGCCATAGATGGTGGGCTGATTGATGTTTTGGGCGACGTCGATACGTGTACCGTGATTGGCGACGTAGGCGACCTGAAGTGACATGTCTTTCGGGAGCGCCTGCTGCAAGGCCACATTCCAGGAGGAGACGTACGCATTCTTGAAGTTCAGGGGGATGTAGAGGTTGCCCAGACCGATAGTGCCGTTGGCCGCGCTCTCTGTCAGGGTGCCGTCCGATCCGAAAGCAACGGTTGGAGTAGCCGGAATGCCGGTCACAAAGTTCACCACGCCGCCCGCCGGATTCAACGCGGGCCCGTAGGTGGGCGTAAACGTATAGTTCGTGCTGGTCTTGATCGGGTAATTGTAGGCGTAACTGTTGTCGACGAAAGGGACATAGCTGACACCGTATCCCGCGCGCACGACAGTTTGCTCGTTGACCCGGTACGAAGCTCCCAGGCGAGGAGCGAAGTTCGTGTAGTCCGTCTTCATGCCGAGATTCGAGGGGTTCCCATCGATGCCGGCCGCGACCAGTTGATTCGTAGCCGGGTTGTAGTTGACGAAGCCTGCGGCTTTCCGCGGCGTTGCCGGAGGGTAGAGCTCATAGCGAAGGCCGAAGTCGAGGGTGAGCTTGGGTGTTGCCTGCCATTTGTCTGAGACAAAGAAGAAGAACCACGTCTGCCGATAGGCCGGGAAGGTGCTGTTGGTGTCCTGGCCCACCGAGTAGGGAACGTCAAAGAGCACGCTGGCGATGTCGTTGGCCTGTCCGGTTGCGGATCCGTTGAATGCGGTAGCACCGGGAGCGGAGGTCTGGTTCTCGCTGAAGTAGAAGGTCCCAGCCGCGGCGTTGATGTTTCCCTGAAGAAGATCGTCGCGGATGCGCCGTACATCGACACCAGCCTTTAGGGTGTGGTTGCCAAGGATCTTGGTCCAGTTGTTCGCGGCGTCGATGTTCGATTCGGCGCGCAGCCAGGGCAAAGACTGTGAGTAGCCGATCAGAGGATTACCCGTGCCGTTTTCACCGTTGCCGGCAAAGTTGCTCACTTGAAAGGCGACCTGTCCGCTGCTGGTTGGGGTGTTGTCTGTACCATTCGGGCCATTGCCAGGGATGCCAAGGGTCGTCGCATCGTCTTTACCGTAGTCTGTCTGCTGGGCAGAGTTACGCAGGTGAGCGACGCCGAAGCGCACTTCCGTAAGCAGAGTTGGCGAGAAGGTGTGGTCGTAGTTGACACCGGTGCTATAGGCCGCCGCGGTTCCCGTCGCCTCGAAGCCTCCACCTGTGGGACCACCCAGAAAGGACCCGAAGAGGGGAGCCTGGAAGGTCGTCGTCTTCTGATGGCTGAAGCGTCCGCTGAGATGATTCTTATCGGAAATAGCGTAATCCGACTTGATGTCATAGCTGATTGAGTCCTTGCTGAACGGCGAGTTCTGAGAAAAGTTGTTTGTCGTAGTTCCGGCGATGTACTTGGCCGAAGCGAGATTCAGTTTCGGGTTTCTGGCAATGGCATCGAGGTCTTGAAGAACGGTGAGGCCAACGGGACTGATGCCAGCGTTCGAGAGGGGAATCAGGTTGCCGGTAAAGGGTGTACGTCCTGTGCCGCAGACTGCCCCGGTGCCGCCCGCGCAGGTCGCCGTGACGCCGGTGTTTGGATCGTAGACCTGGCCGCTGTATCCGCTCAGGTTCAAGACACCGCCGGCGGCGTTGTAGAACGGGATGGTGGTATTGACCGTCGAAGCCTCGTGGTCGGAGACGCGGAGAAAGTCGCCGAAGGCAAACAGCTTGTCCCTCAGGATCGGACCGCCCAGCGAGCCGCCTGTGTAGTTGTAAACGAGTCGCCCGTTCGGGCCTGTGGCGAAGTAGTTCCGCGCATTGACTCCGTTGTTCTCCATGCTTTGAAACGCCGACCCATGGAAGTTGTTGGTCCCCGATTTCAAGGTCACGTTGACGACCCCGCCAACCGCCCGGCCAAACTCGGCCTCGAAGTTGTTGGTGGTGATGTCTACATTTTGAATGGCGGCAGCCGGAGGAACGAGGATGATGTGGATACCCGTGCGCTGGTCATCATCGATACCTTCGATCTGGTAAAGGTTCACATAGGAAGACTGGCCGTTCGCATTCACCGAAAGATCATTATTAGCGTTGAAGAACTGCGAATTATTGAAGACTACAGGCGCCATGCCCGGAACCGTGTTGAGCAGAGACTGGAAGCTGTTGCCACTGCTGAGCGGAAGAGTGGCGATCTGGTGCTGTTCGAGAGATGTCGAGATGTCAGCGCGGTCCGTCTGTAGCAGAGGAGGCGCGGAAGTGACGGTAATGGTCTCGGTCGAACTTCCATTGGACAGGCTAACGTCAACGCGGGTCGTCTGGTTGGTCAGGACCGCGATGTTCTCCTGGGTCTCTTTCTTGAATCCTTGAGAGACGACGGTGACGGTGTAGGTGCCAGAGGGAAGATTCGGTTCGGTAAAGTTACCGCTCTCGTTCGTAACAGTTGTGTAGGTGACGCTTTGGCCGGTCAGGACGATCGTGATCTGGGCGTTGGGTACGCTTGCGCCCGTCGAGTCAGTCACTGTGCCGACGATGGTGCCGCTGACAGCCTGGCCATGAAGGAAGGTTCCTTCCCAAAACAGGATCGATAAGATTGCGAGCGAAAAGGCGAAGCTGCGAGCACGTGCGAGCATCAATTTCCTCCGAAAGTTTGGCAATGAAACTATGTGTCATTGGTCAGACCACGAGGAATTTACTCGCTGTATTAAACTTTCGTCAAGCGTATCTCTCTGGCAGGTACTCGATCGGCACTTCACAGGTTCGGCAAGGACGCTGCCTAATCGATTACTTTCTGCAGACCCACGGCAACCACAAAATAATTCGCTGGAACATTCCCCACGTTCTTCAATCCGTGCAGGACGCCAGATGCGGTGAAGATCACACCGCCGGGCTCGACATAGCCATGATGGCCATCGCTCGTCACCTCGAGTCTGCCTTCGCGGATCAGCAGCAGTTCGGAGTGCGTGTGACGATGCGGAGGATGCGGCATCTCGCCCGGAGGAAGCGTCGTCTCGTGGACTTCGATGTATTCGCCGGTCGCCAAAGTGCCGCGTATCACCGCCCGCGAAGCCATGCCATTCTTCCCGGTATGAACCGGCAATTTGTCGAACGCAAAGATTTCGGAGTGAGCAAGAGCAGGGCCTTCGCCAGACTGGGCTTCTGCCGAAATGCCGCCAAGGGCCGCGAATGCGGACAACGCAAGACCTAACTCACGACGATCCATCTTTTTCATTGAGAAACCGCTTTCTCCACTGCTCTAGTTTGGCTCAGGCGTGGTTTGCGTATCCGAGCCCTGTCAGTACACCGCGCATGTACGCAAAGCTTTCTATGACACCCGGCATGGGATCGTCACCATGGATCTCGTACTCGAGGTCGACAAATCCCGCGTATTTCGTGGCGATGAGCGCCTCGAAGATCTCGCGGACGGGCATCTTGCCCTGGCCCACAGCGACCTGACTCTCCTTCACCTTCATGTCTGCGAGGTCTTTCATATGCATATTGAAGAGACGCGGGCCGACCTCGTGGATAGCTTCGACGACATCGGTACCGGCGCGGGCAGTGTGGCCCACATCAATGCAACAACCGATGCGCGGGTCCATGTTCTTGATTAGCTTCAGGATGTCGAGCGGCGATTGCCAGAGCTTGTCTTCAGGCCCATGGTTATGGATCGCGATCCGGATGTCGTACTCCTTCACGAACTTCTCGACGCGAGGAAGGCTCGCGGGAGATGGATCGCCGGCAACGATGACCTTGATGCCTGCTCGTCTACAGTATTCAAACTTGCTGCGGATATCGTCGTCTTCATCCTTCGGAAAGTAGATCGCTCCAGCGGCGTGAAGCTTGATACCGGCGGCGGCGTAGTCGGCGACGGCCTGAGCCTCTTGTGTGGGATCGGTGGGCAGATGATCCTTCACATCTTTTGCGTTCAGGTCGGAGACATGGATCTGCTTCAAGTAGCCGATCATCTGCGAGCGGTTGAACTCGCGAAAGGTATAGCTGGCAATGCCGAGTTTGATGGGCAATGGCTTGCCGGTCTCCTCACGCGGAGCCGATGCAGCGGCGGAGAGGATTGCTGGGCTCGACAGGGCGGCTCCGGAGAGCGCGGCAGTACGAAGAAAGTTACGACGCGAAACCTGTGGCTTCATGGTTCTCCTAGGAGTGTTTCTCGACGAATGTGATTCTTCTAGACTTTGGGAGCCCAGCCCTTTTCATACTCGCGGCCCCAGTACTTCATCGCCTCGGCATCGTGCAGCACTTTACCGTCCGTCTGGTCCAGGTGAAGCTCTCGATTCGTCTCCCATGCGATGTTGGAGAGCTGAAGCATCGTGACTGCGACGTTGCCCTGCGCGACCGGCTGCCGCAGCTTCTCGCCCTTCTGAATGGCTGCGATGAAGTTGGCAAAGTGCGCGTCCGTCATGGAGTCGCGGCCCACCAGATCAGTCGACTCGGTCTTATTCCCTACCTTGAACTCACTCGTCATCTTGCCCTTCAGGTCGTAGATCTCATAGCCATCGCGATCCAATACGACAGTGCCCGTAGTTCCCATGATGGCCGAACCACGGTCGCGTCCGTAGTACTTCATCCCGTTGCAGCACTTGCCTTCCCACGCGATCATCGCATCGTCATAGCGGAAGCTGGTGGTCATGGTGTCGTAGAACTGCCAGTCATCCTTGAACTGATAGCGACCGGCGATCGAGGTCACGCTCTTCGGATAGTCGAGACCCAGCGCCCAGCGGCAGACGTCCACTTCATGCGTGCCGTTGTTCAGCGATTCGCCGGTGCCCCAGATCTTGAACCAGTGCCAGTTGTAGGGCTGGACGTTGTCGCGATAGGCCTGGCGCGGAGCCGGCCCCTGGAAGAGATCCCAGTCCAGCGTTGCCGGCACCGGAACTTCTTTGCCTGTGCCGATCGACTTCCGCACGTTGCTGTACCAGGCCTTCGCAAAATACGCGCGGCCGATCACTCCATTGTGGATCTTGTCGACAATCTCGATGCTGTGCGGTGAAGACCGCTGCTGCGATCCCATCTGCACGAGTTTCCCGGTCTTCTTCTGGGCTTCGATCAGCATCACGCCTTCAGCCGGATTGTGGCTGCACGGCTTTTCGACGTAGACGTGCTTGCCCGCCTGCACCCCGGCGATCGCCATCGGCGCATGCCAGTGGTCGGGCGTGGCAATCGTGATCGCGTCTATCTCCTTCATGGCGAGAATGTTGCGGAAGTCCTTTTCCGTCTTCGGAGCCTCGCCCATCTCGCGCTCCGTGCTGTCCGCAAACTTCTTCAGAATGTTGCTTTCCACATCGCAGACGTGGGAGATGCGCGCATTTGCCTTATTCGCTTTGAGCGACGAAAGGTGCGCGTAGGCACGGCCATTCAAGCCGATCACCGCGAAGTTCAGCCGGTTGTTCGATCCCATGATCTGGCCATAACTCTTCGCCGTCGACGCGATTGCAAGTCCCGCCGTTCCCAATGCAGCCTTATCCATAAACTCACGCCGTGTCATCATCTTGCTCTCCTGATTGTTCGCGTTGCCCTTAGTGACTTTGCTCGTAGAGACGAGCGAGAGGGAATGAAGGCCGCTCGAAATCTCATCGCGCCCACGCCAGACCATCCGCATTTTTGCCCGCTTGAATAAGGCCTGTGACCGCCCATGTACCAAGATCGATTGCCGCGACCTTGCTGCCGCATGAGACATAAGCGACTTTGCCATCGGGCCGTATGAGTATCTCGGTAGGGGTGTCAGGCACGTCAATCGTGCGCACTACTTTCGAAGATTGCAGGTCAACAACAGCGACCTGATGCGTAGTCCGCAAAGCCACAAGCAGCCATCGTCCGTCCTGTGTTGGCGCTGTCCCGTAGCCGATCGCGGGCAGAGGAATCCAGCCCTCGATCTTGTTGCTTGCAGTGTCGATGACCGCAAGCTGCGGCTTTTTCTGGTCGGCGGTAAAGACCTTCTTGTCGTCGTTCGAGATCGAGATTCGCTGCGTTTCGCCGGAGATCGGAATCACCGTAACTACCTTTTTCGCGTTAAGGTCGAGTACCGAAACAGTGCCGGGGCCGACGTTGGCGGTGTAGCCGAATCGGCCGTCATGAGACAGCGCCAGCATGTGCGATTGCGCCTGCCCCGTAGGGATCGAGCCGATTATCTTAAGCGTATCGGGATTGACGATGCTGATGCTTTGATCGAGCTCCGTCGTGATGTAAATCACGTTTCGGTGCTTATCGAAGACAGCGCAGTGCGGCCGCACACCGTGGCCGAAGTCGATCGTTCCCGAGACCTTGCGTTGCTTGAGGTCTACGACCGTGACAAGCTGGCCGTCGGTCCCCGGTTTGCCTACGCCGGCGCTTCCGTAGACCGGGACAAGTGCTGTCCGACCGTCTGGAGTAGCCACCACTTCGTGGCCCGTAATGCCGCCCACATCGACGGCGAGAGTTTGCTTGCCGGACGCGGGATCGATGAAGCTGAGGTCGTGGTCGCCCTGATTTACCACCAGCAAGGTCGCGTGATCGGTCGCTGGCCGGGTCTGCCCGGGCGGCGCGAGAGCGAGGAAGGCCGCTGCGGTGAAGGCGGCAAGACTAGGAGTTCTGTACATGGCGGGAAAGCATAGCACTACGAAACAACCATAAGGAAGTGGTCTGACCATAGCGCACAAAAATTGGTTTTGAGCGTAGCCTTGAAGGATGGCCAAGGCGATGCCATTGATGCTATGCATGCCCCCTCCCGGTCGCTGCGTCAGGATTTGTCTCGCCGCGATTGCACTATTTGTGGTGCAAGTTCCTCTCGGCCGTCGTGCCGGCATCGCCCAGGCACCCTCCTCTGCGACGCGGTTTCATCTCTCGCATGCGGCCATGGGCACCGAGTTCACCATCGACCTCTACGCGACCGATCAGCCGACCGCCGAGCACGAGGCAGATCTCGCCTTCGACGAGGTCGACCGGCTGGAAGATCTCCTCAGCAACTACCGGCCCTCGAGCGAGTTATCGCGGATCAGCCGCGATGCCGGGAACGGCCTGGTCGTCACCGATCCCGAGACCTTTCAGTTTCTCGCACGCTCACTCTTCTGGAGCCAGCGTTCCGGCGGTGCCTTCGACATCACCGTAGGTCCGCTGCTGCGCGTCTGGGGCTTCTACCAGCATGGGGGCCGAGTCCCTTCAGACGCGGAGTTAAGGTCTCTGCGGGATTCAATCGGCTCCGAGAAGATAGAGCTCGATGAGGAGAACCGCAGCGTCGTCTTCAAGAATCATCACGCGATGGATCTCGACCCTGGAAGTATCGGCAAAGGCTTCGCGGTGGACGCCGCTGTCCGCCTGCTTCGTGAAGCGGGTGTCCAGGCAGCGCTCCTCTCTGCCGGTGGAAGCACCCTCTATGCGATTGGAGCGCCGCCTGGCGAGAGCGGCTGGATCGTGAAAGTAGAAGATCCGCGTTCCACGGGCGTCACCGCGGCTACCGTCTTGCTTAGGGACACGTCGCTCTCTTCCGGAGCCTGCACGCAGAAGTTCTTTATCAAGGACGGCCATCGCTACTGCCACATCTTCAACCCTCAGACCCTGCGCCCCATGGAAGGCGTCTTGCAAAGTACCGTCATCAGCCCCAGCGCGACCGACAGCGATGCGCTCTCTACGGTCGTCTTCGTTCTTCCACCAGAGGCTTCGCGGCAGGTGCTGGCGTCGATGCCCAACACCGAAGCTCTCATCTTCCGTGGCCCCGCTCCGGTCAGCGATTGCATTGCCATAAACTGGCAGGGCCAGCCGTGTGCTCCGAAAAGTAGCTCGTTGAAATCTCCATCGCAGGAAAGAGGAAACTGAACCTTGATCAGCCGCCGTCAATTTACCCAGAGTCTCTCTGCTCTTGCCGTATCTGCCTCCACCGGCGTGCTGAACGCTTCCACCGAGGCCTCGAGCTTCGAGGCAGCCGAGACTGATGCGGCCCGTCAGATCGCTCCAGCAAAAGACAGCTCCCCGTTTCGGCTCGGAATCATCGGCGCGGGCAGTCGCGGACAGGAACTCATCCGCAGTTTTCTTCGTGTGCCTGGCGTATCGGTAGCTGCCGCCGCAGATGTCTACGAGCCCCGCTTCACGCAACTCAATCGCATCTGCGGGCACGAGGTAGCAGTGCATAAGGACTACCGTGCTCTCCTCGACCGCAAGGACCTCAACGCAGTCATTGTAGCCACGCCATTGGGCCTTCATGGAGAGCACGTTGTTGCCGCGCTTTCCAGCGGTCATCACGTCTACGGCGAAAAGGTGATGGCCTACACGGTCGAGCAGGCGAACGCCATCGTGACAGCGGCAGCCGAGAGCAAGCGCGTCTATCAGATCGGCCACCAGTACCGCTATTCGCCCTGGATCCGCGCGGCCGTGCAGCGCGTCCAGCAGGGAGAGATCGGCGACGTCACCCACATTATGGGCTACTGGAACCGCAACAACGATTGGCGACGGCCCGTCCCTGACCCATCGCTCGAACATCTCATCAACTGGCGGCTCTATCATGAGTGGTCGCTCGGTCTTATCGCGGAGTTGGGTTCACACCACATGGACATCGCCAACTGGGTCTTCGGCGAATATCCCGAGGCGGCACTCGCTTCTGGCTCGATCTGCCGCTATCACGATGGACGCGAGACCGACGACAACGTGCAGGCGATCCTCAGCTACTCGGGCGGACGCCGCTTCATCTTCACCTCCATCACCGACAATGCCAAGATGGGCGATCAACTCTGGCTCTATGGCACCAAGGGATCGCTGAACCTGACGCTTCAGGACGCGACCTTCTTCTATGAGCCGAAGAAGATCACCAGGCCGGTGGTTGCCGCAAGCGGAAAGGACGAAGGCGTTGTCACAAGTGCGTCCTACAACCCTTCGAACGAGATGCCTTATCGAGGCCCCGGCAAGCCGGTTGACGTATCCACAGCGGAAGATCCAACGACGGCTGCGACGCGCGCCTTCATCTATTGCGTGCGCACGGGCACCTCTCCTATCGCCGATGTAAAGGTTGGGCTAGGCTCGGCACTCGGGGTGATCCAGGCGAACGAGTCACTCCGAGTGCGGAAGGAAGTTCCGATCTCTTTGCACGGCTAAAGCTGGCGCAGCGTTCGCCGAGAAAAAGACGGTTCATCCGGGTTGAGTCTGCTTTGGCATGAGGGGCTTCTTCAGGAAGCCACCTCAGTGTCCAGAAGATCAGACTCCTCTTCGAACGTGTCAGCGTCATCCACAAAGAGGCCAAGCGCCTGTCGTTCGAAGAGTCTCCTGTAGGTGCCACCTTCACGCTGTACAAGTTCATCGTGCGTTCCCTCCTCGACCACGCGTCCGCGGTCGAAGACAAGAATTCTGTCGAGCATGCGCACGGTTGACAGCCGATGCGCGATCACGATGGAGGTCCGGCCTGCCATCAGGCGCTCCATCGCTTCCTGGATCAGCGCCTCGGACTCCGAGTCGAGACTTGAGGTCGCTTCATCCAGCACCAGTACCGGAGTATTCGCCAGGAAGGCCCGCGCCAATGCCACGCGCTGCCGCTCGCCTCCAGAGAGCTTTACACCGCGCTCCCCTACCTGAGTGTGATATCCCTTGGGCTGACGCTCTATGAACTCATGCGCATTGGCCAGCCGGGCTGCGTGCTCGATCTCTTCCATCGCAGCATCCGGCCTTGCATAGGCGATATTCTCCGCAAGCGTGCGATGAAACAGGATCGGTTCCTGCGGCACCAGCGCCAGTTGCTCACGCAGCGAGGCCTGCGTCACCTGTGAGGTGTCCTGTCCGTCAATGACGATCTTTCCGCTACCCACGTCATACAGTCTGTGCAGCAGCTTTACGAAGGTGGTCTTGCCTGACCCTGAATGACCTACCAGGCCAACGCGTTCGCCCGGACGGATGCGCAGGGAGAACGCGTTGAAGAGCGCCTCGACCTGCCCTGCGTAACAGAAGGTCACGTGGTCATAGACAATCTCGCCACCTTTCACACGGATCGGCCTTGCGTCGGCGCGATCGGAGACACCGAGCGGCTGGGAGTGGAAGTGAACCATCTCCTCCATCTCATTGGCCGAGCGCTGCAGGTTACGCACGTGCTGTCCCACGTCACGCAGGTAGCCGTGCACGATGAAGTAGCTTGTAAGCACAAACGTCATGTCGCCTGCGGTGGCGCGACCCTGCCACCACAACCATACGGTGTAGACGAGCACCAGGGTGCGCAAGCCCTGCAACAGAAACATCTGCAGACTGCCGTTAGCAGTTGCCTTTACCCAGGTTCGCGATGTGCGGTTGTTCCACTTGCTGAGGATCTTCGTCAGCCTACGGTCTTCGCGGCCTTCTGCACCGAATGACTTGACCACCGCGTTGCAAGAGATCGCATCTGCGATCGCCGCGCCGATTCGGGTGTCCTGCGCATTGGACAGCCGCGCCGCAGGAGCGACGTAGAAGAGCGACAGGGAAACCGAGATCGCGATATACGCCACAGCACCCACCGCCACGATGAGACCCATCCCCGGCCAGCGCAGACCGAGCAGCAGCGAAGCGCCCACCAGCACGAGCAGGGCAGGCAACATCTCGAGCAGCAGGATGTCGTCCATCGTGTCTACCGCCCACATGCCACGCGTGATCCGCCGCACGATCGCGCCTGCGAAGTTGTTCGCGTGCCAGTCGGTAGAGAACCGCTGCACCCGCCAGAAGGAATCACCCGCAAACCGGAACATCAGCCGCAGTGTCAGTCGAATGATTCCCATCATTCCGGCGTAGCGCAAAGCTGTCATCGCCGCGCCTAAGACCGCCATCATCACAATGGCGCGCAGAGCTTCATGCAGCGCGAAAGTACGTGTTGCCGAGTGAATTGCGATTGCATCCACGAGTCTGCCCGAATACACCGGCATCAGCAGGTCGGATACTGTGGCCGAGATCATGCACAGCGAAACCCATACAACCAGCAGCTTTTCACGCCGCCAGTGACGGAATAGGAAGGCGAGGACTTCGCGCATTGCGCCTTTGCTTGAACGTTCGTTCATGGATGACTCGCTTAAAACCAGAGGTCGAGGACAAGGTGTCCTAAGACCGATGCAGGTTGAGTGTGGGAAAGGCGAGCCAAATGGGCTGCCATCAAACCGCGCTGAGTTTCAGATTGGATGGAAGAAGTAGCTTAGCTGCGCGAGACGGGAAGGAACGCAGCCAAAGCTTTGGGGTCGCCGGGCATATGGAATGTCTTCATGGTTCCTTCCTTTCGTCGAAATCGATAGCGATAGCTTACCAAAGTTCTAAGATCGCCACAGCTTTTTCGTCTCGAAAAAAGAGAAGCCAGCCGGAGGTCTTGAGTCCGGCTGGCGTGTTCAGCGGCGACTAGAAGTGAAACCTGTAACGCAGCTCCGCGTAGAGCTGGCGCGGATCGTTGTAGTGGAAGCCGCCGAAGGTAAGGCTGCTGTCGAGCAGGACGCGACGGTTGGCCACGTTCAATGCGCTTACCGAGGTGGTGATGTTCTCGCCGAAGCTCTTGCCCACGGCGAGGTCGAAGGTGGTGTGCTGGGGCAGGTAGGCACCCAGGTACGGTGAGCCTTCGTCGCCCTGGGTTCCGTTTGAGAATCCGGAGCCGTAGTTGACGTTGGTGGAGGCGGTGATCCGCAGAGGCAGGGTGGCATTGAAGCCGACGTTGAGCGTGTTGCGCTGGTCGTGATCGACGGCGGAGTATTCGAAGCCGGCGTCGCAGGCTGGATCGCCGATGGGTGTGCAGATCAGGCCGCCGGTGATGTTGCCGCGCTGCTCGGCGATCTGGTTGGAGTAGGCGAGATGGGCCTGTCCGAACTTCCAGAGCCGCGGGCTGCGCAGGGTCAGCTCCCAGGCGCGGACGAGAGCACCGTCGACCGTGATAGGGAAGTAGATGCTCGATTCCCCGATGTTGGAGTGGTCGAGGAAGTTGTTGATGCGGGTCTTGAAGGTGTCGGCGTCGAGCAGCCAGCCTTTATAGGGAATCTGGACGCCGAACTGGTGCTCTTCGTCGCGTTCGCCGTGCAGAGGGGCGAAGCCGGTGTTGTTTTGGTTGGCATATGTTACGACCGGGCCGCTGGCGGTGAGCAGGGGTGGGGGCTGGTAGAAGCGACCGTAGAAGCCGCGGAAGACCCAGTTTAGCTTCGGAATGCGGACGGCTGCGCCGAAGCGCGGGTCGGTCTCGTTCTCGGTGAACTGACCTTGAAAGTGGGTCTGGCGCAGGCCAGCGATCAGGGTGAGCCAGGAGGTCGCCTTGAAGTTGTCGGAGAGATACTCCTCGATGACGCCGCCGGATGCGGAGTCCGTCTGAGAGACGGGCGCGTTTCCGCTGCCGTCGTTGAAGATCGCTCCGAAGAGGTAGTTGTCGTGCTGGCCGAAGCTGTAGAACCCTGCTTCGAGCGTGTTGCGTGCGATGACGGTGGTGATGGAGCCGTCGCCGCCGGCGTAGGTCGAGGAGCGCTTGTCGGTAGTGACGACCGGCGTGTCGGTCATGGGCGACTCATAGTCCGCCTTGTTGTAGTGGAAGAAGGGCGAGACGCGCAGGACGGTGGAAGGATTGAAGGTGTGCAGGTAGGAGAATGCTGCGAGGCCGTCGGTCTCATGCTGGCCGTCGCGCAGGCCGCTGGAGTTGTACAGGCCGTTCTCGAAGCTGTTGGGGTTGGGATCGTAAGGAATCTGGAAGTAGTCCTGACGGAGTTGGGTGACGAGTCGGAACTGGTCCGACTGCGTGCGGTTGTAGATGAAGGAGGCGAAGCCGCCGTAGCCGTTGGCCGCATCGTGAAGGACCTGGCCGACCGGTGGGGCGAGGCCGTAGTTGCTGCGGTTGCCATTCAGGCTGGCGTAGTAGGCGAACTTCTCGGTGTGGTCGCCGAAGTTGATCTGGTCGTTGGTCTGGTAGAAGTTTCCCGCGCTGACGACGAGTTCGGCCTGACGGTCGCGCTCGAAGCCGGTCCTCGGCACCACGTTGAAGACGCCGTAGGTGCGGTCGCCGGTGTCGGCGGTGTAGCTGCCGCGCTGGACCTCGATATAGTCGATGTCCTTGGGGTCGATCTGCGCGCCGACGTTGCTGGCGATGTTGGTGTTGGGGATCTCGACGCCGTCTATCTGCCAGGCGACCTGGTGGCCACCGTGCATGTGGAGCATGTCGTGGGTCATGTAGGCGCCGGGAACGTAGTCGGTGATGATGGCCATGCTGTTAGTGTGGTCGGCACCGGGAGTGAGCGCGACGGCTTCGCGATCGACCAGAGTGGTGGGCGTTGCGGTGTCGATGTTGGCGGCGGTGGTCTCGGTGGTGACGGTCTGCTTGACCGTGCCGACGGCGAGTTCGAAGTGCAGGATGGGCGAAGTTCCAGAGGCGAGCGCGATGCTCTGGCTCTGGGTCTCGAAGCCCTGGTCTGAGACGGTAATGATGTAGTCGCCAAGCGAAAGTGCGGGCACGGAGAACTCACCCTCGGAGTTGCTGGTGGCCTTCTGGGTGAAGTCTGAGGTGGCCGACTTTATCGTGATGGTGGCACCGGAGATGGGACGGTGCTGGGGGTCATGGACCACGCCGTGGATCTGGCCGAAGACGTTGGCTCGGGCGTGGATGGGTGCTAGTGCCAGGAAAAAGAGGAAGAGCAGATATTGTGCGGAGTTGCGCATAGGTGTTCCCTCGTCGTGAAGTTGACGGA
This sequence comes from Granulicella aggregans, assembly GCF_025685565.1. Taxonomy (NCBI): domain Bacteria; kingdom Pseudomonadati; phylum Acidobacteriota; class Terriglobia; order Terriglobales; family Acidobacteriaceae; genus Granulicella; species Granulicella aggregans. The sequence goes on from NZ_JAGSYE010000001.1 coordinate 1,978,423, forward strand.
GTTTGTTCGCGCTTGAGGCTGCGAGATGCACATATTTGAAGACTGGCTTGTCCTAAGACTGTCCTGTCCTAAGACTGTCCCGGAGACCGGTGGCCGTCCCACTCATCGCGATAAAGCTGCGATGAGTGGGGCACGGAGCTGAGGAACGGCCCAGAGTCTTGAGGTGACGAATCCTATGGGGGGCAGGCCAGAGCCAGTGGAATCAGGAGAGCGAGATTGCCGGAGGGCCGCGTTTCTGGCGGGAGCGGTCAGAGGAGATGCGGCGCTTTGATTCCGTCTGCGGGGTGACGGCGGGATGCGCGACGACGCCCGCGAAGACGGCCTGCGCCGTGGCGAGCGACCAGTCGGGATGCGATGTCGACGGAACGGACTTTGCGCCGTAAGGGCAGCGCTCGGAGATGCTGGGTGCGTTGAAGCCGGGGCGGTTGGAGGAGGACGCGCCGCTCATGTCCATGTCGGCGAGCATGCAGTGATGCTTGCCATCGCGGCGGCAGCATGCGGGACGGCTGAGATCGTCACCCATCGAGAGCGCGAAGAGCGGCGTAACCGTGGGAAGGCCCACGAGGATCGCGATCAGGATGGCGAGTAGACGTCGCACGAGTCGATTGTAGCAACGCGGACTTATTTCGGCTTGGGAGCGTCGGCCTTCTTCATCTCGCGTAACTGGTTCAGCTGGTCGCCCAGTTTGGCGGGTGATGCCGGGCTGGGCTTGGCACCTGATGCTGCGCTGGGCTTGTCGCCGGGCTTTCCGGTGGGGATTGCCGGGAGGTCGATCCTGCCTGCTGTTGGTGCGACGTCGACAGGCTTGGGTTTTTCGGCTGGAGCTGCGTTGTTACCTTTCTCCGCACCCTTCTCCGCGCCCTCTCCCTCCTTGCCTTCCGGCTTCTTTCCGCCTTCCATATCGAGGGTCTCCGGACCTTTGGTTCCTGCGGGAGCTTCTAGGAACTGGACGAGCAGGGAGACGCGGCGGTTGGACGGATCAAGTGGGTCGTTCTGGACGCGTAGCATCTCGTCGGCGTAGCCTCGGACCTGGTTGATCTGGTGCGGGCCGACGCCATCCTGCTGAAGCAGACGGCGGGCGGCGTTGGCGCGGTCAGAGGAGAGCTCCCAGTTGGAGTAGGTTGCGGTGGCGTTGCCCATGGGCTTGGCGTCAGTGTGGCCTTCGATCTGGAGGTGGTTCGGCAGCGGCGCAAGCTGCTTGGCGATGAGGCCGAGCAGCTCTTCGCCGGCGGGACTGAGTTTCGGGCTGCCGCTCTGGTAGAAAGTGCCATTCTTGCCTTCGATCAGCTCGATGCGCAGGCCTTCGTTGGTCATCTTGAGCTCAACCTGATCCTTGAGCTTGTCGAGTTCTTTCTGCTGGACGATGGCCTTTCTGATCTGCTCCTGCAGCTTCTCGACGCTCGTCTTGTCGATGACGACGGATGGGCCGCTGCCGAGGATATCGGTTCCCATCTGGCGGGAGGTTCCGCGCGGATCGTTGAAGTATCCGGCGATGGCCTTCTTCACCTGCGGGGTGGAGTTCATGAGCCAGAGCACGATGAAGAGCGACATCATGGCGGTGACGAAGTCCGCGTAGGCGACCTTCCACGCTCCACCGTGATGGCCTCCGTGGCCGCCCTTCTTTTTGATGACGATGATGGGTTGTACTGTCTCGCTCATGGGGATGTATCGTCTCCGCGCTCAGGTGCAGGTGGTCCAGGGTCTACTCGCCGCCGCTGCTGCCGCTGTTGTCGGCGGCGCCCTTGCAGGCGGTCTCCATCTCATTGAAGGTTGGCCGGACGTGCGCAGGGATGGCGCGGCGGGCCATCTCGATCGCGATGATGGGAGCGTTGCCCTTGAGGAACGAGAGCATCAGGACGCGCATGACGTGGAGGTACTCGTTGTGTGCGTCGGCGTTCTTGGTCATGTTGGCCGCCAGCGGACCCACGACGCCGTAGCAGAGCAGGATGCCGAGGAACGTTCCCACGAGAGCGGCAGCGACCTTCTTGCCGATCTCCTCCGGCGGCCCGCCGAGTGCGCCCATGGTGATGACGACGCCAAGCACGGCGGCGACGATGCCGAGGCCGGGAAGCGCATCGGCCACGGTGCTGAGCGCGGCGATGGGAGCGACGGCCTCGTGGTGATGGACCTCCATGTCGAGTTCCATCATCTGGTCCATGTCGAAGGGTTCGACGCCGCCGCTGATGGCCATGCGCAGGGTGTCGCAGACGAAGGCCTCCGCGTGATGATCTTTGAGGAAGTCGGGATATTTCTTGAAGATCTCGCTTTCGGACGGCTTTTCTACGTCGGCTTCTACTTCGATCAAGCCCTGGCGGCGGACTTTATTGAGGAACTCAAACATCATCTTGAGCGAGTCAAGATAGCGTTGCTTGCCGAAGGCTGATCCTTTGAGGACGCCGAGGACACAGGCGATCATGGCCTTGATAATGTGCAGGGGATTGGCGACGAGCAGGGTGCCGAGCGCGGCACCGATGATGGTCACGAACTCAGCTGGCTGTATGAGAACGGGGATCGGCCCATGTTCCATCAGGAAGCCGCCGAGTACTGCACCGAATACCACTACGAGGCCGACTATCGCGAACATGGATCTCCTTTTGCGGGAACGGAATGGCCGCTTCCATGGGTGACATGATTGCCGCCGGCGTAGACGCTGGCGTGCATGGCCTGCTGGGCTTCGTGCATGAGCCGGGAGAGCGTGTCTCCGGATGCGGCCTGCACCGCGCCGATGCTGGCGGTGAGGCTGATGCGGTCGCCCCACCAGCGGAAGTCGGCGGTGCGAGTCATGCCGGCGAGGTGGTGCGCGTGTTCCATCAGCATGTCGAGGGTGCGCTCGTGGGAGAGGACGAGGAACTCGTCGTTGCCCCAGCGGCCGATGATCTCCGAGGGCCGCAGCGCCTGGGCCAGCCGGTGTTCGACGATCTTCAGCATGGCTTCGCACGCATCACGGCCGTGAGTGCGGCGCATCTGCGCGGCCTGGTCGACGGTGATCCAGAGCAGGCCAAACTTCGTGCCGTTGGTCTTCCATTCGTGGAAGGCACCTTCGAGGCGCTCTTCGGTCTCGGGCTGACTGCGATGGAGGATGGGTGCTTCGCCGATCTCGCCGTGGGGAATCTCGTCGATCTCCTCGGCGGGGCGGAAGATAAGCACGGTCCCCAGACGCTTGCCGAAGGCGTCGCGCAGCGGCATCTTGCGCAGCATGGCAGGGAAGGTGTGGCCGAGGTGGTGTTTCATCTGGACCAGAACTGGCTTCGCGGCTTCGTCCTCTGCGGAGTCTTCGGGCCGGCCGTTGACCAGGTGCTTCTGGGTGTAGAGCTGTCCGGAGTACTTCGGCCCGGCGTACTCCTCTTTCGGGGCGGTGGCTCCCAGTGCGGGCTCAGTTCCGTGGCCGTCAGCGAGTTGGTAGAGGTCGCTGGGGCAGGCACGCGAGAGAACGTTCATGCGACGGTGGCCGGTGAGCGCCGACGCGGCTTCGTTCCAGTAGACGACGAGCGAGTGAGCATCGAGCAGCGCAACACCTTCGTCGAGGAGATCGAGCGTGGCCCCCAGCATCTCTATGCGTGTCGCAGAATCGACCATCACCGAAGTCCTCTCCCAGAGGCCTTATCGACCGGGGGGAGATGAACTTGACGTGGAAGAGATCGCGGTTCGGGAGCCGGGACGTAGGAGTTCTGTTTCGGCGGCTGGTTTACTGCTTGTCCTGCGACGCGGTCTTTGCGTCTCTTCGGACGTAAGCGAAGCTGACGGCCATCAGCAGCGCGCCTAGGCCGAGGAAGCTGGCGACGCGGTATCCCTGGCTGAGGCTGCGAACGTCGTAGAGGAAGGTCTTGAGGATTGCGATGACGAGAAGCCCCAACCCCTGCCAGCGAAGGAAGGCGCTGTGCTTCCAGAAGCCGACGGCGAGGAGACCGGCACCGTAGAGCATCAGGAAGGCGGAGATGGAGAGTGCGGTCTGGAGGGGAGTTTCTCCGCAGTAGTAGCAGGTGGTTCCGTGGGTCCAAAACGTTTCAATCTCGATGATTCCGGCCTGCAAGGCGATGAGATTGAGAGCAATGACGGAGATGCCGGCGAGTTGGAGCCAACCGGGGAAGATGGAAGTGTGGTCGGTCTGCGTTCCGTATTCGGAAGATGGATCCGGCTTCAGGGCACGCAGAGATATCCAGGTTGCAATTGCAAAGGCGAGTATGCCCGCGGCTTCAGTGGCGAATCGCCGGTTGAATACTGCCGTGTGAATTGAGGAGTCCAGCCAGTAGGGAGTGATGATCAGACCAAAGAAGCCGAGCGCGAGCGCAAACGAGGCGAGGCGGCGAAGCATCCTATGGACGTTTGCGCCGGTTGGGTCGTCGTCTGATTCCGCCGGCGATAGGTGTGCTGAGACCCAGAGCAGCGCCACGCCCTCGGCGAGCCAGCCGATGGTGATCCATCTTCCGCTGGCTTTCAGAGGGATCGCTATGGTGACAAAGAGCACGGCCAGCGAGAGGTGCACTGCGCGGGCAGCGGCCGTCTGCATCCGGCTGAGAGCGGGGAGGCGCATCGCTCCCAAATAAATTGCAGCGAAGAGCAGGGACATCCATGGAAGCGCCGCGTGGTTGCCGGAGTCTTCGAGGACGGAGTAGAAGGCGAGCGACGCGAAGACAGCATTCGTAAGCGGGAGAAGAACGTCCGAGATTGGCTCGGCCTCGATCTTGGTAGCTGGTTCACGCGTCACCAGGCGGAGTGGCACCGTGAAGAAAGCGGCAAAGAAAAGGCCGATAAACACGCTGGTTGAGGCGAGCTGATCCGCAGTATAAAAGCGGCTGTACCAGCCGATGAAGTAGACGATGGTTCCAGGAAGAACGGCCATCAGGAGTCGTGACCAGGACTTCGAACGTGCTGCCGCCAGCCGGACGAGGACGATCGTTGCGACATCGAGCGTAAGCAGGTAGCTGAAGAGGAAGACCTGGTGATTGCCGCCCGTCGACAGCAGGATGGGTGTGACGAAGCCGCCCGCGATGGCGTAGGCCGCGAGGAGTTCCGACTGCTGGGCCCATGCCATCCAGGCGTTCCATATCGTGACCAGCAACATGAGCCCGAACGCGGCGTTGGCTGGGAGCAGGTGATAGAGCTGGAAGCTGGCCCAGAGTGAGAGATAGAGAACTCCCGTGCCGACCGCCTTCAGTGAGTAGGAGAACGCAGCGAACTCGCGGCGGCGAAAGCGTTCTGACCACACAACAATTCCTGCGCCAGCGATGAGGCCGATGAGGATGCGACCCATGGGACCGATCCAGTGGTTATCCATCGCCAGCTTCAGGAACCACGTCGCGCCGATGAGGATGGCGACGATGCCGATGCGGTTGAAGATCTGCGAGCCCAGGCGATCTTCGAGAGATCGAGGCGGCTTTGCCGGAACTGCCTCGCCCGGCTCGGGGGCTTCGTGGCCGACGCCGTAAGGCGCGTGAATTACGAATCTCGCCCGGGAGCCGGCCAACAACGGTGGCGGCGGTGGTGCGATGGCCGTTTCAACGGGGAGAGAGTGGATGTCGGCTATCGCCTGCTCGAGGGCGGCGACGCGCTCTGTGAGCAACCTGACCTGTAACCCTAGGTACTCGATGTCCTTTACGGAGGCACCCGAACCTGCATCAGATGGGAAGTCAGACGGGTTATCGGAGGGGGAAAGATCTTCCGGAGCCATGGCTCCACTCTACTTGGGGCGGCGAAGAGGATGCACTTGAAATCGCCAATTCGCGAGGAGTCGAGCTCGGCAATGATAGCCTTTGGGGAAAGTCTGCCAGAAAGACGGAGCGATCGATCTTTGCTGATCCTGGTCATCGACGACGATGAAGTGAGCCGCGAGCTGCTGACTCTGCTGCTCGAGGTAGAAGGATTTGTGGTGGTCTCGGCCGCGTCGGGCGACGAGGGGCTATCTCGGCTCCGCGACATGAACCCGCAGCCCGAGGTGGTGCTGACTGACCTGCAGATGCCGGGCATCTCCGGGGCGGAGCTTGCCAGCGCGCTGAAGGGCGTGCTGCCCACGAACGTTCCGGTGATCGCCATGAGCGGCAGCGACTCCCGCCCGCCAGGAACCCCTGTTGTTGCACCCGCGGGTTTAGACGGATTTCTGCTGAAGCCTTTTTCAGTCTCTGACCTCCGCGAGGTGATCTCCAGCGTAGGGCAGGAGAGGGTACAGAGTGTCTCCTCACAATCAACACAAACTGCGGCTTCCGGCGAACAGGGTATTGCCGCGATCAACGAGGAGATATTTGGGAAATTGCAGGAGTTGATGCCACCTTCCCAGCTTGGCCAGATGTATGAGCTCTGCATCGCCGATTCGCGGAAGCGGCTGGACGCCATGCGCGAACTTCAGGCCGCGACCGATGACGAGGGCTACCGGCGTGAGGCCCACGCGATCAAGGGTGGCGCTGGCATGATCGGAGCGGCGGAGATCTATGACCTGTCGGCCGCCGCGGAGCGCGATGGCCTTGGCGGAAGTGCAGGAACCAGCGGGGTTACGACGCTGCTGGATCAATTGTCACGCGCAACGGAGCGGCTAGAGCGTATCCTTGTGGAACGATTGCGCGGGTAGCGGACGCTCGCGCGAACGTGACAGATTCTGTTAGGTTCCTTGTCTATAGCTTCCCGGGAGAACAATCCATCATGAAATCGATCGACCAGAACGGCGCTGCCTCCACGATCCGGATTGTAGTTGCCGATGACCACCCGGTTGTCCGTTTCGGGGTGAAGAACATTCTTACCAGCGGTGCTGGCTTTACCGTCGTCGGCGAGGCCGAAGACGGCGATGTCGCGATCACGGAGACGCTGGACAAGGAACCGGACATTCTTCTGCTCGACCTGCAGATGCCGCGGTTGCCGGGTCTCGAGGCGATGCGGGCGATCATGAGCCGCTCGCCACGCGTGAAGATCGTCCTGCTGACCAGCCTGATTTCGACGCAGCAGGTCATCGAGGCGCTGCAGATCGGCGCCCGGGGCATTGTTTTGAAGGACGCTGTGTCTGGAGAGCTCTCGGAGGCGCTGCGGGCTGTCATCTCGGGCGACTACTGGATCAACGGGCAGCGCGTCGTGAATCTGCTGAAGGCGCTGCATGAATTGATGCAGAAGGCTGCCGCAGTTCCCGAACGCAAGACGTATGGCCTGACTCCGCGTGAACTTGAGGTTGTGACCTGCATCGTTGAAGGCTGCAGCAACAAGGACATCGCCAAGCAGTTCAGCATCTCGGAGGAGACGGTAAAGCGCCACCTTTCGAATGTCTTCGACAAGACAGGCGTCTCGACCCGGCTGGAGCTGGCGCTGTTTGCGATCGCCCACAAGCTTGTCGAAATGGACCTGTAGCCCGTTGTCCGAAGACGCGAGCGCGATTCGATAGAATTGCGTATGAGCGAGTTTTCGGCGAATCACGAAGAGACCTACGACATGCTGGTGATCGGCGCGGGGCCGACCGGTCTTGCCTGCGCGATTGAGGCCAAGCGGGCCGGGTTCAAGTCCGTGCTGATCGATAAGGGCTGCCTGTGCAACTCGCTCTTTCACTATCCTGCGCACATGACGTTCTTCACTACGCCGGAGTTGCTCGAGATCGGCGATATCCCTTTTTCCAGCCCTAACCAGAAGCCGAACCGCATGGAGGCGCTCGAGTACTACCGCAAGGTAGCGGAGCACTACGCGCTCGATGTGCGGCAGTACGAGACGGTCGTTTCCGTGGCGGGATCGGACGGCGACTTCATCGTGCATACGACCGACCGGTTCGACCGCAGGACGAGACATCGCGCTCGCAAGCTGGTAATCGCGACGGGCTACTACGACCTTCCGAACTATCTGAATATTCCCGGCGAAGAGATGAGCAAGGTTCGCCACTACTACCATGAGCCGCACCCGTTCTTCGGACTGGACGTGGTGGTGATCGGCGGGAAGAACTCGGCAGCCATCGCCGCGCTTGATCTTTGGAGACACGGAGCCAAAGTGACGCTGGTACATCGTGGATCGGCGATGCATCCCCATGTGAAGTACTGGATTCTTCCGGACATCAATAACCGCGTGAAGAACGGCGAGATCACGGCGTACTTCAATAGCTCCGTGATCGAGGTGCGCGAGGATGACCTGACCATCGCGACGCCCGAAGGGCCGGTCACGGTTCCGAACCACTTCGTCTTTGCATTGACCGGCTACCATCCCGACTTCAGCTTCATCGAACGGCTCGGCGTGAAGCTGGACGCGGAGAACGACCGCTGCCCCGTCTGCGATCCTTCAACGCTGGAGAGTAATGTGTCCGGGATCTATCTTGCGGGTGTGATTGTGGCGGGAGAGCGGACGAACGAGATCTTCATTGAGAACGGAAGATTTCATGGCAAGCAGATCGCCGACGATCTGAAGGTGAAGCTGGGCGTTGCAGTCTGACGGGCTGGCTCAACCGATGACGCGTCTTAGAAAGCCCCTCATCCCGAGCCACGTCAGCGTGGTGAGAGCGACGCAGAGCATCAGGATTATCACAGCCGGGTTCATATGATCGAGTTTTGGGGTCAGCGCCGCGCGCAGGCCCTCGCTCATGTAGACGATGGGGTTGACGAGCACGCCGTACTGTAGCCACTTGATGTGCTTGAGCATCGCCCAAGGATAGTAGACGCAGCCGAGGAAGGTGATCGGGATGACGACCACGCCGAAGATCAGGCCAATCTGCGAGGGCTTCACGCTGGTGCCGATGGTGAGCCCGAGCGCGCCGGCTGTGAGACTGGCGAGCACGACCACGACGATCAGGAACGGCCAACTATCGACGTGCGTGACGGGATGGACGGCGGGGACGTAGTAGGCGAGTGGATAGACGATGCAAGCGGCGAAGACTGACTGCATGGCTGAGAAGACGATCTTTTCAATTGCCACGAAGGCGACAGGCAGCGGACACATGACTCGGTCGTCGATCTCGCGGGTCGAACCGAACTCGACGGCTAGGGGAAGCGCGACGGCTGCGATGCCGGAGAACATGATGCCTACCGCCATCAGTCCTGGCAAAAGCACGGTGGAATAAGAGATGCCCGAACTGGCCAGGGCCGCGGAGGGGTTCATCGCGGCGGCTGAGCCGTGATCGCCCATGCCTGGAATCACGTAGGTGAAGACAAAGAGGAAGAGCAAGGGGTTCATGCAGACGCGGATGCCGAAGGGGAAGAGCTCGCGACGCAGCACGTAGAGATCGCGGAGGTATAGCCCGAGGAAGGCGCGGGTGTAGAGCGAGGTCTTCGAGATCTTTGCCTGGGACGGGATGGCGATGGCTGTGGTCATTTTGTATCCGTGAGCTTCGGTCTTTGAAAACAACAGCAACGGCAAAGGAAGAAGCAGGTCCTCCGCTTCGCGAAGGATGACAAGGTGAGAGAGTTATTCGCGTAGGTCTCTGCCGGTGAGTTTGATGAAGACGGTCTCCAGGCTGGTTTCGGTGATGCGAAGATCGCGGAGGCCGTAGGGGGTGGCGGTGTTGACGATTCCAGCGAGCAGGCCATCGGTGCTGTCGGCGAAGATCCGGAGGCCGCCGGGAAGGGTCTCTACCGATGTAACACCTGGAAGCAGCCGCAGCGACGCGGATAGATCAGCGTCGCTGCCTTCGCTGGCTAGATCGAGGTCGTAGAGACGCTGCGCACCAATCGATTGCTTGAGTGCGGCGGGCGTGTCTTCGACAAGGATCTTGCCGTGGTCGATGATGGCGACCCGGTCGCAGAGTTCGTCGGCTTCTTCCATGTAGTGAGTCGTCAGGACGACGGTGATGCCCTCCTTGCGTAGCCCGGAGACAGCCTCCCACATGGCAATACGTGACTGCGGATCGAGGCCCGCACTCGGCTCATCGAGGAACAGCACCTTGGGGCGGTGGGCGATGGCACGGGCGATCTGCACTCGCTGGGCGAGGCCGCCAGAGAGCTGCGACGGGTAGGCACCGGTGCGCTCGGAGAGGTGGAACTGTTCGAGCAGTTGTTCGGTTCTCGCCTTCGCGTCGGCCCGCGAGAAGCCGAAGTATCGGCAGTGGAAGTTGATGTTCTCGAAGATGGTGCAGGCGCGGTCGAGCGTGTTGTATTGCGGGACGACGCCGATGCAAGTCCTTGCGACAGCGGCAGATCTGACGACGTCGATTCCGTTAATGTGGACCACTCCGGCCGAGGGCAGGGCACGGGTAGTGCAGACGCTGATGGTGGTCGTCTTTCCAGCACCGTTGGGGCCGAGCAGGCCGTAAATCTCTCCCTCGCGCACACCCAGATCAATGCCGTCGACGGCGACGACCCGCTGCTTGCCTTCGTAGATCTTCTTGAGTCCTTGAATCTCGACAATCACGCTAGGATATTCTCCGGGGCTGTTTCGGTGCAGGCTCGATTATAGGGATCAAAGCAAACTCTTTCTTGCCGCTCGAGACAGGAAAAGGGGAAGCCCGGCAGCTTTCGTTTGACAATGCGAAACCCGTTTTTACCGAAGGGGCGTAGAATTTGATCATGTCGAAGGGTTGGGAGAGCAAATCCGTCGAGGAGCAGCAGAACGTCGCTGCTATGCCTAAGCCAGTTGCCAAAGGAAACGTCGCTGAAGACGCAGAAAAGAAGCGGCAGGTTCAGGCGTTGACGATGCAGCGGGAGCGCATTCTCTCCGAGCGCACTGCAAGTCCGCATCGTCGGTCCGCACTCTCTGCCGCGTTAATCGATATCGAAGAGAAGCTCTCTGAACTGGGCTGGACGCTTCACCTCTAGTTGAGGACTCGATACGCTGGACGGACGGCAAAGGCAAGAACCAGAACGAAATGCGGGGGTCTCTCCACTACGCCACGCTCTACCACCCCTGCGAACAAGTACGTTCGCCGGGGACCCCGGTCTCTGCGCGGCTTCGGTCGAGATGACGGTTCTTATATACCGTTCAAAGGACAGGCGATATCAGCCGCGGCGGTTGAGAACCATGGAATTTCCCTGATCGATGCTGGTGATCAGCATGCTGTGGATGTTCACATGTACCGGCCGGCTGGCGACCCATACGATCGCATCCGCTACGTCAGAAGGCTGAAGCGGAGTGATATTGGCGTAGACCTTTGCTGCTTTCTCTTCGTCACCGCGAAAACGTACCCTGGAGAAATCCGTCTCGACCATGCCCGGGTCGATTGACGTGACCCGCACGGGCGTTCCCATCAGGTCGAGCTTCAAGCCTTCGCTGATCGCCATCTCAGCTGCCTTACTGGCGCAATAGACGGTTCCATTCGCATAGGTCATGTGCCCTGCGGTTGAGCCGAGGTTGATGACGTGGCCGATGCCGCGCTGCACCATGCGCGGGACGATAGCGCGGGTTACATGCAGCAGGCCCAGAACGTTGGTGTCGACCATCTCCTGCCAGTCTTCGGGGTCCTGCTCGTAGACCTTGGTCAGCCCGCGGCTGAGACCGGCATTGTTGACCAGGATATCGATGTCTCGCCATTCCTCGGGGAGTGAGTACAAGGTGCGCTCTACGGCGAGCCGGTCCGACACGTCCAGAGCGAATGCGTAGACGCCCTCGGCCCCAGCAGCTGTAAGCTCCCGCGCAAGCTCCTCCAAAGGATCGAGGCGGCGGCTGCAAATAAGGAGTCTGGCTCCCAGGTTCGCGAAGGCGAGCGCGGTCGCCCTTCCGATGCCGGAGCTAGCGCCGGTGATAAGAACTGTCTGTCCGCCAGAAGTGATAGCCATCAGTCTATGTTTTCACGTTCCTGGCAATTTCGTGTTTCGATGCAAGAAGAAAGGGAGAGGCAATTTGCCTCTCCCTTGTCAGTCTGTCCATGCTTTGCAGTTCGGTGCAAGATCTACTGCTGGGTTGGGGTTCCGGCAGGAGCTGCATCGGGACCGGTCTGCTGTGCCACTCCGATAGCGTCGCCCGAGACAACGAGCTGGACACGACGGTTCTGAGCCCGGCCCGAAGCGGTGGAGTTGTCCGCGACAGGATCAGCCTTTCCGTATCCGGCAGCGCTGATGTTGTTCATCGATACGCCCTGGCCGACGAGGAAGTCCTTGACCGAACCGGCGCGGTTTTCGGAAAGCTTCTGGTTGTAGTCATCTCCGCCGACGCTGTCCGTATATCCTTCAACCTGCAGCTTCAGCGAAGGATAGGCAGCGAGAATTCCAGAGACCTTGGCCAGTGCGACCTTGGTGTCCGGCTTCAATGTGTACTTGCCGGTGTCGAAGAGCACGTCCGACATGTTCACTATAAGGCCGCGAGCCGTTTCGCTCGTCTGAAGGACGCTGTTCAGTTGCGCTCGCAGCTGTTCGCGCTTGGCGTTCGCATCTTCCACGCTCTTATTTGCTTCGGCGGCACGGGCGCGGGCATCGGCTGCTTCTGCCTCTGCGCGAGCGCGTTCTGCGTCAGCCTTGTCTTTGGCGGCCTGGGCCTGAGCCGCAGATGCCTGAGCCTGGGCAGCGGCGATCTGAGCCTGCTGGGCATCGGCGGCAGACTGAGCCGCCTGCTGCTGCGCCTCCTGCTGGGCCAGATCCGAGTTGCGCTGACGTTCGGCAGCCTGCTTGCGCAGGGTATCAATGCGGGCGTCTTCGGCGCGCTGCACGACCTCGCGAGCAAAGGTAATCTCCATCTTGCGATCGCCATGCTTGTTCGCGTCCATGTCGTCGGCGTTCTTCAGGTCCTGAGCAGCTTCATGCATGATTTCGGGAGAATACTTATCGGCACCGACGGATTGGGCGATCCGGTAAGCGTTGTGCGCCTCATAGATCTCGAGCGGCGACTTCATGTCCCGAGTGATGGGATCAAGATTCGATTTCGCTCCGTCTGTCTCGGCGTACAGCCCACGGGGAAGAAGTGTGTAGTGAGCGTTTACCTTCTCAAGCACGCCGGTCGTCTTGTCTTGCTTGATGATGTTCTGCATCACGACGACGTCGCTGGGCTGGCTTACGGAGTAGTAGGGTTCGGCAGTCACAATCATGCCGAAGGACTGGAAGGCGGTGGTGACGTGGATGGTGTTTTTATCGTGGGAGGGCAGAATCTCGCCAAGATTGGCGGGGCGACCGTCTGGCGTGATCGCCCAGAGGACGTAGGTCAGATACTCGGGGCCGAAGCCGTTTGCCGGGGTGAGGCCCTTGAAGCTGGCATCGATGGTGATGCCGCCGCGCTCGCTCTCAACCTTGGCCTCGCCCTTTGCCATAGGCAGCAGAGCGGTTCCTTCAAAGCCGATGGTGGTTGAGCCGCTGCGGTGCAGGTAGTTCACCGCGTCCAGGTCGCGCTGAACGACCTTTACGCGATAGATATAGATGCCGTTCTGCTGGGTGATCTGGTTGTCCTGGGGCCGAGGCTGCGTCTGGGCAGTGGGGTTCAACTCCTGCGCGGACGAGACCTGCAGCGCTGCCATGGGGACAAGGAGTGAAGCGGCCAGGGGGGTGAGAGTTGCCTTGGCGAAGATATTAAGTACTCTGCGGGGGGACTTGATCTTTTTCGAGCTGTCGTGCATCATCTGTCTAATCTCCTTGCATCATGCCGGGCCGCTCGCGTGAAGTGTATTTTCCGAGGCGGCTTATGCCGGTGCAGTCTGCGTGCGCGCAGAACTGATGACAGGTACGATGCCCAGGTATCTGCAAAGGTAGTCCCATGTGTGCAGGCAGAATCAGCGATTCGAGCGAATATTCGCGCAAAGAGACCTCCCGTTTGGGAGGTCTCTTTGCGCGCCTGAGATGTAGTTTTTCGGCTAAGCGTTGTGTGTCGGTGTGGAGCTGCTCTTGTGAACGAAGTGATACGGAGGCCACGGGCCGGACAACTGCATGCGGCACTCTTTGAGTTGCTGGGTCGCCGACGAGTACTTGTTCTGATAGCGCTCGATGGTCTTGTTGTCGATCAGGTGCGCGATGTCGAGCAGCATCTTGCCGGAGTCAATGCGCTTGCAGGTGATCTCCTCTGCAATGGGCAGGAACATACGGTGCATCTGCAGGGATAGGGCGCGGGCCTTGGATTGGCGTTCGCGCTGGCGGCTCGCGCTCTCGCGCAGGCTGGTCAGGTATTGCTGCCCGACGGTCATGTCGCGGGCAGCGGTTCCGGGACAGATGTCGTCTACAAGGACCTTGAGGTGCATCTCGGCCTTGCCGCGAAGACGCTCAACGTTGGCGAGGAAGTGTCTCTGGTTCGAACGCACGGAACGCCTCAGGCAGTCGTCGTCGGCGAAGGTGGTGTTGAAGCGGAAGGGAAGGACGGTGGAGAGCTTGAAGCACTCGCCGATGACGCGGGCGTGGTCCTTCGCGACCTGCTGGTCGGTGCGGGCGGAGTCTTCGGCGCTGTGCTCGGAGACGATGACTGCCAGATCACCTGCGGGAAAGAGGAAGGTCTGGTTGCCGAAGAGTCCAGTGACCCCGGCAAGCGGAATGGGACGGCGGTGCCGGCCGAGCTCGGGAAAGACTTTACGTTCTGCGATGCAGTAGGCGTACCAGGACATTTTTCTTCGCTCCGGAGAACACTGAAGGGCTAACCCTGTCAGGAGTGATTTGTGGAAATGCGGCGCTGTACGGGGAACGGGTAACCTTCTAAGCCTTGGTTCGAAACGGTTTGAGGAGGAAAACTGTATCGAACCGAAACGGATACTATGCCTATGAAACGACGATTGGCAACAAATCTTTCTCGAGAAAACGCATTTAAATCACGTAAGCGATAACGCTATCGACGGCTGTCCGTTGAAGCCCTCAAATGTCCGCCGACCGCAATCACTTACTCGATCGCGAGACTTCTTTGATGACCCGGCCCAACCTTGCGGCATTCTGTCGCAATATATGGTCGCAAGCGGGAAACTTTCACCCACACACTTCGTCTCCTAATTAATTGAGAGTTACAGTCGCGCGGGCTCGTGCAGCCTGCGGAAGCCGATTTTTACAGTTACAGGCCAGAACTGGTTGTATGGGACTTGACCAGCCCGAGGTGTTCGGAACTATTAAGAGATGATTCAACCCATGATTGAAGCTGAAACCCAAGACGGAGTTCAATACGGATGCAGGCAGAGCGCTTGCGGGGGCAACTCGCGGCCTGAAGCTGCCGCCAGGCTGCTCTCTGCCACGCGGCGCTTGACGATGCAGGCCTGCATGACGCTCGCCCCGGTAGCCATCGCGATACTGGCACTGCCCGGGGGGTCGGGTCTGGCGTTCGCCCAGGCTACGGCTCCTTCCCGCCAGATCGGTACGGTGAAGCAGGTCACACCCAACAAGCTGATCATTGCGAACGATGCAGGGCAGAGCATCTCTGTAAGCGTCGTCGACGGGGCCAAGGTGCTTCAGCTTTCGCCAGGGAGCACCGACCTTAAGACCGCGCTGGCTATCTCTCTTGCAGACATCGAAACGGGCGACCGCGTTCTTGTGACCGGTCATCAGGATGCTCCGGACGCCATGACCGTCTCCCGGGTCATTCTGATGAAGTCCACCGATATCGCTCAGAAAAATGAGGCGGAGCAGGCTGACTGGCAGAAGCGCGGCACGGGCGGTCTGGTTAGCGCCGTCGATCCCGCCAGCGGCACGATCACCATCAGCTCGCGCGGCAAGAAGATCGCAGTTGAGACGCAGCCCTCAACCGTGTACCGGCGCTATTCCAACGGCTCGGTTAAATTCTCGGACGCAGTTGTAGGGACTCGGGACCAGATCCAGGTAGGCGACCAGCTACGCGCCCGAGGTGAGAAGTCGGTCGACGGAGGTTCCATCAAGGCAGAAGAGATCGTCTCCGGAGCATTTGAGAACCTGGCGGGAACGGTCACGGCGATCGATGCTGCTTCGCAGACTTTTACGCTGACAGATATTTCCACCAAGAAGTCGTATTCCATTGCAGTGACCGCCAACTCCAGCCTTCGCGCCCTGCCGCCAGACGCTGCCGCGCGCTTCGCTGCACGTGCAAGAGGCGGAGACCAGAGCGCCGGCGGTGCCGGAGCCGACAAACCCAAGCTGCCTCCGGCCGCCGCAGTTGCGGTCGGTGACCCTCATTCTGAAATAAGGGGTGCGGGAACAGGGTCGGCGGGCGGCGATCTCTCGCAGCTCGTAAATCGGCTTCCTCAGGGCTCGCTGAGCGACCTTCACACTGGCGAGGTCTTGATGGTCGTTGCCGAAAAGACGGCACCCGGCGGCGATGGGCTGATCGCGATCACAGTGCTCTCAGGAGTTGAGCCGATTTTGATAGCCACACCGAAGGGAACTGCGTCGATGACGCTGTCGCCATGGAACTTCGGCGGCGGCCAGGACGGCGGGGGCGCTTAGGCGATAGCCTGTATTTGTGGGTGAAACTGTTGCTGGGGCAGGCGACCCGAGATTTCGGGACGCCTTGGAGTGAGTCTCCGCTGGCAGGAAGCTTCCAGCCGGAAATCTGAAACAGTACCGCAAATGCAAATGTTGCCGGATCCCGCAACCGGGTTGAGGTGTACGCCCGAAAGCAAAATGAGTTCTAAGGAGTTTTGATGTCTGTTCGTTTCAGCGCCTCCCCCCTCTTGACGCTTCTGATCGCATCGGTCCTGATCGCTGTCCCTGTGACGCGTGCGCAAGCGCCCAAGCCTGTGCCAGCGGCTTCCTCAGGGGCGGCCCAGAATGGCGGGGCTGCCGCAGCGTCAGCGACCGTCAAAGGGACGATCGCCGATCCTGACGGTGCGGTGATCCCCGGTGCCACGATCACCCTTACGTCGGCGTCGGGCAAGGCAACCGTGATCACCTCGCAGGCGGACGGAACCTACCAGGCGACGAACCTGCGTCCGGGAACTTATTCCTTGACGGTCACGATGCAAGGATTCGCCACTTTTGTGAAGCAGGGTGTCCGCGTCACTGCTGGTCAGGCGATGACGCTCGACGCGAAGATGACGGTCCAGGCTGCAAGTCAGCAGGTTAATGTTACGGCCAACGGTGCCACGGTGAGCGTGGATCAGGACAGTAACGCCAGCGCGACGGTGATCAAGGGTAAGGACCTCGATGCCCTGTCAGACGATCCCGACGAGCTTTCTTCGGAGCTCTCCGCGCTGGCCGGACCGTCGGCTGGCCCGAATGGCGGCCAGATCTACGTGGACGGTTTTACCGGTGGCCAGCTTCCTCCGAAGTCTTCGATCCGCGAGATTCGCATCAACCAGAACCCTTTTTCGGCGCAGTACGACAAGGTGGGATACGGTCGCGTCGAGGTCTTCACTAAACCCGGAGCGGACAAGTTTCACGGCTTTTTTCAGGCCAATGGCAACGCCGACTTTCTGAATACGAAGAGCCCATTTCTAGGAACGACTGAGCAGGAGCCGTATCACACCATCTTTGTCTTAGGGAATCTGACAGGGCCGATTACGTCGAAGTCGTCATTCAACCTCGGTGGATCTCACCGTATCATCCAGGACAATACCGTATTCTTCGGCTCCATTTATGCGCTTCCGGGTTCGACTGCGCTATGCGCGCCCGGCGAAGCGGGCTGCACGGAGCAGACGAATGTCTCCATTCCGACGCTCTATCCGCAGGTCCGGACGGACTTCACTCCTCGGCTCGACTATCAACTGGCAGAGAAGAATACGCTAACCGTGCGGTATCAGTACGAGACGAACTCGCAACAGAACGATGGTACGGGAGGTCTTGATCTGCCGTCTGCCGGCTATAACCTGGATGCGACTGAGAATACGATCCAGGTGGTCGACAGCCAGATCTTCAGCGATAAGCTGATCAACGAGACGCGATTTGAGTACAGCCGGGACAAGAGTACGCAGACGCCGAACCTGGTGGCCCCCAGTGTGTCTATTCAGGGAGGCTTCACCGGAGGGGGATCGAGCGCGCTGACGGTCAACGATCACCAGGACCACTTCGAGGTGCAGAACTACACTTCGCTGGCACTTGCGCATCACTTCATCCGGATGGGTGGAAGGCTGCGGACGACGCGTGACGCCAACTTCAGCAACGCGCAGGCGCTGGGTGTCTTCAGCTACAGCAGTCTGGATGACTATAAGAACGGAGCGTCGCCATCACAGTACAAGGTGGCGGAGTATGCGCAGCCTTCGGTGAATGCGACACTTGCCGATCTGGGAATCTATGCGGAAGACGATTGGAAGATCAAGCCGAACCTGACGTTCAGCTACGGTCTTCGCTACGAGACCCAGAACCACCTAAAGGACCATCACGACTTCGCACCGCGCCTCTCTTTCGCTTACGGCCTGGGGAACAAGAGCAACCCGCAGACTGTACTTCGCGGCGGCTTCGGTGTCTTCTACGACCGGTTTACGCTAACCAACGTGATCACGACGATCCAGGAGAACGGTACGAACCAGCAGTTGTTTACCGTGCGATCGCCAGGCGCTGCGTGCACGCCGACTACCCAGAGTGCGGCAAACTGCGGGACGACCGCCGGGACTGCGGCTGCGCAGACGACCTACTCCGAAGGCCCGAACCTGCGCAGTCCCTACCTGATGCAGTTTGCGATCGGAGCGGACAGGCAGTTGGGCAAGATCGGAACGGTTTCGGTCAACTATCTGCACATGCGTGGCGTGCATCAGTTCAATAGCCAGAATGTTGACATTCCAGAGCTCGACGGTGCGACGGACACCTATGTTTCGACGGGCCAGGCGTATCAGTTTGCGTCGGATGGAGTGTTTACCCAGAATCAGCTTTCGATCAGCCCGCGTATCAACTATGGGAGATCGATCTCGTTGTGGGGGTATTACAGCCTGAACTATGCCAAGGCGGACAGTGCAGGTTCGGGGAGCTTCCCCTCGGTGGTGGGTAATTTGAAGGCGGATTATGGCCGCGCCAGCTTCGATACGCGGAACCGGCTGTTTATGGGGGGAAGCTTCTCGCTGCCGCACAGGGTTACCTTCTCACCGTTCATGGTGGCGACCTCGGGAACACCGTTCAACATCATCACGGGAACCGATTTGAATGGCGACTCGATTCTGACTAACGACCGGCCCGGCATCGTGACTTCAGCAACACCGGCAGCGAATATTGTGGTCACGTCGCACGGCAGCTTCGACGTCAATCCCGCGCCCGGCGTAGCCCGCATTCCAATCAACTCTGGGACGGGGCCGGCGGCGTTTACGCTGAACCTGCGGGTGACGAAGACGATCGGATTTGGCCCGGAGACGGGGACTAAGAACGACTCGCAAGGTCAGGGCGGTCCACCCCGCGGAGGACCGCCGGGCGGTCGTGGTGGTGGCGGACGCGGTGGTCCGGGTGGTGGAGGCCCCGGTGGATTTGGCGGGGGTGCGAACTCTGGACGGCGCTACTCGGTGAGCTTCGGAGTTCTGGCTGCGAACGTGTTCAACGATGTGGATCGCGGCACGCCGTCCGGGGTCGTTACAAGCTCGAATTTTTACCAGTCGACGGGGCTGGCGGGAAACATCTTCTCGAGCAACTCGGCTGTACGACGCATCACGCTGCTTGCGACGTTCAGCTTCTAAGTGGCTTCCCTCGAGATGACGAGTGTTTAGACAGGTTCTAAAGACGGCCATGCGGGAGGTTACGCGATGACGACAGTTTTCGCGTTCATAAACTCCCGCATGCCTGCCGCTGAGAGCTCTCGCCCGTAGCCTGAATGCTTGATGCCGCCGAACGGGAGCCGAGGATCGCTGGCGACCATTTTGTTCAGGAAGACCGATCCGGCCTGGATCTCCGTGACCATCCGCTGCTGCTCATCGGGGTCGCGCGTCCAGGCCGATGCGGCCAGACCGAATGGCGTGTCGTTCGCCATCTCGATTGCCTGGTTCAGGTCGTTGGCTTTGAAGAGGAGCGCGACGGGGCCGAAGATCTCATCGTGATATACAGAGGCGGTGCGCGGCAGGCCGGCGAGGACCGTTGGCTCAAAGTAGAAGCCAGGACCGAGGATGCGACGGCCTCCTGTAAGCAATTTTGCTCCGGCAGTGATGGCCGCATTGACCTGCTGGTCGAGGTTCTCCAGTTGGCGGCGCGTTGCCATCGGGCCTATCTGGGTTGCATCGATCATTGGGTCGCCAACCCGCATCGCGGCCATGGCGGCGACGAAGAGCCGTTCGAACTCGTTATAGATCGCGGCATGGACGATGAAGCGCTTGGCGGCTATACAAGACTGCCCGCTATTGATGCAGCGGGACTGAACAGCGTTCTCGACTGCGAGATCAAGGTCGGCCGAGCTCATGACGAGAAAGGGATCGCTGCCGCCAAGTTCGAGCACAGACTTCTTGATGAGCCAACCAGCCTGCGCGCCCACGGCGCGGCCCGCGGACTCCGAACCGGTGAGCGTTACGGCCACAATGCGCTCATCGGCGAGCACACCGTCAACCTGGCGGGTCTCGATCAGAAGCGTCTGAAACGTGCCACGGGGGAAGCCCGCACGGCGCACGAGTGATTCGATGGCGAGCGCGCATTGAGGCACATTTGGCGCGTGCTTCAGCAGGCCTACGTTGCCGGCCATTAACGCGGGGGCAAGGAAGCGGAAGACCTGCCAGAAGGGGAAGTTCCATGGCATCACGGCGAGGACGACGCCGAGCGGGTCCCAGCGAACGTAGCTGCGAGAGGCTTCGGTGGTGATGATCTCCGGCGCGAGCATGCGGACTGCGTTCTCCGCGTAATACCGACAGGCCGCGGCGCACTTGGCGAGCTCTGCGTGGGACGCCTTGATCGGCTTGCCCATCTCCGTTGTGATCATTTCGGCGAGCTCGACCGCATCTTCCTCAAGCAGGTTCGCGAGTTTCCGCATACAGAGCGAGCGATGGCTCATGGGAACCGCCGCGTAGCTCTTGAAGGCCTTGGAGGCGAGGTCGAGCTTCTGCTGGATCGCATCGCCGGAGAGAGGTTCGAAGCGCCGGATGAGCTCGCCGGTAGCGGGATTGATCGATTCAATGGCCATGATTACTCTGCTGCGAGTCTGGCGAGTGCGTGGGCGAGGACAAGTGTTCCACGTGCGATGTCCTCTGGTGAAGAGAATTCGTCGGGGCGATGGCTCACACCGCCGCGGCAGGGGATAAAGATCATCGCAATGGGAGCGATGCGGGCCATGAAGAGCGAGTCGTGATAGGCGCGGCTGACCATCTTCTTAGGTGAGATGCCAAGTTCCGCGCAGACGGCGTCGAGGGTTTCGACGATGTGCGGGGAGGATTGAGCGGGAGCGTCGGCGTTGACCAGCTCTTCTTCGAAGGTGACGCGGCGGCGGTCTGCGATTTCGGCGTAATCTGCGCGTACCGCCTGCATCACGGATTCACGACGCTCGGGATCGGTGTCGCGAATGTCGAGTTGAAGCACGACGCGGCTGGGCACGCTGTTGACCGCCCCGGGAAAGACGCTGCAGGTGCCGACCGTGGCGACGGTATCGCTGGTGCCGGATGCGGCGTTGGCGGCGAGGGCGTGGCGCTCGATGGAGAGAATAAGTTCGGAGGCGGCGCAGAGGGCGTCGCGACGATCGGGCATCAGCAGCGCCCCCGCGTGACCGCCGAAGCCGCTGATGGTGAATCGGTATCCAGCGGGCGCGGCGATGCTGGTGACGATGCCGAGGGGCAGGGCCTCGCGTTCAAGCAGCGGGCCCTGCTCGATGTGGAGCTCCAGCCAGGCGTGGTAGAAGCCTTGTTTGAGTTGAACTGACGCGAGGTCGCCTGAGAAGCCAGCGGCTTTGCGGACGTCGCTCAGAGTGCCTTGCGATTCTGCATCGAGCGTGTCGGGCATGGAGTCCGCGCGCTGGGGGTCTAGCGTGCCTGAGAGCAGACGGCTGCCCAGGCAGCCGATGCCGAAGCGGGTTGGCTCTTCTGAGGTGAGGAGAAGCAACTCGATGCTGCGGCGGAAGCGTTGGCCGCTGCGCTTCAGCGCCCGCATCGCTTCGAGGCCGCCAAGGACGCCGACTGTTCCGTCGTACATGCCAGCGTGCGGGATCGCGTCGATGTGCGATCCGGTGCCGACGGCGGGAAGATCGGGATCAGTTCCATGCCAGCGAATGAACGTGTTGCCAACGGCGTCCTCGCGGACGGAGAAACCCTCTGCGGCGGCGAGTTCCTTGAGCCAGGCGCGGGCACGCAGGTCGTCTTCTGTGAATACGATCCGAGTAACGGCGGTGCCAACGGGGCTGCGTTCGGCATGCGTAAAGCGGGCCAGTTCCGCAAGCTCTGCGCTGAGGCGCGCTCCGTCTATTTCAATCTTCATAGAGCACCTCAGCCGATGGGATGGCGATTCCAGTCTTTGTAGATCAGATACTTTGCGGGCTGTTTGCCCAGCGCTCCGAACCACTGCGGGCAGAACGGTGCCATCCAGATAAAATCGCCCGCTGTAACCGGGTACCAGTTGTCGCCAAGCCGATAGATGCCGCCGCCTTCGAGCATGAGCAAGCCGTGCTCCATGACGTGAATTTCGACCAGCGCGAGCGCCGCGCCGGGCTGGTAGGTCATGGTATTCACAGCGAAGTCGAAGCTGGTATTGTCAGGGAGAAGAACACGTACCTGAAGGTCCTCGTCTCCCATCAACGCGACCGAGGCGACGTTGTCTTCGTGGCCCACGAGCAGAGCCGAAGGGGCTGTCCCTTCGAGCGGCTCGTAGGGCTTTTCGATTACTGCGAGGACGGTCTTCTGCTGTGCTGTCAGCGTATGTGCAAGCCCGGGTGGAATGTAGGCGAACGATCCAGCGGTGAGCGTCTTGAAGCTGGTGTCGGTCGTGAGATCTGCAACTCCGGAGGTTACATATAGAAACCGTTGTAGCGATGTCGCGCCAAGCGTGCCCTGCGACTCGAGTTCTGCCGTGTATTGCGTGAACGCTGCGCCAGCGGCGGGAGCGACGTGGACGATTGCAGCGGCGTTGGTCATGCCCGGGAGCACGGTGCGAATGAATGTGTCCGGCGTCTGCAGGATGTGGTCGCGCTTCATGCTGCTGCGTGTGTGGCCAAGGTTATGCATGGGCCTCCGTGGCAGGTTGAGGTATCGCTTGGGTTACGTGGTTGGCCTTCAGAAGCTCGACAAAGACGAGAGACGTTGCAAGCGCGGCTTCAACATCCTCGGGTAGGACGCTTTCGTCAGGATGATGGCTGAGTCCGCCGGGGCTGCGGAGGAAGAGCATCGAGATAGGTACGCGTTCCGCGACGATGCGGGCATCGTGTCCAGCGCCGCTAGGCATGATGCGTGCGGGGGAACCCGCGGCTTCGGCTGCTTCGAGCAGCAGCTTCGAAAGCGCAAAGTCGGTGGGAACCGCGTCTTCATGCGATGAAGCGAGCACGCTGAGCTGAACGCCACGGACTTCGCCGGAGTTTGTTGCTGCCGCCAAGAGCGCATTCGCTGCCTTGCGTCGAATCTCATCGTCAGCGTGGCGGACATCAAGCGTAGCCAGCACTTCGCCGGCGATGACGTTGCCAGCTCCGGGTCGCGTCTGCACCTTGCCAACCGTCGCTGCAAGGCCGAGTATGGCCTTCGCGTGGCGCTCTACTTCGCAGATCCACTCTGCGGCGGCGGCCATGGCGTCGTGGCGCAGATGCATCGGAGTTGTTCCGGCGTGATTGGCCTGACCGCTGAAACGAAGCTGCATGCGCGTCTGGCCGACGATCGCGGAGACGACGCCGAGTTGCAGGTCTTCGCTCTCGAGTAGCGGACCCTGCTCGATGTGGACCTCAAGATAGGCGAATGCCTCGCTACTTACGACTGCCGCCGGAAACCGTGCAGGATCGAGCCCAAAGTCGCGAATGGCCGTCTCGACGCTGATGCCTTGTGCATCTTTGCGCTGCAGCGCTTCACCATTGAGTGAGCCTGCCAAGGCCATGCTGCCGAGATAAGGCTTGCCAAAGCGAACGCCCTCTTCTTCAGAGAAGCCGACGATCTCAATCGCGAAAGGAAGATGTTCTCCGCGCAGCTCTTCGATGAGCGCAACACCAAGGACGACGCCGAGGATGCCATCGAAGGCACCGGCGTTCGGGACGGTATCGAGGTGCGACCCCATGATGAGACGATCTACACTCTCGGTACTGGGGCCATCGTTGCCGGGATAGACGCCGCGCAGGTTGCCGACGGCGTCGATCCATACCGACATACCCGCGGCCTCCATCCAGCCGCGCAGCAGCGTATGCACCTTGTGCATCGAGGGCGCCAGGAAGGTGCGCGTCGTCTCGCCGGGAACTTCGGTGCAGGCGGCGATCTCGCGGCACCGGGCGATGATCTTTTCAGCGCGTTGTGTGGCGAGAAGCGGCATCAGTCTCTCTTATGCGGTCCGCTTGACCGTTGCCTGGATGAAGCCTGAAGGTTCATCGGTAGGTACGAAGATCTCGTTCGGATTCGCCTGACCAAAGCGCTCAAGATCGATCAGGATGTTGTGCTTGTTGGGCATGGTCAGCTCGATCTCGCTGACGCTGGGTGCGGCTTCGAGTGCGCTCCCTGCCATCGCGTAGAGAGTCTGTTGCACGGAGAGACTGATGTGGGCGGCGAAGGTCTTCAGCATGGCTTCGCGCAGCTTCGTCCGCTCGGCGTTGAAGTTGAGATCGTCCGAGGTATAGGTCCAGCTTGCGGAGAGCGAGGTCGCGAAGAGTCGGTCCGTCGTCTCTTTCAAGGTCGTCAGCGACTCTTTGATATAGCCGGTAAAGGCGGAGTTCGCTGTCTTCATGATGACCAGATCCGCGAGGCCCGATGTAATCGCGAAGTCGCCGCCCTGTGCGCGTTCGACGGTGGTTGTCTGCTTCTCGTCGCTGCCGCGCATGAAGCTGTCGGGATGCGGTTTGCCGTCAACGGTGAGTCGCTTCCAGAGGACGGACTCGATGTGAACCTCGGCCGAAGATACCTGCGGATTGCGGCCCAGCAGGAAGTCG
Organism: Granulicella aggregans; assembly: GCF_025685565.1. Classification (NCBI taxonomy): domain Bacteria; kingdom Pseudomonadati; phylum Acidobacteriota; class Terriglobia; order Terriglobales; family Acidobacteriaceae; genus Granulicella; species Granulicella aggregans. Next base: position 2,003,089 of record NZ_JAGSYE010000001.1, read on the forward strand.
ACAAGCTCCTTGGCGTAATCTTCCATCGAAGTCGCTTTCGAGCGGCCGGCGACGTAGTAGACGGTATTCTTCATCGTATCGGTGGCGAGAATCTTGCTGTTATCGCCTTCGGTGTGCGCGGTCTTGAAGTCGCCCCTGAGGAGCACACGGACGTTCCACTCGTACATGTCACTGATCTGATTTGGGCCGTGCGCGTGGCGCGTCACCTTCACCAGTCGGACGCGGGTCTTGCCGTAGCGATTCTCCGCAAGCTGAAACTTCGAACTCATCGTGAAGGTTCCTTTCTTGTCCGGTGTGCTTCTGGGTTCTGTCTCTTAGAATATCGGCTAACTGCCGCGATAGGTGGAGTAGCCGTTGGCCGTCAGCAGTAAGGGAATGTGAAAGTGCTGTTCCGCGTCGCGAACCTCGAAGACGATCTCCACGAAGGGGTAGAGACCCTGGAGCCTTTGGGCCTCGTAGTAGATAGCCGTCTCAAAGCGCGCGCGGTAGAGACCTGCTATGAGCGGCTCGCCTGCGGGCAGGAGGTACCTCGCGCGGCCATCGGCGTCGGTCGTTGCGCTGTTCAAGAGCACCCATTCGGCTGATTGCCAGAGGGCAAGCGATACAGGGACATCCGCGGCGGGACGGCCCAGCGCAGTGTCGAGAATGTGCGTCGAGATGCCCATCTACTTCTCCTCCAGCCAGCGCTGCAGGCGAAGCTGCGTGATCTGGCGCTGCTGTTCCGCGGCTTCATGCAACTCGGTGACGGCATCGTTCTTCATGCGGGCTTCAAGGATGGCAAGGATCTCGCCTGCGGATCTTCCACTCGCGCAGACGATGAAGATTCGGCCAAACTTTTCTTCGTACAGCTTGTTGCCTTCGGCCAGCGCGAGCTTGGCGGCATCGTCGGCGCTCATGGCGGTGCCTTGCTCGGTCGCGGACCATGTCAACGACGTCTCGGTGGCGGCTTTTGCCTTCTGTTGCCCGATGCGGGGATGGCTGTCGAAGGCCTCCTGCCACGCAGCTTCGGGAAGGCTAACCCAGACGGCATCAGACGTGATGAGCAGGTGATCTTCGTCCGCGATGGGGCGGCGGGCTGTGAGTTCAGCCGCCCACGCGCGCGAGCCGCAGCAAGGAAGTATCTCCTCGGCGGCAAGGGTCGGGTCGATCGAGTTCCAGCGAGCAAGAACAGGATTCATGGGAGATGTCAGGATAACGCGAGTTCGCGGCCTTGGGGTGTGTCGGTTATCACGCCAGCGTGAAAAACGATTTCGCCGCGCAGGTAGGTCGCATGGACCCTGCCGCGAAGTTCCTCCCCGAGATAGGGCGAGACAGGATGGCGATAGTGAAGCGTGTCCGTAGTCACAGTGAACGTTGCGTCGGGATCAAAGACAGTGAAGTTGGCGTCGCGACCGGCGAGGATTGCTCCTACCTGGCCGCCGATGCCTGCGAGCGCTGCCGGGGCGGAGCTCATCCACCGGGCTAGATCGTCAAGCGAAAAGTTGCGTTTGCGACACTCCGTCCAAATGACCGGAAGAGCGACAGAGAGGCTGGCAATGCCGCCCCAGGCGAGATCGAAGCGGCCTTCGTCTTCGGGGTTCTGCACGGCGGGGCGCTTCATCTCCGGAGGACAAGGGGAGTGGTCGGTGACGATCATGTCGATGATGCCGTCGCGCAGGGCTTGCCACAGTTGATCGCAATTGGCACGGCTGCGAATGGGCGGAGCGCACTTGAAGAGGGTCGCACCGTCAGGAATTTCTTCCGCCGTGAAGTGAAGGTAGTGCGGGCAGCTCTCGACTGTGATCGGCAGCCCCTCGGCGCGCGCGGCTGCGAGATCATCGAGTGCTTGCCCTGTTGCGAGATGCACGATGTGCAGGCGGAATTTGTACTGGCGGCAGAGACGGATCATCAGGCGGATCGCTTCCACCTCCGCGTCGTCGGGACGCGATGCAAGGTAGGTCGCATACTTCCGCCAGTCGGCGTTGGCGCTTCGTAGTGCGGCAGTTGCTGAGTCGATTGGACCGGCTAGCTCGGCATGGACCAACAGAGGCAGGCCAGATTCGGCGATGGCTGGGAGCGAGGCCTCGAGCTGCTGCTGGTCGATCATGGTGAAGCCGTCGCAGCCGGGGTAGATGAGGAAGCACTTGTAGCCGGGCACTCCCGCGCTGGCGAGCGGAAGGATGTGCTGCTGGTTGTCGGCGACGGCACCGCCCCAGCTCATCCAGTCAACAAAGGTCTGGCCCTTGGCTGCGGCGCGCTTTACTTCGAGCGCGGCGACGGTCGTTGTTTCAGGTAGACAGTTCAACGGCATGTCGATCAGCGTCGTATAGCCTCCGGCAGCGGCGGCGCGGGTAGCCGTGTAGAAGCCCTCCCACTCTGTCCGGCCGGGTTCGTTGATGTGGACGTGGGTGTCGACCAGGCCGGGCAGAATGGCCATGTCGCCGAAGTCCTGCGTCTGTTCAAGCGGAGTCGCAAGCCCGGCGAGATCGTCTTTCGGGCAGATTGCAACGATCTTTCCCGCTTCGACCACGATCGCTGCGGGCACGGTGCCTCTGGGCGTGACTACCCGATTCGAAAGATATGCGTGTGCCATAATTTCAGTATCTCGCAGCTTGTTTTAAACACGCGCGTTTATGCGAGGAAGGGGATTGCACGATGCAGCCGAACCCGGTTTTTATGCAGAAAGCGATTGATCTGGCGACCGAAAACGTAACCAGCGGCGCAGGCGGCCCGTTTGGAGCTGTAGTCGTTCGCAATGGCGAGATCATCGCGACGGGCGTGAATTGCGTGACCGCGAACAATGATCCGACGGCACACGCTGAGGTCATGGCCGTCCGTGCGGCGTGCGAGAAGCTTGGTACTTTCCAGTTGACCGGGTGCGAGGTGTACACCAGTTGCGAGCCTTGCCCGATGTGCCTGGCTGCTATCTATTGGTCGCGTTGCTCGGCTATTTACTTTGGCAACACAGCACTTGACGCGGCGGATGTCGGCTTCGACGATTCGTTTCTGTATCACGAGGTGGTGAAGCCGCACAGCCAGCGCAGCATCCCTACCTCGCGGATGATGCCCGAAGAGGCCATCGTGACATTTAATACCTGGCGAGACCAGACGGAAAGAGTCGACTATTAGCATGACCACGAAGCAGACGAAGAAGTCAGCAGCCGCTAGTTCCGTGAAGGCTGTATCAAAGAAGATCCCTACCGCTTCGAACGTGAAGGTCGCCTTACTGGGGTTTGGCACCGTCGGAAGCTCGGTTGCGAAGGTGCTAGCGGCGCAGAAGTTTCCTGGCATCGAGCTGACCTATGTCTACAACCGCAACGTCGAGCGCAAGCGGACGTCCGAGGCGGCGAAGTTTGTGCCGAAGTCGACGGTCTGGACGGAGGACGTCAATGTTGTTCTCAACTCCAACGTCGATGTCGTGATCGAGTTGATGGGCGGCCTGATTCCTGCCGAAGGCTGGCTGCGCAAGGCGATGGCATCGGGCAAGTCGGTGGTCACGGCGAATAAGCAGTTGATCGCCTACAAGGGCGCGGCGCTGGCAAAGCTGGCAGCGGCGAATGGCGTACAGCTTATCTATGGCGCGGCGGTTGCGGGCGGAGTGCCGGTCATCCCCGGGATCGCGCAGGGACTTGGCGGCGACCAGATCAAACGCATCAGCGGCATCGTGAACGGGACGTGCAACTACATCCTTACCCGCATGGAGACTGGTGCCGACTACGCTACGGTTCTCGCGGATGCGCAGGCGTTGGGCTATGCGGAGAGCGACCCTTCGGCCGACGTCGACGGCTACGACGCGCGGGCGAAGCTCTGTATCCTGTCGCGCATTGCAATGCACGCCGAGCTGAATCCAGATGACGTGACGACGCAGAGCATCGCCGATGTCGATGCCATCGACTTCGCCTACGCGAAGGAGTTGAACTGCACCATCCGGCAGGTATCGAGCGCTCGATTTGCGGGCAGCCAGATCCAGGCGCGGGTTGCGCCGATGCTGGTGCCTCTGGCCTCGCCGATGGCGTGGTCGCACGGAACGCAGAATATGGTCGTCGCCAGCGGGCGGTTTGGCGGGGATGTTGTCTTCTCCGGCCATGGCGCGGGCGGTGAGCCTACCGCCGTCGCTGTCGTCTCGGACCTTCTAGCGGTCGCGCAGGGTTCGCATGCGGTGCAACTGCCGGTGCGCAAGCGGAACGTTACCGGCGAATTCATGGCCTCGCAATATGTGCGGGTGGTGGTGGATGACAAGCCGGGCATCGTCTCAGCGATCTCGGGTGCTTTGGCGAAGGTGGGCGCGAACATCGATTCCATCCTGCAACGACCGGGATATCCAAAGCATCGCTTGCCGTTTGTGGTCACGACCGAGCCGTGCCTGACCTCCACAATTCACAAGGCGTTGGCTTCCATCGCGAAGATGGATTGTATGCTGGAGACTCCGCTCTGCATGCAGATAGTCGACATCGAAGACAAGGGCTAGTCTCCTCAAACGCAGTCACCCGAGAAAAGGATTGATCAATGAAGCGCGACCTCAGAGTGCTGCTGCTGGCAGCGATCTTCACCGCTTCGTGCGCGGCGCAGGAGATCACCCCAGTCATTCGGGTGGACAATCCGCTCAACACAGCGGAGCAGCAGGCGAAGCACTACGTCATTCTTGTCTCGCTCGATGGGTTTCGCTACGACTATCCCGCAAAGTATGGTGCGCCGCACCTTCAGAGCATGGCTGTCGATGGCGCAAGCGCTCCGCAGGGCATGCTGCCCTCATATCCTTCTCTCACTTTTCCAAATCACCTCACCTTGGTGACAGGACTTTATCCAGAACATCACGGGATCGTCGCGAACAGCTTCTACGATCCGGCGCGGACACCTGAGCAAGGTCAGACCTACGTCTACAAGTCGAAGACGAATAGCGACGGAAGCTGGTACTCGGGCATACCGCTGTGGTCGCTTGCAGAGCAGCAGGGCATGCGCGCTGCGTGTCTCTTCTGGCCCGGTTCCGAGGCCGAGATCGCAGGCAAGCGGCCGTCGTTCTACGAGAAGTTCGACGACAAGCTGGACGATGCGAAGCGGGTCGATCAGGTGATTGCGTGGCTGGGCCTTCCGCCGGAGCAGCGGCCGCACTTCATCACAATGTACTTCTCGAACGTGGACCACGCCGGGCACACCTACGGCCCGGACTCGGAAGAGGTGCGCGCGGCGGTGCATCATGTGGATGACGTGATCGGTGCTCTACAGGCGAAGCTTGCGACGTTGAAGCTGCCGGTAGACCTGATCGTCGTCGCAGACCACGGCATGGTTGCGGTTCAGGGCGAGCCGATCGACCTGTCGAGTTTTGCCGATCTTTCGGACGCGCACACTGAAGGCTCGCTGATCTACGCGAAGGATGAAGCTGTCGCCGAGAAGATCTACGAGCAGTTCAAGGCTCATCCCGATACGCGATTCAGCGTCTATCGCCGGGCAAATCTTCCGAAGGACCTACATTACGACAGCAATCCGCGCGAAGGCGATCCGGTCGTGGTCGCGAACGGCCCTTACGAGTTGCGCACCAAGCCGCAAGCGCCAAACTGGGTGAACAGCAAGGGCGAGCACGGGTACGATCCGCTGAAGATGCCGGAGATGAAGGCCATCTTCTTCGCGGAGGGGCCGGACATCAAGCCGGGCGCGAAGGTCAACACCTTTCGCAATGTGGCGGTTTATCCCTTTCTCGCAAGGATTCTCGGGTTGACTCCGCCAGAGACAGATGGGCAACTGGACACGCTGAAGCCAGCGCTCAAGACTCTCAAATAGGGCTAAGGTTTTGGCTGTAGTCCCTTCACTATTGCGAGCAGATCTTCGCCCACGGTGCGTGTCTTAGCGATGGCGTCTTCGAGCGGGATGTCGGAGATGGTGGTGCCTTTGAGTACGACTAGGCGGCCAAACTTGCCGGCGTGGACGAGGTCGATTGCGGCGATACCGTAACGCGTCGCCAGCATACGGTCATAGGCGGTGGGCGTGCCGCCACGCTGGGTGTGGCCGAGGTTTACGCTGCGCGTCTCGTAGCCGGTGCGCTTTTCGATCTCCTCAGCCAGCGCCTGGCCGATGCCGCTCAGCCGCGCGTGGCCGAAGGAGTCGAGTTTGGTGCCGACGGAGCTCTGGCCGGCTTGTTCGGACAGCTTGGCACCTTCCGCGACGACGACGAGGGCGAAGCGTTTGCCGCTCTCCCAGCGTGCTTTCAGCAGCCGGACGACCTCGTCCATGTCGATAGGAACTTCCGGAACCAGGGTCACGTCCGCGCCGCCGGCGATGCCTGTGGTGATGGCGATCCAACCGGCGTCGCGGCCCATGACTTCCACGACCTGCACGCGGCTGTGGGCCTCTGTCGTTGAGTGCAGGCGGTCAACGGCCTCGGTCGCGATGGTCACGGCGGTGTCGAAGCCGAAGCAGACGTCGGTGCCGCTCAGGTCGTTGTCGATGGTCTTCGGCACGCCGACGCAGTGGACGCCGCGCTTCGCCAGTTCCACCGAGATCGACTGCGTATCGTCGCCGCCGAGGGCGATCAGGGCGTCGAGGTTGTGGCCCTGGATCACTGAAAGACACTTCTCGAAGCCGCCTTCGATCTTCTTCACGTTGGTGCGCGAGGACCGAAGAATCGTCCCGCCGCGATGCAGGATGCCGCTGGTGGTGGTCAGGTCGAGAGGCATGGTGCGGTCGTCCAGAACGCCGCGCCATCCTTCCATAAAGCCGATGAACTCGTCCCCGTAGTGCTGGATACCCTTGCGTACGACCGCCCGAATGACTGCGTTAAGCCCAGGGCAGTCGCCGCCGCCCGTCAACATCCCAATCCGCATCGCTGGTCTCCTTTTACAACGGGAGAATGATACCCCTGATTGCGAATCGCGGAGACGGGGCAACATTATCGCTACCGCTTTTTGTAGAGAATTCCTTCGTCTTCGTCCGGATCGCCGATGACATACCAAAAACGATAGGGAGCGGAACGTCCAAGCACTGTCATCACACCAGAATTTTCGAGAGGACAAGATGGAATGTCGCCCTTTTCGACTGGAGCTGCCTGAATGCTCATATCGAGTGTGACGTCCATATTCGAGTCATAGAGAGCCCATGTCCCTGTGCCTCTGTAGTTGCAATCAAGTGGTTTTCCGAAAGCATCGAACGCGGGCAGGTCGAATACTTCCAGCTTGTGGTCTGGATAGAGCGTAAAGCCGGAGTGATCTGACACAAAGATTCCACGCTTTTCGAGGTCCTCGCTCGTTACGCCGGACAATTGATAGTGGCCCGAAATGACTTCGATTGGGGGAATAGTTCTGGTTGTATTCCAGATGTTGATTGGCCCGACGAAGATAGATAGTAGACGCGTACCCATCATCATCGCGATGAAAAGGATAGGGAGGCAGATGATTCCAACTGGAACGAGCAGAAGTGAGTGCCAGCCCTTGTTGAGCCGCATAGTTTGTCCTGTGCTCCCTTAGTATCAGAGTAATTGACAGTGAGGCGACCGGATTTGATCGTTTGCTATCAGTGTCAGCTTCGCGGCGTCTTTTACCCTGATGCCGACTATTTGCATATCTAGCATTTTGGGCCAGCGAGTAAAGTGAAAGCAGGAGTTAGGATGAGTCGGGTTCGGAGTGGAGTCTACGCGGTCGTTTTTACGTTGTTGCTTGGTTCGATCGCCGCTCGTTCGCAGACCGTGATCCCGCAACCTGAGAGCTCCCAGACGCAGCGGCGCATACACCTCATCCTGAAGGATGGCAGCTACCAAGTTGTGACGAGTTACAGCGTTGTCGGCAACGTCGTGAAGTACGTCAGTGCGGAGCGCGGCGGCGAGCACGAAGAGATTCCTGTTGAACTGGTCGATCTCGACGCGACGCGGCGGTGGGAGAAGGCGCACACCCCGGTCGCTGAGGGTGGCGATAGGGGCCGTGCTCCGGTGCTCGACCCCGAGTTGTTGAAGGAGGAGCAGGAGCGGCGGTCGCTGACGCCCATGATCGAACCTGACCTTCGCCTGCCGGAGGACGACAGCGTCCTCGCGCTCGATGAGTTTCAGGGGAAGCCAGAACTCGTGCCGCTCACGCAGTCTGAGGGTGACCTGAACCATGTCACCGGTCACAGCGTGCTGAAGAAGGCGCTGAATCCGAGGGCTGCCGCGCATCAGGTGCTGACGCTCAAGGGCGAGAAGTCGTTCGTGCAGTTGCACGTGGATACGCCGGCGATCTACCTACGCATCGGCGAGGCCTCGGCACCATCGACGGGTGGTGCCCCTCTCACGGTGGATACGCATGGCGCTTCGAGCGTCAAAAGTGACAGCGACGTGCGTCCGGACAACAGCCAGTATGTTGTCGTGCGGACCGATGTCCGCGTGGATGCCCGGGTAGTAGCGAGCTTCAGTCTTGAAGCTCTCGATTCGGGGAAGCATATTGACGATGTCGTCGAGATGAACCAGGAGACGCTGACCGGCGGCCACTGGATGAAACTCTCACCCAAGCGCCCACTGGAGTTTGGCGAATATGTGCTGATGGAGGTGATCTCGGAGAAAGAGATCAATCTCGGCGTTTGGGACTTCGGTGTTCATCCACAAGCCCCGGAGAACCGCGACGTCATCAAGCCTGAGCCAAAGCGCAGAATCGACCTGGAGCGCCGCAGGCCTATCTCCGACCAGCAGTAGATGGAACTAGCGCGCCGAAGCTACCGTGGTCTGCGCGGCGATGAACTCACGCGCATGCATCATCTCGGGTGCAGCCGGATCGGCGTCCTTCCAGGCTTCGGAGAACTTCTGATATTCGGCTGTAGCCTTGGCGTTGTCGTGAGCGGCCTCGCTGCTGCGTGCCATGCCGTAGAGGCTGAATCCGGAGTTGGGGCGTTCTGCCAAAGCTGCGACGTAGGCCTGATGTGCTCCCGCCGGATCTCCCGCAGTAAGCAGGGCAAATCCCTCAGTCTCGCCTACCGGGCGGATGTAGGTAGGCGGCTCACGATAGCCTAGCGCCTTCTCCTCGTGCGCGGCCTGCTCAAAGATCACCTTGGCGGCAGGAAGTTGCTTCTGCGCCGCAAGGATCGAAGCGCGCAGCTCCAGCGACATGATGGAGAGGCTGGCCAGCATGGGTGCGGGCAACGCATCGGGCATCACGACTGCCATTACGGGTGACATCGGATCGTCCTTGTCGATCTTCTTCGGAGCATCTTTCACCTTCTGCGTCAGATGAAATAGCTCGGCGTCGAGCGCCGTCGAAGCCGTCTGCGCGGCTGCAAGATTGCCCGTATTTACGGCCTGCATCCCGGTGGCGAATTGCGTCAGTTGTCCGGCAAGGAAGGTGAGATTCTCGAGCTTCGCGTCCGGCTTGTTTGCTGCGGTAAGCTTGATCACCTCGCTCCAATCACCGGTGCGAAGAGCGACGGGAAGGAGCGGATCGATGCGGGAGATGCCGTCGCGCGGCGACTGGATGTAGAGTGTCTCGCGGAACTGTCCGCGGGCACCGGTCAGTTTGGCGGAGAGCATCGTTGCCTGTGCGAGCTTACCCTCTTCCATCAGGTTGGCGACGCTGTACATCAGGTTGTGCACGTAGTTCCAGTCATCGTCGACGGCGATATGTTGTTCGCGCATGTAGCTCTCGTCGGCAGTGGTGGAGGCGGCGAACCAGCGCTCGGCGTGGGCGTAGTCGCCTACGCGGTAGTAGATGTGGCCGGGCATGTGGACCATGTGTCCGGAGGTGGGTGCGAGGCTGGCCAGCAGAGCGGCGCTGGCCAGCGCCTGCTCGGGATGATTGCCCGGCTCGAGAGCGTGAATCCAGTAATGGTTTGCGGCGGAGTCGTTGGGCGTCTTCTTCAGTACCTCTGTCAGAATCGCGATGCTCTCCTTAGTTCCCTTCTTCGGTTCGCCCGCGTCGTCGTAGCCGTTTTGGAGGCTGATTGCGAGATAGATATTCGCCTGGGTGTCGTTCGGGTACTTTTTCACCAGTTCGCGGAAGATCGAGGTCTCTTTCTCGTCCATGGCCGGGGAACCATTCCCTGCACCCGATGCCTTGCGGGCCTCGCTGGCGGCCACGGCGGCGTCGATGTAGAGCTTGCCCATCTCATTGGCCTTGTCGCGAAGCCGAACCGCGTTGTCGAGCGCTGTACCGGAGTAGGCCGTCGCTCCGCTATGCCGGAAGATCAGCGCCTGGTGCAGCCCCCAGTAGCACATGGCGCAGTTGGGATCGACGCGGACTGACTGTTCAAAGGCGCGAGCGGACTCGTACTCCCAGAAGTCGTGCAGCAGGTTCAGTCCCTGGTCGAACCACATCTGGCCTTCTGGTGTGGAGTTGATCGCGATGTGGCTGTTTCCAATGCCTGTCATCTTGACCGGGACGGGAAGCTTCTCCGGCGGAGGAATCTCCTTCATCGTCATAGCTGCGCCATGCGAGGACATATCCATCTGTGCGGAGCAGGGCGATAACGGAGCGACTGCGGCGATTGTGAAGGCGAGAAGTGCTGCAGCTTTCATGCAGCCATCTTAGCCGGTCTCAGCCAGTTTTAGGACGATTGATGACGCGCGGGCCGGTCTGCGGCGGAGTCATTACTAGGCCACGTCCGGCGACGGCGACGTTGTTGCGCGAGGTGGCTTTGACCTCGTACATCATCTTGTCGGCGGAGCGAAGGATTGCGTGGACCGAGTTGCCATCTTCGGGGAATGTCGCAAGGCCGAAGCTGCCTGAGACGCCCAGAGAAAGGCCGCGGCTATCGAGGAAGCGAGCCTCGCGCAAGCGCTGGCAGATCTCCATCGTCGTGGCCATCGCGGCATCCTTGCCAACGCCGGGAAGAAGGATGACGAATTCATCTCCTCCGTAGCGATAAGCGGAGTTCTCCGGACCAGCCGCTCGTTTCAATAGATTGCCGACTTCCGCCAGCAGGGCGCTTCCAACCTGGTGGCCGTGCGTGTCGTTCACATTCTTGAAGCGATCGAGATCGACGAAGAGCAGGCTGAACTGCGTCTTCTGCACATTGCCCGCCAGTTGCACCTGTTGGTCGAGAGTCACGTAGAGGTGACGCGCGTTGAAGAGTCCCGTGCAGTCGTCGGTGATCGTGAGTTCCTGGATCAGATTCATCGAACGCGAATTTTGAATGGCGATGGCCGCGTAGTCGCAGAGGATTCGCAGGAAGGAGAGCGAGAACTCGCTCATCAGGTCAAGCTTGCTGTTCAAAAGTTGGATGACGCCGAGCGTCTTGTTGTTTGCGCGGACCGGAAGACAAGCGATTGACTGAATGTTCAGCTCCGGATGGTTTCGCGAAAAGACCGACCAGTGTGGGTCGAGAGCGACATCGGGAACGACCAGGGTATTGCCCGTCGCAGCAACCCATCCTGCGACGCCTTCGCCCAGCGGAACGCGCAATCCCTTCAGGGTTTGTTCGTTCTCGCCGACAGCGATGGCGTAGTAGAGTTCGGTGGTCGCTTCGTCTACCATCATCAGCGACCAGCGCTCCGGCCCGAAGAACGAAGCCATCTTGTTCATGATGGTGTGAAGGATCTCTTCGAGCTCAAGGCTTGAGGTAAGCGCGCGCGCTACATCATGGAACACCCTCAGGTGGTCCATCTGCGCACTATCGATCGCCTCGTAGTGCTGCTTCTTGCCGCCTAGAAATCCTCGCATGTACACCTCAGCTTACACCGATGACACAATTGCGGAAGTCAGATCTGCCTGGAGCCAAAGGGGAATTTACACGGAACTATTGTCGTGCTAGTGACATTGAAGAGATTCTGTAGTGAATCGCCGATCTTAGCCGCCGATGTGCACCATGTTGCGGGCAGGCTTCAGGAAACCTGCTTCGCCGATGTGGTGCCTTGCTTCCTTGCGAAAGACTACGTGTCGGATATACGCAGCTAGTTCCGAATCGGATCTGCCCTCGCGAGATTTTTTGTAGAGATCGTGATCGACCTGGGAGAAGAGGCAGGTCCGGATCTTCGAGTCCGAGGTGAGCCGAATGCGGCTGCAGTGCCCGCAGAAGGGCCGTGAGACCGGGGCGATGATGCCAATTTCTCCTACACCGTCATCGAAGGTAAACCGCCGCGCTGTCTCACTTGCGGCGTTCGGTTCGAGATCGACCAGCGGCCGCCACGCGTTCAGTCGGGCGACGATCTCGTCCATGGTAACGACCGTCTCCGGCTTCCAACTCCGATCTTCTTCAAGCGGCATCCACTCGATAAATCGGACGATGACGCCTTCAGCGCGGCTGAACTCCGCGAAGCGCTCAATCTGGTCTTCGTTGAAGCCGCGAAGGAGGACGCAGTTCACCTTCACCGGGCCAAGGCCCGCATCGCGAGCCGCGCGAATTCCAGCGAGCACTCGCTCAAAGCTGCGTGGAACCCGTGTGATGCGGGTAAAGGTCTCCGAGTCGACCGCATCCATACTCACCGTAATTCTGCTCAGGCCCGCGGCCTTCAGCGGCGCGGCCATCGCTTCCAACAGGTGGCCGTTGGTCGTAAGCGCAATATCCAGCAGTTGATCTGCTTCTCCGGACTCCAGCGAGGGATATGTTGTCCTCATCTGGGCGAGTTCGGCAACCATATCCACCAGACCGGCGCGCAGCAATGGCTCGCCGCCGGTGATGCGTACCTTTTCAACGCCAAGTGACACAAAGATGCGGATCATGCGCAGGTAGTGCTCAATTGGCAGCTCGGTGAAGTTGATACCCTCTTCGCCTGTCCTGCAATAGACGCACTTGTAGTTACAGCGGTCTGTCACTGAGATGCGAAGATCGGTGATCGCTCGACCGTGGCTGTCCGTCAGTCTCCCCTCTGCCGACGGGGCAGCGAGATCTCCCGCCATCATCGAGATGGGAGATGCGATCGAGATGAGCGTTGAGCTGGCCATTAGTATTAGATGCCGGGTTGTGGCGATGGATACAGCCGGACGATACAGCTCTATCTTGCCTGAAAGATACGCCGATGTGGGAATTCCGGTCGTGGGCCGCACGCGGCAACCTCTTATGGGATGCGTGATGGCCGGTCCGCACTGCTATCATTCGGCCTACCATGCCCGTCTTGCGTCTCGCCCAGCTGCTCACCCTGGCGATCTTCGGTGCGGACTTCCTGACGATGCTTGCGATGAACTGTCTGCGACTCCGGCCCTCCGCAACACCCTGGATATTCTTCCCTGCGACGGCGCTGTTTTTTACTCTTTGCCGAAGTTGTTGCTCGGTCGAACTTCAGCCTAGGCTCTCCCCGGCCTATGTCCGTCGACTCATCTGCGCCGCCATCGCCTTCGGAGGCCTATGCGCCGCAGTCCGATGGGCGTACGTCGCGGAGCCTTTTCGTCACCAAATTAGCGCGGCCGTCGGGGACGACCTGTGGCACATCCAGGAGCTGAACTCGCTGGTCAACTCACCCCGCTATCCTGCCGGATCCAGCTTTGTCCCCGCAAACTACCTCTCGTTCTACTACGCGTCGTGGATGCCTGCAGTAGCTCTCTACTTCGCCCTGCCGTTTCACTTCTTCACGCTCTCGACGGCGTTGTTTGCGGTGAACGCCCTCTACGATCTTCTCCTGCCGCTCACGCTGCTTGGCATCGCTCTGCCCCTGGCGAAGTCTCGCCGCCAGATGAACTGGGCGATTTATCTGGTGGCCTTGTGGTCCGGTGTACAGAGTCTCTACAGCGTGCAGCAGCCCTTCCACGATGACTCCTGGCCCCTGCGCGACCTCTTCGGTCTGAACCTCCAGTTCTCCAACTTCGCGACGCTCATGATCTGGGTCATCCATCACCTCTGCTCGGCGGTGGCGCTGCTGCTGGCGGACTCGATCTGGCGGGGAGGCAGGGAGTTCCGAAGGGTGGCCTTTTGCTCGGTACTGCTCGCGTTCAGCGTCAACAGCAGTGCCTTCGTGGTGCTTGGTGCTGCTCCGCTGCTGCTCTTTCTGCTGATTCGGGAGTCGCGCAGGGAGATGTGGCCTGCCGTTGCTTGCCTTGGACTGGCTGGCGCGCTCGCTGCTCCGCTACTTTGGATATACCTGCGAAAGCCCGAGGGCATCGGCTTCCAAATGCCGCTTCACCATGGCCACTGGATGCACCTGCCCAACTGGCTGGCGCTACCAGCAATCGACTGGCGCCACGGATTTGCTTCAGGACTCGCCCTGTTCCTGATCTTGCTCATCGTCCAGTTCTTCTTTGTGCCCTGGTTCATCGCTCGAGGATGGGGTGTTTTGACTCGCAGCGATCGTGCGCTGTCGGCGATCTCAGTCGCCTACCTGTTATCGACTTACTGTGTCGGATTCACCGGCGCAAACAACTATTGCATGCGCGGAGCCATCGTTCCCACAATCGTGCTTTGCTGGATCGCCAGCGCTCACCTGCCGCATCCGGGCAGCATCGCCGGCATCTTCCTAATCGCGGGAAGCATCGGAACCTGGCAGACGCTGGAGTATCAGCTGGTGCGTTCGGCGGCGCTCTACCTCAAGCCTCCGCCGTATCTCGCCGATTCAAGCGCGTTGCTGACTCTCAACCAGGATCGCTCTCGGACCACAATTGACCTGGCCACCGTGCCCGGCGTGCGCTGCTATCCAGCCGAGCTTCCGTACTACGTGCAGAAGATGCCGCTCGAACCCTGGCCGGTGGTGACGCAACCGGACAAAGAGCTGCAAACGCTGGGTCCGGCGGGGCCGTGGTCGTGGCAACGCCGTTGACGTTGCCCGTCCCTAACCCTTCGCTGCGAGAACAGCTTTGGTCAGTGCCGGAACGATCTCAAACAGGTCGCCCACAACTCCGAAGTCCGCAACTTCGAAGATCGGCGCGTTTTCATCTTTGTTGATCGCGATCACCGCTTTCGAGCCCTTCATGCCGACCAGGTGCTGGATCGCTCCCGAGATGCCCACTGCCAGATAGAGCTTTGGCGCAACCGTCTGGCCGGAGCTGCCTACCTGCCGTTCCATGGGGAGCCAGCCGTTGTCGCAGATGGGTCTGGAGGCCGCCAGCTCTGCGCCAAGCGCCGCTGCAAGCTCTTCGATGATGGGGATGTTCTCGGCCTCGCCGATGCCGCGGCCGACAGAGACGATGACCGGCGCAGCGGTCAGGTCGACGGTGCTGGCGGACTCGCGGAAGCGTTCACCGGGCTTGTTGCGGATCTGTGACGCCTCGATCGCTGGTGTCATTGCCTTGATCGGCGCTGTGCCTTCAGCGACACTATCCGCGCGGAAGGTTCCCGCCTGGATGGAGACAAAGGTCGGTGCGTCAGCCGTCTGCCGGTAGTCCGCGTTCAACTTGCCCTGCAGCAGTTGGCGCACGAAGACGGGCGAGCTGCCACCCTCCGCTTTGATCGCCACCACGTCCGAGATAAGCACCCTGCGAAAGCGTGTCGCTAGCGCTGGGGCGAAGTCGCGCACCTGGTAGGTGTGGGGAAAGACGACGTATGCTGGCGATTCCTGGCGGACGAGTTGCTCCAGCGCAATCACGTAGCCGTCGGACGTGTACTCGCCTAGAAGTTCATGCTCAACGTCGATGACTGTATCCAGCTTCTTTGTGGCAAGTTCGGAGCCGAGCGCAGCGACGCTCTTGCCGATCACAGCCGCCGAGCAAGGGATGCCCAGACTCTCTGCAAGCTGCTGGCCCGCGGCAAGCGCCTCAAAGCTCATCCGGTTCCATGTGCCTTCGTGCTGTTCGAGAACGACCAGAACTCCGCTCATATCACCCTCACTTCAAACTTCAGTTTCTCGACAAGCTGCGCGGCAATCTGATCCGGCGTTCCGGTGATCATCGTGGTTTGCTTCTGTTTTTCGGGCAGGTAGATGCGGGCCAGCTCCAGCGCTGTTGAGGTCACCGCATCAGCGGCAACGGTGCTGGTCTCTTTTGTCTTCGCCTTCTTGATGCCCATCAACGTCGCATAGCGCAGCTTGTTGCCGCCGGACTGGATCGTCAGCAACGCGGGCAGTGGCATGTCGACGTGTTGGAACCAACCGTCTTCTAATTCGCGCTTCACACGCAGACCGGTGTCCGTCTTTTCCACCTGCATGATGATCGTCGCGTGGGGGATGCCCAGAAGCTCTGCCAGCACAACGCCAGTCTGCCCAAGGCCTAGATCATCGGATTGCAGGCCGGTGAGAATCAGGTCAGGGGACTCCGCCTTCACGGCGGCTGCCAGCAACTCGGCGATGCCCAGCGTGTCGCGCTCGGCAAGGTCGTCTGCCTCGATGTGAATCGCCCGGTCAGCACCCTTGGCCAGAGCGTCGCGGAGTGTGCTGGTGACGCGTTCTGGGCCAGCACAGAGCGCGACGACCTCGCCGCCATTCTTCTCCTTCAACTGCAGCGCCTCTTCGAGCGCGTAGGCATCCGGCTCGTTGATGGTGTAGGCGAGATCGTCTTCGTCGATCCACTTGCCGTCAGCGGCAATGTGGATCTGCGCGTCGCGCTCGGGAACCTGCTTGATGGCTACGAGAATCTTCATTGCGTGATGCGCTCCGGGGCCGATTAGAAATGAATACTCATTCAGTGGGAGAGTTTAGCGCAGCCGAGCAGTCTTTGGCGAGGCCTGGATGTTTACTAATTCGGCAAAATTGGTGGCAGGTTACGAGCAGTCAGTTGCGCGATGTCCAAGAGTTGCGGCGGGGCCTTCCCATCCGGGGTAACGGCGGTTAGAGCATCCCGGAACATCGTGTTGCAGAATGGGCAGGCGGTGCCTACCCTCTGAGCCCCCGTGTCGGCTAATTCCTTTGCGCGGACGTGGCTGACCCGCTCGCCGTGCTCTTCGCCCAGGAAGGCGAGACCGCCGCCGGCACCGCAGCAGAAGCTGCGTTCGTGGCTGCGTGGAGCTTCAACAAGTGCGCCGGCTAATTCGACGATCTCGCGCGGCTGCTCGTAGACGTCTCGATAACGGCCGAGGTAGCAGGGGTCGTGATAGACGATGTCACCACCGTCGGACTGTTTCGGCAGGCGATCTTTGTGACGCGCCATGAACTCGGAGTGGTGCTCAATCTCCGGCGCAATGCCGTACTCCCGCCAATCATTTGATATTGTCCGGACGCAGTGCGGGCAGATGGCAACGATCTTCTGGACCTTGGCCGTTTCAAGAGCTTTCAGTCCGTGTTCCGCCAGCGTTTGGAAGACGAGGTCGTTGCCTAAGCGGCGTGCTGGATCGCCCGTGCATTTTTCTTTCTTCAACACGCCGAAGGTGGTTCCAAGGAAGTCCATGACGCGTGCGAAGTCGGCGATGATCTCGCGACCCTTGGGGTCGTATCCACCCATGCAGCCGAGCCACAGGCAGTACTCCTGCGTGCCGTCGAAGATGGGAATGCCCTGTTTCGCGATGAACTTATCGCGTTCGCTGGCGCTCAGACCGAGCGCATTGCCATTCTTCTCAAGCGCGAGGAAGAGCTTCGTTCCGTAGGTATCTTCCCACGCCCCGGTGTTGGTGGCCCCACGGCGGAGGCCTACGATGATTGGCAGATGCTGGATTCCGACGGGACACTGGAACTCGCAACTGCCGCAGGTGGTGCATTGGAAGGCAGCTTCCATCGAAAGATGGCTGCCGCTGGCCCCGTTAGCTGCAGTCTCGACCAGCAGCAGCGAATCAGACGCCGCGCCAAACTCGTTGAGGTATCCCCGCATTCCAAGGATGATCTCCTTCGGATTGAGTACCTTGCCGGTAGTGGCAGCAGGGCAGTGCTCGGTACAGCGGCCGCATTCAACACAGCTATAGGCCTGCAGCGCGATCAACTGAGTTACGTCTTTGCCGGCAACCAGGCCGAAGTCCTCATCTCCAGCGAGCGGTGGGATCTTCGAAAATCCATCGCGTTTGAGGAATACCGTCAGTGGACTGAGGACAAGGTGCAGGTGCTTGGTGTGCGGGATCAAGGGAAGAAAGACCAGCAGCGCCAGCGTGTGAGTCCACCATAGAGCTTTGATGGCAGGAGAGCCTTCAGCCGCGAAGAACGCACCAAGATAGGTCACCATCAGCAGAAAGATGAGAAAGGAGATGAAGCCGGACTCGTAAGAGAGTTTCTTGCCGAGCCAGATAGGACGGATGAAGAACCGGCGCACGAAGAGGGAAGTGATCGAGACGGCGACCAGCACCGCCCAGACGGCGGCAAAGTCGAAGTAGAACTTCCCGACGAGGCTCTCAGGCGGCAGGAAGCCCAGCCGCAGACCCGCGGCGAAGTGGTTCAGGCTGACCAGCGCGAACGCCAGAAAACCCCAGAAGACGAAGGCATGCGCGATGCCGGGAGCGGGCCGCTGCTCGATGACCTTAGCCTGGCAAAGGACCTCCCAGAAGAACTCCCACATTCGACGGCCGAGGGGGTGAAGGCTGAAGTCCTGATCTTTCTTTGCCTGCAGAATCGTCCGCAGGATGGGCCCGAAGCGCCAGAAAAAGAGTCCGCCTGAAAGCAGGATGCAGGCAGCAAAAAGGCCCATCTCCAGGACGGAGAAATGGGCCGGTTCTGCGAAGACAGGTATGAAAAAGGTGCCCGGCAACGCAGCCAGACAAGACGAAGCGGAGTGTACAGCCACCATCTGAACCCATCCCGCCGGGCGGCACCTGTACTGGCGCACCGCTCGCAATCACAACGACTGTAGCAGGAGGCTTTGAATTCTTCAGCGGCCAGCGAAAGAAAGCCTAATAGCTGATGAACTCGGTGCTCCCACGGCGTAGACGAAGTCCGGTAAGGCCGAAGAACGTCGCCAGAATCAGCGTGGTCGCGTTCCAGTAAGCGACAGGATGAGCCCAGCCCGGAGAGTAGGTAAGATCCTGACCCGTCCAAAGTGTCAGCAGCGTCGACACGATGAGGCACTGGAAGCAAATAACCAGGAAGAGCTGGCCACGACGGCGGCGCTTGTCCAGGTGTTCGACTTCGTCCGGGGTAAGGTTCCGTTCCTTCGGGCTCAGCAGCATGTTCGCCATCGGTCTTGTTCTCTCCTGCGTCGGTTCAGTACAGACCCATTAAATCACAGCTTGCTCATCTTGTTGATCTAACGGCTGCCGGTGCATTCGATTTGGGAGTTCCGTCTACGCAGCGAAGCATAAATGAATACTCATTCATCCGTAAAGCTGGAATCGATGAAGCCCTGCTCTACTCGTCCAGCGAGCGCCAGGCTTCGCCTACCCAGTGCTTTACCAGACGCAGGCCGGTTCTTTTCTCGTTGTCGACCGGCTGCTTTGCCCCATCGATCTCCAAGCCATTGCCACCCGGCCCGGGCCCCGGTGAATGCGCCAGGTAATCCTGGGCTGGCAAGCCGCCGTGTCGCGCCAAGATGGAGGTCAGCTGCGCCTCGTCGACACCATTCTTACGGACGAGCCAGCACTCCTGGTCGCCCTCCCATCCCGGTTCATGTTTCCAACTCCTGTAGCGGGTATTGCCTGCCGGCAGCAGCCAAAGCTGGTAGTTCGCCAGGTCCGCGCCCGCAAGCACATTCCGCGTCATGTGCTTCCATGTCCGGGTAGTGTAAGGGACATCCCAATCCGCGTGGCGGAAGCAGTCAATATCTCCGCCTGTGTAGACCAGGATCAGGTCCGGCTTGATCTGCTCCACGTCCGAGGGCTTGAAGAGCCGCTTTGCATAATCTGCCGTATTCAACCCCCAGGGGTCGTACACGGCCCAGTGCGAGTAGTACGTGACCAGCCCCGCTTCGCTCAGGATCAGCTTGCCGGGCGGCAGGTTCGCCATCTCCTGCGCGATCGCGCGCCGGTTGTCGTACTGCAGAACGTATGCGTACTTGCCTTCAGTGAACCAGATGCGTGCGATCAGCATCACCCACAGGAGCACGCTTAGACGCAGCAGCGTCGGTGCCTTCGGGCGCAGTTCCGTCCAGTTCATCGCGATCAGCAGTGCCGTCCCGATCGGTAGATAGATAAAGAACCGGTGGCCGACGTTCTGGTCGAGCCGCATGGCGAGGTAAAACAGGTTCGGCAGCACCACGATGCACAACAGGACAGCCCGGTTCCGTGCGTCAGCTAGACGCCCGCGCATTGCATACACCAGCACCACCAGCGAGAAGAGGCCAAGCAGCTTCCATTGCTTCAGCGAGGTCTCGACGAACAGATGCCAGATGCGCGGCGCACTTGCCTTCACCAGGAAGGGCAGCGGCAGCATCTGGCCGAAGTAATGCCAGCGCCAGACGAAGTAGCAGAGCCCCGGCACGACGAACAACGCCGTGTAAAGCGCCAGCCGCCTCAAACGAGCCGGATAGATCACCAGGCCGGCAATCAGCAAGGGAACGACAAATACCACCCCGTCCGGACGGAAGAGGCAAAGCACCAGGCCGGCGAGCGCCATCGCTGCATCGTTTCGTTGAAGAAAGAAGTACACGAACGCAATCAGCAGATAAGCGAACGGGAGGCTTGAAAATCCCCCGATAGCCGCCACGATCTGCGGCATCAGGGCGATGGTGCCCACGACAAAAAACAGGGAGAGCAACTTTGGCTTGCGCCCCGCGATCCGGATCAGGAGGTCTGCCAGTAGCAGAATCGAGGCGACGTTCAGCACCGCGACCAGCCACATCGGATCGATGTGAAGCTTCATGCCCAGCGAGATCAGCACCATCCAGGCGAAGTCGGTCGCGCCTTCAGCGCGCGGACCCATCGGAATGAAGGTGATGGCTCCATGGACGGCCAGGTTCCGGCTGAACTGGAAGAGGATCGCCGCATCTTCGGCCGGAAGGAACAGCTTCGGAGTCAGCAGCAGAAGCAGCGATGCCATCGCACCATACACTGCGATGGCCCAGACCAGTACCTTATCGAAAAGCGTCCATCCGGGAATCCGAGTTGGGTTCGGCCCTCGGTTCGGCTCAACTGAATTCAAATTGGCAGGGGAGTCCGACAGCAGCATGGGTGGTTGGCCTTTCCGGCTTCTTGCACATTGCAAACGCTGAGCTAATTGTTATTTGAATTAGGCTTCGGTGCGTCGATTATAGCAACGCGCTCCAAGCGTCCGACCGCAGGCGCAGAGACTCGACGTACTCCTCGGTAACCCGGCCAACAGGCTCGGCCTCAAGTCATCTGCGAAAGTTTTGGAAGGTCATGTAGCCCCGCCGCTGCTGACCTTCTTCGCCATCGGGCTGCCGGAGGGATCGATGGATCCTCTCCGGCAGCCCCGACTTTGTGCTCTAGAGGAACGCCACCGACTGAACGCTGGTCACATCGAACCGCTTGCGGCAGCGAATGTTCTTGCAGCCGAGCATGTCGTCGCGACGGACCATGTAGCTTTGGGCCTTGGCGAAGCGAGCACGGTCGCGGTCGTCGGCGCCGCGCGGTAACTGGGCCTTCTTGCGGCGAACCAGCCAACTCACCTCGTACTCTCCCGGCTGGCCGCAGTGCGGACAGGTCATCGTGTGGGTGCGGTTCTCGGGCCGTTCATCAAAAAAATCACGTTCTTCCATGCCTGATCTCCCCTGGGGTTACAGGCGCAACGGTGCAATTGCGCCTCCAGTATCTTAGGCCTTGTGCGGGCCAGAGTGAAGTAGGGGATAATGACCGAGGCTCTGGAAAGAAAGTGCGATGAAGAAGGCAAAAAAGAGGGTGTTCTCGATTGTGAAGGCGGTGAAGGAGAACGCGCGGGACCGCGTAGGCACGCCGCCGCCCGAGCGCGTGATTCCTGATCCGAAGCAGAAGCTCGCGGCGAAACCAAAGCATAAAGAGACGCTGGCCGACCTGCTGGAGAAGCGGGACGGCGACGTCTAACCCACCTGCGGCTATTGCCGCTTGAACTCTTGAACGGGGGATTATGTACAGGATCGGACTTACGGCAGTCGCGATTGCGGCGATGACGTTTGCGGCACAATCGCAGACGATTCAGGTGAACAAGGACAATCGGACGATCGCGATTACGACGACGGACGAGGCGCAGGCCGTTGCGGATCGGGCGGTAGTTTCAGTGGGCTACACCGTCTACGGGGCCGATCAGGATTCGACTTATGCCGAGGCTTCGAAGAGTTCGAACGCGATCATGAAGGCGCTGAAAGATGCTGGAGTCAAGCCGGAGCAGATTGAGAGCACAGAGCAGAACCTCTCGGGCATCGGCGATGAGGACAAGCCGCGATACAGCAAGGGGATTCGATTCGTGGCTTCTCAGGGATGGACGGTTACGGTGCCAGCGGATGCGGCTGCGGATACGCTGCATGTCGCGGTCACCGCTGGAGCGAATAACAGCGGGAACATCAACTGGCAGCTTGCGGATGACTCGAAGCTCGAGAGCGAGGCGGCGGAGAAGGCGCTGATTCACGCGAAGCAAATTGCGGAACGGATGACCAAAGGGTTGGGCGTAACGCTGGGGCCGCTCGTGTATGCGAGCAACCAAACACCCCCGAGGCCCGGGATCTTTGGAGTGCTGAATACCGATTCGGCGAGTATGAGCAGGGTGCTCAATAAAAATCTCAAGCCGCTGGCGATTCGACCGGAGAAGATATCGAAGTCGGCGACCGTCTATGCGGTGTTTTCGCTTCAGTAGCCTGCTGCACCTCCGGGCTTCCCGCGTCGAACTCATGCTTCCGATAAGCTGGAGGTATGAGTCAGGACGTTGCACTCGCAATCTTTGAATTTGTTGTTCTCCTGTTAGCGATCTCCATCCACGATGCGGCGCAGGCGTGGATGGCCGCCCGCCTCGGCGACCCCACCGCCAAAATGCTGGGCCGGATGACGTTGAACCCGGTCAAGCACTTCGACCTGCTGGGGACGCTGATCTGGCCGGCTCTGTTTATCTTCCGCAGCCCGCTGGTGCTCGGCTGGGGCAAGCCCATCCCCATCACGACTCGTAACCTCAAGCGCTACAAAGACGAGATGTTCATCTATCTCACCGGGCCGCTCGCGCATCTGGCGGCTGCTGCGGTCTGCCTGCTGATCCTGGTGGTGCTCAAGCACACAGTTGCCGGCACGACCGAATCGCTCGATATCGCCTCGCGGCTCGCCTTCCGCGACCCCATGGTCTCGACGCTCGACCTGCCGCCGGTCTTCCCCATTCTGCTGTTTCTCTATTACGGCATCCTCGTAAACCTTCTGCTCTTCGCTTTCAACCTGGTGCCATTGCCGTCGCTCGACGGCGGTAAGGTACTGCGCTATTTCCTGCCCTACAACGCCCAGCAGACCTTCGACAGCTGGAGCTTTTACCTCATGATCGCCTTCTTTTTCATTGGTTTCCGGATCATCCTCTTCATTCTTGTTCCCATGCTGACGATATTCGACAACGTCCTGAACGCGCTTTAGGTCAGGCCGATCAAGTACCATAAAGTTTTTGAGGAATTCGGCAGGGAATGACACTTTCGACGACTGAATCAGGGCAAAATCCGGCGAGCACCGGCGAACGGCCGCGCGTACTGAGCGGAATGCGGCCGACAGGAAAGCTGCATCTCGGCAATTACATGGGAGCGCTCTACAACTGGGTGAAGTTGCAGCATGAGTACGAGTGCTACTTCTTTCTTGCCGACTACCATGCGCTGACCACCGACTACGCCGACACCAGCAAGATCAAGGAGAACCGGAGCGACGTGCTGCTGGATTTTCTGGCGGGTGGCCTTGACCCGAAACTATGCACGATCTTCGCCCAGAGCGCGGTTCCGGCCCACTTTGAGCTTCATGTCCTGCTCAGCAACATCACGCCGCTCTCCTGGCTGGAGCGTGTACCCAGCTACAAGGACCAGCAGGAGCAGTTGCGCGAGAAAGACCTCGCAACCTACGGTTTCCTCGGCTACCCGCTGCTGCAGTCTGCGGACATTTTGCTTTACAAGCCGAAGTACGTGCCGGTGGGACAGGATCAGGCCGCGCACGTTGAGATCACGCGCGAGATCGCCCGGCGCTTTAACCATATCTACGGCGCGCGCGAGGATCAGGCCCTTGGATCGGCGCACTCCGATAAGGAGAAGCTGGCAGAGGAGCTCTCTTCTCCCGCTTCGATAATCCTTCCTGAGCCCGATGTACTGCTGACGCCCTCGCCCAAGCTCCCTGGCCTCGATGGCCGCAAGATGTCGAAGAGCTACGGCAACACGATTCTGCTCTCAGAAGAGGAGCCAGTGCTCCGGCAGAAGCTGAAGGGCATGGTCACCGATCCGGCGCGCGTGCGCCGTACCGATCCCGGCAATCCGGAAGTATGCCCGGTCTTCGATCTGCATAAGGTCTTCTCGAGTGAAGAAGTAAAGGCCGAGGCCTCTGAGGGCTGTCGCACCGCAGGTATCGGCTGCATCCAGTGCAAGGGTTGGCTGGCGGACGCGGTGGTTAGGGAACTGGTTCCGATCCAGGAGCGTCGTCGCTACTTCGAGGCCAATCCGGACGAAGTTGCGTCGATTCTGCAGGCAGGAAATGCGCGCGCCAACGAGCGTGCCAACCAGACGCTGCAGGAAGTTCGCGTCGCGATGGGTGTCGACTAGCCATGGCTGACGAGATTGTTCAAAACGAGGCTGAAGATCGCGGCGGTCGTGCAGACGTGAGCGGGGATGCAGGTCCTTCGACTCTGCTGCGCTCCGCTCAGGAAGACGTTTCTGAGGTGGTGCGGGAAGAGGTTAGTGCTGCGGCTCAGGAAGACGTTGCAGTGGTGTCTCAAGGAGAGCCGCAGGAGCCGTTTGCTTTGGAGCCTCGTCCCATCGCCGCGCCTCCGCCGGAGTCGAAGCGCAGCGACGCGAAGAAAAACTCGGTGGCCAAGGAAGAGGCGTCGCAGTCGCCGTTCTCCGTCACCGTGGGGCAGGTCTATGACGGCCCTTTCGACCTGCTGCTCGACCTGATCCGCAAGCAGAACATCGACATCTACGACATTCCGATCTCTCAGATCACGTCGCAGTTCCTCGAGTACACGCACCACTTGAAGCAGGTGGATGTGGATTCAGCGGGCGAGTTCATCTACATGGCTTCGCTGCTCATCCACATCAAGAGCAAGACCATGCTGCCGCGCGACCCGAGCGACGTTACTGGTGTGGACTCCGAAGACCCGCGGCGGGAGCTGGTGGAGCGTTTGCTCGAACACGAGCGCTTCAAGGCTGCCGCGCAGATGCTGATGCAGAAACAGCAGATCGAGGACGCAACGTGGTCAGTTCCCGGCATTCGCGAGTTCCGCGAAGATACCGGTGCTGAACGCGAGATTGCCGCCGACGTACCGGACCTTGTTCGGGTCTTTCAAGACATCCTGGCGCGGATGCGGTCTCGGCCAGTGTTGAATGTCGATGAGGAATCGGTGACTGTCGCGCAGATGATCGAATACGTAAAGCGCCGGCTGTTGATGGAAGAGAAGCCTGTCTCGCTGCGCAAGCTGCTGCACCAGACCCACTCGGAGCGCGCGCTGATCTGCATGTTTCTCGCGATGCTGGAGCTGGTAAGGCTACAGGCCGTCCTGCTGAATCAGCCTGCGTTGATGGGCGACATTCTCATCAAAAAGACGGAGAACTTTGACACGGTCTTCGCGGATCAGGCCCAGACGCGGGACGATTGGCGATAACGTCTATGGCGATCACCCACGTCTCAGAATCGAGACGTGGGGCAGCCGAATAGCGGCTACTTCGTGATCTTCACAAACTCGTCGGTCTTCTCCCAGCGCACGTGCAACTCGGTTGAGGTTGCCGTCGTGTTCTCGAAGCTGATCGACATGACCTCCTGCGGGCTGGACATCGGCTTCGCAGTCATCGGAACGCGGCCCAAGTCCTTGGTTACGTCATACTCCGTGCCCCACTGGCCCGTCTGCTTGTTGATGATCAGCAGCCACTGCTTCTCACTGGGATAGGTGTAGATCGTGTGCGTCCCGGCTGGCACCAGGAGGTTGCCGAAGTGCAGGTCGCTTGAGGTGGTCAATGTGGTGGCAGGGTTCGCGCCGGTGCGCCATACCTTGCCGTAGGGGACCAGGCCACCCACGATCTTGCGGCCGCGCACAGAGGGGGAGTTATAGGCGATGGTGATCTTGGCGTCGCCCATGGCGACGCTGGCGGTTGCGGCTGGACTGGCGAGAGGCTTGCTGGAGTCAGCCATTTGGGCACATCCCAGCGTCGGAACGGCGAGAGTGGAGCTGGCAAGCAGCAGCGTACAGGCTAGGGAGCGGAGAAACATTTTGGCGGGTCTCGCTTTCTTCGATTCAGCTAAACGAACGTCTCCGATGTTCAAGCGTGACGTGGCGGGTGTCAACTGCGGCTGTTTGCCGGATGGAAGTGCGGGGCGGCTCGTGCTAGGCTTAAAGCATGCACCCGTAGCTCAGCTGGATAGAGCGGCAGCCTCCGAAGCTGTAGGTCAGAAGTTCGAATCTTCTCGGGTGCACCACCTTCGCTTCTCAGCCACCTTAGATATTCTGTGTCTTCAAAGACGGGCGCCTGCGCAGGTGGTCGCTCACGCGCCTGCCTCTCGCATCGCACAGTCCTCGTGCGATGAAAACTCCGCAGTGTGGAATGCCTGCTCCTTACACGTCCACCTCTCAATTCCGAACGCGTTCAAATAATTCTTGACGTCCCATCGCCTCCAGGGCATGATTTGAACATGATCAAAAAGATCGCGCTGCCGACGATAGATTCGCTCGCTCAGACTCTCAGGCGGCTTGTTCAAATCGGCTCGATCCAAGCTGTGCAGGAAAGCTGAGCTTAGCGTCATGATCAGATTCGAAAAGACGACGGTCATCGATGCCCCAATTGAGCGTTGCTTCGATCTCGCTCGCAGCGTCGACGTGCACCTGGTCGCTAACGTCCACTCTGGCGAGCAGGCGCTCGCGGTTGGTGGAATCACCTCAGGCCTCACCGGCCTCGGCCAGCAGGTGACTTGGCGCGCGAAGCACTTCGGCTTCTGGCATGACCTGACCAGCGAGGTGACGCTCCTCGAGCCGCCATTCCATCTTCAGGTGACGATGATCAAGGGCATCTTTCGGTCGATGCAGGCTGACCATATATTTCGGGTCCTTCCGACTGGCGCAACCGAGATGAAGGACATCTATGCCATCGCTGCGCCGCTTCCCATCCTTGGACCGACTGCGGAGTTCCTCTTCCTGAGACGCTACATGCTGGCTCTTGTGCGCGAGCGCAATGCTGTGATCAAGCGAATCGCCGAGTCCGCGGAATGGCCACATTACCTTACTGCCGTTGAGACAAAGCGAAAGGATGTGTTGCAATGAAGATCGTCATTCCCGGGGGCACTGGGCAAGTTGGCCACATTCTCGCCCGCCACTTTCACCGGCAAGGTCATGCCGTAACCGTTCTCAGCCGTATCCCTCACGCCGCACCCTGGCGTGTCGTTGCCTGGGATGGTCTTACGCTCGGTCCATGGATAAACGAACTGGACGGATGCGAGGTCTGTATCAATCTCGCTGGCAGAAGCGTCAACTGCCGATACACTCCAGCAAACCGCCGAGCCATCTTCGAATCGCGTGTCCGGTCAACGCAGGTACTCAACCAGGCTATCGCTGCTCTGGCGAACCCTCCTGCCGTTTGGCTCAACGCCAGCACCGCCACGATCTACCGTCACGCACTGGACCGCCCGATGGACGAGGTCACAGGTGAGTTCGGCGGCGACGAGCCGGGCGCACCCGACACTTGGAACTTTTCGATTCAGGTGGCGAAGGCGTGGGAACAAGAGTTCTTCTCCACCACCATTCCTGGGACGAGGAAGATCGCGCTACGTAGCGCCATGACTCTGAGTCCCGACCGCGGCGGGGTCTTCGATGTCTTCCTTGGCCTGGTTCGCCACGGACTCGGAGGCACAACACTTCCGGGCAATCAATATGTGTCCTGGATCCATGAGGCAGACTTCATCCGTGCGGTCGAATTCCTCATTGAGCGAGAGTACATCGCTGGGGCCGTCAACCTTGCCTCTCCCCATCCGCTGCCGAACCGCAACTTCATGCGTATCCTTCGCCAGGAATGGGGCACGTCCATAGGCCTGCCGGTCGCTGGGTGGATGCTCGAAATCGGGACCTTATTTCTGCGCACAGAATCCGAGCTGATTCTCAAGAGCCGCCAAGTTATTCCCGGCCGTCTTCTCGACGCTGGCTTCGAGTTCCTCTATCCCGATTGGCCTGACGCTTCACGCGAATTGGTCATGCGATGGCGCGCTCGTTCTTCAATGTAGAGAAGAAACTTGTCCTGTCGGACGGACCCGCTGCGCGCGGGGCGGTCACTTCGTGACATGTTTTGGGCTTCGCGTGGTGCTCCCGCTGGTCGCAAGCAAGCTGATTACTGCGGCGTGAGTTCGTTCAACGGCATCGTTGTGGGTGCGGTCTCCGGCTTGCGTGGGCGAATCTTTGCCGGGACGCCGACAGCGATTGAGTTCGAGGGGACATCTGTAATAACTACCGCGTTTGCTCCAATGGCGACGTCATCACCGATCTTGATTGGCCCCAGCAACTTGGCGCCAGCGCCAATATCGCAGCGATTGCCAATCACCGGCGATCCGCGAATGAGTCGATGGCGCAGGCCGATCGTGACTCCATTGCGCAAGATGACATCATCGCCCAGCACGGCGTCGCCGCTCACGACGATGTCGAAGGCGTGCTCGATGACGAGGCGCTTGCCAACCACCGCTTCGCAGGGAAGCTCGACGCCGGTGACCATCTCGCTGAAGACCTTGAGGACTTTATAGAGCATCGAGAACGGCTTGCGGATCAATCCTGACTTGATCGTGTAGCGCCACTGCCCAAAGCGATAGGTCGCCATCGCCCACAGGCCACGGTGACCGATGTTGCCGCTGTAGGTGGCCCAGTCTTCCTTGAAGTCCTTGAACATCGCGAACGCTCCACAGGGTTATGGGATGGATTTGTACTCGATGATAGCCGCGTTGCCGCCGCGCTGGCGTTGCCGGCGATACCGAAGCTGGCCGAAGAAGATGGGAATCTGCTGCAGGTGTGAATGGACGCTGTATGCGGCGAGCAGTTTCGCGGATTCAGTTCTGCTTCGCACCTTCCTCGCGGTGCGTGTGAACAGGGCTAGCGCAACCAGCAGAAACAGAAGGATGGGTAGCAGCGACCACATCAGCAGCGAGAGCAGAACCGCGAACGCGGGCCCGCAGGTCCAGAAGATTCCGCGCGTCCAGTTGCTCTTGCTCTCGGCACGCCAGAGCGGATCGTTCGTGCTGGCGTACATCGAAGAGATCTCGGCATACGCATAGCCGGTGCGAACTGACCGCCGCCAGTACTGCTTGATCGTGTACATGGCGAGATCATGCAGTGTCATGGGGACATCGATGTGCAGGATACGATTGCCCAGTCCCCGCATGCGCCTGCAAAGGTCCGGCTCCTCACCCGCGATCAGGGATTCATTATAGCCGCCAACGCTTTCGAGCGCTGACCGGCGGACCAGAGCATCTCCTCCGAAGAAGATCGACCAACTGCTGCCAGAGCTCGACGCTGCGTTCCAATCCATATCGAAGATTGCGTTGTAGATCGAATCGACGGTGCGCATCTCGCGGCGATCTCCGTAGACGCCAGCGATGCTTTCATCCGCAAGCCGGGGTAGAGCAGTGGCCACAAACTCTGGATGGAGCAGCGTGTCTCCGTCGAGGAAGAGAATGAAGGGAGCATCCGTGGCGGCCCAGCCTGCGTTGCGACCGCGCGCCGCTGTCGTGGGCCCTTCGAGCACAATCGTCCGCACTCCCATGCTCTCTGCCAGTGCCACCGAGCTGTCAGTCGAGGAGGAGTCGACATAGATCACGTCCAGCAGGTCACCTGGGTAGTTCATTGCAAGGACAGAGTCGAGGCAGGCGCGGAGGCGCTCACCTTCGTTGCGTCCGATGACGACGACGCCTATGCGTGGAAGCGATGGGTTTGCAGTCGTGTCGCTCATACGGCTGTCTCGATCTCTGCGTTCGCAGGTTCGGCCTTCGGCGCGACGGCGTCAAGCATCAAAGCCTCCAGCGCCGCACCGGAGCGCTCCCAGGTGAACTGCTGGATGAGATCATGTCCTCGCCGAGCTAGTCGCAGGCGTAGCTCCTTATCGCGAACGAGCCGGATGATGTTGGCTGCTAGCGCTGCCGGATCTTTGATCGGACTTACCAGCGCGGTCTCGTTATCGATTGCAAATGCCTCGTCGGCGCCGCCGCGCGTCACGGCGATGGCACCGCCGCACATCAGGGCTTCGGCTGGTGGAAGCCCCCAGCCTTCGGTCCAGCTGGGGCTGATGAAGACTGCGGCACGGTTGTAGAAGCCATTCAACTTATCTTGTGGCGGCTGGTGGTGATACTCGACACCGGTGGGCAGATTGGGTGGCTCAGGATCGATGCCGAAGAGCGTCAGGCGCAGCTCTGGAATCGTCTGTCGCGCGATCTCAAAGGCCGCGAGTCCGTCAGCCGAACCCTTCCATTCCACGATGTGATAGAGCATCAGCAACTGGTGTGGATCGCGATCCTCAGACGGCACCGTCTGCTTGAAGCGCGAGAAGTCCATGCCGTTCGGGATCAGATGAGTCGTCAGTCCCATCTCCGTGGCAATGCGTTGCAGCCAGCCGGCGATGACAATCTTTTCCATCGGGGCTTTCCATGTGTCGAAGACACGCTCTTCAGGCCCGGACCACGTCTCGAGATGCTGAATCATGTAGAAGCGACGGCCCTTGCTGGCGGGATAGGTGACCGCCCATTCCGCAGTCTCCCATGCCGTGGCGACGACGATATCGGCGTCCGGAGTGTTCGCTGGCGATAGATCTTTCGTCCATGCCATGCCCACCCGGGGAGATACGGTGAACCAGTGGTCGGGACGGTAGCCGTTCGTCCATTTTTCCTTGAAGTAGCGTAGCCAGACGGTCAGCTTTGTCCTTGGCCCGAGAGATGAGAATGGTTCATCGATCCGCAGCAGGTTCGGATGAATCACCTGGACTTGATGTCCCCGTGCGGCGAGGAAGTTCGCATACTCATAGACGACCTTGAATCCCCCCGCCGGCTTGGACGCGGACATGGGAAGAAGGAACGTGATGCGAAGGGGATGCGCGCTGGAACTCATAGCTTGTCCGGGCGCTAGGCCTCGGAGCCCTCCTTGAAGAAGTAGGCGACGCGACGGGCGACGAGTTCAGGTTCCATCGCGGGATCGAATCCGCGAACGCCGCGCTTTGCGATCAGGTCGGCCCAGGGAAGATGTGCCGACTCCTCGATTCGCCGCGCCAAGAGCTCTTCGATGCTGCCAATTACGCGTGCCGGAACTCCGCCAACGACCGTTCCCGGAGGAACGTCTTTCGTAACGACCGCACCTGCGGCGACGATCGCGTTGGGGCCGATCGTGATGCCGGGCATGACGATCGCGTTATGCCCGATGAAGACGTTGTCCTTGATGCGCACCGCCCCCACCCCTTCAAGCGCGACGTTGTACGCACGGTTCAGCATCGCGTTCGAGCCATCATGGCCGAGTATGGTGCATGTCGCGAATTGGACGTTATTTCCCAGTTCTACATACTTTGGGTCCGAAAACTGAGTCGACATCAGGATGCTGCAGTGCTCGCCCTGAGCGTGGAAGACCTTTCGCGCGCGCAGGAAATCGGCGTATTCAACGCCGTCTGGCCCGCACAGCTTCAGGTAGAGAGAGGTGAGTCTCCCGGTCCTGAAGGCGATCTTTCTGACTAGATTCTTGAACATAATTCAGAGGCCCTGCTTATCCCAGAATGAGCTTCTTGACGAAATGGCCTATACCGAGAAATCCAAGGAACATGGCAGTCGAATAGATGTCCTGCCGCCAGACACTGACCTTCTCTTTCCATACCCCATAGGTCAAGACAAGATAGAAAGGAAAGTCTCCGGCTGCAACGCTGATGACTGCTCCACGAAGACCGAAGTGGGCGAAAGCGATGGGGAGTGAGAGGAACATCGTAGCGCAGAAGCACGCCGTTCCAATGGCGTTATACTTCGACTTTCCCAGTGCGAAGAGAATGTCCCCAATCGTTGCATACATCAACGTATGCCAAAGCCCGAGCGCGAGAATAGGGATCATCCATCCGGTATCTACATAACGCTTGTCGTAGATGTGCGTGACGATGAGACCGCCGAAGTTGACTACCAGGCTGAGGATCAACGAACCAGCGGCCAGCACGAAGAAGCGGTATTTGAGACAGTTCTTGCGAAACTCCGGAAGCGGCAGGTGTGTCATCTTTGCGATGAAGGGAAGACCCACGCGGTAGGAGAACTGCTGAATCACCTGCCGCGGGATGTCGGCAAAGGTGAACGCGACAATGTACACGCCCAGAACACTAAAGCTAATCAGCTTTCCCAGGATGAGTCGATCAGCCTGCGAGGCCAGATAGTAAAGCGCCGTACCGATCATGATCCACTTGCCGAAGTGGACGAGGCTGTGCACAGCATCTTTCTCCCAGGCGAAGGAGTTTCTCCTCCCTGGAAGAACAGCCGGAAGGTGACTGATCGAAGTCTTAAGCACAGAGGAGGCCAGTGATCCGCCTACAAGTGACCAGATGCTGTGGGTGGTCACTGCTAGACCGAACGTGACGAGGATGGTAAGGATCTGGCTGGAAAGGTCGATCATCAACAGCCGTTTGACACCGATGTGCCTGGCGGCCGTCATGAGGTTACTGCTCGCGAAGCCATCGATGACCGTGCTGAACGCGACGATAGGGATCAGCATGTAGAGCCGCGAATCATGATAGAGGTGCGCGACGGGAATCGTGAGAACCAGCGCGATGACCCAAAGGAGGCAGCCCCGAACCACCTGAATCGTCCAGGCGGTATCGAGGAAGATGGGCTCATCGCCACGTGGAGATCCAATGACCCCCGGAAGCAAGCCGATGTCAGAGATCAGCGTAGCTCCCTGTGTGATGGTCGCGACCAGCGCCATCAGTCCGAAGTACTCCGGCACCAGCATATGGGTCACTGCCCAATTGTTCACCAGGCGTAGTGACTGAGATACGCCGTATGATCCCGCGGTCCAAAGTGTCGCCTTCAGCGCTTTGCCTTCGAGATTGCGCTGGCTCGTTGCCTTGAGTACCTCGACAGCCGCAGCACCGCCTTCGATCTCTTCGGTGGTAAGCGGCGGCAGCAGCGAATCAGAGGCAGGCATTAGGCTCCTTGGGGCAGGCTGTTCAGAATGGGCGAGTCTTGGCCGCAGACGTATCCGGTCTAAGCAGCGCTCCGGCGGTAGTCGGCGATGGTCTTAGCCACATCGTCCTCAGCGCGCTTCTCGGTGATCCCGTTCAACACGATGGCGATGCCGGCGATCTTCAACCGTTCGAGGAGCCTTGCCGCGCGGACGAGTTCATCCTTCCGGGTCTCGCCGGAGTCGACAATCAGCACCGTACCATCGGCGGTGCGGGCAAAGTGCTCCGTGTAAGCCGAGGTAAACAGCGGGTCAGCAGCAACCAGGATCGTGTTGTAGTAACTGCGCGACCTGCGAAGCAGCTCAGCAACCTCCGACGCAGGAAGCGAGATAACGCGATAGGGATCCTTGTCGACCTCGGTGGAGAGCTGTGACGAGCCATCCGTCACGGACAGCAAGCGCGGATTTTGCTGCGCTGTTTCGGTATTGGATGCGACCGACGCCGACGTCTTTGCTGGAGGTTTCGATTGTCCCGGATGCAGGATGTTGACCACCAGGACACGAAGACCATTGCTCGCAAGCTCGGCTCCAAGCCGCTCCACAATAGAACTGGAGCTGCTGCGTCCTACGGACGGAAACACGAAGGTGCGGGCACCCGTGCGGCGATGGGCCTGGTCCAAACCGCCCGCCAGACGCAGGAAATACTCTCGCTGCATATCTGGCGAGAACTCCGAGTCGCTCAAGAGGAGTCCGATCGGTGGGAAGCCGACGACCTTGCGGATATCACGGCTGGTATAGATGTGCGGGTCTACCGCGTCGGCGATGAAAGCTGCCGCGAATCCGGAGATGAGGCACGCGATCAGCAGCGCACCATAAGCGATCGCCGTCTTACGCTTCACCGGGCCGTTGGGAGGCAGAGCCGCTGAGAAGAGGCGCACCGATCCGGGCGAATCGCCCTCTAGCGAGACGTTCTGCAGACGCGTCTCGACTACGCCTTCCATAGCCAGCAGACGGTCCACCTCGGACGCGATGAGCTGCGACTGCTGCAGTCTGGGACGGGCGGTCGATGCTTCCGCGGTTGTCTTCGCAATGTCAGTGGCGAGTTCGTTCTCCAGGCTTGTTGCACGCGCCTTGGCGGACAACGCCCGTTGCTGAATATGTGCTGCAGCCTTGCGAACTGCATCCCGATTGATCTGATCAAGTCGTTGATCAATCTCCGCGTTATCGTTCTGCATTTGGATGTAGGCGGGGTTAGTAGGCTTGAGACCCGTCATGAGCGAAAGGTTCGTCGCTTTCTTTGCGGTCAGCCCGGCTTTGGTGGCCGAGACGGTGCCATCAAGATTCACCTCTTCCTGAGCCGCCTGAAGCAGGGCCGGGCTGGGGGTACTCCCCGTGCCCAGGGAATGCAGTTCGGCGTCTGCCTCGATCGCCTTTTCGCGGGCATCGCCGTAGTCCCCGCGCAACTTATTGAGCCTATCGTCGAAGGGATTGGTGCCACCCGTTGGTTCATAGTGAGCCATGCCAATATCCTGCAGCAACTGGCTCTGCTTCTGCATCGCCGCGGCAAGCTGGCGTTCGATGTCTGCCTTGTCCTGCTTCAAGGTAGCCAGCTTTTGATCATGGCCAAATACTTCTTCGTCGCGCGCATCGGCAAGGTACTCCGATGTAATTTCGTTGACGAAGTCCGCAACTGTCGCCGGACGATCACTCTCAAGCGTGATCGAGACCTCGTAGCTATGTCCGACCTGTTCCACCTTCAAGGCTTTTTGAAGTCTGAGAATCTGGTTCTGCTCCGGCTCGCCAGGGAACACCGTCGGCCATGCCTGAGGGAACTTCCGTATCGCCTTCTGCAGCGTCTCATAGCGCGTGGCCGAGGTAATCTGTTGTTCCAGGAAGGAGTCGTACTGGCGGTCGTGGTCGTGGCCGTCGCCGCCCAGCGCTGTGGGGAAGACGGGCGACACGTAGACGACAGCGGTCGACTCGTACGACGGCTTCATGCGGTTGTGCAGCACCAGGCCGCCAAGCAGGCCCACTGAGAGAGCGACCCCGGCCGCTAGTTTCGCGTGCCGGCGGATGAGGTCGAGGGGCTGAATGCCAACCCGTACGGGCTCGCCGCTGGAGGACGCAGCTCCAGGTGGTGCGGCGATCGGGGAGAGCTCGCTGGTTGAGGGCATACTAGATCATTCTCCAGAGAAATGGATTTGAAGCATCATGCTTTGCATTTTTCCGTGCGTCGATCGACTACGACTCGCTTCTACCGCGTCAAGGTAAAGAGCGTCCCAATTCCGATGATGGGAGATATCTGCTGGAAGAAGTAGCCGGTCTTTGCTATCCCACTACGGGGTACGTAAATGATGTCCCCATCGTGCAACGCAAGATCACTTCCAGCCGGAGGACGAAGAAGGTCTTGGAACTTGATCGTCTGGACCTTCCCCGTTGAAGGTGTAAAGATCTGGATCGACGGATTGCCTGCCTTCTCCGTGATGCCACCCGCACCCGCTAGCAGGGTTGTCAGCGTGCTGTGGCTGGTTAGCCTTTCTGGCCCGGGGCGCATTACCTCACCCAGGACAGAGACAAGGCTTTCCTGATCCTCCGGAATGTAGACGATGTCGTTGCGCCGCAGCCGGATGTCGTTCAGGGCCCGCTTACTGTCGAAGCGCTCGCTCAGGTTCACATTCATCACCTTATCGTCGCCTCGGTAGATCACGCATCTGCGCGCGATCTGGGTTGATCTATCGGCATTAATGACAGATCCTCCACGCGTGACGGCTTCGAGGAGCGTAGGCGGTTGATCGAAAGTGATAATCCCAGGGTGCTCTATCGCACCAAGCAGCAGGATGTGGTTCGATCCGTACTTGGTTACCTGTACCGTGGAAGACATCTCGCCGCTGTAGTACTTCGAGAGGGCTGTATCGATAGCCTTGGCGGCGTCGTCACGCGACTTCTCCCCGATATTCACCGTCCCGACGAGTGGCATGGTGATACGCCCATCTGGGCCGATAACATGCGGCCCGCTCAACTCTGGCCTGCCCGCAACCGAAACGAGCACGTCATCGCCGCCACCGAGTAGATATTCCTCATCCGCGCGGGGCTGGCTGGCCTCGAAGTCGAGAGGGTGTCTCTGCAGGCCTGAGTCCTGCGGCGTAGTCCCGGTACTGGCTGCGGGGCTGTTGGTCTGGCTTGCCGGGTCAGCCTGGGAGAAAGCCTTTGAGGATACGCTCGCGAATAGAATTCCGCAGCCGAGCGCGGAGATTCGT
The DNA here is from genome assembly GCF_025685565.1 of Granulicella aggregans. Lineage (NCBI taxonomy): Bacteria > Pseudomonadati > Acidobacteriota > Terriglobia > Terriglobales > Acidobacteriaceae > Granulicella > Granulicella aggregans. The sequence continues at coordinate 2,039,152 of NZ_JAGSYE010000001.1, forward strand.
ACGGAGCGGCTAAGGAGAAGTTGGGGAGTGTGCTTCATGAGATCTCCTGGGTATGATTGGCGGCCTTGGCAGCCAAAATCTCCTGTGGCGCGACTTCGACTGCCGAGTCCCTTGTCGTGCGAACCCAGGTCGCGCCCTTTCCGGAGGCGCGTACAGCCGAAGTGACCATCGTGACCCGCCAGAACAGATACACCGGAGAGAGCAAGAGCGCCTTCAGGCTCCCTTTGCGGTCCGGGCTGACATTCACGATCGCGGCCATATGCAACAGAATCACGCAGAAAGCCACGAGCACGTAGCCACGAGTCAGACTCGTCGGGTACAGCAGGAGAAGCGCCAGGGAGAAGACCTCGAGGGCAAGGGGAAGCCCCAGCAGATCAATGAGCGGCTCGCTGAGTCTGATTTTGCCCCGCGCCACGTTGCCGAGGAGCCGGAAACCCCAGTCTCGCAGCAGGCGCAGACGTCCGCCCTCCCAGCGTGAGTGCTGACTGGCCGAGGTGCCGGCGGAGAGCGGCATGTCGCCCAGCACGAAGGCCTCCTCGATGAAGCGAACCTTGTAACCGCGCTCTACCAGCGACAGATGAAACTCCATATCTTCGACGATCGAGTGCGCGTCGTAGGCAACCTCTTCCAGCACCTCGCGGCGCATCGCGAAACCGTTGCCGAAGATTCCGCAGGACAGTCCAAGGTTGTCCCGTCCGCGTGCCCGCACCACGTTGATGCCGAGGAAGGCGAGCGAAGTCATTCCGGTTCGCCAGGATGCCGAAAAATTCCTGACTTGGTAACGGCACTGCACTACAGGAGAGGACGCAAGATGCTTCAGCACAACCCGAACAATGTTTGGCGAGACGGTCGAATCGGCGTCGACGATCATCACGGCGTCTGCCATGCCCGGGCCAAACGCGTACTCGAAGCCGTGCTTCAGTGCATGGCCCTTCCCTCTGCGTCCGAGGTCGTTGACGACCTCGACCCTGGCACCAGCCTTTCGCGCCAGCTCGGCCGTAGAGTCGTTGCAGTTGTGGGCGATCACCAGAATGTTGTCCCCGGCTCCCGTGGCCTCCGTCAGGCTTTGCACACAGCGGGTAATGCACAACTCCTCGTTGTGACTCGGAACGATGATCATCAATCGCTTCGGCGCCTTCGGAACGTCCGTGACGAAGTCGTGCCGATAGTTCTCGAGTTCGGCTGCGGTACCTTCAGAAGCATTCAGCGCGATCAGGCTGCCCGTGCCAGCCTCTTCCCGCCGGGCAGGCAACATCGACCCGATCGTGAGCAGGAACAGCTCGACCACAAGCGGAAGAGTGAGAAGCAGAAGAACCCATTTCAGGAAAACAGCGAGAGCCAGCAACACAGTTACTGCCATACGAACCTACATTCCCGAGACACCGCCACAGCCTTAAGGGTATGCGTCGAAACCCATGTTTTCAATAAGGAAATGCCGTCTTCGGTGCAGATTGCAACGAATGTGTTAGACGTATCGACGCAATCTTCAGCAGCCGCATGTCTGAAAGACTCGAGAACAAGAGCCCCCCGCTCAATTCGACCGCGACGCGATCGAATCTGCCAGATGGTCCCCTCCAGCTTCGATCTCCCGGCCTCAGGCGCGGTAACATCTGTGTGACGCTCTCTCATCGACCGACTTCCTCTTTGAGGAAAGGTCGCGGGGTCGTCCTGGGCTCAGCCGCCGGAGCCTTGGAATCGATTCGACGCAGGGCATCGGCCACCTTCGGCGCAAGACGGAACAGCCGTTCCTGCAAAAAGGCCGTCCTGAAGAGCCGACGCAGACTCGGCCGCATTCCTACCAGCCAGATATCCTGGTTGCGGTCGCGCATCTTGCTGCTCAAATCCACCAGGAAGCCCATCGCGTCCGCACCGATCGATGTGGTGAGATTCAAGTCCAGGATCATCGGCGAGTTCAGATCTTCGAGCTGTTCAAGAGCCTGGTCGAACTCCTCCACCATTTCACCAGTAAATCTTCCTACCAGCGTGATGACGAGGGCCTGGTTTTCCTGGAAGACCGAGATGCGGGAGAGTGCCGAGGTGCGCGGCTGCGCCGATACCGCCAGCATCTGCAACGACAGGTGACGCAGGATGCCGAGCGCGTTCCGGGTGTACCGGCTACCCAGGCGTCCTGGTTCCTTATAGAAGCGGTGCATCCACTCCAGTCCGGACTTCTGCATCCACTCCGGAGCGCGGGTATGGGTTCCGGAGAGAAAGTCGAGCGAGGCGCCCACGCCGATGCAGACGGGTACGTGCAGGCGGCTGCGATGCATCGCCAGCCACTTCTCCTGTTTCGGATTTCCGAAGGCCACCAGCAGGATGTCCGCGTCGGACTCTTCGATCATCCGCAGGATACCGACATGGTCCATGTCGTCGATGGAGCCAAATGGAGGAGAGAACCGGCCGGCAATCTGCGCTCCGGGATAGTTCCGCATGATCCATGCGGCAGCATCGCGGGAGCGTTCTTCGGTCGCCCCCAGCAGAAAGAGGCGCCTGCCCTTCCGTTGCGAGAGTTCGGCCAGGCGCGGAAGCAGGTCGGCTCCTGTCACGCGCTCTTTTAGCGGAGTTCCCATGATGCGCGAGGCCCAAACAAGCGGCATTCCATCGGGTAACACGAGATCGCAGCGCTGAAGGATGTCCATCAGTTCGTCGTCGCCGATCGCCTTCATCAGAAAGTCGATATTGGCGGTGGCGATCTGGTGAAAGCCGTCCGTCTCAATCAACTTGTCCAGTGCTTCGATCGTCTCGTCCATCGACAGGTTGTCGATGGGTACGCCCAGGATTGCGATTCGTTTGAGTCCGCCTCCCATGTTTGCTCCCGCCTGCAGGCTACTTGGTGTTCCATCGCGATACGCCGTTCTTGCGGCCCCCCGCGAGGCCGCGCCCCCGGTGCACGTCTGGATGTCTAACTCGATCTTCCGGCGAATGAACCAAGCCCCAGCTGGTTCTGTACCGCTGATCCGGGCTGAATCCGTGCTTGCCTCGGTCGCCGTGAGACTTTCGCCAGACAGGGAACTAACATGATGCTCAAAACTTTCAGTACCTGTATCATACACCGGAAGAAGATGGCTCTCCAATCTCCGGCACGTTCGAAAGTTCCTTCCCAGTACCTTCGGCATGCTGCCTTCCGCACAACAGTACATGCCTCGATTCGATAAGCTGGCGCGGTGATCGCGAGCGCAGCGCCAGCCATCACGATGCCTCTGACGATGCGGCGTGAAACTGCTCGTCGATAACCTCTCGCCGCCGCGAAGCTTCGGCGTTTTACCGTCACAATTGTCTTCGTTCGGCAACTGTGCCCTCCTCCGCAGCAGGAGATTTGGTTTCTGCTATGCCGTCAGACCGGCCTACATGTTTTGATCAAGATGGGCCCGAGACATGCGATGATCAAACTCATCGACCCCCCCAATCATGGATGCTGTAAATAGACCTGTCCATACATCTTTGGACTGCCTGGAATCCCACCCGAAGGGGATGAACTACCAGGGCTGCGGAGGCGAGACACGTCCACCCTTGGTCTCTTTCCAGGCTAGGCTCATTAAGCCCGCCAGCCGCTCCTGATTGCGGACCTCGCAGCGCGCTTCTTCCCCGCCTCGAAGCCGATTCCGCCACGCCCGCAGCAGATACCAGATCTCCTCGAGCCAGCGCACCGCGATCGCCGCCGACCCCTTGTGCTTTCGGTAATAAAGCAGGGTGCTGCGCATCCGCCATAACACCAGTTGCGCCCCGGTCTGCGACATCTCGAGCGTCTTGATCTGGCGGGAGGACTCGCCCCCCACATGGACCACGCAGATCTCCGGCCAGTACATGATCTTGTATCCGGCGCTCTGGATGCGCAGGCAAAGATCTACTTCCTCGTAGTACAGGAAGAACCTCGGATCGAAGAAGCCGTACCGGTGCAGGATGTCGGCCGGAATGATCGAGTAAGCGCCAGGCACCCAGTCGACCTCGGCAGCCTCCATCGGATCGGCCCAGGTTCGGTCGGCCTGACCAAAGAAACGGGATTTGGGATACTTGTCGGCTAGTCCGGAGATCACCAGCAGATTACGCATCGGGCTAGGGAACATTCGTGCCGAGGGCTGCAACTCCCCATCGCGTCCCACCAGGCGGCCGCTCGCGAGACCCACCGTCGGGTCGGCCTCCATTTTTTCCAGAGACAGGCAAAGGGTGTCACGCTGCAGAAACGCGTCCGAGTTCAACAACACGATGTAGCGGCCGCGCGCCGCGGCAAAGGCAAGGTTGTTCGCCCGCCCGAAGCCAAGGTTCTCAGTGCTCTCAATCACCCGAACCCAGGAAAACTCCTCACGCACCATGGCGGCCGAACCGTCGCGGGAGCAATTGTCGACTACGATCGTCTCCACAACCAGATCGCCGGTCGCGGCAGCCACTGAATCGAGGCACTCGCGCAACACGTCACGGGTGTTGAAGGACACGATAAGGATCGAGATCGCGGGCTTCGGGGATCCAGTGTCGTTTGCTTCGGTCTGCATGAGTGGTAGCGTTCGCTCCGTTGCCTTCTCGATCTTCGCTTCATCTCTGGCCCGCATCACGCGGCTCCAGACCTTGAGTGCCGGCTCTTGCGTTCAGTCAGGATGCAACCTCAGGAGCAGGGGTCTCCGGACTGCTCCCAATGACTCCGTGACGCTCGAATACTTTGCTGAGTTTTCCGATGTTCGTATAGAGATCATAGCTCGAAAGAACCTTTTCCCTGCCCGCCGTCGCGAGGGCCTTCCGGTGAGAAGCGTCCTCTATAAGAGACGCCATGGCCTCCGTCAGGTGAGTCTGCGAGGACGGAGGCACCAGCAGCCCCTGCGTTCCTGGTTCGATCAACTCAGGGATTCCCGCTACAAAGGTGCTGATGCAGGCTACCCGCATGGACATGGCTTCCATCAGTGCCACTGGAACTCCCTCGGCAAAACTTGGCAGAACAAAAAGGTCAGCCGTTCCCAAAAGGGCACGGGTTGCGGGGTGGCTCAGTGCGCCATGCAGCGTGACGGAACCCTTCATGTCATGGGTCTCGATGAACTGCTCGAGCGAGCTGCGTCCGTCTCCGTCGCCTACGATACTTAAGCGTACCTGAAGACCGCGGTCAAGCAGTTCGCGAATTGACCCGAGAAGTATCATTTGTCCCTTCGCCGGATGCAGCCGTCCCACGGAGACGATGTGCAGCGTCTCCCGCGCCGTCTCGGGCGGGGGTGTGAACACCGCAGTCCGAACGCCCAGCCGGCAGACCTCAAACTTGCCCCAAGAAGTTACCGGCGCAATCTTGTACAACTGGCTCCGGCAGAAATCGCTGATGCAGGTCACAAAACTCGCCTGCCGCAACTTCTGTTCCAGAAACGATGATCCTACGTCGTAGAACTCCTCCGGGCCGTGGATCGTCAGCGAGTACGGAATCTCCCAGGCGATCGACGTCAGCATGCCAACCGTCGCCACCGAGCCGCCGAAGTGTACATGGAGATGCGTGCATCCTCTCCGCTGCATCCATTCTCCCAGGAGAATGGCCTCTACGAGGTAGAAGAGGGAATAGGCCATCCCGGGAAGGTCCCAGGGCCGCAGCGCCAGCGCCGCCGACAGACCCCGCCTCACCACGCCCGGTCGACGGATGAGAGTCTCTAGCAGGATCTTCAGAATCCGACCCTTCGGCGTCTCCTTGATATAGAACGTTCGTGCCGCCTCGCGCATTTCGTCTTCGGGAAATCCCCCCGCCGGTGGGTGGATCGAGTTCACCGAAGCCGTCTCGATGGAGAACCCGCGTTCTCTCATGAGCAGGACTTCGTTCAGAAAAAAGGTATGCGAGATCGCGGGATACTGGCTCAGCAGGTAGGCGATGCGGGTCGGCCCGGAGTTCGAGGGGGTCACCACGTCAGTCTACCGTCCTGTCGAAATCTCGCAGTCCCACGAGGGATGTAGAGCGGGCAAACTGCGACACGGTCAGCCCAGCCGGGGACCGTATTGAGCCTTTGAGAGTCGATGACCAAGTCAGGCGACACCAATCCGTTCAAGTGAAGAGATAAGGGGAATTCAGAGTGTACGTTATCAGAAGCTGCAGCGACCGCGCATCGGCCGAATGGAGACTTTGGTCGCGTGCCGCTGAAGTCGCAATCCTTTTGAACCTAACCCTAAAGTTATAAAGAAACCATAAAAAGAGTCGATCCATTTTCAGTCGGTCGGCGTCGGCAACTGAACCTCCGCGATGACCAGTTTCAATGATTCCCGCCAGTCAACCGGCTTCCAGCCAAAGGCTTGTGTGATCTTTCCGCAGTTCAGGCGCGAGTTTCCAGGCCGCGTTGCGGCGGTGGGATATTCGCTACTCGGAATTCCCGTCACCTTCGCCAGGCTCGTTTCTGGCTCCAGATCCTGAAGCATCGCGATCGCCTCTCGGGCAAAGCCTGCCCATGTCGTCTCGCCGCCGCCCGCCACATGGTAGATCCCTCTAAATGGGGCGGCAGCCTCTCGCTTCTGCCCGGATCGCGCGATCACGTGTGCCGCCATCTGTGCCAGGCTCCGGCTCCAGGTCGGCGCTCCATGCTGGTCGTCGACGATTCGCAGTTCGGTCCGTTCACGCGCCAGCTTCAGGATGGTTCGCAGGAAGTTCTTGCCGGTAGCTCCGTAGACCCAGCTTGTCCGGAAGACTATCGCCGCCGCCCCACTCTCCAGCAGCGCTTGTTCTCCCGCCAGCTTGCTTGCGCCATAGACGCCAAGCGGCCCAGTAGGATCGTCTTCGACCCAGGGAACGGTGCCTTCCCCGTTGAAGACGTAGTCTGTCGAAAAGTGCAGCACTGAGGCTCCCAGAGCCTTCGCCTCAACTCCCATCGCTGCCACGGCGTCGCGATTGATCGCATAGGCCAGTTCGGGTTCGGACTCGGCCTTATCGACTGCGGTGTACGCTCCGGCGCTTACGATCCAGTCCGGTTTGGCGTCACGCACGAAGGCCCGGACCGAATCGGGATTGGCGAGGTCCATATCGGCGCGCAATGGAGCGATCACCTGGCCGAAAGGGGCAAGCGTGTGCAGCAGCTCGCCGCCTACCTGACCTGAGGCTCCTGTTACCAGAAACCGTTGCCCGGAGGATCGACCCACCCTAGTAGACCGTCTCTTCGAGTAGTCGCAGCAGGTATTTTCCGTAGGTGCTCTTCTTGATGTCTTCAGCCAGTGCCGTCAGCTCGGCCGCATTGATGTAGCCGAGTCGATAGGCGATCTCTTCAGGACACGCTACCTTCAGGCCCTGCCGCTGCTCGATGGTGTGAATGAAGTTCGAGGCTTCAAGCAGCGAATCGTGCGTCCCTGTATCCAGCCACGCCAGACCGCGTCCTAACACCTCGGTTCGCAGCTCGCCCGCGTTGAGATACCAGATGTTGACGTCCGTAATCTCAAGTTCGCCACGCGGCGAGGGCTTCAGGTTCTTCGCAATCTCGACAACGCGGTTGTCGTAGAAGTAGACGCCTGTCACTGCGTAGCGCGACTTCGGCTTCAGGGGCTTCTCTTCGAGGGAGACTGCACGGCGTTGATCGTCGAACTCCACCACGCCATACCGCTCCGGGTCCATCACCGGATAGGCAAATACGGTCGCGCCAGTTGTATGAGAGGCGGCGTCGCGCAGCGTCTTTGCGAAGTCGTGGCCGTAGAAGATGTTGTCGCCCAGCACCAGGCAGCAGCCCTCGCCCGCGAGGAACTCTTCGCCGATCAGGAACGCCTGTGCCAGTCCGTCCGGGGAAGGCTGCACCGCGTATTGAATCTCAATGCCCCACTTCTTTCCGTCGCCCAGCAACTGCTCGAACCGGGGTGTGTCGGAGGGCGTGGAGATGATCAGGATGTCGCGTATCCCAGCCAGCATCAGTACCGAAAGCGGGTAGTAGATCATTGGCTTGTCGTAGACCGGGAGAAGCTGCTTGGAGACGGCCTGCGTCACCGGATGAAGTCGCGTGCCGGAGCCGCCGGCCAGGATGATGCCCTTCATTTCGTACCTGCTTCCACCGCAGCAGCCACTGCAAAATCTGTTGACGCCTCGCTGCTCCGGTCGGCATAGTTCTTGCTCACCCACTGCTGATAGGCTCCGCTGGTCACGTCCTTCAGCCATTCCGGGTTGTCGAGATACCACTCGACCGTCTTGCGCATCCCGGTCTCAAAGCTCTCGGCAGCGTGCCAGCCTAGTTCGCCCTCAATCTTTCGGGCGTCGATGGCATAACGCCGGTCGTGTCCGGGACGATCCTGCACATACGTGATCAGCTTGCTGTGAGGAACGAACTGCGAATCGGGCCGCAGCTCATCGAGCAAAGCACAAACTGTATGAACCACCGCAAGGTTCGCCCGCTGATTGCCGCCGCCTACGTTGTAGGTCTCGCCCACGCGGCCACTCTCGAGAACCGTCGCAATCGCGCTGCAGTGGTCAGCCACGTAGAGCCAGTCGCGGACCTGCTGACCATCGCCGTATACCGGCAGCGGTTTGCCCGCCAGAGCGTTCAGGATCATCAACGGAATCAGCTTCTCGGGGAACTGGAACGGGCCGTAGTTGTTCGAGCAGTTCGTGATCAACGCTGGCAGCTTGTACGTGTGGACCCAGGCCCGCACCAGCATGTCCGATGATGCCTTCGAAGCGGCATAGGGCGAGTTCGGCGCATACGGCGTCTTCTCATGGAACGCCGGATCCTCCGGCGTCAACGTGCCATAGACCTCGTCGGTCGAAACGTGCAGGAACCGGAACTGTTCCTTCTCCTGGCCCGCCAGCGACTCATAGAACGCCCGCGCGCATCGCAGCATTGTGAACGTGCCATCGATGTTCGTCTTCAGGAATGCTTCGGGCCCCGCAATGGACCGATCAACGTGGCTTTCTGCCGCAAAGTGGACGACCGCCGAAGGCCGATGCTCAGCCAGCAGCTTCGCCACCAGCTCCCCATCGTTGATGTTCCCGTGAACGAAGATATGGCGAGGATCGGCTGCGATCGATGCAAGGTTGCCCAGATTCCCGGCATACGTCAGGGCATCGAGATTGACGACCGTCTGCCCCGCCGCAACCGCAGCGAGCACGAAGTTCGATCCGATGAATCCGGCGCCGCCGGTAACCAGCAGCGTCTTGTGCAAACTCATGGCGAATCCCTTTGTCTTGAGGAAAGTACATCGCTAGGTTACAGGCTGCGAGGCGAAATCCGCCTAACGAATTTGTTGTACACGCGGCGGGAACTGAAATTCAGCCCGGCCGGTCTCCACCAAAGACAAGGCCAAAGGCCTCAAGCGAAGACTCTCTGGAATGCATACTTTCCCGTCGCCAGGGGTACTTGGATCTCCTCGACAGAGCGGGTGGGGCGGATCGACATCGCCCAGCCAAACATCAGGAACAGGATTTGCATCATGGGGTCGCCCAGATACACCGTCGTCAAACTGAAGGCGGATGCGACGATCGCGCCCAACAGGCAGTAACAGAACAGAATGTCTTCACGATTTCGAAGGCTGATACAAAGCTTGATCAGTTGCCAGATCGCGAGCAGTTCCATCGATACAAAGAGAAAGACCCCGACGTAACCCTGCCACATCGCGACGCGGATGTACTCGTTATCGATAGACGTCTGGTCTTTGCTGTACCCTACGGTCCCGTTGCTGGCGAGCTCAGGAGTTCCCCACCCCCACAACCCGCCCTGGTCGATCAGCGGCCTATAGGTTGCAATGAGATTGCGGCGATAGCTGGCATTCAACTGGTCGCGGTCGGTCGTCTTGGTCTCGTCGACGTCGGTGTATTTGTTCAGCGCCACACCAGCGATGGTGATTGCCACGACCAGGCCACTCACCGCAATGATGGCGGCCCGCCTGCGATTACGCGAGAAGCCAATCGACGCCACGATCAGACCGAATCCGCAGCCGATCCACGGCCCGCGCGACTGCGTCATGAACAGACCCATGCACATAACCAGCGTAAGGTAGAGTGGCTTCCTGCGCGAACGGAAGAACCTCAGAAACTTCGAGGAGTTCCAGCTTCCGGTGCCGAACAACCACAGTTGCAGCAGCAGTCCGGTGGAGAAGATCATGCCTGCGGTAATGGCGTGACCATACGGACCAGCGATGCGCCCGAAGCCCCAGCGCGTCATGATCCCCCATCCGGACGGTTCGTGAGTCAAGCGCTCGACAAACGTCTGGAAGGGGTTCTTCTCCATCCGGTACTCCCACAGACTGACAAGGGAGACGACGGCAAGACACAGCACCAGGGTCTTCGCGAATTGCTTTCGCATCCCGGTCTGCTCAATCAGCGTCCGGCCTATGACGTAAGGAAAGAGGGTCTTCGAGACAATGAGGCAAAAAGCGTAGATGGAGATCTTCAGGTCGTGCCGGTGAGCATCCGCGTAGAACGCGCTGAAGGTATTCAAGACAATGCACATGTCCAGCAGCGTGAGCTTCAGCGTCCCATACCAGGCGTAGAACCCGATCAGCGCCAGGAAGAGCGTGACGACCGATGTAACGTTGAGAAACAGCCCCCCCATCCGGAACTGCAGGTACATGGGGATGATCATCATGCACGGCACGTATACCTTCAGCATCACACGCGCGGCAGGAGATGCGTTGAGCATTCCAATCGCGATCAGGGCCGGAATAAGGATGAGTGCTTGAACCATAATGGAATCAAATTCAGCGGCAAAAATCGGTTCTCGGTTGCAGGACCACTTCTCCGAGATACGCCGCCGGAGACACTTAAGATTCAGTTATAACCCGGCGCTTCAACGCCTTGTACTGCCAATTGGTTGTAGTAGCCTTCAGGTCCACAACGGAAGCCCCGCCGATCTTCCCCAGGCCTGTCAAATGCGACTTTCGTGCGAGCCTGTGAGTATCGCTTCCTATGCTAGACTGTGCCCTGCTGACGATCTCATTTTACATGGCCGGATGCAGCGCTTAACCTCTTTGCCGACAAACTTGCCGACAAGCTCCAGACGATCCCTATGGCTTGCACGACTCGCCGTCCTTCTGGGAGCGGCCGAGTTTCTTGTACGCGCTCTCGGCCGTGTCGGTACCAACTGGCTTAGCGATCTCGCAGCCCCCTACACCAGCTCAACCCTCTGGCTCGCCGGTGCCAATCCCTACAACCCATTCAAGTTCCTCTCCACCTGGCAGGCAAGGGGCGGCCCGAATCTTGGCTTGAGCGACTGGGTCTCCGGCACTCACTCCGTCTATCCTCCGCCCACGCTTCTGCTGATGACTCCACTGGCGCTGCTGCGCTGGAGCTCCGCCGTATATGTCTTCGTGCTGATTGGACTGGCGTTCTACGCAGCTGCGATCTATGGATTGCTGCGCGTTGGCTGGCCTCAGCACAACCGCTTCGCCGATCTCGTGAAGGAGCCCATGGCCCTTCTCTTTGTCGCCTTCGCGCTCGGCTTCGCTCCTGTTCACACTGCATTCCATTCTCTGAACATCGTTCTCATCGCATCCTGCACGGCGATCCTCGCCATTCTCACCTCTGTTCGCGGCGGAGTCCTCGCCTCTCAATTCGATGCCGTTTCGGACGCCCCAGCGAAGCCCCAAAGTTTAAGTGTGTCGAAGAGCGCCATCCTTATAGGATGCTGCGTGACTGCCGCAATTCTGCTGAAGCCGACCACCGGCGTCTTTCTTCTGCCGTGGCTCCTCTATACTCGCCGGTGGCGCCTGATCGCTGCGATCCTGTTTTCGTGTGGAGTCATCACGGCCCTGTCCCTCGCGCCCCTTGTTGCCCATCAGGGGGTGTCATGGCTCACCGACTATCGCGACAACGTCAGCTTCCTGTTTACCCACGGCGGTAACGCCGATGTCTCGCCCCAGAACACCGAGAACACGGACCGCATCGATCTTCAACTGGTCGTCTTTGCTCTGGTTGCGAACCGTACCTTCGCCTCCGCATCCGCCGCGCTCGTTTATCTCGTGCTGCTCTTCCTCTTCCTCAAGAGAGCATCATCGTCCAAGTCCATTGCGTTCTCTGAAGCAGGGAACAGGCCCTTCGGCCTGCCGTTGCTTGTCGCCGCCGGATGCCTCAGCCTTGGACTTCTTCCCAGCTACACCCGCATGTATGCGGCAATCGTGCTTCTCCCGCTTATTCTCTGGTGTTTCACCCATCTCCAATTCAGCTCCGCGCGCTGGCTCCTGCTCTTGCTCTCGGACTTCCTTCTCAACACCAGCGCGATTGTCAGAAAGCTGGGAGAAGCGGACGGCATCATCGCCCGCTCTCCTCGACTCTGGGATCTCACGCTCGGTGGCCACACCTGCTGGATACTCCTGGCGATTGGCATCCTGTTGCTATGGGCCGTGCGGCAACAAACTAACCCTGCGCAGGAAAGCTTCTATGCTGAAGTGAGTGGCGCTGCACCTGTTCCCCTGAGATGACTCCATGCCCCCGCTAACCGAAAGCTTCGACCTCATCCGGGTGATCAATCTCCCCGACCGCACTGACCGCTATAACGAGGTCACTCGCCAGCTTCAGGCACTCGGCCTTGAGTGGAAGCCTGGCAGCGTCGAAGTCTACGTCGCGACGCGGCCCACCGAACTGGCCGGCTTTCCCTCGCTCGGCGCCCACGGATGTTTCATGAGCCACCTTGGCGTTCTCCGGGATGCGCTCAACCGAGGCGTCGAGAACGTGCTTGTCCTTGAAGACGACTGTGATGTTCCTTCCCGAAACTGTGCCCTCGTGGGAGAGGTCGCGCTGGGCCTGAAGAAGCGCGACTGGCAGTTCGTCCACCTGGGACACATCGCACCCGTCTCGCCTCCGCCAGCGGGAACACCGCCCTCGCTCGTCGAGTTCAGTGGCCATCTGCAGAACCTGCACATGTACGGCGTTCACCGTAGCGCGCTCGCCCCGCTCGTCGAGTATCTCGAAGGCTGCCTGGTGCGGCCACCGGGTGATCCCGTTGGCGGTCCCATGCACGTGGATGGCGCGCTCACCATGTTTCGCGCCGCTCATCCCGAACTCGTTACCCTCATCGCACAACCTTCGCTCGCCGGCCAGCGAAGCTCCCGCAGCGACATCACCTTCGGGGCCTTCGAGTCCCTCCCCGGTGTTAAGCAGGCCATGAGCGTGGCGCGCAAACTCAAGAGCGCCCTCAAGCGTTAGGGTCTTAGCGCTTTGGGGCACATCCGTGGCTCGGAGCGACCAGTGACGTCATGGAAAATGGGGGTAGCGTGAGCGATCCCTTGCCCGGAACGAAGTCGTGCTCCACGCGACCGACGATCTTCACGTTTTCCTGATGTTCATTCGTGTCCGTAATTCTGGCCGAGGTTAATGTCTCGACGGATACCGTCCCCTGCGGCACGCACGCGCCTTCAAGCCCCACGGTTCGAGGCGTCGTTCGGCTCAAGTTCAACAGGATCATGGTGTCGGTCTTGCCGTCGGTAAATGCGAAGGTTTGGAGCTCATGGACGTGGTTCAACTCGATCTCGTCGTTGGCGCTCTTCGGCTGGTTCCACGTCGGATCGTCTCCGCTGATCATCGTCGTCAGCATGGTCGGGCGTATCGCGTGGTTCGCGAGCTGCTGCGCCAGGAACGATGGCCTTACCCGGTTCGTCGGGCCGCCCATATCCACCACCACTGCCCATACCGGCGAAGACGCATCTTTGTTTCTTCCCGAGGTGTCGTTGAAGTGATAGGAGCCGCCTCCAAGCTGGAAGGTATTCTGCACCTTGATGCCGTCGTCGCGCAGCATCAGCAGCATATGGTCTATCGACGCAATCCCCGCTCCCACCGACGGCACCGTCGAATCCAGACTGGCCTGGCTTGCTGTCCCACCGGTCGTCCCGATGTTCGTCTCATACACCGCCAGGTCGACTGGACGCATCGCCGTCGCCACAGCATTCGCCTGCTTATGAACGATTCCGTTGGCGGACGTGTCCAGCATCTGCGGCTGCGCGAACATCGGTCCGAAGATGTGTTCAGTGGAACTATCGTCGCCAAAGAAGGTGAAGGTGTAGGGAGCAATATCAAGAGTGTCGATGCCCTTCGCTTGATCGAGGATGGCCTTCGTCAGATAGGTATTGACGACCTGTCCATTGGCGATCAGGTCGAAGTGGCCCCCGGCATACGCTGGGGAGGAACGGACAAGTCCAAACACCTTCGTGATCCGGTCGGAGTAGGCATTCGCGTCTGCCATCGACTCTCCGGGCTGGGCCGTATTCCACGCCTCATTGCCGTACTCGAGATGGATCGTCTTGAACGTTTTCGTCCAGGGTTCGGGATGCCCGAGTGAGATACGCAGGGCTCCATACTTGGTCGTTGCGCCGCCACCCAGATACTCCATCAGGTTTGAGACATCCTTGTTCGACCAGCCCATCTGGATGGTGTACCAGGGCTCTGCTCCCAGCTTCTCGCAGAGTACGAGAAAGTCGTGCAGACCGATCGGTATGTCTGCCGCCGTTGAAAAATATCGGTTGTACCCGCTGACCTTGCGGCCTGTCTCGGGAGCGAGCATATTGTCGAGGTTGCTTCCCCAGTTTCCGCCGCTGTCCATGTAGCGCAGGACTCCGGGCTGTAGCCGCTGCAACGCGGAGACCACGTCGTTGCGGAACGCCGTACCGTTCGAGCCTGCCTCACTCAGGCTGACATCGTCGATCAGCGCCTCGCCGCCAATCACGGTAATTCCGAATGCGACCGTCCCTATCGCGCTGGTAGGCTCATGTGCCTCGAAGGGCAGGGAGTACTCCTTCCATTCAGAAGTCAGGGGGGCGTCCAAACGGAAGATCGGGCCATTGCCTCCGGGGCGCTCAGCATAGACGTTCAGCGACTTGTTTCCGCTGATGCCCTTGGCCTTGAACCGGACCACATAAGGTCCTCGCAGCTGGATATAAGACCGCCCCGGCGTCGAGTCGAAGTACTGCTTCAACGTGGCACCCTGGTCGCCGCGCGGTGCCTTCAACCGGACCGCCTGCTTGCCTGCAGTATGCGGCGGCAGGTCCTTCGACTCGATGGTGATCGTCGCACCACCGATCAGCTGTGCGTCCCAACCCGCCGTCGCGTAGCCATCGGTTATCTTGCGCACGACGATATAGTCGCCGGTGGCGGGTGCCTTCGCAGCCTGTGCGAACTGGATCACCGCGCCTGCCTGGGCGCTCGCGCCTGTACTGTGAAGGATCGTTCCGGTCGTTCCGGCGGCCGCTCCTGTGATGACCTCATAGCTGCCGCCATCCAGAAAGCCCTCTGGCCAGGATCCGTTATTGGCGCCGTCCGTGCAGGAGGTCGGTGTTACCTTGCCGCACGGAATCACGGTCTGCCACTCCAGCCCCTCGAACCCCGGGTTGCGGGCGACAAGATTCTTCATGATCTGTTGCGAGTCGTAGAAGTCCTGCCCTCCCAGGTTCATCCCCATCCGCTTCACGTCCTGATGAAGGATGGTCGGACTGACGTGAATGATCGTTGGGCCCTGCGCCGTCGCTAAGACGGGCGCCGTCACCATCATCGAGGTCAGCAGGGGAGCTCGCATCCGGCGCTTCAGCATCCACCAGGCGCCCAGCAACGCGACGATCACGATTCCGATGATGCCGGACTTGATCAGCTTCTTTCTCACATATCCTCCACGGGCGGGGCAAGTGGGACTGACTTATAAGCCGAACTTTCACAGCCCCACCTCGATACTGCCACACACGCGTGTTGTCCGGTAGCAGACTGTAAGACGCACGCGAGATCGTTCCGGACTGCTCTCCCTGCGCGATGGGATGAGGCTAACGCCGAAGGCCCCCGTCTTTTGACGGGGGCCTTCGGGTTAGGTACTTCGGTTGTAGACTTCGCGTCCGCCGGGTACTACTTCGGTGCGGTTGTGAAGCTGACCGGTGTCGTTACGGTTCCATTATTGTTGAAGGAGAAGAGCAGGAAGTAGTAGGTTGTGGCCGGCTTTAGACCAGTGAAGGTGTAGGTCGGGTTGGTGATGAGGTTGTTGTCATACGGCGTGGTACCGCTGCCGTAGCCCTGAGTCAATCCGTAGCTGACCCCATTATGGGCATTCTGCGTAACATTCCAGGATACCACAATAGTTGTAGAGGTCGCAGAAAAAGTTGGTTTGACGATCGCGAGCTGTGAAGATAGGGTCACTATCTTCACGCCCGAGATCGTTGGGGACTGAACACTGGTTGCGCGCACACCAGCCTGCGTGCCGCTTGCAGGCATCGTTAGAACGCCATCCGCCGAGATCGTGCCAGCGGTCGTCGTCCAGTTGACGGCAGAGGAGTAGTTGCCCGTACCGGTTACGGCAGCGGTGCAGGTTACGGTTGCGTTGGGAAGCGCGGACGATGCACTGCAGGTGACCTTGACCTGAGTGACCGAGGCCGCCGCAGTGATGGCTACATTAGCCACCGCGCTCTTGGTTGGGTCCTGCGCGCTGTTGACCGAGACGGTGACCGAGCTACCCGTGGTGGGCACCGTCAGTACACCGGCCTGGCTGATGCTGCCTGCGGAGGCCGACCAGGTCACTGCGGAGGAGTAGTTGCCTACGCCTATCGCGGACGAGGTGCAGGTAATCGTGCTGCCGGCGACAGCCGAAGCAGGGCAGATCACGCCTACGCTGGAGACGGCGCCGCTGAGGGCAATCGTAGCCGCCGCAGACTTGGTTGGGTCCTGCGTGCTGGTTACGGTCACGGTGACCGAAGACCCGGTGGTGGGAGCCGTCAGAACACCCGCCGGTGTGATGCTGCCAGCGGAGGTTGACCAAGTAACTGCGGAGGAGTAGCTGCCCAGGCCTATCGCAGAAGAGGTGCAGGTAGCAGTGCTGCCAGCAGTGATCGAAGTTGGGCAAATGACACCCACGCTCGATACGACACCAGTCAGCGTGATGGTTGTGGACGCGGACTTGGTCGTGTCTTGAGTGCTGGTCGCGGTTACTGTGACCGAGCTGCCCGAAGACGGAGCCGTCAGCACGCCGCCGGCGGTGATGCTGCCAGCTGAGGTTGACCACGTCACACCGGACGAATAGCTGCCCGTGCCTGTCACCGTGGCGGCGCAGGTTGTGGTGCCGCTAAGCGCCAGGCTCGACGCACCGCAACTTGTCGTGACTGCAGTGATCGTCGTCGAGGCAGCCGTGGTGGCCGTGATCGTCTTCGAGACGGTCTGGTTGTTGACGAACGAGTAGATCACCAGGGTGTAGGTGGTTGAGGGCTGCAGTCCGGTCAGCGAGTAGCTCGGCGTCGCAGTCAGGTTGGTGTCATAAGGAGTGGTGCTGCCGAGTGCCGCTGTGGCCCCGTAGGTGACTCCGCTATGTGCCAGCGTGTTGACCGTCCAGCCAACCGTTATGGAGGTGCCTGTGGTTGAAGTGACAGGATTGCTGATTACGAGAGGTGCGCTGATGGTGATCGTGCTCGACGCGGATTGGGTGCTGTCCTGAGCGCTGGTCGCGGTAATCGTTGCCGACGTGCCGCTTGCAGGCGCGGTGAAGACTCCGCCCGAGGTGATCGTGCCGGCCGAGGCCGTCCAGTTCACAGCCGAGGAGTAGCTACCGGTTCCGGTCACAGCCGCTCCGCAGGTCGTTGCCCCGCTCGGCGCCAGTGTGCTCGTCGCGCAGGTCACCGTAAGCCCGGTGATCGTGCTGGACGGGGTTACTGCAATCGTGGCAGTCGCAGACTTGGTGGTGTCCTGCGTGCTGGTGGCCTTCACCGTGACCGAGGTTCCGGTCGTCGGTGCGGTCAACACGCCGGCAGCACTGATGGTGCCAGCCGAGGTCGACCAGGTGACAGCAGAGGAATAGTTACCCGTTCCGGTAACAGCCGGTGTGCAGGCTACCGTTGAGCCAGCCGTAACATTGCTGGATGCGCAGGCGACGGATAGGGCGGTGATGGTGGACTGTCCGGTGAGCGAGATCGTGATCGAAGCCGACTTCGTAGCATCCTGCACGCTGGTCGCCTTCACGGTCACCGAGGTGCCGGTCGACGGAGGCGTAAGCAGACCCGTGGTGCTGATGCTTCCGGCCGAGGCCGACCAGTTTACCGAGGAGGAGTAACCGCCAGTTCCGGATACCGTTGCCGTGCAGCCAACCGTTCCACCGATGGTGAGGCCGAGGAGTGAGGGGCAGGCTACCGAAACTCCGGTGACCGTGCTCGACGTGCTGGCCGTGGTTACGGCGTACGTCGCCTCCACAGTCTGGTTGTTGATGAACGAGTACACCACCATGTAGTAAGTGGTAGCCGGTGTCAGGCCGGTCAGAGTAATGCTTGGTGAGGTTGACGTCGCTGGGTTATAAGGAGTGCTCGAGCCCAGTGTCGGAGTTGCGCCGTAGGTGATGCCACTGTACGCAACCATGTTCAATGGCCAGGAGACCGTAACGGAGTTGGTCGTTACCGTGCTCGAGGGCGTCCCCATGATCAAGACCGGAGACAGTGTAAGGGTGACGGTAGCGGACTTGGTTGGATCCTGCGTGCTGGTCGCCTTTACGGTCATGGTGGTGCCCGTTGTCGGCGCGGTGAGCGTGCCATTGCTGGTAATGCTGCCCGCCGATGCCGTCCAGGTGAAAGCCGAGGAGAAGCTTCCCGTTCCGTTGACTGTGGCGGTGCAGGTGGTCGTGGCGCCCTGATTGATTGCAGTCGATGCGCAGGTTGCCGTTACTCCAGTGATGCTGCTGTTCGCGATCGATATCGCGAACGTAGCCTTCTTGGTGGTGTCCTGGACCGAGGTGGCAGTGATGGTTGCCTTGCCGCTCGCAGGAATAGTGGAAGGCGTGCTGTAGTTGCCGTTGCTGTCGATCGTGCCGTTGTCCGCCGACCAGGTGATACCGCTGTTGTACTTGCCCTGTCCGACGACATTCGCGGTGCAGGTGGTTGTCGTGCCCGGGGAGAGCGACGCGTTCGCGCAACTTGCCGTGATGCTGTTGATGAGAATCGGTACAACCGGAGCGGCAACACTCACGACCGTCATCGAGTAAGGTGGCAGGGAGAGCGTCGAGCTTGCGGTTAGGGTCTGCGACGTCGAAGTGATCGCCACATTCTGCGCGGTTTCGTTATTTGCACCGGGGGTCGACGCGGTCAGCGTGCTGATCGTTGCCGCTCCCAACGGAGTGTTCAGGCCGGCAAAGTTGATCGGCAGGGCGGTGCTGCGGCTCAGGTTGAACAGGATGACGTTCAGCGTGTTGCCGTCAGTGAAGGCGAAGGTCTGGAGGTAGTGTGCCCCCGCAAAGCTGAAGTCGTCGTTTGTGGTGTAAGCCTGGTTCCACGTCGGATTGGCTCCCGTCTGCGACGTTACCAGCATCGTGGGCAGAATGGCGGTGTTCTCGAGTTGCTCGGACAGGAAGGTCGGTCTGACCCGGTTGGTCGGTCCGCCCATGTCGATGACTCCACCCCAGATCGGCGACTGCGTCGCGTTCGACCCGCCGGAGCCGACGAACGGAGCGCTTGGGCCTGCCAGAGCAAAGAAGTTCTGATCGGTAACCCCGAGGTCCCGGAGAATGGTCAGCTGGTTGAGAGCCGTGGAGATTCCAGCGCCTACGCCAGCTACGGTGCTCGTCACGAAATCCTGCGAGGCGGTGCCCTGAATGGTACCCATGTTCTCTTCGTAGATCGCGACTCGGGCCGGTGGATTGGCTGCTGCGGCCAGGACCGCGGTCTGGTTTATGATCCCGCCGACCGTGGTGACCCCCATTTCGGGCTCAGCGAACATCGGGCCGTAGATCGCTTCGGTTGACGAGACGTCATCGAGAATGCCGTAGTTGTATGCGGCGATAGTTACCGTGTCATAGTTGGTGCTCGTGGAAAGTGCCTGCTGTGTCCACGAGGGGTTCGCCTCAAATCCGTCCTGGATCAGATCGAACGCTTTCGCCGAGTAGGACGGGGATGACTTGGCCGTCGTAAAGATGACGCCTGCACGCTTGCCGTAAGACAGTGGGTCGGTCATGCTGGCACCCGGGTTGGAGGTGTTCCAGACTTCGTTTCCAAACTCGAGATGGATCTTGGGAAATACGGTAGTCCACGGGGCCGTCTGTCCCAGGGCTGCGCGACGCGCTCCGTAGGTCGTGGAAGTCGATCCGCCGAAGTAGTCCATCACGTTCAGCATCTCTTGCGTGGTCATGCCGGTGGGCATTGTAAACCACGGTTCGGCTCCGATTGTCTGGCAGAGGACCAGGTAGTCGTGCAGACTGAGCGGGATATCGTCACTCTCGGAGTTGTGGTTGCTGTATCCCGCCCGTTGACGGGCAAAGTCAGGCTGAATCAGGTTGTCGAAGGTGCTGCCCCAGTTTGTGCCGGAGTCCATGAACCGCAGAATGCCGGGCTTGAGCTTCTGTAGGGTAGCGACAACCTCGTCACGATAGACGGTGGGGTTGTTTGCGCCTGCAGCCGCCGTGAGGGCCACGTCGTCAATCAGCATGGAGCTGCCCGCAAGGTAAAACTTCAGAGCGATGGTCCCGGGGACATCAACGTCCTTCGCGGTAAACGTGTATTGGTAATCCTGCCAGGATGTGGTCAGTGTCACTACCTGGTCGAAGAAGGTGACACCAGGACGGCTCAGGTTAACCTCCACCTTGTTGCTCCCGCCGGTTCCCTTGGCGCGGAAGGTAATGGTGTAGGTTCCATTCATCTGCAGATAGGACACGCCATTGGTGCTGTCCATGTAGCTTGTAACCGAAGCCTGGTCCGTAGCGCCCTGGGTCACACGCAGCGCCTGCTTGCCCGGGGTGTTTGGGGAAAGATCAGAGAACTCTGTGGTGAAGGTCGTTCCTGCAGTTCCCTGCGGCCACCAGCCTGCGGCTGCGTTGCCGGGAACGGACATGCGTACAACGACATAATCGCCCACCGCGGGTTGCGTGCCGAGGGCGGGGAAGGTGATCGTCACACCCGTAGCGCCGATTACTGCGGCGGTGCTGCTCTTGACGGTCGTCGTCTGGCCCGTAGCCGCGCCGACAATAAACTCAGCTTGTGCGTTTGCCAGGAAATTCGCTGGCCAATAGGTATAGAGGTTGTCGTCAGTGCAGGTGGTCGCAGTGACGTACTCGCAGTGGAGGATCGACTGCCAGATTTCCCCTTCAAAGCCTGGGTTGCGGAACGCAAGGTTCCGCATGAACTGGCCGGAATCATAAAAGTTCTGATTGCCAAGTACCAATCCGATGCGTTTTGCCGTCTTAAGGCTCGGGGTGTCGGTGATGTTGATCGTCGTCGGAGTCGAAGCGGATTGCCCGAATGAGGACGCTATGGAGCAAAGAGCAAACAGCGCAATCGCTATAGAACGACCGAACATAGTGAATGTGTTTTGCTTGAGTCCTGAAATCTGCATGGGGGAGGGCTCCGTAAAAAAGTTAGTTAAGGCAGCGGATACATACTTCAGTGCTGAAAGTCCGGATGTTGAACCGGATACATTCACGCATGACGGAAAGTGGGGGCCTGCAATTCGGGACCTTGTTCGTCCTCTAAGCGAAATGCTATTTCGGGATCTCGCCGGAGAGAATGGCCGAATAGGAGTATCAAGTCCTACGAATGTGTTAGCTCTTTGTGGTTGATCTCTCAACGCGAAGCTCCTGTGTAGTGTCAGTTCTCTGGCCGTGGACGAAATTGAAAGATCTCTTTCACACTTCGGGAGAAGGGGCTTGGTATCGGTATCGCACTGCGATCTCGTTGGGCCCGGATTCAAGTTCGGCCAAGCCCTCGAAGTCACACACATAGCCAGTGCTTCCGGAGGAGGCTCACGTTCTAGGAGATGTCTGATTTAGTTATCAACTACAAGGCTAGAGGCGAAGGACCACTTCCACAATAGGAATTAAATTCCCGATTATTGAATTTTTGGGTCATGTAACACGCGATGACAAGCCTTAGCTCAATGTTTACATTGATTTAATGAGCATCTTCCATTTTGGTGCTGGGCGCGGGATACGGGCAAACAGGGGAGGTTCAAGCGACTGGTTTGGCCTCTGTATCGGCCCATAATTAACGAAGCATGATCTCGGTCGCGCAGTGTTTGGGCACACCAAAGTACCCCTCGTTTCCCGGGCTGGGGCACAGCAAGCGCAACTCGACCGTAATCCTTCGTTGAGGGGCGGCGCGACTCAACAAAGCAACCATCTTCGATGGCTATACGCCATAGCACTTCAGTGCAGGCGATCAGGAATGACGCCGTACTGAATCAGCAACTCGAACGGAACGATGCGCAGCGTATTCTCATGCGTCGCTTCGAGCACAACCGGGCATGCCGCTCCCGCCTGCTGCACCTGTAGCCAGCGCGCTGCACACACGCACCAGCGATCCCCGGGCTTGAGACCAGGGAATCCGTAAGCCGGCATAGGAGTCGACAGATCGTTGCCCAGCGCCTTCGAAGCTGCGAGGAACTTCGCGTCCACAACGCAACAGATCGTGTGGACGCCAAGATCGTCCGGGCCAGTCTCGCAACAACCGGTACGATAGAAGCCCGTCATCGGCTCGCAGCCGCAGGTCGCCAGAGGTTGACCGAGAACGTTCTTCCCCGGGGCTTTGATGGGCTCGCTGATGGCCATGGAACTCCTCTTACTTATTGCACCTCCACAATCAACCGGGAGGGTGTCGCAGTCAAGTTCCTACTTCGAGGCCATCGCAAGCTGCTGCTGATACTCCTCGTACGGCCCCTTGTGGTCGGTAATACGGAAGTCGGTCGGACCGCCCTCGAAGTGCCAGATACGTGTGCCGGCCTCTTCGATCAGGTCCTGGTCATGCGTCACCAGGAAGACCGTTCCCTCGTACTTCTGAATCGCCTGGTTCAGAGCATTGATGCTCTCGAGATCAAGGTGGTTCGTGGGTTCGTCCAGTACCAGCACGTTCGGCTTCTGCAGCATGATCTTGCAGAACAGCAGCCTCGCAGCCTCGCCTCCGGAGAGCGCATCGGTCTTCTTCAAACCCTCTTCGCCCTTGAACAACATCTGCCCAAGAATGCCGCGAATGTCTTCCTTCGTCGCTTGAGGATCGAACTGGTGCAGCCAATCCGATGCCGTCATGCCCAGTTGGATCGATCCCTTGTGGTCCTGCGCGAAGTAGCCGATCTGCGCCTCATGGCCCCACTTCACCATGCCTGAATCGATCGAGACGTCCGTCTCGTCGACGCCCGGGCCATTCGCCAGCAGAGCCTTCAAGAGCGTCGTCTTGCCCTGGCCGTTGCGGCCCATCAGGATCACCTTATCTCCGCGCGTGATCGCAGCGGAGAAGTTGTTGATGACGTGCTCGACCCGGCCGTCCTTCTGCTCGTAGCTCTTGTTCACGTTCTCGAACTCGAGAACGTTCTTGCCGGAAGGCCGCTCCATCTTGAACGAGATGAAGGGACGCGCGATGTTCGACCGTGCCAGCTCGCTGGTCGCGAGCCGCTCGACTTCCTTCTTACGCGAGTTCACCTGGCTCGAACGTGTACCGGCGGAGAATCGAGCGATGAAGTCGTTCAACTGCGCGATCTTCTTCTCGCGCTGCTCGTTCTGCGATTCGATGCGAGTGCGGACACTGGTCTTCTGGAAGACCATGTCGTCATAGCCGCCGTTGTAGGTGATGATCGTCTCGTAGTCGATGTCGGCGATGTGCGTACACACGTTGTTCAGAAAGTGGCGATCATGCGAGATCGTGATCACGGTGCCGTTGTACCGGATCAGGAAGTCCTGCAGCCAGTGGATCGACTCAAGGTCGAGATAGTTTGTCGGTTCGTCCAGCAGCAGCGCCTGCGGATTGCCGAAGAGCGCCTGCGCCAACAGCACGCGCACCTTCTGGCCGCCCTGCAGCTCCGACATCTTGCGCTCATGCAGCTCATCGGGGATGTCGAGCCCCTGCAGAAGGACAGCGGCGTTCGCTTCGGCCTCGTAGCCATCTTCATCGCCGACGATACCCTCGAGCTCGCCTAGCCGCGATCCGTCCTCATCCGTCATCTCGGCCTTGTTGTAGATGATCTCGCGCTCTTCAAGCGCCGCCCACAGAGCCTTGTTGCCCATGATGACCGTATCGATGACGCGGTAAGCGTCGAACTCATACTGGTTCTGCTTCAGGACGCCGATCTTGCGAGGCCGCACGACCGTGCCCTTCTGCGGGTCGATCTCGCCCGTGAGGCACTTCATAAAGGTGGACTTGCCCGCGCCGTTCGGCCCGGTCAGGCCGTAGCGTCGTCCGGTCGTAAAAGTGACGGAGACATCCTCGAAGAGCAGCTTCGAGCCGTAGCGCATGGTGACATTTGAGACAGAGATCATGGTTGTTCCTAAATTTCCTGGTTCAGAATTTGTGTTCAGAGTGTTGCAGAGAGATGTCGCGGCCGGGTGGCCTGATCCTAGTTTAACGGATTCGCGAGCTGCCGTTCGAGAAAAGAGTCGAAAAACGGCGCAGTGAACGCAGCATCTCGACAAAACAAGGCTTGAAACCCTCCGAAGTTCTAAGAAACTGTTTAGGAACCTCGCAGCTGGCTGATCTCCTGCTTCTCGAGGACGCAAGCCAAAGCAAAGACAAAGGCGAAATGCGGGGGGGGCTCTCCACTCCGCCGTGCGATACGACCGCACGGCTCCGGTCGAGATGACGAGTTTTTATACAGGTTCTAAGAAAACAGCCTAGATCCAAGTAAACTTCCTAGAACCCGCTCAAGACTGACCGATCAACACTCCCGCCGCAAAGACCAACCCGCCACCTACGATGACCTGCAGGCACGACAGCGCAAAGCTGGTCTTGAAGTACTTGTGACGGATCATCGCAATGACGATAAGTTCTGCCCCAACAACAACATAGGCCAGAGTCAAAGCGGTATGAACATTCCCAATCAGGAAGGGAAGTGTATGCAGGAAGCCGCCCAGGAAGGTCATGAATCCCGTGACCAGGCCACGAAAAACAGGATTGCCACGCCCTGTAAGTTCCCCGTCATCCGATAATCCTTCGGAGAAGGCCATCGAGATTCCCGCCCCAACCGCCGATGCCAGGCCGATCAGGAGGACCGTCCGTGAGTTGTGCGTGGCGAAGGCGGTTGCAAAGATCGGCGCGAGCGTGGACACCGATCCATCCATCAATCCTGCGAGGCCGGGTTGCACGATGCGGAGGACGAAACTCTTATCGTCACCGACGATCTCGGTAAGCTCATGGATGCCAGGGATATCAGACATAGCAGGAGTGTAAGTCCAAACCGTAGACCAAAAGGAAAAACCGCGTCGCCCCAATAAGGACGAAGCGGTTTCTATTGTGATCGGCTCTAGCCGGGATTTTACTGCCCGCGACGAGCCGGGCCCGAGCGGCTGCTGCCACCCGGACGTCCGCTAGACGAGCGGCCGAAGTTGCCGCCGGGACCGCGTCCGCCGGAGTTGCGTCCGCCGGCGAATCCACCACCGCCGCTACCTGACCGGCTGCGACCGCCGTTCGAGTTGCCGTAGCTATTGGTCGGTGTCGACATCGGGGTGACAGGCTCGTTGCCCTTCCAGGAACGAGTCTCCATCTGCATCAGGTCGGCCGGGCCACGCGAGGTGAGATCGACAGGCTTGTTGCGCTCTTCCTTCTCGAGGTTCTTGTCGGCCTCGCGCCACTCGAACTTGATCTTCAGCTCGCGCTCCAGCTTGCGGGCGTCGGACTTCTCCTGCGGCATGACGAAGGTGGTTGCAACGCCCTTCTTGCCAGCGCGGCCGGTGCGGCCGATGCGGTGGACGAAGTCGTCCGAAGCGTTGGGCAGGTCGTAGTTCACGACGTGGGCGATGTCATTGACATCGATGCCGCGAGCGGCAACGTCGGTGGCGACGAGAACGCGGTGCTTACCGTTTGCGAAGCCCTTCAGAGCAGCGGTGCGCTGCGACTGCGAGCGGTCGCCGTGGATCACGTCTGCATCATGGCCAAGCTTTTCGAGCTTCTTCGAGATACGGTCGGCGCCATGCTTGGTGCGCGAGAAGACGAGGAACGTACCCTCTTCCTGGCGCAGCATCTGGTCGAGCAGGCCGAGCTTCTGGTCCTGCATCACGGTGTAGACGCGAAGTTCAACACGATCGGAAGGCTTGGAGGTCGTACCAATCTCGATGCGAACCGGCTTGTTAACGTAGTCGCGAACGATCTCCCGGATGTTCGCGTCCAGCGTGGCCGAGTAGCACATCGTCTGGCGGGTCTTCGGGATCGCGCCAACGATGCGGCGAATGGCGGGAAGGAAGCCCATGTCCAACATGCGATCGACTTCGTCGAGGACGAACATCTCGACGCTGCTCAGGTTCACCGAGCGGCGGCGGAGGAAGTCCTCAAGACGGCCAGGCGTCGCGACGACGAGACGGGGACCGCGATCAAGCTGATCGAGCTGCGTGTTCTCGGAGAGACCACCGCAGACCAGGACCGCATCGCCCTTCGAGTTCGGGACGAGCTTGTTGTAGGCCTCAAGCACCTGCATGGCGAGCTCACGCGTCGGCAGCAGGATCAGGGAACGGATCGGGCCGCGCTTACCGCGCGTGCTCGGAACCGAGGTGGCGTCCATGCGCTCGATCATCGGGATCAGAAAGCTGAGCGTCTTGCCGGTGCCGGTGGAAGCGGTGGCGAGAATGTCGGCACCTTCAAGCGCCGGCGGAATCGCCTTGGCTTGCACCGGTGTCGGCAGGGTGAAGCCAGCAGCGGTGAGGCGGCTCTTTAAGGAGTCGGAGATTTTGAAGTCGGTGAAGTGAACATCCGCGACCAGCGGCAGGCCGTTGGGAGAGAGCACAGTCTCGGGAGCAGCTGCATTGTTCGTGGAGTTGTTCTGGAGGTTGTTTGCGGGAACAGCGGATGCTTCCATCTGTGGTTCGAGAGTTGCAGTAGTCAAGATAATCCTTATCGTTAGGTCGTTCGAGTTGGTCGTACCACTCGGGGCACACGACATGAGTCGTAGCTCTTTCAAGCGGCGTACCAAACAAATCAGGCCGTAGGGCCCAGGTATGCAGTCATGGATCTACTTTGTCAGCATTGCTATACCGGGAAGGTGAAGCGCTGCTGCTGCACGGCGAGACTCGTCCGATGACGAGGCCTCCAGCCAGAGCAACCAGCGCGGCTTCTGAGCGTTCAGGCTCTTATAGAAGGTCTGCGGTGGGTAGGGCGGTTCGCAGTCTCTGGCCAGAATCCAAATCCATTCGGAGTCTTTGCCTGCGATGCCCGCGCCGTTTTTAACCAGCGCAACCAAAGAATAGCACAGATTCCCGTTTGTCGTCATCAGGGACCGGTCCAGGCCTGCTTTGGGGAGGTTGCGAAACGTCACAAAATAAGACCAGGTGGCGCGTCCTTGCCGGCATTTCCGGCGAAATCGGTCCCGCCGGGAATGTCCGCAAGGACATTCGGGAGCCGACTTGCATTTATATGTGGCAACTGACCATGCCGCGCTTCTCCAGATACCGCTGGTGGTACTCCTCGGCCTTCCAGAAGGTCGTCGAAGGCTGCACCTGGGTCGCGATGCGTTGGCGATAGGCTCCGGATGCGTTCAGGTCGGCGATCTTGGAACACGCCTGCCGGTACTGCTCTTCACTGTTGGTGAAGATGGCGCTGCGGTACTGCGATCCCCAGTCCGGTCCCTGACGGTTGATCTGGGTGGGATCGTGTAGGGAGAAGAACGTGTCCAGCAACGTCTCGTAGCTGAGCCGGGATGGATCAAAGGTTACTTCGACCACCTCCGCGTGGCCGGTTCGGTCGGTACAGACTTCCTTGTAGGTCGGGTGTTCGAGCTCCCCACCCTCGTAGCCAACAGCGGTATCCAGAACTCCAGACATTTCGCTAAAACGGGCTTCTACACCCCAAAAACAACCTGCTCCAAACACTGCCTTTTCAATTGCCACGGTGCTGCTCCTGTTCTCTATGGAAAGGCTTTGTTGCCTGACTCTGATTGGATGCCGGCGACGCTACTTTGTCATCCGGCGAAGCGTGAAATCTTCTGTGAAAAGCTGGAGTAGATTCCTCCTCGAAGAGGACACTCGTCAAGTCCGAAGGGTTGAGAGGCAGCACGAAAGATGCGTCCGCCAAAAATCAGCGGCCGCCATCGGTGGGTGCGGCTCTGCGAGAGAAGTGTTGCGGGTAGGCAAATGCCCGGCCTGGAGCATCTCTAGCTCGGGCGGCGGGATGGTTTGGAGTTGGACGCGAAGGTGCGGCGGGGTGGAGCAGAACGCTTCTTGACCGGGGCCTTGAGCTGCGCGAACTCCGGGAGCTTCTGCTTGGGGACGACCTTTTTGCCGCTGGCAGCGCGGGAGAGCGCCATCACTTCGCCCGGCTTCAGTTCGCGAAACTCACCCGGCGGTATGTCGAGGCGAAGTGCTCCGTAACCGATGCGGCGGATCTTCTCAACGTGATGGCCGATCTCCTCGAACATCTTGCGCAACTGCCGATTGCGGCCTTCTGTGAGCGTGAGCTGATACCAGGGGTTGTCGCCGCCGCGTACGAGTTCGATCTGCGCGGGAGCGGTGATGATCCGGTCGCGGCGGCCTGCGCGTACTTCATCGAGCCGGCCGCGGTCGATCATGATGCCGCGACGGATCTGGTCGATGGCGGAGTCCGGCGGAACCCCTGAAACCTTGACCAGGTAGGTTTTTTCGACGCCGGCGGCGGCCTTTGAGAGCGAGTTGGCCAGTTCGCCGTCGTTCGTCATCAGCAACAGGCCTTCCGAAAGATAATCGAGGCGACCGACAGGGTAGAGGCGAACGTTGTCGCCATGTGGCCCGGACTTCGGCGCGGACATGAGGTCCATTACCGTGGGCCGCTTCTGCGGGTCGGTGAGCGTGGTGACGTAGCCGCGCGGCTTGTTGAGCATGTAATAACGCTGCTCTTCTGGGCCTTTGAGGAGTTTGCCGTCGACGCGGATGTGGTCGCGGGTGGCGTCGGCGCGGGTGCCAAGCTCGGTGACGGTGGTGCCGTTTACCTGGACGCGGCCTTCGAGGATGATCTCCTCGGCCTTGCGGCGGCTGGCTATGCCAGCCTGGGCAAGGATCTTCTGCAGGCGGTCGCCCTTGGGGACGGCGGGGTCTTCGGGCTTGATTTTTGGGGTGGAGGTGTTGGGAGACTTCGGCATGATTTCCAGCTTTCTGACTGCGGAGAAGCTCATCGCTGTCGGGTAGTGCTCTCTCCAGTGTAGCGGGCGGGGGTTGATCTTCGGGCGTTTCGCGAGATTTCTTTCGATATATCGAATTTTGACTTGCATCCGAGTGTGTTTCGATATATCTATTATTCAGATATATCGAAAGTGTATCTAGAAGGAGATTTACTTATGTTTGGACATTTTGGATTTGGAAGACACGGAAGGGGATTCAGGCACGGCGGGCCAGATTCCATGGACGAAGGAGAACACCGGGGGCGCGGTATGCGCTGGGGCGGCGGACGAGGATTTGGCCGGCCGTTCGATCATGGCGAGCTCCGCTTTGTGATCCTGGCCTTGATTGCCGAGAAGCCGCGGCATGGGTACGAGATCATCAAGGCGATTGAAGAGCAGTTTGGCGGGAGCTACTCGCCCAGCCCTGGGGTTGTGTACCCGACGCTGACGCTGCTGGAAGAGCAGGGAAACGCGACGGTCGAGGAGATCGGCGGCAAGAAGTCGTACACGATTACGGAGCAGGGCAAGGAGTTTCTCGCGGCCAACCAGGCGTTCGCTCAGGCGGCGATGGGTCGGATGCGCGGCAACGGGTTCCCGGATGGCATGGGCAAGCCGCCGCAGCTTATTCGGGCGGTCGAGAACCTGAAGATGGCGCTTCGGCTGCGGCACAGAAGTGGCCCGATGACCGAGGAACAGATTCAGAAGATTGTGGCCGCTCTGGACGCGGCAACTGTGGCCATTGAACGTGGCTGATGCAGTTCAACAGATGAAAGGAAGAAGAGGATGATTACTGATATTTCGACGTTGACGAAGAGCTCTGAGGCACGCGTGGCGACGGGGAACGGCAGCAGCTATCTGCGGAAGCTATGCCAGCACTGGGCGCACAAGTTTCCGGTCAAGTATGACGACACTCACGGGAAGATCGACCTGGCGGCGGGTAAGTGCCTTCTGTTCGCGGATGCTGCTGGGCTGACCGTGCGGCTGCTGATGCCGGAGGACGGCGATCAGGCTCGCATGCAGCAGGTAGTGGAAGAGCACATCAAGCGGTTTGCGTTCAAGGAGGAGTTGGAGTTTGTGTGGGGGGCGGTGGTTGCCGATCTGTCACTTTCGAAGGGGTAGAGCGAAGGCGGTCTCGCTTCGCTCGATGCCCACATCTCAGAATCGAGATAGGAGGCACCCAACTTAGGCTGCAAGTCGCCGTCGACTTGGCCTTCTAGGATGCGTTGGGTAAGAAGCATCCGACGACAAGGAACACCACGGCGATCCCTCCGCAGACCAGCGTGCCGCCCCAGAGTTGCATGAAAGTATTTATCTTCGCGTGTTCTGGAATCGACGGGTCATAGAGGACAGTGACGGATTGCCCTTTGCGAAGGGATGGTGGGTTTGTGCCGAAGTTCGATTGAACGCAGACCTCCTGGCCATCTGGAAGAGCGAACGTAAATCAAGGCTTGTAGATGGGGTCACCATCACTGTCCGTCGAGAGGGTGTTTTCTATGATCGTTCCTCTGGCGGAGACTGCCGACCTCACGAAGCGTCGCGTTGAGCGCGCGAGGAAAGCCGCCAAGATCAGCAGGATCGCGGCAACGTTCATGATGACAATCTGAACAGTTGAGAGCGCGTCTATGTTTGCCATGCCTGTATCAACCGAAAGCATACCCCAGCGCCTAAAGCCCCACTTATTCGATTGGCCCTTTTTGCCAAGGCTGAAGCCTTGGCCTACCTAGTGGCAAAAGCTCCAGCCCTGGCGGCTTATCGGGATTCTTTCGATTCGGCGGCTTCTTCTTCGGCTTGTTCCTGCTGGAGCTCGGCGTCCATGGCGGGGGAGTCGAAGGGGGCTTCTTCGCCAGGGGCCTGGTCGTATTGGGGTGGTAGGCCGGAGATGCGACCGTCTACTATGACCTCGTCGGCTTCTGTCTCGGCGGGGACGCCTGCGGAGGACTCGTCGGAGCCATCGAGTGGGATGCTGTCGCCGTCGGATTGAGGCTCGACGGAGTCTTTCTCTTCTTCTAGTTCTGCGGGTGACTCGGCTGTTTCGGATGACATGGGAATCTCCTCCTGGACCGGCTCGACATCGGCGAGCTCGCCGGCCATCTTCTCAAACTCTTCGATGCTGGGAAGCTCGGAGACGTCTTTGAGGCCGAAGCGGAGGAGGAAGTCGCGAGTGGTCTTGTAGAGGATGGGCCGGCCGATGACCTGCTTGCGGCCTGCGGTGGTGATGAGCTTGCGGGCCATCAAGGAACCGAGGACGCCGCCGGAGTCGACGCCGCGGATCTCCGAGATCTCGGGCGCGGTGACGGGCTGCTTGTAGGCGACGACGGCGAGGGTTTCGAGCGCCTGGAGCGAGAGCTTGAGCGGTGGTTTGAGGGACTTTACAAAGCCGCGGACGGCGTCGTGGTACTCGGGCTTGGTGGCGAGGCGGTAGCCGCCGGCGACCTCGCGGATCTCGAGGCCGCGGGCACTGGTGGCGTAGTCGGCGATGAGCTCGTCGACGATGGAGCGGAAGTAGTCGCGGAGACGGCGCTCACGGGCCTTCTCGTCCTGCTTGGCGTCGCGTGCGGACTTCGAGGCTTCCGGCTGCGGCGTGGCCTCTGACTGCGGTGCTGTTTCCGGCTCAGGATGTTCGGGGATGGGGGAATCTTCGGTTGGCTCGGGTTCCTGGGACGGGACGGTCTTCGTCGGAGCCGGTTCGGAGGGTTCGTGGTCGGCCAGATGAGGAACGGGAAGTTCGGTCGATTCCTCTGCATCCTGTGCGCCGGTCGCGCCTTCGATGTCAGCCTCGGGCAGCGACGGAGCCATGGCCTCGGCGGCGGGCTCAAGCTCTGGCGGGGGAACAGGCTCGCCATCGAGCGCGAGCGACTGCTGGGCGGAGTCGAGGTGGTCGAGTTCGGCCTGGGCCTCCTGCCCGAGCAGGCCGGTGAGCTGGGCCAGGGTTACCGGTTCTTCAGACGCGTAGATGACGGCTTCGATCTTTGCTTTAAGGCTCATGGTGTCAGGTGTAAGCATACCAACCCTGGCGGCAGAGGGTGTTTTTAGGGTGAAGGAGGGCGGTCTCGCTTCGCTCGATGCCCACATCTCAAAATCGAGATAGGTGGCACCCGGCGGGATGAGCTTTGGGGGCAAAAGGGAAGGCCCGCCGGGGCGGGCCTTCTGTGGAATCAGGTTCAGCAGGGTTACTTGGCGACGGTGTTGAAGAGCCAGAAGAGGCAGCCGGAGAGCAGCGCCGCTACGGGCAGGGTGAAGACCCAGGCGAGGGCGATGTCGCGGAGGGTGGACATCTGGAGGCCGCTCTTGTTGGCCGCCATGGTTCCGGCGATGCCCGAAGAGAGAACGTGGGTGGTGGAGACGGGCAGGCCGTAGGTGTCAGCGGCGAGGATGGTCGCCATAGCGACCAGCTCGGCCGACGCGCCTTGAGCGTAGGTCAGGTGGGTCTTGCCGATCTTTTCACCGACGGTGACGACGATGCGCTTCCAGCCGACCATGGTTCCGAGGCCGAGAGCGAGAGCGACGGCGACCTTAACCCAGGTGGGAATGAAGCGGGTGGAGGTGTCGAGGAACTTCTTGTAGTTGGCGATGATCTTCTTGTCGTTGTCGTTGAACTTCGGAGCGCCGTCGGCTTTGCCGAGGATGCGGAGGGTCTCGCTGGTGAGGTACATCTGGTTGCGGACGTTGGCCTGCATCTCGGCGGGGACTTTGCCGAGCGAACCGTAGAGGGTCGCCTCGTTCTTGATGTCGGTGACCATGTTGACGAGGGCGGGAAGGACGGCGGGCTCAAACTGCTTCTTACTGACGAACTTTTCGAGCTCGGGGCCAGAGTCCTGTACGACGGCATTGGGGTCAGCGTAGGCACCGATGGCTCCGGTCATCTGGCTGGAGACGGCTGCGAAGGTCTGAACCTGCGCGGCGGTGACGGTGTGGTTTAGAGCGTACGCGGTGGGGACGGTTCCGACGAGGATGAGCATGATAAGGCCCATGCCCTTCTGACCATCGTTCGAGCCATGAGCGTACGACACGCCGCCGCAGGTGAGGATGAGCAGGCAGCGGATGTAGAACGGTGGCGGCGCAGTGCCTTCCGGTGCCTTGTAGAGGCGAGGATCGCGGGCAAGGAGCTTGAAGAGGAAGAAGACCAGGGCAGCGAAGACGAAGCCGACGACGGGCGAGATGAGCAGCGCCTTGAAGACCTTGGTGACCTGCTCCCACTCGACGCCAGAGGTGCCGGAGTTGCCCTGCATCATCTGGTTGGCGATACCGACGCCGATGATGGAACCGATCATCGTGTGCGAGCTGGAGGCTGGGAGACCGCGCCACCAGGTGGCGAGGTTCCAGAGGATGGCGGCGACCAACAGCGCGAAGACCATCGAGAAGCCTGCGCCCTTGGAGACCTTGAGGATGAGCTCGACGGGCAGCAGCGTGATGATGGAGAAGGCGACCGCGCCGGAGCTGGTGAGCACGCCGATGAAGTTCATGATGCCGGAGTAGACGACGGCGACATGGGGCTCGAGCGAGTGGGTGTAGATGCAGGTTGCGACGGCGTTCGCGGTGTCGTGGAAGCCGTTGACGAACTCAAATCCGAGCGCGATGAAGAGGGCAAGTCCCAACAAGATAAAGGGGAAGACCGAGGCGCTGTGGACGATGGAAAGGTCGGCGGAGAGCTTGGTCCATATGTAGATCAGACCGGTGACGAGCATGATGGCAAAGACGATTCCGCCGACCTTGCCAGGCGAGGATTTTTTGAGCTTGGCGTCCAGAAGCGAGCCGGTTTGTGTCGGTTCGACCGGCGTAGGGAAGCTGTGTGCGGGAGTTGCCATAGGTATGTGCCTTGTCAGTCGCTGAGATGTGCGGTGACTAAGACACTAGGAGGGTTTTGCGAATGGAGTGTTACGGGAGTGTGAAGAGTGGCGCATGTTACTTAAGAGGGATTGCGGGATTGTCCGGAAGTGAAGCAAGTTTTACGGAAATATTGCAATGGAAATGTCACCCCCCAAAATGTTCCACGCGGAACATTTTGGGGGGTGACATCGGACCTATCCATCGACCAACCCTGATTTTTTCTCTAAAATTCCTCCATTCCCTCCGGATCGCGAGCTTTGGGCATCGGATACACCGGTTAGAATCTGCGAAAAAACGGCAAACTTGAGCTATGGCGTTTCACTCATCCAAGCGGCCTCTCTGGCACTGAACTGCTGGTGTTAGAACTCCCAGAACTCTTCGGCGAAGGAGAACTGACCGGCTACGGGAACTTCTACATCTTCTTCGCGGAGCGAGGCGCGCAGGATGATGCCGCTTTCGAACTCGATCTCGATGGCTTCGCCTTCTTCAAGGGTGGCGTTCGTTACGTCTTCGGTGAGGACGCCGCAGAGGACGTTGCGGTACTCGGGTTCGCCGAAGGCGTAGGAGCCTTCCTCGCGGAAGACATCGGGCCAGGTGAAGAAGGTCAGCGATGGTCCGCTGGCGGGTTCGCCGAAGTGGAGGATGAGGTGGTCCTGGATGAACTCGACGGAGGTGAGTTCGAGACCGACTAGAGAACTAAGATCCGCCATGATTAGTGGCCGGTCTCTTCGCTGGTGAAGGCCTCGTAGGCGGCGGCGTCGAGCAGGGCATCCGCCTGCGCGGGGTCGGAGAGGGTGAGCTTCATGATCCAGGTGTTGTTGGCGTCGGAGTTGATGGTCTCGGGCGCGGAGGTGAGGGTCTCGTTGATCTCGGTGACGGTGCCGGAGACGGGGGCGAAGAGGTCTGAGACGGACTTTACGGACTCGATGGAGCCAAAGGTCGCGCCGGACTCAAGGACGTCGCCGACCTTGGGGAGTTCGACGAAGACGATGTCGCCGAGGGAGTTCTGGGCGTAGTCGGTGATGCCGATCGTGCCGGTGGTGCCGTCGATGGCAAGCCACTCGTGTTCCTTGGTGTACTTGTAGGTTTCGGGATACGCCATAATCTTCTTCTCCGGGTCTTGTTGATGTGAGTCTGCGAGACCCAGTATAGCGGTATACCGGCCCTGTGCATCGATGACGAGCGCATGGTATGGTTGGCGCGATTCTTCAGGGGGAACGATGCGCGTTGGGTTTGTGGTGGTGGCTGCGATGTTGAGTGTTGGCGTGGCGATGGCGCAGCAGGCGGAGGATCTGTCGCAGATAAAAGACAGCAGCAAGATCGGGCCGGATGGGACGGCTTACGTGACGCGGGTGGTGCCGGTGCCGACGACGATCAGCCCGGAGGCGCAGAAGAGCCTGGCGCGGGTGGTGTCGGATGCGGTGGTGCCGTCGACGCTGGAGCAGAGGCGGACGGGGACAGACAAGTGGCAGAACGGCGCGGGTGAAGTTTCGAAGCAGATGTATCCGGCGAAGGTGCAGGAGTCGACGATTGCGGGCGTTCCGGTGCGGATTGTGACCCCGTTGACGGTGGCCGAGGGTAAGCGCGACAAGGTGCTGATCAACCTGCATGGCGGAGGCTTCAACTCGGATTCGGGGTCGCTGACAGAGACGATTCCGATTGCGAACCTGACGGGGATCAAGGTCGTCGCGGTTCTTTACCGGCTGGCTCCGGAGCATCCGTTTCCAGCGGGGCTGGACGATGCTGTCGCGGTCTATAAGGAGTTGCTGAAGACGTACAAGCCGAATCATATTGCGATCTATGGGACGTCGGCGGGGGCGATTCTTACCGCGGAGGTGACGGCAAAGTTGAAGCAGATGAAGCTGCCGATGCCTGCGGCTACCGGGATCTTTTCGGGGATGGGAGACTTCAGTCGGCTGGGGGATTCATGGTCGCTGTTTGCACTGAATGGGCTGTCGGGACATCTCGATGCGCCATCGGCTACGCCGCATGATGCGGAGTATGTGGGGACTACGGATTTAAAGGACACGGTGCTGTCACCGATCTATGGGGACTTGAGCGGGTTTCCACCGACGCTGTTTGTGACGAGTGGGCGGGACCTCTTGCAGAGTGGGACTACGACGTTGCACCGGGCTTATCTGCGGGCGGGAGTGGATGCTCGGCTGGTGGAGTTCGAGGCGCTGACGCATGCGTTCTGGAATGATCCGAAGCTGCCGGAGTCGAAGGAGGCGGATGAGATTATGGCTAGGTTTTTTGAGAAGGAGCTTGGGAGGTAGCGTCAGATGCGGAGACATCGGAGCAGAGTTGGGTCTGCGGCTGGAAAGAGTGGTTTTGGAAGACGTTGCCTTTGAGGGAAGCCGCAGCTTCTAGTGCGATAGCATAGCTGGCATGTTCGCCACTCTGATCATCGCTGCCATTCTCGCTCCGAAAACAGTCGAGCCCTGCCGTGTGATTCATGGCCGAGCCACCTACGGCACAATGAATGGAATGGTACGCATTTGGCATATTGGGACTCATCACACTTTTAAGCCTGACCAGTTGCGAACACCTGATACGGAAGATTTTTCACCATCCTGGCAGAAGGTCATTGATCTGCTTGCTTCAGGCGGGAAAGAACCGGACGTTTTCGCCCATAACCAACTCTTCGCGGATTTCTTAGTGTGCCCAACGCAGCGGTTTAGCAAAGGCGCTTCCCAACCTGCGCAAGTCCGATGCATCTACCATCCGCGTGTTGTATCTCGCGACCGGTAGGTGAGCAAACATTGATGATTCAAGAGACTTATTATCGCGGTGATACCGGACGTTCCTTCCTCCCGAAAGTCTGTTGGTTCTGGCGGCAAGAGGAAAGCAGATTCCCTTCGGGAATGACAAACAAAGTGGGCATGCCAGTGTGCTGTTGTGGCGGCTTGGCCCACATCTGGCGGTAAGGCATGCCTGATATGGGGCCCCCGGCCGGGAGCCGACATCGTAGATCAAGAATTGAGAGTGAATCTGAGATGGCGCGGATTTGGGTAGAGGGGTATACGGGTAGCGGAGTTCCTTTTGAGTACTGGGGACATAGTCCGATAGTGCGTCCTGAAGACCGAAACCTTATTCCACGAAACATGTTGAAGGTTGCCGTAGCTTCCTTCACATTTCGATTCGTTTCCATCGCGCAGATAAGGGACTGTCTCTTCTACTACGAGCAAAAGACCCATCCCAGCAGCAGAATTCTAACCAGTGGAGGTGACCACTGGGAATTCGAGAGGTGGTTTGAACGTCTTCCGATGTACTTGCTCGAAGACGCAAAGCGCGCCAAAGTAGTCAAAGCTCTACGGAGAGCCTTGGTTGTTGCTGAAGCAGGGGCTTTTGTGGAAGTGCTGCCCCCTGCTTGATCAACGGCGGTATGTGGGCAACGACGTGGCGGTCTAAATCTTCTGCTTTGCCCATTTGCCTTGGCCGAAGAGATAGAGAGAGATCAGCACGATCACAGACTGCGCTACAACTACGGAGGCGTAGACTCCGTTGACCTGTAGCCGCGTGTGCATGGCGAGGAACCAGGCGAGGGGAATCTCTACGATCCAGAAGCCGAAGAGGTTGACGTAGGTGGGGGTGAGGGTGTCGCCGGAGCCGTTGAAGGCTTGCAACAAGACCATGCCGTAGGCGTAGGCGATGTTGCCGCAACTGAAGATGCGCAGGCAGGGGATGCCGGTGCGGAGGACTTCGGGGTAGGACGTGAAGAGGCCGAGGATGAACGGCGCGAAGGCAATGAACACCAGGCCGACGGAGCCGAGGAAGACCATGTTCCAAAGGCCGGTTCGCCAGATGGCGTTGCGGGCGCGGTCGGGGTGGCCTGCGCCGAGGTTCTGGCCGACCAGGGTGGCGGCCGCGTTGCTCAATCCCCATGACGGCAGGATGGCGAAGATCACGATGCGGATGGCGATGGTGTAGGCAGCGAGCGCAGGCGCTCCGAAGAGGCTGACGATGCGGACGAGGCCGATCCAACTGGCCTGGCCGATGAGGAATTGAAGGATGCCCAGGGCGGAGACCTTGATGAGACGCCAGAGGACTTCGGCGTTCAGGCGCAGATGGCAGGCGAGGATGCAGAGGCGCTCGGTGCCTCGGGCGAGTCGATAGAACTGGTAGAGGACGCCGATGCCTCGGCCGGTGAAGGTGGCCAGCGCCGCCCCTGTTACGCCCATCCGTGGAATAGGCCCGAGGCCGAAGATGAAGATCGGGTCGAGGATCAGGTTGAGGATGTTCGAGACCCAGAGGAGCCGCATGGCGATGGCGGCGTCGCCGGTGCCGCGAAAGATGGCGTTGTTCAAGAAGAGCAGCAGCACAACGCCGGAGCCGCCGAGCGCGATGCGGGTGTATCCGCTGCCCGTGGCGACGAGCGCTGGCGAGGCTCCCATGGCGGCGAGGAGCTTCGGCGCTAGGAAGAAGAACGGCAGCCCCATCACGACCGAAGCGATGAGGCCAAGAAAGATTGCTTGAACAGCAGAGATGGCTGCGCCGTCGGTATCCTTTTCGCCGATGCGGCGGGCGACCATGGCCGTGGTGGACATGCCGAGACCGATGCCGACGGAGAAGACGATGCTGAGGACCGACTCGGTGAGGCCGACGGTGGCGATGGCGTTCGCGCCGAGGCGGCTGACCCAGAAGACGTCGACGACGGCGAAGAGCGACTCGAGGACCATCTCGAGCACCATGGGGATGGCGAGCAGGAGGATGGACCGGTTGAGGCTGCCGGTAGTGTAGTCCTGATGGCTGCCGCGCAGAGCCTCTTTGATGGACTGCCAGAGGGTGGGCTGGGGCTGAGGGCTGATAGAGGTGTCCATGTAAGTTGGAGACATAGTACCCCGGACGGCGCGGGACGAAGATCACAAGGGCTTAGGTTGCGTCGACATACTGCGATGCCGTCATTCTGAAGGCCAGCCAAAGAATCCCCGCATCTAGCTTGTGCTGGGCGCGCAAGCTTTCGTGGCTCTTACACAAAATGCCGGGATTCTTCCCCTTCGCTTCGCTCGAGGGTCAGAATGACGGTGTGAGAGGAGTGGCATGGAATGAATTCTTAGCTGATCGGCTTGCCGAACAGGACGTTGAATTTTCCGAATAGGACATCCAGACGATAGACGTGTGCGGGATAGGCAAGCATCTCGTCGAGTTCCGCAGAGCGGAGGAAGTTCTGGCCACCCGGGCCGACGTTGTGCGCGTTGCGCGCGGCGGCGTCGGGGAAGGCCTCGAAGATTCCAAAGGTCGTCTCGGAGTAGCGAGTGCCGAACCACGGGCCGGTGCCGGGTTCCTGCTCGACACCGGCAAGGATATCGCGCAGGAACTGTTCTACCTTATCGCCCTGGCCGGGCTTGGCTTCGAGGTTGATGGAATAGGCTTTACGTCCCGGGGTGTTGTCCTGACCGCTTACCACCCAACCGGGGTGGGCTTCGACTGCGGGGTTGATGGGATTGGGGCCGGATGTCTGGATTGCGCTGCTCATGTTGGTATCTCCGTTGGTCGGTTGAGTGGTCTGTAAAGCAGTCGGCTGGCGCTCGCTCCGGTCTATGCGGCGAGTCAATTACCAGGGTTCGCCGTTGCCGAAGGACCAGTCTTCGCGGTCGACGAAGACGAGGCTGATGAAGACGTCTTCGCGGCGGACGTTGAGGCGGCGGTTGAGTTCGTCGGCGATCTGACGGAAGAAGGCGACCTTCTGCTCCTTGGTGTTTCCGACGGTGCTGGTGACCTGGATGATGATGAGGTCGGGTGTGCGCTTGATGTCGAGGAAGTTGGGGTCGTAGACGAAGTTGTCTGGCTTGTGCTCGCCGATGACCATAAAGCGGTCGCCATCGGGTGCCTTGAGGACGCCTACGATTCCTTCATAGACGACGTCGGCGACGGTAGCGCGGTACTCGGGGGTTTTTCCTTGAGCGAGATCGATGCGTGCGAATGGCATATGAGACTCCTTGGGGTGAGGCTTTTGTTTCTGAAAACCTACCGGCCACTTGGTCGGTTAGTGAGTAGACGCTACCTGCCACTTGGTAGATTCACCAATTCGGAATAAAATTTGCAAGAGCTTCCCGCTCATCTTGCGGGCCGCAAAGAGGCGACAGAGTGAGTACGGATTCCCGGGAGAAGATTTTGACCGCCGCCAGATTGGTGGCGCAGGCGCATGGATATAACGGACTCAACTTTCGCGATCTGGCGGAGGATGTGGGGATCCGGGCCGCGAGCATCTACCACCACTTTCCGAGCAAGGCGAGCCTCGCTGAGGCGGTGGCGAAGCGCTATTGGCAGGACTTCGCGGCGGTCTTGGAAGATCTCCTCGCCAAATCGCATGATCCGATCGCTGCTTTGCGGCGGTATCCGGAGACGTTTCGCTGGGCGCTGGAGAACGAGAACCGCATGTGCCTGAGCGGCTTTATGGCAGCCGAATACGACGACCTGCCAGAGACGGTGCGGAAAGAGGTCCAGGCCTTTACCGACGTCAACGTTGCTTGGCTGAGTAAGGTCCTGTCGGCGGCGAAGGTGGTGAGCGGCAAGAAGGTTGAGTCGCGCGCGCGGGCTATCTTTGCGGCGGTGGCCGGCGCTCAACTGTTGGCGCGGAGTCGGGCAGATATCACTGTTTATGACGCCGTGATCAACAGCTATCGGGCGGCTGGGCTTCTACCGGAGTGATCGATCTGAAAGCTGCTCTCATGTAAATCGCTACTGGATAGCTAGTGGCTCTTTTCGACGGAGCAGAACGTAGGCTCC
Organism: Granulicella aggregans; assembly: GCF_025685565.1. NCBI lineage: Bacteria > Pseudomonadati > Acidobacteriota > Terriglobia > Terriglobales > Acidobacteriaceae > Granulicella > Granulicella aggregans. Next base: position 2,079,581 of record NZ_JAGSYE010000001.1, read on the forward strand.
TACGAGAGCCGCGATGCATCCTGCAAGCGCCGCAATACCGAGTGTCCAGCGCGGGCCGAAGTGGTTGGCGACCCAGCCGAGGATGGGAGCGCCAATGGTCATTCCGCCAAGTCCCATTCCGAGTCTCAAGGCCATGACTCTTCCTCGCATGGAGCGTTCTGTCGCAAGCTGCATGATGCTGTTGGTGCCATTGGCGAAGATCAATACAGCTGCGCCGCTGAGCGCGAGAGCTGCGGCGAAGGTCCAGTATCCAGGAGAGAATGCGCCGAAGGTGCATCCCAGAGCGAAGACTGCGGCTCCGGCGAGGAGAGAGGCTGGGCTTGCTCGTTTCTGAGAAGCAGCGAAGAGAGCTCCTGAGAGAGTGCCTACGGCCATGATGGAGGAGAGCAGCCCGAAGCCTTGTGCGTCGGAGTGAAAGACGTTGACGGCCATGGTGGAGATGAAGATGGGAAAGTTGAAGCCAAAGGTGCCGATGAGCAACAGCATGAGAAGGATCGCCCTGAGGTCTGGCTTGCCCCAGACGTAGCGAAGTCCCTCGCGAAATCCGGAGGCGCTGCGATGTGCTCTTGCGCTGGCGCGCAGTTCGGAGAGGCGGAAGAAGGCCATCGACAGCAGAACGGCTGCGAAGGAGAGGCCGTTGAGAAGGAACGCCCATCCTATGCCGACCCTTGCGATGAGCAGACCGGCGACGGCGGGACCGATCATCTGGGCCGCGTTGAATGAGGTCGAGTTCAGTGCGACGGCGTTGGGTAGATCCTCGTCCCCGACCATCTCCGCGACGAAAGTCTGTCGCACCGGAGCGTCGAGCGCGGCTGCCGAACCCGACAGGAAGGCGAAGACGTAGACATGCCAGAGGCGGACGACTCCCGCGATGGTGAGAACTCCCAGCGCGAGGGCAAGCACGCCCATGGTTGCCTGGGTAAGTAGTAATAGCTTGCGCTGGTTGAGGCGGTCGGCGGCCGAACCTGTCCATGGCAGGAAGAGGAGCTGCGGCGCAAACTGGAGGCCCATCACGATGCCTAGCGCGGAAGCATCGTGATGGGTGAGTTGCGTGAGCACAAGCCAGTCCTGGGCGACGCGCTGGATCCAGGTGCCGATGTTGGAGATCAGGCTGCCCGCTGTCCATAGGCGAAAGTTGAAGCTCTTGAGAGATCGAAAGATGCCGGGTACTGTTTTCTTCATGGGCGCGAAGGCGCATTGCCGCCGTGGAAGTGTCCGAAGTGACGTGCAGCAAAGAGGCTGATGAGCAGCGCTCCGAGAGCGAACGCGAGGATGTGGCTTGTTGCGCGCGCATCAAAGATGCCGACGTGGGCTATCAGCAGATAACCCACCGCTGCGTTGAAGAATCCCCAGATGACGTTGACCGTTGATGAGGAGAGGCCTATGCCGGAAGGTTTGGCGAAGGGAGTCTGGAAGGCACGCCCCATCGTGCCGGAGACAAGATGAGGAATGGCGTTTGCGGCAAAGATTCCGCCAAAGAAGTAGGAGACAAGCCAGGGCCAGGTCATGATGCAGCGCTCCTTTGTTTCGACATGTTTCTGACAGGGTTTCGAGCAGCGAGATAATCTCTGTCGTTAACCCTGTTTCGCCGAGGCGAGGGAAGACGTTTATGAGGCTGTATTGGTGTGCCTCCGAGCGAATGTCGGTCATTGCGTCGGTTGCGAGGGTTACATTGAATCCCTGCTCGTAGGCCTGCCGGGCGGTGGCTTCCACGCCGACCGATGTTGCGATCCCGGTTACGACGACCTGGGTGATGCCTCGGGCCCTGAGCTGTTTCTCAAGGTCTGTTGTCGCGAAGGCTCCCCAGCTTCGCTTGGTGACGACGAGGTCGTTCGGCTGTTGATCGAGTTCCGGGAGAAGATCGGTCCAGCCATCAGGAAATGACATGTTGGTGCGCGGACCCTGCTCCGTCCGGCCCGGTGCCCGGCCCGCTACGTTGACCAGCACTACGGAAAGCTTCTTTGCGCGGAAGATATTTAGCAGAGCGCGCGTCCGGTCGATGATCCCGGCGATGGGATGAAGGAAGTCGCCAGTGGCGATGCCTTTCTGCAGGTCAATGACGATCAACGCGGTGTTGGGGTCGAGTGTTGTGACTGGCATGAGTCTGGTTTCCTCGGTGTTAGAGCGGACAGAGCGGTTCAGTCCTCGACGAGTCTGGTGAGCAGCTGGAGCGCGGCCTGAAGTTGCTTCTGCTCCTGGATGGAGAGCTTCCGGGAGATGGTTGTGGTGAGCCAGTCCTGGCTCGCGGCCCGGCGGTCTTCAACCCACTTCAGGTATTTGGGCGTGAGAGACATCAGGGTTTGGCGACCGTCGCTGGGGTCGGGCGTGCCACGCACGAGGCCGGACGTCTGCAGCGGCGTCACGATGGCGCTCATGGACTGCGGGCGCATGCCTTCAACCCGCGCCAGACTGGATACGGTGGCCGCACCGTCTTGTTCGAGGCGAAGAAGAACGGAGGCCTGTGACGGGGTCAGATCGTTGTCGCCACCCTGCTCGCGCACGCGTTGCTTGAGCTTGCGGAATATCGCACGGAGTTCAGAGGCAAGCGTCCAGGCGAGTTTGGGTTGCGGAGATGACTTTCGAAGGCTCACGAGAGCAATATCGCATATATACAGTTTAGCTGTAAAGTTTGTCTGTATATACTGAAGCATTCCTTTGGCCGGTTATCTCGTTGTCTTGCGGCGGGAAACGTTCGCACCGCATTGTTACTGTTCCGGCAATGGAATGCGTGTATACTCAGCGCGATTCGGCTCTGCTATTTTTTGCGAGAGATTTACATCGCGACTCTGGAGACTCCCCCGATGAAGCAACGAATTCTGGCATTGATCGTCATTGCAACTCTGTGCGCCGCACAGCCTGCTTTCGCATGGTTCAACGGCGGGCACGAGCTTGCCGCCTATATCGCTTACCAAAAGCTGACGCCTGCGACCCGCGCGCGTGTGGATGCGCTGATCAAGCTGAATCCCATGTATGGGCAGTGGACCGTAGATGTGGAGAACAGCAGGAAGCCGCTGGTTGCTTTCATGAAGGCCGCGACCTGGGCGGACTGCATCAAGCAGGCGAGCTGCGCGGCTGGTTACACGAGCGATGGTGGCAACACGCCTCCTGGCAATCCAACTGACGATCAGAACATCGGGTATGCCGACAAGCTGATGCACCAGTACTGGCACTTCGTCGATACTCCTTACTCGGCCGGAGCGCCGGGCCAGCCGGCGAAGACGCCCAATGCGTTGACCGAGATTGAGAAGCTGTCGGCTGCGATCGAGACGGATGAGTCTGACGACATCAAGTCGTACGATCTTGTCTGGCTGGAGCACCTGGTGGGGGACATTCATCAGCCACTTCATGCGACGTCGCGGTTCACCGTGAATCACCCGCAGGGCGATGCAGGAGGTAACTTCATCTACTTCTGTGCCAAGCCGTGTAGCGATGAACTGCACGCTTACTGGGATGGATTGTTCGGCGATACGCCTACTATTCAGCAGCTTTCAGAGAACGCGACAGTTCTGCTCGGCCATCCCAAGCCTGCGGGAGCGGAGTCTCTCGATGTTGCATCGTGGGTCACGGGCAGCTTCGACTTCGCCAAATCAGCCGTCTACACGACGCCGATCAGCGAGGACAATGATCCGACGGTGAAGCTTTCTCCACGCCCGGATGCGCACTATCGGTCGGAGGCAAATCGCGTTGCCAATGAACAGATCCTCAGGGCTGGCTACCGCCTGGCGAATCTGCTGAATACAAAGCTCAAGTAGACTGCAGCGCTAACGATTCAGGATCGATGGGCGAAGGCGACCGACGGGCCAGCGGTTTGGTCGGCTTCGTCCCCGAGATTCATGGCGGCGATGAGACCGCTCTTCATGGTGAAGAGGTGAAGGACTTCGCTGGCTGCGAGCACGTCACCTTGAAGGCTCTTGACGAGTTGATGCACCTGGACCCGAACCCTGTCTCCACCTTCTTCGATCATCGCGAGTGGTTCGACGTGGGGATCGAACTCGGCCCATTGCCGTGTCCAATAGGCGCGGATCTCTTCTTTACCGAAGATTTTGCCGCCCTCGGAAGCCTTGGGCCAGCTCACGTCTTCGGTCATCAGTGCCAGGGCACCGGCGATGTCGCGCTGGTTGAATGCGGTGTAGGCCTGCTCGATGATCGTGTTGGTGTCGGCCATTTATCCTCCCTGTGACGTTTGCGTTGAACTCGATTCTTATTATCGGGTCAGAGTGCGATTCAGACGAATCGTACGTGTGCTCTGACTCATCCCTTACGCAGGAGAGACAATGGAAAACCTCGAAGAAATTAAGCGCGCGCCGGCGGAACTTGGAATTCACGATTTGATTGCGAGCCGGTGGTCGCCGCGGGCCTTCAGCGATAAGCCTGTGAGCGCTGACGATCTGACCAAGATCTTTGCAGCCGCTTCATGGGCGGCTTCTTCCACTAATGAGCAGCCGTGGCGGTTTCTGATTGGTCGCAAGGGGGATGAGACGTTCGCGAAGATCCTCGATTCACTGGTTGAGTTCAACCAGTCGTGGGCGAAGAGTGCTCCGGTGCTGGTGCTTTCGGTAGGAAAGCTGACTTTTTCGCCTGGTCCGTATGGTGGCGGGGCGAACGTTTACGCGTTGCATGATACTGGGGCAGCTTCGGCGAATATGTCGCTACAGGCTGCGGCGCTCGGATTGCATACGCATGGGATGGGAGGATTCGACAGAGAGAAGGCGCGGGCGAGCTTCGGGATTCCGGAGGACTTTGAGATTGGGGCGGTTTGGGCGCTGGGGTATCTGGGAGAGCCGGGCTCGCTGCCGGAGGGGCTGAAGGCTCGGGAGCTGGCGGAACGGACGCGCAAGCCGGTGGAGGAGTTTGTGTTTCGGGAGTGGGAGGTTGCGGCGGAGTTGTAACGGTCTAGCAGCTTCAGGCCGGACTAGGAGGTGGTACCAGGGTTCCCACATCTGGCGATGAAGAGCGCCAGATGTGGAACTCTGCAAGAGCAGATTCCCTTCGGGAATGACAAAACAAATTACGTGGTTTTCTTCGGGCGTTTGTAGAAGGGGAGCGGTACTACCTTGGCGGGGACTAGTTGGCCGCGGATCTCTACTGCTAGCTCTGTGTCGACAGCGGTGTAGTCGAGCGGGACGAAGGCCATGGCGATGGCCTTCTTGAGGAAGGGTGAGGGGCCGCCGCTGGTGATCTCGCCGATGCGTTCGCCAGAGGGCGTGGCTACGGGGTAGCCGTCGCGACCGAAGCCTCGGCCGGTGATTTCGAGGCCGACTAGTTTGCGCTCGGGGCCGCGGGCTTCCTGGATGGCGAGGAGGGCGTCCTTGCCGACGAAGCTGGGCTTGTCGAGCTTGGCGTAGCGGCCGAGGTTGGCCTCGAAGACGTTGATCGTGTCGGAGATCTCGTGGCCGTAGAGGGCCATGCCGGCTTCGAGGCGGAGGGTGTTGCGTGCGCCCAGGCCGCAGGGGAGGATGCCGAACTCGGCGCCGGCTTCGAGGACCTCGTTCCAGACGCGCTCGCTGGTGGTTTCGTCCGAGGGGATGTAGATCTCGAAGCCGTCTTCGCCGGTATACCCCGTGCGGGCGATCATGACGTTGTAGAGATTGCCGGACTTGAGCGTGAGCTGGCCCCAGGTGAACCAGTAGTTCTTGATGGTGGAGAGGTCTGTATTTGTGAGTTTTTGCAGGGTTTCAGCCGCTCGGGGGCCCTGGATAGCTAGCTGGGTGTAGTAGTCGGAGAAGTCGTTGATGTGGACCGAGGGCATGTGGCCGATGGTCTGGCGGACCCACTGGATGTCCTTCTCGCGGGTGCCGGCGTTGATGACGATGAGGTAGTCATTGTCGGAGAGCTTGTGGACGATCACGTCGTCGACGAAGGTGCCGTTGGGGTAGAGCATGGCGGAGTAGTGGGCCTGACCGATCTGGAGCTTCGAGGCGTCGTTCATGCAGAGCTGCTGGACGGCGGCGAGGGAGCCGGGGCCGCGGAGCTGGATGTCGCCCATGTGGGAGACGTCGAAGAGGCCGACGGCGGTGCGGACGGCGAGGTGCTCGGCGGTGAGGCCGGAGTATTCGACGGGCATGTCCCAGCCGCCGAAGTCGACCATTTTTGCTTTGCAGGAGCGATGGGTGGCGTTTAGGGCGGTCTTGCGGAGAACGGGAGCAGCGGTGAGAGTGGCCATGTCGATCCTTCGCCGGCGACAGTTGCCGGAGATTTTAGGGTAGCACTTTGGAACGGCGTTTCAGTGCGGGCGGAGCTCGTCGACCTGATGTCGGAGAGCGGCGTAGATGGCGTCGGTGGGTGGGCCTTGAGACTGCCAGCGGACGTCGCCGCGTTCATCGACGAGGAGGATGTAAGGAGCATCGGGATTGGAGTAGTGGACGAGGCTGCGCCATGCCGATTCGTTGTCTGTGATGGGCAGGAAGTGAGGCTTGCCGCGATCGGAGACGGAGGCCTTGATGCGTCCTTCGACGAAGCCGCGAAGCAGCTTGGGGACGGAGGCGAGGACGGGCATCTCGTAGTATGCGACGTTGGGAGAGTCGTAGAAGTCGCCTGCGAGTTTCTTGCCCCAGGTGGTGACGGCGTCGCGCGAGTCCTGGCTGAAGCCGATGACAAAGATTCCGACCTTGCCGTGTAGCGCCTGCGGCAGGTCGACCTTTACATCAGCGAATGTGGTTCCGTGGACCGCGGGGATGCGATCTCCGCCTTGGGGAACGGTGGCTGCGCTGAGCGACGCCGATAGGGTGACGGTGGCAGCGATGGTCGCGGTTGCGGCACTGAAGCGCTTCCGAGGCCTGAGGGTGGGGTTTCCGGACATGAGCACTTGGACGTGGAGGGACCGGACGTTGTCTTACAAGTCGCCGGGGTGAGGCTGAGAAGTTGAAGTGGAGTCAAAATGCGGGAGCTTAAGTTTCGATATCTCACGCGATCCGCTATTTCCGGTAGGCGCGGACGAAGCTGCTGATGCAGAAGTAGCCGAAGACGGCGGCCATGGCGACGAAGGCGAGGAAGTGGAGGTGGTCGTCGTGGTTGATCGGGGTGGAATGGAAGTCGGCGCGGTGGGTCCAGGCGGCTTGACCGGCGAAGAGGGCAAAGAGGCCGAAGAAAGAGCCGGTGATCTCCAGCCAGAGCACGCCGGAGAGCTTCTTGATGGGACTCCAGACGGAGTCTCCGAAGCGCTTGCTGCCCCTGGCGACGTTTCGGCTGGTCTCGCGGGCCTTGACCCGAGCTTGAATGGTGACGTGCGCGGCTGTACGGGCGGCTTCTGCGATAGGGTCGCTGGCCGGTTGCGCCGCCCGTTGCGTCGAGGAGGCAGGTGGCGCTGGGCGAGGCGGCTGCGGCGCTGGCTTTCGGACGGGCGTGGGGTTTGGGGCGGTCGCGGCGTCCACGGCACCGGCGATTGCCTTTGCGGCATGGCGGGCACCGAATCCTAACGCGCGGCCGAAGCGAACGGAGTCCATGGGAGAAGTGTAGCGGTTTTGGAGGGCAGCTTGTCAGAGGGAGAGCGAGCGAATGGCGTGCTTGATGCAGAACGGCGGTCATTTCAGCCGCATACATCCCATTTATCCTCCCAAAAGACGCGAGGATGGATAGGGCACCCGAACCGGTAGGGCGCAGGTCAGATTGCTGGCGCTCTCCACTCGCAAGTCAGCGCGACGGCTGCAACGGGAGGCGGCGAGGTGGCATCCCACGTAACTTGCCGGTGTGATGCTCATGTGCCGGTCAGGAGAATACGAGATGAAGAAGGCTATCTTTTTGATTGGTGGGATTTGCGGTGTTGCCGCGGGAGTTGTCGTTGCCCTCGTGAGGCAGCCCAAGCCGGTAAAGCTTCTGGCACATCAACTTGAAGAGGCGTGGGCGGACTACCATACGGTCGCTTGACGGGCTGGCCTGGGGCCGTGCGAGATGTTCCTCGAATAGGGCATTGCGGCGGGCGGGCGACCCGCGTATCGTACATAGAAGTGAAGTGCAGGTCAGCCTTGCACGCAATGCCGTTCCAGCCTAGCTTTGCCCGGCGGAATACCCGATGCGTGGTCACTCGCGAGTTCCATCGCAGGACGTTCGATCTCAGTTGGTTCTATTTCGGACGGTTTCGATTGGAACAACAGGCAGCCCGGAGGTGGCATTGAATCAGAAGGTCAAAAAGCTCATTCAGAAGTTAGGCGAAGCGATCCACGAGTCCGTTTCGGAGTCGGAGAACATCGCTGGCGTGGTCAAGAACATTCGTGAGCAGGGTTTCGATGTTCTGCTGATGCTTGAGGCGACCATTGGTCTGAACGAAGTGGAAGAGGAAGAAGAGGTCACGGCGGAGGATTCGACCGATGAGCGTGCGGAGGGTCCATTCACGAAGAACGACTTGAGCTTCCTCCGGTCTTTGCGGATCAGCCTTTCTGAAAATGAGGTTGAGGCCGGCCCGAGCCAGTTGATGCCGCCGGGTTCTTCAGACGGTAGCGCAACCGGCGAGCACTCAGCTAACTAAGTCGTCTGCAGCCGGATCCTCGGGTCAGGCGATGTCGCTGTACTGTCCTTGATTTCGCTGGATCTCTCGGTGCGTCTGAATCGGTTAGGTAGCGCGGTCGCGGGGTGGGCGACGGTGCGACCCTTGTTGTCGGCTCACGGGCCTTTGCGCGGACGTAGTCCAATCGCAACTCTCATATGGTAGACTCCGGCATTCCTAGACGTGATGAAGAAATCCTGCATCGGACACTAGGACAGCTAAGTCTATGGATTGAGAGGTTGGCGAAGTTATGAGAGATACCTTAGGAGTTCTGCTGGCCGGTGGCGCAGGCGAGCGTTTGTTCCCGCTGACGCGCGACCGGGCAAAGCCGGCCGTTCCGTTTGCGGGCCAGTACCGGATCATCGACATCACCCTATCGAACTGCATCAACTCCGACCTTCGCCGGGTGTACATCCTTACGCAGTACAAGGCGCTTTCGTTGAACCGCCATATCCGTGAAGGCTGGGGGCCGGTGGTTGCGAATGAGCTTGGTGAGTTCATTGAGATCCTGCCGCCGATGCAGCGCGTGAGCAAGAACTGGTACACGGGCACAGCGGACGCGGTATATCAGAATATCTACTCGATCGGTGCCGAACAGCCGAAGTACGTGATCATCCTTTCGGGCGACCATATCTACAAGATGAACTACGGACTGATGCTTGATCAGCATCGGGAGTCTGGCGCGGCTGTGACGCTGGCTACGCTGCCCATCCGTCCAGAGGAAGTCAGACAGTTCGGCGTGGTGGAAGTGGCGCGTAATGGCGAGGTCACTGGCTTCGAGGAGAAGCCAACGGAGACCAAGATGCGGTCGCCGTTCATGCCGGAGATGGTGGACGCGTCGATGGGCATCTACATCTTCAATACGGACGTGCTGCTGCCGGAACTGATCAAGGACGCTGAAGATCCGACCTCGAAGCACGACTTTGGGCATAACATCCTGCCGAACATCCTGGGCAAGTACAAGATGTGCGCTTACAACTTCGTGGACGAGAACAAGCAGAAGGCGCTCTACTGGCGTGATGTGGGAACGCTGGAGGCGTACTACGAGGCGAACATGGATGTAGCGACGGTTTCGCCTACGTTCAACCTGTACGACAAGAGCTGGCCGATGCGGACACGGTCGTATCAGTATCCGCCGGCGAAGTTCGTCTTCGGTGAGCCGGGCAGAACGGGCATGGCGATCAACTCGATCGTCTGTTCGGGATCGATCGTCTCGGGAGCGGTGGTGCGGAACAGCGTGCTGTCGCAGGATGTGCGTGTGAACTCCTATGCGGATGTGGACTCGAGCGTGATCTTTACTCACGTCAACATCGGGCGGCACTGCCGGATTCGGCATGCGATCATCGACCGCGATGTGCATATTCCGGACGGAACGGTGATTGGATACGATCCGGTCGAGGACAAGAAGAACTACTTCGTCTCGCAGAACGGGCTGACGGTGGTGACTAGGGACTATTCGGTGTATGAGAATCCCGTGTCGCCGGACTTTCTGCAACCAGGGGGGACCTGGTAAGAGGTCGTTGGCGTCAAGAAGGTGGGCGGAGAGGATATCCTCTCCGCCCATTCTCTTGATGCAAGAGTCTTACTGCTTGCCGAAGCGGTAGATGACGCCGGCGGATATGGCGAAGAACTCGCGGTACTCGGTGCCGAAGTGCTCGATGATGAGATCGGGCTGGAGCCGGAAGGCGAGGTTCTTCGAGCGGTTGTAGTCGAGGCTGCCGCCGAAGGCTCCGATGGGCTTGGTGCGGTCGGTGTAGAGACCGACGTCATAGTTCGTTGGACCTTCAAACTGGCCATGGGCAACGCCAATGAGAGCGTGGTAGTCGACTGCGGCGTAGTGGTTTTTCGGTCCGCGGTACTGGACTCCGGCCATGCCCGCGTTCAGGAAGACGAGTTGGCGGCTGGGCCGGAAGCTGGCGGGGCTGGGCAGGACGGGGGTGGTTCCGCCCTCAAAGCGATAGTCGCCAGCGATGCCGAGACGGCTGGTCAGCCAGTAGGTGCCCATCAATTCGCCGCCGCCAAGGTTCATGCGTTTGGGAAGGTCCTGGCCGGCCTGGAAGTTCATGAAATTGATGCCACCGTAGACCTCGTACTTGTTGTCGTAGGTGGCCTGCGCTGCGGGGCCGATCTTTCCGTTCTGCGCCTGGGCTGAGGTTGCGAGTGTTGCCATTGCAAGGGCGGCTGCGGCAAAGGCCGCGAATACGGCTAACTTTCCTTTGGGCCCGGCGGTACGGCTATGCGCTTCTGCTGCCGGGGCGGTCATCAATCTCAGCATTGTTCTCCAGATCTGTCTGCGAAGTTTCGTGAATCGCGTTCTGTATCCAAGATATACCGTTTCGGCTGCATCTGGCCCGGTGGCGGCATCGTAGTTCAAGAGGGGCTGCTGCGGTGAAGCCGAAGCAGCGATCCTTATGCGACAATGAAGGCTATCGGCAGGCTTCTGCAGTAGGCCGGGAGTGGGAGAGTATACGATGGGCGATCTATTTCAACCTACGCACCTGATGGTGATTGGAATTGTGCTGCTGGTGCTGTTCGGCGGCAAGAAGCTGCCAGAACTCGGCAAGGGACTGGGCGAAGGGCTTCGTGGCTTTAAGGACGGCATGAAGGGTGTGACGGAAGACCCGGCCAAGCCTGGTGATACGGCCCACACGGTTACACCGAAGGCGGAAGAGTCCGTCAAATAGCGTTGTACGGTGTGTGTTTTACGTTGTAAGTGCGGCAGTCGCTAGAGAGTGATCATGACGACCGCGGCTGCGGCGATAGCCATACCGAGGCCCTGGCGCTTGCTGAGACGCTCCTTGAGGACGATGCCTGCCAGCAGGATCGTCGTTGTCGGGTAGAGCGAGGCCAGAACGGCTGCGACATCAAGGCGACCGGCGCGCGTGGCCGAGATATAGAGCATATTTCCGCAGGTATCGAGCACAGCGGTTGAGAGTGACCACAGGATAGCGGCTTTCGGCAGGCCAAAGACCGTCTTGCGCGAAGGCGGTGAGGCAACTCCGGCGGGGCTGTTCCCTGTCCGTCCCGCTCCGGCAAGCGTCAGAACGAGAAGGAGCAGCGAGCAGGTGGTGATGCTGCCCATGCGGGCGGTGGCCATCGGCCAGACGACGCCTCCGGCTCCTGCCATCTTCAGAGCGATGAAATAGAGGCCGAAGCCAGTTCCGGCAACGATGGCCAGAGCCATGGTGGACGAAGCGGGCGGCGCTTCAGGGTGTTCGAGTACGCCGGTGGGCGCGGCGGCGACCATCCATATGGCGATGCCTGCTATGGCGAAGCCAACGAGGCGGAGAACGCCGGGGGAGCCATCCGACGCGATGGCGAAGGTTGCCGGGACAGCAGCGGCGAGGAGACCGCTGACGGCTGCCGAGGCCCCCATGGCACCACGAGCCAACGCGATATAAAAGCAGGCGAGCGAGAGACCGCCAGTGACTCCCGCGCTGATGCCCCAGAGCAGCAGCGTGCCGTGGGGCATGCTGTCGCCGCGTAGGTGGGCGATGGTTGCGAGGATGCAGAGGCTTGTGAAGTGGCTTATGAGGATGACGCGCAAAGCAGAGCGCAGCGATCCGCCAGCGAGCTGCGCGCCCATGCCGCCGGAGAAGTCGCCTCCGCCCCATAGGACGGCGGCGAGCAGCCCCATGAGGACATTCGCTTGAATTGGAACGATCATGCTTCGCCCGCGCTTACTTGCCGGGCGGAGGCGTGGGCGCTGCCGGAGCGTTGGTGGAGGCGGGTGCATTGGGACTGACGGCGTCGATCGCGGAGGGATAGTAGCCGTCGCGAGAGATGACGTTCAGATTCGGGCGAAGGACTCGAACCTCGGTCTTGCGGTACTTGCCGTCGATGAAGGGCTCATGGGTGTAGTAGCCGACGGTGTACTGGGTGCGGACTTCCTTAGTGATCTCAGAGAAGCTCTCTTCGATACCCTTGGTGCGGAACTCGGAGGCCATCTGGCCGCCGGTTGCTGCAGCGTAGCGCGGGAGGATATCGTCACGCATCTGGAAGGGCATGTGGTAGCGGTCGAGGAAACCCAGGAACGGCGTGGCGGAGTCGCCCACGATGGTGCCGTATACCTGAATCTCGTGCGTCTGCAGGTACTTCACCACCTCCTTGAATTTGGCCTTGCTGCCGTACTCCTTGCCATCGCTAATGACGTAGATGATGCGGCGGCGACCGCGGCCGGTCTTGGTCAGGGCTACGGCGGCCTCAAGAATGGCGTCGTTGAGCGTGTGCAGTTCCTTGGGCGCGTTCAGCGTCATCCCGGGATTGTTGCGAACCGGTGAGGTGTTGGGGTCGAATTGGGAGTTGTTAATGACGGTCGTTTGGGCCAGAGGGCCGGTGGTGCCCATGATTGGATCGCGGCCCTTGCCCTTGGAGCGTTCGAGGACAGCGGTGACACGGGCGCTCTGCGCGGCGGTGAAGTCGGTCTGCATCTGCGGGCCGTTGTTGTAGGTGAAGATGGCGATCTGGTCATAAGGGGTAAAGGCACCCTGCAGCGCGGAGAGCGCGTTGTTGACCTTGGTCATGGTGTCGAAGGGGACGCTCTGGTCGATGACGAGGGCGACGGAGAGTGGAAAGGGATCCGAGGTGAAGATGGCCATGTGCTGGCGGACACCGTTCTCGTAGATGCGGACCTCGCGCCAGTCGATGCCGGGGACGAGGTGGCCCTTGGAGTCCTTGACCGTGAAGGGGGTCTGGACGAAGTTGACGGTCACGGGAGCCAGAGTGAAGGCCTTGATACCTTCGCCGGGTGCGGTGACTTCGGGGGCGGGCCCGTCATCGGCTGAGGGGGTGACCTTTTTTTGCGGGTCGGTGAGGTGGGGAGCGTCCGAGTCAGAGGGCGCAGGGCCGTCGCCGTTCGAGGTCGATGTGGTGCCGATGCCGGGGGTAACGTTGCCCAGATCCGGAATGGTCTGCGGCTTGGGAGCATCGGGAATGGCGGCGGGCTGGGACTGGGGCGCAGGCGCGGTCTGTTGTGCGACTCCGGCGTTCTGGGCGAGCATGAGGCCAGCCAATGCGGCCGCGATTACGTTGTGCTTCACTTTATCGATCTCCAAGGTCCCGGCATGCAGGTTTCCCGACTACCAGACTATCAGTGTGCCGCTAGAGCGTCATTCGCCGACGTAACTTGCGGTGGCCTAAAGGTTGGACGCAGGAGAGGGGAACTCCGTTGCGCGGAAGGGTGGGTCGCCGCAGTCGACAGAATCGTGAAATGACGCGGCGAAGGCTTGCTGACCCTCGGCGCGAGTAGAATTTGGCTGACTCCGGACGGAGTTGCACGTCTAAGGAGTGTATGCGCCTGCTCTCTGCTCTAATTCCGCGTCCCGGTCTTTCTCTCGGTCTGATGACCGTCCTTCTGCTGACCACCTCCGCGTTGCGTGCCCAGGAGGCACCGTCGCCTGGTGGGCCTCCGCCGCCGAGCACCGCCGCAGGCCAGCAGGAGAGCGAAGATTCGCCCGTAGCGACGCTGAAGGTGCAGACCAACCTGGTAAACGTGTACTTCTCGGTGCGTGACAAGAACGGGTTCATCACCAACCTGAAGAAGGATGATTGCTCGATCGAAGAGGACAAGGTTCCGCAGAAGATCAAGAACTTTACCCAGGAGAAGAACCTTCCGCTGACCATCGGGATTCTGCTGGACACCAGCGGAAGTCAGATGCACGTGTTGCCGCTCGAGCAGGAGTCTGGCGCACAGTTTTTGAAGGATGTGCTGACACCGAAGGACGAGGCGTTTCTGATCTCGTTCGACGTGAATGTGGACCTGCTGGCGGACTATACGAACTCGCCGCGTGAGATCAAGCGCGCTCTGGATAAGGCGCAGATCAACACCGGTGCGGGATCGGGTTCGGTGACTGGTAATGGCGCGGCACGAGGGACATTGCTATACGACGCGGTGTATCTGGCGGCGAATGACAAGCTGAAGCAGGAGGCGGGCCGGAAGATCCTGGTGCTGCTGACCGATGGCGGCGACCAGGGCTCGCAGGAGACGATCAAAACAGCGGCTGAAGCGGCGCAGAAGGCGAACGCGATCGTGTATGTGATCCTGATCGCCGACCGTGGTTTTTATAGCGGGATGGGGATGGGCTTCTCCGGGGACGGCGACATGGAGAAGCTGGCCAAGGACACCGGCGGGCGAGTGATCAACGTGGGCAACGATGGCAAGCGTCTGGAGGCAGCGTTTCAGCAGATATCGGACGAGTTGCGTACACAGTACCTGGCCAGCTACACGCCGACCAATGACAAGCAGGATGGGACGTTCCGCAAGCTGCAGTTGACCTGCCAGAAGGATCAGAAGGTGCAGGCTCGGCGCGGGTATTACGCGGTGGCGGACGCTTCGGGGGACCAGTAAGACAGCTGTGGCGAGACCCACTCATCGCGAAAGACAAATGCACGATGAATGGGGCACAGATTTGAGGTCACGGTGTAGGACTGAAGCGCAAGTGCTTAGGCTTCCATCGCTCCGGTGTAGACGGCCATTCCTGCGACGGCGTCGACGCCCATAGCGTCTAGTTCGTCGATCTCGGCGCGTTCCTTGATGCCCCCGGCAACGATCAGTTGACGGGCGGTTGTAGACCTGAGGATGGCGGCGACCTGCATGGGGAAGCCGGCCATGGTGCCTTCGATGTCGACGTGGGTGTAGAGGAAGGCCGAGCAAAAGTCTTCGAGCCAGGTGATGGCCTCTTCGGGCGTGAGGGCGACGGTGTCCTTCCAGCCCTTGATGGCAACTTGGCCGCCCTTGGTGTCTACTGAGAAGACGAGGGCGTCTTCACCGAGTGCTTTTTTGAGGCTGGCGGCGAAGGTCTTGTTCACTCCTTCGGGGCTGAAGAGGCTCGAGCCGTAGATGACGCGCTTGGCTCCGGCGTTGAGCAGGGCCTGGCCATCTTCAGGAGTTTTCAGACCTCCGCCAACCTGGCAGGGAAGACGCTTGCAGACCATCTCGATGAGGGCGCGGTTGTCGCCCTGGCGCATGGCGGCGTCGAGGTCGATGAGCTGAACCATGGGGTACTTCGAGAAGCGGTCGATCCAGTAGTCGAAGTCGTCGAAGGAGAGGGCGAGGCGCTGGCCCTGGATGAGCTGGACGATCTTGCCGCCCATGAGGTCGATGGAGGGGATGAGCATTTGTTCCTTTCAGGGTTACAAAAGCGAGGAGCAGATCCTCCGCTGCGCGAAGGATGACAAAGGGTGGTGTTGGTGGCGTTACAAAAGCAAATGCGGGGATTCTTCGCTGCGCTCAGAATGACGGCTTTCAATTTGGTGGTTGCGAATTTAGCAGGGAAGGCGGACGCTGATGCCGGCGCGCTGGAGTTCGGACTTTAGTGCGCGGGAGTCGGTGACGCCGAAGTGGAAGATGCTGGCGGCGAGCGCGGCGTCGGCTTTGCCGCCTCCTTCGTTGTGGCTGAAGACTTGAGCGAAGTGCGCGGCGGAGCCTGCGCCTCCAGACGCGATGACGGGGATTTGCACGGCGGCGCTAACGCGGGCGGTGAGTTCGCAGTCGAAGCCCGCCCTCATGCCGTCGGTGTTCATGCTGGTCAGCAGGATCTCGCCTGCGCCGCGCTGCTCGGCCTCGCGGGCCCAGTCGATGACACGCAGACCGGTGGGTTTGCGGCCTCCGCTGACGTAGACCTCGGCTTCTCCCACGGGATCTGACGATGAGGCGTTCCGTCGGGCGTCGATGGCGACGATGACGGCCTGCGCACCGAAGCTCGCGCCGATCTCGCCGATGAGTTCCGGCCTTGCGATGGCGGAGGAGTTGATGCTGACCTTGTCGGCACCGGCGTTGAAGACGGCAGCCGCGTCTTCAGCCGAGCGGATGCCGCCGCCGACGGTGAAGGGGACGAAGAGCGCGGCGGCGGTGCGCTTGACGGTGTCGAGCAGTGTCCCGCGGCCTTCGTGGGTGGCGGTGATGTCGAGCAGGACGATCTCGTCCGCGCCGGAGACGGCGTGGCGACGGGCGAGTTCGGCGGGGTCGCCGGCGTCGATGATATCGACGAACTGGATGCCCTTGACGACGCGTCCGTCGCGGACGTCGAGGCAGGCGATGATTCGTTTGGTCAGCATGGGCCTATCGCTTTCCGTTTTTATCCAGCCAGGCCCGAAGCTCTGCCCAAGCCTCTTCAGGCATTGCCCGTTTCGGGACGAATAGGAACTTTTTCTTGCTAACCAAGAGAATTGCGATCTGCTCGTCTTCTGCAAAGCCATAAAAAGCGGCAGGAAGAAATCGACCCTCGCTTCTTCCGGGAATTCGAGAGATGAATTCGTTTTCAGTAAGTTCGTGCGAGACCGAATGTTCTAAGCCTCCGCCGGGGCTGAGCTGTTTGAATATCCTCCGTATCGTTATTGGGCGCATAATGGCGAGGTACAATCCGAACCAAGCTAACCCAGCGAGAATGCCGCCGATTGAGGCGGGATATTTGAAGTGCCGAAAGATGACATCGTATAGCAAGAGCCCGAGGGAGAGTGCACCGACGATTGGCAAAATTACAATCCAGAGGAAACCATTGATGCGTCGCCAAAGCGTCTGTCTCATGAACAGGCGCTGCGCGGCTTTGAAGTCTGCCAAGGTCAGTACGTATTCATAGGTCATTGTGGCTCCTTATAGCTCGATGAAGTTCTTCAATACTTGCAACCCGACAGCGGCGGATTTCTCGGGGTGGAACTGGACGCCCATGACGTTGTCCTGTTCGACGGCGGCGGTGAAGGGACCTCCATAATTTGTAACTGCGGCGGTTGCTTTTACGATGGGCGCGCGCCAGGAGTGGGTGTAGTAGACGAAGCCGCTGGGGGCGATTCCGCTCAGGAGTTTCGAGTCTTCGCGGATCTCTTCGAGCGAGTTCCAGCCTACGTGCGGTGACTTGAGGTCTGTGCCTTCATACTGCGAGGGGAAGTGTTTGCAGGGGCCGGGGAAGTGGCCGAGACCGGCGGTGGCGGGGGCTTCGGTTGAGCCTTCGAAGAGCCACTGCAGGCCGACGCAGACTCCGAGGAACCAGGTGCCGCGGGCGACGCTCTCGCGGACTGCTTCGGTGAGGCCGAGGTCGGTGAGGAGCTGCGTGGCCTGGAAGTGGCCGACGCCGGGAAGGACGATCTTCGCGGCCTTGCGGACGAGGTCGGGGTCTTGCGTGACGGTGATCTCGGGCGCGTTAAGGTAGGTCAGCGCCTTGACGACGCTGGTGAGGTTGCCCGCTTTGTAGTCGATGATGGCGATCATAGTAGTAGCGAGTTAGCTAGAGGCAGCGAAGAAGCGCTGGCGGTGAGTGCTAGTTTATTCCCAGCCCTCTGGCTTCAAATGTGGGTGAGATTCATAAAGCGGTTCCATGAGCTTGAAAATGATGTCACAACAGATCGTCCCCACTGTGTTTACGTATGGCGTGACTTCATCTTTATCACCATCTTGTCTGACAAGGTAAGCCGAGTGGTCAAGCGCGGCGTAAGCCGCTTTGATTTGCTCCGCGACTGCTGCGGCAAGTTTTTCGTCTCGAACCATCGCTAAAAGTTCTCCATGTCTATCGATCCTGATCTCCTTCGCAGAAAGGTATGAAGTGCATTGGTGATGTCAGCATCATCGGGATTCTTCGCCTTCGGCTCAGAATGACGGCTGTTTGGAGGGTGCCTTTGTGATCTATAAGAGGCCCTTTGTGCTGGGCAACAAGTCCTTCATGCGTTCGTCGCGGCTGCAGGCTCCGCGGAGGGCGCGGGCGAAGGCTTTGAAGATGGCTTCGATCTTGTGGTGATTGCTGCGGCCGTACATGGTCTTGACGTGGACGTTGGCCTTGGCCCCGCGGGCGAAGCCGTCGAAGAAGTCGGCGAGGAGCTCGCTTTGGAAGTCGCCGACGAGGCGCACCTTGACCTTGTCGTCGACGACGTAGGCGACGCGGCCGGAGAGGTCGACGGCGGCGACGGCGAGGGTCTCGTCCATGGCCATGACGAAGTAGCCGGCGCGGAGGATGCCCTTCTTGTCGCCGAGCGCCTTGTTGAAGGCCTCGCCGAGCGCGATGCCGACGTCTTCGACGGTGTGGTGCTGGTCGACGTCGAGATCGCCGGTGCAGGTGAGTGTGAGGTCGAAGCCGCCGTGGCGGGTGAAGAGCTCCAGCATGTGGTCGAAGAAGCGGATGCCGGTGGAGACCTTGTATACGCCCTGGCCGTCGACGGTGAGTTTGAGGGCGATCTGGGTTTCGGTGGTGGAGCGTTTGATGGTGCCGGTGCGGGGCTTTGTCTTGGTCATGGGTTCACTCTGGTGTGGACTTTGTGTGCGGAGCCTAAGGGAAACGCAGATCCCCTTCGGGAATGACAAAATTGCCTATTTGCTTGTCATTCCCGAAGGGAATCTGCGTTGAAGAATTCAGACTCAGGTTCGTCGGGCATAAGTTCTTCCCACGTAGGATTGGCGGCTTCGATGAGAGCGATCTTCTGTGCCCGTGTCCATTTCTTAAGTTCTTTCTCGCGGGCGATCGCGTTATTGACGTATTGGAACTGTTCGCAGTACACGAGCCGGGTGATCTTGTAACGGGCGGTGAAGCTGCCGGGAGTCTGCTGCCGGTGTTCTGTGACACGTTTTTGAAGGCTGTTGGTCATGCCGATGTAGAGAATGTGCGAACGGTTGGAGAGGATGTAGACCCAGAATTGATACTCGTCCTGGCGCATCGGGGTTTTCCTTTGGCGTTTATGGTGGTGCGAGCGAAACGCAGATTCCCTTCGGGAATGACAAAAATTAGGGTGTGGGAGTCCATCCGATCTCGTTCAAGGATAGTTTGAGGGCTTCGAGGCCGCGGGTGACGTGGTCTTCGATGCCGATGGTGATGCGGACGTAGCCTTCGCAGCCGGGGTCGGAGGAGCGGTCGCGTAGGAGCACGCCGTGGGTTCGCATGGCTTCGCAGAGTTCCTTGTGCTTCGGGCCGATCTTCATCAAGATGAAGTTGGCGTGGCTGGGGAAGAAGTCTACGTTGAGTGCACCGAGGCCAGCGGCCATGCGCTCACGTCCGGTGGCGACCTGGTCTGCGTACCAGCGGACGTAGGCCTCGTCTTCTAGCGCGACGGGGAGAACGTCGAGGGCGATGCCGTTGATGTTGTACGGCGAGGCGACCTTGCGGACGTAGCGGATGAGGTCGGCGTTGCCGGCGATCATGCCGAGGCGCAGGTTGGCGAGGCCGTAGGCTTTGGAGAAGGTACGGCCCACAATCAAATTTGGGATGAGGTTGGGGATGGTGCTGATGTCGGCGAGCATGGATTCACCGTGGAAGTGGTAGTAGGCTTCATCGACGAAGAGGACGGCGTGGGGCGCGGCGGCGGCGATGGCCAGGAGCTGCTCGCGGGGGACAATGCCGCCGGTGGGATTGTTGGGCGAGGCGACCATGATGAGCTTGGTCTTGGGAGTGATGGCGCTGAGGAGGCGTTCGAAGGGGAATTGCAGCGTCTCGTCGGCCTGGATGCGGATCAGGTGCGAGGTCATCAGTTGGACGCTGACGTCGTACATGAAGAAGCTGGGCGTGGCGATGAGGGCTTCGTCTTCGGGTTCGAGGAAGGTGGCGCAGAGGAGATGGATGGCTTCGTCGACGCCGTTGGTGAGGAGCACCTGATCGGGGGCGAGGTTGAAGTGCGCGGCGACGAGGTGCTCAACGCGTTCGCGTTCGGGGTACTTGGTGAGGCCTTCGGATGTTGTTTGGAGGAGGCGCTCGATGACGCGCGGCGACGGGGCGAAGGTGTTCTCGTTGAAGTCGAGGCGCAGGGCGGTGCGAGCGGCGAGCGGCGGGTGGTACTCGGGCATGAGCTCTACGAGCCTGCGGGGCTTTATCGTCGTTGCGGGCGTTTGCGTGTCGGTCATTTCATCCTCATTCTTACGCTGGCGGCGTGGCCTGTCAGGCCTTCGGCATCGGCGAGCGCGGCGGCGTGGGGGCCAAGGGACTTGAGTCCCTTGCGGGTGTATTGCTGGACGGTGATGACCTTGAGGAAGTCCATGACGCTGAGGCCGCCGCGGATGCGGCCGTTGCGACCGGTGGGAAGGACGTGGTTGGGGCCGGAGACGTAGTCGCCCATGGCTTGCGGGGACCAGGGGCCGACGAAGACGGAGCCGGCGTTCTGGACCCAGTTGAGGTCGGCGAGGGTATCGACGGTGAGGTGCTCGGGGGCGAGGCGATTGGTGAGCTCGCGGGCTTCTGTAACCGTTTTGGTTACGAATATGTGGCCACGCGCGGCGATGGATAGCTTGGCCAGCGGATTTGATTTGGCCTGGAATTTTACTTCGGCGGCTACTTGTTTGCCGAGAGCTTCGCTGGTCGTGATGAAGACAGCGAGGGTCTCGGGGTCATGCTCGGCCTGGGCGACGAGATCGGCGGCAATGTCTGCTGGCTTGCCGGTCTCGCTGGTGACGACGATCTCGGTTGGGCCTGCGGGCATGTCGATGCCGCAGACGGTGGAGACGAGCTGCTTGGCGGCCGTGACGTAGAGATTGCCGGGGCCGACGATCTTGTTGACTGGCTGGATGGTTGTGGTGCCGTAGGCGAGGGCGGCGATGGCTTGCGCGCCGCCGATGCGGTAAAACTCGGTGACGCCGGCGAGATGGGCGGCGGCGAGGGTTTCCTTTGCCGGATTGGGGGAGCAAACTACGATGCGTTCGACGCCGGCGACTCTTGCGGGTGTGGTGGTCATCAGGAGCGTGGATGGCAGAGGATAGCGGCCACCGGGGACGTAGCAGCCTACGCTCGCTAGGGGGCGGACGATCTGGCCTGTGGTCACGCCGTCGGAATTAGTCAGCGTCCACTCTTCGGACTTCTGGGCCTCGGCGAAGGCGCGGATGTTGGCTTGGGCGGTGCGCATAGCTTGCTGGAGCTTAGCGTCCAAGGCATCCCAGGCTTGTTGCATCTCTTCTTGCGAGACAAGGATGGGCTGGCCTTTTTGGAGGGCGTCGAATTTCGTGGCGTATTCGAGGAGTGCTTTGTCGCCGCGCTTGCGGATGGCGGAGAGGATGGCGCGGACTATGGGCTCGACGCTTGCGGTGGAGACGGAGCCGCGCTGCTCGAGGGAGTCGATGGCGGCAGCGGCGGTCTGGGCGGTGCGTCCGTAGGTGCGGATCAGTTTCATTTGCGACGTTTACTCCAGGTAAAGGTTGATATGGCAGTTGCTGATCTAGCGCCTGAGGCTGAACCAAACAAGCAATAGCGCAGCGCCTGCAAGAGGTACAGCAACCGCAACCGCTACACGGTTGATTAACTTCTGGCGAGTTTCAAAGTCATTACGCTTCGGTTCGAGAGGGTCATACTTCACGACGAGTGAGTCGCCCTCATGTATTGAATCGAATGTATAGAGCGTGCCTTCGTAGATTTTGCCTTCGACTTCATAAGTAAACGCAACGATGAACTGCAGTCGCCCGCGTGGGTATATCGAATCAATATGGATAACTCTTCCGGCGGTTTGCTCCCAGTTAGTCTTTGGCATACGACCCCTTCTGAGGCTCTCAGTTATACGGCCCGATCTTTTCTAGATCACGACTTTGCTGAGTGGGTATTCGACGATGCCGGTGGCTCCGGCTAGTTTGAGTTTGGGGATGACGTCGCGGACGAGGGATTCATCGAGGATGGTGTTGAGGGCGACCCATTCGGGATCGCGGAGCTGCGAGATGGTGGGCGAGTTGAGCGCGGGCAGAACGTTGGTGACGGCGTCGAGGTCGGCCTTGCGCGCGTTCATCATGAGGCCGACGCGGCCTTGCGCTGCGATGGCGGCGTTGAGCATCAGGGAGATGTTGTCGATCTTGTTGCGCTTCCAGGCATCGGCGTAGGCTTGCTTGTTGGCGATGAGCTGGGTCTCGGACTCCATGAGCGTCTCGATGATGCGGAGGCGGTTGGCGCGGAGGCTGCTGCCGGTCTCGGTGACTTCGACGATGGCGTCGGCCAATGTAGGCGGTTTTACCTCCGTTGCGCCCCAGCTGAACTCGACTTTGACGGGGATGTTCTTCGAGGCAAAGTAGCGCTTGGTGAACTCGACGAGCTCGGTGGCGATGATCTTACCAGCGAGGTCTTCGGGCTTTTGGAAGGGCGAGTCTTCGGGGACGGCGAGCACCCATTTGACGGTCTGGCGGGACTGCTTGGAGTAGGTGAGGCTGGTGACGTACTCGACGTCGGACTCGTTCTCGAGGACCCAGTCGCGGCCGGTGAGGCCGGCATCGAGCGCGCCGTGTTCGACGTAGCGTGCCATCTCCTGGGCGCGGACGAGCATGCACTCGATCTCGACGTCGTCGATGGTGGGGAAGTAGCTGCGACCGCTGGCGAAGATGCGCCAGCCGGCGCGTTCGAAGAGGGCGAGGGTGGCGTCCTGCAGACTGCCTTTGGGGATGCCGAGCTTGAGTTTGTTCGCGGACATTACTTTGTCTCTCCTGATGCGGCGGTTACGGCGATGGGTTTGGTGAAGCAGCTTACGGTGCCTTCGTGGCAGACCAGGCCGTCGCCTTCGACTTCGACCTTGAAGAGGAGGGCGTCGTTGTCGCAGTCTGTCGATGCGGAGATGACGCGGAGACGGTTGCCGCTGGTCTCGCCCTTCATCCAAAGCTTCCCACGGGTGCGGGACCAGAAGGTGACGTAACCGGTTTCCAGGGTCATCTTGTAGCTGGTTTCGTTGAGAAAGCCGAGCATGAGGAGTTCGCCGGTCTTGGCGTCCTGAACCATGCCGGGGACTAGGCCGTCCATTTTGGCGAAGTCGATGTTGATTGGGTCTGTTGCGCCTGCGGTCATAAACGTCTCGCTTAAGTTTGGTTGGAGAAGTGGTTTCGAGCAGCAAAAAGCCCGCTCGCGATGTGCGCGTTAGCGGGCCTGTTTGGAATCCTGGTTTGGGGGTACTTAGTTCGCCGCACCGGATACAGCCGCCAACACGCTGGTCGCATGATGATGGTGGTGGCCACGGTGATGAAGAAGCAAACTCATGAGTTAGAGGCTAGACGGGAGCGGGATTGTTGTCAATCTCACTCTCCTTGATTGGATGAGGTACGACAAATTTATAGTTGCTTGTCCAGCACGACGAAGGCCAGGTCATTGCGCAAGGGAGTTCCGAAGCGGTTGTCACCATAAGGGAATGGGTGGGTTTCGCCGGTCAGTCGATAGCCTCTCCGTTCGTACCAGGCGATGAGCGTGTCGCGGACGTTGATGACGTGCATTTCGATGGTACGGGCACCGCGTTCTTTGGCCCACTGCTCGGCCGAGGCCAGCAGGGTGCGGCCTAGGCCGGATTTCTGCAAGGTTGGATCGACGGTGAGCGAGCCGAGATACCAGGTTTCGTCCGACTGAGGTTCGAGCCAGACGCAGCCTCTTAGGGGTGGCTGGGAATCCTCTTCGGCGATGAGCAGGAAGGATTCTGGTTTGGCTGCGAGATCTTCTTTGAGGGCGGCTTCGCTGGTGCGATCGCCGTCGAGATAGCGGGCTTCTGTGTTCCAGCTTGCGTTGGGGCCGGTGCCTCGGTAGGCGGTGTTCATCAGCGTTGCGAGCGCTGCGAGGTCGGTTGTAAGAGCGCGCCGAAGGGTAAGAGCCATGGTGCAAGTTTAACCTGTTCGTTGTTTGACAAGGAGATTTGCGTCACCTAGGCTGGCCGTACTTCACTTCGAGGTCACACCATGCAGCTTCGCCGTTTGATGGTTCTTCCCGCTCTTTTGCTTTGCCTAAGCTTTCCAGGGATGTCGCAAGCTCCGGCGGCAAAGGCTGGTCCCGCTGCGGCTGCCAAGGCAACGGCGGATGCCGATAAGCTCGACCTGAATACGGCGACTGCGGACCAGTTGAAGGCGCTGCCTGGAATCGGCGATGCGTATGCGAAGAAGATCATCGACGGACGTCCTTATACGGCGAAGAACCAGTTGACGACAAAAGGCATCATTCCGGCGGCGACCTACGAGAAGATCAAAGACCAGGTGATCGCGCACAAGGTGAAGAAGTAAACGCGATTACGAAACGATGACATTGTTTCGCGTGACGTTCCGGTAGAGTAGGTGCATGGAGGAAGGTGACGTGACCTTTTTCCGCATGTCATCCGATGCCAAGTCTTTTGACCCAATTTGAGAGCTCTGCGGGTCTCGTTCGTCCGATGCCCGGACGGCGGTGCTGCGCGCGGTTAGGTGCTTTGGCGCTGTCTGTAGCTGCGCTGACGGGATGTCAGAATCTCACGGCGGGCATGCCTGTTTCGCAAGTCCGAATCATTGACACCTCCGCTGACGCGCCGGACCTGGATATCTACCAGGGCGACGCCGCGCTTGCTTACAACCTCGGGTTCGGGACGGTGTCTTCGTACGTTTCGATTTCGCCGGGAGCTTCGACGGTGAGTGCGCATGCTGCCGGGACGAAGCAGATGTTGAGTTCCTTTCACGGCAGCTTTACGGCGTCGGGGCATTACACCGTTTTGTTGAGCGGAGGGCCGACGGGGACAATCTCCGAGACGGTGCTGGCGGACCAGAGCGTGGCTGCGCCCGCGGGCATGGCGTCGGTGAGAGTTCTTGATCAGGCGCGGCGCGGGACTGGCGATGTGGATGTGTATCTTGTGCGCGCTGGGTCGACACTGGCCGAGAGTCGTCCGTTCATTACGAACTCGGGCTTTGGAGAGAACGGCAGCTACATGAATGTTCCTGCCGGAGCGTACAAGGTGGTCGTCGTGGCTGCGGGTACGACGGTGCCGATCTACAGCGGGGCGACGGTGACGTACGGTTCAGGGTCGGCGCGGACGTTGGTCGTGCTGGATAGCCAGAGGATCGATGGGCAGAAGGTGCAGGTGGTGACGGCTGAGGACTTCGATCCGGGGGCTATGGTGGAGTAGTGCTAGCGGCTGATGCTGTTGCGTAGCTCAACGAATTCAAAAACGAAATGCGGGGGTCTTTCCGCTACGTCCGCAAAAGCGCGGACTTCGGTCGAGATGACGATCTCTGGTTGACAGAAAGGCCGCCGAGGATGTCGGCGGCCTTCGAGTTTGCGATTGATACGAGACTTTAGTAGCGGTAGGTTTCGCCCTTGTAGGGGCCTTCGACGGGCACACTAAGGTAGTCGGCCTGCTTGGGGCTGAGAGTGGTGAGCTTCACGCCGATCTTTTCGAGATGCAGACGGGCGACCTCTTCGTCGAGCCTCTTGGGGAGAACGTAGACGCCGATCTTGTAGGTGTCCTTGTTGGCCCAGAGATCGAGCTGTGCGAGGGTCTGGTTGGAGAAGCTGTTCGACATGACGAAGCTGGGATGGCCGGTGGCGCAGCCGAGGTTGACCAGACGGCCTTCGGCAAGGACGAAGATGCTGTTGCCGGAGGCGAAGGTGTACTTGTCGACCTGGGGCTTGATGTTGAGCTTGGTCACGTCCTTGAGGGCGTTGAGCGGCTCCATCTGAATCTCATTGTCGAAGTGTCCGATGTTGCAGACGATGGCCTGGTCCTTCATCAGGCGCATATGCTCGACGGTGATGATGTCGACGTTGCCGGTGCAGGTGACGTAGATGTCGGCGCGACCGAGGGTCTCTTCGATGGTGGTGACCTCGTAGCCTTCCATCGAGGCCTGGAGGGCGTTGATGGGGTCGATCTCGGTGACGATGACGCGGGCGCCGAGGCCGCGCAGCGATGCTGCCGAACCCTTGCCTACATCGCCATAACCGCATACGACGGCGACCTTGCCGGCGATCATCACGTCGGTCGCCCGCTTGATGCCGTCGACGAGCGATTCGCGGCAGCCGTAGAGGTTGTCGAACTTCGACTTGGTGACGGAGTCGTTGACGTTGATGGCGGGGACGAGCAGCGTGCCCTTCTCAAGCATCTTGTAGAGGCGGTGGACACCGGTGGTGGTCTCTTCGGAGACGCCGCGCCACTCCTTGGCGACATCCTGCCAGCGGGTCGGGTACTCGGCGTGAACCTTCTTGAGGAGGTTCTTGATGACGGACTCTTCGGTCGATCCGGAGGGAGAGTCGACCCACTTGTCGCCTTTTTCCATCTCGACACCCTTGTGGATGAGGAGGGTGACGTCGCCACCGTCGTCGATGACAAGCTGTGGGCCGAGGAGGCCGGGGCCGTTCGGATTCGGGAAGCTGAGGGCTTCGTTCGTGCACCACCAGAACTCTTCGAGGGTCTCGCCCTTCCAGGCGAAGACGGGGACGCCGGCGGCGGCGATGGCGGCGGCGGCGTGATCCTGTGTTGAGAAGATGTTGCAGGAGGCCCAGCGGACATCGGCGCCGAGGTCGACCATGGTCTCAATGAGGACTGCGGTCTGGATGGTCATGTGCAGCGATCCGGTGACGCGGACGCCGGCGAGGGGCTTGCCTGCGGCGTACTTGCGGCGGATGGACATGAGGCCGGGCATCTCCTGCTCGGCGATGTCGATCTCTTTGCGGCCGAAGTCGGCTAGGGTAATGTCGGCTACTTTGTAATCCTTTGCGATGCCGGGAAGGGCCGCTTTATCGAGTGTTGCTGTCGCCATGTGAGGCTCCTCAAGTCTTTTGTGTGGATTGCGTGGAGTGCGATCTGGAGATTCTTCTACAGTCCGATTTTATCGCTTACGCAAGTAAGGAAGCGGGCGAATCGACGGGGTGCGTTCTTTGGTAACGGAAGTTGCGAGAAGACGTTGACAGGATAAAGCTACGACTCGATCTCGTAGCAGCTCCAAACGTCGGTCGTGTTGAAGTGGAAGCCTTCGATGGGGCCAGTTCCAGGAACGATTTCGTCTGCGGTGGTGCGGGGCGGCTGCGTGGGTTCGTAGATGGTGACGGACTTTTTGTAGGGATCGATGAGCCAGGCTACTTGGGCTCCGTTGTCGATCCAATCCTGCATCTTGGCTTCTACGGCTTTGCGTCGGTCAGTCTTCGAGACGAGTTCGATAACGAACGCAGGGCAAAGGCGCGGGAAGCTCGAGAGATGTCTATTGGTGAGGCCTTTGAGTTGTTCCGGTGTGACATAAGCGGCATCGGGGGCATAGCAGGAGCCATCTTTCAGGAAAAAACCACCGTTTGAATCGTAGACGCGACCACGTTTGTGCGTCTTCCACCATGCGAGAAGCTGGAAGTTGATCTCGCTATTTCCGTTGCTGGTGAAGCCGCCTGCGGGAGCGTTCACAATGAGATCTCCTTCCTTGCTGCGCTCAAGCTGTATCCACTCGCTTTCCATAGCGGCGCGTTCGAAGTCTTCATCGGAGAGAGGGGTCTCCCAGCCGAGGCGAACGGGGAAGTCGGGAAGTTCGAGCTGTACCTGCATGCGGGCCTCCTGAGCAGAGTCTATGCTGAATCGCTGAAGTTCGGCACAAACTATTGTGTTGTCGCCGGTCCTTCGCGCATGGCGAGGCTGATCAGCGCGGCGACAACGGCCAGCCCGCCGATGACGAAGAGGCCAGCGGAAAAGCTGTGGGTGAGATCGCGTAGCAGACCAGTCAGGTAAGGGCCGGTGAATCCGCCGATGCCGCCGAGGATGGTGATGATAGCGACTCCACCGGCGGCTGCGCGTCCTCCGAGCACGCGGGTGGGCATCGCCCAGAATGGGCCCATGAGACCCCACCATCCCATGGTGGCGAGGGTGAAGGCGATGAGAGCGGCGAGCAGGCTATGGGCGATCGCGACCCAACTGAAGCCGATCGCGCAGAGGAGGAGGCAGAAGGCGATGTGCCAGCGCCGGTCGCCGGTGCGGTCACTCGACCAGCCGATGAGGACGGTGAAGATGGCGGCGGCCAGGTAGGGGAAGGTCGCGTAGCGGGCGATCAGGCTGGCGTCGCTGCTGGTGCCGGCGTGGACGAAGCTCTTGAGGACAAGCGGCATCCAGAGGTTCACGGTGTAGACGCCGATCTGCGAGATGAAGAAGACGACGGCGAGCATCCAGACGAGGGGGAGTTTGAAGGCGTCGAGAAGGTTGTGGCGGGCGGCTGCTCCGCCTTCGTTGCGATCGCGTTCGAGCTCGGTGTCGAGCCACTCTTTCTCTTCGCGGGAGAGCCAGTTTGCGTCGTCCGGCTTGTCTTTCAGCAGGAAGAGGACGGAGATGCCCATCAGGATGGTGGGCAGGCCTTCGGAGAGGAAGAGCCATTGCCAGCCGTGCAGGCCGGAGCGGCCTTCGAGCTTGAGCAGGAAGCTTGAGAGCGGGCCTCCGACGACTCCGGCGAGTGAGGTGGCGGTCATGAACTTGGCGATAGCGCGGGCGCGCTCGGCCGAGGGGAACCAGAAGGTGAGATAGAGGATCATGCCGGGGAAGAAGCCGGCCTCGCCCAGGCCGAGCAGGAAGCGCAGCAGATAGAAGCTGTGCGCTCCGGTGACGAAGGCCATGCCCGTGGCGACGATACCCCAGGAGATCATGATCCGGGCGATCCAGCGACGCGGCCCGAACCGCGTGAGCAGGAGATTGCTGGGGAGGTCGAAGAGCGCGGAGCCGAGGAAGAAGATGCCTGCGCCGGTGCCGTAGACGGTGTTCGAGAGGTGGAGATCGCGCTGCATGTCGGCAGCGGCGAAGCCTACGTTCACGCGGTCGAGGTACGCGAGGATGTAGAGGATGAAGATGTAGGGGATGAGCCGCCAGGTGATCTTGCTGTAGAGCTTCGAGGCGTCTATCGATTGAAGGGATTGGGCCGGGGGCATTTCACTAATGTAACTGGCGTGCCGATCGGATGAGAACACGGTCGTTTGCTGCCGCAAACGATACCCACTCATCGCAAAGACAGAAGCGCGATGAATGGGGCACCCAAGACCGAGCAGAGTCGAAAGGGACTAGAGGTGTTCGGCGGCCAGGATCTTCTGCTTGCGGTCGAGGCCCCAGCGGTAACCGGTGAGTGAGCCGTCTGAGCCTACGAGGCGATGGCAGGGAACCGCGATCGCTATGGGATTCGCCGCGCAGGCTGCGGCTACGGCGCGGGAGGCAGTGGGTTTGCCGAGCTCGCGGGCTAACTCTCCGTAGCTTCGTGTCTCGCCGCGTGGAATCGCCTGCAGGGCCTTCCAGACGCGCTGTTGGAAGGCGGTGGCACGGACGTCGAGCGGGAACTTGGCAGCGGTTGGAGACTCCGTGAGCTGCGATAGGACGAAGGCGACGGCTTCGGCTAGCCAGCCGGTGTTGCCTCGGGCCGGGGTCAATTGAGCTTTGTTGAAGCGCAGGCGGAGGTCGGCCTCGAGCTCCTGCTGGTCGCGACCGAAGAGGATGGCGCAGATGCCGAAGTCGGTGGTGGCGACGAGCATCTTGCCGAGGGGGGAGTCGGCGAGGGTGTAGCGTATGATCAGACCGGCACCGCCTTCGCGCATGACGCGTGGAGTCATGCCGAGTGAGACGGCGGAGTTTTCGTAGAGGCGGCTGGATGACCCGTAGCCTGCTTCGTAGATGGCATCGGTGACGCGCTTCTTGGGCTCGCGGACCTTGTCCTTGAACTTTGCGAGGCGCTGCTCTTTGGCGAACTCGCCTGGTGTGACGCCGAGGACGCGCTTGAAGCCGCGGAGGATGGTGAGGCGGCCGACGCCCGTAGCTTTCGCGATATCGGCGAGGCGGGTGCGCTCGGCGGCGTGGTCTTTCAGGTAGTCGGCGACGGTGGCGATGGCTTCGGCCTGCGGATCTGGCTTGTCAGAGACTCTGTCGGGTTCACAACGGAGACAAGCGCGATAGCCTGCGGCCTCAGCGGCGGCGGCCGTTGGGAAGAAGGCGACGTTCTTGCGGTTCGGCTTGCGGCTGGGGCAACTGGGCTTGCAGAAGATCTTGGTGGATTTGACGGCGTAGAAGAACTGGCCGTCGGCAGAGGTGTCGCGTGCTAGGACCTGCTGCCAGGACTTGCCGGGAAAGAGGCTTGGGACGTTGGCGGATTTGATGGGCTGCGAGGACATGACGGGATTGAGAGTTACGGTGGCTGTGCTCATTTCAGTATCGTGCATCGGACCGGCGATGGATACACTCCGGATTGTTCAGGGGAAGTGGGGCGCCACGTATGATCTACACTTTGGAGTATGCAAAGACTCTTGGGGATTCTTGTTGGAGCAACGTTTGCGTGCGCGGCGTATGGGCAGGATGCTACTTTGCCGCCGACAAATGAGCACGCGGTGCTTACAGTTCAGGGGCGTGGAGTGCAGATTTATAGCTGCAACCTGGTCTCTGGGACGGTTCAGTGGGTGTTCGTCGCACCGGCGGCGCGTTTGTTCGATAAAGACGGCGTCGAAGTTGGGACGCACGGTGACGGGCCAGTCTGGCACTTGCAGGATGGGAGTTCCGTCTACGGGCAGGTGGTTACGAAGTCTTCTTCGCCAGTCACAGGCGCTGTACCCTGGCTGCTCCTGAAGGGGGTAAAGTTCGATGGGACCGGGGTGCTGAGTAAGGTGGAGTTTGTGCGGCGAACGGAGACCAAGGGCGGCGCGGCTCCCGGTGGCGCGTGTGACGTTGGAGCGCTAACGCGGGTGCCTTATGAGGCGACCTACACGTTCTACTCCTCGAAAAATTAGTGGGTTAGGGAAAGGAGCAGAATGGCTGCTCCTTTCCGGTGACTAATTTTTCGGCGTGGGAGCTGGCGAGGCTGACGCCGTCTCCGGCTTGGCATCCGCGGCGGGTTGCGCTGCCTTCAGTTTGGCCAGCGAAGCGTCTACCCGGGTCTTGAAATCGTTAGCATCGTTGTTGACGAAGCCACTGAAGGCGGTCTGTACCTGCATCTCGCAGCCGGTGCCAGCAGGGTTGAGAAGAACCGTGTTGGTACGTTTCGCCGTGAGGTTCCCTCCGATATTGTAGGAAGCCGTCATCTCTTCGTTGCTGATGCCGATGATTCCGTACTTGCCGGAGAATTTGAGGGTGTCCTTAACCGCTGGCCAGAGTGTGGCGCAGGAGACGGTGTAGGCATCTTTATGAGTCTTAGCGACCGCTGGAACCGCGGCGGAGAGGAACAAAACTGGGATCAAGGCGCGCTTCATGGCTTCTCCTCTACGTGACTTCTGGAGTTCCAGATACGAATCAGCCGTCAGATTACACCAGATCGAAGCACTTTGGATTGGACCCGGCTGTGCTCGCAGGCGAGGTTGATTCGTTCGCAAACTGGATCATGACGAAACCGGAGCGGGCATACCGGGGATGGGAAGCTTGCTGCCTGACTCATCGACCTCGAAGCTGTCGACGTAGAAGTGAGAGAGGTAGGCGTCACCGAAGGACGTGGTGATGGCGACGTCGGCAGCATCGCGGCCAGTGGCCATCAGGACGCGACCGTAGCGGGAGTCGTTATGGCGCGCATCCATGGTCATCCACCTGCCGTCGAGGAAGACCTCGTACCAGGCGCTGAAATCTCCCGCGCCGCTGTAGGGGTGATTGATGTCGCCGAGATAGCCGGTGACGTAGCGGGCAGGGATGTTCTGGCACCGAGTTAGCGTGATGGCGAGATGCTGGAAGTCGCGGCAGACGCCGATGCGCTCTGTGTAGACATCCATTGCGGTCTTGGTGGGCCGTGCGGTCTGGTAGTTGAAGGCGACCTTGTTGTGGACCCAGTCGCGGATGGCAGCGGCCTTAGACCAGCCGGGGGAGGCCCAACTGAACAAGTCATGCGCAATCGCCACGAAACGGTCGACCTCGCAGTACCGGCTGGGCAGCAGGAACTGCAGGACCTCATCGGGCAGATCTTCGACGGGGGCCTGCTGCGCATCGGCGGCAATCTGGTCGGGGAAGCCATCATCCAGCGTGACGGCTGAGGCCTTCAGGCGGAGGGTGCCTGCTGGGGCGACGAACCGGGTGCACCGGTTGCCGAAGCTGTCGTGGTACTCCGTCGAGGGGACCAGCACGGGTTCGCCGGCAGTTTGGCCGGAGCCTGCTTCCTGGATCTGCTCGACGTAGAGGTGGTTTCCGCTTTGCAGGTCCGCTTCGAGCGAGGGATGCAGGTGCAGCAGGGCCACCATGGCAGTGGGATAAGACAGCCGAAACTGTATATCGAACTCAGATTGAATAAGCATCGGTCGTCCATTCATTTCGTGCATAGATGTAGCCAGGCCGCGTTTTTACGAGACATGACGTAGGTGTTTGGATGCAAATCGCGCGGCAGAAGGCAAACATCAACGCAGGAGGGATTACTTTCGAGTAGAAAGTCGCAAGGAGGGACGTTTTAAGGCATCAAAAAGCGGATGCGACCCATGTGGGCGCATCCGCTCTGTTGAGTGCCGCGCAGTTACTTTGCTGCGAGTTCGGCGGTGATACCGGCCTGCTCCGCGAGCGCGGCGGCCTTGTCGGTCTTCTCCCAGGTGAAGCCCTCGCCTTCGCGGCCGAAGTGGCCGTAGGCAGCGGTCGCCTTGAAGATGGGACGGCGGAGGTCGAGTGTCTCCATGATGCCCTTGGGCGTCAGCGAGAAGTTCTTGCGGACGAGGGTCTCGAGGAGATCATCGGCGACCTTGCCGGTGCCGAAGGTGTCGACCAGAACGCTGACCGGCTCGGCGACGCCGATGGCGTAAGCGAGCTGAACTTCGACGCGGCTGGCGAGGCCGGCTGCAACGAGGTTCTTGGCGACGTAACGGGCCATGTAGGCGGCCGAACGGTCGACCTTGGTCGCGTCCTTGCCGGAGAAGGCTCCGCCGCCGTGACGGCCCATCCCGCCGTAGGTGTCGACGATGATTTTGCGGCCGGTGAGGCCGGAGTCGCCCATGGGACCGCCGATGACGAAGCGGCCAGTTGGGTTGATGTGGTACTTGGTGTCGGCATCGAGCAGGTGCGCGGGAATAACAGCCTGGATGACGTTCTTCAGGACTTCAGCACGAAGCTGGTCGTTGCCGACTTCTTCGGCGTGCTGGGTCGAGATGACGACTGCGTCGACGCGGACAGGTTTGTGGTTGGAGTCGTACTCGACCGTGACCTGGCTCTTGCCGTCGGGACGAAGGTAGGCCATCAGGCCGGACTTGCGGACTTCCGAGAGCTTCTGGGCGAGTTTGTGTGCGAGCGAGATCGGCGTCGGCATCAGTTCGGGGGTCTCGTCCGAGGCGTAGCCGAACATCATGCCCTGGTCGCCAGCGCCGCCGGTGTCGACGCCCATGGCGATGTCCGGAGACTGCTTGTTGATGGTCGAGATGACGGCGCAGGTGTTGGAGTCGAAGCCATGGGTGGCGTCGTTGTATCCGATGGCGGAGACGGTTTCGCGGACGAGGGTCTGGAAGTCGACGTAGGCCTTGGTGGTGATCTCACCGGCGATGACGACGAGGCCGGTGCAGGTGAGGGTCTCGCACGCGACGCGGCTGTAGGGGTCCTGCGCGAGGCAAGCGTCAAGGATGGAGTCGGAGATCTGATCGGCGATCTTGTCGGGATGTCCCTCGGTCACTGATTCGCTGGTAAATAGAAAACGGTCACGCTTAGCCAAAACTGCTCCTTCGAAACGATCGGTCACTGATTAGAGAACGCAAAATTACTTAATACGCGGACGTTCTGACCCGACGGAGGAGAGGATGACGGATGCAGTCCAAGGGGATTGCGAGCGTCGCCGATCAGTTCCATCGAGGTGCGGAGGATCCAATCGTATTATTTTACATTTGCAGCGGCGCGAGGGCTACCAGGAGGGGCGAGGCAGATACCGGTTGCGAGATGCCGGCATGCTGATCGGGGTGCATTCTTGGCAGCAGAACGAACTTCCAGACGCAGGCGGCGAGCAGCGCGACAAGAACGGCCATGCCCAGGACGCCGAGCCATTTTCTGCTGTATCCAGAAGACTTTCCGGCGAGGCGGTTGTTTCGAACGTTCTCCGCAAAACCGGCCCAGTCGGGTTCCTGGCTGTCTGCAAGTCCGCTGGCGCGGTAGCTGGATTCGAAGCGTTCGAGCCAAAGTGGCTCGTCGAGCTGTAGGGCACGGAGGTAACTGCGGACAAAGCCTTTGCGGAAGATTCCGCCGGGAAGCTCGCGGAAGTTACCAGCCTCGACATCGAGCAGCTGTCTGACGGAAAGCTTCGTTGAAGCGCACATGGCCTCGAGCGAGACGCGACGCTGCTCCCGCTCCAGACGCAACTCGTGCCCGAATTGAACCATGCTCTCCGCTGTCAGCCACCT
Source organism: Granulicella aggregans (assembly GCF_025685565.1). Classification (NCBI taxonomy): domain Bacteria; kingdom Pseudomonadati; phylum Acidobacteriota; class Terriglobia; order Terriglobales; family Acidobacteriaceae; genus Granulicella; species Granulicella aggregans. The sequence continues at coordinate 2,113,973 of NZ_JAGSYE010000001.1, forward strand.
GGCGAGGACCTGTCAACGTCATTACTATAATATAGGTTTGCGTCTGGTTCTATAGCCCTGATGTGTCAGCGTTTCGTCCCAGAACGGAAGCCGGCTGATTACCAAAGGCATACAGGAGCTCACGGCCATTGCCTTGCCGCACCGCTGCCCTGAATTGTTATTGTTTTGCCACGCTGTAGGCTTTCGCCCGTGGTCGACAACCGCCGTTTCACGACTATGCTGGAGCCCTGAGCCGACCGAGTGCGCATCCCGTTTCCAATTCGAATCCCGCTTTCCTATAGCTGTGCGTTTGCGGTGTTGCTGTCTTTGATCCAGGTGATCGAGGGTACGCCGCTCACCTTCAGCCTGATGAGTCTGGCATTCATCCTGATCGCTACCGTCGCGTTCAACGTCGCTGGGGGATTCGCGCGTCCTTCCGGCTCCTATATCTTCTTTTACGCGATGTTTGCGGTCATCGTCGGGTTGACGTACAAGGCGATCCTTGGCGAACCGGCGGACTCGAATCTTCTGGCTCCCCAGACCACGATGATGGTGTATGTAGCCGGAATCTTCGGGATGTTATGCGTTGCTTACCTGAAGAACCTGGTCCTGCCCGCCAAGGGACTTCTCGACGACCTGACGAAGCGTATCGATCTGGATGGGGCGAGCATCGGCTGTGTGGTTGTGGGCTTTGTCATTTACTTTGCTGGCGTTCTGACGGTCAGGGGAGGCGAGACGGCCGAGGAGATCTACGCAAACAACTCAGGAACCGTGCTGAGCGCGCTGAATCAGGTGAACCACTTCATTCCCCTGGGACTGATCCTTGGCGTGACGTACACGATCAAACGGAGCAATGGCCGGCGATTCCTGAACGTGACTGTCACCGTGGCAGCGATCCTCTCCATGATCTTCTCCGGGATCATCGCGACCTCGAAGCAGGGCCTGTTCGAGCCGCTGATCTGCATCATGGCTGCGGCCGCGGCGCTGCGCTACCGGTTTTCGACGGGGCAGGTCGCGACGTTCATGCTGGGAATGGCCTTCACGTTTTATTACCTCGTTCCCTATATTCAGGCAGGAAAGGGCGTGGTGGCCGCGCCGACGTTCTCGCAGACGGCCGAGAACGCTTATACGCTGCTGACCGATCTCGAAGGCGCGCGGCAAAGGACGGCTGAAGCAGGGCGTGAGGCGATTGAGGTCGACGATTACTCGATTCATTACTTCAATACATCGCAGGGAATCTTCGACCGTCTCCAGATGATCTCGATTGACGATGCTCTGATTGACGTCACCGAGCAAGGACACGTCTTCGGTCTGATGCCGCTGCTCTACGACGTCTATAACCTGGTGCCGCACTTTATCTGGCCGGACAAGCCGCTGATCGCGCTGGGCAATATCTACTCGCACGAGATCGGGTTGGCACACTACTCGACGGCCGGCGAAGACGACAACACTACCGGCGTCTCGTTCAGCCCTACAGCCGACGCGTTCCATATGGCGCGCTGGACGGGCGTGCTGCTGGTCGCTCCGGCGCTCTGGTTCTGCTGCTTCTTTGTGATGGATTTCATCTGCGGAGATACTCGAAAATCTCCATGGGGGCTGCTGATGTTCGCCATGTGCGCGCACATCGCTCCAGAGGGCATGATGAACGGGCCGTTTTACCTGACGACCTTTGGCCCGATGGTGGTCATCTTTGTCACGCTGCTCTCGGTCTATGTGTTGCCAGTGATTGGAAATGTCTTGACGAGGCGTTCGCAGGTAGCTCTGCGCGAGGGCGACGTTGAGTTTCCGTAGAGGTTTCCCGCAAGGCATGGGGGATTTCGAAGTGATGGTCCGCAGATGCAACCTGGCGGGAGCGAGGTTGCCTTGGTGACTTCAGATAAGCCGGTCGTGGCCGAAGAGGTCGCCTCCCGTGATCGACGGCCCTATTACCCGCAACTGGACGGTGTGCGGGCGATCGCCGCCGTGATGGTGATGGCGTTTCATTTCTCCCAGACATTTGTTCCGATGCGATTGCTGATGCTGGGACAGACCGGGGTTGACCTCTTCTTTGTGCTCTCAGGGTTCCTCATCTCCACGATCCTGCTTAAAGCGCAGCATGCGCGATGGGAAGAGGTTCGGAACTTCTATGTTCGGCGATCTCTCCGCATCTTTCCGCTCTACTTTGGGTATCTTGTGGGCGCCAGTCTGCTTGGGGCCGGTGTTTCGTGGTGGTTCTGGGTCTACCTGCAGAACTTTCCCATGGCGTTGAACTATCCCTTGCGGGGGCCGAACCACTTCTGGTCGCTGGCGGTAGAGGAGCAGTTTTACCTGGTCTGGCCATTTCTGGTTCTCTTCCTTCCTAGACGATGGCTGGCAGGCGCAATGTGGGGAGCGATTGCGTTTTCTACGTTGCTTCGAATCCTAGTGGTTCACACCCAGGTAAGTCCTTTCTACCTGACCTTTACGCGACTTGATGGTCTGGCTGCCGGTGGACTACTGGCGCTGTATCTGCACCGCGGTCAGCTTTCGCGGGCGCGGCGATATTTCTTGCCAGGAGCGGCGGCCTCGGCGCTGTTGCTGGTGGGTGGAGCGTGGGCGTCGCACGGACAGGGGGTTGCCTGGGTGCAGGTGACGAAGTTTACCGCGGCTACGGGGATGTACGCCTGCCTGGTGGGTTGGCTCTTGACACACGATGGATGGATTGTGAACGGGTTGCTGGCGTCACCTCCGATGCGCGCAATCGGGCGGGTCAGCTATGGGTTGTACGTGTATCACCCGGCCATCATCGGAGTGATTGCGCTGCACCTTGCAGGTTTTTCGCTGGCTTCACGTCTGGCCGCCTTCGCGCTGCTGAGTTATGGGGTGGCGGTGGTGAGCTTCTATGGAATTGAAAAGAGATTTACGGACCTGAAGCAGCGTCTGGCACCGGAGATTCCGTTCGAGCGGGCCAGGTAAACAGGCGGTCGGCTGATCTCAAAGCCTAGAAGCGTGGCTCGGGCAGTTACACTAGGAGAGCATGAACAAACTGGTATTCGGCAATCTGGTACATCGTCCGCTGCGCTCGGTCATCAGCGTCTTCGCAGTCGCCATTGAAGTGGTGATGATCCTGTCGATCACGGCGATCCTGATGGGCAAGCTGAACGGCTTCAAGGACCGCACGAACGGGATCGGGATGGATATGTTCGTGCGGCCCCCGACGACGAATAACTTTGTTGGGTTGAGTTCGGCGAGCGCCTCGATCAAGATTGGCAACATCATCGCGCAGGTGCCACACGTCAAGGTGGTTGCGCCCGTAAACATCCAGATCACCGGAGCGCTCGATAACATCTACGGCATCGACTTCGCGACCTTCAACGCGCTGGCTCCGTACACGTTTCTGTCCGGCGGACCGTTCCAGGAAAAGTACGACATCATCGTGGATGAGTACGCGGCGGCGGGGAAGAAGGTAGGCGATTCGCTTACTGTGCTGAATCATCCGTTCCGCATCTGCGGCATCGTGGAGCATGGCAAGGGTGGCCGCAAGTTCATCCCGATCGATACCATGGGCCAGTTGACCGGGACCGAAGGTAAAGTCACGGCGTTCTACCTGAAGACCGACGACGCGCCGAAGTACGAGGATGATGTGAAGGCGGGCATCCAGGCGATCGATGGCTTGCAGGGTTATAGCGTTCTCAAGACGGCTGAGTATCTGGACATGATGACGCCGGCTCGGTTGCCAGGGTTCAACATCGGACTTGAGGTGGTGATCGGCATCGCGGCGGTGATCGGGTTCATGGTGATCTTCCAGTCGATGTATACGGCAGTGATGGAGCGGACGCGCGAGATCGGGATCCTGAAGTCGATGGGAGCGTCGAAGAGCTACATCATCGGGATCGTGATGCGTGAGACCGGGTTGCTTGCGGTCGCAGGCATCGTGGTCGGCGTGGTGGGGAGCTTCGCGTTGAGCGCGATTCTGCAGAACCGGTTCCCGACGCTCGACTTCGTGATCAATCTTCCCTACGTATGGAAGGCGGTCGTGATCGCGTTCGCTGGAGCTCTGCTGGGGGCTTTCTATCCGGCGCTGAAAGCGGCAAGCAAAGATCCGATCGACGCTCTGGCTTACGAATAGGCTAACGTTCCAGGCACAGAGGATTGTCTTCGCATGGTGAGAACATATCGGATCGTGATTCCCTTGCTGGCTGTGTGGCTGCTGGGATGGGTCTTTCTCTCATGGCCCGCGATCCAGGACGATGCGCTGATCCATCTCCGCTACGCGGACAATCTCGTCCGTTGCCACTTCATTACGTATGACGGCGTGCATCGGGACTATGGGGCATCAAGCCTTCTGTACGTGGCTTTGCTGGCGTCGCTGCGGGAGTTTTCGGCTTCGGCGAATCTGGCTCGGGGAGTCTCGAGCGCGGTTCATGTGCTGCTCTTTACAGGATTGGCGTGGGGATTCTGGTCGCGTGGCAAGAACTGGGGCTCGATAGCGCGCCTGGCTGCTCTGACCTTGCTGGTGATGATCGTTCTGCCGGGCGCGGTGCGCTGGCTGGATGATGGCATGGAGACGGGGATCGTGGCCGGATTCGCGACGGTGCTGGCTTGGCTGCTGCATGGCGAGAGCTCGCGGGCAGATGGTGACGGGGCGAAGCACAGCGCGATTCGATTCATCGCGATGGTGGCGCTGGGGTTTTTCACCGTGGTGCTGCGGACAGAGTTGTCGCTTCTTTGTGCCGTCGGGTTTTTGCTCCTGCTGGTTTCAATGAATGCGGGGCGGAACGGCAAAGGCAACCTGGCCGCAGGAGCGGGTTCGGCCCATCTCTTGCTGGGGGCGTTTGCTGCGATCGGATTGATCTATGCGACCATGCACACGCTGCTGCCGGACACTGCGTTGGCAAAGTCGCACGGGATTGCCCACTGGTTCAACCCGATCCACGATACGGCCGTGACGCTGGGTGGCGCGATGTCCTTTGGCGCGGGGATGCTGATCTTCTGGTTGATCACTCTAACGCTGGTGTTGATGCGGCGAGGCATCTCATTGAAGCTCCTGCTGGCGAACTGCTTCTTTCCGGTGGTGCTGGCGCTGGCGGCTTTGAGAGGGCAGGAGATTCAGGGCGTGCGGTACTTTGCGTGGACGTTCTTCTTCGCGATCGTCTGGAACATCCTTGAGCTTGGGAGCAGTGAAGCTGGCGATCCTCGAGGGCGGTGGCTGGTGTATGGGTTTCTGGTCTTGCTGGCGATCGAGTTACCGTTCGAGGCGATTGCGATGCATCGCGTCCTGACCCATCGCGGCGAGATGATGCGAGAGTTCGAGGCGGAGCGGTTGAGCCTGCTTCGGAATGAGCGGGGGATTGCTTCAGATATTGGTTACATCGGCTACTTTACGGGGGCGAAGATATGCGATCTCGCTGGGTTGGTGAATGGTCGAGAGGCTGCCCGGTTGAGCAGCCTGGAGCGGGCTCATGCGTGCGTGGAGACCAGCCCGGACTTTATCTTCGCAAACGTAAGCCAACTGGCCCCGCTAGCGCGGATGATGGACCTCTCACAATGGAAGGTCTGCGGGCGATATGAGTTCACGAACGTGACGACTCCTGACACGCACTATCTGGTGGTGCGGCCCAAGGTCGCTCCGGCGGCGTGCTCGGCGACGGCGGGATCGCCCGAGTCGCTCGAAAGCATCCTCCCAGCCGCCCCTGTCGCGCGCTAGATATCTTCCGTGGCTGTCTGCATTGCGGCCTGCACGGTCGCTGGAATGAGGGCGACGGCGAAGGGAAGAAAGATTCTGACCTCGTCGATCTTGCCTACGACACACCAGAGCAGAAGGAAGATCGTCGAGCCTCCGAGCAACGCCGCCGATGGGCCGGGCAGAGCTTCGCGGCGGCGAATGAAGAAGTTCATCGTCCAGGCCCAGGGCAGCATGAAGATCAGGAACGGAAAGATCCTGAGATGATCGGTGACGTTCAGGACTAGCTGGAAGACCGGAGTCGATCCGTAGCTGGCGTGGGGATAGGCGACGTGCATCAGGTAAAACTGGATGCCGCCGCTGAGCAGAACGCCTGCCAAGGCAGTCGCGGCCATCGTCCAGCGGGATAGCGAGAATCCCTTTAACCCGCTGAGGCAGACGAGCAGAAGGCCTAGATTGACTGCGACTGCGAGGTCCGCTCTAACCAGGCCCTGAGCGGAGGAGAAGAGCAATATGCCGGCGAAGGTCGCCCATGCGGGCCTTGGCCAAGAGGCATCCGGAAGCGGCGTTAGCAGCCAGAGAGCGGCCACGACGAGGGCGGCGGAGGGAAGTGTCTCTGGGCGTTGATACCAGATGAGCCAGGCGAGATAGAACTGAGTCATCGCAAGAAACGCCGCCGAACCGGCCCAACGAAGGGAGTTGCTCGCGGTACGGTAGAGGGCCGAGTTGCGCAGGAGTGAGTAAAGGAGAAAGACCGCCAACAGGCCTGAGAGGCCGTCTAGCAGCGTCATGGCGTGACGAAGGCCCACATGGCCGTGCGTGGCGATGAAGTTTGCCAGCCAAATCGCGCCCACTCGATATTGGTTGGGAGCGGCGGCGGTTCCGGCGAGCACGTCACGGAAGGCTTGCGGCTCGCTGTAGAACTGCCGGCTGTAGCTCCAGTAGTCGAGGAACGTTGCGGCGAAGACGATGCATGCCAGGAGGGTCTTCGTAATCTTTTCCGGAGACCGCGGATTCCGCAGGTTCGTAGGGGATTGTGTAGGAGCGGACATTAGGAGCGGGCAGGGGCCTTTCGCAAGAGGCTGCGTTGATGAAGCGCGGCGGTCGGTTTAGTTCCGTTACTATACAGGAAACCCAGACAGCTTCTTTTGACCTTGATCGGCGACAAAAATCGTCCGGAGACGCGAATTTGAACGTTGCCCCTACTGCATTACCCAACCCGAACTCCCACTCTTCAGCGGAAGACCGAAGAGAGGCGCAGTCCGGCGCGCGGCGCAGGAGAGATGCGCTTCCGGCGAGGCTGGCGCGATGGTGTCTCCTTGCAGTTGCGGCAGTCTTCTTCGCGTTTCACTTCGTTCATCTGAGCGCGGACTTCCCGAACCATTCGCCCTGGATGGACTGGTCGAAGTACACGGATGAAGGCTGGTATGGCGATGGAGCGATCCGGCAGATTCAGCTTGGGCACTGGTATCTTCGCGGGGATTTCAATCCGGCTGCGGCGCTGCCGGTGTGGCCGCTGCTGGAGTGGTGCTTGTTCTCGTTCACGGGCGTGAGTCTGATTGCGGCAAGGGCGCTTTCGGTCAGCGTGTTCGGAGCGACGTTGCTGGTTGCGTACCTATTGATGCGGCGGTGTTCGATCACTGGCCGGACCGGTGCGGACGGTTATTTTGCAGTGGCTCCTTCAGCGGGTGTTGCACTGCTTGCGGCGAGTCCTTTCTGCTACGCGTTTACACGGTTGGCTATTCTTGAGCCGTCGCTGGTCTTGCTGGGCATGCTGGCGTTACTGGCGGCGACGGCGGAGCGGCGATGGTTGGCGACGATGTCTCTGGGAGTTCTGCTCCCTGCGATGATCCTGACGAAGACGACCGCAGTGTTTCTTGTGCCATCGATCGCCTGGATGCTCTGGGCGGCTTCGGGGCATCGGATTATCAGGTTTTTTCGGATCGGGATTCCGGCGGCGATTGTGGCGGCTGCGATATGGGCCGGCTACTTCTACCTTGTCGTCAAGCCGCGATTTCTTGAGGACTATCGCTATCTCTTCAGCGCGAACGCGTACACGGGCATCACGCGAGAGAACGCCTGGGAGGTTGTGGCGACGACTGTTCGAGATGGGATCTGGATGGGGAAGTTGACCTATCCGGCGGCGTTGCTCGCTATGTTCGTGGCGGTGATCTATTGCCGAAGGCTATTTCGGAATCCGCTGATTCCCTCCTTGATGTTCTGGGCGTTCGGCTATGCTGGCTTCCTGGCGTATCACAACAATCTGCAGCCGAGATACTACCTGGTGATTGCGGTTCCGCTGACGATGTTGCCGGTAATTGTGGCGGAAGAGATCTATTTCGCGGCACCTGGATGGTTGACGCCTGCCCTGCCGATTGCGCGAGGCACGTTTGTTGCGATCACCGGAACGGCACTCGCGGCGATTCTTTCCGTGAACACGCTGCAGACGGCGAAGTTTATTGGTCAGCCGGAGTACACCTTTCTGGACGCAGCGAAGCGGCTGAAGGGCGTGGTTGAGGGCGACAAAGCTGCCCGGAATCACCTTGTGCTGTCGATCAGTGGGTCGGATCTATCGTTGATGACCGGGTTGCCGTCGATCTGCGATGACTTTGGAACGATGGCTCTCGAAGACCGCGTGGCCGCGTACAAGCCAGGGTGGTATGCGACCTGGAACCAGGTCGACGATGACAAGATGGACGCGCTGGCGCCGATGTATCACCTGCAGCGGGTTGCGGCGTTTCCGGCGTTCGATGATCCGGAGAGGAACCTGCTGATTCTGTACCGGCTCGATCCGCCGGTCGATGAGGTTCCGCGGCGGAAGCAGCACAAACTGGTCCCTAAGCGGCTCCAGACGGAGCTTGGGCAGCAGCCAAGCACGATCCAGTTGGCTCACTGAGGTTGTCGACGCGGCAGTTTGAACTACCGTGTCGCGTAAGCTGACTGAAGGAATGATGAACGGCTCACAAGCACTTACTGCCCGCATCGCACTTGGCATCGTGGCTGCCCTGGCGAGCGTGCTACTGACACTCTGGCCCAGGCTGAGGACCCTCTCGCAGGAGAGCTTCGACCGGATGGTCTTTGGGCTATTCGCATTGAGCAGGCTTGGACTCTTTGCGCTCATATTTCTTGTGTTTCGGATAGCGCCGCGCGGTGACGTTCCCGGGTACTACTTTGGGCAGGCACGGCAGGTGCTGGCGGGACTGCTGCCCTATCGCGACTTCGTCAGCAGCTATGCGCCGCTGCATCCGTATCTCGATGCGGGATTGATCTCGGCATGGCATTCGCCGCTTGCGATTGTGTTGTTCTCCGCTCTGGTTGAGTTAGCCATCCTTCCCCTGTGGCTGAGCGCTGGCAGAGTTTTTCTGCCGGAGGGGGAGCTTCGTGTAGCGGCGCTGCTCTACCTGGCCAGCCCGATCAGCCTGCAGTTCGTCATGATCGACGGGCAGGACAATGTGGTGATCGCGGTTCTGCTCGCGCTGTCGGCGCTGCTGGTGCTGCGGTCGCACGTCTTCGCGGCGGGGGCATCGTTTGGAGCGTCCGTGGCGGCGATCAAGTTCCTGCCGCTACTGTATGCTCCGGCGTTCTTCTTCTCCGTGCCGCGCCGGTGGAAGATGGCGGCGGGGGCGGTGGTGGTCTGCGGGGTGGTGTATGGCGGATTTCTGCTGGCGGGGGCGCCGATCCTGACCCCGCTGGCGGCGGAGGGCGATCTCTGGTCGGCGGGCGATCTGCCTTATGTGATTGAGGCGATCTTCGGGATCAGCGTTCCGCCGAGGCTGAGCGATGCGTTTGTGCTCCTGGTGCTGCTGGGGATCTTTGGGCTGACAGCCAGGGCGGCGCTTCGCGCCGATACTGCGACCCGTATGCGAACCCTGACCTACGGGATGGCGGCGCTGACGCTGGCGTTTCTGGTGTTTTCGAAGAAGTCGTGGCCGCCGTACCTGATGCTGGCGCTGTTTCCGGTTTGCCTGCTGGTCGTTGGCGGGGGAGTGGTTCGTGAGCGGTGGAAGGTGGCGGCTTTCGCAGTGTTTAGTGTCGTTTCGGTGACGGAGCACAGCTATTGGGCGAGTTCGCTGGCGCAGTTCAACTCGGCGAAGTTTCATCAGGCGCTGCTGGCGGGGGAGTCGGAGGCGGTTCTAATGCTGTTGCTGGAGTTGCTGCTGATTGCGGGGTATCTGTGGCTGCTTTGGGAGGCGGTGGGGCGGATTCGGAAGGGGTAGCACCTGAAGAGGCAGAATGCTCGAAAAGTTAGTTGTGGGCTTAGAGTAGGTGTCGCGTTGTGAACATTTTGCATTTCAAAGCTCGGAGCCATTCAAGCGTATGGTATCCTCTTGAAAGAATATTTTCGCTTAATGTTCGCCATTGAGCACGGGGAGGTGCATGATGTCGGCCACAATCCAAAAGCCAAACTATGGGCTTGCGCAATCTAGAGCGCTGGAACTTCTTTTCAATGCAGGGATCGGTGTGCCTCCTGTGAATCCGATTTCGATTGCGGAAGAAATTCTTAAGATTCCCGTTCGATTTGTCACTTTCAAAGCAAGTGAAAGCGAGCGAATTTCGGGATTCTATGACGGCGAAGATGACGTGATCGTTGTAAATCGAGATGAATTTCCGCTTCGGCAAACGTTCACAATAGCTCATGAATTAGGGCATAAAGTGCTCCATGAAGAGTGGGCGCGATCTTCCGAGTATCAAGTTCTTCTGCGAAATCCTCTCGAGCAAAATCGGGACTTCAGGGAGAAGGAAGCAGACGCGTTTGCTGCCAATCTTCTTATGCCCCGGTTCATGATGGACGAATATTACTCAGACCTATCACACTCTGAACTATCCCGGCTCTTTGCAGTGTCTGTCCCTGCGATCAAGGCACGTCTCTCATTCCTGTATGGCATCTGAACGGGACAAAGCCAAAAGCGCTATTACGAACACGGATTCCACTGATCCGGAACTGAATGCTGCTCTTGCTGACGCCGCCGGTCTGCAACATCGTCTGGCCGTCGAGGCTAATCGTCACAAAGAGGCCATGCGGACTGTTGAACTAGGCGTGATAGGGCGCTTGGTTGGTGGCGAAGCGAATTCACCTATCGCAGTGGCAACAATCGTAGTGGTCGCAGGAATAGCTGCGGTAGTCATCTCTGTGTGGATGGCCTCTCGAAGCCAAAAGCCAGAATCTGCTGAATATTGGTCGAAGATGGTCGAACGCTTCCTAGCGCTGATAATAAGCGGAATGTCATTCATATTCGGCCGCAGCGGTCGTCGTTAGGTTGCAATTTCAATTGCGGCCTCACCGAATGTCGATCCTCGTTGACTCTCCGGGCACTCTCGGCTATCTTTAAGACTCGCGCAGTCCCGCGTCTGCACGTCTGTGTCTTTCTGTCCTGCGGGGCAGGCTCTCCAGGCAGGTACTTCCAAGGGACAGCGGTGGCAGCAGCATTCGATGGATCCAGTAGGAGTCGCCGGCAGTTTGGCCGCCCCTGAAGCACCCATCCCACAGGCAATGCGCGTTCCAGCAGCCGGTTCAGCCCTTTCAGGCGTCCCGTCCTTTGCGTGATTCGAGCGATTTTGCTCATTCGCGCTGATCGGATGTGGTTTGGAATGTTTGAGTTCGGGGCGGATCCCAGGTTTCGCGGAGGGTAGCTTTTTGCCCCTCGCACGGTACTAAAAATCAGCACCACCTTTCTTCATGCACCACGCCGAACACTGAAGACGGCAGAATCAGGGAGTAAACAACGATGTCCACTACGATTCCGAGCGGAAAAGATATCAAGCGCAAGTGGTACGTACTCGACGCCAGCGGCAAGACGCTGGGCCGTCTCGCGACCCAGGCTGCTTCGATGCTCGCCGGCAAGCTCAACCCGCTCTACACCCCGTATATCGATATGGGCGACCATGTCGTCATCGTCAACGCCGAGAAGATCGTTCTGACCGGCTTAAAGGGTGAACAGAAGCTGTATCGCCGCTACACCGGGTTCCCCGGCGGTCTGCGTGAGGAGAGCTTCATCAAGCTGCTCGCCCGCCGTCCTGAGGCGATCGTTGAGCAGGCTGTGAAGGGCATGTTGCCGAAGAGCAAGATGGGCCGTCAGATGGCGACCAAGCTGAAGGTGTACAAGGGCGGACAGCATCCGCACCTGGCGCAGCAGCCGGTGCCGTATGAGTTCCACGCTTCGAACGCGCCGAAGGCAGCCGCTAACGCCTAAAGAGACATCGTTGTGCGATTGGGCTGATCGTTCGCCAATCGCTTGAGAGAGTTTGAGTTACGAGATTCGGGGCAACGCCCTGAAGCAGGTTTAAGGAGCAGTATGGCAGATCTGATCCAGTACTACGGAACCGGCCGTCGCAAGTCGTCGATTGCGCGCGTGTTCCTCCGTCCCGGCAGCGGCAAGTTCACGGTCAACAAGAAGGAAGTAGACGTCTACTTCGTGACCGCGCAGCAGCGCGCCGCCGCCAAGCGTTCGCTCGGCATCGCCGGCATCGAAGAGACCTTCGACGTCTTCACCACCGTAAAGGGTGGCGGCGTGATGGGCCAGGCCGATGCGGTAAAGCTCGGCATCGCCCGTGCACTGATGGAGTTCAACCCTGAGCTGCGTAAGGCGCTCAAGTCGGAAGGCCTTGTCACCCGCGATTCGCGTGGCAAGGAGCGCAAGAAGTACGGGCAGAAGGGTGCTCGCGCACGCTTCCAGTTCTCCAAGCGCTAAGTGCTTCGTTGTACGTTGTAAGTTTTACGTCGTGCGTTTTGCGTTCAACGGACCACTTACAACGTACAGCTGCTTCACTCGCATCACCCCCGGACCGCACTTTCATTCGGGGTAAGGAATTCAATCTCCCGAAGCTTGATTGCAAGGGATCAATCCAGGCACCGGTGGTTGCACCCGGCTGTCTTCACCAAGGAGCTCAATTTGGCAAACATCACAATGAAAGAACTGCTCGAAGCTGGCGTTCACTTCGGGCATCAGACCAAGCGCTGGAACCCCAAGATGAAGGAGTACATCTTCGGCGAGCGCAACGGAATTTACATCATCGACCTGCAGAAGACCTTGAAGATGTTCAAGGAAGCTTCGAAGTTCGTTACCGATCTGACCTCGACCGGCAAGCTGATCCTGTTCGTCGGCACCAAGCGCCAGGCCCAGGATGCGATCGCCGAAGAGGCGAACCGCGCCGGCATGCCGTACATCAACAGCCGCTGGCTGGGTGGTCTTCTGACCAACTGGGTTACGGTACAGAAGTCGGTGAAGCGTCTCCAGGAGCTCGACGACATGTCGACCGATGGCCGCTACGAATTGCTGACCAAGAAGGAAGTCATCAAGCTCGAGCGCGAGCGCAAGCACCTCTCGACGAACCTTTCGGGTATCAAGAGCATGAAGCGGCTGCCGGATGCGCTCTTCATCGTCGACTCGAACAACGAAGCGATCGCCGTTGCGGAAGCGCGCAAGCTCGGCATCCCGGTCGTTGCGGTCGTCGACACGAACTGCGACCCGACGGTTGTGGACTACGTGATCCCCGGTAACGACGACGCGCTGCGTGCGATTCGCCTGTTCACCACGAAGATCGCGGACTCCGCTGCTGAAGGCGTCCAGATGGTCTCCGAGCGTGCCTTTGCGACCGAGACTTCGGACATTCAGCCGATCGAGGTTGCTCCTGAGTACGTCGGCGAAGAGGGTGAGTTTGCTGATCCCGCTCTCGCTGAGGTTGCCGAGTCGGCTGGCGTTGCTGAAGCGTCGGTTGAGGACGAAGAGGTCGTTGACCTTGACGCCGTTCTCGGCGGAGGAATCCGCAAGGCTCCCGTTGCTGTCGAGAGCGAGCCAGAGCCGGAAGCCGTTCACGCAGAAGCCACCGCATAATCTGCCTCCACGAATGGAGCCGGTTACGCGCACAGCGTTAGCCGTGCCGTAATCAGACTCGATTAGTTTAGGTGGCGCGGGCAAATTGCCCGCGCCACTCCTACAAGTGCCGTCCCTAAGGGCTGGCCGAAGCAAATGCACTATCAAGGATGATCATGTCTACCGAGACCGCAGTAAAAGTTGATGCCAAGCTGGTGAAGGAACTCCGCGAGAAGTCCGGCGCGCCGATGGGCGACTGTCTGAAGGCCCTGCAGGAAGCCAAGGGCGATATGGAAGGCGCGTTCGTCGTGCTGCGCAAGCGCGGCATGGCTTCGGCTGCCAAGAAGGCATCGCGCTCCACGAACGAGGGCGCTGTGGGGACCTACATCCACGCTGGCGGTAAGATCGGCGTGCTGCTCGAGCTGAACTGCGAGTCGGACTTCGTGGCCCGCACCGAGGACTTCCAGGAGCTGCTGAAGGACATCGCCATGCACATCGCCGCCGTTGATCCGCGCTACGTGGGCAAAGACGAGGTGACCGAAGGCGACATCGAGCGCGAGAAGGAGATCTATCGCGCCCAGGCTGCCGCCAGCGGCAAGCCAGCGGCGATCGTCGAGAAGATGCTCGAGGGCAAGCTCGGCAAGTTCTACGAGGAGTTCTGCCTGTTGGAGCAGCCGTTCATCAAGGACCAGTCGCAGTCCATCGCGCAGATCATCGCGTCGAAGGTTGCCAAACTTGGCGAGAACATCAGCGTTCGCCGCTTCGCACGGTTCAAGATAGGCGAACCGAACTCGACCCTAGCCACGGCTAAAGTATCATCGGAGGAAGCACCCCAGGCGTAAGCCTAGCTTACTAACCCGTTTGACCAACAAGCCCAGGCGACAGCCTGGGCTTTTCATTTGCGTTCGAAGCGATTCGCGCGACGGCCGCACCCAGCCTGACTGGAAGATCGCGAGTCAACGCTCGTTGATTCCCGTCGAGAAAGGAATACAGCAATGCAGTTCATCGATGAGATCCCTGTTTGGGGAAAGCATGAAGACAACACGCTGGAGCAGGCGAAGGTCTGCGCGCGGCACGCGGAGTACTTCGCTCTGATGGCCGATGGCCATCTTGGTTACGGCGTACCGATCGGCGGAGTGATCGCCTCCGAGGGCCGCATCAGCCCCACCGCTGTCGGGTTCGATATCGCCTGCGGCAACAAGGCGGTGCGTCTCGACATTCCGGGTGCGGAAGTCCGTCAGAACATCCACAAGATCATGGATGATATCTGGCAGACGCTCTCGTTTGGCGTTGGGCGGAAGAACCGTGAGCGCAACGATGACTCACCGTTCGTCACTGACACGCACGAAGGCTGGAATACGGAAGCGGCGAAGCCTCTGCGGCACAAGGCGAACGCGCAGTTGGGGACGATCGGCAGCGGCAACCACTACGTCGACATCTTCGTCGACGAGCAGGATCGCGTCTGGGTCGGAGTACACTTCGGCAGCCGTGGTCTTGGTCATGGCATTGCGACGTGGTTCCTGAAGGCGGCTGGAGCGTCGGACGGAATGATGGTCGATCCTGTCTTTCTCGACGTTGAGAGCGATCTGGGTACGCAGTACATCCACGCCATGCAACTCGGCGGAGAGTATGCGTATGCCGGTCGTGACTGGGTCTGCGCGCGTGTTGCGAAGCTGCTGGGAGCGTCGATCGAGGAGGAAGTGCACAACCACCACAACTTCGCGTGGCTGGAAGAGCACAACGGCAAGAAGCTCTGGGTCTGCCGTAAGGGAGCGACGCCTGCATTTCCGGGGCAGCGTGGCTTTGTCGGCGGGACGATGGGCGAGATGTCCGTGATTCTCGAAGGCGTCGATAGCCCGGAGTCAGTGACCGCGCTCTACAGCACGGTGCACGGAGCTGGCCGTGTGATGGGACGTAAGCAGGCGACTGGTACTACCGATCGCAAGACCGGTGAGGTCAAGCGCGAGGGGCTCATCAAGCCGGAGATGATGCAGGAGTGGCTGACCCGTTCGAACGTCGTGCTTCGCGGCGGCGGAGTGGACGAGTCGCCTCACTGCTACAAGCGTCTGGATGAGGTGCTGGCGGCGCATGGAGAAACGATCCGTGTGCTGCACACGCTGACTCCGCTGGGCGTTGCGATGGCCGGAGCGAACGAGTTCGATCCTTACAAGGATTGAGTCTCTAAAGCAGCTTCAAGAGAAAGGCCCAGACTATGGTCTGGGCTTTTCATTTGAGGCGCAGCTATAGATACCAGGGGATGTTGATTACCATGATGCGCTGGTTGCCGCGCAACAGAAGCAGGAGCTTCAGCAGCTGTGCTCGCTGGTTGTGTAGAGGTGCCTGCCACCAGTGTTTTACGACCAGCTCAGGGACGAGGACGGCGATCTGACGGTCGGGATGTTCTTGCTCGATTTGGAAGATATGGTCAACCAGAGGCATCAGGACGAAGCGATAGGGCGAGGGGACGAAGACCAGCTTTGGCACCTCTCTGCCCGCCTGCGACAGGGGCGTGGCCACGTTGAGATTCCACATTGCGTCTACCTCGTTGCGGCACTCTTCGGCGTCTACATGGACGGCTTCGACGTGATCGCTTAGCTTCATGGCAAAGCGAAGGCCCTTCTCGGTGATGCGGGACCAGCGGTCGAGCGGAACGATGACCAGCGGCGATGCGAGGTTGTCGACACGCATGGGGCAGTCGGTGGTAGTGGCGGTCTCGACGCCTTTGTAGTGGCGTTTGATGCCCATCATCAGGAACATCAGTACGGGAATGAGGATGGCTACGATCCATGCGCCTGCCGCGAACTTCGCCACCAGAACGACGAGCAGCGTGATGCCGGTGGCCACGGCGCCGATGCCGTTGATGACCATCCGGTAGTGGCGGCCCGGGCCGGTCTGATTCTTCCAGTGGATGACCATCCCGGCCTGCGAGAGCGTAAAGGCCAGGAACGCTCCTATGGCGAAGAGCGGGATGAGGCGGTCCGTGATTCCACCGAAGGCGATCAGCAGAGCTGCGGTGAATCCCACCAGAGCGACGATGCCGTGGGAGTAGAGCAGGCGTCGACCACGGATCTTGAAGACGTGCGGCAGGTAGTCGTGCATCGCAATGGCACGGGTAAGACGAGGGAAGTCCGCGTAGGAGGTATTGGCCGAGAGTGCGAGCACGAGCAGGATGGAGGCGCTGCCGACGTAGTAGAACCAGCCGCGTCCGATGACCGCTGCAAGAAGCTGAGAGAGCACGCTCTGGTAGCCGGCGCTGGTGGGGTCGGTCGCGCCGATGCTGTAGGCACGGCATAGCAGGGCGATGCCTCCGAGCAGGACCATCAGCAGAACGATGATGATGGTCAGCGTCTTCTTCGCGTTGCGTTGCGTGGGTTCGCGAAAGGCTGCGACGCCGTTCGAAACGGCTTCGACTCCGGTCATGGCCGCGCATCCGCTGGAGAAGACCTTGGCCAGCAGCCAGAGCGAGAGCATCGACGTAGCGATGGGCAGGCGTGGCGGCGCGATGACGGGGATGGGATGTCCGTGGGATGCGATGACGCGGTAGGCTCCGAGTCCAAGGACGAACAGCAGTGTCCCGATGAACATGTAGGTCGGGATGAGGAACGCGATGCCCGTGTCCTTGGTGCCGCGCATGTTGATGAGGGTGAGGATGGCGAGGATGCCGAGGCAGAAGGCGAGGCTATGGGGAAGCAGGGAAGGGAAGGCGGAGACGAGAGCCTCGACGCCCGCGGAGATGCCTACGGCGGCGTTGAGGATGTAGTCGATCATGAGCGCAGCCGCGGCAAGGAGGCCGGCCGTCTCGCCCAGGTTTTCGCTGGCTACGGTGTAGCTGCCGCCGCCGTTGGGATAAGCCTCGATGGTCTGGCGGTAGGAAAAGAAGACGATGGCCAGCAGGCCGATAATGGAGAAGCTGATGGGGACGATGTGCGCGACGCCGGCCATGCCGAGCGGGATGAGCAGGGTGAGCGCTGCTTCGGGACCGTATGCGGCGGAGCTGAGCGCGTCCAGGCCGAAGACCGGGATGCCGGAGATGGGGCCAATATGCTCCGCTCGTTCTTCAGAGGTTGCGAGGGGTTTGCCGGCTACGAGGTGGAAGAAGGACATTTGTGCTCCGACCGTCCTTTAGAAGGACAGATGACAACCCCGGTAGACTACTGCGATCGCCATAAGCAAGTCGTAAAGGCAGGCAGCCATCTGCAGGCGTTCGTCATGCGGGGCGGAACGCGCGATAGACGAGGACGACGATGGCGAAGAGCACGGCGGCGAAGAGAATCATGGCTGCCAGTTCGGTCCAGCCGTTATCTTTCGCGGGAGGCTCATCGGAGTTGGAGATCTTCTTCGCCTTGAGAAAGAAGAGGAATCTGGGGTGAGCTTGGCTAACCTGCGTGGGCTTTTCATCGGCGGTGGATTTGAACATTTAGCGACCTGCCTCCTCTTTTTCGTCCAGGCTTGGCCGGAACCTGTAGCCGATGTGGCTCTCCGTCAGAATGTAGGCAGGGCGAGAAGGGTCGTCCTCGAGCTTCTTTCTCAGCTGATTGACGACGACGCGGAGGTACTCTCGCTCTGTGCCGTAGAGCGGCCCCCACACGGCGGCGAGTAGGCGATCATGACGCACTGGTCGGCCTGCGTGCTGCATCAGGTAGCGGAGTGTCTCGAACTCCTTCGGAGCGAGGTGGATCTCTTCGCCTCGCTTTTCGACGCGGCGGCGATCGGCATCGAGAGAGATTTCGCCGACGACGCTTAGAGGTTCAGCGCTGGCAAGCGGTGCATGCGGGCGGCGTATCGCGGCGCGAATGCGGGCGGTAAGTTCGCGGATCTGGAAGGGCTTGGTGACGAAGTCAGAGGCTCCCGCGTCGAGCGCTTCGACGATGTCGTCTTCCTCGTCGCGCACCGTCAGCATGATGATCGGAAGGCCGGGATGTTGCTGCGCGATGCGACGGCAGGTCTCGATGCCACCCATGCCGGGCATGTTGATGTCGAGAAGGACAGCGTTGTAGGTCACCATGCGGAGGCGCTGCAGGGCCTCTTCGCCGTTGTGGGCCTCGCCGACGGAGAATCCGAGGGCACCGAGTGTCTCGAAGAGGCTGCGGCGAATTCCGGCGTCGTCTTCGACGACCAGGATTCGATTGTTTTGTTCCATGGCTAGATGCCTCCTGCGATTCTGGGTAGCGCGATGGTGAAGGTGGTTCCGCTGGCGTGATCGCTGGTGACCCAGGCACGGCCACGGTGGGCTTCCGTGATGCGCCGCACGACGGAGAGTCCGATGCCGGTGCCCGAGATAGCGCGGGCTGATTCCGGGCCGCGATAGAAACGCTGGAAGACCTTCTCTCTCTCTTCCGCGGGGATGAAGGAGCCTTCGTTGTTGACGGTCACCAGGAGCTCCGAACTCTCTTCGAAGACACGAACGATAATGCGAGAGCCGGGCTTGCCGTACTTGCAGGCGTTGTCGAGCAGTTGCAGCAGGGCCATCTGGATGAGCTTTCTGTCTGCCTTCACGAGCTCTGGTTGGGGCGGGATCACCACTTCGATTGCATGGCCGGTAATCTCTGGGAAAGATGCCGCAGTGGTCTCCTGAACCACCTCATTCAAATCGATCGGCTCGCGCCGTAGCTTCAGGTCGCCGCCGTCGAGCCTCGCCGTCAGCAGCAGATGTGTGGCGAGTTCGTTCATCCGGCTCGCCTGGTGGTCGATCAGCGTGACGAGCCTTTGCTCGGTGCCGGAGAGCGTGTTCATGGCCAGCAGCCCGGAGCTTGAGGTGAGGATCGTGGTCAGCGGGCTTTTGAAGGCATGGGCGAGGCCGTCGAGGATTGCGGCGCGCAGTTGTTCGCTCTGCTTCGCGGCCTTGGCGTCGGCTTCTGTCGAGAACGAACGCGCTCTCTCTATCGCGACCGCGACCAGCGACGCGGCAGCGGTGATGGTCGCCGCGTCCAGCGCGTGGCCGGACAGAACGAGCGCTCCGATGGGCCGTGTACCTGCGCGCAGCACGCGCTGTGAGGTCGTGGTGGCTTCATCATCGTTTGTGGTTTCGCGATAGAAGGTTGAACGCACCTCATCGTCGGTGAGAGTGCATTCGCCACTGCGGGCGAGGTGAAGGTCGTAGGCGTTCCAGAGGGCGACGCCGCGTACCTGCAGCGTTGAAAGGATGATGCTGGTGAGGCGCTGCTCGATGGCTGCATCACGGTCGAGCAGGAGGATCTGCTGGCTCAATTCATAGAGCTTCTGCAACTGGTCGCGATGCAGTTCCGCCTGCCGGGCATGTCGGCTGGCCTGGTTCGAGAGTGTGCTGACGAGAAGCGCCGCAGCCTCGAAGGTGACAATGGCGATCCAGTCGCGGGAGTCCGTGATGTAGAGGACGAAGAGCGGATCGGTGAAGAAGTAGTCGAGGCACAGAACGGAGAGCACGGAGACGACGCTGGCTTCGAAGAAGCCCCAACGCAGGGCGATCGCGGCGATGAGGAAGAGGTGAAGCGACGTCGCCGCGGAGAGGTTCAGGTGCAGCCGAAACGCAAAGAGGGTGATCACAATGGCGATAGCGCATCCGGCTACCGCCTTTGCTAGCCTCTGCCGGATTTTGCCTGGTGCCACGATATGCTGTCCCATTGCGACTATAGCGAGAGCGTCATAAGCAAACCGTAAAGGAGAAGGTTATGCCTCGCTAACGGCATAAGAGGTTCACTGGAAGTGCCGGGTTTTTTGGCATATGAGGTGATTCAAAGTGAACTTCTTTAGAGGCTGTTCGACGCACGGGCATTTGATCGGCAGCACGAGATCAGCTATTTCAAAAGCAATTCTTTTACTCTTCCTCGTCGCATCCGCGGCGATGGCGCACGGACAATCCACGTTCGGCAGCATGCGCGGTACAGTGCAGGATTCGACTGGGGCAGCGATTCCCGGCACGCATCTGACGCTGCACAGCATGGATGAGAACACCGATCGCGCTGTCGACACCGATACCGACGGCAACTTCGTCTTCGAGAATGTGAAGGCCGGCAAGTACAGTCTGCGCGCGCATCGCGACGGATTCGCGGATACAGTTGTTTCGGGCATCTCGATTGAGGCACGGCAGGACCTGCGTATTCCCACCACGATGAATGTGGCCGCAGAGACCACGACGGTCGAGGTGACCTCGGGCGCCGACCAGATCAATTCGGAGAATGCGACGCTCGGTGATTCGAAGACCAACATTGAGATGACGCAGCTTCCGCTAAACAATCGCGCGACGACGACGAGTCCGCTTGGTTCGCTGGCTCTCTCGCCCAATGTGCAGACGGACAGTTCAGGCAACATCGCCCTTGGCGGCGCAAGTTCTTCGATGGTGAACTTCTCGGTCGACGGCATCTCAACGGCGAACGTTCGTCAGAACGGTGCG
Source organism: Granulicella aggregans (assembly GCF_025685565.1). Lineage (NCBI taxonomy): Bacteria > Pseudomonadati > Acidobacteriota > Terriglobia > Terriglobales > Acidobacteriaceae > Granulicella > Granulicella aggregans. The sequence goes on from NZ_JAGSYE010000001.1 coordinate 2,134,773, forward strand.
CTGCAGGACGCCTATCCTTCGCAGGAAGGTATTGCCGCTGTGAAGGTGACAGCGTTCAACAATAGCGCCGAGTTCTCGCAGATTGGCGATGTTACCTTCACTACGAAGAACGGCACCAACCATATCCATGGCAGCGCCTTCGAGTATCTGCAGAACCAGGCTCTGGATGCGAACCCTTATGGCTTTGATGGCAAGGCTCCAAAGAAGTTCAACACGTTTGGATTCTCACTGAATGGACCCGTCGTTGTTCCGTACCTCTACGACGGACACAGCAAGACGTTCTTCTTTGCGGACTACGAAGGGAATCGTCGCAGCACGGCGACGCTGCAGCAGTTCGTTGTGCCGACAGTGAAGGACCGCGCGGGCGATCTCTCCGACATTGGCGGTCCGCAGATCGCAGCGTCTCAGGTCAGTCCCACGGCAAAGGCTGTGCTGAACTATATCCCGCTGCCGAACGTGGGTGATGGATCCACTGCGAGCACGATCAACTACACGAACTTTCAGTCCACGCCCGCGAGAACGGATGGCGCCGACCTTCGCCTGGACCAGACGATTTCGAAGAAACAGTCCGCGTACGCGCGTTTCAGCCGCAAGAACATCACGGCAGACTATGCGAACCCCTTCCTGCCCAACGATATCGACTCTATCCACAACCGCAGCCTGCTGGTGTCGCATACTTACACCATCACGCCCAAACTGCTGAACGAGTTTCGTTTTGGGTTCACCAATGTCACTACAAGCGTGGACTTTCCTATCCAAGGTTCCGAGGCGCTGAGCCAGTTGGACCTGACGGGGGTTGATATCAGCCAACACCCGCTGACTCATGCGTTCCCGACCTTCAACTTCAATGCAGGGACGAACTTCACTCCGATCGGCCGCGACAAGGCTGGCGTGACGCAGTCGAAGACGCTGCAGTTCAGCGACAACGTCACCTACACCCTGGGCAAGCACACGCTGAAAGCTGGCCTTGATGTGCGGCATGTGCGGTACTTCGACCTGGAGAGCTTTGCCCCGGCGTTCGCCTCGGATGACTTTGGCAGCTTCACCTTCCAACCGAACTTCACGGGGAACGCGTTTGGAGACTTCCTTGAAGGTGCTCCAACCACGCTGAACTTCGCTGTATCCAGCCCTGATGTAGGTGGCACCGCGAACCAGTACAGCATCTTCGCCCAAGATGAGTTCCAACTGAGCAGCCGCATCACGTTGAGCTATGGCCTTCGCTGGCAGATTCTGCCTGGCTTCCAGGAGGATGGCGGCAACCTTGCGAACTTCGACCAGAAGAACAATGCGATCGTCGTTCCCGATTCACTGGCGGCGTACCTGACCGCCCAAAACATCACATCGTCGAATGTGGCGTTCCAACAGTCCTTCAACGCATGCAATCTGAACGTCAACAGCCTGCCTTGCACGAAGTATCTGACGGCGAGCCAGGACCACCTGCCGCAGAGTCTTCGCAATACTTACAAGGGCAACTTCCAGCCTCGGGTGTCCATTGCCTATCGGCCCTTCAACGATACGAAGACCGTGTTGCGGGCGGGCTTTGGCATCTACACCATGACGAACCTCGGACCATTGTCGTTCAACAACAGCGGTAACCCGACTTCGAACCTGCACACCTACTCCAACGTGAATACGGCTGGCGCGAACACGCCGCAGATCGTCTTCCCAAACACTGCGCCCCCAAGCACTACGGTGCAGATTGGCGGCGGCGGTCTTGACCAGGGAGTGGACCCGAACTTCCGCGATCCGCAGGCGAATCAGTGGAACGTTACCGTGGAGCGCGAGTTGACCAGCGCCACGGCGGTGCGTGCCAGCTACGTGGGTATGCATACCTACCGGCTGAGCATCACCGAGGACCTGAACCAGATCCCGGCGAGCACCACGCCGTTCACGACGACGGCAACAAGCCCTTACGTCGATCCGCGTTCGCCCTATACCAACTGGCTCGAGCTTTACACCACGCTGAACGCTGGCGAGTCCAACTATCACGCCTTTGAAGTAGAGGCGACCCATCGCATGCAGCATGGGCTCTACTACGAAGCAAATTACACCTACGCCAAGAACGTGGCTGACAACCAGGGCGATGCTCCCAGCTCCTTTGCTAGCGAGGTGAACTACGGTCTGCCGATCACGGATCGTTTCAATATCAAGAGGAACCTGGGTAATGTGGAGGGCACTCGCCGCAACCGGATGCTGCTCACGGGCGTCTATCAGCTCCCGTTCGGCAGCGGACGGAAGTACATGAACGCAAATCGCCTGACGGACGCCGTGATCGGTGGCTGGGACGTGACCACCATTGCGCTGCTGGAGACGGGCCCATGGCTCACGCCCAGCATCAGCAGCTCCGCGGACCAATCGAACACGAACGTGGTGAACCGTGGCGCTCTGCTCCGTCCGGATCGTGTACCGAACGGGACGGATGGAGCCGTGACGTACGACGGGCAATCGTTCATGGCTACTCCCGTCGGCGCCGGCAGGTTTGGCAACGCAGGAGTTGGTGTTCTCCAGGGGCCGGGAACGGCGACGGTGAGCCTGGGCGTGGCGAAGCAGTTCCTGGTGACGGAGCGGGTGCATGCACGGTTCGAGACGACGTTCACGAACGTCCTGAACCACACCAACTTTGCTCCGCCGCTTACTGCGATCGACAACTCTCTCTTCGGGCAGTTGACGGGGCCGCAGACGGCGGAAAACGCGGGGAACAGGGCTGGACAGGCGGCTCTCAGAATTGATTTCTAGATTTTGGGATTGCCGGAACAGCGGCGGACAAAAAGGATGGCCCGGCAGCGATGCCGGGCCAACTCATAAAGGTTTTTTCGAAAAGCTATACAGTAGCGTCCGCGACCTTGTTCTTGGTGCCGCCGTGGAACCACTGGCGCAGGCGCGTGGCAAAGGGGATGATCTCCGCGCCTTCACGGTAGACGCTCAGGTTGGCGGTCAGGAGGATGGCCAGGGCTTCGCGCTCGGCTGGACTGGTCTCTTCCTGCTTCACCAGCCGTGAATCGAGCAGGTATTCGATCGCATGGCTGACGGTCATAAGGGCTGTGCCCTGCTCGCGGGTGCGGCAGCGGCGCAATGTGGTTGTGGCGGAGGAACCGGCGCTTTGGCCGAGTGTGGTCTCCGTCGCTTCGTTGAACCCGGCAGTGAGGTCCCGCAGGGTTAGGCTTGCCAAATCCATCTTCAGACGCTCCAACGTGAACAGGGCATATTCACAAAACGCCTTATAGTAAACGCTTAACTAGACGATTGGCGAGGGTTTCAGAGTTTTTTTAGAAATTTATTTTGTTTCCGGAAAACTTTTTGGAAGATTGCTGCATCCCGTCTTGAAACCGGTAAAAATGAACCATTTTCGGTGCACTTTGTCGCCTGTGAGAACATCGTTGGGTGGGTATGAACTCTAAAATCGAGCTGGGAAAGGCCCAACGGCGGAAGGTGACCGTCGGAGTTTCGGGCGGCATTGCGGCCTACAAGGCGCTTGACCTGGTTCGCGCGCTGCAAAGAGCAGGGCTGGATCCCCATGTGGTGATGACACGGTCGGCGGAGAAGTTCGTGACGCCGCTCACTTTTGCGGCGATCACGGGGCATAAGGTCATCACAAGTCTGTGGGCGAAGCCGGGATCGGCTGCGGAAGCTCAGGAGAGTACGCTGGACTCCGCCATTGAGCACATCGCGGAGGCGCAGACGACGGAACTGCTGATCGTGGCCCCGGCTACTGCCAATACCCTGGCGAAGTTCGCGCGCGGAGTGGCAAACGACTTCCTTTCGACCTTGTATCTGGCGACCAAGGCTCCGGTGCTGCTCGCTCCGGCGATGAACGTGAATATGTGGGAGCATCCGGCGACACAGGCCAATGTTCGGCTGCTGGAGGAGCGCGGAGCGACGATTATTGCTCCGGGTAGCGGCTATCTGGCCTGCGGGATGACCGGTAGTGGCCGACTGGCGGAGACACCGTGCCTGGTGGAGGCGGTGCTGAAGGTGCTGGACCAGCGGAAGGATCTGGCCGGAGAGACGATTCTGATCACCGCGGGCGGGACGCGAGAGGCGATCGATCCAGTGCGTTTTCTCGGCAATCGTTCGAGCGGAAAGATGGGCTATGCTCTGGCGCGGGCAGCGCGTGAGCGGGGAGCACGGGTGATTTTGATCTCCGCCCCGACTGCGCTGGCGGTGCCTGCGGACTGCGAAGTTGTTCCAGTCATTTCGGCAAGCGAGATGCGCGCGGCGGCAATGCAGCATCTGGCGCAGGCGACTGTGGTGATTGGCGCGGCTGCGGTCTCGGACTTCCGGCCGGCGACGGTTGCCACAGAGAAGCTGCGGCGCAGCGGGCCGATGACCCTTCAGCTTGAGCCGACTGAAGATATCCTCGCCGAGGTTGGCCGGCGCCGGGCTCCCGGGACAGTTTTGATCGCGTTCGCGGCGGAGACTGATTCGGAGAATGCTGTCGAGAATGGGCGCGAGAAGCTGCTGCGGAAGGGCGCCGACGCGATTGTGGTGAACGATGTTTCGCTGCCGGGGCTGGGTTTCGACTCCGAGTCCAACGCCGCGACATTGCTGACGTTGGAGGGTGAGGTAGATCTACCGCCCATGAGTAAGTACGCGCTCGCGGGGCGCATTCTTGATTGTTTCGTGGAGTTGCGGGCGGCGACCTCAGCGCGGCTGAGCACGGTGTAACGCTTGCCACGAGACTTGCATAAGGGGTAGTCTCAATCTCGGTGATTGGCGGTATCCGGCCAAAGTCGCACACGCCTCCCGGCGAGCGACACGCGGTGGAACTGCACTGGGAGTCCACCGAGATGAGCCTTACTACGTTTGATCCAGAAGGATCTGCTGGAATCAAGCAGGCCAGTGGCAGCGCGGCGACCGCAAAGGTGACCGTACCTTCGCTTCAGCAGAAGAAAGAACTTCGCAACCCCATTACAGCCGTTACAGCTTACGACTACGCGACCGCGAGGTTGATCGACGAGGCCGGCCTTGACGTGATCCTGGTGGGCGACTCGCTTGCCATGGTGATGCAGGGGCAGCCGGACACGCTCGCCATCACGATGGACGAGATGCTCGTCTACACGCGCGGCGTTCGCAGGGCGGTGAAGCGTGCCCTGGTGGTTGCAGACATGCCCTTTGGCAGCTACCAGACCGATGAGCGCGATGGCGTTGCAAACGCCATCCGGTTTGTGAAAGAGGCCGGAGCCGAGGCCGTGAAGATTGAAGGCGGAGCGAACCGGGCATCGCTTGTCCGCCGACTGACCGATGCCGAGATTCCTGTGATGGGACATATCGGGTTGACGCCTCAGTCGGTGCACCGCATGGGGGGCTACAAGGTGCAGGGGAAGACACTTGCAGCCGTCGATCGTCTTCGGGGAGACGCCCTGGCCTTGCAGGAGGCCGGATGCTTCTCCCTTGTGCTGGAGGGGATGCCGCGCGAGTTGGGGACGATTCTTTCGGCAGAGCTCGAGATTCCTACGATTGGGATCGGAGCGGGGCCGGACACGGACGGGCAGATTCTGGTGCTGCACGATATGCTGTCGCTGACGTTTGCGCCGCCAGCGAAGTTCGTCAGGCGGTATGCGGATATCGGGACCAGTATCCGGGCGGCGATCGGGGAGTACAAGCAGGATGTCGAATCGCGCAGCTTCCCGAGCGAGGCAGAGAGCTACCATCTGCCCACGGGAGTACAGCTTTAGCCATCGATGCAGATCATCAGGACAATCGAGGAGATGCAGCGGTTGGCTCGGGGGCTGGGTCGCAAAGGGACGGTAGGACTCGTCCCGACGATGGGAGCGCTGCATGAGGGACACCTGTCGCTGGTGCGGCGCGCACGAAGCGAGTGCGATGCGGTGGTTGCGACGATCTTTGTGAACCCGCTGCAGTTTGGGGCCAACGAGGATCTCGACAAGTATCCACGGACCTTTGAGTCGGACTGCGAACAACTGGAGCGGGAGCAGGTAGATCTTCTCTTTGCGCCTGCACCGGAGGAGATGTATCGCTCTGGCGCAACGACGATCGTCGACGTTGGCGCGATAGGGACACGATTGGATGGCGCGTCCCGTCCGGGGCATTTTGTGGGTGTGGCGACCGTTGTGGCCAAGCTGTTCCACATTGCGATGCCGGACCGGGCTTACTTTGGGCAGAAGGATGCCGCGCAGTTGGCGGTGATTCGGCAGATGGCCAGGGACCTCAACTTTCCGCTCGAAGTGGTGGCTTGCCCGATTGTCCGCGATGAGGATGGGCTCGCGCTGAGTTCGCGGAACAGGTATTTGAGCAGGGAAGCGCGTGGGGCGGCGCTGATTCTCCCGCGGACCCTGGTTGCACTCGCAGAGAAGATTCGTGGAGGAATACGGGACAGCGGGGTCTTGAAGGACTCGCAGATGCGGCTTCTTGAAGGGGCGCGGGACTTCGAGTTAGATTACCTTGCGATTGTCGATCCCGACACGCTGCTTCCAGTGGCGGAAGCTCTTCCTGGAACATTGATCGCGATTGCGGGGACGGTGGGCGGGACGCGGCTGATCGACAACTTCATTGTGGGCTAGGACTGTCCTGCCGGACGGGCCCGCTTCGCGCTGTGGCGATCACTTCGTGACTTGTAGTCCGCTTCGCGGGGTGGTTCGGGGCGACCGTGAGATACTTAAGCGACATGTACAAGCGAGTTCTCCTCAAGATCTCAGGCGAAGCCCTGGCTGCGGGTAAGGGTTTTGGCATCGACGCGGTATTCATCCACAAAGTAGCGGAAGAGATTGCGGCGGTCCATGCCCTGGGCTGCGAGATCGGCATCGTGGTCGGAGGAGGGAACTTCTTCCGCGGCGTCGCTCAGCAGGCGATCGATATGGACCGCGTTGCCGCAGACCACATGGGCATGTTGTCGACCGTGATCAATTCGATTGCGCTGCAGGATGCGATTGAGAAGCGCGGGCTCTACTGCCGGGTGATGTCGGCGATCGAGATGCACCAGGTCGCAGAGCCCTACATTCGCCGGCGCGCGATGCGTCACCTGGAAAAGGGAAGAATTGTCATCTTCGCGGCGGGCACTGGAAATCCCTTCTTTTCGACCGATACGGCAGCGAGTCTGCGAGCGATGGAGATCAAGGCTGAGATTCTGCTCAAGGCAACCTCAGTAGACGGTATCTACACTGCCGACCCCAAGGTCGATGCGACTGCGACCAAGCTCGAGACGCTGACCTACATGGACATCCTGCGGTTAAACCTGCGGGTCATGGATCAGACGGCGGTCTCGCTCTGCAAGGACAACAATATGCCGATGATGGTCTTCAGCATGCGCGAGCAGGGAAACATTGTGCGCGTGGTCAGCGGAGAGAAGCTGGGTTCGCTGGTCACGGCCTAGCTCTGTGCTTGTCCCCACTGCCTTGTCTTTTACCCAATGTACCCAGATTCGGCGGGCGGCTTTGCGGTCTTTTTGCCTCTTCCGGTCGTCTCATAAGGAGGCGGCGTGGCGCCTGCGTGGGTTCCGTTGCATCCAATCTGCCAGCGCAATCCCTTGATACGGAAACAAACCGTCAATGAGTATGGAAAAGAGCACTGTAATTTGAGTTCCGCCCCAGCAATCCGAAAGGCCTCCCTCCCGGCGCTCACCGGACTTCGGACTCTTCTGGCCCTCTCGATCGTGTTCTTTCACTTCACGCCGCCGCACATGTCCGCTGTCGCGCCGATCATCGAGAACGGATACATCTTCGTCGGTTTTTTCTTCCTGATGTCGGGGTACATTCTCTCTTACAACTATGCCGACCGCGTGAATATGAACAAGCGCGAGTTCTGGCTGGCGCGGTTTTCGCGGCTCTATCCGGTCTACCTGTTCGCGCTGGTGCTTTCGTTCCAGATGCTGCGGAACGAGTGGAGCGCCCGCTCGCACACGGAGTTCTGGCAGGGTGTGCTGCTGACTCCCTTCCTGTTGCAGGGATGGTTGCCGAATCTTGCAACGTTCTGGAATACGGTGGCCTGGACGCTCTCCTGCGAGATGATGCTCTACCTTGCGTTTCCGTATCTTATCCGCGTTACGCTGCCGCGGCAGCCGTGGAAGTTGATCGCGCTCTTTCTTGGGCTTTGGCTGGCAGGGATGGTTCCACATGTCCTGTATCTGATCTTCAATCCGGACCATCTGTCGGCTCCGGCAGACCGCTATACGGCGACCTACCTCATGCGCGTCCTCAAGTACACGCCGCCGTCTTATATCTGCACTTTTCTTGCTGGCCTCATTCTCGGGCAGTTGCAATCAGTTCTGACGCTGCGACGACGCGAGCGGACTGCCATTGCGATGTTAGCTCTTGCGGCCATTGGGGCGGCTCTGTACGTGTTTCTGCCATCGTTACCCTACGTACTGCTTCATGGCGGCCTTCTGATGCCTCTGTTTGCGGCTCTGACCATCGGTCTGAGCGGGGTGAATCCTGTCGCAAGCCTCTTTGCTTTCGCGCCCCTGGTCTACGTGGGTCAGGCGACATTCTGCCTGTATCTGCTGCATTTCAACGCGCTGGTGCTCCTCCAATCGAACCATATTACGGAGAAGCTGCATCTTGAGGCGTACGATCCCTGGCTCTCCTACGCGGCTGTGATCTTGCTGGCGCTTGCGGCCCATCGCTTTATCGAAGTGCCGGCGCGGAAGTTGATTCTGCGCTCTTTCGGACGGAAGGAAGCTATCGTAAAGAATGAAGTTGCAGAAGGCGCATTGAGCGAATTGTCCTACAGCCAGAGGTAGAGCGACTGGCGGAAGAAAAGGCAACTTGACAGCCGTGAAAACAGGAATGGCCCCGCAGTTTGCGGGGCCATTCCTGTTTTGCTGCTGCTTTCCGGTGGTTCTAATTACCGCTCCAGCACCTGGGTGGGGTGTGAGCCGTTGGCCACGATCACCACGCTGGTTGGTGACCCTGCGGAAGGATAGGGCGTGTTCTGGATCCCGGACAGGGCCCCCGTGCTCGGATTCAGTTGCAATCCGCTGACCGAAGCTTCCTGGAAGTTCGAGGTGTAGAGGTAGATGCCGAGTGCGGGATCAAGAGCGATGGCATTTGGCCCGGTGCCCGTCGTGACGCTGGTGCCAGCGACGCCGGATGGAGTTCCGTTGGAGACGTTCAGAGCGTAGGCGCTGATCGTCTTCGCGTTGTAGTTGGAGACGTAGATGTATTCTCCACGGGGATCGACCAGCAGGGCAACCGGATAGAGCCCGGTGGCGAACGGGCCGTTGACCATGGGAAGGAGTGTTCCTCCGGCCAGGACGGTGTAGCCAATCAACTGATTCGCGGCTTTATCCGTGACATAAACGAAGCGGCCGGTGGGATCTTCGGCGATGGCGCTGGGCTGGACTCCTGCCGCGTATCCGGCGAGTGCGGTAGTCCCTGTGACTGGCGTCAACGCGCCAGAGGAGGTGTCTTCCGTGAAGGCAAGGACCTGAGGCGTGGTGGGATCCTGCGAGACGACGTAGACGGTCGGGTTGAAGTTGGCTATTGCGACCGACACAGGATTGTTCGCCGTGTTTACGTTGACTGCAGCGCCAAGGCTGTTGTCACTGCCGATGGGAAATACACTGATGGCACCGGCACCTGAGGTGTTGGTGCCCTGGTATTTGCAGGTTACGAAGAGGAACTTACCGGCCGTGTCGATGGCGATGGCGGTAGGAGTGTTGCCGGTGGTCGCGGAGGTGCCCTTTGAGGTGAGCGTGCCATCGCTGCCAACTGCGAACTCCTGCACATTGGAATCGCCCTGGTTGACGACATAGATGAACTTGGCGTTTGGCGCGGCGACGGAGGCGACAGGATTCTTTCCGGCAGTAGGCGGGCTGTTGACGTCACCGATCTGGACCAGAGCGCCGGACTGGTAGTCCACCGCGTACTGGTTAATGACACCCGGTGAGCTGCTGGTCGTCGTGACGTAGAGATAAGCGAGCGTGTAGTCACGGGTGCAGGCGGTCAGGCCGAGGGCCACCGAGAGAGAGGCGATCGAGGCAACGGTCTTGATGGCTCGGGAGACTGTACGTGTGGTCCTGATACTGGACTTGGTCTGGCCCGTCTTCTGAAGGTACATGCGCTTCCTTTATCCAAGGGGCCGTCGGCCCCCTTTGAAAATATCTTTGCGAAACTCTACGGAATCGATGGTTCCGGTGGCCGGCTTCGGTGAACTGTGGGTCTCAGCCGGGCCGGCATGCCTGTCTCGATCCTACTAGAACGGCAGTCGAAGCTAATACCCTGACCTAATAACCAGGCGTCGGGTTCGGAACCGTGATCGCGCAGATTGGTAGTGTGGCGGCTTCGTAGGGAGAGTGGAAGATCGGCCTCAGTGATCCGTCTGACTGGATCTCCTCTCCTACGACCGAGTTGCTCAGCGAGCCGGAGGCGTAGAGATACTTCCCGCGCGTGGGTTCTACCGTCACGCAGGTAGTTCCGTTGCCTGCGGCCGTGCTGGCTGCAGATGTGGAGGTGACCGGCGCGCCGTTCGAACCCAGGTTGTATTCGCCGACGGTACCGTCGTAGTTCGCCACGAAGAAGAGCTTGCCGGTGGAATCGAAGGCCATGCCGCGAGGGCCAAGCCCGGTGGGCGCGGTTCCATTCGCGATCGCCGACGGGATACCGCTTGCAGGTGTGGTGTAACTGATCACGATATTGCCGGTGCCATCTGTCACATAAAGGTGGGTGCCGGAGGCATCGGTGGCTATCCCGCTGGGCAGAGTGCCTGTTGCGAAGCCCGAGGAGGGCTGATTGGCGGAGACAATGGTCTCACCGGCGACTGGCGTCAGATTCCCGCTGCCATCGGTAGAAAAGGCGAACAAGTTGAGCGTCGTGTCAGAAGCCGAGGTAGACGCGGAGTTTGTCGCCGCTGAGTCCTGAGCGATCACATAGACCGTGCTTCCACCGTTGCCGACCGCGATTCCCACGGGAGCACGACCGATGGAGAAGTTCTTGATCGCTCCGAGAGTCCGATCCGCGTTGATCGGAAATACGCTGATTCCGCCGGGACCCGGGCTGGCTGTCGTGAAGCCGGCCTGATACGTGTAGGCCACGTAGAGGAACTTGCCGTCAGGCGATATGGCGACCGAAGTCGGGAAGCTCCCGGTGTCATAGGTGTTCTGCGGATAGAGTTTTCCATCGGATCCGATGAGGAAGCTGACGACGTTGCTATCGTCGTGATGGATGACATAGATCGCCGGAATAGCCAGGCCTGCTGGCGTAGCCACGAGGCCGGAGGGCTTGCGTCCGCCCGAGGGAATCGGGGAGTCAGGCAGGAGCGTAAGCTGGCCGTTCTGGTAGTCGACGCGGTAGGCGTTGATGAGGCCTGAAGTCAGGCTGGCCGACGGAGCGTAAACCCAGGCCAGGGTGTAATCGTGGCTGCAGGCGGTGAGGCTGAGGCTGAGCGCGAGAGCTGCGGCGGATGCCGCCTTGGGTAGCCAACCTCTCTGGCTGGGCGGTTGAGAGTTCGGCCCACGGCTTATGTTGCTGACTGACTTCATGTATTTCCTTGACTCCGGTGCAGGCACTGCCCGCTGAAGATGCTGAGGTCTTTCTTTCGACTCTCTGAACCACTTAGCCCAGAAGCAGAGGGGCGGCGTCGAACACTTCGACGCCGCCGACTCTTACATACCGCTATCCACGATCAATAACCCGTGTTGGCGCTTATGACGAGGCAAGTCGGGTTGGCCACGGTCGGGAAGGATGAGCCGCGATCCAATGCGCTAAGTGCGCCCGTCTTAGCGCTGATACGTTTGCCGGTCACAGTACCCGAGTTTGAATCGGAGGTGTAAAGGTACTGCCCCGTCGGATCGATCGCCATGCAGGTCGGTCCTGAGCCTACGGCGTAAGGATTCAGCGTGGGGTCACCGCCCGGTCCGAGCGCCCCCGTTGAAAGGATGGTGAAGACTGAAACCGAGCTATTCGCGTAGTTGGTGTTCGGTGTCGACTTATTCAGCACGAAAAGGAACGGATTCGTCGCATTGCTGGTGTTCAGTGTCTGGTCGGGATAGCTTGTTCCGGCAAGGTTGGGAACGGTTCCGACATTCACCGTAGAGAGCGAGCAGTTGCTGCCTGCAGTGTAGGGAAGAATCGTTCCGGGGCCGCCTGCCGTCGATCCGGCATCGGTCACGTAAATGTAGCTTCCGTTTACGTTGACGGAAGTAGCGTTCGCGGTGCCCAGAGCGAGGGTAGAGTTCGTCGGCTGGGTCAGCTGCCCGTTCGAGGAGCTGAGAGAGTACGGGAAGACCGTCTGATCGCCGGAATCAAGCGTATAGATGCAGCTTGAAGAAGCGCGCATCTGAATGGGGTGATTGCCGACCTCAAAATAAGTGAGCTGGGTGCCGTTGGCATCCTTCACCTGAGCGTTGGTGATGAGAGACGGGCGTCCAGTGTTCGGGTCGAGTGAGAACGCCGTGATGGAGCCGTTGAAGTTGGTCTTGCCGTCGTAGTCAGGTGCCTGCTGGTCAAGGACGAAGAGATAGTTGCCCGTGCTGTCGGTCGCGATCCAGACGGGAACCTTACCTTGGCTGGAGTACGACTGCTGATAGCTCAGAACTCCGTCGCCGCCGACGCTGAAGAGCGCGATGTCGCCGGCGGTCGTGGAGCTTCCGCCATTCAACACATACAAGTAGCGGCCACCGGACTTCAGTGCCAGCATCACCGGGTTGGCCCCTCCGGACGAATACGGGGAACCAACAGTGGCGGTCAGATTGCCGGTGAAGTTGTCGATCTTGAATCCACCGATCTGGCCCGTCGACTCGCCAATTTGCGAACCGATGACCCACATGAAGCCGACGGTCCCGCCTCCACATGAGGTCATACCCAGACCCATTGCTACCGAAACCAACAAGGCCATTGAAATCCGGCCAATCCTGCTCAACGTCATGCGCTTCCTTAATCCTCGCGAGTGGCCGGAGTGCGCCACCACTTTGCTGCGAGCAATTCTGTAGGGATACGATCCTTGGCCAATTGTAGAAGGTGACGCGAGTTTATGCCACCCGGAGGGCTAGATTGTCGGCTGGTTTGCAAGTGAAGAGACGTTTGTTTCCATGGAACGGTTAGCAGGTCGGGCAAGAAAGCAGAAGGCCGGGCTGATGTGCCCGGCCTTTTGCGAAGCGATTGCGATGGGTGCGGAGGAGTCGATCTACCGGTCTCGGCAGGATTTCGCCGTTCTCGGCGGTTGACAGTCAATGCAGCCACAAAGCCGAACCATGCCAACTGCGGATCAGGGTCAACCTCGCCTGCGTTAGAAGATCTTCAGGTGGATGGTCAGGTACTTCTTGGGGTCCTTGCGGATGGTCGTGACGAGGTTTGTGCTCTCGGAGAGCAGCTTATTCAGATTGGTATAGGCCTCATCGTCGGTGGCGAGTTTGCCAAGAGTACCCTTGCCGCTGCTGACTCCAGCCACCAACGTGTTGACCTGGGTGAGAGTATCGCTCAATTCGCTGCGAAACTTCGGGTCCTTCAACATCAGGCCGAGAGCGCCCTTGCCAGCGTCGGCGTCCGACATGATGGAGTTGGCGTGGACGAGCGTGGAGTTGAGGTTGTTGTAGAGGGTCTCATCCTTGAGCAGTTTGCCGGCTGTGCCCTGTCCCTTATCGAGGCCGGAGACGATATTGTCGAGCTTGCCCAGAGTGGCGTTGAGGCGGTTGTAGAGAGCGTCGTCGCTGATCAGCTTGCCGATCGTGCCGCGTCCCTGGTTCAGATTGTTCGTGAGCGTGTTCAGCTCACTCACAGTGGCGTTGGCCCTGTTATACAGACCGGGATCGTTAATGAGCATGCCGATCGAGCCCTTGCCGGACTGGAGGTTGTCGACGATATTATTTGCCTTGGCGAGGATGACGTTGAGGCTTTCGAGCGTGCCCTGGCTTGCCTTCACGACGTCGGTGAGGCTCGGCGTCTCGAGCGTCTTCAACTCGTCGCCATCCTGGAGCATTGGTCCCGTCGCGTACTGGCTATTGATGTCGACGACAGTGTCTCCCAGCACGCCGAGAGTGGAGAGCGCGGCCTTCGAGTCCTTGTGAAGGCCTTTCTGATACTTTCCATCGATCTTCATCGTGACTTCGACTGGCGTCAGATGGCGCTGGGGGTCGGTGACTACATTGACGGCCTTGACCGTTCCGATGGTGACGCCTTGCAGATTGACCGGAGCTCCGACCTTGAGGGCTGCGGAGTTTTCAAAGTAAGTGGTGATCGTCAGCTTGTGCGAGAAGACACCCAACCCAGAGGAACTGGTGATGAGAAAGAGGAGCGTCGTCAGGATGACTACAGCGATGAGGACAATTACGCCAACCTTCAATTGTGACCATCGAACTTCCTGCTGGCTTGGCATATCTCCCCTTATATCCTGCTGTGGTCTGCGTCCTAAAGCGAAATCGTACTCACGGCTTCCGCGGCTCTCGATCGCGCGGCGAATGTTTGATCAAAGCTGCCCCGGGCAAACTTTAGCTTTGAGCTGAATCGGAGAATGAGCAGTTTCGTCTTTTCAGCGAGGATACACGAGTGTCGAGACATCCTGGAGAAGCTTCAACTGGGTGCGCCGTTCCAATATGGATGCCGAAATTCGAATGGAGGTTTCAAAAGTGCGGCGTTTGGCGGGGCGGAAGGAGAGTGTCGTACTCAGTCTTCGAGCACGACCACGGCCATGGCGACGTCACGGCTATGGGTGAGGGTCAACGCAGCTGTTCGTACGCCGAGTTTCAAAGCGCGTTCGCGGGCGCGGCCCGTCCAGTGCAGAGTGGGCTTGCCGCTGAGCTCGCGACGCACTTCGATCTCCGGCCAGGAGATGCCGTGGCTGATGCCGGTGCCCAGTGCTTTCGCCCCAGCCTCTTTCGCAGCAAACCGCGCGGCGAAGCTTTCGGCTGCATTGCGCTTTCTCTGGCAGTAGGCGATCTCTTCGGGAGTGAAGACGCGGCGGAGGAAGCGAGTGCCGAATCGGTCGATACTCTTTGCCACGCGCGCAATCTCGATCAGATCGGAACCGAGGCCAACTACCATTTATCTCTCCCGCCGGGTCTTGCCCAGTCTGTCATGTGACCTATGTACCTGAAAACAGCTTCACGAGGACCGCATCGGGGTCCGATGAACAGTCTAACGGCCAAGCAGACAGAGCCGGGAAGGAAGCTCAGCGAATGCAGGTTCTTGACATCCAGGGCTACAGTTATGAACCGAGCGAGGGCCTGCTCCGCACCCTCAATCGTAGCCTCGTCACCTCTGGTGGATGGATCATCGACCGGAGGCCCATCTCCTCAACGAACTACGAGTTCACTCTCGAGATCGAACTGCGCTTCGTGCTGGATCTCTACGCCGGAGTGATCGCTTCGGGCGTGGAACTGACCCGGGCCAACCACCTGGCATTCACTGATCTCTGCACCTGCAGGCTGCACCTGCGGGGCAGCAGCGAGCTTCGTCAGATCATCGGCATCCGGCTCGAGGTTTGCTTTCTAAGTCAGCAGGGCTCGAACGCCCTACTGCACCCCGGCTATAGCGTTGCTTGAAGCAGCCCTACAAAGCAGAGATCACGATGATGACGACGAGAGCACCCAGCAAGAGGCTCCGCTTGTCCGTGATCGCATAGACGACCGGATCTTCATCGAGCTCGCCGCGCGATGCGAGCAGCCAGAGGCGGCTGATCCACAAGAGCAGGACAGGCAGCAGCAGCCATAGTCGCGTGGTGTGCGTGTAGAGCGGCTCTGCGTTCAGGCCGGAGATGTACTGCGTCAGGACGAAGACGGAGACGTAACCGCTGGCTGAACCGAAGCTACGAAGCTGTTCGATGTCGGAGATGAGGTAGCCGCGACCGTTTGCTGGAGCTGCTCCCCGAAGTCTCAAACTTTCAAGTTCCGCAAAACGTTTGACGAAGGCGAGCGAGAGGAAGAAGAAGATGCTGAACGCCGCCAGCCATGGCGAGATGGGAATGCCCGTGGCAGCTGCGCCCGCGATGATGCGGATCGTATAAAGGCCCGAGAGCACGATGACATCAACCAGCACCATGCGCTTCAGGGAGAAAGAGTATGCCGACGTGGTGACCGCGTAGATGCACAGCCACATCACGAACTTGTAGGGCGCCAACAGGGTTTGTGACGAATCAATCAGGGTAACGATGTTGGGCAGCAGGAAAGCGAGTGTGAAGGCTGCAAGAAGAAACAGGACGACCACGGCGACGCCCTTGATCGCTGAGAGATCTCCGGACGCAAAGGGCCGACGGCGCTTCTTCAGGTGCTTGCGGTCAGCTTCGATATCCAGAAGATCGTTGACGATGTAGGTGCCGGAAGCGCAGAGGCCAAAGCTGAGGAAGGCAACCAGTGTCCCGGTAATGAGGCCGCCGTTCCAGCGGTGCGCGAGCAGTAGCGGCAGGAAGATAAGGATGTTCTTCGACCACTGATGCAGCCGGATCGCCTTCAACCATGCCTTTAGTGTGGACGCCTTGTCGATGAAGCTGCGGACAGGCGTGACCTTCGCGCTGCGAAGGCCTGCTTTGAGTCCAGCCGTGGGATTGGCGACCATGGGTGCCTGGCAGTGGGTCAGCAGTGGAATGTCCGGCGAAGCGTTGCCGATGTAGCAGAAGTTGTCGCCGAAGCGGTCGCGGAAGGCAGCCAGCTTATTTTTGCCGGCAAGGTTCACGGCTCCGTCGGAAGCGAGAACCCCTGTAAAGAGGCCGAGATGATCGGCAACGCGCTCGGCGAGAGCCTTGTCCGCGGCAGTGGCCAGGTAGATCGCTCTTCCTGTCGCGTGCTCCTGCTCGAGGAACTGAATCAGCTCGCGGTTGTAGGGAAGATGGGTTACGTCGAGCGTAACGGCTGAAGTGATGTGCTTCTTGAGCGCGGCCTTGCCTTGCATGAGCCATCCCGGCAGCTGAAGCAGGGCTTGCGGCTTCTGACGCGCGAGCGCCAGTGTGGAGTCGACCAGGGTGTCGGATTTCACGAGGGTGCCATCGAGGTCGACGCAGAGCGCGACATCGAGCGGTAACGCCAGACCATCGACGATCGTTGCTTCAGGGAGTAACGCCGTGGGTGTGTCCATGGGGATCGACATATCCTTTCGGGGTTCTGGGGCTGACTTACCTTATTATCGTCTATCTGTTGCTCTTACGGACGATTTTGGGGCGTGCAACTTCAAGGTCAGCGCCCGTGGATCTGTCACCACTGATGGGTTGCGAAGCCGACCTTGAGAAAGAATCCTGCAAGCGCGGCAAGCACCAGGGCAATCGTAAGAGGCAATGCCGACGAGGCGAACCGCTTGCGTGCCGCGCCTACCAGGAGCAGCAACAACCATGCAAGCAGCATGAAGAGGATGCCATCCCAGGCGAAACTTCTTGCTCCGGATAACTGAGTCTCTATGTGAAAAGGGTGATAAAAGACGCCGCCGATGACATCCAGCAGGAGAAACAGCGAGAATTCCGCAACGATGGCAAGAAGCTTTTTCATAGATGACTTCCGAGCTGACTCTGTTTCCAAGAAAGTTGGACGTCAAGAGATGGGAGATTACTGCACGGTGGACTCGAAGATGTGGAAGCGGTGCTCCAGTTGCCATTGCTGACTTGCTTTATCGCTATTCTTCAGGAACTCGCCGCATTTGCCCTTCGGCTCGTCTGCTCCAATCGGTTGACCGGCGCAGGCAGCGACGACCGCGGTGAAGCGGTCGTTCTGCTGCCAGAGGCTGTCGCCAGCGAGGAAGCTGTGCTCGAGGCCGGTACGCACCATGGTCTTCAGCTCGGTGTAGCTCAGCCCGTACTCCATGGCTGCCCGGGTGTACTCGTGCGTCATGTCGATGCGGCTCACGCCTTCGTCGTCCGTAGAGAGGGCGACTGGTACGTGCGCCGCGAGATAGTCAGGCAGCGGGTGGAATGGAGCTTCAATGCCCAGGATGCCGTCATTCGAGGTCAGGTTGATCTCCGCCATGATGTGGCGGTCTGCCATCTCCTTGAGCAGCGCTTGCGGGTCGTCCTCGTACATGACATCGACCCCGTGGCCGATGCGCTCTGCATGGCCAAGGTCGATCGCCTCGCGGATATGGAAGCGAAGTCCCTCGGGCGGAACCAGGCCGGGTGCGAGCTCGCCGGCGTGCAGGCTGATGTGGACCTTGGGATAGACCGAGTGGAGATAGTCGAGTATCCGCATCTGGCGGCGATACTCGCTCATTGCCATGTAGTCGTCCTCTGGCTGGACGAAGTTCAGGCCCACCACGTTGGAGTCGGCGGACGCGACCTCGAATCCCAGCAGCGTCTGCGCAAAGACCTGCTGCGGAGAGTTCGAACGGAGGATCTGATAGAGGAAACGGATGGTGACCGAGCATCCAGCCTTTGCGTCGGGCTGACCGCAGTGCTCGATCTGGTTGCGGTCGGCGAGAGCGTCCGCGTACTCGCGCCGGTCAGTGGCCACTTCATCCCGCAATCCGGCAGCGAGCAACTGATCGCGCAGCTTGCTGAGTTCCGCCGGGGACGTTCCTGTAACGTCGTCTTCGGCGGTGACACGTGCTGAAGCGGGTCGCGCCGGCCAGCCCGCTTGATAGCCCAACTTCGCGGCTGCGGAGAAACTGGGGGTTTCCATGATCTCCAGATACTGCTCGTTCTGAGCGGAGGCGCGAGTCGCAACCTCATCCAGCCACTCTCCAAGATGATTCTTCTCGACGCCTCCGAAGCGGCCGAAGGTATCGAAGAACTGGTCGTGGCCACTCCTGCCGCTGACCGGCACAAAGCTGCGCATGGAGAAGGTGTCGATCAGCGACTTGTACAGCTCTTGATTCTTGAAAGCGTCCGCTGCGGGAACCGAGCCCTCCGCGCACACTGCTTGCGCCGGCAGGCCTTTGGAAGTTCCGACGTTCTTCTCGAACTTCATCTTTGAAAGGTTCACACACAACAGATCAGCGGCTGCGTCGCGAAGAAACGTCTCCGCGTAGATGGCACCCGAGAGATGCATGTGCAGGTCCGCCCCCTTCGGCATCCGTTCAATCAGCGCGTGTAGCGCGAGTGGATTCTTGCGCGTCGCCTCAAGCGTTCGGGAGGTCTTTTGTTCCAGCGGCGTCGACGCACTGTTCTGTCCCAGGACGGATGTCCCGATGGCTGCGGTCCCAAGTGATAGAGAGAGAAGAGCGAGGCGGATGACGCGAGGCATGAGTTGTCCTTTTGCGGGCAGACGTCGTAATTCAGAGTTGCGGTCGGTGACCTGAGGAACGGATGGCACCAGAATACCCGACGACTGGCCTGGCGAGTACCCCAGGACAGAGTTTGGCGGCGAGGCGTTCCGTTGCTATACTGAAGAAGTCGTTTGGGCCGCTTGCGTGCACAGCGGTCAGCTACTCTGTCCTATCCCCAACAGGCAGGCTGGTTTTACAGACGCAGAGAATGTGTGCGGGCGACCTTGGCGGCCCCGCGACACTCGTTGTTTTACACATCAGCCAAGGCCAGATAGCTCAGTGGTAGAGCGCGGCCCTGAAAAGGCCGGCGTCGGCGGTTCGATCCCGTCTCTGGCCACCACTTCGAATCAACGACTTACGAGCTGGTCGCAGAAGCGCTTCACTCTAGGGGCAAGCCTGATTTTCGCCCTAAGTTGCTTATTTTGAATAACATATTTTTTGGGCACTCAAAGGGCTGGCGTCTAAGACTGCACTTTCTAAGTAATTCATTTTGAGGGACTTATCGAACCCCCAAAATCGCAACCGTTCACAGACACATATAAGACACATTTCTGGTACGGCACAGGCAGTTTCATGCCCAATTCATCGGGGTTTTGTGCGTTCCGGGCGAGACACTTTTCGATTTCTTTGGCCTTTTTCAAATTGAGCAGGTCTTGAACGATGACTTTCATCCAACGCGGAAGCGCTTGCCGGCCCTGCTGCAGGTTATGCCGAATTGAGCTGGCTTGCTGAGGATGAGTGAGTGCCTTGCGGAGGCGGGTGGTCCTCGCCATAGATGGCGTGGGAGAGCAGGACATGATCGCCCGCCACATGGCAAGGCAGGATGTGCTGATCGTGGCCATGCCGAAGCGGAAACAGAGCGCGGAGTTCGAACCTTCAGTCGCAGCAATCGACCGCTCGAGCGCGTTGACCGTGGGGGTTGGCTACGCGGGAGTAGCCGTAGCCCTTATTCACGCCCACGGTTTCGTGGACGCATGTCGCGGTCTGATGGATAGGGAAGAGAATGGATTTGGACTGGCTCTCGTAGACACGGTTAGAGTGAATGACGAGAGTAGACAGTTGGAAGGCAGGACGGTCGGACATAGGCCTCTCCTTTGAGAGCGGAGCACGAATAGCGTATGGCTGGATGATTGCGCTTAGCCTCAGCCGGCCGCTCAGAAAAGAGAGAGTCTACCTGTCTTTTTATGGCTTGATGCCATCGGGGTACGCACGGCCATAACGTTTCGTGCAATGCACGGGAAGTTATTTTGAGTCATGTCGGATTGCGTTCCTTCTGTATGATCACCAATTCCATCGCTGCGCTGCAATAGCGCCTGCCAAGAACGAAGGCCCGCTCGAGCTGCAAGCGGGCCTTGCAGGATCGGTTGGGTTGGCGGACCGCTACACTGTTCCGGGTTTGAGGACCTGTTGCAGTGCTCTTCTCGCCTTGTCGTTTTCCGCAGCAGTTCCGATCGTGATGCGAACCCAGTTGTTATACGGGGGAAAGGCGCGCGCGATTTGAATGCCGCGGTCTAGCATCGGCTTAGCAACGTCGTCATGGGGTCGGCCCGCGTCGAAGAAGATGAAGTTGGCTCCGGAATTGGTATGCGGCAGATGAAGCTGCTCTAGAAGGGCGAGCCACTTCTTCCGTTCGCTGGCGACGGTCGCGCGAACGGTCTCGACGTGCTGCTTGTCCGCGAGCGCGGCTGAGGCTGCCGCCATGTTCAGACGCCCAAGGGATTCGGCATCGCCCAGCCCCTGCCCGCGCAACGTTGCCCCGAGCTTCTTCGGAACAAGCGTGTAGCCGATGGGCAGGCCTGCGAGGCCGTGAATCTTATCGAACGTGCGAAAGACGAGAACGTTTGCGCCATCGCGTACGAGCGACACGGCAGACCTTGCCTCGAAGTCCTGCGTGAACTCCAGATAGGCTTCATCCACGATGACCGGTGCCTGCTTTGAAGCTTCACCGAGAAAGGCCTTGAAGGCGTGGCTATCGCTGACCGTGCCAGTTGGGTTGTGAGGGTTGATGAGGTAGATGGCGCGGGTTTTTGCGCTTACCTTTGACTGCAAGGCGACAAGGTCGTTCTCATACCTCTCATTGAGAGGGACAGGAACACCTACTCCGCCAACGTGAGAAGCTGCGTCGATCAGGGCGAGGTAGCCGGGGGTCGAGTAGATGAACTCGCCTCCCGGGCCGCCGTCGCT
The DNA here is from genome assembly GCF_025685565.1 of Granulicella aggregans. NCBI lineage: Bacteria > Pseudomonadati > Acidobacteriota > Terriglobia > Terriglobales > Acidobacteriaceae > Granulicella > Granulicella aggregans. Next base: position 2,156,024 of record NZ_JAGSYE010000001.1, read on the forward strand.
TCCGAGGTAGAGGCCCAACGCTCCGAGGATCTCGCCGAGTACAACCTGATCTGCGTCGATGCGTTCGTAGGCCGCGATCTGTTCGGTGAGGTCCTGTGCTGCCTTGTTGTCGCCGTAACGGGAGAGGCGTGATAGCTCCCGTTGAATTGCTGGAGCTACGTTCGCTGAAGCCCCGAAGGCATTCTCGTTGAGATTGAGATGCACGAGATCCTCGTGACCTCGTGCATCTGGAAGAGCTTCTGCTCCGTTTGTAAAGATGCCGGCGGCGAGCGCAAGGCCGGAGGTCTTTAGAAGGGACCTGCGTGTCAAAGATTCCATGATTCTTCTTTCCTTCTTTGTTGTTTAGAATCCGATGCGCAAGCCTAGTTGGAGGTAGCGTGGGAAGTTCGACTGGGTTGTGATCTTGCCGAAGTTGGCGCTGCCGAAGGCCGTGTTTGGACCCGCGAAGTAAGGAGTGTTGAAGGCATTGAAGGCCTGGGCACGGAACTGTAGGTTGGCGCGATCGCGGATGGGAACGCTCTTGAACAGGGAGATGTCCCAGTTCTCTAATCCCGGACCGCGGAGCGATGTGGTGCGCGGAGCATCACCAAACGTGTAGGCAGCCGAGGTGGTGAAGGCCGCCGGATTGATGTATCCGTTTAAGCGGTCGTAGAGACTGCCTTTGGTCCCGAGCGACGTTCCGCGAACCAGGTTTGGACGCTGCACCCCGTTGCCGGCGATGGAACTGTTGGGATTGCTAGTCTGACGGATGGAGACGGGGAAGCCAGCCTGAAACGTCGGAAGCACGTTGAGCTGCCAGTGCCCGATCACCTCGTCGAGCCAGCGGTTGCCGGTCGCATACTTTTCGCCTGCACCGACGGGAAGGTCGTAGAGCACGCCGGCGACGAAACGGTAAGGCGTATCGGTGACCGAGCGAGAGTACTCGGCTTCGAGGTCGTAGACGTTCTGTGGAGCGGCGAAGCCGGGACTCTGGATACTGTTCGTTGCGGCGAAAGACGAGTCGTTGTTGCGCGACCACGTGAACGATGTCACGAGGTTCAGGCCGTGACCGGCTCGCTTCTCGGCCTTGATCAGAAGAGCGTTATAGTCGGCGTGGGCAGAGCTCACGAAGAGGTTGACTGACGTGAACTGGGGGAAGGGACGCAGAGTCTGGGAGCGGGCGACGGTCGCTTGACCGAGGATGCCTGCACCACCCGCAACGTAGTCGGGGTTCGGGACCTGATCGCTGAGGGCGCTCCCCTGAGCAAAGTTCGAAGGATTGAGCTGGTTGATGTTGATCGGCGTGCTCGCTCCGGGCGAGGGCGAAAGGTTGGTTGAACGCGCGCCAATGTAGGACGCATCGAGAGCGATGTGCCAAGGCAACTCGCGTTCCACGCCAACCGAGAACTGCTGCACGCGGGGCGCGTGGAAGTTCTGGTCGTAAGATGTTACGGAGTTTCCGACGCCGGTAAGCAGACCGGCGGAGTTTCCAGCCGGCTTCTGCAATCCTGCTGGAAAGGGATTGCTGAGAGTGTTCGCCGGGGTCTGATCGTTGTCGTTGCTTGCGACATACGAACTTGTCTGCGTAAAGCCGGGAGCGAGCGCAGCGATGGGGTCATAGCGAGTAGGCGCATAGAGAATTCCGTATCCACCGCGAACGACCGTCTTCGGCGTCAACTGATAGGAAGCACCGAGGCGAGGAGCAAACTTGGTGCGCGAGAGGCTGCCGATATCCCGCTGGTTGCCGTTCACGCCAGCGAAGAGAATGCCGCCCGTCACCTGCGTGCCACTGGCAAGATTCGCGGTTGCATTGCGGTCGAAGCCAACGGCGAGCTGGTTGTTGTCTTCCTTCAAACCGGTCTCTGATTCCCAGCGCAGGCCAAGGTTGAGCGTAAGCTTTGAGTTCACGCGCCAGTCATCCTGTGCAAAGACTGCGTTGTAGTCGAGGTAAGTCTTAAGCGGAGTCGTGATGTCGATCTGGCCGGAGATGGGGAGCCCAAGCAAGAGGTCCGCGATATCTGAGCCTGACTTGCCGTCGGAAGAGTTAGGATTCGCCTGCGTGAATGCTCCTGAGAAAGAGTAGGTGCCAGGAGCGTTTCCGAAGTCCTGATAGTTCATCCGGATGCGGCGGTACTCCGCGCCAAAGGTGAGGTTGTAGCGACCGATCGTCTTCGCCAGCGTGCCATTCAAGATCTGCGACTTCCAGTTGTCGAGCTGGCTGGTGTTCTGGCCGAGCTGATCGTAGTTGGCGAAGAAGATTGTCGGGAAGAACTTTGACTGGAGCTGATTGGTGAGCGTGGTGGGAAATCCCAACGCTGCCGGATCGAAGCCCTGGCTGACCTCGGCGATGAGGTTGGGGAAGCGGTTCGTTCCGTATCGCGCCGTGACGACGGTGGTCGGATTCAGGATCCATGTGCTGTTCACCTGGATGGCATCGACCTGGCGGTGATAGGTGTAGGAGTAACTTCCTGGCAGCGTGTGCAGCGGATTGCCGAGCGGCTGGAGCGCCTCGTAAAAGATGTACGAGCCACTCACGTTCCACCAGGGACGAATCTGCTGATCAATCTTTGCGGTCACCTCCTGCGCGTGGTCGCGGACGTTGTCAGTACCGGTGTAGCTGTTGGTGCCGGGCGTGGGCGAAGGGAAGTAGGACGCGATGTTGCTGCCGATCGTATTCAGGTTGGTGATCTTGTTGCCGGCGAAGGGTGTGCGATGAACGCCTGACGCATCGGTAAACGTGTCGTTCGGGTTATAGATGACGTGCAGGCTGCCATCTGCGTTGAAGGTCTGCGAGAAGTCGCCCGTGCGCTGCAGATCGGTAGGGACGGTGAATGTCTGTGTGTAGGGCGAGGTCTGAATGTAGCCTTCGGAACCGATCCAGAAGAATGTCTTGTTGCGGCCGTCGTAGACATGCGGGATGACAAGGGGGCCGCCGAGCGACGCACCCCAGTTGTAGTACGGGCTGTCGGGGCGAGGCGTGCCGGTACGATTGGCAAAGAAGTCATTCGCCAGCCATTCAGTCTGGCGAGTCTCGCCAAAGAGAGAGCCGTGAATCGTGTTCGAGCCGGAACGCAAGAGCGTGTTGAATACACCCCCGCCGGTGCGGCCCACCTGCGCATCATAGGTGAGGGCCTGTACTTTCACGTCCTGGATTGATTCAATGGTCGGGATGACCACGGGACGATTATTTGTGTCTGTGATCGGCACACCATCAATCAGGTAGAGGTTTGATCCTACCGGGCCGCCTGCTACCGATGTGGCGGACGTGCCATTCTGATCAGCAAATCGAATGAACTGCGGATTGCCGGTATTTACGAACACTCCTGAAAGCTTCGCGGTGATGAAGGGGTTGCGGCCGAGGACCGGGGTGTCTTCCAAACGCTTCTGGTCGAAGTTCGTGCTGATCGAAGCTGTGGAGCCATCGACGAGGGGAGCATCGGCAGAGACCTGCACCCTATCGGTCGAGGTCGTTACGGAAAGCGAAATATCGATGGTGAGAAAGTCCTGTGTCGCGACTATGATGTTCGTTCTGTCGGCGTTGCCAAAGCCAGTCGCCGTAACATGCAGGGAGTAGGTTGACGGACGAAGAGCATTGAAGACATAGACGCCAGCGCCGTCGGTCCTGCTTTCGCGTATCTGGTGGGTGGCTTCATCGGTCAGCGTAATTTGCGCACTTGGCAATGCGGCTCCGGTTGCGTCGCTTACAGCGCCTCGAATCGCTCCGTTATACGTTTGGGCGAAGGCAGCTGTTGACGCTATAACCATCCACACGACGGCAGATAGAACACTTTGTAGCTTGAAATGTCTCGAGTGATACATATGGCTCTCCTGGGAAGTGGTGCGATCTTCTTGGCCGATCCGCGGCACGGTGGGAGTGCTCCATATAAATCCATCGAAGTGACGGACTACCGTGACATCGGAAGCTTGTTTTGTTTTTTGAGGTGAGAGGGAAGCTAGCGACAGGAACAGAACGCCGGGGCACTCGATTCAGAGGTACAGGCATCTGAAGAGCAGCAACATGGCGTGAAGTTGGTCGGCATGACCCAAGGATAGATGGACATCCGCCAAGAGGTCAATGCGCGGAGCCTTCGTAGCGCGGGGACTTCGATGGTCGCCGGTCCCAGGACGCTTCCTCATGCATCCTGATTAACCACGGAGGCGGCGCGATGAGCGAGCTGTTAAGCTGACACGCGCTCTCGATCAATATCAGCGTTCAACGCTGCCAGGAATAGTGTTCTCTATCCCTGCGTGAAACTCGAAGCAATGCTCGATAGCTCTAAGGCACGGTGTCCTTACGAAGACGCGACGTTGAAACCTCGAAGCCAGTAGAGACTAGTTCGACCGCTGGGATGAGGTATCTGTCCACTGTCAAAGAGTGATGGCCTCGCGCAGGCTAGGTGGAGACCTGAGCCGATGCCTTCGGCAACCACCTGAAGACTCGGCTGCTATGGCGTAGTAAACGTGTTGTTCGACCGATCGTCGTCCGGCAGGAAGTGGTCGGGATCGATGGTGGCCGAGGCGACTGGCTTTCCAGTCTTGAAGGTGAAATTGCCGACACCCTTCTGCAGCCAGGCTTCGGCGGGGAGACGGATGCGGTCTTTCGTTCCATCCTTGTAAGTCACCTCAAGCGTGGCGGGCAAAACAAGCTGGCGTAGGTTGGCCACGGTGACGACGACTCCCTTTGCCTGATCACCATCCACATACTTTACGTCCTTGACGGCGAGATCGAGCGTCCAGTTGTTTTCATACCAGCCGCGCCAGAAGTAGCTGAGGTCCTCTCCGCCTTCACTCTGCATCGCGCGGAAGAAGTCTGATGGAGACGGGTGCTTGTAGGCCCAGTCGCGGATGTATTTGCGGAAGGCCCAGTCGAAGCGCTCGGGGCCGAGGATCTGTTCGCGCAGAAGGACATTGCCGTAGGCTCCCTTGAAGTATTGAACGGGATGGCCGAGTTGGCCGGGGAAGGCGTCGGCGGGAGTAAGGATGACCGGTGCCTGTGGGTTGTCGAGGACCTTGAGGATGGTGTCCTGGGGCTCGCCACCGGCAGAGTATTCGCTATCGCGCTTGGGGGCGTACTTGCCGTGGGCGTAGTCTTCGGATTCGAAGATGTCGATGAAGGTGTTGAAGCCCTCATCCATGAAGGCGTTGCGGCGCTCGTTGGAGCCGACGATCATGGGGAACCAGTCGTGGCCAATCTCGTGCGCGGTGACCCAGAAGAGGAAGTCGTCCTTGTCGTGGATGCCGTCGAAGACGACGCCCGGATATTCCATGCCGGTGGAGAATCCGGCGACGCTGACCGCCGCTGGATACGGGTAGGGGAACCAGCGCTTCGACATGTTCTCGACTGTGTCTTTTACGTATTCGGTGGAGCGGGTCCAGGTGTTGTCGCCGACGCTCTCGAGGGGGTAGACGGACATGGCTAGAGGGATTTTGCCTGCTGGCAGCGCGTTTGCGGGGTGGTCGTCCTTGGGCAGGTTGATGCGTGCGGCATCCCACACGAAGGTTGGAGAGGCGGAGAAGACGACGTCGCGGGTGTGGTCCATGCGGAAGTGCCACGTAAGGGTGCCGCTTTGTTTGGGGCGGCTGGTGGGGTCGGTGGTCTCTTCGGGCTTGCGGATGTAGACGGTCTTGTCGGAGTGGCGGGCTTCTTCGAGACGGGCGATCTCGGTCTTGGTGAGGACTTCGGCGGCGTTGACGAGCTCGCCCGAGCCCGCGACGAGGAAGTTCCACGGAACGTTGACGTAGTAGTCGAAGTGGCCGTACTCGAGGTAGAACTCTGCGCCAATGTAGGGCAGCGTGTCCCAGCCGCGGAGGTCATCGTAGACGCATATGCGCGGATACCACTGGGCGATGTCGTAGATGTCGCCGTGCTCGGCAGTGCCCCAAGAGGTGCGTCCGCCCCAGAAGCCGGGGATGGTGTAGTGGTACTTGATGCGGATGCGAAGCTTCGTGCCATGTGGCTTCATGGGCGTAGCGAGCTTGACCTGCATGCGAGTGTCGGAGACGAGATAATCGGCCTTGATGAAGCGAGGTGCGGGTGTCCCATTTTCGATCTCGACGGAGTCGAACTCGATGCCGTTGGTGATGCCGCGCTCTGGCCTCGCAGGTGCAGCTCCTGCGGGCGTGCCGGCCTTGCGGCGCTGGTCGCCACCGATGGGCGTGCCGAGGTTGTGCCCGCGAGAGTCGTTGCGGTAGATGTTCTGCTCGAGATGAATCCAGAGACTGGTCAACGTGTCTGGGCTGTTGTTGGTGTAGGTGATGGTCTCATCGTTCGTCAGTGCCTTCGCCGTAGTGTCGATGCTGGCGTGCATCTCGTAGTCGGCTTCGTTCTGCCAGTAGGAGGGGCCCGGGGCACCGTTCGATGAGCGATAGGCGTTGACAGGCTCGGGCAGGGCGAGCGGGGCGAAGGTCACGCGTGGGTCGTAAGTGCTCTGTGTCTGGCAGAAGGCGACAGCGGTGGTTGCGAATAAGGTGATGAGCGATAGACGAGACAACGTTCCTGCAGTCATGGACGAGATCTTTCTCGGAGTTTCGTAGAGTTGAATGGGATGAGCCGGTAGCTCTTGATACGTGCGGGCATTGGGTAAAGTCGCATGCTTTGTGTTGTGCTTCCACGCAAGCGTTCGTGGAGATAAGCAAAGGCCGGAAGCTTGCGCTTCCGGCCTTTGCGGTTTGCGTGTTCGAAGGCGTCAGAAGCTGACCTTGAAGGCGAACTGGATGTTGCGCGGCTCGCCCTGGCCAAGTCCCGGAGCCAACGACGAGTAACGGGTTGCGGAGAGCACACCGAAGCTCGAGCTGGTCAGTGTGCCGCTCGGATTTGCGAAGTTCGACTGGTTGGCGAAGTTGAAGACCTCTGCACGGAGTTCTGTGCTGATCCTCTCAGTAACAGGCGTCACCTTCACGAACGACAGATCCACGTCGCCGAAGCCGGGTCCGATGATGCTGTCACGACGCTCGTTGCCGAATGTGCCCGAAGGCGCAGGGGTCCAGGCAGCTTTGTTCAGGTAAGAGTAAGTACGGCTCTTGGTCGTGGCGGTGGTGACCCGCGGAATGCGGGCCTTTACACCGGCGACGCGGTTGGGACGGTCGCGGCTCGCTTCGCCTGAGCCGCTGGTATTCGTTCCAGCCAGGATGTTCACCGGCGTACCACCGGCAAAGACAAAGAGTGCATTCATTTCGTAGCCCCGAGTCAGCCGAGGTGCGAAGTTGGTGAACTTCGGAATGGTGTAACGAGCGGAGCCGGTGAAGTTGTTGCGCACGTCGAAGGTCGACAGACCGTAGTCGCTCCGAAGATTGGTGCTGTCCTGCGGTGTGGTGGCGCTTGACGAATCATCAAGCGACCTCGACCAGGTGTAGTAGACCTTGGCTGAAAGTCCGTGCCACTGGGCCTGCACCAGCGACACCTGCAGCGAGTTGTAGTTTGAGTTTGCCCCGCTATTCACCTGATTGATGGCCGTCAGGTAGGGATACTGCGAAGCGAAGGGACGAACGCGAGCTGCTGCGTTGGTCGTGATGGGGTACTGATTCAGGTCCGCTACGTAGGCGAGGTGGCGTCCCACGCTGCCGGCATAGGTGACGGTCAGCAGCGTGTTCCTGGCGAGCTGCTGCTCGACGTTCAGGTTGTAGTTCTGCATGTAGGCAGCGCGGTAGTTCGGATTGATGGCCAGGATACCCAGCGAAGTGGTCGGCTGGCCGTTCGTGCCGAATTGCACGCCGCTCGGGAAGGTACTTTGGCCGAGCACAAATCCTGCTCCTCCATTCACCGTGATGGCAGCATTGGCATCGCCGGGGCTGCCGAAGATACCGGCGCTGGCACCGTTGCCCACACTGTTGTAGACGAACTGGCCCACCGTCGGCTGATCGTAGAACCAGCCAAATCCTCCGCGAAGAACGGTAGTGGGCTCCTTGAACGGCGTGAAGGCGAAGCCGACACGCGGAGCAACATTGGTGAGATTCCGTTCGTAGAGCGGGGCTTTGAAGTAGCCGCGTGCGGGCGTGAAGTTGTAGATGGAGTTGCGATCATCGCTGACGGCACCTGGGTAGCTCCAGCGCACACCGTAGTTCAGGGTCAGACGCTTGTTCACCTTGAAGTCGTCGGCGGCAAAGACGTCAAAGGTGTTCACGATGTAGACGCGCTCCGGGTTATTGCGCAGGATGGTTGCGCCGGAAGCAGTATCTCTTGTAAGGCCAGCCACAAAGTCCGCAACCTGGACCCCCGTGGAGCACTGGTTGAGGCTTGTCTTGTCAGAGGTGATGGCTAGCCCAGCCGCCGTGCACTCCGCATCCGTTACGGGGTTCGCTCCGTTGTTGGTGTAGCGCGTGCCGTCAAAGTTAAACGTACCGCGACCATTGACGTAATACGCGACGTCCAGATTCGCGTGACGATACTCGCCGCCGAACTTGAGCTCGTGGCGGCCTAACGAATAGTGCAGCGTATCGTCGATGTGACCGGTGACGTCCTGGCGGCCAAGAGGCGGTGTTGCGCCCGTGTAATCGAATGATCCGACGTAGAACTGAGGAGCGCCGGTAGCCAGCACCCCCGTAAGACCGAGATTCAGGCCGTCACCCTGCACGTTGAAGCTCTGGTTGCGGTCGTTGAACTTTTGCAGGAAGGATTGCGCGGCAGCTGTGACCTGGTTGACGATCTTGCTGTTGAACGTGCTGGTCTGTGAGATCTGGAAGTTGTGGATGTGCATCGGTGCCGTCTCGAAGTAGTCGGCGAAGTGCGAGCCTACGTCCGCGGACTGCTTGCCTGTGGTGCCCAGGTAGTGTGCGGAGATGCTGTATTTGTCGTTGAAGTTGTGGTCGAGCTTGATGATGCCGTTGTAGCTGTTGTACGTATTCACGCCGTTCGACTGGTACTGGTTTACGTAGCCGGTGGACGCGCGCGACACCGCCGGAAACAGCAGGGTGTACATATTGAGCGCGACCTGATTCTGCGCGATACCGCGGCTTGCGAGCAGGCTCTTACCGGCTGCGATCCAGGTATCGTTCAGGACGGTATCCGCGAGGCTGTTATTCGCCTGCGCGATCTGCACTTCGCCAGCAAGGAAGAAGAACGTCTTGTCCTTGAAGATGGGACCACCCAGGGTGAAGCCACCCTGATGGTTCCGGATCTCCGGGATGCGGCTACCTACGGCTACGGACGGGCTGAGCCACGCGAAGAGTTCGTTCCGATCGAAGTAGAAGACGTCGCCGTGAAGGTGGTTGGTACCGGTGCGTAGCACCATGTTGCTGTTCGCTCCGCCGTTACGGCCCTGGTCTGCTTCTCCGGCTGCCTGCAGCGAGAATTGATCGATCGCTTCCACAGGAATAAGTCCGCCAGCGATACCAGCGATACCGCCCTGGTTCGAAGCCACCTGATTTGACCACGGATCGTTGTTGTCCGCGCCGTCGATCTGGTAGTTGATGCCTGCAGTACGCGAGCCGTTTACGGTGTTCTGGCCAAGATACGGGTTGATGCCAGGAGCAAGTTTCACCAACTGCATGAAGCTGCGGCCGTTGAGAGGGATCTGCTGCACCGATTTTTGATCGACGACGGAGACGAGCTGGCTATTGGTGGTGTCGAGCTGCACGCCCGATGCCTGCACGTCGACTACCGTGGCTTCGGAGCCAGCGGCAAGCTGGACCTTCTGGTCGCGAACCTTTGAGACTTCGATGACGATGTTATCGAGCGATTGGGCCGAGAATCCCGGAGCAGTGACAAGCAGCTTGTAGGTGCCCACAGGAAGTTCGGGAAAGCTGAAGTTTCCAGTCCCGTTGGTCTTGATGTCCGAGGCATCGTTCGTCGCCAGATTAGTCAACCGGACGGTCGCGTTGGGGATGGCTGCGTCGGAGGCGTCCACCACGGTGCCGGTGAGCGAACCTCGAAAGGTCTGTGCGCCTGCGGCCACAGACAAGATCAAGACCGTAGTCATGGCCAAAAGAGACCTGATTGATGATCGAGAAGAAAATATCATTACTAAATTACCTCCTGAAAATGTTGCGAGTCATGCCAATACCTGCCACCTTTGACTGTGGCAAGTCCTGCGCGATCTCTTGTCTGCGCAGATACGATCTCTTCAGATGTGGAACTGTTGGATATTTCGAGGTGGGGATGGGCGTGCCTGCGAGGAGCAAGTACGCCCATCTGTGTTGGAGGGGATTCTTATTCGCCTGCCTTCGTGTGGACCACTTCTGCCGGAGTGGCCTGTTGGGTTGCGTTCTCAGCGAGCAGCTTCTCAATCGTGGCGGTGAACTCTGCCTTTAGCTGGTCGTTGAACTCTCCGCTGGCTGGAGATGCGAAGCCTGAGTGGACACCCTTCACCAGGCCATCGCGTCCGATGAAGAAGGTCGCCGGCCAGGTGTTCAGATTGACGGCTTGAGGGACTTTCTCCCACAACTCAGCAGGTGCGCCGGCGATCAGATAGGTGTACTCAACGCCATACTGCTTTACGAAAGCATGTTCACGGTTGAGTTTGCCCTGTTCCTCGGGCTCTTCGAAGTCGAGAGCGACGATGGCGAGACCCTTGTCGCGATACTTCTTATCGAGCTGAACGAGATACTGTGCCTCATCGTGGCAGTTGGGGCACCAGGTGCCGGTCACGATGGCGAGCACAACCTTGCCCTTGAAGCGAGGATCATCGTTCGATACGAGCTTTCCGTTGACGTCGGGGAAGTTGAAGGTGAACTTCTCGTTGACGTCACGAACGGTGGTGTGGGTTGCGTAGTTCTCTGGTTCAGGCAGACCCTTGGCGCGGGCTACTTCCGGACGATATGCAATCAGCTTCGTCGTATAACGGCTGTCGGATGGCTCCTCGTTGTACTGCTTGGTGGCCGTTGTAGTGGTTGTCGCTGGGGCTGCTGCTGCCTTGGGGCGAACGGCGTTCTGAAGTATCTGTAGCGTTCCGTCGGGCAAAGCCGACACCTCGATAACACCGGGGCGGGAGCCATCATAGTGACTTAGGAGCCACTTGCCGTCCTTGTATGTTCCGCTGTAGGCACCAGTATCCCCGTCGACGCGAAGTATAGAGGCCGCAACGTCTGCTCCTCGCTGTTCGACGATGAAGCGAAACGCCTTCTCTCCCTTGGACGTGGGACTCTCGAGAGGGACCTCCCATGAGCCAGATATCCTCGGAACATCAGTCGCTGCTGTCGTTGCCTCAACGTGACGTATGGCCTGGAAACCATAGCCGCCGGTCGCTCCGCGCGACTGGGTGACGACGTCACCGACGAGTTGACCGTCCTTGAGAGTAGCCGTGATGGTGGTCAGGTAGTGTTCGACGTTGAGCGTTAGTTTGCCATCGGCGAAGGTCGCGCTGGTGGTGCCGTCGTAAGGCAAGAATCCGTCATAGAAGGTACCCTTCAACGACGGTGCCGAGCCTGAGATATCCAGGCGAAACGGAATCACGTTGCCATGGTTGATCAGGCTGGCATCCCAACGGCCGTCAATAGCGGCTGGGCCTGTCTGGTTCTGGGCGGGGGCCTGGGATATGGTGGCTCCGATGCTTCCGGCTATCAAGAGGATATGTGCTGCCCGCAAAGCTGTTCTCATCGTTCTTTTCCTTTCTGTGAGCCTGCGTGAACTGCTTACCCCTGAGGAACAGGGACGGAGCGCCTGCCAGCTATATGCAGGCGGTTGGACTTTGCATAGGTACTCCACTCTTCGGGGAGGCCCTGCTTGGTTGCGAGTAAAATTTCGAGGATCGCCTGGCGGTCGGCTGCGGAGATCCTGGCGAAGTCGGGGCTATGGTCTTCGCCAGTCAAGACCTGTAGAAGGCGGTGGTAAATGTACAGGCGAGCCGGGTCGGGAAGGGAATCGAACGACCTGGTATAGATGAGATAACTGCACGGATACTTGAACGTTCTCGTATGTAGGTCGAAGTCGCGAAGAGAGCGGCCTTTGGCATCGCGCACTCCGCGGGCGGTGAACTTCTTCGCGAAGGAAGAGGATCCTTCTATTTTGGCGGAGGGAGGAAAGGGCGCTTCATTCGCGAATAGCAGATAGCGCAGCAATTGCTCCGCAGGCCGCTCATACTGCTGGCGGGCGCTGTCGCCTAGAGGCGTGTCCGTGGGGAGTCCTTCGCTCTTGATGCGATTGGTCTGAGCATAAAGAGCGAGGCGGGTCTTGTAGTTCGTCAGCGTGATGAGATTGTGCATCTGGGTCTGATGAGCCAGCACAAGGTGCGCGACGACATCACTGTCGGGTGCAAGGTAGGACGACTTATCGAACGGCTGAGAGAGGGAGACGATGTGCATCGTGTCCGTCTGATCGGCCGGTCCATTCAGGTCCTTGTCGTCAACGGCTCCATTGCCAAGGTGTGTCCGGCCGCCGAGCTTGCCGGTAACGTACCAGCCACCCCAGCGCTCGTCGAAGGGTGTCTCCTGATCGATGATGAAGGACTTCGTTCCTGGAGCCTGGGTGCCTGTCGTCGTGGGGTAGATGGAGCGAAGCAGAACGCCAGGTACCCCGCGGGTTCCGGCTGCAATGTGGCATTGCGTGCAGTCGAGTTCGGCGCGCTGGAAGGTGGGGTGATCGACTTTGTGTTCGTCGAGAAGATAGAAGATGGCTCCCTGTTGCGGGTCAAAGGAGATAATCTCGATCGCCTTTCCATCATGTACGGAGCCGACATAAACGTCGTCGCTGAAGTAGAGCGCGCGCGGATGGTCTGGGGAGATCTTCTTATATTGAAAGCTGGTCTTAGAAAAGACGAGAGTCTGAGAGTTGACGGGAACGTTAAGCAGCTTCAATACCGACTTCAAGTACCCGTGTCCTGGCTCGTACTTTAGGCTACTGGTGCCTGCCGTGAGCTGGCGTTCGAGCTGCGCTACAGGGTCGCTCAGGTCGTCTGACCGATAATTGATCGGGGCTTCGCTGAACGGAACATATCCCTGATTGCGAACCGCAATTTGAGCGTACACATGCAGGTTGGACCAACCTGCGAGCGCGAACGTGCAGACCAATAAACCCTGGATAATGTATTGGCTTCTTTGCGAAGGCGAGAGATCACGCTGGACTGCAGTTTGTGTTCTCCGGAAGGTTAATAAGCGCTTCAGTATTCTCACGAAAATTATCCTTAGGCTCGTTGAAAACGCACCGCCATGAATGCGGGACGGCGCATTTCTATTCGCAAATGCCGGAGGATAGTTTTACGGTGAGCACGCATCAAAGAGGCATGCAGCAAGTGAAAAACCCGCTCCAGCATGGCTGGCGAGCGGGTTTCGATATCACGAAGGATCCAAGAGGATCAACTTCTAGTTATCGAAAATAGCTACCCATGCGCCAGCGAATTTGCATGGCGAACAACAAAGTGTCATGGATGGCATGCGCATAAATTGAAAATACAGATGACTAGACTTACTGTCAATCCGAGTGTTGCCGAAAATGAGGCGGATGCAGAAGCAAAAGTATCGATTCAATTTCTCGGCCTTGTCACCGCGACGTGATGACGCTTACCGGAATACGAAGGTGGATCGTCTTAGGTGGCATGCAGGTACGGTCGCTACAGGATTGATAGCGAATGCTAACGGGGATTTCACCGACACCGGAGGCGCGTCGCTTTTGAGCCGTACCGGAATATTGAGGAAGAATTCTGTCTTGTAGACAGTGGTTTCGAGATTAAAGCTTGTATCGCGAAGCTTGAGTGGATCTGATTCGTCTATCTTCCCGTTCAGGGACGCGATGAGGTTTTACTCCAACGAAGCTTTCAGAGGAGTCGGGCCACCTTCGAGCTGAGCGCTGCCATAGACATGCCAGCCTTCTTTGATATGAGCAGCTATCCGCAAGGCGCTGGTGGTGCCGCGATGAACGGCATGACTGGAACCGTCTTCGACGCGCCATTGAACAGGATCCGTGGGCAACTGGCTATGGCCAGGTACGCAACTGGGCAGGAGGATGGCGGACATCAAGGCTGATGCAGAGAGTAAGCGCATGGCGGCGGCTCCCCTTTGAATGAGATAGACGAGGCTATGGTTTGGGCTCGAAAGTTGGCGGACTCGTATGACCCTGGTGGCAATTGCCGCAAGTCAAGGGCTCCGCATAACGCCTGTCACCTAGCTGCGCGAGATAGCGGTTGTTGATATCGTTCGTCATGCGGATCATCAGGCGAGCGGTATCTTTCATGGGGTTAGCATCCGAAGCGAAATCCATCTTCTTTGTCTGGGTGTTTTCTTCGTGGCAGTAACCGCACGGAGCACCGATCGCCTTGGTGTAGCTCTGCATCAAGATACGAAGGTCCTCGGCGGAGATATCTTTCGAAAGCGCTTTAAGGTTTACGGGCTTGGCATTAGCCCCGGAGATGGCCACCGGCGCGGGTGGTGAAGACGCCTGCTTTTCAATGGTTTGGGAAGTTGCGCTTTGAATCAGGCCAGCCGCTGTACAAAGTAGCAGCAAGGCCTTTATGTACTGCGTCTTCATTGCCTTCCTTTCAATCAGGGATGTGGTGGTTGTCGGAGCGGGCGCACACGTAGGACAAGTCAGTTCGTGCGCGCCCGCGCCGGTTTGGACTACTCCGACTTCACAATTTGGCCACGAACTTCACCACCCGGATTGGCGCTGGTGTGCAGGTTGAAGTACCACTTGCCATCCAGCAGGTCCTTTGCCTGTTCCGGTGTGATGGTGGCTTTACCGTCGAGCGGGCTGGCGATAGGCGTTACCTTAATGGGAAGCTGTGGTTTGGCGTTCGCGCCTTCCGCGGCCGGTCCATGGAAGTGCGCGGCAACGGCAGGCCCGGTCAGGCCACTGAACTCAATGTGGTACTTGAATTCGTTGGTATCTGTGTCGAGAGTGCCAGTCAACGTTCCCGTTCCCGCGACGTCCTTGGCAGGCACTTCTGAAGCGCCCTTTATGTCAGCCTTGAGATTCACAATGGCGGCATGTGCTGCGAGAGAGGCAAAGGTCAGTGCGGATGCAGCGACCAACGAGCGAAACGTACTTTGTAGATTGATCAAGTGTTCCTCCTGGTAAATAACGCCAAAGCACTTCTAAGAAAAATTGTTGTTACGGCTCAAAGACGACTGATGGGGCTGTCTGTTCGTATGCCACCGAAGCCGCCGTCGACTCCGAGCGACTCGTTGGGAAGGGATTGTCTGGAAATCCGATGGTCTGATATTTCCCCTTTTGAGCAAGCGAGGCCTGGATCAATGCTGCACCGACTCCTGCCGCCCCGATCGAGTATCCGGTCTCTGCCGAGACATCAGCGGGCTTCACGCGTGTCCATGCCTGATACCAGCGCGCTCCTTTACCGTCGAAGTTCGTCTGATGGCTCAGCGTGTGTTCCGCAAGCTTATTGGCATAGGCATAGTACTCAGGCTTGCCAGTAGCAGCCCAAAGACCAAGAAAGAAACTCGTGAGACCAGCCGTGCCGCAGCATTGGCACACGACATTCCAGAGTCCGGGTGTTTGATTCTCCGGAACCTCGCTTTCGATCACGCCGCGAGCCAGGCGCTCTGTCCAGTCCAGGTATGACGGATCCTCTGTCACCTTGTATAGCTGGTAGAAGAGCCGTGCCGTGCCCGCCGGACCGTGGCAGAATCCGAGGTAGTAGACCTCCCGGAGATCCGGGTAGCGATAGGAGATGAGAGCTCCTGTACCTTTTTGCGTGGCGATGTTTTGTAGGTGAAGTGCACCTTGCGTTGCGGCGTAAAGAAAGCGCTTGTCGCTGGTCTTCTCATAGAGCCGAGCGAGCACATAGGCGACGCCTGCGGTTCCCATTTCGAAGTTCGGGAAGTACGTTTCGTCGGGAAGGCCTAGCGCGGACGATGGCACTCCCTTCCAACTCAGCCCACCGCCGGGATAGGGTCGCCCCGCCGACAGCAGGCGCTCACCAGCCCGCGTGGCTGCCCTCGCATAATGCTCATCCTGCAGGGCCTCGCTGGCGTAGAGAAGGTACAGGATGACGCTGCCATCGCCGATGATGCCAGGCGCGGAGGACCAGGCAAGGCCGTTCGGAATAGTCTTTGCGGAGCCGACGATGTACTCGGTCGCGGCGATGGCAGCCTGTTTGTAATGCACGATGCTCGTAGCCTTCCATGTTTCGATCAGTGCGAACGCCACGCCTGCAAGTCCGTTGTAAAACGAGAATCCCAGACCCGGAATCCGCTCATGGGCGGTCGAGTCTTGATTCCACGTTGCCGCCAACACATCGGCACCTTTTTTCGCGTCCTCCAGGTAGCTGGCGTCTCCCGTTGCTGCGGCCAACTCAAGGAAGAAAAGTACCACTCCTGCACCGCCACTATAGATCCCATTGATTGGAGAGATGGTCGTGAGCTTTTCCGGGTGATCAGGTTCTGGAAACCACCGAAGTCCTTCCGGTGTAGTTCGTTGAGCTGATCGGATCCATGCCGCCGCATCGTTCGCGCCTGCGAGGTAGTCGACGGTGTTTGTGCTGGGTACGGCGGCAACTCTTCCCGTGGGTTCGCTCCATGCCGAAAGCGTCGGCGCAATAGCGGCCGTGATCGCTCCCGTTGCAAGAAACGAACGCCTTGATAATTTGCTTCTGCTCTGATGCATTTCCATCTCCCGCGCTGTGGGGCCCGCAGGCCACCGGTGCAATCTCTGAAGGAACTAAGAGAGAAGGGCGTTACAACACTCATGAAGCGGGAGGTAGGAGAGTCGGGTCTCTGGGGTGAAGTGAGTCAGTGGGAGCATGTTGTCCTGGTCGAGAAGCTTTCAGCTAATGCCTTGAAGGCGCGTGGATCAAGTGCTGAACGATCGAACTCAAAAGACGAGCGACCTCTTCAGCTATGGCCTAGCCAAGAGTGGGACAACAGGTGAGTCGCGTTGGAAGTAGATTCAACATCGCGTCTAGGCGAAGATACAACAGCGTGATCGATCCTGCAAGCTGGAAGCCAGCGCGGATCCGATAGAAGATGCACGAAGGTTGAGCTTGACACTCTACTTGGTCCCAACCTAACGTGGTCTTATGAAGTTTCAAGCCCTCAAGTTCTGTTGTCCGGTCGCTCGTTCGTCCAGCGATCAGGATGCAGCGTGGCTGCATATTTAGTTTCGAAGCAATATCTCGAAATCTAGGAAGCCTGCTCGCCACTCTGGCGCAGCAGGCTTTTCTACTTAAGGCTTGATTGAGAAAGAGAGCTTAGATGATTTCCGATAGTCGTACCTCACCCTCTCCGGGGCCGTCGTATTCACCGCGCAGCCCCGTTCTGCGGGCTCTGCTGGTGGCTTTTGTTGTAAGCTTCGTGCTGATCCACGAGGTCTTTCATCGGTTGTTCAGGAGCGAATCTGTGGCTGCATCGCTGCCCGCTGATGAGGCGAATGCCCACCTTGTGCGAGATACGATCCAGTAGCCACGATCGAACTGGCAGGCAAAGCATGATTGGCGGATTTGTTGGGGGAGAGAGGTTCTTTGAAGTTCTTGTTACAGAGTCGACGAGGCTTTATCAAGACCGGGGCAGCGGCTACCATCGCCTCCAGCGCTGGCACCTTCCCTGCTCCCGCAACGCCCCGTGATAACGGGCGATACAACATCATCTACCTGCACTCTCATGACTCCGGTCGATACCTGCAACCGTATGGGCATAGTGTCCCCACACCGAATCTGCAGCGGCTTGCTCGTCAGGGCGTGCTCTTCCGCAACATGCATAGTGCTGCTCCGACGTGTTCGCCAAGCAGGGCTGCCTTGCTGACGGGACAGTCTGCTCATGCTTCCGGCATGCTCGGGCTGGCGCATCTGGGCTGGGGACTGCATGACTACAAGCAGCATATTGTGCATACCTTGCGAACTTATGGATATACCTCGGTCCTCGCAGGCGTGCAGCATGTTGCCGCCGACCCGAAGGTAATTGGTTACGAACAAATTCTGCCGCACGCCACGACGAGTGCCAAAGATGTGGCACCCGCGGCAGTAGATTATTTGAAGGGCCGGCCTCAGACGCCGTTCTTTCTCGACATAGGATTTTTCGAGACTCATCGCGAGTTTCCATCGCCGGTCGATAATCCCGACTACATACAGCCGCCAGCGCCTCTTCCTGACAACTCCGAGACACGACGTGATATGGCAGGGTTTCACGCCAGTGCGCGCGTGCTCGATAAAGGGATTGGAGTGATCTTGAATGCGCTCGAGGATGCCGGACTGCGGAAGAACACGATCATTGTCAGCACTACTGATCATGGGATCGCGTTCCCAGACATGAAGTGCAGTCTGCGCGACAGTGGAACGGGTGTGTCGATGATCCTCAGTGGACCGGGCGTCTTTTCGAAGCCTGCGGTCTCGGATGCTTTGCTATCGCAGATCGATCTGTTCCCAACTCTCTGCGATGCACTCGAAATTCCTAAACCGGCGTGGCTTACGGGCAGGTCATTCCTGCCGCTGCTGCTTGGGACGCAGACCTCTACAAACGATGCAATCTTCGCAGAGGTAAACTACCACGCCGCGTACGAGCCGAAGCGTTCTGTAAGAACCGCTCGCTGGAAGTACATCCGCCACTTCGACGATCGTCACCAGGTGGTTTTGCCGAACTGCGATGACGGGCCAAGCAAGAGCTACTGGCTTGCGAACCAATGGAAGGCAACCGAGGTCGTCGCCCACGAAGAGTTGTACGACCTTGTCTTCGATCCAAACGAGCAAAGAAGCCTCATCGACAGCAACCAGCCTGATGCTAGAGGAGCACTTGTGGATCTACGACAACGGCTTGATAAGTGGATGAAAGACACACGCGATCCTCTCCTAGATGGCCCTATTCCGCTGCCCGCAGGGGCACACATCATGCCGCAAGATGCTGAGTCACCGAAGGAACTCAGCCAGTACGTGCCCAAGACATTCCGATAGATTGCAAGGCCTGCCGAGCTGTAAAACTACCGGCTCAAACTCCGCTGGCCTTACGAGACCGTGAGATACGCTCAAGGCTGTCGCGCAGCTTCGACTTGAGGTCGGCTGAACTCGCACTCTGCGCGAGGTTCTTCACTTCGTGGGGGTCGGATTCATAGTCATAGAGCTCCTCTCCTTCCGCTGCGTTCTCACCCCACATCGTGTAGCGGTATCGCTCGGTGCGCAGTGAATACCCCATGACCGGGCCGGTCCCGATTCTTCTGCCGACCTGCGAGATCGACGGATGTTCCCACGGCGCATCCGGGTTCGAGAGTAAAGGCACCAGGCTTCGCCCGTGAAGATTGCCAGGCGTTCCTTCAAGCTCGCAGAGTTCGGCCAAGGTGGGATGGATGTTGAGGTGCTCAACGGTTCTTCGGCAGGCTTTTCCCTTTGCGGAGACACCGGCTCCCGCTAGGAATAACGGCACATGGACGGAAGCGTCGAACAGCATTGTCTTCTCCCATTGCCCATGCTCGCCAACCATGAAACCGTGATCCGACCAGAAGACGATCGTCGTGTTCTCCGACAGTTCAAGCCGGGTGATAGCGTCGAGCAGCCGCCCGACTTGCGCATCGACGAAGCTGATTGCGGCGTAGTGTGCGCGGATCGCCTCACGGTGTTGCTGCTCGCTCATGCCGTAGTTCGGGTTCGATGATAGATAGGCGAGATGTGGTGCTGCTGTCAGTTCCGCAGGATCGAAGGGAGGTAGCTGGATGTCGCTTAGGTCGTACAGGTCGAAGTATTTTGATGGAACGATGAACGGCACATGAGGGCGGAAGAATCCCGACGCAATGAACCATGGATCGTTTCTGTGCTCTTCGATCATGGCGATGGCGGACTCGGCCACCATGTAGTCGGTCATCACTTCGTCGCCACCGTCGGAGGCGTGCCCGGCAATCGCAATGCCAAGATCGCCGTTCTTTGAAAACGGAAGAGTTGGCGTTCGGCCATCCTGCGCGATGCGAATGCCGGATGGCCCTTTGCCTCCATGTGACCACGGGAGTGACTTGCTGTCAGGATGTGATGTTCGTGCGGCTGCACGGTTATATTGAGCGGCCGCCATGCCAGCGAATATCTTTTCCTGTGACGCGTAGAAGGTCACCAGGCCTTCGTCGTGGGTACGGTCATAGCCTGCGGGATAGCTGCATGCTTGCCAGCTTGCTGCGTCATCAAAGCCCGGGGTGCCAATCTCGCTGGGATTGTTGTAGTGGTAGATTTTGCCTGCGCGGGCTGTGAAGTAGCCGTTTTTCTGGAACAGTTGCGGCAGCGTGACCACGTCTGCAGGAACGGTCTTTCGGAAATCGGTATTGAGGTCCCAGACTTTCGTTGTGTCGGGTGCGAGGCCAGTCATGAGCGAGGTCCGGGACGGCGCGCACAGAGGATACTGGCAGTAGTTCCTTTCGAACCGAACACCAAGCTTCGCCAGGCGGTCCAGATTCGGCGTCTTGACCACTGGGTCTCCGAAGCTTCCAATGCGCGGTGTCAGATCATCGCAACAGATGAACAGAACGTTGCGCTTCTTACTTGCGCGTCTGCTGACTGTTGGTGCTGCTTCAGACGACGGGGCGGCTGGAGCAGCGAGAGCACTTGCGGCGAAGGGCATCGCGGTAGTACCGGCGGCTATAAAGGCTCGTCTGCTTAATTTGACCTTCGTGCTTTTCTCTGGCATCTATGCACCTAAACTTCTTCTAACAACGTTCATCTTGAGTCAGATCGCTTCGAGTCTGCTGCGCGAATCACAGGCAAGTCTGAATGACTAGACGGGGTCGGGATACTCCGGAGAGGGCGTGTGCGTCTCCTTGATGTAACGCTCAATGCGGTCGACGATCTCTGGATGCTGCGCCGCGACGTTGATTGTCTCTGAAGGGTCGCGACTCAGGTTGTAGAGTTCGAGTGGGCCTTTACGTCCATGGCGAACAGCCTTCCATTGGCCCCATCGTACTGCCTGTTCGAAGCTGGGCTCGTAGAACTCCCAGTAAAGAAATCTATCTTTACCTTTCAACCTGGGATCGAGCAGGAATGGCTTGAGATTGACTCCGTCGCCGGGTCTGGACGGGGCTCCAGCGAGAGCGAGAGCGGTGGGCATGAAGTCGGCGAAGAAGATGGGCACATCGCTGACGCTTCCAGCAGGAATATGTCCCGGCCAGCAGGCGATAAACGGATCCCGGATGCCGCCTTCGTAGACATCGCGTTTGTAGCCGTGGAGGATGCCGTTCGAATCGAAGAAGTTGACGACCTTCGTCTGTTGAGGTGTTGGCTCGGAGCGTGGGCCATTGTCGGAGGCGAAGAAGATGACCGTATCCTGGTCAAGACCCGATGACTTCACGGCGTCGAGGATTGCGCCGACGCCGTTGTCGAGATGCTCGATCATGGACGCGTAAGTCTTCTCGTCGTCATCCCAGGGCTCGTTGACGTAGCTGCCGAAGTCTGGGGCGAGGTACGGGCTGTGCGGCGCATCGTAGGCAACATAGAGGAAGAATGGCTTGTCTGCATGGCCGGCGATGTAGTCGACCGCGTCCTCGGTGACGATGGTGGTCCCGTAGCGGCCTTGTTTGCCGCCTGCATTTTCGGGGACATCCACGAGGTCGGTGTTGTGATAGCGCTGCGCGGCATAGTAGCCCTGCGTGCTTCCGGTTTGAGTGAGCCACCCCTTGAATGTCTGGAATCCATGGCGGGTTGGGATGGCGGCGGGGTCATAACCGTCGAGATGCCACTTGCCGAGTAGCGCTGTGTCGTAGCTATTTTGCGCGAGGAACTCAGCCACGGTATGGTCTGCATCGGTGAGGCTGGCGCGACGAATCTCTTCCTTTCCTTTGAATCCAACCTTCCCGCCCGCAAGGGCAAAGTTGTCGCGCACGCGAGTATGTCCTGTGTTCAACCCTGTCATCAGGACGCTGCGAGAGGGAGCGCAGACCGGGGCTCCCGCGTAAGCCTGCGTGAAGCGCACACCTTCAGCCGCGAGCCTGTCGATATGGGGAGTCTTGAACTTCTTCTGGCCATAGACGCTGGTGTCCCCGTAGCCCATGTCGTCCGCAAGGATGAAGATGATGTTCGGCTTGCGACGACTGCCCGTCGCGCCCGCTTGGGCTAACGGACTGACAACGGTGGACGCTACCGCAGCCATTGCGGACCAAAGGAAGCTGCGACGGCTTTGATCCTGAGAACTACACATCACTTCGCCGACTCAAGAAGCTTGGCGATGCCGGCGCTCGCACAGACCTCATCCTTCTCGCCACCCGGGGCACCACTGACACCGATGGCGCCGATCACGTCGTTGTCGACACGAATGGGCACTCCGCCGGCGGCTCCGACCGTCCCTTCGATGAGAGGCGGTGGCGTGGGGGAGGCGGCCCAGGCTTTGGCTGTCTCAGCCGAGGTTCGCTTGAACGTAAGAGCGGTATATGCCTTGCGACGACTGTGCTCAAGCGTATGAGGACCAGTCCCATCGCCCCGGAGTTGGAACTTAATGAGGCCGCTGGAGTCGAGAATTGTAAGACTGACGTGGTAGCCATCCGCATGGCATTTATCGAGTGCCGCATGTGCGATCGACAGGGCGCCTTCCGTGGTCAAGGTCTTTTGTGCGATGACGCCCTGGGCCATGGAAAGTGCCGAAGATGAGGTCAACATAGCGGAGAGAATCATAAATGACTTCAAGCTTGCTCTCATTACTGGGCTGCTCCTGTCGTGATATGTTGCGGCGCGGGGAACTTTTGCACGGCGCCGCCCTCCGCTTCGTAGGTCTGGACACCGATGGCTCCGGCTACGTTGAAGCCGTGGCCTGCAAGCAGGTCTGCGGCTACGCCGGCGCGGGCTGCATGATTGGAGATGGTGACGATGACCTTGTCCCTGGGAATCTCATCGAGATGATTCTTGAGGTCGGCAATCTGGACGTTCAGATAGACTGCGAAGCCGCCAATGGCCGATATCTCGTCTGGCCTGCGGACATCGATCAGGAGAAGGTGATCGGGGTGCTGAAGCAGTGTGTCAAACTCTGCACGTGTAAGCTTCTTCGCCTTGGATTCGATAGACGCGGCGTGTTGGACTACAGGTGCCTGCTGCGCGAAGGCCGTCGTGGAGAGCAGGGCGGCGAGGATGATTCTTTTCATGCTTCGCTCCAATATTGGTTTAGAGACTGGTGTGAACTCTGAACGTATCGTCCGTATCGAGATAGGCGAAGACGGGACTGCGCCTCTTGCGGTGGAGACTGTGATCACAGTCGTCTTAGCAGGATGCGCGAGGCGCATCACAGCGATATGCGTATACGGACGTTGTATTAAGCGACGGGAGCTACAGGCTATGCACCTTTGATAGGGGAGGGGCCAGTGTCAACAACAATACTGGCGAGCATTAGTCCGGGGAGGAAACGGAACGCGCGTGCTCGTCGCTATTAGATCTTGTTGGACGAAAGATGCCATGACTAAATTGATTTACCCATACGCGATAAGTCCTGTCAAGAGGGGACGATTGTCCGCTGTCAATCGTTGGAAGCAAATAGTCGGATGGCGGGCAAAGCCTCCTGAAGTTCCGACATTAATTCTTATCTGCACTACTCGGAGAGAGTGATACAACTTCACTCTTGGAACCTGCGCTGGAATGCGGCTCTTCTTTTTTTCAGCTGCGCGGCCCGCTCACGTGGACTGCACAAGACGATTCCGCTTGGAAGGTGCGCAGCAATGTCCGCACGCTTGACCAGGACGGAGTGGACTTCGGGATCTTCGTCCAATTGGTGCAGGCGCTGCCAGCGCAGCATGATGAACCCTTCCTCCAGGCCCGCCGTGTCTACCCAGTTTGCGATGCCAGGATCGAAGGCCGAGACCACGAGCGTGATCGTTCCATCGGTATTCTTGAAGGCCTGGTGATTGTTCAAGCTGCTTTGATGTTCCCAGTAAGCTGGCGATACACCCCAGACATTGGTGATCGGAAGAGTAGTGTAACCAGCGCCGCCGGGGTTAAGGGTTACCACTAACGCCTCGTCTTCCTGCAGGCGGAAGTGCCCTAGCGCATTGCGTTGTGTGACGAGGAAGCCTGCCTTGTCGCCGGGCTTGCCGGGTTGGGGCAGAACGTTCACGGGCACCTTGAAGACGGGCGCTTGAAGGTTTGCGATGACGTGGTCGAGCAGCGTGCGAAGTCTGGTGACAAAGGCATGTTCAAGAACATCGTCCGTTGGCTCAGCATCAGGGGGCGGCCCTGAGAGGCGTTTGACTTCCAGGTTGTCGGCGCCTTCTCTGCTCCAATCCGCTAGAGTATTGCGAATGAGCAGCGAGTCTCCGCCTTCGGTTAGCTGGATGTGGTTCGGTCTTCCATTGGCTGGTGAGCTGTCGAGGGTGATCGTATACGAGCCGTCGGGAGCAACCTGAAGCTGATCATGCGCGATATTCGCGAGGGTGCGCCAGCCATCGAGGTCGCTGAAGGAATAATTCGAATCGATGGGGCCTGGGGCGTGGCGCCTCCCGGTGATGACATAGCTGGAGCTGGCCTCTAAGGGCACAAGGAAGTACTGCGTGTCTGGATTATCGATGCCCCATCTTCCTCCGGGGACATCCGTGCCGAACCATGTGTGAGGAGGCATGGAGACTTGCACCACATGCGGACGCCTTGGGTCGCCGTCGATCGTTTCGAGCGCCACGAGAAACGCCAGTTCTTCGATGGAAGAGTGAGCCTGCTTCAAAGTAGAAGGAAGTAAATTAGGCCATCGTTCCTTCCACTTGGTCTCGAGCGATTGCAGCTCCTGCTGAAGATCAGGTCTGGCCAAGAGACGTATCGCGTGGCGCTCCAGCTTGGCCTGATCCTCGCCGGTTGGCGCGGCGGAGTGGCTCCACGCTCGTCGGCTCGCTTCATGTTGTCCGTACGCGGGGATAGCGCTCACGAGCGGGAGAGCCAGCCATAGAAAGAGCCAACGAGATGCACGAAGCAATAGACAGGGCTTCAAGAAGCCTCCTGGGGCAAGATGCATGCAAAACAATTGTGTGGGGGACGCTTTGGAGTGTCTAAGCTTGGGTCAGGTAACAACAACGCAGCCTGGCATCCGAGTGTCTTGAATGGCTACACCCGGGACGGCTCGCTGTGACGTTGAAGTGCGTAGATAGCATTGGCTCAATGCTAGTCGATTCGTACCGATGTTTATCAATCGATTGCTTCATAGCCAGGTTTGAGGGCTGTCTTTGCGCAAACTGAAAGCCGCCGCGCGCAGGTTTCATTAGGACGCGCGACTGTCCGTAGATGAACTAACCGGAACAGAAGCTCTGCTTGTGCTCCGGCTTCCATTTACAGGTTCGAATGGGCTTTCTGTAACGACTTCCATCAAGTCTGAAGACTCATCAAAAATGGTCAAGGTCATCTCTTCTTGAGCGATGAGAAAAAGTCTGTTCCCAGAGAAGGTGTTGACATATTTCGCTGGTCGCTCTACGCTTCGGTAAGCCACTCAAGTCTTCACAGGAATTCCCATGCTGTGTGCCGCCCTATCTACGTGTCTCTGTTGCTCGGCCTGTTGTCTGCGCCGCGCCGGAATATGTTGTGGGCACTGCCGCTGAATTCTCCTGATTGAGATAGCCGTCAGACAGCAGCCGCCCACCAGTCATCCTGGTGGTTTTTATTGGCAGCACCTCGTCGATGAGCAACGCTTCAGCCGCCACCGAATCCTCATAGTCTTGATATCCAGCCATATGGTGTCCCAGAGCAATTGATGATCCGCACGTACTGCCAGAACTGTTGTCCGACCTCCATCGCTTCAGCGCGACTATGCGCAATCTCGTCAAAATCTATCGCCGCATTGTGTTGACCCTCAGATCAACATTGCCGGCTCTAGAGCCCACGAGATCCATCTCGTGGGCTTTTTACTTTCCTGGAACAACGTGTGACTTAGGAGCCAATTATGACTCATCCATTATTTTTCAAGCGGCGGAGGCTTGCGCGGCTTTTGTTTGTCCTCACCCTTGTGATTGGAGCTCTTCGAGCAGACGCGCAGAATAGCGCCGCGATCTCGGGCTCCGTGCAGGACAGCCAGAAGGCGCAGGTTTCCGATGTAAGAGTGACGGTGACCCGCACCGAGACCGGGGACGTGCATGAGGCAAAGACCGACAACTCCGGATTTTTCTCCTTCCCGGTCCTTCTTCCCGGTCACTACGATGTGAAGGTCGAAAAGGACGGATTCAGTCCACAGGTCAAGTCTGGAATCGAAATCTTTACGGGGCAAACGACTCCGGTGAATTTTGTCGTCAAGCCAGGGCAGGTCGAAGAGCACATCGATGTGCAGACGGATGCTGCGATCCTGGATACAGCGACATCGTCGGTCACGGACACGATCGAGAACAAAACGATCACGAACTATCCGCTGGTGGATCGGCGCGCGACGCAGCTACAGCGGTTGAATGGCTTCGTTGTCGGCGGCGGTACTGGATCCGGCTCGTACTTCGCGGTCGCTGGCGGCCGGGGCAACAATGCAAACTACACGGTAGACGGCGGAACCACACAGAATCTATTGCAGGGCGTGCCGACTCAGATGTTCGACCTGCCCATCGACTCGCTGCAGGAGTTCAGCCTGAGCGTGAGCAACTACACGGCAGACCTGGGGCGTTCCGGCGGGGGAGTCATTCAGATGACAACAAAGTCGGGGACGAATAGTTATCACGGAAGTGGTTATATCTACTACCGCAGCCAGAACCTGCAGGCGATACCAGCATTCGCTCCCACCAATCCGTTAACCGGCAAGACGGTCAATGCTCCGCTGCAGTATAAGCTCTTTGGCGCAAGCATCGGCGGTCCTGTCAGAAAAGATAAGACCTTCTTCTTCTTCAGCTACGAAGGCAAGGTAGAGACGGTCAACAATGCGGTCAATATCAGCGTTCCGACCGCGGCAGAGCGTACCGGTGACTTTTCGGCGATCTCGACGCCGATCATCGATCCCAATACCGGCGTGCAGGCGATCAGCAACGGAGTCTTGAATGTGCTGCCTCAGTCGGAACTCGATCCTTATGGCGTAGCGCTGGCCTCGTACTATCCATTGCCCAATGTTCCGGGCGCTGCGATCAACAGCAATAACTACTACGCGAACGACCCAGAGCCAGAGCTGTACAACGACTACGTCGCGCGTATCGACCACACGTTCAACGGGAAGAATTCGGTCTATGGCCGTTTTCTCGCGCAGCCAGACCATGAGAATATCGCCGATGTCTTCCCGACGCCAGGGACGGACGTCTATGGCGTTTTGTCGCATAACTACTACTACAACCCGTCAGGAACCTATATACACACTTTCAATGTGTCGCTGTTGAACGAGGCTCGAGTCACCTTTACGCGTCGGCAGTCGCTCTCAATCAGCCATGGAGTGAACTCTGCAGCGGCGACGCAGCTTGCGCTGCCGGGAACGAACCCCACCTTCTTCCCTGGCGTGACGGTCAACGGGCTTGCGGCGATTGGCAATAACTCGCAGCAGCAGAGGCTGCAGACGCCAATCATCAGCAACGAATATACGGACAATCTCTCGTGGCAGCGGGGCAATCATCAGTTCAAGTTCGGCGTGGACTATCGCACCTCAGCCGACGGCGATCTTTACTCGCCCTCTGGCGGAGGCTTCTTCACCTTCACCAACACGGGTATCAGCACGAACACGGCAGCCGGAAGTCTCGCAAGTCTTCTTCTGGGCCGCGTAAATACGGCGAGCCGGCAGGAGACAGAGTACCTTCACTCCGATGCCTGGAGCATCGGGATTTACGCGCAGGACAACTGGCATGTGAATAGTCGGCTGACGTTGAACTATGGGCTGCGCTGGGACCTCGATTCGCCGCGTTATCTGAGCAACAATCGCCAGAACGGCTTCAACGCGACGGAGATCAATCCTGTGTCAAGCACGCCGGGCGTAATTACATTCGCGGGCATCAACGGCCAGAGCAAGTACGCGAACAACTTCGATGACGCCTTGTTTGGGCCGCGTTTCGGCTTCGCCTATACGCCGCGAGAGCACAGCGTGGTGCGTGGCGGCGCGGGCGTGCTGTATCCGGGCGAGTACGACCAGGCGACGCCGATTGTGCTGAACACGGGCTTTTCGAACGCGGTGACGATCTCCTCGCCCAACTCGGGCGCAGGAACACCGGCGTTTCTGTTGAAGGACAATGCGACAGCGGGGACAGGGCTGGCTGCATTCCCAACCACGGCGCAACTGACGCCAGGATACGGCGCAGTCCCGGTGGGTGGGAAGGCGTATATCGCGCCGCAGTTCATCGCGCCGCACCGGCTGACGGGATACTTCTACCAGGCGAACCTCGACGTACAGCATGACTTCGGCGGCAACCTGCTGGTGGACATTGGCTACCTGGGGACGTTCGGTCACCATCTGCCAAGTCCATCGGCCGAGGGAATCAATCAGATCACGCCCGCGAACCTTGCACTGCTGGCAGCGAATCCAGCGGCCTACAAAGCATCAGGCACGCAGGTTCTTCGGCCTTTTCCTCAGTTCAGCAATGTGCAGAATCTTTACCCGGACATTGGAGCGTCGAAGTACAACGGCGTGAACTTCGGTGTGCAGAAGAGATACAACAAGGGCTTCCAGTACCAGGTGAACTATACGTACTCGAAGTTTCTGGACAATCAGACCTCGCGCAGCGAACTTGCTGGATATCCAGGAACGAACACCTACACGGACTACTACAATCCGCAGGATCGCTGGGGCCTTTCGGGCAACGATGTGCGGAACCGCCTGATCGCGAATGGATTGCTGGAACTGCCGATTGGCAAAGGCAAGCTGGTGAATGTGAGCTCGCGCTGGCTCGATGAGACTGTCGGCGGATGGTCTGTAAGCGGGCTTGCGGAAATCCACTCGGGTACCGCGCTGAGCGTGATCGACGCTACGAACAACACGGGATCCTACTCCGATGGAGTTCGACCGAACCTGGCTGGCGATCCCAACAGCCTGGGGTCGTCGCGACCGCGGGCGCAGAAGATCGCCGAGTGGTTCAATACTTCGGCTTTCACCCAGAACGCGCAGTACACCTTCGGGAACGCTCCCCGTACCTTCGGTCGCGGTCCTGCTTTGGTCACCTCAGACTTTACGTTGTTGAAGCGGGTTGCGCTCCACGAGCAGCAAGGAGTCGAGTTCCGCCTTGAGGCGTTCAACGCGTTCAATCACGCCAACCTGGGCAATCCGAACACCACCTTCGGCAATGCCAACTTCGGCAAGATCAATACGCTGCAGGGCGGCACCACGCCATCGAGAACCCTTCAGTTGGCCGCTCACTACACCTTTTAACCAACCGCCGCAAGCACTTAACCTGATCTTCCCTTGAGGACGCAATGAACAATCGGTTCTTCTTCGGCGCGGCCACGGCGCTCACGCTCGCACTCGCCACTTCGATATCCCCGGCTCAAGCTGTTTCGGCAACTGGAATCGCACCACCACCGCCTGAAAACGTAGCGTCGTGGCCTGCAAATCCACAGGCTCCGAAGAACGTCCCGAATGTCGTCGTAATCCTCATCGACGATGTCGGCTTCAGCGCAACTTCGACCTTTGGCGGTGTGATCGAGACGCCAACCTATGACCACCTGGCCGCGAACGGACTTCGCTACAACGCGTTCCATGTGAACTCGCTCTGCTCGCCGACACGGGCTGCGTTGCTGAGTGGCCGCAACAATCATGAGGTGGGCTTCGGCACCGTGGCGGAGGCTGCTGCCGGGTATCCCGGATACGACGCACACTGGTCGAAGGATGCTGCTTCGCTGCCGGAGATCCTGAAGCTGAACGGATACAGCACGGCGGCCTTTGGCAAGTGGCACAACACCCCATTGTGGGAGGTAAGCCCAGCGGGGCCATTTGATCGTTGGCCTACGAACCGCGGGTTTGAGCACTTCTACGGATTCATCCAGGGTTATGACAATCAGTACTATCCACGCCTCTTCCGCGACACCGTAGCCGTAGAACCGCCGTCGACTCCGGCGCAAGGCTACAACCTCACGACAGACATGTCCGACGAAGCGATCAGATGGCTGCACGCTCATGATGCAGTCGCTCCGGACAAGCCGTTCTTTCTCTACTACGCACCCGGTGCCGTTCACACTCCGCTACAGGCACCCAAGGAGTGGATCGCGAAGTACAAGGGTAAGTTCGATGAAGGCTGGGACAAGGTGCGCGAAGAAACGTTTGCGCGGCAGAAGAAGCTGGGCGTGGTCCCGGCAAACGCGGAGCTGACGCCGCGCCCTGCGGGTCTGCCTGCGTGGGATTCGCTGTCGCCGGATGAGAAGAAGCTGCTCGCCCACCAGGCAGAGGTCTTCGCCGGATTTGCGGCACAGGCCGACTTCGAGGTTGGCCGCGTGCTCAAAGCCATCGATGAAGAGGGCAAGAGCGATAACACCATCGTCTTTGAGATCTTCGGAGACAACGGAGGCAGCGCCGAAGGTGGCCTGCACGGGACGGACCTGCTGGATAGCGCGGGTGGTAACGCCAGCATCCAGGACCGGCTTGCGGTAAGCGACGGGTTAGGTAGCGAGGTCTTCATGAATCACTACGCCGCAGCATGGGCGTGGGCGCTGGGAACGCCGTTCCAAGGCACCAAGCAGGATGCCTCGCACCTCGGCGGAACGCGCGACCCGCTGATCGTTTCGTGGCCCGCACACATCAAGAGCGTTGGCCAGCTTCGCAGCCAGTTCCAGCACGTGAACGACATCGCGCCAACGATCTATGACGTTGCCGGGATCAAGTTCCCGGAGAGCTATGAAGGAGTGAAGCAGATACCGCTTGAAGGTTCGAGCTTCGCCTACACCTTCGATCATCCTGACGAACCAAGTCACCACCACATCCAGTACTTCGCAACGAGCGGTAACCGCGCTATCTACAAGGATGGCTGGTGGGCGGGCAATCGGTACGCCTCCACCTGGGAGCCTAGAGGAGCGTTCAGCCTTGGGCCGCATAACGATATCGATCGTCATCCGTGGGAGCTTTACAACCTGAACGAGGACTATAGCCAGGCACACGATCTTGCGGTGAAGTATCCGGAGAAGCTGAAGGAACTCGAAGCGCTATTCAACGAAGAGGCGACACGCAACCATGCGTTTCCGCTTTTGCCGGAACTGAGACCGCAGCCCGCGCCTTCGCTCAACAAGACTGTCTTCGTCTATCGCAGTGGAGTGGAGCGGCTGCCGAATCCAGTAGCACCAAAGATCGTGGGGAGGGCGCATGAGATCACGGCTGATATCTTTCTTCCTGCAGGTGCGGGTGATGGAGTGATCTTCGCTCAAGGCTCACGTTACGGCGGGTTCACGCTCTTCATTAAGGACCGTCACGTCGTCTACGAGGTGAATGCTTACGGCAAGAGCTCCGGACGTATTGTCTCGACCGATGCTTTGCCGGATGGCCCTGCTCATATTGTGCTCGAGGTGCTCCCTGATCCGGCACCAGCCGGTGCGGGCGGGGTGACGATCCTTGGGCCGCGCGGCGTTCGCGCCGGAAAGGTCTCTCTCGCGGTGAACGGCAAGCAACAACAGGAGGTATTTGCGAACCTGCTGGGAGCCTCGGGGACGGAGACTCTTGATGTTGGTAGCGATCTTGGCTCTGCCGTGAGTAAGGACTACACAAGTCCGAATCGCTTCACGGGAACGATCGAGAAGGTCCAGCTCGAGTTGAAGTAATGCGCCCCGTTGAGGTGGGCAGAGTTGCGGACAGCCCTGAGTTTCGCGCTGTTCGCGACCTGTCCTGGGCAACGCGGATAAGGCAAGACGGATAATGGGATGGAAGCATTACCCTAATCACGATGACGAGAGGTGTCTATGTCCACGATTGCGCCAACGATTGCGCCCCGGCTCCGTCTGAGTGAGATCGCACCGGCGGTCATCCAGTCTGAGATTCGTGCGATGTCGGTGGAGTGTGATCGCATCGGAGGTATTAATCTTGCACAGGGCATCTGCGACACGGAGTTACCGGGCGTGGTGGCCGAGGGTGCGACGGATGCTATTCGCGACGGGTTCAATATCTACACGCGACTCGACGGCGTCCAGGTGCTCCGCGAAGCCATCGCCGCCAAGCTGCAAACCTATAACCATCTGACGGTCGATCCTCAGTCGGAAGTCCTTGTGACCAGCGGCGCAACTGGCGCGTTGTACGCGTCACTGCTTGCACTGCTCAATCCGGGTGACGAGGTCATCATCTTCGAGCCGTTCTATGGATATCACGTAAGTACGCTGATCTCGTTGCGGATGAAGCCGGTCATCGTTCCTCTTGCGGAGCCGGACTGGCAACTCGATCTGGATGCGTTGCGCGGCGCGATCACCTCGAATACCCGCGCCATCATCGTGAATACGCCGTCGAATCCGTCTGGCAAAGTCTTCGGGCGCGGCGAATTGGAAGCGATTGCGGCGCTGGCGATCGAACACGATCTCTTTGTGTTTACCGATGAGATCTATGAGTACTTCCTCTTTGAAGGCATCGATCATTTGTCGCTTGCCACGTTGCCGGGGATGAGGGAACGGACCATCACCATCTCCGGACTGTCGAAGACTTTCAGTATTACCGGCTGGCGCGTTGGCTATCTCGCGGCATCGTCACGATGGATATCAGCCATCGGCTACTTTCACGATCTAACGTATGTATGCAGCCCAGCACCGCTGCAGTTCGGCGCGGCGGCGGGCTTGCGTCAGTTAGCGGACAGCAGTTTTTATACCGATCTGGCGAGCAGCTATGAAGCGAAGCGCGACCAGTTGTGTGCGGCTCTTGAAGACGCAGGCTTGCAGCCTTACGTGCCGCAGGGCGCCTATTACGTGTTGGCGAATGCGGAACGGATTGCGGGCGCAAATTCCAGCGAACGGGCTCGAGCGCTGCTGCGAGCAACAGGAGTGGCGTCCGTTCCAGGATCGGCCTTCTTCCGGCCAGGTCTAGGGGATCACCTGCTGAGGTTCTGCTTCGGCAAGCGGCCAGCCGATCTTGACCTGGCCTGCGAAAGGTTGCGGGAGTTTTAGCAGAACGAGTAAGAACGGCTCTTTGCAGGGCGTCATGAAGACTGGAAGACGAGATCAGTGATGGTTGAAGAATCTTCAAAGGAAGAGAATGGTTGCTGTTGTGCACCGAGCGCTAAGGATGCTGCAGGGCAGACTGCGACGAAGCTGCAAAGTGCGGATGTCTCGTCCGTCTGCGAACCGCGCGACGAGACGCTGGCCCGCATGGTAGCGCTGCCGGGCGGCACATTCCTGATGGGCACAGAGAATACGGAAGGCTTTCCAACAGATGGCGAAGGACCGGTGCGAGCCGTGACGCTCGATCCGTTTCTGATTGATCGTCACTCAGTTACGAACGATCTCTTCGGTAAGTTTATTGCAGCGACTGGCTATAAGACGGAGGCCGAGCGATTCGGATGGTCGTTCGTGTTCTGGAGCCACATCCCGAAGATGCGATTCGCGCAGCTCGTGGAGGACACGGTCGCGGCGGCTCCGTGGTGGTGCCAGGTGCGGGGCGCGAGATGGGACGCACCCGAAGGCCCGGGATCGGATGTGCGAAAGCGCGGTGATTATCCGGTGGTGCACGTGAGCTGGAACGATGCACAGGCCTACTGCGCGTGGTCCGGACAGCGGCTGCCGACAGAAGCAGAGTGGGAGTACGCGGCGCGAGGCGGCCTGGAGCAGAAGCTGTATCCGTGGGGAGACAAGCTGCGGCCAGGCGGAGAACATCGCTGCAACATCTGGCAAGGGGAGTTTCCCAAGGAAGACACAGGCGATGATGGATACGCCGGGACGTGTCCCGTCGAAGCGTTTCCGGCAAATGGCTATGGGTTGTACTCGATTACGGGCAACGCGTGGGAGTGGTGCGCGGACTGGTTCGACGCGGAGTTTCATCGCACAGCGAGTCTGGTGAATCCGCAGGGTCCACCGCAGGGTGTTGCGCGGGTGATGAAGGGCGGGTCGTTTCTCTGTCACAAGTCGTACTGCAATCGGTATCGCGTCGGTGCGCGGACTGGGAATACGCCGGATAGCTCGACGGCGAACATCGGGTTTCGTTGCGCGCGATCAGTTCCGAAAGCAGGGGAGTAGTGAATGAGTTCTGAGTTCAATCGACGTGACTTATTATCTTTGGGGGGTGCGGGCCTTCTAAGTGGCGTTGCTGGTGCAGCTGGTGTCGAATCGCAGGTGACGCAGCAGCAGGTCACTTCGACCTTTGAAGGTGCTGCGATCGGCCGGCCGAAGAACCTTATCCTGTTTATGCCGGATGAGATGCGCGCCGATAGTCTCGCCTGTTACGGGAATCCAGTCACGAAGACTCCGAACCTGGACAAGCTTGCGCAGGAGGGTGCGCGCTTCGATCAGTGCCATGTGCAATATCCCGTGTGCGGAGCTTCGCGCTGTGCCATGTTGACGGGATGGCCGACAAGCGTCCGAGGCCATCGGAGTCAGTACTACTTTCTGCGACCGGAGGAGCCGAATCTCTTCCGGTATCTTCGGCAGGCTGGATATGACGTGTTCTGGTTCGGCAAGAACGATGCGCTGGCGGCACAGAGCTTCTATGAGAGCGTCACGGAGTGGAGCTCCGCAGGTGCGCAGGTAAATGCGGGTTCGACTGCGCCGAGGAACCTCACGCCGGGTTCTATTTCCATGCTTTACAGCCCTGGATCGAGCGATCGCAGAGAGACCGGCGACTACAGGCTATTGCAGAAGGCCATAGCGATATTGGAACGCACGCAGAAGGAGCGACCGTTCTGTATCTTTCTGCCGCTGTTTGAGCCGCACCCTCCTTATACGATTCCCGCCGATTTCTACAACATGTACTCGCCATCGTCGTTGCCGCCGCTGGCACCGCCAGGATTGAAGAAGAAGCCCGACTACTACGCGGGGATTCGAAAGAGATATGGTTTGGATAAGTTGGACGACCAGATATTCCGTAAGATCCGCGCGGTCTACTACGGGCAGGTCAGTTATAGCGACTGGCTGCTAGGTGAGCTGCTGGCCGCTTTGGACAAGACGGGCCACGCGAGCGACACGGCCCTGTTCGTGACCTCGGACCACGGCGACTACGCTGGCAACTATGGCTTAGTGGAGAAATGGCCCAGCGGGCTGGAGGATTGTCTAACCCGCGTGCCTATGATCGGCCGCGTCCCGGGAGCGAAGCAGGGCGTTGTGGGTACTGACATGGTCGAGATGTACGACGTGATGCAGACGTTTCTGTAACTCGCAGGCGCACGCGCGAACCACACCCACTTCTCTCGAAGCCTGTTGCCGCAGATGCACGGAGCAACCGGAGATAAGAATCGCGCGGCGTTCAGCGAAGGCGGCTACAACATCTATGAGCCGCAGTGCTTCGAGCCACTGGGTGCCGGTGGCGAGGTGTACGAGGGCAAGATTGGCCTGCAGATGGAACAACCTGTTCTGGTCTCGCGGAGTTCGATGATCCGCACTCAGACGCACAAGCTGATTGTCCGGCCACAGGGTCAGAGTGAGTTGTACGACTCCATTAACGATCCAGGCGAACTTAATAATGTCTACGATAAGCGGAGCTTTGCGACAGTGCAGTCGGAGCTGCAGGAAAAACTGCTGACGCACTACATCCAAACGACAGGTATTGCGCCCACAGATAAGGACGCCCGTGAAGCGCCGCCCTTCATCTCCACGAAGCAGAGTTTGGCCGCCGCGGGGTGGCAGGCGTCGGTGTTGGACGGGACAGCTTAGGACTATGAGTCGTAGAGAGCTTCGTGTGAAGAGCAGAGTGGCTGCGGTCGCGCTTGCCTCGCTGGGGGTAGATACTGACCTGGCCGGAGGCTCGCTCCATGCCGAAAACGATGGGGCAATAGTGGCCATAATCGCTTCGGTTGTCAGAAGCGATCGCATGGATAATTGCCTCTGCTCTGAAGGATTTGTGTCTCACGCGCTATGGGCCAGCAGGCCGCCTGTACCACCTCATCCGCACCCGGACCGTTCTATTCGCCGCGAAGCCCCATCCTGCGGGCGCTGTTTGTGACTCTGGTTACAGGCTTCGTGCTGTTTCACAGGGGCTTTTATTGCTTGTTCAAGAGCAAGTCTGCGGCTATATCGCTGCCCGCCGATGAAGCGAATGCTCGGCTTGCGCGCGACAGTATCCGGTAGCGACGATATAGCGAGCTGGCAACGCGTGATTGGCAGATTTGCTGGAAGGAGATGTACTTTTGAGGTTTTTGTTCCAGGATGCGAGGCACTCCCCTACGAAGGCCTGCCCTTGCGTGATTGTCTCTTGTCACGAGCCGAAGGCAGGATGCTGTTCCAGGGGACGGGAGAAGCAAGGATCATCGAAGTGTTCGTTGCGACATAGGGCATCATGGCATCGATTACTTCCTCCATGTGCCCCACATCGCGGACAGCTACCTGCACCATGAAGGACTCGGCCCCGGTAACACGATGGCACTCCAGCACCTCGGGTAAGGTCTTCACTAGAGCGGAGAACTTTGCCAGCTTGTCTCCCGCGATGGTGACCTTCACGAAGGCGCGGACCGGGAGTCCAACCTTGGCGGGATCGACCATGGCGCGGTATCCGAGGATGATCTGACTCTCTTCTAAGCGCTTGACGCGCTCGATGACTGCAGGCGTGGACAGTCCTACCCGGCGGCCCAACTCGGCGGAGGTGATGCGGGCGTTGGTCTGCAGTTCGGCGAGTATCTCGCAATCGATGCTGTCGATGGGGGATTCAGAGGAGGGGATCATGGGTCTCCGTGCTGCTAAAGGCCATACATTCCTGCACCTTCATATTATTAGGTACGAATAGGCGATCTCAGGTCTTTCTATCGCACTTTGCCAAAAATACAGCATGTGCCTCATTCACCGCCGATCGATCTGTGACTATGATTTGAAGTGAAAGAGGGTGTGTTGTCACGTCTCCCTGTGCCGGCACACAGCCTCGAGAATTCTTACGCAAGACCGACAAGGAGCAACTCCCGTGGCCACAAACGAAACCCGTCGTGCAGTTGGCGACGCAGCAGCACGCCAACTAGCCAACACTACAAAGACCGCTCCCCAGCTTAGCGCCATCACTCCTCGCTGGCTCGTTCAGCTTCTCTCCTGGGTTCCGGTGGAGTCGGGCACCTATCGCGTCAATCGGGTCAAGAATGAATCGGAGATCGAGGTCGTCTGTGGCTCACGCGATGAGCGCAAGCTGCCTGAGACCTTCGTCGACTATGAGGAGAAACCTCGCGAGTACACGCTGAGCGCAATCTCAACCATCGTGGATGTCCACACGCGCGTCTCAGACCTTTACAGCCATCCGCACGACCAGATCCGCGAGCAGCTGCGGTTGACGGTCGAGAAGGTCAAGGAGCGGCAGGAGAGCGAACTGATCAACAATGCGGACTACGGTCTGTTGAGCAATGTCGATCCAGCCTTTAAGGTGCAGACGCGCAAGGGATCGCCTACGCCCGATGATCTGGATGAGTTGATCGCCAAGGTGTGGAAGGAACCGGCGTTCTTCCTCGCTCACCCCACCGCTATCGCAGCCTTTGGCCGTGAGTGCACCCGCCGCGGAGTTCCTCCGCCAACAACGACCATGTTTGGCTCGCCCTTCCTGACGTGGCGCGGTCTCCCGCTCGTCCCTTCGGACAAGCTGGGCATCGATGCCGCAGGCAAGACCAATATCCTTCTACTGCGCACTGGCGAGAAGAAGCAGGGCGTTGTCGGACTCTTCCAGCCCGGACTCCCCGGCGAGCAGACGCCTGGCCTCTCCGTGCGCTTCATGGGAATCGATCGCAACTCGCTCGCCTCGTACCTGGTGTCGCTGTATTGCTCGGCGGCTGTGCTCACTGAAGACGCGTTGGGCGTGCTCGAGAACGTAGAGGTTGGCAACTACTATGAGTACAAGTGATCAGGACAAAGCCGGAAGCTTCTCGCCGGTGATGATTGAGGATGTTGCCGGCGGTGAGCTGCCTGCAGGTCTGCCAGATGTAGCGGCCCTCGCCCAGATGGCGAACGAGTTCTTTCGTTCGGCACCTGGGCAGGCGGGGCCATTTGGCGGCAACCAGTTTGGCGGCGCTCAGTCGGCGGTGACACTACCAAGCATGGCCCCGCAGTTTGGGGCTACGCCTTCCTCGTTCGCTCCGCCATCTGCCGAGAGGCTCCCAAGCGAGGCCGATGTGCAACGGCTCTCAGGCAGCGCTCCCTCAGCTTTTGAGCTTTCACTCGCCGCGGCTCCAGTTTCGCCAAATCCCTCATCGTTCTCCGGTGCGGGGTTTCCGCAGAGTGCTCTAGCGGACACTATTGCTTCTCCGTTCTCGCAGCCGATGCCTGTGTTCGACTTGCCGTTCCCGAACTTCGAAGCCGCGCTGCCAGCTATTCCACGCATGGCCGCGCTGCCTACGGAAGCCGATGTGACGGCGGCTCTGAACTCGGTCTCGTCCTTCTACTTCCTGGAGGATGCGGGGGCGCTTTCGAAGCCAACGCAAGCCAAGGCTGATCGACCTGCTGCTGCGGCAATCTCTCCTTCGCTTCTGCCGGACCTCCAGTTGCCTCGCAAGCAGTTCGATGTAGACTCTGTGCGCCGCGACTTCCCCATCCTGCAGGAGCGCGTCAACGGCAAGCCTCTCATCTGGCTGGACAATGCAGCCACGACGCAGAAGCCGCAGAGCGTGATCGATCGCATCTCGTACTTCTACGAGCACGAGAACTCGAACATTCATCGCGCTGCGCATGAGCTCGCAGCACGAGCAACCGACGCCTATGAAGGCGCACGCCAGAAGGTAGCGCGCTTTCTCAACGCTCCTTCAACCAACGAGATTGTCTTCGTGCGTGGTGCGACCGAGGCGATCAACCTGGTTGCAAAGAGCTGGGGCAAGCGGCATATCGGCAAGGACGACGAGATCATCATCAGCTGGATCGAACACCACGCGAACATCGTCCCCTGGCAGATGCTTGCCGCGGAGACCGGTGCTCGCCTGCGTGTCGCTCCTGTCGATGACGATGGACAGATTCTGCTGGATGAGTTTGAGAAGCTGCTGAATCCGAAGACGCGTCTTGTCTCGGTCACGCAGGTCTCAAACGCGCTGGGTACCATTACGCCTACCCGTCAGATTGTGCAGATGGCGCATCGCTACGGAGCGCGTGTGCTGGTCGATGGAGCTCAATCGGTCTCGCACATGAGCACTGACGTCCAGGCACTCGACTGCGACTTCTTCGTCTTCTCTGGCCACAAGGTCTTCGGGCCTACGGGCATTGGCGTCCTCTATGGCAAACCTGACGTATTGGCAGACACTCCGCCATGGCAGGGCGGCGGCAACATGATTGTCGACGTCACGTTTGAGAAGACGATCTATCACGCTCCGCCGGCGCGCTTTGAAGCTGGAACGGGCAATATCGCCGATGCGGTTGGACTTGGTGCCGCTATCGACTATGTTGAAGGGCTTGGCATGGAGAACATCGCTCGCCATGAGCATGACCTTCTGATATACGCGACGAAGCTGTTGCAGACGGTCCCTGGCCTGCGCCTGATCGGAACAGCAAAGGAAAAGGCAAGCGTCATGTCCTTCGTCCTGGAGGGCTACAAGACCGAAGAGGTCGGCGCGGCTTTGAACAAAGAGGGAATCGCTGTGCGCTCCGGCCATCATTGCGCCCAGCCCGCTCTACGACGGTTCGGCGTCGAAACCTCTGTGCGTCCTTCGCTTGCTCTTTATAACAATTACGCGGATGTCGACGCGCTGATTGCCGTACTGCGCAAGCTGAAGAACGGCGGAGCATAGCTCCTCGGGTTAAACCACAATTCGCGATAAAGAGAAGCAATACCGGAACAGAAGATCCATCTCTGTTCCGGTATTGCTTTGTGCGGTGGAACCCGGCTTGATCGCTGAAGCATCGGGCGATTGTTGCTCTCCGAACAGAGGCCGGCTTTTAAGTAGCAGCAGCCGGTGACTAAGAAATGAGGAATGCTTCGAATGCGACGACCGGGGCATCCCCCGCTCTTTGTACGGATCACAACGTGATGGTCTTAGACGCTCGATACGTAGTTAGATCAGTCCGATCGCGCGTCCCGCGATTCCGACTCCGCACCATAACAGCAAAGAGACAACAGCGACGACTCGTTGAGACAGGTTGGCCTCTGCGCTGGCGCGGAGAGCTGTCCTTCGATGCACGGTGAAGTAGAACACTACCGCTGCAGCAAGAAGCGCCATCTTCCAACGGAAGGCAGGACTGTAGTAGCACTTCAGGGCTTCTTCCGAAAGCAGGCCGATGCCGGAGAGGATCATCAGCGAGAGGCTGATGAGAAGGATGCGGCCGAGGTCACGGCTGAGAATGGCGGCGGACTCGCCTTTGAGGCTGATGCCGAGTAGCCTGAGATCGAGCAAGAGAACGGATCCGCCCAGTGCGGCAAGCGCGACGAGATGCACCATCTCGATGACCGCGAAGGCCCATTGGCTTGTCTGCGTAAAGTGGCCAATGGGCGATTGCGCCAACGCCTCGAACCAATGATGCGGTGAGAACAAGATGATCCTTTCTAGCGTTCTAGAAGTACGCGATCGCGCGACCGGCAACGATGATGCCACCCCAAAGCAGAAGAGATGAGCACGCAGCCACGCGTGCACGCCAGGGCGAGCGATGCTGAAGCTCCCATTCAGCCACGCGGCGGTAGACAGTCGTATGGAAGATGAGAGGGTTGAGGCCCACCAGTACGAGCAGCACAAGCTTCACACGGAATGCGGGATTGAAGTAGTTCTTCGCGGCCTCGGCCCAGAAGAGCAGGAGGCCGCTGGCGAGCATGACGACGAATCCGGCCCATGTGAGCGGAAGCACGGCGCGGGCGATGCGGGTAACAGGAATCTCCCGCAGAATCAGGCCAAGCATCCGCAGATCAAGGATCGAGATCGTCCCTACGAGCAGCGTAATGAACAGGACGTGGACCGATTCGATTACGGAGAACGCGTAGTCGGACTCGCGGATCATGGTGCCGATGTGCGAGTCGTAAAGTGTCTGGCAAAGATGCAGGAGAAGAGGTTGAGTCATAGGAAAAAGGCTGGCGCCGCGTGATGCGTCGGCGCCAGGGTTCGATGACTCCTAATTCTTCTTGCCAGGAAGAGCCCCCTGGTCCGTGCCGTTGTCGCCGGGGCCACCATCACCGGGGCTTCCACCGTAGACCGAGCGGCCATCCGGAAAGGTGACTCGGCGAGCGTCGATGAGATGGGAGCCGTCCTTCGCGCGATAGCCATCGACGACGATAGTGTCTCCGATCTTGAGGTCGCCCTTCTTCCAACCGCGGCGGCTTAGAGCGCCAGGGCCTGCCCCCTCGCAGCCCCA
This sequence comes from Granulicella aggregans, assembly GCF_025685565.1. Classification (NCBI taxonomy): domain Bacteria; kingdom Pseudomonadati; phylum Acidobacteriota; class Terriglobia; order Terriglobales; family Acidobacteriaceae; genus Granulicella; species Granulicella aggregans. Next base: position 2,197,003 of record NZ_JAGSYE010000001.1, read on the forward strand.
GTTCTGAGTCTTACCCTGTGCATCGACGATGTCGACGTAGAAGTATGAGTGGGGATTGGTCCACTCCACCTTGGTGATCTTGCCTACCAGTCGCGTAGGCTTGGAGCCGTCGAACTCGGCCGCAAAGGAGTGATGAGCGTATGCCGGGACTGATGAGAGCAGTGCGGCGATGACGAGCGGGACAGCTGAAAGTTTGACGTTCATGCCAGATCCTTTTTTTAGGGTTGAAGAGGAATGCGGCTACTTCGTTGAAATAAATTGTTCAGCAAAATAAGAAAGCCCACTCTCTTCGGAATGGGCTTGCGATCGGTTGCACTCTGACTGTTCTTGCAAAGAGTTTTGTAGTCTCAGGAACTCAATTCTCTCGCGGTCGCGTGCACATCGAAGCTGTCCATTCCATGGAGAGCGCGCCGCGACAACAAGACTTTACCGAGAGCAGGAACATATCCGAACTCTAGTCAAGGCGCGAACCGGTGTCAAGCAACGGGCTTGACTGCATGGCAAGGATCGGCTAACTTCTTCGAATGCCCCGTATCTCTCTGATGCGCTGTTGTCGACTCTGTCGCTGAGTTTTTCTCGCGAGCAGTTTCCTGCGTCCCGCGCAGCAACGAGGCACTTTCCTCTTATTCAAATCTTCCTCCGCACAACTATTTTTCTTTCGCAGCAGTGCGAGGAATTTTCTGCAGGCATAGCGTATCCCGGGCGCTTGTTCCGGAGTGAAAGGAATTCCGTTGAGCTTTTCTACGTGTTTCAGAGCGGTTGCAGTGTCGACCTTGTTCCCCCTGATTACAGCGCTTGGAATACACGCGCAGACTGCAGCCAAGCCCGCGCCGGTAGACGCCACAGGCCGGGAAAACTCTCCATTTTGGCGCAATGAGGCCGACCTTCCCAAAGGGCCCGCGCCACGACTCGGATCGCACCCGGACCTTTCCGGTTACTGGATACCTTCGCACGCGAAAGCCGATACGCCAGTGGGCAATCTGGGCAAGGATTATCCCGGCTATAAGCTTCCATTTACGCCAGCGGGAGAGAAAGCGCATAAGTTCAACGTGGAGCACACGGTCGATCCCGAGGCACTGTGCATAGTTGGCGGCTTGCCTCGGCACAACGCGAGCGGGCTGCCATTTCAGCTACTGCAGGGGCAGGACCACGCTGTCTTTCTTTACTGGTACACGACTTATCGCCTGGTGCCCTTTGATGGACGCAAACACTCCGAAGATCCTGATCCTTCCTTCTTCGGCGAAGAGATAGGGTCGTGGGATGGAGATACCTTTGTGGTCGATTCCATCGGCTTCAAACAGGACCGCACCTGGGCCGATGAAAACGCCGATCCGCATAGCGACGCACAGAAGGTGACAGAGCGGTGGACGCGGCCGGACATTGGGCATCTGCATCTCGAGATGGTCGTGAATGATCCGCTGTTTTATACGGAGCCGATCCACTATCAGCGCACTTGGCTTTTGGGCAAGCCAGGCGACGAAGTGCGGGAGTATTCGTGCTCAGAGGACAACGTCGATGGACCGCACCTTGGCCCTGGGCCAGGCCTTATTGGTGCTGATGGCCAACGTGGATACGACAAGCTGACGCCACTGCCACCACCACCGTCGAAGGACCACCCTGCGGTGACATCCATACCGGACTAACAATTCTTCGTGGGTCGAAGCTTCAAAGTAGTAGGAACGAGAAAGAGATTTATGGCACCTAAGATTTCACCCGGCGGTTGGAACGCACCCGCGACCATTGCAGCAATTATTACCCTTGGCAGCGCCCTTTCGTCGCCGGCGCAGGCGCACACCAAGCCTGCTCCTTCTGCCGGTGTGGAGGAGCTATGCTCGATCACCTTCGATAAGGATGTTCTGCGTCCGGCGCGTGTCGAGAACAGCGCAGCCGCCTGTCTCAAACAGGCTGCCGAACGCCTCAAGACCAACCCGGACAAGAAGCTCGTTCTGGTTGGGGTGAAGGATCCTGCAAAGGACCATGAGCCAACGGGCGCTGGCTCAGACCGCGAGGAGGAGGATGCAAGTGGCTTCGATGTGCGTCTCGAAGATCTCTCGGCTTACCGGGCGGTCAATACGAAGTGGTATCTCGTGAAGTACCTTAACGCAGATCCGAAGCGCATCGTGCCAACAACCGACGAGACCTACTTTGCCCAGACGGTGACGTTCTACCTCGTGCCTGCTTCAGCAGACTTCAACCATAACTTCCTTGGCACAACGAAGACGAACGAAAAGCCTTGCACCATCACGCCGTGCTATTCACCCGACGAAGAGACGCTAACGCCGCAGCATCGGCCGCGGATTCTTACGGGCGCAGTGGATGGATCGCCCGCCGAGATCGAAGCGGAGAAGAAGGAGCTTGCTGCTCTGCAGCATCATCACAAATCGATCGATATGGAAGGCTCGGCCGGAGAGGTCGCGCTGACACCGCTGCCTGAACCGCCGACGCCTGAGCACCCTGCGACCGTATCGATCGTGCCCCGGTAGTTGCTTATACGCCTTAGTGGCTAGAGCGCGACAGCATCACTGCGCGCTACGGAATTGCTGCGCAAGCTCCGAGGATGACTTTGACTTCTAGTGACGGTTGTATTGGTCCAGGGAGGAAAAGCTGCGGCTCCACATTCGGTCGAGATACAAAGTCCCTTTCAGGTGATCGATCTCGTGTTGGAGGATGCGTGCGTACCATCCCTCAGCTTCGATCTCCCGGAGCTCTCCGGTCTCGTTGAAGGCACGGACTCTGACTCTGTAGGCGCGGGGCACCAAGGCCACGAAGCCGGGCAGGCTGAGACAGCCTTCGAAGAAGGTTAAGTCCGGAGGCGATAACGGCTCAATCTCTGGATTGATCAGGACGTGGAAAGGCACGGGAAGGCGTTCTCGTTCCAGCAGTTCCTCAGGTGTAAGAGTGGCCTGATACTCCGCTTTGTCCTCGATGATCGCCAGTTGCAGCGGCTCCCCGATCTGCGGTGCGGCCAGGCCAACACCAGGAGCATCGGCCAGGGTCTCGCGCATGTATTCGATCAACTCGCGAATCCGGTTGCTACCGATCTCCTCGGCTCGAAGCGGCATTGCCACGCCGCGCAGCACAGGTTCACCGGCACTGGCTATCTTGAGTCGCATCTGCGTCACTACTCCTAGTCACTACTCTTAGGATTGCTGCAAGGTTGCCAGACCTGCTTTGCGCCATGCATGAAATCCACCGACTACGTCCGTTGCGCGCCAGAGCCCGAGATCCTGAAGCGCCGCGGCAGCGAGGCTTGAAGTGTAGCCTTCGGAGCAGAACACGATCACCTGAAGGTCATGATCGGTCGCGACCGGGAGGCGAGCGCTGGACGCAGGGTCGAAGCGCCATTCGAGCACGTTGCGCTCGACGATCAATGCGCCGGGAATACTCCCCTCGATAGTGCGCTGGCGCTCGGGGCGAATGTCAACGAGGATTGCCCCTGAGTCTGTCACCGCGTCATAGGCTTCGTCGGGGGATAGCCGCCGCAATCTTGCACGCGCGGCTGCAAGCATCTCGTCAATCGTCGAAGCATCGCTCTGCTTCAAGGCTCCAGGTCTTTGGTTTTGCCAGTCACGATCAAGCGCCTGATTGCTAAGCGATTGCGCACGCTCGGAAGCGCGCTCACGCGGAATCAGTTCACTGCCGTCCAACTCATATTCGTTCATCTCGTCGAGCGGAGGCGAGTACGCATGAATGCTTACGGCGGGTGCGAGGGAGACGTTTCGGACGTCGTGCGCGTAATCAGAGCCGAACGCCTGCGGCTGGCCCGGATGGATCACATGGGGCTGCTCACCGAATCGATGCTCTTCAAGCGTGCCGGTTGAAATGACAAAGGCTCCGGCGGAGTCGCCGTGGTCGTGGAAGCCGGTAGATTGCCCGGGCAGCCAGCTGATCACCCAGATGTCATAATCCGTGCCGTGGTGCAGACGCTCGTACCAGCGCTCGTCGGTGCGCAGACGCACCCGATCGATCCATCCATCCGACGATGCGAACTGTAAGACGATGTCGGCGAGCTCTTCAGGTGTCTTCAAGGTTGAGGCTGGTAGCAGCGATGTATTGTTCTTCGTTACAAAGGCTTCTTGTGTTGCGAGGTGCATAGCGTCTCTCCAGCGGCTAAGCCGCCATACAACAAGGTCGCGTAGGGATGCGCACCTCTTGACGGCTCTATGGGCAAACTATGGGAGTAATTCGGGAGAGTTGCTGAGATGGCGTCTCAGAGATATCTGAGAATGTCGCGGCTCACCCAAGAAGGGGTTGTGGGCAGCGACAACATTGAAGAAGAACAAGCACCATACCACGACGCTAGCATGGGCTGAGGAACCGGGTCAATCTTCTGACCCTCGACAAAAGTGGTACGCAAGTCGCACCGGCGGCTCCATCGAAGGCTAGAGGTCGACGAGTCTGCCAACTCTTCCGTGAGGTGCACATGCCTCGAGGCCCAGTGATAACAGCTCCGCCATCGTAGTAATGCTCGGCTCATTCGGTCGCAGCGAATCAGCCGCGCATGTTGCTGTGCATTCGTATTGTCCCGCTTCGCGTCGAGCTGCCTTTCGGTTTTGCAACCTATTCAGTTGGACGATAAAATCCACCCGGATTTCCCCCCATACCTATGCGCGAGTTGAGTCTCTGAGGATCCGATGGGGAAACGTGTGGGTGGGACGGTCGACCTCATGCCCGCGAAAAACCCGGTTAACTTGCTTCTTATGAAACATCATCGTCCCTGGGAGGCTTTCCCGGCGACCTGCCTTTGATCAGGCCTAAGATTCAGCCAGTTCGCCAAGGAGCTGCACCTCGAGGATGCAGCGGTCAATCGCCTGAGCGTGAGCCTCTAACATCCCGACGGAGGTTCATGACGGCTGAGGCCGGAGGGTTCTAAGCGACGCGCCTCAGCCTTGAAACCTTCGCTGCCGATGTCCATTTGGAGATTAGTTGCCGGAGTTCTTCATGTTATGACCAAGGACAGCAACTATACGTAACGGTTTTTATCAGGCGTTCTGGATAATTCCAAGACAATGAGTTATTGCGAATGCGGTCCTTATAGACGTTATCGGATGTAGAGATATCCTCAGCCAGGCCAGCCGAAGGTCGACCCGCAGAGCAGCGAGGATGGGATGCGAGTTTCCCAATGATTCAATCCCAGAGAGCACCTTTGGTGAGCATGCCATGACGGAAGTGAACAGCATTGCCGTTACCTCTGCAGATGCAGTCCACGGCGTTTCTCCCTATGGGAAATGCGTTCCTGGCCCGATGTGAGTTCGGCGGAAACGGGCTGACATGTTCGACCGGATCGGCGTTTCAAGAGGCTTGAGACCCGAAAAAGTCCCCAGGCAGCCGCACGCAGCGTGATCATTGCCGAACATAGAACTACTGTTCCAAGCAGCTTCCTTGGACGGGTGCGCGAGTACACCACGTTCGTGAGCCATGCGGGAACGGTGTAAACCCGCGCCGTGAGGAAGATGCCAAGAAAAGAGCGGACTGGAGACTCGTAATAAAGCTTCTCGATCAGACTGTTGAAGTAGCGCCCCATCCCGCTTACACGCATGTCGTAGACAAATCGTGCAAGCGCCGGAATCTTCTCTCTATGCTGATACCGGACGATGAGCGCGCTGCCCTCTTCCGCGTGACGCAACGCAGCCGTCACGCCGTTTCCGGTAATCGGGTCTGACTGAGACGCAGCCTCACCGATGATGATCCAGTTGGGGCCACAGACACCGCTGTAGGTCCGGCAGAGAAATGACGTAGCGGCCACATGCTCGACCGGGGACTGCTCGGTGATCTCCGATAAGCGCGTAAACCTGCTCATCTGCGTTGAAAGTATCTCGGCGTTGCTCAGCCCCGCAGCGCGCTGCTGCTTGGCTTTTGATCCGGGTGCGACATAGCCGATGCTGCTTACGCCGGGGCTGACTGGAATCTCCCAGATCCATTCCATGTACTCGTCCCCGGAGCTGAGCGTGTAGAGGGTAGTGCCTTCGACCCATTCGTCGGTAGGAAAGTGGGCCCACAGCGCAATCTTTCTCGGTCCGTAAGACGCCGATGGAAGATTGAACTCTCGTCCAAGCAGGCTTGCGGCCGCGCCGGACGCATCCACCACCCAGCGAGGACGAATAGCACGTGCGCCGGAGGTCTGCACGGAAAGAATCCTGCCATCGCGGACCTCGAATCCGATGGCACGTTCGTGCAGCGTCACCGTTCCCTGGGCGCGTACCTCCTCCTGCAACAATGCGTGGATCTGCAGTCGGTCCAGGTGCAACGTGCGCGTCTCAACGTTCCAGGGACGCTCGGCGAGCCACGCCCCAGGAAGGAACTCCTCCTGCGTACCATCCACAGCCGTCACAGTGATGTGACGCTTGAAGGTCGCTGCCCCGGTGCTGACCAGCTCTTCCATCGGAAGTCCGAGCTGCGCGAACAACAGCGGTGCCGACCAATCGAGAGATTCTCCAATAATTTTCGTGAAGTTCTCTCGCGGTTCAAGGCAGATCACCTTCAGGCCTGCGCGGGTCAGATGGATCGCTGCAGCGAGCCCGGACAAGCCGCCGCCGATGACGACAACGTCCGCCTGAACTTCTGTATCGATCTCTTGTAGTGCGTCTAGCATGTGTTTTGGAATTTACAGAGAAGCCTGCACCATTTCAGGAATAAAGCTACAAGACTGCTCTAGAGTTGAGTATCCATCGAAAGGTTGAGACATGCGAAAGAATCGACGTGGTGGGCATCTCTTCTCTCTGCGTTAAGACGATGGAATATTCTCCGGCAGGTATCGCCGCGCTCGGCTCATGGCGAAGTCGATGGAGCCGCAAATGATCAACGTTGCCAGCGAGACCCAAAGCACCGGCGGGGGCAACGGTACCAGAACGATTGTGCTGATGAACTCCAAGGCGATGAGGAACAGGAGAAGATGCACGATGGAGTGCCTCTTCATCTGCGAGCAGATCAACGCCCCAAGCGGCGCCGCAACGACGGCTATCGGGACAGCCGCAAGCCAGTACCCCATCACGGCAGGCGAGAAGTCCTTCAGCAGGAAGAGATGGAGCAGGAAACCGGGAATCGTCACCATGGTCATAAGGACCACGGTTGTGGGCGTGACGATCTTTTCGTCGACGCGAAACAGCAGCACCATGACCATAAAGACAATTGAATTTTCGCCAGTCCCAACGAGGGCGCTGACCACACCGCCCAGCAAACCTGCGAGGACAAGAATCATCTTCTCTCTTGGGCCGAAGATCGGCATCGCTCGGTTGCGAAGAACGTCTTTCTCTCGATTCACTAGCAGGAGCGCTACGGCCATGCTGCTCACCAGCACGGTGAACGAGGTGCGCACAAAGATCGGCGGGATGCGAGGCGCAACGAAGACGGCCCCAAGCGCGACTCCCAGAATGCCGGGTACCCCCGCATAGAGCCAAGCTCTCCGCTCAATCGGGATGCGGAGGTACAGGATGCTTACAGTCGCGGCACCCATCCCGATGCTTTGGATGGCAAGCGAAAAGTTTCGCGCATCGCGCGGCGCAATGTGAAGCAGCTTGGTGAAGATCGGAAAAGCGATGGCTCCGCCGCCCTCACTGGTTCCACCGCCGACGAGAGAACCGAAGACCATCGTCAGTGCCACCCGCCAATCCACAAGCAGGTGATGAATTGCGAGACGGCCTCCAAAGACGAGCCACGCAATCCAGACAATCAAAGCGACCAGAAGACTAAATTGGATCGCTCTCTTTGCGCGGCGCGGCGGTGCTGTCGATGCTTGAGATAGTGGCAAAGCTTCGAGTTCGGGAGTCGTCATGCGCAGGCGGGGCACCAGGTTTCATCTATCTCGAAAAGCGGAAATCACGGTACGTTTGAAGGGAAGTTTATAGCACGTCCCCGGAGTTCTGCTCAGCCTCGAAACAACTGCGTCGCGGGGTGGTGATTGAGCCAGTCGAACCAGTAGTCCTTGTTACTGTCTATCGCCTGGAGGCACTGGCCTGCCAGTTTGCCTGAAAGTGCGCATCCCTCGAAGTTCCAATCACTTCCTGTCTCCGCATCACGCATGATTCTTCCAGCGCCAACGGTAGAGATGAAGGTCATCGGAGCCGACCCGAGTCTACCCTTGAAGATGCGAATCGACGATCCGTCGGGGCCCATGGCGATAAGAATAGGGAAGTCGCCAACCTGGTCCTGGACAATCTTCGCGGCAAGAATAGACTTCAGCGGATAGGCCTTACTTAGACCGGCGTTCGTCACCCCCAGGATCAGCTCGTGGGGCGGAAATCCAGACTTGCTGGTGTCTATGACCGTGTGGGTCTTCTCGACATGCTTCTCCCAGTCCTTCGGGTCGTACTCTGACACATATTTCGGATCTGGTTTGAGGACCAGACCTGCCGGCTGCTCGGCCCGCCATAGCGCGAAGGTCAGCTCATCGCTATGGATCAGGCTCAGATGCTGCCCTTTCCATGGCCCGAAGATCGCTTCGCCTGTGCTCTGCTGCCAGATGCTGCTGGTCTCTTCATCGCGCATCAGCGCATTCCCGTTATTGATGCCCGCGAGACGAAAGTGCAGCGTCCTGCCATTGAGCGTGCGGCTCCATACGAGACCGGTGTGGCACAAGGTGCAATAGGTCACAGCGAGAGGCTTGCCCCCGACCACATCGTTCACGATGTGGTGGTAACCCATCGTACGGATAGGGTAGGCTCGTGCCTCCCCATTGATCCTGACCCCAAGCACCTTGTCGTCGGAGTCGACTTGGGCAGATGCGGGGTCGGTGAAGGACGGTGACGCATAAGGATGAAACATCACTTCGAAGATATTGACGTTGGTGAGGGCCGCCCCGGCGATCACGAGTAAGCAAAGGGCCAGCGTCGCCAGTCGCGGCAAGACCCGCTTCGATCGTGCCCACACACGAAGTGTGATTGCGACAACGACGACCGCCGCGATGGCAGAGACCCACGGACCGAGAGACCGGATCGTCAACGCTGCGCTCAACTGAGAGTAGCGTTGAGGGCGGAATGGCCGGATCACGTACATCGGGACCGCGAGGCAGACAAATGGAAGTGCTGTGAACAACGAAGCCAGCCAGATGTCCGCGCTTACCCTAGGTCTGCCGATAGTAAGAGGTCTCTGTCTCTCCTTCTCCGCCGCAATCACTGGTATGCCTCGTGAGTGACAGGTTGAGATGGAGGAACATGACTGCTATCAGCCTTGTCCGCCATTCTTCGAGCCATGGTGGCGAGCAGCTTGGGTCGCACATCCGGTCGTGTCCAGGGACACTCAGCAATGCAGATGCCGCACGATGCGGCCTCTGCGAAGTAGGGAATGCACTTGTCGAAGTTCACATACCAGCGCTCCACACCCCGGACCATCTGCTTGTCTTCCGAGATCGCGCCGGGGGGACATGCGCGCGTGCACACCTGGCAGTTAGTACAGAAGTCATCCGCGCCGAAGCGGCTCGGACCGGTGGCCACCAGTGGCATGTTTGTGGTCACGCCCGCGAGCCGCACGCCTGATCCAAACTTCGGGCTGATCAAGGAGCCATGCTTGCCCAACTCGCCCAGGCCGGCAGCGATCGCCGGTGGTATAAGCACCAGAGCACTCGCTGAAGGTCCAGGGTACGGGTTGGCCGTGTATCCCTGCGAGCGAATCCAGTTGGCCACAGCGTAGGAAGACCGCGTGCCCTTTGCGTACTGATCGCCAATATCCACAACACCAACTCCGTTCGTCTCGTCCGACGGAACTTCCTTCAAGCGCTCGTAGTTGTGCGCCAGCCCAAGCACGATGACCCACGGCTCCTCGACGGTGTAGCCTTCGAAGACATAGAGCGGGTCCATTGCCGCGATGCCCACCGCGTCTGCTTCGTGCGAAAGAGCAAAGGCGGTGACCTCAGCCGAAAGCTGCTCGGCAGATGCGGTGTTCTGCTCCTCGGCGACCGGGATGAGCTCCGGGTAACTGTAGGCGGCCATGAAGGCCGGCCCCGAATCAGGGCAGGCGCGAGAGCTCTGCCGGGCGACGACCTGGAGGTCGCCGTAGGGATGCTGGTCGGGAGGATGCCAGAAGAAAGGCGATGGCCGACGCGGCGTCTCCTCGCCTAAGCCGTTGATCGGATTTCCGGAGACGCGCAGTAGCTCCAGGGTCTCGGGCCTCGGGCTGTAGGTACCTCGTTTTGGACGTCGTGGGTTCGGCTGATCGGGCATTGGAAGAACCTGCAGGGTGAGTTCGGAAGCGAAACTATTTTAGGCAGAGGCTGCAAGCCTCGCATCGACCGAAAGGTTGAGATCGCCTTTGGAGTTGAAACTTGTTTCGCCCCGTTGCGTCAGCCATGGAATGAATGGATCTCCTGCCCTGAGTGAGCTTCCGCTGATTGGTATACTTTGCCATGGGCCAGCCTCGCACCGTGCTGCTCTTTGATCCGAATGTTGTGCCGCACTCCTGGAACGAGCGGATGGCACCCGGCGAGTACGCGGTTCTTTATTCCAGGCATGAAGCGTCGCCGGATAATGCCTCCGGAGCGCCTTACTGCAATGTCTTCACAACCCTTGCCGAGGCGAAGGAGTTCGCGAACAGTGAGGTAAAACGATCAAGTACGTTGCTCTGCCGGATCTATGGAACCGCAGGTCTTGGCGGGCCGCCCCTGTTGGAAGTTCGCGGAACAGACTACCGCGGGGAAGGCGAAATGTCGGCGGCCTTTCGCAGATGGTTTGGCTCCATTCTGTTCTTCGGTGGTTTAGGGCTCATTTTGCTGGACTGGGCATCTGACTTCAGGCTCACATGGCCAGCTACATTGGGGGTCCGGGCTTTCCCCTTAGGACTTGTCCTTCTGCTGACGGAAGCGATCATTCTTTACGGAAATCGTCGTACGACCAACCGTGGGCAGATGCCTGCGCTATGAGGGTGCATGACACTTTTACTCATTCAGATGGCGGTCGTTTTGCTGACGGCGCTGGCTTGCGGGTGGGTCGCGCGGAGACTCGGACAGGCTCGGGTGATCGGCGAAATCGTGGGTGGAATCCTGGTGGGCCCGTCAATTCTTGGCAGGTTCGCACCACATGTCTCGGCTCGGCTGTTTCCTCAAAGTTCGCTCGCTTCCTTTGAGATCCTCAGCACCATCGGCCTTGTCTTATTTCTGTTCTTGATCGGCAGCGAACTGGACTATGAACATCTGCGCAGGCAGCGCTCCACGGCGCTTCTCGCCAGCGCTATGAGCATCCTCTTTCCTTTCCTGATGGCCGTGATGGTCGCCCATTACCTGCGGATCCGGTTCGCACCGGACGGGATTGGCAATATCCCATTCGTACTCTTCCTCGGCATCTCCATGAGCATCACCGCGTTCCCCGTGCTCGCTCGAATTCTGGAAGAAAGGGGCCTGCAGTCCACGCCTCTCGGAGCCACGGCACTGATGTGCGCCGCCGTGGACGACGTCTGCGCGTGGCTCCTCCTCGCGTTAGGACTGACGCTTCTTCCCCATGCTGGGGAGGCGACGCCGCTCACCATGCGCTTTCTATGGCTCGGCATTTACCTAGCGGTGATGCTCGTCGTCGTCAGGCCGCTCGGCAGCTGGGTCGCTCGACGCCAGAGCGAGGCAGGTCTTTCGTATGAAACACTCGGTGTCGTCGTGGCGACTGTCCTCGCCTCGGCGGCGGCGACAGAGGCAATCGGAATCCATCCGCTCTTCGGAGCGTTTCTGGCCGGCATATGCTTCCCTCGCATTGAGAGATGGCAGACTGCGGTGCGCACTCGCCTCGACACGATTACGTCGATTCTCCTGCTGCCGCTGTTTTTCGCGCTCACCGGGATGCGCACCCGGCTCGATCTGCTCTCCGGTACTAGCATCTGGCTCTGGACCGCTGTCGTGTTGGCGGCTGCGGTGGCGGGCAAGATGGGGGGCGCGATCATCGCCTCCAGGCTGACTGGCCAGTCATGGCGGGATGCAATGGCGCTGGGAGCGTTGCTCAACACACGCGGTCTGGTCGAGTTGATCGTGTTGAATATCGCTTATAACGCGCACGTCTTTTCGCCCACTTTGTTCACGATGCTCGTCGTGATGGCCCTGGTGACCACCATGATTACGAGTCCGATACTCAACCTGATCGGCATTGAAAACCGCAATCAGGGAACGCGCGATCTGGCGATGATGCCGAACCGTGCGCAATCCGACGTTTCGCCCGGTGAAGCAGCCTGACCAGAAAGTCTCCATCAAAAGCATGAGATCAAAACCTTCCTTCGTGTTGAGTACAACGCCCGGCCCACCGCGTACGCTCTGGCTGTCACTGGGAAGTCCAGACGCATCTCGATGGCGACGAAGACCTGGTCAAGAGCGTGAAGCAGGACTTCCAAACTGCGTCGGTCTCTCCCAAGCTAAAGGCTGACGGCTATCGTCAGCCTGCAACGCACTAGTTCAACGTGGGAAGACTTGTCCGAGTCTTCCCACGTAGCCGCACCCTATTCGTATTGCTAGATCCCCAACTCACGAGCTGCCAGTTCGGTCCCCTCTACCCTGGAGCGGATTTTGCTGAAGGCGGTCTCGCGGGCCGTCGAGATATCGTCCGCAAAAGGCGCGAAGCCACAGTCGTCAGTGGTTCCGAGCTGATCCAATGGGAGTATCGAGGCGGCTTCCAGAATCCTGTCACGCACCTGTTCCGGGGTCTCGATCTCCGGATTGATCGGATCGACGACGCCAATGAAGACAAGATGGTCCGGTCCGAGCACCTGCTTAACCGTTGCCAGAACACGTTTGCGGTCCGGCTCACTCGCCATCTGCAGATAGAAGCGACCGACGTTCAATTTGAAGAGTTCAGGCAGCAAATCGGCATAGTCAACATCGGCGCTATGGGTTGAATCATGATCTCCTCCAGGGCAGACATGAACTCCGATGTGGCGGCGCTCCTCGGGGGTGAACCCCTCAAGCACCTGGTTGTTCAGCCCGACGAAGCTGCGCAACAGACCGCCCTTCGGATCGAGCTTCAGCGACAACCTTGCCTCGGTGAAGTCGATCTGTACGCTTGCGGCACCCGCGCTAAGTGCTCCTCGAATATCCTCCCTCGCCTCTGCAACTAAATCCGCAACAAAAGCCTCGCGTGGAAATCCCGGTATCTCCTGCGACGGGTACAGGAGGCTCATCGCAGACGCGGAGATGACGGCCTGCTTGATCGGTCGTTGCGTGTGTCCTCGCGCGGCCTTCAAATACCGGGCCGCATGCACGCCATATCGGAATGGACCTCGCGTAAGGCGCGGTAATTGGCGTATATGGCCATCGGCAAATGGAATCACGACCCCATCCGGCGCGAGATTCGTGAGGCCCGTCAGAGCATAGGTGGCGAAGCTTGGCTTCGTCTGTTCGCCGTCGGTGATTACCGGTGAGCCAGTCTGCTCAAGGCGCTCAATCGTCTCCCGCAACGCCTTGGCGTACTCCTCCTCAAGAGCTGCGGCGCTAAGTTGATCTGCATGAAATGCAGCGATGGCAGTGATAAGTGAGGCCGGGCGAGGGATGCTGCCAATCTGTTCGGTCTGGATAGCCATGCTGCGAAGTCTAGTGTGTGAAACAAACAGGGCGCATCCATCGGAGGGTTGACTTGCAGGCTGAGTAGGCAGCGAGGAGGAGACGCAACTCCACCTAGCGGCTGACTCCGCATCATCCCTGCGGCTGAGGCGCAGCTCCTCCACGTTCCGCATAATTCAGACCTGCGAATTGAACCCCAATTTTTTCCATTGAACTCTTCCAAAGGATTTGTATGACCTCGTCTCTTGCGTTGCTCTCTGCTCGTGCCACAACCTATACGAAGGCAGCACCCGTATCCCTTCGTGCCCGCCTTCGCCTGACAGTTCTCTTCGGATTTGCTCTCTTTTTTATGTCGCTGGCTCCCGCCTATGGGCAGCAGTTCGCAACGCTCCGGCTTACAGTCGATGATCCGCAGGGAATCGCCGTGGCGCAGGCAAAGGTGACTATCCGCAACTCCGATACGGGCGTTGTCCGCAACGAAGCTTCAGACCAGCGCGGAGTCGTCTCGATCCCCGGCCTCTCCGCAGGGCAGTACACCGTCACCGTCGATGCGGACTCATTCGCGTCATATCAAGCTCCGCTTGTCTTGACCCTCGGGCAGGTCGCCGATCTTCAGGTGTTGCTGCGCATCCGTACCAACACCGAGCAGGTTGAAGTTCGCGACACCGCCCAGGGCGTCGACAAGGAGCGCATCGAAGGCAGCCAGGTCATCGAGCCGAAACAGATCTCTGACCTTCCCATATCCGACCGTGACTTCATCGACTTCGTCTTACTTACTCCCACCGCCACAGTCGGACGTAACTCCAGCACGGGTGCGCAATCGGCATTTCAAGAGACCGTCCTTGAGGTCAGCTTTGCCGGCCTGCGGGAGACTCATAGTGTCTTCTACGGTCTCGATGGCGTGGACGATACTACCCTGGTCTCGGGCGTGCAGCGCGTCAGCCCGTCGCTCGATTGGGTGCAGGAGTTCCGCGTCGTCAGCGGGCCCGATGCGGCTGGGTCTGGTCTTAGCCTGGGCGCGGCAGTCAACACCATCACCAAATCTGGCACCAACGATCTTCACGGATCGGTCTACGAGTACATTCGCAACAACGCCGCGAATGCCAACAACTTGCTCTCCGCACCCGGCTTTGACACGCTCCGCTTCAACCAGTTCGGAGCCACTGTCGGCGGCCCGCTGCGCAAGGACAAGGCTTTTTACTTCCTCGGTTACGAGGGCCAGCGACGCGCACAATCGCCAATCTACTCTCGCTTTATTCTGAAGTGCATCGACACAGCAGGCTGCCTCGGTCCCGGCACTCCAAGCATCAATCAGATCAAGACCAGCCTCGGTCTTTCGCCGGAGAACCTCGGCTCCATCCTCCAGATTGGCGACTACAACAATGCCTTCGGAAAGTTCACCGATGTTCTGAACCAGCGCAGCACGCTGTCCGTCGGCTATCTCTTCGCGGACGTGCATAACGGCAACACGCCCGCTGCTTCACCCGGCCAGGGCTTGCCCTCGAGCTATCGTGACAACCGCGTCCACGACCAGACGGCCTACGCAAACTTCTTCCACGTCATCAGCAATCATTGGACCTCCGAGAGTTCCGTGAACTTCGGCCGCAGGATTTTCTATATGAATCCTGTCGGCGCTGGCTTCGAGCCCACGATCAACGTCGCGGACACTCTCTACAGTGGCGGTTTCCTTGGGGGCGTCGACTACTACAGCGAGCACCACTTCCAGGCCAAAGAAGCACTGGCCTATACACGCGGCGAACACACCCTCAAATTCGGCGCAGAGCTGGAGCCCGGTTGGTTCAGCGCACAGACTCCCTACTTCACGCCTGGCGTAGGCATCTTCAGCCCGCAGAGCTTCTTCGGCACCGGTCCCTTCGCCGCCTTCGGTCCCGGAACCGCCGTCCAGTTTCTCTTCCAGCAGACCAAGGCTGACTTTGGCCAGCAAGTGCCGCAGCGAAATGTGCCCTTCACGAATGGCTTCTATGACGGCCCCGACGGTCCCGCCCACCAGGCAGCAGACCAGGTTGCTTTTTGGCATAAGCTTGTCGGCCTCTATGTTCAGGATCAGTGGAAGGTCAAACAGAATCTAGTGCTCTCCGCTGGTCTGCGCTACGATGTCGACTTCCTGCCGTCGGCAAGCGACCTCAAGATCGTCGGCCAGATGAACCCCACGAACTACGGTAATGTTCAACCCCGCGTCGGCCTTGCGTATGGATTCCGCAACGGCAAGGGCGCTGTCCGTTCCAGCTTCGGCCTATATACCGGCTCGCTCGAATACAGCAGCCTGGTCAACGGCTGGCATGGTGCATCGCCATTCACCACGATGAATCAGCCTTTGCTGCCCACCTTTGCCAACCCAACGCGAGACCTCGTCGGCTTTGGTCCTGCGGGCATGGTTGGAACTGCCGGTCCGGTTCTCGCCGGCGCGGCTTTCTCGAACTTCACCCACAACGGGATCTATCCGGCTCCCGGAATCCTGAAGCAGTTTCCACTCGGCTTCACCGTACGCAAGTTTCCCTCCAGCTACACGGAACAGGCGAACCTCGAGGTCGAAAACGAACTTGGCGGGAAGTGGTATCTAACGCTTGGATATCACTATGTACACGCCATCCATCTCAACAGCTCGAATACCATCAACGGCACTCCGGCGGGCTTCCTTTCCGATGGGCGACAGAAGTTTACGCCTGCCGACCCGGCCTTCGGCTTCGTCTTGTACGACACGCCATCCGGCTGGTCCATCTACCATGGCGGATCCGTCACGCTGCGCAAGGAGTTCAGCCAGCACTTCAGCGTGCTCACCAACTATGTCTACGGCAAATCGATCGACCTTGCTACTGAAAATCAGCTTCAGGATGAGCCGCAGGACTACCTTCAGCCTCAGCTAGACCGCTCCGTCAGCGACAACGATGTGCGCCATCGCCTCGTCGTCACAGCCCTCGCAGAAACTCCCGAGACCTGGAGCGCGCCATTACGCGGCATCCAGCTTTCCATGCTGAACACGCTGCAGAGCGCACAGGCCTACAGTATCCTTGCCGGGTCCGATATCAATGGCGACGGCTTTCCCTTCAACGATCGTGTCGGCAACATCGGACGCAACACCTATCAGGGCGCCCCGTACTATGACACCGATCTTCGCCTCCAGCGTCTCTTCTCACTCAGTGAACGCTACAAGCTGAACGCCAGCGCTGAGGCGTTGAACGTCTTGAACCGCGTCAACGTGCAGGATGTCGACCAGGTTTACGGCGCGGGAGAGTTCGGCGGTGCGATCCCGAAACACTACGGCGACGGCGTAACCAGCCCGGCCAATCCGACCTTCGGTTCGCCCACCTTTGCTGGAGCGGCCCGGCAGATTCAAATTTCAATCAAGTTGAAGTTTTGACTTTGCCCAAATCTGAGTCTGGATGCTGTGATTGAACGCAAAGCGGGTTAGCCTCTGGTGTCTCCGAACTGGAATCGCCAGGCGCTAACCCGTTCGTGACTAGGGCAGTTGCAATGCCTCACGGCTTTCAAAGCTGAGTCCATCTAAAGATTGAGGACAATGCCAATCGGGCTGCGTAGCATTCTCGTGTCCGCGACTCACATCGCCTTCCAACAACTATGACGATCTCTCAAGACCAACACACTGCGCGGCGCGAAGAACCGCACCCGATTCAAGCTGCGAATCTCGAAGTAGTAAATGAGGCGAACGCTTCTCCCGAGATCAAGCGCCTGTACCAGCAGTTTCGCGAAGACTTTGGCCGCCCTCAGGTGCCAGGCATTCTGCAGTGCTTCGCCACGCACCCGCCGCTGCTCGCCCATATGATGGGCCTGGCAAAGTCGATGCTCTTTGTGGACGGCGCTCTCGGCCGCCAGCACAAGGAGATGATCTCCACCTTCGTCTCCGCAACCAACAGTTGCAGCTACTGTACAGACAGCCACGCCTATTCCTTCCGCATGCAAGGCGGCTCGGCACCAACTCTGGACGCAGTGCTTGCCTGCGATGCCGAGTCTCTCTCGATCACAGCGCAGGAGCGCACCCTACTTCGGTTTGTGAAGAAGATCACAGAGGAGTCGCAATCCATCGCTCCCTCGGATATCGAGACGATGCGACTCGCTGGTTGGACGGACCTGCAGATCGCCGAGGCAATCCATGTGACCGCCCTCTTCGCGACGTTCAACCGCGTTGTAAACGCATTCGGCTTGCCTTCGCAGGAGCTGCTGAAGCAATTCGAGCAACCGCAGCAGGAAGTGGATGATGCTTCCCATGCCTGAAACAGTCCTTGCAAAAGCGAACGATGAAAGTTCGATCCACTATCCCGGCTGGAGTGTAGCGACCGCTGCGTTCGCTGGCGTCATGACGAGCTTCTCGCCGATCGTGCCGTACACCTTCAGCCTCTTCCTGAATCCTTTGCACACGGCCTTCGGCTGGAAGCGGGAGGCGCTCGATGGCACCTTCGCGATCGCTGCCATCACCGTTGCACTAGTGTCCCCTTTTATAGGCATGCTGCTGGACCGCCTTCCTCCCCGGCGCATCATCCTGCCGTGCATCCTGGTGTTCGCTCTTGCTCTCGCTTCGCTCAGCCATCTGAGCGGAAACATCAGCCAGTTCTACTTCACCTTCTTCATGCTCGGACTGGTTGCGAACGGGACCGCTCAGTTCGCTTACACGCGCACGATTCTTACCTGGTTTCAGAAGCGCCGCGGTTTCGCGCTGGCTTTGATCCTGACCGGCAGTGGCGTCGGCTCGATCCTGATTCCACCGGCCACGCAATGGACGATTGCACATCACGGCTGGCGCAGCGCCTATCTGCTGCTCGGTGGGATCGCACTCCTCGGACTGCCACTTACCGCGCTTCTCGTCCGCAATCGTCCGTCCGCAGCTCTGCCGCATGATGAACCTGCTGTCTCAGGTGTCAGTGTGAAGGGGGCCTTCGCGAGCACGGCATTCTGGGTCCTCTGCGGCATCACGGTACTCTCCGCCTTCAGTGAAAACGGGCTGGTCACGAACCTCGCCGCCATCCTCACGGATCATGGTGTCACGCCACAAAGCGCCGCACTCGCTCTGTCGGTGCGAGGCGGTGCCGGCATTCTCGGAAGGCTTGGGGTTGGCTTTCTCATCGATCGATTTTCTCCACAACGAATCCAGACCATGATCCTCATCCTGGCAGCGGTCGGGACGTTGATTCTCGCCTTTGCAGGATCGCCGGCCGTTTCGTTGCTTGGGGCTGCTCTGCTTGGTGTCGGTCTTGGCAGCGAAGCAGACGTTCTGCCCTACCTTCTCGCGCACTATGTCGGTCGAAAGAACTTCTCCGTCCTCTATGGACTGACATGGACGGCCTACGCCATCGGAGGAGCCACGGGACCTATGTTTGTCGGCCATATGTATGACGCCGCCGGGTCCTATCACTCGAGCACCATCGCTCTTCTGGCATTGATCGCATTTGCAGCAGCAGGCGTAAGCCTGCTGCTGCCACGCAGGAAAGGCGTAGCCGGGAACATGGGTGGAGCAGCCTTTGTGGAGAGCCCAATCTCGCTTGAGGAATAGCGGTCGAACGCTCCTTTACGCGCAAAACCATCCGCCTCGTGACTCGTGAATTTCCACCTTTCGATGGATGAAGAAGCTGATCGGCTTCCCTATGATTGCGGCTGATCTTCACAGTTCAATGGTCGAGCGCAAGCAACCACGAAGTCGCTTGCTCCGGAGTCCATGAATGCGTCGCAGCACTTCTCTCATCCTCTCTCTTTGCTTGTTCGTTTTCTTTTATATTGCTGACGCCCAGGTGCCAACCGGCATCATCAGCGGCACGGTTCGCGATTCCAGCGGCCTTGTCATTCAGGGCGTTGTGATTCGCGCCACAAGCCAGGGCCAGGGAAGCGTCCGGCTCGGTGTCACAAACTCCGATGGCTCCTACTCGCTGCCGAACCTCGCGCCCGATCTCTACACGCTCGACATCAACTCTCCAGGTTTGTCGAGCAAGCACTATACGGATGTGAAGGTAGAAGCAGGGAAGGCGCTCACCCTCGACGCTACTCTTGTCGTCGCCGGACAGAATAGCGTCATCGACGTAACTTCGGCGGCGGCTGCGGTTGATCTCGAGCAGTCCATGGTCCAGGGTCAGATCGGCGCAGAGACAATCCAGAGCATCCCGCTGAACGGACGCAATTTTCTCGAACTTGCCTACCTCATCCCCGGCAATCGGCCCGCGCCCATCTTCGATCCCACCAAGACCAACACGCTTGAAATCAGCTCGACCGGCGGCTTTGGACGTGGCGGCAACATCACCATCGACGGCGGCGACAACAATGACGAGATTGTAGGCGGCACGCTGAGCAATCTGCCCGAAGACTCCGTCTCCGAGTTTCAGATCGCCACGGCGCGTTTCACGGCCCAGGTCGGCAGGTCCGGCAACAGCATCATTAACGTAGTGACGCGAAGTGGCGGCAATAACCTGCACGGGTCTTTGTTCTTCTTCGAACGCAATCGTCACCTGCAGGGGCTTCCTGCTACCTTTGATCGCACGCAACCGGTGCCGCGATTCGACCGCGAACAGTTCGGAGGCTCGCTTGGCGGCCCTATCCTCCGCGAGAAGGCTTTCTTCTTCACCTCGGTTGAAGATCGCAACCAGAACGCCGCGTTACAAACTGGAACGCGCGACTTTACCACCGGCACTATCCGCAACACGTCCGCCGGAGCGCCCTTGCGCGACGTTCTCCTCTCCAATCGGCTTGACTACCATGCAAACGAGAAGAACCTGTTCAGCCTCCGCTACAGCTTCAATCGTTCAACTGAGACTGCCATCGCCAGCGCCTCCGCATCCACTCCACAAAGCACCGCAGCCGAGCGGCAGAACTCGTTGAACCGCTTCCACTCCGTGGTGGGTTCATGGACTACAGTCCTCGGCACAAATAAGACAAATGAATTCGCCGTCCACTTCGATAACTTCTACAACAGCGTCCCCACCTTCCCGCAAAACGAGTCCCTGACCAACCCCCAACTGAACTTAACAAATGAGCTCATCTTCCCCGATCTCGCAGACGGAGCGAACTTCAACATCCCGCAATCGACACACCTGAATCGGGAGCAGCTTCGCGATAACTTCACGATCTCGCTTGGCAAACACATCCTGCATACCGGCATAGAGTTTCAGCACTACCGCAACAGTGGCGAGATCAACGTCTTCGGCACCGGGACCGTCATTCTGACAACGGACTTCGGCTTTGCGGATCTCAACGGAGACGGCGTCGTCAACGATCTCGACATCCCCGTCGCTGTCGGGATCCACAGCTCCGCACCAATCGCACCGGTGCAGTTGCCGCATGTGCTGAACAACTACACCGCCGGCTATGTGCAAGACGACTGGCGGGTGACCCCTCGTCTCACGTTGAACCTTGGTCTTCGCTATGAATACGATTCCAATGCGACCGGCCAAAGCCGCGATCATCTACCCTGCCCAACCTTGACGACGATCACCGCAACTCCCTGTACCTGGATGGCAAACGTAATTCCGCTGATCAAGAATCCAGATCTGAAAGACTTCGGCCCGCGCGTCGGCTTCGTCTTCGATCCATTCGGAAGCGGCAAGACCGCTCTCCGCGGCGGCTACGGTATCTACTACGACCGGATCATCGTTGAGGCGGGCGCAAAGGAGATTATCCAGAATGACCGCGCGTTGACGGTCACACAGTATGCGGGCTCCAGTTGCACCAACCCGAATATTCCCGCACCGGCCAGTCTCGACCTATGCTTTGCGCCCGGCTCTTCGTTTGCCCCTGGCAGCCCCACGATCAGTAACGCCTTCAGCGGCCCGCACCAGACCGGCGGAGTCGGCATCGTGGCCCTCGGTCCCAACTCCCATCACCCGCGCTTTCAGCAGTTCTCGCTGGGCGTTCAACAACAGATTGGAAGCAATTGGATCGTGACTGTCGACGGGGTTCACGTCTTCGGCGAGCGTCAGCTCATCGGCAGCCTGCTTCGCAACACATCGTCCACATCGCCTTACATTGCCTGCCCCGGCAGCAACAAGCCTTGCATCATCACCGATCCCGCTACGGGTATCTCGGATAGCGTCACCATCCTCGACTCATCCGCAAAGAGCTGGTACGACGGTCTGCTGGCCAGCGTCGGTCGTAAGTCAGCGGCCGGTCGCCGCTATGGATACGAGTACCACGTCAGCTACACCCTCTCGAAGACCTTTGACTACTCCAATGACGATCAACTTGAGAATGGCAATCAAGACGAACAGGTGAACCTGGTGGAAGGTACCGCGGGACTTCGTCGCGAGAAGGGCTACTCCCTCACCGACGAGCGCCACCGTCTCACCCTTTACGGTGAAGCGAAGCTGCCCTACGGCTTCTCCGTCGCACCCATCTACACCTTCGGCTCCGGAGTCGCCGCGGACACCTTCATCCCCGGTACCGCCAGCAGCACGACGGGTGCCAGCGGCTCGCGGCTGCCCTTGCTACCGCGGAACGCTCTGGGTCGCGAGATCAAGAACAGCGATCAACTCAACGCGGTCATCGACCGATGGAACGCACTGCCGGCATGCCCTGCGACGACTCCCTGTAATGCCGGCGGCCAGCTGGCCCATGTTCCGGGCGGAATCAACTTCCTCAGTCCGTTCAGCTCGGTCGATCTTCGTCTCCGAAAGGCATTCAACCTGCATGATCGCGCGACTCTCAGCTTGATCGGTGAAGGGTTCAACCTACTCAACGAGGTGAACGTTCGTGGTACCTCAAACGCTAACTTCGCAGGCCGAGACATCTCCATCGGAGCTGCATCCACCGCCCCCGTCCAAGCCAATTTTTACAACGCAGTGACTACCGCAGGTGGCTTCTTCGGATCGGGTGGCCCTCGTGCGTTCCAATTGGCAGCGCGCCTTGAATTCTAAGACTTTCGCGTAACGCACTCTCGGATACGTACACAGTGACTGAAATGGAGCAATCGAGAGTTATTACCGAAAAGAAGACAGACCTGAATGGATACCCAGTGGCGGCCTACGAGACCACGACATGAGGCTGGTAACCGGCGACAGCATCTATTTGCTTGACGACAAGTTCGAGGTTCAGAACTACTGTGACATGCCGTGGCTGAAGATTCATCCGAACTCATTGCGTCGCACAAAAAAGAAGCGTTCTATAGCGACATGCAAGTGTTCGTAGCCATGCTGACTCCCACTTAGACCACCTATGGGCAAGAATCATTCGTTGGGGATGAGTGTCATCTCCAACGAAACGACTTCCCCGACCGGGACCATGAGTTGCTATTTCCTGACAGCCGGGTACTGAGCAAGGGCGTTTGCAGGACGTCCCACCCCCCGGTCTCGCGGTGGCTCGCGCAGCTTACGTGTCGACGGAATCGCTGGTATCTTACCGTCGGATACGCGGGTCCTTTTACCGGAAGACAAGCTATACGCCTAACTCGCATCGCTGGACCTTCATCCGAGCGGACCATGAGCCGGGGAGTTCGGTCTCTAGGAACGCCGTGGCCACCTGCAGTTCAACGGAACTTGAGCAAGCATAAATTCAACCAAATGGTTGAGTGACAACGCGACTTCGGGCCTTGTATACCTTTCATCATGAAATCTGCCCTTATAACTCTGTGGTCCAGGCTTATGGTGATCAGGTCCCGATGCCCCATCGCGAAGTACTACGGCGTATCCGCCAAGGGCCTATAAACGTAGATTGGCTGTAGAATCTCGAGCAAACCCGTTCAGCACCGTTACTCTGGGCGTGGAATTCGCCGAATGAACCGGTGTGCCCGGCGTCAAGGCTGCCGTCGCAAACCCTGTCTTTCATGCCACCGAAGTTCGCATCAGCATGCTGCCATTTAGGTTCTGTCGCAATAGCGCGCTTTGCTATTCTTTGTGCTTAGGGCGAGGGGTTGGAGAGCGATGAGACAGACGTTGAATCCAGAGATGGCAAAGGTCTTAAAGCGCTTGCACTATCCTCTGGCTGTGATTCTGGGCTGTGTTCGCTGGTATAGCGCGTATCGGTTGAGCCTTAGGCACTTGGAAGAGATGATGGCCGAGCGCGGTTTTTTTTGATCACTCGACGGTGCACCGCTGGGCGATCAAATTGTTACCAGTCCTGAAGAAGGCGTTCCGACACTCCAAGCGCAAGGCCGGAAGGAGTTGGCGAGTGGACGAGACCTACATCAAGTTTAGGGGCGAGTGGAAGTATCTGTACCGTGCGGTCGAGGAGGCAGGCGACACCGTCGATTTCTTGCTGCGGGCGCATCGCGACAAGGCCGCGGCACGCAGGTTCTTCGAACAGGCTGTTGAGCGAAACGGCGCACCCGAGAATGTGACCATCGATAAGAGCGGCTCGAATGTGGCGGCTCTGGAAGCAATGAACGGCGGACGAAGGAAGCGGATCGTCGTGCGTCAGGTCAAGTATCTGAACAACATCGTTGAGCAAGACCACCGTGCCATAAAACGCCGAACCAGACCGATGCTCGGCTTCAAGGATTTTCGCTGCGCCCGCATCCTTCTCTCCGGCATCGAACCCATGCACATGATCAAGAAGGGGCAAATGAAAGACGGCGGCAGGGGACAAACCCCTGCACAGCTGTTCTACTCCTTGGCAGCATAATTAGCCCGACCGCATCCGCCTTTGATCGTCCAAGCATCCTTATCGCGACAGAACCTTCCCGGACGGTCTCATACGTCACTCGCACATCGCGCACAGCTATCATCTCTTCGAGATTGCGATAGCTCAGAGAGAAACGAAAATACAGCCAGACGCAGTGCTCCACTGCTTCGATCGGAAAGCGATGACGGCGATACCGTTCAGACCTGCTCATCACCTCAGCTTCTCACATCCATTAAGTTGACAATGCCCGTAAAAGAGGTGAGTCGGTAAATATGGCACTTCATGCGCAGGCCGCGTTCGTCTCCGGACCGTGCAAGAAGACGCTTGCCGACTTTCGGGTGCTTAGTGACAGCTTGAATGATGTGAGTCAAAGGTGTTTCGAGACACATATAGGACACATTCTTGCCCCCAAAAGGCACCTCTGAGTACCACTCGGCACTACAACTCAGCTAATTCCCGATTTTTATTATCAATAGCTTACGTTGATTCTAAAACGCTTAGCGAAATTGGAAGGCGGCCCTGAAAAGGCCGGCGTCGGCGGTTCGATCCCGTCTCTGGCCACCACATTCTAAAGCACTTAGCTTGCTCTAGTGTCATCGCTCCAGTCCGCTCTCAGTCCGCATTTGAAGACGTGTTAGAAGCCATTTCTGTAGCTGCTTGATGATCAGGGACTTACCGCAAATCATCCGTTTCGTATTCGTCGAGTTCCGCGACCTTGAACCTGTCTGTGGCCGGCGGCCCGCGTCAGTCTGTCTTGCGGCCCATCGAATTGGAGAAGCCCGCCCTCGCCGAGGCGATTCACAAGGAAGCACTTTTCGGAGCGCACCGATTGTTTGATCCGGCCGCAGGTGTGGAGCGAGAGATCGACGGCGACACCCTGACGGTGCAACAGGAGCGCGGCAACGCTCAGATTCTGCTCAACGAGCAGGGCTCCATACTCGTAACGCTCCCGCTGGAGCGCTCGGAAAGCATGATGGCGGAGCTGATTTACGAGCGAATTCAGAGCCAGTGCGGTGAAGCCTTAGGCTTTGCCGCGTGGCTCCTCGATCACATCGACCCGACTCAGCGCCTCAGCCATGTGGCAGTGGCATTGAGCCTTTCGAACGCCGAACATATGGCTTGGCGCACGCAGCGGGAGAGTGAAGCCAGTCCCAACCGCATGAGCATGGGAATGGGCGGGGATAATAACAGCGCCGTTCACGTCAATAGAACGCGGTCAGCGTTGAGACTGGACTCAGCCCGTCTGGTTGAGGATCTGATTGTTCCATTACGCCGTTAATGGCGATGAGGGATGCAGGGATTATTTCGGATTGGAGTCGCTGTCGTTACCACGCGATAACACCAGGCTTGAATTGAAACATAAGTCAGTCCACGTCTTTATTCTGATTGGCACTGATGGATTCGCCTCGAATCGAGGCGCGGACTGAAGCGTCTCTGTATCTGCAAGTGATCGGCAACCTATCCAATCTAGCGGACATTTATGCGGACATTTATGCGGCTCATTGTCGGCCTTGCATTTCTGCATGTACATGGTAATGATTGATTTATACTCATATTTGGAGCGGTCATGGAAGCGGACATTGGAGCGGAAGACCGAGGTGAACTGACTTCGCTTATGGACCCGTTGCTGATCAGCGATGGCTCACGCCACCGCCCTGCGCTCACGGATCTTGCTTTTGACCTCACGCAGAAGTCCGCAGGTTTTCGTCGCAGCCTCCCGCCGAGTCTGCTCACGTCGCTCGCCACGCTCGTGCGTTCCATGAATTGTTACTATTCCAACCTTATTGAAGGTCACGATACGCATCCGGTGGATATCGAGCGGGCGCTCAAGAATGACTACAGTACCGACGCGCACAAGCGCGATCTGCAGCACGAAGCCAAAGCGCATATCACGGTTCAGAAGTGGATCGACGAAGGCGGCCTGAATGGCGCGCGCGCATGTACTGCCGAAGGTATCCAGGAAGTCCATAGGCGCTTCTGTGAGCTGCTGCCGGAGGATCTGCTCTGGGTAGAAGACCCCTCCACCAAAGAGCGCCACCGGGTTGTCCCCGGAGAACTGCGAGGCAGGGATGTGCAGGTCGGCCGTCTTGTTGCCATCAGCCCTGGCTCCGTGCCCCGCTTCTTGCAGCGCTTCGAGCAGGTTTTCAGTGGCCTTGGCAAAACCGAGTCGATTCTCGCGGTTGCCGCCGCGCATCACCGATTGCTCTGGATACATCCTTTCTTGGACGGCAATGGCCGAGTCGCACGACTGATGTCCCATGCCATGCTGCTTTCAACACTCGATACGGGTGCTGTCTGGTCCGTCGCCCGGGGCCTTGCTCGCAACTCGAAACAGTACAAGGATCTTCTGTCTTACTGCGATATGACGCGCCGCAACGATTTGGACGGACGCGGCAACCTGAGTGAAGAAGCCCTTGCGGAATTCACCCGCTTCTTCCTCACCGTCTGCATCGACCAGGTCACCTTCATGGAAAGTCTTGTACAGCCAGCACATCTCAGGGCGCGCATCCTGCTCTGGGCGGAAGAGGAGATAAAGTTGGGCACCCTGCCCGCCAAATCCGGCAGCATCCTTGAGGCGATCCTTTATCGCGGCGAGCTTCCGCGCGGCGAAGCCGACTCCATCGTGAGCACCGGACCTCGTCAGGCACGCAGGATTGTCTCTGCGCTTGTGGAGCGCGGTGTTCTGGAGTCCGAAAATCCTCGCGCACCGTTGCATCTCACTTTTCCTGCGACACTGGCGCATCGCTGGATGCCGGGATTATTTCCGGAAAAAGCAGCTTAGAGACGCAAGATGCGGTCGCCTGGCTCAGGAGGCAGGTCGACCCCTCCTCCGATGTTTATCTGTGATAGATTCTAAAGTCCTTACAAAGCCAGCGAGGGTCGCCTAAGCGCCTCGAAGTCGCCCTGATCATCCCAATGTGTCGGGAGTTTTGGATAATTCCCGGTGGAAATTGTTCGCCTTTTATTCTCCTATAATCGCTCCATGGGCGAGCGAGCATTGCCGGTAATCTGCGATTACGTCATAGGGTGCAAGTGCCGTTCGGAGCCGATCCCGGCCATGGTGGAAATACCGCCTGCATCCTGGATCGGCGACGACTGCCCCCTCTGTGCGGCAAGGCGGCACTACTTCCCGCAGGAAATCTTCCAAGGACAGCTGTCGATGCGCCTCATCCGTAAGCCGGTCCGGTCGGAGAGAGAGTTAGAAGTGGGCGAGATGAAACGTGCGGTTGCGCGCGAGGAAGAAGCCCGGGTCCGTGACCGGTTTGTTCGACGCTTGTGATCGCTGCCGTCCGGTTAGCGAAAGACGAGAACATCAGCAGGTCCTCTCCCCGGGTTTTTAGCGTAATTTCCGACTCGATAGCACTCGCAAGGGCGATTCTGGACAAGGTTGTTCGCTGAAACCACCCGCCTTCCAAAAATAAACTTGAGTACCTCTCTGGTTGTATGTTGACACGACTCGATCTTGATGGTCCACGCGGGCAAGTGGATCTTTGCCGAGTTCCTGCGGCTCGCGTGGAATGCCGACAGAAAGGTCATCGCTGAAACAATCGCCGATATCATCCAGCTGGAACACTCGCTTATTCACGAACTCGATGGCACCCCGCTGATCCTCGATCAGAGTGTCAGCGCCCCGGAAGAGATCCTGCTTCTGTTGAATCATGCTGAAGGCCACAAAATCAGCAAAGATAAGCTGACTCAACTTGCAAAGAACAATACTCCTAAATCCGTGGCGACTGCCATCTCTCGTCTTACGACGAGCAATGAGATCAGAACGACTGGCGTAGCCGGTGAAGTGGCATTGACTCCGAAAGGCCAAAAGCGAGTTATCGAGAAGGTCATTCCCAAGCTCAAACGCTGAGCATCCCTCCGGCTCTTTCGGCTTGGCCTGAGCCGAACTCGCGGCAAACCCCTCCAGTACCCCTCGGTTACAAAGCATCCACTGCTGGCGTAAACGATCTGCCCCCAACGCTTGCTTTAAGTCGTGCCATTCTGCCCGCCTTACTGCGATTTCGCTCCGCGATTGCGGCTCGGAATTCATCGCCCGTCTTCTTCCACCAGGTCATCTCCACGGCTTCGATAGGGGCTCGCGCATGCTTGCGCACCAAATTTACCTGCACGCCCATATCCGACAAACCGTTCACTTCCAAGAGGGCTGGTTTTATTACGAATCTCATGAAGTTATCGCCGCGTTCGTATGCATCGGGAGGAACACCGACCAATTCTCTGAAACGCTTGATCGGGATGATTTCTACGCACCTGTCCAGATTCGTTCGCAGGCAAATCATCTCGTAGAGTGCAATGGCATACTTGCTCGACATCGAATAAGAAATCTCACACCGGATGCGTCCCCAACGGTTTGACCGCGCCAGAATGTCACGCAAGTCGCGAGGTATGCCATCGATCCTCAAGTCACCGCAAGAGAGGGAATCTGACTGCTCTCTTCAGGAAGAAGCGGCGCGCCCGAGATCGACCGCTTTGGTCAGGCGCTCCCAATTGCCATGGGCAAATAGTTCCTTCTCTTCGCGCGAAAGAACTGCTTCGTTGAGGAAGGAAGCTCCAGCGCCTCCCGGACGGTACTGGTAAGGATAGTCGGTGGAAAACAGGATGCGCTCCGGTCCGACAATTTCAAGCGTGCGGTGAAGATAGGACTGATTCCACATGCCACTCGGAGTGACGTAGAGATTGTTTCGCATGTAGTCGGCGACGGGCCTTTGCAGCTTCGCAACTCGCGCGAGCGAGTTGAGCCGCTCTAGGTAAAAGAGGACAACCTCGCCCCAGTGGCCGAGGATGATCTGCAGATCAGGGTATTGATCGAAGACGCCTGCCAGCATCAGCCGCACGAACTGGATGCCGGCCTCGTAGTGCCATCCCAAAGCGAACGTCGCGAACGCCGTGTCGATCAGCTCTCCAAATCCGGAGTAGTAAGTGTCTCGAACTGCGCGTTGCGGGATCTGCGGATGCACGAAGACAGGAACGCCGAGCTTCGCGGCGGTACTGAATAGAGGTAAGAAGTCCGGGTGATCCAGGTTCTTGTCGCGGGTTCTCCCGCAAAGCATCGTTCCAACCAATCCGAGCCTCTGCACTCCTCGCTCGAGCTCGATTGCGGCGTCCGCCGGAGAGGCAGTGGGCAACGTGGCGAAACCCTGGAACCGCTTGGGGTACTTCGCTATGGTGGCCGCGACGAGGTCGTTGGTGCACCGCGCCAGAATCAAGCTCTCTTCCGGGTCAAGGTTATGCAGAGCTGGCGTAGTGACCGAGAGAACCTGCACTTCCACGCCGCTTTCGTCCATCAAGGCTATCCGGCCCTGCCCGAGGTCATCGAGCCGCTCTTCGATCTCGCCACGGTCAAACCCGGCGGTACCTTCCTGCCCAATTGCTGATGTCGCCCATGCGGCACGAATCTCGGCGGTGAGGAAATGCTCTTCGATCGCAATAAGCTTCATTATTCTCTGGTCTCTTCCATCCGAAGTTTGGTCTGGGGCAACTGCGGGGCAACCTCAACAATAGAGGGGACGCCTCTTCCAGAGGTGTTGAGGACAATTACATCGTGAGCCCGAGTTCGCGCAAACCTCGCAGAGTCTCGATTCGAAGAACACGCTATGCTGCGGGGGTCACCGTGCTGCATAGCGTTAGCGCTTCTAGCTCGCCTGTGCAGCCGCTTCAAGCGTGGGAAGGTCCATCTTGATCATCCCCATCATGGCTTGCATCGCTTTGGGATGGCTGATCAACTGGCCGATATTTCTCGGCACGACCTGCCAGCAAAGTCCGAATCGATCCGTGAGCCAGCCGCAGGCCATTGGTTTGCCGCCTTCGATCAGCTTGTCCCAGTAGCTGTCGATCTCTTCCTGGGAGTCGCAGCGGACGAAGAAGGAGAAGGCGGGGGTGAGTTGATACGAGGGGCCGCCGTTGAGAAAGACCATCTCCTGCCCTTGAAGCTCGATAGTGATCGTGGCAATCTTGCCGGCGGGCCATGGCCCTACACCTTTGGAGCGCACCTCATCGAGCTTGCGTGCGTGCGGGAAGACGTTCAGGTAGAACTCGGCGGCTTCTTCCGCGTTGTCATTGAACCATAGAAATGGCGCAAGGTTATTCATGGCGGCATACTACCAGACCGGAAGTCATGTCACGCAAATTGGCTTTCTGCAGCTGATGATGGACACCTTTGATGGGCTGCGCTTGCAGTCGTATGTCAGATTGGCAACGCCGAGGTTGCACTCAGGACCGGCGCTTTCTGCGTGCCATCATGCGGCGCCGCTTGCTTGTTGTCGCCACGGCGATCTTCCGGAGCAGGTTTGCTAACTGCTCCGCCGGACCCCTTTCGTGTTCGTTCACTTCGAGACGATCAAAGCAGGTCGCCGCGCCGCGAAGTGATCCGGTAAGACCTCCCATCGGACGGTCTTCGAAAGGGGTGGGTGGAGCAGAGCTGTCTTCGGTTACAGGAACCTGCCGCCTCTTGCTGATGCTTCCCCATGGGGGCAGGAAAAAGGGTGAGCTGCCGGGAGAGAGGCGCATGAAAACTCGACTCGATCGTTCGCGCATGATCCTCGATTCTTTCGCCTAGAGGCAGACTTCGAATCTCCTCTTTAGCCGGAGTGATCCGTAGCGAGGTCGAAGAGTTCCAGCCTTGCCTGCCCAGTCGAACTTGTTTCTATCGTGGAAAAGACGAGGGAATCGGCGGTTTCCCTTTGCCCTAACGGGCAAACATCAAAAAGAGGTTGCTTTCATGTAAACTAGCGATCCCGAGGGCCCGTTGATTCTAGACAGGGAGATGAAGACGACGGAGCTTATCAGGGCGTGCGCCGAATCCGGTCATGCCGCGCCCTGGGAGGCTTTCGTGCTTCAATATCAGCGCCCTATCAGCCTTTCCGTCCTGCGCACTCTGCGCCGCTGGGGGATATCCGCCCCCGACATCGTCGAGGACCTTGTCCAGGAGACTTACCTGAAACTCTGTCACGACCGATGCAGGAAGCTTCTGAGGTTTGCGACTGACCATCCTCACGCAGTTAGCGGGTACATCAAGACTGTCGCCACGAACGTAGCCCACGATTACATCAAGTCGCAGAGGACCCAGAAGCGCGGAAACGGAGAGGTTGGTCAATTCTCCGGCCACCTGGAACCCGAAGCCGGGCGTGATAGTTCGGGCGGCGCAGAGTCGATCCGCGCCGCCATTCTGATGCGCGAGATCGACGAGTGCCTGGTGGAGTGCACGGAAGGCACTGCCCAGGCGCGCGACCGCCTTATCTTCTGGCTTCACTATCAGCAGGGAATGACCGCCACCGCGATCGCAGCCATCCCCGCTATCGGACTCACAACAAAGGGCGTAGAGAGCGCCATCTTCCGGCTTACCCGCCAGGTGCGGCTCCGGATGACCTCCAAGACGGGCCCGCCCGGCAGCCGGTCTGGTTCGACGGCAAAAGGATTCGGGCGCGCGGAGTCGTACTAGACAGGAGAACTGCTCGTGAAGAGGCCATCGGAGAAACATCTCGATGACGCGGAGATTGTAGTCCTGGTGTTGTCGCGGGACTCCCACGCGCCAGATCCGTCGCAGTCCCTGAAATTCCCGACGAACTTGACGGAAAGTCACCTGGAGACCTGCAAGGAGTGCCAGCAAAGGGTGCATATGTATGAAGAAGATCGGGAGATGCTCCGCAGCCTGAATGCGGGAGGTCTTGAGGTAGTCGAGCCGGCGCCGCACGGTTCCTCCTGTCCGCCGGGTAGCGACTGGATGGCAGTCGTTACGAACGTTCTGGTTCCGGCAGATGCAGTCGCTCTTTTAGAGCACGCGGCTCGCTGCGCCCATTGCGGCCCTCTGCTGAAGGCCGCCATCGAAGATCTTCAGGACGAGACCACGCCGGAAGAGGCCGCGATTCTGGCTTCGCTGCCCAGCAGCACTGCGGCGGGACAGGCCGCGATCGCGGCGAACCTGCGAGCAAGCTCGCCGCCACCGGCCAAGAACGCTCCCTGGGCCAACTTGTCCATCACGCGTCTGGGATGGGGGATGAAGTTCGGTCTGGCCGCAGCAGCGGTCGTCCTGATCGCCGTAAGCGCGGGAGCGATCCAACACTATTGGAAGAGCTCTTCTCCAAATTCCTTGATCGCCCAGGCCTACTCCGAGAACCGGACCATCGAACTCCGCATCCCGGGCGCAAAGTACGCCCCACCCAAAGCCCAGCGCGGAGCCGACACCTCGAATCTCGATCGTCCCGGGTCGCTTCTTCGAGCGGAGTCAGCGGTCGCCGATGGACTCCGCAAGCGGCCCAATGACGTTGCTCTGCTCGACGCAGAGGCCCAGGCAGACCTTCTCGACGGCAACTTCGAACACGCTTTGGAGATCGCCCGGCGAGCGCTCGAGACGGAGCCGGATTCTGCGGCTGCGCTGCTTGACCTGAGCACCGCGTACTTTCTGCGAGCGGAACAGAACGATGGGGACGAACATGACTATGCTCTCGCCATCGAATACCAGAGCCGAGTGCTGGCGAAGACACCCGACAATCCGGTGGCGCTTTACAACCGTGCCGTCAGTGAACAGCGCGCGTACCTTTACGATCGCTCCGCTGATGATTGGAAGCGCTTCCTCTTAGTGGAGCGCGATCCCGCATGGCTGGCGGAAGGGAAGCGGCAGTACGACGCGTTGCTGCTCCTGATGAAGAGATCGAGCCAATCCGAAGCCCCTCCGATGGGGCAACTCCTGCAACTGTCCCGATCGCTAAGGGCGCACAACAGTCGCGGAGAAGAGACGGAGTGGCCACGCACGCAGGATGAAGCTTACCTGGATCTTGCACTGGAGCAGTGGCTTACCGCGGCTGCCGGTTCTAGTTCGGTGAAAAGTGCCAACGCACGGGATAACGATGACGCGCTACATGCTCTGTCGGACGAACTGAGCCGGCGGCATGGAGATGCATGGCTTGCGGACCTTCTGGCTTCTCCCCATACACCGCTCTGGGCAGAGGGAGTTCGGGAGTTCTCTGCAGCGGTTCGGCTCATCGCCGAGGGTGAACCCCGGCAGGCAGTCACGCATGCCCGGCACTCCCTGGAGGACTTTCGCAGAGATAAGAACGAAGCGGGCACTGCGGCGGCATCGTTTGAACTGGCGCGTTCGCTGGCTCATTCGCAGATGGGCAGTCAGTGTCTGCCGGTTGGACTGGAGGGCCTTCACGCCCTTCGAGGACACCGGTATCCCTGGGTTCAGACCCGAATCTTCTACGAGCTTTCGACCTGCTCGTCGCTGCAAGGCAATCCCGAGGCCGCGGAGCAATTCGCCCGGCGCGGCGAGGCATCGGCTCAGGCCGCCGGCTATCCAGTGCTTGCGCTGGTCGGAAGATTCTTTCTCGACGGCGTTACCTCTCGCGCGGTGGCGGAGTCGGACTCCTGGAACCGCATGAGGGCGGGTCTTCGTGACTATTGGAGCTCTGGATACCCCTCCTTCTGCGGAGGCGAGTTCTTCGTCGATATGGGATTCGCCGCAAAAACCGAGCATCTTTGGAACTTTGCCGAAGCTGCCGAGCAGGAAGCGCTCCTGAAGAACTCTGAAGGAAGGGATCTTGTGGTGAAGGCATCCGGGCACGCCAGTGTTGCTCAGGCAGCCCTGGCTGCGGGGGATGCGCGGCTGGCTGACTCCGAGTTCGACAGAGCGGCGGCGATGTTTGCCACGCTGGGCAAAGACTCGCAGGTTGCGCGCGCGACGCTTGAGATCGAGCGAGCCTCGTTCGAGGTACGGCAAGGCTGGTTGGCGAAGGCGCGAGTTCGCCTCGACGATGTTCGGGACACTGTTGCCTCGGCCAGCGACCAGTCGACGGAGACGCTCTATCGAGAGACGCTCGGTGAGCTTTACCTCCGCTCCGGAAAGCCTGAGTTGGCTGAGGAACAGCTCCTGCAGGCGATTCGGTTGATTGAGCAGGGTAAGAACTCGCTCTCGTCAGAGACGGAGTTTCTCACCTGGCAGCTCGACAAGGCTCAGACCTACAGGCTGCTACTCGAGATCTACAGTACCCGCGATGGCGCGGAAGCACGCTCACTCGCGTTTCTCGAGTGGTACCAGGGAGAACCGCTGCGGATGGCGCCTCACGCTGTCCGGACCCTCGCATATAACCCTCTGGAACAGGAGGCGATTCCAGCGTCCGGGGAGACGGATCTGATGAAGCGCCTGGTTCGGGCCGCACCCACTTCGCCGACACTTGTGTGGGCATCTTTCCCGTCCGAACTCGTCATCTGGGAGCTCGATCGGAACGGCGTCCATCGCGTCCGGGTCAACGTGGCGGCGCAACTGCTTCAAGCCACCGCGACACGCTTCGCCCGCTTGTGCGCCGATCCCAACTCCGACCTGATCGCGCTCCATCGCGATGGCCGGCAACTCTACGCGTGGCTGGTTGCTCCGGTTGCCGATCTTCTGCCGCAGTCCGGCGGCCTGACCATTGAACCCGATGTTCCGCTTCGTGGCATCCCGTTTGCCGCGCTCCAGAGTCCGGCTGGAAGCTATCTGGGTGACCGCTTCGCGATCTCCGAATCTATCGGCCTCTTTTATTCCCAGATAGCGCGTCCTGAGGTTCAGATCACGCCGAGATCCGTCGCCCTCTCCATCGGAGATCCATCGCCGGGTGAACTGGTTCGGGTCAATCGACTCCAGCGTCTACCGGATGCAGACCGCGAGGCCGAAGATGTCGCCGCGCGATTCGATCAACACTTCCTGCTGCAGGGGAGTCGAGCCACTCTTGCAGGCGTCGCGAAGCTCCTGCCTCGTGCGCAGATCTTTCACTTCGCCGGTCATGCCGTGACGCGTGGCCGTGAGCCAGGGCTGCTGCTGGCATCTGCACCTGGCGATAGGAAGCAGTCGATCCTGTCCGGCCGCAGTGATCTCTCATCGCAGGACCTTCAAAACCTTCAACTCGCTGTTCTCTCCGGATGCGAGACAGCGATGGCGGATCAAGGGATGGTCGATCCCGGTAGCCTCGTCCGGATCTTTCTTCGTTCCGGAGTGCCTCGCGTCGTTGCCAGCAAGTGGCGCGTGGACTCCCGGGCAAGTGAAGAGACTATGGGGAACTTCTATACGAGATTGCTGGAGGGAGAACGGACATCTGCCGCCCTGGCGGACTCCGAACGCGCGATCCGCTCTAACCCTGCTACCGCGCACCCTTTCTACTGGGCCGCATTCGCATCGTTTGGGAGCTAGTGCCTCACGCTCGATAGCAAGGCGGCTGGCTCATCCCCCGAAAGCTATACGCCCTTGGGGATCTCAGGAAGGAAGAAGCGAACCAGCGTCGACCAGCCAGTGGACCGGTTGAAGTCCAGCTTGATGTATTCACTCCACAGGATCTGGTAGCTCTTGATGGGCAGCGTCGAGCCTCCGGGCAGCAGCACGCTCTTGTCCGGAACGTGCGGAGGTGTCTTGACGCCTCCACCCTGGGGCACCGGCAAAGTCTCGGTTGCGGCTGGCTGAACTGGAAACGCAGTAGGCGACGCTGCGGCAACCTGCTCCGGGTCGAGGTCTCTCGGGAAGTAGAGGCCAAGCCCGTGGCTGTTGATCATCTCGTCCTTCGGAGCCGCGCGATGATGCAGGATATAGAGGTGGTGCAAGGCACCCTCCGCGTGCTGGTAAATCTCCGAGGACTTCCCGAAGGACTCGGTCAACTCCGTAAGGAAGACGAAGAGATCAATGTACGCAGGCTCTGATTGGGTCCTCGAAAACTCGCGGGCGCGAACGATTCGATTCATCGTTGTCTCTTCTACGAGACCCGCCAGGAGTGCCCGCACCAAATTCTTGAACTCTGCCGCGAACGCATCGCAGGCAGAAAGCTTCAAGGAGCTTAGCGAGGCCCGCGTAGAATCTTTGGCCGGATCGTAGGCTGCGACGTATTTGTCCACAATCAAGCGAGCAAGTGTTTCAGCGTCGATGCCGGGAGTGGTCTGCATCCCCCCAATGATCTCGCGATAGGGAAAGCTCGCGTCGGGGATGTCTTCGTCCGACGACACCATGATCTCCACCGATTCGCGGACCTCGTGAGCGATCTCAGCGAGTCCCATCAGGCACGCGTCAAGGCCAAGAACATCGATCTTGCGGCCTATCATCTCCGTGAAGTTCTTGAAGATTCGAGCCAGCTCAATGTTCTTGACGTAGATGTTGGCGTCGCCTGCGTCGAGAGAGTCCTTCACCCCTGGCGTAGCGGGACGAACGACGTTTGCCGCTGACGCACTGTCCGCTGTCGCGTATACGTAGACGTGATCGAGCCCGGCACCATGCCCCCAAAGTACGAGAAACACCGGAGCGTTGCCGCTGCTCTTCTTGTGTTCTTCGGCTGCCCAATCGAGGAAGTGCTCGAGTCGCTTCGCGCGATTGGCAGTGTAGCCGGCAGGTGCCTCCCACTCGAGGGTCTTGTGACCGCCTGCGACACGGAAACGCGCCGCGGAGTCCTGGTCGGGGCCATCGAACTGAACCAGGATCTCGGAGTTGCCGATCCGGCTAGCCTCGACCGTCTGACGAAGGCTGACCAGCGCATGGTCGAACAAGCTGTTGTCCGCCGCGATGTACATCAGAATCTTCCAGGACTTGCTCATGCCTCAATAAACGGCCAGCGAAAACGAATCTCTTTTGGGTGTAGGCGATAGTCGGCATGCGGGAGCCGTTGCAATTCGATCAAGCCGGAAAAAGCCCGCAGGCGCTCTATTCCTAGCGTCTGCGGGCCGATAGTCCTTCGATGAGATCTTTAGCTAAGCTTCGTTTTGGACGCCTCAAACGCGTAGTCAAGCCATGCGAGAAGCGATACGAGATCGCTCGTCTCAACGGTCGCTCCGCCCCAGATACGCAGCCCTTGCGGCGCATCACGGTACGAAGCGATATCGAAGGCAACACCCTCCTGTTCCAGCAGACTGATCACGGATTTCAGGAAAGAGGCCTGTTTTGCTGGCTCCCAGGTTACGAACTCGGGATGAACGATCTTTAGGCAGATTGAGGTGCAGGACCTTGTCTCTGGCTGCGTCGCGAGAAAATCGACCCAGGTGCCCTGGTTCTTCCATTCGACGATGGCCTTGAGGTTGCTCTCGGAACGTCGAATGAGCTCCGGCAAGCCACCGACGGACTTTGCCCAGCGCAGGCCATCGAGCGCATCCTCGACCGCGAGCATTGAGGGCGTGTTGATCGTCTCGCCCTGAAAGATGCCCTCGATCATCTTCCCGCTCTTGGCCACGCGGAAGATCTTCGGCAGCGGGCGCCCGGAGTTGAATGTTTCAAGCCGTTCGACTGCGCGTGGGCTCAGTACGATCATGCCGTGTGCGCCCTCGCCGCCCAGCACCTTCTGCCACGACCAGGTCGTAACGTCGAGCTTCTTCCACGGGAGGTCCATAGCGAATGCGGCGGAGGTCGCGTCGCAGATCGTAAGGCCCAAGCGCGCATCGGAGATCCAGTCGCCGTGCGGCACACGGACACCCGAGGTCGTGCCATTCCAGGTGAAGACGGCATCGCGTGCCGGGTCGACCTTCGCCAGGTCCGGGATATCTCCATAGTCGGCTTCATAGAGGTTGAGGTCGGTCAACTTGAGTTGCTTGGTGACGTCCGTGACCCACTCTTTGCCGAAGCTCTCCCAGGCGAAGACGTCGACACCGCGCGCTCCCAGCATCGTCCAAAGCGCCAGCTCGACGGCACCCGTATCCGATGCCGGGACGATGCCGACGCGATAGTCAGCCGGGATGCCGAGGATCTCGCGGCTCAGCTCGATGACCTCCTGGAGCTTCTGCTTCCCGGGCTTTGAACGGTGCGATCTTCCGACCAGTGCATCGGCGAGTGAGGCGACGCTCCAGCCCGGCCGCTTGGCGCATGGGCCAGAGGAGAAGTGGG
Source organism: Granulicella aggregans (assembly GCF_025685565.1). Classification (NCBI taxonomy): domain Bacteria; kingdom Pseudomonadati; phylum Acidobacteriota; class Terriglobia; order Terriglobales; family Acidobacteriaceae; genus Granulicella; species Granulicella aggregans. Next base: position 2,234,853 of record NZ_JAGSYE010000001.1, read on the forward strand.
GGTTGGCAGGCTTATCTACGGGCTTGTTGGGCAGGGGCTTATTTGGCAGTTCGGACAATGGTCTTCCTTCCGGTGATGTACAGATGGTTGCGCCGCCGATGTCTCGCGAGAGTTTGCCTCAGGTGCGACAGGCACCGTGACTTGATCTATGGCTGAACTTGATCGCCATAGCAATCATTTTACGGCGTAAGCCTGCCTCATGAGGCTCCGTTTACACAACTGCACTCTTGCGATGGATACGATAGAGCAAAGCCATCACTGTGCATCTTCTTTCTCGAAAGGCCCTTACGTGACTTTGCCCCGTATTCGCTACCCCCGCGGTCTGCCGAAATCCGCGTCGCGACTTCTCTTCTGTTCCATCGCCTGTGGTGCTGTGGCGTCCGGACAGGGGGTTGCTCCTGCGAACGGCAAAGCACCCACTGCGACTCTGCCCAACGGTCGTCTTATCGAGCCGGAGGGAGCATGGGTAAAGGTCGCTCCGTATCCCTACACGCTTGCGGTAAGGCCCGACGGGGATCAACTGGTGATGCCTTCGATCGGTTGGCCGTTCTCGCTGAACATCGTGGACCATCCGCAAAACGAAGGCGACCGTCTCGCGAAGGCTGTGACCCAGAGAATTCCATCAGGCCCGAAGAGTGATCCGGAGATCCAGGTCCATACGGGTGTCGTCTACTCCCCCGATGGCTCTTTGCTCTACGACACGACCGGCGACACCGGAGCGGTCCATATCTTCTCCACCGCTGGCTGGAAGCGCGTTGCGGTCATCTCGCTGAACGGTCTTACGGCTGGGCAGAGCTTCGCCCACAGCTTCTCCGCCGCGATTGCTCTGAGCCCCGACGGCCAGCGCCTTTATGTGCTCGATCAGGCAAACTGGCGCGTGGTGGTGATCGACACGAAGACCCGGCAGAGGGTGGGATGGTTCCCGACCGGGGCCAATCCCTTCTCGATTGTGCTCTCGCCCAACGGCGAACGTGTCTACATCACCAACTCTGGCCTCTTCGAGTACAAGCTGATCGCCGGCGTAGAAAAAAAGGACGTTCTCCACACCGGAATTTCGTTTCCTCCATCCGGCTATCCGTCCAAGGCCGCGCGTGAAGGCGGTCGGGTCGAAGGTCACGATGTCCCCGGCCTGGGAGATGAGAACGATCCCCGTGGAAGTTCGTTATGGACATACGATGTCGGCGATTCAGCGAATGTAAGGCTGATGGCCAAGCTTCGTTTGGGGAAGAGGATTGGCGAAGACAACAAAGATGCCGCAATGAGCGCAGTTGGCGGAGCATCGCCCACGGGCGTTGTTGCTGCAGATGACCGCGTCTATGTGGCGCTCGCGCATCAGGATGCGGTCGCTGTCGTCTCCGCCGATGGCGCGAAGATGGTCGACGAGATCGCGCTCACGCCGTTCACGGGCGATTCGTTTCTTGATCGCCAGGGCCGTCCTCTGCGTGGCGTCATGCCGGCGGGTCTCGCCTTGCATGGCCACCGGCTGTATGTGGCGGAGGCTGGCATCAATGCCGTCGCGGTGGTCGATACGGTCTCGAATCAAGTAATCGGCCATAAGCCCGTGGGATGGTTCCCAACTGCGGTCCAGATATCAGCCGATGGCAAGGTGATGTACGTCGCGAATACAAAAGGCAAAGGGAGCGGTCCGAACGGTGGTGCCGCATTCCATCCCGTAAACACTGGGAACTACATCGGCGAATTGGAGTTTGGCAGCTTGTCCGTAGTCCCTGTCGCGGATGAGACCGAGTTGAAGGCTTCGACGGAGAAGGTCGTTCGCAACAACCTTGCCGCGGCATCCGCGAACTCGCCGCTGCCTCGTCTGAAGCATGTCTTTCTCATCGTCCGCGAGAACCGCACCTATGACGAGATCCTCGGCGATGTGGCCGGTGCGGATGGCGATCCCAAGCTCGCTCGCTGGGGCATGAACGGCTGGTTCTCCTCGACGCCGCAGGACAAGACAGTGAAGGTGACCCCCAATGCGCACGCTCTGGTTGAGAGGTTCGGCACCAGCGACCGCTTCTTTGTGGATAGCGACGTCTCAGCCGACGGCCATCGCTGGATCATGGGTGCAGCTCCCACGCCGTGGTTCCACGTCGCATGGACTTCAAACTATGCAGGACGCCGTAGTGGCGATGAGTTCAGCGAGGCTCCCGGCCGCCGCGCGATCACCGGTGGCTCGGACGCCCCCATGCCCGAAGACGAGCCGGAGTTCGGGACCATCTGGGAGCACATCGCCGATAGCGGCCTTCCTATCCGCAACTACGGCGAGGGCCTTGAAGTGGAAGGCGGCCAGGAGATCGACGGGACCGCTCCCACGGGTCAGCGCATGGTTCTCAACTCGCCGGTGCCGAACCCGGTCTTCACCTCGAGCGACCGCAACTTCCCGACCTTCAATCTCGGCATTCCGGATCAGTTCCGGTTCGATGAGTTCGCGAAGGATTTTACCGAGATGCTGGCAAACGGCGATGCGCCCTCGCTGATCGTGATTCGCCTCCCGGGAGATCACACGGCAAGCCCGCGCGCCCGCGATGGATACCCTGACCGTGGATCGTACGTCGCAGATAACGACCTCGCGCTGGGAAAGATCATCGAGTTCCTCTCGCACAGTGCGATCTGGAAAGACTCTGCCGTCTTCGCTAGTGAGGACGACGCGCAGGGAGGCGTCGATCACGTCGATGCGCATCGCAGTGTTCTGGTGGCGGCAAGCCCCTACAACCGTCGCGGAGTCATCTCCCACCGGCACATCAGCATGGGGAGCATTCTCAAGACGACCTACGAACTCCTCGGGCTTGGCCCGTTGAATCTCGAAGACCGATTGGCCGCCGATCTCAGCGATATGTTCACCACGACTCCTGACCTGGCTCCGTATACTGCCGTCGCTCCGGATGTTCGAATCTTCGATCCGCTTAAGGCGCGCATCGCCCGCCCGAAGAACGCCGAGCAGGCGAAGGAGTTGCTGGACATGGATGATCCGGAGGAGATCGCCGCTGAGGCACGGCGAGAGGCGAAGGCCGCTCGGAAGGCAGCCCAGGTAGCAGTGAAGTAGTATTCGGAGAGCAACAAAGAGAGGGGAGGCCAGTTGGCCTCCCCTCTCTTTCTGCAAGTTGTAGTGAAGGGCTAGAAGTCCAGGCGAGCTGCGACCTGACCGCTGCGGGCTCCGCCGTCGTTCGCGCCGAGTAGTCCGGATCCGATGACTCCGTTGATCCGACCGAAGGACGTTGAGCTGATGTCGAGGTTCGGGTCGCCGAGGTTGGTGTGGTTGAGAACGTTGGTGAAGGTGCCCTCGATGCGCAGGTTGGCGCGTTCCGTGATGGCGAACGCCTTGCTGATGCCGGAGGAGAGGTTGACGGTTCCGGGGCCGACGATGGAGCCGACTCCGGCGTTGCCGAAGCGGCCGATCGGCGACCCGTAGTTGGTGAACGAGCCGTCCTTATTCTTCACAATGCCGAGTCCGGTGGTGCAGGCCTGGCCGCTGTTCGTGACATAGCCGGGAAGGCCAGGGCAGGTGAATGCGGCTGAGTTGACCCATGCGTTCCGACCTTGATTGGAGGGCTTGACAGCAACGCCGGCGACGCGGTCGGGATACTGATTGCGGTGACCGCCGTCGAAGCCAGTCTGGGAGCCGGTAAGGCCCGATCCGGTGCCGGAAGGGTCACCCTGCCCACTGCCGTAGAAAGGCGTCTCGAACGGACCCGACTGCCAGAGGAAGATGTTCGAGATCCGCCATCCGCCGATCGCGAGATCTGCGAACCGCGAGACGTTGGAGCCGAACTGCTTGCCGCGACCAAAGGGAAGGTCGTAGACCATGGTGGTGTTCCAGAGGTTGCGACGAGTGCCATATACGTTGCCGTAGTCGATGCGCCGGTCGAGGATGGAGGTTGCGCGGTTGCCGCCGTTCTCGCCGGAGAAACCGCCGTTGTTCGCAGGACCCTGGTTGTCGGCAAGCGCCTTGGCGAAGGTGTAGGAGGAGTCGAACTGAAATCCGCGCTGGAACCGGTGCGAGAACTCCGCCTGCAGCGAGTTATAGCTGGCGTTGGCGCTGGTGTCGCGGGTGTTGATGCGGCCCCAGTTGGGGAATAGCCGGGCGCTGAGCGGCTGGTTGTTCGCTGAGACAGTATTGGAGAACGGAAGCGTGTTCTCGTCCGGAGCGTAGACCAGGTGGTGCGTCTCCGAGCCGATATACGAGAGACGGAAGGCATAGCCCGCGCCGATGGAACGGTCTATGCTGAACGACCACTGCTCGGTGTAGGGGTCCTTCCAGTCGATGCTGTTCGCAGTACCGAAGTAGTCCTGTCCGTAGTTTGTTGTACCGCCGCCGTTACCCGCGCCGGCAAAGATGTTCGGCCACTGGTAGCCCGGAACGCCATTGGTGAGGGTGTTGGTGTACTGCGTCGTTCCGGCCTGCAACGTGCCCGTAAGCGAGTAGAAGCTAGAGCCGAGCAGGTTGTTGTTGTAGATGCCGAAGCCGCCGCGGACCGACGTCTTGTCGTTGTTAAACGGCTTGTACGCGAAGCCGAAACGAGGCATGAAGCGCAGGTGCGGATACTTCTTTAGGCCGGCAGGGTAACCGCCCTGGCTGTTGGAGAGCACCGGCATACAGGCCGCACCGTTGATCGTTGCCCCGCCAGATGTGGTGCCGTAGGGAGTGCAGGCATTCGCGCTGAGCAGGAAGTCAGTGTTCAGTAGGTCGGCGTGGCCGTCCGGATAGATCGCCGCGCCCGAGCCAGCAACCGTGGGATCGAAGTTGCCGATATCGCCGTGAACGTCATAGTAGCCGGGATGTAGTTCGTACCGCAGGCCGTAGCTGAGGGTGAGGCGGTCGTTGAGCTTCCACTGGTCCTGCGCGAAGAAGTCGTAATGCTTGGACTTGCCGTCGTTGTCCTGGCTGACGACGTCATAGAAGGTCGAATAGGGCAGACCGGAGAGGAAGTCAGCAAAGTCGACTCCGGTGAAAAGGCCGCTGCTGTTGCCGCTCGAAGGGTTGTACTGGAAGGTTCCGTAGTTGTCCGAACCGTTGAATCCGAGGGGCGAGACCGCCTCCAGGGTGCGGATGTCAAAGCCGAAGCGCATGCTGTGCCTGCCTTTGTTCCAGGTCAGCGAATCGGCGTAGACGTAGGTGTCGGAAGTGTTGACCGAACTGAGACGGTCCGCGTTGAGACTGCTTACGTTGTGGAAGTCCAGCTCCGGTATGCCGTTGTAGAAGAGGTTCTGGAGCCCGTTGAGGCCGAGACCTTCGGTAAAGGTCTTGCCATCGAAGCTGTTGCTCTGACCGCTGCTCGAACGGGTGAATCCGAAGCTGAACTCGTTGATCAACTGCGGAGTGATGGTGTAGTTTGCGCTGATCTTGAGGACGTTGTTGAGGTTGGTGTTTACCGCTGAAGGGACAGCCAGCGGTTCGGGGCTGCTGCTGGGGTAGTTCTTATACGTGTAGCGTCCCCAGACGAGAAACTTCTGGTTGGAGCCGATGTACTGGTCGCCGCGGATGTCGAACTGGTCCGAGTGCTGGCTGGCGTCCTTGTTCACCTGATAGTTGGGCGTGTTGTCGTCGACGTATACGGTGGGGTCGCCGACATTGGGGTCGGGGTAAAGCGAGAGCAGCTTTTGCGCTGCCGCGTTGATCGCGGGTAGCTTGAAGCCGATGTTGTTCCCGTTCAAGTCCGTGAGTCCCATGAATCCCGGCGAAGAGTACTTCGAGAAGTCACCCTGCTTCAGCAGCGTGCTGGGAACCTTGAACTGCTCGGTCTGCTGCGCTGGACGTCGCCAGCCTTCGTAGTCGCCAAAGATGAAGGTCTTGCCGTGGCCGTTGTACAAGTGGGGGATGACGACAGGGCCGCCAAAGCTGCCGCCATAGGTGTTCGCGACAAGCTTGGGCTTTTGGGTCGTGGTGACGTAGGTGTAGGGGATGGCATCAAAGCCCGCAGTCTGGTAGTACCAGAAGGCCGAACCGTGGATGATATTGCTTCCGCCCTTGGTGGTGATGGTGACTTCACCCGGGGAACCGAATTCGGCGTTGTTCTGGGCACCGTCGGTGCGGATCTCCGAGATAGCCTCAGTGGAAGGGAACGCGTCAGCGATCGGCTTGTCGCCGCCGGCAGCGCTCTTGATGGTGATGCCGTCGACGGTCACATCGGCTTGGAAGGGAAGGCCGCCCTGGAGGGAGAAACTACCGTGGCCGTCCGACTGTACGCCGGGCAGTGTGCCGATGATGTTGTAGGCGCTGGTGCCGGTTGAACTGGCGCGGGTGTTCACAGGAAGATTGGCAGCCTCAGCGGCAGAGTAGACCGCGCTGACGGTAGCGTTCTCGGTGTTGATCGCGCCAATCGCTTCAGCCGAGACGGTGACCTCCTGTTGCACGCTGCCGACGGTGAGGGCGGGGTCAACGCGGAGTTCCTGGCGGGCCGTGAGGACGAGGCCAGAGGTGGTCCACTTCTCGAATCCAGCTAGAGTGACTTCAATGCTGTACTTGCCGGCCTTGGCGTCTCCGAACTGGAAGTCGCCGGAATCATTCGACGTCGTGGTGCGGACGGTGCCCTGGTCAAGGCTGGTGAGCACGACACTTGCGCCGGGGACGACCGCTCCGGCGGTGTCTTTTACCGTACCGATAATGCTGCCTTGAATCGACTGGGCGAGGGCCCCGTGGCCGGACAGCAGGACCAGGACAATCGCCGCAAAGGACGCGAAGATCTTCCAGTATCCGCATCTGGCGAACGTTGGATGTGAGATGGACAAGACACTTACCTCCAGAAAAAAGATTGATTTTGTTGATGCACGGGACGAGAGAGAAGAGACTTCGTCCGGGCCGATCTAAGTGCAAACAGCTCTATAAAAGGGAGAGTTCAAATGTTGGAATAGACACTTCCGCAAAACTCGCAAGTGACTTGCGGCTCTTGACCAGCTTGATCGAAACACACTCCAAAGATGGCAGCAGAGCCCGTCCAGCAAATTTTCGGATGTGCTTAGGGTAGGTGCCTGAGATTACCCTCACGTTAATTCTGTCGGCTCAAAGGAGGCCAAAGGAAAGACTTCGAATGCCTCCCGCATCGTAGAAAGACGCTCGCTGCCAGTTTTCCTGCAATTCGCGGTGAAGACGTAACGATTTGCTCTCATTCGACTTGAGGTTTACGGTTATCTCACCAACAGAACAGGACAGGATGGTTGATTCCGCTTCAAAGGATCGAGGAGCATCTCGTGGTCATTCTCTCAACTCTTCCGATCTTCGCCGTCATGACCGCCATCCCGGTCTTGAGGGCGAGATGACGACCAACTACGACGCAATCGTAATTGGTGCCGGACAATCTGGCCCCGCTATGACTGCCCGCCTCTCCGCGGCTGGAAAGAAGGTCGCGCTCATCGAGAGGAAGCTGCTTGGAGGCACCTGCGTGAATGTGGGATGCACGCCTACGAAGGCGATGGTCGCCTCGGCGCACGCGGCTCACATCGCGCGGCGTGCCGATGAGTTTGGAGTGATTGCGTCCGCTCAGGTCGGCGTGAACTTGCAGAAGGTGATTGAGCGCAAGAATCAGATCGTCACCAACTCACGTGCGGGCCTGGAGCGATGGATGAAGGGGCTGGACAACTGCACGCTCTATCGTGGCCAGGCGAGCTTCGAGTCGGCGAGCAGCGTCCGTGTAGGCGAAGAGTTGTTGGAGGCGAAGCAGATCTTCCTGAATGTTGGCGCTCGTCCGGTGATCTCCGTTGTGGGAGCCGACACTGTGCCTCATCTGACGAGCACCACGATACTGGATCTGAAGGAGCTGCCTCAGCACCTGATCGTAGTCGGCGGGAGCTACATCGGCCTGGAGTTCGCCCAGATGTTTCGCCGGTTTGGGAGCGAGGTAACGGTGGCGGAAAAGAACTCCCGTCTCCTCTCCCGTGAAGATGAAGATGTTTCGCAGGGAATAAGAGAGATTCTGGAGGCGGAAAGGATTCAATTCCGTGTCGACGCAACTTGCATCCAGCTCTCGCAATCGAACGGCAAGGTGGGCGTAGGTCTGGACTGCACCCATGGTGCCCCGGAGATAGACGGTAGCCACATCCTTCTGGCCATTGGACGGCAGCCGAACACCGACGACCTAAACCTTGCCTCTGCTGGGGTCGCGACTGACGAGCGCGGCTACATCGTCACCGACGAGCACCTTCGCACCAGCGTGGATGGGATCTTCGCAATGGGGGACGTCAACGGTCGCGGTGCCTTCACGCATACATCGTGGAACGACTACGAGATCGTCGCTGACAATCTCCTCGACCACGGCACGCGTTCGACGAAAGATCGCTTCCCCGTCTATGCCTTGTACATCGATCCGCCGATGGCACACATTGTCATGACGGAGGCCGAGGTACGCAAGAGTGGCCGTCCGGCTCTGATCGGCAAACGGGCGATGACACGCGTAGGCCGCGCCGTTGAAAAGGGCGAGTCGCAGGGATTCATGAAGGCGCTTGTCGATGCCGAGACACGACACCTTCTTGGAGCGACCATTCTCGGTGTTGGCGGAGATGAGGCAATCCATTGCCTTCTGACGTGTATGTATGCGAAGCAGCCGATCGATCTGATCGCGCGTTCCGTGCACATCCATCCGACCGTCTCGGAGCTGATTCCCACCATGCTTCAGGAATTAAAGCCACTTGTATAGCAAGCGGAATGGATCGTGCCACAGGGCGGCTATGCAGTGGGGTCATAGTTCAGGTTCTGCCCCAGCCATCTCTCTACCTCGGCGATCGTGAGTCCCTTGCGTTCGGCATAATCCATGACTTGATCTTTGTCGATCTTGCCCAGGCTGAAGTAGCGCGACTTGGGATGCCCGAAGTAGAGACCGCTGACGCTGGATCCCGGCCACATAGCGAACGATTCGGTGATGCGGATTCCTGTCTTGGCTTCGACGTCCAGCAAGTTCCAGATAGTGCCTTTCTCCGTGTGGTCCGGACAGGCAGGATAACCGGGCGCGGGCCGAATGCCGCGATAGGTCTCTTCGACCATCTGCGACGGCTTGAGATCTTCCGTCAGGCCGTAGCCCCAGGCGTCGCGCACCTGCTTGTGCAACCACTCCGCGAAGGCTTCGGCAAGCCGGTCTGCGATGGCCTCGACCATGATCGCGTTGTAGTCGTCGTTCGCAGCGCGGAAGGCATCTACAACTTCCTTCAGGCCAATGCCGGTCGTTACAGCAAAGGCTCCAATGGAATCGGTAAGGCCCGTCTCCTTCGGAGCGATGAAGTCGGCGAGGGACCGGCAAGGCTCGGAGCCCTCACGATTCACCTGCTGGCGCAGGAAGTGGAACTTCGTGGTCACCTCTTCGCGATTCTCATTCGCATACAACTCGACATCATCGCCAACAGCATTGGCAGGGAACAGGCCAAAGACTCCACGTGCGGTCAGCAGCTTCTTCTCGATGATCTTGTCCAACAGCACATTGGCATCGGTGAAGATCTTCCGCGCCTCCACTCCCGTGCGTTCATCCTCAAGGATTCGCGGATAGATTCCCTTCATGCCCCAGGTGTGGAAGAACGGCGACCAGTCGATGTACTCGCGCAGCGTCTTGAGCGGAACGGATTCAAGGACGCGGACGCCGGTGAAGGCGGGCACGGGAAGATCGTTGGCGCACCACTCGATCGGCGACCGTCTTGCGCGTGCCGTGGCCAGCGGGATGGCCTTCAGCTTCGGCGCGGCATGGTTTCTTCGCAGAGCCTCATAGTCGGCGCGGTGCTGCTCGACGAATGCTGCCTTGCCGTCCTCGCTCAACAGGCTCGTCGTTACGGGCACGGCACGGCTCGCGTCGAGAACATGGACGACCGGCTGGCTGTAGTGTGGCGCGATCTTCACGGCGGTATGCGCGCGGCTCGTCGTGGCGCCGCCAATCAGCAGTGGCAGCTTGAACCCTTGCCGCTCCATCTCGCTGGCAACATGCACCATCTCGTCGAGCGACGGCGTGATGAGGCCGCTCAGTCCGATCAGGTCGACCTTCTCTTCCTTGGCGCGCGCCAGAATCTTCTCCGACGAGACCATCACGCCCATGTCGATGACCTCGTAGTTATTGCAGGCCAGCACCACGCCGACGATGTTCTTGCCAATGTCGTGAACGTCGCCCTTTACAGTCGCCAGAAGAATCTTTCCCTGTGCCTTCACCTCCTGGCCAGAGGCGATCAGCGCTTCTTTCTCGGCTTCCATGTACGGCGTGAGGTGGGCTACGGCTTTCTTCATGACGCGGGCTGACTTGACCACCTGCGGCAGGAACATCTTGCCCGAACCGAAGAGATCGCCGACGACGCTCATACCCGCCATCAGCGGGCCTTCGATCACCAGCAGAGGCCGTCCCAGCCTCACTCGGGCCTCTTCCGCATCGATCTCGATGTAGGTGTCGATTCCGCGCACCAAAGCGTGTGACAACCGTTCTTCGACGGAGCCGTTTCGCCACTCCTCTGTCTTCTTCTCCGTTGCTGCACCGCTGCTCGCTCCGCGCAGCGTCTCGCCGTACTCTACAAGCCGCTCGGTCGCATCGGGACGCCGATTGAGCAGAACGTCTTCGACCAACACCTTCAGCTTCGGTTCGATCTCTTCATAGACTTCGAGCATGCCGGCGTTGACGATGCCCATGTCCATACCGGCAGCAATCGCGTGATAAAGGAAGGCCGAGTGCATCGCCTCGCGCACTTTATTGTTGCCGCGGAAGCTGAACGAGATGTTCGAGACGCCTCCACTTACCTTGGCGTGGGGCAGGTTTTCTTTGATCCAACGCGTGGCGTTGATGAAGTCGACCGCGTAGTTATTGTGCTCCTCCATGCCGGTCGCGACGGTCAGGATGTTTGGGTCAAAGATGATGTCTTCCGGCGCAAACCCGACCTCGTCGACCAGTATCCGATAGGCGCGTTCGCAGATGCGGATCTTCTCGTCGTAGGTCGCTGCCTGACCCTGCTCATCGAAGGCCATCACGACAACAGCAGCGCCATACTTCATAACGGTAGAGGCGTTCTTACGGAACTTCTCCTCGCCTTCCTTCAGCGAGATGGAGTTCACAATTCCTTTGCCCTGCAGGCACTTCAGCCCCGCCTCGATGACCTCCCACTTCGAGGAGTCCACCATGAAGGGCACCTTGGCGACTTCGGGCTCGCTGGCCAGCAGTTGCAGATAGCGCGTCATCGCGGCGACGCCGTCGATCATGCCCTCGTCCATGCAGATATCGATGACGTTGGCGCCGTTCTCCACCTGCTGGCGCGCGACGCTGACGGCCTCTTCGTACTTGCCCTCTTTGATCAGCTTGGCGAACTTCGGCGAGCCCGCGACGTTGGTACGCTCGCCCAGCATGATGTACACGCCCTCCTGCTGCGTGAACGGCTGCGAGCCTGAGAGTCGAAGCGGCTTGAACTCTATCGTGTCGACTGCACGATCACCTACGCTCACGCCGCACGCTCGCTGTCGAATGCGGCGGCGGTCTTCAAGCGGCGCGGCTCTTTATCAACCAGCGCCTTCGCGATGGCCGCAATATGGTCTGGCGTGTTGCCGCAGCATCCGCCGGCAATGTTGATCAAGCCAGCCTGCGCAAACTCGCTCAGGTATCTCGCCATGTCGGGCGGCCCAAGATCAAACCCGGTCTCGGAGAGCGGATTCGGCAGACCTGCATTCGGATAGCAGGAGATCGCCACATCCGCCTTCGCGGAGAGTTCGCTCAGGAAGGGATACATCAGGTCGGGCCCAAGCGAGCAATTCAGGCCCACAGACAGCGGCTTCACATGCTTCACCGCGTTCCAGAAGGCCTCTGTCGTTTGCGCGGAGATGAGCGTCTCGCCGCCACGTCCCACTGCTGCCGAGATCATCACTGGCAGTTCCTTGCCGTCGGCGTCAAAGACCTCGCGAATCGCTACAAGCGCAGCCTTGGCGTTCAGCGAATCGAAGATCGTCTCGACCAGCAGAAGATCCGATCCTCCTGCGATCAGCGCCCGCACCTGCTCCATGTAGGCGGTCTTCACCTGATCGAAGGTCACGACGCGGAAGCCAGCGTCATCCGCATCGGGTGAGTTCGACAGCGACACGGTGAGCGGCCCAATCGCTCCCGCAACAAACCGCTGGCGTCCTGTTTCATTGCCGACGCGGTCTGCCCACTCCCGGCACTGACGGGCAGAGGTCTCGTTGATCTCATAAGCAAGCGCGCTCAGCATCGGATCTTCGATGATCTTCTGATAGAACTCAGGATTCTTGCGTCCGCCGTGCTCGCGCGGGTCGTCGACGAAGAACTCGCTCTGGGTAATGCTGGTCGCGCCAAACGTATTGGTCTCGATGATGTCCGCGCCCGCCTCCAGAAACCGGCGGTGGATGTCGCAGATCATCTGCGGCTGGGTCAGCGAAAAAAGATCGCCATTGTTCAGCATGTCCTTGGTTGAGTCGCGGAAGCGCTCTCCCCGGATGTCCGCCTCGGTCATGCCGTAGGTGCGGATCGTCGTGCCCATCGCGCCATCGATAATGGCGATTCGTTCTTCAAGCACCTTCTGAAGAGGATGCTGCTGGGTTTTGCTCATTTTCCCTCCTCAGCGCGGGCCATCGTGGGCCAACGGCACTGATCCCAATAGGCCATCTTTCCATCATATCGAAGGAGGGCGCCAACGAGGAGCAGCGGTCCCGCAGGTTGGCGCTTCGTCAGCCTCAGTCGGGAATCTCCCACACTCGCAGGGCATGTTCGTGGAGGTCCATGTCGACTCGATCGCCCCGGAACTGGACACCCTCAAGACGGAGCCTGCCCTTCTGCTCCTTCGCAGCCGTTCCCGGCAACTTGATCTCGCCGCCCGCGCCAAGAACACGATGCCAGGGAAGCTGATCGGGAGGGTCGGTGCGCAGCAACCGAGCAACTGCACGGTGATACAGCGGGTAGCCCGCAGCGGCCGCGACCTTGCCGTAGGTGCTGACTTTGCCGGGCGGAATGGAGAGGATGACCCTGCGAAACGCTCGGTCACGGTCACCTTCATCAGGAAGCCCTTCCTGGTATATGGAGCGTCGCGGCTTCTCTCCATGCCCGTGGAGCGTCGTGATCAGGATGCGCGAGCCTTTGGTCGGCGTGCGCCGTTTTGTCTCTTTCATGAATCTCTCCAACAGTAGCGATCGCCTCGAATGCATGACGAAGGAGGGACGGTAGACGACCCCCTCTCGCGGTTCGCGCCCTTTCGGACCGCGAGGCCTCGAGCTAAGCCTCGTACTTGTTGCATTGTTGCCCCCATCATTGCACTTTACGGGGATTGTGAGGGTTCCTGCCTCTCCCTACTCTTACGAATGCAGCCCATTTGGACGATAGGTTCCTCGGGGGAAGAAATCGAGTAGACGCGGCTCCAAATCTCTCTCGCAGAACCAGTCCCGGGCCTTGTATCAGCAACTCCGCTGCACGCAGTAAATCGGTCGCATGGACTCAAGCGAACTCAAGCGCCGGTTGTAAGTATCCACAATCTCAGATGGGGGCTCGATACCGCAGCCGAACCACAGGCGAAACCAGGTGCATCAGATCATGGAATCTCAGGCAGCCGAACTCCCAGCAACAGCGACTCCCGTTCTGCGCCTGCCTGCCGACCGGGCCGCACGGGGTCTGCTGTTCGCTGCGCTCACGGTCCAGGCTGTCCAGGTTGGAATCCATCTTTTCGTGCCGCATCCGGCCTTTCCGGCAGATGTGATGGAGTTCCTCGCTGCCTCGATGAGTACTGCGGTCTGTTTTTACAAACTGCGGCATGACCGGTCGAGCCGGCATCTTTGGCTTGAGCTTGGCATCGCCTTCTTCATCTGGGCAGTCGCTGAGATCCAGTTCGCGTTTGCTGCGCTGCACCCCGGAGTTACCGAGTCGGCCTTCAGCGACCTGCTCTGGTTGATCTACGCTTTCCCGTTGCTACTGGTGACGTCCTACACGCCGCAATCATCGCGAAGAGACCCGGCAGGCTGGCTGGACGCAGCGCAGGCTTTTGTCTTCTTCTGCATTCTTTTTGCCCTCTTTTTTCCGGCACCTGGAATCATCTCGCAGGCGATCTCGGACGTGGTTCAAGGGGTCGCGTTGCTGCTGGTGCTGATCCTTCGATACTGCATCGCGGAGCCTGGGCGCGACCGGGCGTTCTTCCGCAACCTCACCACCTACATGGTGGTCTATCTCGTCTTCTGCATCCTCTACTACCTGACGACCAACCATGGCTTCGCGGTCGGCTCATTTGTCGAGCTCTGCTGGAGCGTCCCCTTCACCTTCTTCTCCGTGATCGCTCTCTGCACGGACCTCTCAGGAAAGGAGGAGAGTGAGTCGTTCTGGGCGGCACGCGTCGCGCGCGCCGGCTATATCCAGGGAGCGACTGCGCTCGGCCTCGCAGTGATGTCCCTGGCAGGGGCAGCGGTCCTTGCCTACCATCGGCCGGTGCCCGGTGCCGTGGCTCTGGGAGTGGCGTTCCTCCTGTTTGCGGCGAGAACCAGTGCCAGGGAGTGGCAACTGCAATCTGTCCACTCGCAGTTGAAACGCTCTGTACTGCGCGACCCGCTCACTTCGGTAGCGAATCGAACGTTGCTGGACACAGAGATTACCCAGCGGCTGGCGCGTCTCTCGACGGCCCAGAGCGGATCGACGGCAGTCCTCTTCGTTGGACTGGATCGATTCAAGACCTTGAACGACTGCCTCGGCCATATCTTTGGCGATCTCCTGCTGCAGCGGGTCGCGGACCTGCTGACCGCCAGCGTCCGCAAGCAGGATCTGGTAGCGCGCTACGGCGGCGACGAGTTTGTGATCCTGCTCAGCGGGGTCGACGTCAAAGAGGCGGAGGCCTTCGCGGAGAGGGTACTCGGACAGCTCCGAAGCCCTCTTCATCTCGAAGGCCGGTTGCTGTACCTGACGGCAAGTATCGGGTTCGCTATGAGCACGCCCGGCACCAATGCCTCATCCATGCTGCAGGAAGCTCACTTCGCCATGCACCACGCCAAGAGGTCCGGCAAGGACCGGGCCCAGGTCTTCGAACCGGAGATGCTGCGGATCCCACAGTTCCGGCTTGGGATTGAAACCGACCTTCGCAAGGCCCTTGAGGAGGACCAGATCAGCGTTCATTACCAGCCGATCTTCTCGGTCCAGACGGGAGAGATCGAAGGTTTCGAGGCGCTCGCTCGCTGGCATCATCCGGAGCGCGGGCAGGTTTCCCCCGCAGACTTCATCCCTGTCGCCGAGGACACCGGGATGATTATCGATCTCGGCAATCAGATTCTGCTCAAGGCCTGTAAGCAATGCCGCGAGTGGAATCAGCGGTTCGGAGCTGCCTGGACGATGAACGTGAACGTGTCGGCGCACCAGTTCGCCAGCCCGAAGATTCTCGAACAGATTGTGCACACTCTCTTCCAGACAGGGTTGGAGGCAAGATATCTGAAGCTGGAGATCACGGAGTCTGTGCTGATCAGCGGCTACTCGCACGTGGAAGAGGTGCTTGCGGAGGCGCGGAAGCTCGGCATGCAGATCTGCCTGGATGACTTTGGGACGGGATACTCCTCGCTGAGCTACCTGCTGAACTATCCGTTCGACGTGGTGAAGATCGACCAGAGCTTTGTACGGCATCTCGATGAGGACCCGAGTCGCGCGGATGTGGTACGCACGCTCATCTCTTTGGCACGGAGTCTGAACAAGCACATGGTGGCAGAGGGGATTGAGCGCTCTGAAGAGATGGACTGCCTCCGTGAGTTCGGATGTGAACTGGCCCAAGGCTATCTCCTGTCCAGGCCGCTCTCCGCGGAAGCGGCCACGACGCTGCTCCAGTCCCAAAATAAGATCGTGACAATGCGCTCATCCTCATCATCCGAAGACCGCTATCTTGGATCGGAGATAAGCGCGGCGTCCTGACAAGGAGCAACGATCAGGCTGATCGGTCGCGGAAGCGACGATACCGGCCAAGCAGCGATGCTGGGCCTCGCGCCCGAAGGAAGACCAGGTTTCCTTCAAAGCGCTTCTCCTCAATGATCGCTCCGCCTTCGAGCGAGGCAAGGATTGCCCCTTCGGATTGTGGCAGGCGGAAGGTCGATTCGACCACGGGGTCGACCACGAGCGCAGCATCAATCGCAGCCAGCAGTTTGTCTAGCCCACTCTTGCGCAGCGAGGAGACAGGAATCGAGTCGCCATCGTTCAACAGGTGTGAAAGATCCTGCGGTGCGAGGAGATCGACCTTGTTCAAGACCTGGATTACCGGCTTGGTCGAAACTCCCAGATCGCCGAGGACTTTTTCTACCTGTAACTTTTGCTCGTCGCGCATGGGACTTGACGCATCCTGGACGTGGAGAAGGATCTCGGCGCGTTCGACCTCTTCGAGAGTCGCCCTGAAGCTTGTGACCAGCGTGTGGGGCAAGTTGCGGATGAATCCGACCGTGTCTGAGAGCAGAATCTTGCGGCGGGAAGGGAGCTGGAGCTGCCGCAGCTTGGGGTCGAGCGTGGCGAACATGCGCGATGACTCCAGCACCCCCGCTTCGGTAAGTGCGTTGAACAACGTGCTCTTGCCGGCGTTCGTGTAGCCCACCAGCGCGACGACCGGGACAGGGACTGCTTCGCGGCGCTGTCGCTGCTGGTAGCGAATGCGGCGGACGGCTTCGAGCTGGCTCTTGATGTGGTCGAGACGCAGATTGATCTTCCGGCGATCGGTCTCGAGCTGCGTTTCGCCAGGGCCGCGGGTACCGATACCGCCGCCAAGTTGTGACATGGCGCGCCCACGTCCGGCGAGCCTCGGCAGCTGGTACTCAAGCTGGGCAAGCTCTACCTGCAACTGGCCTTCGCTGGTCTTGGCGTGGCGGGCGAAGATATCGAGGATAAGTTGCGAGCGGTCGATGACGTGGCAGGGAAGCCGGGCTTCAATATTGCGAAGCTGCGATGGCGACAGGTCATGGTCGAAGAGAACGAGCGAGGCGTTGGTGGAGGTCACCACCTCAACGATCTCGTCGAGTTTGCCCTGGCCGACAAGACTGGAGGGATCGGGCTTCTGGCGACGCTGGACAAGCGTTGCGGCAATCGTCGCGCCGGCCGAGCGTGCCAGCTCTTCAAACTCCGAACGGCTGGCGTCGAGATCGAGCGTCGACTCCGCCAGATCTGAGGACTCTTCTTCTCCGGCCACTACCGCTGCCGCAGTCCGTGCAAGCCGAGCGGCCGTGGTGAGCTGCTTGCGTTTGCGGAGTTCGCCTGTAAACTCGACCACAACCAGCACTGCAAGCTCCTGTTGAGTCTGCGAGGTTCGCAGCTCGCGGGCAAGGAGCGCTGCCTCCTGCGCTTCGCTGGCTTCGACGAGACTCCGGCGAACGGTCTTCCCGCGACCGCGTCGCGATTGCTTCGTCTCTTCTGTAGCCTCTTGTGAGGCCTTCTTACTCGTCAAATTCTTCTCAATTCAGGGCCACGCCCTAGCTGCAACTGCCTTCATGATACCGAACTGCGACAGTCTAGATGCGTCGTTCGATCGTGGAGTTACGCAGGCGTGCCGGGATAACTTCGTCTTGCGAGTCCCAGCTGGTTTGCAGGTGTGAAGTCCGGCGACGGGTCCTGGAAGACAAGGCTGAGAACGCTATCGCTGCGAAAGTTCAACTTCGCGCCCATCAGCTCAGCAGCTTTCAGGCCTGCATAGACGGCAGGCCAAGGGACGGGCAGCAAGGTGACCTTCTTCCCTTGCTTTCTGGCGATGTCCTCGATCAAGTCCCGAAGCAGCCAGGGCACCTCATTCGCCACGGTGATGGGCGCGCTCACCTTTAGCCCCCCTGCGACGGCCTTTCTGATCGCATCGCCCAGATCGTCCTCGTGGACCAGATACTGCGGATATCTGCCGGATCCGATCATGGGGATCATCGATCCCGACTCGACTTGCTTCGTGAGAGCGCCAAACATGCCGCCAGGACCGGCTCCCCACACCAACCCAGGCCGAATGACGATACCACCCGGTCGATCGAATACCATGCGTTCCACGCGCAGCTTGCTTTGACCATAAGCCGAACGGGCACCGGCAAACGCGCTGATAGACGAAATAAAGAGAATGCGTTCTACGCCCGCTCGATCGGCAGATTCGAAGAGCTGGCGCGACCCCTCCACATTCACACGATCATTCTCCTCGGCGTTCGGATGGGTGAAGTCCCATGCGGCATGCACCAAAACCTTGACGCCGCGACTGCGAAGTTCCTCGGAGATCTCCGTAGGGTTTTGCATCTCCCAGCGAATCGAACCAGCGGCCTCGCGGCGCGATATAGGAACGACTTCCATGTCACGCTGGATAGCCGAAGCGAGCCGTGAGCCGACATATCCCGAAGCTCCTGTGATCGCACATGTCATGCTTAGCCCTCCAATGCCGGTGCCAGAGTCCCAATGCGATGTGCATTGGCCATGGCGGTAAAGGTGACCGTGGTCGCCGCGATGCTGGACATTACGGTCGAATCGACCGCGTGGACGCGCTGGAGACCTGCCGGACGCCCATAAATATCGCTCTCGTTCGGCGAGGGATGGTCGCTCATCGGAAAGACGCCGCCGCTATGGAATCCCCGGCCCGGAACACCTGGACGCATCAACGGAGCCAACGGCAGCGCACCGAGCGGCCCATGCAAGCCCGCCAGCTTGCGTACGACCTTCCGCAGGATGGCGTTGACCTCCGGGGATTCTTCTCCTGTGACACGTAATACTTCACCCTCGCTCGACTTATGCAGCGCCAGACTGACAGGGCGGGAGTGGCGGGAGTGCAGATATCCCTGAAAGAGGAAGAGACGCGAAAAGAATGCTTCGCTGGGAAACACGGCACGCAGCGGCCCCAGCATCTTGGCGACTGGCTGCTCGAAGAGCTCGTTATAGGTGTAGCCCTGCAAATGGATCGTATAGGGGCTGACCTTGCCATCCTGGATCTCGACAAACAACTGCGCCAGCGTATGCAGATCCTTGCGGTGGAATGGGCTGATCCCACGTTTCCTCAGCATAGGCAAAAGGAAATACTGGGAGTCCTTCATCTGCACCGGCTGGTCGTAGCGGTTGAGCGAGCGCAGCAGGATCGCCGTCGTCGCCATCACCCCGGCGGCAAGATACACGCGCGCCCCGTAGATCGATAGGTGCTCCCCAGTCTCGGTCTGCGCCTCGACCTGCACCTCGTTGGCCATCTCGCTTACGGCGGTCACGGTCAATCCTGGACGATAGCTGAATCCCGGATGGTCACGAAGCTGTTCGACCGCGTCGGCGCTCGACCAGATCAACCGGTAGGGACATCCATACATGCACAGGCCGCACTTCACGCAGTGGCCCGGTTTGTCGAAACCAGTAGCGTTGACGGCAAGCCGCGATCTCCCGAAGGTGACCCCCGCAGCCTTGATTCTGTCCGATCGCTTTCCCCAATCGGTCACCATCGCCTGCGCCTGCTGGCTTGGCGGAAGCGGCCTCTCGTACTCCGAGTAGGTAGGAAATTCGCGCTCCAGATCGTCCTGAATCGACGCTACCGGCATGAACTTTGCGACTGCCCGATAGTGTTCCGACAAGTCGCGAGTGACTACGGGCCAATCATCCATATCGGCTTGGCGATACGGCATTACGGCCGAGCCCCAGACGTTGCTCAGGCCGCCCTTCGCGCAGGAGGGCTTGCTGTCCGCGCCGTGACATTCGACCGCAGTCGCCCCACGTGAAAGCCGGTAGGGGTAGTCCGAGCCATAGGCGAGTTTCAGCGGGATGCCATCGACACCGGCATCCATCTTCGCTCTCAGGAAGGAGGTCTTTTCATCCGTCCAGGAGGCTGGTGCTATAGTCTGAAGCCCGCTCACCTTCTCCGCGGCGGCGTGCTCCAGATCCAATCCGGCATCGATCATCTCGACCCGGCAGCCACGCGCCAGAAGCGCCATCGCGCAGGAAACGCCAGTCGGCCCGGAACCGACAACCAGATGGATGGGCTGCATGGTGGTGATTCTAGACCATGCAGGCGGCTGTAGTTCATCGGCCTCAGCCAATAGGCCCATGCTATGCTCATCCGTACAAGAATCATGCCGGTCCTGAAGATTGCAGCACTGGAGGAAGTGTGCCCGCCATTCTTGTCGTTCTTGCATGCGCCTTGCTTGCGCTGGGCTTCATTCGGCGCGGTTCCGGACTTCGACAGGCATTAATCTACTCAAGCATTCCTCTCTCGATCTTTATTGTCTTTTCAACGGAGACGTTGAGCGTCTTCCATGCTCTGACAAGGACGTCCATTCCAGTGATCTGGGTCGTCTTCGCGGGGGGCGGGTTTCTGTTCTCCCGAGTGCCTCAGACAGACCACTCTGCTCACTTCGAACCTCTGAAGGTCTGGCGTGATCTCGATCAATCGGAGCGTTGGATGTTGGGCGCGCTCACGCTGATCGCAGGCCTTGTCGGCCTGACCGCTCTGCTGAGTGCACCGAACACCTGGGACGCTATGGAGTACCACATGCCCCGCGTGGTGGAGTGGATCAGCAATCGCGGCGTCCAGTTGTATCCCACCATCGACCATCAGCAACTGTCGATGCCTCCTTTCTCTGAGTACGCGATCCTTCACCTTCAACTCCTCTTTGGTTCCGACCGGCTGGCCAACATGGTACAGTGGCTTGCTTATGTCGGCTGCATGTTGGTAGCCTCGCTGATCGCTGCTGAACTCGGCGGTAACAGGCGAGTCCAGATCCTGGCTGCGGTCATCAGCGGCACCATCGAGACGGGTATCCTCGGTGCCTCCGGAACGAAGAACGACTACACCCTCTCTTACTGGGTCGCCACTGCCGTTCTGCTCCTTCTGCAATGGAAACGGCAGCAAAGCTGGGCACTCACTCTGGCTATCGCTTCTGCGCTTTCACTGTCTGTGTTTTCAAAAGGAACGGGCTATGCATTCCTGCCGCCGCTCGTCCTCTTCTGCTTCTTCATGTGGAGTTGGAAGGCGCAGAAGACGTTTCTGCTCCGACTTCCTATCCTCGCGCTGATCTGCGTGATGGTCAGTGGGCCTCTGTGGGCTAGGAACCACGAGTTCAGCGGATCGATCCTCGGTCCGCCGTTCTTTGATGGTGCCGGACCTGACGAAGGAAGAATGTACGGTAACCGGCACCTTACTCCGACGCGTTCGGCGGCGAATGTTCTCCGAAATATCGCTTTGAACCTTGCGGTTCCGGTCGGCAAGGTCAACGCCATCACGACGAAAGTCTTCTCCATCGCAATTCACGCTTTGGGTGTGGAACCGAGCGACCCATCGCAATTGGTCCTCGCTCAGAGCGGCTATCTTCCCCCCTTCAACATCGAATTCCGGCCGTTCAGCGAAACCCAGGCTAGCAATCAACTGCACTTCATTCTGCTGATTGCTGCGGGAGTGCTCTGTCTGTGGAAGCGGAAGCAGTTCAGCCGGGACACGCTTCTCTTTGCCTTCGGGATCGCTGGCGGCTTCGTCCTGTATGCGATCCTGCTGCGATGGTCTCCCTGGAATGCGAGATACCAGCTACCCGTCTTCGTCCTCGGCGCGTCATTTTCTGCGCTGGTTCTGGTGCGCATCACGCCCCGGTGGACATCTGCCATCGCGGCATGCCTGCTGCTTCTCGGAGTTGCTCTATCGGTCAAGAACTCCTCGCGGCCGCTGGTCGACCGTCAGTACAGCTTGATCACCTCGCCGCGGGAACGGACTTACTTCTTCGACCATCACTGGGACTCGGCGGACTCCTTCATCCAGGCGGCCAGGGCCGCTAGCGGTAAGTCGTGCAACTCGATTGGCATCGACGCCAATGAGAATCACTTCGAGTACCCGATGATGGCGCTGCTCAACCGCGACGGCCGGCAGCGAAGCATCAGCTACGTTGGCGTTCACAATTCGACGATCGCCTACAAGCATCCCGCGCAAGTCGCCCCCTGCACGGTGGTGTGTCTAAGCTGTGCCCTAAGGCCGGAGCAAGGAACCTACCAGAAGCAGTTCAAGAGTATGGAGACCTTCGGCGACATTCTTGTCTTCAGCGACCCAATCCCCAGCGACGCCGTGAATGCAGTGAGCGCCCTCTATCCAATTCTCGCTGTAACGCAAAAGGCGCAGCCGTTTCATCCATAGGCTGAACTAACATTCCCTGTAGTCCGTCAGGCGAAGAGGCAATGACCGAAGATCCAGAGGTTCCATCTCAGAACACAAGCGGCGGCGTTCTCACCATCGTCATGCCGTGTCTGAACGAGGCGGAGACGCTTGCCATCTGTGTGCAGAGTTCTCTGCGTGCGCTGCGTGAAAACGGCATCCCGGGCGAGGTAATTGTGGCCGATAACGGCAGCACGGACGGCTCACAGGCCATCGCCGTCGAGAACGGCGCGCGCGTTGTTCCGGTGCCAGTCCGAGGCTATGGAGCCGCATTGACTGCGGGGATCAAGGCGGCCAATACTCCGTACGTGTTGATGATCGATGCGGATGACAGCTATAACTTCAGTCACGCTCCTCGATTTCTCGCTGAACTTGAAAAGGGAGCGGGCCTGGTCATGGGAAACCGGTTTCGCGGCGGCATTGAACCCGGCGCCATGCCTTTCCTCCATAAGTATCTTGGGAACCCGGTTCTGAGCCTCATTGGAAGGATCTTCTTTCCTTCGCCGGCGCGTGACTTCCACTGCGGCATTCGCGCCTTCTCAAAAGAAGCCTTTGAGCAGATGGACCTGCACACGACGGGTATGGAGTTCGCCAGCGAGATGGTGGTTAAGGCATCGCTGCTCGGCATCCCGATCGCGGAAGTTCCGACAACGCTGAAACCAGATGGCAGAAGCCGCGCACCTCATCTGCGTACATGGCCGGATGGCTGGAGGCATCTCCGCTTCCTGATGATGTACAGCCCGCGTTGGCTCTTCCTCTACCCCGGCTTGCTGCTTACTTTCCTGGGGCTCGCGGGAACGATCTGGCTGTTGCCCCATGCTCGGACGGTGGGTGAGGTGCGTTTTGATGTCAACACCCTCGTCTACGCTACCGCTTGTCTCCTGCTCGGCTACCACACCGTCTTCTTCGCGGTCAGCGCTAAGGTCTTCGCTGTGACCACGGGTCTGCTTCCAGAGAACCCCGAGTTCTCGCGCTGGTTCCGTCTCATCAAACTCGAAACCGGTCTCGTCGTCGGGGGGCTGACATTCATCATCAGTCTGCTCGCGGCTGTCTGGGCCGTCGCTTACTGGGAGCACTCTGGTTATGGTCCGCTCCACGTGGAACAGATGCTCCGCATTACTCTGCCCTCGGCGACAGGAATGGTCTTTGGCCTGGAGACCTGTTTCGCCAGCTTCTTCCTCAGCATGATGGGGCTACGGCGGCGATAGCATAGCCGCCTTGCGTCTATCGCTGTACGGTGTGCATCATGGTTCTGCAATCGCGCTCCGCTGATGAAGTGGCAAACTTTCGCGCGACCAGGGATTCGTGCCGGCCATGTTGAGAATTTCGAAACGCAGGATTGCAGTTCTTCTTACCCTTTGCACAATGCTTTCAGCGTTTGTGAGCGTCTCCGTATCTGGACAATCGGTCAAGGAGGTTCCGGCAGGAGACGCCCCGGTCGATCCGGGACCGCTTGCCACGGAAATCTCAGGTTCCGTGAAGCCGGCGGCAGTCAAAGCGGCGATGCGGAAGGTTGCGGATTGGCAGACGGCGAGAATTGCAAATCTCCCCAGCCAGGACTGGACCTTCGCCACTCTTTACGTTGGGTTGCTCGCGGCGTCCGATACCCTGAAAAACCCGGTCTACGCCGACGCTGTGAAGAAGGTTGCAGAGCACTACGACTGGACTCTCGGCCCTCGCGAGTCGCATGCGGACGATCAGGCCATCGGGCAGTCGTACTTGAAGCTCTATGAAGAGCAGCCGGATCCGATTCGTATCGCGACTCTGAAGAAGCAGTTCGATAAGTTGAGGGTGACGCCGGACGAACCAGGCAAGCCAGTCTGGTGGTGGTGCGATGCACTGTTTATGGCGCCCCCGGTGTGGACAGGGCTCGCGGCGGCAACCCATGACCCACGCTATCTCGACTACATGGACCATGAGTGGCACGTCACTTCAGACCTTTTGTGGGACAAGGAGGAGCGGCTCTTCTTTCGCGATGCAACCTACTTCGACAAGCGCGAAAAGACTGGCCACAAGATCTTCTGGTCGCGCGGGAATGGCTGGGTAATGGGAGGGCTGGCGCAAGTCCTGGAGCGTATGCCCGAAAAGGACCCTCGCCGCGCCTTCTATGTAAAGAGGTTGCAGGAGATGGCAGACTCAGTCGCAGCGCTTCAGTCGAAAGACGGTCTGTGGCGGCCGGGCCTGCTCGACCCCGGGGACTATCCGTTGCCCGAGGTGTCGGGCTCGGCATTCTTCGTCTACGCGCTTAGCTGGGGAATCAACCATCAGGTACTCGACGCGAAACGCTTTCGTCCTGTCGTGGAGAAAGGCTGGGCGGGCCTCGTCGCGCATATCTACAAGGATGGGAGGCTCGGCTGCATCCAGCCCATCGGCGCTGCGCCGGGAGCTTATACGGCGGGATCCAGCTATGTATTTGGAACCGGAGCGTTCCTTTTGGCGGGCTCCGAAGTAAGCAAGATGAAAGCAGTTTCTAAGTGATCGCAGGTAAGATCTGTTGTGCTCTGCTGCTTACAGCTCTAGCTGTCTCATGCGAGGCAGAGCAGGGGATCGTGGTCGAGATTAGAAATCCGACTCCGGTGGCGAGGCGCAGTGAGGTTGTAGAACTGCCGCTGGCCGACATATCGCGTCGGCTGCATGTGGCCATCGGCACCCCACTCGTGGCTCGCGTTCATGGCCTCAACGAAGAGCTTCCAACCCAGATATACGCTTCGGAAGTCGATGGCAGGCCAGACCAGTTGCTGGTTCTGGTCGACCTGTCTCCGGCCCAGAGAACGAAGCTTGATATCGATGCGGTGCCCGAAGCTCCGAAGTTCGAGCCGAGGGTGCAGGGCCGGCTGGTTCCTGAGCGGATGGATGACTTTGCCTGGGAGAACGATCTGGTCGCGTACCGCGTATACGGACCCGCGCTGCAGGCGACGGGCGAGATCGCCTCAGGGATCGATGTGTGGTCGAAGCGCGTGCCGGACTTCATCACGAAGAGCTGGTATAAGCGCGATCGCGAGGGTGCCCGCACCCACAACCCGGAGCTCTCGTATCACCGGGACAACGGGCAGGGGTTGGACTCTTACGAGGTGGGCAGCTCACGCGGATGCGGCGGAACCGCGGCTTACGTCAACGGTGTTTTTTATTCTTCGAAGAACTTCACCTCGGCGAGAATATTGGCGAGCGGCCCAATCCGGTTGGACTTCCTGCTCGAATACGATCCTTGGAGTGTGGGCGGAGGGACCGTCCGCGAACTGAAGCGAATCACGCTTGATGCGGGTTCGAGGCTGAACCGAATGCGATCGACCTTTCGCTTCGAGGGCGCAGTGAATGACAGTACAACGGTGACCGTGGCCGCCGGCATAGCGATGCACAAGGATGCAACTCTGCATCAGCCGGGATCGGCGATCGCGTCGGTGTGGGACACGCCTCAGCTTGCCAGTGCTGGGCGAATCGGAACTGCGCTGGTGGTGCCGTCTAATGAGAAAGCCCGCTTCACATCCTTGCCCATTCAGGGCAACGTCGCCGGGAACGCCTTCTTCCTCTTCGACATCAAGAGCGGCGAGACCATCGACTACTACGCGGGGAGCGCCTGGTCGCAAGGTGGAACGCCCACCCAGGGTGATTTCGATCGGGACCTGAAACAGAAAAAGATACGTTTGGATCAGACGGTAACTTATCGATGGATCGGGGCGCGGAAGTAATGAGCTGATGGCCGCATCGAGAGACAGATACCAATCAGGTCGGCGGCAAGGTAACTGATCCGAGCATAGCCTCTTCCTCACCAGTGATCTCAGCCTTTGTCACAAAATTGCCATTACTGTTTCGACATGGAGAACGGCATCTCCAGGGGTTCTCGTGACCAGGTCGCCTCCGCTTTCGGACTCATCACGAAGCGCACTTCGCCGCCAGCCAGCAACTCCTCGTGCCGAAGATACATGCGCGCCAGAGGCTTACCATTTAAGGTGACGGACTGGATATATGCATTCTGATCGCTCAGGCCGTCGGCAACGATGTGAAGCTTCTTTCCATTTGGAAGATGAAGCGTAGCTTCGCTGACGAACGGCCTCCCGATCACGTACTCATTCGAGCTAGGCGCAACCGGATAGAACCCCAGCGACGTAAAGATAAGCCACGCCGACATCTGCCCAAGATCGTCATTTCCCACCAGGCCATCGGGAGCGGGACGATACTGGGATTCCACGATATGCCGCAGCCTCTCCTGTGTACGCATGGGTTCGCCGGCATAGTCGTACAGATAGGCCAGGTGATGGCTCGGCTCGTTCCCGTGGATATACTGGCCGATCATGCCGCTGATGTCTTCCACAGCGGCGTAGTCCTTCATATCAATCTTCGCGTCGAACATGGCATCGAGCTTTGCCACCAGCTTCTGCTTGCCTCCGAGCAGATCGATCAAGCCCTGAACGTCCTGCGGCTGATACCAGGAGTATTGCCACGCATTGCCCTCGGTAAAGCCGCTTCCGCTGCCTGCTTTCGCCGGATCGAAGGGCACGCGGTACGTGCCGCTGGCAAGACGCGGCTCCACGAAACCATCCTTCACATTGAAATTGTTCCGCCAGTTCCCGGCGCGAAGCGCAAACTCAGACGCCACGTCCGGCCTCTTCATCGCATCGGCCATGCGGGCGATCGTCCAGTCATCGAAGGCATACTCCATGGTCTTCGACGCGGCCTCGTCGTCATGATCAACCGGCACGTAGCCGAGCTTCATGTAGCTACCCAGGCTCCCGTAGGGAGCGTACGTTGCGCTCGCCACCATCGCCTTCAACGCCTGATCGGCATCGAAGCCGCGGATCCCCTTCATGTAGGCATCCGCGATCTCGGGCACAGCGTGGTAGCCGATCATGCACCATGTCTCAAGGCCCTGCTCCTGCCAGATCGGCAGGACGCCGAAGGGGCTGTACTTTTGCGATGCCAGCATCGAGTTGACAAGGTCACTAGTGCGCTCCTGCGGCTCGAGCAGCGTCATCAGCGGCTGCTCTGCACGGTAGGTGTCCCACAGGCTAAGGTTCGAGACGAAGTGGAAGCCATCGGCATGATGGACCTGGTTGTCCGGAGCGCGATAGCTGCCGTCCACATCCATGCTGAGATTGGGCGACATCATGGCGTGATAGAGCGCGGTGTAAAGGTTCTTGCGAACGTCCGCAGATGCGGAGAGATCGATTGTGCCAAGCTTAGCCGCCCACATCGAAGTGGCAGCGGCATGAACAGCGTCGAAGTCGAACCCCGGCACCTCGGCGTTCATGTTGGCGATAGCGCCCTCCTCGCTCACCGAGGACAAGGCGACCTTGAGGACCAGCGGGGAGCTACCTGGCTCGAAGTCGAAGACCGCAATCAAACCGCGACCCTCAACGGCCTGCGTATCTTCGGGTGAAGTCCCCGGCGTCTTGAAGCCCTTGTACTCCACCGGCAGAGGTTCGCGGTCGTACAAGCTGTGCCGCAGCAAAGGTTGCGAGAAGCGCATCGCGAAATAGAGCTGCCTGCCTGGGGCCCATCCACGGGTCTCGCGCATGCCGGTTACAGTACCGTCCTCGCGTACGCGAAGCCGAGACCACAGCACTTTGCCCGGATAGTTATAGATGGAGGATCGCAGGTCCATCAGAAGATGTGCGGGTTTGCCAGAGGGGAAGGTGTATCGATGCACTCCTACTCGCGCCGTCGCCGTGAGCTCTGCGTGAACGCCATAGTCCTGCAGATCGACCGCGTAGTAGCCCGGCTCGGCATGCTCCTGCTTATGACTGAAGCGCGAGCCATATCCGGACATGGGCTTCTCTACGTCGCCGGGTTCAAGCCGCACCTCGCCGGAGATGGGCTGAACTAAGAAGTCGCCCAGATCAGAGTGGCCGCTGCCCGAAAAGTGAGTATGCGAAAAGCCGAGGATCGTGGAGTCCTCGTAGCGATAGCCCGACGCCCACTTGTAGCTCTGCTTGAAGGGGCGGATCTGCGTATCCGGCGAGAGCTGGACCATCCCGAAGGGAAGCGTTGCTCCGGGAAATGTGTGCCCCTCAGGCCCGGTGCCGATGAAGGGATCGACCGCGGCAAGGCGATCCATCGATGCGGCGTTGGTCTGAGCTCCGGCAGGCAGAGGACTCCACGCCAAAGTAGTCAGCAGGATAGCGATTGAAGCCAGACGGAGTGGGCCGATGAGAGCGGAGGACTGCCTAATCTTCATGTCCTCTATTATGTCTGAGCGCTCAGCCTTTGAACGCGCGAAGATAGTCGGCGTCGACCTTGAGCGATTCCTTCCACGGCATCGTGAAGGCTTCCTGCTCCACAAACGCATACTCGATGTGCTGAGACCGCGCAGCTTCCGCGAAGATCGGGTGGTAGTCCACGCTGCCGCGCCCAAGCTCCGTCACCTTGGCGTCATGCGACTCCGGCGACGGCTTTCCCGTGAGAACAAAGTCCTTCACATGCAGCATCGAGATGCGATGCGGATTGGCCTTCATCAGCTCGATCGGATTCATCCCAGCAACAGAAGCCCAGCCGCAGTCAAGCTCGAAAGTCACTTTCTTAGGATCGGCAAGACGCAGCAACTCAAAGTAAGGAACCTTCCCATCGATAGCTGCAAACTCCCCAACGTGATTGTGATATCCGAAGCGAATCCCCCTGGATTCAAGCTTCGAACCCATCTCGTTGAACTGATCGGCCATGTAATGCCAATCATCAAGCGTCATCGGCTGCGAAGCTGTCGACGGATCACGATGACCAGGACTGGCGCAGATGATGAACTTTACACCCAGCTGCTTATCGTAGTCCGCAACCTCATCGAACCGCGTGTGCAGATCGTTGAAGCCGTGATGTGCGCTCACGCAGCGCAGGCCCGTATTGTCGAGCGCCGCGCGCACTTCGGCAGCACTCATTTTCGGCAGGGCAGCAGCCTCGACCACGGTAAAGCCCGCCGCACTCACGCCCGCCAGCGCGCCTGCGAAGTCCTCGCGCATCTGGTCCCGCACCGAGTAAAGCTGGATGGCCAGCGGCAGACCCAGCGGATTCGCCATGGCGATGCCACGGCCCAAACTCATAGCTGCAACCGAAGCAGCACCACCAACAAACGTCCTGCGCGAGATAGCCTTCACTTCATCTCCTCTAAATGCTTTGGGTTGCCAGTTGATCAGCCAGATACTCGGAGGCGCGCATCGAGAGCGCCAGGATCGTCATCGTTGGGTTCTGCCAGCCAGCGCTTACAAAGCTTGCGCCATCCACTACGAACAGGTTCTTGTGGTCGTGACTTTGGCACCACTTGTTTAGCACACTCGTCTTTGCGTTGTCGCCCATGCGGCAGGTGCCCACTTCGTGGATGCTGTAGCCAGGCGGATTGGGAACATGGTTGCTCGACAGGACCTCGAAGCCCGCTGCTTCGGCAACGGCCTTGCTTACCTCCACCGCGTCCTTCGCCATCCTGAACTCGTTGTCGGTATACTTCGTCTCGATACGCAGGACGGGGATGCCCCATGAGTCCTGCTGTTGCGGATCGATGCGCACATGGTTCTCGTGGCGTCCAAGCACCTCGCCCATCATGCTGACGTAGAACGCACTGCCGTGGTACTCCGCAAGCTTCTGCTGCAGTGCAGCCCCGTAGGCCGTGAAGTTCCGTGGATCCAGAGCTCCCGTGCTGCTGGTGACGTTCAATGCATAGCCGCGCAGGAAGCCATCGTGCTTCTTGTCGATGTTGCGAAAGCGGGGCACGATCGCACTGCCGCCCATCACCGGACGTCCACCCTTGCCGTTCCGCCCCTCCGGCACCGAGCACACAATGCCGGGGCCGTAGACCTGGTCCATCAAGTACCGGCCCATCACGCCACTCGAGTTGCCCAGATTCGAATTCATCAATAGCCGCGTGCTCTCAAGCGTGCCTGCGGCCAGAACCACCACGCGCGCTTTGACGTGCATCTCCCGGCGAGAGAGGCGATCGACAAAATGACAACCATCCGGCCGGCCGGTATTTTTGTCCACCGTAATCTGGCGGACGACCGCATTGGCAATCGAGGTCAGCTTGCCGGTCCGTTCAGCATCGGGAAGAAGGAGGTTCACCGAGCTCGCCAACCCATCGCGCCCCTGTGCCCGGCGCTGCTTGCAGAAGGGCATCTCGTAAGTCTTTCCAGACTTGACGAAACGATGCATCGACTCGGACCACGGATCGTTGTCGCCAGCGATGAAGTTTCCATTGGGCATCTGCGGCGGGCCATCCTGTGCTCCCGAGACCTGAAAGATCTCCTCTACCCGCGAGTAATAAGGAGCAAGGTCAGCAAGGCCGATGGGCCAGTCTTCACCAAATCCATCGTGCGATTTTCCCTTGAACTCAAAGTCGCTCAGCCGGAACGACTGCCGCGACCAGAAGAGCGATCTGCCGCCGAAAAGCCGCACCCGAACCCAGTTGTAAGGGTTTGCGGGATCGAAGGTATACGGAACCTCCTGCTCATCGACCCATACATTCGCATTGAACTCATTAGCCTGAAAGACATGCTCTAGGCGGCCCGGCGGCCTGAAGCCGCGATGCGGCAGTTCGTATGCAGGCTTGCGTTGCGCGTCGCGTGCCACATCTGCCACCGGCCCGGCGTTGAGCATCAGGCAGTTTGCGCCCTTCTCCGTAAGTACCTTCGCAGCCATACCTCCAGCGTGCCCGGAACCCACGATCAACACATCGAATATCTTCTCTGTCATTTTTTGATTGCTCAGCTTGGCTCCGTTGCCTCAACGCGGATAGGAGGGCATCCCTTCCGCAGCCTTTGCCGCCGCCGTGACATGCATGGGCCTTTCGTGGCGATAAGCTATCTCCGGCTCAATGGGCGACCAGTACAGGCCACCTGTTACCCAATCCTGTCCAGCAGCCACACTCGCGTCGTCCCATTGCTTGGAGTTGACCGTCGCAGTGCGTATGTCCTCGTGCGCGATATTGATGAAGTCGGCATGCGTCTCGGTTGGAGGATGGTCAGACATCCACGCTCGCAACCACGGCTCGATCAGCGTATCCGCCTGTGCGCTATCCAGCTTTGCGAACGGAAGCCGATACTTCGCTCTCGCCTCTGCGTCCAGCCAATCGAGACCTTCGCGATAGAGCTTCTTGCGAGC
Organism: Granulicella aggregans; assembly: GCF_025685565.1. Classification (NCBI taxonomy): domain Bacteria; kingdom Pseudomonadati; phylum Acidobacteriota; class Terriglobia; order Terriglobales; family Acidobacteriaceae; genus Granulicella; species Granulicella aggregans. Next base: position 2,265,930 of record NZ_JAGSYE010000001.1, read on the forward strand.
GTCTGGCGAAGCCCCGACCAGGTAGTCCAGAAAGACCGGCGTTCCCGCATCGGACGCGCCTGGCTTGCCTGCCAGCGGAGGCAGCAGCAGATCACATAGCCGGATGAGACTGGCCATTTGCACGGGAGAGAAAAAGCTTGCTTCAGCCGTCGCGACTGCGTCCCCTGCCTCGACGACCGGCAACGGTGTCCGCGGATTCAGGCCGAGCGTCCAAGGCACAGGTGCCGGAGGCGGCGGGGCAGGATTCGCTGCCTGCTGCCCAAAAAACGCTCTTGGCGCAACTCCCGCTAGGACAGCAGTTCGGACGAAATCACGGCGCAGCACGAGTCCTCCTCAAACAGCAAAAGACTACACTCCCGCGCAGACCAGCGTCCAATGGACCGGCCAGCACAAGCTTCGCTACCGGTTTTGGTTCAAGCCTCGTGGCTGAGAAGGCTCCGCTTGATCAGGCCCAGTATGTATCTCCGAAGCCCGCCGCGTTCGAGAGAAGCTATTTAGATAAAGCCGAGATTGCTCGTGGCGAAGCTACCGATGTTAGGGAAGATGGTAGGCAACTGTGAGGCGCTGACGCCAAACCATTGTGCGAGAGTGGCGGCATACTGGGCGGAACCGGTGGTCGGCACCCAGCGGCCGTTGGAGCCTGAATCGTCAGGACCCGCGAGGGCGAGGGTCGGGAACGTTCCATACATCTGACCACCTTTGACAGCGCCGCCAAGGACGATGTGGTGAGAGCCCCAGGCGTGGTCTGTGCCGGTGTTGGAGTTCGGCTGGAAGGTGCGGCTGAAGTCGGACATCGTGAACGTGGTGACGTTGGAGGCGACGTTCAACTCCTGTGTCGCCTGGTAGAAGGCGGCGAGGGCAGGGCTGATCTGGGCAAGCAAGCCGTTCTGCAGGGTGAGCTGGTCAGAGTGGGTGTCGAAGTTGCCGATACCGGCAAAGAATATCTGGCGGTTCACCCCAAGGGCCGATCGGACCTGAATAATCTGAGCGATCTGTTGAAGCTGTGCGGCGAGGCCGTTGTTCGTTGGGAAGGCGGTCTGCAACGGTGCGACGGACTGAGTGGCAGCGGTCAGAATCTTCGCGTATTTGTAGGCGTTCGTCGTGATCGAGTCGTCCGCCTGGATGAGGCTGAGCCCGGAGTCGAAGGTAAGCAGTGCCTGGGCGGTCGCTAGCTGAGCGCCGCACTCGGTGGTCCCCTCGGAGCAGCTCGCGCCGCTGACATTACCCGGGCTTACCGAAACCGGAGTGGACGATTGACCGTTGCAGAAGAGGGTATCCCCGGCGACAGAGGTGATCATCGGAATCGTGGCGTTGGAGTTGTAGCTGGCTGCGAGAGTGTCGGCGATGCGTCCTGCCCAGCCGGTTGGCGTCGCTCCGCTGGCGGCCGCATTCTGCCACTCCAGCTGCTGGTCAGGATGCGAGAAGAGATTGGAGGGCAGCGACTGATTGGCCATGAACTGGGCCCGGGTGGTGGGCTCGACCAGTGTGCCAACGTTGGCGACGATCGCAGCGTTCTTGTTATTGAAGAGTGTTGCGATGTCAGGGAGGTTGGGGTTGAGGGCGAAGTTGGGGAGCGGGCCTAGCTGAAGAAGCTGGTTCTGCGCGATGGCAAGCGGGCCACGGATCGAGGAGTAGTTGTTATAGCCGGCAGTGTCAAAGGGGACGAACGTGTTGTTCGCATCGTTGCCGCCATAGAGGAAGACGCAAACGAGTGCCTTGTAGTCCGGAGCGGATTGAGCAAGCGCGTTGAGCGTGCCAAAGGGACGCATTCCAGCCGCGCTGCCTGCAGCGGCAAGTGAAGCACATCGTATGAAGCTACGGCGATTGACGGGCATTTGGCTCTCCTCTAGTGCTCGATCTTGTACTGGGTCGAAGTAACGACGAGATACGTCGCGACTCGAACGCGTTCGCCCATGTCGGTCAGTGGGGTGATGTTGTTGACGATGGCCGAGCGCATGTCGGAGGACATCTGAGAGTGAAGGAAGAGCGTGCCCAGTGTGTCGACAAGGTTGCCAGGATTGGAAGCGATCACGCCAAGGGGGCTTGTAGCGGATAGGTCCACGTTGAACCCGCTGATGCGGTTGTAGACGACGCTGTTCGCAAGGGAGAGTCGGAGGATGGCTGAGGCGGTATTCTCCAGGCCGAACTCAGGCGCGTTCGTCGTGGTACCGGGGACGACATATTCAGGCGGGAAGAAGTTGAAGACGCTGGCGGAGGCATAGGGCTTCTGGCCCAGAGTGAAAGTGTAGTTGCCGAGGGTGCTGAAGGAAGCGTTGGCAACGACGTCATTGCCTGCAACCGTGTCGTTGTTGGTGAAGCCCAGGCCGCGAAGAAGATCAGTCAGCCATAAGACGGGTTCGCGAAGATGACCGCCCTCGACGGTGGGATCGGTGTCTCCGGCGCGCGCCTCCTGATCCATCAAGATGGCGGTAATGACGGCCTGCATGTCGCCGCGAACGCCATTGCCGTTGTTGGCGAAGACAGCAGCGACACGGGCGACGTAGGCAGGACTCGGATTCGAGGCGACGAGGTGTTGGATGAGCTGACGGCAGACGAAAGGGCCGACGTTCGGGTGATTGAAGATATTTTTAAGCGCCCCGTCGAGGTCTTGTTGAGCTGTCTGGCCGGTGGGAAGAGTCGCGCCATCCAGGAGGATCTTCGCGCCCGTATCATGGGCGCTTTCGACCGCTGCCATGGGCATGATGTAGTTTGCAGCGCCATTGGGGAATTTGGTTGGGCTCCCCCCCGTAGACGTGGCATAGGTCCAGCCGGTGTAGGCGCGGGCGAAGGCCTGCACCTGGGCTTGCGTGTATGTAGGAATCGGGTTGCCGCTGCCGTCGAGTTGAGGAGTGCCGTCGGTATTGAGAAGGTTCAGGCCCAGGGTAAAGAGCTGCATCAATTCGCGGGCATAGTTCTCGTTGGCGATCTGCGTGACGCCATTGACCGTACCGGGCTTGTTGCTGTTGAGCATGTTCAGATAGGCACCCATGCCAGGGGAGAGGGTGACGTCGTTCATGATGGTGGAGAAGTTGGTGAAGGCGTCATTCGCAAGGGTGTTCTGGAAGGCCACAACAGCCCGGGCATTATCGGTGTCGGTGGAGATGACAAACATCTCGGAAAGGGCGAAGGCCACGCGCTGACGGAGTTGGTCGGGAGCTGTGAGGGTGGCTTGCCACCACTCCGACTGAAGGCACGGGACCGTTGTCTTGGTGCAGGCCGTAGGCGGCGGGTTGGAGATGAGGGCGAGGGTCGTCGGCGGTGTCTGAAACTGCTGATTGAGGTACGCAGCTAGACCGATGTTCTCGACGTTCTGGATGTCGGCGGTAGTGGGGCCGAAGGTCGCCTGGTCAAGCAATCTGGCGGCTGCCGTCGCTGTTGCCTGGGTGAACTGCGCATTGAAAGAGTTCGACGACACGCTGCCCGGATCCGGATTCACGACGGTCACCGGCAACGTCGTGGCACCTGCTGGAAGTGTCACGCTGGCGGTAGCTGTGAGTTGAGTCGCAGAGACGAAGGTAGTGGGAAGCAGGTTGCCCTGAAGCTCGACTTGCGCTCCGCTGACAAAATCCGTCCCGATAACGGTGAGAGTGTAGTTCGGAGAGACGCCTGTGACGGTAGCGGAGTTCAGGACCGGAATGGGATTGAGAACGGCTTCCGCCAGTGAGCCCGATACAGCGGTGTTGGCTTGGCTGACTGCCGTAATGATCACAGTGTTGGGTGAGGGCACTTTGCTGGGAGGAGTGTAGAGGCCAGTGGAGGAGATCGTCCCCGTGGCAGCGGACCCTGCAGCGACTCCGTTCACCTCCCAGGTGACGGTGGTATTCGAAGTGTTCGCGACTGTCGCCGATAGCTGCACAGTAGAGCCGAGGCGAACCTGCGAGCCTCCGGTAACCGTGACCGTGATGACAGGCTGTGGCGGAGTAGAAGGCGGACTTGTAGTCGTGTTGCCGCCCCCGGAACAGCCGGCGACCTGAAAGGCCAGAAAGGCCGTGGCAGCGAAGACGTAACGATGCTTCCGGGTGCACGGGGGGTGCTCCACGTGAGTGGCCATGATTGAAACTCCGCGGACTCATAGATAGCGGGGTGTGACGGTCGGTCCCCGGTGTTCAGTCGGCAACAGCGTTAACGGGATTGTTGACACGAAGTCGCGGTTGCGATGCAAAATATATCGAAGACACGCCACAATGGGTGGGCACCGGACCACAAGGGCCCCGTTACTCCAACTATGGATAGGCCACCTACCAGCAGTCGCTTGCGACGACATGTGGCGGCCCGTGTTTCCCCTCAATCACATCCGTAGACAAAACGACCTCTATGTTCTCCCGATTTTGCACGGAGAGTGCCTCGGTCCAGGTTCGCAAGGCATCTTTGTCGGTTACGAACTCTGCCGCCGCTTCGGTGCCACTCTTGCCGATGCCGGCAATGACGATGACGAGCTGTTCGATCTGGGGATCGAAAAATCTCGCCACGATCGCATAGTCGCGGGAGGTGGAGAGAGCGCTCTGTGAATTGTCGAACTGCCATCGCGAGTCGGGATGCTGGGTGTCTTGAATCTCGTGCAGCGAATTGCTGAGAGCTCCGAATCGGAAGCGAAGGGTAGAGGTGAGCCGCATGGTCCACATGTTGTCGAAGCCTCCGATCAGGACGATCGGCCCGCGGCGGAACTCTTCGATCGTGGTCTCGGCGGCGCTCTGCGTATGCAAGGGGAGGGAGTGCTGCGCGAGCACGCTCACAACTTCGCTGTAGCTGACGACATCGCTTATCGAAACCATATTCGAACGGATCATGGAGTTGAGCACGGTCTCGCCGCCCTGCGGTAGCTGCGCGAGACTCGTCGGGGAAAGATCGTTGCCATGAGTGTCGAACGAGTGAACTCCGAGGACAATCATCGCCGGCGCTTTGGAGCGGAGTATTGGCCCCCAGAAGAAGGTCATACCGGCTTCCTGTCTGCGTGCGTTCGCGACGTCGACGAGCGTGACGGAACTTAGCGCGAGAACCACCAGCGTTCCCAGTGCAAAGATCGCTTGCATGCGCTTTGAACGAAGAGGGCGGCGCTTCGCATCTGCGGGAGATGCCTCCAACTCAGGCGCAGAAACGATGTTCTCGGGGATCAATGGCGCGGTGACCGGGAGCGGGCTGTCCAATAGATGCGCTTCGGGTGTGCCTTCGAAGTCTGGATTCACAAAGGGCAGGGGTGTCGTTTCATGCGGCGGCAGGAAGCGCAACGCATAGGACCCCAGTGGAAGATCCAGGCGTAGCTCATGGTCATGATTTGGAGACTGGTAGTACTGCGCGATGCGCTTGCGCACCTCGCCGGCCGTGATACGTACCACCGGGTCGGCATTCGTGTCATAGTCGGCGGGTCTGCCGAAGACCTCAATGCCGAGGGTACGTTCCTTTAGTGCATCCATCCTTCCCAGTAGGCTCTGTTGGACGAGGTACCGGAGTAGAGCGGGATAACGCTTGCTGTTGCGAAAGTGAGTGCTGCTCACCACGCGTTCCAACTGCTTCTGGACCTCTTCGGGACTCTCCCACGCAGGGCGGCCCGTGCTGGCTTCGTCTTCAGCAATCGTACCTAAAGCCGTCGATGACATAACACGCCCTTCCCAGGTCTTCAAGACAACAGGTCAAGCATCCCCGTCGATGGTCACATTTTTGACCGCCAACAGTAATCACTTCAGTGAAACCACCGTATCATACGTCGTTGTAAACAAAACAATACAAGGGCCGTACCGACAAATCACCGGGTAATTTTTGCCCGATACCGTAACAAACCTTCCTTATGGGTGGGGAGCGCGGTTAGGGTGTGACTTGTCATTGCATTTTGAGTTTTTGCATGGCTGCCGCAACCGACTTACTAGGCGCAGCGCGATCCGACCCCTTAGCCCGAGCTGTACTCGGAGGGGCTCAATAGCGCGAAAGTTGCATCATCGCCGTCCGTCACTGAACCTGTTTGCTGCACTAGGATTGCGAGAGACCGTTCTGTCATCGCCTTGCTTCTCTGCTTTCTTCAGTTATCCCCTCCCTTAACTGCTGTTCTGAAAGGCATCGCGATGAAAGAACTTCGCATAAGCGTAGTGGTCATACCCAGGTTTAGCGTGATTGAGGTGGCCGGCGCTCTGCTGCTACTCGTCGTCTCGATGTGTTCGATAGCCATGGCGCAGCAAGTGGAATCTTCGCTGCCGCTCTCGCAGCGGATGACAATCGACCTGGCCGCAGGCGTGCCGGAGTACATCGCGAACGCCGCGTCGGCCTCCAATGCGCCTCAGAGCAACTGGTGGTTTGAGAACACGGCGAACGAGACGGCCTACTCGACCCAGGGCTTTGCGGAGAGCAGCGACTCGAGCGCCAAGTGGCAGCAGGTCGGTCTGCCCTACGACGCGAACATCCCGAGGACGTTCATCAACCAGACCTCCGGCGGCGGGCAGGGTTCTCTGACTGGCAACGACAATTGGTACCGGCTTCACTTCAAGGTCGACCCGAAGCTCGCCGCGCGCAAGTTCATGCTGGAGATTGAAGGTTCACACACCGGCGTGCAGATTTACGTTAACGGAACCCTGCTACCCGGTATCAGCGCGGTGGCTGCCGACGCGAAGGCGACGCACGTGATCGGATTCGTGCCGGTCGCCGTGGATCTCACACCGTATCTGCATGCTGACGGGATGACGGATAACGTGATCGCCATCGATGTGTCGCGAGGCAGCACGTGGTTCGAGCAGCCCAACTTCTCCGGTGCATTCCGGTTCGGCCAGGCCATGGCGGGATTGTTTCGCAATGTGAAGATGTTCGTGACGAACCAGGTCCATATTCCGATCAATGTCTACTCCAACCAGAAGACCTGGGGCACGTATGTAGGGACGGTCTCGATCGTTCCCGCAGCCGATGCGACTGCGACAGCCGCTTCAGCGATTGTCGAGGTCCAGACCAATGTCCTGAATGAGTCGGCGACGACGCAGCAGGTCACTTTGACGACGCAGGTTGTCGATGCGAACGGCGACGTCGTGGTGACGGCCCCGCCCATCACGCAGCCCGTCGCTCCGATGACCTCCGCCAGCTTTCCTTCGACGGCGCAGGCGATGTTTCAGCAGCAGATTACGGTGCCGAACCCAACGCTGTGGTATCCGAACAACTCGACCTTCGGCAAGCCTTATATGTACAAGGTCTACCACATCGTCAGCGTCAATGGGACAGTGGTCGACTCAGCGCAGAGCCCGCTTGGAATCCGCACGATCACGTGGGATAACAACCTGCCCTACTTCAACGGTCACGCCACGTACCTATGGGGTGCTTCCGGTCGTTATGACTATCCGGCGCTGGGTTCGTCGGTTCCGGATGAGCAGGTCTGGCGCGACATGGCGCAATTTGCTGCCAGCGGAGGCAACGTCTGGAGGCCGGGCCATTCGACCAGTAGCGAAGAGTTTGTCGAAGCAGCTGATGCATACGGAGTCATGATCGACCAGCCGAGTGGTGATGGCGAAGGCAGCTTCACCAATCCTTCAGCGGACGATACAACGCTGAAGACCGAGATCCATCGCGACATGATCATCCGCGACCGCAGCCATCCTTCGATCCTTGATTGGGAAGAAGACAATGGCGGCAACAACATCAGCCTTGTGAACACGCTTTATACGCTTGAAGCGGAGTGGGACAACATCAATCCGCGTCAGCAGGCGACGCGGGCCTACTTGCCCGCCTACGCAGACTTTGTCGGACTGCAGGAGTGCGATGGCGCGGGCTGTGAGTCTGGCATCAAGAATAGTAATCCCACAAAGCCCGCGTTTGGTGCGGAGTACTGGGACAACATCGGCACGGGGCGAGGCCTCGCCTACGACAACGAGTTGGCGTTTGCCGCGCCTTATCTGAATGACTGGCGTCAAGGCCGCGTGAACAACGCCTATGGCATGGCGCAGTGGTACTTTGCCGATACACCGGGCGAGGTAAGCCTGTGGTCTGAGTATCAGAACATCGTCGACAACAGGATCGATCCGACGACCGGGCAGAAGGTCGACAGGTCGAACTACGTTCGTTCGCTCGGATACTCGATGGTCGACCAGAACCGGTTCCCGAAGCTGCTGTATTACATCTACCAGGCAAACTGGGTCCCTTTTTCGATCAAGCCGGTGGTCGCCTTGGCGCACCACTGGAACCGCGCCTATGAGTACACACAGGGCACGCCGATCCAGGAGAACGCCTTCAGCAACTGCCCCGCCGTGCGGCTGCTCATCAACGGAGTGAACAAGGACCCGCTGACCGGCGCAACGCTCGCAGACCAGACACCCAACCCATGGACGGTGCAGTCGGAGAATGACCTGACACAGAACACTACGGTGATGCCGGGCCAGGTGCACTGGATGGTGAACTGGGCCGCGGGCACGGTAACCGCCGAGTGCATCGACAACAGCGGCAACGTGGTAACAAGCGCGACTGACTCGCGAACGACTGCGGGTGCGGAGAACAAGATCGTGCTCAAGGCGGTCTCCGGGTTAGTGAAGCCGGACGGAACCAGCTTCCAATGGACGTCGAATGGATCGGATGCTGCCTTTGTGGTGGCTGAGGTTGAGGACGCACAGGGCAACATCGTGCCAACGGCCGCCGATAACGTGACCTTCTCGGTAACAGGACCCGCGCAATACATGGGCGGCACGGAGCAGGTCGTCGCGAGTCCTTTGTTCACGAGCTATTACCAGGACGCGTTTTCGGAGGCGAACAGCAACGTCATCAATGGCGTGCCGTATGCCTTCTTTCACTCGCCGGGCGATCCTGAACTGAACTTCGAAGGAGGCCTGACGAAGATCGCGCTTCGCAGTACCTTCACGCCCGGAACAGTCACCGTGACGGCTACAGCACCCGGCCTGACGAGCGGAAGCGTTCAGCTGACCTCCGTGGCGCCCGCACCTCCAGTGCAATCGCAGCCACCGGCGATCATTGTGCCGCCGATGAGTCAGTCGGTAACGGCGGGTTTCCCGGCGACCTTTACTGTCGCGGCCAGTGGTTCTGGATCATTGAACTATCAGTGGTACGCGGGCAACACCCCCATTGCGGGCGCGACCTCGACGAGCTACACCACGCCTGCAACCACAACCGCGAACAACAATGAGACGTTCATGGTGACGATCACCAGTGCGAGCGGGTTTGGTGCGGTCACATCGAATCCCGTGACGCTCAGTGTTGTTGCGCCGGCCAACACGGTCATCACAACTCAACCAGCCTCGCAGTCTGCCGTCGTAGGACAGACGGCGACGCTGACCGTGGTTGCCTCGGGCTCTCCGACCCTGAACTACGCGTGGTACGAGGACAACACGCAGGTAGCGAATGGCCCGCAGAACACCTTCACGACGCCAGTGCTTACAGCGGCCGGAACGCACACGTTCTACGTGATCGTGAGCAACCCGCTGAATAAGGTGCAGTCGGCGAACGCAGTCCTTACGGTCAACGCCGCAACGCCCGTGAGCTTCCTTACCCAGCCTGCGAGCCAGATCGCCGCAACGAATCAACCGGTGCAACTGACAGCGACCGTGGCTGGCTCCGCTCCCTACACCTACCAGTGGCAGTTCACGCCGCAGGGCGGGCAGACGTCAATCCTCGAAGCGAACACGCAGCTCTCGAACTCGATCTCCTACGTAATTCCGGCTATGAGCGCGGCCAACGTAGGAACGTACACCGTCACGGTGAACAATGCAGCGAACGTTCCTGTTACGAGCGCAGCCGCGAAGGTTACGCTGGCTCCTCCAGGGAACAACCTCGCGCTCGGCAAGCTGGCCACTTCAAGCAGCACACAGAACGCCTGCACCGATGCGACCACTGCGCCACCATATACCGGCGCAGGCTGCCTGGGCGCGGAGAACGCCGTGGATGGCAATCTCAGCAGCCGTTGGGGTTCGGCCACCGCAGGCGCGCCGCCAACACCGGCAATAGCGGGCGTCGATCCGTCATGGCTACAGGTGGACCTTGGTTCGGTACAGCCGTTCAACACGGTCGTCATTACGTGGGAGGCGGCCTACGCGGCCCAGTACCAGATCCAGTACACCAGCGCCGACCCCGCAACCAACCCAGTATGGAGCGTTGCCACAACCAATAACTCGGGCGCAGGCGGAGCCGAGACGCTTACCTTCCCGACGGTACAGGCTCGCTACGTTCGGATGCTTGGCAAGGTGCGAGGCGGCAACTACGGCTACTCGATGTGGGAGTTCCAGGTCTACAACATCCCTCAGCTTGGGGCGTCGACAGAGCGTTATAGCGTCAGCGCCAGCAACCCGGCGTTGATCGTCGATAACCTGCTTGGCCTTACCTGGACGAGCACAGTCAAGACCAACCCGGTGATCGGTTCGCAGTTCACGGGAGTCGACGCGGCGGCATATTGCTCGAGCATCGGCATGAGGCTTCCAACCCAGGCCGAGGCGCTCGACATCAGCGGCATCAATAATTCGTCGAAGGCGTTCCCAGGCGCATGGAATACCTGGACTTCGACGGTCGATCCGAACAATGCAAGCCAAACTGCGATCGTAGGATTCGACGGCAGCGTGGAAGAGAAGGTGACGAACAACTGGCCCGGCGAGACGCTCTGCACCATGGGCACATCGTCGGCACAGGCTGCAGCGATCCAGACACAACCTCTAGCCACGAATGCTGCGGTTGGGCAATCGGCCATGTTCACGGTGGCTGCGACAGGGAAGCCGTCGCCAAGCTACCAATGGCTGGAGAATGGCAACGTCATTCCCGGTGCGACCTCCGCAACCTACATCACGCAGCCAGTTGCAACGACAGACAGCGGCTCAACTTTCAGTGTGATCGTGCAGAACGGCGAGCGCACCAACACCAGCACCCCAGTAAAGCTAACGGTCGGAGGCAGCACCGGTGGTGGAGCGACCGCACCGGTCATCACATCCCAGCCATCCAGCCAGACGGTGACGGTCGGTACGGTCGCGACCTTCCGTGTCGTTGCCACAGGAACCGGAACGCTGAGCTTCCAGTGGCGGAGGAACGGCGTGGCGATTGCAGGAGCCACGGCCAATGCCTACACAACGGCGGCAACGGTGGCGTCAGACAACGGAGCGCAGTTCAGCGTGGTTGTGAGCGCTAACGGCTTGTCTACGACCAGCGGCACAGCGGTGCTCACCGTCGGTGCAAGCGGCAGCACAGACGGCGGAGGCAACGATGTGGTTGCTATCGACGCCGGCAGCCCCACAGCAGTCGGTAGCTTCGCGGTCGATACGATGTGCGCCAACGGTTCGGAGTTCGACCCGGGCCAGGCAATCACGATACCCACCGGAATCGCATCGATTGCGGCACCGGAGAAGGTGTATGAGAGCGCCTGCCAGGGCAACCAGACGTTTGTTATCGGCGGCCTCGTCTCAGGCAGCAGCTACACCGTTGTGTTGCACTTCGCGGAGCTGTACTTCACGACCGCGGGCTCCAGGCAGTTCAACGTAGTCATCAATGGATCTCCGGTCGCAGGGCTACAGAACTTCGATATCTTTGCCGCCGCCGGCAACGCGAGGTTCACTGCTGTAGTGAAGTCAATCGCCAACGTTACGGCCATCAACGGGCAGATCATGATTGCCTTTACAAGAGGAGCTGCGGACCAACCGATGTTCAACGGCATCGAGATACAGGGCGGAACGGCGGCGACCACGCCTGTCACCTCCGGTATTGCCATCGACGCCGGAAGTCCAACGGCCATAGGAGGCTATTCCGCAGACACGATGTGTACTGCTGGCTCAGAGTTCGATCCTGGCCAGAGGATCACAATTCCCGCTGCCATCGCATCGAGCGCAGCTCCAGAGCAGGTCTATGAGAGCGCCTGCCAGGGCAACCAGACCTTCACCATCGGAGGGCTGGTTACGGGCAACAGCTACACTGTGGTGCTCCACTTCGCGGAGCTGTACTTCACGACCGCAGGCTCGAGGCAGTTCAACGTAGCCATCAATGGATCTCCGGTCGCGGCGCTGCAGAACTTCGATATCTTTGCTGCAGCGGGCAATGCGAGATTCACCGCAGTGGTGAAGTCGATCGCCAACGTGACAGCGGTCAATGGCCAGATTGTGATCGCCTTTACCAGAGGCGCGGCTGATCAACCGATGTTCAACGGCATTCAGGTCCTGGGTACTACGGCAGCACCTCCGACTCCAACCGCACCCACGATTACCGCGCAGCCGAAGAGTGTGACCGTCTCTGCGGGAACAAGTGCGACCTTCTCGGTCACGGCAGGTGGAACAGGGCCATTCACCTACCAGTGGATGAAGAGTGGTATCTCCATCTCCGAAGCAACCAGCGCCACCTACACGACGCCACTAACGTCCACCACGGACAACGGCAGTTCGTTCACCGTTACCGTCAAGAACAGTGGAGGCTCAACACTGTCGAGCGCAGCGATATTGACAGTGACTACGGCAACCGCACCGACGATCACCTTGCCACCCGTAAGCCAGACGGTAACAATCGGCCGACCAGCCGTGTTCACGACGGTCGCTACGGGCTCAGGGACACTCACCTATCAATGGTCGAAGAACGGCACGCCGATCGCTGGCGCGACGAGCGCCACCTACACTACGCTGGGAACGACGGCCACGGACAACGCCGCCACCTTCACTGTGGTTGCCTCAAGTGGTGGCGTCGCGTCCGCGCCGTCGGCGAAGGCTGTCCTGACGGTGAACACCGCCAATCCTTCGACGGTTACCTATCCCGGAGTGATTGGGACTGATCTGAACAACAATACGAATGGAGCATACTCCGACAGCCAGATCTACGTTGAGGTCCTCGGGAACAATCCCGCAAACGGGAATGCGCTCTCGTGGGTGGGCGCCGATGGGAGCGTTCATGCGGCGAGTGTTGCCGACAATACGGCGGCAAACCACTTGACTGGACCCGACGGCAAGAGCTATCCCGCCTATTCGTTCACACTGGCGCAAAGCAAGCTGCTGAAGCTGCCCGCTCTGAGTTCTGGCCGCGTCTACATCTCACTGGGCGCCCCGATGTATATGCCGATCATGCCCGCTCCGGTAGGAGCGCCTCTCGGATACGCCGGGGCAAATCCGCAGAATGCTACCGATCCAAACCTCAAGACGCACTACGACTGGTATGAGTTCACAACCGGACTGAACTCGGATGGGACACCGAACATCTACATCAACACGACGCAGGTCGACCAGTTTGGCTTGCCTTTGTTGCTGGATGTCTGGGATGCGTCGCCGGAGATCAATGTAGGCGGTGTTGTTACCAACCACGGACAGACCGGCATCAATGAGTCCGTAGCCGCGCTCGATGCAGAGTACGCAGCGCAGACTCCGGCGGCATTCCACGTCAACCCGGTGTCGAACCTGCGAATTCCCGCCCCCGCGAAGGACACCTTTGCCGCGGGAGGGGCAAACGATACGTACTTCGATAGCTATGTCAACTCCGTATGGAGCTACTTCGCGACGAACACCCTGACCATTTCGCTGAACAATGGCAGCCGTGAATTTGTGGGCAACACAAACGCCACGCAGTTCCAGTTTGTAGAGAAGAACCTGAACAACGGAGCGTATGTAGGAGGCAACTACATCGTCGGCAAGCCAACCACACCGGAGATCCTCGCGTGTGATGGCGTGTTCAACAACGATGGCAACAACGGCAACGGTGGTCCACAGGCAGGCGGAACGCTGGCCATCGAGGTGCAACTCTGCGCGGCGTTCAATCGTCACGTGGTCGAGACCCCGGCCCAGTGGAGCGTGCCCGCGGACTTCTACCTTGCCGCGCCTGCAAACTACTACGCGCAGTTCTGGCATAACCACAGCGTCGCGGGACTCGCATACGGCTTCCCCTACGACGATGCGAGCGGCTTCAGCTCCACGATCCAGTCATCGCATACGCAGCACATGGCGTTTGGCATTGGCTGGTGAGCGAAGGAGATCTGTTCATGCGGTATACAAGCGGGCCTCTGCTTCATCCCAGTTGCGCCAACCGGGTTGTCCGGTGCCATTGACGAAGTGCAGAAGATAAGGGTGCAACCGCGCTGAGTCGGGATCAAGCGAGTAAGTTTCGTCATAACGGTAGGAAGAGGGAGTCGCTTCCTTGCGCATCGCATCCGAAAGGCCGCGCATGCCATCCACGATGTAGTTATACTTCGGGGCTAGCGTCAACTGGTCCTGGAGACCGAACTTCCAGACCGTCGCGACCAGAGTCCCCTGATCGCGAGTCTTCCACTTGGGATCTTTGAAGATCGAGAGGGTGGAGCTGTGCCATGTGTCGAGAAAATCGGTGGACTCCGAATCGAACAGAAAGACACCACCATTCCAGTGCTGCCAGTTCTGATCGGAGACAACCACCCCAAATTTTGAGGCGATCGCCTCTCGCAGATGATCGCAGCTTCCGCTTGTGCAGGAACACCGCACGGCGAATCGGCTGAACTTCGAAAGACGAGTGTGATCGGCAGCGAAGGTGACCGGTCCTCTCTTGCGTTGAAAGATTCTTTGCACGCCCTCGTGAACGGCGACTACGTCGCTATCGATGTAACAGCAGATGCGCTCGCCGACATTGACGATCCTGTGCAAGCCAGTCTTGAGCACGATGCTCGCCTGATGATTGTCAAACTCTTCCGGGACATCGACGCGTATGACCTGGTCGTGTTCAATTGTGTTGTCGTAGCGCGCGGCCACCACGACCACTTCCTGCCTCGTAAATCTCTTGAGGAATCGCAGCGAAGTGTTGACCTGGTCGATGTGGGTGTTTCCAGTCACAGCATAAGCAAATACATTCGCGCATCGACTCATTGAATGGCAGCTCCCTGAATGACTTGCACGTTGGGAGGGATCACGCCGAGGCAACGCTTCCTCAGCCGGTCAATTTCATTCTCCCAAACAGGATAATTTCCCCCCATCGCCAACTTGAGCATGTGTCCCTGTTTCTCCATGATGTCTACGATTTGGCTGAGATCGTCAGCATCAAGCGTATAAAGGCTCAGGTGTGGCGGGCGGCGGACGATATTCACCCACACCACGCACTCCATCTGCTCGCAAAATACACAGAAATCTGCGAACTCCTGCCAGTTCCGCCGCATCAGGCAGTAGGTCAATCCGAAGGTCGTTTTGTTGAGCCTGGAGTAGCTTCGGAAGCGCCTCACATTTTCCATGACTTTGCCATGATCGGCGTTTACCCGGATGTCTTCGTAGGTCTCTTTGGACATCGCGTCGAGCGAGACAACGATCCCAACCGGCATCGAATCCAGGACCCTCTCGACCTGCGAGTTATAGTGTGTGCCGTTCGTCGTCACGGTCACGGGTAAGCGGATGCGCTCTTCAAGCAGCATCTCCCAGACTCGGAAGCACTCCGTTTGGAGAAACGGTTCGCCTCCGAGAAACTTGGCTTGCTGCAGATGCGGGAGATAACTGCGGAGCTCCTCAAAGAACTTATCGCCGTAGACCCGGGGAATCGGGGGCAGCTTTTCACGTCGCTGACGGATTGCGGAAGAAGACTTTCCGTCGCACATGACGCATTCAAGATTGCACTGGTTGCTGATGGAAAACTCCATGAGCTTCGGCCACTCCGGGGTCTCGGAGGTCACGGTGAACTTATCCCACTTGGTAATGGGCGCATGGAGGAACTGTCGTGTGCTCAGGTGCCACTCGCAGAACTGACAGCCCCGCTTGAAGTCCAGCCGCTTGACTGCGGATCGTATCGCGGCGATCGCGGTACCTTTCCATATCTCGTCCAGCGAGTTCCTCGTCACATTTCCCACGATGTTGGACCAGTTATGACAGCAGACACGCACGTCTCCCGAGGTATCGAAGTAGAGCGACGTATACGGGGCATAGCATCCGGAAAGAAACGCCTGGTTGGAGAGGTTTCGTGTCGCATCGAACGCCGAGATGGTTTCCTGGTCCATGGCTCACCTCCTACTGAAGCAAAGTCTCGACCGCGCTTAAGACCTGTGCGCCGGTGATGATCCTGGTCGGCTGAATGACGATCCGATGGCCAAGGCAACCCGTCTCGGTGTTGTCCAGCAGGATCTCCGGGTGCTTTCTCGCGACCTCGCTGCTGACGAGGTGCAGAGCGCATTGCTTTGGCTCGTCGTACCATGTGGGCGAGTGTCCCAGCCATATGCCCACCGTTGGGAGATCTCGTTTTGCCATGGAAAGATGGAACGGCCCTACCGGCACGCCGATGCTCAACGATGCGAGGTTCAAGATGGCCTTGAGGATCAACCCGAATGGAATCGTGCTCTCCTGTACCGACCCAAAGATATCCGCAAAACTGAAGCAGTTCAGTCCCTTGGAACGCAAGGTGTGATCGTCTTCGTAGAGACGGTCTTCCATAACGAGAAAGACCCACTTGCGGTCTTTCTTCAGGAGCAGGCGCATGAAGTCGCGACATTCTTCGCCTTCACGCTGTTTTCCGGGAGGCATATCTTCCCGCCAGCAGTGACCCCAATTCTTGTTGATCGCGGTGTATCCATTACGGGAAAGGATGCACAACTTTCTATCCCCAAATCCGGTGACATTTCGCAGCCGCGCTTCAACCCACGCAGCAAGCCAGGGAGCAACGTTGAAGTTGATGCCATTGATCAGTGGCACATTCGATTCGATTACAGGAAAGCTCGAACGAGGAGCGATGTAACGCGCAAGGTTCCTCGCCTTCGTATGGTAAGGGAATGGCTGCCGACCTACGGTTTCGGGGTAGCTCGTCCAAAGAAGAGTGCTTATCTTGTGACGCCGGCACACCTCATGAACTGACCGGGGCAGCGATACCGTCTTCTTCTCTCCATTCATCTGGTCGTAAGTCAGACCGAAGTGGCGCAGATTGAGCGCGCCGCCATCGCCAGAATGGACCGCAGGCGGTCCGCCGGCGAACACCGGCGAGATATAGTCGCTGCCGTCCATGAGCGAGAGATAGTCATCCCCAAACCGAGTGATCCAAAGCTTGTTGCTCGGATCCAGAAGTGGCAGCACATATCCGAGGCCAACAAGATCGCCGAATCCATGCGGCCAGTACACGAGTACGTTCCGGTTGCGAATGGACGAGTAGCCGCCTCGATCGTGGGAGAACAGCTGCATGGATCTTGACTTCGTATGGATATCCAGATCGAAACTCATCATGAAGGAGCCTGTGCTATTGCGGCATGTTGCCATTCGTCTGCGGTCTCTTCGAAGACAGTTCCGTCCTGCCGATCGTCCAGGGCGACAAGTGTCCGCCGCGCCACCCTCATCTCGTCGTTTGAGAGGTAGCTGAGGAGTCCACCGTCGAAGTAGCGTTGGATTGCGCGAACCACAGCGGCCGTGTCCAGCATGTTCATGCATCGCGCCACGTTGCCGAGTGGATCGACACAAAGATCTTGCGCCGATTCGAACTTCTGTTCGTCGCCGATGAAGTGAGTGAGAGTTCTATTGCAGCCCGTGGTTTCGCAGCAGGGAAGCGCGCCGATCGTGTGCAGAAACTGGTGCGTCGGATACCGCTGCCAGTGAAAGGATTGACTACCTCCGGCGACGACCGTACAGGCTCGGTTCGGGGCGAAGTTGCTCGTATCGATAGCGGCGGCAAGATGCATCAATAGATTCGGCGAAGTGAGCACCCCCTGCGCGTGATGCACCAGACGGACCAGCTGACGCAGATCAGTCTTCCCGCGTAGATCGATGACCGAGTTGAGGGCCTCTCCGTCGTCCTTGCCAGTCCCAACCTGGACAAAAAGGATGCGATCGCGGAACTCGTCAACGACTGCCTGGTACCTGTCGGGAGGCCACCTTTTGGTGCTCGCTTTCGAACCTCCGCCGGTAGATAACAACCAGAATGGGATTCTGTCGCCGGTGAGCTCCTGGACCTGGGAAAACCATGACCGTTCTTTTCGAGAGAGATGAAGATCGCCCCGGAAGATCGTTGGCCTGATGTTGACCCCGGGCAGTACGGAGAAGTATTGCAGTAGTCCCGGCAATAGCCGAAACGATGCCTGTTCCTTCTCCGATCGGGACGGGGGCGGGCAGTCAAGAGGAACTACATCCGGATCGTGCTCGTCCAGTTTCGAAAGGTAGGGGTTGTTGAGCCATATCTCCGGGCAGTCGGTACGGACGTCTGTCTCGAACTGCCCAGGGGACAACTTGTGCAGATCGCGGACGGCAGCCGTCAGCATGACGTTGGCACTTGGGCCGTAATTGCAATAAAGAAGGAATCGCCGCATCGTCTACTGGACCATAGAGGTCGAAATGGATTGGGCTGATGGTTGCCGGACTGCCGGTTGTGCTGCGCAAAACTGATCGGATGTGAGATAGGCGTGACGGCCGCCTTCGAAGTATCTCTCGATCGCGCGGATCACATCCTCACTGGCGATCATGTCCATGCACCGCGGCATTCGATCGACAACATCGACGCAAAGATTTCGAGGCGCATCCTTTTCGCTTCCATCGCCCATGGGCAGAGTCCTGGACTTCCAGCATCCGCCTTTTTCGCAGCAAGACAGAGCTCCTACGGTATGGAGAAATTGATGATGAGGATATGCCTCCCATTGAGGAGGCTCACGTCCGCCGGCGACCACCACGCAGGGCCTCGATCGTTCTTTCCCCGCTTTCGTTTCGACGGCTGCGGCCAGATGCATGAGGAAGGTAACGCCGCAAACGACTCCCTGCGCGTGATAGACCAGGCGCACCAATTGACGAATGTCTGTCAGCCCGCGGAGGTCGATCACACCGCGAAGGGGCGGATGATAGTGGTGCAGCTCCCCGACCTGCACGAACTGAATCTTCCCATGGAAGTGGTCGACTACCTGCTGATACCGGTCGCTATTCCACCATTTTGCGGTGAAATCGTACTTACCTCCGGCGGCGATGACCCAGAACGGAACTTCTGTCTTTGTCCGCTCCTGCACCTGGGAGATCCAGGCCTTTTCTTTGGGGTGCAAGTGAATCTCGCCGGCAAGCTTTTGGGGGACGACATGCAGCGAGAGCTTGTCATTCAGGAATTCAGTAAACGCTTCGACGAAGTGATAGGGACTTTCGTTGCTGCGATGGATCAGTGGATAGTTGCACTGCAGCGTGATGACCTCCGGATCATCCGTCTGCAATGGAGTAAGACGCGGGTTGTGCTGCCATAGCTGGTCGGCGCTGGTACGAACGTCAGTTAGAAACTCACCCGGATAGCAGGCGTGCAAATCCCTGACGGTCGCCGTGAGCATGAGAATATCGCCAGGGCTTTGATTATTCTTCAGTATCAGCTTGCGCATTTAAATATCGGCTCCGCACAATGCATCTTCTAGCTGGACAGGGTTCTTCGTGGCGCGATTAGTCAGTGTCATACTTATAGCCCAGAGTCAGGGAGTTAACCATATCCGCCGGCGTAACGGTGTCGGTCGCCGTCGTCCAGGGGAATATGGGATCCGTGAGGTTATGACCAGCTGGTCCCTTGCTGATCGGCACGTATCCCCTGCCGAACCCACCGGCTTTGCTGGCCTGCCAGAAGTTCCAGAGCCGGTCCATGTTGCAGTAATGCAGGAAGAACACCGGATCGTTAGGGCCGGTCACCGAAGCCATGCTTCCCCCGATCCAGGTGCGGACCAGGTTGTTCATGCCGAAAGGAACCCAACCCTCGCAGCTATTTCTAAATCCACTTGTCGATGCGCTGCTGAAGTCGGCGACATCGTAAGGTGTGAGGCCAAGACTTGCGTTCACCTTGGCGGGGCTGGGTAACGGCACGCCAGATGCCGACGTGCCGCGACCGAGGGTCCGGCGCAGGAAGCTAGATGGCAGGGGCTTGCCGTTGGCATCCAGTTCGACCGTCGTCCAACTGCCCCCATCCAGTACAGAACGGAATGGACCGGTTCGAACGCGGTTCGAGTTGGCTGGGTCCCCATCGCCGCCCATGAGAGCCGTTCCCCAGATTGACGAAGATGCCGGAGGAGCGGCCCCGGAGTCGGCGGCCCAATTCCAGTAGGGCATGGCGAAGCCAGGCTCAGCCATGGCCACGGCAAGGTCCCTCTCCAGCCGCAAGACGAACTCGCGATGCCAAGGGAAGAACGCCGGTCCGCTACCGGCTGCGTTCCTGTACGCCACGGCGGCTGCTGGATTGGTGGCGTTGGGGAGAGGGTCTCCAGGAGCAGGCGTACTCTTCATCGCTGCGCTCGCATGCAGGGTCACATAGCTGTCGTATTTGCCCGCAGACTTAAGCGAGAGCAGCGCGTTCACAAACTTCGCCTGCTGCGCCGCAGATAGATTCAGGACGTTTTGACGGATTCTTAGTCCTGACCCGGAAGAACTACTCATGCCCGATCCGGACGATCCGGTGGAACCAGACGACTGACCACTCCTGGAAGACGTTGAGCTCAACGAATGGATTGAACTGGAAGAACTGGATGAGCCTGGCTTCAAGGAACTTGACGAAGTCGATGACTTCGGCGAACTGGAGGAGCTGGATGAAACAGGTCTTGCCGAACTCAAAGAGCTGGAGGAACTTGATGAACTCGGTTTCGAAGAGCTAGAGGAGCTAGACGAGCTTGGTTTCGACGAATTGGAGGAGCTGGAAGAACTCGGCTTCGATGGCCCCGAAGAACTAGACGAACTTGAAGAACTCGGCTTCGATGAACTGGAAGGGCTTGACGAGCTCGATGAGCTTGGTTTCAACGAGCTGGAGGAGCTAGAAGAACTCGGTTTCGATGACCCCGAAGAACTAGATGAACTTGAAGAACTCGGCTTCGATGAACTGGAAGAGCTTGACGAGCTCGATGAGCTTGGTTTCAACGAGCTGGAAGAGCTAGAAGAGCTTGATTTCAATGAACTCGAAGAGCTCGACGAACTCGGCTTCAATGAACTGGACGAACTGGGTTTGGCGGAACTGGAACTCGGCTTGGCAGAAGTGGAGCTCTTTTTGCCACTGCCCGAACTGTGATGGCTAGACTGAGAGCCGGAGCTGTCACCCGAGCTGCTGTCGCCGGAACTATCCCCGGAGCTGTCTCCTGAGCTGCTGTCTCCGGAACTATCCCCGGAGCTGTCGCCTGAACTGCTGTCGCCGGAGCTATCCCCGGAGCTGTCGCCTGAACTGCTGTCGCCGGAGCTATCCCCGGAGCTGTCACCTGAACTGGTGTCGCCCGAACTGCTGTCGCCGGAACTATCCCCGGAGCTGTCACCTGAGCTGCTATCGCCGGAACTATCCCCGGAGCTGTCTCCTGAGCTGCTGTCGCCGGAGCTATCCCCGGAGCTGTCTCCTGAGCTGCTGTCGCCGGAGCTATCCCCGGAGCTGTCTCCTGAGCTGCTGTCGCCGGAGCTATCCCCGGAGCTGTCACCTGAACTGCTGTCGCCCGAACTATCCCCGGAGCTGTCACCTGAACTGCTGTCGCCCGAACTATCCCCGGAGCTGTCGCCTGAACTGCTGTCGCCGGAGCTATCCCCGGAGCTGTCACCGGAACTGCTGTCGCCGGAGCTATCCCCGGAGCTGTCACCGGAACTACCATCTCCCGAGCTACTGTTGTCAGACCCGCCATCTCCTGAGCTGCTGTTGTCAGACCCGCCGTCTCCCGAGCCGCCGTCTCCCGAACTGCTATACGCCTCATCGTGCGGGCTCACTAGCCGCTCTTGAATCTTGGGCATCTTCAGCGAAATGGAGACTGCCGGAGCCGAGGAATCAGTCGCTACGGGAATGTCCGCGGGTAGCAGCGGTGAATCACCCTCGTCATAAGTTGGATCGAGGGTTACGTTGAGCGAAGTTGCATACTCCTTGGTCTCGACAATCTTGCAGGTTACGGAGGACTCCCAACGAATTGCCTCGATGAGATCCCGCAAGTCGTCGTCATACATCCGGATCGACCCGTTCGTCGCATAGAGAAGCTTGCTTGCCGTGTTCGGAGTGCCGCCCTGGATGACCAAAACATGACGGCCATTCTGGTCGGCAATCGCAGCCTCGCCACGCACCGGCTCCAGGGCGATCATCCCTGCCTTCCCGAAGGTCGCCGAACTGTAGGCTGTGCCGCGACCTGTCCGGACGATGCCCCTCATCCGGTACTCTCCGGTGGGCGTATCGCCGTAGGGCAACCTTGGGCTGCGAGTGGGATTGCCGTGTTCGCTGGCGGCGAAGTCGTTGGCCCTTCCACACACGGGGAAGGGACCAGATATCAGGCGGCCTGAATCGTCATTCAGGACGAGTCTACCCACGCGATTGCGGTCAGACGGAAGATCGATTTTTAGAGTGGCCATGATTGCTTTCCTTTAGCTTTCGCTCATTCAGCCTGCGAGCAAGCAGCAGTAATTGTTGACCATCTGCCCCATGGAGAAACGCTGCTTCACAGTATTCCTGGCCGCCCGGCTGATCGAATCTGCAACCTCACGGCTCTTCAAAAGAATCTCTATCCTTGCTGCCATCTCCTGAGGATCGGAGACAACGAATCCATCTACGCCATCCTCAATCAGTTCCTGGTTGGATGGGGACACCGTCACCACTGCCGGAGTGCCTGCTGCCATCGACTCGAGGACCGCATTGGAACAGCCTTCCCCTGCGAAGGCCGTGACGAAGACCCGGAACGACTTAAGCTGCGAAGTCACGTCGTTGGTGGCACGAACAAAGTGGACACCCTTCAACCCCAATTCGGCTATCCGGCTCAGGAGAAACTCCTTGTACTGCTGCCTTCCGGTTCGGGTATCTCCCACGATGGTCAAAGAAGCTTCCTTATATCGCCGCGAGACAATGGCAAAGGTATCGAGGAGAAACTCAAGCCGGTTCTCGGGCACGATTCGTCCGCAGGTGCCAATACGCATAGCCGCTTCCGCAGGCGCGCTGCTGGCCTCTTCGTCAAACTCCATGGGTACGCCGTTTCGAATCACGACCACTTTGGCCTTCGCGTCGGTCAATCGCGGATTGACCGTTCCCACATCGCACTTGCACACAAACCGGTCCAGCCGATTCAGATACTCCGACTCGGTGTAGGAAATCCGGCGCTGAAACGCCCGCGTTTCATCGAGTTCCCTGAAGAGTGTTCCCCCTGGGCTGACATCCACGATGCGCAGGTCAGTGGCTGAAAGAATCTTGCTGACCAGCAGCTTTACCGAAGCGTCTGCGTTCCAAAAACAAACAGTCTGAACACGAAGCTGATCAATCACATCGAACACACGCGCGGCTGTGTCGACGACGTTCGCCGGGTCTCCGAAGGTGAATAGCCGGATGGATGCCCGCGCAATTTCGTTCAGAAAATCTCTTCCATGGATTGCTCCCAGCAGACAGACTGCGACTCCGCTCTTGTCCGGCATGTGGACGAGAAGGTTGGTAAGGGAGCGCTGCGCTCCGCCCATATTCAGGTTGTCGGTGACGAAGAGAACTCCGGACCGGGGCTCACGCTGATCGACGCCATACGCATTGAGAAAGGACCAGATGCGCGGAACGAGATCGGGATAAGCTGGCTTCTCCGAAACTACGCGTGCCTTGGACTGCAGGCTCAACAGCGCGTCAACATAGGCCACGATGTCTGAAGGGTCGCGTACCAGGACTGAGCCATCGACAAGAGCCTCCGAGTTGCCCCCTGCATCGGCTGTCACCACGGGACACCCCCACTGCTGGGCCTCCAGCAGGGCAACGCTGAGCCCTTCGAACACGCTGGTATTCAGGTAAGCGTCAAAAGCGGAGTAGTAGGCGTCAGCTTCTTCAACAGAGCCGGGCAACAGGACATCGTCCTGAAGGCCCAACTCTTCGACCAGCCTGCAAAAGACATCGTAGGTCACGCGACCGTAGCCGTAGTCGTGGTCCCAGGAGCCGAGGATCATCAGCTTTGCTGGGCGGGATCTTCGCACCTGTGCAAGAATCCGGGCCGCACGCGGATAGGCCTTCTGAGCCTTGAAGCTGCCCACCATCCCGATAAGAAATGTGCCGCTGGGAATATGATGCCGCTCCCTGATCCAGATCCTGTTTTTTGTCGCCTCTTGATTCAAATACCAACGTTGCAATTCATGGCGAATCGTGATGATGGGTACCGTGCACCCCGATTCCTTCATCTCGGCAGCCACGGATCCAGCGACCGCCACAACGAAGGGAACATTTGAAGCCGCATACGAAGTTGCCGGGTCCTGCCAGCCTTCCCGCGCGTTATGGATTACGGGCACGGTCTGCACTCCAACTCGCCACAGCACCTCGAGGTCGCGCACAGAGATCAAATGCGTAAACAGGAGTTTATTTCCTGAACGAAGCACTTCGGAGGCCACCTCCAGTAGCTTCGCTTCACGGGTTGCAGCCTTCCATGGATGAAGATAAAACAGGTCTGATGCCGGCAACTTATAGGATGGCTCCAGGCTCCATAAGACAAACAGTCTTCCAACAACTCCGCGATCTCGAAGGGCAGAGATGGTCTCACAAACAATCCTCTCAGCTCCACCGAGAGCTAGGCTCGCGATCATGATGTTGAAACTTTTCATAGAAGTTCTCTTCTAAAGCCCATGCTCCTCGTAAAGTCGAGCCAGCGTCGTAAAAGGTCGCGCATGATTCTTGTCCGGAACGTTCTCTGCCATCTTGTATCCCTTGTAGAAACCTGCGTTGGCTTGCAAGGTTCTCCAGCACTCATGCAGCCAATGAATAATGTAGAAGTGCCCGGGAATCGGAGTGTCTCGCTCTATGAAGTCTTTTACACCTTCCTTCCAAGACTCCGCGTTACCGAGATCGTCGCGAATGTACTGTGCTAATCCAAGTTCGCGCACCGTGGTGCTCAGGGCGCGATTTCCGAAGTGCCAGTCGCCGTTTTCGTTCAGATCGCGGGACGCTCGCGCATAGGTCAGCTCCATAAGCCTGCTCGCCGGCGGACACTTCATCAGGTTGCCGACCGCACCCAGACGATGGCTCCGAAATAGATAAGGAGTGGAGAAGTCGAGCGGTCTCAGGCAAGTTACGTCCATGTCAGCCCAATATCCTCCATGCTCGTAAAGCAGCTTGTAGCGGAACAGATCGGAGAACCCGGCGCAGCTTCCAACCCCCAGTCCGCATTCGCGATCCACGATTGACCGCTTGAAGACACAGTCTGCAGGCAGAATCTCAGCGGCATCCTTCACTGTTACCCCCATGGGTAGGGGGCAGCGAATATCGGAATAAGTCCAGAGAATGAATTGGTGCCCTTGTTCCACAAACGAACGAATGGTCAGCAACTCCAGCTTGGATAGGTTGGCCCCTATCCAAAGGCCGTGGACAATGGAGTTCGACTCGTGCATTGAATCCTCGGGAGGAAAATACTGCTTCTGGCGGTGGTCGAATACGACGGTTGAGAGATAGTGCTGTCAATCTTGAAATCGCTACAACTTATGTCGAATTATTAAATTTAGCCCCGTGCGTGCGCGGCAGTCCTGGCACACATCCATTGCCACTGGTGGGATATTCCGGCGCTCAAAGATACTCTCGGAAGATATCCAAGATGCTTATGCGCCTTCGAGATGTCCGCCTCAGTCTCATAGGGGTCCCCTCGCTGCTCGCGGCAAGGAAGTCGAAGAATGCGCTGTCCGGTCGCCTCCTCGATGACAGACAGACACTCGTTGAGCGTGACGGACTGCCCCCCGCTGATGTTGTAGATGGATGGCCCCTGGCCTTCGTTCATCGCTGCGAGCGTAGCATCGACAACATCGCCAACATAGGTGAAGGCGCGGCGCTGCGTTCCGTCTCCAAAGATGGGAACCGCGGTATCCGTCATCGCCGCATGAAGAAGTTTGTGGATCGCCATATCCGGTCGCTGGCGAGGTCCATAGACCGTGAAGTATCTAAGGATCGTCATGGGGAGCGAGTATCCCGCGCTATATGCGAGACACAGCCCTTCCGCTCCCAGCTTGGTGGCTGCATAGGGCGACAAAGGGTGAGGAACAGCACCTTCGGTAACGGGCCCGGATGCCTGACCGTAGACCGAAGAAGAAGACGAGAAGATGAAGCGACGGACCGACTTGCCGACTATCAGCTCGAGCAATCTTTGTGTGGCACGAAGGTTTCTGCTGAGGTAGATATCGAAGGAGTGCGACCAACTGGAGCGCACCCCCGGCTGTCCCGCCAGATGAAAGACAAAATCGATGCGGGGTGGAAGATCTTGCCCGGACAGGTCGTTGATATCCTCTTCCAGAAGGGAAAATAAATCCCAACGGAGTAAGGAATCTAGGTTCTCGTGCTTTGTTTCCGTGGAGTAATAGTCATTGATATTGTCGATGCCTAAGACTCGATATCCCCGTGTAAGCAGAGCTTCGGCCACGTGGGACCCAATGAATCCCGCCGCGCCAGTCACGAGGCACACCTGAGGTTCGGAAATTCTGCGGACTGTGTCCGAGCTCCTCATCGCATTCGAAGGCATGAATATCTTTTCTCGATTCATTTCCAAATTCACAACCGGTGTTTTGTTCTATCGCTCTAAATCGCATCAATCGTAGCTATGCTTACGAGCTTTCTCGTTGCCGCTCCAATAACTATTGAGACTTAGCGTCTGTGCCATCGCGAAGCGGTGAAGTCCCTCAAGAAGGACGCGTTCGTCGTCCGACAAATTGGGATGCCAGATGTCGACAATAAGTACCCTACGCAGCTCATCGGTATGGTTCCAGGCCTCGTGCGGGTAGCTGTCATCAAAGACCAGGCACTTTCCCTCTTGCCATCGGCGGGTCTCGCCGCCTACTTTGATCGCACAGTCACCTTGCGGCACCTGGATCCCAAGATGGCAACGCAGTCTCATGTTGGTTGGTCCCCGGTGAGGCTGAATCACTGTATGGGGGCTCATCTTGGAGAGATACATCAAACCCGCCAGTGTTCTGACCGTGTTGTGCCCTTCGATAATCCGGCTGATGGCCGGGCACATCGCCGTATTCCCCTGGTTCTTCCGGCCCCGCTCATAGAGCATGAAGACATCCCACGAACCTGTTCGCTTGATGCTCTTCTCGTGCTCCTGGTGATATGAATGATCGCCGAGAGCCAGTACCTCGGCGCGGATCTCTTCGAAGTTAGCTTCGAGCGCTGCCACGATCGCGAAGGATTGCGGGTCAAAAAACGGCTGTGAGGGCAGGTCGGGAAAGTGAAACATCTTTGCGTCCGGGGGATGGTTCGCGAACAGGCTGAGATATCGCTCGAAGCGCCGGGACAGGACGAAAGTGGAAGTAGTCTCAGTGCCCTGATTCGCGACTGGTTGCGGGACGGGAGCTGCTTCCGCCTTCTTCTCTTGCGACCCTGCCGGAGTCTCGGAGGCCTGGGGTTTTGCGCCTTCAAATCTACGGGTTAAGTCGGCGAAACGGCGATTGAGGACTGCGGTAAAAGGACGTCGTCCCTCGGAAGCCAGTCGATCCAGTGCGCACGCAAGCCACAACCACTCTCGATAGCTGAGTCTCTTGTCCCAGGCAAAGCCTGTCGCAAGTAGCTGTAGCTTCGCGGTGGAACAGAGTTGCACCGTCTCTGGTAGATCGCCCATCTGAAGCGCAAGGTAGGCTCGCCAGAGGGTTGGCTCGGCCCATACCGGGCAAGTGAACGATGACTCAATAAATCGTTCCGGGGCCTGATTGCGGTCGCCCGCAAGCATGGCTTCCAGTCCACGTAAGTAAGAGTCTCGGGCCTGTCGCTCCTGATCTCGAGAGGGGATCTCGGTCCTTTCTGGCAGAAATCCGGGTCGAAGCGAGTCGGATTCCAAGTGCGCGGCCAACCCTGCCAGGTGGTGCAGAAAAACTCCCGGCCCTGCGTTCGGGCCCTGCGCTTGCTCGGCCTCATTGGCCATGTGAATCAACAGAAGGGCGTCACGATCCTGCGGGTTAAGTGTCTCCAGCAGAACGCCGGAATCGGAACGCACCTCAAGCTCATCCGCTCGGTTGTTGGTATTCGCTGCACGATCCAGGGCTGCGAAGAGCCTCTGCCGCGGCAGTGTGCAAAACAAAAAGGCCGCCCGTTCTGCCGCAATGCCCGCAAAGCAACGCACCATTTCGCGGTCGGAGAATGGGATGAGCTGTCTCTTGTAGACATCGGTCGAATAGATACTGTGAAGCGCCCCGCCATTCTGGATCCAGACCGGACAACCCCAGCGCGCCAGTATCTGCCTCGTCTGAAGCAGGTGCTGGCATAGCGAATGAGCGTTCGCGTGTCCGAACGTGTCCGCGCCCAGCTTCTCAAGAAAAGTCTTGACCTGCTGATGTTCGGGGGCCGAATCGATCGTTCCCTGTATAACGGAGGGCGCTACGGGCATGAAAAGTGTCGCAGACATGGGTCCTCACCGAGTCAAGAATGAAGCTTGATCGAAAGGCAGATGAAGAATTCAAGGGAGCCCAGAATCTATGGTTCAATTCGTAACGCGAAGACACTCTTGAAGAAAATGGCCTAAGGCAAATCTCAAAAGGGCGCATTGCTTCAGGCCGTCCTTCAAACAACAGCGGGTTAGAGATCGCTTCCGGTCTCGATTGAAGCGGAGCGACCAGGAAACCTGCGCCGAGTTTAGGCTGCAAGACTAAGGCATTCTTTGCGAATGTCAAGTTTTTAAGTTTTATGGTGCGAATATAGTGCGTTTTTCCATCTAGCTTGCGCTGCCCGAACGAGGCCACAAAGAAATTCTCTGCGATGCAGATATTTAATGAGCAGTATTATTCTTCGCAGGGTTTGTATTCCACTGGAAATCGTGCTAGCCTCCGTTGGAGTTTCTGAGGACCTCCCCTGCAGGCTCCTGTGATCTATGAGAACGGCCGCTCGATGTCCCTGCCGTTTGTGCCGCTGGATCATGACCGCCGATGTTGCCCTTGCGGCAGAGCTGGCAAGGTCCGGCTATGGAAACGTTCAATCTGGGCCGGGTGGATATCCCACAGGTTTGTGGGCTGAAGGTTAGAACGCCAGCGGAGGAAAGCGCTCATGCTCACGATTGATGTTGTTCTCGGGTCGGACCGCAATCGCGTGGGGCGGCTGGTTTTGAAGGATGGTGCCGGCCGGACGGTTGCGGGTCCGTATTCGGTATGTGGCAGGGCGAACGACTTCGCGGCGAGCGAACATGGGAACCCCACCCGCTCCGCGCTGCAGCACTACGGAGACACACCGACGGGCGAGTATCAGATGCGAGCCATCGTGCGAACCGGCCGCGGATCAGCTTACGACGCGGCGGTCTTTGGCAAGTTCGGCATGATTACTCTGGTGCCTGTGCGCGGTCAGGCGGCCATTGCCGACCAGAATGGCCGCCACGTTCTGGCGATTCACGCGGGCACTCCCAATCCTGCGAGCAAGCTTCTCTACGCAACGAACGGCTCGTTGAGGATGTTCGATGAGGACCTGCGGGAGTTAATAGAAGCTCTGCGGGGCGAGTCGTCGGCGATTTGCCGGATCGCCGAGACCAATGAGTTTGCCACTTCGCTCAGCGTGACCCTGGATCCGACGTTCGACGAGGGTGACCCGCCGTTGCTGGCGACGGATCTGCCGAAGGTGATCGCGGTGCCCTCGGCTGAGGTGCGGGCCTCGCTCACATCGTCGAAGGTCAGGGAACACCTGGTCAGCCCCCACGACGAGGCGTACAGCAGCTCCGGCGATAGCTCTGGCGACAGCAGCTCCGGTGATAGCTCTGGCGACAGCAGCTCAGGTGATAGCTCTGGCGACAGTAGCTCAGGTGATAGCTCCGGCGACAGCAGCTCAGGTGATAGCTCTGGCGACAGCAGCTCAGGTGATAGCTCTGGCGACAGCAGCTCAGGTGATAGCTCTGGCGACAGTAGCTCCGGTGATAGCTCCGGCGACAGCAGCTCAGGTGATAGCTCTGGCGACAGTAGCTCCGGTGATAGCTCTGGCGACAGTAGCTCCGGTGATAGCTCCGGCGACAGCAGCTCCGGTGATAGCTCCGGCGACAGCAGCTCAGGTGATAGCTCTGGCGACAGCAGCTCAGGTGATAGCTCTGGCGACAGCAGCTCAGGTGATAGCTCTGGCGACAGCAGCTCAGGTGATAGCTCTGGCGACAGTAGCTCCGGCGATAGCTCCGGCGACAGCAGTTCCGGCGACAGCAGCTCCAGTAGTAGTTTTGGTTCCGGTGGCAGTGGTGGTTCCGGAGGCGGTTCCAGTTCCAGCGGCAGCTCCAGCTCGAGCGCCTGCAGCATCACCGGTATTACACCGACGAACGCGTCACTGTTCGCTGGCGAACCTCAGTTGTTTGCGGCACAGGGAAAGAATCTGGATTCCGTGACCTGGAGCACGAGCGCGTCGGCTAACCCGGCAACCGGCAGCGGCCCGCATTTTACAACCAGGTGGGGCGCTACGGGGAATCAGACTGTGACGGCGACCTGTAGCGGAGTGAGCAAGTCGGTCACAGTCAAGGTCCACTCGCTCGATATCCAGATCAACAACACGACAGCCACCAATGACGATCTGGTGGTCTTGAACAGTACCCATCCGGTCCATCAGTTCAACGTGAACTGCCAGATGAGGCTCGTTGGCCCTTCGGTGGGCAATGTGACGGTCGTACTGGCAAATCCTGATGGGCGACTCCGCTTTCCGAACCCTGGAGACACCACCGTCAGCCTCACGTTGGACGCCGGCGGGGCCTTTTCCGCATTCCAGATCTCCGGCGCTGCCGCGAGCGCTGCCGTGAATGACGCGGTCATTCATATCCACAAAGACACCGCCACCGGATCGGAGATCACCACCAAGAACGTTACGGTCGTCAGCTTTGATTTGGCGGCCGTCCCGCTCACGCAGGGTGGGAACTATAGTTTTGTGGGAACTGTGTATCAGCCGGCAGGGGCCGCCGTGTCCTTCACTTCGAGCGCCCGGATCCGGCCTGCTGGTGTCGACTGCACGGCACCACAACTGACGAACCTTCGAATCGCGATCATGCAGGAATGCAGCATTAAGTTGATCAACACCACCTGGGACACGCCCACGGTCGCCTGGCTGGCCGCAGCGACAACGGGAACCACCGTCACGGTTCCAACCACGACGCGGAGAACCGTTACCTATGATCCTAGTGTCGTCCAACCAGTGAACGACGGATTGGATGGTGCATATCCCCTTTACGACAAGTCAGCCACAGCGTTGACCCCTGCAACCGGCTGTTCGGGAAGCGGAACGGCGGCAAGCAACGATGCTCCGCAACACTCTGCGAATCTTACTTTCTCTGAAACCCAAAACGACTCCGCCGGGGTGGCGGTTGCGACTGTGACATGGAGCAATCGCGTCAACACGACCAGGGTGCAGCACTTCCGGACATTCTGTGTTGTCTTCGACTCGACAAACCCAACAGCGGATGATTCGTTCTTCTCGCTGCGAGAAGCAATCTGGGATATCAATTTGGATAGCGCCGCAGCGGCTCAGCATGCAACGGTCAACGCCGACGGCGCTGCCACAGCCAACCCTGCTACCGGTGTTCAGTCAAACCATGCGCCTTTGACGACGACTGACAATCCAGTTGGAGCGGCTACGACAACGTTCACCAAATGAGGCAAACGATGAGCGACAGCGACATTCTGGCAGCCACTCCCGAACAGCACCTCCACGATCTCCGTGCGGTCTATGACATGGCGAATCTTCGCCTGCAGCCTAGTGAAAATGCGGGTGATGGCCCCTGGTCGGTACTGCATATTATTCCGGAGGCCCACAGTGGTTCAGAAGTATCGATAGGAGTCGCCCGCAATATTGAGACGGGAGATCTCGTCGAAGCCGCTACCGGAAAGCCAATTGCCCCAGGAACACCTGTGCAGCCAGGCACGATCGAGGAAGGCTCCTGGACTGTGACTACCA
The DNA here is from genome assembly GCF_025685565.1 of Granulicella aggregans. Classification (NCBI taxonomy): domain Bacteria; kingdom Pseudomonadati; phylum Acidobacteriota; class Terriglobia; order Terriglobales; family Acidobacteriaceae; genus Granulicella; species Granulicella aggregans. The sequence goes on from NZ_JAGSYE010000001.1 coordinate 2,297,541, forward strand.
GGATCGGCGTCCCAAACGGAGTGCAGAGCGGACACTACAGGTGGACACTGCCTACTGATTATCGCGACCGGAAGCTTGCACCTGACGACATCTACCGCCCTTTCTCATCGGGAGGCAATGTACTCTGCAGGCACAATCCCCAGGTTGCGGGCGTGGGACAGTTCGATTCCGTGAGCCTTCTTCCTTCGGGATGGGAGACCCAGGTCCAACCGGCCCTTGACGCACTTCAAAAAGACAACGTGCTGACCAGGTCGCCGACCTCCGACGCGGACAAGACTTCTCTCAAAAAGCTGCTGACCAGCGACAACTCAATCACCTCGACGGTTGCGTTTCGTTCCCTGACCGAAACCGGAGCCCTCGATCCTCCGGCCACACAACAAGCCATCTCCGCCGCTTCCGGCTATCGGCGTGCAGTAATGATGTACGTGGCACTCGCACACGCTCCAGCCACCGGGACGTCCGGCATCGCCGAGCCCGCGTTCGCGCCGGCTGTTCAAGGCAGCGCCAGCCCACAGGATGACCGATCTACCGCCCTCGCCCTCGCCGCAGTAGCGTTATTTCATAAGGGGTTGCCCAGCGGCACGCTAAGCGTGGCGCTTCTGAACGGCATCCGCAGTCGCTCAGCTCCGTCCATCGCGGGGGAGAACGCTCCTTCAGTCGCCAAACAGGCTTCTGATCCCTACATCGAAGAGCTACTTAAGACAGCGCAGATTCTGTGAACCGCGAGCAAGTGAGAGCGCAGCCCTTCGCGGGTGAACACTCGGTCCACAAGAGCGCTCCTGGATTCTTGGGGCTGGATCCCTGGGACAAAGGAGGAGACCCAAGTGGCTACTGTTTATATTCGCGACAATATCTCCGTTGATCAAAGCCTGTTGAACACCTTGCAGGCTCAGGATCCGGCCAGCGACTTGGTGATCTTGATTGCGAGGGTATGCACTGCCGGTCCGCTGTCGGGATTTGTGAACTACACGATTGCCGCCGATGAGTTTGTAAGTCAAGGCAGCCTTTCCGCTCCCCCGCTGAACCTCGATACTCCCGCCTCGATTACGCTGCTTGCCAAGACCATCTCCGGTTCATTGCAGTTGACTTGTCCTGGCGCGGAAGGCCCCACGGGTGCGCAAGGGGCAAGGGGAGATCCGGGCACGGCGGACGATAACAACGGCAGCGAAGGTGGAGAAGGGGGTACTGGCGGGCAAGGCGGCCCCGGTGGATCGATCACCGTTTATTTCGGGACTGCAACATCAGCTCCGCACGGCCTCTCAGCTGGCGGTCCGGGTGGTCCCGGTGGCCCGGGCGGCCCAGGCGGCCCAGGCGGCCCTCCATTCAAAGGCGGAGGGGGCATATTTGGGTACGGCAAGCCCGGACCCGTTGGGCCGAAAGGACTTCCAGGGCCGCGGGGCCCCAGTGGGAGCGTATCCATTGGCCGCGTTGACAGTAGCGAGGTCTGGGGATCCCTTGACCCCGCACAATATCCCCCATGGGCCGCTTATCGGGTTCAGGTTGGGCAGCATCTTTTCGGCAGTACACTCCGGCGTCGATGCTGGCTGCAATTACAGAGTTCCAGACCGCACTGCAGTTAGACCCAACCAATACGGAAGCGGCCTTCCTGCTGAAGCGGCTCGTACAGCAGCAAACGCCCTCGGGCCTGCCTCGCGATCTCGACATCGTCCTCGACTTCTCTCTTGATTTCATCTCCGCAACCGCTTATCCAGAACCTTTTGAGCGCGTATCAGAGCTACCAGAGCTCTGCCGATACCGATCAGCTTTTGAATGCGTTGCTACAGTATCTGCAATTGACCCTGTCGACACTGAAAGACCAGTTGACCCAGGCAAAGACCTTCGGAGTGCCCGAAGCCCAGGCCGGTTTGACCGCGGCCCAGCAACAGAGCAGTCTTCTGCAGAGCCAGATTGCGACGCTGAAACAGCAGCTGGCCTCCAGCAGCAATCCGTTCTCCTTCGGCAACATCGTCAGCACCATAGGCATCGTAGCGGGCGTCGTGGCGGGGATGTCGACCGGGGCGGGTGCTATCGTCGCCATCGCAGCTGGCATCGCAGCCGTGGAGACGGATGCGGCTGACGGACAATCGCAATACCTTGCTGCCGGCGGCGATACTGCCGATCCCAGTTCTATCGGCGGCGGCTTGGACACGCTGCTGAACAAGGGAAAATCGCTAATCAACCTTGGCAAGACGCTGAGCCAGGTCAGCGGAGGCGATACGACTGGAGGCCAGCTTAGTCAGCTCGGGGAGCTCACCAAGGAGAGCATGATCGCCAACCTGCGCGAACAGCAGGAGCAGGAGCAACTGGATTCTGCGAACCTACTTGTGACTCAACTGACCAACGAAGTCAACGACGCGCAGAATCTCGAGGCAAACTGGGCTACCGCAGTGAATGATCTCAATGCGCTTACAGGTCAACTCCTCCACTCTTACCAACTCCTCTCGGATCGGGTCACCAACGACGTCTTTCAATCATTCCGTGCTTTGGAGGTGTACCAGGTCCAGCCCATAAGCGTTCGGTTCGATTATGGTCACATATCCCCGGACCTTGACCAGTCGCCTTACTCAAACCCCGCCGTCCGCGCTGGTAAATACGGTGCGGTTCTCGCGTTCCTGCCCAGTTACGTGGCGACGGCCGAAGATATCTACAACCAATTGAACACGGGCGAGATAACGGGCTTTGATGTCGTGCATCCCCTGGTGCCTGTTTTCATCACGGACACCGCCTCGATTGAGCAGTTCACGACCAGCAGAAGTTTGCAATTCAGCCTGACGGATGCCACCGGACTGCCGCCCGACGTCTTCGAGATGAAGGTCGTTGGCATAAGTCTGGAGTTGTTGGGCGCCGCGTCTGAAGATCCGGTGAATGTCTAGATTTCGCACTCCGGCCATTGGTTGATGCTCAGTCATACCGACCAGAAAACTATCGAATTCAACCTTTTGCCGCGCGACGAGGCCATAGGCTTCTCTAGCTCCGCTACAGGGCTGAGCGGGTTCATACCGGCGGACACGACGCAGGTCCCACCCTTCAGCTTTTGGGGACGTGGCGTGATGGCGAAATGGCGGTTATATATCGATGATTCCACCGTGATCGACACTTCAGCGCTTACCGCCATCAATATCACGTTCTCTGTAAGTGGTTATAAACTCCAGGGGACAGCAGACCTCGAGGATCTCTCGTAGACCGCAAACTTGCGCCAGCAGTCCGTGTCGAGTGCCCGTCGGCTTGAGCCGCTAGTTTGCTGATGGTCTTCAGTGATCGTTTCCGCAAATCGTTGGACTTCGCCGTTCAGTCTGAGGCCAGTTGTATTGAGCCACTCCGTTTGCTAGTTTGGCGTAGATGCCGCCGCCAGTGTCCGAAGAACTCAGCAGTCTCCTTGAGACTCTCTTCCGGTCGGAATCGGGCCGGGGTCTAACCGCGCTTGGGCGCCTCCCCGGAGATCTGAAGACGGTCGCCGATGGTCACAGACAAGTCCGCTGGCACGCGTACCAGACCAAGGTCAGATGCGAGCCGCCTTGCGGCTGACCTCAGTTGGCTTGGCGAAGCTCGATGGTGCCGACCTGCACATTGGCCTCCGGACGGAAAGCCCTCAGGACCTCTGGCCGGATGGCCTGCGGCGCTGCCGCCGCTCCAGGAGACCCAATCGGCACGCGACCGTCGGTGGCCTCAAACGTGATGGTGACGCCGGCGGTCGTCGGGGATACGTTCAGCGCTCGCAGCTGGTCGGAGAGATCGAACTCCAGCGTGCGGACGCTGGGCTGATCGCGATGGTGGAAGGCGTTGAACCAGTTGATCGTTCCCACAAACTGCCGCTCGCCGGGATTGCCTTGCTTCGACACGTATACGTTCAGCAGTGTTCCTGGGGGGCTGTAGGCCTTGACGTCGCGCAGCACCAGGATGCTGCTGGGCGTCGCGCCGACTGGCTTTACCAGCGCCTGCATCTTGGCGACCGGTACCGCAATATCGACCGTGATATGCGGCCCATTGATCGGCAGCGGCTTGGACGCGCCTACAACGTTAGGGAAACGTTCTTCTGTCGACATGATTTGGAATGCTAATTCCGCGTGGCGGACAGGCTGCCGCGTCACCTTGCGTGAACAGGAGGCGACATTTTCATAAACGTAACCCAAGCTTGTGGAGTCTAAAAAGTCGCTCACCGGCCTGGTCTGTAGATTGCCGGTTTCATCCGGAAAGCTGAAGGTCTGCGCCTCCCATGGCTGGCCCGTGGGTGTGGGATGCAGGTTCTGCCAGCAGGCGAAGATGCGATCGATGTTGGCATGGTGCGAATAAAAAATGGGATCGTTGCCAGCAACCGGCACGTCGCCCATATCCGCAACCGGGCAGGTGGGCCCGACGGCGCAGTGAACATAGCCATGGATGCCAGTCTCAACGCCGTACTCGAAGCTGAGGTAGTTTGGATTTCTCAGTGCCGCGTCGATGTTGGTCGAAGTTGCACTCAGAGTTGAGCTTCCGTTCATCCCGGGGTCGCGCCTCGGGTCGTACATCGTCGAGGAAGTATTGCGAAACTCAGCCGGAATGGCTTCCTGAGCGGAGTTGGTGTAGTCCCAATAAGGCAGACGCAGTGTATTGTCCTGCGCCGCCCAGCGCAGTACGCGCTCAAAGTAATACAAGTACATGCGGTGCCAGCCAAAGAAATTCGCCTGCCCTGCGCCCGAGTCCGACGAGTGCTTGCACGTGGCCCATACCGCCTGCGCGATCTGGTCCGGCGGGGTCTGGTCGGCGATGTTGTTGTAGTACGAAACGTAGCTGCCAAGGCCACTATTGTTGAGGTCCGCAATGTGCAGCGCGACGGTGCCGTCCATGCTCTGCGGACCGTAGTAGCCGTGGATGTTGGCCCAGTACTTCCAACTCCGGCGGAAGTCGACCGAGGCTGGCAGCGCGTTGTCCAGCGACTTCATCTTCAGCACTGCCTTCTTCAGGCTGGCCAGACGTGCCGCTCCGCCCGGCCCACTGATGAAAGTCTGCCATTTCATGCGGACCTGTGGGGAAGACTGCGCCTGCGTGGCGACGCCTTCGAACGACAGCGTCAGAAAGACCATGAAAATGCAGTGCAGCAGACGACGGAGAGTGGCGCTCTTCATGGGATTCTCCCGCGACCGCCATCAAATATAGTTTCCGGAATTTTGTCAAGAGCTATATTTGTAGTCGCCGGAATTTAAGTCTGAGCGGCACAGTCGCCTATTGAAAGTGCTTCCGAGCAGACCGCAAGGCAGACGCACTTTCGGCTTGCCCTCGCGTCGCGGTGCGGCCACAACAAACATGAATAAAACCTTTCAATGGATGTCTCTTGAGTAAGCCCAAAGGGTCATGCGCTGTCCCTCACTTAAGGCTCTCCTGAGGAATGCCTTAGCTGGCCAGCCTGACGAGATAGGTGCCCTTAGATCACATGGTAAGGTTTCACGATATGGCTCTCGAATCACATTGGAATAGATCTGGCTGTCGTTCAGGAAGCCACCAATGTTAATGATCTGCCGGCAAGAGCAGAGGCAATCCACTTCTACTAGAAACATGCACAATGCTTCTTTGTCGATCCGATGGATATATCTGCCGGTAGCCTCTTGTTGTTCAAATTGCTTGGGCACAACTCGAAAATCCTCAAAGTGCGCCGTCAAACATTGCTGGACATACTCGGAGTCGGTAGCGATAAATACCGGAACCCGCGATGGGATCATGTAAAGAGCCGCAAGTGTAGCGTCCAACTCGGACTTGATTCGATGGGGTTGACGATGGTCGTTTGCCGCTTCAGTAACTCTGACTCGAATGCCAAGTCGATCGTGAACTCCGATTTGCCTCCCATAGTCATCCGCTTGTGCTTGTAATAAAGGGCAAAGCTTTGCGATGAGTGGGGCGGCCGGTAATGGGATACGCTTACCCAGGGTCTCTGCTATCTCGCAGTCCCAGGCGAAGAAGCGATCGACCGGAGTTTCACGAGGGGCCAACGCGTGCAGCGTCTCCCACTTATGTAGAACCCTGCCGGCTCGTACCTGGCCCGATATGTTTCTTAGCTCTTCCTCAGATATATTCTCTATCTCAACTCCGGGAATGTCTTCGAATAAGTCTTCATGCCGGCAATAAGAGACTCCGGAAGTTACACCCCAAAGCATCCGCATAGAATAGCCTGACAGCTGTGCGAATCCTCTCACTTGCTGTAAAACGCGATAGCGGTGACGGACACCGCTGGTTTGAGAAGTCGCGCATACGATATGCTTTGCTCCGCCCGACATGAGTTCGGTTGCAATCGGCGGCGGATCGCCCTCGTCATATTGCGGATCTAGAGTTACGCGAGTACTTCTGGCAGAGATACTCGTTACCTCTATGTCACATTTCACCGATAACTCGGCACGAACTTTAGTGATCAGGTCGCGCAAATCATCGTCATACATCCTAACTGATCCGTTGGTCGCATAGAGCAGACCGCTCTTTGGCTCCGGCGTTCCACCATGAATCAGGAGCACATGGCGATCGTACTGGGTGGCAAGCATTGCCTGACCGGAAGCGGGTTCAAGCACGATCATGCCGGCACGACCATACTTGCCGGCGTCGAATACACTCCCAAATCCTGTATGGACAATGCCCCGAACTCTATACTCTCCAATGGGCGTGTCACCATAAGGCAATAGAGGCGACCGGAATGGATTCCCGTGTTCGCTTGCAGCGAAATCGTTTGCTCTTCCACATACCGAAAACGGTCCTAGCAGCAAGTTGCCGCTACTTGTTAGGAGCGATAATAGGCCGGTCCGATTGCGATCAGAAGAGAAGGAAATTTTGATTTCAAGCATGATCCTCCGTTATAGCCTCTGTCCTGTGGCTCCCGAAAAGTACAGAGCGCATTAAGAAGCCGACGACGTGCAACAGTGTCGATGCCAGTGAGCATACATGGACTTCACTGACGCCACAGCTGAGCATGTATAAAAGACAATCTTCAAAATCCGGCCACCCGCCCCGGTGCGAGGTGGAAGCATCTACGGCCTTCGACTGGACTTTCGAAGTCCTCTGATCGATAACGTAACCCGGCGAGCGCGAGGGTGTTATTAGCAGAAAAGCATGTAGATAGCAGTCGCGAATTGTCGATCGGGGAAGCTAAATAAGCCCATGGCGATGCGGAAATACAGTTTGTTGATCTTTTCACGGACAACCGGAAAGAAATCATGGCAAGGCTGAAGTGAAAGACCGTCTTTACTTCGCTCGGCGCATCCGGACAAAAGGATCGCCCCGTCAGCAGACTTTCAGTACGATGGCGCAGGCTCCCGCCATTGCAGGGGGTCCGGACCGTGTGGCGGAGAAGGGAATTGTCCCTGCCGTAAGTGTTGTCAAATGAATTGCATGGTCAAAGATGTCATTCCAATGGCCGTTTCGATTCTGCCTCCAGGGTCGCCGCCTACGCGGGTTATGCCGCTTCGACGGAGACCGGAGCTGCGGAGAGCAGCACGATTAACCCTTCCATGAGCGTTGGGTGGGCCAGGACTGCGTCGCGGATCGGGGTATAAGGGAGGTTGCCGATCATCGCGATCTGGATGGCCGACATGATCTCTCCACCGTCGACGCCAAAGACCGTGAAGCCGAGGATGCGATCGTCTGCACCAACCAACGCCTTCATGAATCCGCGTGTCTCTGAGAGCGTCCGTGTGCGTAAGACGGAAGCCATTGGAATCTTGAAGAGGCGGTAGGAGATGCCTTTGGCTTTGGCCTCCCCTTCGGTCAACCCAACGTGTGCCAGCTCGGGGTCTGTAAACATGGAAGACGGAACCAGGCGACCCGTGGTGACGCGGTTGCCGCCACTGAGACTGTCGCGCAGGATGCGGAAGTCGTCGAAGGCGATGTGCGTGAATTGCGGGCTGCCAGCCACTTCGCCGTTGGCCCATACTCCCTTGGCCGAAGTCTTCAGATGTTCATCGACCTTGATATATCCGCTTTCTGTAACGGCTACGCCGGCTAGCTCGAGACCAAGTCCCTGCGTCTTTGGCGTGCGTCCCAAGGCGACGAGCAAGTGGCTTGCCTGGACGGTCTCCTCTTTGCTCTGGTGAAGGTATGTGACCGCTACGGACTGACCCGAAGTACCCATCACGTTCTGTATTGTGGCGTCGAGAATCAGCTCAATGCCTTCATCATGGAAGAGGGTTTCCAATCCGGATGTAACTTCCGAGTCTTCGCGATGAAGCAGCGTTGCGTTGCGATCGAGAATGGAGACCTTACTGCCGAGACGGCGCATCGCTTGTGCGAACTCCAGGCCAATAGAGCCTCCGCCCAGAATCAGAAGATGGGAGGGAATCTCATCCCGTCCCTGTGCTTCGATATGCGTCATCGGTTTTGCGGCTTTAAAGCCTGGAATAGCGTTGCGCGTAGCGTACGTGCCGGTTCTGATGACCACGTTGGTTCCACGCAGGCGGCGTGTGCCGCCTGTTTGCAGATTGACCTCGATGGTCCGCGGGCCGACGAAGTGTCCGTGACCGAGGATGAAGTTCACGCCGCTGGTTTCGAAGTTGTGGACGTGTATGTCGACAAGGCCCTTGACCATGGTTCGCTTGCGGTCGGTCACCTTGCTCATGTTGACGGTGTATCCGGGGGTTGAAATGCTGAACTCTTCGACACGCGCGAAGTAGGAGGCTACCTTCGCGCTGTGAATGAAGTTGTTGCTGGGGAGGCAAGCGATGTTCGGGCAAGAGCCGCCGATCCAACGCTGCTCGATAACAGCGACCCGTTTGCCTTGCCTTGCGAACGTCCAGGCAAGAAACTTCGATCCTTCTCCACTGCCCAGAACGACGAGGTCATACTCTTCGGGTGGTTGATTCGCATCCGCTTCGATCATTGTCATTGGCGGCTCCTGCGGGATTACCATTCGTTCTTCGCTTTGGCTAGGTCCATGTAGAGCCGGGACCACAGTGCGATTTGCAATTGAAGGGAGCGGCACCATGCACGATGCATGGCATCGACTTCGTCCGCGGAAGCTGGACCGTACCCGAGGTAGGGCTTGATCGTGTCGTTCAGCACCGCAACAAATGCAGCGATATCACGGAAGGGAACGTAGGCGGTGGACTCAACGCCATCCGCCTGGTTCTTTTTTAGGCTTGTATGCCTGAGAGCGATCTCCTGCTGATAGTTCAGCCAGTCCTGATCGTAAGGACGCAGACAGGTATCCAAGATCCACTGCTCAAAACGTAGGTTGCTCTGCGCGAGATACTTCGGGATGGGTTCGCCAGCGGGAGTTCGCGAGTGACGTGCGAGGTTCGGGATGCTGGCTATGATGCCACTCCGCCAGTGTTCCACGATTTGCCGGGTCTGGCTTTCGAGCACAGCTCCGGCTTTGCGCAGGTATTGCACGTCCTCTGCGGTGAAGCCTACAGCGACCTTCAGATCCTCGAGCTCCTTAAGGGAGACTGGCGAGGTGCCAACCTCTGCCGAGCCGTATGTGTATGCAAGCGTTCCGGCTATAACCTTGGCCATCGAGGTGCTCCTTTATCTTTATGAAGGTAAAGTCCTTCGCTATTTATGAACTCCAGACGCGAGGTGCAATACGAGCCACCTCCGAAACCATGGAAGTTAGCCTGTACATTTCATCAGGTGAGACATTATGAATTCTTTCAGCCACTGCATTTTAGATCGCTTATGCCCTTGCGCAGGTTTTATTTTGAGGAGCTCTATCCTCCGTGGGTATAAGCGATCTTTAGACGAGCTAACTCAACAGACTAAGAAACAAGTGTTAACCGGTGTTCGTGTTCGTCTTGAAAAAACGGAGCGGCATCGCATTTATCTGCTATGGTACGGGCCAAGGGGCGAAGTGTCCTGCGCCGAGTGTCCGACCGACGCTACGTTCCATCCGGATCTGGCGAAACTTGCTCCCAGCCTTGAGATGAAGACGAAAGGAACGATCATGGAAACAGGGAATAACGGGATCTCGCATATCACCACTGCAAAGTCTGTAAAAGATGTGCTCGCGCATCTCTTATCGCTTCTGCAGATAAAAAGAATTACCGTGTTTGCGGTCGTTGACCACAGTGGAGAAGCGGCCAAGGTGGGCATGGAGATGCACGACACAAAGCTCGTCATCTTTGGCAATCCTCGAGCCGGAACGCCAGCCATGCTCGCTGCACCAGACTGCGCTCTCGATCTCCCGCTCAAGATTCTGATTGCGGAAGGCCCGGATGGCCGCACAAAGATCAGCTACAACTCTCCCGCCTTCTTACAGACGCGGTATGGATTGGAGCCAGACTTTGCGAAACCCCTCGCGGCAATTGAGCAGATAGCTGCGGCTCTCGACAACTGAGATTCGAGCGAGCCGATCGTCGCGCCGAGTCCGTTATTTGAGGGTCGACGTGCCGCGTGGGCCAGCGAAGTCGCGGATATCGAAGGTGTCGAGAATTCCTCCAGGATCTTTCACCTGCAGGACGAGACTTACATACGTTGGTCCCTGGAAATAAGGTAGACGGATCGTATGTCATCCTCCATTGAGCGTCACTGACCCGTTGACAATCCGCAGCGGAAGAGCTGGGTCACAACAAGGACATCGCGCTATACGAGCCAGTCCGTGAGCGTGTCTCGGTTCGAGTTGGTGTTTAGGCCTTTGGCTGGTGTACCGCTGACTGGCGCGTCGCGGTGTGGGCCCGCAGGTGGCCATTGCTGGCATATGTTGCCGCTAGATAGGGATAAGTACCGTCTTGGAGACCAACCCGAAGGGAAAACCGGACAGGTGATTTCATGTATCGCGCCCCTTTTAGGGCTGATACACCGATCACAGCGACTTTTCCGATTATGCCTTGCAAATTGGGTAGCAGAGTGCTAGTTAACCTATTAACCGTAACAAAATGAATCACTTACAAATCTATAGCGGAGAGTGGGATTCTCTTCTGCCATTACGATGAAGATCTTCAGAATGAGCTATATAAAGCGTTTCACCCGCTTCAGACAAGGGTTTCATAGCCGTTGCAGCATGTCAGATCATACGGTGCCATATGGACTTGGGTCGACGGAAAACCGGGAAAAGTGTCACAGGAGTGTCACAAACTTCAGCACGTATCGAGCATAAACCTGGAGCTGATTCGGGCATTCTGATTTGTGCCCTTCACACAATTGGTTGGTTATTATTAGCAACTTCTGAGATCATCCGATCACGCAACGGATGGTCATTCGCCCGCGAGCGCATGCCAATCCAGTCCGGACGGTGAAGAGTCCACGAACCATTTCCTGCCGCCGAACGTAAATAGATATGTGAAATTCCGGAGGATCAAAAACATGCCGGGCACACGACTCGCGGCTCTCATACTTGCCGCATTCTCCATCACCGCCCTGGGCGCGCAGGACACGACCGCAACCGCGAACCAGCCTTCAGGCCGCCCCGCTCATGTTTCCGCAGGGCCGCGGCCACCCCTCGTCTTTCAGACGGAAGAACCCGAGGTTCCCCCGGTGATGCATCTATGCATCGCCCGCTGCTTTCCGATCATGTGGGACAAGGACCACTACATCAATTTCGGGCCGGAAAACACGAGCATTTATACAGTCGAGAGGTTCACCCGCGAATCAATCGTCATGCACCGCACGGATAAGGGGCGCTTTCCACTGACCGCCGACATTACCGGTCAGATATCCGAAGACGGCAACAGCGTCGTGAAGGGGAAGATTGTCTGGACTTCGGGTAACTCCGGCTCAGGCCCCTTTACCGCCACATGGGGCAGCGCGATAGAGGACGACCAGGTACTAGGACAACGGCGCTTGCTCCACATCCCTTGCGATGCCTCCTCCCGCGTCTCCGTCGCGGAAGCCAGTGAACGCGCGGAACAACTGTTGGAAGCCAACGATCTCACCACCGCCATATGCTGGATGCGCATTGGGGCAACACAGGGCGATGCCGGAGCCCAGGGTGCCCTTGCGTCCATTTTCTATCGGGGCGTCGGAGTGCCCGTGAACATTCGCGAGGCCGCACTCTGGGCCGAGAAGGCCTCCGCTCAAGGTAACTATCTCGGCGAACACGTTTTGTCGAACATGTACGCCAAAGGAGACGCCAAGCCTAAAGATGCCGCCAAGGCCGAATACTGGAGAGCCAAGTACGAGAAAGACAAACTTGCGCACGACCGCGCGGAGGAAGAAGCAAAGGAAGCGCAACGCCAGCGCGCCCAGGCACAGGCGCAGCAAAATGAGGAGGCCGAGATCCTGCTACTGCGACTGCTGGTGGGCGCATTCTCCGCGGATTCCGATAGCGGCGGCGGTATGCCCAGAAACAATGGTTATGGGCAATCGGTCACTGCGTGTCACCAGGGATTTGCCCTCGCATGCGGCAGGGTCGGCGAGGCTCCTCCACCCGAATAAACGCGCTAATCATCTGGCTCTAAATCACATTTCAGACGGGGGCTCTCGCTCAGCCGTGCTTCGGATGCGGCCTTTCATCGGCGCTACAGCCGGATAGTCCCCCCCGAGGCCACTCCTCGCTCAAGCCCATCCTCCGCGCTCACCGGCAACCTTCCCTTCGCCGAGTGGACCGAGGTTCTCGGCTCCGAACGCCTCACCGGAGCCCAGCTCGACCGCCTCACCCACCACGTCTACATCCTCGAGATGAACGGCGACAGCTTCCGCCTCAAACAGAGCCGCCGAAAGCGGAACCCCAACGCCTAGCCCCACCCCACCAAACGCGCCTTGGGGGGAAGGCGAAGGCCTCTTCCGCTACGCTCCAGAGGCCCTCGCCCCCGCAATACCCAACACTCTTCTTAGACTCCCAAGTGGCTCCCTTCTTGCTCCGCCACACTGGTCTACTTTTACTCCGTCCTTGACACATGCTCGCAGGAGACATAAAAGTTGTTGCAGGCGATTATCCCGAAGATCGGAAAAGGTTGGCAATCGATCAGCGTGAGACGTTGAATCTCGATCTTCAAAGGAGCGACGATGACGCAGCCGACGCAGCCCATACCCCCGACGTCTGCGGAGCTACCCGTTACGTGAGGCTCAGGCTGTGATCCAGGCCGCGTGTCCATGAACCCCGCATCCTGTCCCAGAGCCATAGACGCGAGGGTGAGAAGAAACGTCAAGCTGATTGCACGTCGCATGTCGGTCGCTCCCATTCGCGAATTCATCTCCTATCCCTTCGCAGGGTGCATATCACAAACGACCGTTTGAGACACGTCTTACAGCAGCTCCGATTCCCGAAGCCAAGAGCGCAACAAACACGTCATGCCTCAACATCATAATCATTCGCCAAGACGAATCGTCTGTCAGATGACCACCTCAATTTACAGGTGTTACCCGTTTGTGACGTGCTGTTCTAGCGATTGTTGGCTCGAGCGTGCGGCTGAATCCACCGAGTCACCGAAGCCTAAATACCGGCCCCCATCACCATCCGGCGACATGCTCTATCAGTGAAAGCGCCGCGCTCAGATACTGTCTAGGCTTTCCCTGGGGTGCCGCATCCAAACGATGGGTGGAAAGCCTTGGTATGGTGCCCGCGACCAAAGGCGAAATCTATAATCCCTCCCATCATCGAAGCGGATACGCGTCTCCACCAACGCTGAAGGACCGGTGTCTGATTCCATGCAGAAAGCCGCCTTAGGAATCTCCTCATAGTAGCCAGCTGCGACCAGGACGATAAGGGTAGGTTGAAGCGTCCTTAGATCCTCACGAAGTCCGTCCTCCGCCTGCGCTCGTTGAAGCTCAGCTTCCTGCCTGCCCGGATTGCCTCGTATAACGCCCTGCTTGAAGATGTTGCACCATGCAAGATTGCAGTAATTTTCGACGTTCGGGTCCGCAAGTCTGCTTATCCTGCGCGCGAAATGCCAAAAAGACGTTTGAAGTCCTTCATGCACTTGCGAGTAAATCATGTCTTGGCAATCCCCGCGCGTGGCTTTTCCGATGTAGAGGATGCGGCGTTTCTGTGCGGAGAAGTTCGCGTGTGCGTACGTTTCAAACTTCTTCGCTAATTGCATGTTGACCCCTCGTTCTCATCCTTTTTCCAAAGGATAATATCGACGGAAAATGGTGTGCTGAAAACTCCGGTGGCGCATGCACCCTTCGGCGCGGACGCCGTCGCGTATCTTCGTCATTTTTTCGCTGACAATCATCGCATGTGCGAGATGAAGAGGGCGGCCGCGCGCGAGGAAGAGCAGCGTATCAAGGACCGGTTTGCTTCGACGATCGTCATCATTGCGGCTGTTCATCTGGCGCGTGACCAGAACATCAGCTGGTCATCGACCCGTCTCGTGTCGGTCCTAGCCGATTGCATCGGCTTGTCTAGGATGATTGTGGAGCGGGTTCTAAGATGATCTATGCGGAGATTTGGCCGGAGGCGAGAGGTGATCGGAGCACGGATCTTGTTCAAGGACCACGACATTTACCAGTTTGTGGAATATCAGAAAGCGCGTTTAGGGCAGGAGTACAACTCAGTCCCGGATGACAAAGCGCTCGACGAATCATTTATTCAGGAACTGAAGCATCGATACATGCTCGACATTCCCACGTTGAAGCCTGATCAGTGGTCCAAGGATGAACGCGAAAACGAGACCATCATCTATGTAGCTTTCGAAGGCGATCCTGCAGCTTTCAGGCTCAAGCCCTCTGCCTTCAATGGGACGATAGCTGTCGGAGACGTCCTCGGCAAGGATCTATTCATCACGGTGTCGAATGCGTCTGCTGGATATGATGTCCTCGGCCACATCAAGCGTGAGAGTGCTAAAGTCGAGTGACACTTCAACAGCCTTCGCGGAACGATGTTGCACATGGATCAACGCCTGGAAATTGGTCTTCGTGAGTCCATGATGGCACGGAGGCGTGCGATCGAGAACAAGAAGGTGCGCCAGGAGTTAGATATCCCGAAGCGCCAGCCGACATCCCCAGCGACTGTCACTACGCCGACTCCGAAGCCGGTCGCACGGATCGAGCAAGAGATCACAAGAAAGCCGCCAGCGTCAGAAATACGCGCACAACAAACCTGGGACATCTTCATGTCGCATGCTTCGCCGGATAAGCGGTGGGTGCGAGGGCTGGTGACGGCCCTGAGGGAAGCAGATGTCACGGTCTGGTTCGACGAAGATTGCCTGGAGTGGGGCGAGGATCTTCAGCGCGGAATAAATCAAGGTCTCAAGAACTGTCGCAAAGTGATCGCCGTCTTGTCAAAACCGTATCTGGCGGAGAGAAAGTGGACGGAAGCAGAGATCAGTGGACTGCTCGCACGTGAGAAGCTTGGCGAAACTCTAATTCTGCCGATCTGGCACCAGATCACCGAGTATGACTTTCAGAAATACAACCTGATTCTCGCTAGCCGAATCGGTAAAGTCAGCGACAGCGATAACTACGATGAGATTGTGCGTGCAGTTCTGAAAGTTTTGGGCCGCCAACCCGACGCTGGCAAGAATGCTGGTTCGAGTGCAGTAGTTCCCAAGGAAGGTACGACCGTTGCCAGTGTTTTTTACTACAGCCCTGATGGCCAGAGACCGCATATGACAGTCAAGAATGCAGCCGATCGTGAAGGTTGGTTCATTCTTCGTCACACGGACGGCAGCGTTGATGAAGGAACACTCTCAGATATAGCCATTACAGAGTTCGAAGTCGCTGACAAATCTGAGGCCCATACTTCCCTCTTCTTGAGGCCAAGGAAATAGATGGTCGCTAACAACCACAGTGTCGAAGAGTGACTCGGCTTTTATCGATAATCGATGCGCGGCGTGGAATCGCCATGTTTCAGAGTGCGAACGCCCGATTGAAGCGGTGACTTACTTGTGCATTTCGTTGGGATGACTCATAGAACCATCGACGCCGACGGGATGAAAACCGCGAAAACTGTACCCGAAGGCTGAGGCTTGGATTTGCTGCGAACTCGTATCGTGCCTCCGTGTTTACGCACGATCCCATGGGATACCCAAAGGCCAAGCCCGATCCCGGTAGCTTCTTTCGTAGAGACGAAAGGCTCGAAGAGGCGCTCCATGACTGCCGGAGAGATTCCGTGTCCGGAGTCGGCGACAACGATCTTTACACCGTCTGGACCTTCCTTCGCCCAGCTCCTGGATCTCTTCACCCTCACGCGAAGAGATCCGCCGTGCGGCATCGCGTCCATTGCGTTGCCGACGATGTTGGCAATGACCTGGCGGATCTCGCCTCCGAGACAGGTTGCAACTGCTCCCCGTTCGCAATCGGCGTTCACGCGGATGCTCTTACTCGCCAGCCGTTGCCCGAAGAGAGCAAGGACCGAGTCGACGATATCGCAGATGTCGGTCGGCGCCGGTGAGGTCGACTGTCTGTGAAATTGGAGAGTCTGTGTGGTGATGTGCGCGACCCGCCGCAGCTCCTCTTCGGCAGTCTGGAGATAGCTCTTTGTGTCCGTCTTGAGCGAGTCGTCCTGCAGCGCGAGATACAGGGAGTTAGTGACGCCTGCCAGAGGATTGTTGATCTCGTGCGCGATGCTGGCGGCGAGCCGGCCGGCCGTCGCCAGCTTTTCCGACTTGCGCAACGCATCCTCGGCCAGCCTCTGCTCATGAGTGTCCGTTAAGCTCCCGATCCACCGCTCTATCTGGCCCCCATCGTTCCTGAAGGGAACTGCCCTCGCGAGGAAGTACCGGAAGAGGCCATCCTTTCGCCGCAGCCGGAATTCGTTTAAATAAGGCTCTCCGGTTTCGACGGAGTGGTTCCAGAGCTTCAGTGTCGGGGCGAGATCCTCCGGGTGCACCAGCTCCAGCCACTGAATGTTTGGCCTCTCGGCCTCCGTCACGCCCAGGTAGTCCAGGTAGCGCTGATTACAGTAGGTGTTCTCGCCCGAATCATCGGTCATCCAGACAAGCTGGGGCAGGCTATCTGCGAGGATACGAAAGCGCTCCTCGCGCTCTCGCAGGCCGCGTTCCGCAAGCTTCTGTTCGTGAATATCCGTACAACTGCCGATCCAGCGCTCTACATCTCCGGCTTCGTTCCGCACGGGAACTGCTCGTGCAAGAAAGTGCCGATATTGGCCGTCATGCCGGCGCAGACGGTACTCGACCTGGTATGGCTCGGATCGTTCTATCGATTTGCGCCAGGCGGCAAAGGTGTCTTCCATGTCCTCGGGATGGAAGCGGTCCCGCCATAAGGGGATCTCCGTCTCGCTCGCTTCGACCCCGAAGTACTCAAAGACGCGTTGATTGCAGTACGTGGTTTCCCCGTTGGAGTTCGCCATCCAGACAAGTTGAGGCAGACTTTCCGCCAGGGCACGAAAACGCTCCTCCCGTTCTCGCAGCCCGCGCTCTGCCTGCTTTTGTTCGCTAAGATCTAGCACGAAACCGACGTACTCATCCTCGGTCTCCTCCAAGAGGGCATAGCCGCACAAGATCGGTACACGACTGCCATCCTTGCGGATGTACTCCTTCTCGTAAGGCGTACAACTTCCTCGCTTGGCGGCCTCCTGGATATGCGCACGGTCCAGATCGGCATACTCAGGAGGCGTCATCGTATCCCATCGCACCAGGCCCGCTTCCTGGTCCTCACGCGTGTAGCCGGTCATTCTAAGGAGTTCATCGTTGCTCTCACGGAAAGCGCCAAACCGGTCCGGGATGGCGACTCCCATCATGTCCGACTCGAAGAGTTTGCGGAAACGCGACTCACTGGCCCGGAGAGCTCGCTCCGTTTCTTTCTTCTCAGTTACATCCCGGAAGTAGATGGAAACGCCATGTTCCGATGGATAGCAGTGACATTCGAACCAGGCGTTCAGCGGCTCCGGATAAAAGTTGTCGAAGTGGCGAGGTCTCCCTGTTTCTATAGCCCGGCGGTATTGCCTGCCAAACTCCGACTCCGCTGCGTGCGGGAAGAGCTCCCACTGCGTCCTGCCAATCATCTCCTCAGGCCGCAAAGCAACGATCCGCGCCGCCTGCTCGTTCACATAGGTATACCGGCCCTGCTTGTCCAAAACCACAAGGCCATCGGTCGTGCTCTCCAGCACATTCTTCAGGTTTGCCGCGATGGTGTCGCGCTCGCGTTCTGCTTTCAGCTTCGCCGTAACATCGTGGGAGACGGCAAGGATGCCTGAAACCGCGCCCGTCGGGTCGCGAACGGGACTATAGCTGTAGGTCCAGTAGAGATCCGTCAGGGCTCCCTGCCGCAAGATCGGAATCAGTTCGTTCTCGAAGTAAAGTTTCGCGCCCTGCTCCAGAACGGACCTCAGCTTTGGTGCCAGAATATGCCACGCTTCTGGCCAACACTCTTGCCCGGTTCGTCCTAAGGCATCAGGATGCTTCTCCCCCTCAAGCGGCATGCACGCATCGTTGTAAAGCACGACCATCTCAGGCCCCCAGATCAGGAGCATGGGGAACTGGCTCTCCAGCATCATATTGACGGCGCAGAGCAGGGTCTCGGACCATTCGGATATCGCGCCGATCGCCGTGGTCTCCCATGGGTGACGGCGTATCCGCTCGGCCATCTCCCCGTCGGCAAAGATCCGTTCGCTGTTCGGTTTCAGCGGATCGTCAACCTGCAGTGTCGAGGCTTGCCCGATAAGCATGACGCCTCCAATCAAACCCATTGTGGATGCAACCAGTAGATTTTACAGAGGAGATGCGGCTGTGGGTCAAGCGATAGATCGACCTGCGGCCGTTAGAGATTCGATCGAACAATGAGAGTCTCAAACGAGTCGGACGCAGAGTAGCGGGAATGAGGTTCTCAGATTGCCCAATTTCCGCCCCTATTCTCCGAAACGCCGGATTCGCTACGACGAGAGTCCGAACCCCTATCTGAGTCGAACGATCGTAATTTCGCCAGCAGGTCAGCCGGGTGAACCGGCTTCGCAAGAATTTCAAAATTATGCCCCTTAGCCCGTGCAGTTTCCAGAAGATCAGAGGTAGCTGCTTGCCCTGAAAACAGCAAGATCTTGCACGTAGGCAAAATCTCGCGTGTGCGGATGGCAACTTCGATGCCGGTCATCCCAGGCATAATCACGTCACTAATGAGCATGTCTGGCTTGAAATAGCTCAGAGCTTCTAGGGCACTCTCACCGCTATAGACGGCCCGCGCGCTAAAACCGGCTTGATTAAGGATGATGGCCAACGTGTTTGCAATGACCTGTTCGTCGTCAGCAGTAATGATCCCCCCTCGCGCATTACACGACTCGTCGATTCGCTCATAGTCTTGTCCCCCGGTGGCAGATAGACAAACTGAAGAACACGCGCCTCAGACTCGCTAGTCCTGCCCATAGATTACCGGTCCATCAGTTCAACCGTCTTTTCAGACCTTCTCCCTATACCGGATATTGAAAATGATTCGAGCAGCACTCGTCGTCTAGTGCGTGATGTCAAAAGTTATATCAGTTAAGCGACAGATTGTTGATTGCGTTCGGACACTTTTTGCGTTCAGTCTTGATCGAGGATGCTGGGGCAGTGGGCCAGCTCCGTCAGTCACTTCTCGCGATGGCAGGGGGCAGGGCCAACGTTCGATAAGACTCTGAAACGATATGACGAAGGAAGACTGTTGCCCGCAGCGACAGCGACGATCTTCTTATCCTTGCCCGGCGCGTTGAGCCGCCCGCAAGGCCCATTTTTTTACGCTCGCGAAGGTGGCACCCGCAAAACGCCTGCCCCTTCAAGCAAACACGTGCGGAGTTCGAAAGGCCACGACGGAAGTCTTTGACTGTCGGGATGGATGTCCTAGCGAAAAGTGATTGCCATCGAACTTGACAAACACGAGAGCGAGGATCAGAACAGCGACAATGGTCACGCAGAATAGAACGAGAACCAGGCGGAAGTTCGGCTTATTTGGTTTTACCTGTTCGATCGGCATACGAAATAGATGCCGACGTGTGAAAAGTCGTTGGCCAAAGTGCCCGCGGATGAGGCACATTCAAAGGACTTCGATTTACCGGCGCTCTGCATTGCTGCCTCCACTCCCAGCTTCGCCGGACCACAAAGACCCGGCTCATGACCCCTCGTGGGTGGTATCGGAGCTCCGATTCTATTTGGCCTCCTCATCAATACCGGCTCTTGCTTCCCCGTAGCCGCGGGCTATGCACTTGGCGCGGCGCTCATGATTGCCGCAGCAATATGCGAGCATTTCATTGGTGTTGAAGCAGCCGGCAAGAGCCTCGAAGCGGTTTCAAAACCGCTTCAAAGCCAATGACGGTTTCAGTCGTGGTAGAGCACACAGGGATACGCTCTAATTCTCCGAGCGTGTGAAGGTCGCGTTCGGCATGAGATTGCCGAAGATAGAGATCAAGCTCCTGATAGCGCACGGTACCCGCTCCGATCATCACATGGGGCAAGTCCTTCTTTAGCTGCCTTATGACATCGATAGCACCGGACACGGTCATCATAATCTCCAGAACCGTTACTCCGCCGGCCGCAATCACCGACGCCAGACCTACTGCTTCCTCAACGCTCTCGGCTCGCAGAACCGGAACCAAACCAACCTCATGCAACTTATGCAGAACCTGCGCTTTCGTCATGGCTTCCTTTTGACTATCGTGACTGGTTGTTGGAGAGAAATATTGCCAGTTGTTCTCAGCTACTTCGGGAGCATCTTCAGTGCGGCCTCGGCATCGCGGTCATTCGGATCGAGTTCGAGGGCCTGCTGTAGCTCCTGCTTTCCTTCCCGCAGGTTGCCATGCTCGCAGAGCGCCAGGCCAAGATTCCGGTGTAGTCCCGCAACCACTGAACATTCGTTGCATTGGGCCAGTGCCTGATGTAGGAGCCGGATGGCCTCCTCCCAGTTTTGCTGCTTCGATGCGGTGTAGGCCTGGTTGCCCAAGGTCTCGATCGCGTCGAGATTTGCCGCGTCGTCGCGTACTTCGACAAAGCGCTTCATCAAGGTACGGGCTTCCGATGGGTCCTGACGCTTGACCTCCATCGCCAGCATGTAGAGAGCATCGCCCGCATGGGGGTTAAGCTCGATAGCGCGTCGAAGCGCGGTGATGGACTCTGCGTGCCTTGATTGCTCGGAGAGGCTGCGCCCCAGAAAGAAGAAGTCGCGGTCGCTGTTGGGCTGTAGCTTGACCAGTGTCTCCAACAGCTCGGTTTCCTTGGCAAGATGGGCCTGTTCGTGCTCGAGCAGCGACCAGTAGTAGAAGGTGTCCGGATTGCCGGGATCCAGCTTGCTCGATAAGGCAAACTCAGACCGTGCCTCCTCGTTGCGATGAAGATCCGCAAGGAGACGCGCGCGATTGAGATGGATGGGGCCGGAACGGGGCGCAAGGGAGATCGCGGCAGAGGTCTCCGCCAATGCCGCGTCGAGTTGCTTGGCATCGGCCAAAGCGATGGCGAGATTGAGATGGTTCTCTGCGACTTTTGGTTTCAGTTGAACGATCCGGCGAAAGAGCGCGGCAGCCTCTTCGGGCTGGCCTAGGCGGCCCTTTACTTTGGCTAGGAGGGTCAGGAGTTCGATGTCGTTCGGGATCACACGTTCGGCCTGAACCAGAGATGTCTCTGCTTCCGCGAGACGGCCCTGCGAGGCCAAATTCTGGCCCTCGCGCATCCATTGACGTGCTCGGGCGATCTCTGTCCGGGCTTGTTGCGGATACGTCTGAGACGAAGAAAAGGCGAGCGGCGAAGAAATTAAGAGAAAGGTGGCGAGAATGAGCCCGATGACTTGTGAGAATTGAGAGGACGAGTTGCATCGAAAGACGTTCATAGCCCGAGCTCAGTATAAACAGGTGGGTTAAATAAATGCCGTCCTGCGCGGAGGATTTGGCCTCCGCGCAGGACGGTTGGGAGCTAGAAGGTTATCTTCGCGCTTAGTTGTACGGCGCGTGTGCCGCTTGCCGTGTATCCGATCTTACCGAAGTTTTGGTCGTTGAGACCGGTATCCGGAATTCCGAAGATGGGATGGTTGAAGACGTTGAAGGCATCGACATCGAACCGCCCATGAAACCGGTCGTAGATCGGGAACTCCTTCAGCAGCGACATGTCCCAGCCCTTGTAGAACTCGGCGCGGAGGGCGTTGCGGCCCATCGTGCCGTAGGTGTACTGCGCTGGAGTTGCGAAGCTGCTCGCGTCTAGCCAGTGCGTATACGTTTGGTTCGAAGGTTTGAGGGGACCGACGACGTTGGGCCGCTCATAGCCGGAGTTGCCGATGTTGGCGATGTCGGAGGCGTAGGTAAGGGTGTAGTTCTGTCCGCTGTTGAGCCGGATGAAGCCGCTGTACTCCCAGCCTCCAACGAGTAGGTCGAGGAAGCGGTTGTCGACGTTCAATATCTTTCCGCGGCCTACGGGCAACTGGTAGTTGTAGGTGGCGGTCAGGTTCTGCGGCACATCGAATGCGGAGACACTGCGGTCCGCGCGGATGTTGTAGATCTGTTGAACGCCGCAGCCTTCCGTGCCGAAGAAGCCGGAGCAGCCTTCGTCGATGGACTTTGACCAGGTGTAGGCGACGGTGGCGGCGAGACCCTTGAAGAGCGAGCGGGTCAGCTGCACCTGAAGCGAGTTGTAGTTGCCGCTGCCGATGCTGCGCGAGTAGAAGGTCGGCTGAATGTAAGGATAGGGACTGCGCAGACGCGGGTCGCCGGGGCCGGGGGTCGTGGAGATGTTGTAGTTGCCGCCCACGCTGAGCCGACGGTTGAGGGAGCCGACGTACGATGCAGCGACGACCGTCGTCTTGTCGAGCTGCCTCTGGACACCAAAGTTGTACTGCAGCGAGTAAGAGTCCTTGGTCTTCGGGTCCACGAACCAGTTGAACTGGTTGAACGGAGTTGCCGAAGGCAGGGTCGTCAGTGCCGGCAAGTTCTGTGTCGTGTATCCGGGGAACGGAGTCGCAGCGGTGGGGGCATTGATGTTGGTCTGGGCCAGTTGCGCGACCGAGGGCCAGTTGCCGCTGACGCCGCGGATGTTCTGGACCAGAGCGGCGTAGTTGTCGAAAGCTAAGCCGATGCCGCCGCGAATGACTGTCGTGGGATCAACACGGTAGGCTGCGCCTAGCCGGGGCTGGAAGTTGTTGTACTGGTTCTGGAAGATCTTGCCGTCCGGGCTGGCGACCACATGGTCGGGCAGGGAGCCGTCAGCCGTTGGGATGCAGGGCGCGGTACCGAGTGAGGCGCAAGAGCCGGGCACCTTGTAGACAATGTAGGTGCCATTGTTGAAGTCGTAGTTGCCGACTGGCTGGTTGCCGTCCTGCGGCCTGCCGAACTTCGGAATAAAGGCGAGGTCGTAGCGGATGCCGGCGTTGAGAGTCAGCTTCTGACTGACCTGGAACTGGTCCTGGGCGTAGAAGCTGAGGACGCCGCCAAAGCTGAGCGACTCAACGACGTTTCGCTTTGTGAAGGCATAGGGAACGCCGATGACGAAGGATGCCGCGCCGTCCCCGGAGCTATCGCCGAGCAGGCTGCTGGTCTCCTTCGGATTCATCTCGAGAGTGGCGTACTGGATGTCCTGCGACTCGCCGATGCCGTTGAACTCAGAACCAACCTTGATGGTGTGCTTGCCGATGACGTGGGTGAAGTCGCCCTTGCCAGACCAGCTATTGGCGGTCGTCTGCGGTACGACCGTCTCGTTGTTCGATCCGAAGTAGCCGTCGACCTGGATGCCGGGGATGATCGAGCCCGCCGTCACATAACCGTCGGTAAGGCCGGACTGGAAGCCAATCTGAGAGTTCAGGTTCGAGGGAACTCCAACGAAACGGGTGCTTTGAAGCCGGTTTTCGTAGGTGCGGCCGCCCTGGACGTGCAGCACCGAGTTCGATCCAAAGGTGTGTACGTAACTGCCAACGTAGGAGTAGCCGTCCGTGGTCTGGTTGAAGGGCAGATTTGCGGGTCCGTTGGTCTGGTTGCCACGGATGGCCATGTAGCGAAAGTAGGCGGAGTTGTGTTCGTTCAGGGTCTCGTCGATGCGGACGTCGAAGGAGTTGTACGACTCCGTGTTGGGGGCATTCTCAAAGGCATTTGCCCCCGGAGAGGGGAGCGTATTGGTGGTGTAGGCGGGAAGTGCGTTTTTGAGGTACGCGAGGTCACCCTGGTTGATACGCGCCGGGTCGATTTTGTTCAGCACACCCTGGTACGAGAACTGACTGCGGCTGCAGTTGCCGGAGGCGTCGCAGACAGTGGTAGCCGGGTCGTAGATCTTGGGAAGTCCGGGGGCCGTGAAGTCACCCGCCAACTGGGCCGGCGTGGGAACCAGATAATAGGAAGTGCCGGGACTCTTGTTGCGGAAGCCCTCATACGCGCCGAAGAAGAAGGTCTTGTCTCTGCCGTGATAGAGGTGCGGGATCACGACCGGTCCGCCGATGGTTCCGCCGAACTGGTTCTGCCTGGTCTGTGAGGCGACTGCGGAAAAGTAAGGGATCGCCTGGAGCTGGGGCGTCTGGTTGTAGTCCCACGCCGAGCCGTGCAGCGTGTTGGTACCGGACTTGGTGGCTACGTTGATGGTGCCGCCGGTGCTGCCGCCAAACTCCGCGGAGTCGTTGTGCGACTGGAGCTTCTGGTCCTGGATGGCGTCGATGATGGGCTGCACAGCGTAAGCGTCGCCGAAGGTCTCGATGTCCAGGATGCCGTCGACCACGAAGAGGTCGCTGCGATTGCCCTGTCCATTGACCGAGGGGATGATGATGGGGCCGATGTTGGTGGTGTAGCTGGCCGACTGGCTGCCCGAGACCACCACCGGCGAGACGCCCGGAGCGGTGGTTAGCAGCGACGTAAAGTTGCGGCTGTTGATCGGGATGTCTTCGATCTGCTTGGATTCGAGCGTGAGTCCGAGTTCTGAAGTCGAAGCCTGTAGCGCCTGGCCGACCGCATCCACCTCGACGACGTCCTTGCTGCCGACCGCAAGCGCGAAGTCGAGTGTGCTGGTCTGGTTTACCTGCAACTGAAACGGCTTAACCTTCTCCGGGCTAAAGCCTGCAAAGGAGGCCTCCAAGGTATACGTCCCCGGGTTGATGTTCACGAAGAGATAGTCGCCGGTACTGTTCGTCACGGTCGTCGCGGCCACGTGTGTCTCGACGTTGACCAGGGTCATCGTTGCTCCGACCACGGACGCATTCGTCTTGTCATGGACATTGCCGTGGACGGATGCCTGGGTCGTCTGGGCAGAGGCCGGGCCAGTCACAAAGACCGACATGAGGAAGAAGATGGCCGCGAACCCTGTAACCGCTTGTTTGCGGAGGCGGGTAAGATCGCGATAGAGAATTGAGTTGAAGCGGTGTTGCATCATCATGGATGGCTCTCCTAAAAACTCTCAACTGCAGCCCTTAGTGGGCTTCTGCGTTGCTTCGCAATCTGTCCTTGGAACAGTCGGGCATCTTATAAACGACCTCTTGTCCTCTGTGAAATCGTTTACAGAGATCGCCCTCTTGCACCTCTCATGACCTGACGCGAAGCAGATATCGCAACAGTCACTCCATGTGGTCTACGACGGCAAACTCCAAGGATTGTTCAGCGGCGAGACTATAGAAATTCAAAAAGCGCCTGTCAAGAAAATTCTTTACTTTAGCGGTTTCGTAGCATTTCCTGCGAGAATCGACGCGTAGGTTGGAGGTACATGTCGAACTCAGTGCCCGGAGAGCGGCGTCCCCGATGCACTGAAAAAAGCTCGACCGTAAGGGGCAAATCGGTCTTACTCGAAGCCCGGCTCGAAGCTCGGGTGGCTGGATACCTATTCCCTGGCGCGACGCCCGCTGGACGGCACCGCTTCTGGGAACGCCCCGCCCCCGGCTGGATGTTCGGAAAATCTACGAAAGCGCTAAAGTATTTGACAAATGAAGCGGAGGCCTCCTATAGTTCCGGTCTAGTGTCGCGGATAGACCAGCGGCCGGAGACCCATCAAACAGGTCTCCCGGGAGGCATTTTGTCAGGGCAATTGACGGAAGATACAAGCGACGAGCGGCGCTTCGAGCTGATTCGGTCCACTCTTTACACGCCGGTCATCGGCGACATCCTGGACACGCTCGGTTTTTATCATCAGTTCCTGCCTCAAGCAGTACAGCCTCTACTGCCAGAGATGCGCATCGTGGGCAGGGCGCTCCCGATCCAGATCGCCGACGCCTGGGGAAAGCAGCAGACGCCGTTCGGCAGGATGACGGAAGCTCTCGATTCGATCAAGCCATTCGATATCTATGTTGCTACCGGCGGTTGCATGAACTGCGCCGCCTGGGGCGAGATCATGACAGCAACAGCCAAGGTGAGGGGCGGCGCGGGCGCGATCATCGACGGATTCCATCGCGATACCCCGCGCGTTCTCGAGCAAAATTGGCCGGTCTTCAGCCGCGGACGGTACGCGCAGGATGCAGGCGTCCGCGCTAAAGTGGCCGACTTCGGCTGCCCCATCGAGATTGGCGGCGTCTCGATCCAGCCCGGCGACCTGATCGTCGGCGACCTCGACGGAGTCATCGTCGTACCGCGCAAAGTCGAGGACGAGGTGATCCGGCTCGCCGTTGAGAAGGCCACGGGCGAGCAGGTGGTGCGCAAGGCCATCGAGGCCGGCATGACGAGCACGGAAGCCTTCCACAAGTTCGGGATTCTATGATGTCTGAAGAAGGTGCCGTCATGAAGCGCTGTTTCCAAGTCGACACTGCGGACAACGTCGCGACCTTGCTGGAGGACGCGGGACCAGAGCGTGTCACAGTGCTTGGCGCCGCACGAAACGCCACAGTGGATCTGCTGGAGCCCATCAGGCTGGGACACAAGGTGTGTACTCGGAAAGCCGCCGAGGGCGACCTAATTGTGAAGTACGGCGTTCCCATCGGCGTGGCGACTGCGGAGATTCCGGTGGGCGCGTGGGTGCATCTGCACAACTGCGCAAGCCGCGTGGACGAGCGCTCGAACCATCTCGATGTCGTCACCGGTGTCGCGAAGGATACGGCTTATGACTGAACGAAGCTGGAGCGGCTATCTCCGCGACGACGGACGCAAGGGCATCCGTAATTTGATCCTCGTGCTCTACACCGTGGAGTGCGCTAGCTTCGTGGCGCATGCTGTCGCCGAGGGCGAATCCGATGTGCACGTCGTCGGGTTTCCCGGCTGCTATGACAATGCCTATGCGATCCGGCTAATGCTTGCGCTGGCGACGCATCCCAATGTGGGTGCCTGCCTTGCCATCGGTCTAGGCTGCGAGTACACGCAGCCCGCACGGCTGGCTGAGGCCGCTTCGAAGTCGGGCCGACCAAGCGACTCGTTCTTTATCCAGGAGCACGGCGGAACGCGCAGCGGCATCGCCAAGGGCAAAGAGGCGCTGAAGTCGCTGCGAGCGCAGATGGATGCAAAGACCGTGCGTGTCCCGATGAGCTGGGCAGACCTGATCGTCGGCGCGGAGTGCGGCGGGTCGGACGGGACTTCAGGGCTTGCGGGCAATCCCGTCGTAGGCCGCTTCTACGATCTGCTGATCGACCGCGGTGGCAGCGCCGTCTTCGAAGAGATCGTCGAGATGATCGGTCTGCGCGATGTGCTGCATTCACGAGCGGCAACTCCGGAGGTCGCGTGGCAGCTAGACCATGCGTACGAGAAGGCAGAGCGGTATTGTAAGGCGGTGCGGCAGTATTCGGTCTCGCCCGGCAACTTCGCTGGCGGTCTTACGACGATCGAAGAGAAGAGCATGGGCGCCTTCGCGAAGTCGGGAAGCAGGCCAATCCAGGGCGTGATCGAGGTATCGCAGCAGGTCCCGCACTCCGGATTGTGGTTGCTGGATTCGGTGCCCGATGCACACTTCATGCAGTTCGGCTATACCAACCCCAACGACACCGAAGGCATCATGGATCTGATCTCGGTTGGCGCGCACATCGTGATGTTCGTGACCGGAAGAGGCAGCGTCATTGGCAGTCCCGTCGCGCCTCTGATCAAGGTAACGGGAAACTCGCGCACCTTCGAGCGCATGAATGAGGACATGGACTTCAACGCGGGAACGATTCTAAGCGGCGAACGGACGCTGGATGAGGCCGCAATGGACTTGATGCAGCTTGCGGGCGATGTCGCTTCCGGCGAGCTGAGCAAGCCGGAGGCCCTGGGCCATCGCGAATACTTTGTGATGTACAAACACCAGGACACGCCGCAGTTGGAAGCGGGTTGCCGTGCCTGATTCTGAGTTCAATGCAATCGAGGAAAAAGAGATCGTGAAGACGTCGCTGTTCGATCTGACGGGACACGTCGCCGTAGTCATCGGTGGAACGACGGGCATTGGCAGGGCGATGGCCCTTGGTTTAGCAGACTCGGGCGCGTCCGTCGTTGCGTCGTCTCGACGACAGGAGCAGGTGGACGAGGTCGCCGAGGAGCTTGAGGCGAAGGGCACGAAGACACTTCGCATCGCTTCGGATGTCTGCGATCGTGACTCGTTGCAGACGTTGTGCGATGGCACCTTAGAGAAGTTCGGCAAGGTCGACATACTGATCAACTGCGCGGGCATGACCAAGCGCGCGCCGACCTTGGACTTTCCCGAAGACACATGGGACACCATCCTCGAGACGAACCTGACAGGGACGCTTCGCGGCTGCCAGATATTCGGGAGGCCTATGCTGGAGCGCGGCTACGGCCGCATCATCAACATCGGCTCCATGACCACCTTTCGCGGCTTCTTTGAGGTTGCTGCGTATGGTGCAAGCAAGGCGGCGGTTGGCTCGCTCACAAAGTCGCTGGCGGTAGAGTGGTCTCGCCATGGTGTCACGGTCAATGCGGTTGCGCCGGGCGTCTTCCGGACCGACATCAACACCCATCTGCTCGATGGCACCGAGCGCGGCCGCGAGTTTCTGACGCGAACCCCGATGGGTCGGTTTGGCGATGTGCAGGAGCTTGTAAGCTCGGCTGTGTTTCTGGCTTCTCCTTCGGCATCGTTTATCACGGGTGAGATCCTCGCTGTAGACGGTGGCTTTCTCGCAAGCGGAGTCAATCACTAGATGCATGAGATGAGATCCATGACTTGGAGAGCTGATCGATGCTAGCCGCACCGCCGACGCAGCGTAGTGGAGAGGGTCAGGCGGGCCACACCTCCATGTTTGCTCACGGAAGCCTCGTACCGTTTGCGCTGGTAACAGCGCTGTTCTTTCTCTGGGGCATTCCGAATAACCTCAATGACATTTTGATCCGGCAGTTCATGAAGTCGTTTGCGATCACGCGCCTTCAGGCTGGCCTGGTGCAGTCAGCGTTCTACATGGGCTATGTACTGCTGGCGTTGCCGTCGGCTCTCTACATGCGGAAGGCGGGTTACAAGGCCGGGTTCATCCTCGGGCTGCTGCTCTTCGGGCTGGGAACGTTCCTCTTCTGGCCGGCAGCACTCGCTGGACGGTACTCGTTCTTTCTTGTAGCGCTCTTCGTCATGGCCAGTGGACTTGCCTTCCTGGAGACGGCGTCGAATACCTTCATCGCGCTTGCCGGGCCGGCAGAGAGCTCGGAACGCCGCCTCAACTTCTCGCAGGCCTTCAATCCCATCGGCTCCATCGTAGGAGCTCTGATCGGAACGCTGGCCATCCTCTCTGGCGTGGAGCTAAGTTCAAAGAAGGTCGCGGAGCTGCAAGGCTTGCATCAGTATGACGCGTACTTACGCTTCGAGACGCTGCGAGTTGTGCGGCCTTACATGATTTTGGGTGCTGTCGCCTTCGCGTTCGCCTTCTTCATATGGCGCACTGCCTTCCCCGTGTTGAAGGATGATGCCGCCGGTGAAGAGACCCACGCGGGCACGATGGGCAGGTTGTTGAGAAATCGCCATCTCCTGTTGAGTATCGGAGCGCAGTTCTTTTATGTCGGTGCGCAGGTCGGGACCTGGAGCTACTTCATTCAATATGTACAGGACTACACGGGCGCAACGGAAAAAGTAGCCGGCTACTTTCTTACCGGGACGCTCGTCATGTTCGGCATCGGCCGGTTTGCATCGGCGTACCTGATGAAGTTTCTCGCGCCAGCAAGGTTAATGGGCAGCTACTGTCTGATCAATATCGTGCTTGTCGCCATTGCCGTGCTGCATCCCGGATGGGCCGGGGTTTGGATGATCTTTCTCACCAGCTTCTTCATGTCGCTGATGTATCCGACGATCTTCGCCCTTGGCCTGCAGGGTCTGGGGCCGGACAGCAAACTCGGCGGCTCCTTGCTGGTTATGGCGATCGCCGGTGGGGCGGTGCTAACTCCGATGATGGGAGTTCTGGCCGACAGAACGAGCGTCGCGCTGGCGTATGGCATTCCGTTGGCCGGATATGTGCTGATCGGTTGTTATTCGTGGCTCGGGCAGACGAAGGTTGGGGCCGCGAGCCAACCAGAGTCATAAAGCCAGCGTTTGTGGCGCAGATGAGTGCCACGGCTAAGGCCTTGGCTTACCCAGAGGCAAAAGCACGTAGCAGCAAAGATAGACAAGCAAAGATCAGAAGGGGAGATGTGATCCATGAAATTAAATCGCAGGAAGTTCGTAGCCTTGGCCGGCGCAGCCAGCATGGCCACTCTCGGCCGCAAGTACGCCAACGCGGCAACGCCCATGTTCACGCCGGACTTCGACTCCCTGGCGAACTACAAAGCTCCGGAGTGGTTTCGCGATGCCAAGCTCGGGATATGGAACTGCTGGGGACCAGAGGCGGTGCCGGAGATGGGAGATTGGTACGCCCGCAATCTGTACGTCGAAGGCCATCCGCAGTACGAAGACCATCTGAAGCGCTACGGGCATCCGTCGAAGTTCGGATACAAAGATATCGTCCCCTTATGGAAGGGGGAGAACTGGGACCCGGACCGCCTGATGGGGATGTACAAGAAGGCGGGCGCGAAATACTTCTGCGCCATAGCCCAGCATCACGACAACATCGACTGCTGGAACTCTAAGTACAACGAGTGGAACTCGGTCAGGATGGGGCCCAAGAAGGACATCATCGGCACCTGGAGAGATGTGGTGCGGAAGCATGGGTTGCGCTTCGGAGTCACCGAACATCTTGGCGCCAGCTACAACTGGTACGGCATCACAAAGAGCGCCGACAAGAAGGGTCCGCTTGCGGGTGTGCCCTATGACGGCGCAAACCCCGCAAACGACTCGATCTATCACAGTGGTAATGCCGGTCGTGACTTCGGTCTGTGGTATCGCGATGTTCCAGAGTCCTTCCAGGTGGAGTGGTTCAACCGCGTGAAAGACCTCGTCGACAGCTACGATCCCGACCTGCTCTACAGCGATGGCAGCCTTCCCTTCGGCCAGCATGGGCGCGACCTGCTCGCGCATTTCTACAACTCCAATGCACAACGGCTCGGCAAACTCGAAGCCGTCTACAACTGCAAGAAGTCGGACGATGGCGGGCAGTTCCGGGACGGCATGTGCGTGCGCGATCTCGAACGCGGTGTGCAGGACGGCATCGCGGCCGACTCCTGGCAGACCGACACCTGCGTTGGCGACTGGTATTACAAGCGGGAGATCGAATACAAGACGCCGTCTAAGGTCGTTCGTATGCTTGTCGATATCGTGAGCAAGAACGGCAACCTGCTTCTGAACTTTCCGCTGCGCGCAGACGGCACGCTCGACTCCCGTGAGGAGAGCATCATCGCAAGCCTGGGGACTTGGATGGCCGCGAATGGCGATGCCATCTACGGATCGCGGCCATGGAAGAAGTTCGGCGAGGGGCCAAACGGCACGACAGGTGCCATGTTCAATGAGGACAAGCTGAACTATACGTCCGAGGACATCCGCTTCACCACGAAGGGTAACTCGCTGTACGCCTTTGCCATGGCGTGGCCGGCATCGGGGAAGCTGCGGATCACGTCACTCGCCTCGGGCACGCCGCATTCGGTGCGGATGGTGGATGGCGGCGATCTGTTGAAATGGACGCGGCAGCCGGACGCCCTCGTCATCGAGTTGCCTAAGACCCAGCGAGGCGACCATGCCTTTGGCGTTCGGATCGAAGGGGCGGTATAACATCGATCAACCAGATTGAATCCGTGGGCAATGGTATAAGGTGGGATGGCTGTTCGGTGGCTTACTCGAAAACTTTGCTTGGAAGTTCATGGGGGATAGATGGCTGTACGGATGAAGGACATCGCGGAAGACCTTGGGTTGTCCGTCGTCACCGTGTCCAAGGTGTTCAACAATCATCTCGATATCGGCGCGGCCACGCGAGAGCGAGTGCTGCGCCGGATGAAGGAGTTGAACTATCAGCCCAGCCTTCACGCGCAGGGCCTGGCCTCTGGCCGCACGATGATGGTCGGCCTCATCGTCCCCGACCTCGTACACGCGTTCTTTTCGGAGGTGGCGCAGAGCATCTCCGATGTGCTGCGGAAGAAGGGATACGGCCTGGTGATCGCTTCCTCGGACGAGGACCCGGAACTTGAGAGGAGCGAGATCGAACAGATGATCCGGCGCCGCGTGGATGTGCTGATTATAGCGTCCTGCCAAAGTGATCCGGCGAGTCTTAAGAAGGTTGTGGAGCAGAAGGTCCCGCTTGTTCTCATCGACCGTAGTTTCAAGGGCTTCGAAGCGAACTTCGTAGGTACCGATGACGTCCATGTTGGCGAGATGGCCACGGAACACCTCATTGGCCTGGGAAGGCGGATCATCGGCCACATCGGCGGTCAGACCGTCAGCACCTCGAATGATCGTTTGGCTGGCTACAAGAAGGCGCTGGCGCACCACAAGATCGCCCTCTCGGAAAAGTACATTGTCAGGCGCACGCTCGGAGATCAGGCGGCCGATACCACGGGCAGGGAGGCGATGGAGAGACTCCTTCTGGTGAGCCCGCGTCCGGACGCGGGCTTCTGTTACAACGATCCCGCGGCGATCGGTGCGATGAATGCTATTCTCGCCGCGGGACTGCGAATTCCTGAGGACATCGCGATCATCGGCGCCGGCAACATACGTTACGCGGAGTCGTTTCGCGTGGCGTTATCTTCCGTCGATATTCCCCGCAAGGCCCTCGGCGAATATGCCGGAGAGATTGCCTTGCAGATGACCGGCAAGAAGAAGCCTGTGAAGACCAGAAAGATTCTTGTCTCGCCGAAGTTAGTCATTCGCGAGTCGAGCCAGGTTTCCAAGGTATCTCTCACGGCTGCACCAAGGCCCAAGAAGCGTCCCTCGAAGGCGGTCGCGCGGCCTAAGACAGAGTGGTAGTTGGCAACGCTCGGCGAGATCACGCTGGCCGAATTAGAACGGCTCATGGCTGGAGTCTCCATGGGAGACTGTCCGGTAGCCCATCCGGTAGCCCATCAACGTTCGAGTCTCTAAGCTGCGCCCGCTAATCCATCTGGATCATGATCTTGGTATAAGCCGCAGGATTGGCCGACCAGTCGGAGAGAATCGAGGGTGCCTCTTCGAGCGATACGATCGCCGAGATGGCCTCCTCCACGGGAAACCTGCCCGCTTCCAGCATCGACATCACATCGAGAAAGTCTTCAGGCAGAGCGTTGCGGGAGCCCAGGATATCCAGCTCCTTCTGCACGAAGAGCCTGGTCTCATAGGCCACTGGCTCCTTCGCATAGCCGATGTAGACGACGCGCCCGGTAAAGGCCACCTCTTCCACAGCCATGCGAAAGGTCTCCGGCAGGCCGATTGCCTCGATCGCCACATCCGGGCCGTTGCCATTGGTCAACTCACTCAAGCGCGCACGGACGTCTTCGCGGCCAGAGTGAATCAGGTCGGTCGCCCCCGCCAGCCGAGCGGTTTCGAGCTTCGCGTCGTCCAGGTCGATTGCGATCGTCCGCGCGCCGCGAAAGGTCGAGCCTGCAATCGCGCCAAGACCAATGCCGCCGCAGCCGAAGACAGCCACGACATCGGTGTTCGTCACGCGACCGCGGGCGCACGCATGAAAGCCCACCGTGAGTGGTTCCACCAGGCATAAGTGCTTCAAGGGCAGCGTGGAAGGAAAC
Source organism: Granulicella aggregans (assembly GCF_025685565.1). NCBI lineage: Bacteria > Pseudomonadati > Acidobacteriota > Terriglobia > Terriglobales > Acidobacteriaceae > Granulicella > Granulicella aggregans. The sequence goes on from NZ_JAGSYE010000001.1 coordinate 2,331,199, forward strand.
ACCTTGCTCGCAGGGACCGACAGCCGTTCGGTGATCGCGCCGTCGCGCTGGACGCCAAAGGTCTGGTTGTAGCGGCAGGCGTTCTCGCGTCCACGCAGGCAGGAGGAGCACTGGCCGCAGCTAGTGTACGGCGAGACCGTAACATGCGTGCCCGGTGTCAGTGCAGCGCTACCTCCGACGACGATCGCGGCAATCTCGTGTCCGAGAACGCGCGGATAGCTTACCAGGGGATTGCGTCCGCGGAAGGAGTTGAGGTCACTGCCGCACAGCCCCACCATCTCCACCTTCAGCAGGATGTCTGGTTCCGTGTGGCTGGGCTCAGGGATGTCTGTAATGCGAACGTCGCCTGCATCGAGCAGGGATAGGGCCTTCATGTGTATCTCCTCAGCTTTTGCAGCCGTGCGCAACCGCAATGAGTAGGTCAGCTTGCAATCTTCTGGTTCGCGGTGTCCTGACTTGTTGGTTGATTCTCCGGCAGCCCGGAACTCCACGAGATATTGTGGACTGGCCCGGAGATCTCGAAGATCTCACGCAGTAGTTTCGGCGGCGTCTGGTATTCAAGCGCGAAGAGCGCATCGTCGACCTCCGACATGCTGCGAAAGCCAACCAGCGTCGTCGCCACGAAGGGATGGGTCAGACAATGGCTCAAAGCCACCACTGCGGGCTGGACTTCGTTGGCACGGCATACCTCCACCATTGTAGCGGCGGCATCCTTCACGCGGCGCGGAGCAGGATGCCACTCTGCGATGGGGCCACCGGATAGCAGGCCCATGTGCAGCGGCGAAGCGTTCACCAGTCCGACACCGAGCCGCTCCGCTACGGGCGTAAGATGCATGTCCATATCGTCCGCGAGAAGATTGTTGTGGCAGTAGTTGAGGACGGTATCGACGGGTACCTGTTCCAAGATACGGGCGAGCAGATCGGGCCAATACCCGGTAATCCCAAGGAAGCGAACTTTCCCCTGTTGCTGCAGGCGACGCATCGCCGGCAGAGTCTCCTCAAGGATCTGCTTCATCGATCCAAATTCAACGTCATGCACCTGCAGCAGATCTACGGAGTCGGTCTTCAGCCTTCGCAGAGAGGCCTCAAACTCCCGGGTGATCGTGTCAGCGGAGAAGTCGAAGTGATTGCTGCCATAGCGACCGCACTTGGTTGCCAGCACCACGTCCTTTCGGCGTCCGGCCAGCGCGTCGCCGAGCCGCTGTTCTGCCAGGGTCTCGCCGTAGTACGGAGAGACATCGAAGAAGTTGATGCCGCGATCAATCGCGTACTGCACGGTGCGATGCACTCCGTCGGCCGTCATCGCACCGAAGACATCGCCCAGCGTCGCGGCGCCGAAGCCGATGATGGAGACGTCGATCTTTGTGCTTCCAAGCGGACGATAGAGCAAAAAATATTCCCGACGAAAATTGATTCTTCTTTACTTTAGCGCTTACGATACACGAGTTCGCTGAAGGTGGGCAACGCGTCTTCTGAGAATTGCAATCAGGATGCCGCATTGCGGCTGGCTGGCGGATTCAGGGACAAGTCACGGGATATTTCAAGAGAGAAGGTTCATTGTGAACAGGTTTGGTCGAATCGGTAAAGTCTTGCTTGTACTTGTACTGCTTCGCGTCGCTGGCGAGTTGCCAGCTCAGACGCCCGGAGCGGTCAAGGTGTATCAACCAACGGTTGCGTCGCTCGACAGCCATTCCGTGCCACAATGGTACGAAGACGACAAGCTCGGCGTGATGGTCGTGTGGGGACTCTACTCAGTCCCTGGCTGGGCGCCGCTCACTCATAAAGACCACGACTTCGCCAACTCCGACTTCCTGAAGTACGACCCCTACGCGGAGTGGTACTACAACGCCATGCGCGTTCCCGGCTCTCTGACCGAGGCCTACCATCGCGAGCATTACGGCGCGAACTTCGACTACTACAGCTTCGCCGCTGATTTCGAGCGCGAGAGCAAGAAGTGGAAGCCAGAGGTGATGGCCCAGCAACTCAAGGACGCTGGCGTCAAGTATGTCGTCATCACGACAAAGTTTCACGATGGCTACATGCTGTGGCCGACGAAAGTTCCCAACCCGAACCAGCAGAACATCGTGGCCAGCCGCGACATCATGGGCGAGTTCACCGACGCTGTCCGCAAGGACGGAATGCGCATGGGCATCTATTATTCGGGCGGCTTCGACTGGACCTTCAATCGCGGGCCGGTGCGCATCAACCCGGACTACGAGGCCATTAAGCCGCAGACGCTCGCCTACGGCGAATACGCCGACGCGCAGATGGAGGAATTGATCGCGAAGTATCATCCCGCGTTGCTGTGGAACGACATCGACTGGCCGAAGTCCGGCAACGCGCTCAAGATCATAGCGGACTACTACAACGCCGTTCCCGATGGTGTGGTGGATGATCGCTTCGGCGTCGCGCACTCGGACTTTCAGTCTCCCGAGTATGTGAACATCGGCGAGATTCGCAAGAAGAAGTGGGAGGAGACGCGCGGCCTGGGCGCATCCTTCGGCTACAACCGCAACGAGGGCGAGGCCGAGACGATCGCCCCCGAAGAGCTAGTCCACATGCTGGCGGACATCGTCAGCAAGAACGGCAATCTGATCCTGGGCATAGGCCCCGAGGCCGATGGGTCGATCCCGCCGGTACAGTTGGAGCGGCTACAGGCGCTGGGAACCTGGCTGAAGCAAAACGGCGAGTCAATCTACGGCACACGGCCCTGGACCCGCGCCGAAGGGGACACCGGCGAGGGGATCGGGGTGCGTTTCACACAGAAGCAGGGCAGCCTATATGCCATCCTGCTCGGTGCTCCAAAGTCTCGCGACATGCTTCTCCATACGGTCACGGCTAAGGCTGGCTCGGAGATCACTCTACTCGGGGATGCGAAGCCACTGCGCTGGAAGCAGGAAGGAGCCGACCTAAGGGTGCAGCTTCCTGCCACACTGCCCGGGTCTTATGCGTACGTCCTACGCATTGCTCTGCCGTAGAGCCCGCTGCATCGGTTTAAGTTACCCGTTTGTGGGACGTTGATTTTCCGTGATCGGACGATCAATCTGATGACGTTCGATGAAACGCCAGTCCGCTTCTGCGCGTGCTGGCATTTCCGCGTGACCCGCAGGCCTGCAGTCATTGGTAACCGCGACCTTTGTGCTATCCCAGGAAACATTACGTTAGCGGTAAAGTTTGTAAGATTCTGCTGTTGGGCCATTGGCTTTGGTTCGACCACTCCGGAGATAATCGGGGCGTGAGCGCATTTCGCAGTACGTGATCGAACGAAGCATCACGGAGAAAAGCAAGTGATAACGATATCATGCGGGGTCAATGACCTCGCACCCCTCAAGGCGAACGTAGTTGAAGTCAAGGGCGATCAGGGTTCTGATCTCGTGCGCCAAACTGGTTGCCTCGCATGACGCCCACGTTTGTTATGGCGACCTTTATCGGCATCCTGTTTTGCGGCATTACGCTTGACCTGGGTTTGATCGAATATACCCGTCTCGTCATGCAGCGAGCCGCGGACGCGGCAGCAGTAGGGGCGCAGGTGTCCCACGATCAGGAGGATGCCAACTGGATCACCAACGGTAAGCTCGATGCCGCGCAAAACGGCTTCACCGATGGCGCGACAGACACCACCGTGACCATTGACGAGCAGCCGAACAACGGCAGCTACGCCGGCAGATACGATGCAGTTCAGGCGACGATCACCAAAAAAGTAAAGACCTCATTCATGGGGATCTTCAATGGTGGAACGCAGTCTCTCACGGTGCAGGCGATCGCTCTCATGACACCTTGCGTTTACATCACGAATGCCCGTGGATGGCCGACTGTACCGTATCCTCTGACTCTCATGACCGGTTCTTCCCTTGGGAATTCGGGTGGCTCCACGATGGGCTGCCCTGTCCAGGTTGGAAAAGGAGTCTTTGTTGATCCCATATCGAGTCTGTGGACGAATGCAACCAACATCACCGGCGCGGCCTCATCGTCTGTGCTCGGTGGCGGCATCTTCCATGCACCACGTTTCGGGGCACCAACGCTCGCCGATCCTCTTTCCTATTCCGCTGCATGTACGACGCTCTCATCAAGCTGCATCCACGGGACGTCCAGCGGAGTACAGGCCCCGTCCTTCTCTTCCTGCACCTTTGCGAACAAGACCTGGGCAAGCGACAGTATGGTGCTGTCCCCCGGCACCTACTGCGACAGCTTCAGCTTTAGTAACTCGTTCGTAACCTTATCGCCGGGGCTCTACATCATCACGGACGGCGGTACCTGGACGAACTCTACAGTTACCGGAAGCGGAGTAACGCTTTACTTTACCCAGAAGGGCGATGGCAAGTACGGCACGTTCACTACCTCAAACACGACGATGCATCTCTCCGCGTCGAGCGTATCCAGTAACGAAAGCCTCCCGGCAATTCTGCTGATGAACGATCCCAACTGGGCACCTACGAGCGCCCGAGATTTTAGCTTTCAGAACGGATCGTCAAACGATGGTGATGGCGTTTTTTATACAGTAGCGACCGGCATCTCCATTCAGTCGAGTACCTTGAGTGCCACCCACTACCTTGCATTCGATGTTGACAATCTTCTTGTGAGTTCGAGTGCGATCGCACCGAAGAGCAACTTCACACCCCTCTCTACAGGCAATCCATTCACTCCAATGGGGAGCCTCGTCCAGTGATGCCTGCCGGGATGCACCCTCTCAAACGCTTTAGGAAGGAGGAAGGCGGACAAGCGCTGCTCGAGTTCGCTCTTTTCTCGTCTTTGTTCGTGATGATCCTGATTGGCGTCACCGACCTCTCCCTTTATTTGATCGCCGGAATGGCCGTGCAAGAGGCTGCTACCGAGGGAGCCGCCTACGGAGCCTCGCCAGGCAATCAGAATGACAACTCCGGCATGGTGACGTGGGCGAACCAGGCCGCCTTCGGCGTGGCGCTCGCCTCCACTCCCGTCTCCCAAACCTTCTATACCTGTTCTCCGGGTGGCGCCCAGGTATCTTCCATGACGGTCTGTGCAAATGGTGCAGCTCCCATGGAGTATGTAAAAGTGACGGCCACAGCGAATGTGAACCCCTTGTTCAAGGCCGCCTTTCTGAATAGCGGAACCATCACCAATACCGCCGTCTACAGGGTGGCGTGGAAGACGCAATGATTGCCTCTATCCACGGCACAGAGCACGGCCTGATTTCTCCGGAGGCCCTTCTTCGGAGGCGGCTACGCGGTCTGTCGGGCCAGCGGGGTCAGCATGGTGCCATGGTCCTCGAGACCGCTATCGTGCTTCCGGTCTTCATCATTCTGTTCATGGGGTTCTGCGAGTATTCCCTGGCGCTTGCCAGCTACATGAACGCGACCTATGCCGCTCGCGTAGGCGCCCGGTATGCCTCCTTGCACAGCCTGAGTAGCGATAGTCCAGCGACAGTCGCCCAAATACAGGCGGTGATTCAATCGAATCTCTTCCTTCCGGGTTCATCTAACTCTTCAATTCTGGTGATCTACGGAAACCGTTCCGGCACGACGGCGAACGTAGGGAACTACCAGGGAGACCTCGTAGGCGTAGGCATCGTCTGGAACCAGAGCATCAATGTCCCCTTTCTGCCGAAGAAGACCTACAGCATTGCCGCCGAGGCGTATCGTGTGATTCAGCGCTGAGAGTGGCCTGATACGGGTTCGTGCTGCAACCACTAAGGCGGGCCAGAAACAAAACGGCCTGCAACGCTTTGAGCGGTCGCAGGCCTTTTGTTGCGGTAGCTGTTTGCGCGGCTCTTCTCTCCTTGGAGAGTAGCAGCCGGTGCTTAGCTGACGCGTTTCGCGATGCAGGCTTCGATCACGCCCGTACCGTAGATGACGTTGTACTGGAGCTCGTTGCCATTGCTGCTGATGGAGCCAGTGAAGCCAAAGGGATAGGCTCCGGCAACGGTCAGGCTTCCGCCAAAGGTACCGTCGGAAAGAACGGCATACTGACCGGCAATGGGTTGAATGCCGAACTGCGCTTGATAGATATGATCGACGCCCGTGACGTTGCCGAAGGTTCCGTAGTTGCTTGTGGAGCCATCGATGGTGATGTAGTTCAGGTCAACCTGACCGGGAGATCCCGCTGTGCAGGCTGCTGCCCACGTCCCCTTCAAGGTGGCGTTGTTGTAGGTCGTGACGGGCGCGGAGCTGACGACCTTTGCTGTCTGCGGCTTAAGGTCGATGGTTGCATAGGCTGTGCCGTCGGTCTCGACGCCGATCGCCTCGCCGAAGATGGGGCTGAACCCAATGTCATAGGTCTCAGTACCATTTGGGAGCGCAAGGCTCAGGCTGATCGTGTTGTCGGCGTTCGTGTTGTAGCTGCCGGTTACGCTGATAAAGTTGTTGACCGTGCCGTTCTCGCCGACCGATACAAAGCCGTTGACGCCGCAGGCGCCATCGAAGGTCATCGTGCCGTCGACGTACTTGCCGGCACCGGCCTTGGTGCCGCCTGAGACGAGGACGCCGAAGCGGCCCTTAAGGGTTGATCCGCCGTTGCAGGCCGCGGAGGCGGAAGAGGTTGAGGCCAGACCAAAGGCAGCAATGGCAGCGAAGGTGAGCAGGCGCGTGGCGGACCGGAACTTCCTGGTCGAGCTTGTCTGTATTCCGTTGGCGAGGTTCGCGCGAAGAGTGTTGATCATTTTTTTTGTCCCTGTCTGTAGGTTGAGTGGTTGTGGAATGCGGGTCCTAGAAATGATGGTGGCACGCCAAAGGAGACTTGAGATGAACGGATATTCAAATCGAAAAGTAGTTGGTAACTCGATTGCGCCCCGAAGGAGTTCGGGGTTGGTTACCAGGCTTTGTGAAAGCCTTAACCGGTAAAGTAATCAATTTTTGCGACACCACTGTACCGTGCATTGATGTCATTTTCACCAAGGAATCGGGTTCGCTCTTGTACGCTGAGGTCATTCTCCAGTCGCCCTTCCGAGAGCCAACAATACAAACCAGCCCCTATGGAGTTCTTCCTTGAACGTGCGAGCCCTTGCTCTGTGGTCCTTCTTGCTCTCTTCGATGTTGCCTGGCACCACCTCGGGCGTAGCCCAGGTTCAGAGCTATCTGCGCAACAATAGTTTTGTTAACTTCGAGTCTCCACAGGTGCATCCGCTCGATCTCACTCCAGACGGAAGCAAGCTTCTTGCAGTGAACACAGCGAACAACAGCCTGGAGGTGTACAACACCTCGAACACCGCGTCAGCGCCGGTGTTTGTTCGCAGCATTCCGGTTGGTATCGATCCCGTAACGGTGCGTGCGCGGACGAACTCGGAGGCCTGGGTCGTCAACGTGATCTCCGACAGCGTCAGTATTGTCGACTTGCAGAATGGGATCGTGACGAAGACGCTTCAGACAGGCGATGAGCCCGCTGACGTTGTGTTCGCGGGAGTTTCACAAGGTTCTGCGTTTGTCTCCTGCGCGCAATCGAAGCAGCTCATGGTCTTCAACGCGCTTGGGCCCACGACTCCGATCCAGATCATACCCATCACGGGCGAGCAGCCGAGAGCGCTGGCGACGAGCAGCAATGGGCGCTACGTCTACTTGGCGATCTTTGAATCCGGAAACGGCACAACTCTGATTCCGGGCGGCGTGAACAATGGAAACGAGCACTCAGGCGTCGATGATCCCAGCGGACCCTACAGCGGGGTAAACCCGCCTCCGAACAGCGGCAAGAACTTTGTTCCTGCCGTGAACCCGTCCAATCCGGCCCCCATCCCGGTCGGCCTGATCGTAAAGAAGACCACCGTCAGCGGACTGGCCCGCTACTTCGATGACAACATGGGGGACTGGACCGCGTTTATTACGGGTGCCAGCGCCCGCACCGGTACCCCCGGCGATCGTGTTGCCGGATGGGACATGCCGGATCGCGACGTAGCGATCATCGACACGGGGAACAACTACGCCCTCTCTTATCAGTCGAGCTTGATGAATATGGTGATGTCCATCGGCGTCAATCCAGCCACTGGAAATGTAACGGTTGTCGGCACAGATTCAACCAACCAGATCCGCTATGAGCCAAACTTGCAGGGGACATTCGTTCACGTAGAAGGCGCGTCCTTCGCGCCTGGCGGCACGAACACGATCTTCGACCTCAACCCGCACATCACCTATCAGGCCCGCAATGTGCCCGTTGCGCAGCGACAAATTTCCATCGGCGATCCACGCGGCATCGCATGGAACGCCGCCGGTACGCTCGCCTTCGTCACCGGAATGGGGTCGAACAACGTCATCGTTATGGGACCCACCGGGGCTCGCCAGGGCCTCATCAATGTAGGCCAGGGACCGACGGGCATTGTGCTTGATCAGGCGAACAACCGAGCGTTCGTTTTGAACCGCTTCGACGCGACCATCTCCACGTTGAATACGAACTCTTTGACGCAGACCACAGTGACACCGCTGCACTACGATCCCACGCCCAATGCGATCAAGATTGGCCGGCCGTTCCTCTACGACACCCACCTCAACTCGGGCCTTGGGCAGCTCGCCTGCGCTTCATGCCACGTGGATGGACGCACCGACAGGCTGGCGTGGGACCTAGGCAATCCCGCCGGGAGCGTCGTCACCAATTCGCAAGGCGTCAGCTTCCATCCCATGAAGGGACCTTTGCTCACGATGACCTTTGTCGACATGATGCAGGCACCCTTTCTGCATTGGCGCGGTGACCGACAGTTGACCGACTTCGAGGACGCCTTCCAAACCCTGCAGGGAGCCGATGCGCCGCAGACCGATGCCAACATGGCTCTGTTGCGGGCGTTCCTGGGGACCATCACGCTGCCTCCGAATCCGTACCGCAATCTCGACAACTCCTACTCGACTTCCGTGAATATGCCCGGGCCGAACGGCACGGTTTATACCACGGGCAACGCCGTTCTCGGGGCCCAGGAGTTTGAGAGTAACTGCCGCAGTTGCCACGTAGGCGAGACCAACCGGGGCGCGGCCTTCATCAGCACCAACCTGCCCTTCGGAGTCGGTGTGCGCAATCCTCCCAACTGGGAGAACTTTTACAAGCGCATGGGCCTCTGGTTTGGCGATCCATCGGCAAGCACCGTAGGCTTTGGCTTTCAGCAGACGGGAGAGTTTGATTCGTCGCAGAACCAGTCCCGCGACGCCAACATGTATGCCTTCATGATGTCGATGAACGGCGGGTACCCCTACGAGCCCGCTGGCCTGAATGCGACTAACTGGAGCAACAACGCCCATGCAGCCGTCGGCAAACAAGTAACGCTGTCACCGTCGAATCCAACGGACAGCACAGGCCTACTGTCACAACTGCAAACATTGGCTGGACAGGGAGCGATCGGACTCATCGCCAAGGGCGGCCCTGTCGGCTCGCCGGTTCGCGGCTACATGTACCTCGGCAACAATATGTGGCAGTCGGATGCTTTGGCTGAGGTCGACTCCAGCGCCACTCTCAACTCGGCGATTGCCAGCAACTCTACGATCACCTTCACCGCGGTTCCCGCCGAGAGTGCCGTCCGTATCGGCATCGACATGGACAGCGATGGACTCCTTGACTCAGACGACGCGAATCCTGCCTCGCCTGACGATGTTGTCACCAATCTGGCGTTGGCCGGTACCGCTACCGCATCGCCGGCCTACGACAGCAATCACATGGCAGCCGCAGCCATCGATGGAAGCACGATGGGCTACTACGACCAGAACCAGATGTATGTCTCTCAGGACAATCTGGGGACCAACGACTGGTGGCAGGTCGATCTTGGCACCTCCGCGCAGATCAGCCTCATCCAGCTCTTCAATCGCTGGGACTGCTGTGGCAACCGTCTCACGAACGTCTCTGTCTTCGTCTCGCAGACGCCGTTCGCGAGCACCAGCCTTACAGCCACGAGAAGTCAGCCAGGCGTGCAGGAGTTCTTCATCTCCGGTGCTGCGGGCCTGATCCCGCAGATTCCCATGCAGGCCCAGGGCCGCTACGTTCGCGTTCAACTGAACGATAACGTGAACGCGCTACAGCTTGCGGAAGTACGCGTCCTTGGCTACGCGATCGGCTCGTTCACCAACCCTGGCCCCCAGACCAACGTTGCCGGAACGACGATCAATCTTCCGCTGACCTTTACCAGCACCACAAGCAACACCTATACATTCAGCGCCACGAACCTGCCGCCGGGCCTCAGCATCAACAGCACCACCGGTGTTATCAGTGGGACGTTGACGGCTTCCACGACCACCACCTACAACGTGACGGTGACCGCAAGCGGTCCCGGCAATCCTTCTACCTCCTTCACCTGGAACGTTCCTGCGGCTGCGACATTCGGTGTCACGGCAGGCTCTTCCACAGTAACGCTCGCACAGGGCAACGGAGTGGCTGTACCAGTCAACGTCGTTCCGGGCACTGGGTTTACGGGAACCGTCACTTTGTCGCAGACTGGAATACCCGCAAATGTAAGTGCGAGTTTCTATCCCAACAACCCGACTGCCGGAGCGACGAACCTGGTGGTTTACGTCAACAGCAGTGCAACCCCCGGCACCTATCCGGTCGTCATCACCGGCGTCGGAGGAGCCTCCACTGCCTCTACGAACGTCTCACTCGTGATCACCGGAACGCAGACCATCACGTTCCCGGCGGTGGCTTCGCAGACCACCGGCTCCACGGTCGCTCTGGGTGCCACTGCAAGCTCCGGCCTGCCGGTGAGCTACGCCTCTTCTACACCGACGGTCTGCACGGTCTCCGGCAGCAGCGCCTCCACGCTTGCGGCAGGGACCTGCACCATCGTGGCTTCGCAGGCTGGCAATTCGGTCTACTCTGCAGCGACATCCGTCAGCCAAAGCTTCACGGTGACGGCTACGCAGCAGTCGCAGACGATCACCTTTGGCGCGATCCCGTCCCAGACTGTGGGAAGCAAGATCAGCGTCAACGCAACCGCGAGCTCCGGCCTGCCTGTTGCCTTCACGGTGATCCAGAACGGCAACTGCAGTGTCTCCGGCAACGTGGTGACCATGCTCAACGCCGGTAACTGCGGTGTCGTGGCCAACCAGGCTGGAAACGCCTCGTACACCGCCGCTTCGCCAGTGGGTCAGATCGTAGTGGTTGGAAACGCGGCCTTCACACTCACCCCCGCGTCTCCCACGCTCGCCCTGGCCCGTAGCAACGGGACAACGATGGCAATCACGGTCACCCCGGTCGGCAACTTCAGCGGAACGCTGAACTACACCGTCTCCGGAGGCCCAGTGGGCGCGAGCTATGCGTTTGTTCAAACCTCGAGTGCCGGAACAACGTTCGTCATCTACCTGCAGTCATCCACCGCACCGGGAACCTATAACCTCACCATCACCGGTAGCTCGGGGAGTACCAACGCAAGCACCACCATTGCGTTGACTGTCTCCTAGCGCGCTTCAACAACGTTCACCCGGTCCGCAGACGCTTGCGGACCGGGTGAATCTCCTGCCCCACTGCTCCCTGATTCGCTGAACAATTCACTCCCCACGCACCGGTTCCAGGCCGGAAGAAGGAAACTACACGAAAATGCCGATAGAGCAGAATTATCTTCGTCTAAGAATCACTGAGTTCCTAAAGCCGCAGCGCCTGTTACTTGCCGTTGCCTTCACGGTCGCAATCCTTGCAGGCCGCCCGTCGCTTGCCGCCGCCCAGTCCTTTACCCTCGCACCCGCCTCTCCAACCTTGACGCTTGTGGCGGGGAATGGCGGCACGGACACGATTGCGATCACACCGAATAATGGATTCAGCGGTACGGTCACGCTCTCGGAGACAGGAATTCCCGCAGGAATCAACTACACCTTCCTGTCTTCCAGCTCCACGTCCTCGATTCTTGTCGTCTACGTCCCCTCAGGTGCGACCAGCGGTAGCTACCCGGTGACCATCACCGGCGTCTCCGGAAACCTCTCGGCAACGGCAACGATGACGCTCGTGATACCGCAACAATCGCAGACCATCAGCTTCGGTGCGATTCCCGCCCAGGCCGTTGGCACCACGCTTACCGTCAGCGCCACGGCAACCTCCGGTCTACCAGTAAAGTTCACAGTTGTGCCGAACGGCAACTGCAGCATCTCGGGCACCACAGTCACCTTCCTCAACGTGGGCAACTGTGGTGTCGTCGCGAACCAGGCCGGCAACGCATCCTACACTGCCGCTCCTGCAGTGGGCCAGATCGTCGTGGTGAACGCTGCACCGCCGCCGCCTGCCTCGACTGCTACAGCAGTACACTCCACCGTCTGCCAGGCGAACGGAAGCGCCAGCTATTGCTCCGACCAGACGCCAGCGCCAGCGGATGCGAACGGCTACCATGACCTCACATGGGTCAATTTGAACAAGAGTCTTGCCTCGATCGCTGTAAGCGACGATCAAGTCTGGGGTCTCGACGCCTCTGGCGTTCTCTGGTTCCTGCCCAACTTCAAGTCCGGAACGTCCTGGACGATGGTCGCTTCGGGAGTCACCCAGATCTCGGCAGGGCATAATCTGCTCTGCCAGATCAACAGCAATCAGCATGTCTATTGCAGCGCTTCGCCGAACCCGCTGCTCAGCCAGCCCGACGCAAACGGCTTTCAATCTATCTCGTGGGTTGACACGGGAGCGACCAATCTTCGCCAGATCTCGGTCTCGACAGGCACCCAGTTCTGGGCCATCGACACGAGCGCAAACCTGATCCAGGTCAAGGACTACCGCAACCTGTCGGCAACTTCCACGATGGTCGCCGCCGGCGTCCAGCAGGTCGCTGTCGATGGTCGCGGGGTTGTCTGCCAGGTCAACTCCGATAAGTACGTCTATTGCAGCAACTGGTCCGTACCATCCTCCTCCGCACAGGGAAGTTACTACGGCCTGCCCTGGGTCAAAACCACGGCTCAACTGGCGAACATCGCGGTCGCCGACGGGCAGGTAGTGGGCACAGACTCCAACGGCGACGTCTGGCAGCTTCCCGACTACACCAACTCTTCAACCTGGTATCGCATCGCATACGGCGGCGCAAGCGACAGATTATCGGCCGCATCTGTTCCCTCACAGTTCCTGCCTACGAACTTCGCCACCGGCGAGGTTGCGGTGCTGTTCTTCATGGGACAGAGCAACGCCGTCGGTTATAACACTCTGCCCTCCAGGTTCATCTCGCCGTCGTCTCCGAACGTTTGGGGAGTCACAAATGGGGGCTGGAACTTTCTGCCTGGGAACACCAACGGGACAACTCCCTTCACCGGAGCGATCTCGTCAATCAACTCGGTGCAGTGGTCCAACTACGCGATGACCGCATCCGGCCCCGACATGAATCTCGGCTTCAACAACAACGCCGGCCCGGGAGGTGATGCCGCCAACTTTGCTGCATATCAGTGGCAGGGCCTTATCAATGCGGGCTGGCAGTTGCCCGACCTCTACATCGTGCATATCGCATGGCCCAGCCAGGGTGTGGATGCTGCGGACACCACAACCGCATCAGCCGCGTGGACGACGCACGGCGTCAATCTCTGGCAGCCGGGACTTGCCGCGACCTCGACGCCTTCGTATGCCCTCGCTCCTTTTGCTCGCCAGATCACATGGCTCGCGCTCCAGAAGATCCTTGCAAGCGGCAAGACACCCCGTGTCCTTGGGCTCCAGTGGAACCAGTGGGAGGCAGAAGCAGGGAACTCAAACTCTGTCTCGATCTCGGACGCACCCACGAACTACAGCAATCTGATGGGCGGCTTCTACTCCGCCCTCGGCAGCCACTTCCCAATTCAATTTGCAAAGCCGCTCTCGACCGCCTACGGCTCTTCCGCCCTCACCCAGATGCAGAGCGTCTTCGCAAATCTGGCGTCAGGAGATCCATCGGACTACTCCGTCATCGACGTCTCGCAGACCAGCAGCACCATCTTCAGTGGCGGCGTGCTGGGCGGTGGCGATGGATTGGTCCACTATAACCTCGACACCCAGCAGTGGTTCGCGGCCCAGGCAATCGGTTCGTGTGTGCAACAAGCGAACTGCGGCACACGGATCGCAGCGCTCCCCACCGCCGCTCCGAACTGATGTTGGGCATAGAGCGTAAAGCGGGAAGAACCCGTTGATGTAATTCAGCTCTGCGGAGACCAGACTCTCCTGCGGCTGCACAACACATCGGTGCAGAATGCTACCGCTACATTTCACTTTGCCTTCGGTTCGACTTCCTTCACACTGAAGGCATGTTTCGATCGGCCTTGTCGTTCGCGTCGTCGCTCGTATTGTCTTTCTCTCTCGCGCTGCCCTTCTCTTCCGCCGTGTCTGTCGGTCAGATGGTCTCACCCGAGATAGACCGCGTGGCCCTTTCTCTTACTTCAGCAAGTCCACGGACGAACTAGGCGTGATGAACGCCATTTCGGGCAGCGAGGTGACACCTGAAGGCTTCCTCTATACCGGCTTCGGAGAGTTGATGTTCTTCGTCGGGCCGGACCAGACGCCCGTCGCCGCGCGTGTGCGTACGCTCGAAGAAGGCTGCCTTCCGGTCCTCTCTTACACCGTCTTGCACCTCGGCATCGATTACGCGGTAACGCTCTTCGCCGCCTCCGCTCCGAGTGGTCAGATCATCGACTATGTCCGCGTCACGCTGCGCAACCCTGGGCAGAAGCCCCATGCCGCCTTTCTCACGACCGCCTTCCGCTATTAGGGCGAGCAGACCACCGACCAGCCCACGGGAGACAACCGCTTCACGCTCCCCATTGCCTTCACGAGCGCGGGCCAGTTCCATCAACCCGGCGAGCTCTTCAGCAAAGACTGGACCCACGCCCTCAGCAACGGAAACGCATTGCGTGACGACCGGGTCGTCTATACATTTCCCACCACGCCTGCACCGCAGCTCGCACTCACCCTGCGGAACCATTACAACCGCATCAAGCCCGTCACGGCCACAAGGCTCAAGGTCGAACCTACTACACCTACCGACGCCTTCAGCTATACGCTGCTGCTCCAAGCCGGAGAGGCTCCGGTAATTCGGAACCTCTCACCGGCTTCGCGGCAACGGCGATCGGTGCCTTTGTACCCATGATTCCGTTCTTGTTTATATCTGGAATCTGGGCGATAGCTATCGCTGCCGTCGTTTCTCTTTCCGCTCACTTTGCCATCGGAGCAGCAAGATCGCTCATGACCATCCGCCCATGGTGGAGATCCGGACTCGAAATTGGCCACCTTCGGAGCCCTGGAAGGTATTGCTACGTTCTCGATCGGAATGGTGCTGGGATACATGATTGGCACGCGCTGATACCTCGCAGGAGGTCAGTTTCAAACCCGCGTCAGGGGCCGGCTTCAATCGCCGTCACGCTTTTCCCATGCCGCTCGAGAGCAGTGAATCGGCAGTAACCACCTTCACAAAATAGATATGGTGACGGTGGAAGACGAGGTGCAAAGATGACAGGCGATCATGTGCTGATGGCCGTTTGCCTATCGACTATTTTGGTAGCTCTCGTCTTCGTTGTGGTCCATAAGGCGAAGATGCGCTAGGAAACTCAACAGGCGAGCCGCGCGAGGGTGACCTATGTCGCTCCGGCGTCAGAATTTCGTCCAAAGCGGTGATTGCCGACGAGAACAAACACTACGGGATGCTCAGTGCACTTATCCGCGCCCGGCCACCTCTTCCTGTAATGGATGATTACGATGCGAGGGCTGCGCTCGCCGCTCTCCTGGCTGCCCGCAGAAAGCAGCAGCCACAAGTCGCAGGGTGGACGAACGAAGCCANCAGCGCTCTATCCGCAGGGACCGGAGCCTATCTCACGGCAAGAGCGAGCGGGAGATCTACGATGCTGTGATCGCGCGCGAGCGCAGGGCTGTGGACTTCGATGAATCGGAGTCGCGCGAAGTCCTTGCGCTCAGCCTGCAGCTACGCGGCCTGCCGGAAGACGTCGCGGGCAGGGATACCTGCTCTTTTAGCAGAAAGGAACTACCATGCATCCCAATCGCGGAGGCGTGTTTCTCGGGCCGAACCTCGTCGAAGTTCAATCTATCGATTACGCCAGGCTGGAAATTCAACACCTGCGCAGGGAGATCCCGCACTTCGCTCGTCCGCAGTTAGTTCATTCGTAACACTGAGGCCGAATAGGCCGCTTGAGAAGACTTTTCACTGTCGCCTTCGTTTCAGTCCAGTCAAAGCCGTGATTCCAACGCGGACTGTCTACGCTGGAATGTCGTAAAGACAGCCTGTCCGCTCGGATACAACTGGTTGAGCAAGTCAAAATTCCCGATTTTCCGGGAGAGCACCGTGCATCCATGCTTCGCAGCAGTGAGATAGATAAGGGCGTCGTTGAGTGTCTTCCGTTGTTCGCCTTTTCCGTAGCTCTGCAATCGGGCCAGAAGTCCAGCAAGTATCCCTGCTTCGCGCCAGATCTCGCCGTCTGGACCAATCTTTCATGAATGTAGTGTGCAAATACATCTTTTGTGCTACGCGATCCGGATCTCCATCGAGCAGAAGTCCGACCAGGATGAACTGAATTGGGATCGTGATCGGTTGTCGAGGAGTACATTGGCGATTTATCGCCAATGTAGATTCATTGCTAACGAGATTGGCCCTCTGCAGGCCCTTAAATATTTCTAGCTCTTCTTATCCGCCGGGACAAAGAATCGAGTAGATCACCTACTCAAAAGTGAAAACAATTGTTCGCCCCAGCATTGTCAATGCTTCATATTCGCTGCGTCGTAATCACGGTTGCCGAGGCTGATATTCAAGGGCCAAAGAGGTCGTATTTGCGTCGTAGGCTTAGGAAAGCTGGATCAGTGACTTTTCCGGCGGAGCGTTTCAGGCAGGCTCAGCCAGATTCCACCCGCAGCACAGAACGCGAGGCTGGACGAAAGCATACTAAACCGCAAGCCAAATGCTCCGGCCATCGCGCCTGTGATCAACGGCGCAAAGAAGCTGATTAATCGTCCCCAGTTGAAGATCGAAGCGGCGGTGGAGCGCAGGTGTTCGGGATAAAGCTCCGCTAGCCATGGTCCCCATACGACGCTCGCTGAAAGGCAAAACCCGTAAAGGGAGCCGACCGCAATGAGTACGGGAGGTTCGGCCGGCACGCCGAGGAAGACCATTACGGCTGCCGCTGCCACGAAGAAACCCACAGCACCTGCCCGCCGACCGAAACGGTCTCCTATCCAGCCCCAGAAGAAGCACCCCAGAAGGTTTCCAGCAAACTGCCCGGAGACAAGTTGGCCGATCGCCGGGGATGCCAAGTGGCGGTTGTCTTTTAAATACGTGGTGAGCCATCCGCTGAACGCCTGGTAGGCGAAGAAATTGAGTCCCGTCAACAACGCGAGTAAGAGCGTCTGCCGCCGCAGAGAAGGAGCAAACAACTCGCTCATTGGCAGACGCTGCTTGCCTGGTGCCGTAGTTTGCCGGACCCCGGACGGCACGACCGCATAGGCGACAAACGCCAGCAGGATAGGCGGAGCGCCGCCGAGCCAGAGCAGCAGTCGCCAATCGTGACCAGCGAGATGCCCGAAGGCGTAGCCCTGGGTGATGATCGATGCGCTGAAGACTGCGCTCACCATACTTGCGAGCCGGCCGCGCACTTCGGGTTCAAAGAGTCCAACGTAAATTCCCACTACGACCGGAAAGCTGCCTCCGAGGAATATCCCAAGGCAGAACCGCTGCAATAGAAGTTCCAGGTAACTGGAGACGAAGACACCAGCGAGCAGTAGACTGCCGTATCCAAGCATTACGGCCACCAGCATGTTCCTGCGTCCTAGCCGGTCTGCAAGCTGGCCGATGAGAATTGCGCCGGCGAGCGCGCCCGCTCCTTGGGCCGAGTAAGCAGACCCGGCCTGGGTGAGAGTCAGCCTGAGGCTTTCGCGCAGGTACGGTCGGAGAATATCGACCGTGTTCCATGCCCAGCTATAGAAGAACTCCGCACACAGCAAGAACCCGAAGGCACACACTCTCCGCGCCAGGCTGAGCTGCATCCCGGAAGGGACGCTCACGTCGTCGCCGTTTTGGATGGCCCGGGTTAGCAAATTAGGCTACCTGCTGCAGCGCGGCGAGCTTCACCTGAACCAACATGGAGAGCTCATCGTATAGCACCCATTCCTCGACGATCTTGCCATCGCGAAGGTGTAGATGCGTGATGCCCATGACAACGAGTTTGTGTCCGGTCGGAGCTCCAAGTGCGCCGGAGCTATAGCCCAGATGATGACCTTCCAGAATCCAGCGGATGGCGATCTTCTCGCCGCCTTCTTCGCTCACGTTGGAACAGATGTGCTGCGGGACGAAAGCGCAATCGGGCATCAGCGCGACCAAGCGCATCGTTTGCTGCATCACGGCGGCGATGCCGTTAAGATCGCGCATGAGTGGTCCATGCCAAACGCAGTTTGACGCATAGATCTCGTGAATCTTGCCGAACATTCGCTTGTTGTAGATGTGGTGCAGCCAGCGAAGCACCAGAGTCTCGCTCTCGTTATGCGCAAGCGTCAGGTCTGGTTCCGTTTCCGGCGGGTACTGCCCGAGAAGACGACGGTTTTCCGCAGTCTCGACAACAGCTTCACCACGTTCGAGCTTCTGTCGAGCCAGCGTCATCGCATACTCGTGCGGGTCGATACGAAGCTGCCGCAGAAACGCCATGTTGTCGCGGACGACCCACTCACGGTAGATCCTGTTGTTGAGGATCATGCAATCGACCAGCGTCCGCGTGACATAGGGGCGGCCGGTGGGTCTGCCCAGGGAACCATACTCCGTATGGCGTCCGGTTCCATGCGTCATGTGCGAGGTATAAAAGCCATTCACATCATCGCCACGCCAGATGACGCCAATGGCCATACCGCGCCGGTCAGGAAATTCAACGATGCGCTGCACGGTCTCACGGACGACCGACTCGCGATCGTACATGGTTCCGAGCACTCCATACAGCACACAGTTGTGCGTGTAATGCGTGTAGATCAGACCGACATCCCGCTCGTCCCAGATCTTATGGGTACAACGCACGATGTAATCGACTATGTCTGTATAGCAGTCGTCGAAACCACGCATGCTTTGTACGCGGGATCGATCGGTAGGCACTAACTCGGTGAAATCGCGACGTTCGACCTGCAACACCTCGGAGGCACCTGCCTGTGTGTTGTTCTGCGCGGGCTTCGGTGCTTCCGAACGGTTTACCTTGAGAAGCCTGCTCTGTTCTTCGCTCACACTCTCTCCTCGATGTCGTCGTTACTTGCCGGATTGACCCAGCGAATGCCTGCGATCAAAGCGGATCGCTGCCGCGCGCCGATGCCCTTCAAGACCCTCACTTGCACTTTGGCGCGTCGCTGCAGGCGCCACGAGATCGATCGCGCTATCCTCCAGCCACTGATGCGTGGCGATCTTTACATACGAGCCCACCCAAAGGCCGCCCGTGTAACGTCCGGCACCGAGCGTCGGCAGCGTGTGGTTGGTGCCGACACATTTGTCGGAGTACACGACGCTGGCGTTCTGACCGATGAAAAGCGAGCCGTAGTTGCGTAACTTTGCGGCAAACGCGTGTGGGTCGGAGGTATGCACCTCCAGGTGTTCCGCTGCCACATGGTCCGAGTAGCGGATCATCGCAGCTTCATCGGCACAGAGTACAACCTCGCCGTAGTTCGCCCAGCTTTCGCCCGCAGTTGCGGCAGTTGAGAGTGAGCCTAACTGCCGGGCCACTTCCTTCACAGTCTCCTCTGCCAGTCGCCGGTCGGTCGTAATCAGGCCTACGCGCGTGCGCACGTCATGCTCTGCCTGTGCAAGCAGGTCGGTCGCGATGAGTTCGGCGTCGCCGGTCGCGTCGGCTACGACGAAGATCTCGGATGGGCCCGCTAATTGATCGATCCCCACCGCGCCGAAGACCTGCCGTTTCGCTTCGTTGACGAATGCATTTCCGGGGCCCACGATCTTATGCACCCGAGGCACGCTCTCTGTCCCGAATGCCATGGCCGCGATAGCCTGTGCGCCGCCTATGCGAAAGATTCGGTCAGCGCCCGATAGATGGCAGCCGGCGATCATGGCTGGATGCGCATTTGGAGGAAGGCAAGCGACTACCTCATCACAACCTGCAACCTTGCCTGGAACGATGGTCATAATCGGCGCGGATAGCAGCGGATAGCGCCCGCCGGGAACATACGCGCCGACCCGCTCGATTGCAATGACGCGATGTCCCAGATGCAGCCCCGGCAAGGTTTCAACTTCGAGCGGAAGAATGGTCTCGTATTGCGCCTCGGCAAAGCGACGGACGTTATCGATCGCAAACTCGGTATCCGCTCTCGTCTGCGGGTCCATCTGCGCGACAGCGGACTCACGGTCGGCCTGCGAAACCTCGAACTGGTCGAGGCTGATCTTATCGAAGCGCTGCGAAAACTCGCGGACGGCCTCGTCCCCGCGTCTCCGCACCGAATCGAGAATTGTAGATACGAGATCCGCTACGTCGCCGGTGTCGCCGGACGCGCTTCGCTTCGGTGCCTTGATGTACTGAGCACTCCCGACAAAGCCTTCTGGAGCTGTCCCGAAGTTGTCTTCCATAACCAAAATTCCTTCCTTTTCGTGACTGCCGGCCTTTCATCGCTTTCCTACTCGATGCCCTTCGAGTCGAGAGATTTGTCGCATCGAAGCTTGATTCGCACCGCTGCGTAGGCTCGTGCCCCTACTCTCGCACCCTGAGTAGCGGCGGGAAAGCGAAAAGGTGCGAAATGAACTCCGATTTGACCGCGGTCGACGCGCTCCGCCCAAAGCAAGAAGGGTTCTTGACCTTGGAAGATGACGATGTTACACCCGTATCAAGCGCTTCCCGCGTCTCCACTGATCTTGCCCCGAGAACTTTCCAGTTTGCAGGCTAGGAATAGGTGGCATCAGTGTCTGCTTCCCTTGGAGTCTTCCCATGATGGACACATCACTCAACGACAAGACGCCGAGATCGATGTCTGAACGGAGCACGGAGCGACTCGACTCCTGGAAGGAGATCGCGGCTTTCTTTCGACGCGAAGTTCGCACGGTTCAGCTTTGGGAGAAGAGTGAAGGGCTACCCGTCAAGCGTCATCATCACATCAAATTAGGCAGCGTTTATGCCTATCGGCACGAGCTGGAAAGCTGGTGGGCCAGCCGTTGCTCGGGTCATGGTGCTCCGCAAGTCGATTCTGCTCTTACGCCAGGCAAGCCAAAGCTATCCACTTTTTCAGCAGAATACCCTCGCAGCGAGGATCCGGGACCGGCATACCACGCCAGCATGATGGGACTCTACTTTTGGAAGCAGCGCACTCGAGTGGACCTGCTCAAAGCGGTTGGTTACTACCAGGAAGCGCTCCTTCTTGACCCAACGTATGCCGATGCCTACGCCGGCCTTGCCGATACCTACGTCTCCCTCTCGTACAACCACCTGATGCCGGCTCGTCAAGCGATGGAATCCGCGAAGCGCGCGGTCGACTCGGCACTTGCGCTCGACCCTCACTCGATCAACGTGCGCAACGCGGAGATCAACTTTCGGGCGAACTGTGCGTGGGAGTGGGCGGCTGCCGAGCGGCTTTGTCAAAGTATCGTTGAAACCGGATTGGTTAATTCGCGAACGTTTCAGCTATATGCGAGCCTGATGATCAATCTAGGACGGCATGACGAGGCGATCCGCCTCTCGTTGCATGCGCATCGGCTCGATCCGCTCTCCGACATCGTCAACTCACAGGTTTCATTTTCCTACTTTTACGCGGGCGATTATGACAACTCGATCGCTTTCATCAATCGCGCCATCGAGCTTCGGCCGCAATTCTCTATGGGGCACGCTCTGCTCGGCAGAACGCACGCGGAACGCGGGAATTGGGAGCAAGCGATCCGGTCCTTCGAGCGAGGACTTGAAGTCTCCACTGACTCTGCATTGTTGAAAGCACTCATAGCCTACGGGCACGCCGGCTTAGGCGACTCGGATCGAGCCAGTGAAATTCTGCAGGAGATCGAAGCAGACGCAGGAAACGAGTGTTTCCCAGCGTATGACGTATCAGCGGTTTACGCCCTCTTGAAGCGGCAAGATCAGGCAGTGGAGCACATCTCCAGGGCTTATGAGATGCATGACATCAAGATGACATACATCCAATACGATCCACGCTTCAAAAGCCTCCGTTCGCTCCCACAGATCCAGCAGATTACAGCATCCATGTTTCCTGTTCCACGAACAAGGTCCGCGACCTTACAACAATCGCACTGAAGAGCCAAGCGCTTCCTCTATCTTCGTCCCCGGCTTTGGCCTTTCTGCGCTATTTCGGCAACTGAGTGTTCGAATACTGAGCGATGGGTTATGAGACCACATTGACCTTTTGGCAGCGTCAAGGAGGCGTCTGAACGAAGTCCCAGACCACACGATCTCGTACCTAGAGGCCTCAATCCGAGTTCTGGCTCAAGGTATGCACTTTATTGAATTGACCGAGCAAGCTTAGGCTTTTCCGTAGCTGGCTTTCAAAAGGTGACATCCCCGGTTCGGCCCCGTACAGAGCGGCCTAAGCAGAGCAGCCGATCTTATTTAGCGCCAACAGGCCTTATCGTGAATCGACACCTTCCGAGAACAGGCTGCCAAAGCGGCCGTTGACGGGCAACGCTCGGTTGTAAAAACGAAGGCGTGCCCGAGCAGAAACTGTATTTGCTCCAGTTCGCCGCCACTCACATGACAGAGCTTTGCGCAGGAGCGCCGAAGATCATGAGGCGCAAGGTGGTCGAGCTACAGGCGTCGGGCACAGCTCCGGACGACATACCAGACCACGTTCTCGGAAATGCCGGTTCCCAAGGCGGTTCCGTGACGGCTGACTGCTCTGAACACGTAACCCGACGCAACTGATGCAGCGCTAAGCCACCTGTCCACGGCTTCCTTCACCCACATTGGCATAGGTACGGTCTGAACGTGATTGCCCTTGCCGACCAGATCAACAATGGCCCAATGGCCTTGTCGAATCTGGATGTCTGCTCTCCGCAAGGTCGACAGCTCGGCTCGGCGCAGACCGCAGCCGAGCAGGATCCATATCATAGCGACGTCACGGAGATGGCTTAAGCTTTGCCCATTTGCTTTCTCAAGCAGCAACCGAGCTTGATCCTGGTTGAGCCACTTACCTGCTCGGCAGCCGAGTTGCTTCACTCCTTAACTCGCCTGATGCTAGCAGCAAGTTCCGGACTCAGCAGACCCGAATCTGCCGCTTCGTAGGCTAGCCCCCTGACCGCGGCGAGCCTCTGATTGATCGTGCCTGAGGCCAATCCGAGCGATTCGAGGTGTAGGCGGAAGCGGAGAAAGACTGTCCGGTTTAGGGCCAGTCTCGGCTCCGAACGGTACCAGTCGATGAACTGCTCCATCGCAAACTTGTAGTTGCGCCGCGAAAGCGGGGAACTCAAGCTGTTCAATACTGAGGTCTTCGCGTGATCGAGGTCTGGCAGGCGAAGAACCGTCTTCTGCACGACATGCTTTCTGGTCTTCTTGGGCATAGTGGCGGCCTCCTCTGCCGCAAACATGCCCAACACTCTATGCACCTGCTAAGAGCTCAGGGTTGGTCGGCTGGAAGAGCGCACAGGCCATTTGGCATCAATCCAGAAGCATCTCCTGACGGGAAGCGCGTTTACCCAAAAATACCTTGTTGAGCCTGCTGGAAACCGCTCGCCTTGGAAGCCCGCAACGCATAGTTCCTAGCGATCTCCTGGCCCATTGCACGAGTCGCTGCTGCTGTTGGTTCTCCATCTGTCCCAAATCGTTTGCTTCGCACCCTGATTTGGCCTTGTCACCTGAAGGGGCTGGTTACCGGTTACGATCTTGTCTTACGATAAGAAATTCCCGTCTTCGTCGAATTACAGACCATTCATCGAACAGAAGCGTCCTACGCCGTCCCCTCGAAACCGCTTTTTCTCATCCGCCTCGATACGCTTCATTTGCATCCTAACCTTGATGTTGTCCTATCGCACTTATGGCTCCTACGGCCCGACGATTGTCCTATTGCACTGGCTCGGGGGGAGCGCGCGAACCTGGACTGGACTTACCTCCATCCTTGCCGAACGTGGAATGCGCTCGCTCGCTATCGATCTCCCCGGCTTTGGAGACTCCGTCGACAATTCGAACTATAGCGTTCAGTCCATGGCAGACGATGTTCTCGCCACCCTCTGCGCACTCGACCCCACTCAGTTCTGCACTGGATGGCTTCTCGGCGGCCACTCGATGGGTGGCAAAGTCGCGACAGTCCTCACCCGATCGCTGCTCGACGACTCTTCAACAATTTCAATGCCAACCGGCCTCATCCTGGTTTCTCCGTCGCCCCCCGGCCCCGAACCAATGAAGGGCTCCAAGCGCAAAGAGATGCTGGACTCCCTAGGCCGAAGCACAGGCGACGCGGATGAAGATCGCAAGCGCGCCGCCTCGTACGTCGCCGGTAACGTGGGGAAGCTGCCAATCGAACCCGCAACCAATGTCCGTACCGAAGATGATGTCCTCCGCATGAGCCGCCAAGCCTTTGCTGCGTGGCTCATCGATATCAATGGCCATTCAGCCGGGAGCAAAGAAGATTGGTCTAAACGTGTGGGTATCCTGCCCATCCCCACGATCATCTTTGCCGGTACAGAGGACGCCGCACTCGGACCCGACGCTCAGCGCGAACACACCCTGACGCACTTCAGCCACGGCGAACTCATTGCCCTCGAAGCCTGCGGACATCTCGGGCCGATCGAACGTCCGACCGAACTGGCTGAGCATTTCCTGTCCTTCGCCCAATCCCTTGGTCTCGTCCCGAGACCTCCCGCGGAGCCCTTCAGCCAAAAATTTCAGCAAGTAATCGACTCCCAACGAACGTCGCCCCAAACGCGCGCCGTGCTTCTCGCGCGTCTCCCCGAGCCGTTCGTTGCTCCCCGTACATTCAGCGAAACCGAACTCCGCACCCTTCGGGCTCTCATTGACACCGTCATTCCCCATGCGTCCCCCAACATCGCCGCCCGCCTCGACCAAACTCTAGCCCAACCCCGGGCCGACGGCTGGCGTTTCAACAATCTACCCGACGATGTCGCCGCGTGGCGTCAGGGCTTCTCTTCACTCGATGCAGCCGCCCATCGTACTCACGGAGTAAGCTTCCTCGCCCTCAGCCCTAGTCTCCGCCGCGCTCTCCTAGTAGCTGCCCAGCAAGGCAACCTAGGTCGCGGACCTCTCGGCATCCTTCACCTCGGTGAATCAGCCGATGCATTCTCGGCTTCGCAGATGCAGAAGTGGTTCGAAGACGTCCGTGCCGAGTTAACTCGCCTCTATATCTCGGATCCACGCACCCTTGATCGCATCGGCTTCACCGGCTTTGCCGACGATCCCAGCGGCTTCACCCAAATCCGCCTCGAAGAACAGCACGAAACTTCTGAAGAACTAACTGGGTTTGCACAATGAACGAACTCGCCCGCCTTCGCCGAACCATGCGAACGTTTTCCGATGACGAAACCGTCGACGCTGTTGTCATTGGGACCGGAGCTGGCGGCGCACCGATCCTTGCCAAACTCGCCGCCGCCGGCCTCAAGGTCGTCGCATTGGAAGCTGGCCCATGGTGGCAGTCTCCCATGGACGAATTCGCCACCGACGAGCTCGCCGCTGCCAAGCTTTACTGGCTCGACGAACGACTCTCAGCAGGCGATACCCCAGAGGCCTTTGGTGCCAATAACTCCGGCACCGGCGTCGGCGGCAGCACTCTCCACTGGGGAGCATTCGTTCCCCGCGCTGACCCACGCGATTTCCACATTGAAACGGATTTTGCTGTTGGTGCTGACTGGCCCCTGAGCTACGATGACCTCCTTCCGCACTACGAAGCCGTTGAGCGCTTCCTCGGAGTAAGCGGCCCCGCCAACTACCCTTGGGACCCCGCACGGCATTTCCCGACTGGCCCCGTCCCGATAAATGCTCCCGGTCAGCTTATGCAGCGCGGCTTCAACGCACTTGGCCTCCGCACCAGTGCCGCTCCCATCGCGGCCCTCAGCGAGGACTACGCCCAGACCGAGTACGGCCACCGCCCCGCCTGCGTCAATCGAGGCTTCTGCCACCAGGGCTGCCGCAACGGTGCGAAGGCCAGCATGGACGTTACTTACTTGCCATGGGCCGTCCGCAGCGGCGCTGAGATCCGCCCTCAAAGTTTCGTCACTGGGTTCGAGCGCAATACTCAGGGCGACATCAAGGCCGTCATCTATCGCGACGAAGCTGTAGGCATCGATCGCCGCCAGTGCTGCAAAGCCGTATTCCTCTGCGCCGGAGCCATCGAGACCCCACGCCTCCTGCTCCACAACAACCTCGCCAACGCCAGCGGCCAGGTAGGCCGTAACTACATGGCGCACGTGGCCACACAGGTCTGGGGCACCTTCTCGCAACCTATTCGCATGAACAAAGGTTTCCCCGCCACAGTCATCTCCGAAGATACCCTGCGTCCATTGGGCGCGGACTTCGCCGGCGGCTACCTCGTCCAATCCCTCGGCGTCGTTCCCGTCACCTTTGCGACCCAGGTCGCCCGCGGTCGAGGTCTCTTCGGCACCGACCTCACCACGTATCTCGACCACTATAACCACCTCGCTGGAATCGGCATCAACGGCGACTGCCTCCCCTCCGCGCGGAATTTCCTCGAACTCTCCGGCGAGCTCGATATCCGGGGCATGCCCAAGCCTCGCATTCACTTCAGCTATGGCAAGCAAGAGCAAGCCATGACCGCCCACGCCTCGAAGCTGCTAACTGCCGCTTGGCAAGCTGCTGGCGCCAACGACATCTGGACCTACGAGCGCTCCGCCCACACGATCGGTACCTGCCGAATGGGTATCGATCCTGACCACTCGGTCGTCGACCCGTACGGCCGGGTCCATGACATCCCTAACCTTTGGATCTGCGACAACTCCATATTTCCAAGCGCGCTCGCAGCGAACCCAGCCCTGACGATCATGGCCATCGCTCACCGCGCTGCAGCCCACTTTCTCACGTCCGACCGCTAATCTCGCTACGAAGTCATGAGTGGCTTTTCCTTAGCTTCAATCTCAGCTTCTGAGAACAGACCAATGCGCGTTTCCAGCCAAGAAATGTTGAATCGTAATTCCGATAACTTCCGTGACAAGAGCGATTCACTGACGAAACATTTTGTAACTACTAATGCTCGTTTACTTGGCTCATTGCGAGTTGAGTGTGACGGAGTAGATTTCCTGTGTTCCCGTATCTCTCAACAGGATCGGAGCATCTTCTGGCGAGAGCGAGAACTGCACTCCCGCCAACCCTCCTGTGATGCGGATCTGTGACAAATCAGTTACTCTTTCGATCCGGTGGTCGCTGATGCGAACCTTCATGATCGCCGGTTCGTCGTCCCCTTGTAGATAGAAGAGCCAATTGCTGTCGCGAGACCATCGCGGGAGCCCCCCTGCTTCTGACAAGACTGCTCCACGACTGTGTGCTCCTATCGAAGACCTGGGTTTCACTTCCACCGGAGACCTTCGAGGCGGCGATATAGCGGCTGTCGGTAGTACGCAATCGACTTGAAGCTCCTCTTTATATAGGCGCCCTACTATCTTCCAAGACAAACCCAGTAAGCACATCGAGAACCTGGAATCCTCAAGAAGCGATCGGGCAACACCTGCAAGATACTCTCTCGGATACGGTGTTGCCGCAGCTATCTCCGGGATCAGTACGTTGCGACCTTCGATGACCGCTAGGAATCTTCAAGATCGCGGCGGCCGCTCGGGGGAGAGTTTGTTCGTCGCAGTGCGTTTGACGAGAGATTCTAACGCGTCTCGTTTCGCTTCCATTCGGATATGGCTGTAGTGCTTGAGCATGTTCTTCGAGGCGCGTCCGGCGATATCCATGATGCTCGGATCCCAGCGCCGCTCTCTGTAAGGTCATTAATCATCGTGTGGCGATGATCGTGCCAACGCCCCGTGACTTTGGCCTTCTTTCGCACATCATTTCAGGCCGTCTTCAGAGTCGTGACAGGCCTTGAAGGGTCGCTTGGTGGCGGCTTGTCAAATGGGAAGACGTACCACTGGGCTAGATCGAAGCGAAACGGTCGCGATACCAGTCTGCGCATTCGCTCATGGTCTCGGCAAGTGCGGAGTTGAGCGGAGTCGTACGCCCCTCGCCTGCCTCGGTCTTGCTCTTTCCAACTGGGAGGTAGCCACGCTTTAGATTGATCTGGTCCCAAGTGAGCTGCTTCGGTTCGGCGTCGCGAATTCCTGCATTCAGGGCGAGCATGATTGCAGGATGGATGTGAGGAGACTCAGCCATCTTCGCTTGTTCCAGCATCCGCAACTTCTCCTCTTCGGTGTACGCCTTGCCTATCGACTTGCCAAGCTTGTCGCAATGGTCGATCGAGCTCGGTGACTTGTGATCGGACCACGAACGTCGGCGTATGGAACGCCTGACTCCCGGCATAGCATCGGGATAGAGTGATTCGAGATGCAGCTTCCCGTGGATCTTCCGCGGCACCCGAAGAGGAACTGAAAGGCCTCTCCTGGCTCTTCATCACTGAACGGAAGCAACCACGAAGGTATCCGGCGATCCCTTAGGAACTTCCTGTTCAGGGCTCCTCTTTGCCTGGTCGCAGCTTGGTGTGAGCGCAATTGCTCAGCAATCTAGTTCTTGCGCGCAGATACTCGCACTTGATTCATCTAACCACGTCCTCGCATTTCGCTCGCATCACGCAAAGAGCATTCAACGCAACGCGCATTGAGCTTTTGTAACTTCCATTGGCGACTCCCATGAAGCGTGTTCTCCTGGTCCTCGCGTCGCTCGCATCAAGCTGCTGGATTTACTCGCAGCCGTGCACCGCCCAGACGGCCTCGCAGGCGATTACGAGCAGCAAGACCGACATCATGAAGGTCTCGGACTTTGTCGGCTCCGAAACCTGCGAGCTATGCCATGCCGACCTCTCGAAGAAGTTCGCATCGAACCCCCACGTGGAACTGGCTCTCGAGCACGGTGGCAAAGGAGTTACTTGCGAAGGCTGTCATGGCGGCGGAAGAGCACACGTCGAGTCAGGTGGCGACCCGACCAAGATTCTGCAACTCAGCAAGATGCCCGCGAGGCAGATGGACGCGACCTGCCTGGGCTGCCACGCGAGTGCTCATCCGAATTTCTTGCGCTCGGACCACGGTAAGGCGGGTGTAAGCTGCACAAGTTGCCACAGCGTCCATGGCTTGATTGCCGCAGCCGCTCCATCCGCGACAGCTGCTCCCGCGCCGCCCGTCGCGAAGCTCGATAAGAAGTCGCGTATGAGCGCTCGCCTCTTCGATTTGATGAAGCCGGATCCGACCATCACCGATCCTGTGCAGTGGAACGCGGCCACTGTCGCGATATCGGGAGACAACCCGAGCCTCCTCAAAGCCCCGCAGCCGCAGCTCTGCTTCAGTTGCCACAGCGACATCAAGCCGGCGTTTAGCCAGCCCTTCCATCACAAGGTCAATGAAGGTCTGATGAAGTGCACCGACTGCCACGACACGCATGGCACCTTCAATAGCACTCAACTGCGTTCAACCGCCGATCAGAACATGGTCTGCACAAAGTGCCACACTGAGACCCGTGGGCCATTTGTCTTCGAGCACGCGCCAGTGAAGGCGGAAGGCTGCCTCAGTTGCCATTCTCCTCACGGCTCTCAGAATGCGAGGCTGTTGAATGTGCCCAACATCAACCAGATGTGTAACCAGTGCCACAGCCCGGTTGCGTCAGGGACGATTCACGGCATGGGTTCAGGCTCGGCTGAGGTGCAGTCCTGCATTAGTTGTCACACCATGATTCACGGCTCCAACATCAATCCGGCTCTGATCCGATGAGCATCGCCGCGCAGATGAGGCTTGAGATGACGAAGATCGATTGGTTTTCCTGGCCGTATGAAGGTCGAGCTTGTCGGCCGAGCGTCCATCGCATCGCAATGGCCCTCATGGCTGCCGGACTTCTAATCGTCACCGCGTCAGCAGCTGCCCAAACCGCACCCGCCTCCCCTGCAACATCCACAGCCAAGCCTAAAGCTCCAGTTGCAGTCGATGCTCCCGCAGCGCCCGCTGTTCCAGATCAAGTCCCGGATCAAGTTCAGGAGAACGGATACGTGATCCGCCAGACCGCTGACCTCGGTGGCCATCTGGTCGGCATCTCAGGCAGCAGTGCCATGTACGACACGCTCGTCAATGTCCACTCCGGCCCGCGCGTTCTCGGCCAGAGCTTCACCATGCATGCTGTGGGTGGAAAAAAGCATCCACTTATGGATTCGCTCTCGGCCTTCAGCAACGGCTTTGGCGGCGACCCTATTAACTTTGCCAGGCTGTCCTTCTACAAAGGAAAGCTCTACGAGTTCACCGGGAGCTTCCGCCGTGACCGTCAATACTTCGACTACGACCTGCTGGCGAATCCCAGCATTCCGGGCGGAATTACCACTCCCTACGGAATGGTTGACGGCGTACCCACCACCGCTTCGCTGGCGCAGCAGCAGGTCAATCAATCGCCTGTACTGTTCAACACCGTGCGCAGGATGACCGACACCAGCCTCACCATTCTTCCACTCTCGAAACTCTCCTTCCGCGTGGGCTACTCGCAGAACATCTTTCAAGGGCCGAGCCTAAGCCCCGGCTACTCCATCGGAACCTCTGATCAGTTGCTCAATGAGCTGCAACGCAACAGCACCGACGACCTCTCCGGCGCAATCATCTGGAAGCCGCTGGAGCTGACCACACTCACGTTCGAAGAAAGAGTCGATCACTACAAAGAGGACTCCCTTTATACTCTCGCCCAGAACCAGTTCAACGTGCAGGAGCCGGATGGCACGCCCGCCGCGCTGGGCAACTGGGACGCGACAGCGTCTCCCTACTCCATCGCCTCTTGCAACGCGACGAGCCTCGGGGCCGCTTACACCAACGCTACCAATTACACGATCCTTTCCGCGCCGCAAACCGCCGGTGGCCGCCCGATCATCAATCCCGCATGCGACGTCACCACGAGCTATCTCCGCTCTCAGCCAACGCGCGCTATCTATCCCACCGAAAGTCTCCTCTTCCAGAGCTCCAGCATCAACAAGCTCATCCTCAATGGCGACTTCCGTTACACCATTGCAAACAGCAACCTAGCTAACTACTACGAGAACTTCCAGGGTCTTGATGGTGCCATTCGCAACTACACCTTGACGGGCAACGCGAAAGTCCAGCGTCGCGTGGTCAACTCCGACCTTGGCCTGACGTGGCTGGCGACCAAGACCATCAGCTTGTCCGAGCAGCTCGACTTCTCGAACGTCCACCAGCCCGGCAGTGCAAACATCACTCAGGGAACTACGCAGAACACGCCGACAACGGCGGGCAATGAGACGATCAACTATGCGGGCCCGCTGGTCGCCGGACCGAACTTCACCATCGAAGGCAATCCCACCGGTGTGCCACTCTACGGCTACTTCGGTCAGCGCTTCCTGACCAACAACGCCTCCGTCAGTTGGGACGCATCGTCCCGCGCCACGCTTACATTTACCTTTCGTTACCGGCAACACAACATCGTGCAGACCGCAGGCACCGGTTCTTCAAGTCTCCTCGTCACGATCAATGAAAGCGGCGGTATCTTCAACATTGCCTATCGCCCGACGTCAAAATGGCGGATGAACGGTACAGCCGAGATGCTCTACGCCGACAATGCGCTAACTCCTTTGGGCCCAAGGCAGACCGTGCACTTCCGCTATCACACGCTCTACAAGATCAAGCCATGGGCAACGTTCACGGGGGCCTTCAATGATCTGGAGCGCCATAACAATACCTTCAACACCGGGGTTACACCGATCGACGGCCCGCTCCAGCATGTTGACCACACGCGCAACGTTGGAGTCGGCCTGACGGTTGCACCGAACGAACACTATGGGTTCGACATCAACTACGACTACTCGGACATCTATATCTCGACCAACGTCTGCTACCTGAATGGCGCCACCGCCACGCTGCCTGGCACAGCCTCTTTCAACAGCAGTGGCGGCCCGAATATATGCCCGGGCGTGTTCGTGAGGGGTTCGAAGACAGTGCTCTCGGATTGGGGGCCGACCAAAGACTTTGCTGACGCCCCAACACAATACGCCTCAGTGGGAGTAAATTTATCTCCGAACTCAAAGGTCCGCACCGCCGCCGGCTATCGCATCAGCGCTGTAAGCGGCAATCAGTTCTTCGCCAATGCGCAACAGGTCAACGGATCGCTTCAGTCTGCGTATCAGTCTCCGTACTTCAATGTGGCTTGGAAGCTCCACACAGGATTGATATGGAAGGCGGAGTATAACTACTACGGCTACGGCGAAGGCGGCACTTCGGGCGCGCCCTTCTGTAGTAACTCAACGTCACTGAGTTCAACTGTGCTCCCTTGCAACTCTCCCGCGTTGATAGGGCCCACGGGATTGAAAGAGTCACCCGCTGGCCTGAGCGCTCCGAGAAATACCCATGCGAACATCCTCACGCTTGGTATGCACTACGAGTTCTAGACCAGGCCACTAGCAGATTCTCGGCAGTTGCTCGCCCGACAGCATATCAAGTACCCGATTGCCCCCGATCCTGCTTCGCA
Organism: Granulicella aggregans; assembly: GCF_025685565.1. Classification (NCBI taxonomy): domain Bacteria; kingdom Pseudomonadati; phylum Acidobacteriota; class Terriglobia; order Terriglobales; family Acidobacteriaceae; genus Granulicella; species Granulicella aggregans. The sequence continues at coordinate 2,363,577 of NZ_JAGSYE010000001.1, forward strand.
CCGTAACAATCCCTGAAGCTCGATCGTATACGGTTCCAACTCGCAGTGCCCCGCTGGAGACAGCTTGCCCACGCATCGCCTCAAGCGCACGATCTGCATCGCCTTCAGCAACAAACACGGCGAATCTTCCCTCATTCGCGACGTACAGAGGATCGAGCCCTAACAACTCGCACGCTCCGCGAACAACATCCGAGATTGGCACCAACGCCTCGTCAATCGTGATGCGAATGCCCGCCACGGTCGCGATCTCATTGAGCGCAGATGAGAGCCCGCCCCGGGTCAGGTCGCGCAGGCAATGCACATCGATCCCGGCTTCAAACAAAGCATTCACCGCCGGCCATAGACACGCCGAGTCGCTCAACACCGGGCCTTCAAACTCCAGGCCATCGCGCACGGAGAGAATCGCGATGCCATGTGATCCAAGATCTCCGCTTACAATTACAGCGTCGCGAGCGCGAACGCGCTCCGGCCCAATCGGCGTGGGCGCGACAACAAGCCCGATGCCTGTTGTGTTGATGAAGATCCCATCGCCTTTACCCTTGTCGACGACCTTCGTATCGCCCGTGACGATGGGGACGTTCGCTGCAAGTGCGGCATCGCGCATGGAGTTCGCGACGGCCTGCAGCATCTCCATCGCAAGCCCCTCTTCGAGCACAAACCCCGCACTCAGAGCGATCGCCCTTGCGCCACACATTGCGAGATCGTTCACTGTGCCATTCACGGCAAGGTCCCCGATAGTCCCGCCGGGAAAGATGAGCGGTTGGACCACATAGGTGTCGGTCGTCATCGCCAGCCTTGCACCGCTCGCCGAGAAGAGTGCTCCATCATGTCGAGAGTTCAAGGCAGTATTTGAGAACGCGGGAAGAAAGACTTCCTCAATCAACTGGTTCGTCAACCTGCCCCCGCCGCCGTGTGCGAGCAGTATCCGATCCTTAGCTGGCCGCGGCAAGGGACACGAGAGATTCATCATCTTCCTTCCTTCTTCCAAAGTGGAAGTACGCGGCACATGCGCCTTCAGAGGAAACCATCGGTGCTCCCAGCGGCGAGTCGGGCGTGCAGCGTCTCCCAAAAGCGGGACAGTCGTACGGTCTCTGCAACCCTTGCAACACCAGTCCAGCGATACACTCACTCGACTCTTCCGCATCATCAAGCACGATGCCAAATCGGAGCTCGGCGTCGAAGCTCGCAAACTCTTTGCGAAACCGGAGACCACTTGACGGAATCTCTCCAATCCCGCGCCAGGCACGATCTGTTACCTCGAAAACTTCGTTCACACGCTTCTGCGCCGCGCTGTTGCCTTCGCGGCGAACAGCGCGGGTGTACTGGTTCTCCACTTCAAATCTTCCTTCTTCGAGCTGTTGGACAATCATCAGTACACCTTGCAATAGATCCAGCGGCTCGAAGCCTGTAACCACGATAGGCACGCGATATCGCGCACTGATGGCCAGGTACTCTTCATAGCCGGTCACCATGCAAGCATGGCCCGCCGCAAGAAACGCCTGAACACGGCTGCTAGGCGAAGCAAGCACTGCCTCCATCGCTGGTGGAACGAGGACGTGCGAAACCAGCATCGAGAAGTTCGATAGCCCTTCACGCGCCGCCTGCCACACAGCCATCGCATTTGCCGGTGCCGTTGTCTCGAACCCCACGGCAAAGAAGACCACCTCGCGGTCAGGATTCGATCGCGCCAGTTGCAGCGCGTCGAGCGGGGAATAAACGATGCGCACGTTGGCACCCAGCGCCTTCACATCGAGCAGGCTCTGTGCCGATCCAGGAACTCGCAGCATATCGCCAAACGAGCACAGGATTACCTTCGGCAACATCGCGGTTGCGACCGCCCGATCAATCATCGCGATGGGTGTCACGCAGACCGGACATCCAGGACCGTGAACGAGCGTGATCTGTTCAGAAAGGAGTTCCTGTAGCCCTGTCTTCACGATCGTATAAGTCTGTCCACCGCACACTTCCATCAACGTCCATGGGCGTGTGGTCACGCGTCGAATCTCTTCTGCCATTCGCTGCACGGCGGCGTAGTCCCGGTACTCATCGAGGAACTTCACGTTCGAACCTCCTGCAACTCTTCGAGCAGGTCAAGCTCTCGCAACGCATCGAACACGCGGCCAGCCTCAGTCTCCTCGACGACCGACAGTGCAAATCCAACATGCACCATCACGTAGTCGCCCACCCGCGCTTCCGGCGTGTAGTCCAGGCAAACCTCCTTACGTATACCTCCGAAGTCCACCTTGCCGGTCCGCAAACCGAAGAACGGCTCGACGACGATGGTAACGACCTTTCCTGGCACCGCTAGACACATGGGGCAACTCCTTTGAGGATTCGACTTCCAAGGACTGCCTGTCCCAGCGCAAGCCCGCCGTCGTTCGCGGGTACCAAATGATGCGTGAACACCTCGAAACCGCTGGCCTCGAGCAACAGGGATGTGCGGCTGCTCAGATATGCGTTCTGAAACACGCCTCCGCTCATCACCACTTTGCGATGGCCAGACTGGCGGGCAACAGCGAGTATCCAATTCGCGAGAGCGTTATGAAACTTGGCTGAGATGAGTGCTAGCTCAATATCGTGGCGCTTGTCCGTCAGCAGTTCTTCGACAAGCGAGGTCCAGTCCCCCACTCCTTCTCTGTGATGGATCTCGTAGCTTGCATCAGTCCGCGTTCGGCCTATCGCCCCTTCGAGGCACATCGCAGCCTGCCCTTCAAATAGGTTCGCTTCACCCGCGCCCGAGAGATACGCGATCGCATCGAAGAGTCGTCCCACGCTGGAGGACCGTGGCGAATTTACTCCGCTCTCCAGCGTCGCTAGCGCCCCCGCACCATTCTTGTCTGAAAAATGCGCGTCTCCCGTCCCATACATCTCCCACAGCAGGCCAGCCGCCGGGCGGGAACAGTCGCGCATCGCGGTCTCTCCGCCTGGCAGCGCGAAAGGTCGGAGATGAGCGACACGATCGAAGCCATCTTGATGGCCATGAAAGAATTCGCCGCCCCAGATCGAGCCATCCTCTCCAAGCCCGGAGCCGTCCCACGTCACGCCAAGATAATCCCCGGTCACTCGATTCTCCGCGGCACAAGCAGCCACATGAGCGTGATGATGCTGCACGCGTACAAGTGGAATCCCAAGTTGTTTGGCGCGTACCTCTGCCCACATGGTCGAGGCATAATCGGGATGCAGATCGCACACGATAGCCTCTGGTTCGAAGCGATAAAGCCTGCAAAGGTCATCGACAGCACGTTGAAACGCGTCTCGCGTCTCCAGCGAATCGAGATCGCCGATATGTTGACTAAGAAATGCCTGCCGTCCAATCGCGATGGCGACCGTGTTCTTGAGATGTCCACCCACGGCAAGCACAGGCCTAAGTTCCTCTGTAACAGAGAGCGGCAGAGGTGCGTGGCCACGCGCACGGCGAAGAATCTGAAAGCTATTGCCCCGGTCGCTCGGGAGCACACGAACAACGGAATCGTCGCAGGGCCTTTCGATCGGCCGGTCGTGGACAAGGAAGATATCGGCGATATCGACCAGCGCAGTGAGAGCTTCTTCATTGTGGATAGCGATGGGCTCCCCGGAGCGGTTGCCGCTGGTCGCTACAACCGGGAACGGGTACGCCCGCATAAGCAGATGTTGTATCGGCGAGCTTGGAAGCATGATGCCAAGAACGGAGGAACCTTGCGCAACCTCGGGCGCAAGATCATGCTCAACTCTTGGCTGTAGCAAGATGATCGGAGCCGCCTGCGACCTCAGCAGCTCTTCCTCGGCGGTATTGAGCTCACAGTAACGCCGCACATATTCGATGGAAGGCATCAGCATGGCGAAGGGCTTATGGTCGCGATGCTTGCGTTCGCGAAGTCGCTTCACTGCGGCAGAGTTTCGCGCATCCACCATCAGATGAAAGCCGCTGATTCCTTTCACCGCCACGATCTTGCCCTCCGCTAACGCATGAGCAACATGCGCGATAGGATCGGCCTCACTTCCCGGAGACACGCGGAGCCGTGGCCCGCATTCGGCGCAAGCGTTCGGCTGCGCATGAAACCGTCGGTCTCCATGCGATTCGTACTCGCGCCGGCACGACCTACAAAGCTCGAAGTTCCGCATCGTCGTATTCGGTCGGTCGTAGGGGATGCCAATGAGAATCGAGTAGCGGGGGCCGCAGAGTGTGCAGTTCGTGAAGGGGTAGAGATGACGGCGATTCGCGGGATCGAAGATCTCGGCCAGACACTCTTCGCAAGTAGCAAGGTCTGGCAATATGGCCGCGCTCTTTGCGCGTGCGTTGTCCACGGACTCATCGCTCCGAAGAATCTCGAAGCAGCTCGCCCCGGAAGGTGCCACGCGGAGTATCTCTTCAACTCCCACAACCGCTGCCCTTGGGCGCTCCCTCTTGAGTTCAGTCAGAAATTGCTCGATCGCCTCCGACGCGCCTTCGACTTCAATCTCCAGGCCCGCCAACGTATTTCTAACCCAGCCACCAAGACGCAGTCTCGTGGCCAGACGGTAGACCGTCGGGCGAAATCCCACGCCTTGCACCGCCCCATGCAGCGTCACACGAAGACGTTCAGTGCGCGTTGCTACGGCGACCGGCACCTACGCCCCCACCATCACATTCGCCCGCCTCGTCGCTACGGCATGCTGCAGCCAATCGGTCCAATCGCTAAGGCCAACGCCAGTCCTTGAGGAGAGCTTGAAGACTGTCGCATTGGGATTGATGCTCCGGATATTGGCTTCAAGTTCCTCCAGGTCGACATCGGACGCCATTGCCAGATCAATTTTATTGATCAGCACAACGTTCGCCTTGTGGAACATCACAGGATACTTCCTGGGCTTCTCAGCCCCTTCAGCCACGCTGCAAACAACCACACGGAGGCTCTCTCCAAGGTCGAAAGAAGCAGGGCAGATCAGGTTGCCAACATTCTCAATGACAAGCAAGTCAAGCTCATCAACGGGGAAGACTGCAAGTGCCCGCGCGACCATGCGTGCGTCAAGATGGCAAACGGTGCCAGTCGTGATCTGGTGCGAGCGCACGCCCAGCGCCTGAATGCGTTGCGCATCCAGATCGGTCTGGAGGTCGCCTTCGATCACCGCAAGCCGGCAGCGTCCCTCGAGCGATCTGATCGTAGCTTCGAGCAGCGTTGTCTTGCCCGCTCCTGGCGCGGACATCAAGTTGATCACCAGCAGATTCCGGTCCTCGAACATCTGGCGGTTCTCGGCTGCAGTCTGTTGATTTGCATTCAGGACGTTGGTCTGGACAGAGATTCGCTCTGTTGTTCTCGCGGCACTTCCTTCTGTGATCGGTTCCATTGGCTCCACTCCTCTTCTGTTTCAACTTCGATGTACTCGATCTGCAGCTCTTCACCGGAGAGGATCTCCATGGGAAAGCCGCACACCGTGCAGATCAGGCATATCCCGGCGACAGGCTGTGTGGCCTTATCGCAGACCGCGCAGCGAACAAGGATGGGCACTCTCTCAATCTCAAGCACCGCGTGTTCAGCAAGTGTCCCTTGCCGCGCAATCTCGAAGGCAAACTCCAATGCCTCCCGAACAATCGTCGTAAACTCTCCAAGCCGCAACTTGATGAGCTGAATCGAGCGGGCATGCTGCGCGCGCGCCTGCTCATCGGCGATTTCGAGGATGCTCTCGGCGATAGAAATCTCGTGCATGCTTCGCCGCTCTCATGCTGCCGTTGGGCGCTTAGTATCCACAAGGGGGAGCCACCAAAAGTTCGGTGTGACTTTTGTCGACCGAGCACGGCAAGCGACACCAAGATTTTCCAGCAGATCCGCGATCGTCGCAGAGGCCTCCCATCCGATCTGCACCAATCGCTGACTGACACCTTCAGCGAAAGTGCAGGATTCCGGAGTAATTCCAAGGACAATGAGTTCAGACGGAGCGTGTCCTGCCAGGCGCAGATGGGCGAGTGACTCCCATAGCCCAGGATCGTGACCGGTAATGCGAAGCTTTGCTCGGCTTGATACGAAATCCTCTTCACGAAAGAAGGAGATCGTGCCCGGTGGCGTCGCGGAGTGAACTGCATCGACAATCAACACAAGATCCTTGCCGTAGAGATAGGGCGCAAGGTCTAGACCAGGAGTGCCAAGGTCCATCACTTCGACATCTTCACCGCATTCATAGGCACACCGAAATGTCTCGACCACAAGCGGACCGAAGCCGTCGTCGCCCAGGAAGACATTCCCCAGGCCAATGATGGAGACCGAGAGATTCGCGGTCATTGGACCTTCACCTGCGCGATCTCTTCTCCGCTTACATCGAGCGTGTGGCAGGAACAGGCCATGCAAGGATCGAACGAGTGCACCGTACGAAGCACTTCGAGGGGCTTCTCCGCATCCACAACGGGATTGCCGATCAGCGATGTCTCATAGGGACCCGGCACGCCCTTCTCATCACGCGGGCTCGCATTCCATGTCGTCGGCACAACCGCCTGATAGTTGGTGAAGGCTCCGTTCTCAATTACCACCCAGTGCGAGAGTGCACCACGCGGAGCCTCGTGCATACCCATGCCCATCACTTCGCCCTTGGGGAAGGTGGGTACGTTGTAAGTCGTGTCGTCGCCATTCAGGATGTTCGTCTTCAGCAACTCCAGATGGTCGAGCGCAAGATCCGCCAGCATCGACGAGCGAATAGACCGCGCAAGATATCTCCCCATCGTCGATTGCATATCGTTAGGCGTGACCTTCAGCCCATGCACCGATGCAATCTGCGTGAATGCGCTGTCCGTCCATTTCCGTGTCAGCGGGTGCCCCTGCGCATAACCAACCAGTATGTTCGCTAACGGCCCAACCTGCATCGGGTTGCCATCGTAACGGGGCGCCTTCACCCACGTGTACTTCGCGTCTTCCTTGAAGTCGGTGTAGTCGGGAATGGTCTCGCCCTTATAAGGCTGCAGTGGGCCGCCGCCCTGGTACCACGCATGAGTAGAGTCTTCGGTCACAGCCTTGCGAAAGGCATCATCCTTCCAATCCTTGATGGGCCGCACGGACGCCAGATCGCCATTCATGATCACGCCGCCCGGCAGGTCGAACTTGGTGGCCTTCGCATCCAGTGGAAGATCTGGCACGGCAAGATAGTTCGCCACTCCCCGGCCATACTTAAACCACTCAGGATACGAAGCGGCCAGCAGGCAGTTGTCCACAAGGAAGACCTGCTGCACAAAAGGAATCAAGTCTTCGAGGATAGCCTGAAGCATCCCCAGTCGGTCCATGTTCATTGTTGCTAGGCTATTCAGATTGATCGCGTTCATCACTCCGCCCACGGCGAGGTTCTGAATGTGCGGCGTCTTGCCACCAAGGATCGCGACCACCTGACACGACTTCCTCTGAAACTCCAGCGCCTGAAGATAGTGAGAAAACATAATCAGGTTTAGCTCTGGACTCAGGCGCATCGCCGGATGTCCCCAGTAGCCATGCGAAAAGATTCCCAATTGGCCGCTTGCAACGAGTCCCTTCACTTTGTTCTGCACAGCTTCCAGCTCCTTGCGAGAGTTGCCTGACCAACTGCTCGATCCCTCTGCAATAGAGGCCGCCTTTGTCGCATCCGCCTTGGGGATCGACATAATGTCCACCCAGTCAAGCGCGGACAGATGATAAAAGTGGACGATGTGATCGTGGAGCGCATGGCAGATCAGGATCAGGTTGCGGATGTACTGCGCATTGGGAGGGATATCCAGGGCAAGCGCATCTTCAACCGCGCGTACCGAAGCCATCGCATGGACGGTGGTGCATACACCGCAGAATCGCTGGGCAAAGACCCAGCCCTCACGGGCATCGCGGCCGCGAAGGATCGCCTCAAGCCCGCGCCACATCGTGCAACTTGCCCACGCCTTGTTGACAACGCCGCCGTCCACTTCCACATCGATGCGCAGGTGGCCTTCGATGCGAGTTACGGGATCAATCGAGATACGGACCATCAGGCACCTCTTTCTAATGTGACTGCTGGTGTGAACGGTGTGCTGGCGACCTTGTGGGGCCATCCAAACGGGCGAAAGCTGTGGTCCCACGTTCTGTTTTCGCCGGGCAGAACAGCGAAGTAGTTGATGGCGAGGATGAATCCCACCATCCCCACCGCGATCCATCCCGCCGCGATGAAAAGCTCAGGCACAGACGGAAAGTAACGGGTGCTATGCGGCGGCATGTACGCAATCGAAGTGGGAATAAACCGATACGCAGTGCCGCCCACGCAAGCAAGTGCGGCCATGTTCAGCAACGAACGCGGCGTCTCGCGCACGCGTCGAAAACGAAGCGCTACCGCGGGTGTGAGAATCAATGCGCTCTCGAAGAGGAAGATCAGGCTCATGCCGTTGAGTGCAAACGCAGTGTGGAGCTGGCCTCTCATCGTGAGATCGACCAACCGCACCGCAAGGAACGCCACGCACACGCCCGACAAAAGATTCGCAAGCTCGTTCAGGACATCCGCGTCGAGCGCTCTTCCATAACGAAGGCACACGATGAGCAGAAGAAAGATCGTAAACGCAAAGCCGCACAGACCGGCTGCGATGAGGTAAAGCAGCGGCATCGCTGGCGACTGCCAGATGGGATTAATCTTCGTTCCCGCAAGCAGCAGTAGACCTCCCAACGAGGACTGATGCATCAAAGGAATAACGTAGGCCCCGATGATCAGGAATGGGTAAGCCTTGCGGATTAGCGGCGAGAAGTGACGCAGGAACGCTCGTGCCTTGTCATTGCCCGTGTAGTAGAGCCGCTCCAGGAACAACGGAAGAATCTCGAACGACAGAAAGACAAAGCAATAAAGTGGCATGCAGATAGAGATCTCGAGCATCGCGGACTCGCTGTTCCATCGCCAAGGCAGGATGGCGCTATAGAAGTTCCATGGGCGACCGATGTCGAAGCCAAGCGCTACCAGGCCCGTCGCATAGAACAGAAACCCGGACACCAGCGCCGTGCGCATCACCACATGAAGCCTCTGCCGGTTGAAGACCCACGCTGCGATTCCCAGCGCCAGCGGGCCTGATCCCAACGCGGTCAAAGTCATCACGTTGAAGGTCTTCCAAATGCCCCAAGCATAAGCGTCGTTCATGCTGGAGAATGGCCCGAGCGGCGAGAAGAAACGTAGCGCCGCCAACCCAAGGCCCAGAGCAGCCACTCCCAAAAGAAAGAGCACAAACGGCGTAAGAATGGGGCCACGCGTCACTGGCACACCGCATTGCCAGTGGTTGATGAGCGTCGTTCCGCGCTTGTCGGCTGTGGATTGAGTGTTCGTCATAGCTGGTCCGGGAACCCCGAATTCTTTGCATGTTCCAACCGCTCTAGTTCATGCCGGTTCCAGTTGCGCCGGATGAAGAAGCCAAGCACGCTGCCCATCACGATCGGCCCCGAAAGCCACTTATAGATGTGAGAAGTCACCTTCGTTGCATAGTGCCCAATTGACGTTGTCCCGAGCTTTGGCAGGCCAATCTTCTGGAAGGACACGCTCGACAGATAGAGCACCTGTGTGCCTCCGGCCTCATGCTCGCCGTAGACGCGCTCTTCAAAGTATTTGCCCGGCGTGGATACGATGCGATCCTTGGCCTTGGCAAGCAGGTCGACACGCTTGCCGAAGATCACCGCTCCGGTGGGACAAGCTGCGGTGCACGCTGGCTGAAGATCTTTCTTCAAGCGCTGGTCGTAGCAGAACTCGCACTTGACGATCTTCGGGTTCCAGTCGGCCCACTGAAACTGCGGCACCTCGAACGGACATGCGACCTCGCAGTATCGGCACCCGATACAAAGTGAGCTATTCCAGGTCACAGCGCCCCAGTCACTCTTCTTGAGCGAACCAAAAGGGCAACCGGTGACGCACGCAGGATCAAGACAGTGCATGCACTGCTTCTTCACAAACGCGAACTCATCAGACTTCGGATCTTGATAGAGCTCGATGATGTTCTTCGTCTGTGCGTTCAGGCCCGTCGGCATGTCCCATATCCCACCCGAAAGCAACGTGTCCGCAGGCAGGCCGTTGGCCTCGTTACAGGCTGGCATGCACGCCTTACATCCTGTACACACCGTGCTGTCATAGAGCATCGCGATCGCCTCTGTTGGCGCGACCGGATGCGCGGGGTGCTCCTCCTCAGCCTTTGCTGTCTTCGGCAGCAATCCCGTTGCCACGGCTCCGCCAAGACCCACCATCACCTTGAAGGCCTGTCGCCGGCTGAGTGCGACACTCATGGTTGCGGCCGATCGGATTCAGAGGGTCCCGGCTTGCTCTTGCTGTCACGAACTACAGAGCCCGGAACACTCTCATCGTCTTCAGCTTTCGAGAACTTCCGAGACGCAATGTATCCTGCGCCAGCAGCCGCTCCCACCGCAATACCCACAAGCCCCGTTGCCAGCGGACTGATCGTACTGTAGGTTGTGCTGATCGGCGCAAAGGCCGTTGGCGGCGCTGCAATCGTGTGCAGTTGTACGACCTGGAACATGGGCACTCTGAACGCGATCGCCTTCTCCGTGCATCCAATGCAGGGTGCTCCAATCCCAATAGGCCACACATCCGGAATCTCGTTGAAGTGTCGCGTAGAACAACCTGCATGGGTGTCTGGCCCTTTGCAACCCATCTCGTAGAGACACCAGCCTTCGCGATGGCCCTGGTCGCCATATTGCTTTACAAAGTTGCCGGCATCGAAGTGTGCGCGCTTCGGGCAGTGTTCGTGAATGTCGCGATCAAACGCGAACTTCGGCCGGCGCTGCTCATCGGTCTCAGGGAACGTCCCGTTGGCTGCATACTGTAGCACCACGCCCAGCATCGTGTAGGGATTTGGCGGACATCCGGGAATGTTGATGACTGACTTGTCCGGCATAAGATCCGCTACACCCACGGCCCCCGTCGGATCGGGATCAGCCGAAGGAATCCCGCCCCACGAAGCGCAGGAACCAATCGCAATGATCGCCGCGGCTTTGCCTCCCACATCGGACAAAACGTCAAGCGCGGGCCGCCCCGCGAGCTTCATGTAGACGCCGTGGTCCTTCGTCGGAATCGATCCCTCGACCACAAGAATGAACTTGCCCGCATACTTCGCCACTGCCTCGTCCAGGGCCTGCCTTGCCTGCAAGCCCGAGCCCGCCATCAGCGTCTCGTGATATTCAAGCGAGATCACATTCAGGATCAGGTCGGCAAATCCAGGATGGGACGTCTGCAGCATCGACTCCGTGCATCCTGTGCAGTCCTGAAAGTGGAGCCAAATAATTGGGGGACGGATCACCTTGTCCAATCCGGCGGCGACCTCTTCAGGCGTCTTCTTATCCGTGATCGCCAGACCATACGGGGCCGCAATCATCAAGCTCGTGCAGAACACGAGGAAAGATCGGCGACTTATGCCGCTCTGCAACATCCGTTCGTCGATTGTTCCAAGAGCTTTCGCGAGGACGATAAGGCCACCGGACTTTCTGATCGTGGTTAATCGTGAATCCCACCGATCGCGGGAATGTACCCAGCTTATTGCACCTCGCAGCCCCGCGACTGTCCCCGATTGCTCACCCCGTTATCCTCACGACGCACAACCGATCATCCTCACGACGCATTGCGTGAGCACAAAGGCACAGCCCCGCGCGCCATCACAGGGGCATACTCTTCGAAGTGTTAGAAGTACGAGTGCGCTTGCAAGCCGCTGCTCCACAACCGTAGAAACAGAAGAGGGATTGTCCATGAACAACTCATTCGCACGTATCGTCCTGGCAGTCGGAATCTCCTGCATCGCGGCCTCCGCTCATGCGCAGAGCGGCTCCGACACGTACAAGGCCAAGTGCCAGATGTGTCACGCCGCCGATGGCTCCGGCTCTACTCCCGCTGGCAAAGCGATGAAAGCCCTACCGCTTAACTCGCCCGATCTGATCAAAGCGTCCGACGCACAACTGATCGCTGCGACGACGAGCGGTAAGGGTAAGATGCCCGCGTACGGAACTAAGCTCACAGTCGCTCAGATCAAAGACACCATCACATACATCCGCACACTGCAGAAATAAACGAGGCCAGGATGGCGGATGAAGGATCCTTTCGTAAAGAATGGCTTCGCCCATTCTTCTTCTACGGGAATAACTGGATAAGCCTTCTAGGCGGCGCCATCACCACGGCGTCCGCCATGGTGCTCGTTGGCTTCTGGATTGTCAGCTTCTTCGGGCACGGAGGCTCGTCCAATCCTTACCTGGGCATCATCTTTGAACTGATTCTCCCCGGCATCTTTGTTGCTGGCCTTGTCACGATCCTTGTAGGAATTCTCACCCGCCGCAGCTATCTCGTTGTCACAGATCAGGTACCGTCGTTCTTTCCTGAGATCAGCATCCATGACCCCATCTTCCGGCAGGGCCTTGACTTCGTTGTAGTCGCTACTCTGATCAACTTCGTTATCGTAGGCACTGCCTGCTATCGCGGCGTCGCCTACATGGATACCGTCTCGTTTTGCGGAACGACGTGTCACGTTATGTCACCGGAGAACACCGCGTATCACATCTCTTCGCACGCTGGCGTCGCCTGTACGGAGTGCCACGTCGCGCCCGGTACCGCCGGCTATATCCATGCCAAGGTAAACGGAACAAAGCAGCTTCTTGAGGTCGTCTTCCATAACTACCCCACGCCGATCATGGCGGACAACAAGCTTCCCGCAGCCGCCGCGACTTGCCTGGGGTGTCATAATCCCGCAAGCTTCATCGGAGATAAGCTACATATCTCGTCTTCTTATGCCAACGATGAAAGTAACTCGCAGACTTATTCGTTGACCATGCTTCATGTCGGCGGCCGGGATGCCTTTGGCCGGCTTAGCGGGATTCATGGCGCACACATGGGAAAGATCGAATATATCTCCACTGACTCGAGCAACCAGACCATCTCCTGGGTCGGCAAAACAGAGAGCGACGGTTCCGTTACTGAATTCACGTCCGGCGATCCGAAGAAGCCGGTCACTGGTCAGAGACGCACGATGGACTGTATCGATTGCCACAATACTGTTGGTCATGCGTTCAATACACCGGAGGATGCGCTGAACAAAGATATGACCCTTGGTGCTCCAAGTGCATCGCTGCCGTTCGTTCACAAGGAGGGTCTGGCGCTCCTCAAAGAGAACTACGGCTCGCCCGAGGTAGCCCAGGCCAAGATCACCGCCAAACTCATTACCTTCTATCGATCGCAGTATCCTGCCATATGGAACTCACAGCAAGCGCAGGTCAATGCCGCAGCAAAGACGCTAGTGAAGATCTATGACTCAAACATCTTCCCTGATATGAAGGTTGGCTGGGGAACGCATCCCAACAATATTGGCCACACCGACTCACCGGGATGCTTCCGCTGCCACGATGGAAGTCACAACGCCAAGGGCTCTAAGACCATCACCAACGATTGTTCCGCCTGCCACAATCTGCTTGTATCGGGAGAACTGCACCCCAAGCTGCTGAGTGACCTGGGACTGCAGTAGGCTCTCCGCGTCTCAAGCTGTAAGGATAGGCAGGTTCGATGAGCAAAGCGATACAGTTGGATTGCCTTCCCGCTGCCATGCTGGAAGTATGAGCACCCATCTGCGTCACGATCTCGATCTCCTTCACACAACTCTCCTGACAGGCAAGCTTCCCCGAAGTCTCAACTGGGCTGACACCGTGGAACTCATCGCGCACCTTGGCGAAGTGCAGCCTCATGGTCACGATGAATCGGTCTTCCTGGTCGGAACTCAACGAGCGTTCTTCAAGCACCCCCACAGCCACGAGCTCGGCATTGATGAAGTGGCTCGTCTACGAAAGTTCCTCCGCGACGCTGGTCCGGAGCTTCCAGCCGGCGCTCCATCTCAGCCCTGCAGGATGGTTGTCGTCATCGATCACCATGGAGCGCACGTCTATAAAGACGTCGACGGCAGGATCCCGGAGTCAGAGCACACAGCGCATCCTTACGACCCGTTCGGCTTCCACCATCATCTGATCCACAAGAAAGAAGCGCACTACAAAGGCGAGCGGACACCGGAAGACAAGGCATTCTATGAAGAGATTGCCCAGGACCTCCTGCCGGCCAGCGAGATCGTTCTCATCGGACACGGTACCGGCAAGAGCAGTGCCGTCGATCATCTGGCAGAGTATCTCAAGGTAAACCACCACGATATCTCGCGTCACGTCATCACCACAGAGACAGCCGACCTGTCGGCCCTGACATTGCCCGAGATCGAAGCCATCGCGAAGCAGCACATGATCGCCGTCGTCTAACCGAGCATCGACATGTCGACTAGCCACCGAGCTCACGTGAGCCCTAGAGCTCTACATCTCCGCAGACGGAAGACCATACTCCAGTCAGGCCTCGCGAAGACAATCCCGTCAATTGCGACGCTCCGTTCATGAAAACAGGAGAAACAAATGTCGACGCTGAATTCGATAGTCGCCGTGTACAGTACGCACGCGCAGGCTGAAGCTGCAATCAAGGAACTCCAGGAAGCTGGAGTCGATATGAAGAGCCTTTCGATCGCGGCGAAGGACACCCATACCGATGAACACGTCGTCGGCTACTACAACGCCGGCGACCGAATGAAGTACTGGGGCAAGATGGGCGCATTCTGGGGAGGCTTCTGGGGATTGCTCTTCGGATCTGCCATGTTCGCCATCCCCGGCCTTGGCCCCATCCTCGTCGCCGGCCCATTTGTCGCCTGGATTGTCGCTGGACTTGAAGGAGCAGTCGTCGTGGGCGGTGTTAGTGCGATCGGCGCTGGCCTTGTAAGCATCGGCATCCCAAAGGACAGCGTCCTCGAATATGAAGTCGCTCTCAGGACTGACAAGTATCTCCTCATCGTTCACGGCTCACCCGACCAGGTAAGCCGCGCCAAAGCGATCATTGAAGGCACGCAGCACACCTCCTACACGGTGCATGGCGAGACCGTCTTCGCGTAACACCCGACCGAATGGGCTGGAGCTTCTCGCTACTCGAACTCCAGCCCACCAGGGCTTCGCTGGGAGCTTCCTCCCCCCGCAAAGCTTACAGCGCATCATCTTCATCGCTCGGAGAAACAATGATTGAACACCTGCAAGAAGCGAGAGGTCCGGCCTTCGGATTCTCCGTCCACGGCAAATTGACGGCAGCGGATACGACCGATCTTCTCTCGAAGCTGGACGCCATGATCGGCGGCTACAAGAAACCAATTGGCGTCCTCGCTGACCTTACCCAGATGGAAGGGGCGGACTGGACTGCACGCTGGAACGAGATGCGCTTCCTGGAGCGCCATACAAGTCAAATTGCCCGGCTCGCGATCGTCGGTGCCTCCGAATGGGAAGAGGTCGCCAGCATGGTACTCGTCGCAACAGCAGCCCTTCAAGCCCAGACCCGCTACTACCAGAACTCCGAACTCTCCCACGCTTGGCATTGGGTCAAGATGCTCAAGCACGATGAGGAGACGCGGGTCCGTATCATGTACCCTGGACACGGGCTCTTTCAGGACTACACCCCCGAATACATGGGAATCTGAACCCAGCGACCGGGGAAGCCAAAAGCACGCGACTACGTAGCATCTAAAGTCAGGTGTAACGGGGCATCATGATCAATCGACATCGTGGCAGTTGCAACCTGACCGCCTTTAGCCTTCTCACGTTCCTGTCTCTCTGGTCCGCCTTGGCCGTAGCACAGTTCAGAACCCGGGACATATCCGGAACAGTGACCGACCACCAACATGAGCCGCTCAGAGGAGCAGTAGTCGAAGTGGAAAATTGCGTATCGCTCGGGGTCGTCTCTTACATCACGGATCGCGACGGAAGATATAGCTTCAGGCGCCTCGATGGCGATATCGACTATCGCCTGTGGGTCAACTTCCGTGGGCACAAATCCAGGGTCAGGCAGTTGAGCAAGTTGGACGAATATAAGCCACAGACCATCAACTTCGTTGTCGATCTCCACTGATCGAACATCGCTTCCTATTACCTAAGCAACATCCGCTCGCTCACTCATCTTCACCGGAATGGGCGGAGTCGCACGGGCCGCTGTGACCGTGTGATTCCTGGCCTTCGCGCGGCCTTTGATCCGCTGTGCAATCCAATGAAACGGCCGCAGCCACGGAGGAGGTATTCCGCAACTCTCGCATCCAAGCAGCGGTCGCAAATCTGCCAACACCGTGTAGGCGGCATTCAGGATCGCCTGGAAGGGCCTCCTCCCGAAGACGCTCACATCGAAGCTCCGCGCCAGCCACCGCGTGATCGGCAGTCTGCGTAGCGTCTCGGCCACGGCCTCTCCATTCGTTCTCATGGACCCATCAGGCATTAGGAGATGAATGTTTGCGTAGGCGTCCCATATGTCTAATTCCGGATTCAGCGCACGCAAAGCAAGCGGGTCGTTACCGATCGGCCGAACAATGAGAGAAGAGTCTCCTTCCTGCCGTTCCACCGATCGATTCACCCAGCGTGCAATAAACCGGCATACCGCACATTCATCGTTAAATAAGAGGATCGATTTGCTCAGATCTCGCTCCATAGTTACTCTGACTCCTGGAAGGGCCGAGTGACGGCATCCCACAGGACCTGCACCGATGGATCAGGCCCAACCGCACGCCCTATCTCTTCTCCTCCGAGAAACATCACAAGTGTCGGAGTTCCTTCAATCTCATACCGATTCGCGAGCTCCTGGTCTACCGCGATGTTTACCCGGAACAGAGCCTCCTGGGAACCTAGCCTCTCAGCGACCTCCTGCAACACTGGCTCAAGCAAGCGGCAGTGTTCGCAACCGTAGGACATAAACTCAACGGCCACAGGATGCGTGGCCTCAAGCACCAGCGCGTCGAATGTCTCTCCTGTGACTGATCTCACAGAGTCAGTTGCCACCGTCATACGAACTCCCCCTTAAACGCGAACTTTCGATGGAACGCTCAAAGTCAGTAAGGCGAGTCGTTCGCCATGCGTCGAGCAGGAGATTCGCTGCGACCAGCGTCACTTCCAGTTGAGTAAGCGACAACCCGCTCAGTCCGTGACCGCGATCTTCTGAAACCAGGTCGGTCATGCTGCTTGTCATATGTTTTACCTCGAAGTCAGGACGGTCGATTTGACGACCCCCGGAACCTTCTGGCATAAGTCTCTCCGCTAGCCTGAGCCTGCGCTGAGCAATCGTGCTCAACAGATTGTTCTCTGCAGGATCTTGCTCGCCCGCTTCGGAGGCCGTGGCCTCTTTCGGGGAGATGTTTAGATTTCAACCGTAAATCTGAGATGAGCCATAGAGACCTACTCTTTCGAGCGGGACATGGCATGCTCTAGCTCAGTGATGGGCGATTCACTCTGCTTCAGCAGCCCACGAAAGGCTCATTGTGAAAACAGAAACGAATTCCGCTGTGAAGTATCAAGCTGCAATTGGGGATGGGAATGACCCGCTCTTAGATCTCATCCGAAAGCGGCACTCGAGCAGAGGCGAGTTCAATCCCGATCGCAACATCTCTAAACCGATCCTGGCTCGGATACTGGAAGCTGCGCGATGGGCGCCAACGCCGAACAACATGCAGA
The DNA here is from genome assembly GCF_025685565.1 of Granulicella aggregans. Taxonomy (NCBI): domain Bacteria; kingdom Pseudomonadati; phylum Acidobacteriota; class Terriglobia; order Terriglobales; family Acidobacteriaceae; genus Granulicella; species Granulicella aggregans. The sequence continues at coordinate 2,381,018 of NZ_JAGSYE010000001.1, forward strand.
ACTTCCAGATCGTGGTGGTAGACGACCCAAAGACACTGACGTTAATCGGGGCGCTTTCAGCCGAGATGTCCGAGGCCTATCTCAAGGAAAACTACGCATTGTTATCGACAAGCGAAGCCGAGTTGCGCGTCAGAAAGATCGGTACGCTGGCCGGGATCTATCCCCGCGCATGGGTTGATCCCGAAGCCTGGAATCCCACTTCGGACTATAGGTCGCAGCTTACCTATCTGGGGAAGACGTTGCTGAAACCCAAGGTCCTATTCGTTGTGCTCTACGACTCAGAGTCACGAGCCCCGGGTTCAGAGGGCGACACCCTCGGCTTCATGGGACTCGGATGCGTCATGGAAAACATGTGGTTGACGGCGGAATCGCTCGGCGTCGGCATGCATATACTCACGGTCTTTGCTGATAGCCATGTGGAATCGGAAGTGCGACGAGTTCTCAAGATCGAACCACAGATGAAGATCGCGTTTGCCTGTGGCCTGGGCTACCCCGCAGATCCATCAATCGAAGAGATACGCGTCAGACGAGATTTAGAGGACTTTGTGCATCACAACGCGTTTCGCCAAAAAGGTGTTCCTTGGAGCCTCGAACTGGAGGAACTGCCTCCAGAAGAAAATGCTTAGACGCAACGGGTCACACCTCAAATGATCTTCGCTCGTCTCTTCTTCTCCGCGGGCGTGCGTTCGGGATCCAGAGTAACCGGTCGCTTCGCATTTTGATCTGGCAGCTTGTCGTGCAGCACAACGTTCAATAGAGATTTGTGGACATGAATCCGTCCGTTGTAGGTGATGTACCCCATTTTGCGAAACCGATTCATGAACTTACTTACCCTGGATCGGGTGGTGCCGATCATCTCCGCAAGCGCCTCTTGAGTTACGGGAGGTATCAGCGTCTGCGGCACGCCGGAATCTCCAAACTGCGCCATCAGTAAGAGGGTCCGCGCTAGACGCTTCTCGCTGTTATTGAAGAGCTGATCCACTAGATCTTCTTGTGTCCGAATAGCTCTGGCGAGAACGAACTTCAGAAACATGTCAGAGAATTCATGCTCGCGGTGCAGCAGTTGAACCATCTCGTCGCGGTCAAGCCTAAGAGCGACGCAAGGCGTGATTGCCATGGCGGTGGCGGCATGAACGCCAGCGGCCCCTGCAAGTGACTCTTCGCCTATAAAGTCGTGGGCGACCATCAGAGAGACGGTCGCTTCCTTGCCCCGCTTTGAGACCACAATGAGCTTGGCCCTTCCAGACTCCAGATAGAAGAGCGCGTTCGCGTCATCTCCCTGCGAATAGAAGACGTGGCCTGCCAACACGCGCACTGTCTTATGAGTCAAGGCAGAGGCCGACATATACTGTGCCGGATTGAACTTCACCTGCTTGTTTCCGGGCATTCTATTCCCCTTTCTGGTTATCTCCTATCAACCGCATTCGGTAGAGAAAGAGATCACAGCATGTCCTCAAACGGTATTCCACTGGCTGGTGTCAAAGCTGTGTCGTTTTGCTCACACAGTCAGTTACGCACTGGAAGAGTAAGAAGGCGACTGTGCCGGCAGACAACTTACCCAACGAGCAATGCGGCTCTACTTCACTCCGCCGCTGCGCCCACAATCTGCAAAGAGGAACTAAGATGCCGATGCCCACCAGTGGAACTGTTCTTGAACATCCCGCAGTGTCACGCCAGACCGACAGCTCTTCAAGCACCAACGCCGACAAACCGAAGCAGATGCAGGCTGCTGTCGTGGAGGAGTTCGGCAAGCCTCTTGTCCTGCGCGAGTGGGACATACCCACGCCCGGAGCTGGTCAGATCGTCGTCAAGACCGAGGCCTGTGGCGTCTGCCATACCGATCTGCACGCCGCCAACGGCGACTGGCCCCTGAAGCCGAAGCCACCGTTCATACCTGGCCATGAAGCCATTGGCATCGTCTCCGCTGTCGGCGCCGGGGTCACCATCGTCAAGGAAGGCGATCGCGTCGGTGTACCTTGGCTCTACTCGGCCTGCGGCCACTGCGAGTATTGCCTCAGCGCATGGGAGACCGTCTGCCCGGATGCGCGCTTTGGCGGATACTCCGTCAATGGCGGCTTCGCCGAATATATTCTCGCCGACCCCAACTACGTCGCTCACATAGCCAAAGGCCTTTCGCCCACAGAGGCAGCGCCATTGATCTGCGCCGGCATCACCACCTACAAGGGCATCAAAGAGACTCAAGCGAAACCAGGTCAATGGGTCGCCATCTCTGGTTGCGGAGGCCTTGGTCATCTCGCCATCCAATATGCGAAGGCGATGGGTCTCCTCGTGTGTGCCGTCGACATAGACGATCGCAAGCTGGCCCTGGCCAAGAGGCTTGGCGCCGATCTCACCTTCAATGCGAGGACCAGTGATCCGGCCGTCGAACTCAAGCGCGAGACCGGCGGCGGAGCCCATGGCGTGCTCATCACCGCCCCGTCACTCGTCGCGTTCAAGCAAGGCATCGCCATGACACGAAAACGCGGCACCTGTGCTCTCGTAGGCCTGCCTCCGGGAGAGTTTCCCGTCCCGCTATTTGATGTGGTCGCAAACTGCATCACCATTCGCGGTTCTTTCGTAGGAACGCGTGCCGACATGGCGGAAGCGCTCGACTTCGCAGTGAGAGGCAAAGTGAAGGCGGATATCGAGCTGCAGCCGCTCTCCGAGATCAACAACATCTTCAAGCGCCTCGAGCACGGAGATGTACCCGCACGCGTTGTCCTCCAATTTTGCTAGCAGACCTTGCAGTAGCGGATGTTGGCGACGTGCCCCTGTTTCAACATCCGCTACCTCCCTGAGCAATTGGGCACAGCCTCTGACAGAGAACGTAGCGGATGATTGAGGGGCTGAGCCTCTTTGCCAGCAAGGAGCATCATGCCAACAGCTGGAACTCACTTCAACCCTACTAAAATCCTTGTCCCAAACGACTTCAGCATGTCGTCCATCGAAGCTTTGGAAGCCGCTACAGATCTGGCACTCCTCTTCCATGCCGAAGTTCTTCTGCTGCATGTCATCCCGATTCCGCCGATCGTGAGTGGAGATGATCTTCCTACGCCTTTTCCTGAGAGCCAGGAGTTCCTTCTTGCCGCAGAAAAGCAGGCACAGGAAACGCTGACCCGGTCGGTCTTTGATTTATCTGGCAAAGGGATTGAGGCGAGCTTCAAAGTCGAGATCTGCAATGGCGTTGTTGATAAGGTGCTTTCAACGATCGAACAACAAGGAATTAACTTGTTAGTCATCTCCACCCACGGCATGTCCGGCTGGCGTCCAATCGTATTCGGATCGACCGCAGAGAAGTTGATCAAGCTCGCTGAGTGCCCAGTCCTCTTACTTCGCAGCGCGGCAACTTCATCCGGCGATAGCGGCAAGGTTTCGTAGTGAACTTCTCCAAAGTTGCAGCGCCCCGTGACTCAGCCTCTTGAAATCGTTGGCGGGATCGCCCCTTTAAAATCGCCCTCTGAATATATTCGCTACTCCTAACCACTCTCATGGCCGCTACGGATCGAGAACGCATGCCCGAGCCTGACGCGGGTCCACCTCTACTTGCCATCTTGCAGTTCAACTGGCAGGCTGAGATGGAAGACCATGCCACCTACAAGACTCTCGCCCTGGCGGAACTCGATGCCATACGGCGCAATGTGATGCGGGGTCTGGCATCGGCGGAAAAGCATCATGCCCATCTCTGGGCCGCTCAGATCGCCGTTCTCGGTGGCCCCGAGCCGCTCTATAGAGGCATGCAAAGTGGAGGCGCAAATTCTTTTTCAAGTGCGACGGGCGGGATTGATGCCGAACTTCATCAACTTCGAGCCAAGGAGCGAAGTGAGATCGAGCGACACGAGCAGCAGCGTCCGTTGCTCCCGGACCGGACATGTCAAAGAATCCTTCAAGCGGTGATTGCCGACGAGAACAAACACTACGGGATGCTCAGTGCACTTATCCGCGCCCGGCCACCTCTTCCTGTAATGGATGATTACGATGCGAGGGCTGCGCTCGCCGCTCTCCTGGCTGCCCGCAGAAAGCAGCAGCCACAAGTCGCAGGGTGGACGAACGAAGCCATATATGCAGCTCACGAGGGTCTCGGCTCTATATTTGGTATCGTCTCAGGGGTAGCGGGAGCCACGTTCGGACAAAGCCGGTATGTCCTCATAGCGGGTCTCACAGGCATGATGGGCAGCGCTCTATCCGCAGGGACCGGAGCCTATCTCACGGCAAGAGCGAGCGGGAGATCTACGATGCTGTGATCGCGCGCGAGCGCAGGGCTGTGGACTTCGATGAATCGGAGTCGCGCGAAGTCCTTGCGCTCAGCCTGCAGCTACGCGGCCTGCCGGAAGACGTCGCGGGCTGGTTGTCGCACCCGCTCGCCGAGAACAAAGAGAGCTTTTTGAAAGCTCTCGCACGCACCGGGGCAAACCTTTCGGAGGAAAGCCTCAAGAATCCTTCGGTTGCAGCTCTCACCGGCTTCGCGGCAACGGCGATCGGTGCCTTTGTACCCATGATTCCGTTCTTGTTTATATCTGGATCTAGGGTCAGGCGGAAGCCACGGTTCGATTGCTAGTCGCCCATATCGGTTCGAGCTCGACTCAATTTAGAAGGTGGTAGCTTCGTAGAACTCTGCTGCTCCCGATTGGGGATCGTAGAGGATGAAGTAATTGAGCTGGTTGGCGGTAAGAAAGGATGCGGTGATGGTGAAACCTGAATGAAGGCTGTCTACCCAGAGACGATCTGTGCCGCTGGCGTCGATGCGCATGCGACCGAAGTTTATGGCCTGAGCGGAGGAATCGTAAGCAAGGTAATGGGGCATGCCTTCACCGGCAAGAATCTCGATATTGGTATAGCCGGTGGGCCACTTGCCGGAGTAACGAAAGTTCAGAAATAGATCGTTGCCGGGCTGGGCTCCGCCGACGCCAGACTGAGTGCTAATGTTAACGATCTGCATATCTCCGGGTGCCTGGTTATAGGCGATGTAGTGAGGTTGACCCTCGAACGTCATAGAGAGGAAGTGAGTCTACGAGGCCCCATGTGGCTTCAAAGCGGTTTGCGGAGCCCTCGAGGTTAGCCGCGATTCGATCGAGATGGACGAGGCCAGTGGAGGTATTGTAGGCAAGAAAGTGTGGCTCGTTCTGGATGGTGAAGGGCATGAAGTTTGTAAAGCCGGGACCCCAAGGTCCGGACCAGTCGCCGGGACTCGAAGGTGGGCCCGGAAGGTTGGCGGCGATGGGACTGTACTGGACAGCACCGGTGACGCTTGAGTAGGTGAGGAGATAGTTCTGGCTGTCCATATTGAATGGCATGAGATGGGTAAAGCCTTTGATCCAGGCGCGCTGCCAAACGGTGACCACTCCGCGGGGCGAGACGTTGGCGAAGGAGATGTCGCCGGTAGCAGAGTTATAGGCCAACAGGATTTCGGTGTTTGGCAGGCAGATGAGATGGGTCCACGTTCCCCATGTGGCGGTGAAGACACGCTGAGGCGGGGGCCAGTTCAGTGAGAAGGCGTCGAGCTGGCCGATGATGCAAAGGGGGTGTCGGGTTGCGGAGAAGTTTCCCACTCAAGGTAGAAGTTGCCGAAGCCGGCCTCGAATACAGCTGCGAGGCTAACGGGATCGATATTGGCAGGACCAAGCCCGATGGCGCCGAGAGGGCGTGTGGCCTGGTCGAAGGGAAGAAGGCGGACCCACTGCTGACCTTTATCAAAGGTGTTGTTGACACGCAAGGGATAGGTGCCGGCGCGGTAGCCGCTGAAGACGAGTTTGTGGGTTTCACCGAGTGTAAGGGTAACGACGTCGCCCGTGGCGGATGGAGTGGTCCAGATGAAGCCAACCATCACGCCGAAGTCCTTATTCATTAGATCGATGACGTACTGGTTTGTGATGTGGGTTGTGTTGGAGGTCACGAAGTCGCGGAAGCTGACTCCGTGATTGCTGGTGAAAACCACAGAGGCGGGCAATTTCCCGCAGTTGTAGGGGTCGATCTCAGTGGTCGAGAGTTGGTAGAGCGGGCCGAGGTCGGCGAGGAATTCGGGGTAGTAGAGGGCATTGGGTGTACCGCCGAAGATCAGTTGATATGCAAAACGATTGATCTCGACGGGGATTCCTCTGGAGGCAGTGATGTTCTCCCAGGTGAGGGTGCGGCTGCCGGATCTTGGCGTGATCTTGTTATTGGCGTCGGCGATAACCGCGTTCAAAATCGCGCAGATCGAGGCGTCGTAGCAGGCGTAACCGGTCGGCGGCTAATGGTTCCCGTTGGGCGATTGCGTCTGAAGAGGGTCGTTCTCATCTACGATAGGCATGTTGTCGACAATGCTGATCCTGGTGGTGATGTCGGTAGAGATCATGGACATGGGATTTCCTTTTAGGGCGCGCACGCCGCTGGTGATCGATAATGTTGGCCGGATGCAGACGTTGCACGCGGAGTCTTCGTCCGGGAAGAATGGGATATGGGGATATGCTGCTCCGATTCTTGATAAGAAGGTCCGGTATGGGCGTTCGTTTGGACGGCCCATCCCGGACACACCGTCTACGACTTACTTCCAACCAGCTCTCCAGATTTTTTCGTCTCTAGAGTTGGATGTGTCAGAAGAACACGGTTCACGGTCAGCCTTGGGACACCCACGGGCAGAGTAAGCCCTAGGCCGCCTTTGGATGTCGTCAAGCCCTCATGCGGATGAAAGCTGTCAATCGAAAGCTCCCACGGGAGTTCCTGCGTGATAATGATCTCGCCCGCGTCGGTCAGCTTGAACTGGGCAAGCGATGCGACGCCGTCCTGAAACTGCAACGTGTAGAGAATTTCGGGCAGCATATTCACATACGTGACGCCGGACGTGGCGAAGGGGACGCCGGTTCCCGGAACCACTCGCACGCCCGCACCGCCGGCATTGCGTGCGTCTACAAGGAGCGGATACCCGAGGAGCACCAGGGTGGAAGTTCCCTGCCCCTCAAGAAATCCTCCGTTCGCATAGTCGAACTCCGGCTTGTATGTAAATTTGCCATTTCCATCGAGACCGAAACCCCAGTCCATATCGGAGGACTCATTCGGATCGGACAGCCCATAGTCTGGCGATGGGATTAAGGTAAAGGTGCTTAGAGAGATCGGGGTTGGAGTAAACACCTGATTGCTGGACCAGACGACGTCAGCCGTGATGTATCTTGCATCGATCTGCACCTTATACCCCAGGACGCGCAGCTCCGAGGTTCCTTCGCCTGAAAGAAACGACGCGAACTCGGCGGCGTAGTTGATCGTCCCTATGCTGGATACCTGGAAGTGAAAGGTGCTGATCTCGGCCGAGCCTATCTGGAAGAGATAGTCCCCCAGGGCCATCTCGACCGTGTAGGCCTGAGTGTTTGCGGTCCACCCCAAGCCCTGTGTCGAAGTAGGTGGAAAAAGGTTTTGTTCGCTGGCATCCATTATGAGATAGGCGGCGTTGCTCAATGCTGTTGCGTCGATGGTAATCGGAAATGTATGGGGCATAAGTTCCTCTCTGAAGTTGCGGTGGATGGGGAGTGATTGATGGCTGGACATTGGGTCAGCCGGCGGAGAGCAAGCCCAGAGGCGAGCTCGGAGTAAGGAAGTCTCATTTGACCTTTGTCGCAGTAGCGATGGGTGTCCCGTCCGCATAGCTCATCGCCACTTTGGGCATGGTGCCCGGAGTGGTCGTGAAGGACAGCTTTTGATAACTGGCGGCATTGTCGCCACGAAAGCCGAGAAACTCCGTGGGAGAGGTAGGGATAGCCGTGTAAGTCTGTCCTCGGCTTGTAACTGAAAGATGATCGCCAGCGACTTCAATCGTGAAGGTGCGGCCGGGCGCAATCTCATACGTGCCTGCATAGCTCGCAAGCGTGGCTGCCGGAAGGGGAACTGCGGCCGGAAGAGTGTCGTAGTGTTTGAAGTAGGCGCCGCGCAGGTCGGCCACGCGCTCCATCACTTCCGTCCAAATGCCATTTTCCTTCTTAAAGATGTACGTGGTGCGGCCCCAGCGATCGGCTCCTGGCTTGGTCTCCCCAGCATAGACCTGTCCGGCGATGTGCCAATACTCGTCAGCCACGGCGACGGTGGGTTCAAGCAGGCGGATCTTCACCTCAAGCGTTTCGTCGGTCGCGTCCTTGAACGGCGACTTTATGTAGGTGTTGAACCAATCGTTCCGCTTCTTGAGGTTGGTAAAGCGAACGCCAAACGCGTTCTCCCAATCGAGGTCGGACGCGACGTGCGGATCTTCCTGAGAGGCTGATTGAGAAGCCACGATCGCCCGGATCGCGGCTTCATCCGCGGAGGTAGCCGCGACGAAGGAGCTGGAAGGCGATTGAGCAGACAACGCGACAGGTAGCGTCAAGGCGAGGCAGGTAAGGGCTTGGAGCGGATAGTTCATCTTGGGTCTCCGGTGTGGGATGGTGAAGGCGCGTTTCATAGTCTGCCGATGGCCCTGGCCGCAATCTTCTTTGCGCGAGCGAGAGCGTCCTCTTCGTTCGCGATGCCGTCAAGGATGACGATGAGCATCACGGACTTGCCCACGATCACTGTCAGTTCCCCCTGGGGTCTGCCAAGAATGGAGTTACTGCCCCAGATCGCAGCGCTGCCGATGCCGGCAACGTCGTGGACATTTTTGAAGCCGGCTGATTTGAGATTTTCTCCGATGGCTTCGGCGCTGCCTGTCAGGTCGGTCTCGCTGTAGCGCACGTTGAGCGAGACCGTCTTGCCGCTCAGGGCACGACCGCTCGTGGCGCGGTATCGGCAGGAACTGCCTTGCCCGGCACCGGACGATCGATCTTCCGATCGGGCCGGTCCGACGGGCAAGGCAAGGGCCGCCTGTGCTTCGGGAGGTGTGAGGAAGCTGCAGGCGTCCTTGGAGGCTGCCTGTGCCGAGACTGCCGAAAGCAGCAAAAAGACGGCGGTAGAGACGACGAGAAGACGATCTTTCATAGCAGCAACTCCTGGCTTCGCCCGAAAAAGACAACTTCGGCTCTTGCCCGCATAGGTGGCCGCTGGTAGCTTTAGGTGCAAAAGCCATGGGCCAGATTTCGAGCAGGTCAAGATTCGCCCCAGACCCGCGAATTATGCCAATCAATCGGTCTCAATACTTCTCAACGGCGTCAACCCCATGCAAACACTCGGCTTCTATCAGTTCGACGACTTCTTGATCGACCCTGTCCGGCGTCAAGTGTGCCGTGCCGGCGTGCCCGTTTCGGTGCCGCAGAAGGCCTTCCAGCTTTTACTCTTTCTTTTAGAGAACCCGGGAAGAGTTCTGACGAAGCGCGAGATCATGGACGCGGTATGGCCGCAGGCCTTTGTCGAAGAGACCAACCTGACGCAGAGCATCTTCTTGCTGCGTAAGGCGCTCGGCGAGCTGCCAGGTCAGAACCGGTACATTGTCACGGTTCCCGGAGCGGGCTATCAATTTGCCGTCCTTCCGGTAGAAGTGGAGCAGGTGCCTGCGCCTCAGACCATTCCTGAAGGCGAACCCCGGTTGAATGGCGACGAGAACAGCGGGGTTCCAGTCGGGGACGCCAATCCTCTGGCTCCGGCTATCGAACCTTCCGTCCACGTGAAAGTCTATCCAGTCTCCGCGGATATGGGGCACACGGGACATTCGGCGCTGAGACGATGGGTCTTGCTTGGCGTCCCTACGCTTGTCCTGGTTTGTATCGCATCGGTTTGGGTCTGGCGTGCCAGGAGCAAGACGGGAGCCAAGGTCGAGGGCACGATAGTCCTGGCTGAGTTCACCAACACCACGGGCGATCCCGCCTTTGACACGGCGCTCCGCCAGGGTCTAGCCGCCCAACTGGACCAATCGCCCAACCTGGGATTGCTCTCGGACAGCCGCATCGCCCAGGCCATGAAGCTGATGGCCCAGCCTGTGGACGCGCGTCTTACCTCCGAGCTGGCACGCCAGGTCTGTCAGCGGACGGCCAGTGACGCCGTCATCGATGGGTCGATTACTAGGCTGGGGAGCCAATATGTCCTCGGACTGAGGGCGCTCCAGTGCAAGACGGGTGACCTGCTGGCGCAGGACCAGGAGACTGCCGACAGCAAGGAGCATGTACTGCATGCGCTTGGCATCGCGGCCGGCAACCTTCGCCGCCGCCTGGGCGAATCTCTGGAATCTCTTGAGAAGTATGACGCGCCGCCCGAGGGCGTTACCACGGGATCGCTCGAAGCGCTGGAGGCCTACGGCCTTGGCAGACAGGCGCAAGACCGTGGAGATGGTCCCGCCGCCATCGCCTATTTCAAGCAGGCCATCTCCCACGATCCGGAGTTTGCGATGGCCTACGGCCGCCTGGGAGTCTGCGATTCCAGCCAGGAGGGCGTCTTGGCGACGCGCAAGGCCTACGAGCTACGCGGCCGGGTAAGCGACCGGGAGAGGCTCTATCTTGAGTCGCACTATGAGCAGTACGCCACGGGCAATCTGCCGGCTGCTCGCAAGATCCTCGAGACCTGGGCTGAGACCTATCCTCATGACGGCGATCCCGTCGCGAATCTGCTCAAGCTCTATCTCACGACTGGAGAGTACGAGCGCGCATTCACCATGGTGCAGTCGCTGGTGAAGAACAGCCCTGCCACGCCTGTTGTCAACACCTCTCGGCTCGCTACGACACTGCTCTTTCTGAATCGAGTCGAAGAATCGAAGGCGGTGCTGCTTGATGCGGTCGCGCGGCACAACGATAGCCCCGTTCACCACTACTATCTCTATGAGATCGACTTCCTTCAGAAAGACAGTGCGGCGATGGCGTCTGAAGCCTCGTATCTTCGAGCGCAGCCGGGTTGGAGCGGCAACATGCTCGAACTCGAGTCGCTAAGCGCGAGTTCCTTCGGGAAGTTCGCGCTCGCGCGCTCGCTCAATGAACAGTCCGTCCAGGACTTCCTTCGCGAACAGGATTCCGAAGATGCTGCTGGCAGCCTGGCGGAGATTGCGCTTGAGGAGGCCTTGGCGGGCAACGTTCAGGTTGCCAGAAAGAAGGCGAAAGCGAGTCTCGACCTATCCAGAAGCTCCGAGGTGGAAACGCTGGCCGGTATGGCGCAGGCGCTCTCTGGCGACCGCACTGCCGCGGCGATTACTTCGGCGGACATCAACCGGCGCTTTCCGGAAGACACGCTTGCACAGGTTGCGGTCTCGATTATCCGCGCCTGCGCTCTGCTCGGCGACGGCAAGTCTCCAGACGGCGCGCGACGAGCACTCGAAGCGCTGGCACCGACCTCCCCCTATTCCATGAGCGGTAACCTCTCGTTGGTGCCGGTCTACGTTCTCGGACAAGCCTACCTGGCCTCCGGGCAAAGTGAGAACGCTAGTTCGGCGTTTCAAAACATCCTCGATCACTACGGCGTGACGCGGAACTATATCACTGGCCCCGTCGCAAGGTTAGGCCTGGCAAGAGCCGAAGAACAGGCCGGCGAGAGGGCAAAGGCGAGGGCCGACTATGCTGTATTCTTGCGCCTCTGGCGGGACGCTGATGCCCGCCTTCCGATGCTGAGAGCGGCCCAGACATCTGCCAACCGAATCGGGCCTTAAATTCTCTCTGGCTATGTTGCTCGCGACCTGATCCACTTATTTTTTGCCTCCAGCCGATCAATTTCCGCGCAAGACGAAATTGTGTTGCATGCCCAACTGCATCGTCCAGCAGATCCGTTGCCGGGCGAGACGCAAGGAGATGCCGTCAGCAGCAGAGCCTTCTTCGGCACATCATTCTCGTTAAGTACATGATGTCGGTTATAAAAGCGATTGAACTGCAGCACCGGCGTAAATGCATACTTTGCCAGGTATTTTCAATCCGCCGCGATCCCATCTACGCTCCTTGAGTGCATTGGCGATTATGCAGGAAGTCTCTTCCGAAGCGATATGGGTGTTCGCCTTAGTCGATTGCAGAATAAGTCTGGCGCCATGATAGAGTGCGGTCACGCAAAGAATCAGAAAATGGCAAGAACGGGAGGAATATACTTGGCACTCACCATCACCGGCCTCTCAAAGACGTACCCCAATGGCGTGAAAGCGCTGAAAAACCTCTCGCTCACCATCGGCAACAACATGTTCGGGCTGCTCGGCCCGAACGGCGCGGGCAAAAGCAGCCTGATGCGCACCGTCGCCACGCTACAGGACCCCGACACCGGCACCATCTTTCTCGATGGCCTCGACGTGCTCAAGGAGAAGGCCGCCATCCGCAAGGTACTCGGCTATCTGCCGCAGGAGTTCGGCGTCTACCCGAAGATGTCCGCGCTTGACATGCTCCATCACCTCGCCATCATGAAGGGCATCACCAACAAGACCGAACGCAACCAGATGGTCGACGCGCTGCTGAACCAGACCAACCTCTGGGCCGCCCGCAAGAAGGCGCTCAGCACCTACTCCGGCGGCATGAAGCAGCGCTTCGGCATCGCGCAGGCACTGCTCGCCAACCCCAAGCTCATCATCGTCGACGAACCCACCGCCGGCCTCGATCCCGCCGAGCGCAACCGCTTCCTGAACCTGCTCAGCTCCATCGGCTCGAACGTCACCGTCATCCTTTCCACGCACATCGTCGAGGACGTCCGCGAGCTCTGCCCCCGCATGGCGATCATCGCCTCAGGCGAGGTGCTACTCGAAGGCTCACCCGCCGAATCGCTCGACGCGCTGAAGGGCAAGATCTGGAGCAAGGTCGTCTCGACCGACGACGAACTCCGCGCGCTCGAAGCCAGCCTCAGCGTCATCTCGACCCACCTCGTCGGCGGCCTGCACGAGGTCCGCATCTACGCCGACTCCAGCCCCGGCGAAGGCTTCATCCCCGTCGACTCCGGCCTCGAAGACGTCTACTTCCTTAACCTCGCCAAACAGGCGAAGAACTAGCCCAGGAGATAGCGTCATGACCCAGTTCTGGGAGTTCTTCACCTTCGAGCTAAAGTTCCGCGCCAAGAGCATCTCCACCTACGTCTACTTCCTGCTCTGGTTTTCGCTGTCGTTCATGTGCATCGCCGTGGACGACTTCCTCAACACCGGCAACGACAAAGTCCTGCTTAACGGTCCGCTCGCCACCAGCGTCATCTACATCCTCTTCAGCTTCTTCGGCTCCATTGTCATCGCGGCGATCTTCGGCACATCGATCCTGCGAGACTTCCAGCGAGACACCTACCAGCTCATCTTCACCAAGCCCATCACCAAGTTCTCCTACCTCGGCGGTCGCTGGGCGGGTTCTTTTGTCACCGCCGTCTTTTGTTTCAGCGGTCTCGTCTTCGGCGAAGCGACCGGCACCTTCGCGCCCTGGGCCGACCACGCTCGCATCGCGCACGGTGCCTTCCACTGGTATCTTCATGCCTTCTTCGCCGTAACCGTGGTCCAGATCTTCTTCCTCGGTTCGATCTTCTTCACCGTGGCAGCGCTCACTCGCAAGCTGGTGATCGTGTACCTTCAGGGCGTCATCTTCTTCGTCGCCTACCTCATCTTCCAGGCCGTCTTCGCTGCTACCGGGTCGCTCGAACACTTCTGGTCGGCCATCTTCGATCCCGTCGGTCTTCGCCTGCTGAATGTCGTCACGAAATACTGGACCCCCGTGGAGCAGAACACGCTACAGCTTCCGTGGTCGGGCGTCTTCCTCTACAACCGCCTTATCTGGAGCGGCGTCGGCATCCTAAGCCTCGTCACGGTGATGGTACTCTTTCCCATCTCGGTCGAAGCCTTGACCGCTGTCTCCCAAGGACGTCGCGCGGCCCGCGAACGCCAGAACGACGCTGCGACCCCGCGTGCTGCCCGCTCACTGGTCGCTGAGCGCCTGCCCGTCGTACACCAGTTCTTCGGCTCAACGACCACCTGGGCACAATTCGTTTCGCTCACGCGACTGCGGGTCAAGAACATCTTCTCTGAGTTTCTCTTCTGGGCCATCTCCGGGGTACTGCTCGTCTTTTGCCTGGTCAACGGCCACTTCGCCACCGTCTTCGATGACGACAAGCTATACCCCGTCACCTTCCTCATGCTCAATGCGATTCGAGGAAACGCCTTCATCTTCCTCATCATCGTAGCCACCATCTACGCCGGCGAATTGGTGTGGCGTGAACGCGATACGCGCTTTGCTGGCATTCAGGACGCGCTTCCCATGCGCGAGTCCACTGACTGGCTCTCAAAATTCGCCGCGCTGGCTGTCGTTGAATTTTCTCTGCTCACCCTCGTGATGCTGTGCGGCATCGTCAGCCAGATCATTGCGGGGTACTTCCGCTTCGAGCTGGTCGAATACGCCCAGTCGCTCTACCTGATCGTGTTCTCGCAGGTTCTGATCTACACGCTGCTGGCTCTCTTTCTGCAGACGGTCCTCTCGAACAAGTTCATCGGCCACGCCATCGTCGTCGGTCTCTTCGTCCTCGACGCTGTACTGGTCTCGCACGGTTGGGAGAACACACTCTATCTCTTCGGGTACAACCCGGTCTATATCTACTCGGACATGAATGGCTACGGCCACTTCGTCCCCGCACTCGTCTGGTCCAAGATTTACTGGCTCGCGATCTCAGCGTTTCTCGGCGTGCTCTCGATCGGCCTCGCCCTGCGCGGTTCGGAAGACAGTTGGTCCGCCCGCATCCGTCTCTTCCGCCATCGCGCTCCGCGTCTTGTCCCGGCCGGCGTGCTGTTCCTGCTCGTCGCCATCGGCACCGGCAGCTGGTACTTCTACAACTCGCACGTCCTCAATGAGTTCATTAGCGAGCCCCAGCAGCGTAAGGACCAGGCCCAGTTAGAGCGGGACTACAAGAAGTATGAGTTTCTCCCTCAGCCCAAGGTCATCGCGGTCGATGCGAACATCGACATCTTCCCCGAGCGTCGCGCGCTCTCCGGTACCGGCCATTATCTGCTCCAGAACAAGAACTCTACGCCCATTAGCCAGCTTCTCATTGTCGGTGGTCAGGAGTCCGTTTCAAACGTCCGCTTCGACCGGGGGTTCCATAGAGTCTCGGCAAGCCCTCGCAATGTCTACACCATCTATGCTCTCGACCAGCCCCTGCAGGCCGGCGACAAGATGAACATGGACTTCACCGTCGCCTACGCCACGCACGGCTTCAGGGACGGCGGCGAGCGCCCCGAACTCGCCTACTCCGGCACATTCTTCGACGCAAGTTACTTTCCCGCGATTGGCTATTCGGCCCGCGCTGAACTCTCTGATCCCCGCCGCCGCCGCGAGGAACACCTCGGTCCAGTCAGCGACCTTCCCCACCGCGGCGACCCCGTCGGCAGCCGCACCAACCTCTTCATCAAGGATGCCGACTGGGTCACATACCGCGCCACCGTCAGCACCTCGGACGTCGATTCCGATGGCAAGCCCCAGATCGCCATTGCGCCCGGCTATCTCCAGAAAGACTGGCACAGCAATGGCCGCCACTACTTCCAATACAGCATGGGCGATGTCGAGATGCTCAACTTCCACGCCTACGTCTCTGCGCGTTACGACGTAAGGCGAGACGTCTATCAAGGCGTCTCCGGACCCATCAACATCGAGATCTACTACGACCCTCATCATCCCTTTGATGTCGCCGACATGGTCGAGTCCTCGAAGGCGGGTCTCGCGTATTACGAGAAGAACTTCAGCCCCTTCCAGTTCAAGCAGTTTCGCGTCATGGAGTATCCCCGCTACCGCAACTTCGCCCAGTCCTTTCCCAACACCGTTCCCTACGCGGAGACTGGCTTCATCAACCGCGTGGTCGATCCGAACAAGGACATCGACCGCACCTACTTCGTCACCGCGCATGAACTTGCGCATCAGTGGTGGGCCCACCAGCTCATAGGCGGCGCCGTCGAAGGCTCGAACATGATGTCGGAGTCGCTCGCCGAGTACTCCGCCCTTCGCGTCGCGCAGAAGAAGTACGGCGACGCCCAGATGCGGAAGTTCCTCTCGCACGAGCTCGACGGCTACCTCCGCGGCCGCGCCGGCGAGGCTCATAAGGAGCCGCCGATCGTTCTGGTGCAGCGCGAGGCTTATGTCTGGTACCAAAAAGGCTCGCTCGCGCTCTACGGACTTTCGGACTTCATCGGCGAGGACAAGCTCAACCTGGCCTTGCACAACTTCCTCATGCAGTACCGTTATGCCAACGCGACCACCAACCAGGACGTTCCCTATCCCGACACACGCCAGTTTGTTGACGCCCTGCGCGCCCAAACGCCGCCCGAGTACCAGTATTTCATCACCGATACCTTTGAAAACATCGTCCTCTACGACAACAAAGCCATCACTGCCACCTATGTCCAGACGCCCGACAAAAAATACAAGGTCATACTCACCGTGCAGGCGAAGAAGTTGAGATCCGACGGCTCCGGCACCGAGACACCCATGCCCCTCGCCGACTACATCGACATCGGCGTCTTCTCCGGCAAGAAGGACCACGAGAAACAGCTCTATCTGAAGAAAGAAAAGCTCTCGCAGGAGAAGCAGACCTTCGAGATCGTCGTCGACGAGCCGCCCACCCGCGCCGGCATAGATCCGTACAACAAACTGATCGACCGCGTCTCGGACGACAACGAGATCGATGTAAGCAAACCGTGAAGAACCGCAATGGTTCCTATACTGCAACAGGAACCGCTAGGCTGTATGCATAAGGATCAGATTAGACGGGGTGGGCCGCTGTCCTCAATAATTGCCGGTGAGAACATTCAAGTCAGTTGACGCGAACAGTCACTATGTGCAGTGCCCGGCTTCTTTTGTACCAGTGGAGTTGATACAAACTGGGATCAAAGGAGCGGAATATGGCACGCGGGAAAAAGCATAGTCCTGAGCAGGTGGTGAACCTGTTGCGAGATTGAAGTGGTGATCGCGAACGGGAAGTCGACTTCATTGGCTTGTAAGGAAGCTGGGATCACGGGCCAGACGTACTACCGTTGGCGCAAGGAGTATGGCGGGCTGCAGGTAGACCAGGCTCGGCGATTGAAGGAGCTCGAGCAGGAGAACGCCAAGCTGAAGCGAATCGTAGCTAACCTGAGCCTTGAGAAGCTGGTGACCAGTGGGTCAAAACGTGGGTAAAGTGCGAAGCCCTGCGAAGCTGGCGGAATCCCAGCGAGGAAAATATGCAGGACTCAGAAGATGGGGAGCGAGGAGCGAGTTACTTCGAAGAAATGCGAAGCAACTCGCCTAGAAATGGAACTACCGACGTGAGGGCTTTTCAGCGTTCCTCAGGTATTCCTCGAGATCAGCCGGGAGGAAGCGGCCTCCCCCGATCAGCTTGCGACTGGGCAGGATGCCATCCGACACCTTGCTCTGAATGGTGCGAGCGGTCACACCAAACAGTACATCGACGTCCTTGCAGGTGTAGGTCGGCTGGAGTTGCAGTCCGCGGCTCAAGAGCATCGTCTCGAAGAGCGGATACAAAGTCTGAGTCCATTTGCGTACGGACTCAGGATCTGGACTGGGCGAAGGGTGCATGGTCTGGTTGTGCATGTTGACCGGTACTCGAAATAATCGGTTCCCCTAATTGCGGACGCATTTTGTTCGAAATATTCTTTTGATTGTCTTCTTTAGCGATCGACCCGATCGCACGGGAATGGCTTGCCCGCGATCGCACAGGCGCGGTCTGACTCGGGTCTACGTCTCCATCCAATGTCCCTTCGTCTCGCGTAATGACTGCGCTCTAGACCCGTCGGCGCGGCGCATGCCGAAGGTATTCCTACGCGGCTGGAGCCAGCGAGGTATTCCAGACGGCAGGGATTGAGCCCGAGTGGTAGCAGAGGCGCGAGAAGAAGCACTGTCTGTCATAGATACGACGCACGCGGACGTGGCCCATCTCGCCTTATCAAGACGGGGCTCTTCCTGGTACAGCACATTGGTCAGGACCACGCTGATTGACTACCCGACGGGCTAGCTGGAAAATGCGAGGTAATGATCAGCACCCCAGCGATTCATCAGTTAGTCGCTCTTGCAAATGCCCTCGTCGAAGCACGGGACGTGCACAGCTTTGCCTTGTCGGTGTCTTAGCGGAGCAGGTGTCGAGATCTGCGGCAACGCGCTCTGGCTTGGAAACGAGAGCATCGCGACCACAAACGGACATCCACAAGTGAGTATCGTGTCGGTTGGGAAGGGATGGCTCATGCTGTTGTCGACCACTGTTGGTGCTGCGTGCCTCAATCCACTCCGCGAGTTCGCGTGGGTCGAAGAGGTAAGCATTGCCATCGCGGACGGCAGGGATGCGCCCCGATCGAACCCTCTCGCACAGGGCTGCGCGTGTCTTTTGGAGAAGATTCATGACCTCGACAGTGGTGAGAAAGCTCTCACGAGACCGTAGTTCTTCGCTGAGACTCATGTCCCGGGTATCCTTTCGCGGATGCGTGGAACGTCATCCACAAAGCGATACCTCGGGTGGGCGGTTTCACCGTATATAAGGGGAGTTTTTTCTAAATTTTAGAGGGTGGGGTGAGAAGCTCCTCACTGAGGAGCTTCTGACGCATTTCGGGGAGAAACAAGAACAGGGTGACCCAGCCTCCGCCTGAATTCCGGAGTTGTCTTTTACCCCATGATCAGAGGAGTATAAACATCGACGACCGGCGACGGTCTTCAGCCCACCGGTCGTGCTTCCAGGAATCGCGGTCCGCAAGGTTGGAAGCGTCAATCCGCTCGGGGGGCCGCTCCCGTTGCTGATCAGGAATCGAACGTCCTTGAATCCGGTAGGGCGTCATCTGCAAAAGCAAATGTCTGAGCGTCTTGCCATGCCGGTCAAGAGTTCGAATGCCGTATTGGTGTGGAGATGTGGCGTCGCCGTGGTCATCTCGCACCGCAAGCACTGAAGAGCGCAAAGCTTGAATTGACGTGACTGCGGGTCCGCTCTGATCTTAGGTTTGCCGCCGCAAGATATTGCATTGTGGTCGCCAGGTCTGAATGACCGAGCCAGAGGCGAAAAGTCGAGGTTGGGACGCCCGCTTCGTTGTGAAGCGTGGCGAATGTCTTCCGAAACTTATGCAACCCCCACTCCCCGCAAACCGCTTTCGTGGCGCAGCTATGCCCTGTCTTATTGACGCACTCCCCGCAGTTCAGACCGGCGCGAAACGCCAGAGTTTTAAGAGATCGAAGGAAGTGACCATTGGGCTTTCCGGTTGGCCCAGGGAAGACCAGCATCGACGTGCTC